>JAXMAK010000001.1:0-1610499 GCA_046350435.1 Phycisphaerales bacterium
TGGCGGGCACCGATCACGCCGGCATCGCGACGCAAGCCGTGGTGGAAAAGCGCGTGATGAAAGAAGAGAAGAAACGCCGCACCGACTTCTCGCGCGAAGACTTCGTCGCGAAGATTCAGGCGTTCAAGGACGAATACGAAGCCACGATCACCAACCAACTCAAGAAGACGGGCTGCTCGTGCGATTGGGACCGTCAGCGCTTCACGATGGACGATCAATGCGCCGCCGCCGTGCGCGAAGCGTTCTTCATTCTCTTCCGCGATGGTCTCATCTATCGCGGGAAGCGTCTCGTGAACTGGGACCCCGTGCTGCAAACCGCAGTCGCCGACGACGAGTGCTACGACGAGGAAATCGACGGCAACTTCTATTACCTGCGATATCCGCTCGTGCACGCGCTGGCCCTTGAGCCCGGCACGCCTCACGCCGGATTCGGCAAAGGCCACACACACGATGTCGCGCCGCGCCCGGTGACGTGGGACGAACTCGCCGCACGTGGCTATCCCGATGCCGAATCGCATCCTGGCGATCAACAAGCATGGCTCACTGTCGCGACCACTCGTCCCGAAACATACTTGGGCGACACCGCCGTCGCGATCAATCCGCATGATCCACGTGCAAAGGCCTTGCGCGGCATCTTCGCTGAACTGCCCCTTGTGGGCCGAGTCATTCCGATCATCGAAGACTCCTACGTCGTGCTGCCCGAGCGCTACGCGCGTGACGAAGAAGAAAAGAACGATCCCAAAGCGAAGATGGCGACAGGCTTCTTAAAAGTCACGCCCGCGCACGATCCCAACGACTACGAAATTGGTCAGCGTCACAAGCTGAACATGATCAACATCTTCTCGCCCGATGGCAAGATCAGCGACAAACACGGCTTCAGCGACGTGGGCGACGCCCACTTGCTCGTTGGCCTTCCACGCGAGAAGGCTCGCGCAAAGGTCGTCGAAGAATTCAAAGCCCGCGATCTCTTTGAAGGTAGTAAGCCCACGCGCCACAGCGTCAAGCACAGCGACCGCAGCAAAGCGATCATCGAGCCATACCTCAGCGATCAGTGGTATGTGAAGGTGACCGATCCTCGCATGGCGAAAGCGGCGAACGAAGCATTGGTCTCATCCCAACGCACCACGACCCCCACGAACTCAACGAACCCCACGCGCGAGCGTGGGCCGACCTCCACCGACTCCGCTCATCGCGCCGGTTCCCCAGCCTCATCTGCGTCCACCTCCGCTCACGCGGCGGGCTCGTCGGGCACCGAAGGCTCGCTGACCTTCTTCCCCGAACGCTACGCCAAGTCCTACGAACACTGGCACGACAACATCCGCGACTGGTGCATCTCGCGGCAGCTTTGGTGGGGGCATCGGATTCCGGTGTGGAGCACCATCGTCGACGGCACACGTTCTGATTTCAACGACGGCGCGGATTCGCCCGTCGGTCACTTGATCAGCAGTGACGTTGATGAGATGTCACTAGACGAAGGAAACTACATCGCACGGTTAGTCGACACAAGCACCGGCGAAGTTTTTCACCCGACATACGATTCTGAAGATCTGGTGAACTTCGTGCGTGGCCGCCACGTGAAGGTATATGTGTGTGTACGCGATGAGAATAGAGACAAGGCATTCTTGGCTCATCTTGAAAATTGGGGTGGACTTGAACGCGACCCCGACGTCCTCGACACCTGGTTCTCCTCCGCCCTCTGGCCACTCTCCACTCTCGGCTGGCCCGACCCTACCAAGTTCAACGCGGCTCTCAACAAAGGCCTGCTCGAAGCCTTCAACCCAAGCCAGACCCTCTGCACCGCGCGTGAAATCATCACGCTGTGGGTCAGCCGCATGGTGATGTTCAATGGGTATTTGAAGGGACGAGGTACGGGTACCCCGGCTTTCCAAGCCGGGTCTGGAGGCGCAGCCGACAAGTCAACATCGGACACACTTGCACATTTGCCCGGCTTGGAAAGCTGGGGTACCCGAGACGTCCCTTTCCACCACGTCTTCATCCACGCCGTCATCCAAGACGGCGAGGGTCGCAAGATGTCCAAGAGTCTGGGCAATGGCGTCGATCCCCTCGACATCATCGCGACGCACGGCGCGGACGCGATGCGTTTCACGCTCTGCCACATGGCAACCAACACGCAGGACGTCCGCCTGCCCGTCAAGAAAGACGCGAACGGCAACAACACCAGCGAGAAGTTTGACCTGGGCCGCAACTTTGCGACGAAGTTGTGGAACGCGGCGAGGTTTGCGCTGAGCATGATTGGCAGTAGAGACGAAGAGACGAAGACTCGAAGAGACGAAGTGAGTTCGTCGACTCCCACAACTTCGTCTCTCAATCTCTCCGTCTCTTCGTCCCTTTTGGATCGCTGGATGCTGTCACGCCTCGCCGCAGGCTCCGCCGCCGCGAACGCTGCGCTCGAGAATTACGAGTTTCACGAATATGCGCAGGCGTTGTATGACTTGTTGTGGCGTGACTTCTGCGACTGGTATCTCGAGGGTGTGAAGCCGACGATTGCGAGCAATCCCTCGCAGCAGGCTGTGCTCGGCAACGCGTTGAGCGCGATCGTGCGGATGCTGCATCCAGTGATGCCGTACGTTACCGAAACGCTTTGGGAACACATGGGCAAGTTGCAGTTGCCTTCGGTTTCTGGCGTGCAGTTGACTCATACGAAAATCGACGCGCTCAACAAGAAGCGTGAAGCGACGGGATTGCTTGTGCACCAAGCATGGCCCGCAGTCGCATCTTCGCTGCGCGATGAAAAGAGCGAGGCGCGATTCGATCGCTTGCGTGCGCTGGTCACGGCAATCCGGGACGTACGCGCGGCTCACCAAGTCAAGCCCTCCGCACGCATCGCGCTACAGGTGCCCAAGCAATTGAGCGAGTTCGTGATGGACGCGGACATCAAGCCTCTACTGATGACGTTCGCAGGCCTTGAAAGTGTGTCGCTGCGCGAAGGCGCGAAGCCCGAAGGCGTGGCGTTCACGTTCGAGTCTGTCGAGTTTTTCATCCCAGGCATCGGCGGCAGCAAAGAAACCGAATCCGCCCGCGTCGCCAAGCAAGTCGCCGAACTCGAAAAGTCCGTCGCGACACTCGAAGGTCGGCTCAACAACCCGGGCTACACCGATCGCGCTCCGCCCCACATGGTCCAGCAAACCCGCGACGAACTCGCGAAGAAGAAGCAGGAACTCGACGCCGCGAAAGCCGCACTCGCAAAATTAGGGTGATACGAGCCGACGGCGCAAGCCGTCGAGATACAACCGCACCGTTAATCCGTTCAGCCATCAAAACCAGACGCGGAGAGATTCTCAACAATCTCTCCGCGTTTCTCTATCCCCTCCGCCCCCACCGCGATCTCTTCCCCTCGCCACCCCTATTTCTCGTTGCATTTTGCGAGTTATCCGATACATTGACAATGCAAGCAGCACGAACTTCGTGCGTTGGGCGATCAGCCCCGAACGGACCATCGCGGCTTGTCGTATCACCCCCCGCCCCGCCTCCCACCACCTCTTCGGGCGACGATTGAAAGTTGCGAACCATGCAGACCACGCCTTCACGTTCGCCAAGTCAGCAGGCAGATGAGAAATTGACGCAGCAAGCGAGCGACGCTGCGCAGGATGCAGGCCGGGACGAAAAGAAACGCCCTACTGAAATGAACGCGTCGCTCGGAGCGATTTTGCCCAAGGACTTCGGCACCGCGCAGGCCCGTCACCTCCTCTGGCGTGCTGGTTTTGGTGGCACGACCGAGCAAGTTCGCACGCTGGTTTCGTGGGGTCCGGAAAAGTCCGTCGATCATCTGCTCAACTTTGGCGAAGGCTCGACGATGAACGCGTTCGATCCGCCCAAGCCCGACCTGTTCGCCGCGGACATCATGCGTCCCGCGACGGAAGAAGAACGCCGCGCGTATCGCATGGCCCAGCAGGCCCAGAACGAAGACGAACTCGCCCGGTTCCGAAAAATCCGTCAGGATCGCGAGCAGGAAGATCGTCGCCAGGTTGGCGAGATGCAGAAGTGGTGGCTGAAGCGGATGATTGAGACCAGCCAGCCCTTGCAGGAAAAACTCACGCTGTTCTGGCATGGTCACTTTGCGACCAGTTATCGCACGATTGAGAACAGCTATCACATGTATCTGCAGAACCAATTGTTCCGCAAGCATGCCGCGGGCAACTTTGGCGAACTGCTCGCCGCGATTATCCGCGACCCGGCGATGATCGCCTACCTCGACAACAACGACAGCCGCAAGAACAAACCCAACGAAAACCTCGCCCGCGAAATCATGGAACTGTTCAGCCTGGGTGTCGGCAATTATGGCGAGGATGACATCAAGGAAGGCGCGAAGGCTCTCACAGGCTACACCTTTGAAGACGACGCGTTCGTGTTCCGCAAAGCCAATCACGACAACAGCGAAAAGATCATCCTTGGCAACAAAGGCACATGGGACGGCGACGACTTCGTCCGCATCATTCTCTCACAACGCGCCTGCGCCCGCTTCGTGATGCGTCGCCTATACAACTTCCTCGTCGCAGACGTTCCACCCGACGAGCGAGGCGGCGAGCAAGCCCTGACCAACGCTCAGCGATCCGTCGTACGCGAACTGGGCGACATGCTCTACTCACAGAAGTACAATCTAAGACCCGTTCTCCGTCGACTGCTGCTGAGCAAGCATTTCTACGACGATTCCGAACAGGGTGTAATGAATCAGCAGATCAAGAGCCCCACCGCTCTCATCGTCGGCGCAATCCGCGAACTCAACACGCCCGTGCGTGACTTGCAACTGCTCAACCAAGCCTTGGACATGATGGGCCAGCGATTGTTCTTCCCACCCAGCGTGAAAGGCTGGGATGGCGGCCGTGCGTGGATGAACACCAGCACGCTCTTCGTCCGCCAAAATGTCCTCGCGTTCCTCATCGCAGGCCGCCTTCCCCGGGGCATCGACGGCAGCGCAAACACGGATAAGTACGACGCGATGGCGTTGCTGGAACACGCCGAGGACGCCGGTGTTCGTGAGCGAAAGCCCGAAGCGGTCACGAATCACTTGCTGCAGTTGTGCCTTGGCAAGACACCCGCCGCAGGCGTCGAAGCCGTCAAAAGTTTCTTCGCTCGCGAGGGCAACAAAGTGAACGACAAAACCGTGACGGGCGCTTTGCTGCTCATCACTGCGATGCCAGAGTATCAGTTGTGTTAGAATTTTCGTGCCACCGACTGCTGCTTTGAGCGGTCGGTGCAAGGGCACATGTTTGTGAAAAACACCGACCGCCCAAAGCGGCAGTCGGTGGCACGAGGTCGGACGATACATGTCACATCAGGAACACTCCGCCCCACCCTTCTCCCGCCGCGCTTTGCTCCAGCATGGCCTTGTCCTCGCCAGCGCGAGCCTCACGCTCCCCGCGTTTCTTGAACGCTCCGCGTTCGCGATGACGCATCCGCAGTTATCTTCGATTCCCGGCATACCCGACGAACGCATCCTCGTCGTCGTGCAACTCGCGGGCGGCAACGATGGCCTCAACACCGTCATACCCACATTCGCCCCCGAGTACTACAAACTCCGCAGCGGAATCGCGATTCCAGAAAAAGAAGCACTCAAACTCGCCAAGACCGATGGGTTGGGTCTGCACCCAGCGATGACCGGCCTGCGCGACATGTACGACGCTGGCATGCTGTCCATCGTGCAAGGCGTTGGATATCCCAATCCAAATCGCAGCCACTTCAAGAGCATGGACATCTGGCACACCGCCGACACCACGGCCACAGGCAACGGCTGGCTGGGTCGCTACCTCGACAACGAATGCTGCGGCTACGGCAAAGGCGAATCGGGCACACCAGAAAAACTCCCCCCGAACGTAGCGAACAACGCGACCGAAGAAGGCTCAAACGTCTCTCCTCCCTCAATTGCGATCGGCCGCAGTTCACCACTCGCACTCGAAGGCTCATTGATCAAAGGCGTGTCCTTTGAATCAGCGCAACTCTTCCGCTGGAGCGCCGACGACATCGACAAGGACCTCACTGCGTCGTACGACACACTCAACCGCCGCGGTACGGACCACACCGCGAAGTCGATGAAGAAAGGCGAGACCAACGCCGACTTCCTGCTCCGCACCGCGCTCGACGCACAAGTCTCCAGCGACCTCATCCGCAAAGCCGTTGCGAAGAAGCCCGCGACGACCTTCCCAGGCAACGAACTGGGCCAGCAACTCTCGATGGTTGCAAGCATGATCAATGGAGGTCTCAAAACCCGTGTGTATTACGTGAGCCACGGCTCATTCGACACGCACAGCGGCCAAGGCGGCGCGCAGGGCCGGCATGCACAGTTGCTGAAGGCCTACTCGGACGGCGTCAAGGCCTTCTGGGACGAAATGAAAGCCACCGGCAATGACCAACGCGTGCTCATGATGAGTTTCAGCGAGTTTGGCCGCCGCGTTGGACAGAACGCCAGCCAAGGCACCGACCACGGCACCGCCGCGCCGATGTTCCTGCTGGGCCCGAGCGTTAAGCCTGGCGTGCTCACGAATCACCCAAGCCTCCGAGACCTCGACGAAGGCGATCTCAAGTTCAACACCGACTTCCGCAACGTCTATGCGGGCATCGTCGAGCAGTGGCTCAAGGGTGACAGCAGGAAGGCGTTGGACGGCAACTTCAAGGCGATGAAGGTGATTGCTTGACCAAGTTCGAACGTTTCTCCAGCGAGTGTCAGGACGGCGATTCTTGACGGGCGCAGTGAATTGCTTTGTCAACTTGAATCATGAGTTCGTCAATACTCAGGTGAAATGCATCTGCGTATTCAAGGTTCCAAAACGAAGCGGAATGCGGAAACTCTTGCTTCATTTTTTGCAGCATTGACTTCAAGAAAACAAGATCGGCGAGAGCAAAGTGGCATATGTCTAAAAAATGAATATGAAGAATATTTGAGTTCGCCAAGTGCTCTTTGCTGAATGTAAACGCGAAGTTCTCCGGAACTTCCTTTGACTCACTGGCTTGCTTTGCCATATACGAAACCAAAGCCTCGAGGAGTCCCTTCAATCCACTCCAACCAACGTCCGGGGTTCTTCGCAACCAGATTCCTGCGGGCATGTTTGACCCTTATCGACCAAAGAAAAACTTCAGCGCGTCAGGGAACCGTTTCGCCCAAGCATCCTCATTGTGCGCCGCTTCCTGATCAACCATCAGCTTCGTCTTGGTCGCGTTCGTGCCGCCTTCTGCTTTGGTGTTGAGCGCAGTCACCGCCTCGACAAGCTTGGCGTTCTTCTCAGCCTGATCAGTCCCCCACTCCTTACCGCCCACGCCAAAGAAAACCTTGCCGGGCCATGTGCGTTCGCGATCCGCAAACTGCTTCCACGCGTTCGTATCGCCAGACATAAGAGGCAGGCTCTCAGCGAGCAAGCCGCCGAATCGCTCGGGATGCATCGTGATCGCATGAATACTGATCGCCGCACCTAGCGACGCGCCGCCAATCACGGTGTCTTCTGGATCAGTCGAAACACGGAAAGTCCGCTCCACTCGCGGCATCACTTCACTGAGCAACCACTCAACGTGCTTGCCGCCCTCAGGCTTCACGCCCGGGATCGCTTCGACAGGCGAATACTCCGCAGCACGCCCGCCTTCGCTGTTGGGAATGCCGACGATGATGATCGGAACAATCGTCCCGTCATTGATGAGTTGCGTCGCCGTTTCATCCGCTTTCCATTCGCCCGGCGCGGGTCCATACTTCTCAAACACGTGCTGACCATCGTGCATGTACAGCACCGGATACTTCTTCTCCGCGTTCTCCGCCTTGTCATATCCAGGCGGCAACCACACAAGCAAATCCCGCAATCGCCCTTCCGCCGAGCCCGCTCCGCCGCGAACTTGAAGCCGCTTCACAGTACCCGTCGCTTCGATTGAGCGATATTCATCGCCCACATGCCGCTGCGAAGCCTTCGGATTGCTATCAACCCACGCGACGATCGTGTACTCAATCTGCGGCGCTTCGCCCGGCTTGATATCACTCTTCTTTATGCTGCCGAGCAACTTGTTCGCCGGGATGCTGTAGTCTGCGTTGACTTCCTCAAGGTCCCAACTGCCACGCGTGAACTTGAACTCAAGCGTGCTGGGCTTGGTCGCGAGCATTTCCTTCGTGACGTGCAATCTCCACTTCATGTCAGACTGCGCCGTGAACTTGAAGCGCTCGTCCTTCGGGTTCCAACCATTGATGCTGCCCGCAAGATAAATCGGGCTGCTCGCACTGCTCTTGCCCGACTTGTCGGATACCACGATGAAGAAACCGGTTTCGAGATCGACCGGGTTGACGGTGTCGCCATCTGCGTTCGCGATGCCTTCAGTTCGGGGGGCGGGCCCAGATCCCGCGGGGACATGAATCGCGGGCGTGATCGGCGTCTGCAGTTCACGCGCCTCAGCAATCGCCTTGATCTCCTCGCCAATCGCGTTCGCACCGCCCGTATCACCAGCGCCCGCTCCCACCGGCGGCAGCTTGTGAATGTTGGGATTCTGCAGCGACACTGCGATCCAATTGATGAGCAGCGCGAGAATGACGACGGGCGAGAACAGGAAGCCCGTCAGGAGTAATTTCCGATGCAGTGAGGTCATGCACAAGGATAGTGCGCTGATCGCAAAGAAATGTGAAACCACTTCTTGCCTTGCGCGTCTTATGCGGGTAGTATCTGCACTTGCCCATTTTCAGGGCGTTTTTCGGTCGTTTTTCAGGGATTTTGATATGAGTCACAGAAAACTCACATCCCGATTGATTGGTCAAGATTGGCTGCGAGAAGATCGCACCACTATGACCAATCCCTTTGCACGCGGCTAAGCCGTCGTCGAATTTCACGTTTCTCTTTTTTTCAATCTTGGTAATCGCCCACAGGCTCGGTGCCTGGGTCGCGTTGTAACGCATCGTCGCATTCAACGCGAATCGCGGTTATCTATTGGTCTGGTCAAGTTTGATATTGCAGAGATTCGATTTCACCGCGAAGGACATCAAGATCACGGCGAGAAGCAGAGCGTGACTCACTTTCTCCGTGCCCTCCGTGTCCTCCGTGGTAAAAGAAGTTTAAAAAACTCTCGTTACAAACAGATCAGTGTGTGGTGATAGTTATGCCCGATGATTCTCAGACAATTCGTTCGCTCGCTCCCGAAGACATCGACAAGGGCATGTTCGTCGCGATCCAGCACGAGAACCGCGAGTGGTACAACCCCTGCGAGTTCTCCGACATGGTCCCCGGCAAGTTGCCCAAGCCCTATGTCTTTCCCTGCAAAAGCTGCTCGGACGGCGAGCCCCGCCGCGTCCTCGCGGTGTGCTTGCCCTTCGTGTACGTTGAAAACGCGTCGGGCGGCACCGAAGCGCTGGACGTCCGCAGACACGCACTCGTGCGCGTCTCGGAAGACTACGCGCTCGAAGTGTTCACCCGCCCCACCGGCACGGTCACGTGCTGGTGAAAGGCGCGTGCTCGCACGGCGGGTGCAGCGATTCCAATTTTTACTTCCTCCAACGACCACCCGCGCCCAAACGCGGGTGCGTCACTTTTGTAAGACAAGGATTTTTCCTCTCACCACATACGTTTACGAAATTCCTCCTGCCTCCGTGCTCTCCGTGGTGAAAACCGCATTGAAAGCGACCAACGAAGTCCGCATATCTCCCCGTCACGGCCAATCGGCACCCGTTCGGATTGAAAAAATGCGACTTCTCTTTGCGATCCCAACGCTTTTCGGTATGATGGGATGGTGCATGTTCGCCCTCGCCACGGAGGCCCATTGTCGAAAGTTTCGACAACAACCACAGAACGCCTCGAACCCGATCCTGATCGGGCGAAGCGCGTGCGCGAATTGTTCGACGAAGCGAGCGAACTGCACGGCGGATCACGCACACAATTTCTCGCCCGCTTGAAACTCGAAGAGCCCGATCTTCACCCCGAAGTCGACGAACTCGTCCGCCTCAGCGAAGCCGAGTCGCCATTCTTTGACAGCGGCGCGCGAAATCTCGCCGGCATCATCATCGGCAGAGACAAGGACGAAACCCTGCCCCGCAAGATGGGCAAGTTCGAACTGCAGCGAGTACTTGGCGAAGGCGGCATGGGCGTCGTGTATCTCGCGTCCGAAGAATTTCCAAAACGCACCGTTGCACTCAAACTCGTTCGCCCCGAAGTCACGACACCCGCACTAGTCCGTCGCCTCTCACACGAAGCCTCCGCGCTCTCGCTCGTCCGCCACCCGTGCATCGCACAGTTGTACGAAGCCGGCTTCGTTGACGATCGCTTTGGCCGCCGCGTTCCATATCTCGCGATGGAATTCGTCGACGGCCCGTCGCTCAGCGACTACATCAAGAACAAACAACTGCCGCTGCGCGACAAGTTGAATCTCATGGCGCTCCTCTGCGATGGCGTCGATCACGCCCACCGCCGAGGCGTCGTACACCGCGACCTCAAGCCAGGCAACGTGTTCGTGAGCAGCGACGGCAACCCAAAGATCCTCGACTTCGGCATCGCCCGCCTCACCGAAGACGCCGATCAAGGTTCCTTCACAGGCTCAGGCTTCATCGTGGGCACGATCGCCTACATGTCGCCCGAGCAATTGTCTGGCGAAGCCCACCTGATCGACTCCCGCTGCGACGTCTACGCGCTGGGCGTCATGCTCTACGAAACGCTGACGGGCGAATTGCCCATCGATGTCAAAAGCATGGGCGTTGCCGCAGCCGCGGCGAAAGTCCGCACCGTCGATCCCAAACTGCTGGGAACATTCGATCGCAATATGCGAGGCGATGTCGAATCAATCGTCGCCAAAGCCCTCGAAAAAGACCCTCGCAAGCGCTACCAGTCCGCCGCCGAACTCGCGTCAGACATTCGCCGCTATCTCAACGACGAACCCGTCACCGCCTCAAAGCAAACCGCGCTCTATCAAGTCAGCAAACTGGTCCGCCGCAACAAACTCGCCACGCTAGGCGCGTGCATCGTGGTTGCGTCAGTGCTTGGCGGCGCAGGCGTCGCATGGTGGAAAGGCAACGAAGCACAAAAATCCGCGAAGACCGCCGCGAACATTGGCGGCTTCCTCAAAGACGTCCTGACCAGCCCATCGCCCGAAGTCACGCGAGGCCGCGACATGAGTGCTCTCGCGTTGCTCCAAACGCAGGGCGACTCGATCGACACCCGCTTCGCCGACGACCTCGCAACACGCCGGGAGCTGCACGCTGTGATGGGCAAAACGCTGTACTCGCTGGGCGAAGATTCCAAAGCCGAACAGCACTACGCCAAAGCCGTGGAACTGGCTGACACCAGCACTCGCATCGGTCGCCGCACCGCGTCGATGTGGAACGTCGAACGCGCCAAAGCACTTCAACGCCTCGATCGCTGGGAAGAAAGCGAACCTATGTTGCAGGAGGCCCTGAAATACTCCACAGAGGAGTACGGCAGCGCATCTCCAGAAACCGCATATGTTGAGGTCTGGCTGGGCTCAGTGCTCACAAGACGCTGTCACTTCAAGGACGCGAAAATTCAGTTGGAACGCGCCCTCGACACGCTGACCAAAACTGTTGGCGAGAGTGATCCACGCACCGCCGCCGCCTGGGCTCGCTACGCAGAACGAATGTGGTACGAGAACCCCGATTGGCAGGATGCCATTCGAAACACCGAAAAAGCCGCAGAAGTATGCCGCCATGTGCTCGGAGACGACCATCCAGACACGCTGATGTGCCGCTGGTTTGCGGCGGATGTCAAAGCCAAAGGCCTGATCTATCGCAAACTGCCTCTGCCATACACCATTGACGAAGCACTGACTGAGTTTGAACGCTGCGCACACTCTCTCACCAACGTGCTTGGCAAGGACCATCCGGAAACGCTCCGCTGCCTGCAATCCGAACAGAAGATTCTTCGTGCCGCCGGCAAGTACGATCGCGCAATCGACAACTGCCGCCAACTGCTCGAAGCCTCCGATCGCGCTCTTGGCAGAACGCACGTTCAATCAATCCTCGCCAACTCAACGCTCAGCATGGCGTTGCTCGACGCGGCTCGCTACGAAGAAGCCGAACAATGCACCCGCGACAGCCTCGCTCGCTGTGCGGCACGCGACAAACCCACCTATCTGGAATTCGACGCGCGCCTGTACCTTGGCTCGATCCTCCTCGCCAAGCGCGACTGGACCGCGGCTCGCGATGCATACGTCAGTTCCGTGACCTTCGCAGTCCACACCCGCAAAGGCTCACTTGAGCGAAGCGGCCAGTCGCTGCTCAACGCTGCGATATGTGCTATGGAATTGCGTGACTACGCCGAGGCGACAGAGTTTTTCGAGGATGGCCTGTCCTGCTTCTGCGACCTTGACGCCAAGGCAACTGGACCGCTGACAACCAAAATCGTTGAGAAGTACTTGCCAGTTCTCGACGAAAACGCCCCCGACCTCGCGGCCCGCGTTCGCACCGCATTTGACGTTGCATACAAGCGAACCAACGACGAGCGTGTCGCGCTGGGAAATACCCTCGCCAAGTACGCGACAAACGAGGCAAAGGACGTCCCTCCCTACAAGGACGACCTGACCAAGCCGCACTCTAAGTAAGGCAATTTCAGCGACTTGCAACTGCAAGCCAAGCACGCATCGCTCCAAACGAAAAGCGTTCGTACCTCCATACAACCCTCCCGGACCATGGGTACACGAGCCGATACTCTCTAGCCGCTTGTGCGTCCGAAATCGGCGCTTCAGCGGTTCTGAGGAGGCCCCTTTTCGCGATGCTGGTCCTGGTCGTCATGGTGGGAAGAAATCGAGGCGCGGCGGCCATTCGCCACCTCGACGGCTTCGTGACGCACGCCAGCGATCTTCGCTCGAGGCTGGGCATCGACACACGCGTCGTCGAAGTCCCTCACATCGATCTCGTGCAACACGAAGTCCGCGCGTGGATGCCCGACGTTGTCATCTTCGCGCCGTCGTTCGTTGATTCCGTCGACCAGGTCATCGCGATGTGCAAGCGCGTCCGCCAGAATCGCCCCGAACCCAAACTCGTCTACTTCGATAGCTACGACCTCACAAGTTCTCCTCACTTTGGCGTGCTGCCATACGTCGATCGCTACCTCAAGAGCAAACTCCTCACGAAAACCACCGACTATCAACGCAGGTACCAGGGAGGCAATCCGCTCGCCGACTTCGTCGTGCGCGAACTGAAAGCCGATCTCTCAGGCTGGTACTTCGGCAGCGAAATTCCACCCAGCGAAGAACACAAAATCCGCCCCTGCTGGAGCTTCGGCGCCAGTCGAGACTTCGAAAAACTGCTGAAGTGGTCCAGCCGCTTTCACATGCCCTGGGGCGCGAGGATCTTTGATGTCAATCGCCGCATCGCGCTGACGAAGGGCGATGGATCGGCCTCACACTGGTACGCGAAGTCCCGCCGAAACGCTGCGGACGCACTCGCGAAACTGTCGACTCGTCACCGGTACACAGGATCAGGCCGCGTGCCGCGTCGCTTGTATCTCGCTGAACTCGCGTTCAGCAAGATCGTTTTCAGTCCCTTTGGCTGGGGAGAAGTGTGCTTCCGCGATTACGAAGCCGCCGCCGCTGGATGCCTGCTTGTGAAGCCCGACATGTCGCACATCACGACCAGCCCGAATATTTTCGTCGACAATCAAACATACATCAGCGTGAAGTGGGATCTTTCCGACCTTGGCGAAAAAGTCAATTACTGGCTCGCACGCCCCAAGGAATCGCAGGCAATCGCGCAGTGCGCACACGACACCCTCAGTGCATACTTCGCTAGCAACAAGTTCGTCGACGATGTCGCATCTGCGTTAGATGGCCTGATTCCCGGCGTTAGACATCGCACTGCGTCAGCCAACGCAACCACCACGGGAGGTGCTTCATGAGCGTCCTCACCAACACAGCCACTGGCGGCATCACCGGCTCCCTATCAACCCGATTCTCGCCCTGCTCGCGCGACTGCACGCTCCTCATCGCAAGCGTTGGCGTCAAAGAAGAAGCCATCGCGTATACCCACGGCGAAGGCTTCCAAGTCGAAGCCGCCGCCCTCAAACGCGAACTTCGCCTCACACCAATCTGGCGACACATTGGCGGCCTGGAAAAAATCGAACAGACGATCGCACAAGTCAAGCCCGACATCGCCGTGCTGATGCCGACGTGGCGAGACTCCGCAGAAGCCGTCATCTCAACGTTCCGCAAACTGTACGAAACCCCCAACCGTCCCAAACTCGTCTTCCTCGACTGGTACGCCCCCACTTCCTCGCCCCACTTTGGCGTCTTGCCCTACGTCGATCGATACATCAAGCGCAACGTCCTCGCAGACTTCTCCGGCTACTCCAAGAACTACGTCGGAGGCTACGAAGTCGCCGAGTTCGTCTCCAAGATGCTCAAGTTTGATCTGGGCGACTGGCGTTTCGGCAGCGACATCCCGCCGGGCTGCGAACACAAACTCTGGCTTGGCTGGAACTTTGGAGTAGGCAAAACCTACCGCAAACTCACCAAGTTTGGCACGATCTTGGGCAAATCCTGGAACCGCCGCACCGTCGATGTCAACCGCCGACTCGGCCCGCCCAGCAAGTCCAACGCACCCAACGAGTGGTACCAACTCTATCGAGACGCCGCTTTGCACGCCCTCGACCCGCTCGCTGCAAAGTGGAGTTGCTCAGGCTACGAGCGCATCCCGCGCCGCAAGTACCTCTTCGAACTCATCAACAGCAAAGTCGTCTTCAGCCCCTTCGGCTGGGGCGAAGTCTGCTTCCGCGACTACGAAGCCGTCGCATGCGGCACGCTCCTCGTCAAACCCGCGATGGAGCACATCGTCACCTCACCCAATATCTACGTCGCGGACGAAACGTACATTCCGGTCAAGTGGGACCTCTCCGACTGCGCCGAGCGCATCACCTACTACCTCGAACGCCCCGACCAAGCCGAACGCATCGCCAAGAACGCCCAGCGATTCCTGCGCGAGTATTACCGCGAACACTGGTTCGTGAATGACGTTGAGCGCGCCCTCCGTGGCTTGCTGCCTTGATGACGGGAGAAATCCCACCGCTTTAGGTTGATCCGGACAACCGCGACCTTTGTGCAAACACAAGCTCGGGTGCAATACCTGCATTTCCAACGCATTTAGGCTACTCCAAAGAAAGTGAATTTCACTTTCTGCAAACGCAACCCCGAAATTTGTGTCAGTTTTGCAACTGGTTTTCGCTATTCATTAATAAGGTGGCATCGCGCCCGAAACACGCGATGCGAAAGGAGTGGTTGAACGTGCATACGCAGGGAACGACAGCATCCGTATCGACTGTCCGCGCTCGCCCCGAAGGGTCGGACACAACCACCAACGGCATCCGCGTTGTCGTCACGCCTCGGTACCTCGAAGACCGCAGCAGCCACACGCTGGGCCGATACATCTGGGCGTACACCGTCGTCGTCACCAACAACAGCGACAAACGAGCCCAGCTGATCCGCCGCCAATGGCTCATCGTTGATGGCAACGGCCAGCGCCACGAAGTCGAAGGCGAAGGCGTCGTAGGCCACCAGCCCGACCTCGCCCCGGGCGAAGAATTCGAATACTCCAGCCACTGCCCGCTCGAGTACCCCTGGGGCACGATGGAAGGCACATACTTCTTCGAAGACGAATCGGGCGAACTCTTCCCCGTCGCCATCGGCCGCTTCTTCCTAGTAAGCCCCCACGTCTAACGAACCCCACGCGCCAGCGTGGGTGACCGCCCTACGCACAATTCAAACGCACCCTATTCAAACGACACACCGTGTCGAATTCATGTTCATTCCAAAACCAAATGTTGCACGACCGACAACCCGCGCTCACACGATTTCAAACGTAAACACACTTCTACACTTCTTTACCAATGTCCTCCCCCACCATCACCGTCAACGCCGAACCAAAGCCCCTCCACCCCGGCATGACACTCCGCGCCCTGATCATCGAAATGGGCCTCGAAAAAAACGCCGTCGCCGCCGAAGTCAACGGCTCCCTAGTCCCCCGCCGCCAGCAAGACACACACGTTCTCCAACCCGGCGACAAAATCGAACTAGTCAGCCTGGTCGGCGGCGGCTAACACCCAGTGGCACAGGCGTCCCCGCCTGTGCCCGAGCGTATTTCGGCGCACTCAAAGTAGTTTCAAAGCACAGTGTGATTCAACGCAAGCGTTGACAGTCCTGTTCCATCCACATCGCACTGCACCCAAACCAACTCCCCTTTCGCACTTTCGCACCCCTCGCCCTTTCGCACTTCTCACTTCCCCTCCCGCTGAACCCTCTTATACCACCGACACCAAATCGCCATCACCAACAACGCATACAACCGCTGCGCATGATCGCGCTTGCCCGACATGTGCTGATCAAACAACTCGCGAATAAACGCACGATTCAGTTCACACCCCATGATCTCCGCCGGAAACGGCTCCGCCGCATTGATTACTAAGTCACCCAGCAGCGACCGAAGCCCGCCAAAGTCCGACCGAAACCAATCCGCAAGCGGAATCGCAAATCCCATCTTGGGACGATCAACGATTTCAGATGGAAAATACTTGCGAGCAACGGCACGAAGAAGACCTTTGCGCTCACCGTTCAACAAAAGTGAATCGCGGCTCGCCCTCATCGCGGCGACTGCAAGTTTGTAGTCAAGAAACGGAGACCGCAATTCAAGCGGCGCAGCCATCGACGCGGTGTCTGCTTTTCTCATCAGGTCCATGCAGAGATAAAACAAGATATCAAAGCGGCGTTGCCAGATGAAAAACCAAGTGTCATCAATGCCGTGTGGCACCATTCCAAAGTGACGCGTCACGCTTGACTTGCCGCCGTCGGAACTCAGTTTTGAATACATCGAACTTGGAAAAATCGCGACAATATCTTTGTACCCTTCGTGAGCAGCAGCGTCGAGGAGCCTCACCGCCTTTGAATATCGAGGGCTTCCGAGCCTCCCCGAAACATCGAGTGCTTCCATCAGCCCGCCGAGTGCCTCGGGTTGTTTCCCGACACGATTGAGCGCTCTCGCAACCAGCTGGCGCTGATACCCCATGAACAAATCATCTCCACCATCGCCTCCTAACGCAACCTTCACATGCTTTGCCGCCGTTCGACACAGCCACAGCGAAGGAAGCAGCGAACTGTCGGCGAACGGCAATCCCAATCGCTCGACTTCCCGCACCAGGTCTTCGCTGGCGTTGGCTTCGCAATCCAAAATGTGATGTCGAACACCAAGGTGCTTGGCGGTGGCCGCCGCAGCATGCGATTCATCGTGCGACGCTGCCGGCATGCGCACGGTAAATGCCTGAATATCCGGTCGAACTTCCGCCGCGTACTTGGTAATCAGCGCCGAATCCAACCCGCCACTGAGAAAGACGCCAATTGGCACGTCGGCTTCAAGCCGCTGATGCACAGAGTCGCGGAGTAAGGTGTCAACACTTCCGGGCGATAGTGTTTCTTTGTCAGACCGAAGCGCAACGCCCCAAACGTTATCGTCTTCGCGCATGATGCAGTAAGAATCCTGCTCGCAACGCGGGAATCTCACGATGCTCGAAGCATCAACTTGCCGCACCACCGTCGGCGTTCCATGATTCCATCCAAACTGCAACCATCCTTCGAGAAGAGTCCCGTGCGTTCCCTCGTGGGGAAGCGAACACCGCTGTCTCGCAACCACTAGAAGTCTCTCAAGCGCGGGCGAGGTACTCGCGAATGAACTGAATGTTGGCGGGTTCAGCTCCAGCTCCGCATACGGCGTCGGATGCTCATACTTGTACAGCGGTTTTTCAGCGAAATTGTCAACCGCAAGTACACAGCCAGCAATCTCCCTATCCCAAATCGCCAGCGCAAACATTCCCTCCAACTTCTCAAACAACACCCGCCCCCACTTCCTCCACCCCCACAACAAAACCTCCGTATCACTATGGTCCGTCCGAAACTCCGCACCCAGCCTCTCAAGTTCCTTCCGCAACTCGCGATGGTTGTAAATGCACCCGTTGAATACCACCGCAAGTTGATCGCCCACCCGCGCCCCGCTCGGCTCCTCAGGCCGCAGCAGCATCGGCTGATGCCCGCCCTCAAGATCGATGATCGCCATCCGCCGATGAATCAACGCAACGTCCACCGTCGTCCCATCCGCCCGCACCACCCGATCACGAAACCGCCCGCACCCGTCAGGCCCGCGGTGCTTGATCGAGTCATCCAAAATATCCAACCACTCCTCGCGAATGCTCTCCTCGCGCGGCGGCACCACCACCCCAGCCGGATACGTCCTCAAAATGCCACCAATGCCGCACATGCAAGGACGGTATGTGGTGCCCGGCTTCTATGAGGCGGGCTAGGGCTGGTTTTCATTTGTCACGAACGCCATCGCTGTTCGTTGCACGGCGACACATCAGAGCGAAGAAGCATTTTTCGATACGTGCTGGCGATACACCTCAAACAATCGGTATGATGCCCAAAGGAGCACCTGCATATGAATCAAGATACCACTCAACCAAGAAGACATACGCCGCATCAAAACACTCTCGCGAACATTTCGCTGATTTTGTCGCTCTTGGGCTTTCTCATGGGAAGCGTCGCGTTGCTTTGGATGCTCTATTCAACTTCAAGTCTCAACGTGCGAAAGTCAATCTACGCGGGACAAATTTTCATAAGCGAGCCCTCCGAGTCGTTCGCAGTGAAACTCGATTCAAAACTTCGTGACGGCACCATCTCGGTCATGGGAACAAAAGGCTGGCAGGATGTCCAAGTGTTCGTACCGGGCCCAAAGCCGGAATGAATGCTGCCACGCCCATATTTGTCATCCTCCCTCTCCCCCGCTACCATCCCTCTCTACGCGGGCGCGTAGCTCAGTTGGCTAGAGCGCGGCTGTCACATAGCCGAGGTCACAGGTTCGAGCCCTGTTGCGCCCATTACCGCAGAAAAGCCCTTGCACACTCGTGCAAGGGCTTTTTCTTTTTCGCAGAACTGTCTTGCAAAGTCGCCGTTAGGCTCGACACTCCGTCTCATCTTTTAACGCTCGGTGCACTATTTCGCCATCAAGCGCGTGAGGCAACCGCTTTTCATTCGCACGCGCCCAAAGACACTCTTTACTACGTTGGTGTTGTCGGCGGTTGTCAAAGCCAAGTCTGTTCGTTTCCATTTGGCACACAGCCGCAATTCACAACGGAATGCGCCCGCACTTCAAGGTCTCTCAATGAAAAAAGCGACGCGAGTTTCCTCGCGTCGCGGTAGTCCCAAATCTCTTTTCACTCAATCACGGCGTGCCGCAGTACGTGCAAGGCCCTTCTGAGAACACCAGCAGGAAGCTGTCAATATCGCACGGATCAAACAACGACGAATCGTTATTGAAGTCGATATCGCCGCACGTCGCCGTCACCGGAATGCACGGCCCTTCGCCATACACGCTCAGGAACGCGTCGATGTCTTCCGGATCGAAGAACGAACCGTTGTTGTTGAAGTCAATCGAGTCGCAGTACACGACGCCGCTGAACCAATACCCGCCCTGAATCTCAAGCGAGCCCGGCCCAGTCAACGTCCCCGCGTCCGCCTGCCCAATCGTCGCCGACAACGTCATCCCCCCACCCGTCGAAGTCTGCGTCCCACCCGAGTCGATCGTGAACCAATCGGCGTCGAAGGGTTGAGCGAGGGCGGGCGAACATGCCGCTGTCGCGGCGAGAATAGCTAGAGGCTTTTTCATCGTGTTTGTCCTTTCTATGAGAAGAGGCCAACAAACTCATGTGGGCTGCCCCGCACAAGTTCACGGCACGATGATTTATTGATCGGATTCGTAATCGAACGACACAGAGATGATGCCCACGCGTTGGGTGTTCGGATCATCAGTGGTGTTGCGAGCTAGGGTCAGAAAGATCGTCTGACCCGGCGCCCATGCGACGGGCGCGCCTTCACCCGATGACCAGTTGTCGCCTGGCTCCGGCACGACCTGCGTCGCAACCTGTACGTTGGTGGGATTGGCCGAATCAGACGCTTCCGATCCAGTCCCGTTAGCGCGGATGTTGTAGCGGAAGCGAGTGAGGTTGCCGCCGTTCAGGTCCGTTTCCTGTGCCCACGAAACATCCATGTTGATACGGCGATCAGCATCAGCTGAGTCTGTTACCCACTTGATCCGCAAGCGTGGAGCAACGATGCCCGGATTCGCGGACAGGTCCGAAGCACTTGGTCCAACATAGTCATTGGGCACTTGGAATGCCACGTACATCTGCCCTGCGCTATTCGCGCTACCGAAAGATCGCGGCGCGATCGCTCGATTGCCCGAAGACCAGTTGAAGGAGGATGTTGAAGTGATTCCGATAAACTGAGACCCGGTAATTGTCATCGAGCGAACGCGGTTCGCTATCTTCGCTGCCGTCACTTGACTATCACCAATATCGGCCGTCGCAATCGACCCGTTCGCGATCTTGCTGCTATCCACGGCGTCAGCGGCAAGGAATGCACTCGTCACACCAAGAGCATCAAGCCCAACTGTCTGCGTTCCACCGTTGTAGTTGATCGGCGCCGTCGCCGCCACCACACCGGCCGGACCCGTTGCGCCGGTCGCACCAGTCGCACCCATTGGCCCCGTTGGTCCGATCGGCCCTTGAATGCCCTGAATGCCTTGAGAGCCGTCGGCTCCCGCCAAGCCCTGCGGACCCGCAACGCCCTGCGGCCCTTGCGGACCAGCTTGGCCGATGTTGATGACTTCCGGACCCGTCGGGATCGACAGCGAGTTGCCGGGGACGAACGCGACATCCGTGTACCAGATGTTGCCGCCGCCGTTGCTGGTGAACGCGAAGCCTGAGTACGAACCGTTGGGGCTGCCGAACAAGCTGTTGGCAACCAGGATGCGTGCGCCGGTGTTGTCAACAACGCTCGGGTTGTTGCCCGCGCGGAACTGACTGTGCCGCGCTTCGAACACCGTGGACGTCGCGCTGTGTACCGAGTTGGAGACATCGACCCGGCCGTTGAAGTCCGTGTCACGCAACCAGCCTCGGCCGCCCGCACCAAGGAACAGCGACACGCTCGAATCGTTGACCGCGTTGATCGTGAGACCACGACCCTGCAGCGTGCCGCTCTGCATGTTGACTGCGTAGCCGCCCGTACCGCCGCGGAAGATCGTGTTGTCCGCGATGATGCCGGGCGTTGCGCCGCCCGAAGCAGCGTTGACTTCCGCCGCGTCGCCGTTGGTTGCCTGCAGACCGCAATCGGTCATGTAGATCTGGCAGCCGCTGACTGCGCTGGTGAAGCTGAGTGCGTCGCCGCTGGATGCGAAGATTTCAAGGCCAACGAGCGTGACCTGACCCGTTGCGAGCGGGTTGTAGGTCATGTTGCCGTTGATATAGGTGCCAAAGTGCTTGCCCGCGTTCGTCGAAACCAGGTTGATGCCGGCTTCGAGCGCGACGGACTCGTTATACGTGCCCGGACGAATCAAGATTGTCGTCGGGTTGCTCTGGCCTTGGCCATCAGCAAGCGCCGCAGTAATCGCCGCGTTGATCGTCAAGTGTGTACCCGGATCGCTTGGGTCATTGCTCACGATGTACTTCGCTGCAGGCAATCCATCGGCACCGTTCGTGCCATTGGTGCCATTCGCACCCGCAGCGCCCTGCGGACCAGTCGCGCCTTGAGCACCCTGCGGGCCAGTTGCACCCGGTGCGCCGTCAAGACCGTTGGTCCCGTTCGTGCCAGCGATGCCCTGCGGGCCTTGATCGCCCTGTGCACCCTGCGGACCAGTTGCACCCTGCGGCCCAACCGCGCCAGCAACGCCCTGCGGACCTTGCGGGCCCGTGGGACCGCTGCCCGGCAGCAATGTTGCAGTCGCGGGCATGGTCTGGCCCGGAATTGCGTATGTGAGCTGCGAGTAATACACCGGGCCGCTGCCGTCGTCCATCGCCACACTTGGGAACGCGGCGCTGTTGATTCCCGTGTCGGCCACGAGCACGGTGCCCGAGCCGCCCGCGCGGATGGCGGGGTTGCTGGCCGAGGTGATCGAGCCGTTTACCAGCGAGAAGCTGGCATCGCCGAACACCTCTACAGCGCCGAATTGCTCGCCGCCATTGATGTTGACACGATTGGGGTTGCCGCCGCTGCTCGTGGAGATGTAGATCGACGAGCCGCTCGCCGCAGAGTATGAGTTGGACCAGTTGGTTCCGTTGACAATGCCGTTGTAAACCTCGAGCGGGTAGTTGCCGCCGCTGCTGCTCGACACGATGTTGCGGCCCGTGATCTCCGAACGTCGCGTGGACCACTGGCCGGTGTTGCTCATTCTGACCGTCGCGGCACCGCTGGATGTGAGACGGACATTGTACAGGAAGAGCTTTTGACCTTCGGTGCCAATAAAGTTGATGGCATTTGCATTCGCAGGTGCATAAATGTTCACGCCCGTCCAGCTCGTGTAGTTCTCGTCTTCGCCCGCGCCGTTGACGGGCATGTTGACCGTGAGCGTGCCGTTCACGATCGCGGCAAAGCCGCCCTCGGTCTGGCTCGAAACCACCGACACGCCTTGAGCAGCAGTGACGTTTTCCACGTACGTACCTGGGAACACGATGATGCTCTTGCGATTGCTCGCGCTCGCACCATCAGCAACCGCCGCGTTGATCGCCGCTTGAATGCTGCTGTAATACGGAGCAGTCCCGCCGGGCTTCACAACATAATCCGCCGCGTTGATTCCGTCAGCACCGTTGGCACCGTTCGTGCCATTCGCACCCGCTGCGCCCTGAGGACCAGTTGCGCCCTGCGGACCCGTCGCCCCAGCGACACCCTGCGGACCTTGAATGCCCGGGATGCCCTGAATGCCTTGATCACCCTGAGGCCCTTGTGCGCCAGTCGCGCCGGTGGCACCCTGTGGGCCCTGCGCACCGGTTGCACCTGTCGCGCCAGTATCGCCCTGCGGACCCTGTGCGCCCGTTGCGCCAGTCGCGCCCTGCGGACCCGCCGTGCCAGCAACACCCTGCGGTCCCTGCGGCCCAGTCGGACCACTGCCAGGCAGCAGAATCGCCGCGCCCGGCATGCCCTGACCCGGCAGCGTGTAAGTCAGCTGTGAGTAGTACACGTTGCCCGAACCGTTGTGCGTTGCAACGTTGCCCGCGACAGTCGTGTTAAAGCCAGTATCAGCGATCAAAATATCGCCGCTCGTGTTGTCAATCACGCCCGCGCCGGTGCCAGAGCGAATCTGGCTCTGCGCGACGCTCAGCGCCGAAGTACCAGCCGCCGCGGCAGGTCCGAACAAGTCCGAGTTGCTGATGAACGCCGCGCCGCCCGTCATCGCGATCGAAGGCGTCGAGGTTGATGTTGGCCAAATCGTCGCGCCGCGGCCTTGGAACGTGCCGCTGCTCATCACAACGGGAACGCCAGTGCCGCCACCGACGCTGCGGAAGTTGACGTTATCAAAGATCACGCCCGAGCCGCTGCCCGTGTTCGCCATGTTGAGCGAGTTGCCAGTGCCCTGCGCGTACGCGACGCTGTCGGACAGGTACAACTGCTGGAAGCCCGAACCCGTGAAGTTGATCGCGTTGCCGATCGGAGCGTTGATGTCGATGGCCTGCATCGAAACCACGCCGCCACTCAGGAACGTCACGCCGCCGTTGATCGTCGTCGCAAAGCTCTTGCCCGCGACCGTGCTCTGTAGGTGCACGCCGCCCGTGAGTACAACGTTCTCGTTGTACGTGCCCGGACGAACCAGAATCGTCGTCGGATTCGACGGACCAAATCCATCCGCGACCGCCGCGTTGATCGCAGCCTGAATGCTCGTGTGCGTCGCACCATCGCTCAGCGATGAAGCAACCACATACTTCGCGCTCGCCGCGCCTGCAACGCCCTGCGGACCCTGGGCGCCAGTTGCGCCGGTTGCACCAGTCGCGCCTGTGTTGCCCTGCGGACCGATCGGACCGATCGGACCAATTGCGCCCGTGTCGCCCTGTGGACCCGTCGCCCCGGTTGCGCCTGTCGTGCCCTGAGGACCAACTGCACCCGTCGCGCCGGTGGAACCCTGCGGACCAGTTGCACCAGTGTCACCCTGCGGGCCTTGTGCGCCGGTCGCGCCGGTTGAACCCTGCGGACCTGCTGCGCCAGTCGTGCCCTGTGGACCCATCGGACCCGTTGCACCCGTGGCACCAGTGTCACCCTGCGGGCCTTGAGCACCAGTTGCACCCGTCGCACCAGTGTCACCTTGCGGACCCTGAGCGCCCGTCGCACCGGTTGAGCCTTGTGGACCCGTCGCACCCGTGGTACCCTGCGGTCCCATTGGCCCGGTTGCACCCGTTGCACCAGTGTCGCCCTGCGGACCTTGAGCCCCAGTCGCACCAGTCGAGCCTTGAGGACCGGTTGCGCCCGTATCACCCTGCGGACCCATGGGACCCATTGGGCCAGTCGCGCCTGTCGCGCCAACATCACCCTGTGGTCCTTGTGCACCAGTGTTGCCCTGAGGCCCCGCCGCGCCCGTCGCGCCCTGCGGACCTGTTGCGCCGGTTGCACCCGTCGCGCCGGTGTCGCCTTGCGGACCAGTCGCGCCCGTTGCACCAGTCGAACCCTGAGGTCCAGCTGCACCAGTCGATCCTTGCGGACCCTGCGCACCCGTGAAGCCTTGCGGACCAATCGGACCGGTCGGGCCCGGGTTGCCCTGCGCGCCCAGCGACGCGACAAGCTGCCAGTACGCAGGATTGAAGCTCGGGAACAAGCCCGTGCTGGCTTGCGTCGCGATCCACGACGACCCGTTGAAGAACACAACTTGATTCGTGCTATAGCTCGTGAACAGCGAGAAGTTGCCCGTCCAGATCATGCCAGGCGTGCCAGCTGGACCCGTCGCACCCGGAACACCGATCGGCCCCTGCGGACCAGCCGCGCCCGTTGCACCAGTCGCACCTTGCGGCCCAGTCGCGCCCGGAGCACCCGTCGCGCCAGTTGCACCAGCCGCACCCTGCGGCCCTTGCGGACCCTGTGGCCCCGCGGGCGAGTTGAGCGCATACAGCGCATACGGAGCTGCCGTCATCGCCTGACGCTGATTCATCAAGACGAAAGGCCCAACGCCCACCGTCGTGCGCACCGACACTTCAAGCCAGCGCTGCTGACCATTGAACGCTGTCGGACCAAAGTCGAGAATCACAGTGAAGCGACCACTGTCCAGCGTCACGCTGCTCGCCATCAACGTCGAGCCAATCTGCGTGCCGCCCGAAGCAGCATCAAACAAACGGAACTCAAAGTCCACGGGACCAGAGACTGCACCAGTGTTGTTGCGCAGCAATCCTTGATATGTAAAGGAAGTATCAACGGGCGCGGCTTTCGCAACCTGCATCGGTGCCATCATGGCACTGCTCATGGCAAAAGCGAGCAACAACGCTTGAACTGGACGCTTCTTCATTTCTCACCTCTCCTATTCACAACAGCGGCTTGCCCCGGAGGCTCCGCACTTCAATCTCTTCCCGAAACGCCCACACATCAGACGACTGACGCAAGACGATTCCCCAAGTCTCACCGACCCTCAAAGTTGGTGGAGCGGACACGATAACGCAAACGCTCTCAACCGTCAAACATGAAGATACCCAAATGTGGCAATTTAATACACCAATTTGAAGCATGCGACAATGCCACAATTGTCCGGAATTGGTCCTTGAACAGAATGCTTCATAAGTGCTGCCGCTCCTATTTGCTCAAATCCGGAACTTCACAAACAATCCTGAACCCCACAAAAGGCCCGTCCGCCAACCACCACTTGCTCTTGGGAACCTGCGGATCGCTAGCGTTCCAAGCCCGATTCGCAGGTTCGCGGTGCGTCGTATTGATCTTCTCCGCAGAATCGCGGTATGACCCTCCCCGAGTCACTCCGGTCCCGTCCGGCCCGACACACCATTCCTGCACATTCCCCAGCATGTCATACAACCCAAACTTGTTCGCCTTCTTCTGGCCAACAGGATGCGGCCCATCATTTGCATTGTCCGAGAACCACGCATAATCCGTCAGGTTTCCCACATAGACATCCCCACCACTCGCGTGCTGCCACTCCGCCTCCGTCGGCAATCGAAACACCCGCCCGTTCTTCGATCGCTTGCTCAGCCAATTGCAAAACTCTTTCGCGTTGTGAAATGACATCGTGATCGCCGCATACCCCTCGTGCCCAAACCCGCGATCGGGCGGCAAGTACGGTTTCGTCGGCCGAGTCACCGCATCCGCATTCGCGCTCCCACCACCCTGCGCACTGCCGCTCTCGCCCGCATCCTTTTCATCGAGTTTGAAAATGTAAATGTCCGCAACATCCCAAGTCACTTCCGTCTCGCTCATGTAAAACGACTTGATGCTGCCATCAGCAGAACCCGGAATGAGTCGAAACTTCAACTGATACGCCGCTGGGGGCACGTCTTCGACAATCGTGTCGGGCAGCACGTACCTCTGAGCCGCTTCCATCTTGGCAACTTGTTTCGGATCACCGCTCGATGACATGAACACCGATCCGGGCAACAAGTGCTCTTGCTCCTTTGTTGTCGTGGCCTCAGATGTCGCTTGCGCGTTCGCCGCAGTCTCAACACTCGCCGGCGCTGTCGCAACACTCTGCGACTTTTGAACTGCATCACTCGGCGCAGCCACATACTCCTGCGCGCACCCCGCAAGCATCACCACACAACCCAACGCACTCGCCTTCGACACAGCCAACGATGCACGCATGGCAGTTCCCTTCCAACATCATGCCCACGCAAGCCGGAACGCACGCCTCTGGGTGCAAGACTCACGACGCAAGATGCGGCAAATTGGTATGCCGCCAAATCGACACTCGCTCAATGCAGTCGCACGCGTCGTGCTCTGCACACTACTCGCATTTTTGCATATTTCAAGCATTTCGGCGTGTAGAACCGTGAGTCCGTCGAACTCGACCCGGCATGATTCACCTGAACACGAAAATGGCCCATCGGATGCTCACGGGCTGGAAGCCCGTGCGACCCCTCAGGTCCGCCACCACTTCACACGCCTCATCATGGGCGTCGAAGCCAACATCACCATCGAATCGGATCTCCCCCGCGACCAAGTCGAGCAAGCCGCCCGCGCCTGCTTCGATCGCCTCGCCCAACTCGACGCCATCTTCAGCGACTACAAGCGCGACAGCGAACTCAACAACTTGACGAAACACCCCATCAACACACCAACCAAAGTGAGCAACGATCTTTTCCTGATCATCTCCCAATCCCAGCACATCAGCGACATCACCAACGGCGCGTTCGACATCACCATCGGCCCGTACGTCGCGCTCTGGCGCACCGCCCGCTCAACCGGCACGCTCCCCACCAAAGAACAACTCGCCGACGCCAAACAACGCGTGGGCTACCACCTCATCACGCTCAACCAAGCCAATCAAACGATCACCCTCCACGCCAACAACATGAAACTCGACCTGGGCGGCATCGCCAAGGGCTACGCCGCACAAGCCGGTGTCCAAGTCCTCAAAGCCCAAGGCTTCCCCCGCTGCCTCGTCGCGCTCGCGGGCGACATCGCAACGGGTGACGCTCCACTCACAAGCGAACCCACTGAATCCGAATCGCTCGGCTGGCGAATCGATATCGACTCCGATCACTCAACGACAAAATCCCTCCGACTCAAAGGCCGCTCCGTCTCAACATCAGGCGACACCCAGCAATTCATCGACATCGCAGGCATCCGCTACAGCCACATCGTTAATCCTCGAACAGGCTTGGGCGCAGTCGGCACAACCCCTGTCACCATCGTCGGCACCGATGGAGCAATCGCCGACGCGCTCGCAACAGCGTTCACGCTGCTAAACACATCCGAGCGACAAGCCGTTCTCACAAACGTCGTCGGTTACACAACACCTTAACGAACCCCACGCGCCAGCGTGGGCGAACGCGCAAGGCACAATTGAAATCCACGACCATTCACCCACGCTCGCGCGTGGGGCTCGTTGAAACTTGCAACACCCAGCAGACACCACAATTCTCAACTTCTTTGTGTTCTTCGCGTCTTTGTGGTGATATCTGTTTTCAAACCCAACTCCCAAAACACACGATAATCTCAAACCTTGACCACCTCGCCCCCCCCAACCCACGTCATCATCTCCCCGTGCCGCGACGAAGCCATCTACATGCGCCGCACGCTCGACTCCGTCCTCGCCCAAACCCTCCCACCCACACTCTGGATCATCGTCGACGACGGCAGCACCGACGACACCCCGAAAATCCTCGCCGAGTACGCCAGCAAAAACCCGCCAGGCTCCAAAACCGAAATCCGAATCATCACCCGCGAAAATCGCGGCAAGCGAAAAGTGGGCCCAGGCGTCATCGAAGCCTTCTACGCGGGCCTCAAAACCATCAACCTCGACAACTTCGACTACGTCACCAAACTCGACCTCGATCTCGACCTCCCGCCCCGCTACTTCGAAATCCTCCACCAGCGCATGCTCGCCAATCCGCGCCTCGGCACCTGCAGCGGCAAAGCCTACATGCCCGTCGATCCCAACAACGTCGATGGCGAATACGTCAGCGAATTCCTGGGCGACGAAACCAGCGCAGGCATGACCAAGTTTTTCAAAACCACCTGCTTCAAACAAATCGGTGGCTTCGTCCGCCAAGTCATGTGGGACGGCATCGACTGCCACCGCTGCCGAATGCTGGGTTGGATCGCAACCAGTTGGGACGAACCCGACCTTCGCTTCAAACACCTCCGCCCGATGGGCTCCAGCCACAAAGGCATCTTCACAGGCCGCATGCGCCATGGCTTCGGCCAATGGTTCATGGGCACAAGCCTCCCCTACATGACCGCAAGCGCGATCTTCCGGATGACCAAGAAACCTTACGTCATAGGCGGCGCGGCAATGTGGTGGGGCTACGTCCGCAGCATGATGAAGAACGAACCCCGCTACGAAGACCTCGAGTTCCGCGCCTTCCTTCGAGCATGGCAATGGCGAAGCCTGTTAGACGGCAAAGCCAAAGCAACCCAAGCCATCGAAAAATCACGCGAGAACGAGTGGAAGTTAGATCGCACGCCGCTGGCGATGCCTGTGCAAGACTAACGTGCCATCGAAGTCGCTGGCTCTGCAGTGACTTCGATGCGACTCGTCCAAGAGCATCGAAGTCCTCCAAAGCGGATGACTTCAATGGCACGAGCCATCGCACCAACGACACAACCTGATCAAAGAAAAAGAGCACAGAAAAATCCTCTGTGCTCTCTGCGTTCTCTGTGTTAAATTGTTTACTCCAACGCCGCCGCACCCGAAATGATCTCGGTGAGTTCCGTCGTAATCTGCGCCTGACGTGCACGGTTGAACTTACGCGTGTACAACTTGCCCATCTTGCCCGCAGCGTCCGTCGCGCTCTTCATCGCGATCATGCGCGCGACGTTTTCGCTCACCACAGCGTCATTGAACGCTTGGAACAACAGCGCCTTCACGGCCGCCGGCAGCAACGCGTCGAGCAATTCATTCGCACTGGGAGCAAATTCGTAGACCTGCTTCGCCGCCGTCGCTGCTGATGCGTCCTTCGCACCTTTGCCTGTCGCAGTTGATTGGAAAGGCAGCAACTGTGCAACCGTCGCCACTTGCTTGCTCGCGCTCTGGAACTTCATGTACACAACGCGCACCGCAGACAACTCGCCGGAGATAAACCGACGCGTGTATTCCTCTGCGAGCGCCTGCACGTCTTCATACTTGGGCTTGTCGCCAAACTGCGTGTGCTGCTGCGCGATCGGCACGCCACCATACTTGAAAAAGCCCGTGCCCTTCTTGCCGACGAGGTCGATCAAGCCGCTCTTCGCGTTTGGGTTCGCTTTGAGGAACGCCATCGCAGTGCGCAGCACGCTCGCGTTGTACGGACCGCACAAGCCGCGATCGCTGGTGATGACCAGCGTCAGTTCCTTCCCCGCTTCTTTCGCACCCTTCTTGGAGCCCGCGTCGAGCAGCGGATGCGTCGCATCGCTGCCGATCGACTCAGACAACTGCTGCACGAGTTCAAACAGCGTGTCGGTATAAGGCCGACCGGCAACCGCGCGCTGCTGGCTGGCTGCGAACTTCGCCGTCGCGATCATCTGCATCGTCTTCGTGATGCGTTTGATGTTGCCGACAGCCTTGATGCGCTTCTTGATCTCGCGGGTCTTTGCCATAGGGTCGCAAGAGTAGGTTCAAGTTCGGCGATTGGCGAGTCCTGCAAGGAATATGTTCGGGTCGTCAAACGTCGAATCGTCGTGCCACCGACTGGCGAAGCCGGTCGGTGCGTTTGTGTAATGCGGCACCGACCGCTCAGAGCAGCAGTCGGTGGCACAGGGATAACGCACCCCCCACGACGCTTGGGCAGTTCGGCTGCGTTGCCCGACCTCCTTACGCTGCTGCTTCCATCACGTGCCCTCCTCGAGTCCGCTCAAACCACTTCTTTATGAAAACCCCACTCGAAATCGGCCCCTCCATCTCCCGCCGCAACTTCGTCCTCTCCGCCGCAGCACTCCCGCTCGCAAGTTCACTTCTTGCTTCGCACGAATCACGCGCCGCGCGACTCGACGACTCCACCCGCAATCTCCGCATAGGCCTCATCGGTTGCGGCGGACGCGGCACCGGCGCAGCCGTTCAAGCCCTCCGCGCTGATCCCAACACCACGCTTGTCGCAATGGGCGACGTCTTCGCAGATCGACTGCAAACATCGCTCACTGGCATCAACGAAGAGATGGCCGAAGAAGCCGCGAAGCGCGTGCAAGTTCCCACCGAAAAACAATTCGTGGGTTTTGACTCCTACCAAAAAGTCATTGACTCAGACGTCGATGTCGTGCTCATCACGGGCTACCCCGCATTCCGACCCGTCCAACTCGCCGCCGCCATCGCCGCTGGCAAACACGTCTTCGCCGAAAAACCGCTCGCCGTCGACGCCGCAGGCATCCGCTCGTGCCTTGAGTCCGCACGCGTCGCCAAAGAAAAAAATCTCGCGCTCATGGTCGGCTTCTGCTGGCGACACAACCCCGGCATGAAAGCCGCGTTCGAAAAAGTCGCGAGTGGAGGCATTGGCGATCTCGTCAGCGTTCACACCACCTACCACACCAGCACACTCACCAAGCGCCCGCGCAAACCGGAGTGGACCGAAATGGAATTCCAACTCCGCAACTGGTGGCACTTCGCATGGATCAGCGGCGATCACATCGTTGAACAAGCCATCCACTCCATCGACCGCATGGCCTGGGCCATGGGCGATCGCCTCCCCGCTCGCGTCAACTGCCTCGGAGGCCGCGCCGCCCGCACAGGCGAAGAGAGCGGCGACGTCTTCGACCACTTCGCCGCGATCTACGAATATGACGATGGCACCCGCGCCTTCCACACCACGCGCCAAATCGATTCGTGCCCCAGCGACAACACCGACTACGTCTATGGCACCAAAGGCCGCTGCACCATCAATGGCTGGGCCCCCATCTACGAAATCCGCAACCGCAAAAACGAAGTTGAATGGAAAGGCAACGGCACGCCCGAAGAGGCTTCGCAGATGTACCAGTTCGAGCACAACGAACTCTTCAAATCAATCCGCGCAGGCAAACCCATCAACGACGGCGAACGCAGCGCAAACTCCTGCATGATGGCTATCATGGCAAGAATGGCCGCGTACACAGGCCAAACCGTGACGTGGGACCAAGCCCTCAACGCCGAAGACAAACTGGTCCCCGACAACCTCGCCTTCGGCAACGCCCCCCCCGTCAACATCCCCGTCCCCGGCAAAACCAAAATCGCATTCGGCAAGTAACCAACGAACCCCATGTGCAATCTCGTCGAAAATCAACTGAGTGAATGGCTCAACTGATTGTTCATGCATTCACTGTCTCCAGTTCCCTTGTCAGGCCGAAGGCCTGCTCGCCAGTAGCCGGGGGTGAAGCGAGGCTTTGCGAGCGCCACCCCCGGTAGGACAAGGGAGTACATCTGCAGCCTGAAGGGCTGCACGTCAGAAATCGGTGCTGCGACTTATACGAGCAGTCCTTCGGACTGCTGCTCTCTATGACTTTCAATCCGGGGGGGTCGCTCGAAGACTCGCTCCACCCCCGGCTACTGATGCTCACGCCTTCGGCGTGAAAAACGACAACGACCGCTGCGTGAGTAATGCGCCCGACGCAAACTCACCCTACATTCTCTGAAGCATCAGGAGCGCTCCATGACCCCCATCAACCGCCGCACCTTCCTCCACACCTCCGCCGCCGCCCTCGCCGTCGCCGCCGCGAGTTCAACCCTCCTCGCCGCACAAAACGGCTCCTCAAAGAAACTCAAACTAGGCGTCATAGGCTGCGGCGGTCGCGGCACCGGCGCAGCAATCGATTTCTTGACCGCCGCGCCCGAAGCAGAACTCGTCTCAATTGGCGACGTCTTCCCCGACCGCCTCGCCGGCGCACGCAGCGAACTGCAAACTCAATCGCAAGATATCTCCTCTCGCGTCAAACTCGACGACAGCCGCTGCTTCACAGGCTTCGACGCATACAAGAACGTCCTCAAGCAAGACGTCGATGTCGTTGTCCTCGCAACCCCACCCCACTTCCGCCCGATCCATCTTGCAGCCGCAGTCGCCGCAGGCAAACACTGCTTCATCGAGAAACCTGTCGCCGTCGATCCCACCGGCGTGCGCAGCGTCATCGAATCCGCCGCCGAAGCCGAGCGCAAGGGCCTCTCGATCGTCTGCGGCACGCAGCGCCGCCACCAAAGTTCTTACCTCGCCGCGATCGAGCAAATCAAAAACGGCGCAATCGGCAAAGTCATCGGCGGCAGTTGCTACTGGAATCAAGGCGGCCTCTGGATGCACGAACGCAAGCCCGAGTGGACCGACATGGAATGGCAACTCCGCAACTGGCTCTATTTCGCGTGGCTCTCAGGCGATCACATCGTTGAGCAACACGTCCACAACCTCGACGTCATGAACTGGGCCATCGGCTCAACTCCTATCAAGGCCTCCGGCTCAGGCGGCCGCCAAGTCCGAACCTCACCCGCATATGGACACATCTTCGACCACTTCGCCATCGAATACGAATACGCCGATGGTGTGAAAATCACCAGCATGTGCCGCCAGATCGAAGGCTGCGACTCCCGCGTTGAAGAAATCATCGTGGGCACCGAAGGCCGCATGATCATGTCCCCAGGCCGCGCCCGCATCGAAGGCGCCAAGCCTTGGAAGTTCACAGGCGAAGACCACAACCCCTACGAACTCGAACACCGCGACCTCGTCGCGTCCATCAACAGCGGCAAGCCCCTCAACGAAGGCAAACGCATCGCCGAAAGCACGCTGACCGCCATCATGGGCCGCCTCGCCGCATACACCGGCAAAGCCGTGACGTGGGAAAAAGCCATCGCAAGCACGCTCAATCTTGCACCCGCGAAGTACGAATTCGGCACTCTGCCCACTCCAGAAGTCGCCGTCCCAGGCCGCACAACGTTTGCATGATGCCGCAGGCGACCTTTCATTCAATCAAGTCCACCAACGCCGAGTCTCGCTCGGCGTTTTTTCTTGCCATGCAATCAATTCTCGAACCCGAATGCTTCCAACGAGACATAAAAAAACAATGAAAAACAAATCATCGCTTTCGCCAGATGTGCACTGAGAAGCGGCGCATTCGAAAGGTGTCCTTGCAACTTGTCATCGGCATCACGCAGGGTGTCAAGAGTTCCAAGATATTCAAATTGTCGTGTGAGCCTATTCAAGGTATCGCTCACAACGCATTTCGAGAGGATCTCACCATGAAGAACACACGCCCCATCGCTCTGCTGCTCACTATCGCTGGCACGAGCACAATCATCTGGAGTCAGGCATTCGCCCAGACCACGCCGGGCCAAACGACAAGGCCACGCAATAACCCAAGCCAACAACCTTCCCAGCAACCCTCGCAACAGCCAAGCCAGCAGCCAAATCAACAACCCAACCAAACCGATCGTCAAAACCAACCCAGCCAACCTAGCGACACTCAGCCAAACAACAACGCGCAAGACCCCAACAACCGCAACGTCCAGAATGACGCCCAAAACAACAACAACCGCCGGCTCAATCGCCCGTTCACACTTGCCAACCCGCAGGACGCCGCGCGTTTCGATCAAGCCACCGAACGCCTCGCCCGCTTCGAAGAACGCTTGACGACCGACAACAGCGCCCGCCTGCAGGAGATCGCCAATCTCCGCACCGCAACAGGCCAAAACTTCAACGATGGTCTCCTCAACGTCGTTCAGCAAATGCTCCGCGACCAAAAGTCTCTCAACGGCTACCTCGTTGAGTCCCGCGCTCTGTGGACAGGCGACCAGCAAGCCCTCCAGCGTGCAGGAGCCACCTCCGATCTTTCCATCACGACGCCCAACGTTGTGAGCCCGACCGACGTAACCGACGAAGCGCTCGCTCAGCGTTTCCAAAGCCCCTTCGCACTCGACTCAAACATGAACGCGCGTGACTGGAACAGGCGCGTTTCAACGTTGACCGACGCGGAACGCCGCCTTGAATCCGCAAATGCCGATCGCCTTCGCCGTCTTGGCGAAGTGCGCGGCATGAGCGGCGATCGCCAGAACCAGGCTCTCGTCGAACTCCTCCAGGACGTACTCCGCGATCAGACCGAACTCCAGGCCTATCTCCGCGATCAACGCATGATGTGGACAGGTCAAGGCTCCACAGAGGTCTCGCAACGCAACGACAATCAGACCGGCATGCAGACTGATCAAAATCAGCGCACACGCCCCGGCGACACAACTACCCCGCAGCAACCCCAACAGCCTCAGCAGCCGCGCCAATCTCCCAGTGGACCGAGGTAACACGAATTGCAGCAAGCCACATTGCTGCAGATCAAATTACACCAGTTCGCTGGACAAACGGAAAGAGACGCACGTCAAGTGCGTCTCTTTTCATTGATCTCGTGAGTGTGTTTACTTCGTGTCCAAAGGCCGCTGCTCCGGAGCCGGACGCAGTGTGATGTCCAAACGACGCGAGCTGGGCGGCGGCACCTTCAGCGTGTTTCCACCCGCAACCGAGTCATCATTCCAAGGCCGGAGCGACCAACGCAGCGTGTCGTTGCCGTCCGTCTCCGCGATGTCGCGGAACTTGTCAAACTTCATGTTCAGTTGCTGCCCAACGGGCACATCAACCTTGAGAATTTCCTCGCCGCTGCTCGTGTCGCGCAGCGTCACGGTCTTGGGCGAGTGAACTTCCGAGCGATACGTGTACATCTCTGGTCCGCCATCGCAGCCCGTGAGAAACAGGGCAGCGCCCAGCATGGGCAGCGCGAGAAGGGACTTGCTGAAAACCGACTTCTTTGAATGCAGCGTCATACCACATTCTATCGGCCGCGCCAGCCCCACGCCGCGAATGGGAGCCCACCAGAAATCCGCCGCAACGCCCCGCCCAGCATCTCTAAACTGACTCAATGCCCCCCGATCCGCTTCATACCGCACAGGCCTCACAGACTGACTCCGGCACCCCCACTCTCCCCACGCAGCCCTTCCGCATCGGCATGGGCTACGACCTGCATCGATTGGAGTCGTTCCCGGCTGACGGCACACCTCCAGCCAAGGGTCAACCCGTTCGCCCGCTGATCCTTGGAGGAGTCAAAATCCCGCACGATCTCGGCGTCGTCGCACACAGCGATGGCGACGCCGTGTATCACGCCATCACCGACGCACTGCTCGGCGCGTTGGCGCAGCAGGATATTGGTCAACTCTTTCCAGACACAAGCCTACCCAATAAGGGCCAGGACTCCGCCGTGTTTCTCAGATACGCGGCGACGCTGGTCGGCAAGCTTGGCTACTCGATCGCAAACCTTGATGCAACAATCATTCTCGAGCGCCCCAAGATTTCGCCGCACAAACTTGCAATCAGAACCAACATCGCCCGCGAACTCTCGCTCGATCTTTCCCAGGTCAACATCAAAGGCAAGACACACGAATCGTTAGATTCGCTGGGTGCAGGCCGGGGCGTTGAAGTCCACGTCGTGGTATTGCTGCTCAAAAAGTGACCACCCAAAATGCACTTTCTTTGCAAGTACCCACTTGCATGCAATTTCAAAAATCGGCCATAATGCCGACTCGCTCGCTCGGGCTGCGGAGTCTGGGGGCGAACGACATTTATTTTGCTGGAGGGTGCATGATCGTTCGTGGAATCATCGGGAGTCTGGTAGGTGGTGCAATTGGCGCCGCAATCTGGGCCGCAATTGCGTACTTCACTGGATATTAAGTTGGGTACGTTGCCGTGGGCGTTGGTTTCCTCGCCGGGCTGGGAATGGCTGTCTGTGCGAAAGATGACACTGGAACAACCTCGGGAATCATCGCAGCAGTGATCGCGCTTGTCGCGATCGCAACCGGCAAGTACGTCGCAGTGAAAGCCTCGATCGACAAGGAAGCAAGCAAAATCAGTTCGACGATGCAAGTGGACGACGGTGTGTTGCGTCTGTTCATGGGCAAGCAGATTTGCGATGAAGAACTCAAATCAGGCAAGACGCTGACGTGGCCCGCGGGCGTGACATCAATCGACGATGTTGAGGAGTTTGATCAACTGCCGGAAGACATTCAAAAGGATGTTGACACGCGCTGGGCGGCAATGACGCCCGACGAGCAATCCCAGTATCGCGCTCAAACCAAGGAATACATGCAAGGCGCAATTGGAGAATTCGCCAACAACTACACCAACGAACACTTCAGCGAAGCATTCTCCTTGTTCGACATCCTCTGGGGTTTCCTCGCCATCGGCGCGGCGTTCAAAATGGGATCAGGCGACGGCGACTAACGCAAAGAGAACGCAACGATTCAGATGAACAACTGATTTCTCAAACGACCCGACAACCTCGGGTCGTTTTGTTTTTCGTCCACCACTACGCTCGCTCCATGCTCTCCAAATCGCTCACCTGCATCGCCCTGCTCATCTGCAGCAACGTCTTTATGAACCTCGCGTGGTACGGCCACCTCAAATGGTTCAAGGATCACAAACCGGGGACAGGAGTTCTCACTTTCAGCGCACTCGTGCTGCCGATTCTCGTCTCGTGGCTGCTCGCCCTCCCCGAGTACTGCCTGCAAGTGCCAGCGAATCGAATAGGCCACCAGAATTTCGGCGGGCCGTTCACCGCACCACAACTCAAGATCATTCAGGAAGCCGTGACGCTCGTCGTCTTCACGCTCATCGCATTTTTCGTCCTCCACGAGAAACCCCGCTGGACAGACGGCGTCGCGATGCTCATGGTTCTCGGAGCCGTCGCAGTGAGCGTGCTGGGACGTCGATCCTGATATCGTGCCATCGAAGTCCTCGGCTCTGCGAGGACTTCGATGCGGAACGGCCAAAACATCATCGAAGTCGCCGCAATGCCGCCGACTTCGATGGCACGATGCCAAACGTATCCCAATCAAGAACAACCTCTGGCTTTGACGAGTTCTTCACGATCGCGTATCCTACCAGCCGCCGAAACTCGCAAAACGGGTCGCGACGGATGTTTGAGACTTTTTCCTGTGCTTCATCGCCGCAAGCCGAAGGATTTAGGTTGCTTGCGCATTCTTGTTCTGCGGTTGTTCTAACTGCTTTCTGCTTCGGGCTTCTACATGAGCGTGTTCCGTACTCAACCTGACCCAGACACAACGACTCAGCCGAATCGGCTGACGCGTGATGCGCTGGTTGGTGGCGAGAGTTTCAGCACGCAGCCTGTGCAGCTGCCGGCGAATGTTGAACTGACCTCGCTCGTGCCGCCCGCGAAGGACACGTTCGTCGGGCCCGTCACGATCCTGCAAGACTTGCCGCCCGGGAACACTCCGGTCGGACTCATCGCGGGCGGCGGCGGGTTGCCGAAACTCATCGCGAAAAATCTCCGCGCCGCTGGTCACCCCGTGCATGGCCTTGGCCTGATGGGTCAATACGACCCCGACTTACCAAACTTGTGCTCGTCATTCCGTGAAGCGGGCGTGCTGAAGGTTGGGCAATGGGGCAAGGTGCTTTCGCGTCAAGGCGTACATCATGCGATCATGGTGGGCAAGGTTGACAAAGCGCGGCTGATGCACGATCCGCTACGCATGCTCAAGAACGTGCCCGACTGGCGCACGATTCTGATCTGGTACAAAATTCTGCGAAAGGATCGCAGGTCGCACGCGCTGCTTGGCGCAGTCGCCGGCGAACTCGAACGCTGGGGCGTCGCGCTGCTCGACTCAACCGCACCGATTCCCGACGAAATGTCGCACTTGGGTGTGATGACAAAGACAAAGCCGACAACTGAACAAGCGGCGGACATCGAATGGGCGTGGCCCAAGATGACGACGCTGCTGCGCCTCGACATTGGTCAATCCATCGCAGTGCGCGAACTCGACATCATCGCCGTTGAAGCTGTTGAAGGCACGGACCGCATGATCGAACGCGCGGGGCGTTTGTGCCGCACTCGTGGTTGGACATTGATCAAAGCCGCGCGGCTTGGACATGACAAACGCGCGGATGTGCCGACGGTGGGCGTGAACACGATTCGCACGCTGCACGCGGCGGGCGCGGGGTGTTTGGCGCTGACGGCGGGTGAAGTGATCATGCTGGACAAGGACGAGATGATTCGTCTTGCGGACAAGCTGGGCGTTGCGATTGTGGGCATTGAGCCGCTGCATGAGGATGTGCTGGGACGCATTGAACCCAAGCAGATTGGCAAGCGCAGCGCGACGGCGTGAGTCATTTAGGCACGCACTAACAGGGTCAAAAGATTGCGCACAGCGTTCTGGGCTGACCGTGGTTGTGCGCGCGGGTGTGGATGATTGTGGATTGCGGTGGGCTTGCGGCTTGATTTGTCGAGTGGTTTTTTGGGACTTGATTGGCTTGTCCATGCGCGTGCGCGAGTTGTGGGCGGTTGAGATTTTGTGGTGAGGGGGTGGTTGACTTTTCGCACGACTGGTTTTGTGCGCGACTTGGTGGGGAGATTTAACACAGAGAACGCAGAGAGCGCAGAGAAGAGAAAGGGCGCGGTGATGGTGCTGCGTTGAAGTTTTAGATAGGTCTGATGGGACTGATCATCACGACGATGACGCAGCGTTGATTGCGGCTTGGGTGCTCGCAGTTTGTGCAACCATGATCGCGGCTTGGTTTGATGCGTGTTGAATCGCGGCGGCTTGTGGGGTTGCGGCGTTCAGGAAGATGTTGCCGTAGCCGAGGCCTTTGAGTTCGTTGGTCCAGCGGAGTTGGCCTGTGTACGCGTCGACGCAGTGGACGACGCCGTTCACGCCGACGATGACGGTGTCGTCCTGCACGAGGAGGCTCGCGACGTAAGAGCCAGACTTTGGAAGTTTGGTGCGCCAGACTTCCTCACCGGTCGCGAGATGGAGACAGATGAGGTTGTGGTTGAGGTAGGCGTAGATGAGGGTGGTTGGGGAGGGCATGGGTATACCTTGAGTGGACACTGATTATTCGGAAAGAGAACCGTAAAGTTACTCAAGATTGCTTATGCTCTGTTATCAGGAAGTTGTGCTGATCGAAGTGTGATATTGAGCCTGAAAGTGGCCACTGCTCCATACAACACGGCACACGTTCGCAACCGGCGATCCATCGCGGCTTTTACTGCGTTTGCATTACTTCTGATGTCTGTCATGTATCTCGCCTTGATCCAACCAAATGCTCGAATTGAGCAACGTGTTCAAGCGATATTGCGGGGCGTAGAGCCCAAATGGCGAGTGCAGGTATCAGAAATCGAAGCACTCCACTTGAACGGCAAATCAGCGTGGTCTCGATTTGCTAGTGCAGCCAGTTCCATGTATTACGAACTATCGCCTGATGATCGCATCGCTGTGGCCGATCTGACAACTCGTGAGATTGAGGGCCAGTTTCCGCGATGGGAAGATGAGCTCTTCAGCATTGTGGTCAATGACTACATCATCACCGGTCGCCCCGACCTCCTAGAAGATCTCTTGGCCAAAGGCGGCGGCGGCGGACTTTTCTGCGCAATCACGGTCATATTGAACGATGGCGGGTTGTACGGCCGAATTCCCGGCGGCGTTGATCTTCTCTTCCGTGCCTACGACCGAGCGACACCACAAGTAAAACCAGTCGTGAAGTCGCACTTCAATGACTTTTGCTACATTCTTGATCAGGCCGGAAAGTCACTCGACGACCCAGATAGCGTCGAGTGGATTCGCAATTGGATCATGCAGCAAAAAGGCCCGCTTTTTGGTCATTGCGGCATGTGCGTATCGGGTTGGTCTTCGCCGCTTGAAGCACCGGTCCTGCTTCCCATGCAGGATTATCTCAAGGAATGCCAGATAGAACGAAAATGGTCTTCCGCGTCTCACTTCTGGTTCAAGCAAGACTTGAACAACTTGCGATGGGTACCACCGCAACTACGCCCATCAAGTACAGCCTTGCCAACGTGGTTTGAATCGATGAAGCAAGTTGCAGAATCCGGTGTCGACATCCAGCTTTCCTTCTCTGAACCGACTTACGTTGGTCCGTGCAACGAAGGAGTTTCATACGGCAGTGACTTTGTCTTTGACATCACACTCACTGCAACAGCGAGTGCGCCAAGCGAGTCGAAGTGGACCTCGCGCATCAGAATCATGACGATGAATATGCAACCGGCTTATCTTGGCATCCCATGAGATGCAAGCCGCAGTTAATTATCACTCCGACGGGTGGTCGGAACGTGCAGCGGTCGCGTTTCGTCGCACTTACATGTAGTCATGTCCGTGGCTCTGTGCGTTTTGGACTTGCTGGATCGGAGCTTATTGGAGGTTCGCACGGACATGACTACATGTCCGTGCCACGATTTGCTACCACTCCGGCCCGCCGCTGTAACGACCGTAAATATCCGCCATCGCCTGCGTCATTTCGCCCATGGTGCAATTTGCGAGGGCGGCGTTGATGAGGGCGGGCATGACGTTGGTTGGGTGGAGGCCGAAGTTCCAGTCGGCGGTTTGGCCTGTGCTGACTTTGGGGGTGTTGGTGGGGATGAGGGAGGCGGGGTTGGGATTTGTAGGAGGGGTAGAAGAGGTAGAAGGGTGTAGGCCGGCTTGGAAAGCCGGGGTACCCGAAGAATTGGCGGGGACCGCCAATCTACTGAAGGTGGCTTGCTCGCCTCGACACACCTTGCGAATTGCTTCGAGCGCGGCGGCGACTTGTTTTTGGTCGCGGCGTTGTTTGAAGGACTTGAGTCTCGCGTTCTGATCGACTTCGACCTGGTGGCTGATGGTCAGGATGTCGATGTTGCGTTTTTCGTCTTCGTCGACGTATGCGTTCACGCCCACGATGATGCGGTCGTTGGCTTCGCATTCTTCGCTGAAGCGATAAGACGCTTCGGCGATGGAGCGGCGGAAGTAGCCGCGGTTGATGCCGGCGATGACGGAGCGGCCGAAGCCTTCGGAGGTGGAGTATGCGTTGGGCGTGTCGCCCACGCTGGCGCGTGGGGCTCGTTTGTACGTGCCCATGCCGTCGATTTCTTCGATCAAGCGCAGGGCTTCGCGTTCGATCGTGTCGGTCAGGGATTCGATGAACCAGGAGCCGCCGAGGGGATCGACGGTGCGGGTGACGCCGGTTTCGTGGGCGAGGATTTGCTGCGTGCGGAGGGCGACGGTGACGGCTTGTTCGGTGGGGAGGCCCAGTGTTTCGTCCATGCTGTCGGTGTGGAGGGATTGGCAGCCGCCGAGGACTCCCGCCATGGCTTGATAGGCGACGCGGACGATGTTGTTGAGCGGCTGCTGCTCGGTGAGTGAGCAGCCCGCGGTTTGGACGTGGGTTTTCATGTACCAACTGCGTTCATTCTTCGCGCCGTAGCGTTCGCGCATGACGCGGGCCCAGATGCGGCGGGCGGCGCGGAGTTTGCAGATTTCTTCGAAGAACTCGTTGTGTGAGTTGAAGAAGAAGGAGAGGCGTGGGCCGATGGCGTCGATGTCGAGGCCTCGTTCCATGCTGGCTTCGACGTATTCCATGCCGTCGCGGAGGGTGAAGGCGAGTTCCTGGTGCGCGGTGCTGCCAGCTTCGCGGATGTGGTAGCCGGAGATCGAGACGGAGTTCCACTTGGGGACGAACTTGCTTTGGAACTCGATGGTGTCGACGACGAGTTTGACGCTGGGTTCGGGCGGGTAGATGAATTCGTTTTGGCTGTGGAACTCTTTCAGGATGTCGTTCTGGAGTGTGCCGCCCAATTTGTCCCAACTGATGCCGCGTTGCATCGCGTGAGCGAGGTACATGGCCCAGATGACGGCGGCGGGGCCGTTGATGGTTTGGGAGACGGTGACTTGATCGATCGGGATGTCCGCGTACAGGCGGTGCATGTCTTCGATGGTGTCGATGGCGACGCCGCACTTGCCGACTTCACCTACGCAGAGTTGATCGTCGCTGTCGCGGCCCATGAGAGTGGGCAGGTCGAAGGCTGTGGAGAGACCGGTATTTGCGGCGGTGCCTTTGGCTTGGGAGAGGAGATACTTGAAGCGCTGGTTGGTGTCGTCGGCGGAGCCGAAGCCGGCGAACTGGCGCATGGTCCAGAGGCGCGTGCGGTAGCCTTGAGGGAAGAGACCACGGGTGTAGGGATACTGGCCCGGCATCGCGCCTTTGCCGAGTTGTGCGTCGATGGATTTTGGAGAGTCGAGTGAGGACGTGATGGTGGCGGGGCTGTAGACGGGATCGAGGACTAGGCCGGAGATGGTGACGGCTTGGGGGTCGATGGGGCGAGCGGAGGGCGTCACGTGTGTTGGGCGCGAGGGGGTGGTGGTCATGGGTTTATTGTAAGGTGTGAGGGAAGAGGGGGATTTGTCGTTCGAACGACGCAGACATCGACTCAAAGAAGCGCTCGGCACGTTACTGCGATCGAAAACGGCATTAAGCGATTCATCGCACCGACTGCTCAAAGCAGCAGTCGGTGGCACGAGGAAAGAAAAAAAGCGACGAGCAGTTGGCTCGTCGCTTTTGATTTGTAGTTGCTGGTATTCAGCCGCGTCGGAGACGCGGGGTACCAAGTTCATTACTGGCCGCAGGGCGTGCAGGGGCCTTCGCTGAAGACGAGCAGGAAGCTGTCGATGTCGCAGGGATCAAAGACGCTGCTGTCGTTGTTGAAGTCGATATCGTTGCAGGTTGCGTTTGCCGGGACGCAGGGGCCTTCGCCGTAGACGCTCAGGAAGGCATCGATATCGATGGGGTCAAAGAGGCTGGTGTCGTTGTTGAAGTCGATAGAGTCGCAGGTCGGGCCTGCGGGGACGCAGGTGAAGCTGATTTCGCCAGCGCCGACGGTGCCGTTGGCGTTGGAGCCGATGCGGATCGTGTAGCCCTGGCCAGCGACGACCGGGACGGTGACTGCAATGTTGTTGTTGGTGGCAGAGCCGCAGCCGATTTCACGGGTGCTTTCGTTGCCGCAGGTGCTGCCGGAGTACACGGCGACCTTGGGCGTGAAGCCCGTGCCGCTCATGCGAATCTGGAGGTTGCCTGTGCAGAGGCTGGGGTAGTTGTACCAGATGTCGTTGAAGACCTGGCCGCAGTTGTTGGTGGTCGGGCCATCGGTGGATGCGCCGGTGGTGTTGAAGATGGCTGTGCCTGCGATGCCCTGACGCTGTGCGCAGTCATCGTTGAGCGGGGGCACGCCGCCGCCGCCGCCTGTAATGAGGAGGCTGTAGTTACCGAATGCACCCTGCCAGCCCGCGATGCGGATCCAGTAGGTGGTGCCAGCGGTCATGTTGACGTTGAGTGCCGACTGGACGCTGTTGGTGCCGCAGGTTGCTGCGGAGTCATCGTTGCAGGCGAGCTGTGTACCACCGCAGGCGCTGTGAACGCTGAGGACGGTGTCAAAGTCGCTGCCGCAGGTGCGGATGTTGACTGAGCCAGTGGTCACGGGGCGATACTTGAACCAGACGTCGACGCTGTTCGCAACGCAGGATGCGGTGCCGTCGGTCGTGGCGTTGGCAGTGCTGCCTGTGTAGGTGACGCCTGCTGCGGCCCATGTTGCGTTGGCGCAGAGGTCATTGACTGGGGGCAATGGAGCGCATGCGCCGGGCGTGATCGTGAGAGTGCCGGTGCCGGTATCAGGAGTTGCGGTCGGGTATGCACCGACGCGAACGAGATACGTCTGGCCCTGGACTGGCGTGAAGCTCACGCTGGAACCCAGGCCTGTGCCTGTGCCACCTGCGCAACCAGCGGTGTCGTCGTTGCATGCGATCGCCGTGCCGGGGTTGCCGCACGTGCCGGTGTAGACAGCGAGCTTCGTGTCAAACGAAGAGCCGCAGGTCGTCATGACAACGGGGTCCAAGCAGGTCGAGGTGTGCGTGTAGGTGTACCACACGTCGTTGGCGATCTGCGTCTGACCGGAGAACAAGCATGCATCGGGACCATCGGTCGTTGCGAGCGCGGTCGTGAATGCGGTGCCACCTGCGCTTGCGGGCAGGGCGTTGGCGCAGTTGTTGTTGAAAGGAGGCTGAGGCGTGCCGGTGCCTGGGATGTACGCGAGACCAGAGACGGTGGTGGGCGTGCCGGTCTTGAAGAGCGTCAGCGTTGCCTGACCCTGGACGGGCGCGGCGGACGCGACGAAGGAGAAGTTGTAGATCGTGTCGTAGCGGAGGACGTTTTCGTTGCGGTCCTGAACCTGGTTGTTGGCGTAGTTCCACGCGAGGTTGCCGCCGCTCACTGTGGGCGTCCAGTCGGTGCCGGTCTGGGGTTCGCCTGCGAGATAGTCCACGTCGCGGAAGAAGAAGCCGCTGGGCGTGACGCTGGCAGGCATCGGGACGCTGAAGCCGCTCGCGCCGCGATCGGAGTTAAAGTTCTGCACTGCGTATTCGTAGCGGTACTGACCACCACCAAGGTCGATGACCTTGGAGCCGATGATGAAGCGGCCATCGCCAGCGACATCAACGTTTGAGAGGATCACGGAGTTGTCGGCGATGCCGACGCCGCCGCCGTGGTCGCGCCATGCGTAGATCGCGGGAGATTCACGGAAGGTGGTGCCTGCGGTGGCGATGGCGCCGGTCGCGGGCGTGACGGTCACGCGGCGGTAAGACTGGTTGTTGTTGTCCGTGCCGTTGGTTGCGTCTTCGGGGTGGAAGTACGTGCTGCTCACGAAGAAGAGCGTGGTGGCGGGCTGGTTCAGAACGTCAGCAGAGCGAGCCGAGAGACGAGCGTTGTTGCTCGATGTGGAGCCGACGCTGTTGGGGAAGGGCCACGTTGCGTTGGCAGGGTTGACTTCGTGCTTGGGGCCGAGGCCGCCAACGGTTGCGTTGAGACCTGCGCTGTATGGATCGGCGCAGCCTGGATCGAGGTGATCGCAGGTGTGGCCACCGCTTGGGCCCGGACCGACAGCGGGGCACGAGCCGCAGAGCATGTTGTTCAATGCGCAGAAGCCGTGCTTGAGCCATGCTTGACCGACCTGCTCAAAGCGGCCGTCCTTCAGGCGGTACATGTTCTGGCTGATGACGGGGTAGAGGTTCGCGGCGTTGCCGTCGATCCACGTCAGGCGCGTCGGGCCTTGATTGCAGGAGTACGTGCCGACGCCGTACGTGATGTATGAGCCGACAGCACCGTAGTTCTGCACCTGATACAGGTCGCCAACGATGACGTCGGTTTGTGCTTTTGCAGCACCCGCCGCAGTGAGAACCGTGCAGAGCGCGGCAACGCGTTTCAGCCACTTCGATTTACGCATAGATAAAACCCTCTTCAAAACTCAACACAACGAACAACGAGAACGAACCGGAAACCACTTCCCACGACCCCCGACCCCCCGATCCCCCGACCTCCCGCCCCCATCGAAAGTTCCTCCACAATTCACACGAGACCCGGAAAACCAACAAAGAAACATGACACGAGCCAGCCGATGGGCTGCCTCGAACGGAACGAATATTGGATTTCGCGCAGCGAAGTCCTAATTCCAGTGTACCACATTCTGGGAGTGCCGCAAGGTGATTTTTCACTAGTCTTTCGGAGAGGATGCAATGACGCTGGACAAAATGTCTGTTCCGGACGTGGTCAAAGAAAAACCCCGCTTGAAGGCGGGGTTCTCGGAGTTGAATTGACTGCGAATCACGATCTTTGATCGCAGTTGATGTGGTTGAAGTGATTACTGGCCGCAGTTCGTGCAGGGGCCTTCGCTGAACTGGAGCAGGAAGCTGTCGATGTCGCAGGGATCGAACACGCTGCCGTCGTTGTTGAAGTCGATGTCGTTGCAGGTTGCGTTTGCAGGGACGCAGGGACCTTCGCTGTAGACGCTGAGGAAGGCGTCGATGTCCTGAGGATCGAAGAGGCTGGTGTCGTTGTTGAAGTCGATGCCGTCGCAGACTGGGCCTGCGGTGAAGGTGACGTTGAGCGTGCCGGAACCGAAGCCGCCTGCACCAACGGCGCCGACGCGAATTGCGTACGCACCGGGGTTGACGGGGATGGTCACGCTTGCGGCGTTGGGATTGCAGGCTGCGTTATCGCTCCAGCCGCGGAGCTTGGCTTCGAGGCCTGAGCAGTTGTTGGATTCGTAGACGGCGAGCTTGGTGTCGAAGGTCGGGGCGTCACACGTTGAGACGGTGAGCGTGCCGGCCTGTGTGAAGGTGCGGGTGAACCAGAGGTCGTTGAAGATCTGACCGAAGGTCGGGCTGTTGGCAGTTTCGGTGCCTGCGCCGACGTTGCTGAAGTTGACGGTGCCTTGGCCGACCGACTGACGGTTGGAGCAGGTGTCGTTGCTCGGGGGCAGGACGCCGCCGCCGCCGATGGCCTTGACGGTGTACGCGCCTTGTGAAGAGCCCCAGCCTGTGAGGCGGAGGATGTAGGTGTTGCCTGCGGTCAGGTTGACGCGCAGTGAACTGCTGCTGGCGTTCGCGCTGCAGAGCGGTGCGGTCAGCGGCGAGCGGTCATCGTTGCAGCCGATCGGTGCGCTGGTGCAATCCGAGTATGCGGCGAGGATCGTGTCGAAGGTTGTCGGGCAGGTGTCGAAGCGGACGAAGCCCGAAACCTGCGGGCGGTAGGCGAAGAAGACGTCGGGCGCTGCGTTGCCGCCCGTCGTGCAGCCAGTCAACATCGTGGGTGTTGCGGCGGCGCCGACTGTCGTGCCGGTGGCTTCAACGCCATCGGCGAGGAAGGTCGGGTTCGAGCAGTTGTCGTTGGGGATGCCGTTGCAGTTGGGAGCAACGACGTTCAACTGGCCAACGCCTGACGTCACGGCTGCGCCCTGGCGGGAACCGACGCGGACGAAGTAGGTCGTTGCACCGGTTGCGTTCCAATCAACGCGTGAGCCGGAGTTGTTGCTGCCGCAGCCTTCGTAGTCGTCGCTGCATGCGACGGAGGTGCCGGGGCCGGTCGGGCAGGCGGAGTACACGGCGATCTTGGTGTCAAAGTTTGCGTCGCAGATCGAGAGGGTGTAGGCACCAGCGCACGTTGTGGTGTAGGTGTACCACACGTCGTTGATGATGCCTGCCTGGCCATTCTCGATGCATTCGGTGGGACCATCGGTGGTTGCGCCGGTGGTGTCAACCGAGATGCCGCCTGAACCCATGGGGAATGGCGTTGCGCATGCGTTGTTGAAGGGTTCGCTGCCGTTCGCGCTGGGGACGTATGCGACTGCGGTGCTGTTGGCGGGAGCCGCTGCACCGAAGAGGTCGAGGGTGGCAACGCCACCTGCGCCGCCCAGGTTGCATTCGAACCAGAAGTTGTACATCGTGTCCCAGCGGAGGACGTTTTCGCGGTTGTCTTGGACTTGGTTGTTCGGATAGTTCCAAGTCACGCTGTCGGATGAAACCGTTGAGGTCCAGTCGGTGCCGTCCTGGATTTCGCCGCTGTGGTAATCCACATCGTGGAAGCCCACGTTGGTGACCACTGCGCCCGGGGGCAGCGGGATGGAGAAGCCATCGGCGCCGCGATTCGAGTTGAGGTTCATGACTGCGTATTCGAAGCGGTATTGACCGCCACCGAGGTTGATGACCTTGCTGCCAACCCAGAAACGACCATCGTTGGGGACGTCGATTGGGTTGAGGACGACGGTGGGATCGGAGACGGGGTTGTTGCCGTTGAGGCCGCCGCCGTAGTCACGCCATGCGAAGATCGGAGGCAACTGACGCTGCGTGGTGTTCTGGAGTGTGATTGCCTTGTTGGTCTGGTTGACCGAGACTCGGCGGTAGGACGAGTTGTTGTTGTCGGTGTTGAAGGTTGGATCTTCGGGGTGGATGTAGATGCTGGAGACGAAGAAGAGCGCGTTGGCTGTGTCGCCTGCGGTCACGAGATCGGAGTCGTTGACGATGAGGCGGCCGCGGAGCGTTGCATCGCCCGTCGAAGTGCCGACTGCGGCGTTTGCTGGGAACGCGCCGGTTGAGGGGTTCACTTCGCTCTTGGGGCCAAGGCCGCCCTGGCTGCCGTTGAGACCAGAGGTGTACGGATCGGAGCAGCCCGGATCCAAGTGATCGCAGGTGTGACCGCCCGGAACATCGGGGCAGGTTGAGCAGACGGTACCGTTCAATGCGCAGAAGCCGTGCTTGAGCCACGCCTGGCCCAACTGAATGATGCGGCCGTTATTCACGCGGTACATGTTCTGGCTGATGACGGGATAGAGCACGCTCGTGCCTTCGTCGATCCACGTCAGAGGACGCGTGCCGAGGTTGCAACTGGTCGTTCCCACTGCGTACGCCCGTTTGCCGTTGATCGGCGCACCGGTCGTGTAGTTGGACACATCCATGAGATCGCCGACGATGACGTCGGTGTACGTACCTTGCGCGATCGCTTGTCCGCAACACGCAGCGAGAGCAGCGACAGCGACACCGAGAGCCTGAACTTGACGCATGAGAGCAATCCTTTATGCAAACTGACCCAGCACTACAACACGAAGACGATACCCCACCCTACGAAACTCAAACTTCAAAACTCAAAACTCAAAAAAAAGACACTTTTCGAACGAGTTGAAAAAGTCGACAATGTTCACGCACGAACTTCACGAGCAGGCTCGTGAAGTTGCACAAACTCGTGTCACACAGACCACGTCGCAAAGCAGCGCCGAGATGACTGTTGTTCGGATCGAGTGCGCAAACGTTTCTGGACCTCTTCAACCGCTAACAAGAGTGTACCAGAAGGCTTGGGACCTGCAACGAAAAATTCGAGAAAATTGGGTGGGGTTCTGGGACGCTCGAGGGTCGTGTGAAGATGGTTATGAAACAGTGGTTGAATTGGAGGTTGATGGAGTTCACCCTCCCCAACCCCTCCCAGAGGGAGGGGCTAAATGCAAGGCTTTCAGGTGCGGCGGGGTTTTTGGTCGGAATGCTCGGATTGGTTTTCTTCTTCCTTCTTCATGAGGAAGAGATAGTTGAAACCCCTTAGAAAGAAGTTGCCTTCCTCCGCCGCTTTGCGCCAGTTGCCTTTGGCGAGTTTTTGGTTGTGGCGGACGACGGCGATGATGTCAACGGGTTTGAAGCCCTGCATCATGATGTCCAAGAGGTGAAAGCCGATGGGCATAAAGGTGCCACCGGGCTTGCCTCGGGATTTTTGGAAGGAGTCGCTCACATAGAGGGCCATGTAGCGGCGATTCTTGAGAACGCGATGGATTTCAGTGAGGACGTCGCCCATCGCGTCGTAGTACGCCGCGCCTTGGTCTTCGCCACCCGAACTGAGCTTTCCTATGCAACGCGGGTCGTCGGAGTAGTTGATGTGCGTGGAGTATGGCGGATCGATGAAGACGAAGTCGACGGATTCATCCGCGAGCGGGATTTCCCTTGCGTCGGCTTGGCGGATGTCGGGGCGGCTGGGAGCGAGATCAAAGCCGATTGATTTGCGGTTGAGGTCGGCGCAGACGTCGATGGTGGTGCCGCTGCCGCACATGGGATCGACGATGGTGTCGCCTTCGCGCGTGAAGCGCATGAGGCATTGCCAGATGACCCACGAGGGTGTTGCGCCGACGTACGCCTGATCGCCTTGCATGCCGGCGAATTTCTTGCTGCGCTGGAGGTTGCCTTCGTCGTCGATCCACGCGTCGTAGTGCTGGCTGGGGTATTCCCAGAGTGTGGTGGCGTTGATGCGGAGGGGTGGGCGCGAGCCGGGGGAGATATTGGAAGGTTTGGAGGAGCGGGGGTGCATTGATGGTCACTTCGTGGACGGACCCGTGGCGAGGCGAGTTTTGGGAACATCGTACGAGTTCATAGGTAGGAATGTCACCACAAAGGCACGAAGAGCGCAAAGGAAGAGAAAAAAGAGAGATAGAGAGCAGAGAACTGAAAACCGCATCAGTTGCGAGGATCACCGAATGCAGATCATGTCTCTGCTTCTATTTTTTTCTTTCTTCTTTGTGCTCTTTGTGACTTTGTGTTGATTTCTACTTTAACTGCTCCCCCACCAACTTCATGATCGCGGCTTTGGTTTGGTCGAGGGTCATGGCGACTTTGGCGCCGGCGGCGCGGACGTGGCCGCCGCCGCCTAGGGTGCTGGCGATGGCGTTGACGTCGACTGGAATTGGTTCGCTCTTGCTGCGCATGCTGATTTTGATGATGGGTTGGGCGGGGTTTTTTGTGGTGGTGTCTTGCGGGGCGGCGCTCGGGGGGGGAGTTTCGATCAGCATCGCGGAGACCATGACGCTGGGGATTGCCTGCGTGAAGTCGGTGATGCCGCCGGTTTCGCCTGGGTTTGCGCCGCTGTCGCGTTGATCGGCCATCGTGAGGTGCATGAACGCGAGGCGGTCGCTCAAGCGAAGATCGAGTGTTGAGAGTGCTTTGCTGATGAGGCGGAGGCGGCCTGGGGTTTCTTGTTGTTCGACGCACTGGTAGAGTTTGATGTGGTTTGCGCCGGCGTCGAGCAGTTCGCCTGCGAGGGTCATCACGGTGCGCGAGACGTTGCTGTGGCGGAACCAGCCTGTGTCGGTGGCGAGGCCAAGATACAGCGCTTCGGCGACGGGGGCGGGGAGTTTGTCGGCAGAGGGTGCGTTCAGAAGCAACTGGCAGAGTTTCGCAACGGGCTGCACTACGGCGGCAGCGGAGACTTCGACGAAACGATTCGCGGCGACGGCTTCGTCGCCTTGGACGTGATGGTCAATCACGTTGCACATCGCGCGGCGCGGTGTGAGCCACTGCTGGAGCGGATCGAGTTGCTTGAATGAACACGTGTCGGTGATGACGATGGCGTCGATGTCGTCAGTCCGGAGCGATGATGCATTTTTTTCCGTGTCGCCTGCCAGCGCGGCGGAGATCATCGCGGGTTGTTCGAAGGACTCGTGCGGCGTGTCGCCAACGACGGCGCGGAGCCATGCGGGGAGCGGGCCGACGTACCACGCCTGCGCTTTGGGCTTGGTGCCCCATGCGGGAAGCATGTTGATCGCGCGGACGAGCGCAATGGAGGAGCCTATGGCGTCGCCGTCGGGCTTGGAGTGGGTGAGGACGACGACGCGCTTGGCGGTGCGGAGGCGGTCGGCGATTTGTTCCAACGAGGCGTTGGTGAGTGGCGCGCGAGGCGACTGCGGAGCGTCGGGGGCGTCGGGCATTGGGTGGACAGTAGGACATTGACGCGGAATGGACTCAACTGAGTTGTGCCACCGACTGGCGCAGCCGGTCGGTGCCGACCGAAAACAAATTCTGGTACTGACAACTCGAGCACCGACCGGCTTGGCCAGTCGGTGGCACGTTAGACGAACGCTCGCACGCGTGCGATGTCTCGGGTGATTTGTTCGCGAAGGTGGTTGAAGGTTGGGAACTTCACTTCATCACGCACAAACGAATGCAGTTGGACACGCAGAGGCCAGTTGTATTCGGGGACGCCTGGGAGCGGCGACCAATGAGCGGGCGACCCTGCGTCAGCATGCGTGATGAGATGGATTTCTGCGCGGCGTTGCAGGCCCCCCACTGTTGGCCGAGCGCCGACGGCGATTGCGGCGGGGAAAGTTTGGCCGGTGGGGAGTGTGGCGCGGCCTGCGTAGACGCCGTCCAAGGGGAGCAGGCATTGCGTTGCGAGGTTGCAGGTGGGGACGTTGATGGTGCGGCCTTTGCGGTCGCCTTGGACGACGGTGCCTTCGAGTTCGTAGGGGCGGCCCAGCACGCGTGCGGCGTCGGAGACTCGGCCTTGCGTGATGAGCCAGCGGATGAGGGTGCTGCTGGCGCGGGCGTATTGGTGATCGCCCAGCACGACTTCGATCTCGGGAACGATTTCGACTTGCGTTTGCTCGCTCGATTTAGAACAGCGATGTAAAGCGGCGAAGTTGATCAATGTTTGAATGTTGCCGTCGCGGCCTTTGCCGTAGTGGAAGTCGGGGCCTTCGACGATGAGCGAGGGGTCGAAGCGGCTGAAGAGCCACGTGAGGAATTCGTCGCCGGTTTTACTGAGTAGATCGGTGGTGGGTTCCAGCCGAACGACTTCGTGTGCGCCGGCTTCGCGGAGCAGTTGTTCTTTGCGTTCCCACGTTAACAAGCGAGGCGGCGCGGATTGTGGGCGTAGCAGTGTCATCGGGTGCGGGTCGAAGGCGAGGACGATGGCTTTGCCTTGTCGCTGTGCGGCGTGTGCGGCGCAGCGGTGGATGAGTTCTTGGTGTCCTAGGTGAACGCCGTCGAAGGTGCCGATGGTGAGGGCATTGGGCATGAGACGAGATTCAGGTAAGACTCTTGATGCTTGACCCGGCCCTTTGCTCGAAGACTCGCTCAGGTCCGGCGTACTCAAGGCGTTGAGTTCGATGGAACGCGAGTAGGCGTTGCAAGCGAGGTGGGATTGTTGGCGGGTGCAAAGAAACGAAAAAGCCACCTCGGGGATTTGAACCCCGGACCTATGCTTTACGAAAGCATCGCTCTACCGCTGAGCTAAGGTGGCGTGCTGCAATGACTTGCAGGTTGTTTTTGGTTGTCGGCCCGGCGGGTTTGACGCCGCGGGTTGTGGGTGGAAGTATCGGCAGGCTGGGGGCGATTGTCCAGTGGGGTGTGGGCAATCGCGTGAAGTGCTGGAATGGGGTTTCGGACGGGAGTTTTGCGAGATTTCGGACGCGTTGCCGCGGGTTTCCCAACCTCGCCCAATCTCACCGAACGCTGCCCACCCCAACCCCTCCCGGAGGGAGGGGCTCTTTGAAGGATTACAGCATTTGGCTGCCGCCGCTGGTGTCGGGGCGGGGTTGTGGTGTTGTGGGTGCGGAGATGTTGGGGCCTGACATGGAGACACCAAGGTTGGGGCCTGCGATCATGCCGCCGCCCGGCGTTGGGATGGCGGTGCCGGGTGCTGGGCCGGGGCCTGAAGATGTTGAGACGCGGACGCCCGGAGCGCCGGATGCGCCGATGGGGGCTGCAAGTGGACGTGGGTTGATGGGACGGACGGGCAAGCTGCCGGGGCCCATACCACCGCCCCCACCACCTGTGCCTGGCGGCGCGATGCGGGCGCGGAAGACCAGTTCGGTGACGCGCAGGCGGATGTTCTCGATGACGGCCTGGAACATCTGCGAGCCTTCGCGCTTGTACTCGATGCGAGGATCGTTCTGACTGAAGGAGCGGAAGCCGATCGTGTCGCGCAATTGGTCCATCGAGTACAGGTGATCGCGCCACTGGTTGTCCATCACGTCGAGCAGGATCGTGCGCTCGAAGTGCAGCAGTTCGAAGCGGCGTGCGCTTTCGATGCGTGAACGGATCATATTTGATCGCTCTTCGCCCTGCAGATGCTTCATGGACTCGGGCAGCACGAAGCCTTCGCCGAAGACTTTCTTCAAGTAGATTTCGAGTTCGGCGTCGCTCTTGGTTGCGATCGCGCCGTCGATCTCCTGGTTCATCATTCGATCTTCGACGTACTTCTTGCTCGCGTCCAGCAGTTGCTGCGTTGCGGTCTGCATCGTGCTGGTCTTGAACAGATCGGGCGTCCAACCCACGTTGAACCGGCCGTTGGCCCAGTTGAGGAATGCCTTCGCGGCTTCCTGCGGGCCAACCTGCGGCGTTCTCGCCATGCTTTGGAACATGCCGATGCCGTACTCGACGGGATATTCCACTTCGCGGCGGTGGTACCACTGCTCGACGCGCTGCATGAGCATGGATGTCACTGGGTGCGGAGCGTCCTTGGCGCGTTCTTCCTTTGCAACGCGGACGAATTCTTCGACGGGAATGTCGAAGCCAAGTTTTTCCTTGACCCAGCCAGCGAGTTCCTGCTCGCCATAGTTTTTCGCCGTAAATTCCGCGAGACCTGAGAGGTCTGCGGTCTGCACGCGGGCTTCGGCGGCGTCGACCAGTGCGTCCTGCACGTAACGACGTTCTTCTTCGGTCGCGTGCTTGAGGCGCGACGCGTCGAGATCAACGCCGAACTTGGTCTTGGCCCACTTGACGAGGCCTGTGGGATCAAAGTCAACGTTCACTTCGCTGCCGGCAACGGGCATGTATTCGCCCAGCGTGAGATTCACGGTCTGGCGCGCTTCGTACGCGGCTTCGTCGCGGATGGCGTGTTCCATCTCTTCGAGGGTGCGGCCTTTGAGGCGATCGGGCGAGATTGAGCAATCAAGCACGCCCTTGGCGTATTCGGCGGCGCATTCGGCGGGGTAGCTGTCGTCAAGATACTTCTCGACTGCGTCGTTGGTGGTTTGACGGATGAAGTCAAAGACCAAGCCGCGCACGTCGCGACCTTCGAGGACGCGCTGACGCAATCCATAGAAGAACTGACGCTGGTGTTCCATCACTTCGTCGTACTCGAGCACGTTCTTACGCATCTGGAAGAAGTACTCTTCGACCTTGCGCTGCGCGGCTTGCAGGCGGCTGGTCAGCCACGGGTGGCTGATGGCGTCGCCTTCCTTCATGCCCAGGCGCGAGAGCACTTTCATTTGTGTCTCACCACCAAAGCGCTGCATGAGCTCGTCTTCGAGCGAGACGTAGAAGCGCGATGAGCCCTTGTCGCCCTGACGACCTGCGCGGCCTCGCAACTGGTTGTCGATGCGGCGGCTTTCGTGGCGTTCGGTGCCCAGCACGTGCAGACCACCCATGTCTTCGATGCTGTCGAACCAGCGGATGCGGTGCAGCAGGAAGCGACCGTTGCCGTCGAGTTCGCTGATGAGTTCATCGCGGCCCGCGGAATCAGCCTGCTTGGGCGTGAGCCAGGTGTACTTGGCAGCCCAGTTGCGCAGCAGCGTCAATTCGAGTTCTTCGTAGGACATCGACTCGGCTTGTTTCTTATCGATGCCCAGTTCGCGCGGGGCGATCTTGCGGAAGATGCCTTCGCGCAACTGCTCATCGGTGCTTTCGGGCGTCACCTTGGCGGGCGCGAGGTTGCGGCGCAGCCAGTGGTCGAGCAGTTGCTGACGACTGATCTTGCCCAGTTTGATGTCCGTGCCGCGGCCTGCCATGTTGGTGGCGATCATCACGGCGCCGATTTGCCCAGCGTTTTCCACGATGTGAGCTTCGCGGTCGTGCTGCTTGGCGTTGAGCACTTCGTGCTGAACCTGGTGCTTCTGCGTAAGCAGTTTGCTCAGGCTTTCGCTCTTTTCGACGCTGGTCGTGCCGACAAGCACCGGGCGGCCAATGTCGTGGAAGTACTTGATTTCGTCGGTGATGGCGTTCCACTTGTCCTTGCCCGACATGAAGACGATGTCGTCGAGATCGGCGCGGCGGACCTGCTTGCTGGTCGGGATCGCGACGACGTCGAGCTTGTAGATGTCGTGGAATTCCTGCGCTTCGGTGTCTGCTGTGCCCGTCATACCCGCGAGGCGTTTGTACATCTTGAAGAAGTTCTGGATGGTGATGGTCGCGACGGTCTGCGTCTCGGCCTTGATCGGCACCTTCTCCTTGCACTCCACGGCCTGGTGCAAACCATCGCTCCACTGACGCCCCACCATGGCGCGGCCTGTGTTCTGGTCGACGATGATCACGTTGGGCACAGGTCGCTGCGTGAACTGGTCGGGCATGTCGCGGACGATGTAGTCCTTGTCGAGTTCGTAGACAGTGTGGGCGCGCAGGCTCTGCTCGAGCAAGTGCGGCAGGTCCATGTTCTCTTCGATGTAGAAAGAACCAATCCCGGCGGCACGCTGCGCCTCGCTGACGCCCTCGTGCGTCAGGTGCGCGCTCTTGCGTTCGAGCTTCACTTCGTAGAACTGCGGGAATGCGTCGCGCTCGGCTTTCAACTTGGGAAGTTCGATCTTGAGGTCGGCAACTTCCTTCTGCATCGCGGGCAGGTTGCCCTTGTCGCGAGCGGTGCGCATTTCGCCTTCGATCTGCTTCATGCGCACTTCGATATCGCGCACGCGCTTGTCGGCTTTGTTCCAAGGCTCCTGCTTCGCAACCAGATGCCGAGCGAGTTTGTCGGCGAGTTCATATCGGGGCTGGTCGTCGTGTGCCTGACCACTGATGATGAGGGGCGTGCGGGCTTCATCGATCAGGATGCTGTCGACTTCGTCGACGATCGCAAACTGACGGAACTTCTGCACCTGCTCTTCTGCGCGGCGCTTCATGTTGTCGCGCAGGTAGTCAAAGCCAAACTCGCTGGTGGTGCCGTACACCACGTCGCAGCGGTACATGTTCCGCTTTTCGTCCTCGTCCTGCATGTGCTGCGGGTGGATCGCGCCGACAGTGAGGCCCAAAGCATGGAAGTACGGGAAAGTCCAGTCGCGGTCGCGCTGCACGAGGTAATCGTTGACGGTGACAACGTGCACCTTCATGCGTTCGATCGCGGCCATGTAGCACGCGAGCGGACCCACGATGGTCTTGCCTTCACCGGTCTTCATTTCGGCGATCTTGCCTTGGCACAGCACCATGCCGCCGATCAATTGCACGTCGAAGGGGCGGGCGCGGAAGGGAGGGCGGCTTTCGGGGTAAATGGCGCGGACGGCGTCGTACAGGGACGGCGGAATATCAACCTGCATCCAGCCCGGGATGGGCTCGGTGTTGCCCAACCACTCGCCGATGGGCGGTGCGGGGGGCGTTGCATCCATCTCGGCTTTGAGTTTTGCGTACAGCCCCTGCATGTCGCTGGGGAGCTGCGAGGGATCAAAGTTGAACTTTGGATTGAAGATGTTGCGGATGCCGACGGCACGGTCCATGCCTTCGCGAGCGACAGCGAAGGCCTCGATCATGATGAGGTCTTTGTCTTCGCCCTTGTCCAAGCGATCGCGGAAGTCTTTGAACTTGCCGCGGATCTCGGCATCGGTCAGTTGCCGGACCTGGGGCTCAAGGTCGGTAATCGCGTTGGTGCGCTGGGTGTACTTCTTGACGAAACGGTCGTTGCGGGAGCCGATGAGGCGGTTGAGCAACGGACCAATAAGAGGAATGCCTTGTTCTGCCATGGATAAGCCTGCACAGTTGCGACGATGCTGCAGCCTGAAGCGGCGCAGGAACGTCATTCGATTTGGAAATGGGAAAGCCGCGGTTGGGTGGGCGTGCGAGATTTGGTGCGCACGCGATAAGTGACTGCGCTATGACAGCAGTGCGGGCGGCGGCAGATCGAGGTGCAGTTCGATCAGCGGATCAGGGGACGCCATCGTGCATGACGGCGCAATTTGTTCATTGACGCGTGACGCGAGGACGCGGGCACGCTGGGACAGGACCACACCCGTGAATCGCTCTCGCGAGACTCGGCGGGCTTGCTGCGTCGCATAGGTTTGCGGCGCGGGCAGGCGGTTGTTGGTCAGCCCCTGATGAGGACCCGAAGGTGCCCAGTCGCGTTTCAGGTCCGTGGGGGACTGCCACGCGAGCGACACGACCATGAGCAACGTCAGAGCGGCGATTGTGCTCTTGGCGAGGCTTGGGTTGTGGCGAGAGGGCGACATTTGACACGGATGATAGTCGGGGTTGGAGGCGGAGTGGAAAGGGGTTTGATAGGGTGTATCGGTTGATTGAGGGAGCTACTTCCAAGAGCCGAGCGGCGCAAGCCGCCGGGAGTAGCGTCGCTTGTTTCGCTAGGCGCACGCTATCCAGTTGCGCGATTCATCCGCGCGACAACAAAAATCACAACTCAGCGAGTTTCCTGCCGGGTGCTTGCGCACCTCGGCTCTTGTTCTTACTGCCAACGGGTGACGTGCCAGTTTTTCTTGCCTCGGCGGAGGGCGATGGTCTTGCCGTGGAGGAGGTCGGTCGTTTTCAAGCGGTCGTCGGGGTTGGCTTTGCGGCCGTTGATGGTGACGCTGCCTGCGGTGAGGAATTCCTTTGCTTCGCGCTTGCTCGCGGCGAGTTGGGTCGTCACGAGCATGTCGAGGATCGGTTGGCCTTCGCCTTCCAATATTGCTTTGGCGTGCGTGCTGGTGGGGACGCTCGCGAAGACTTCGTCGAGGAGGTCGTGCGCGAGGTGCGCGATTTCGCCACTGAAAAGGGCTTTGGCTGCGGATTCGGCTTGGCCCATTTTTGAAGTGCCGTGTAAGATGCGAGTCGCTTCGCGTGCAAGGTAGCGCTGGGCGTATCTCTCACTTGGATTGGTCTTCAGGGAATGTTCGATTTCAGCAAACGTTGTGCGGTCGACAAATGTGTAGGTCTTGATGAAGCGCAGGACGTCGGCGTCGGCGGCGTTGAGCCAGAACTGGTAGTAGGCGTACGCGCTGGTGCGCGATGGGCTGGTGTCACTGGCGTCACGCTTCGCGGTCAGCCAAATCGCGCCAGATTCGGTTTTGCCAAACTTGGTGCCGTCGGACTTGGTGACGAGGGGCCAGGTGAGGCCGAATGACTTCCAGTTTCCTCTGGCTTGCACAAACATGGGTCCCATGTTTTTCAGAGCTTTCCAAACCTCATCGCTTATGTTGTTGGGCTTAGCAATATCAGATTGCGATTGAACTAGTTGCTTGGCTTCTTCATCAGTAGGTAGAACTCGTCCACCTGCCGTATCATACTTCTTCTTCAAAGCACGAACTTTTTCCAGTCGTTCTTTGTACTCTGGGCAATTGCTATCGAGGCTCTCTATTCTGTGCAATTCAACAGATATGTCTGCTAGCAGTTCATAACCGAACCGTCCAATCAGATCGGTACCAACGACAATATTCCCATACTGATCGCTCCCGCCCATCTGTAGTGAAACACCTTCGTCTTCGTAAAGTCGAGCGAAGTCGTACGCCTGCAAAATCATGTATGAGAACTCGGTGTACGAGATGCCCTGGTCGCGGTTGTGCAATCGCTCCTTCACAGAATCCTTCTGCATCATCATGTTGACGCTGAAGTGCTTTCCGATGTCGCGAAGGGCGTCGAGATATGAAATTTTGCCGAGCCAATCGATGTTGTTGATGAGGGTTGGCTTGGCGTTCCCCGGAATGCCAATGGTTGCCCACACACGATCAAAGATCGTGCGGATGTTGTCAACGTTGTGGGCGATTTCTTCTTTGGTGCGGAGTTGGCGTTCGGCGGTCTTGCCGCTGGGGTCGCCAATCAGGCCCGTGCCGCCACCCATGATCGCGACGGGCGTGTGGCCTGCTTTGTGGAAGCGGGCGAGGGTCATGATGCCGACGAGGTTGCCGATGGTGAGGCTGTCGGCGGTGGGATCAAAGCCCACATATGCCTTGCGATCCTTCGGATTGCCCGTCGAAAGATGTTGATCGAGCGCGGCGAGATCGGTCACCTGCGCGAGTTGATTGCGCCAGGCGAGGTCGCGGAGGAATTCAGACTTGAGAGCATCGTGGGATTCGGGAGCGGCGGTCATGGGGAATCATTGACCGGCGGGAGGGAGAAAGCGAAGGGATAGCGATCGAAGCATCCGCTTATCGCGGCGACTTCGGCACCGTCGGCAAGTACTCATTCTTATACCAATTCATCCACGCGCGATAGTCCCAGCCGAGATACCCCATGTCCTTGTTCGTCGCGTTGTTGGCGAGGCGGACGAGGGCGTTGTGGATGTCGACGTGGTACGTGTAGACGACTGCGTCGATGACGCGGAGGACAGTGCCGCTGGTGACGGTGCTGAGTTGCGGATCAAAGGCGACGGCGTTTTCGGAGACGACGGGCGTGAGGTCGCTCACGAAACTTTGCTGCGTGCCGACGATGATGTAGGCGAGGGCACCGGTGCTACCCAAGCCCCCCACCGCCGCGCCTTGGGGGCGACCGCTGGCTTGGGAGGCGGCGAGCCAGGGGATGAGTTCGGTCATGTTGAGATCGGCCGCGAGATTCGCGGCGCGATACTTGGTTTCGTCCTTGCCGCGACGCAAGCCTTCATAGATCACGATGCGTGCGGCGTCTTGGGGATCAAACGTGAAAGATTCTGGCAACGTGCGCTGGGGTTGCGATGCATCCGTCGCGGGCGTAGATGAAGCATCGGCGGGCTTAGAAGTGTCTTGACTCGGCTTGGGCGCTGGCGGATGTGCTTCCTTGATGCGTTTATCGAGCAACTTTGTTGCCTTCATGCGCAGCACTTCATCGCGGCCATACACCGCGAGCCACGCGAGCGACGTATCGCCTTCGCGCGAGTTGCTGTCGATGAACAGTTGCATGACTGCATCGCGCACGTCTTCGCCTTCGCGCGAGTAGAGATCAATCATCAACGGAAAAAGCGCGGGGTCAGTGTGCTGGCGCATCTTCGCGATGCCTTCTTGGCGGATCTCGGTTTTCTTGATCGTGCCGAAGTGCTTCATGCGGATCTGCCGCAGTTCCTTCTCGGATTTCTTGCGCGTCTCCTGCTGCGCCCGCAGACGCTTGGCGACTTCCGACGCGGAATCTTCGCCTCGCTCGCGGAGCAACTCGTTTGCATCAATCGGAGATGCGGCGGGCTGATCATCGTCAGCAACTTGTGCGAATGCCGGCAGCGCGGGCGTCAGCATCGCGGCGAGCACCAGTGCGGAAAAGTTGAATGAGCGCAGAGTGCCTGAACGCATGAATGATCTCCGATGTACTTCTGATGCTGGGCGCGGCTCGCAGTGTTCTTGCGCTCGCGGCGTGGGCGCGACGTATCGCGCGGGTGTTTGGTAGTTATACGCCTTGGTCAGCGGGCGGTTCCCGCTGATGGCTGATTGTAACACAAACCGGGTGTTTGCGTCGGCGAAAGTTGCATTTTGGGCTCTTCCGACGGCTCACACCTGCTGTTCCCATTGTTCTTGCATCTTGCGAAGGCGGTCGACGATGGTTTCGCTGGACATCGTGGTCGCCGCTCGTTCAACCACGAGCGGGAACGACAGGGGCGTCAGACGGTGCGTGCGAATGAGATTCATCGGCGCGGTTCGCAGACGTTCCAGAGTGCGGCCCAGGCGTGAACGCTCGAAGTGGCGATCAAGCACTTCGCGGCGTGCTTGATGCAACAGCAAGTTGCCCGGATCAAAGTCTTGGAAGACGTCGAAAATAAGCGAACTGCTGACCTGCACTTGTTTTCCCGTGCGGCGGGCACCGGGGTAATTTTGCAAGACGAGTCCCGCGACGCGGGCGACGTCGCGGAATGCAAGCCGAGCGAGTTGCGTCATGTTGACGCTTTGTGCGACGTCTTCGGCGATGTTGTCGGTGGTGAAGAGTTCTGGCGCGAGCAATTCTTCGAACGGGAACGCGTCGGGGCTGAGCAGTTCCAAGCCGTAGTCGTTGACTGCGAGCGAGAACGTTGCTTTGCGGATGCGAGACAATCGCAGCGCGATGAGCGACGCGATGCCGGCGTGGACGAGTCGGCCATCGAAGGGAAAGAGGAAGAGATGTGTTCCTTCGCGCGTGGTTGTGGTTTCGGCGAGCACTTCGTCGGCGCGGGGGATTTTGCTCAGGCGTTGTTGTGTGCGGACGAGTTTTTGAGCGGCGATGAGTTCGGGGCAATCAAGATCGCCATTGCCCGCTCGCTCAAGCGCGAGACGAATGCCTTGCGCGAGACTTTCGCTGATGGGCAGACGCGTACCGGCCCAGATTGGAGTATTCGTCGTTGAACCCGGCGCGGGTTTCACCAGCACGACGAGGTCTTGGATCATCACGAGCGCGAGGACTTTGCCAGCGAACACGAATTTTTGATTTGGACGAAGCCCCGCGACGAAGCCTTCGTCGATGACGCCGAGTCGCTTCCCACTCATGTAGCGAATTTCTAGCGTTGCATCGCCCGTGATCGTGCCGACGTTGAGGCGATGCAACTGCGCGATGCGTTTGGACTGCACACGCCACACGCTTTGTTCATCCTGCTGAATTCGTTGAAATTGCGGATAGTGCGAGAGCACGCCGCCCTTGCTCACGAGGTCGAGCGTCCAATCGAAGTCGCTGCGCGTGAGATTTTGATAACTCCACGCGGTGCGGACTTCGTCGAAGAGTTCGTCGGCTTTGAAACCCCCACCAAGTGCGCACGTGACCATGTGCTGGGCGAGGACGTCAAGCGGATGTTCCATCGCAAGTCGAGGTTCAAGATCACCTCGCGCGAACGCTTCGCGTGCGGCGACAGTTTCAATGAGTTCGAGAGCGTGCGTTGGAACGCAGTGCACGACGCTTGATTCCCCCGGCCTGTGATTCGCTCGGCCCGCACGTTGGACGATGCGTGCGATGCCTTTGGGGCTGCCGATTTGCAGGATTATCTGCACCGGAGAAAAGTCAACACCAAGATCAAGACTGCTCGTCGACACCACGATGCGAATCGAACCATCCTTGAGCCCCGCTTCGACTCGCTCGCGTTCCTCGCGATCGACGCTGCCGTGGTGCAGCGCGAGAATTTCCTTCCACTCTGGCTTCGCAAACTCAATCGCATGAAACCAACGCTCGGCTTGCGAACGTGTGTTGGTAAACACAAGCGTCGGCTCCGACGGATCGAGTTGATCGAGCACGTCGTGGAGCATGTTGAGACCAAGGTGACCGGCCCACGGAAGCCGCGAAAGGTCTTTGGGGATGACGGCTTTGATTTCGACGTCGCGCGTAATGTCGGCGCGGATAATGGTGCGAAGAGGCACTGGGGACTGGGCACTGGGCACTGGTGCGGCGGAATTTTCGACTGGTTGAGGCGATGAGCGACGAACGGATAAATAAGCACCTTGATGTGGCTTGTTTTCACTATTTGCTAGTGCCTGATGCCCAGTGCCCAGTGCCTTCTGCACGCCACACAACGTGTTCAACGCATCTTCAGAATTCGGCAGCGTTGCGGACATGCCCCAGAGTTTGATGTTGGGATTCCATCGACGAAGGCGAGCGAGGGCGAGCTCGGTGCTTGAGCCACGCTTTGATGTGAGGAGGTCGTGCCATTCGTCGACGATCACGCAGCGCAGCGTTGCGAAGAGTTCTTGTGCGGGCGGGCTTTCGCGCGTGAGTAGCAGACAGAGAGATTCGGGCGTCGTGACGAGGATGTTGGGGAGACGCTCACGCTGCTTGGCTCGCAACGCTGCGCTGGTGTCGCCGGTGCGACTTTCAATTGTGATCGGGAGATTGAGGTCGATGATGGGACGCTTGAGGGCGAGTTCGATATCGCGTGTGACTGCACGCAGCGGCGTGATGTAGAGCGTGTGGATGCCAGTGAGTCTGTTTTCTGACTTCGTTTTCTTCGTTTTTCGACGAGTGTTCACCGCGGAGGACGCGGAGAGCGCGGAGGGAGAAACGATACGAGACTCAGTATCTGTCTCATTATCTGTATTTTGTGCACGCAATTCATCGATCATCTCTGCCAGCGGCCCGATATACGCGGCGTAGGTTTTTCCAGCGCCGGTCGGCACTTGGATCAAACCCGAAGCACCTCGCAAGTATGCATGCCACGCGTCGACTTGGAACTGATGAGGCGTCCAGCCTTGTGCATTGAACCACTGTTGCAAGAGCGCAAGGCTGCTCTCGGAGGGGGATGCAGTGTGATGTTCGGCGCGGCCTTTGGACACGCATTATCGTTGGCGCACTGCACGCACACGTGCGGACGCGTGCGTCCACAGATTGTCAATCTCACAACGCGGAGAGTTCACCCGTCAGGGGTTCGACAAGGTCTTTCGCGCTCACAATTCCGATAGGCCTGCCCCACGCGTCTTCGACGATTGCAATTCGAGCCCGATTTTGTCGCAACGCGGCGAGGCCATCGCGTGCGCTGGATTCTGGTTTCAAGCGAGGCACTTGCAGAACCAATTCGCCGGCGGACTTCTTCGTCTGCGTGTACAAGTCAAGGTGACGAATGACGCCGATCACTTTGCCTTGCCGATCAACCACGGGAAAAAACGCGTGTGCGCTGCCAGCAATCAAGTCCATCACTCGCTGCTTTTCTGCGCTTGCGGGAAGGACTCGCACTTTTTCCCACGGCACCATTTCGTCGCGCACAGTCACATTGCGGAACATCAATGCGCGGTCGAGGAGCGACACTTGGCTTTCGCTGAGCACGCCGTGGCCTGCGCCTTCCTTCAGGAGCAGCGCGATGCGTTGGCGTGCGTCGCTCGCGGAATCTGCGGGCAAACGCAGCAGTTTTTCGCTCAGTCGCGAACACAGTTGAATGAAGGGAAGCACGCCGATGATCGTGAGCAGCACTCGAACCAGTCGGAGCGATCTCGCGAACAACGGCGTCAATCGATCTGCTTCAACGCGGAACAACTCCTTCGGCGCGGCGTCTCCAAGGACGAACAGAACTGGCCCGAGTACGAACGTGTTGATGAGCGCGACGGTGACTTCTGAATAGTGCGACATCATCTGCGCACTCGCGTGAGCCGCGATGGCGTTGACGATGTTGTTGCAAATCAGCAGCACCGCAAGCAAGCGCGCGGGGCGCTCAATTTCTGCTTTGAGAAAACGCGCGTTCCAATCTGGTGGGGTCTTTGCAGCGCGAAGATCTAGTCGCACTCGATTCAGCGAATAACTGCCTGTTTCCAGGCCGCTGCATGCTGCGCTCGCAAACACGCTGAGCACGAGCAGCGACCAATATGTCATCCATTCCCACTCGCTCATGGTGTCGCCTCCTTCGCGAGCGACACGCGAACACGTTCGATGCTTCTGCCGTTCATTGAGGAGACTGTCAGTGTGACGTTGCCGACCTCGACGATGTCGCCCTCGCGCGGGACGCGACCAAGACGCGAGAACACGAGCCCTGCGACGGTTGACACTTTTTCGCCCGCGTGCTGCGACGAACCGGGCTTGGACTCAAAGAACTCTTCCCAGTCTCGCACGCTCAGTCGCCCCGGCACTTCCCATTCGCCTACGCCAACCATTTGTACTTGCTGCGAGGGCGAATCGTCCGGGTTCGCGGCGAACTTGATCAGTTCGTTGATCACGTTGTCGATCTGCACCAGGCCCGTCACTTCGCCCTGCTCGCTCACCACCATCGCGGCGTCGCACTTTGACGTGCGAAAGAACTCAAGGAGTTGATCGACGCGAGAACGCTCGGGCACGAAGCGAGCAGGCTCAACGAGCGCGGGAAGAGGCATGCGAGCCGCGGCTCCCTGCTTGGCAAGTCCGGGCAGCACGCGCTGGGCGTGGACGATTCCGACAATCGAGCGATCCGAAAGACTGCCTCGGCACACAGGAAAACGCGTGTAGCCCGTATCGCGAGCGACTTGCAGCAACTCTTGACTAGTGTCGGTCGCGGAGAGCCATCGCACGTCGACGCGAGGCGTCATGATGTCGCGCACTCGTAGAACGGAAAGCTGCACGACGTCTGCAAGCAACTGCTGTTCACTTTCGTGCAAAACGCCTTGATTTGCTGCGAGTTCGACGAGATTGGAGAGTTCGTCGGATGTCAGCTTTTCGCTTTGGCCACCCGCGTCTGCGCGGAACAGTCTTGCGATCGGTGCGATCACAAACGTATCGAGAATCAGTCGCAGCGGGCCGATGATCGTGAACCACGCGAGCACTGGAATGCCAATCAGCCGGCAGAACGCAACGCGATGCACCGCCGCGAGTCCTTTGGGAATCACTTCAGCGAACAACACAAGCGCCAGCACCGCGGCGAAACTCGCGATCGCGGCCCAGAACTCTGGAAGCACGCCTTTGACCGCCAAGCCAAAGATCGTGAAGAACGCAGTGTTGACGGTGACGTTGAGCAGCAAAATCGCGACGAGCAGCGAGGTCGGCTGGGCGAGCATGGTCGACACCGCTTCAAACACGCGCGGATGCGACTTGCGAAGGCGGATGCGATCTGCTTGCGTCAGCGAGAACAGCGCGGTTTCCGAAGCAGAACACAACGCCGACAACACCATCAGGATCGGCAGAAGCGACGCGAGGATGATCTTGATGGTGGGCATGAAGAGAGCGTCAGTACGAAACGAACAACGCGTGAATCAACAAGTCAGAGTGTGGGAGCGTTCCCGGCGGGATCCAACTGTTCGATCAAGCGTTCAATATATCGCCAAGCATTCAGTGTTGCACGGATTTCTTTCAAGGTTGCGGAGTTGTTCGTCCCTGACTGCTGTGCCTTGTCAAAGAGATCGGCGACCTTCGCCTCATACTCGCGGCGTTGCTCTGTCGCCCACGACTTCCATATTGCAAGTTCGCCATGATCCTTCGAAGATGACGCGGCTTCCACCTGCTCGCGGACTTCCATCATTTCCATCAGAAACGTCGGCGGCAGCGACTTGTCTTGTTCTTTCGCCGGGCCACCCAGCATCGAGAGCATCAAACTTGCGCGAGTTTCGGGGTTCAGCAGCGTGTCGCGAGCCATGTTCAGCACTGCAGTCACGTCTGCGTCGCTTTCGTCTTCAAAGGCAGTCGGGCCTAGGCCTCCCAAGTCAGGGTGTATGGCACCAACTGCTTGCAAGTACGCCCGCTCTATCTCAGCCCGGCTGATGCGATATCGCACTCCAAGGCCAAGTACTTCGAATGGATTGCGACTAGCCATGTCGAGACGATGGTAAGTGGATGTAGCAGGGTTGGTATTCGGAGCGTACATTCCTGCGTGGGGAATCACTGCGAGCGGCTGAATCAGATTTCGAGGGTTGCATATGGGTGCAGAACAATCCAACAACCACATCGGAATCGTGGGAGTAAGCCCGGAAGGCGCATCGATTTTCTATCGCTTGCTCTCACGACATGCAGGACGCCTGCGAGCGCCCAACGACCAGCCGCGTGTTTCGCTGCACAACGAGCCGCTCTTCCTTTATATTGATGCGATTCGAAATAATGACTGGCACGCAGTGGGAAAGTACCTTCGGCGTTCGGCGGAACATGTCGCTCGCTGCGGCGCGGCGTTTTGTTTGACACCCGACAATGCCGTTCAGCACGGCGTGCAACTCGCAGAAGTCGGAAGCCCAATCCCGTGGCTCACCATGCCTGACCTCGTGGGCGAAGCAGTTACCCAAGACAAACGCAGGATTGTGGGGATTCTGGGCACGAAGCTGGTGATGCACTCTTCAACCTACCAAACGCACCTGGGTTTGAGGGGCATTCAGGTGCTCGCCCCAAACCCGGACGAAGCTGAGTTTGTCGATCGATTGATCTTTAACGAACTCATATATGGATACAGCAGGCCAGAGAGCCATGCGATGCTGGTCCAGATCGTGCAGGGACTGCAAGCCCAAGGCTGCGAGGCAATTGTTTTGGCGAGCAGTGAATTGCCGCTGGTGTTGCAAGAAGATTCCTGCCCGCTTCCCCTGTATGACTCGGCGGAAATCCTTGCCGAAGCCGCGGTTGTTCGAACGACCAAGGCTTCCTGAGACATTTAGTAGGGGTGGTTTTCTGGCCATTTCATGTTGCGCGTGCATTGAGAGTGGAACCTCTCGACGCTTCAACGCGAACGTCCCTAACCGATGGCGGACGGCTTTGCGAGGTCGCCAGTGTGTGTTCTTCGCGCGAAGCGAGGCACCGAGTTGATTCGCCGAGAGACAGAAAGGGCCTAAATGTACCACCGAACACATTGCAAACGAATCGAGATTGTGTCTTGACAGGTATTTCGGTTTCCTGTATGCTAAGACAGAACGCGAGCGGAGTTTGAGTCGGTCGCTCCGCCATTGAAATATCGCGTGTACGCTCCCGCCCCAACACGTTGACTGAGTTAGTTGCTCAGAAGACATGGGACCGCGAGCCACGAACGTCGAGACCTGATGAACAGTCACGTCCGACCAGACCGGCAAGTGGAAGTTTTTTGGTGTTTGATTGCGAGTGCTGTGCGCAGCATGACCCTACGTTATGTGTCACATCGTCTTGCATGAGAGTTTTGTTGGCGATTGATGGAGCCACGCCATGGTGAGCCGGGAATTCCGTTCGTTCCTCCCCCGCACGCTTAATACTTCGCGTCGTTCAGCGCAGGATCGCGCCGGTACGCACGCAATGCTTGGGCTCAAGAGCCCCGGACGCTTCGCAGCGATGCTCGCGTCGCGCGTCGGCAAGGCACTTGGTGTCGGAGGCGTCGAGTCTTCGATCCAGCGTCTTGAAGATCGCACGCTGCTCGATGGCAGCCCGACGAATCCGCTCGTGCTGACTGCGGGCACTGAGGGTCGCTTCACGGGCGTGCAGACGATCTCGTCCCCCACCGACGCCGACTACTGGGAGTTCATTGCTCCCGCGAACGCATTCGTGAGCGCGTTGGCTGACACCAGCAACGAAGCCTCTCGCACCCTTGACTCCAGCGTGCGAGTGCTGCTCGGCAGCACCGGCGCAGTGATCGCAACGGGCGAAAACAACGGCACCCTCACCAGCGGTTTCCAAAAGGACGGCTGGGTCGGCTTCAACGCAACGCAAGGCACGCGATACATCATCGAAGTGCGCGGCCAGACCGCGAGCACAGGTCCATACACGCTCCGCATGCGTGGCACGAACTTCACGTTCTCAGTTGGTGGACAGGATCTCACCGTCAACCCGCCGATTGATCGCGGTATTGGCTTTGAAACTGGCACGCCTGCACCGGACATCACCCCCTTCGGCGCGATTGCTCCGACACCGATCTTGGGACAGTTGGGTGGCACAGGTGCACTCAACACTCGCACACGTCAAGACGAGATGATTTATCGTTGGACTGCACCAACGAACTCGCTGTACAACACACTCGTCACTGTCAACGCGCAATCCACTGATCAAACAACTCTCACGCAGCGTCTTGACACGCACCTTGACATCTACGACAGCAACGGCAACCTGATCGTCAGTGACCAGCAGAGCGGCCGCATCAACGACGCGGCACTCGCATTCAAGGCGACCGCTGGCGCGACATATTTCATCCGCGTGCGCAGCGACGAAGTGAGCAACGCCAACAAGGCGCTCGCCACGGGTCCATTCTTCCTCGTCTTTGACGCACAGCCCGAAGTTCTCCAGCTCGACAAGATCAGCCGCCGCGGCACCGCGGGCGGTTCACTTGTTGCGTTCCAGGAACCGCTGCAGCAGCCATCGCCCAACATGCCTGATCCCGTCTTCCAGACCGCAAGTTGGAAGTTCAAGGCAGAGGGCTCTGGCCTTGCGATCGTGACCGTGACCGGCGCACCGCTCAACCCGATGCAGAACCCCGCCGTGAGCCTGTACAACTCCGCAGGCACTCGCGTTGCATTCGCTGACGATACATTCGGGCTTATTCCGCAACTCGAAGTGCAGCTTGTTGGTGGTCAAGAGTACTACATCGTCGTTGACGGCTTCGAAATCCAGGGCGGCACAGACTATGTGTTCTATGTCGAAGCAAATCACACCATCGACAACACGATCGACGATCACCCGGACTTGACGGGCGCAACGCTCGCAGATGCTCGCCGAAACGCGTCCGAAGCGACTGCTCTCCCGTGGAGCGATCCATTCACCTTCAACGACGCTGATGGAAACCCGCTGCGTGATCGCGGCCTGCGCGTGTCTGCAACCGGTAGCGGTCGCTTGCATCAGGCAAACGACACCGACCTGTTCCAATTCACCCCGCCCGTCGACATGTTGATGGACTACGACGGCAACAACGACGACAACGGCACGTCGCTGTACCTGGGTGGTGGATTCGATATTCAAGGCCGCGGCAAGAGCTTCCCCAACTATTCACGAGGTATGGTGGGCTTTGACGGCGGCGACGTCTTCACCACGGGCAAGCAGAACGTCGTCATCCTCAACGGCGTTCCCGTTCAACAAGGCTTCGTCGACAACCCTGCAACTCCCGACACCAACGGCCCGGTGATCTTCACCAGCTACGACTGGCAACCCTTCACCAACGAAACGAACACTCTGCCGCGGCGCCTCGTCGTTGGCGGCGACTTCATCTATCAGGAAGTGGTCAACGGACAGATCGTTCAAGTGACCAACCTGCTCGCATGGCAGTTGATTGGCGGTCGCTACCAATGGAACCGCGGCCAGGGCCCGCAGTTCCTGGGAAGCGTTGACGGTCCCGTGTATGCACTCATTCAGTACAACCCATCAGCATTTGACCCGGACGACTCTGATCCGCTGCCGACTATTCCCGATCCCGGAATTCCATCGCTCTTTGTTGGTGGCGACTTCGATACTCCGGGCGACAATCTTGCAGCATTCAACCCGGCGGATGGTTGGTTTGAACCTCCAGTCAATCCCGATGTTGCCGCGACGGAAGTCGCGAGCGGCCCGGTTCGTGCATTCGCGATCTTTGACGCGCAGGACGCGGGCGATGGACGTGCGGCACAGGACAATGAACCGCCGGATCCTGATCTCGACGCAGTTCCGGACCCGGGTGATCCGCCCCAAGCGTTGTACATCGGTGGTAGCTTCAACCAAGGCCTGATCGGTTGGAACGGCGCGAACCGCTTCACTCTCAGCGTCGGAAGCGAGCCCGTTGATATCAACGGCGATCCAACTGGCGATGGAACGCCCCCGCCTGTTGGCAACATTGACGGATCGGTGTATTCACTGGCTGTCTACACGATCGATTTGGACAACTACCTCGATAGCGACGGCACCAACCTCGACCCCAGTGGCGATCCCGTGGGTGGAAACACCAACGACGCACCGGTTCAAATGCTCTTCATCGGTGGCGACTTCACGGGCCGCGACGGATTCGATTCACCGGGCCTGCTTGCGTGGGGCGCACGCCGATCTGTCTTGAACGGCGAATTGAACGACTCCGAATTGGTTGAGTATTCGCCTGCGCTTGAGTTTGCCGACCTGGGCCTGCCGATTTTCGGCACTGTCCACGCGCTCCAACCTTGGACTCCCGCACAGCTCAATGTCTCGACCGGAACCCCAACTGAGTTCTTGGCGATGGGTGGCGCGTTCACTTCAGGTGACTTCGCAAACCTCGCGCTGTTCGCACCAAACTCTCACCTCGCTGTTCAATTGACCGGTGCGTTGTCAGTCGGCACCAATGGTCCTGTGTACACACTTGCAACCTTCCAGGACGATGACGAGCCGCTCCAGGAAAACGACCTCGATAGCGGCAGTGCAAACTCAACTCTGTACGTTGGCGGTGCATTCACGCAGGTTGTTTTCGATGACGGCACAACCATGGCCACGAGCAACATCGCGTACTTGAACGCGGTGACGGGCGACGGCGCGCTGCCCGACGACAGTTTCTCGTGGGGTTCACTGCCTGAGGGCGTGCAGTACGAAACGGACGTCCCGGGTCGCACCGCTTCAGTCCGCACCCTTGCAGCATTTGACGATGGACTGGCAGGAACATGGGATCGAAACGATCGCCCCGCTACTCGTTTGGCGCTCGAACTGACAGGCGCGTTTGCGGATCAGGCTGACTTTAGAATCCGCATCTTGGACAGCAACTTCAACGAAGTCTTCCCGGGTCAGGGCGGACAGGCGTTGGGTGTCTCGAACCTTGAAGAACCCCCGGGCGATGGCGATCCGGACAACCCGGGCATGCGCGACCCCTCGATCGGTCGCACAAACCGCGTCACGGGTTATGACGGCATCCCGCTGGTTGGCGGACAGGTGTACTACCTGTCAATCGAAGGCACCGGTACGGGTCGCTACAACTTCACGATCACCGCTGACTCCGGCGCTCGCCGCGTGAAGCTCAATCGTGACGGTACGCTGACGGAAGATCAGTCATTCCCGCTGGCCGACATCAACACAACGCTGCCTGGCGTGCCGCTTGCATTTGGCGGCAATGACACGCAGATCACCAACACCTTCGCGAGCGAACAGTCGCGTGAAGGCGACTTCAACGCAGGCATTCGGCGCTTGCTTGACGCGTTCGGCGATTCGGACCTGCTCGTGGACCGAGCGGGAGGAACCTCGCTCACAGAAATGCGTCACCTACGCGAGAAGCCCTCTGAACGCACCGCCTCAATGCTGCGTGGCGGTCAAGGCATCATCTCCGACATCAACGACACAGACCTCTACTTCTTCCGCGCTGCATCAACGGGCTTCGCAGAAGTCCGCCTGTCCACCGCGGCGATCGCTGACAACTTCCAGCAGACGGAAATTGACTACCGCCTCTCCTATCCGCCCATTGCGGGCAACGGCGCGACTGTCATCACTGATGTTCCAACGCCGATTCCTGCGTATGAAAGCAATCTCGACGGCGCGATCCGCGTCTTCGGCAACGACTTCTCGCAAATCGCCTACAACGACGACAACCCCGCCTTCCAGTATTCGATTCCCGGCGATCGCATGCTGTCACGCCTCGCGGCGGACGCACAGGGCAACGCCGTCGCGTACGAGTTCAACCAGCGCGATTCGCGCGTGGTGTTCCCGGTCGTCGCGGACAACGTGTACTTCATCCAGGTCGAAAGCGCCCAGCGCTGGCGCGTCGCCAACCCGCCAGAGTTCTACGACAACGTGCCCGATGCAACCGATCCTCGCGTTGCCAACACGGATCCGGACATCGACTGGCGATACGCAATTGGCTCGTACCAATTGATCTTCAACACCATGACCCAGCAGTTCAGCGACCTCGAAAATGGTCAGGTCGTGCTGGACGATCATGGCGATGTGCTCGCGACGAATCAGTTCGCTCCGTATCTTGCAACACCAATTCCGATCGGCAGCGATCCTCAGAACTCCGGTTCGAACGGTGTCGGTGTCGCAACCGGTTTCATCAACAACACTCCAAACAAGCCCAACGACATCGACTTGTTCAAGTTTACGAATCCGGGTAAGGGCAACGTCATCGTCACGCTTTCGCGTGCTGATGGTTCGACCCTCACCGCAACCCTCGCTGTGTTCCGCGAAGGACCGCAGAACGTGGGCGACGCGACCAACCTCGGTAACGGCAGACTCCAGATCAACACGACGTCCTTCACAGGTGAAGAGTTCTTCGTTCAGATCACAGGCGTTGCCGCAAGCGAAGGCGGCTATCGCATCGATATTCAAACGCTGCCGTTCGTTGACGACTACAGCGACAAATTCCGCTGGTGGGAAGCGACGAACATTTCACTCGAAGACGCATCGGGCATCGGCTTCGTCGCGGGCAACATCGAAGTCCCGGGCGATTCCGACGTCTTCAAGTTCCAGTTCCCTGACTACGACCTCATCAACGTCACGGTCCGCGCACTGGACAACTCACTGGTCCCGCGCGTCACCGTGTACGAAATCAGCGAAAATCCGCTTGGCGATGGATCAATCACGCATCCGTTCTACCTGCAGATCGCCAGCACGAGCCGCACAGAAGCTCCGCCCGTTGGCACCACTGAAGTCACGGTTCGTGCGTCAGTGTCGCCCGATCGCAGCACTTCGTTTGCTCCGCCCAATGATCGCAGCTACCCCAACTACTTCATCGTGGTTGAAGGCTTCGATCCAACGACGGACGCAGGCCGCTACGAACTCACCATCAACTTTGCTTCGACGGACGATCACGCCGACGCCGTGCCGCTCGCGGGCGACGTCACGTACGACATCTCTCAACTTGCATTCGCAACGAACGTCACGATCGATGCGATCACGGGCCAGGGTTCGCGAGCGGGCAACATTGAAGTGTCGTCTGACACCGACCTTTTCACCTTTGAATCCCCGGCCAGCGGCCCAGTCTCCGTCAACCTGACCCGCGCACTCGGAAGTACCTTCCGTGGTCGCGTGTCGATCATGGATGCAGCGGGCAACCTCCTGGGCACCCGCGGCGTGCTGGGTGACAACACCTCAACCAGCCCTGTCACGGCAACAGTTCCCTTCGTTGCTCGCGGCACGCGTCTCTACATAGTGGTTGACCCCGTCAGCCCCAACGTCAACACGACCCTCATCGGCACTTACTCCATCAGCGTCCAGACGCCCTCGGTCGACGATCACGCTAACCGCAGCGAATACTCGCTCGCGACGCCAATCGCGATTGTGGCAAGCACTGGCCGCGGTCAGCTTGGTGGTTCGAGCGTCGGCCCCAACAACCCACGCATCAATACTTCGGCTGACACCGACCTCTTCTACTTCTTCAACATCGCAACCGGCTCGCACACCGTGCAAGTCGCTCCGCTCTCCGCAACTTCAGCAGGGTTGCGTCCTCGCATCGAAATCTACCAAGCAGTCTTCAACTCACAAGGCACTGAAATCGCTCAGAACCTTGTGGGCAGCGCTGACGCGACGAACGTGCTTGACCCTGTCACGTTCACGTTCAACGTCTCCAGCCTGCTGTCCAAGTACTACGTGCTCGTCGTGCCGCTCGCGGGCAGCGCAGACACGGGCGAATATCGCATCGCTATCCAAGGTCCGATTCCCGATGTTCTGCCCCCGGGCTCGGACACGGGCGAGATCGACTTCAACGCCCCCACCACGATCGTCCTCAACGATCGCACGGGCGATGGCTCGACCCTGCGACAGGGCTCGCGTCCGCAGTTGCCCGAAATCAACCCAGCGGGGGATCGCGACCTCTACAGCTTCACCACCGTGGCTCCGGGCCGCGTCTTCATCCGCCTCTCGCTGCCTGACGGCTCAACGCTCTTGGGCCGCATGGATGTCTACCGCCGCAACAACGACAGCAGCATCTCGCTCATCGGCAGCGACGAAGTCAACAACTTCGGTTCAGCCGCGAAGTTTGACTTCGCAGCACCCGCAGGCCAGACGATCTTCGTCGTCGTGGACGCGCCGGGCGATTCGACCGGCTCGTACACGCTCGAAGTCGACACGCAGCCGTTGGTCAACCAGCTCGTCTACCCCGAGGGCTACGCGACCGACCTCATCAGCGAATTCATCCCGATCGTGAACCCCAACCCGTTCCCGATCAACTACACCGTCAAGCTCTACTACTCCTTCGAAGACGGCAACGGCGGTCGCCTCGTCGATACGTTTGCAACTCGCACGATCGGCGCGAACACTCGCGACGGCGTGACGATCAACGCCCCGATCAACGGCACGATCGTTCAGGACGGCCCTGTCCGTCAGAACGTTCCGTACTCGCTGGTCGTCGAGTATCAGTATCCCAACACATTCGTCAACGCACAGAATCAGACGGTCGCCGTCGATCCTGCAAACATCCAGCCCCTGGGCGCCACGCTGTCGCACTACGACTTTGGCAGCAGCACAGGCGATGCGTTCACGAGCCGCGTCTCGGATCGCTGGGCTTTCCCGCGTCTTGAACGCGCCCCGGGCAGCACGCTCAACTACGTCGTCGTGTGGAACCCGCACGACTTCGCGGTCGACATGCAGCTCGTCGCGTACCTGCAGAATGGTCAGCAGGTCACGCTGCCGGGCAACGGCGAATACCGTCGCATCGAAGCCAACCGTCGTGAAGGCTTCGGCATCGATGACTTCGCACAGCTTGGCACGGGCATCTTCAGCGCAGTCCTCACGGCCCGCGTCGCTCCTGAGTCCAACGGCTCAACGGATCCGGCGAAGGCCGCGGTCTTTGAAGGTGTTGTCGCGGCAGTCAGTGCATATCGCATCGGCGCAGGCCAGGAAGCCGCGTTCGGCGCGATCGGCGATGCCGACATGGGCAGCCGCAAGGGTGCGATCACCAATCTCACGCAGGGCAACGGCGTGACGTCTGAAATCGTCATCTTCAACCCCACCAACAACCCCGCGAGCGTGACGCTCAACAGCAAGTTCATCCGCACCGGTATCACCGGGTTCTCCCGCGTGATCCAGGTCGGCCCTGGTCGCTCGACTGTGGTGAACGCGTCCACGCTGGGCATCACGCCCGGCCAACCCGTGGGCATCACCTTCACCAGCAACGTCGACGTGTCCGTGCAGTCCGTCGAGTTCCAGAGAGGCGACGCTGATTCAGCATCACCTCGCTACACCGCCGGCACACGCTTCCTGTTTGGCGATGCGTTCATCGACGCACGCACCGCAGGTCGCCTCTACTTCGAAACCCTCTGGGTCTACAACCCAACCAACACCGTGAGCACGATCGACATCAAACTCAACTTCTTCAACCGCCCAAGCCAGCCCACGAGCACGATCACGATCAACGTGCCCGCCAACGGCTTCAGCGAGTTGCGTCTGCACGAGCGTTCAGAAATCCTCAGCAGCGGCGGCCCGACCTGGTTCGCAGTCGACGCAACAAGCCGCAACAACCTCCCCTTCATGATGACCATGGAGCACTACGACTTGTTCCTGGGTGGCGGTTGGGCAGCGTCCGGCGTGCCCTACGGCATCCAAGTCCCGCTCGAACAGATCCGCTGATCTCGAAGTCGACAAGCACTATCAAAACCCTATCAAAGACCCGGCCTCGTGCCGGGTCTTTTTCTTGGTCCTGAAAAACTGTTGCTGGCACGACATGAACTCACCCCTTTACGGGTACTTTTTGCATGTTCGTTGTGGAATTACAGACTTATTTGCAACAGCAAGCGAACCGGTTGCGGATGGGCTTGACAAGCCGCGCGTTTCATGTGATACTGAGCGCGTTGACTTGAACTTTTTCGACAAGAAGTTTGGGCGTTGGGGCTGCCTATGACCTGTTCTTGGTCGTGCTGGCGGCGCAAGGCCGAGCGAGTTCAGTGTCTGTCCTGAATCGCGTCGGAAAAGTGGAGAAGGTCAGCCGCGTGTTCACATGAGTAACGACGGCGAGGTGTTTTGAGTTTGTGTCGTTTTTGAGACGTTGGCCAATGGCGAAATCGCCTGAAAAATAGGCTCAAAGCGTGCGAAGTGATTGAGAAGCGAATTGAGCGAAGATAGTATTTAGACCTGACTTGGAACTGATAAAGATTGAGTCAGTAGAAATTGGGGACGTAAGCCCCTGACGCGAAACATCGGGATTCCTGTCCGCCCGATGACTGCGCATGAGTTGATCCCGATGGATCAATGACCCGGACAGGATGTCTTCACTGGCCTTGAGGCATGACGCCTCGTAAGCCAGTGACCTTGGAGATCTGCTCCATGCTCACGAGCGTGCGTAGCACACATCGCGTCCTTCGTACCCCAACCGCCAAGAAGGGTTTCACCCTGATTGAACTCTTGGTGGTCATCGCAATCATCGCGCTGCTCATCAGCCTCCTGCTCCCCGCGCTGGGACGCTGGCGCTGCGGCGGCCGTCAGTTGGTCTGCTCCGTCAACCTGAAGCAGTTCGGCACCGCGACGCACACGTACGCGGCGGACTATCAGGACAAGATGTTCTCGTTCACCTGGACCGCAGGCAGCACGCCCTCGGGCGAAGTCGTTGGCAATGACTTGCTCGGCGCCACCGACGACCTCGCTGCCGCAGCACGCCAGGCTGTCAACGTCATCCGCAAGCGTTACGGCGAAGATAACTTCCCCGTTCCCACCGCGTGGATCCCCCACGTGCTGTATTCTCACTTGGTCCTGCAGGACTACCTCGACCAACGCCTCCCGGCCAAGATGGTCGTGTGCCCAGAAGATCGTTACCGCCTGCAGTGGCAGAACGTTCAGGAATTCCGCGCCAACAACTTCGCACCGTACCAGGAAGATGCCTCGGACAACAACAACTGGCGCTGGTCCTTCAGTTCGAGCTATCAGCTGGTGCCCGCTTCGTATTCGGCTGACGCAGGACCCAACTCTGTGGACCAAGGCGGAGCGCACAATACGTACGCCGGCCCTGGAGCGCCCGGTGTGCTCGGCAAGCGCAAGATTACCGACGTCCGTTCGTTCTCACAAAAGGTGCAGGTGTTCGATGGCCAGGCCCGCCACTGCTCGTTGAACAAGCGCGAATATCACTACGCATTCAACAACGCGAAGCAACCCCTCCTCATGTTCGATCAGTCAGTGAATAACTTCCTGTCCAATCGCTCCACTTTGGGCGGCGACCCGGTTTCAGCGAACACCAGCTGGTTGCCTCAGCAGTTTGATTACGATCCGAGAGCCTGGGAAGCACCCAACACATACCCGGCTGGCCAGCAGCCCCACGGCCGCTACCAATGGACCTACGGCGGCTTGAAGGGCATCGACTTCCTGACCACGAAAGAAGATGCTCCGATCATTCTCACTCCTCCTGTTGACGCACTGTATCGCGCTCGTCCTCCCTTCTAAATTCTCACCAAAAACTCTGTGTCCAAAGAGCCGACCTCGCGTCGGCTTTTTTCATGGCTTGGCTGAACGACGTTCTTGGACACTACATGCATTCGCTTGACAAATCGGGTATGCTGTTGCGTTGAATGAGTTGCAACTCGAAAGGGTGACACAATGAACGCTCGCATCTTGGCTTCACACCGACTTCGCCGCGGCTTCACACTGATCGAATTGCTCGTGGTCATCGCGATCATCGCGTTGCTCATCAGCCTCTTGCTCCCGGCACTAGGTCGCTGGCGCTGCGGCGGTCGCCAACTTGTATGCTCCGTCAACCTGAAACAATTCGGCACTGCAACACACACCTACGCAGCAGACTTTCAAGACAAGATTTTCTCGTTCACCTGGACCGCTGGCGTCACGCCCAGCGGCGAGATGTCTGGCGACATCATGAACGGCTGGAACTCCGTTGGAGACGATCTCGCTGCGGCATCAAGGCAAGCGGTCAACGTCATCAGACGCCGCTGGGGCGAAGACTCGTTCCCGGTCCCCACACAGTGGATTCCGCACGTGCTGTATTCGCATCTGGTCTTGCAGGACTATCTCGACCAGCGACTGCCCGCGAAAATGGTTGTGTGTCCCGAAGATCGCTACCGCTTCACATGGCAGGACGTCCCAGCATTCCGATCCAACTCGCTCCAACCATATCAACCCGACGGCAGCGAACCTAACAATTGGCGTTGGTCGTTCAGTTCAAGCTATCAAGTCGTGCCCGCGTCATACTCACCCGATGCGGGCGATACCGTTACGCAGGCCAACGCACATAATACATATTACGGACCCACCACCGCTTCCGTGCTTGGGAAGCGGAAGATTGTCGATGTCCGCAGTTTCTCCCAGAAAGTGCAGGTCATGGATGGCGAAGCCAGGCACTGCTCGCTGAATCGCCGCACTTACAACTTCACCTTCCCGCTCGCAAAGCAACCGCTACTGATGTTTGATCAATCCGTCAACAACTTCGTAACCAACCGCTCAACGTTGGGCGGCTACCCGCCAACGGCAAACATTCAGTGGATGTCGCATACTTTCGATTACACACCGTCCCTCTGGGAACCCGCCAGCGATGGGCTAAACCCCCTGCAACGGCACGGCCGATTTCGCTGGACGTATGGCGGACTGAAAGGTTTGGACTACACCACAACCAAAGAAGATGGACCGATCATTCTCCGTGACCAAGAAGATCGCTTGTACCGCGCACGCCCGCCGTTCTGATCGTTGCTCACTTGCCGTCCGGCGCCTCAAACGCAATCACATGCTGAAAGCACGGCACCGGGTACGCAAGCCTCAACCGATGCACCCGGAAGTCGCTCATCACGCAGCCGATCTGCCGGCTCACGCTCTCGATCATGTTGCGATAGTTTGGCACCTCGTCCACTTCAAACCGCTCCGAACTGCGCGGCACATGCACAACCGGCTCAGGTGTCAAAACTCGATCCGCATTGCGTGACGGATCATTCGGATTCGCGGGTCCCCTCGCACCAGGGTTGTATACAAACAGTTCTGGCTCTCGCTCCGGAAAAATATCCCGATGCACGATCGCATCAGCAACCAGCATGCGCACGGGTGTATCGACGAACACCGACACACCTCGCAACTTCGATCCCGGCGCAGCATACCGACGTGAAGCCCGCACCGCATGGCTCACCGCAAGCATGTCCGCACGCGCATCCTTGCCCAATCGATCCCCCACCAATCGATGCCGCAACTGCCCGCCCGTCATCTCCACCTCGAGATTCGCTGGCTCGTTGGTGTAAAACTCCTGCAGCGACACCGGACTCTTTGAAAGCTGCGGCTCCGCATCCGCCTCGTGATAGGGCGGACCAAACGTAAAGTACACCTCAGCATCGGGCCTCAGCCGCCGCATCCCAATCGCCCCGTGAATCGTCGTGACGCTCGCCCACTCCGGGTCGGTGGCGTGCGGAACAAAGATCATCGCCGTCAGCCAAGTGTCCGCCTCGACACCCAACACCTGCCGCAGCCCCTTAAACACATCACCCCGCGCCGCCATATCGATGCGTGATCGAAGCGCAGTCGACTGACTGCCAATCGCGGCGTGCAAAGCATCTCGCGTCCCAAAGTGATCGCGAATCAGCGTCTCAAATCGATCGATGCTGCTCAGCGCGCTGTTAATGAGTTCCGACGACGTATTGATCCGCGCCGTCGACCGAACAAAGTCTCGAAGCGAATCAGGCCCCGGAATGCGTTCCAGCGTGTCAAAGAGCGTCGATTGATCCAGCGATCCAAGCAGTTTGCTCACCGTCACTCGGCTCAGCCCCAACTGATTCGCAAGCTGCGTGGGCGAAGGCGGCTGAGGCGACGTGGTCTCGACAATCGCCCGCAGCGATCCCACAAGCGCGTGTGCTGTCCCTTCCACATCCGGCTGAGACGTTTTCCCGGCTTGAGACTGCTGCATCAATGATCTAAGCACGACTCTTCAAATCTATCAAGCGCGGGAATCACCTAATATGCCATGAATAGGTCAGCAATATTACGAAATCACCCAACATTAGGGATTTGCACGGCGGCCCTCGAACTTGTTACGCCAGATGTCTATATTGCATCATGCCTTCATTCGACATTGTCTCCAGAGTCAACTTCGCCGAACTCGACAACGCCATCAACAACACCCTCAAAGCCGTCGCCAACCGCTTCGACTTCCGAGGCGCGACCGCCGAGGTGACCGTCGACAAGAAAGACAAGAAACTCAAACTCGTCGCCGACGACGGCATGAAAATGCGCGGCCTCCGCGAAATGTTCGAGCAAGCCGCGATCAAGCGAGCGATCCCGCTCAAGACATTCGACTTTGGCGAGCCCGAGCCGACGATCGCCGGCAAACTCAAGTGCGAAGCCAAAATTCTCGACGGCATCGAGCAGGAAAAAGCCAAGGAGATTTCGCGGCTGATCAAGGACAGCAAGATCAAGGTCCAGCCAAGCATCCAGGGCGACGAACTCCGCGTGACCGGCAAGCAGATCGACGATCTGCAAGCGACGATGCGACTGCTCGACGGCGCAGGCTTGGGAATCCCGCTGCAGTACGTCAACTTGAAGAAGTAGTTTAGGTAGCGTGCCACCGACTGCGGCTTTGCGCGGTCGGTGCTCACGGTACGTCAGTGAATTGCAGGTTCGCCAATGTTCAATCGCACTTGGATTCCTCAAACTGGCGTCTCAAGTTCATCTTGCGCTGTTCCACCGATCGCACAAAGCCGCAGTCGGTGGCACGGGTGACCATCGATACACTCCGGCGTGCCGCGAATCCTGCTCCCCATCATCGCGCTGGTTGGACTTCTGCTCGCCGGCATCGCTTTCGATAAGCCATCGCCCCGCGCCGACTTCGTCTTCATCAACAATGGCGACGTCAGCACGCTCGACCCCGCCATCATCTCATGGCTGCAAGACAATCGCGTTGCTCGAATGATTAGCGAAGGTCTGACCCGCGTAGATATCTTCACCGATTCGTTCGACATGGAGCCAGCCGCGGCTGAATCCTGGGAACTGTCCGCCGACAAACGCACTTACACCTTCCGCATCCGCCCCAACGCCAAGTGGACCAATGGCGAACCCGTCCGCGCGGGCGACTTTGTCTTTTCCTGGCGTCGCTCCATGCTCCCCGACCTCGCAGGCGACTACATCAAACTCTACACGCTCATCGAAGGAGGCGACGCATTCATCACCTGGCGCAGCGCGGCTCTCAAAGAGTTCTCAGCACAGAACGCTACACGCACTGACGAATCGCAGCGAGTCGCAGCCGCCAACGAACTCTGGAACCAAACCCTCGCAAAGTTTGACGAACTCGTGCAACTCAAAGCACCCGACGATCACACGCTCATCGTGACGCTCACGCGCCCCACGCCGTACTTCCTCGATCTCGTCGCGTTCCCGCCCATGTTTCCCGTGTACCCGCCGCTCGTGAAGGCGTACGAATCAATCGACTCCCGCACAGGCCTGCTCAAGAGCCGCCCCGACTGGACCAAGCCGCCACTTTCAATCACAAACGGCCCCTTCGCGCTCAAGTCGTGGCGCTTCAAGCGCGACATGCTCTTTGAGCAGAACCCCCACTACTGGAATCGCGCGAATCTCTCCGTTCGCACCATTGCAATCCCAAGCGTGCAGGACGCGAACGCAAAAGTGCTGGCGTTCCGAACTGGAGCCGTCGATTACGTCACCGACGTCGTTCCAAGTTACCGCATGGAAATGCTCCGCGACAAGCGCGCGTTTTACGCCGAGCATCAAGCCGAGTTCGATCGCCTCTCCGCTCAGTTTCCGCAAGACCCCATCGAAGTTGATCGTCAACTCCCGAAGGACCCTCGCAACACGCTCCACGTCTTCCCCGCGTTCGGCACCTACTTCTACAACTTCAACTGCCGCCCCAAACTCAGCGACGGCACGCCCAACCCCCTCGCCGACGCACGCGTGCGAAAAGCCCTCGCCCTCGCCGTCGACAAGCAATCCGTCACCGACAACATCCGCCAGGTGGGCGAACCCGTTGCAAACACCATCGTCCCGCGTGCAACAATTCCAAACTACGAATCTCCCAAAGGCCTTGAACGCAACATCACCGAGGCCCGCCGACTGCTCGCGGAAGCCGGCTTCGGTCCTAACAACAAGTTCTCGCTCGACATTCTCTTCAACAAAGACGCAGGCCACGACCTCATCGCACAAACCATAGCCAAAGACTGGGAACGCGAATTAGGAATCTCCGTTCGCCTCAATCAAGTCGAAATCAAAGTCTTCCGCGAACGCCTCAAGTCTGGCGACTTCATGGTCTCCCGCGGCTCATGGTTCGGCGATTACGGCGACCCCACAACATTCCTCAATCTCAGCCGTACCGGCGACGGCAACAACGACCGAGGCTACACCAACCCCGCCTACGACGCGCTGCTCGATCAAGCCGAAAACGCACCAACGCCTCAAGAGCGACTCAACCTGCTCTCACAAGCCGAGCGAATGCTCGTGGAAGATGAACTGCCGATCCTTCCGATTTTCCAATACGTTCAGTTGTACCTCTTCGACCCGCACACCATCACCGGCATCTCCAGCCACCCGCGCATGGAACAACAAATGCACCGCATCGACGTATTCGGCGATCGCCAAGGCAGCGATCAACCCAAACTCATGCGCAAAGGCGTTGGCCGAGAAGGCGCATTCAAGTTGCTGCCGTCATCTCGCTGATTCTGTTAGGCCTTGCAGGCATCGTCGTTGGGCTCAGTAACGCGAACAACGCAAGCTAGCAACGCGGTCAACCATGCGAAAGCATGGTCGACTTTTTTCGCCTCAGTCGGCCAAAGTCAGAAAACTGTGCATCGCAAGGATCGCGCAGTTGAGTACATGCATTATCGAACCCTCGCATCGAAAAAAATCTAAATCAAACCACCACAAAAGCTGCCCCCTCCGAATCAACTCCACGCTCCTGCCCTTGAATTATCAAAAGGAGCTTGTATGTTGATTCGTTGTGCGTTCTCCGTTCTTGCCGTTGCCTCCCTTGCGACATCAGCATTCGCAGGAGATGTTCGGTTTCCAGAAGTCAGCTACTCGTCGTACGTGAACACCTTGGTGGGTCGCCAAGGCAGCGTTGGCGGGCCTGCGCCCTTTGGTGAAGGTCCGGTGAATAGTCCGGTTTCGGCGTTGGGTGGGTCGTTCGGCACGTCGCTGCACAGTGGTGTGGGTCCGGTTCCGCCAGGCGAGATCGTCTCCCTGCCCGGTACGACCGCTGTCGCGGATGCCAGCAACTCGACGCTCGTCAACGTCAGCCCCGCTCCCGGCGTGACGAATGTTCACATCACTATCAACAACTCCGTGTCGGTCGTTGGAATGGATGGCGGTAGTTACCTCGCCGTCGCGGGCGGCGGTTTTTCGGTGACGTTTGAAGTCACGCAAACCACGAACTACACGCTGACGGGCACGCTCGCGATGGACACCGAAGACGTTCTCGCCTTCTTGCAGATGATCGGTCAGCCCATCTTCATCACGCCTGGTGGCAACGGGCCCATCAATATCTCCGGCACACTCGCCCCGGGCACCTACGTGCTTCGCGGCAACACTGAGTCGAACGCTCCGACATTTCCTGTGAATACCGGGGGCGAAAGTGACAGTTCATCGATTGATCTCACTCTCTCACTGAACGCGACGCTGGTCGGCATTGGCTGCGACTCGATCGACTTCAACAACGACACGAGTTTCTTTGATCCGCAGGACATCGACGCGTTCCTCAGCGTGTATAGCGAAGGGCCGTGCATTCCTGCGACGGCAACTTGCAACGACATCGACTTCAACAACGATGGATCGCTGTTTGATCCGTGCGATATCGATGACTTCCTGTCCGTCTTCAGCGAAGGGCCGTGCGGTACGTGCGGCGGTTGAGCGACGCGACGCGAGGTGTTCGCAAGAGAACTGATTGTTTTCAACGATCCGCGCGGTCATCTGACCGCGCGGATATTTCGTGATACTTTGAGCGAAGCTAGTGAGTGCTTATCGATTGAGTAAAGGACAAAAGATTGTGCACAGCGTTCTTGAAAAACCAGAGATGTGCGCATGGGTGTGGTTGATCGGTCTTGTCGCGGAGGTCGCGGCTTTGCGCCTTCTGGAGTTTTCTGGGACGGACGGGCGCGGACCGTGCGCGTGCGCACTTGTGTGGTGATTGGGATTTTGTGGTTGGGAGTGGGTTGACTTTTCGAGGGGTGGTCTTTGATTTTGTGGGGAAGACCGGGTGCTTGCGCACCTCGGCTCTTGATTACGAACGAATTTCGAAGGGGAATGCGCTCTTGAGGTCGTTGAGCAACGCGTTGATTGGGGCGTCGACTTCTTCGTGCGTGAGTGTGCGGCCTGCTTCGCGGAAACTCAGTCGCACGGTGACGCTCTTCTTGCCTTGCGGGAACGGCTTGCCTCGATAAGTGGTCACGAATTGCACATCTTCGAGCGAGCCGCGCTTGCGGGATTCGAGGGCGGTGCGGATGGTGTCGTAGCGGAGGTCTTCGGCGACGACGAGCGAGACGTCGCGCTCGATGCCGGGGAGCGCGGGCGGCACGAAGACGCGCGAGCGAGGCGGATATTGGCTGGTGAGGACACCAAGATTCACCTCGGCGACGGCGACTGGAGTCGCGAGGTCAAACGACGCGAGGGCGGACTTGTCGAGCAAGCCGAAGTACCCGAGAGGTTCGACGGTGTTGAAAGAAGTGATCAGAGACAACTTTGCGAATGCACCCTTGTCGAACGCTGGCGCGTGTGGCGCGGCGGGTTCGACGCGGAGTTTGCGAACGTCGCCTGCGAGAGCTTTCACAAGCGATTCGATCGTGCCGCGGATATGACGGATGCCGGCTCGCTGATCGTCGATGGACTTGCCGGGGCAATCGAGGAGCAATCCGACGTTCAAGTGTTCAACCGTGTCAGCGGCGTCGCGCTTGCCGGCTTTCTGTGCATAGGCACTCGCAACTTCGAAAAGGCGGACGCCGCCATGACCAACGCTTGAAACGCCGGGCGGCTGGGCGACGCCTGCGTGTTGATTCTTCATGCGGCATGCGAGCAAGCCCGTGAGGACGCTGGGACGCAGCGCGGGTTCATCGCCTCGGCGCGCGTCGTCCATCACGATGGGTTCGAGGCCAGTCGGGCAGAATGACTTGGCGTGCTTGGGTGTGGTGAAACTGAACGTGACGGTTTCGTAGAAACCAAGGCCAGTTAGCACGCTTGCGAGTTCACGGCGGGCACGCTCGCTCTGCTGCGGAGCGCGGACACGCACGAGCATGCGATCCTGCACGTTGATGGCATCGAGGCCTTCGATGCGTGCAACTTCTTCGATGAGGTCGATCTCACGCGTGAGATCAGGGCGATGCACGGGAATCGTGCAGAGCAGTTCGTCGCCGCCTCGGCCCAAGGGGCCAGTTTTCACGCCAACGGCGTGCAGGTGCTGCACCATGCGATCGGAGTTGAGTTGGATGCCGAGGATCGCGCGGCAGCGTTGTGGGCGGAGTCGCACTGTGGTTGGTGCTTCGAGCGGCTTACCCGCACTGAGCGTGCCGGGGCACACTGTTCCTCCACCGAGCAACGCGATGAGAGCCGCGGCGCGATTCGCGGCGGCTTCGAGTGTGCGTGGATCGACGATGCGCTCGTAGCGGTGGCTGGCGGTTGTGCGAAGTTGGTGACGACGCGCTGCTCGGCGCACGGCGACGTGGTCCCATGTTGCCATTTCGAGGACGACATCGACGGTGGATGCAGAGACTTCGGAATCTGCGCCGCCCATGACTCCCGCGAGGCCTTGCGCGCGTCCGCCATCGGCGACGACGACTTCATCGGCCTTGAGTTTTCGCTGCTTGCCGTCGAGCGTCGTGAGGGCTTCGCCTTCCTTTGCGAGCCGCACGACGATTTTGTTGCCGGCCATCTTCGCCATGTCGAAGACGTGGCAGGGGTTGCCCAATTCAGCGGCGATGAAGTTGGTGACGTCAACGATGTTGTTGATGGGGCGCTGGCCGATTGCTTCTAGGCAGGAGCGCAGCCACGCGGGGCTTTCTTTGACTTTCACGCCTCGGATGACGCGTACGAGGAAGAGCGGGCACAGGTCGGGAATTGTGTTTTGCAGCGCGAAGAGGCTGGTGACGTTCTCGCCTTTTTCGAACTTGGCTGGCGAGAGTTCGGCGGGGTGTTCTTCGGCGCGCCAGTCGGTTGTGGTTTTCGAAGGTGCGTTGTCGTCTGCGTCTGGAGCCGGATGACGCAGCGAGACGCGGAGTTGCGGGCTTGCGGCGAGTTCGCGGGCGAGGCCAACGTGGCTCAGGCAGTCGCCTCGGTTGCTGGTGACTTCGACATCGAGGCATTCATCAGAGCCGGCGCAGGTTTGGACTGCTTCCCGGGTTTCGCTGGGGAGACCTTGGGCCATCAACACGGCTTCGATCTGCTCGCCTGTGAGCGAGTGAGCGGAATGAGAGCCAGAAAGCAATAAATTGAGCCAACGGACGCTGGTTTTCATGACGGGCGAGTTTACTCAGGCTGATTGCGTTTCGCCGGAGCCTTCGCGTGTCAGGCCCTGGCTCAGGAACCATGATTCGAGGCGAGAAATAACAGTTTCGGGCGGGACGCCTCGCTTGAAATGCATGATCTCCCCCACGATCAATTCGCTGCGGCTGGTTTGCCAGAGGCTGGACCATGCGCTGGAGGCGGCGGGTGTGCCTCGGATGAGGATGGGGAGGACTTGGACGCCGGAAAGAGAGACGATTGCGCCGACTCCTTGTTGGAAAGGAAGCAGTTGGCCTTGCGGGCGTTCGATTTTGCCTTCGGGGAAGATGCCCACGACTCGGCCTGATCTGACGGAGCGAACGGCTTCGCGGAGAGCCGCGGTGTCGGGCTTTTCGCGGTCGACGAAGATCAGGTCGAAGTAGTCCCAGATGTCGGCGAGGCCTGACCACATCATGTCGCGGGCCATCATCCATTGGACGTAGAAAGGGCAAGCGGCTTGCACGAGGAGCGGGTCGATGCCTGCGGTGTGATTGCAGACGACGAGGAGCGAGCCCGGGCAGCGCGACGTTGGGATGTTTTCTTTGCCGGTGACGCGCAGGCGATGGACGAGTGCGGTGTAGATGCGCACGAAGCGATAGGCGATGCCGGAGACGGGATCGCCGACCGGATTCCGCATGATCATGCGCGACATCCACGCCCATGCGCTCCAGCCAAGCACGAAAATGAGGAGCCATACTTGCCAGGGCATGAACATCAACGCGGTGGGACGGGATGAAAACACCTCTATCGGGATCGTGTGGTCGATCCCTGCAAAGCCGCTACTTGTACCGCTGTGGATCGATCAGGATTACTGCGGTTCGTCGTGCGGGGTGACTTTCACGGCTTTGTCGATGCGGCGCATGAGGCCCATGAGTGTTTTGCCCGGCGCGAGTTCGTGGTATTCGCCTTTGAGGTTCGACGACATCCACTGGCAACTCTGGCTCCACTTGACGGGGCTGGTGAGCTGTTCGAACAGGCGCTGGCGGATGAGGGAGTCGGTCACTGGGCCGGATTCGGCGTACGGGCGAGCGGTGACGTTGGCGACCACCATGCACTTGGGTGCACGGATTGCGGTTTTTGCCAGTGCTTCGCGGAGGCGTTCGGCGGCGGGCGCCATCAAAGGGGAATGGAATGCGCCGGCGACTGCAAGCATGGTGCTGCGGAGGCTCATGGACTCGGCAACTTTCGCGGCGCGTTCGCAGGCGACTTTGTGACCACTGAGGACGACTTGGCCCGGTGCGTTAAAGTTGGCGCAGACGAGAACGTCTTTCTCACGGGCTTTGTCGCAGATTTCGTTGGCTTGTTCGTCGGTTGCGCCGATCAAGGCAAGCATTGAGCCGCCGCCGCCTGCGCGGGCTGCGGGGCTGTCGGCGGCGTCTTGCATGGCTCGACCTCGGAGTGTGACGAGTTCAAGGCCGTCTTCGAAACTCATGGCACCGGCGAGGGAGAGGGCGGTGTATTCGCCTAGGGACAAACCGGCGGCGGCGACGACTGCGGACGACGCGCCGAAAGCGTCGGACAGGGCCATGCCTTGCTGCTCGAGCCAGCCGGACCAGCAGGCCATGGAGGCGGTGAAGATCGCGGGTTGGCTGGCGTCAGTTTGATTGAGGCGTTCGGCGGGACCTGCGAAGCAGAGTTCTTTCAGCGTGATGCCGAGACGCGAGCCAAGTTGAGCGTCGGCTTTGGCGAAGATGCCCGCCGCGGCTGGGGACTTTTCGGCCCAAGACTTGCCCATGCCGACGGCTTGAGCGCCTTGACCTGGGCAGAGGATGATGAGGTTTTGGAGGGACATGGGGGAGTGTAGGAATGTCGCGCAGGACTGACGTTTTCTTGCCTTTTCCGAGCAGTGAAAGGTAGCGTTTGCTGTGACGCATGAGTCTGCGGTGTGGACGAACGGGCCGACACCTGGTGCGATCGCGGCGGGTCGCGTTGCAGGGATCGGTGTGTGTCAGCGGCGGCGGTGAAGACTCGCGGAGTGAAGCACGATCGGTCACATTGAACCGCGTTCGTTTCAAGAAAAGTGGATAAAAGAAGAAAGGCCGGATGTCTTGTGGACATCCGGCCTGATTTGGTTTTGCGGACGAGTGGTTTGTCTCAGGTGCCGCAGGGTGTGCAGGGACCTTCGCTGTACATGAGGAGAAAGGAGTTGATGTCGCAGGGGTCGAAGAGGGAGGTGTCGTTGTTGAAGTCGATGTCGTTGCAAGTTGTGGTTGCGGGCACGCATGGGCCTTCGGAATAGACGGAGAGGAAGGCTTCGATGTCCTGCGGGTCGAAGAGGCTGGTGTCGTTGTTGAAGTCGAGGGGGTCGCAGGTGTCGATCAGAGGTCTGAGCACCCAAGTGTCGGAAGAATGTGTGAATCGTGCACCGCCAAAAAGAACCACTTCATTCCGGACACTATCAAACGCCATCGCATGATCATACCTCGCAGGCGGACCGCTCATCTGCCGCTCACTCCATGTGCCGTTGCCGCTCAACTCCCAAGTATCATTGAGATAGGAACCCGTGATGCCCTGGCCTCCATTAAGCACAATAACTTGTCGTGATGAATCAAACACCATCGCGTGATTGGTGCGGGCAGGAGGTCCAAGAAGTGGGCGTTCAATCCATTGAAGTCCATCCCACTCCCATGTATCTGACCTCGCTCTCTCCGAATCCACGCCGCCAAAGAGCACAACAACGCCGCGAGACGAGTCAAAGGCCATTGCATGACCAACACGCCGACTCGGGCCGGATGTCGAGCGGAGTATCCATTCGGTTCCGTTCCATTCCCACGTTTCATCACCCGAATTACTTGTTGTCGCGCCACCGAAAAGCACAATCACGTTTCTTGTGGTGTCAGCAGCGAGAGCGTGGCCAGACCTTGGCCCGGGACCTGTGACGAGTCGTCGAGTCCACCCGGTTCCATTCAACTCCCAGGTTTCATCGGCAGTAGTGCCACCGACCAAAACTGTTACTCCACGGCTTCGGTCGAACGCCATGGCATGAAAAGCACGCGCCGATGGCCCGCCGATGCCGCGACGTGTCCATGTCAGGCCGTTCCACTCCCAAGTTTGGCTATTACTTGGAGAGTGATTCCATGTCGTGATGCCACCAAAAAGGACTGTCACATGGCGATTCTCGTCGTACGCCATTGCGTGACCATGCCGATCGTCCGGATCAGCAGTGGCGCGTCTCCATGACCCGGCACCTGCACCGTTCCATTCCCAGGTTTCATTCGAGTAGGTTGATGAGTCCTCGTTGTATCCCCCAAAGAGCACCGAAACGCCTCGGTTCGCGTCGTACACCATTGCATGTCCATGTCGAACAGTCGGGCCGGTGCCTGGTCGCCAAGTCCACGATGCACCGTTCCACTCCCAAGTCTGAGGTATGTTTTCCCAGCGGTATCGTCCACGAAGCACAATGACGTTGCGGGATGTGTCGAAAGTCATTGCTGTATCGATTATCGCCGGAGGAACATTTCCGATGAACTGCGTCCATGTAGATCCGTTCCAGAGCCACGTTAGTGTTGACGTGCCGCCGAACAACACAGTCATTCGTCGCATTTTGTCGTAAGCCATAGAGTGGCCGCTTCTTGGTCCTGGGCCGCTAGCCGCTCGTTGACTCCAAGTGTTCCCGTCCCACTCCCAAGTTTCATCATTCAGGCCGTACTTGTCAGAACCTCCATGCAGCACAACGACGCCACGATTTGAATCAAATGACATCGCATGATCTATTCTGGGAGTGGGACCACTTACGGCTCGCTGCGTCCATGTTGAACCGTTCCATTCCCACGTTTCACCGTTGCGTTCTGTTCCGTATCCTCCGAACAGAACGGTGACGCCGCGAACGGAATCAAATGCCATCGCGTGTGAAAAGCGAGGGCTCGGCCCGTCCACCGCGCGTAATGACCAAGACACGCCATTCCATTCCCACGTATTGCCGAAAATACTATTGGAACTGATGCCGCCAAATAACACCGTGACTCCGCGGACAGAGTCGTACGCCATTGCATGCTCATCGCAAGGTGAAGGCGCAGGCTCTACCCATTCAAGTGCTTGATCAACTTGTGCGTGAACTGGAGCAATCCTCCCAAACAATGCCATCACGAAAGCCGCGGTGAGCACAGTGCCTAGACGTGCTGAACATGGCACCGTCGTGTGCCTTACCTGTCGGGCTGTGCATACATATGAAAATAGTGTGGTTATGTTGTCGCTCAACATCAATCTGACTGAAAGGCCAATCAGATTGCTGACAAGACTCTGAACGAACTTGTCGGGTCTTTTTCGATCAGCCGCACCATGCACGAATTCACTCATGTTCATTTGGTCGCTCCATTCAATGAAGCGGCACGGCTGCCCCCATGCACGCGTTGCTCTATTCGCACGATTCGCAGGGCTGGTTCCTTACGGATACTCCTGCCTCGTCGGCCGAATGAGTATGTCACTCGCATGGACGTGGCTGGGTTGAGTGACGATGAGGCGGATCATGCGGGCGATGTCTTCGGGTTGGAGGACGGGGCCGATTTTGGCTTTGACTTCGGCGAACCACTTGGGGTCGTAGCCTGCGACGCCTTGGAATTCGCTCTCGACGAAGCCTGGCTCCACCAGTGTCACGCGGATGCCTTTGGGGCCTAGTTCTCTGCGGGCGGCTTCGGCGAGCGAGTTTGCGGCGAACTTGGTGCTGCCGTACATGCTGCTGAAGGGGGAGATGTGTCGGCCAACCGTCGAACCGAGCACGACGATGTCGCGCGGGCGGGCGAGGGCTTGCTCGACGCTCTTACCTTCGACTTCCGCGAGCAGGCGTTTGCCGGCTTCGCGGATGAGTTTTGCCGCGGCGATGATGTTGGTGCGGACCATTTCTTCCCACTGCGATGCGTCGCTGGTGATGACGCTGCCCGCGAGACCTCGGCCTGCGTTGGCGACGACGAGGCATGCTTCGTGGTCTTGCGGGCCAAGAGCGTACTTCGCAACGTCCATCATGCGGGCGACGACGGAGTCGTCCGCGCAGTCCCCCACTACTGCGGCGACGTTGCCTACGCCACATTCCTTGACCAGTTCCTGCAGTTTGTCGGCGCGTCTGCCGTTGATGACGCAGTATGCGCCGCGGGCGACAAAGTCGCGGACGATTGCCGCGCCGATGCCGGCGGTTGCGCCGGTGACGACGGCGATGCGGTTCTTGAGGGGGAATTGGCCGGAGGGGTCGGTGAGCATTTGGAATGGTACTGCGTGCGGGGAATGATGAAAGAGTGATTCGACGATCGCGAAGGCCTGCAGCCGCTGCGTTCGCTCGTGTGCTGTGAGCGACCTACCCTCCCGTCCCATGGCCAAAAGCCCCAAAAAGAAAGCATCCGCCAAGAAGTCTCCCGCGAAGTCGGCGGCCAAGAAGGTCGCGAAAAAGTCCGCTGTCAAGCGGGTGGCGAAGCCAGCCGTGAAGAAGAAGGCTGCGGCGAAGGCGAGCAAGCCTGTGAAGGCTGTCAAGAAGCCTGCCGCCAAATTTGCAGCGAAGAAGGCGAGCGCAAAGCCGGCGAAGAAGCCCGCCGCGCGTGCTGAAAAAGCAAAGAAGAAGGCCGGTGGAGTTGCGAAGCCGGTGGACGCGATTGAACTGAAGTCTCGCGGGTTGGAAGTGCCTGCGCCGGAGCCGACGCACTTGCCGCTGGAGCGGGAAGATGATGCGGCTGAGTCATTTGACGAGATGGATGAGGAACTTGGTGATTCGGGTGATGGTGCGACAGCCGCGCCTCGGGAGATTTCGCGAGCGGCGATGACTTCGAGTGCGACGTCGCGCAGCGATCATGCTGATCCGTCGGCGTCTCGCGCGTTTGCGATTGATGCGGCGAGAATGCTGCGCGATGACAAGTGCGAGGAAGTCGTTTTGCTTGACGTGCGCGAGTTGGGTCAGGTTTCGGACTTCATTATCATCGCGTCGGGCACGAGCGATCGGCAGATGCGCAGCGTTGCGAAGAATGTCGAAGACCTTGGGGCAAAGACGGGATTCAACGTCTACCGGCGCGAAGTGGATGATCGCGCGACGTGGATCATTGCGGACTTTGTCGACATCGTCGTCCACCTCTTTGAACCCAACACGCGTTCGACGTACGACCTTGAAAACCTTTGGGCGGATGCGCCGAGAATTCGGTGGGAGCGGCCTGATCAAGTTGTGCGTGATCGCGTCGCCGCACATTAGTTTGTGATAGTGCCCCTCTCTCTGGAAGGGGCCGGGGTGGGCGACCACCAAATATTCGAGTCTTTTGTTCAACGTCTTACAACCACAGCCGACTTTCCATCGGTGGAGACCGCCGATGAAGACAGATTGGTCGGGACCGCTAATGTACGAAAACAAATTATGCTTCGCGAAGTTCTTCATTCCAAACTGCATCGAGCGATCGTCACCAAGGCGATCCCGGATTATGTTGGTTCGATCACGATCGATGCTGACTTTCTCAAGAAGTCGGGCATGCGTGTGAACGACAAGGTGTTGATTTCGAACTGCCGCAATGGTGAGCGGTTTGAAACGTACATCTTCAAGGGGAAAAAGGGCAGCAAGTGCATTGAAATCAATGGCGCGGCGGCGCATCTGGTCGAGCCGGGCGATCCGGTGATCGTGATGCATTACGCGTTCATGACGGACAAGGAATACAAGAAGCACAAGCCGGTGGTTTTGATCATGGATGAGAAGAACAATGTTGCCGAGGTGATTCGGTACGGGAATAAGTGAGTCGACAATTCCCAAAGCCCAATTCACCACGAAGACACGAAGTGCACAAAGAAAAATGCGATGAGTAGATGCGAGAATTTTGGCCCGTAGGTCTTGCAGAACGCCATCGAGTCACGATTCTGGAAAAGTCTGTCGCTCGCTTTTGAAGTCAGATGATCAACGTGGACATGCTTCGCGAAGATTGGCATGCAGCACATGGCTCCGACACAAGCACATCCTGAACTGCACAGCGTCACGGTGGATCTGGGGCCTCGTTCTTATGACGTGCTGATTGGTTCTGTTGCGAGTCAGTGCGGGTCGCACGTTCGCAAGGTGTTGCCGAGTGCGACGTCGGCGGCGCTTGTGTTTGATCCGGTGCTGCCGACGCAGTACGCGGATGCGGTGGCGAATTCGCTGCGGGCGAACGGTTTTCAGGTGCATCTTGTTGAGCCGTATGTCAGTGTGTATCGCGGCAGACTTGGCCATCCGAATCAGACTCCTGATCGCCTCACTTGGGAATCGTGTGAGAAGTACAAGACGGTTGACGTTGTGCAGTCGATCGTGACGCAGGTTGCGGAGAAGAATCTTTCTCGCACTGATCCCATCATCAGCCTTGGCGGCGGCATCCTCAGTGACTTGGCAGGGTTCGCGGCGGCTTCGTATCGCAGGGGTGTGCCGTGGGTGAATATTCCGACGACGTTGCTGTCGATGGTGGATGCGACGGTTGGCGGGAAGACGGGCGCGAATCTGCATACACCTCACGGGTTACTGAAGAACATGGTGGGTGCGTTTCATCAGCCGAAACTGGTGTTGATTGATCCGGCGTTTTTGCTCACGCTGCCGAAGCGAGAACTTGCGGCGGGTTTTGCTGAGTGCATCAAGCATGCGATGATTGCGGGTGGGGCTTCGCTCGCGAACGAAGGCGATGCGAATTCGCTTACTTTTGCGGCGGTTCGGGAGGCTGTCGCTGCTGCGAAATCGCTCTCGTCCACGAATATTGCGGCGATTCGCACGATGTCAGCGTTTATACACGCCAATGTGTCACTCAAGGCGAGGATTGTGGAGCGGGATGAATTTGAGACGAGTACGGATTCGACCAGTCGCATGCTGTTGAATCTGGGCCACACCTTTGCGCATGCGCTTGAGTCGGTGAGTGGTGCAGTGAGCAATCCGCTGAATCCCACTTCGCCAATCAATCATGGGGAGGCTGTTGCACTGGGCCTGATCGCTGCTACCGCGTGTGCGGCTGCGATGAACCTTGTGCCTGCATCGCAGATCGCGTCGGTGAAGTCGCTGATTGATGAAGTTCCGCTGCCAAGTACGATTCAATCGCTGCCTGACAACTCGCGGATGATTGAATTGATGCATGCGGACAAGAAGACTTTGGGCAAGACGCTTCGCGTGATATTTCCAACCGGCGCATCAACCGCAGCGGTGTTTACCGATCCGTCAACACGCGTTTTGGAGGCTGGGTGGAACGCGATCAGGGGGTGAAGGGGCTTGTGAGGTTGTCGCCTACCTTCATTTATGAAACGATCACTCGCAGCCGTGGCTTTGGGCATATTTTTTCTGGCCGGGTGCAGCACCACTGCATCGCACAACAAGCACGCGGCGGCAAGTTCGCTCAGCAGCGAGTATCTTGACGCGACATTTGGGTTCTATCCCGGCATGGGCACAGCCGCTGGTTTGCATCAATATGACGGCAAGGTGCTTGATCTGTCTGCGCAGTCCATTGCGAAACGCGTCGCGAGTCTGAACGCACTCAAGGTGCAGGCACAGCAGGTTGCGGAGTCGGCGGACAACGCGGAGACTCGGCTGCAGGCGAAGGCGATTCTCGCGGCGATCAATGACGAATTGCTCAAGATCACTGTGTATGGATACTACACGTCGAATCCGATGCGGTACGCGGATTCGATTGACGCGAGCATTTACGCGAAGCGCGATTTTGCGCCCAAGGCGGATCGCATGCGTTCGGCGATTTCGGTGCTGAAGGGCATGCGGCCGCTGGTGAATGCGGCGAAACAGAACCTTGATCCGGTCCTTGATAAGACGCTTGTTGAGACCACGATCAAGATCGCTGAAGGCCAGGCGGACTTTGCTCAGGGAGATTTGGTCAAGGGGTTTGAGGATGTTGCGGAGCCGCAGTTGCAGGCGGAGTTGAAGACGGCGGCAGCGGATGGCGCTGCCGCGATGCGCGAGTATGTTGTGTGGCTGAAGACGGAGCGACTTGCGAAGGCGACGACGAAGTTTGCGATTGGGCGAGACAACTTTGCGAGGACGCTGCGCGAGTGCGAGTACATCACGCAGACGCCGGAAGAGATTCTTGAGATTGGTTTGAAAGAACTCGCTCGACAGAAGGCGGCGTTTGAGAATGCTGCGAAGGAGATTGATCCGAACAAGTCGCCGACGGCTGTGTGGGAAGCGGTGCAGCATGATCATCCCACGGCGAAGTCGCTCATTCCCGACACCAAGGCACATCTGGCGGAGATTCGCAAGTTTCTGGTTGATCGCCAACTCATCACGTTCCCGACGACGCAGGAAGTGATCGTTGACGAGACGCCGTCGTTCTTGCGTGCAACGTCATTTGCGTCGATGGACACGCCGGGCGTTTTTGAAACCAAGGCGACAGAGTCTTTTTACTACGTGACGCCGCCTGATGCAAGTTGGGATGCGGCGAAGACCGAAGAGTGGTTGACGGCGTTCAACTATTACACGACGGACGTTGTCTCGATTCACGAGGCGTATCCGGGCCACTTTGAGCAGGCGATGCATCTCAAGGCGTCGGGCGTGAATGGAGCCGCGCGGTATGTCGGCAGTTACGCGTTTATCGAAGGTTGGGCGCATTACACGGAGCAGATGGCGCTCGATGAGGGCTTCCCGCCTGCGTCACTCAAGACTGATCCGCACGCAAACGCGAAGTATCGGATGGCGCAGGCGAGCGAGGCGCTGCTGCGTGTCTGCCGCTTGGTCGCGGCGATTCGGATGCACTGTCAGGGCCAATCGCTCGACGATGCGACGAAGTTTTTCACGGAGAACTGCTATTACCCAGAGCAGCCTGCGAGAGCGGAAGCCGAGCGAGGTGCGTATGACCCGATGTATTGCTTGTACACCGTGGGCAAACTGCAGTTTTTCAAACTCCGCGAAGATTGGCGTCAGCAAGAGGGAGCAAACTTTTCGCTCAAGCGCTTCCATGACGAAGTACTGCGGCACGGTCAGCCGCCGGTGCGGTTGTTGCGGGAGCGGATGTTGAAGGATCGTGCGAGTTGGGATAAGACGCTTTGAAACTGCTCTGTGCAAGGATCATTTCTTCGTGAAGATATTTCACCACGGAGGACACGGAGAACACGGAGAGGGATCCGAATCAGGTCTGTTTGCTGTTAGTGACCTCCGAGTGCTCAGTGTTGAGAAGCGTTTGATTCAGAGCAGGTTCAAGTCCTCCGCCATCCGTTAAACGTTGACCGTTTTTCCTTCGGGAAGAGTCGCGTAGGAGCAAGCTTCCCATCGCAGGATGAATCAGACGATTTTGCCGCTCACCGCTCGCATCGACCGAGACGGTCGATGAAAACTTCAGAAGATTGGCGGGGACCGCCAATCTACTATAATGACCTATGCCCTTCACCCTCAAGCCCGATGATGCCATCTCCGTTGACGCAGACAATGCTTCCTACCTCCAGCAGCACGTCGATACTGGCGACCGCTGGGTTCTCAACTTTGGCCCGCAGCACCCCGCGACGCACACCACGCTCCGTCTCGTCCTCGAGCTCGACGGCGAACGCATCGCGCGTTGCACGCCCCACATCGGCTACCTCCACAGCGGCTTCGAAAAGCTCGCCGAGGCGCACGACTACAACCAGTATGTCACGGTTGTCAGCCGCATGGACTACTTGAGTCCGATCGCGAACGACATTGCCTGGCACGGGGCAGTCGAAAAACTCTTCGGCATCGACATCACGCCGCGCTGCAAGGTGCTGCGCACGATCATGGCCGAGATCGCACGCATTCAGAACCACTTGCTGTGCGTCGGCGCGGCGGGCCTGGACTTGAACGCGTTCACCGGCTTCATCTACTGCTTCAATGTTCGCGAAAAGATCTATGACCTCGTCGATTACATCTCGGGTCAGCGCTTCCACCCAGACTGGACACGCGTGGGCGGCCTCATGCAGGACCTCCCCTGCGCCGCCAACGACGACGACATGTTCAAGCGTCTCGTGAAGGAACTCATTCACAAGGAAGTGCCCACCGCCGTCGGCGAGCTCGAAGGCCTCCTCAATCGCAACCGCATCTTCATCGACCGCGTCAAAGACGTTGGCATGATCACCAAGCAGGACGCGATCGACTGGTCGCTCACTGGCCCCATGGCTCGCGCCAGCGGCGTGAAGCGTGATCTTCGTAAGGATGATCCGTATCTGTGCTACGCAGACAACTGGGATGGCTTGGGTGCGGAAAAGGTGAAGTTCTCTGTCGCGATTTCAGACGGCGGTGACGCACTCGCTCGCTACCTCGTCCGCCTCGAAGAAATCAAGCAGAGCATCAAGATCATCGATCAACTCATCGACAACATCCCCAAAGGCTCCGTCGATGCCTTCGCCGATTCCAAGATGGTCAAGCCCAACAAGAAAGATGTCTACGGCTCCATCGAAGGCCTCATCCAACACTTCGAACTCATCATGACCAACCGCGGCTGGACGCCGCCGGTCGCCGAACTCTACAACGCCCAGGAATCCGCCAACGGCGAACTTGGCTACTACATCGTGAGCGACGGCGGGCCGAGGGCATGGCGCGTCAAAGTGCGGCCGCCATGCTTTGTCAATTACTCGATCATGAGCAAGATCACGGAGGGGCACCTTCTCAGCGATATTGTTGCGATCATTGGGAGCATCAATGTTGTGGCGGCGGAACTTGATAGGTAGGCTGGCACTTCGTGCCGGCATCTACTCCTTCTACAAGGCCTCTTGCTGACCACCGATGCCGCAATCGTTGAGGTCAAGGAGAAGAAAGCAATTGCAGGCAGCCATGATGATCAAGATGACATGGATTATTAATCTACTAACTTGCTCGACTGAACGCGAAAGCGCTCGGTCTTGTTTATGCCTCACGTAGTATTTGTGCTCGGAGCGGGTGTCGCGGCACAGGCTGGCTGTCCGGTGCTCAATAATTTTATCGATCGATCGCGGCAGCTAGCTGACTCTCGGTTGCTTGGTAGTTACGAATCTGATCTCTCGACAATTTGTGGCGCGATGGATCGCCTCACAAAGATGCAAACTTGGATGCCGGGCGGGGTACGGAATATTGAATCGTTGCTCACGGCATTAGATTCGATGATCGACCTTGATTCCAATGCTTTGATGAGCGTTGATGAAGCGAACAAAGCACGCTCCAGCTTACTGCGACTGCTTGAAGGAGTCTTGAACTGCACCATGCGACTGAGCGAAACGCATCGCATTTCAATCGAATCGACTGCCAATCATCTCAGATTTTGTCGAAATGAACTGATTGCGAATACGCTAAAGCCTGCTGGATATGCCGACATTGCTGCAATCGTCGGACAGATGTGGCTTCGATACGGAGTTTCAAACTGCGCCAGCATTGTCACGTTCAACTACGACCTCGGAATGGAGATCGCCATCGGCGGCAGCGACGATTCTGCATACGTGTACGGACTCACCGAAGACAAACGGGCAAATAGTTCAGAATTTTCACTCCCGATTTACAAAGTGCACGGTTCGATGAATTGGTTTCGAAACAGTGAGAAGAAAGTTGTATCTGACAGAGCCTTGACTAGAGCATTTATCGATCGCTTCTTTAGTTCTCCCGGCCATTGCTTTCCAACTCCAGAACACTGCCCTCTCCTTCGCCCAGCCGGTGAGGAACCAGTAATAGTGCCGCCAAGTCACCACAAGTACAGCGCCATGGGAATGGTAGTTGAAGCACGTCGGGGTGCTGCGAGGGCGATCCAATCGGCAGATGTGATCGTGTTTTGCGGCTATTCGCTTCCCCCGGCTGACAGTTGGTTCCGAAACTTGCTCGGGCTGACGCTGCCGCCACTGGGTAAACTGAGACGGATTCTTGTGATTAACCCGGCCGTTGAAGCTCACCAAGAAATTTCTCGATTCGTCGGCCCTGCGTATGAAAGCGTTATCCAAAACTGCCCGTTGGGTGACATGTCAACATTGTTTGGCCAATTCGAGCGACTTTGCGCGGGACGAGACGCGTGCATCGGTTGGTGAAACATCCGAGCAGCCAGTTACTGAAACTCGCCAAGCGCCCCAAACCGTGCCATCAATCTAGTCGGCTTTGCGACTAGATTGATGCGAGCATCACCAATACTCCGGCCAGTGGTTCGTGCCTCCGTGCCCGAGTGCCTTCATACCTCCCCCACCGCCTACGGCTCCACCGCCGTCCACTTCGTCACCGTTGGCTGCGTTGACTGCATGATTTGTGCGATCTCGGCGGCGGTGAGGGCTCGGGAGTAGAAGCGGACGTCGTCGACGGAGCCGTTGACGATGTCAGTATTGCCGCTGCGGCCGCCGAGATACACCGCGCGTGTGTCAGTCGCAATCGGTGCGGCCCGCGCCGTAGGCGTGTTGTCCAAGACGCCGTTGACATAAATCCGCACTGTTGCTCCATCCCAGGTTGCAGCGACGTGCGTCCAGGTGTTCAAGGGCAAAGTTGTATTTCCGCGAATTCCGTACACGTCGTAGTCATCCAGCACTAGCGTCGCTTTCCCGGCCGAAACCTCCAGTTGCCAATTGCACGGATTCGCCTCACCTTTTCGCAGAATGACGCTCGCCCAGTTGCCGTCTGCGGGCCAGGTCGAGGCTTTGATCCAGCCTGCGATGGTGAGAGCGTTGGTCACTCGAAAGTTCGCATGATCTGCGATAGACAGGTAATTGGTTGTGCCGTTGAAGTAGGCGGAGCCGTTCAGTTTGCCGGCGCCCCATGTCGCGCCGTACAGCGTGCCGTTGTGCGACTTCATCGCGTCGGATGCAGTGGTTCCCGAAGCATCGTCCAGCTGGTAATGGGCGATTGGCAGGAGGCACCATTCGATGCAGCGTTTGACGAGGGTTTTGCCGTCCGTCGTGAGCTGCGTGAAGTCGACGCCAGTGTTGCCGAAGGGCAGGTACACGCGGCGGCCTGCGGCGGTGCCGCTGGGTGTGAGGGTTGCGCCGCGTTCCATGATGGCGAATGTTGGGTTGGTTGTTGCGACTTGTCGGCCCAGGGTTGTGAAACTGCCTAGCGTGCCGGAGAGATATCGAACTGGCTGATTTGCGGTGAAGAGAGTCAAGGTGCCTGCGCTGAAGACTTTGGTGATGTAGTGTGTGGTGTTGATGATGTTGACGGTGTTGCCGGTGAAGGTCGTCATCGAGGTAGACATGCCCAATTCGTCAGAGAGCGACGATTCTTCAGTGATGACGCCGATGGTCGCGCTGGTGAGTTTCGTGCTGACGTTGCCGGAGGTCACGGTTTCGCTGATGTACGCAACGCTTGCAGCACGCACGGCGGCGTCGAATTGGGCTTGGGTTGCGCTTTCGGAGATCAACGAGACGGCGTAGCCCCAAGACTGGAAGAGTGTGCGCTTGGCGGATTCCTGGGCGTCGAGCGCGGTGGAGTTCACGACGACGAGCAGGATCGTTCCGGCGTTGGTGGGAGCAACGCCTGGCGTGAGGCGGACTTCGATGGCGCGGGCGGCGTCGTCGTTGTCGGCCATGGCAGTCACCACGATTTCGCCACTGACATCAGCGCGAGTGGCGCGGGCGTTGGTGCCTGGGTTGAGGGCGGGGTCGTTGGCGTCGTTGTTGTCGTTGGAGACTGAGCCCACGGTGCCGTCGCCATCGAAGTCGGTGTTTGCCATCAGTTCTTTGACGGCGATGTTGGCGACAGACTCGGCGGCGAAGAGAGCACGGTCGCCTTGGACCTGCGTAACAGTGCGCTCCATTTCGTTTTCGCCTGAGGCGATGACGGACGTGACAATGATCGACAGCATCACGACGACGAGGAGCGCGACGAGGAGGACGGAGCCTCGGCGGCGTGCGCTCTTGAGATGTTGCTTCGAGCGAATCTGTTCTAGTCTTTTGACTTCCATGTCAAACTCCATGAGTGTGCAGTTGGCACAGTCCTGATGGGGTTATCGAATGGATTTCAGCAGCGAGAAACGGTGAGTTTTCGGGTTGGATTTGAGCGTGGTTTGCCGGGCGTTATGGGCGGCATAGTCGATATGGATGGACGCGGATTGGTGGTCCGTTTCATCGCGGAGAGGCTGATTTGAGAAAAAAAGCGGGGGAAGAACAAGAAGGCATCAGGGCAAAGGCGGCATCGGGGCATCGAGTGAGATCAGCGTTCGATGGGGAGGACGTCTTCGGCTTTGCCGGCGACCCACGCTTTGATGCGGGGCATGAGGACTTCGAGGAAGAGAATCTTTGCGCACGCGGCGACGGGGATCGCGATGAGGAGGCCGTAGACGCCCGCGAGGACGCCGCCTGCGATGGAGGCGAAGAGGATCATGGGCATGCTCATGTCGGTGTTCTTGCCTTGGATCTTGGGCGTGAGGAAGTAGTCGTCCATGACTTGCGAGATGCACTGGACGACGATCGGGGTCGCGATGATCCACCACCATGTGGCGCGAACGCCTGAACTGATGCTGGGGTCCAAAGCCATGAGGAGCATGGCGACGGGCATGCCAAGAGCCGCGCCGTAGGGGATTAGTGTGAGCAAGCCAACCAGTGGGCCAACGACGAGCGGTGCGGGGACGCCGATGATCCAGTAGGCGATGGTGAAGAAGACGATTTGGCAGGCGCAGATGGTGAGGCGGCCTCGGATGAAGCCCGCGATGACACGGTCCATGCGCTGCGCGAGGGAGAAGACTCGGGTGCGTTTGCGCTCGGGGACGATGTCTTTGAAGTTTGTGAGCACGTGGTCCCAACTCGTGCTGAAGAAGTAGAAGAAGAACATGGTGAGGAACGCGGCGAACAGGATTGCGGCAATTGAACCTGCGACGCGGCCCACGGTGTTGAGTGCGCCTGCGCCGGCTTGGACTGCTTTGGCTCCTAGGCCTCCGGCGTTTTCTCGCAGCCATGCGACGGCGCTGGCGGTAACTTGGGCGACGCCTGTAGAGATGAACTCGAAGGGTGGAGATTGGTTGTCGTGGGCGAGTGTGCTGGGTACTGCGGACTGCACCTCGAGTGGCGGCGTTGTCAGTGCGGGATTTTCTTCGGGGAGGACTTGGTCGGTGGGTTTTGTTGGATCGCTTGCGGACGCAGGTTCGGGCTTTGTAGTCACACCTCGGCGTGCGCCTTGGACTGCGCTGGTCAGGGCGGCTTTTGCTTCTTGCTCCACAAGCCAATCGCGGAGGGACTTCCAGCGTTCGCTGGGGAGGGCGTCGCGGAGGGTGTTGTCGTCGGGCTTGTCGACGGAGCGGATGAGGCGGTCGATGTTGCCGACTTGTGCTTTGGCGAAGTCGCTGCCTTGGGCGAGGCCGAAGGTGAGGCCCAGCGTTGTGGGGACGACGACGACGAGCGCGGAGACCACGATCAGCATCAGTACCGCGAAGGGGCGGCGCATGCGGCCTTGTCTGGTGAGCCAAGCGATGAGCGGCTCGAAGAGATACGCGAGCAGCAGCGCGAGGAGCATCGGGACGGTGACGATTGAGAGGCGGTAGCCCAGCCAGACGATGCCCAGCAGAAGCGCGATGATGAGTAGATCGCGGACGGGTTGGATTTGCCAGACGTGGAGACGCGCCCACTCGGGCGGCGCGACGCGGGCGCGTGGGTCGGGAGTGGGCGGGGGGTTTGTGCTTCCCGGCGGTGGCACGGGGCGAGGGTAGGTGGTTTGTAGGGCGGGGATTAGAAGCGTGAAAAGTTGAGCAGAACTTTGACGGGGCGCATGGCCTAGAAGGCCATGCTACGCTGAGACATGCCCAAGTTCACGCCTCAGCAGGTGGATGCCTCGCTTAAGAAGCTCAAGGAGTGGTCGCTTGCGGGGGAGGCGATTCAGCGGACGTATCAGTTTCCGAATTTCATTGTCGCGATGAAGTTCGTGGACACGATTGCGCAGCAGGCGGAGGCGGATCAGCATCACCCGGACATGCTCATTCGGTATAACCGCGTGACGGTGACGTTGTCGACGCATGATGTGGGCGGGATCAGTGACAAGGATTTTGACGCGGCGGGCAAGTATGAAGCGGTCGCGAAGCGGCTGACGCCGCCCGCGAGTCCCCCAGCAGCGACGACCGCTCAGGCGGGCGGTGCCGGCGCGGGAGGCGCAACGGGTTCGACTCGCGCGAAGCGGGAGAAGACGAAGTAACGATGCGGCGGGCGTTCACATTGATTGAGTTGCTGGTGGTGATCGCGATTATTGCGATCTTGATTGGTCTTTTGATTCCAAGTTTGAGCGGGGTGAGGCTGACGGCACGCGTGACGAGTTGCACGGCGCGGTTGCAGCAACTGGGGATTGGATTGTCGTTGTATTGGAATGACTTTGATCGGTTGATGCCGCAGCGGAAGGGGCCGTTGCCTGGGGGCGGAGAATCGGTGATTGGGACGCTGTTTGGAGGCAAGAAGGGGCAGCTGCCGTTTTACGGAATCGATTCGATTGGAGCCGAGTTGCGGCCGCTGAATCGGTATGTGTTTTCTGAGCGCGTGCCGCCAGATTCGGATGCAGGTGTGTTTCCGATGGATGTGTTTCGCTCGCCGATTGATCGAGGGAGTACGGATACGGGCGTGCCGATTCCGGGATTGGACAAGACAGAATCGATGTATGACTTGGTGGGCAGCAGTTACACGCTGAACGATCACACGCTGAGCGGCGAGGAGTTTTCAACGTTGGTGCCGAGCGGGGGCGGGAAGATGCCGATTGTGAAGAACCCGAGCAAGACTTGGGCAATCGGGACGCATCCGATTTATAACTTTCAGCAGGGCGGAGATCGAGGGATGCGGTGGTTTCAGACGAGGAGTGATCCGACGGGGCAGGTGAGGACGAACCTGCTCTTTGTCGATTTGCACGCGAAGGGGAGTATTCCGGTGCCGGCGGGAATTGAGAATGTGACGGAGGAGTATTTGTTTGAGCCGTGAGGGGGACGCTGCGCGGGGGAAGAGATGATGGGATGATGGGATGATGGGATGATGGGATGATGGGACGGTGAATTTTATTTTGGGTCACTTGGCTGTCCCATCATCTCATCATCTTCTCCTCCCCCTCGTGATCTCTGTGTCTCTGCGCTGAAAAAGAAACTCGCGGCGGATGCACTCCAAGCGGAGCAACGCCGCTCTAGCATTTGGTATGAACCGTGCGGAGCGTGAGCGATTTGATGCGTTGTTGGAGGCGGTGATTGAGGAGTTGCCGGCGAAGGTGCGTGCGCTTTTGGATGAGGTGCCGGTGATTGTGGAGGATTCGCCTTCCGCGGAACTGTTGGAAGAATTAGGGATGCTGCCTGAAGAGGCTGATGAGTTATGCGGGCTGCATACGGGGCTGGGAGCGACGGAGAGGTCAGTGGAGGACGGGGCGGCGATGAGCAGCAACATCATGTTGTTTCGCGAGGGCATTGTGGCGGAGGCGGGAGGGTGGGGATCGGGGAATCGGGGGGAACAGGGTGATGATGCGGTGCGAAGAGAGATTCGGATTACGTTGTTGCATGAGATCGGACATGAGTTTGGGTTGGATGAGGATGATTTGGATCGGTTGGGGTATGGATGAGAAGAAAGTGCGAAGGTGCGAGAGTGCGAAGGTGCGAGAGTGCGGCTCGGTTGTTCATCTACTTTCGCACTGTCGCTCCTTCGCACGTTCGCACTTGTTTTGGGCCCGCCGGTTTGACACCTACTCTCTGTTATGCACCCACTGCTGGGAAATCTGCGGGACAATATTGCGAAGGTGCTCTTTGGGCATCAGACTGCGATTGATCGAGTTGTTTGCTGTCTTTTGGCACGCGGGCACTGTTTGATTGAGGACGTGCCTGGCGTTGGCAAGACGATTTTGGCGACGGCGCTTTCGCGGAGCGTTGATTGCTCGTTTGCGAGATTGCAATTGACGCCTGACACGCTGCCGGGCGATATTGTGGGCGTCAGTATTTATGATCAGGTGACGCGTGATTTTGTGTTTAAGCGCGGACCGGTCTTTGCGAACATTGTTTTGGCGGATGAAATCAATCGCACGCCGCCCCGAACTCAATCTGCGCTCCTCGAAGCGATGTCGGAATCGACGGTGTCTGTCGATGGGAAGACGTTTGCGCTCGATCAGCCGTTCATGGTGATCGCGACGCAGAATCCGTTTGAGTTTGAGGGGACGTATCCGCTGCCGGAAAATCAGTTGGATCGGTTTTTGATGCGGCTGTCGCTGGGATATCCGTCGCCTGATGAGGAGGCGAGGGTGTTGCGGGAGCGGCCCAGCAACTCGCCTTTGCATTCGCTGAAACCCGTGATTTCGCGCGAGCAACTGATTCAACTGCAGGAGCAGGTTGACCGAGTGAAGATGGATGCGTCGTTGTTTGAGTACATCGTTCGGTTTGCGAATGAGACTCGCAAGGAAGACAGTTTGCTACACGGATTGTCGCCTCGCGGGTCACTGGCGCTTGCGCAGGCTTCTCGGGCGCATGCGTTTTATCGCGGGCGCGAGTATGTGATTCCTGAGGACATTCTGGACAATCTGCAGAGCGTGTGTGCGCATCGCGTGGTGTCCAAGAGTGGCGTGCGCGGCGGCACGGCGAGGACTGATGGGGCTTCGGCGATTTTGGAACGTGTGATGGGTCGGGTGGCGAGTCCGGTGTAAAACAGAGACGAAGAGAAGAAGAGACGGAGAGACGTAGTTGCAAAGTGGTGGTTTGGTGAGGCGGTGTCGGCCGCGTTTATACTATTGGATGATGTTGGTGTTTGGTGGCTGTATTTGCGTGGGGCTCTTGGAGCTCGGAAAGATTGCGATGAAAACTCTTGGGATGCTTTTGGTTTTGGCGGCGGTTGGTCTTGGTGCTTGTGAGAAGGGCACGCCTGCGCCGGCGCCGATTACGCAGCAGAGTGCGCCGGCAGTGAAAACTGCGGGCGAGGCTTATGCGAGCATTTACAACTCACTGAGCAAGGCCGCTACTTCGGTCGATGTGACGCAGGGTGGTCAGGACGCAGTGCTCCAAGAGCATGCGTCGCAGATTGAGCAGCTGATTGAGCAGTCGAAGGTGGATGATGCGGACTTTGGAGTTCAGTACGATGAGGGATTCTTGGCAGAAATGCCACATCTTGGGCAGACCCGTGCATTTGCGAGGTTGCTCACGGCGGATGCAAAGCGAGCAATAGCAGCCGGTGATATGGACGGAGCCTGCAAGCGGATTGCCGCTGTCTTGCGAATTGCAACTCAGGTGGCGAAGCCTGCTCGAACTGAGATTGAACTGCTCGTCGCTGCTGCAATTAGCAATTTGTCTACAAAGCTCGTTATTGACAGCCCGACTCTCGCCCAAGCCGCGTGGAAAACGGATGTTCAGAACGCACTCGTCGGTGCGACTGACACGATTGTGACGCGCTCGTTCGGTCCGGTGGAAAAAGAGTTTGATATGACGATCCGTGACCTGCGAGCGAACAAGATTCCTGACTTGAGCAGTAAGGAATTTGGCGAGATGGGGAAGAACTGGCCTGCGGCGACTGCTGCAGAGCGAGAGGACGCCGCGAAGAATCTGGAAGCATTGAAGGGCGAGATCAAGCAAGTGTGGAACGCACCTGACGCGATTGAGAAGATCAAGAGTGCTATAAAGGCGAGAGAGAGCAAAGCAGGCAGCGACCTCGTCGCGAACGTCTGGAAGGTAAGGAAGGCAGTGAATGAAGCGAAAGAGGAAATGGCAAAAGCGGCGAGTGTGTTGAATAAGTGAGCGGGCCGATGGCGTACGCGTTTTTGTTGTGAGGAAAGCACATGGCGACTATGAAACAAAACCCACCGGCGGCGAATATTGAGGTCAAGGGGGTTGTGTCTAGCGTGGCTGCAACTTCATTGCGCATCAAGCCTGGGTATGAGTGGGCGAGTGTTTTGAAGAGGGCGATGGCTGCGGCGCCGGAGGCGTTTACGAAGGATGGATTGCTGCTCAATTTGATCGAGGGGACTTGGGGGACGCCTGGGAATGGGCGGGCGAGTGTGTCGGCGATTGATGGGACGGTGCTCGGGAAGTTGCCGTTCATTGAATTGCCTGTGGGGCAGAAGGCTGTGAAGGCGGCGCGTGCTGAGCAAGCGGCTTGGGGCAAGCGACCTTTGCGGGAGCGGCAGGATCGGCTGCGGGCGACGCTTGCGGAGATGCGGACGCATCGGGACACACTCGCGGCATTGTTGATGTGGGAGATTGGCAAGCCGATTCAGGCGGCGCAGGCGGATGTGGATCGGTGCATCGAGGGCGTGCAGTGGTATGTGGACAACATTGAGTCGATGTTGCATAAGCGCGAGCCGCTGGGGCTCATTTCTAATATCGCGAGTTGGAATTATCCGCTGAGCGTGCTGGTGCATGTGATTTTGATTCAGGCACTTGCCGGGAACAGCGTGATTGCGAAGGCTCCGACTGATGGCGGCGGCATGAGCGTTGGTTTGTGCATGGCGATTGCGCGGCGAAACGGTTTGCCGGTGAGTTTTGTGTGCGGGTCGGGCGGCGTGCTGTCGGATGCGCTGGTGCGCAATCAGTATGTGGACTGCTTGAGCTTTGTGGGCGGGCGAAGCAGCGGGCGCGATGTTGCTTCGTCGCTGGTTGATACCAACAAGCGGTACATGATCGAGATGGAAGGCGTCAACGCGTATGGCGTGTGGGACTTTTCGCAGTGGGATGAACTGGCGAAGCAGATCAAGAAGGGATTTGAATACGGCAAGCAGCGGTGCACGGCGTATCCGCGATTTGTGGTACAGCGGACGCTGCTGCCGCAGTTTTTGGATACGTACTTGGGGGTCTTGAAGTCGCTGCGATTTGGGAATCCGCTTTTGGTGTCGCGTGATGATGAAGAGTTGCCGCAACTCGACTTTGGGCCGTTGATCAACGCGAAGAAGGTTGAGGAGTTGCGCGGGTTGTGGAGCGAAGCGTTGGCCGGAGGGGGGATGCCTATTTACCAAGGATCGCTGAATAACGCGCCGCTGCTGCCTGGGCAGGACACAAGCAGTTACTTTGCGCCAGCGACGCTGCTTGGGCTGCCTCGCAGTTGCAAGTTGTATTACAACGAGCCGTTCGGGCCGCTGGATGCGATCATTGTGGTGGATCGGGTTGAAGAGATGATCGCGGAGATGAATGTGAGCAACGGGAATCTTGTGTCATCGCTTGCGACGGACGATGCGGCCTTGGCACAGCGCGTCTCGCAGGAAGTGCGTGCGTTCAAGTTTGGGCATAACAAGATTCGCAGCCGAGGTGATAAGGAAGAGTTGTTTGGCGGGCTCGGACAGAGTTGGAAGGGGTGCTTTGTGGGTGGGGCGTTGCTGGTGAGGGCGATTACGCGGGGTGAAAATGATGATGAACTGCCGGGAGTGTTTTCGACGGGGACGAGGTTGGCGAATGTTCGTCAGTGAGTGATTCTGCAAACGCATCATGGTCGGGGCTTCCTGCCAACAGAACCAAAACTCGTCATTTTGCTTGCGAGCCACGATTCCTGATGTATATTGGATGAAGCGACGCTTATCGCTCCTCAGGAACGCGGGAGGTTCCAATCATGACGCAAGCAATGCGAAGGTGGATTTATGGTTTTGTGATGGCTGCAATCGCGTCACCTTGTCATGCGCTGGTGGTGCAGGTGTCGGGCGGATTGACGGCGGGGCCGTTTGCGGCGCAGCCGGTGCTCTCCGCGGGACAGAGCGTGAACATAGATGGGATCGTCGCTACCGCCCCCGGCATCTCATTCAACTCGAACTTTTCCAGTTTTTGCAGCCAAGTAGGTCAAGGGCCACCGGATTCCCCGCCTTTTCAGGAATTGTTGCTGACGTTCAACGGACAGTTGCAGATCACCACTCCCGATCCGGTAGCCTTCAGCGTGTCTTTGTCGCAGGACTATCAACTGGAAGGTTCACTCGCGTCAGGTCAATTCGGCGAAATCTATCAACTCACGATTCCATCTCTGATCGTGGCAAGAGCGTGGAGCATCACTCGCTCCAGCGTTTTGACAACAGGGCCGGCCACCTACACAAGATCGCAGGAGTTCATCACCGGTGCCGCTCCAAACGGATACTCACAGAACAATACCAACTACGGCCCCTTCGTGACGTTCCCCATGTCCACGTTTGTCAATATCACGACAACCTACACATTCAGCATCGGGGAGGGCAACTCGGAACCGACATCGGCAAGTGTCAACATCACCGACAGACTCTTTGGCAATATCCCGTCGCCGAGTGGAGCCTCTCTTTTCCTCATCAGCGGATGGATGTTCGCGAAACGCAGGCGTCAGAGTGCAATTTGACTCAGTAATGGCACTCCTACAGCGACAAGCATCAATTCACTTCGCGGACGACACCTTCTTGGTAAGCGTGCACAAGCGCGTCAAGATCGTTGATTGCTCGTTGGATTTTTTCTCCGGCGTGGGTTTCGCGGACCGATCGCGATTTTGGATACTTGCGGATGGTCGTCATTGTCGGCACGATGTCGCTACCAGATGAGATCACTGCGTCGACGCCTGGGAACGGGGCGTGTTCGGCGAGGTCGATGCGATCGGGCTTCAAGACCAGGGTGTAGCCGCGATCGCCATAGGCTTCGCTGAATGCCCCGTCGATAGTGATGGCGTTGCCGCCTTGTTTGACGGGGGCTTCGCCTTTTTCGATTTTGACGGGAACGTGGCCGTTGACAACAAGGACGTCATCGCCCATGCCGAAGAGTTTGCCGAGTTTCTTGATGAACGCGGCGTCGTGCATGAGGTCGAAGTAGGCGTTTTTGTGTTCTTTGTGCGCGGCTTTGTCGGCGACGAAGTGCGTTTCAAAGGTTGCAAGTTTGTCTTTGCCGAAGAGGGGTGAGCGCGGGCCGCCCCACAAGTACCAGATCCAATCGGCGTCTGCGTCGATGCCGAACCAGCGTTTGCGCATGGCGCGGCGGACGACAGATTCGAGGGCGTCCATGAGGTCGCAGGCCGCGACGTCTTTGCCGTCAACGTTCATCGATTGGGGCGTGCCATCTTTTTCGACTGGGACGCAGGCGTGGAAGAGGAGGACGTCGTCGCGTTTGGTCCAGAGGCCGCCTTGGTTGACGAGATATTCCATGTGCTCGCGGAGTTTCATCGAACGAGTGAAACTCTCTTTCATGCGGTCGATGCAGGCTTGCTCGTCAGGGCTGTAGGCGTAGGGATCTTTGGGGTTGATCGTGGGAAGATGCGTGTCGAGGAGCGGGTGGTGGACGCCGTCGATTTCGACTGTGTTGTTTTGGAAGTTGATTCGGTGGAGCAAACGCCGATGGGCGAGATTCCACTGTGGATGACGATCGAACATGCGGCCTTCGGCTTTGAACTGCATGATGGCGATGGCTTTTTGCATGCGAGCGACTGTCAGCGATTCGCGGAAACCTTCGCCCTTTGCGGCCCATTTTTCGGCGGGGTCGTTGGAGTAGACGTCGCGGACGAGGCGTTCGATCGGCGCGGTGATGATGCCGTAGCCTTCTTCGAGCTGGCTGATGCGGCGGTAGCGGAGGCTGAAGCGCAGGGCGGTGAGCATGCATGGCTCGTGCCCAAGGTGGCTGCCGATCCAGAGCATGTCGTGGTTGCCCCACAAAAGTTCGCACTTGGGCTGTCGCATGAGGGTTTCGATGACGCGGTCGATGCGCGGGCCACGGTCGCCCAGGTCGCCAATCACGAGAAGTTCTTCGCACGAGAGGTTGCGGATGAGGCGTGCACCGGCGCGGACGGCGCCCCAATCGCGGTCGTACCGCGCGAGTGCGGCGATCATTTGTTTGATGTAGTCGGGACGCTGCGCACTACCGAGTTCGACGAACAGTTCGCGATACCACGGTGGAAGCAATTCTTCAAAGTGTTCGCGGCGATAGGTGGCGCGAAGGGCGCGGACAACTTCAAATTGGAGCGTCAGAGTTTGATAGATCCAGGAGGCGCGATCGCCTTTGTTGACGATTTCGCGGGAGAGCTTGTTGATGGCTTCGCGCGGGTAGTACAGCACGGCGAGGAAGCGTTGCTTTTCTTCGGCGTTGAGTTTCTTGCCCACTATCTGGTCGACGAGTTGGCGGAGTGCGCCAGAGGCGTTGTTGATGACGTGGCGGAGTTTGGCGTCTTCGCCGTGGATGTCGCTGATGACGTGGACGACGCCCATCGGCAGTGAAAGCTGGGCCTCGAGCGCGGCGATCTCGCTGATCGCGGCTTCGGCGGTTGGGAACTGAGCCGAGAGGGCTTCGAGGTGAGCGAGACGGTCGAGGGGGAGAGTGCGTTTCATGGGTCGGAATTAGATGTTGAATGAGCCAGAAGTGGAGTTTGGACAAAGGGAATTGTATTGATGTTGCGGGGTGACCGAAGCGATGACTCCGTGTCGTTGAGAGTTACGAGAGGTGTGAAGAAAGAGTCGGTCTTACGACTAGGAATACGAAATTCAGGCGACTGTTGCTGTGTAACAATGTGAGTATGGCAACGTTCCTGTTGAAGACTGAACCCGGCGAGTATTCGTTTGATGATCTTGTTCGCGAGAAGCGGAGTGTGTGGAGTGGGGTTTCCAATCCGCAGGCGCTGATTTTCATTCGCTCGATGAAGAAGGGGGATCAGGCGTTTATTTATCACACTGGGGATGAGAAGGCGATTGTCGGGTTGGCGAAGGTTGTGTCAGACGCGTATGAGGATCCGAAGCAGCCTGGGAAGAACGACAAGGGTGAGCCGAAGCATGCGGTGGTTGATGTCTCGGCGGTGAAGGCGGTCAAGAAACCAGTCACACTCGCGGAGATGAAGGCGGATGCGAAGTTCAAGGACTTTGTGCTGCTGAAGAATTCGCGGCTGAGTGTGATGCCGGTGCCGGAAACGCTGGTGAAGGTCATTTCGAAGTTGGCGGGGTTGGATTGAGCGCCTTTGATAAACTACAGCTGTGGCGGATCGATTCAACACAGAGAACGCAGAGAGCACGGAGAAAAGGCAAGGGCGAAAAGAGAAGAGAGAAGTGAATCAAACGTCATTTTCCCTGTGCTTTCTGCATTCTCTGCGTTGAAGTGAACTGCCCCCGACGCGCTTGTTGGAATCAATGCATAGTCAACCGTCCAAGCCGCCCGAAAACAACACGCCAAGCAGCGACACGATCCGCTGCGTCTGCTTTGATTGGGGTGGCGTGATTCTCCGGCACTGTCGCAGTTGGGCGGAGGCGTGCCAATATGTTGGGATTCCGGCTCGGCAGGGGATGGATGCGCCGGAGTGGCAGGCGATTCGGCGGCAGATCAATCATGACTTTCAGTGCGGGAAGATTCAGGAGCGAGACTTCTTTCCGGCGATCGCGAAGGCGACCAACGGGATTTACTCGGCGGAGGAAGTGCGCGTGATTCACTCGGGTTGGTTGATTGGCGAGTATCGCAATGTCGGGCCGCTGATTGAGGCTCTCAACAATCGGCGCGGGATTGAAACTGCGCTGCTCAGCAATACGAATCCCGCGCATTGGCGTCGACATCAGCCAACGAACTTCAGGCCGGCGGACTTCCCGACGATTTCGATGATCAAGCATCGGCATGCGAGCCACTTGCTTGGATATGCGAAGCCTGGGATTGAGATTTACAAAGCGTTTGAAAAAGCGACGGGCTATCGCGGCTCGGAGATTCTGTTCTTTGATGACCTGCCTGAGAACATTCAGGCGGCGACCAGTCTGGGTTGGCATGGCAAGCACGTGGACCACACCCAAGAAACCGCACCCCAGATTTCGGCGGCACTGGCGGAGTATGGACTGCTGTAGTGCGTGTGACGCGGGGTGTTATTCTGCAGCGAGTTTGGCAAAGAGGTCTAAAAACACTGCGGAAACGCGGACCTTGGCGAATATCGGGTTTGAATTGAGCAAGTCGTATCGACTGCGCGTGCCGTCTGTGCTTTGCGGACGTGCTGGTTGTGGCATGAGGCCAAAGTGAATCGCAGAATCTCCCGATGTCGTTGTCGTGCAAAGCGTTGCGTGCTGATTGGCATGCGACAGTGAGCACGCGGAGGTTCCCCATGCGTCATGCAGGTCAGCAAGGTTCGGCGGATCAAGGTCTCAAGTTGGTTGAGACAGATGCGGCGTTACCGGCAGTTGCGTCGAAGGCGTGGAAGCCCACGAACAACTGGCATCCGGGCGAACTGGATTCCATCGCGAATGTTGAGCGTGCGCAGCAGCACGTGGATCGGCAGATGGAAAATCTGCGGGCGATTCTGGGGATGCCTTCGCCTGATGGGCCGAGGGCGGCGTGAGTTCTTTGCACCGACCGGCTTCGCCAGTCGGTGGCACGAAACATCACATCTCGCGGAGGACTTTGCTCAGGCGTTCCATGGGGAGGCCCATGATTGTTGTTTGGTCGCCTTCGAAGGTGATGGGCCAGCCTGCGGCGATGCGCTCGGCGAGGTTGTAGCCGCCCGCTTTGCCTTTCCACTCGCCGCTCGCGATGTATTCGGAGATTTGCTGGTCGGTCAGCGTGCCCATGCGGACGCGGGCGCTGTCGACGAAGACTGTGCGTGTGTGCGGGGTTGCGGACTCATTTTCAACGCAACGAAGATCGACGATTGCGACGCCAGTTAAGACTTCGTGCAAACGACCCGCATGCTGCGTCGTTGACGCACCTTGCGGCAAGTCGATTCGTTCTGCGAACGCGCGGATCATGGCTTCGGCTTCTTCGGCGGACATAGGCGTACCCAACATTTTGCCATCGAGGACGCAGGTGGTGTCTGCACCAACGACGAGATGACCGCCGTCAGACTTTGCTTCGGGAAGCATCGCGCCGGCCCATGCTTTGAGGTATGCCAGCGACGCGACCCACTGAGCGGGGGTGACTTCGCCGGGCGTCAACATGCCATCTTCGAAGCCTGGGCTAAGGGCGATGTGTTCGAAGCCCCATTGATCGAGCAATTGGCGGCGACGCGGAGATCGGCTGGCGAGAAGAATCGGGACTTTGCGATGGCGAATCACGCCGCCCCCACCTTCGTTCGCGGGGTGCAGTGGTTCGAGTTGGCGCGGGTCCTTCATCACTGCTCTGTTATTGGCTTTTGCTTGCGAAGTGTTCCGCGTTTGAACGTGATTTTCGTGCAAATTACGTGAGTCGGTGCGGTTGCAGCGTCAAGGAAAAAGTGTGCGGTTCTTTCAAGAAAAACTCAGGCGATGAACTGCGTTGTGGCACTGCGGGACGAACAACTTTGAGTCTGCAAGTGTCGTCGCTGCGTCGATTGGCGTTCACTCGTCCTACGCTGCAAAATGCCTCTATCTGACACTACTGGCTTGGACATCAATCGTCGCGACTTTATGTTTGGTGCTGCGGGTGCGCTCACGGCGATTGCGATTCTGCCCGAATTTTCGGCGCGGGCTGCGGCGCCGAGCGAAAAACTGCCCCTTGCGCTGGTTGGCTGCGGGAAGCAAGGGCGTGCGATTCTGGCTGAGTTTGCGAAACTCGAAACCGCTTCGATTGTCGCGGTGTGCGACACGGTGGAAGGGCGACGCAGCGGTGCGTTGCGGCAGGCTCCGAATGCGGAGGCGTTTGAGACGCTCGATGCGTTGCTTGCGAAGCGCAAGGACGTTGTTGGTGTCATCATCGCGACGCCCACGCACTTGCACAAGGACCTTGTGATCGGCGCGCTCGCGGCGGGCAAGCATGTGTATTGCGAAGCGCCGATTGCGCACACTGAGGCGGATTGCAAAGCGATTGCGGAAGCGGCCGCGAATGCGGCACCGAAGTTGATGGTCGCTGTGGGGCTTGAAGGCCGGAGCAATCCGGTGTATCGCTTGGCTCGCACGTTTTTCCGCAGTGATGCGGTGCGTGACCTGGTCTCGATTGAAGCGCAGCAGTTTCAGAAGACTTCGTGGCGCGTGCCGAGCTCGGATGCGTCGCGTGAGAAGGAACTCAATTGGCGGCTTGATCCCGCGCTTTCGCTTGGGCTTGCGGGTGAATGGGGTGTGCAGGCGATCGATGTTGCGATGTGGTACACCGATAAGCAGCCCACGAGCGTGTCGGGGTCGGGATCGATTCAGTTGCATAAGGATGGACGCGAACTTGCGGACACTATCCATGTCAACTTCGGGATGGAGGGCGGCAGCGTGATGAGTTATCACGCGAGTTTGGCGAACTCCTTTGGCGGGCGATACGAATTGCTCCGCGGGACCAACGCCGCGGTGAAACTTTCGTGGACGCACGGCTGGATGTTCAAGGAAGCCGACGCACCGACGCAGGGCTGGGAGGTGTATGCCAATCGTCAGCGGTTCCACAACGACGAGGGCATCACGTTGATTGCGGATGCGACAAAGTTGGCGAGCCAAGGGAAACTGAAGGAAGGTGTGGGCTTGCCGAACCCAAGTCTCTACTATGCGTTGTCGGACTTTATTGATTCGATCGTTGCGAACAAGGCTCCGGCGTGTGACGCCGCGGCTGGTGCGAAGAGCACGATCATTGCGATCAAGGCGGCGGCGGCGGTTCGCAGCGGTGAACTGGTGAAGTTGGCGTAACGAAACCATGCTCATTCTCTTTGACATCGATCTGACGCTGCTGACCTCTGGCGGCGCGGGCGAGCAGGCTTTGACGCTTGCGGGACGCGAAGTGATCGGGCCGGCGTATTCGTCGGAAGGTTTGAGCGTTGCGGGGCGATTGGACACGCTGATTTTCGCCGACATGCTCAGGCTCAATGGCTTGAGGCCTTCGCAGCACTTGCACAATCAGATTCGCGAGCGGTACACGTTTCACCTTGGCAGGTTGCTGGAAACAAACGAGAAGAAGCGGGCTCTGCCGGGCGTGCATGAGATCCTCAACGCGTTGACTCCGCGAGAGCATTCGCCTGTGACGGCTTCGGGCGATGAAGTCATCGTCGGTGTGCTCACGGGCAACTATGAGCGCAGTGGCAAGATGAAGTTGCACGCGTGCGGGATCAATCCTGATCAGTTCAAGGTGCAGGCGTGGTGCGATCTTGCTCCGCTCGTGGAACCCAAGCGGGCCGACCTTGTGGACGTTGCGCAGCGGCTGTGCTTTGACAAGTTGTCCAAACGTCGAGTTCGGCGCGATGTCGTGGTCATTGGCGATACGCCGCACGATGTGGAATGTGCCAAGGCACATGGATGTGTGAGTGTCGGGGTTGCGACGGGCCGCACGACGTCGGCAGAACTTGCCGACGCGGGAGCAGACCACGTTTTCCCGGACCTCTCACACACTTCTGAGGTTTTACGGACGCTGGGCGTGGATATTTCGCGAGGATGAATGCTTCGCGGGTTGTGCAGACGTTTGAGTTCGCATGCCGCCGACGCAAACACACCAGCATTTTCACGGTCTGAGAATCCTGTCAACACGCAAGATTCGACTCTGAAACACTGACAAACCGACAAAAGCCGCTATCCTGTAGGGCTGTACAGGTCTGCTGCGTGGCGGACTGCTGGGCATGTTGGTGCCGCTGGGCTTGTGGCGGTATTCATCGTTGTGTGCGCGGGCGCGATCTCAAGGATTTCGGAATCGAGTGCTGCAATCAGTTGATTCCATGTGAGTACGCGAGGGTGCGCAGTGGCGCAGGATGCGCCGGAGGGAGAGACGATGTCGGAAAGTTACAAGGCGCTGTGCACAGACTTTTATGTGAATCAGAAGTTGCAGGTGAAGATGGAGTTGCCCCGCGGGCGCGAAACCATTCTTGACCTGTTCGAGCGAGTGCGCAAGCAGTTTCCACACATGAGCAACTTCCGGCGGTATCGCGATGAACTCGCGCTTGAGTCGCCGCCCGGAGAGATGCCGCATCGCTGGATGGCGATCAAGGGGACGCATCTGCGAACTGGCGTCGTAAACGCGGCGAGCATTGATGACGCGAGCGCGCTGCACCGCTTTGTGCTGGACGTCGCACCGTCGTTCCTCTCGATTTCTGCTTTGGATGTGGATTGCCTTGAACTGCTGTTCGGGTTTGATCTCATGGCGACGGGCAATCACAATCAGATTGTGCTTGACGCGTTGCTTGCGGGATCGCCTCTGCATTCGCTGGTGGACATTCCTGACGCGACGATCGCGAACTTTCAGCCTGGGGTTGGCCTGACGCTGGGCAAGTCGCGCGATATCGAGATTTTCTTTGAGATCAAGACGCACGCGACTGAGCATCGTGCGCGTGACCCACAGGCAACCGGCACGGGCGAACCAATCAGCGTGTATGTCACGCTTCGAAAGATGGGACCGATCTCGGACATCAAGGAACTGCCGGGCATTTATGATCGCCTGACAACCTTGGGGCAGGAGCTGGTCGAAGAGCGGGTCGTGTCGGGCGTGCTTGTGCCGCTGCGCGAAGTCATTGGGACGAGTGGGTGAGGTTTGTGAGACGGTGAGACGGTGAATTTTGCTTTTTGACACGTGGGTAGGTCTCATCATCCCATCATCCCATCACCACCTCATCCGCCTCATGATCTCTGTGTCTCTGTGCTGAAAACGAACGACACCCGATTCTCAGATGCGAGTTCATCACGTTGCCATCATCGCCAGCGACTATGAACGCTCGCGCGACTTCTACGCGCGCGTGCTTGGGTGCACGGTGATTCGCGAGGTGTTTCGAGAGGTGAGGCAGAGTTGGAAGTGCGACCTTGCGATTCCCGGCGACTCGGCGTGCATCGAATTGTTCAGTTTCCCCAATCCGCGACCACGCGTCAGCAATCCGGAAGCGGCGGGCTTGCGACATCTCGCCTTTGCTACCAAAGACTTGGCTGCAACGCTCAAGCACCTCGAGCACTGTGGCGTGGCGTATGAAGCTGTTCGCGTTGATGAGTACACGGGGGCGAAGTTCACTTTTTTCAAAGACCCCGACGGCCTGCCGCTGGAGTTGTATGAGGTGCAATGACCTGCCCCAACACATCAAGGCTTTGACAGTACACTGGTCGCCTCAGACGGATACCTCGCATTCAGGAGACACTCCATGGCCACCCCAGCCGGATTGATCGAAACCAAGCATGTGAACATCCGCGAACTGCACTTCAAGACGCTTGAGGAAGCACTCGCTGAAGTCGATCGGATCGTGGCGGCTGAGCGATCTGGCACGCTGCAACGACTGGGCAACTGGACGACGGGGCAAATATTCGGACACATTGCTTATTGGATCAATCTCGGTTTCGACGGAGGCGGTCCGACGCCTCCGTGGTTCATCCGCCTCATGGGCCCGATGATCAAGAAAAAAATCCTGTACGGCAACCTTCAGAAAGGTTTTCGACTCCCTGGAGCCCCCGAAGGCACGTACGGCACGGAAAATCTGTCGCTGGATGAAGGTGAAAAACGAATCAGAGCCGCGATTAATCGGCTCATGAAGGACACGCCCACGCGTCCGAATCCTGTGTTTGGAAAAATGACGCGTGAAGAGTGGGTCGCGCTGCATCTTCGACACCACGAACTGCACCTAGGTTTCCTCGTGCCCCAAAGCTAACGGAAGAGTTACACCTCGGCGAGTTGGGACCGCTCCGCATGCAACGCGTGACCGCGCTGAGGCGTTTGTCGTTTGTCAAATTCGACTACGCCGTCGGCGAGTCGCACGATCCTCTCGCACCGCTCCGACACTTTGGGGTCGTGCGTCACCATGATGATGGTCATGCCTTGGCTGTGCAGTTGATCGAAGACTTCGAGGATTGCATGCCCCGTTGTGCTGTCGAGGTTGCCGGTTGGTTCGTCGGCGAGCAGCATGACCGGTCGCGTGACGAGAGCCCGCGCGATCGCGACTCGCTGCATCTGGCCGCCCGACAGTTCCTTTGGTCGATGGCCCAGACGGTGATCTAGTTGCACAAGTTTCAGAGCCTCGATCGCCTGTTCGCGGCGTGCCGCTGGCGCGATGCCTTGATAAAACAGCGGCACTTCCACGTTGGCTTCGATGGTGAGTTCTGGGATCAGGTTGAAGGCTTGAAACACAAAGCCAATCGTTCTGCCGCGATACTTGGAAAGTTCTTCGTCGCCCATCGTCGCAACGTTCTTGCCATCGAGGAAGTAGTCACCTGTGGTCGGGCGATCGAGGCAACCCAGCACGTTCATGAGTGTGCTTTTGCCCGAGCCAGACGAACCCATGATCGCAACGTACTCGCCCTTGTTGATGTCAACGTCAATCCCGCGAAGGGCTTGGGCCATGATGGAGCCGTCGGGCTTGTGGTAGACCTTGGTCACGCCCTTGATGGAGATGACGCGGGAGGTCGAGGTTGAAGAGTCGGCTTGATGCATGCGTCAATCATTCGCAGAAGTGGGAAAAGCGTTGCGGGTGGGCAAATGAGTGTTCGCTTTCAGCACAGAGACACAGAGATCAAGAGGGGGAGGAGGAGATGATGGGATGATGGGATGATGGGATGATGGGATGATGGGATGATGGAAATATCTTACATCATCTCATCATCCCCTCATCTTCCTCTTGAACTCTGTGTCTCTGTGCTGAAAATGTAATTCACGCAAAGCGTACGCAAGCGTCATTTCCGCCTACCCCTTGAAGACTACTGCGGGCTCAAGACTCACGACTTTGATCATGCTCAGCATTGCGGAGAGTGCGCTGATGACCACAGTTGCGCAGCCTGCAAGGAAAAGTGTTTGCCAGATGAGTTTGAAGGCGAGCGGGCTGTTGCGGGCACCGAAGCCCATGTATGCAGCGAGGCCTGAGCCTAGGCCAAATCCGATGACTGCGACGACCATCGCCTGCAGGATGATCATTAGCATCAGTTTTCCATCGCTCGCGCCCATTGCTTTGAGCGTGCCGAAGTAGCGGAGATTGTCGATGGTGAAACTGAAGAACATGAAGCCCGTGATGATCGTGCCGATCACGAAGCCCAAAGCGACGGCGATGCCGAAGTTGATCGGGATGCCGGTGTTCTTCACGAAGTACATTACCGTCTTCCAACTGAATTCGCGGCCTGAGTACGCCGCGAGCCCGGTGCGTTCTTCAAGGCGACGTTTGACAGCATCAACGTTTTCGCCCGGCTGGACCTTGATCAAGATGTAGGTCAGCATCTTGCGTTCGCGCGGGGCAAACTGGATGGCTCGTGTGTATGTCGTGAAGATGGTGGGCTGGCTCTGGAAACTGCGGGCCATGTCTGCGAGCCCCACCACGACTGCACGGCGGTCGTTGAGTTCGAGCGTGTTGCCAACCTGCAGCGGAATGGGCTTCTGCGTCGGGTCAGGATTGGGCTTGGCGAGACGCGACGATGCGCCGACGGTATCAACGATGACTGCATCGCCACGCCACAGGTCTTCGAGTTTGCCTTCGACCATGCGCGACGGGCCTGCGATGAGCGTCGCGTCGTCGATGCCGAAGAGGTTGCAGTTGACGATCGTGCCGTCTTCCTGGCGGGCACGGATGTTTCCTTTATAGAGCGGCATGGCCCACGCGACGCCTTCGACGCCTCGCACGCGGTTGAGAGCGGTATCTTGAAGGGGCTTGGCGTCGTCAATGAACTGGACTTTTTCGTCCATCACCCAGATGTCGGGCTGGGCGATGTCCGTGATGACCGCGAACGTCCGGCTCATGAGCCCGCAGAAGATCGAACCTTGCCACACGATGACCATCGACGCGAGCGCCACGCCCAGAATGATGCCGAAGTACTTGCCTCGGTCGTTGATGAGCATTTTGAGGGCGATGAGGAGCATGCGGGACGTAGGAGAGTGTTTTGACGATTGAGATGCGGCTTGCGACTAGTGTGCGGTATTTTACTTGTTGTTTACGATGCGTCGTGGGAATGGTACGCGCACTGTGGCTGATTCACGATCCGTATGTTCATGAGAACTTCTTCATCGATGCCACGTTCGGCAAGGGGTAGAGCCGAGAAACTCAGCGTTTCTTCATGTTGATATGCGTGGGATCTGCATGAGCGGAGAGCGTTGCGCCGGGGGCGATCACGATGTCCGCTGCTTGCGGTTCGCAGATCAAGCGAATCGAAACGCCTAAGAGTTTTTCCAGCAGTTTGCCTTTCTTGGCGACGGCTCGGCGTTCATCGTGTGCATGATCGCGAGTTGTTGCGTCGATCCACAGCGTCTCGCGATCAAGCCGAAGTTGGATTGCCTTGACGTTTTGGCGATGTGATCGATCCAGACTGTCGGCGACGCGGAGCACCGCGGCGAGGCGTGTGACCTGACTTCTTTGCTCACGAGAGAGTTTCGCGAAGGCTTCGTGTCGCTCGCTAGGCTCGCTCCGGCGGTGATATCGACAGACTTGCGCGATGAGTTCGCGATTCGCGTCCGACCAGCCTTCCAATGTCGCGTGCCGCACGATGGATTCACTGTGTTTGTGATGCTTGCAATACTCGACCATGATGCCTGCGTCGTGAAGCAACGCCGCGGCTTCGAGGATCGAACGGTCAGTTGAATGACACCCCCACTGCTTGGCAAGCGACGCGAACTTTTTGTTCGTGGCGAGAGCGTCGTACAACGCCAGCGACAAGTGCGTGACGTGATTGCTGTGGGCGGGATCTTCGTTACATCGCTTCGCGAGTGCTTGCACGCTGGCGAGCGAGTGGGAAGCGGAAACTTTGCTGCGTAGCTCTCTTTTGGCTTCAGGTTTGGTGGTGTAAGAGGCAATCGCGTCGTAATCCGCGATTGTTTTCAGCATCATTCCTTCTCGCACGCCGCCTGTGTGCGTGAGGATTTGATCAACGCGAAGTCGCTTCATGAGCCGATCCGCGACGGTGAGGCCCGCGACGATGATGTCGGCACGGTCGCTGGGCAAGCCAGGCATCCGCTGGCGTTCCGAAATCGGCATGCTGCGGAGGCGATCGAGCAGGGTGCGAAGTTGATCTCTCGTAATTGGTGCGTTTTCGCGTTGCTTTGCGGACGACTTGGCTGCACCATTGGCGGCGGCGACGAGCATTGAAAGCGTGCTGAATGTTCCGCCGCAGCCGATGAAGATTCTGGGGGAGGCTGATTCAGAACCAACGGCTCGGACATTTTCTTTGATGAGTCGCTTGCTGTGCTCGCGGAGTTCGTGCCAGCGTTCGCCTGCCGCGGCTTCGGCACCACCAAACATCTCTGTGAGTCGCACGGCACCGAGAGGCATCGTCGCGCTGCCGAAGATCACGCCTTTGCGGCTTTGGATCACTTCCGCACTGCCGCCACCGATGTCGACGACGGCACAGTCGCCTTTAGAGAGATCGAAAACGCGTGCAGCGCTTTGGAATGCGAGCTTGGCTTCTTCGAGGCCTGAAATGACTTCGATGACGATACCCGCTCGCTCTTGAGTGAGCGACAGAAACGACTCCCGATTCGCGGCGTCTCGCACCGCTGCGGTTGCGAATGCTCGCAGTCGATTCTCTGACGCCCCGAACTTCGCAGCGATGGCGACGAAGTTGGCGATCGCGTCCGCAGACTCGTTCATCGCGTCGTTGGACAGCAGCCCCGTTGTAGAAAGGCCTCGCGCAAGGCGGGTCATCGCGCGTTCTTCTCGGAGGATTCGCCACGAAGCTGAGGCAGAGTTAGAAGTCTTCTCACTCCCGTCGAGTTCGACGACCAGCAGTCTGATGCTGTTGCTGCCGATGTCGATGACGCCGAACCGGCGGTCTCTCGATGTGGCGACTGGGTTTGCGAGCGCTGCGTGGACTGAGGTGATGCCAGCGTCACGAGACTTGCCCTTGGCCTCGATCATCGAGGTTGGCAGCGCGGCGCCGCTTGACGCGCCGGCCCGCCGCGATTGGGCGGTTTGGCTGCCGGGCTTGCGGGCGGGAGAGGGCATCGGGCAAAGGGTAGTTTGCAAACGGCGGGTTTCCCTTTCGAGCGGCTTGTTTCGCGCTGGTTTTTCGCAAGATTCACGCGTCGCATTTCAGAAAAGTGTTATGGGGATTGCTATTATGACCTTCGAGCGTTTCCGCGCTTATCGAAGCACGCAAAACGGGCACACCCGGTTTCAGCTTCGGACACAGCGACCACTCGAGAGCAATCCATGACCAAAAACAATTCCTCTGGCTCGCCTTCTTCGCACAGCATCTTGCCGGGAGGTTGCGTTGTTTCGCACCCTGCAAAGCAGATCGTTGGACGACTGGCACTTGCGGATGGCACGGTGTTCGTTGGACGCGCGTTCGGTGCGACGGGACGGAATCTCGTGACGCAAGCGGAGGTCGTGTTCAACACAGCGATGTGCGGCTATCAGGAATCGCTGACTGATCCGTCGTACACGGGACAAATTCTCACGCAGACATTTCCACTCATTGGTAATACTGGCGCGAATCCGGTGGACGTTGAGAGCAAGAAAGTCCAAGTCGCAGGATTTATCGTTCGCGAACTTGCGCGTCGGCATTCCAACTTCCGTGCGACGCAGAGTCTGAGCGATTACCTGCGCGACAACAACGTGCTTGGCCTTGAAGGAATCGACACGCGTGCGCTCACGAAGAAACTGCGGACCACAGGCTCGATGAACGGTGCCCTCACGGATCGCACTGACTTGTCGGATGCGGAACTTGTCGAGATGGCACGCAACGCGCCGAATATGGCTGGGCAGAATCTTGTGCCGCTGGTTGGTTGCTCCACTCGCAGCACTTGGGAGCAGACACTGGGTGAATGGACGCCCATGAGCGTTTCCGCCGCTCGTGAATCGCATCGCCGCAAGTTTCGTGTGCTCACGCTTGATTGCGGCGCGAAAGCGAACATTCTCCGCAACCTCGCGGAGCGCGACTGTGAAGTTGTGGTTGTGCCGCACAACACACCGGCGTCCGAGATTCGCACGATGTACGAACGGGGCGACATTGATGGCCTTTTCATTAGTAACGGACCGGGCGATCCCGCGGCTGTCGAACAGACCATTGCAACATTGCGTGAACTTCTTGAACAATCAGACACAATGCCGACCTTTGGCATCTGCCTTGGGCATCAACTACTCGCGCTGGCGGTTGGTGGAAAAACGTACAAACTTCCGTTCGGGCACCGGGGAGCGAATCAGCCGGTTTTGAACGCTGAGACCGGTAAAGTGGAGATTACCAGCCAGAATCACGGATTTGCAGTTGAGCCCAAGTCGATTGAGGCCAAAGGCGGCAAAGCCACCCATATTCACCTCAATGATCAAACACTTGCGGGATTTAGACTTACACACAAGCCTGTGTTCTCGGTGCAGTATCACCCGGAAGCCTCTCCAGGGCCGCATGATTCGAGTTATTTGTTTGACGAATTTGTCGCTCAGATGGCAAAGAGGTTTGGAGAAAGGTCCAAAACTCGCCGATGAGCGAGAGGTGCAAGAGTGTTTACCGGACTGACGAAAACACCCGCGCACACGTGTTTGGAACGAAATTCCGTCAATTGCCTGCTAAAATTCTCTTGGCAAAATCAGAGAAATTGGTTAGGCTAGTGCATGAGGTAGGGACAGCTCGCGTTTTGCGGGCTGGCGATGCGGTGACTGATCAGTCTGCATTGCGCCTCGTCGTGGCGGGTTGTCGTTCTTGGTTCAGCGTGAGCGAAAGCTCTCGCTTGATGCATTGGCGTGAGTTCGGATATTCACGCTTCGTAGTTCCCAGGGGATTTATCCCCAACAAAACTCTCGAGAGGAGTTTTTATATGAAGAAGAGTGCGTTGATTGTTTCCTTGGCCGGCCTTGCTTGCACCGGCGCTGCGTTTGCTCAGGAAGAAGCCGTGTTCGATGTCAGGTCGAAGGCTCTGGACGCGTCGAACACAGGCGGGTTCGCCGGTCGACCGGTCGTCGCGGTTTGGGGCACGAACGCGAGCGACTTCCGCGGTTATAACACCCCCGTATTTCCGAACCGTGGCGCCAACGACTTCAACTTTGCCGGCGGCCCTGCAGGCTCAGTCGTTGGCAACGTGAACGTCGTCGGTGCCTACTTCGGCATCGGGAATACATTTGGCGCAACCAGCAACACCTGCGACATTCGCGTCACCGTGTTCAGAACCTTCGGCGGGTGGGTTGACGGCACGTTCCCAGGTTCCAACCAGACAGGTCAGGCGATTTATCCGGCCTTTGTTGTCCCTCCTCCAGGCACAGCTGGCGGTCTCAACATCAGCTACTTTGCTCCGACCACTAATATTGCCATGGCACTTGGCAGCGTTCCAAACACTGCAGGCACCGACGGCATGTTCATGGTTGAGGCACTGCTGCCCGGTACGACCACCCTGCACCCCACCATGGGACCTCCCGCCACCATCGGTACCGCGCTCGTCGTCGGTCAGTCCGACGCACAACGTTGGGGCGATTCGACCGGCCCGGGCGGCGTCGGCGGCCCCGACGGCCTCTGCCAGCCCCTCAACGGCACTGCCGTGTGGGAAGTGAACTCGGCTGCAGTCGCTGGTGGCCGTGCGATTTACGGCGGCCTGTGGGCTGACGTTCCGGTTCCGCCGCCGCCCAGTGAAGCCATTCCGTGCTTGACTGACGGCACGACGACCCTCACCTTGACTATTGCTGCTGGTCAGGTCAAGTGGTACGGCGTGTGCTTGAACGGTGCCGCTGACGATGACGTCCTCAAGTACTTGGACATCGACAGCGAAGGCAGCGTTGACAACGTCGCGATGTGCTTGTATGACGCCAGCGGCGCGATCGTCGGCTACGCCGGCACCGACGAAGGTTCGGGCACGAACGCACAGCTCAGCTTCGGCGTTGGCCGTCGCGCGGAAGTTGGCGACGGCAACCAGTATGATGGCCGCATGGGCGACCTGCTGAACACCGGCCCGGGCCAGTACTACCTCGCAGTTGGTGGCGAAGGCACGACCTTCGGCTCCAGCTTCACCGCTTCGGCATCGGCTGTGACGACCGCGACCAACACGACCGTCAACCTCCGCACCAACACCAACGGTGGAGCGAACGGCCCCTCGGTTGTTCCGATCATCAATGGCGTTGACTACAACGATCCGATCAGCTTTGATCTGGCCGCTGGCACCACGAGTGGCACCGCGCAGCTCCACGATTCGCTGTCTCCTGACTCCGTCCGTTGGAGCACCTTCACGCTGACCAACGGCGTGTGCTCAAGCGGCGGCTACGTTGACATCGCGGTCGCTGGCGTCGGCACTTTCAACCCTGACCTGGTCGCTTGGGTGTTCAACAGCTCCGGCGATATCGTTGCGTTCAGCGATGATACCGGCGGCACTGCCAATCCCCAGTTCTCGTTCGGTGCAACGACTCCTGCACGCCCGGCAATCGCGCCAAGCACGCAGGACTTCTCTGGTCAGGACGGCAACCTCGATGCTGGCACATACTACCTCGCAACGGCCCTCTACGACGCTAACGACAGCGACCTGAGCTTCCTGCCCAGCGGTCACCGTTGGCACGTCCGCGGTGCGTCCCTCAGCAGCCTCGAAGGCATCGCGAACATCGATCACGCCCCGGGCACCGGCCCGACCTGTGGTCCGACCGGCCCAGTCTGCGACAGCATCGACTTCAACAACGACACGTCGTTCTTCGATCCTCAGGACATCGACGCCTTCCTGAGCGTCTACTCCGAAGGTCCCTGCATCCCTGAATCAGCGACCTGCAACGACATCGACTTCAACAACGACACCTCAGTCTTCGATCCGTGCGACATCAGCAGCTTCCTGCAGGTGTATGCCGAAGGCCCCTGCGAACTCTGCCCCGTCTAATGTGGCATTGATCGCTCAGTTCCGTCTCTCTTGAGGCGGGAACTACGATTCTCGAAGGGCCGGTCCGGAAGGGCCGGCCCTTTTTCTTTGCGCCGACGTACATCGCTTCAACGCATATCCTCCAAACGGTCAAGCCCCTGATCGCATTCTGTGCATCGGGCGCGATTGTGCGCCCTTGATTGGGCTACCCCATGTTTGACCGTCTCAACGACACGTTTTCCGGCCTCTTTCGCAAGCTTTCTGGCTCGGACAAAATCTCAGAAAAGAACGTCTCTGACTCCATGAGCGAAGTCCGCAGCGCGCTGCTCGATGCAGACGTGCATCTTGACGTTGTGAACACATTCACAGAACAGGTGCTGAAGGACGCCGTGGGCGAGAAGGTGCACACGAGTCTGCAGCCAGGTCAGCAGATGATCGGCATCGTGCACAAGCGGCTGGTCGAGTTGCTGGGTGGGAAGGTCGAGTTCACGAAGGAAGACGAAAACACAGGTCTGCCGATTCCGCTGCCCAAGCCGGTCGATCCGGATTCGTTGATCAGCCGAACTTTGTCGGGAGGCCCCACTGTCATCATGATGTGTGGTTTGCAAGGTAGCGGCAAGACCACCACCTGCGGCAAGCTCGCGGTGTATCTCAAGAAGCGTGGTCGCAGCGTGATGCTCGCGGCGTGCGATCTCCAGCGTCCTGCCGCCGTGGAGCAACTTCGCACGATCTCGGATCAAGTTGAGAAAGAGCACGCCGGGACCGCGAAGGTCGTGTTCTATGCAGAGCCCGACAAGTGCGCGGCGTACGGCAAGGCGGTGGGCGTTGCGGTTGAAGTTGCGAAGCGTGCGGTCGAAGCCGCGAAGAAGCAGGGGATCGACACGATCATTCTCGATACCGCAGGTCGCCTGCACATCAACGACGAGTTGATGGGCGAGTTGGGAGACATCAAACACTCGTGCAAGCCTCAACACATCTTCCTTGTCGTCGACGCGATGACAGGGCAGGACGCAGTGGTCAGCAGCAAGGCGTTCCATTCGAAACTCACTGTCGACGGCGTGATTCTGAGCAAGTTTGACAGCGATACGCGAGGCGGCGCGGCACTGTCGGTCAAACACGTAACCGGCGCACCGATCAAGTTCATCGGTACGGGCGAAAAGATCGACGCCCTCGAAGAGTTCCACGCGGATCGCATCGCTGGCCGCATCCTGGGAATGGGTGACGTCGTTTCACTCGTTGAAAAGGCTCAGCAGGAAATCGACGAGACCGAAGCCAAGACGCTTCAAGAACGCATGGCTCGCGGCGAGATGACGATGGACGACTTCCTGAAGCAGCTCAAGACACTGCGGAAGATGGGACCGCTCAAGAACCTGCTTGGGCTGTTGCCGGGCGTCGGCAGCATGATGAAAGATGTGAATATCGAAGACAAGCAACTGGATCGCGTCGAGGCGACGATCAGTTCGATGACGAAAGAGGAACGAAAGAAGCCTGGCCTGATTTCGTTCTCACGCAAACGCCGCATCGCGCGGGGTTCTGGCACCAGCGAGGACGAAGTTGGACGCCTCACGAAGCAGTTTGATGTCGTGACAAAGATGACCAAGGAAATGGCCGGGCTGTCCGCGAGCGATCGTGCCAAGGTCGCGAACCAGATGCGAAGCGAAGATCCGTACGAAGCCGCGGCTGCGATGCGAGGTCTTGGCGGGTTCGGACGCGGGAGTTCACACACGTCGAGCGTGAAGGATCGCTTTAAGAAGCGCAAGCGTTGATGAATAACACGCACGGAATCTGATCTTCACTGTATTGTCGGTCGCGAATATCGCGAACGCGCGGAATCAACAGTCCGCGTGTACGTCTGAGCACGGTTGTCGGGCAACTGATGGCTTTGATTTCGACTTCGCGTGATCGCTGTTCAGAACATACACATAGCGTGTCGCGTCCTAAGTACTAGAGGCTATCGCAACGCCAGTTTCACCACAAGACGCGAAGAGCACAAAGAAGAAAACGAAGGAGCATCGGCGAGATCGTAATGAATGTACTTCGATGCGAGTCCGGGCAGCGATTTTGGGCAGGCTCCATTCGTCTTCAGCTTGGTCGTAAGCACCTGTGTTGCGGTGTGGCGACCCATGAGCCAAATCGCAAGTGGCGTGCTACCATCGGCCTCGCAGTTCGTTCACGGAGAGGTGCCAGAGCGGTTGAACGGACTGGTTTCGAAAACCAGCAGGGCTCTTTTGGGTCCTCGGGGGTTCGAATCCCCCCCTCTCCGCTTTTCCCGAGGCTTCGCTTTGCGAGGTCTCGGGTTTTCTTTTGGGACTGCAGATCCAGCTAATTTCTGACGACCCTCGCGACTTCAACGCAACAGAATAATGCGATATCGTAGATGGATGATTCTATTGAACGGCGGCATTGCCCATAAACCGACCGGTCGCATCAATCGTAGCGTTGAGACTCACATGGTCTATTAAAACGCCGCATGCGATGATTCCACAACCTCAACGCCGCGTGAAGAGGTAATGCGAGACCATCCACTCTCGGCCTTCACGGTACTTCCACAACTCTTCGCAGGCCAAGAAAAACAGCCGCCAGCGATGGAACTGACGTACTGCATTTTCTTTCGTGTTAGGATCATTTGACTTGGCTGTCGGCGCAAGCACTTTCACAGCGGCGGACTTATTTGCATCGAGATTTTCCAGCCATGCAGCGGCGGTTTTCGCGTAGTGCGTGCCGTCGACTCTCCAGTGATCAACGAGTTGCAGATGTTCCTGGAAGTACAGCAGCAAGTGATCAGAAGGCATGATGCCGCCCGTGAAGAAATGCCGCGCCATCCAATCATCGTCGCCTTCGTCACTGAACGGATACGCGAACTCTCGATGGGTAAAGATGTGGACGAAGAATTTTCCGTCAGGCTTCAGCCACGATGCAACTCGCTCGAACAGCGTTCGATAGTTTCGCATGTGCTCAAGCATCTCAACCGAAACGATGCGGTCGAACTGCTGATCTGGATCAAAGACTCGCATGTCGCACGTCACAACTCGCAGGTTGCCGAACCCACGTTTGTTTGCGACACTCTCGATGTAAGCACGCTGCGTTGACGAATTGGAAACCGCGACGATTTGTGACTTCGGATACTTCTCGCAAAGCCACAAGGAAAGCGAGCCCCAGCCGCAGCCCATGTCTAGGATTGTTTGCCCGTCCTGCAGTTCTGCACGCTTGGCGTACAACTCCAGCATGGCTTCTTCTGCGCCGGCTAACGAGTGAACGCCGCTGGGCCAATACCCAGAACTGTACTTCAGGCGAGGCCCGAGACACAATTGGTACAACTCGGTTGGCACCTCGTAATGCTGCTGATTCGCCTCGGCGGTATTGATCGCGATCGGGCTTTCGTTGAGTTCCGCGACCAACAGTCGATGTCGCTCCTGACGCTCTTCAGCGGACGCACCTCGTTCTGCAGCGAGTCGTGATCGCAAGAGCCTGCGGATTGCAACCCGAAGAACGAATGTCGGTATCCAGCCGTTCTCTGCCGCGTTGATTCCAAAACTCGTTGCACTCATGAAAATACTCTCGTCTGAAACACCCTCATCTGCTTCGCCGCATGCTTTGCTGCTTTAAGACACGGAGCGTGGAAACCACGGGACAAATGCGCTTGTTTCCTGCTGATACTTGCGATAATCGTCGCCTCGTGACTGAAGCGCGCGGGCTTCAGTTGGGGGAATTCCCGTCACTTTGAGAATCAAGAACAGCATCAATCCCGGCGCGGCCCACGCAACGTATCCCAATGGAACTGTCGCAGCCGAGAAGGCGTATGCGCACCACATCATCCACTCAAAGAAATAGTTTGGATGACGCGAGTATCGCCACAAGCCGGCTCGACACGTCTTTCCGCGATTGCTCGAGTTGGCTCGCCACTTTGCTAACTGTCGATCCGCGATCCACTCGCCGACGATTCCCACCAACCACAAACCCGCCGCGAGATAGTCAAAGATGCCAAGTGTTGCGTCGCTGTGCGCAGCCATCATGAACGGCAGTCCAAGCACCGCCGCGAGCAGTCCTTGTGCCTGAAAAAACATGAAGAAGTTTCGATTCGCGCTCGCACCCCACTTTGCTCGCAGTTCCTGATAGCGTCCGTCTTCTTCGCGCGCCTTGAGCACGCGATCGAACAACAAGTGGCCCGCGAGACGAAGCCCCCAGATTCCGCCGATACAACCAATCAGAATCCGGCGTTCGATCAATCCATCGCCCAGTATCGCAACAGCGATGGCGATGCAGCCAAGCAGACCGGCCCACGCGACGTCAACGATGCTCGCGTCTTTCTTTGCGGTTGCGTATAGCCACAGCGCAAACATCGCACCGCAGCACGCCGCGCACGTCCAACCAAGAAATATAAGTACTTCATGCCACACGGAGCGAACCTCGCGTTTCGATATCGGGTAATATGCCACTCCGTGCGACGTACACGTTGTTTTTCTGAGAACTCACCATGAATAACTTATCTTCGCAGAATGCTCTTCCCGAATCGCGGAGCGCAAAGGCTCGCGTCGGCGCGTTGATGGCCATACTTGTGATCATCGTGATCACGCTCCTCGCGCTCATCATCTGGGCTTCGCTCGAAAAGAGCGTGGTCGACATTTTCAGAGTTCTGTTTGCTGAACGATGGGGCATCGTCACGTTGTTGGATCTGTACGGAGGCTTCCTGATTTCATCGATCTGGATCAGCGTGCTCGAACGACGTGCGCTGCGCATCGTGCCTTGGATCCTCGGCATTCTGCTGCTTGGCAACTTCACCACGGCGATATACGTGCTGTGGCGGCTGAAAGGCGCGAAATCAGTCACTGAGGCATTCACGCGACCGACTCCTTGCGATCATCGCGAAACGCGACCCACATAACGAGTGGTGTCAGGACGGCCCACTCCCCGGCAAGCACAATCAGACTCAGAGTTTTCGAGGGAAGTATCAGCGCCCCGAGCCGTTCGCCCGCGAGGTAGGCGAGCGGTCCGCCTATGGCACCGAATATTGCAGAGACGACGTACCGTGAGCGCAGCCACGACATGGACAACCGCAGCGTGGTTGCAAACGATGCCCAAAGCGACGCGAACCACGCGGCAATCGATATGAAGTTGGCCTGCGGTTGCGCGAAGCCAACGATCTTCGCTCGCCACAAGACAAGATCGATCACAGTTCCGATGACCACAATGATCGCGAGCGTCCGCACGTTCGCAATCATGTCTTCGCGCATCAGCAAATATGCAGCACATACGAAGACCGCACATATTGGCGGCATCCACCAGTATCCCTTCGCGGCTGACAGCACGCAGCCAAACCAAGCCGCTTGAAACAACGCGAAGTTGATCACTTTCGACTTCATGAAGTTCGCACGACCTCCCGTTCGCCTTCGCGAACGCAAACGGATCTGCAACCTTCTCGTTCGAGCACGATCTGTGCATCACCCAAGTGCCGCTCGATGAAGCCGCCCTCGCAATAGCAGAGGTAGTAGTTCCACATCCGAACGAATCGCTCGTCGAACCCGAGCGACTGAACCTTGGCGAGATTCGCGAAAAACGCGTGACGCCATTCGCGAAGTGTCCTTGCATAGTGCGGACCGATGTCTTCGATATGCGTCACACGCATTGACGTTGCGTTCGCAACAGCCGCTTGCATCGCTCCGAGCGACGGGATAAAACTGCCCGGAAAGATGTGCTTTTGTATGAAGTCGACTTCTCTCAGCGCCCGCTCGTAGTCGCGATCCTGCATCGTGATAGCCTGCAGGACCATGCGGCCTTCGGGCTTCAGCAGGCGCTCGCATTGCGCGAAGTACGTTTCGAGATACTCGCTGCCGATCGCCTCGATCATCTCGATTGACACGAGTTTGTCGTATTGTCCGGACAGATCGCGATAGTCAGCTTGGATGACGGAAATTCGATCTGACAGCCCAGCCGAAGCGATTCTCTCGCGGGCGAGAGACGCTTGTGCTTCAGAAATCGTCGTAGTCGTGATCTTGCAGCCATAGTTTCTTGCGGCGTGTATAGCAAAGCCGCCCCAGCCCGTGCCGATCTCCAGCACGTGGTCGCTGGGCCTCAGTTGCAGTTTTCGGCAGATCATTTCGAGCTTCGCGACAGACGCTTGCTCGAGCGTTGATTGATCGTGCTCGAAAAATGCACATGAGTACATCATCGTCGGATCGAGCATCAGTTGAAAGAACTCGTTGCTAAGGTCGTAGTGCGCTGCGATGTTTTTCTTTGATCCCACGCGAGTGTTGCGAAGCAGCGTCTGCTTTGCTCGTCGGAGTGGAAGCAGCAACTTGGCCCATCCACTGTCGAGTGCTCGCATGGATTGACGATTCAGCACCATCAGCCGCACGAGTTCTGTCAATTGATCGCAGTCCCACCATCCATCCATGTAGCTTTCACCAGCACCAAGCGTTCCGGAGGCGGCGCACGCGCTGTAAAAACGCATGTCTCGCACGTCGATAGTCACGTCAGACACTTTGTCAGATGCCGTGCCAAAGACGAAGTTCGAGCCATCAGGCTCGCTCAGCGTGATCTTGCCACACGCGATCTTCTCGAGCGCGGCGTGCATTGCGCGACGCGCAAGTCGCGCAGAGAGCGGCGGCTTTGCAATAATCTGCACAGGCCTTGCAACATTCGTCAGCAGATCCTTTGTAGACACTGAACTCATGCGGCGGCCTTCGCTCTCTTGCTGGGATGGGTGTGAAACGGCACTCGTTTGAGCCACAATTGCAACGCGTGCCAATAAATGCCTAGAACGACTGCGAGGGTCACGAAGGGATAGATTGTGAGCACTCGCGCGAGAGATCGAGTTGATATCTCTGTTCTCCGCAACACGAGTGTGGCGTCAAACATATGACGGGCCTGGCTACCGCCCTGATCGTGATTCTTCATGTGCACGAACAGAGTTTGCGAGGGAACGCCGAGCTTCCACTTGTATTCCTGATCCATCGGCATGAAGGGCGACACATGAAACGCCTTCTCAAACGAATGCACCAGCTTGTTTGCGTCCTTGCCGCGAACGTCAAGGGCGTAGGCATGTCGCTCGTTCCACGGCGTATTGGTGATGTCCGCGACGATTGCTTCGACCGAGTGACCGCTTTCGTCGTAGCAGTAATAGAAACTCACCGGATTGAAGCAGTAGCCCCAAGTTCGCAAGTGGACAAGCATTCGAACAGGTCCGGTCGGCGCGAAGCCAAGTCTCTTGGAAACGTATTGGCGCACTTGAGAATCGATCGTTTGACTGGGATCGCCAAAGTAGTCCGATCTGCGAAGCCAGCTCACGTTTGGCCACTTCGTCGACCAGAACATTCTGCCTTTGAACACCTGATCGAGTTCGCAGAGATCAATAAACATCATGTACAGCGGCATCGAAAACGCATGTTGCTTCGGCAAGTAGCGACGATGACGAACCTTGCCCTCGTAAATAGCGCTGTGAAGAGGCCCGGAGGAAATCGTGTTGGGAAGTGGCCTTTCGCTCATAGTTCCTCCCCGAAGAACTTGCACACACGAACTGCGCTGCGGACGCCGTCTTCGTGAAATCCATAGCCCCAATATGCGCCACAGAAGTGTGTTCGCGCGACACCGCTGATTTCAGAGTGCCTCTGCTGTGCCTCAACGCTTGCTTGATTGAACACAGGATGATGATACACGAACTTCCGGATCACTTTCGCTGACGAGATTCTGTCGGAACGATTGAGCGTCACCATGTATTGCAAGTGCGTCGGCAATCGCTGGAGAATCGATAGGTTGTACGTCACACCGGTCGCCGCTTCTGGCTGCTCCGCGTCTTTCTTGAGATCAACGTGTGCGTTCCATGCGGCCCACGCCAACGTGCGCTTCGGCATCAGCGACACGTCCGTGTGCAGAACGGCTTCATTTGACTGATAGGGAATCGCCGAAAGCACCTCGCGCTCAGTTGAGGTCGCGTCCGCGAGTAGTTCCATTGCCTCGGGGCTGTGCGTTGCAATCACGACATGATCAAAGGACTCATTTCCAGTCTTGCTCAACACTTCGACATGCCTTGAATGTCGAGTCACACTCTTGACCGGGCATGACACACGAATCGGCCGCGGCAAGTTCTCGCAGATCGCATTCACATATGCACGCGAGCCCCCCACCACCGTCTTCCACATCGGACGATCGTTGATCGTGAGCATGCCGTGATTGCGAAAGAACGACACGAAGAACCGCATCGGCATGGAAAGGACGGTGCTTCGCGGCGCGGACCAGATCGCAGCAGTCATCGGAATGAGATACTGATCGACCATTCTCGCTGAAAAGCCATTCTCCTTGACGAATGAGCCGAGCGTGCCGGGATAATCCACGGCTTCATTCGCCAACTTGTTGAACTTCAGCAAGTCAGACAGCATCGCCAGAAATCCCGGGTTGAGCAAGTTGCTTCGCTGTGCAAAAAGAGTATTCAAACTCGTGCCGTTGTATTCAAGACCGGTTTCGTCACATCGAATGCTCAGGCTCATCGTCGAAGGCTGCGAGTCAATACCCAGGTGCGCGAGCATCTTCGTGAAGAGCGGATATGTGCGTTCGTTGAACACGATAAATCCCGTATCAACCGGCAGCAACGCCCCCTCCGGGCTTTCGCACATCACTGTGTTGGAATGTCCGCCAACTCTTGAATCCGCTTCGAATACATGAACTTCGTGTCGCCTCGAAAGCAGCAACGCGCACGTCAGACCTGAAACCCCCGTGCCAATCACGGCGATTTTCATTCAGGCACTCCGCTCCTGACCAACAGCCTTCGCAGTAGCAATCGGCTTTTCGACATAGTCATAGACACGCTGCGGCACGCCTCGAAGTTTCCAAACGATCCCGAACTTACTTAGGATCCAAAGAACGTAGTAAGTGATATCGACTTCCCACCAGAAAAAGCCTTGACGGACAGTACCCGGGTGGAAGTGGTGATTGTTGTGCCAGCCTTCGCCCAGAGTAATGATCGCAAGCACAGGGTTGTTCCGGCTGTCGTCAGGCGTGTTAAAGCGACGCGAGCCGATCATGTGAGACAGCGAATTGATCGTGTATGTCGCGTGATACAACACGATGGTGGAGATGAAGAAACCCCACACCAACATCTGCCAAGGCCCGGTTCCAAGCACTGGCACGAACGCACGAAGCAGCCAGCCCAGTCCAAACAGCGCGAACGCCAGCAAGACCGGTACGACGATGTCGAACCGATCGAGAAATCGCAACTCGGGATACTTCGCAAGGTCAGGCACTGCCTTGACATTCGTTGCAAACGCTCGTTTGGATGTGAACCACCCCATGTGACTCCACAAAACCCCGTGAGTATGGGGCGAGTGAATGTCTTGCTCTGTATCAGAATGACGATGGTGTTCACGGTGATGTGCAGCCCACCACAAAGGACCGCGTTGCACGGCCGCATTGCCAATCACGGCAAAGATGAACTGAGCCGCCCGACTTGTCTCGAACGTTCGATGCGAGAAGTAGCGATGGTAAAAACCAGTAATCGCGAACATTCGCACGAAGTACAACGCAATGGCGACGCCGACCGCCGTCCAACTCCAACCCACCCAGATCACTCCCAGACACGCCAGGTGCATCGCGATGAACGGCAGCAGGCGATTCCACTCTGGATTATGTTCCAGCAGCGATCCACTTTCGTCTGGCGCGTCAGCACCCTCACCGGCGTCAAACCAGCGACGAACAGCGTTGCAAATATTCGAAAATAGACCCATGCTTTTCACTTTTGATAGACGCACTTTTGGAACTGGCGAAGGCGAATGTGCTTTGACGTGTTGAGACACACTTGCTTTTCACAAGCCTCACAGTTTCTGCGCGAAACACGTTGGACACCAACAGATTCTCTTCGATTCGCAAGGTTTACATCAAAATCATGTCGTAATCATTCAAAACAATCAGTGCCTCTGATCATATGTGCGGATTGGTCGAATCGTTGTACAAAAGACTATCGCGTTTTCAATGATGCAAGGCCGCCATCAACTGCGAGCACTTGGCCTGTGACAAAATCCGATTCGCTCTCCAACAAGTACTGAATCGCTCTGGCAACTTCTTCCGGCTGCGCGATTCGCCCCAACGGATGCATCGCGACGGACGTTTTCAAAGCGGCTTCGTTATCAGTGATGCGCTTCGACATGGGCGTCGCGACCAATCCTGGGGCGACAGCGTTGAAGCGAATCTTTGATGGCGCATAGGTCGCCGCCGCAGATCGCACCAACCCTTCGATGCCCGCTTTCGCCGCGGAAATCGCTTCGTGATTTGACAATCCGATCCTGGCAGCACACGAAGACACCAGAACGACGCTTCCGCCCGCTGCTTTCATGGACTTCGATGCGGCTCGCGTGACAGCAAACGCCGTTCGCAAGTTCTGATCGAGTGTCTGCGAAAACTCTTGATACGAAGTCATGTGTGCTGGCTTGAGGAGGATCGATCCCACGAGATTCACTGCTCCAGTCGCCTGCGAATGCGATTGAAAGACAGCATCAACGGCATCAAAATCCTGGGCATCCACAGCCACGGCAACCCCACCAACTTCGGATGCGAGCTGCTCAAGGGGACCCAACGTGCGACCCGCCAAAACCAGCTTCCATCCCTTGGCCGAGATTTGCTTCACTAGCGCACGACCGATGCCGCCCGCAGCACCAAAGACAATGCAAGTTTTCTCTGACATGATTGCTCCACGTTGAAGCGACGCATTCACCATCAGCAAACCGTCACCGCGACGGCTTCAACGAGCCATCTCGCGGCTTCTGCGCAGCGCACTTCTTCGAGCAATACTTTACTCGCTCCCAATCACGTTCCCACTTTTTGCGCCACAAAAACTCGCGGCCGCACGTGATGCACACTTTGGACGGAAGATGACTATTTGGCATGACGTATCTCAAGGATACGAAGTGGGGATGCGAGACGATCGCTTCGCACCATCTGAAAGCCGACCACTCCGAGTAATCATGCCAAACGTCGCGGCAATTTGGCGGACAGTCCCCTACCTTGCTACGTGCCCGAAGCGCCTCAGACATCTCCGCCGGAGCCATCCGCTCCTGATCATGGCGATCTGCTCGACCGAGTGCTTGCGTCGCCTTGGGCTTGGATCGTCAAGGTTGCAGACGCCATCGCCGCGATGGGCAATTACATCCTTGTCAAGATCACCGAATTCGGCGAATTCGTTCGCTTCATGTTCTCGGTGTTTCAGGGCGTGCTGTATCCAAAGACTTGGCTGCGACGTGATCGCATCGGGCGGCAGATGTTCTTCGTCGGGACGATGTCAGTGCCCGTACTCGCGCTGACGGGAGCGTTCATCGGCATGATCCTCGCCTTTGAGGGCTATCGCCAATTCGCAGCGATCGGGCAGGAGAGTCGGCTTGGCGGCATTATCAATCTGAGTATCGTGAAGAACATTGGACCAGTACTCGCGGCGGTTATGCTCGCGGGTCGCGTGGGCTGCGCTTTGACAGCTGAACTTGGCTCGATGAAAGTGACCGAACAACTTGACGCCATGCGTGCGATGGGCAGTGATCCAATCCGCGTGCTGGTGGTGCCGAGGTTTCTCGCGTGCACGCTGATGATCCCACCTCTCATGATCGTCAGCATCGTCTGCGGCGTCATCGGCGGTTGGCTTGTGACGACGCGTTTCTACGACGCGGACCCCGCGCTCTACACACGCTTCAGCCAGCAATTCGTCAACTGGTTTGATCTCGTGAACGGAATGGTCAAGACGATTTTCTACGGCATGGGAATCGGCTTGATTTCCTGCTGGAAAGGCTTCAGTTGCAAGCCCGGCGCCGAGGGCGTGGGCCAGGCGACGACCAACTCATTCGTCACAAGTTTCATCACCATCATCGCGATGACGCTTGTGCTCGCAAAGCTGCTCAACGACATCGACTTCATCATCTTTGGCGGCGTGCAGAGCGTGTTCCGCTAGTCTGCTTACGCGGCGTTCGTCTCGCCACCCGTGATAATTCTGGACTCTCGCGGATAACGACTTGCAATCATGAACCACTGTTCCTGCGTGAACGCGAGAATTCCTCGTTCAACTGCGATGCGCGTCACTTCGGCACGGGTGTGAATGCCGAGTTTGTCGTATATCGAAGCGACATGATTCTCAACCGTCTTCTCTGCGCGGCACAGTCTCCTCGCGGTTTCCTCAGCGTTGAGTCCCATCGCAACAAGATACAGCACTTCCAGTTCACGCCTGCTGAGCTTGTTGAACGAGCCCCAGTTGGGTTCGAGCAACGTCGGGAGACTCGCATCGAGTTCTGCATCAGCAACAGGCCGTGGATCGAGGATCGAAACAATCGAGTACTTTTCGCCTCTCGCGTAGTTGCGATTCCATGTATGCGAAGTGACACGCATGCCGCCCCACAACTGGATACACGAATACATCCCGTGCTTCCACAGTTCGGGCTGCATCGCCGTCATGCGAGAGTCCGCGACCTTTGTGCCATATGCGTCAACGAGCGTCGAGCCCACCATGTCGGCGGGCGTCATCCCAAACTGCTTCGCGAAGTTCGCGTCGCACCATTGCACGCGTCGGTGTTCATCGCGGGCACACATCGATACGCCGGGCCGTAAACGCAAAGATCGAACAATCGGTGGCAACTCCTCTTCTGAAAAGAGAATGCTCGGACTGGTTGTCGAATTCAATTCACTCACGCTCGCAATTCCCCGTGCCCGTGCTGCATTTCCGCAACAGCATCAGGTGTATACCTCATAGTTGTAGTATCAGCATAACTCCCTTAAATGCGAGATTAAAACACCGATTTTGAGTCATTTTGGGTGGGAAAAGATGCCTTGCGCGCACAACAACGCAGAGACGTATGCAAATTTACACATGTCACCACCTATTAAGATGGCTGATAGCTCATCTCAATTCGTTCGCGAGAGCTTGCCCATGAGTTTGCCAGCCGTTGTCACACGCGGGCTCTGGCTCGAAATCGTGAACCACTGCTCTTGGGAAAATGCCAGAATGCCTCGCTCGACTGCGATTCGCGTCACTTCCGCGCGGCTGTGTACACCGAGTTTGGTGTAGAGCGAACCAACGTGATTCTCAACCGTCTTGTGCGATCGCGTCAGAATTTCGGCAGACTCTTCGATATTGAGTCCCTTCGCGACGAGATACAGCACTTCAAGTTCGCGCCGGCTCAGCATGTCAAACGTGCCCCAGACCGGATCAAGGAACGTGGGCAACTGTGCATCCAATTCAGGCGATGCAACCGGGCGCGGATCAAACACTGTCACGATGGGAGAGCGATCGCCTCGCTCGCGATTCTGATTCCACGTGTGTGTCGTGACTCGCATGCCTCCCCAAACCTGGATGCACGTGAACATCCCGTGCTCCGCGAGTTGCGGGTGTGTCAACGCAAGGCGTGAGTTCGCAACGTCTTCGCCATACAAGTCCGCCATCGTGCTGCCCACCAGATCCTCAGGCGTAAGGCGGAATTGCTTTGCGAAGTTCACATCGCACCACTGCACGCGCCGATGCTCGTCGCGAGCGCACATCGCGATATTCGGGCGAAGTTTGAGAAGACGAACGAGCGGCGGGAGATCAGCTTCGGTAAACGGCGCGAGGGAATCAGTTTCGTTGAGCTTCACGTGGAGACTCCAGATTTCATCCATTCATCATCCGCCACATCCCCTTTGCACACGTCCTTGCATTCGTTGCATGCACTCGTTGGGCTGAGTGCGATTCCCCAGCATTATTCCCTCGTTGCCCTCCATCCTCTCTTTCGGTAAGGTCAACCCCCTCCTGTATTCTCCTGAATGCTGCGTACCGGGAATAGTGACACCATTCCGGTAGATGGCTGCGGAAATACCGTGAGATGCCCGGAAATAGTGTGCAATCACTACTCGCTGAGACCAGACGCACTGAATCCTGTTGCGCCGATTGTGTTCTGTTAGGAACGCACCTTCCGATTACGGCTGTGCTTCCTGACGCAGTTTCGTCACATCCAAATCCAACTTGTCCCCCACTTTCAGCTTGATGCCGTTGGGGTTGTCGCCATCGATGTTGATCGTGTTGGCTTTGAGCTCGATCACAATGCACGCGGCGAACTTGCTCGAGTACTTCTTCAACCGCTCTTCATACTTCTGGTTGTAGTTCTCGCCCGGCTTGATCTTTTCGTCTTCCGCTCGTGGAGCCTCCGCCTTCATGTGATACATCGCCACGATCCGCCCCGTTGCATCGACGTAGATGATGTCGATATCTGCCGGGCAGTCTCGCATCACAAACTGCTGCACAGCAGGAGAGCGGAACACAAAGATCATGCCGCCATCCTCGGCGATTTCCTTGCGACCAGACAACCCGCCAAAGCGCGTCTTTCCATCCATCGCCTTCTCGAGCTTGAATGTCTTGCCATCAAGCGTGACGTTCATCGTGGGCAGTGTCTTGTTCGCCGGCGCAGGCCACGGATCGACAGCGGGCTTCGCATCATCGGGCTTCTTCTCAGCAGGCTTCGTTTCTGGTTTCGCTTCAGGTTTGACTTCAGGTTTTACCTCGGGCTTCGTCTCTTGCGGCTTGGTCTCAGCAGGCTTGGTCTCAGCAGGCTTGGTCTCAGCAGGCTTGACAGGCTGCGTTTCGGGCTTCTTCGTCTCAGGAGTTTGCTGCGCAGCAGGCTTGGACTCCTGCTTTGGGCAACCCGCGCACATGCTGGTCGTCGCGCCCAAACTGAGCACAATCGCGGTGCGAACGAGACTGTGGCGGGAAAACAACTGAGTTATAAGCGAAGCAGCCATGCGTGATCCTCTGGAGTCATTGTGATGGGCGTACGAGGTAGTTTACGGAGGTCAAACCCCTCGCGAAATTCCTCAATATTTAGAGGTTTTCGCTCTTGAGACACGCCCGACCAAGCAGCGATCAACCCGATGACTCGTTCTGGCGTTACTCCATGTTCGCGATACGTCTCGATTCTGGAATCGCCGTGCCGTTTTGCAAGGCGCCGGCCATCAGGCCCCACGACCAGCGGCAAGTGAAAATACGTCGGCAGCGGCGCGTACCCGAGTGCGCGATACAGCAGTATCTGCCGAGCCGTCGAGTCCAGCAGATCATCACCCCGCACGACATGCGTCACACCTTGTCGATGATCGTCGACCACAACCGCAAGTTGATACGCAGGTTGTCCAACAACCGCCGGGTCGCGCCGTGTCCAGATGACAAAGTCGCCAATCGACTGAGCCGGATTGATCGCCTGCTCGCCCGCACACTGATCGTGAAAACGCACCGCTTCATCAGGCGTCATGAATCGCCACGCCGGGTGTGAATCATCAAACTGAGTCGGAATGTCGCTTGCGGAAGGCCTAAGACTCGCCGGAAACGCGGCTTCATGCGCCCCCGCCTGCGGAGCAGACTGCACAGACATCGCTTCGAGTTCTTTCCGCGTCAGCGCATTCGGAAACACAACACGCCGCGCCACGAGGTCGTGCATCGCACGCACATGATGCTCCCGATCAGCAGACTGAATGATCGGTCCCACGTCCCAATCAATACCCAGCCAACGCAACGTGTCGATCGTCGATTGAATCACAGTCCCACCCGCCAACTTCACGCGCGGCGTGTCCAGGTCTTCGATGCGAAGCACAATCTTCCACTGATTCTGGCGCGCAAGCGCCCAGTTGATCAAAAACGTGCGAGCATTCCCAAGATGCAACGCGCCCGTTGGAGACGGAGCAAGGCGGGTTGTGGGCTGATCGACCTTGGGCATTGTGACAGCGTAGTGGCACGTCGTTCGAAAGTGCGAGTGCAGTCAGTGCATTCCAGGCTCGATTATGAGCACTCTGTCACAGAACAGTTTGCCGAAATCGCCCATTATTACAGTCGCATGCAAACACACGGGCCAATCGAATCCCTCACATCTGCGAGCACCCACTTCCCTACTATTTGCTCATGAAGTGCGACCACTGCGACAAGGATGCGACAGTGCACGAAGTGACGGTTCGCAACGGGGTCAAGATTGAACGTCACTTGTGTGAAACCTGCGCCGAACAGCACGGAATCGCGGTGCATCCTCAGCATCCGATCACGGACCTCATCAAGCATTATGTCATGAAGCAGTCGATCGGCCCCGTGCCCATTGGCCAAGGCCTGACGCCCGTCGTGCCGCCCGTCGCGCAGCCCATGCGGGCCAGTCAGTGTGCAACCTGCAAACTGACGTTTGCGGAATTCAAGCAACATGGCGTGTTGGGTTGCCCGGACTGCTATCGCAACTTTGAAGGCCAATTGGCGCCGCTCGTTGAGCGAGCCCACGACGGCGCACAAGCCCACGTTGGCAAAGTGCCCAAGCGACACACGCGACAAACGGAAGCCGACGAAGCCGCGATCCGCGCGGTGCATGAACAACGCCTCGAACGCCTGAAAGTGCTCCGGCACGAACTCGATCAAGCCGTGCGTGATGAACGCTACGAAGTCGCGGCGAGATTGCGGGACGAAGTCCGCCGTGTTGAATCTGAGCCGATACCTCTGCAAACGCCTCGCACGCAAGTCGCTCGCGAAGGCTCACCGGAAGGCCGCGACCCGCTTGATATTCAACCCGACGCGAGCGATTCTGACCCGGACAAAGGAGACATCGCATGAGCGAGTCTTCACTGCCTCCAGAGCAACCGGAAAAGAACGAACCAAAGAGCACGCCCGAAGGCTTGGGGTTGCCTCCACGCACCGACGTTGCACTCATCGAATCTGGCGTTGAATGGCTGCGAGGCGAAGGCGATCTCAGCGATGTGCTGCTTTCTTCTCGCGTGCGACTCGCTCGCAATCTCGCGGGTCGGCTGTTCGCATCGAAGGCAACTCGGCGTGATCGAGAAACCACACTCGCCGCATGTCGCGACTGTCTGATGCACGCCGGAATTTCTGAAAAGTTGATCTGGGTCGATCTGCACGGCGCGTCTCCCTTGGATCGCACGCTGCTCGTCGAACGCCACCTCATCAGTAAAAACCACGGCAAAGGTCGAGGCACCAATCCCAACGACGACCCACGAGGCGTCGCCATCAGCGTGCCCGATGAACGTCTCGCCGTGATGGTGAATGAAGAAGATCATCTGCGAATTCAGGTCATTCGCTCGGGGCTCGCGCTAACCGAAGCGTGGAAAGAAATCGACGCGATCGACGACAAGATCGAAGAACGCCTCGAATACGCATTCTCGCCTCGCTTTGGCTATCTCACCGCGTGCCCGACCAACGTCGGCACAGGCATCCGCATGAGCGCGATGCTGCACCTGCCCGCGCTCCGTCTCACAGGCGAACTCGAAAAGGTCAAACGCGCCGCGAGCGACATGAACCTCGCCGTGCGGGGCTTTTATGGCGAAGGCAGCGACGCCGTGGGCGATCTCTTCCAACTTTCGAACCAAACCACGCTTGGCAAGAGTGAGTCGCAAGTGATTCAAGAACTCGAAGGCGAAGTCCTGCCCAAGATCGTTGAATACGAACGTCTCGCCCGCCGCGAACTCCTCGCCAAGCGACGCGTCGGCCTCGAAGACCAAGTCTGGCGTGCGTGGGGCGCACTGACCAACGCCCGCCTCATGAACACCGACGAAGCAATGCAGGCCCTGAGCCTCGCCCGTCTCGGCACAACGATGGGCTTGCTCCGCAATACCAACAAACAACCACCAGCACCAACGAGCGATGCTCCGACAACGACCACCACGCCCACGCTGCGCACCATCAACCATTTGATGCTGCTCGTGCAGCCCGCACACCTGCAGCGCGTCGTGGGCCGCGAATTGGATCAGGAACAACGTCGCGTTGCACGTGCGTCTTTGCTGCGCAGTCGTCTCAAAGGCTGAAAACTCAGTCCAGTTCGGCGTTCCAAGCCTCGACAAGTTGCGAAGCAACTTCCCCCACGCGCCCGCCTGCAATCGTCGCCCCCTCGACGCGTGTGACAGGCAACACGCCCCAACTGCTGTTGGTCAGAAACACTTCGTCCGCCTTGAGAATGTCATCGATCGTCACCATCTTGCGAATCACATCGACGTTCTCGTTGTCGCACCAGTCAAGCACCCACTGACGAGTAATGCCCGCGAGCACCGGACTCGCAAGATAAGACCCGCCCGGCTTCTGCGTCTGCTCTCCCCCACTGCTCGCCTGCGTGTCATCCTCGTCAACGCTCAGCGCCCGCTCCTCGCGCTCGCTTGCTTCCAGCGCCTCTCGCTCACCGCACGCCCAAGGCGTGATGACCGTGCCATCCTTCACAATAAATGCATTGCTGACACATCCGCCCGCGAGATGGTTCGTCACTTGAAACACGAGCGACTCCGCCGCACCTTTGGATGCAGCGATCTGCAGCGCACGCAGGCGAGGCCAGTAGTTGAGCGTCTTATGACCCGCAAACGGATCAAGCGGATTGACCTTGAGATCCGCAATCGAAATCAGCACACCCTGCTCATACATCTCCTGCGGATAAATCGTCGCAGGCTGCGCATGAATCAAAATCGTGGGCATCTGCTCCCCCCCCGAACCCGCCCCCGAACCCGACCCCGCCACACCCTCCCGAGCTTTCGACAGCAGATTGAGATCGCCCCCGGTGATTGTCAGCCGAATCCGAAACCGCTCAACGTCCTGCATCTGCTGACTCGTTTTGAGCAGCGTGCGTTCCACAGCATCTGCAAGCGCGTCGCGCCGCAGAGAATCAGACAACCCCAACGTCCGCGCGGCGTGCGCCAATCGAGTCATGTGCTCATGCAGGTGAATCACCTTGCACGTGCGATCAGCGTCCGCCTTCCCCTTCGACCCGCACACGCCCAGCATCGTTTCAAACAGTCCAACGCCATGCTGCATCCCTGCGTCAAACGCAGAAACCATCGCCTCGGAACTGGAAACAAACTTGCCGTTCAGAAAGACCATGAGGCAAGACTATACGAACTGTTGCACGCCGTGCCACCGACAACGCTCTGATTGTCGGTGGTGGATCAACGCTTAGTAACAGTGCTTCATTGTGTGCCGACCCACTCTCCACCGACTGTCAAAGCACTGTCGGTGGCACGTTGCAAATCGCTACTACGTCTTCGGTCTCACCGCCAGAATCGACCGCCTCGCATCCCGCAACACATGCTCCGCCGTGCTTCCCAGCACAATGTCATGCAAGTTCGATGACCCGCGCGTCCCCAGCACAATCAAGTCCACGTTGAGCGTCCGCGCAAACTCCGCCAACGCCTTCCCATGGTGCTTATGCGGTATCGCGTGATAGCGAGGTTTGGCCCACGCCGTCTCAGGCTTGCCCGCACTGCCCGCAACAAACGCCTCAATCTGCTTCTCAAGCGTCTGCTGATACTGCGTACGGAACACATCAGTGGATTCAGGCGCACCCTCGCGAAGTTTCACTCGCTCCCAAGGCGGCGTGTACGCATACACAACGTGCAACGTCGCGTTCTCAATCGCGGCAAGATTCATCGCACGTTCAACCGCAAGGCGCGACGTCTCCGAAAAATCCACGCACGCCAGAATGTTCTTGAAGGGCTGCGTCTGCGTGTCATGCACCAGCAGCACATCGCAAGGCGATCGCCGCACGCACGATCCCGCAACAATTCCCGGCCCTTTATCCGCCGCCGACACTCCGTGCGCACCAAGCACCAGAAGATCGGCTCCCAACTTCTTCGCATGATGCGAAATGCTCGCGACCGGACTGCCAATATCAATATCAAACTTCGCGCTCGCCAGTTCAGGCATCTGCTTGGTCCAATCAGTCCACATGTGCCGCCCTTCGCTGAGCAGCGAATCCGTCACCTGCGCCTGAAACGCCGACATCTCCCCCGTCAGCGGCACAATCGCGATCGTGTCAATCACATACAACGCCGCGAGCGACGCGTTTGAAGCCTTCGCAAGTCGAGCCGCCTGAGCGACGGCGACGCGTGAGCAAGGCGAGAAATCGACGGCTGTCACGATGGTCTTGGACATGGCGAACCTCCTAGAAAACGGAACGCTCGAACTCCTATCCGGACACGACAGTAGATAATAGGACTTGCAAGTCCTGTTTGTTCGCTCAGTATCGAATTATGCTGAAATAATAGCACAAAACGCCATCAAGCGTTCAAACAAGCGAATTGGTTGTACAAACGTTTTGCAAACAGCCCCGCGACTTACGCCGCGATGCCGCCGTGCTGCCCGTCCTGCAGGCGTTTCGCTGCCTCGGCTGACAGCCGGGCATATTCGGGCGACCATTCAGAGACAGTGCCCAGCCGTCTCGCGACCTCTGCAAGGAATACCGGCTTGTTGATGGGCTTGGTCAGACACGCGTCGCAGCCAGCGTCGATGCACTGCTGCTGTTCGCCCTTCAGCGCGTGCGCCGTGAGTGCGACCACTTGGAAAGGATACTTCTGATTCCGCAATTCGCTCGACGCCGTGTATCCATCCATGACAGGCATCTGCATGTCCATCAGGATGATCTCGTAAGGCGAGTTGGAACGCCACGCTTCCAGCGCCATGCGTAGCCCCACTTCGCCATTCTCAGCAACATCCACCGTCGCGCCAGCCTTCTTCAAGATAAGGCTAATAAGCCGCTGATTGTCCAATCCATCTTCAACAAGCAAGATCCGACCTCTCAATTGAGTCGAAGCCGCTTGCGCAGTTGCATCAGCTCGCTGAGCAGGAACAGGACACGAGTTAGGCGTCACCGACAGCACAACCTGCGGCTGACGCGAGTCGGTCGTCGGCTTCACAGGCGCGATGAATGACATCTCACGCTTCTCAAGATACGCCCACGACACATTTGAAACATCTCCGACGGGAATTGTCAAAGTAAACGCACTTCCAACTCCCGGCTCGCTATCCAGCGTCAGACTGCCGCCCAGTCGCTCAGTGATGTTGCGAGTGATGTACAACCCAAGCCCCGTGCCGCCAAACCGCCTCGTCATGGAGTTGTCTGCTTGCGAGAACGGACTGAACAACTTCTGAACTTGCTCACCAGAAATGCCAATGCCATCGTCCTCGATGCGAATCGAAAGCGTTCCCGCTTTCGCGTTGCACGCCGCGATGACGCGGATCGAGCCCTTGTTCGTGAACTTGATCGCATTGCCAACCAGATTGAGCAAGGCCTGCTTGATGCGTGTCGGATCCGACACAATCTGCGAAGGCAGCGCATCTTCGCTCCACGTCTTATAGGTCAGCCCTTTCTCAACCGCCTTGCCCGCGAGCATCTGCTCAACATCCTGCAGAATCTGAATGGGCGAGCACGCGATGCGTTCCACATCCAACTTACCCGCCTCGATCTTCGACATATCAAGAATGTCGTTGATGAGCAGCAGCAAGTGTGAAGCGTTTCGGCGGATCGTCATCACCGCGCCCGTGCGATCATCAGGCGAAGACGTCGGATCAAGCAACACGTCGCCAAAGCCCACGATCGCCGTCAATGGCGTGCGGATTTCATGGCTCATCGTTGCAAGGAACGCCCCCTTGGCACGCGACGCAAGTTCCGCCTCATCCTTCGCGGCCTTTGATTCCTCAGCCAGCCTCAGAATCTGGTCTCGCTGGCGACGCATGCGGTTGATGCCAACTCGCGCGATCTGAAACGTTCCCACGGCCAAAAGCAAGAACAATCCCAGCACCGCGACGTATCGAATCGACAACTGCGCACGCAAGAGCGTGTCGATGTTCTCGTCGATCTTCCCGATCGCGTTCCAATACGCTTCCTTCAATTCATCGTGATCACTGCCCAACGCAAGCGCACGCGCCTCTTCAGTCTTCCGCGCCTCCAGCAACTCGAACACGCGCTTCTCAAGGTCACCAAGTTTGCCCCCGATATTGTCCGTCCCCGTCGCGCTATCTCTGCGGGCCATGTAATCATCCATGCCCACGCCCTGCGCCGCTTCGTCCGCCGCAATCAGGCTGTTCCCAAGTTCCAATTCAAGTTCGCGATACCGCTTCTTGAGTTCAGGCTGATTCGCCGCCGCCGCTGTGCGCACCGCCGAGGTCAACTGCTCTTCAATCCGGCCAACCTTCGCGTGCGCCTTCACAAACTCGTGCGCCCGCCCCTGAATTGAATGCAACTCCCACAACAAAACCGTGAGCGCAATCATGACCAGCGTAAAAAACGTGCCCGCAATAAGCACGAACGAACCTGCGTCGCGGAGCGCGCGGCGCGGCTGGCTGATCAACTCGGTCTTTGCACGTTGGGGAGCCATGCGAACCTCTGTTGAATCGGTCATCGTTCGCCCCTGTTTTCTAGGGCTTGAACACTTCCGCAAAGCCTGCGCAGCCAGACCGCCATCAAAGTCGTTGCAGACCGACCTTTCCGAGTTATTGGGTCGGTGCGTTTCGCATCCTCCCACGACGCAACGCAATCACTCTCTCTACGCTCCCCGCGTTCGCCAACTCTTGAACCGTTGTTCTCAATTGCCCTCGTTTGAAACGCCCCAAACTTCTCATCTCGTTCGAGCGACTGATCAATCGCGAGTACTGGCCCACTTGGGCGTGGTACGCACTGCTGTCCCCAGCACTCCTCTGGCTCACCATCCGCCATCGCACAATCTTCGCTTGGCTCGCCTGCAACCCCGGCATCGAATGCGGCGGCGGTTGGGTGGGCGAAAGCAAGTGGGCGATCCTGAAATCTCTTGGTGAAGGCGAACACATCGCTCGCTCAATCCGAATCCCCGCGGACACCGACATCGAACAACGCATCGCAGCGGTCGCCGCCGCCGCTCGCGATCTTCAGTTCCCATTGATTCTCAAGCCCGACATCGGAGAACGAGGCCACGCCGTCAAACTCGCCCGCTCTCTTGAAGAAGTTCGCGCATATTTCCATAACGTCCACAGCGACGTCATTGCGCAGGCCTATCACCCGGGCCCCAAAGAATGCGGCGTTCTCTGGGCAAGAACACTCAAACGCGACAACGAACAAGGCCCGACGGGCTTGATCTACAGCATCACAGCCAAAGAATTCCCCATCCTCGAATGCGACGGCGTACGGACCCTCGAAGAGCAAATCCTCGCTCACCCGCGTTTCCGCCGACAGCACAAAGTCTTCCTGACCCGCTTCGCGAAAGACGCCAAGACAGTGTTCCCGAAAGGCCACATCGTTCGTCTTTCTGTCGCCGGCAATCACTGTCAAGGCACACTGTTTTACGATGGCGACCACCTGAGATCACCCGAACTCGAACGCGTGATCGATTCCATCGCAAGTCGCTTCGGCGAATGCGTCGGCAACCCAAACTCCCTCGACTTCGCGCGTTTCGACATCCGCTACGAAAGCGACGAGTTGCTGCGACAAGGCAAAAGCTTCGTCATCATCGAAGCAAACGGCACTAGCGCCGAATCAACCAATATCTACGACCCCAAGCGATCACTCTGGTGGGCACTCCGCGTGCTCTTCGGTCAATGGGTCATCCTCGCAAAACTGGGACTCTGGCGAACAGGCCGGGACACGACCCACACACAACCCACAACAATCTCACCCAAGCCTTCGCTTGCAACGCTCCAAGAAATCATGCGCAATGCAAATCGCCTGCGCGAACAAAGAGGCGGCTCCGCAATCGCTGACTAGAACCTAGTCCGAAACGTCGAATCCAGACTAGCCGCACATTGTTTCGATTCTCACTGCTTTTTCTACTGTTTTCTTCTTCGTGCTCTTTGTGTCTTTGTGGTGACATCTGTTTGAGAGAGCCACAAAGAATTCACGAAGGCTTCTTCAACGATTCCCGCAAGCTCTGCGCAATCGCAACCTCGTGCAATCTCGCACTATCCTGATCCAACGCCTCTTTCGCACGCTGAAACGCGTTCGCATCCACCTTCTGCCAACTCTGCTTCGCCGCATCGATAAACACACGCAGATCATGCATCCGCTGCTCAAGCCCCCCGACATACGCCGCATCGAGCAACGTTCTTACTCGCGCAAGCGTCCGCGAAATCGCAGACAAATCGAGCGAACTGTGACTCACAAGGTCCGCAATCCGATGCCGCGACATGTCCTCACGCGCATGCGTCAAACTTTCCTTCTCGATGCGTTCAACTTCATCCTGCGTCAACCCCAGATTCGGAATGACCTGCAACGACGCCGCTTTCCCACTCCGCCGCTCCACAGCTTGCACACTCAGCACGCCATTCGCATCAATAAGAAACGAAACCTCAACCTGAGGCAACCCCGCAGGCATCGCAGGCAACCCACGAAGGTGAAACTCCGCAAGTTTCCGGCAGTCTGCCGCCATTTCCCGCTCACCCTGAAAGACTGAGAGCCGAATCGAAGTCTGGTTATCAACGCTCGTCGAAAACATCTCCGTCGCGCGAGTCGGCACCGTGCTGTTGCGAAAAATCAGTTTCGCAACCGCGCCGCCCACAGTCTCAATCCCCAGCGACAACGGAATCACATCCAGCAGCAGCGACCCCTTCGTCGCTCCAGACAAAACACCCGCCTGCACCGCAGCACCAATCGCAACCGCCTGATCCGGATCAATCGCTGTGTACGGCTCAATCCCAAAATACTCCTGCACCATCCGCCGCACCAATGGCGTGCGCGTCGCACCGCCCACAAGAATCACCGCATCCAACACCTGCCCAAGCGGCCCTTCCGGCAACCCTTTCTTGCGAGCATCAAGAACAGCCTGCTCGCAGCACCGAATCGTTCGATCCATCAGAGGCCGAATCAGCGACTCAAACTGTGACCGCGAAACTCGCTTCACACCGTCTCCAAACGCCGCCTCCTGCTGCTCCGACAACTCATGCCGCAATCGCCGAACACTCGCCATGAACGCCGCATTCGATTCAGTCGAACTCTGCATCGACGAATCCGCCAGTTCACGATACAACACTTGATCAAAATCATCACCACCAAGATGCGTGTCGCCACTCGTCGCGAGCACTTGATAGAAGTCCGTCTCGCTACCTGCCGACGCAGGCGTCAATCGCAGAATGCTCACATCAAACGTGCCCCCGCCCAAGTCATACACCGCGACATGCGACACCTCGCTCGCATGCTTCCCCAAACTTTTCGCAAGCCCGATCCCATACGCCAAAGCCGCGGCGGTCGGCTCCGGCACAATCCGCACAACATCCAGCCCCGCGAGTCGCCCCGCAACACGAGTCGCCTGCCGCTGCGCATCATCAAAGTACGCCGGCACCGTAACAACCGCCTTGCTCACCTCTCGCCCAAGTGACTGCTCCGCAATCTGCTTGAGTTTCGCAAGCACATAACTCGAAACTTCTTCAGGCGACGTCGTTCGCACCGCGCCCGCCGAGCGAGACACCACAACTCTCGCCGTATCGCGCTCGCCCGCGACAACTTCATACGACAGATACGGCAAATCCCCGCGCACATCTCCCGCCGATCGCCCAATCAACCGCTTCACGCTCGAAATCGAAACACTGTGCGCCGCGCTCGTATTCAAAGCACGCGCTTCTTCCCCGACAACCACCCCCACTTCATTCCCCAGCGAGTCTGAATCAATCCGCACCACACTGGGCAGCAAAGCCCGCCCCGCAGCGTCCGTCAAGACCTTCGGCGCGGCAGTCGTCGCATCGAAAACAGCCACGAGACTATTCGTCGTCCCCAAATCAATCCCGATGATGGTGTCCTGGACTTTCATCGCTCAATCACACAACATTCTACAAATCGTTTCACCGCGCCACGACAGCCGCGTTCGCGTCCGACTTCCACATCCACTCACGCATCAACCCAACTGCCTGTTCAAGCCCCGACCACACGCCAGCCGCCTCCGACTGTGACGCAGACTTCTGCACCGGCACCATCACAAAACTTCGCCGTCGCTCTCCAGCAGTCCACCACACCCCCACCATCGCCGCGCCCTGCAACTGACTTCCAATTTCCGCCTGCTGCGCGAGCGTTTCCTGTGCATCCCCCACCGACTGCCCAACTCTGGGCACCGCGAACACATCCGCGTCTCGCAAAACTGCATACAACCGCTCCCGGTCTTCGCGTGAGATATTTCTCATGATCCGAGGCGGCTTGACATCCCCCGACATCGCCGCCGCACCTTTGCCAAACGTCGCCCGCAGCGTGCCGTTCGCGTCAAGAAAATACCACGCAGGCTCCAGCGGCTCGCCAGCCTTCGCAACGCCTTCGGGAATCGCAATCGAAAACGCAAACGATGCAGGCATGCCTGCTTGCACGTTTCCGTTCGCGCTTTGCGAAGCATGATCGCTCTGATTTGATCGACTCGATCCAGTCGATTGGCATCCCGCCAACGCTGCCAACACTGATGCTGCACACACGAGCATTGCTCTTCGCAATGCACGTCCCGCAACGTTTCGCGTCAGACCACTTTTGCAGCCGACGATTTCAATCATGTGCTTGCGTTTCGTCACGCCCGAGGGTACGCTCGCGCATGCTCGCAACGTTCCTTTCCACACTGGCTCAAACGACCGCTCCCTCGCCCACAACGCCGCAGCCCGTCGCTGATTCCATCAACCAGATTCGCACCATGCTGGGCATCCCCGCCGACAGCGTGCTGTTTCAGAATACCACCCACTCGCTCATCGTCGCCCTGACGATTTTCGTTGCGGTCCTGTTCGTGTCGTACTTGGTGCGTCACATCCTCATGTCGCGCCTGCGCGCGATCGCATCGAAAACAACTACGGAACTGGACAATCTCGCCCTCGCAATCATCGCAGACCTTCGCCTGTGGAGCATCCTGCCCATTGCTCTCGCCATCGCAACTTCCGTGCTCGTGCTCCCTCACACGCTCAGCAAAGCACTCAAAGTCCTCGTCGTCATCGCGCTGGGTTTGCAAATCCTGCTCTCCAGCCGAATCGTCGTCGACCAACTGACCAAGTCGATCCTGAATCGCACCAAAACCAAAGACGGCAAGCCCGACCCAACCGTCAACACCGCAACCGGCATCGTCAAAACCCTCGTGCAAGCAGCCCTCGCCCTCGCCGTGCTGCTCATCGTGCTGGAAAATCTCGACATCCGCGTCACACCGCTGCTCGGCGCGTTGGGCTTGGGCGGCATCGCCATCGCTCTCGCAACACAAAACATCCTCGCCGATCTCTTCGCATCGCTCATCATCGTCTTCGATAAACCCTTCCAAGTGGGCGACGCGATCACCGTGGGCGATAAGTCTGGCACCGTCGAAAGCATCGGCATCAAAACCACCCGCATCAAAGCCGCTGGCGGCGAGCAAATCGTCTTCTGCAATGGCGACCTGCTCGCCTCGCGTCTGCACAACTTCCAGCGCATGCCCGAACGCCGCGTCGTGCAGACCATCAGCATCACCTATGAAACTCCAAAGGACAAAGTCGCGCGAGTGCCCGAACTCGTCCAAGCCTGTGTCCTTCCCCCCGAAACTGCGCAGCCACAATCTCAAGAGTCACACCACGCCGACCGAGAGTCCTCTGCACGACCCCTGCGCTTCGACCGCTGCCATCTCAAAAACCTCGGCGCATACTCACTCGACTACGAACTCGTGTACTTCGTGACCACCAGCGACTACGCCACCTTCGTCCGCGAGCAGCACCGCATCAACCTCGCCCTTCTCGACGCCTTCGCTCGCAACGAAATCCAGTTCGCGTATCCCACAAGTTTGCAATTCCAAAAATCAGCACTCTGAAACCCGTGCCACCGACTGGCGCTTCGCCGGTCGGTGCAAGAAACTCCAAGCAATTCGATTCGCCAGAACCTCACGATGCCAACCACCAGCAACCAACTCGCCTGCATTGGCTCTATCGCCAGGATTTCTAACAAACTCCAAACACCCACCCGCTTTTTGCAACGCCTCGCATTCTCACGCGTCAAATACACAGCCGAACCTTGTTCTGCGGGTTCGTTATACTCAGTTCGGCGTGTCACGCCGCTCTGCGACTCTTGCACAGTTGGGACTTTTCCTCCCGCGAGACTCGTACAGCAACAAAGCATGACGCGTCGCTCTTGAAGGAGATCGATAATGAAGTTCAGCATGTTCGCCCGTTCGCTCGTCCTGGGCCTCACGTTTGTGGCAGGCACCTCATTCGTGCTCGCTCCGGCGACCGCCATCGCGGCGGACGATGACAAGAAATCCGATTCCAAAACCCTGACCATCGGCGACACCGCCCCGGCCCTCAAGGTCGAGAAGTTCCTCAAGGGTGATGAGATCAAGGAATTCAAAAAGGGCCACGTGTACGTCGTCGAGTTCTGGGCGACCTGGTGCGGCCCCTGCATCCGCGCATTCCCCCACGTTTCCGAACTTCAAGAGAAGTACAAAGACCAGTTGACCGTCGTGGGCGTCAACATCTGGGAACGCGGCTACAACGAAGAACTCAACAAGAAGATCGCTGAGTTCATGGATAAGCATGGCGAAAACATGCGCTACACCGTCGCCTTCGACGGCGGCGCAAAGTACATGGCCGACAACTACATGGCCGCCGCCAACATCAACTCCATCCCCCACGCCTTCATCGTGAACCAAGACGGCAAGATCGCCTGGATCGGTCACCCCGCTTCAATGGATGACGCCCTCGATCAGATCATCAACAAGAAGTGGGACATGAAGAAGGCCAAGGCCGAGCGTCAGAAGCTGATTGACGCTGAAGAAGCCGCCGGTCGTGAAATGAAGAGCATCGAGCCCCAGATGAAGAAGGCCAGCGAACTCTGGCAGAGTGGCAAGAAGGACGAAGCCGCTGCCATCATGTTCGAGATCGCTGAGAAGGCCCCGAACGCTGGCAAGAACGCCGGCGCAACCGGCTTCCGCTACATGATCACCGAAGGCAACGACCCCAAGAAGGCCTACGCATTCGCAGACAAGATGATCACCAGCGCATACTCCGACGACGCGGCCATGCTCAACATGATCGCTTGGAGCATCGTCGATCCCGAAGAAAAGATCAAGGAACGCAATGCCGACGTCGCGATCAAGGCCGCCAAGCGCGCCGCCGAAATCACCGAACACAAGGACGCCGCGATCCTCGACACCCTCGCCCGCGCGTACTTCGTGAAGGGCGACAAGGCCAAGGCGATTGAGACGCAGGAAAAAGCAGTGTCGCTCGCAGGCGAAGACATGAAGGCCGATCTGCAGAAGTCACTGGAAGAGTTCAAGAAGTAAGAATTAAGTGACCTTTGTATTACGAACCGACACACCCCTCAGTGTGTCGGTTTTTTCATGCACTCACCTCTCACGCAGAACTGTTCTCTCTATACTGCCTCGTGACAGCTTCGCAGAACGCGACATCACCGCCACCGCTGCTGTCACGCGCCGAACTTCGCGCCTGTCTTATTGTTTTGCTCATCGCAGCCGCATGGTCTGCACTGCTTTCCTGTATCTATTGGCCAGGCCTTGCAACAGAAGACGGCGCGACACGCTCCGTCCACGCGCTGGCACTGCTGGGCGAACCACAAATCACGCCAAACTTCCTCTCACACTGGTTCCCGCCAGGCCTCACGCTGCTCATGTCCGCCAGCCTGCGTTGGTTCGGTTCGCTCGGACCAGTCACAATGCTGCAGGCCTTCTGGGTCGCCGCATCGCTGGGCTGGCTGCTCGTCTTGTCAGCAGGCCCAAGGCTTGGCCTGATCTTCCTCGCGCTCCCGCTCATCTATCCCCCACTCTTCACCCACTCTATCACCCACCTCGCTGACGGCTGGTCCGTCGCCGCCCTCGCATCACTCACATGCTGCACCGTTCTCTGGCACCGCCGCGCCAAGAGTCAGCACACCTCGCAATCTCCATCATGGCTTCGCGCACTGATCACACTCTTGCTCGTCAGTTCCTGCCTCGCACTGCTGACCTTTCGCGCCAACGGCGTCACCGTCATGCCATTGCTAGCAATCTTCATGCTCTGGCTCGTGCGTCCAGCATCACGCGCGATCGCCGGCCTAGTCGTGATCGGCATGTGCATGGCCGCCACCCCGCTCCTCGTGCAGAACATCCCTTGGCCCCGCCGGGACACTGTCGCGACGTCGCTCATCTGGGAACACGTCGGAATGCTCAAACTGTCGCAAGATCCCAAACTCGCGACTCAGTACTCCCTAGATGACATCTGTATTCCCCCGGCCAACACCCAATCCCTCATTGAGCGTCACAATTGGGTGACCCACGACTCCATCATGTTTCGTCGTCCGCTGGTACTCCAATCAGCAAAAATCATGAAGCCAGACGACAACGTCGTGCGAAGCCGCTTCAAAGATTTGGCGTCCAATCAACCCCTTCTGTACCTCCGGATGAAACTGCAAACCTGGCGCACGCTCATGGGCCTGCGAGGCGGCATTCCGCTCATTTACATCTGGAACAAAGCGCCGACGTGGACGCAGCCGCTCGGCACATCCTTCGAGCGAACCGGTCCTCTGAAAAAATGGTCCGATCCAATCAACGATTGGAACGCGTCCAATCAAATGCGACTGGAATACTCCGCCCTGCCCATCATCTGGATCTCCGGAGCTCTACTCGCGCTCACCGCATGCTTCATCCAGAAAAAGCCCTGCTGGCCCGCAATCTTCTGCGTGCTCTACGCCGCCGCCTACTACGGCGCATTCTTCCTGATTACCCCCGGCACCCAATACCGCTACTTCATGCCCGCGCATGCACTGCTGTACGTCGCTTTGATGAGCGCAATCACCACCGCAGTCAGAGCTCGGGCAAGCACTCTCAGTTCTTCCGCCGCAGCTCAAACCACATGTACTTGAGCAGTTTCTTCCCCGTAGGCCACGCCTTAAAGTGCGTCGTGCCGTGTGGTCGTGGTTTTTCAACGCTCGGGAACTCGCCGACGCGGAATCCCTTGCGGTAACTGCGAACGACCATCTCCAGGTCCATGGAGAGTCCGTTTGGCAGCGGATCAATCGCGAAGAACTGTTCGCGGCGCATGCCGCGGAAGCCGTGCAACACATCCCACGCAGTCTTCTGCGAGCCGCGCTTCCAGATGACCGAGCCAATCAACCCCAAACCTTCAACAAACCACTTGCGAGGCTTGAGGAACTTCTCGTCCTCCTCGTTGTGCCCGCCCTCCATGATTCTGCTGCCGATCGCAAGGTCGTATCCATCCGCAAGCATCTGCTTGCACAGCAACACCTCGCGCGGATCAATGCTGCCCTTGGGGTGATACAGCACAACCGCATCCGTCTTGCAATGCTCAAAGCTCTCAATGATCGCCGCGTTGTAGCCACGCCGCTGCTGCGTGTGGACCACGATCCCCAAAGACTTCAGATACTCAACCGTGCCATCCTTGCTGCCCCCATCCAGCGCATACACCTCATCAAACTGGTTCAGAGGCAGCCCCGGCACATCCAACTTGCACCCTTCGAGTTCGTTCCAAGTGAGCAGACACAGCGACACGCGTAGTGTGCCAACGCCCGCACCCCTAGCTGGCTTTGCCTCCAACTGTGAAACAGGCAGCGCCTGCGTCGCATCCGCGATGTCCGAAGTCATAGTCAAAATATCGCCAGTTCTACGCGTGTCGCGTCATGCAGTGGTTGCTCAAGCTTTGACCTGCGTCGAAGCTTTCACTTCAATCGAGGCTCCCGCATCACCACCCACCCCCGCACCCCCCACCCCGACGCCCCCACCTCTCACCATCGAAAGATCATGCAGCCACGCGTCAAGCAGCGCCATCTCTTCCACAGGCAAGAGACCCCGGGTTACCAAGGCATGATAGCAACGCCGCACGTTCGCCGCAACATGCTGCTCACCCGGCGCCAAGTCGAGCGCGGCAAGCGTTTCAGCAATCTTTGAGTTCTGCAAGTACCCTGAAATCTCATCCTCAAAATCGCGCATGAGGTTGTGGTCATTGCGCTCCTGCCGCACCGTCGCGCGATGAAACAAAATGGGCCACCCATTCGCCCAGCACACCCGCTGCGCGACAAATGATCGCCAAATATCCGTCATGCGGAAACTGCACAACGCAGGCAAGTACAACATCGGGAACGCCGCCGGGAACCACGTCGTGTTCTGACTATTAAATGGACACCACGCCCCATTCCCTAACCCCACGCTCTCCGAATCCTCAAACGAAAACGGCAGCGCCCGGCACAACCGATACACCGCATCCACATCCGGATTCTCATTCGCCAATCCCTGCTGAATCGGACACGTCACATCCCGAACCGCCGCACCCGCAAGTTCCGGCACGCCCCTATGAATCCAATCCAACGCCAAACCCCGCGGCCAAATCGCCGGCTCCCCGCGCTCGTTGCCATTCTTCGTGAAGTACCGATACACATTCACCCAACCCTGAGCCACATTCCCCTTGCTATCCGTCACCGGCGAACTCGTCACCACCCGCACCCGCTTCGCAGCATCTCGCACGCCATAGAAAAACTCTTCTCCGCTCCCCGTTCCCCGCTCCCCGTTCCCCACTCCCCCATCTTTCCCAATGCCCAATGCCCGATGCCCAATGCCTAGTGGTATATTGTCATCATCCGTCTCCACAATCACCTTCGCCCCCCCACGAATCGCCTCCAAGTACCCAACATTCTTCCTCGCATAATGCCGCGTCGGACAGGCCCGCGCATATCGAAGATTTAGCTTCTGCCCCCAAGCGAGTTGATCATCGACGCCCATGAACTCACACCCACCCAGCGAAAACTTCGCCGGGCTCTTCGTGTCGCCAATCACAAGAAACCGCCACCCCGCCTCCCCCGCCCCACGCGACAACTCCCGCAAAATCGGATGCGAGTCCGCGGCGATCGAAGTAACAACCAACGCAATCTGCTCAGTACGAGGCATAGCCCCAAGTATATCGCTCGCCCCTTCGCTTCACCGTCTCACCGTCTCACCGTCTCACCGTCTCACCGTCTCACCGCTTCATCACTTCATCACTTCATCACTTCGTCACTTCGTCACTTCGTCTCTCCGTCTCTCCGTCTCTCCGTCTCTTCCTACACTCCCCCGTGACCACCACCCGCGTCATTTCCGCCGAGCAGCAACCTCAAGAAGAGCAACTCAACTGGGCTCTCCGCCCCACCAAAATCGACGAATACGTCGGCCAGTCCGACCTCATCGAACGCATGCGCATCGCCATCCACGCCGCACGCGAGCGAGGCGAACCGCTCGAACACACGCTCCTCCACGGCCCGCCAGGCCTGGGCAAAACCAGCCTCGCACACGTCCTCGCCCAGGAAATGGGCGGCAAAATCCAAATCACCAGCGGCCCCGCCCTCGCCCGAGGCACCGACTTAGTCGCCGCCCTCACGCGTCTGGGCCACGGCGACATCCTCTTCATCGACGAAATCCATCGCCTCCCCATCGCCGTCGAAGAGTTCATCTACCCCGCGATGGAAGACTTCCGCATCGACGTCACCATCGACACGGGCCTCGCCGCACGCACGATGCAAGTCAAGTGCAAACCCTTCTCGCTCATCGGCGCAACCACCCGCGCAGGCCTCCTCTCCTCCCCACTGCGCTCGCGCTTCGGCATCGTCCACCACCTTAAGTACTACACCGAATCAGAACTCCTCTTGATCCTCCAACGCAGTTGCAAACTGCTCGGCATAGAAGCAGCCGAACCAAAAGCCCTCACCATGATCGCCGCCCGCGCCCGCGGCACCCCGCGCATCGCAAACCGCCTCCTCCGCCGCGTCCGCGACTTCGCCCAAGTTAAAACCAAAGGCGTCATGACCACCAAAGCCGTTGAAGGCGCCCTCGCCCTCGAAGCCATCGACGCCCTAGGCCTCGACGACCTCGACCGCAGCTTCCTCAAAACCATCGGAACGGTGTATAAGGGCGGCCCCGTCGGCCTCGAAACCATCGCCGCCACCATGAACGAAGACGCCGGCACCCTCGAAGACGTCGTCGAACCCTACCTCCTCCAAATCGGCTTCCTCGCGAGAACCAGAAGAGGCAGGGCTCTCACCCTCGCAGCGTGCCAGCACTTGGGGTTGCCGGTGACGCTTGCAGCAAATGGGGAGGGTGGATTGTTTAGCGAATGATTTGAATTACGAAAATCACTCACTACGGGGATCGTTGAATGAAAGCCAAGGCGCGCGTCGCTTCAACAATCACTCTGCTTGCTGTCGTAATAGCTTCCCTCGCGATGATCTATCTGATTAATCGGCCGCGTGTGTCCACGCTGACGATCGATGATCAGGGAAACGCAATCCTATCAGATCGCTCAAGCGAGATCGTGAAACACTTCTCTTCGCCACTTCGCAAACAAACAGTGACTATACAAATGCCTGGCGAAGCTCCGTTCGATTTCTATGTGGAGAGCAGCTATTGCTTGAGCAGTTCAGGTCGCTCCATCGCTAACAGAATAGTGCTCCACGGCACATCGCAGAACAAGGCTGACACCTGCAAACAACTGCAGCAGATCATTGAATCGCTGACAAAGTCTCACAAACACACATTCCAATCCGCTTACACAGCACAGATGTGGTGTGACTCAAACGAGAACGACTTGCTGGGAACGACTCAGTTTACTAGAGGCAGCGAACCACCTTTTGCTTGCGTTTCGATAGGGGGAACTGACATAGGAGCATTTTCGATTACGATTGATGTGACTCTGCGTTACGAGTAGCACCTCAAACAGCTTCAGCCCGTGCCATCAATCGCTGCTCTGAGAGATTGATGCGATCATCGCTGATTCTCGCTACATCGATCAACCATCAATGCGAAATCGTTGTAGAGAGTTTTCTGTACTTCACGCTGAAGGCGTGCTAGTCAGTAGCCGGGGCGTGGAGTGAGGCTTTGCGAGCGACACCCCCGGAAAGTGCCGCACACGGTACATGCAGCCTGAAGGGCTGCTCGTGCATTTGACAAACTCCTCTCCGTTCATTATCCCGATTAACCACAACGCCTCCATCGAATCACGATGCTCCACCCAATTTCACCCCAACAACCACCTTTGTGCGCAACTTCACAGTCACTCCCAACTTCCCCCTTGCATCTCCACCAACACTCGTCACAATGCCGCCATGCTCGCGGCGTCTCCACCAACTCTCCCACCACTCGCTCCTCACCTGCGTCACGTCGTCTCGCGTTTCCTCGCGCTCGACCAGTGCCCCTACGCAATGGCTCGCGACCTCAAGTGTGACATCTTTGAAGCCCTCGAACAACTCGCCGACCCCGCCGTGCAAGCGTGGCTCGCCTTCCACGCACACCTGATCGCCACGCGCCTGCGCACCCACGCCCACCACGCACTCGAAGAGGTCTGCACAACATCCCCAAACCCAATCGAACGCCGCCGCGCCGCAGGCCGACTCCTCACATCCCTCAACTACATCACACGCTCAACCCCTCGCACTCTCGCACCTTCGCCCACTCGCACTATCCCACCTTCGCACACTCAACCTCCCGCACCCATCCCCACTACCTCTTCTTCTTCATCCCCTTCGCGTCTTTGTGGTGAATCCATCTTCGATATCACCCCGATCCCCGATCCAACCTACTCCTACCCTCTCGCATGGCCAAAAAGCCCGCCAAATCAACAGGTGAGTCTGACGGCAAGCCCGCCACCCAGTCCAAGAGCGCATCCTCTCTCCCCTCCATCGCCCTCTACATAGGCGAAGACGCTTTTCTCCGCCAGGAACTCACCGCCCAACTCAAAGCCGCCCTCGAAAAAGCCCACGGCGAAGTCGAAGTCTTCACCTTCGACGGCGAGTCCTGCCAAGCCAGCCAAGTCTTGGATGAGTGCCGCAGCTTTGGCCTGATGGCCACCCACAAACTCGTCATCTTGGACAACGCCGACGACCTCATCAAAGAATCCACCCGCTCCCTCTTCGAACGCTACACGGAAAGCCCCAGCGAACAAGCCACCCTCGTCATCCGCAGCCGAACCTGGCGCGCAGGCAAGCTCGACAAGATGATTGAAGCAATAGGCACCATCCGCAAGTGCGAATCGCCCAACGAAAAGGACGCCGCGGGCTGGGTGATCAAACGAGCCGCCCATCACCATAAAGCCACCATCGGTCTCGACGCCGCGCAAGCTCTTGTAGCCCGAGTCGGCCCCAGCCTCATGCTCCTCGACAGCGAATTGGGCAAACTCGCCTCGGCTGCCGGTGCCGACAAAGCTGGCAACCCCCAGCCCATCACCATGGAACTCATCGCCGAGTTCGTCGGCGTCTCGCGCGAAGAGGAAGCCTGGGGCGTTCAGCAAACGCTCCTGACCGGCAACACCGACGCCGCGATCTCGCACCTGCGACACGTCCTCGACGTCTCTCGCCAACCTTCGCAAGTCGTCATGTACGCCATGACCGACCTCTCCCGCAAACTCCACGGCACCTGCGCCGGCCTGCGCGGCGGAGCCAACCCCTTCCAACTCACCAAAACCCTGCGACTCTGGGGACCATCTCAGGACGCCATCGTAAACGCCGCAAAGCGCATGATGCCGAACGAGTCGCTCGCGCTGTTCATGAGCGCAGTCGAAGCCGACAAACGCAGCAAGACCGGGTTCACGGACGGCGATCGAGCTCTTGAAGTGCTCGCGGTGAAGATGACAGGGACGGTGGCTGGAAAGTGAAGCGAAAAACGATGAAGCGATAAAAAGTGGTTGGTGATTCGGATCAGCCCTTGAACTGCCAGATACTTTGCATCGTTGCATCGCCGACTTCTATCTTGCCCTATTCATCGTTTTATCGCTTCATCGTTTCATCGCTTTCATACCCTCCCCCATGCCCACCTTCAGCGTCGATCCCAACCCCAACGTCACGTACAAGCTGTGGCATGAAGATGAACACTTGCTTGTGGTTGGCAAACCTGCGCGGGTCGTGACGACGCCGGGCCTCAAGCACGATCGTTCCAGTTTGCTCAATGGTCTGTTCGTCAAGTACGGCACGAAGTTGCAGAAGATCGGCCGAGATCGTGACTTTGGGTTGCTGCATCGGCTCGACCGCATGACCAGCGGGCTTGTGATCGTCGCGCTCACGCGTGATGCATACGACAATCTTCGCAAGCAGTTCGAGACGCGCGAGGTTGCGAAGTTCTACTGGGCTGTCGTGGGTGAGAAGCCCGAACCAGAGAAGGGGCTGATCAAGTCGAAGATCGCGGAGTATCAGGGGTATCCGGGTGTGCGGACGCGTGCGGAAGGTCGCGAGATCGCGGCAACGAAGAAGGCTCCGCTGAAACTCGCGCGGGTGAGCAGCAAGGGTGAAGAAGCGATGACGGCGTATCGGGTTCTAGAGTCTTCTCCGAAAGCATCGCTGCTTGAATGCCGTGCGTACACGGGACGCTTGCATCAGGTGCGTGTGCATCTGGCGCATATTGGTTGTCCGATCTTGGGCGATGATTATTACGCGGACAAGCACCTTGCGGATTCCGCACCACGGCTTGCGCTGCATGCGCATCGCGTGGTGATTAAGCACCCGGCGACGGGCGAAACGTTGGATGTGCGGAGTACTTGGCCTGATGATCTGCGAGGACTGCTCAAGAGCATGAAGTTGAAAAAGCCGGAAGTTGTGTAGCCAGAACTTGGCTGCGGCATCGAAGGGGTCTGCTGCTACGACTCGGGCGGCGCGTTGAGCTTGTTGTTGCATTATCACGTCTGCAGACTTCACTCGGCGGGGACCGCCGAGGTACCCGGAGGAATACGTATGCCTACTGCTCTTGTCACTGGTGCTTCTCGTGGTCTTGGTGTTGAGTTTGTCAAGCAACTTTCGGAGAATGGCTATCGCGTGTTTGCGACGGTTCGTCGGCAGGCGGATGCGGACAAGGCAAAATCGCTTGCGCCGAATGTCACCGTGCTGGTTGCCGAGTTAGGCGATCAGGCCGGGATCGATTCGCTCGTCAAGCAGCTCGGCGACACGCCCATCGACGTGCTAGTCAACAACGCGGGCGTCAATGGGGAAGATCGCGCGATGGGGAAACTGTCTTGGAGTGAGTTCGAGCGCGTGTACAAGACCAACATCATCGCGCCGATCATGTTGCTGCAAGCGGTGCTGCCCAATCTTCGCAAGGGCAGTCGCAAACTGGTACTCAACATCAGCAGCGAGTTGGGGAGCATCACGAACGCCGCGGCGGGGTTCAGTTATGCGTACAACTCGAGCAAAGCCGCGCTCAATATGTTGACAGCGAAGGCGGATCGGGACCTTCGCTCCGAAGGATTCACAGTCGTCTCCTTCTGCCCAGGCTGGAACAAAACCGACATGGGTGGCAAGGAAGCACCGCTGCTGCCAGAAAACAGCGTTCGCACGCTTCTCGCGACGGCGGAGAAACTCTCGATCAAAGATGGCGGGCGGTATATGAGGATTGATGGGAAGGACATTGCATACTGAGCGAACGTGGCTGTGGCGCTTGGATTTGGCGGCTGAGTTCACCACGGCGGACACGGAGAGCACGGAGGAAAAACTGGTTGAGTGTCTTGTTTCTCAGTTTCCTTCTTGATGCGGAAGATTCAACTGATCAATGCGGCACTGTCACCTCGACCGACGTTCATATTACTTCCGCCACAGGCGAGGACGCCTGTGCCACGGCTGGATGCTCAAAAAGTCCTTGATTTGCAACGTTTGCAGGTTTTTCTGCATTTCATGAAACCTGCGGGGTGCTCAGGCGTTACGCTTTTGTAATGGCAGGCCGTCGAGTGTCACTTTCCAATCGAGCATTCACCCTGATTGAGTTGCTGGTCGTGATCGGCATCATCGCGGTGTTGATGTCTTTGCTTTTGCCGACATTGGCCGGAGCTCGTCGAACGGCGCGTGCGGCGATTGGCGTTGCGAACATGCGTTCGCTGTCGCAGATGATGTTCCTGTACAGCAACGATCATCAGGGGCGATTTGTGTCGCCATTCAGACCGGACTGGGGTGATCAGAGTTCACGCGTGTGGACTGATCTCGTCGATCCGAACGAAGGCGAGAACTTGGTGTGGAGTTTTTACACGCCGCTAGATGAAAAGTTGAACACGGAGAGTTTCGCGTTCTATTGGTACTCGTATCTGAAGCGCAGTTATGGTGAGCAGGCGTACGACAAGGTGATGTTCAGCCCGGCTGATCCGACGCTCGCCGCGATGGACGCGACGCTGAGCGGCACCAACGAATCTCGCAACGGGCATGTGCTGTGGCCCAGTTCGTTTTTGTATTCGCCCACGATGTGGTGCAGCACGGCGCGATATCCGAGCCTTGCGAGCGATCGACTCGCGATGACGCGCGAGTACTTGCAGGTGCAGGGCGTGGATTCGGTCACGAGCCCGGCGGGCAAAGTGTTTTTGTTTGAGCGTGCAGACTTCCGGCAGCCTCGCAGGCCCGATGGGACACCGTTGCCTCCCACGTTCAACAATCCACGCTCTCGCATCAATGTTGCGACGGTGGATGGAAGCGTGAGCGAGGTTGCGATTCGCGACTTGCTGGAACGGGCGAGTGATGAGCAGTATGTGCCAGTCGGTTTCGCGCAAGCGCCGGACGGGCCGCCACTGGCGAAGCCTTATATTGTGCCGGCGGGGATTCCTGATCCGACAACGTGGCCTGTGGGTGGTGAGCCCAGCGCGGATGGGCAATTTCCGCTGTTTTTCTGGGCGACGAGGTTTGGGGCGAGGGGGCGGGACTTGGCGAGGTGACGTGGAGAAACTGGGGACTATTGCAGTCGCCGCAACTCGACGCTTCGCAGATTCATGAGAGCGTTAGAAAATGGTTCGCTGGGTTGAACCGTAAGCGTTGTTGTGCCGCCTTCGGTGGTGATTTCGCCGACTTCAAATGACTTGAAGTTAGACCATGCGCCTGTGGCGAGGGTTTTGCCTTTGACGGAGGAATCGCCGACGCTGATGGTGAAACCGTTGCCGGCGCTTGTGTTGATGCATGCGGCGTCGATGATCACTTTGTAGCGGCCTTTGGGGAGGTTGATGTGCCAGGATGCTTTGGCGTCTTTGCTGGTCCAGAATCCGAGGTTGTGTTTGCCTTCAATGGTTTCGACTTTGAGTGATGGGCCGGAGATGTCGGCGTCTTCGGCGCTTGCGATGAGCACGCCGCTGGCATTTGTGGTGAGCGGTTGGGGCGGAGCAACTTTGATTGCGCCGGCCATTTCGAGTTTGATGATGGAGGCGTGGTTGTTTGCGGGAGTTGAGGGGACGGTGATGAGCAGGCCGTTTGATTGGATGGAGGACTGAAGGGGTTTGTTGCCGTTTGATGTCAGCAATAGCGCGGATTTCGCGGCGGTTTCGAGGCCTGGCACGATGAGGCGTCCATCTTTGGGCCAGTCGTAGACGTGAAGGTAGAGCGTTTCGTGATTGGGTTCGTGCCTGGTTGTGGCTTTGCCCCAGGGGAGGCGTTTGAACGGACTGGCTGTGGTGTTGTAGATGGCTTCGTGGTTGACGTTCATCCACTCGCCCACTTCACGAAGGCGATCGATGCTGGCTTGGGGAAATTCGCCGAGGCCAGTGGGGCCAACATTGAGAAGGAAGTTGCCGCCTTTGCTCGCGCAGTCGCTGAGCATGCGGATGAGTGTGGTGGTGCTTTTCCAGTTGGTGTCGGCGTGTTTGAAGCCCCATGTGTCGTTCATCGTCATGCAGGATTCCCAGTCGACGTCGAGGCCTGTCGCGGGAATTTCCTGTTCGGGCGTGCCGTAGTCCCCCACTGCTCCTTGCGAGGACTTCATGCCGCCCGTGATATCGCGTTCTTTGCCGACGCGATCATTGACAATGATGTTGGGCTGCAGTTCGCGGATGTATGCGTAGAGGTCTCGGCCTTGTTCGACGGTCCATTCGGGCGTCCACTCGCCGTCAAACCAGAGCACGCCGATCGGACCGTAGTTGGTGAGCAGTTCGCGGAGTTGGCCTTTCATGTGGTCGCGGTATGCGGGCCAAGTTTCTTTCTTGGCGAGTGGGTGGGACCAATCCATGATCGAGTAATAGAAACAGAGCGTGACGCCTTCTGCTTTGCATGCGGCGGCGAGTTCTTTCAGCGGGTCACGCTTAAAGGGTGTTGCGTCGATGATGTCCCACGTGGTGAGTGTGCTGTCCCACATGCAGAAGCCGTCGTGGTGCTTGCTCGTGATCACGATGTACTTCAAGCCCGCGGCTTTGGCGACTTTGACCCAGGCGCGTGCGTCGAACTTGGTTGGGTTGAAGCGGGGAGCGAGCGCGGCGTACTTGTCGGGTGGGATCTTGCCGTGGTACATGATCCATTCGCCAACGCCATCGACGGGCTTGCCTTCCCAATCGCCAGCGGCTTCGCTGTAGACGCCCCAGTGGATGAACATGCCGAAGCGGGCTTCGCGCCACCAGGACATTTTGTCGGCTGACGCCGAGGAGGAGACAAAGGGTTGCTGTTGCTCAGTGCGTTCAACGCGTGTGTTCGTGCAGCCAGCGAGGAGCAACGTGAACGAAGAGATAATCAGTGCAGTAGTCGTTTTCATTGTGCTCCAATTTGCGAATGTGCTGGAGTCTACGGCGGTCATGAGAATGCGAAAGACACGAGCAGTCCTTTGGACTGCGATGCGTTGGTGAATGCCTCCGGGGGTGGCGCTCGCAGAGCCTCGCTTCACCCCCGGCTACTCAAGTCCACGCCTTCGGCGTGAAAACTGCTAGAGCGCTTTCAGTCGCGATGTAGCGAGTAGCCGCAGTGTCGGAAGCAGTTGGCGGCGTCGGTTGGTGTGACCTGGTCGAGGACGGACTGCATCGAGTTCCAGAGCGAGGTTTGTGTTCGGCAGGCCAGGCCGCGCAGGAGTTGTTTGATCTTGGAGAAGATCATCTCGATGGGGTTCATGTCGGGCGAGTAGGGTGGTTGGAACAGCAGCGACGCGCCGCACGCCTCGATCGCGGCGCGAACTTTGACTCCTTTGTGGCTCGGCAGATTGTCCATCACGACGACGTCGCCGGGCTTGAGCGTCGGCGCGAGCACCTGCTCGACGAACGATGTGAACACGTCGGCGTTGACCGGGCCGTCAACGATCGTGGAGCAGCGCACACCGTTCACGTCGAGCGTCCCGATCAGCGTCGTGGTCTGCCAGTGTCCGTGCGGGGCGTACGCGACGAGACGATTCCCGATGGGAGCGCGTCCACGCAGGCGCGTCATGTTCGTTTTCGCCCACGTTTCGTCAATGAAGATGAGCTTCGACGGATCGATGCCCGCTCGCCACAGGACCCACTCGGCGCGGCGTTGCACGACGTCTGGTCGATGTTGTTCCGCGGCGTGGAGAGTCTTTTTTTGTAGGAGAGGTTGAGGTCACGCAGCGCGTTCCACACCGCGCTGAGCGCACACTCAACACCGAGCCGCGCACGCAGTTCCGCGAGCGTCGCGTCGGGCTTGTCGTTCACCAGTTGAAGCAGCACCTGGCGGTCAATCTTGAACGGGTGCGTTCCAACCGGCGCACGCGGCGCTACCTCGCCGTGCTCACGCCGCCGCTGGCGCACGCGCCGTGCCCACGCGGTGCTGACGCCAAACGCCTTCGCAATCTCCGCCGTCTCGACGCCACGATCAAACGCGTCCAACACCTTCATCCGCAAGTCCTGCGAATACGCCTTCATGCCCGACCTCCTTGTCAAAGTCGGACCAGTATCCCGCAGAAACACCAAAGCGCAATCCCGTGTTTGCGCTACAGAGTCGGAGAAAGTGCTCTAGTGAATTGCTTCAGCAAACGACATTCGCTGTGAGAAATCGCAAGAAGCATGGATGAATCACCGTCGTTGCAGTTCCCCACCGACTGTCAGAGCACAGTCGGTGGCACGGTTTACTCGTGTGGTATGTGCTTTCAAGTACGAGTGGATGCTGTGAAGCAAATGAAAAACGGGCTTCCGAGGAAGCCCGTTTGGTGAATCTTGTTTGTGACAAGGATTAGTTCTTGCCTGAGTCCTTCTTGGCCTTCTTGAAGAACGCGGTGCGCTTGTCGGCGGTGCGGCGGCGGGTGCTGGGGCGGCCGCTGACTTCGGCGCCGTCTTCGCTGCCGACGAACTGGATGAGGACGAGTTCGCCTGCGTCGCCGATGCGGTGCTTGCCGAGCTTCACGATGCGGGTGTAGCCGCCGGCGCGATCAGCGAAGCGCGGAGCGACGTTGTCAAAGATGTGCTTGACGAGGCGCGGGGCCTTGCGGAGTTCGCCGTAGCGGTTGCGCTCGACCTTGGAGCCATCGGGAAGATCGAAGAAGCCCTTGCGGAGGTCCTTCATGGCTTCGACCTTGTTCTTCTCTTCTTCGGTCGCGCCCTTGGGGAGGTACATCCACTCGAAGCCCATTCGGTCAGCGCCCAACTTGGCGATGACGCGGCGGCGGTTTGCGAGGTCGCCCTTCTTTGCCATGGTCACGATGCGCTCGACCATGGGCTGAACAGCCTTGGCGCGGGGCAGGGTCGTGACAATCTGGCCGTGCTCAAAGAGACCAGCCGCGATGTTGCGCAACGTGCTTGCGCGGTGCGCGGTTGTGCGGCCCAATCGATATCCACCTCTGCCGTGACGCATGACTAAAACTCCTTAGAACTTCGGACAATCAAGCCGGGTGACTGCCGCCCTCCGGCTTGGAACTTTTGGGTCGAAATACTAGGCTTTCGCTGTTGCGATTGCCAACTTTCCCAGCTTTGGCGACACGGGCGTCCTCGCCTGTGCCACCCTAAGCAAAAATCACTTACAAACCTGCGGGAATCTGGATCGGGGCGACCGTGTAGCCTTCCGGCAGGCGGATGCCCAAATCGAGGCCGATTTCCTGCAGTTTGCGCTTCACTTCACGCAGGCTGGTGCGGCCGAAGGAACGCAGCTTGAGCAGTTCAGCATCCGTCAGGGTGACGAGCTGACCGACTGTCTCGATGCGGGCGCTTTCGAGGCAGTTGCTGGCGCGGACGGAGAGCTCGAGCTCGCTGAGGTTCATGTTCAGCTTGCGGATGAGTTCTTCGTCGACCGTTGCTGCCTGGGCGGCTTCTTCGCTCACGCGCTCTTCGCCAATGTCGAAGTACTGGACGAAGGGGTTGAGGTGCTTCCTCATGATCTTCGCGGCTTCGACCATCGCCATTTCCGGCGAGACGGTGCCGTTGGTCCAGATTTCCATCGTCAGCTTGTCGTAGTTGGTGCGTTGACCAACGCGGGTTTCCTCGATCTTGTAGCGGACGCGCTGGACGGGGCTGTAGATCGCGTCGATCGGGATGCGGCCGATTTCCTGCTCTTCTTCCTTGTTGTACTGCTCGCTGGCTGGGACGTAGCCGCGACCCTTGGTCACGACGAGTTCCATTTCAAAGTCCACTGCGTCCGTCAGGGTGACGATGACGAGGTCTTTGTTCATGATCGTCACGGCGGTATCCGCCTGGATCATGTCGGCGGTCACTTCGCCCGGACCACGCGCGGCGAGGCGCATGACCTTGGGCTCATCGCCTTCGAGCTTTACGACGAGGTTCTTGACGTTCAGCACAACGTCAGTGACGTCTTCCATCGCGCCTTTGATGGGCGTGAATTCGTGCTGGATGCCTTTGATCTTGATGCTGCTGACGGCGGCGCCTTCGAGGCTGCTCAGCAGGACGCGGCGGATGCTGTTGCCCACCGTCGTGCCCATGCCGCGTTCAAACGGCTCAACCGTGAACTTGCCAAAGGTGTCGCCCCGGTAGCGAGGGTCAAACTGAATGCGATTGGGCAACTCAAGCCCGCGCCAGCGAATTCGCGTCGACATAGGAATACCACTCTCAACTCGGCGTTCTCTGAACAAGAACAGCGTTCACACGGTTTGCGGATGCAATTCGCGATGCCGAGTATCGCGAACGCCCCAATCTGTCCGGGAACGCACAGTAAAAAAAGGAGCACAGGCGGAGACCGCCTGTGCCACCCAAGTATCGATTAGACGCGGCGGCGCTTGCGAGGCCTGCAGCCGTTGTGTGGTACAGGCGTGTGGTCTTCCACAGCCGTGACACGCAGACCAGCAGCGACCAAACCGTTGACCGCGCTTTCGCGACCAGCGCCGGGGCCCTTGATCTGAATTTCGACTTCGTTCATGCCCATCTTGCGAACCTTGCCGCCGCTGGTTTCAGCGGCGCGGGTTGCGGCGAAGGGAGTGCTCTTGCGAGCGCCCTTGAAGCCCATGGTGCCCGCCGAGTCCCATGCGAGGGTCTCGCCGTTCATATCAGTGATGGTGACGATCGTGTTGTTGCCGGTTGCGTGAATGTGAGCCACACCACGCGTGATGTTCTTGCGAACTTTGCCCTTCTTCGACATGAAAACTCCTTCGGATCGACAGACACGCGATGTGTCCTACCCGGTGTTGTTCTACGAGCCCCACGCGCGAGCGTGGATGCACTGACGAACGCCTCCGCTCGCGCGGAGGGCTCGTTGATTACTTCGCCTTCACCGACTTCTTGCCGGCGACGGTCTTCTTCTTGCCCTTACGCGTGCGAGCGTTGCTCTGCGTGCGCTGGCCGCGGGTCGGGAGACCCTTGCGGTGGCGATCGCCGCGGTAGGACTTGATGTCCTTGAGGCGCTGGATGTTCTGCTGGACCTGGCGACGCAACGCACCTTCGACAAGATAGTTGTTGTCGATGATGCTGTTGATCTGCGCGAGCTTGAGCTCGTCGACTTCGGCGGCGCGCTGGTCAGGATCGATCCCGGCTTCTTCCAGGATCATCTTGGCGACCTTCGGGCCCACGCCGTGAACGTACTGGAGGGCGAAGAAGATCTTTTTCTTTTCGGGGATATCGATACCGGCAACGCGAGGCATGTGTATTCCTGTTCTTGTGCTCGGCCCAATCTCTTGGAGTAAGCCGAGATACTCAATTAGCCTTGGACCTGCTTGTGCTTGGGGTCAACTTTGCAAATCACGCGGACTTTGCCCTTGCGACGGACAATCTGGCACGCGTTGCACATTTTTCGAACGCTTGATCGAACTTTCACGGGTCACCTTCCCTTGGGTATCTCGGAGTATGAAACTCCGAAAAACTTGAAAAACGAGTGGGAAGGGATGTTAGGCGCGAGTGGGGAGCGTGGAAAGTGCGACGAGGTGAGGAAAGTGATAGGACTTTACCTTCTTTTTTCCTAACGACGTTTGCGATCCATCGGCGGGTACCGCCGATGGGGACGGAGAATTGGCCGGGACGGCCAATCTACCCGAGAATCAATGCCTAAACGTGATGCGTGCCTTGCTCAGGTCGTAGGGGCTGATTTCCACCGTCACTTTGTCCCCCGGCAGGATGCGGATGTAGTTCATGCGCATCTTCCCCGACACGTACGCCAAAACCTCGGTTTTCTGCTCGTTGGGCAGTTGCACCTTGAACATGGCGTTGGGCAGTGCTTCGAGCACGACCGCTTCGAATGTGAATTTATCGTCTTGCTTACTCATGCGCTTCGCCGCTGACTCCTGCGAACCGGCGCAAAGGCTGGTCCGTACCACTGTTCCGTGCGTCGCTCGCTGGCTGTTCCAACTGAAAAACGTCGCATCGGCTGTGGGTTGCGATAGTAGGCTCACGGGGCTGCGGGCCGCGCAACGGTCAAATCAACAACTTTTTCAGGGTCGAAACCGAGCGGGACGATCAGCGAAGAATGCTGTCGACAAGGAATGCTTGTGCGGCGCGGCTTTGTTGCGTGTTGTTTCAAGTGCATTCGTGGATCGCTTTTTGGAGTTCTCATGTTCAAGTGTGCAACTCGTGTCATGTCTGTTCGCCTTGCTCTCACGCTCTGTGCTGGCGCGTGCCTCGCGCTCACGCCTGCGACGTTCGCGCAGTCGAAGCCTCTGACCAAGTCGACTGAAAAGGCGGGCGAAAAGACTCGCGTTGGTCGCATTGACCTCGAAGGCAAGTTGCTTGAGCAACTCCCGGAAATGTCTTTCCTCTTGGGCGGCACCAAGGAGCACACGCTTCGCAGCGTTGTCACTGCGATTAAGGACGCCGCGAACGATGGCGACATCGATGCACTCATGATCCGCTTCAAGGACGCAGAGATCACCTCGACGCAGGTGCAGGAAATCGCGGAAGCGATCAAGGTCTTCAAGGAGTCGGGGAAGAAGGTTCACGTGTTCAGCGATGCGTATGGGCCGACTGAACTCATGCTCGGCGCGTACGCGGATGAAGTGATTGCTCAGGCTGGCAGCGGCGTTTCAATGCCTGGCATGTACATGGAAGAAATGTTCCTCGCGGACACGCTTGCGTGGGCGGGTGTGAAAGCCGACTTTGTGCAAGTGGGTGATTACAAAGGCGCGTCCGAAGCGCTTGCTCGCAACGCTCCAAGCCCGCAGTGGGATCAGAACATCAATCAGTTGCTCGATAGCCTCTACGCGAATATGCGTGCGCCGATTCTGCAAGGCCGCAAGATGAGCGATTCGCAGCTTGACTCGGCGATGGGTGACTTGTGGATGTCGGACGCTGACCAAGCCAAGAAACTGGGCGTGCTCGACACGGTCATTGACCTGCCGACGATTCCTCAGCACCTTCGCGAGCAGTACGACCATCCCATCGCGTGGGACACAAATGTTCTGCCCGAGCACGAATCAACGCTTGATCTGAGCAACCCCTTCGCGCTGCTCGGCATGCTCGGCCAGAAGCCCGATTACTCCACCAGCGGCCCCACCATCGCGGTCATTCACATCAATGGCCCGATCATCGATGGCGAAAGCAAGAGCGGTGGCGGCATCATGGGTGGCGGCCCCAGCGTGGGCAGCCGAACCATTCGCAACGCCATCGAAGACCTCATCAAGAACGATGACATCAAGGGTGTTGTGATCCGCATCAACTCGCCGGGCGGCAGTGCCATCGCGAGCGAAGTGATCTGGCAGGGCTTCAAGCGTCTTGCTGAGAAGAAGCCTGTGTGGACCAGTGTCGGCAACATGGCGGCGAGCGGCGGGTACTACATCGCGGTGTCGGGCGAAAAGATCTACGCGAACCCCAGCAGCATCGTCGGCTCGATCGGCGTCGTGGGCGGCAAGATGACCCTCAAGGATTTGTACGGCAAGTTCAAGGTGAATGTCGTTGGTCGCGGCCGAGGCCCGAAGGCTTCGATGTTTGCCAGCGATGTGCCTTGGAGCGAACAGGACATTTCTGATGTCCGCAAGAAGATGACCGATACGTATGAACTCTTCACGAAGCGAGTGAGCGAAGGCCGCAAGGGCATTGATCTCTCGAAGACTGCGGAAGGCCGATTGTTCACGGGCGACAAAGCGGTGAACATGAAGATGGTGGACAAGGTGGGCGGCCTTGATGTCGCGGTCAAAGACCTTGCCGACTCGCTGAAACTCGCTGACTTTGACGTCAAGGACTATCCGGCACCGCGCTCCTTCCAGGAAGTCATTCAGGAATCGCTGGGCGGCATGGTCTCTGCGCCAAACATCGCTGGTCACTCGCCCCTGTCGCGTGGTCAGATGTTCAGCGTCATTCGTGAGATCATCGGCGACAAGGCATACGCGCAGATCGAGCCGCAGTTGCAGGGCATGATGCAGATGCGCGAGGGCAAGGTGCTGCTGATGTCTCCCAGTGCGCTGGTCTTCAAGTAACGCATATCATGTTGGACCGCGGGTGTAGTTCAGCGGTAGAACGACGCGTTCCCAACGCGTAGGTCGTCGGTTCGATCCCGTCCACCCGCTCTTGTACCGACAACGCTTGGCGTTGTCGGTATTTTCTTTTTGCAGGTGAAAATTTCCGGGCATCAATCAAGCCAGCGAGGTTTGGCGGGAAACTGAGCTGAGCGGCCACTTCCCAGTGGACTTGACAACACATTCGAGCCTTCAGCGCACGCGCCCGATTGCCACTACGCTCAGTCGAATGCCTCCAAGTTTCTCACCATCCTACAGAGCAACCAGCCTCGTCGGGGCTGCGCTTCACGCACGTGTGTTTGGCCGAATCGGGCTTCTGAACAATCTCCGACACTGGAAAGAAAACAGCGCGGGCATTCAACTTGCGCAACTTCGCAATCTGCTGCACACTGCCCGCAACACCGTCTTTGGGAAGCAGCACAACTTTGAACGCATCTCGCAAACAGACGACGCCGATCTGCTGAACGCGTATCGCGCCGAAGTTCCGGTTGTCGACTGGTACGCCAGCAAAGACCTCATCGCCCGCATGCGTGAGGGCGCCGAGCCCGATGTGCTTTGGCCTGGGCTTGTCAAAGACTTTGCACAAACTAGCGGCACCACGGCGGGCGACAAGTACATTCCGGTCTCTTCACAGATGATGAAGAGCAACTACCTTGCGTCGCTGGATATCTTCGCGAACATTCATCGCTTTGGCTGCTCGCTGGAGAAGTTGCTCGCGGGCAAGAGTTTGTTTCTGGGCGGCTCGACCAAACTTGATACGAGCGACAAGGGCATCAAGACGGGTGATCTGTCGGGGATTGTGACGCCGCTCATCAAGTGGCCTCTGACGGAGATTTATCTGCCGGGTCCGGACATCGCGCTGATGAGCCACTGGCCTAGCAAGATTGATGCGATGGCGAAGCGGTGTTTGGATGAAGACGTGCGCATGGTGAGCGGCATGTGCAGTTGGCAATTGGTGCTGTTTGAAAAAGTGATGCAACTGGCTCGCGAGCGAGGAAAAGACGTCAAGAACATTCGCGATGTGTGGCCCAACTTCCATGTGCTTGTGCATGGCGGCGTCAAGTACGCGCCGTTTGACCCGCGTATGCGAAACGCGTATTCGGGTTCGCCTGAGGGTGCGGATATTCCGTGCCGCGTTGAGTTGTACCCGGCGAGCGAGGGATTTGTCGCGATTCAGGATGTGAAGGGCGATCCGGGCCTTCGCTTGAACGTTGATATGTTCAACTACTTTGAGTTTGTGTCGCTCGAAGAGATTAATGATGCAAGCCCGCGCGCGTTCTCGTGCTGGGATGTGGAGAAAAACCAGAAGTATGTCGTCGTGCTTTCAACGTGCGCGGGGATGTGGCGATATGTGCTGGGTGACGTCGTCGAGTTTGACACGATTCCTGATAAGCCACTGCACTTGGGCGGGGGGGGCGGCGAGGGACCGTGCCGATTGCGAATTGTCGGTCGTCATCGTCACTTCATCAACGCGTTTGGTGAAAATCTGATTGTGGAACACATCGAGAACGCCGTTGCCGCAGCAAGCAAGGCCGCGAACGTCACGATTGGAGAATTTTCCGCCGCGCCGGTATATCCGAAGGACGGAGTGCGTGCTGGACTTGAGTTGGCTGTGGAAGTGCAGCAACTACCGATGTCCGCTGATGCGCTGGGTCGCTTCCGCGACAACTTTGACGCTTCACTCAAAGCGCAGAACGTTGATTACACCACGAAGCGCACGGATGGATTTGGCATGGACGCCCCCACTATCACGCCGCTTCCGATCGGCACGTTTCATAAGTGGATGGAAAGCCGCGGCAAACTGGGCGGGCAGCACAAGTGTCCGCGATGTGCGAACAATCGCGACATCATCGAAGGTGTGAAGTCGGTGAACAATCTTTCATGAGTGGGAAGCCATTCGAACACGCTCATTTTTCGAGACATGTTCGGGTTTTTCGCCTGAGTGTGTGGCTGTCGTCCGATAGACCAGCGAGTTTTTCTCTTCGCTTCCCACTTTGCGTTTCGCGAAACGCGAGTTCTCCTGTATGCTGTTGGCTCACGGCGTGTGCGGATGCGTCGTGAACCTGTGCCGCCGATTGCGTGAGTGATCGGCGCTGCACTTTCTATCCTGGGGAATTCATCGGAGGTTTCATATGAAGTTCTCGGCAGCACTCTCGCTGGTCCTTGCAGCCGCGGCGTTCGCGAACGACACGGTTCTCTGCGACACCGATTCTCGCGGCGTCGAAACGATCACGACGCTGTGGGACACGCCGCGACCGATGGCGTATCCCTCGATGCCCTTTGGTCAACGTGACGCACAGTTTGTGTCTGTGAACGTGGCGCCCGAAGGCGACCTGCCTCGCGAAGTCGCCGTCACGCCCGACGGCACGACGGCGCTTGTGATCAATCTTGGCACGCTGCCGCTTTCTGGCGGCACGATCAGCTTTGTTGATGTTGCGACGCGCACGGTGACGGGGTCGGTGGGTGTTGGACAGTTCCCAGTGTCGATTGCGATTTCGCCCAACGGTCAATACGCCGTGACTACGAATGTGCTTTCGAATGATGTGTCGGTCGTGCACATTCCGACGCGGACGCTTCTTGCCAACGTTCCAGTCACTGGTACGCAACCTATTCATGTGCAAATCACGCCTGATAGCACGAAGGCGATCGTGGGCGTGACCAATGACGCGATCAATTCGACGTTCTCTGTCATTGATCTCGCGACGCAAACGCAAGTGAATTCGTTCCCGGGCGGGTCGCAAGGCACGATTGGGTTTTACGGCACACCAGAGTTCGCGATCAATGGAACGTTGCACACATACTTCGCACTGACGCCAGACGGCTCGCGAATCGTCATGCCGATTTCGGCGACTTCGGGCAGCCGGGTTGCGATTTATGACATTGCGACGGGGACGGAAACGAGTTCGATTCCTGTCAGCGCTGCGCCACGGAGCATTGATATCGCGGCTGATGGCTCGATCGCTGTCGTTGGACACGAAACTGGCACAGGTCAGGTCAGTGTGATCAATCTCGTGACCAACACGCTCGCGAATGCGTGGCCTACTGGTAATACGCCGCAAAGTCAGGTCATTCGCGTCACGCCGAACAAGTCGCACGCGATCGTCGCGATCAGCAACAACGTTATTTTTCTGAATCTGACAACGGGCGTTGTCGATACGGTGCTCAGCACCGGTGTCGTTGGTGACATTCTCATCGTTGATCCCAACACGGCGTTCATCACCAACTTCAACAGCAGCGTCGTTGATATCCCGACGCGCACGATTACTCGGACGCTCACACTCAACCCCACGGTTGAAGCCGCAGTCGTCAACACCAACCCTCGCAAAGTTGTCGGCCTGAACAGCCGTTTCCGCGAAGACATCCACTTCTACACCATCAACGGCGCAAACAGCACCGCCGACGGTTTCGTCGCCAGCGGCCCAGCCCCCGAAGGCGATTGCACCAAACCTCTCGCAGTGTCTCCCGATGGCTCCACCATCGTCGCAGGCAACACGATTTCCCGCAACGCCTCCATCATCGACGCCGCAACAGGCAACATTCGAGCGACGGTCAACACGGGTGATCGCGTGTCGGGCGTTGCGATCACGCCGGACAATCACACTGCAGTGGTTGCGAACTCAGATAGCAATACCGTGTCGATCATTGATCTCACGACGAATATTCGCGTCGCACAGCTTAACGTCGATACGCGGCCTTGGCATGTTGCCATGCATCCCTCGGGCACGCTCGCCGCGGTGCTCACGGTTGCGGGTACTGACCAGATTCATTTCATCAACATTAACGGCGCGTCCAGCAGCGTCATTGGCACTGCGATCGCTGGTCAGACGGGCAACATTGGCTCGTATGCATATTTTGAAACCAGCGGCATTGCGTTTTCGCCTGATGGCTCGATGCTTGCGGTGTGCAGGAGTTTTGACGACCTCGTTCGACTCATCAACACCAACACGCGTGCCATCATCGCGGATGTTGTCGTCGGCGACTTCCCGATGCGCATTGGCTTTACGCCCGACGGCACTAAGGCGTTCGTCACCAACGCGTTCAGCAACGACATTTCTGTGCTTGCTGTCAATGGAGCGAGCACTGTTCGCACCGCAACAATTCCCGGCATGAATTCGCCTCTTTCGGCGCTAGTTGATAGCGCGGGCGAGTTCGTGTACGTCAACAACAACGCGACGGCACCTCGCATCAGTGTTATCAACGCATCGACGAACGCCGTGGTCGCGAACGTGGCGTTGCCTGACACTGGCATACCGCGCGATATCGTGCTGGGCGCACCAGGCACTGACAAACTCTTCGTCGCAGGCAGCACCAATAACGGCGGGCGGGCATGGATACTGAATGCAACGGGGCCTTCGAGCAGCGTGCAAGAAACCATCAATCTGAGCGGCTCGCCTTTCAACATCGCGTATTCGCCAAACGCTGGCGGCGTTGTCGCGATCTCGCAGCCCACACCTGACGGCGTCGATCTCATTCGCCTTGGCCCGCCGCCGATTCTGTGCGATTCGATCGACTTCAACAACGACACGAGCCTGTTTGATCCGCAGGACATTGAAGCGTTCTTGAGCGTGTATAGCGAGGGGCCTTGCGTTCCGTCAACCGCGACGTGCAACGATATTGACTTCAACAATGACACTTCAATCTTTGATCCTTGTGACATCAATTCGTTCCTCGTGATGTACAGCGAGGGGCCTTGCACGCCGTGCGGGGTGTAAGCAAGTCATGCTGCGATTTTCGCGGTCGTTCTCAGAGGAGTTTTGCCATGCGTCTTGCCATTTTTTCGCTCCTTGTTACGTCGGCAGCGTTCGCACAGCCGGATGATTGGACGAACATGGGCGGCAATGCTCAGAGAAACGGGCTCGCGGAGACGCTCGGGCCTGTTGCGAGCGATGACATTCTCTGGGAGAACGGACCTTCGAGCATCATCGCGTGGCCGCCTTTCATTCAAGGGGCGTCGCTCATCACGGTTCGGCAGACGGGCTTCCCGCCCAGCGGCGAACCAAACGGGTCGCCCGTGTACATTCTTGACCTGTACAGCGGCGCGACGCAGCGCACCATCAATGTGCCGTTCAACACGGGCGATTGGACAACGTGGGTTGCGGGAGCACGCGACGGGCGAGTCTTTGCGTCGCGTTCGGGCAACGGCGCGAGCGTGTCGGCGAAAATGTATGCGTACAACATTGCAACGGGTTCGGAGGTCTGGCAATCGCAGGTCGTACAAAACGCTGGTGCGTATGACGGCGTTGTGTTTGCACCGGACGGCGACCTCATTGTCGCAAGTTTTCGCAACATTTGGCGCATCGACTTTGACACTGGCGCGACAGTGTGGACCGCAAGTCGACTGTGCAGCGTGTCGGGCAACTGTGGCGGTGCGCTCAGCCCGTCGGGCGATGCGGTGTATGTTGCGGACGCAGTACCGGGTGGACACGCGATCAAGAAGTTTCGCTTGAGCGATGGTGCGTTTCAATACCAGAGTGCGGTGATGTCTGGTTTCACGCTTCAGAACACGCCGCTGGTCGCTCCGAACGGCGACATTTTTCTGTCACGCACGCAGAACAACACCGCGACTGATTTCGTGTATGCGTTCCAAGACACGGGCGCGGCGATTGTTCAGAAGTGGAGCAAACCCGCGGCGTGGAGCACGGAGAGCAGTCTTGCGTGCGGCAGCGACAGCAGTTTGTACGCGTTTGCGCCGGGCAACTTACTTCGGCGGCTGAGTAATCAAACTGGCGACACGATGGCCGAGGCTCTTCCGATCCCTGCAGACTTTTTTCAGCCGCAGATTGCGGTTGATGCCGAAGGCCGTGTGTATGTGTCGAACGGAGCGTTTTCGAATGGTCGGCTGTACTGCTTCAGCGACAGTCTTGAGTTGCTGTGGAGCAAGGCGGTGACGAACGTGAATGTTGGTGGTCCGGCGATCGGCGACGAATCGGGCATTCTTGTGATGACCGGAAACGGCAATCAACTCTTCGCGATGAACCATGTCCCGAGCGGACCAGTTTGCAACGACATCGACTTCAACAATGATGGTTCGGCGTTCGATCCGCAAGACATCGAGGCGTTGCTGAGCGTATATAGCGAAGGACCTTGCATTCCTGCGACGGCGACATGCGACGATCTGGACTTCAACAACGACACTTCGATTTTCGATCCGTGCGATATCAATTCGTTCCTGCTGGTCTACAGCGAAGGGCCGTGCACGCTGTGCGGGGTGTAGTTCAAAGTAAATAGCAAAAATTCACCGCTTGCTAGCGAGCCAGATATTCACTCATGTGGCCGTTAGCAGATCCTGATGCTGAACACAAACGTCAGCAACGTCATCAGGGCCAGCGAAACAGCTGTCACGCTGACGACCGAAAGCAAACTGAACAAGACAGACCGTGAGCAACTCTGCAGCTTTGAAGCCGGTATTGGCAGCAGAAGTTGGAAAAACAAGGTTGCTGACACAATCGCAGTGCCAAGGATCGCAAGCTTGATAGGACTTGCGGGTTTGGCAAGTCGCTCGCTAACTACGGTTCCGAAGACGCTTCTCGCCCAGAGCACACTACAACTCGCTGCTGCTATAGCTGCACACGCAGCCAGCGATATTTGTAATTTTGTCGGATGCTTCGACATGAAGACTCATTGCTTACCGCTTCGCACTCTCATGATTGATCGTCGAAGGAGCCTTGCCAAAGTCCTGCGCTGCTTCCACTCCGAATTCGCCTGCGATCGCTCGCATCATCGCCTGGTGGTGTACGCCGTGGTGGGTTGCGAATGCCAATTCGCGGGCCAGGGAACTCATGAGCGTTGCTTCGTGTCCTGCGCCGCTGATCATGACGCGGACTTGCATCGCTCGGTGCGGCTGGTGATCTCGCAAGTTGTTCACCTTGGTGCGGAGTGTTTCCAAGCCCCGCAGCGCGTCTTCGCGGCTGTTTTCCATCGGAACTTCGCGTTCGCGATGGTCGTAGTCGACGACTTCGTCGCTCGTGCCAGCGCAGCCCATCGCGCGGATGATCGCTTCGTAATGATCAACCAGGTGTCGCAGGTGCTTGCCAACGGTGCCGCCCGGCATAACGACGCTTTCGGTTGCATACACCGACGCCGGAACGTCTTTCACGAATTGCTCGCATTGATCAATCAGCGAAACTGCGGCGTGAACAACGTGTCCCCATTCGCGATGCGCAGCCTGATCGCACTGCTTGGGTTCACAGTGCGCGTTGGTCGTCGTCGCTGATGCTTTATTTGTATTCAAGGAATGCCCTTTGCTGTTGGTCGGAACGCCTCCTGCTCCGACCGCTCCCCATGTGCCTCGAACGACAGTTCTTGGCAATCCCCGACGAGCCCCCCGCCCCCCGCAACACCGACACTGTGCATGACTTAGTCACATGAAACGCCTAACGAGTTTCAGTCCTTGCGTTTGTACCGAGTTGCAGCCCTGAGCGGTGTAGTTATAGCCGCAGTCAGCAGTTTGCGTTGCACCTTGGATTTGCATCACATCCAAACAAAAACACAACAAACATTCTTCTCAGCCCCTTGAATCTCTGTCTCTAGCGCGCTTCAATCAAGGCCCGTGATTTTACGATCGGGGCGAAGTTGGACATGGTGCGGTTCTCACGAGCGGCTCGCCGCTCCCCGTTCCCGGTTCGCTTCGACACGCTTGTCCAATTCATCACACTTTGCTAGGTCATACGAGGTTCTTTCATGGCGATTCGAGTCAAGGCACGCAGCGGCGAAACAGTTGACGGACTCATGCGGCGCTTCAAAAAGCTCTGCGAAAAGGAAGGTCTGACCAAGGACGTCCGTCGCAAGGAGTTCTACGAGAAGCCCTCTGAACGCGCTCGCCGCGATGCACGCAAGAGCATCGCCCGTCGCCTGAAGGAAGACGGCCTGCTCCCCCCTCTCAAGGGCGCAAAGGGTGCCAAGGGCGCTCGCGAAGAGCGTGGCCCGGGTGGCGGCATGGGCGGCGGTCGCGATCGCGACTAATTCTGACCCTGCGTGCGAGGGCGCACCGACTTATGGAAGTATGAGACCAAGGCGGGTCGTTGATCGATCCGCTTTTCTTGTCTCTAAAAGGATCGGCGTTGGGGGGTTCGCTCGGGGTGGGGGTCGCTAAGGGTTCTGTCGGAAGTGGCAAGACGTTTGCGATGTGTTTTAGTTCATCTATACCGGCTCAGCGCCTCGCTCTGCCGGTTCCGTGTGGCAAGAACATCTTTTGGATCTGTGAAGTCGTTCCAAGCCTTTTGAATCTGCACAAGGGAAGCAGAACACAGGCAACGACACCTTTCTTTGGAGGCTTTGCGTGTCAATTGCTCTCAATACATTGAAAAAACCGGACTTCATGCAACGGGCTTTGCGCTCACTTGCTCCGCTCATGGTCGTGCTGCTCTCGCTGTTCACGACGTTCGTCGCGAACGCCGCTGAAGGTGGCAGTGGTTCGGGGGGTGGACACAAGCCGGGCGGCGAAGCCAACCTCGTCCTTCCTGACGTCAGCAAAGTGACGTTCGTGAACGGCGCGATCGACGGTGCCAAACTCCTCATGATCGGCCTCGTCGTGTGCGTGCTGGGCATGGGCTTTGGTCTGTGGATCTACGCCCAGCTCAAGAACCTCCCCGTTCACAAGTCCATGCTCGATATCTCCGAGCTCATCTACGCAACCTGCAAGTCGTACATGATCCAGCAGGGCAAGTTCCTCATGCTCCTGTGGGTCTTCATCGCGGGCATCGTGGGCTGGTACTTCGGCTGGCTCATCCCCACCACCGACTCCGCAGGCGCCGTTGTCAACGGCATGCCCATGGGCAAGGTCGCCATCATTCTCTTCTTTAGCCTCGTCGGCATCGCCGGCTCCTACGGCGTTGCGTGGTTCGGCATCCGCGTCAACACCTTCGCAAACAGCCGGGCCGCGTTCGCTTCACTTCGCGGCAAACCCTTCCCCTGCTACGCGATTCCGCTCAAGGCCGGCATGTCGATCGGCATGGCCCTCATCAGCGTCGAACTGCTGATCATGCTGGGCATCCTGCTCTTCATCCCGCACGACCTCTCGGGCCCCTGCCTCATCGGTTTCGCCATCGGCGAGTCGCTGGGCGCCTCGGCCCTGCGTATCGCCGGCGGCATCTTCACCAAGATCGCCGACATCGGCAGCGACCTCATGAAGATCGTCTTCAAGATTAAGGAAGACGATGCTCGCAACCCAGGCGTGATCGCTGACTGCGTCGGGGACAACGCGGGCGACAGCGTCGGTCCCTCGGCTGACGGCTTCGAGACCTACGGCGTGACGGGCGTGGCCCTCATCACCTTCATCATGCTCGCCATCAACCAGAAGACCGCAGGCCCGGACTTTGCCAACGTGCAAATCCAGCTCCTCGTCTGGCTGTTCGCGATGCGCATCATCATGGTCATCGCCAGCGCCTTCTCCTACTTCGTCAACGAAGCAATCGCCAAGGCCAAGTACTCCAACAGCAACAAGTTCAACTATGAACACCCGCTGACGAGCCTTGTCGTCATCACCTCGATCGTTTCAGTCATTCTCACGTTCGTTGCGTCCTACTTCCTGATTCCGACCATCGCAGGCAATGACACCTGGTGGTGGAAGCTTTCGCTCATAATCACCTGCGGCACTGCTGCTGGCGCGATCATCCCCGAACTCGTCAAGGTCTTTACCTCGACGCACTCCGCGCACGTTCGCGAAGTCGTCACCAGCAGCAAGGAAGGCGGCGCGTCGCTCAACATTCTGTCGGGCCTCATCGCCGGCAACTTCTCCGCGTATTGGCTGGGCCTGGCCATCGTTCTGCTGATGGGCGCTGCGTACTACGTCTCCAACATGTTCCCGGGCATGGAAGCTGGCTCGACCATCATGATGGCCCCAGCGGTCTTCGCGTTTGGCCTCGTCGCCTTCGGCTTCCTGGGCATGGGCCCCGTCACGATCGCCGTGGACAGCTACGGCCCGGTGACTGACAACGCCCAGTCCGTCTTCGAACTCTCCACAATCGAAACCCTCCCCAACATCAAGAACGAAATCCAACAGTCCTACGGCTTCACCCCCGACTTCGAAAAGGCCAAGGAAGCCCTCGAAGAGAACGACGGCGCTGGCAACACCTTCAAGGCGACCGCCAAGCCCGTGCTCATCGGCACCGCCGTCGTGGGTGCTACGACAATGATCTTCTCGATCATCGTCGCCCTCACGCACGGCCTTGACCCGACCATGCTCAGCAACCTCTCGCTGCTGCACGCCCCGTTCCTGCTTGGCCTCATCACAGGCGGCGCGGTCATCTACTGGTTCACCGGCGCGTCCATGCAAGCCGTGTCCACCGGCGCGTACCGCGCCGTGGAGTTCATCAAGAACAACATGAAGCTTGATGGCGCAACCAAGGCCAGCACCGAAGACAGCCAGAAGGTCGTGACCATCTGCACGCAGTACGCGCAGAAGGGCATGTTCAACATCTTCCTGGGCGTCTTCTTCGCAACCCTCGCCTTTGCCTTCTACGAATCCTACTTCTTCATTGGCTACCTCGTCTCCATCGCCATCTTCGGCCTCTACCAGGCCATCTTCATGGCCAACGCGGGCGGTGCATGGGACAACGCGAAGAAGGTTGTCGAAACCGAACTGCGTGCCAAGGGCACACCCCTCCACGACGCCTGCGTCGTGGGCGACACCGTGGGCGACCCCTTCAAGGACACCAGCTCCGTCGCCATGAACCCCGTCATCAAGTTCACGACACTCTTCGGCCTCCTCGCCGTCGAACTCGCAGTGAGCATGAAGACCGGCGGCAACCTCCACACGGGCCTCACCACCATACTGACCTGCGTGTTCTTCGTCATCAGCGCCTTCTTTGTCTGGCGCAGCTTCTACGGCATGCGTATCGAAGGCAGCAAGGCTTAAGGCTCAGCTGACAGTACTCTTCAATTCGAAACGTCCAACGCCCGCGAGCAATCGCGGGCTTTTTTTCCCCTACGCCCAGCAGTTGGAGTTTGATTGCCCAACACACCACCAAGCTTCTTGCACCCAGAACCTCATCGTCTACACTTGCCAATGCAAGGCTTTTTCCCTCAACCCCCGCCCGACAACACCGCGATACGCCAACTGCAACAGCAGCTCCAGCAGTTAGCTGGGCAAACCAGCCAGAGCCTTCAGCAATTCCAGAAACAATTCATGGATACACGCAAGCGCATCTACGCGCTGGAAGCCAAGGACCGCCTGCGCGACTCGGGACGATCGCCGCGCCTCCCTGTCGAGTTCCGCGGCCAATTCGGCGAAGATTTGCTCCTCTATGACATGCTGGGCGAAAAGCCCGATGGATTGCTCATCGAGGTCGGCGCGTTTGATGGCAGGGACCTCTCCGTCACCTACGCAATGGATGCCATCGGCTGGAATTGTCTTCTGATCGAAGCCATACCCGACCGCTTCGCACAGTGCAAAGCCAATCGCCCACACGCACGAGTGATTCACGCTGCGCTCGCGCAGCCCGGCGCCCCCTCCGAAGCGGAGTTCACCATCACTGAAGACCACTGGGGCGGCATGCTCAGCTACCTGAACACCAGCAAGGAACACGCGCAGGCGGTCGATTCGCAGAAGATGAGAACCTCGAAAGTCCGCGTCCCTTGCACCACCATGAACGAACTGCTCAAGGACCACACGGGCGACATCGCCGCCGCGTCGATCGACGTTGAAGGCGGGGAAGTGCAACTGCTCCAGGGCTTTGACCTGAACAAGTTCCGCCCGCGCATTCTTCTCATCGAAGACCAGACACAGCAGGACGAAGGCACGCCGACCGCTGAATACATGAAGAGTCAGGCATACAAGTTCATGGGCTGGCTGCCGTTCTGCCGTATCTATATCCGCAACGACCTGCCGGAGTTGATGAAACGCCTGACATCGATCGGATGATTGCCCCGTTGGCCCGGTGTCCCCGCCGGGCACTCCGCACCGCGCACTTGCCTGGCGAGGACGCCAGGCCTACTTCATCTCCCTCAAACCCCGACCCGCCCGATGCACATTCACCCACCCCAACGCGTGCGGCTGGTCTTTGATCAGTTTGATGAGTTGACTGGGCGTACACATCAGGCGGATCGACGCATGCTTCACATCAAGTTCGCTTGCCCACAACACGTCTAATGCTTCTGCAAGCATGGATGGAAAGTCGGCGTGAGCGGTGCTCACCACAATTCGCCCCGCCTGCTTGCCTTCCGCCGCACAACGCCGCTTCCACAACTCGCTTCGACAATCACCCGCCGCCACTGTTGCCCGCACCATCAACGCGAGCGCGATGCGCAGCCGCCAGATCGCGACGCGGCGATTCTCGGTCGCCGTGCGCCGCTCGCCCGCGTGCGCGGCGATCCCAGTTGCGTCGTGCGTGAGTTCGATCAGCGTCTCGACTTTATTGCGATTTTGCCCGCCAGGACCTCGGCCACGACCTTTGTGCTGGCTGCAGCCCCGCAAGAACAGTTCTTCGTCCAGCGTTGAAGGGTGCGGGCCGATGACTTGCATTATGTCGGGCACGCTCGTTACCTTCGCGGGCGAAGTCTTTCGCTTCTCCTTCGAAATACTCGCGTCCAGCCGCTTCAACCACGCGGCTTCCAACTCCGACACGTCGTATTCATTGCGAGCGCTCACGGCACATTGTTGCAGGTCAAAACGAGCGATTCGAGAGAGCGATGGGTGTCCATCTAAGTCTACTTGCCAGTGCGAAAACCAAACAAACTAATGCGATGCCGTTGGCACGGCTTGCAAATCAAAGTCGCTGACCTTCCCCGACGCAACCAGTTCCGCCCCAAGTCCTGCGATCATGGCTGCGTTGTCCATGCACAACTCCATCGCCGGGAGCAGCACTCGCAGTCCGTGCTTTGTTCCCAAAGCAGTCAACTCGCCTCGCAGTCGTGAGTTCGCCGTTACGCCGCCACCAGTGAGTAGCGAGCGATACGTCACGCCTCGCGTCTGGGCTTGTTCAAGCGCGCGTTCGATCTTGATCGTGATGGCTCTGCACGCGGCTCGCTGAAAACTCGCGGCGAGATCTCGCTTCTGTTCATGCGTGAGGGGCGACTTAAGCGGATATTTGCCGTCCTCGGGCACGCCCTTGACCGCGTACAAAACTGCTGTTTTGAGGCCTGAAAATGAGAAGTCGAGCGAAGTCGTAGAAATGCGACTGATTGGCAAGTCAACCGCGCGGTCGTTCGCGCCAGACTCTCGCGACAACTTGTCGAGGTTCGGCCCGCCCGGATGAGGCAAGCCAAGAATCGTCGCAACTTTGTCAAACGCCTCCCCCATCGCATCATCAATCGTCGCCCCAAGCCGCTTCACGCTCGTCCACGACGAGACTTCATACAGCGACGTGTGCCCCCCCGACACAACCAAACCAAGCGCCGGAAAAATCCCACTCGCACCTTCGCACTCTCGCACTTTCGCACTACCTTCCCCTCGTTCGCTCGTTCGCTCGCTCGCTCGTTCGCCTTCTCCTCTTCTCCCCACCACCCCCGAATACAAATGCGCCAACACATGATCCACGCCGATCAGCGGCTTTCCAAGCGCCCATGCCAAACCCTTCGCACCGCCAACACCAACCAACAGCGATCCGATGAGACCCGGGCGATTACCCACGGCGATCGCATCAACCATCCCAAGCCCGAGCCCGGCTTGTTCTAGTGCCTCACGCACGGTTGGCAACAACGCTTCCACATGCGCCCTGCTGGCGATTTCGGGAACAACACCCGCATACTCCGCGTGCAAGTCGTACTGGCTTGCGACGACGTTAGAAAGCACGACGCACCCGCCCGCCGACCGGCGTACGACCGCAGCGCCGGTTTCGTCGCAGGAAGTTTCAATGCCCAACACAATCATCCAGAACGATACGACAAGTGCGCAAGAAAAAAGCGATGAAGGAGAGCCCTCACCGCTTGCGTATGAACAGTTTTTTCAGCATCACGCCAATGCAATCGTGTCGGCGAAGACATCACTGCTTGCCTTCGCGACTCGGTCTTCGCCCTTGATCGAATCCTTGGGCTCGACGGGCTTCACGGGTTCTTCGAGGCATGAGTGACCAGCCGTCTTCTCAACGTCTGCGTCCATCAGCCAGCGTTCGACGTTGTTGCCGGTGATCTTCAGCGTCGTGATGAGTTTGCCGTCCTTATCGCGCACTTCAAGCGAGCCGTCGGTGAGGTTGACATCGTCGGGCCAAAGATCCTTGGGGTTCTTTTCGTCCTGACCCTTGCTAGCGGTTTCGAGCACACCGATACGCTTGTCCTGTCGGATGATTTCGCGAATCAATCGCTCGCGATACTGCCGCGCCCGGGCCAACTGATCGACTTCAATCGTGGAGAACTCTGGACCCTTTTCGCCAGTCTTTGTCCACTCCCCAGTCTTGAGCTTGCCCTGCATCGCCCGGACCGCAGCAGTCAACTGCTTGTCCTTGAGCGTGCTGAGCACCCATTCAACATCGTTCCAGTGTTGCTCGGCAGGCAGCACCACTTCATTCGCCCTGGGCGCGGCTTTCACTTCAGTCTTCGCTTCTGCTGCCGCGTCTGACTTGGATTCCGTCGTCGCCTGCCCTTCAGCCTCCGCCTTGGCAGCAACTTCCGCCGCGGCCTTTGCTTCAGCCTTCTTGACGCTGAGCAGTTCAAGCTTGCGTCGCACGCCGATCATGTCGATGACTTCGCGATCCGTCATCGGAACGTAGAAACCATCCGTGGGATCAACACCCCAGATCGCGCTGTCATCCTTGCGGGTGATGTTGCGGCCTGAAGGCAAGTAGTAAGCCTGCTCAGTGATTTTCAATTCACTGCCCAGCCCGTTTTCAAGCGTTCGCAACGACTGCACACTGCCCTTGCCGAAACTGCGTTCGCCCAGCACAATCGCGCGGTTGTTGTCAGCGAGCGCACCCGCGAGAATCTCGCTCGCGCTCGCGCTGTCGCCATTCACCAACACGACAATCGGGAACTCAGGCAACGTCCCCGGAGCCTGAGCCCGTGCAACGCGCTCTTCGTGGGCGCGGCCTTTGGTCGACACGATCACGCCATCCTTCAGGAAGAAATCGGCGATCATTGCTGCCTCTTCAAGCAAGCCACCCGGATTGAATCGCAGATCAAGCACAAGGCCGCCCAGCGCGCCTGAGCCATCTTTCAACGCACCCGCAGAACGCAACGCAGCGAGCACTTCTTCAGCGAGCTTGGGCGTGAACTGCGTCACACGCACGTACGCGATCTTATTTTCCTGATCGATCACGTAATCCCAACTGCTCGGGTCCGCTTCGTTGCGGTGAACGCCCTTGACGCTGCGCGTCTTGATCTTCTCACGAACGATCGTGACTTCAAAGACTTGCCCCGCTCGATCAACCTTGAGCGTCACGGGCGTGTTTGCCTTGCCCATCAACTTGTCAACGCATGCTTCGACCGCAAGACCTTGCGTCGTGACGCCATCGATTTCGAGCACTTTGTCTTCGGGCATCAGTCCAGCGCGGAACGCGGGCGTGTCTTCCATCGGAGACACAATCGTCAACCATCCCGTCGATGTATTGACCTGCGCGCCGATACCGACATATTCGCCAGTCAGGTTCTTGTTAAACTCCCGCTGATCGCTCGCAGGCACGTACACGGTGTACGGATCATCCAGCGCTTCAACCATCCCCTTGATCGCACCTTCGCGCAGCTTCTTGCTGTCAGGAGCATCAACGTACAACTGACTGATGAGGTGCTTGACCTCAACGATCTCATCAAAGAACTTAAACTCTTCCTTATCGCCATCCGCCCCCGCGCCCTTGCCATTCGCTGAGCCAGCGACGTTCAAAATCGAAGCAATGCCGCCGCCCGAGCCTTTGGCTTCGATGCCTGCGTTCCAACCTGCGACAGCGGCAACGCCGATCGCGAGGCCAGTGATGGGCGTCCACAGCAAACTCGCTCGACTGCGAGCCGCTGCGTCCTTCATCGATGCTCCACCAGTCTGCTCGCCGTCCTGAACCTGCCGACGAATGCCAAATCGCATAAGTGACCCTTCTGCTGCGAAGTCAAAGTTTCGCGCTCACAAGCCTTCATCATCGTACGAACGGCTGCCCCCGCAAGATGCACAGAGCCTTCAATGTCTGCATCAATCCTGTCAGCCCCCGAAGTTCCCCCCTCGTCCCGCCACACACCATCAGACCAGCCACTCAGTTCGTAGTGCCCTCAATTCCTACTTTCGACGCCGATCAACGCCATAGAGATGCACAACTTCGCAGAATCAGGCATCCCTATACTTGCGAATCAGCACTTTGTCGTTGCCCGCACACCGTTCGGGCTCATAATCATTCAATTCACCTCTTCTTTCCCTCCCCCACCCCCTCCCGTCCCGAGCCTGACTTGGGACTTTGTCGCCCCCTGACCCCACATGGCCAAAGAACGCGAATCACTCCAAGTAAAAGCCGAACGTGTTGTCGTAGCCGCCGTTCGACTCCCCGACTCAACCTTCGACCCCCGTGATCCCTTCGGCGAACTCCGCTCCCTCGCTGAACAGGCCGGCGCCGTCGTCGTGGGCGAAGTCTCCCAGCGCATGGAAAAACCCACCGCCAGCACCTTCATGGGCAGCGGCAAGGTGACCGAACTCAAAGCGGCATGCGAAGCCCTCGAAGCCAACACGATCATTTTCGATCACGACCTCTCCCCGCGCCAAATCAACGCCTTGGAAAAGGCAACCCTCCGCAAAGTCGTTGATCGAAGCGAATTGATCTTGGACATCTTTGCCAGCCGCGCCACGACGACGGAAGCCAAACTCCAAGTCGAACTCGCCCAACTCGAATACACCGCTCCTCGCATCCGCGCGATGTGGAGTCACTTGGAACGCATTTCAGGTGGCGTGGGTAGTCGCGGCCCGGGTGAAATGCAGATCGAAATCGACCGCCGCCTGGTCGCCGATCGCAAAGTTGCGTTGCAGCGCGAACTCGAAGTGATCCAAGCCCGCCGCCGCCGCGAAGTCGCGGCTCGCAAGCAGGAGCACTTCACCGTTGGCCTCGTCGGCTACACCAACGCAGGCAAAAGCACGCTGTTCAACACACTGACGGCGGGCGGCGCATACGCCGACGACCGGCTGTTTGCAACGCTGACAACACGCACTCGCGCGTGGGATGTCGGGCAGGGCTTGTCAGTGATGCTCTCCGACACCGTCGGCTTCGTCCGTGACATCCCCACGCACTTGGTCGCGTCCTTCAAAGCAACACTCGAAGAAGCAACCCACGCGGACATTTTGTTCATCGTGCTCGACGTCTCCGATCCCGCGGCGGACATGCAATACAACACCGTGCAACGCGTACTCGACGAACTGATGGACGAGATCGCAAAAAGCCCGTACGCCGAAGACCGAGCATGGACGCCTCCCAAGCGCGTCTTGCTGCTCAACAAAGTTGATCGCATCGCCGACAACCGCGACATACTCGTATGGCAGCAGCGAGTGCCCGGCTCAATACCGCTCTGCGCGCTACCCACACAACCCGGAAAAGACCCGCTCTCACAACTAGGCCACCGAGAAATCCACCAACTCGTCCTCGACGCCGCGCAAGGTGGCGTGGATACGTTTGACGTCGTTGTCCCTCTCGCCGACGCCAAAACCATCAGCCTCATCGAACGCCAAGGCGAAGTCTTGGGCCGCGACTACGAAATGAACGCAACGCCGCCCCATGTGCGTCTACGAGCCAAGATCGGCCGTCGGCAACTTGCACAACTGAAGAGTGCGGGAGCGAAACTTTCGGCAACAACGAGCGAGGGCAAGGCGTTGGATTTGTCGCCTGTGACTCGCGAGGATCCCGATGCGAAGCCGACGTGGGGTCGGTAGTTCGCTTTGCAAACAAACGAATTCGCAGTGATGCGCATCACCGGTGGAAATAAAGCGTGCCACCGACTGCGGCTTTGCGCGGTCGGTGCTAGATGGGCGTGTTTGCTGACGAACTCTGAACTCGGCACCGACCGGCTTCGCCAGTCGGTGGCACAGCGACGATTTTCTATGAATTCAAATAGAAAGGAAAATTGTTCAACTACTACTTGTTGATTCGCGATCATCTCGGCGCGTTATCCAAGGCAGCTGCCAAGAGCGAGGCGACTCGGGATTGGCGGAGGGGTTCGTCGGTCCAGATGGATGGGCCATCGATAGTGGTTGAAGCGAATTGGAGGTCGGTGGGTAGTTCTACGGGTCGCTGTGCGCGCTGCGTGGTGCGAGTGTCGGGCGGTTGACCGGTCATGCGCGAGACGACGTTGGTTTGCCGGGCGACGGGTTCGTTGAGTGCGGCAAGCGCGGCGGATTGTGAACGTGCGGGGTCGGTGGCGTCCAGGCGTTGGAGCAGGGAAGGTTGAGCGGGCTGTGATTCGTAGCGTTGTGCCCGATGGCCCGTGAGTTTGGCGGAATCGGCGAAGAGATACACAGTGCCGGCGGGGATTGCGATTTGCTCGATGCCCGGCGCGATGCCTTTGTAGAGAGGCTGCGGGTACATCGCGACGATGCCGGCACTCGCACGGGCGTAGAAGCCTGTCGGGGAACGCAAGCCGTGCGGGCGGTAGGATGGATCGACGCGATATTCGCGATCGAAGTTGCTTGGAAGGCGCAGGTCTTTGAACGGGGCACGGAGACTTGACGACAGTTGCGTTCGATCAGCGACACCTTGATCGATTGGTGTGAAGACGGGCTTGGGCTGGCCCCACTTTTGGTACGACGTGCCGTCGGGGGGTTGATTTGTGCGTGCGGACTGCTGCGCGACGCAGAGGGCTGCGGTTGCGGCGAGGGCGGTGATGGGAAACAGAGACTTGAGCACAGCAAGGGGAACGGGGAACCGGGAGCGGTGAACAGAGTGAGAAGCGGTGCAGTTGCCGAACGGTTTCTTCTGCTTTGCCGCTCGCGGTTCGCAGCTCCCCGTTCACCTTCCCACCAAGTACATCACCCGCAAACAACAGTTCAGTCCTCGCGAAGAATGTACTCAATCTTCATCGTCACAGTGGCCTGGGGGTCATGTGTCGGAAGGTCCTGGAGGGCTTTTCCGGACGCTGTCCAGCGGAAAATTGAGTCGCGGAGGGGGGCGTCAACGTCCGGGTAACCGGTGCCTTCCTTGTTCTCGAACTCAACCGACACCACGCGGCCTACGCGATTGAACTTGATGATGAGACGCGGGTTTTTGGGCAGCGCGGTGAGTTGCGTCGTGTGCGAGAAGCGTGCGGCGACTGGGCGAACTCGGATGCCTTTGCCTGCGAGAGGTCGACCCGGTTTGTATTCGAGCGTGTTGTCGATGGATGACGGCGCGGACTCGGCGTCGGTCTTTTCGCCCGGAAGTTTTTGGTTGCCGCCATCACCGGCCGCAGTGGACTTGGTTGCAGGGGCAGTCGTTGCGTTGGCTGGTGAAGGTGGGGTTGGTTGCTGCGGGATGGGCTGCGCTGTGTCGCTGGCTTCCTCGATGGTCTCGTCGGCGTTCACAGGCTGATTGGCGGGTGAAAGCGCGCCGAGGATCGAGGGCTTGGGAAGTGCGTCCTGTTGGTCGCGAGCGACTTCCTTCGGCTTCGTGACTTCAACTGGTTTGGGTAGTTCGGGCTGCTTTTTGATTTGCTCGTCGGGTTGCTTGGGAAGGCCAAGCTCGTCGAGTTCGATTGACGTGAGCTTTGGCTGAGACTTCTCAGGTTGATTGATTTCCGGCTGCGTCTTGTCCGGCTGAGTTTTCTCTGGCTGCTCGGCTTTGTGCTTTTCTTCTTGCTGTGCTTGCGGCTGTTGCGTCTGCACGCCCGATGCAGCTTTTTTGCTGGTGTTCGCGTGTTGCTGAGACGCGAGTTGCTGCGTCTGTGCGGATGCAGCGGGTTGCGGAGCATCCTCTTTATCTGGATTCGCCGCGCCCGGCGCGCCGGGGTTGCCCGGGTCCATCGTCTGACCCGCTTGATTCACAGACGACTTCGGCGCGGCGTGTGGAGTGGGAATCGCTGAGCCAATCCAGTCCTTGCTGTCGCTCGTGCTGTTATCGATGCCGGGGCGGACTTCAATTTCCTTGGGTTCGGGCGGCTGAAGGTCTCGCTGCGCGAGTTCTGCTGTTGGTTCAGTGCGGTTCAGGACTTCTGCTTTTTGAACTTCAAACTTTTGCGCAGGTGCACTTTGTTGAGCCGAGGGCTGTTGGGCCTTGAGTTGCGGTTCGTTGTTGAAAGCGATCTCAGTTGTCCATGCGGGCGCGGCGTTCCAGTAATCAGAAGCGGGCGGCGCCGACAGTTTGGCCGTGAGTACGGTCACGGCGATCCCAGCGTGAATCACGACACTCGCTCCGGCGGCGAGCATGAGCACGCGAGCCGAGGCTTGGTCGGTGGAACGGGGCGGGATGGAGTGCCGAGAATGGGTCATGTGTGCGCAGAGGCGACGAAAAAACAGCCTTGTTTGCGAACAAACTGCTCAAGATCATACGGACGGGGAGAAGGTCGGGATCATAGAAAACCGGTAGGCGAAGGCTCCCAAACAATCATCGTACCGGGAAGGTGTTGGGGGATTGAACTTTGGGGGAGATTGAATCAAGATGAACGATTTTTGGTTGTTGGGGTGGTGGGATTGGTGACTTTTGGGTCGTTCCGATTAGTTTTGGGTGCCTTGGGTCGCTTTGAGGACAAACTGTCGGTGCCGACTGGCGAGCATTCGTCAGAATCGACTAGAACGCCTAGCGGCTATCGAAAGACAGGTTTCACCACAAAGACACGAAGAACACAAAGAAAGAAGGCATTGGGAAAGTGGCGATAGGGCGTTCGAATGCCCTATCAATCAGCGAGTTGCACTCTACTACTGCGCAAAGGTTTCAATGTGCCGAAGATGGCAACGTCCCTGCGATTGATGACCATTGACTCCGTTTCTTCGATGGGTGCGTGAATCCCGTCGTAGTGAACTGCTTCAACGTCAAAAGCACTGATTGTGATGCGACGGGACTCCATGATGCTGTCAGCAATGTGTCGAGCATCGTGTGCCGATGATTGCAAGACGAGGAAAGAATGGCGTGTTGCCATATAGTCACCGGCTTGAAGTTGTACACCGACCAACTTGTGCGACGCTTGATGCGGATGTGCCGCAGAGATGCCGCATGGTTTTTCGTTGCTGCGATGCTTGTGGTGACCGCGATCGCTCGACCTTTCCTTGGGCACACGTACGTTTGTCATGGACATGGAAGTCATGACGAAGTTTCGAGTGTGAACGTCGCGAAATCGGAATGCCAGAAGCCTGGCAGCTTGAAGATGGTTGAGTGCATGACTGGTTCGCCCAGTTCGCAAGCAATCCTTCTGGCTGATCACGATTGTGATTCCCATGCTCATCTTTGCGATCACACCTTGATGGTGCGTCAAGGACGCGCGGCTTTCGTCTTGCTTGGGAAGCCTGTGACCGTCCCCATCTTCGCTTTGATGTTGCCGGCTCGTGTGACGAATCTCGCAATCGCCAGGGCACACGAATTAGGCGCTGGTAAGGCTCGGCACTTATGTGCCTTGTCGCTATGCGCGCGTTTAGTCGCGACGAGTCATGCGCTGACTATCTAGGTTTCGCGTTTCTCCCGAATAGATCGCTGTTTTCCGCTGCGCGGCAAGCGCGAGCGAAACACATTCCTCTTCGAGACTTTTCCACGTTTACAACTTTTCTTTTTGGTCGCTGCAACGCGTGACTGACGTGTTCAAGCGTTGCGAGAGTGACCTTGCATTGGGCCTTTGGCTCGATTGGTGATTTCTATGCGGACATTTCAGATGTCAGCGATAAGACGGGCTGCTGTCCATGGCGTGGGCATGACCACGCTGTTGCTGGCTGGATGTGCTGGATACGAGCGTCGCGATCTTGATGTAAATGCGACACGAGAGGCGTGGCTCGCGCGGACTGCAGACAACGAAAGCGTGCTTGTCTTCGCCAAGAAACTCTCTGAGCAAGAACACGTCACAAACTTTGATCCACATGACGGCCTCACACTCGTAGAAGGCGAAGTTGTGGCATTGGTGTTCAATCCGGACCTGCGGATCGCTCGGCTGGAGGCCAACGTTGCGAAGGCGGGAGAGAAGTTTGCGGGACTGTGGGAGGACCCGGTGCTCGGCGTTGACATGGAGCGAGTCGTGCGTGGTGTGGATGGTGCGAATCCGTGGGTTGTCGGCGGCACCGTGGAACTCACGGTTCCACTTTCTGGCAGACTTGACGCGGCGAAGTCGCACGCAAGTGCAGTCGCGAGAGCCGAACTGGATCGAGTCGCGGCGAAGGAATGGGCGACGCGGGCGGCGCTTCGTGAATTGTGGCTGGAATGGTCGGCCGCACAGCGTCGGGTGGAAGTTGGAAAAGAACTTGTCGAGAGATTTCGCGAGGTTTCAGACATCGCTGAACTGCAGAAAAACGCAGGCGTCATGAGCCGGACCGATGCGCGGCTGTTTGCGGTGGAATTGGCGAGCAAAGAAGCGGACTTGATCGGGTTGAATGCTCGCGCAAAGGAGTTGGAGTTGCAGGTCCGCGCGATGATGGGATTGTCGGCGAGCGATACCACTGAGTTGGTCGCATCGCTGGTATTGGAAAGTACTGAGTTGGACGAAGACGCACTTCGAGCTCAGATTGAAGCGACGAATCCGGAGTTAGCCGCGGTGCGGGCCCAGTATGAAGTTGCTGAGCAAGCCTTGCGGACGGAAGTTCGAAAGCAGTATCCGGACTTGGTCATTGGGCCTGGATTGGCAACTGACCAGGGCGATGATCGAGTGCTGCTGGGAATTCGATTGCCGCTTTCGTTGTGGAATCGCAATCAAAAGGGCGTTGCGGAAGCGGACGCAAAACGAGAGACTGCGCGAGGGGTCTTTGAGACGACATACGAACAACTCGCGTCTCGCCTTGCAATCGCTTTGCTTCGGTTTCGTGCGGGACGAAAGCAGCGTGAGGCAATTGAGCGCAGCGTTGTGCCGCTCGCAGATGACCAACTCGCGGACGTGCGGAAGATCGCAGAGTTGGGGCGCGTGGAGCCTCTGATGTTGCTCGAAGCGATCAAAACCCAGCACGAAGCACGAATACGGCTGATCGACGCGAGGCTTGCGGAAGCTGTGGGCATGGCAAGGGTTCGTGAACTCATCGGGCCAACGACGCAAGTTTCACAAAAGCACTAGTCGATTGATTCAGCCCAGAAGTGGATGCAACCGGAATCGAATAGAAACGCAGCAGGAATGAACACCATGCCGATACGTCAACACAACTTGATCATCTTGATCGCCGTCGCGAGCGTGTGCTTGCTGACTGGATGCAAGCGAGGCGAGCAAACGTCAGCGGCCGACTCGCACGAGCACGAAGAGCAGGCCATCACGAACCGCGTGGACATTTCGCAAGCCGTGCGGCAGAATCTGGGGATCACGTTCGCGAAAGTAGAGCAGCGAAATGTCGCGCGGACACTTCGAATACCGGGGCGGTTTGAATTGCTACCGAGTGCGAAACGCGAGTATCGGGCGCATGCGACTGGTCGCGTGGAACTACTCGTCACACAGTTTGCGAAGGTTGAGACGGGGACGGCGCTCTATCGATTTGATTCGCCTCAGTGGAGGCAGATGCAAAGGGAACTGACGGATGCGCGTGCGTCGGTTCGGCTTGCGAAAGCAAGTGCGGACAGCATTGCACCCTTGCTGGACGCACATGAAAAGCATCATGTTGAGTTACAGAAGTCTGTGGACTTGTGGACGACGCGGGTTGCTTCGCTTGAGCAGTTGATCGCTGCGGGCGGGGCGCGGGCAGATGATGTCGCGGCGGCGAAGGCTTCGCTGGCGTCGGCGCGTTCGGATCTTGCGGAAACACTGGAAAAAGAGGCTGAGTTGGAGACGAAGCGCAAAGAGGCTTCTGCGACATTGGAAGCGGCGGACGCACGGCTTCAATACTTGTTTCGCGCGGCCGCGTCGATGACGGGATTGTCGGCGGAGCAGTTGCAGGATCTTGCTCCGATCACTTCGGAGAAGAACGCAGGGATCGATCCTGCGACACCGGAAGTGTGGCAGCAACTTGATTGGATTGAGGTGCGTGCGATCGCGCCTGGTGTGGTCGATGCTGTGCATGTTGCGTCGGGCGGAGTCGTGGATGAACACGGAGCAGTACTTGACGTCGTGCAACCTGAAATGGTGCGATTTCGATCGGTTGCGTTGCAGAGCGACTTGCCTCGGCTCGCTGATGGTCAACACGCACAGATTGTGGGAGCACAGGTGGGCACTCGTGAAAACACGGGCATTGATGGAACTCTCACCGTCGCACCAACCGCCAACGCAGATCGCAGAACGGTGGACTTGATCGTTGCGCCCAGCAACCAGGAAGTGCCGGTCTGGGCAAGAGCGGGCGTTGCGGCATTTGTCGAAGTTGTAACAAGTGGCACAAGCAACGATTCAGCCGAACTCGCGATACCGCTGCGCTGCGTTGCGCGTGATGGAACGCAGGCAATCATCTTTAGACGCGATCCTGCAAATCCTGACAAAGCGATTCGGCTTGAAGCGGACCTGGGCATTGACGACGGGCGCTGGATCGTCATCAAGAGCGGTGTCGGCGAGGGAAACGAGATCGTGCTGGATGGCGTGTATCAATTGATGGTCGCGACCAGCGGCAACATCACCAAGGGCGGGCACTTTCATCCGGATGGGTCGTTCCACGAAGGCGAGCATTGAAACGTCGCGAGTTGTTCGTTGCTGATTGAAGAAAGACACGCATGCTCAAGCACTTGATTTCATTCTCACTCAAGCACTCGGGGCTAGTACTGCTGATTGCTGCCGCGCTGTTGGTGTATACAGCCGCGAGATTGCCTCGCATGCCGGTGGATGTGTTTCCGGAGCTCAATGCACCGACGGTGGTCATATTGACGGAGGCGGGCGGATTGGCAGCGGACGAGGTTGAGCAATACGTCACTTTCCCGCTGGAATCTGCGGTGAATGGACTGCCTGGGGTGCGGCGTGTGCGATCAGCGTCGGCGATTTCGTTGTCGCTGGTGTGGGTGGAGTTTGACTGGGGGACTGATATTTATCGAGCGAGGCAGTTGGTCCGGGAACGGATGGATCAGGCAAAGGAAGCACTGCCTGCAGACGTCGAACCCGTGATGACACCGATTTCGTCGATCACGGGCGAGATCATGTTGCTGGCGGTGTCAAGCCCGGACAGGAGCGTGAGCGACCTGGACCTGCGGGCGTATGCAGAGTTTGACTTGCGAAACAAGTTGCTTGCGATCGCGGGCGTGTCGCAGGTGTCGGCGATTGGCGGCGAGTTGCCCGAGTATCAAGTGAACGTGCGACAGGATCGGCTCGCGCTATATGGATTGACGATCGCCGATGTCGTGGACGCGGCTCGCAAGTCGCACAGCACGGCAAGCGCGGGATACTTGTCTGACGTGGATCGCTCTGAGTTACCCATGCGCCAAGCGGCCCGCGTGCAGAGTGCGCGAGATATCGCAGCGACAAAGATCGTGATGAAAGACGGATTGCCCATCACGATAGGAGAAGTTGCAGAGGTTTCGCTCGGAGCAGCACCCAAGCGCGGCACGGCGGCGAGCCAAGGTGTGCCGGCGGTGGTGCTGACAGTTCAGAAGGCACCGGGCACCAACACGCTGACGCTGACGAAGCGGATTGATGAAGCACTGGTGCAGATTGAGAAAACCGCGCCGAAGGGCATCGTGATCAACAAGGATGTGTTTCGGCAGAGCAACTTCATTCAGCGTTCTGTGGACAATGTGGTGCGAGTGTTGATCGAAGCGACGCTCATTGTCGCGGTGATCTTGATTTTGTTCCTGCTGAATGTGCGGACGACGATCATCACTCTGACTGCACTGCCGCTCTCGCTCGCGGCGGCGTTGCTTTCGCTGGATTGGCTGGGCATGACGCTGAACGTGATGACGCTGGGCGGGCTGGCGGTCGCAATCGGTGAATTAGTTGATGACGCGATCATCGACGTCGAAAATGTGCATCGCAGGCTGGAAGAGAACGCGATGCTGCCTGAACATGAACGCAAAAGTTTGGTTCAGACGATCTTTGACGCGAGCAATGAGATTCGGTCGTCAGTGGTCTACGCGACAGTGCTCATATGCATCGTGTTCATGCCCCTGATGTTTCTCGAGGGACTCGAAGGGCGCTTTTTCAAGCCTTTGGCGGTGACGTACATCGTGTCGATCATGGCGTCGCTGGTGATTGCACTGACCGTCACACCCGCGATGTGCAAGTTGCTCCTGCGACCAAAGAAGCACACAAAAGGAAGCCCGAGCGGACATTCAACCCATGATGGATTGTTAGTGCGATGGCTCAAGGCGCGGTATGAACCTTTGCTGAGATGGTCACTGAGGCATCGCAAGTTTGTGCTTGCGTCGGCGCTGGTTGCGACAGGAATTTCGCTGCTGCTTGCTCGCACCTTTGGCACGATGTTCTTGCCCGAGTTTCGCGAAGGATCGCTGACGGTGTTTGTTTCTTCGCCGCCTGGCACGTCGCTGGCTGAGAGCAATCGTGCGGCGATGGGCATCGAGCAGCGGTTGTTGAAGTTAGACGGCGTGCTAACAGTGACGCGGCGCACAGGGCGAGCGGAGCGAGATGAGCATGCCGAGCCTGTGAGCAACAGTGAACTGGACATCGTGCTGAAGCCCGACGCGGAGTACGCGACGGTGCGTGCGGGCGTCGCGGCGATTGCGAAAGCCGTACCCGGAATTACGGTCCAGATCGGACAGCCCATCGAGCATCGGTTGTCGCACATTTTGTCGGGAACGCCTGCAGCAATTGCGATCAATGTCTACGGCGAAGACTTGTCAAAGTTGCGATCGCTTGCGAAGGAAATTGAAGGCGAACTCAATGCACTGCCCGGCACGCGCGATGTCACAGCGAATCGCGAAGTGCTGGTGACAAGCGTGCCGATTCGGTATCGACATCAGGAATTAGCCGCCGCGGGACTCACGCCAGCGGACGCTGCAGAGCAGGTGCAGATGGCTTTGTATGGGGAGGAAGTCGCGGAGGTCAATCAGGGCGTCAAGCGGTACTCGCTGGTTGTGAGACTTGCGGGTGAGGAGCGAGAGAGAATTGAGCAGGTACAGGACTTGATATTGCGAGGATCGGCTGAAGAGGGCAAGGCATCCCCCACTATTCGACTTCGAGACGTGGCGGATGTCGGGCCTGAGCGGACTCCCAACATCATCGCCCGCGAAAATGCGCAGCGCAAGGCGGTGGTGTCGTGCAATGTTGCAGATGGATACAACCTTGGCGACTTAGTCGAGCGCGTGAAGGCGCGGGTCGAGCCCATCGTGCAGCGCGAGGGATATCTCGTGGATTTTGGTGGACAGTTTGAGGCACAGCAGTCGGCGTCGCGGACACTGCTCATCGCGGGCTGTGCGATCGCCGTGGTGATGCTGTTGTTGCTGCAACTGTCCACGGGATCATTCAAGGTCGCAACTCTGGTGATGATCAACTTGCCTTTGGCAACAATGGGCGGGATCGTCGCGATTTTCGTAACCGACTCGCTGCTGCACACGGGGCTTGTGAAGAACACGCTTGGATTGTTTGGCATCGGGAGGTATCAAGCTCCGATTCTGTCGATCGCGAGCATGGTGGGATTCATCACGCTGTTCGGAATCGCGGTCCGCAACGGAATTTTGCTCGTCAATCACTACCGACACTTGGTGGAGGTTGAGAACAAACCAATCACCGAAGCGATCATTCAGGGCTCAATGGAGCGGCTCGTGCCGATTCTGATGACAGCGTTGTCCGCCGCGCTGGGCTTGCTGCCCTTGGCGCTTGGGTCGGGCAAGCCTGGCAGCGAGTTGCTGGCACCGTTGGCGATCGTCGTGCTGGGCGGCTTACTCACCTCGACGTTTCTCAACTTGATTGTGGTGCCAGCGGGGTATGCGCTGGTGCATCGCGTGCGTACTGATGGTGCATCAGAGCACGGTGATCAAAAGTGGTCGCTCACGAAGTGGTTCGGGCGAAAGAAATCTTGAATAGTGTGAATAAGGAGTTGTTATGCGTACTCAATGAATTCTTGGTGTTGCGGTACTGTCGATGGCGGTTGTGATCAACGGTTGTGACAAGGGATCGTCAACTAAGACGACTGCGAAAGCAGATGATCATGGGCATGAGCACAACGCTGATGGGTCGCACAAGGATGATCATGCGCATGATGCGCGTGACGCGGGGCATACTCATGGGGCCGACGCGGTCGCGCTTGGCGAAGTCACGAGCGGCGCGTTCACGATGACTGCATCACGCGACAAAGGCGATGTGATCGCTGGCAAGGACGCGGCGTTTGACGTCGTGATCACGGCGAAGGATGGGGCGAAGATCGCAGCGGTGCGATTCTGGATCGGGACCGAAGACGGCAAAGGCAGCGTGAAGGCGAAGGCGGAGATTGAAGATCCCAAGGATCCGACTCGGTGGCACACGCACGCGGAAGTGCCAAGCCCGTTGCCCGCAGCCAGTAAGTTCTGGTGTGAGGTCGAGGACGACAAGGGCGGCAAGGTTCTGGCGAGTTTTGACCTCAAGATGTAAATTCGCGACCCTCTTCCGATTACGTAAACACTGTATTTGCAGTGATTTGTGCCATTTTGATAATATTGTACTATGCGGGTACAAATCTTGAGCCCTGTGCGAGTCATCCTGCGCACTGAGAAAACACGGCAACTCCGACTTCATGCGCGGCGAATGATGAGGGCATTATGAGCGACAGAACCCATGTGACGGTGCACCCTTCGTTGTCGCAAGTGACGATTCTGCTGCAAGCCGCGGCGAATGGGGATCCTCGCGCGTCCAATGAGTTGCTGCCTCTGGTGTATGAGGAACTGCGGAAACTGGCACACTCAAACATGCAGGGCGAGGCAAAGGCCGGCGCGGGGCACACGTTGCAGCCCACAGCGTTGGTCCACGAGGCGTTTTTGCGGCTCGTTGGGAACGATTCCAACTCGTGGAACAGCCGAGGCCACTTCTTTGGTGCGGCGGCGCTCGCGATGCGGCGGATTCTGGTGGAGCGTGCACGCGCTCGCAACGCGAAGAAACGCGGCGGTGGGAACGTCAAAGTCGAACTGCGTGAAGACGCCGTCGCGGCGGATATCGACGAAGGCGCGATGGGCGATGCGCGAGCTGCGGAGTTGATTGCACTTGATGGCGCGCTTGAGAAACTCAAGGAGCTGGATGAACGCGCAGCGCAGATCGTGATGCTGCGGTACTTCGCGGGCCTCTCGGTGGAACAAACGGCTGCGGCGATGGACTTGTCTCCCGCGACGATCAAGAAGTCGTGGTCGTTTGCACGTGCGTGGCTCGGACATGAGATTTCGAAGAGCGGGGAATAACAAAGATGATGGATTTGTGATGGGAAGATGACGGGAAAGGACATCATCTTCTCATTGCGTGTCATTCATCCGGTCTTTGTCGCCACAGATTTACACAGTTCGTGTGCGAGTGTGGGTGTGTAGCGTGTCGGACTTTGACATCGCATCGCCTGACATCATGTGGTGCGAGACCAATTCCAACGCTTGCGTCCATTCGAGGGCGAGTTGCGGCGTCCATTCTGGGCCGAATTCGGCTTTCATGCAATCCAACAGCAAATTGCAGACAATGGGGTAGTGTTCTGGCTTCGCGCCGTACGTCGTGTGCTTGCGGCCCAATTCACGGAGCATGGGAACGGTTTTGGCCGGCTCCTTCAGCATGGTGACGACGGCGACGAGCGAATCAAGCAGTTTTTTCTCCTGAGCCGCGATGTCGGCGGGAAACATGGTGCGGACACCCGGGTACGACTCAAAGAGGCGTGAGTAGAAGCGGTTGGTGATCGACGGGCCTTTTTCGCGGAGCGTTGTGAGGCTGGATTCGAGACGGCTCAGCGCTTGCGTATCCACAGCAACCACGAGATCGTTGTTGGTCTGGGGCAGCAATGGGTGGCGCGTGACTGGCATGTATAGATAGTGCGAAAAAATCCGATGGTGGGGCTAGGATAAACTTAGGCGGACCTTCAATTGTTTGTAGCGTCAGGGAAGTTGGCAAGATACGATCACACATTCAGGGTAGTATTTGGCAGGGTAGTATCTTGCGGAGTAGGGTTGAGTTCGCATGAACGCGGAGCAGTACCGCCGCATTTCCGAGGCGTTTGATGAGCTGGCCATTTTGCCGGCTACGGAGCGAACTCGACTGATTCAGGAACGGTTTCCGGACGAGGCCGAACTTCGAGACTATTTGGGATCGCTGCTTGAGGAACATGATCGCAATGATGCTCCGGTGGCGACTGCGCGCGGCTTTGACGCCGCGGGGAAGTCGGTCGCGGCGATGGGCGACTTCGCGCCCAGCAGCGCAAAGGCTGCGGACTTGCTGCCCGTGTTGTCGGGAGCGTATCGATTGCTGCGGGTGGTGGGCGAGGGCGGGATGGGGGTGGTGTATGAAGCAGAGCAGTCGTTCCCGCGGCGACGCGTCGCGCTGAAGTCGATTCGCCCTGGATATGCCACGCATTCGATGCTCCGGCGGTTCAAAACGGAAATTGAACTGCTGGCGCGTTTGGATCACGCGAACATCGCGCAGGTGTATGAAGCGGGGTATGCAGATGAGGCATCGCCTGACCAAGCGTTTTTGGTGATGGAGTTGGTTGATGGGCTGCCTTTGCACAAGTATGCAAAGTCGCGCGGTCTGTCGGCACGGGACAGGCTTGAGTTATTGCTCAAAGTCTGCGACGCCGTGCAGCACGCGCACCAGCGCGGCGTGATTCACCGCGACTTGAAGCCTGCGAACATTTTGGTGACGCATGATGGTGAGCCAAAGGTTTTGGACTTTGGCATTGCACGAGCGATTGATGAGCCTGGCGACGCGACGCAGTTCACGCGTGCGGGGCAGGTGATCGGAACGCCCTCATACATGAGCCCTGAGCAGTTGCAGGGCGAGCCCGTGGATACGCGGACGGACGTGTATGCGCTGGGCGTGATTGCGTATGAATTACTCTCGGATGAGTTGCCATTTGACTTGTCAAAGGTGCCGCTCTCGGATGCGATGAAGATTGTTCGAGAGAAGGCCGTTCCGTCGCTATCTCGCGTGAACTCTTCTTTGCGGGGCGATGTTGAGACGATCGTCGCGACGGCGATGCATATTGATCGTGAGCGGCGGTATTCGTCGGTCGCCGCGATGGCGGATGACATTCGCAACTATCTTGAATATCGCCCGATTCATGCACGGCGCGACTCGGCGTTGTATGTTCTTTCAAAGTTTGCCAAGCGACACACGGCAATCGTGGTGCTGGGCACGATTTTGCTCGGCGCGATCGTGGCGTTTGGCGTGATGTCGACGGTAATGGCGGCGAAGAACGCGAGGCTTGCAAAAGAATCCGACGCGGCGCGTGCGGCAGCGGAAGCGGAATCAAATCGCAACGCGGAATTATCCAAGTCGCTGCAGAACGAACTGGTGTTCGCACGCATCGAGCGTGGTCGAGCAGAAGCAGCGGCAGGAAAACTCAAACTCGCAGAGGACACGCTGTGGAAGGAATATCTCGATCATCCCGAGCTGCCTTCGGCGCGATGGGCGTTGTGGGAGGCATACAACAAACTCTCGTGCTTCTGGACGTTGCAGGCGGATTGGAACACAGCAGTTGCTTCGGTTTCAAATGACGGTCGATTCATCGTCCAAGGACTCTCAAACGGCGAGATTGTCGTTCGCAACGCAGCGGATGGAAGCGAGAACTTCAGAACCGTCGGTTTGGGCTCGGGCGTGACGGCGATTGCGATCTCAAATTGTGGCGACCTGATTGCATTTGGTTTGAACGATGGCCGAGCTGGCTTGCTTTCAACCACTGACAAACACGCGATGTGGTTCTTGACCTGCGAAGAGGGGCACGTACTCCACGCACGAGGCGTGCAGGCGGCGGGATTCAGCGGCGATGACGCGATACTCGCGTTGGGCGGAAGCGACAAGCGTGTTTCGCTGTGGAACGTTGAATCCGGTGTCAGGCTCGATGCCTGGGAAGCGCACCTTGACCCGACCTTAATCGTCGCGCTCAATCACGATGGATCAGTGGTCGGAACGGCTGGGCGTGCAGTGCCTGAAGGCCGAAGGGTGTGGAAGAAGATTGATGGCGTGTGGGCGTTCGCAGCGATTCCCACTCGGCCTAGCGATCACATTTCCTGGATGAAGTTTGACAACGATGACACGCTGATGTTTGCGTTCTCAGGCGATCAGATCGATCGCTTGAACGTCGAGACGTTGGAACTTTCATCCGTGTCGCAGCGACTGGGCGGACGCGTGTACGCGGGGAGTGTTTCGCCCGACGGATCACAGATTGCAGTCGGCGCGGCACAAACTCCATATATCTGTTCGACGACATCCAACTGGCAAGTCAGGTCGTTGGGACAACAGATCGGCACCATTATCGCGATTGGCTGGACGAGCCCGACGCGCGTCGTCACTGTCAGCGTTGGGGGCGAAATCCGCTGCTTTGAAACTCGCAACGAAGTTGCGCTCACTCGCATCAAGGGATTTGTCTCGTGGTGCTTCAGTGCCGCGTGGTCGCCCGATGGATCGCTGCTGGGTCTTGATGGCGGCGGCTTGATGGTGAATGCGTACCACTCGAACAACCTGCAATTGGTGTCTTCGACACCATCGCCAACGCCCCTTCGCCAGCGAGCGATGCAGTTCTTCGCAGATTCAAAGAGAATCGTGTGCGGCGGGATGGACGGACGCTTGCGCATCGTTGATGCGATCAACGGCGGCATCACCCGCACGCTCGGGCCGCAAAGGGCCGAGATTTTTTCGCTCGCGATTTTGCCTGATCAAAACACCCTCGTCTCTGGACAGGCGGACGGCGTGATCCGAGTGTGGGACCTCGCGGCTGAGCAAGTCGTGAAGGAACTTCCCAGGCAGGCCCGCCGGGTTGAAGGTTTGTCGTTGTCTCCCGATGGCTCGCTCTTGGCATCGTCGGGCAGAAACGACGGCGTGCAGTTGTGGGATGTTCACACTTGGGAGCCGGTCGGAACTTTGACGACGACTGCAGCCCCGTGGGGCGTCGTGTTCAGTCCAGACGGATCAACGCTGTATGCAACCACGCACTCGGGAACACTTGAAGTGTTCGACATGAAGGATCGAACGAAGCGTCAGATGATCAACGCGCATCAACGCTTGATCCCGGGGCTCGCCGTGTCGCCCGACGGAAAACTCGTTGCAACTTCATCTGAGGACGGCAGCGTTCGACTGTGGGATGCAGCATCGCTGCGGCAATTAACGATCTTTGATCTCAACGCAACAGAACTCGTGCACCTGACGTTCGATCCAACGTCCAGTTATCTCGCAGTGAGCGCGGCGTGGCGGCAGACGATTGTGATTGACCTGCATGCGATGGACGAGGCAATCGAGGGAAATCGCGCGTTCCACGAGGCTCGCAGGACGCAGTAATCCAAGTATTGCGGCATTCGGTGCTTGCTCGATATTCGATGTCGATCGCTATCCCTTGCGACAACATTTGGCGCTCTGGTAGCAACGCACCATTGCGCTTCTCAAGATACTCGCTATGTCCAACACCGCCGCTGAAAAGTACCGTCAACGAATCGAGAAAGACCTCGATACGGCGATTGCGAAGGCAACGCGGCTGGTGTTGGCAAAGGACTTTGACGCCGCCGAAGAAATGGTTCGATATGCAGAACGACATTTTTCCGAGAGCCGCGGCGTGAATCGGTTGTATCTGGGGGCCATCGCCTCGCTGGGCGGCAAGGACGCTGCTGTGGGCGATAGAGCGCTCATCCGCGCGATCTTTGATCGCCTGATCTATCGACCACCCAGCGCACATCCGGAGCCTCACACGCAGGAAGAGGCGGAGAGATTCTGGAAGGACGACGAACGCGAGCACGCGCGTGTTGTGAAGTTGGTGGGTTTCGATCCAACACTGTGGCCTGACGATCAGCCGGGTGCGGTTGATGCCGCTGTATCAGTTCGCATGCTCGCCGCTTCCAAACGAAAAAGAGTCACAGTGGTTGCCATCACTATTTTGGCAATCGCCGTCGTTGTTGCATTGATCGCGTCGCTGACGTGATGGAATCATAACACTCGCGTTTTTCACTCCGTAGCTTAGAAACTAGCGGTTTCCAGGTTCAGCGACGAGATCGAATCGGAAAATTGCTAGCCCCTGCACGCGTGTTCTGCGCACTGATGTCACAAGTACTAGCAACACACTTTTTAGTCACAGGAACACATCATGAACACCTCCACGACTCGCTTTTCCCGCTTCGCTCCCATCACTGTCGCCGCTCTCATTGCCTTCGCAGGCTTTGTGGTCGCAGGGCCGCTCAATCCACCCACCGGGCCTGTCACGAGTACCGGCAAGACAATGACGGAAGTTGAGCCTCGTATCGCAATTAACGCGACCAACACGCCGGGCGGCGTGAACTACACGTATTACATCAACAAGCCCGGCTCGTATTACCTCACGGGCAACATCATCGGCGAGGCCGGTAAGGACGGCATCGGGATCGAAACCTCGGGCGTCACGATCGACTTGAACGGGTTCGAGGTGGTAGGCGTCAACGGCAGCCACAACGGTATTTTCTTTGTTGCTAACAGCGCGAGCGACTTTGTGCTCCGCAACGGCACCGTTCGCAACTGGGGCCAGAACGGCGTGAACACCGCCACGTACTCACCTCAGGGCGTTGAGATCATCGGCGTGCACGCAAACAACAACGCCCTTTCCGGGATCATCGCCGCCCACCGCGCCCGAATCCTCGATTGCGAGGCGAAGGGTAACACCTCCCGCGGCATCTACGCGGGCGACCGCTCGGTCATCGAGGGCTGCTCGGTCTGGAACAATGGCGGACTCGGCATCGAGACCGCCGGGCACTGTGTCATCCGCCGATGCGAGGCCCGCGGTAACGGCGCCGCCGGAATTCTGACCAACACGTTCGCCACCATCAGCGACTGCCTGGCCTTTGAAAACACCAACTCCGGAATCAACGCCGCCGCGCAGTCGGTTATCGAGAACTGCACCGCCAGCATGAACCAGAGCATCGGTATCCTCGCCGCAGCCGCGTGCACCGTCAGAAACAACCATGTCAGCAACAACGACATCGACGGCATCCGCGTCACCTCGCAGTGCGTCGTCACCGGCAACAGCAGCAACAACAACGGCGTGAATTCAACCGTTGGGGCCGGCATTCACGCCACCTTAGCCGACAACCGCATCGAGGGCAACAACTGCGGCTTCCAGGATATAGGCTTTGATATCGACGTCGCAGGCAACTTCCTCAGCCGTAACACCGCCACCAACAACACCGCCAACTGGTCCGTCGTCGCCGGGAACAAGTGCTTGGTCGTGCTGGGTGTGAACTGCGCCAACATCCAGGGCGATGCTGGCGGCGTCTCCCCGGGCTCAACCGACCCCAACGCAAACTTCACTTATTAAGTCCATCAGCCCCACACTGCAGTTCAAGCGTACTACCCAGCACCCGCGTTGCAAACGCGGGTGTTTTCGTTTCATACTTCTTGGCAACAGAATTTCTTGTACTGCTAAGGCGAACACGAGCCTTTCACGCGGCGGTTTGCGCACTGGTGTTGCACTTTCCCACTCAAACCACTCAAAGGACTCGCGTCATGCATACCAAGCCCTCACGTATCGCTCGCTTCGCTCCCGTCGCTACTGCCGCTCTCATTGCCTTCGCAGGCCTTGTGGTCGCAGGGCCGCTCAATCCGCCTGTCGGAGCTGTCACCAGCACCGGAAAGACTTTGACGGAAGTTGAGCCGCGTATCGCGATCAACTTGGTCAACACACCTGGCGACGGCGACAGCCTCTTCAAGATCACCCAGCCAGGGTCGTACTACCTCACCGGCAACGTCACAGGCGTTAACGCCAAGGACGGTATCGAGATCGCCGCCAGTGGCGTCACCATCGACCTCAACGGCTTCGACATGCTCGGAGTGACAGGCTCACGCGACGCTGTCTGGGCAAGCTTGGGTAGCCTTACCAACATCACCGTCCGCAATGGCTCCATCCGCAACTGGGGCGGCATCGGCATCAACTTCCAGACCAATGTTGTTGATGGCGGTCGCGTCGACGGCGTGGATGTCCGCGCCTGCTTCAAGGGAATGATCACGGGACGCAATTTCGTCGTCAGCAACTGCACCGCACTTGCTAACACCAACACTGGTTTCGACTCCCAGAGCGGTTCGATCGTCACCGACTGCACTGCGTATGGCAATGGCGCCATCGGCTTCGACCTGAGCACCAACAACACTGTGTCCGGGTGCTCGTCAGCCTTCAACTCCGCTGACGGCTTCTCCCTCAGCAGCGGAAACGTCATCTCTCACTGCACCTCGAGCTTCAACTCCATCAATGGGTTCGCCATCGCGGGTGACGGCAACCTCATCACCGGCAATACCGCGGACTCCAACGGCAACAGCGGCAACGGCGCGGGCATTGTTGTCTCAGGTACTGACAACCGCGTCGAGGGCAACACCATGCGGAGTGCCGACGCCGGACTCCGGGTCACGGCCGCCGGAAACTTCATTGTTCGCAACACAGCGGCTTCCAACACCACGGGCTGGGAGATCGTCCCGGGCAACTCGTTCGGGCCCATCGTCATTGCGAGCACCAACGCGGCCATTGTCATCGGCAACTCCGCCCCGGGGACGCTGGGCTCGACCGATCCCAACGCGAACTTCACGTATTGAGCATGATTCGCACACTTCGTTTCTCTGACTTGACAATCAAACCCTCTTCTTCAACAACGCCCGCGCTTCGAGCACGGGCGTTGTTGCCTTTTGCGCACATTGAACACTTGCGATTTATTTTTAGACCTTTCCCACAGACTTTTCGCACTGATCTGCAATCGGTCATCTGTCGTCTCTATACACAAAGGAAATAAGATCATGAACACTGCACGCACATCGTTTCGTCGTTTCGCCCCCGTCACCGCCGCCGCTCTTCTTGTCGTCGCTGGCACGCTCTTCGCCGGGCCTTTGAATCCGCCGACTGGCCCAGTCACTTCGACGATGAAGACCATGACTGAAGTTGAGCCTCGTATCGCGATCAACGCAACCAACACGCCTGGCGACAATGATGCCTCGCCCAGCATGTTTAAGATCACTCAGCCCGGTTCGTACTACCTGACGGAGAACGTCGCGGTTGGTGCTGGGCTGGATGGCATCGAGATCGCATCTGCGAACGTCACGATCGACCTCAACGGATTCACGCTGTACGGTCTCGCGAGTTCACAGGACGGCGTGACAACCAATGACGCGTTCCGGGTCGGTCTCACCATCCGAAACGGTGTCATTCGCACCTTTGGCGGCATGGGCCTGGATCTGGGCATCGCACCCGCGGCGATTGGCACTGCACCGCAGGGTATTCTTCTTGAGAATCTCCACGTCATCGACAACAACGGTTCGGCGGGCAGTGCCAACGACGGAATCGCAAAAAGCTGCATCTTCAATGGCAACTTGAGCGGATTCAGCTTCACTGAGCCGTTCGCGAGCACCATCGAATCCTGCACTGCAAACGACAATGACCAGAGGGGCATAAGTATCGCGATGGGCATGTTCACGAATTGCACCGCAAGCGGCAATGGCGGCTACGGCATCGTTGGCGGGACCGCGGTCAACTGCGTCGCCGAACGCAACGGCACCTACGGAATCTTTTCCGACGTCGTCACCAACTGCACCGTTCGCGACAACGGTACCGACAACATTCGCGTCAACATCTCGGCGATGGGAAACACTGTCGTCCGTTCTGCAACCAACGGCGCGGGCACAGTTGGCATCGCCATCAACGCCGACCGCGTTCGCGTCGAGAACAACACCATCACCGGCTTTCCGACAGCGATCCGGTCCATCTTCGCCAACGGTTTGATTGTGAGCAACAAGTTTTCGTGGTGCAACACCGCGATCAATGTTGCAGGCGGCAACCGCGTAGGAACCATCACTACCGCGTTTTCAATCGCACCCGTGAACGGCAACTCGGGCGGCGGATTGGGAACTAATGACGTCTATGACAACATTCTGTATTGATTGAAGGGCAAAACGCCGTAATTCCACAAAAGGACGCCCGCGTGCATCTGGCATGCGGGCGTCTTGCGTTTTTGAAAACCTCCATGACTTGGCATCAAAGATGACTTTTCGCGTGAATCGTGTAGCCAGCTGATGTGGATTTCACGCACTGGTATTACGCCAACCGGCGAGTCCCTGAAGTATCCGCTCTGCCGCGGCGTGGCGAAGAGCACACCAAACGCACGAAGACGTGGAGCAATTGCAATGAACTCGAACAAGACCAACATCAAGTGGAGCATGAAGTGTGGAATGCTGGCTCTGGCAGTGCTCGCGGGCACAGCCGCAGGCCAGCAGTGTTTGACGCAGACCAAGTTGCTCGGCTCAAACCCCGCACAGAACGACCAGTTTGGCTCGGGTGTCTCAATGACATTTGGCGGTACAAACAATCAACCCTTGCTCGCAATCGGCAAGCCCTACGAAGACGCGCCGACCTCAGGAGCAAATGCGGGCGGCTGGTCGATCTGGGGCTGGGCGAACAACCACTGGACGATTCTGAGCGACGCTTGGAACACAACCGGGCAAACCGGCGAACGCGCGGGCGCTTCGATCAGCATCGCAGATCCGTACATGATCGTCGGCGCGCCTGGGTACAACAACAATCAGGGTCGTGCTCGCATCATGTATCGCATTCCCGGCTCCAACAGCTTTTCGCCCATTACAGACGTCACAATCGACGCTCCCATCACGCCCGCAAACGCCGGATTTGGCAGCGCGGTTGCCATCAGTTCGCAACTTGGCGGCTGGGCAGTCGTCGGCGCACCACGCCACAGTTGGAACTTCGCGGAATCAGGCAGCGTCTACTTCTACGTTCGCAACGCAACCAACGGGCAGTGGTTTGAAATGATGCACTTGAAGGGCTTCATGGGTGGCGGCGAAGCAGGCGATCATCGCGGCGAAGCAGTCGCCATGAGCCAATCAACTCCTTGGGCCGCCGTCGGCAGCCCTGATCGCTCCGATACGGGTCAGCCCGCCGGTTGTGGCAGAGTCGGCGTGTACAAGTTCGCCACTGACGTCATTCTCAATGGTTTTGACCTCTTCAGTTCGCCAACGCCCGAAGCAGGCGAACGCTTCGGTGCGGCTCTCGCGATGGAAGGCAACTGGCTCGCCGTTGGCGCGCCGATGGAAGACGCAACGCTGCAGGAAACCTCTGGACAATACTCAGCGACCAATTGCGGTGCGGTCTACCTGTATGAACTACAGCTGCCGAGCACGTGGGTGTATCGTGCGAAGATTCGCTCGAACGCGCCAACCACTGATGGAAACTTCGGCAGCCAACTCGCAATGTCGGATACGCAATTCACCGTATCAGAGCCCGGCACCGGTCGCGTCTACGTCTACACACGCGTGAACGGCCAATGGCTGCCCCAAACCTCGCTGCGCGACACTGATACCGCCGCGAGTGGGAGCTACGGCAACTCTCTTGCGATCTATCAAGGCCTCGTCGCGATTGGCGACAAAATGGACGATCACACCAACACGACTGATGACGGCGCTGTGTACACCGCTACCGTGCAACCTTCAGTCGCAACTGGCGACACGTGCAACTCAGCCATTCCGATGCCCACGGGCGACTACACGGGCTGCACCAGTTCCGCGACCCCAAGCATCGGCACCGTCACGACCTGCGGAATCGGCGGCAGCGGCCAGGGCAATGACGTGTGGTTCCGATTCGAGCCGCAATGCGATGGCAACGCGATCGTCGACACTTTTGGCAGCGACTTTGACACTGTGCTGAGCGTCCACAGCGATTGCCCGGATGGGCAAGGCGGGCACTCTATCGTGTGCAACGACGATGCAGGGTTTGCATCACCCAACAACCGCTGCAGCCTCGTGACGTTCAACTTCCAGGGCGGTAACAGCTATCTGGTCCGCGTTGCAGGCTACAACGGAGCGAACGGCCAGTTCACCCTGCGTTCGCTAATGAGCCATGGCGTCAACAACGATGAATGCAGCACCGCACCAACGGTTGCGATGAGTTCAATCAACTTCAACACCTGTGCCGCGACCAACTCCGCACCCGCAGGCGTGCCGTTCGGCTCAAATCGCGACGTCTGGTATCGCTTCATCGCTCCAACCACAGGTTGGTACTCCATCGACACCTGCGGCAGTTTGTTCGACACCGTTCTCACCGTCTTCAGCGGCACGCAGCAAGCCTGCCCGTCGTCCGCCACAGCAATGATCTCGCAAAACGACGACAGCGTCGGCTTCTGCGAAACACTGGTCGTTTCATCACAAAGCCGCGTCAAACTTCAAGCGACGCAGGGTCAGAGCATGATGATCCGCGTGGGCGGCTTCGACATGAACGAGTTTGGTCGCGGCACCCTCACCATCGCCCAGACCACACAGTGCAACGACATCGACTTCAACAACGACGGCAGCGTCTTTGACCCGATGGACATCGAAGCGTTCCTCAGCCGGTACAGCGAAGGCCCATGCGTGCCAGCGCCGTACAACTGTGACTCGATCGACTTCAATAACGACACGTCAATCTTCGATCCGATGGACATCAACGCTTTCCTGAGCGTGTATAGCGAAGGCCCGTGCTTCTGAGCGACACGTACGAGATAAAAATACAAAAATCACCCCGCGTCAAAGCGGGTTTTTTTGTTTTGACGATGACAAGAGGTCAAGAGTCGCCGACGTGTGTAGAGCAATTGGTGTTCGCCGCCGCCGGCGCGGCGGGCTCATCAAGGGTTGGTCGGCTCTGCGATCGGCGATTCTCCTCGCCAAATCCGCTGGCCACTGCCAGTTTTCACGACGCGTTTCACGAACGCCTTATACGACGCATCGAGTTCGCGGGTCGGGACGCCTGTGTACACGCTGAGCACATCGACGCCTCTACGGCGAGCATTATGCACACTCGCGGCACGCGAGCCTAGGCGATCGGCGATTTTGCGATTGAGTGCGCCCGACGCTGTGTCTTGCAGCAACTGGCGGAATGGCTCGCGGTACATGCCGTTTTCGCCTTCCATCAGGAAGTGGACCAACGCCCAGACCTGCGCGTAATAGTCGAGCGCGCCTTGCGTGCCCTGGCTCATGAGTTCCTGAGGCGACGACAGCAGCAATAGATCGATGTCGAGCACGCGTTCGCCTGCGACAGCGTCTCGCAGTTGACCGAAACGCTCGCCGTTCGCCCACGGAAGAAACGTGGGCAAAGAACTTTCGCGCGGGTTCCAGCGGAAGCCTTCCATGTATGTCGCAAGCCCCTCTTCCAACGCGATGGGAAGCGAATCGCGGAAAGCCCGCTGCGTGTAGAGGTGCCAGCCTTCGTGCGCGGCGATCGAGAACGTATCGCGGCGACCAATGTCCCACAGAATGCTCTTGGAACGAGCTGTGAAGCCGCCACGCTCGATGCGCAAATACGTCCCCGCTTCATCGCCCATCACCTTCTGCGTAAGACGCTCCCACTGAGGGCGATTGGCCATCATGTACAGTTCAAGCGTGCCGCTGGGAGCCGGAAGCGTTGCAATCGCCGACGTGTAGTGCGCGAGCGCGGCTTCCATAAAAACCGGAACGCGTTCGGCAAGATCGGGATTGGTCGTCGTTGTAAAGACTCGGAAGTTTCGCGTCGTGAGCAACTTGCCGGGAACTGGAGGAGTCGAATCAAAGAGCCATTCGTCGACCTGAGTCACCGTCGAGGAATTTTCGGCTTCTTCCCACGAGGAGTTGGCAGCACCGATGACGCCTGTGTTGGCGTTATTGTGTGACGTCGTGCTTACCGATGTGGGCGAGCCGTTCTGGCCCGCGCAGCCGAGCAGACCAACACCTGCGAGCAGCGCGATGACCGCGTGCGTCGTTGCGCTCGTCTTGACTCGTCCGATCTTCGGTGTCGCGTCGGTCACGTGATCGTCCTTTGCAAGTGTGTCTCGCGAAGTCGCCGCCGGTGAGCCCAAAGGCCCGGCAAGTCATCGGCGCAGCGTAGGCGAATGCTTCAGTTCGCCTTCCGCTACCTCGCGTTACCTCACTTCGCACACAAGGTTGTCTCTACGCTCGCCGCGCGAGCCAGTTCGACGTCCTTTTGATGCACTGCCCAGCCCAGAGCGTCACCTGCGCCCAGCGAAACAAATGACGGGGTCATTCCACCAGAAGAGAGGACGCCCAGCGAGCCAATCGCTTGCGAATCGGTGTTGGGCGACACGCTGATGAGGATGGGTCGGGACGCTCCGCGATGACAGCCCGTGAGCGTCGCGGCGAGGCAGAGAGTTGCGAAAGCAGTGAAAACGATCTTTGTCCGGCTCATGTGCGTGCTCCAAGTCGTTGGTTTGGACTGCGTCCAGAATTGGCATCGACTGCGGCGGAAGGGCACTCAAACGCAAGGACCGAAAACTCGACAGAAATCGAATGCGAATACAAGTCAGTGCAGCACGGCTCGCAAGCAAATCGAGGCTGCACGTGTCCGCACGATCCCGGTTCTCACAATAAAACAGCCAAGAAAATCAGCCAGATTGACGCCGGTCAAGGCCGCATTGGCCGGTTTGCGGGGCGTATCCTCCTCCGCACGCGTCGCGCAGCAATGGCGCGGCGGGTGTCCCGGCTGGTTGTGCATCGGGAACAGAGAGGGATCGCTGATGGGCGTCACGAGGAGGATCCTCAGACTACTTGGAAGCGCAGCCACGACGGCCGCGCCGGGGCTTGCCGTCCCCATCTTGATTGCACCCGCACTTGCACAGAATCAGACGCAGGCCGACGCGACTTCACAAGTTCAATCGCAGGAATTGCAGCCTGGCTCGCCAGAGTTGGATGGTGAGCAGAGGCCGCTCACTTCATTGGAATTGGTCTACTCACGCGAGAATGACTCGCTTCCGCCAACGGCGGAGTTGATGGATGCGAAGGTGGACTTGGCGATCGTGAATGATGCGTGGTGCGCTCCGCATGAGGGTTTGATCGCGCAGCGTGTGTCTTTGGCGGAATTGGGAAAGAACGGACCGACGCGGGTATACGACTCGGCCCTGCCGCTGATTTCGCAGGCGATCGTCACCCGTCTCAAGACGTTCGGGCCCAACACGCGTCTGCTTGGTGTCTACGCAGAACCCGATCCGGCGCATATTCGCGTTGAGAATGAGCAGGTCGTCGATGCTCGCCCCGAGGGTGTGACGTCGCTGCGGTACATCATCACAACCGGGCGCGTGGTTGAAGTGCGAACCACCGCGGTTGGCGAACGCATCAACCCAGAACAGACGCTCAACAACCCGGTGCACGACGCAATTCGCAAGAACTCACCCATTCAGCCTCAGACTGCAACAGGTCAGTACGGCAAGACCAACGCTATCGATCTTCTCGAAACGACTCGCATCGATGACTACGTGTTTCGCCTGAATCGCCATCCGGGCCGACGCGTCGACGTTGCGGTCGCGGCGACTGGCCAAGAACCGGGCGCAGTCTCGCTTGATTACATCGTCACAGAAAATAAGCCGTGGTTTGTGTACGCCGAAGCGACGCGCGATGGCAGCAGAAGCACCGACGAGTGGCGCTATCGCCTTGGCATGGTGCACAACCAACTCACCGGGCAAGATGACATCCTGAGTCTGCAATACCAGACCAGTTTCAACAACGTCAATCAATTCGCGGCGAGTTACGAACGGCCCTTGTTTGACATTGATCGCCTGCGCGGCCGCGTGTATGGATCGTTTTACGACTACACGAGCGATGACGTGGGCCAACTTGGGCTGACGTTCAAAGGCGATGGCTGGAGCGCGGGCGCGGAAGGGATTTTCAACTTCTATCAGAACGCTGATCTCTTCGCAGACGTCTTCGCGGGCCTTCGCATGGATCACGTGAAGGTCGACAACCAACTCGCGGCGATCTCTGGCGACGACAACTTCATCCTGGCGTACGCGGGCACAAAGATCGAACGCCGCCGCGACGATTCCAATCTTGACGCGTCCCTCGCGTTCGAGTATCCACTCGACGGCGCGAGCGACGAAGCACAGAACAATCTGGGCCGATTCGACGCTGACGAACGCTGGATGCTGTTGAAAGGCGAAGCGAATTACCAGTTCTTCCTTGAACCTGTCTTGGGCGGACCACGACGCGAAGACCCAACGCTGGCCCATGAGTTGGCGTTGACTCTGCGCGGGCAAGCGACGTTTGGCGATCGCCTGGTTCCAAACTATCAGGAAGTGCTGGGCGGCCTGTACTCAGTGCGTGGCTATCCGCAAGGCATCGCGGCGGGCGACGACGCAATCGCTGCGTCGCTCGAATATCGCGCCCACGTCGCACGCATGCTCGACTTCAACGCAACGCCCGGCTCGCTCTTTGGTGAGCCATTCCGCTGGCGAGCGCAGTACGCAGGCGGGCCGACAGATTGGGACTTGCTGCTGCGAGGCTTTGTTGATGCGGGGCGCACCATCAATGTAGATCGCCAGTCGTTCGAAGAAGATCAGACGCTTGTGGGCGCGGGCTTTGGCGCTGAGTTGTCTTTCAATCGTCGATTCGTCGTGCGAACGGACTTGGGCTGGGCGCTTGTGGGGCTGGATGATGCAGGCGGCGCGACGATTGTGGAAGAAGGCGACTTCCAGTGGCACTTTGTCGCGACGTTTATTTATTGATGATAAACAGATCGGGTACCCCCACGCTCCGCGTGGGGAGTTTTTTCACGACAAGTCTGCGATACCGACTTTATTGTTGCGAGAGCATTCATACCCGGAACGTCGCTCGAAAAACTCGCTCAGGTCCTGCGTGGAGATGTTTGCAACTCAACGCGATTTAGTGCTGCATCGGGTATTCCCCACGCGGAGCGTGGGGCTACCCATCATTCAAAGCTCATCCCAGCCGCACCCTCGCCCTTTTCACCCTTCGGTGCTTTCTGCAACATCCAGCGTGCTTCGGGTGCTCGTGTGATTAGGGATGCGATGGTATATGACCCCATCCCAACGACAACCAACATCGTGAGTTTGGCGACTTGCCCCTTCCAGCCGCCGGGAACCAACCCAAGTTTCGCCGCGACATCAAGCGTGTCCCAGCCTCGCTGTGCGAGCAGAACACTTGCCGCCATGATCGCGCCGCAAACCGCGATACGCGCAAACGCCACAAACGTGCTGCGATCGAATGGCGAGACACCCAGCCGCTTCGGCGCGAGTGCGAGCAGTAAGCAGAACTGCACCATCGCGCTGGTCGCAGTCGCCCACGCGAGTCCCGCTTCACGCAGCGACCAGATGAGCGTGAAGTTGAGCGAGACATTGAGCAGCACACAGCCCATCGCGATGCGCATTGGTGTCGTCGTATCGCCCTTCGCGTAGTACGCGCGAGTCAAAACATGGTCCAGCGAATACGCCCACACGCCCGGCGCAAACCCCATCAGCACAGCCGCGGCTCGCTCCAACCCTTCGGGCGTAAAGGACTTCTTGCCGCCGCCGAACACCGCGTAGACGAGTTCGTGTCGCACCAAAATCAAACCAAGCGTCGCGGGCAGCGCGATGAACAGAGACAGCCGCATTCCGCGCCGCAAGTGTTCCGCAAATTCCTGCGGCTTATCGCTCGAGCGAGACAGCAGCGGAAACACTGCCGTCGCGACAGCGATGCCGAACACGCCCAGCGGAAACTGATACAGCGTCTGCGTGTAACTCACGATGCTGTTGGACGCAAGATCAAGCGGCACGGGCTTGCCAAACATCGTGGGCCCGATCCAATTGGGCCACATCGCAACAACCGTGTCGAGCATCGTGTTGAGTTGCAGCGTGCCCAGCCCCAACATCGCCGGGATAAACCGACGCTTCACGTTCGCGATCGATTCAGCGACCAGTTCGCCCGCACCAACTCCCCCACCGCTTCCATCTTTGCCCGCAGGCATGAAGTTCAACTTGCCGCGAAGCGCCCACGCACTCCACAGCACTGTCGCCCACGACGCAACGAGCGCGGCTGCTCCCACGATGTACGCAGCGAGCGTGTTTTCCTGCCCCTTGCCGGTCGCCGCGAAGTAAAACGGAATGCCCGCTGCGATTTGAAACAAGTTCAGCACGATCGGCGCCGCGGCGGGAATCGCAAATCGCCCATGCGATTGCAGCACGCCCCCCATGATTGCCGTCAAGCACACTGCGGGCATCATGGGCAGCATCAGCAGCATGAGTTTGATCGAAAGCGCGGTATCAGGCTTCGCAGCGAAGAACAACAAACGCACCGCAAGCACCGTCACGACTAACGCAGTAATGACGCTCGTCGCGAGCGTGAGTTTCCAGATGACGATGCTCGCCAACGCTTTCGCCTTGCCGCCGCCAACCCCGTCCTCGCGCTTCAGCAGCGTGTACTCAGGCAAAAACGCGGCAGACAACGCGCCTTCGCCAAACAGCCTCCGAAAGACATTGGGAATGAGATACGCCGCACGAAACGCAGAGCCCAGCACGCCATCGCCAAACAACCGAGCAGTAATGACATCACGAGCAAGCCCAGCGAAGCGAGAAACGAGCGTGAGGCCCGAGACAACGCGAATAGCAACAGCCAGCGAGCCGACAGCCGCACTCTGCGCCGTTTTTTCGGCGCCGGCGTTGCTGGGAACAACTCGAGATTGCGGAGCGTCGTCAGTGATGGGCGATTCTATCGGGTGAGGACATCTAACCTCAATGCTGCAAATCGACAGTCACGCGGACACAGGATTCAGCCGGGACGGACCATGCTTCTACTCGCGCCCTTGGCGTGCCGCCCTCTGAAGTCCGCTTGGCGATCGGGTCGCCAAACCAGAGCGCGACATGCTCTTCGGGCACTCCGGGATCACCTTCCACACCAACAACTGCCGCAAGAAGGCCGTCCATCGTCACCATGTCCCCGCGTCTGATCGGCGTCATGTCGTGAGTGTAGAGGTAGTCGCTTGACGAATCGCCGGGTGAGCGTGTGGCACCATTTTTTCTGACTACCGCTTCTTCCTCCGCGAAATCTCCGTCGAAATCGCGGCAACCCGCTCGCCGTTCTTCTCGCCGTTGAGTTCCGTCAGTAGTTCCTCGGGCGGTGCCGTGTACACCTTCCCCCACCAGCGCTTGCGAAGCGTGTCCCACACACGCCAGCCTTTGCCAGCCACCGCTTTCGCCACAAATCGGCGTCTGTTTGCGCCCATAGGCGCGGAGAGTAGTCGTGCCACCGACAGTGCTTTGGCTGTCGGTGGTTGACCGTGAAAATACGGACCCTTGTTCACGTTCGACCACCGACAAGCAAAGCCTTGTCGGTGGCACAATTGATGTCCGAAACGCCCCCGCCCCTCGCCCGTACCATACTCCGCCCCAACGTTTTACCCGGGGTCGGAGTTATTCAATGGCAAGTAAACCTGTCTTCCTCACCGCTGGTCTTTCCCTTTTCTTTGCTTCAACTGCCTGCACTTCTATGGCAATGGCACAGCACCCCTGGACGTATCCGCAGGCACGCATGGAGTCTGTGACGGACACGTACTACGGCGTGCAAGTTGCTGATCCCTACCGCTGGCTCGAAGACCCAGACTCGACCGACAGCCGGGCTTGGATTGATGCGGAAGTGGCGCTCACCAAGAGCTACTTGGATGGCGTGCCGCAGCGCGAGCAGATTGAGTCGCGCATCCGCGAACTGTGGAACTTTGAAAAGTTCGGCACGCCCTTCAAGCAGGGCGGCAAGTACTTCTGGAGTTACAACTCGGGCCTTCAGAATCAAGGCGTGTACTTCGTCGCGAACTCGCTGACCGACGCGGGCACCCTGCTGCTTGACCCCAACAAGCTCAAAGCCGACGGCACGATGGCTCTCGCGGGCATGTCGATCACTGATGATGCCAAGTACATGGCGTACGGCATCGCCGAAGCCGGCAGCGACTGGAACACATGGAAAGTGCGCGACGTCGCAACAGGCCAAGACCTACCCGACGTCATCAACTGGGTCAAGTTCAGCGGCGCAAGCTGGACCAACGACGGCGCAGGCTTCTTCTACTCCCGCTTCGACGAGCCCAAGAACGGCAACGCCCTGACCAACGAAAACTACTTCCAGAAGTTGTACTTCCACAAGCTCGGCACGCCACAGAGCGATGACGTGCTCGTGTATCAGGAAACCGACGAAGCCAAGAAGGACTGGGGCTTTGGCGGCGGCGTCACCGAAGACGGCAAGTACCTCGTCATCAACGTCTCGCAAGGCACCGATCCCAAGAACCGCGTGTACATCAAGGAAATCGCACCCACGAACAACACCAAGGAATCGCTGGGCGACGGCAAAGTCACCAAACTGCTCGACGAGATGGACGCGAGCTATGAATACGTCGGCAACGACGGAAGCGTGTTCTACTTCAATACCAATCTCAACGCTCCCCGAGGCCGGATCATCGCGATCAACCTCAACCAACCGGAGCGTTCCAACTGGAAGGAAATTATCCCCCAGAGCGATGCGACGCTGACCGGCGTGAGCATGGTGGGCAACAACTTCTTCGCAAACTACCTGCGCGACGCGAAGAGCGAAATCAAAGTCTTCGATGTCGCGGGCAAGTTTGTCCGCAACGTTGACCTTCCCGGTATTGGCACCGCTGGCGGCTTTGGCGGCAAGCGCACCGACAACGAAACCTTCTACTCCTTCGCAGGCTTCACCACCCCCACTCGCATCTATCGCTACGACCTCGCGACCGGCACCAGCACGCTCTTCAAGGAAGCAAAGGTGGCGTTCAACCCGGACGCATACACGACTGAACAAGTCTTCTACACCAGCAAAGACGGCACCAAGGTGCCCATGTTCATCACGTATAAGAAAGGCCTCGAAAAGAACGGCAACAACCCGACCCTGCTCTACGGCTATGGTGGCTTCAACATCTCCATCACGCCCAGCTTCTCCATCACCAACCTCGTCTGGATGGAAATGGGCGGCGTCTACGCCAGTGCCAACATGCGTGGCGGCGGCGAGTATGGCGAAGAATGGCACCGAGCCGGGACACTCACGCAGAAGCAGAACGTCTTCGATGACTTCATCGCCGCGGGCGAGTGGCTCATCAAGAACAAGTACACGACCAACAAGAAACTCGCCATCCGCGGCGGCAGCAACGGCGGCCTCCTCATCGGCGCATGCATGACGCAGCGCCCCGACCTCTTCGGCGCATGCCTTCCCGAAGTGGGCGTGCTCGACATGCTCCGCTTCCACCGCTTCACGATTGGCCACGCCTGGCGCAGCGACTACGGCGCAGCGGACAAGTACCCCAACGAGAACGACCCCAACAACAAGTTCGGCACTGAGGAACAGTTCAAGGCACTGCTCGCCTACTCACCCCTGCACAACATCAAGAAGGGCGTCTGCTACCCGCCCACGATGATCATGACGGGCGACCACGACGATCGCGTCGTGCCCGCTCACAGTTTCAAGTTCGCCGCGGCTCTGCAGGCGGCACAGGGCAAGAACGAAAACTGCAGCAACCCGACCCTGATTCGCATCGACGTGCGGGCTGGCCACGGTGCTGGCAAGCCCACCGAGAAGATCATCGAAGAAGCAGCCGATCGCTGGGCGTTCTTGGTGCGTGCGTTGGATATGAATCCGACTTTTGCGATGGGTGAGCGTGACTCCAACATTCGCGATGAGGTGGCCATCATCCCCGCAACCCACAAGATCGCGCTCAACGTTAAAGGTATGACCTGCCAAGTCTGCGTCGACACCGTCACCAAGACGCTCAAGAACGTCAAGGGCGTGAAGAACGTCGCAGTGTCCCTCGAAAACAAGTCAGCAGAATGCGAAGTCGAAGGCGAAGTCGACGCCAAGACCCTCGCCTCAGCCTTCGAAGGCACACACTTTACGGCGTCGGCGAAGTAATCAGTACTCAGTGCCAATTCAACGAGCCCCATCGCGCAAGCGTGGGGCTTTTTCGTTTTGTGAAGTGAGACGGTGAGACGGTGAGACGGTGAAGATCCTATTTCTTTTCACCGTCTCACCGGGTCACCGTTTCAAGAAGCAACGCTCTCCCTGACGGTTGGCCCGCATGCTTTGACACTCGCGCGGCGAAGGCCGAGGTTCGTTATACTTGCTCCCCCATGGCCAAGCACAACAAATGGAGCAAAGTCAAACACCGCAAAGCCGTCGTAGATAAACGACGCGGGCGGGTGTGGACCAAGATCGCCAAGGCGATCATGGTCGCCGCGAAAAATGGTGGCGGCGATCCGACCAGCAACCTCTCACTCCGATACGCGATGGACGAGGCCCGCTACGCCAACATGCCGCGCGACACCGTCGAACGCGCAATCCAAAAAGGCGTGGGGGGCGGCGACACGAGTAACTTTGAAGCCGTTCGCTACGAAGGTTACATGCCGGGCGGCGTCGCAATCGTCGTCGATGCATTGACCGACAATCGCACCCGCGCGTTCAACCTCGTGCGGGATGCGTTCACGGAAAATGACGGCAATCTCGGCACCTCCGGCTGCGTCGGATACCTCTTTCTAAATCGCGGCCAAATCATCGTGCTCGGAGCGAACTTGAAGGACGATGCAATCATCGAAACCGCTCTCGAAGCCGGAGCCGCCGACGTTGTCTCGCCCGATCCGCTGCCCGATGAAGACGAAGAAGCCGCGTGGACGATCCTCACAGAAGTGACGCAGTTCAACACCGTGAAGGATGCACTCGAAAAAGCGAAGTTGCCGATCGAAGAAGCCTCGCTCGCCATGGTCCCCGATTCACTCGTCGCAATCACCAGCGAACAAGCAAAAGCAGTCGAAGCCCTGATCGAATCACTCGAAGACATCGACGACGTCCAAAAGGTCTACACCAATGCCGACCTCTCCAACGCGGAGTAGCCTCAAAAACGAATCACGAATCACGAATGCCGAATCACGAATGCCGAATAAAAAGCCCCCGCTCATCGCGAGGGCTTTTATAAATTCTGAAACAACGTCAACTTACTTAGGCAGCATGCCCTTGAGGTCGCCGAGCTTCTTGCCGAAGTTGTCCCACATGGTCTTCACTTCGCCGAACATCTTGGTGAAGTCGCCATCCTTGAAGTTCTTGAGACCATCCACGGCCTTCTCAACCGCCGGGATCTGAGCCTTGAGGTCGGTCCAAGCAGTCTGAGCCTTCGCCTTGATGTTCGTGTCCTTGATGCCCTCGATCGACTTGCCAAGGCCTTCGACTTCGGTCTTGATGCCGGGCCACTGCTTGGTCACGGTGTCGTTGAGCCACTTGGTGCTCTCAGCCTTCGCGGCTTCGAGCGCCTTGCCAGCAGCATCGCCGACTTCCTTGGCCTTGTCGGCTGCGCTGTGAGCCGCATCCTTGGTCGCGTCAACAGCCTTGCCAGCCGTATCCGCAACAGCCTTGCCCGCATCCTTCGCGGCATCAACGCCCTTCGCAGCAGCATCGCCAGCGGCTTTGCCTGCGTCTTTAGCAACTTCGCCGGCTTTCTTCGCGGCATCGCCCGCAGCGCTCGTGGCCTTCTCAGCCGAGTTCTTCGCCTGATCGCAACCCGCGACAAACATACCACAGGACAGACCGGCGACCAACATGATCTTGCAAACCTTCATTGTTCCAATCTCCAAGAAACGCCCGGCGTCAGCTGCGGCTTTCGATCGCGTCGATCACACTCTGTGACCAACATCGCGCACGCACGTTCTCGCTCAGGGCGATTGAGCACAAAAGTCCCCATCTCTTCAGGTGGACAGTGCGCCCCTTTCGCGACATCATAGACCGATATTCCCTCGAAATCTTCAATAGTTAGTATAGTGTTTGGTTATTCATTGACGGGCGCACCCCCGCCATTCAGGTTCGGCAATAATCCGGACTATGGCTGACTCTGCCCCGCATCATGACTCTCCGAAGACGCTTGCCATGCTGTGGAGCGGTGCTCTCGCGGCTGGCAGCGTCATTGGCGTGATCGCTTCGCAGATAGTGTCGATCCCTGTGATCACAGGCACTACCAGCGCGACCACGTACAACATCCCCGCCTGGCTGTGCGTCCCGTTCTTGGTCTTGCTCGCGTGCATTGCCACAGGTCCCTTGCTCTTCCAGAAGTTCTGGCATCGCTTCGACGCCGCCATCGCGTTTTTTCTGGGCGGCACCATCCTCGGGTTTTATGTCGCAGGCCTGCGCGAGAACAACTACGGCTCATCGCACATGATGCACGTCGCACTGGAATACATCGGCTTCATCGCGCTGGTCGGAGGCTTGTACATCGCAAGCGCAGGCATTGAACTTTTGTTCGTGCCCCTCGGAAAGAAACGAACGCCGGGCCTCGAACAAATGGGGCACGCCGGGCCATGGTCTAACACGATGATCCTGCTCATCGGCGCAGTGCTCGCAAACTTCATCGGCACGACCGGCGCATCGGTGCTGCTCATCCGCCCCTTCATCCGTGTGAATGCCAGCCACGGGACCGAAGCAGAAGGCCACAAAGGACACGGCGCACTGCCGGGCAGACTTCGCCCCATGCACATCGTGTTCTTCATTCTCATCGTGAGCAATTGCGGCGGCTGCCTCACACCCATTGGCGATCCGCCTTTGTATCTTGGCTTCATCAAAGGCATCCCGTTCTCTTGGACCACGATACACCTGTGGGAAGACTGGCTCCTCGTTGTGGGCCTGCTGCTCGCCGTGTTTTTCACATACGACTCATGGGTCGAGCGTCAATTCAAGACCCTCAAAGGCCCGGCGTACGAGCCACCCGCAAAGTTCGTATTCATGCGAGTCCGCGCTCGAGCAATCAGCCTGTTTCTCATCGCGCTGATCGTCGGATGCGTCTTCGTCGATCCGATCATCCACAAGTTCTCTCCAAACTGGCACTACCCCGTCGGCGCACCCATCCAAATCATCCTCGCGATCATCGCATATCGACTCGCAGACCAGGAAATCAAAGCCCGCAACGAGTTCTCCTTTGGCCCAGTGCGCGAAGTCGCAACGCTCTTCGTCGGCATCTTCCTCACCATGACCCCCGCTCTCGCCTACCTCGCCATGCACGGCGGATCCTGGGGCATCGACACGCCAACATCGCTATATTGGGCAACCGGCAGCCTGAGCGCTGTGCTCGACAACGCCCCAACCTATCTCAACTTCGTGCAAGTCGCCGTCGCCCCCGAAGAAGTCAATCGCCAGACGCTGAGCCAACTGCTCGCAACCGATGTCGGCATCAAAGACATCATCGCAATTTCAACCGGCGCAGTCTTCTTCGGCGCACTCACATACATCGGCAACGGCCCAAACTTCATGGTGCGCTCCATCGCACAAAGCCGCGACGTCAAAATGCCCAGTTTCTTTGGCTACGCGCTCAAAGCGTGTGCGATTCTTGTGCCGATCTTGGTGATTCACTGGTTACTGTTCATCAAGTGATGTGAACCGTGCCACCGACCGGGGGGAGTGCTCTGACTGTCGGTGGTTCTTCGTTGTTCAATTCATGTACGTTTCGCTCATTCGCCCACCGACAAGCAAAGCCTTGTCGGTGGCACGAGAATCATCGCGGATCAACGTCCTCCCCCACCCTCACCCACCCACACAGCGCAAGCAACATCGTCACAAACGCCGCAGAACTCATATTGGTATGAAGCGTTTCAAAGTTCGCGACAATCGCCAACCCAATCAACGCAAAGAACGGCGAACTCGCAAACCACCCCAGCGAACGCTCACCGTATTGCCTCCACTCAACACTCGCCCCCCACAACCCAAAACCAAGCGACGCAAGCAAAAGCAGCAATCCCACAACGCCCAACGTCGCGAACGTGTGTAGATACACATTGTGAGCCGTCCGAAGTTTGACAACGCGCCATTCCTGAATGTTCACGTTGTTCTCGCGCACGTACTTCAGCGCAGCACCATCAAAGCCCCCAGCCCCAACACCCAAGAGCGGATGTTCCTTCGCCGCGTTCAACGCTGCCTTCGCCGCAACGATCCTCGCGCCCATATCACTGTCGTAATCAACCTCGCCCGTCGTGCGATGCCCCGTGATCGCAGCAATCACTTGCGAAGTCCCCGTCTCCACTCGCTCCCGCATCTTCGCCGCGGCTGGCAACGCAAACACAATGCCCACAATCGCCAACTTGATGCCCGCGCTGACAGCAACCACACGCCACAATCGCTTCCATCGCTTCGCACGAACGTCCAACGCAACGCTCAGCAGCACCGTGATCGTGACCAAAAACGACCCAGCCAAAATCGCCCCGCGCGAACCAGCAAGGAACATCCCCAGCGCACACGCTCCACACCCCAAGAACCCGCACCACCTTCGCCACCCACTGCCAAACACGGTGGGTCCAACGAACATCCCCAGCGCACCAACCAGCATCGCTCCACCCAAAGCAGGCTGATGCCACCACCCCGACACCCGCGCAAGTTCATCGGGCGCAGGCGGGTGCGAAAACAACTCAATCCCGTTCTTCAGTCCCACATATTCCGCACACTGCGCCACCACCGCCGCAAGCAGCCCGACGCACATGCACCAGATATACCAGCGTCTGCGATTCATCACGCCCCACATCGCCCACGCCGCGAGCATCCAGCGAATGTTCAGAATCTCATGCCAACCCTGCGCAGGCGAATCGCTCCAATTCGTCGAAATCGCTCCCCACACCGCGAGCAGCAACGCACACAACAGCGCAGGCTGCACAATGACATCACCCCACGCTCGCCACACATAAGGCAAACGCAAGACCACCACCGTCACGAGCGGCACCCACAAAATTTCAACACCCGACGCCGGTCCAACGCACGTCAGACACCACAGACAAGCAAAAAACACGTGAAAAGGATGCCCAAACGTCCCCAGCGAATGCCAGAACTGCGTCGCCCAGCGGGCGCGAACCGCCGCGTCTCCTAACGCTCCGTCCTCGTTCCACAGCCGCCATGTCTTGGTATTCAACGTTCCTTGCAACGCTCCCATTGTCCGCTTGCATTTCGTCGTTGGCTTGCACACTTGCAAACTTTCCGCACGGTGCGAATCAGCCCCGAATTCTCGGTCGATGCCATCCACCCCAAACAAACCCTCAATTTCGATTGCGATTTCTCGATTCGGTGGTATCTTGATGCCTCCGACACAGCGATCGGTGCGTATTTTCTGCGTTCCTTTTCATGCTTTGGGGGCTCGGGGGTCGGGGGCTCGGTGGTCGGTCGGCGGTTCGGGGCGACACGTTCGCACATTTTCTTTCCCTCTGTCTGCGGAGATATCCATGACTTGTTCCCCCGTTCCCCCAATCCTCGCGTTCGGCACACTGGCATCAATGGGCGCACTCGCTGCGTTCGTCGCATCGTCCGGCACTCCAGCCGTTCCTTCAACTGAGCCAACTACAACTCAACCCGCAGTCGCAACGTCGACCCAGCCAACAAACACTTCTCACGAGGCGTTAGTCTCCCAACTCGAAGCCGCGATCTTCTCGCAACTCTCGCCCAAGCACCAGGAAATGATCGCTCGCGGATTCTCTCGCACCGCCCGAGCTGGCGGCGTCGCAGCCTGCTTCGCCGACGGCACGCCCGACGAAACCATCCAAGCCTTCCGCAACGGCGTTCCAGGCTTCGGTCAACGCTTCAACGCAGGCGATCGCTGGGGCCCCACTGCCAACGACCCCGTCGGCGGCAACGTTGGTGATCCCATCCTGCTCACATTCTCCTTCGTCCCAGACGGCACCATCCTTCCCAACGAATATGGCGAAGGCGATCTGCCCAGCGAACTCTTCGCGTGGCTCAACACGGTGTATCCAGGTGGCTTCAACGAGTGGAAGCCGATCTTTGACAGCATCTTTGGCCGCTGGAGCGAACTCTCTGGCCTGAACTTTGTCTACGAACCAAACGACGACGGCGCAGCATTCCCCGGCACGCCAGGCCAAGTTGGCGTGCGAGGCGACATCCGTATCTCCGCAAAGAACATCGACGGCAACAACGGCATCCTCGCGTACAACTACTACCCGAGTTTCTCCGGTGACATGGTGATCAACTCGTTCGACACGTTCTTCAACACAGTCACAAACAATTCGCTGCGCATGCGCAACGTGCTCGCCCACGAATTGGGCCACGGCATTGGCTTCGCCCACGTCTGCCCCGTGCAACGCAACAAACTCATGGAGCCATTCGTCTCGACCGACTTCGATGGCCCGCGCCACGACGACATCCGTGCCGCACACTTTAATTATGGCGACGCATTCGAGCCCAACGATAACAGTGGCACAGCAACAGCACTCGGCGCAATCGCCGCAACGCAAGTGACCGTCGGCACTGTGCCCGCGCCAGCCGTCTCTCAAGCCTCGCTCGCATCTATCGACAGCAGCACCGACGAAGACTGGTACACCTTCACCGTCGCAAGCACAGGCGTCCTCACGCTCGACCTCACCTCGCTGGGCTACGTCTACGACGACGCAACTCAGTCATGCGCAGGCCTCAGCGGCAGTTGCTGCTATGGCACCTTCGATGATTCGGGCTCCGCCGTGCTCGGCATGGAACTCCGCAACGCTGGCGGCACGATTCTCAACAGCGCAAGCAACATCACACCCGGCACTCGCTCGCTGCAAACTCGCCTGACCGCAGGCACGTACCGCGCCCGCGTGTTCGCGACCAACATTCCTAACCCCGCACAGTTATACACGCTCGGATTGCGGCACACCGCCACGCCACTCATCATGGCGTTGCCAAACGCCAACGGTGGCGATGGCGCGCCCGCAACCGTCATCAGCGGCACCAACCCATCGCTCACGGTGAACATCGCGAACGGCTCCGCCAACCTCAATGCGTCAACGGTCCGCTTGTTCTACCGATACGCCAACACGGGCTCATTCGCGCAAGTCGCCATGACGCAGAACAGCCCAGGCGTCTTCACCGCCGCGCTGCCCTCCGCTCCATGCCCGGGCACCGTGAACTACTACTTCCAAGCAGGACTCTCAGGCAGCAGTTCCACCATCACGCTTCCCTCAAACGCCCCCACCTCATTCTTCACGAGCGATCTGGGCGGCACGGTCACGGTGTACTCCGACAACTTCGAAACCAACACCGGCTGGACAGTCGGCCCCGACACCGCAACCGCCGGCAACTTCCTGCGAGGCGATCCCATCGGCACAACCGCGCAGCCCGAAGACGACACAACGCCCACCGGCACCAACTGCTTCTTCACAGGCCAAAGTGCAACTGCAGGCGAAGCCACCGGCACCAACGACGTCGATGGCGGCCTTACTCAAATCACCAGCCCAACCATCAACCTCTTGGGTAAGCAAGGCGTGCGAGTCTCGTTCCAACGCTGGTACAACAACGTGTCCGGCGCAACACCCGGCACCGACGTCTTCCGCGCTCAAGTCTCCATCAACAATGGCTCCACCTGGGTCGACGCACAGTTGATCGGCCCCGGCACAACCGACGATCCAAACCTGCAGTCAGGCTGGCGCTCGACGTCGTACTCCTTCGCATCACTGGGCCTCACTCCAACCGCGAACGTTCGCCTGCGCTTCATCGCCGACGACGCCGGCGCAGGCACAGTCGTCGAAGCAGCCATCGACGATGTCGTCATCACCGCGCTGGATTGCTCCGGCCCGAACTGTGACGCCATCGACTTCAACAACGACACCAGCTTCTTCGATCCGCAGGACATCGACGCGTTCCTCAGCGTCTACTCCGAAGGCCCCTGCATCCCCGCAAGCGCAACCTGCAACGACATCGACTTCAACAACGACGGCAGCGTCTTCGACCCCTGCGACATCGACAGCTTCCTCCTGGTCTTCTCCGAAGGCCCCTGCACGCTGTGCGGTTCGTAATTTGGGTGCCCCGGCTTTCCAAGCCGAACGAATAACCAATCGCTCAACACGCAAAACCGGCCTCAAAAGGCCGGTTTTTTCATTTCTCTGTCGCTTCCGTATCCCCCTCAAAGCCCGGCGGAGCCTTCACCCACGCGTACCCGCCCTTCGCCTTTGCAAATCCATCTTCAAACAGTTGCGTCATGTACTTCGTCTCGAAAAACTCCTCCGTCTCCTTCGTGATCGTCGGCGGAATCGTCGCAAGTCGAAACTGCATGCCATCTCGCTTGCATTCGAGATAGATTCGATACAAATCACCCACACCCTGACTCGCAATCAGGCTCGACACCGCCCGCTGCGCAATCGCAAGCGTGCGGCGTTTCACCGGCGCATACGCCTGCCGCAACTGTGCATTGCGAATGACATACACCGTCCGCTCACGCTGCACGTTCATCGCCTGCGAAAACTTGTGCGCATCAAACGAAGGCGGATACAAAAACACCTGCGACGTCGCGCCGCCATCAACATGCATCTCCTGATAGCGATGCCCATCCGCCTCAACGTCAATCATGACAGGCGGAAACACACCCGGTATTGACGCCGACGCAACCAGAATATCGCGAAACAACTCAGTCGCTTCCGGCCCACCTTCATTGGCAAGCCGCCCCATCGCCCAAATCACAGGACGCTGACAATCCAGATTCGTCGTCGCAATAAACAGATTCCGGCCCTTGCGATACTCACTCGCAACCTTCGCAACAAACTTCTCATCGATGTACTTCTCCAGCAACTTGTGCAGAGGCTTCGAGTTATACATCGAATCGCCCAGCAAGCCTGAGAACACTGTGTTTTCGCTGACAATATCGCGCGTGCGGATCGACGTAAACACCTCTCGCAGCACACGGTCATACTCAGGCCCCGCAAACACAAACGGCGCGACCAGCGCCCCCGCCGACACACCCGTCACCACGCGAAACTCCGGCCGATCTCCCGCCTGCGTCCAGCCACAGATCAACCCCGCGCTGTATGCACCATTTTCCCCGCCGCCAGAAATCGCCAGATACGACGCCGTAGGAAGCTGCATCGGATCGATGCCCTGCTCTCGCATGAACGCACGTTCCCGTTCGATGCGATCACTCATCCACGCCGTAATCGCCTCGTTCGCATCATCACCCCACGTGCGAATATCAGGAAGCCCCGCAACAACCGCATCCTCAACTACTTCGTCAGGCACACTCGTGCGTGGAAGTGCAGAACACGCCGCCATCAACATCAGCATCAATGCAAAACTAACCGCTCGCAGCACGTGTGTCATTCCCGATGATATCAAGTTGGTCTGCTGAAGACCTATTCACAACGGAGGACACGGAGATCACGGAGAAAGTGACTGCGAATCAGTCATTCACTCTGTGTCCTCCGTGCTCTCCGTGGTGAAATTCGACGATCAAGTTGTAGTATTTGTGACACAGCACTATCAAGCACAGTCACGCAATTCACACATCAATATCACACTAGTCACTTCATCTGCCGAAGCGCCTCCACCAGCGGCTCATCACTAATCCGAATCACGCCCTGCTGAGGCAGATCAAGATCAATCGTCACCCACATCACCGCCCAGATCAGCAAGTTGAGCCCGAGCGCAGGCATCAGCAGCGGCATCTTCCTTCGAGCCTGACCATAACTGATCATCGCAACGCTCAACATCGCGCTCAGCACCATCACCACAAACACAGCCACGGGAATATGCCGCGTCTTCAGCGAGTTGCGAGTGCCCAGTTGATCGAACACCTCGTCCAAAGGCGTCAACACCAACTTGTCCGACCCTGGCGACAACCTGACCCCTGCAACCGCCACATCCCATATCTGTTGCTGCAGGTCAAACAGCGCGTTTTCAATGCGCTTGGACTCATCATCACCCGTCGTATGCACAAGCTCAATCCGCTTATTCGTGTACTGCTTCAGCAACGAACGAAGTTGACCCCGCTGCGTCTCAGGAATCAAGTCCGCGTGCATCCACGCCGTGCCGATCGAATTCGCTTCATTGACAACAACATTCTGCCGATCCCCAAATCGACTCATCGCACCCGAATACGAAAATCCCATCATGAGCCCAAGGATGCCCAGCGCGGCTCCCTGTACAACACTCAGGTGCGGCTCCTCCTTCTCATTCACCTGCCCCAGAATTCGTCCCGCAAAGAACGCTCCGAAGATCAGCACAAACAGCACAATCGCTAGCATGAATTCGCTCATGGTTCCACTCATGAGCGGAGGATAGAACCGCAGAAGTTCCGATGGGCGCAGAAAAAAGCGAGCCTGGAAGGCCCGCTTTGTCTTAGTTCAAGCACCTGATTGGTGATCGTTGTTCGTGGGCGGGAATCGCCAATCCACTTTATTGCACCGCATTCCACGCGTTCACAACACCACCCGTCACGCACTTACCACTCAGATTCGCATTCGCGCGAGTCGTGGAAAGCAGCCGCGATCGAACCTGCGAGTACGTCCACGTCGGATTACGAATCCAAACCAACGCCGCCACACCCGTCACGTGAGGCGTCGCCATACTCGTGCCATCCAAATACACGTAGCTCGTATTGCTGCTGTTGTAGCAGCTCGCCACCATCACGCCCGGCGCAGCGAGATCAACCGTCGTTGCGCCGAAGTTCGAGAACCCTGCCAATCCACCATCGTTGTTGATCGCCGCAACGCTGATGATGTTGTCAAAGTTGTAGTTCGCCGGATACTGCGGAATCGCGTCGTTGTTGTCACCAACTCCGTCCGCGCCGCCATTGCCCGATGCGCAAATCAGCAAGTGCCCAGCCGTGCGAGCCGCGCTGATCGCATTGCTCATCGTCGTGCTCGACGCGCCGCCACCCCAACTGTGATTGCTCACCTTGATGCCCTTGCCCGTGCAATACGCAAGCGCATTCGCCGCCGCCGTCACCGAAATCGCGCCAGTTCGGCTGCCAATCTTGAGCCCGGCAAGCCGAATCGTCTGACACACACCACTCACGCCCAGCGCGTTGTTGCCCTTCGCGCCGACTGTGCCCGCAGTGTGACTGCCGTGTCCGTTATCGTCGTTGGGATTGTTGTCGTTGTTGTAGAAATCCCAACCCCACGTGTCATCAACGCGTCCGTTGCCATCGTTGTCGATGCGATCGCCAGCGATTTCGCCCGGATTCGTCCAAATGTTGGGTGCCAAGTCTTCGTGCGTCTTGCGAATGCCCGAGTCCGCCATCCCAACCACAAACGTCGTGCTGCCCGTCACAAGATCCCACGCAAGATTGCAATCAATGTCATTGTTCGCAACACCCGGATCGCCACCAACATTCTGACCCGTGTTGTTCAGCCCCCACTCAAGGCTATAGAACGGATCATTCACCGTCGCGTTGAGGTGATAGAGATAATCAGGCTCTGCATATTCCACGCCGCCGCCATTCTCTGCGATCGTGTTCAGCAGTTTCACCGCTTCTTCAACCGGCAGGTCCGTTGTGATATGAAACGTGTTGGGCAGGAACGTACCAAAGTCCTGAATCACATCACCACCAACGAGTTTCAGCATCGCAGCCTGATCCGCATTTGTCGTCGCGTTTGCAAACTGCACAATCAGCGACGTCGGATCAAACTTCAGCGTCGGGTCTGCATCAATAATCGCGTTGCGCTTCGCACGCCACGTCGCCTTCCACGTTCCTGCATCCGGGCTGTATCCGCTGCCGTCCTGGTTGTTGTCGCTCTTGATATTCGCCGCGACCTGCTGCTTGCCCATGGGCAGAGCCTCATCCGCTCGCACCGTCGTCCCGGCAACCGCAACAACCGCCAAAATCCCGATAAAGCCAGCCCGAGCGAAACGCTGCATTGACATGCAAACCTCCGGCAATCTTCGCCGCGACTTGCACTCAGAACGAGCGTCGCGACACAGGTCCAAAGGGCGGGGTGAGTCTGACAATCAAACCCAACCACGAACGCATCCGTCCTTGAAGCGGGCCAATATCACCGAAAATCTAAATTCTGTCAAGGGGGTGTTGCAACTATTCCAACTGCCGATGCCCGCATTCCGGGCATGTCGGCCGCACAACACGCACACCCTCGGCAATTCCTTCCTGCTCCGGAATCTCATCCAGCGAATACCCACACTTGTCACACGACCATCGAGGCTTGGGTGCAGGAACATTCACTCGCACGTTCGGAACACGCCGCGTCGACCACCAAACGATTGCAGCGATGCACAACGGTAAAAAAGTCCACCACTTCAAAGCACCAATGATGCCAGCAGTGACAAAAACCACGATCAGCGCAACGTAGATGCGCACCCACGACTTCCCGAGCTTTTCAACCCATCGACTCACACACTATTGTCTGCAAACTCTAAGACCAAAGCAAAAGACCCGCATCACTGCGGGTCTTTCATCAATCGTGACATGTATTTATCGCTTATCCATCGGCGTATACCGCACATCATGCGGCCCGGTGTAGTTCACATCCGGGCGGAACAATCGGTTGTCACCCAACTGCTCCAGAATGTGTGCGCTCCACCCACCGATGCGACCCACGACAAACATGGGCGTGAACAAGTCCAGCGGCAGGCCAATGCAGTGATACGTCGTCGCGCTGTAGAAGTCGACGTTGGGATAAATGCCCTTCGCCGCAACCGCCGTCGCCATCGTCTTCTCAATCGCCGTCGACTTGTCATACAGAGCCATATTGCCCGTGTCCTGCGCAAGCTGCTTCGCAAGCACCTTCAGGTGCGTCGCGCGCGGGTCATACGCCTTATAGACACGGTGCCCGAAGCCCATGATCTTGTCCTTCTTCGCCAGCTTGTCAAGCGTGTACTTCTCCGCCGCTTCCGGGCTCGCGATTTCATTGAGCATGACCATCACGCCCTCGTTCGCGCCGCCGTGCAAGGGACCACGCAGCGAACCAATCGCCGCCGTGATCGCGGAATAAATATCGCTGAGCGTGCTGATGACAACCCGCGCCGAGAACGTGGAGTTGTTGAGCCCGTGATCGGTGTGCAGAACGAGGCACACGTCAAGCGCCTTCGCCATCGTCGCCGAAGGCTTGTTGCCCGAAATCATGTAGAGCACGTTCGACGCGATCGGCATGCTCTTGTCCGGCGCAATGATCGGCTTGCCCTGACGATGCCGGTGGAACGCACCGAGAATCGTCGGCATCACCGCAAGCAGCGTGAGCGCCTTGTCGCGAACGCTGGGCAGGTCCGTCGCGTTGGGCTTGGGATCAATCAATCCCATCGCAGACGCCGCCGTGCGAAGCACGTGCATGGGCTGCGCATCCTTGGGCATGCTCATCACCAGTTGCTGGATGTACGCAGGCATCTCATACCGCGCACGAATCGACGCCTCAAAGTCAGACAACTCGCTCTTCTTGGGCAGTCTGCCGTTCCACAGGAAGAACACCGTTTCTTCAAACGTGCTGTTGCTCGCGAGCTCGCCAATCGGAATCCCGATGAACTCAAGCACACCCTTTTCGCCATCGATGAACGAAATCTTGGTATCAGCCGCGACGATGCCTTCAAGACCTTTGGAGTACGTCATAAAAAACCTTTTGTCTTTCTACATCAAGCACGTCCGTCGCGTCCAGCGCCGTCCCATGCGGTTGTTCAATGCCCGGAATCTCCCGGGGCTCAAAGCGTTGTGCCTTGCACCCGCGGGGGCGTGCGCACTATAGAAATGTCGGGCGAAGATTGCTAGAAGTCCGCCCTTTGGTCTGGAAACCCCAAACTCCTCAAATTGAGCGAAATATCAAGGCCCCATAGCCAAGTTCTATCCCTGCAATCACTTGCAATTGACGCCAGAATCGGGTACTTTTCCCACCTCATGTTCGCCATCAACGGGATGGTGGAGGCTGAATCAAGCGACTGAGAGAGGAAAGTTCATGACATCACGAATTCGTATCGGTGTTGCACTGGCCTTCGGACTTTGTGCGTCGTCCTTCGCCAACACGCTGGTCTATCAACCAAGCCTTGGCACCCTGCCCCAGGCGCAGGGCTGGACCTTCGACGGCAACTTCTCCGCTCCAATGTCCGTCTCAGGTGGCGTACTCACCTACGGCACAACTTCAACGCCCAACACGACCTACTGGGGTCACCAACCCACCGACACCATCAACTTCGCAACCGACACCGCCTCCATTTCAGCCGACATCCGCCTCAACGGCACCGACTTCGGCAACATCAGCGGCTTCCGCCGCGGCGGATTCTCTCTCTATCTCGAAGACGACTTCGGCAATTACATCATCGCCGATCTTGGCGACAATAACATCTCGCTGGGCAACGACAACACCCGCCTTAACGACCCCGTCGCTTCATTCGATCTCCACACCGACTTCCACGTCGTCCGCCTTGAGGCTGGTCCCACAGGTGGTCGGTTGTACGTGGACGGCGTGCTCCAACTCTCCCTCGCCCTCGGCGGCAGTGCAGGCGGCGGTGCAGTGGGCAGCTGGGGCGAAATGTCCATCCTCACACGATCAGTCTCGACAGAAGTTCGCTCCGTCCAATACATCCCCGCACCAGGCAGCGCACTCCTCTCCTTGGGCGGCATCGCTCTTGTCGGCACGCGTCGTCGTCGCTGACGTATCGAACGTCGCGTACGCTGACGAATGACCGCTCACACCCGCATCAAAATCTGCGGCATCACCACGCTCGAAGCGGCTCACGCCGCCGCAGACGCCGGTGCGCACGCAATCGGCTTCGTCTTCGCCGAAGAATCCCCTCGCTACATCGACCCCGACGCCGCGTTTGAATTGATGCAGCAACTCCCGCCCTTCCTCGCCACCGTCAGCGTCACACGCGACCTCGACGTCGATGACTTCACCGACATCGAAGAAGTCTGCCCCACACTCTACAGCCAACTCCACGGCAGCGAACCCGAACGCGTCGTCCGCGCCTGCGGCCCCGACGTCATCAAAGCCGTCCCCTTCGACGCGGCAAACCCCGCAGCCGCAATCGCCGAAATCAACAAGTGGGCCAGCGTCCCCGAAGTCTGCGCCATCCTGATCGACGCCCCAACGCCCGGAGCAGGCAAAGCCCTCGACTGGACCGCCCTCAAACCCTGCATGGACCTGGTCACCACCCCCATCATCCTCGCCGGCGGCTTGACACCCGACAACGTCGCCGAAGCTATCAAAACCCTCCGCCCCTGGGGCGTCGACGTCTCCACCGGCGTCGAATCCGAACGCGGCGTGAAAGACGTCAAAAAAATCGAAGCGTTCTGTGAGGCTGTGCGAGGTGCAGATCGGTAGTATGTGACATGCTCTACCTTCGAGTGCCACATTCAGGACACACTTCAAGCATGTTGAACGGGTACGCACAGGACAAGCACACACCTTTCTTTCGCCTGTGACGAAGCACGATCCACTTGACACCAACCACACTAGCGACGAGCGACACAGAGTAGATGACTGTGTTTGCAACTGTGCCAAATAAGTTTGGTTTGAGGGGCAGTATGACGGGATAGTCGGGCTCGAGCACTGATGTATCAGCGATCAGAACGCCGTTATGTGCAACATGAGTGGCTCCAAGCTCTTCGTCGACTTGCAGATATTTTGTAGAACACCAACCGGTCATACTTCGAAAAGGCCATCCGGCCGCGACACCAAATGTGTCACTTCTCATCGTCACTGCATCTCGCGGCCACCAGACGATCCCGTTGTAGCGACTCACCTCATCTTCATGCTTAGCGAGCAAAGATCCCGGTCTCTCCAAACCTTCAACATGAGTGAGACCGAATCGATCCGTCAAGAAAAATACCACGGGCGATTCAGATTGTCGTGGATTGTGAACCGGATTCCACCTGAGTGACGTTTTGCCATGCACGAGTACACAGGTAGCAGCAACTAGAACTTGCAAGAGAAAACTCATCATTGCAATTCCGATGAGTTTCCATATCAGATGCTGCTTGAAAATTGCTCGCATTTGAAGGTCCCGGCTACGCATCCTGCGCCTTCTCCTGCAACCTCCGCAACGCATCAAACGCCTGCAAAGGCGTCATCGCATCCAGCTTCAGTTCCTTCAGCGCATCCACCGCCGGGTGCGGCACGTATTCCTTGAACAACGCCATCTGCCCACCCGCGTCGGCTGACGCAACTCCCGACACATCAACCCGACCTTTCTTCCGACCTCCCTTCGCGGCGTCATGCGTCTCATTGGTCTCATTGGCCGTATCAGACCTATTTGGCCTGTCCCCCGCTGACATCCCCGCATCACCATGCTGATGCACCGCCAGCGTCCCCAACACATCCTTCGCCCGCGTAATGACTTCCTTCGGCATCCCCGCAAGCCGAGCAACATGCAACCCATAACTCTGATCCGCCCGCCCCGGCAAGATGCGATGCAAAAACACAATCTCCGCATGATCGCCCCCAGCAGGCCACTCCCGCACCGCAACATGCAGATTACGAATCTTCGTTGGATAGCGATCTTCGAGTTCAGTCAGTTCGTGATAATGCGTCGCGAACAAAGTTCGGGGAGAAGACTGAGCGAAGGTGCGAGAGTGCGAAAGAGCGAGCGCCTTGCCGTCCGCCCGGCTCTTTCGCACCTTCGCACTTTCGCTCTCTCGCACTCCTCCCAGATATTCGACAATCCCCCACGCCAAACTCAACCCATCCAGCGTGCTCGTGCCGCGGCCCACCTCATCCAAAATCACCAGACTCCGCCCCGTCGCATGATGCAGAATGTTCGCCGTCTCAACCATCTCGACCATAAACGTCGATTGCCCCGCATGCAGCGCATCGTCCGCACCGATGCGAGTAAACACGCGATCCGTCACGCCAATCTCAGCACCCAAAGCTGGCACAAAACTCCCCGTATGCGCGAGGATCGTGACCAACGCAACCATGCGAATATACGTGCTCTTACCAGCCATATTTGGACCAGTCAGCAAAGCAAGTGAGGAAGCAGAAGACGATTCACCCACCTCCAACTTCGTCTCTTCGTCTCTCCGTCTCTTCGTCTCTCTCTCCGTGCCCAACTCACAATCATTCGGCACACATCCCCCTCCAAGCATCTCATCCAACACCGGATGCCGCCCCTGCTCAATCCGCAGCCCCACGCCATCGTTCAACGTTGGCTTCACCCACTGCCGATGCGCTGCCTTGTCCGCGAACGCAAGCAACACGTCAATCGTCGCAATCGATTCGGCCAAACCGGCAATCGCATGCACCTCCGCCAATGCCCCATCGCACAATTCAATGAACAACTCACGCTCCCGCTCCAGTGCCCGGCTCTGCGCCGTCGTCACTTTCCGCTCAAACTCGCTCAACTGAGGAGTCGTAAATCGCTCCGCATTCCGCAGCGTCTGCATCCGCTTGAGTTCTACCGGTGCCGACCTCGCCTGCGCCGTCGGCAACTCAATGAAGTACCCCGCAACTTTGTTGTACCCAACCTTCAGGCTCGGCAAGTCATGCTGCGCAATCAGCTCCGCCTGATACTTCGCAAGCCAAGCACCGGCATCTCGCTCCAGCAACCGCGCCTCATCAAGTGCAGCGTCCACCCCATCCTTAATCAGCCCGCCATCCCGCAAGTGACCTGGCGGATTGTCCACACACATCGCAACCGTTCGCTCCGCGAAGATTCGCAGCGCCTTCACACACTTCACAATCGCGCCATGCACATCAGCCAACGCCGGCGCACCACTCACAATCTCACTGAGCCCATGACAAGCCAACACCGCCTGCGCCAGCACCACAATGTCCCGAGGCGTCGCACGCGCGAGCGACACGCGCCCGCCAATCCGCGCCACATCCTGAATCCCCGCAAGCACCTCCCCGACGCGCGCCGCCAACTCGCGCTGCTCGACAAACAAACTCACGCCATGCTGCCGCCGCTCAATCGCCGCGATGTCCAGCAATGGCCGACAAATCCAATCCCGCAGCGCACGCTTGCCCATCGCAGTCCGCGCCGAACCTTTGCCAAGCCCCGCATACGCAAACACCCCCAGCAGCGTTCCATCCCCACCACCCCCCGCCGCACTTTTCCCTGCACCCACGATGCTCGCCTCGCGCATCGTCCGCTCAATCTCCAACGACCGCAAACTCACCGCATCAATGATGAGATGCCCCGACGCATCCTCCTTCTTGGGCGGCCTCAAATGCTTCAAACATCCGCGCCGCACCGTCAACCCAACACTCGCAACTTCCTTCACCTCTTCCTCGCCCGCCGTCTGCGTCTCTTCCAAGTACCGCAGCAACGCCCCCGCCGCAAACACGCAAGGCTCGTCATCCCGAAGCCCAAACCCCGCCAGCGTCTTCACACCATACTGCTTGCGCAGCGACTCCAGCGCCTCTTCAGATCGAAAGTGCCACGCGGGCCTCGCATGCGAAGAAATCCCCAGTGCCCGCAGCGTTCCCCCACCGCCCTTTCCATCTTCAACCAGTCCCGCGAGTTCATCCTGCGCATTGCCCTTGCCCATGTCCGCAAAGATCAACTCGCGCACACCACGCCGAGCCAGTTCATCCGCGATCGATCCAACATCACACTCTACCACCACAAACGACCCCGTCGACACTTCCGTAATCGCCAACGCCGCGCGGCCCAGCGCCTGCTGCGCACCCGCACTCTTCCCCTCTCGCGCAGCGACGTACACCGCCGCGAGTGCCACGTTCGCGTCACTTTCCAGCAACGCCTCATCCACCACAGTCCCCGGCGTGATCACCCGCGTCACTGCACGCGGCACGATGCCCTTCGCCTGGCTCGCATCAATCAACTGCTCGCACACCGCCACGCGAAAGCCGCGCAGTGTGAGTCGGCGCAGGTAGTTTTCCAACTGATGATGAGGCACGCCGGCCATCGGAACGCCCGCCGAGCGCTGTGTGAGGGTGAGGCCGATGGCTTGGCTCACTTTCACGGCGTCATCATCAAACATCTCGTAGAAGTCGCCCACGCGAAAGAGCAGCACGCAGTCAGGATGCCGCTTCTTGAAGCGGTAATACTGCTGCATTGCTGGAGTCGCGCGAGGATCAGAAGCGGTGGAAGACGCCACGGGGCATTGTTGGAGCGAAGAACGTCTGAAGAGGCTCAAGAGCGAAAATCATCACTTTGCGCAAGCCATTCCAGATACACAAAATACACAATCCACTCACTTCGTTGCGAGCTGCATCGCTTGTTTGACACGCACCGCCGCGACGATCACGCTGATCCCGAGAACCACGGCGAGTCCTCCAACGATCATGATGGTCCTGCCTTTCGACATCACTTCGTCTTGCCAAGATTCAGCAGCACCAACCGCCAGCCAAGCGCCGAGTTTCCACCGAATCATCTCACGATCTTCAGGCGTCAACTGTGAATCAGGAACGGGAGCGCCGAGCCGGTACTCTTGTGAATTGAGGAATTCAGTTGTTCCGACTGAATCGAACTTGGCTGTCTTGAAGTACTTTTCAAGTCTTTCTGTGACGCTTGGCGTCACGTGACAGCACGTTGCATGATTCGAATGCACACACGAAAGCAATCCCAACAGAATAAGAAACGAGCCGCCAACGGTTGCGAGAGCACCCAGCACTATCAAAATTCGAAGAGAAGCAAGAGAGCGAGCCACTCAAACCCCCTGCAACTGCCGCCGTAAGAGCGACAATGCGTAGACCGCGGCTTCTTCTGCTGTCTGGCCGACCACCGCGCCGCGCACGTCGCCATTGCAGTCTCGCCATTCTGCGCGGTAGCAATCAAACAACTGCACGTGGCGAATCGTGAGCGAATATCCCGCGCCAGAGCGTTCGAAGCACTCCCCTACCGCTCGCACCGTCGGATATGCCCGCCCATCCTTGTGCACCTTGCAATCAACAACCTCGCCAGCCTTGAAGTCGGTGTCGTACAGCGCGTCGATTGCAAAGTCCAGACCCATGAGAAGACTCCAAGGAGGGTAACGTGAATTGAAACAACGCTTCTCCTCGGACGGAATGTTAGCCTGATCGAACGCGGCTTGGGCGGATGAATCAAAGCCCGATAGCATGACAAGTGAGGGGCGAGAACTTGTCGGATTTGGGTCGAAATCGACTTGCTGTGATTGTGTTTTGTTCGAGGTAAGGCCAAAGCCGAAATCACCACAAAGACACGAAGGGCACGAAGAAGAAAAAGACTGGAAGAACAGGGAGATCGGAATCAAAACGGTGTGTGGTGAGATTGCATTCGTAGTTTTGGAGTCGGTTGTAGTGTTTTCAGGGGTGATGACCGTGGCGGAGAAAATTGGCAGCGGCGTTGGTGCGGCAGTTGGCTCGGTGTATGAAGTTGGTTCGGCTGTATCTTTCGATTTCGTGACGAAAGTACTTTCGCGAGATGGTGTGGTCGCACTGCACTCGCGGCCGGGCGATGGTTGGGCATGGTTCGCCGGACTTGGTGGATTGACATCGACTGATCGCGGTTGCGTGCGCGTCAATTCAAGGTGACGCAGAATTCTTGTCGCGGCTCGGCGAATGTGATTGGGGTTGTGCTCGTTGGTCAGCGCGAGATCGAGCGAATGCAGCGCACGCTCGCGGCGTTCGTTGTTCTTGAGCGCGTTGATCGCCGTGATCCACGCTTTGACTTCGGGATCAGTCAGTTTTTGAACAACATCAAAGAAGTCCTCGTTGAGCTCCGACGCGAGCGCGTTGATGTCTTGATCGACGTTCAGAAACTCGGCGATGAAGCGACGCGTTTCGCGCGAGATTGGCGGAAGATTAGTGAGTTGCTGCGACGTTTCCCAGAGCATGTGCGGATCATGACGTGGGTGGCGGGAAAATGCAAGGGGAAAGTGGGGAAGGACCGGGAAGTTGCGCACAAGGGTGGTTGTTTGGGTGGATTTGGGATGGGTAATGGTGTGAGGTTGGGCATTTCGCGGTCGAGTTGTGCCAGCTGCCTTGCAGCAGTAGTTACGTCATTGATGTTTGTTTGCCACATCAAGGACATGACGTGCCAAGACGATGCAGTGAGTCTTTCGCCACCTGCCGTGCATATCGTGTGCAAGAGACAATTGCGCCTTTTGAAACACTTGACACATCCATCATTGGCTGGAGCAAGTTTACGAGCTTGCGTTCACTTTTCAGGTGCTGGGGATTTGCCATGGATAACAAACAACCGCTTCAACACTTTCCATTTTTTCACAGCCTATCGTGCCAATTGTTCAAAAGCAATTATTATATCATTTCTACTATACCAAAACAACTGTTGATGTTCACGATAAACACCAGAAAACTCCTTGCACTGTTTTTTATATGCCCGCTTCCTTTTGCATTACTCCTGAGCATCGTATATATTGGCGGCAAATTGACTCCGAGCGTCTTGTCAGCACTCTCTGCCTCGGTGTTTATTGTAATCATATTTGTCAGTTCGCTTCTTTCGTACATCAAACGGAATACTCCATTTTTGATGATGCAAATGAATAACAAAGAGTTATCATTGATCGTCTTTGGCAAATCCGTATCTATTGACCGCAACAGCAGCATTAAGTTTGAAACACAAGTAAGCACGCAAGGTTACGATGTTAATAGAATTAGAACTACTCCCATATCAAGATTATCCATTTTGATTGATGGTGATCAGATCGATTTGTGGGATTTTGACGGGGTACATGATGCTCAGCGCTTGTCGAAATTGGGTAACGACCTGCTCGTCGCTTGGCAGGCAGCACAAAGTGACTAGAACATCGCATGAACAGTTAGACAGGCTATCGGCTGTGCGAAATTCCTCGCATAGTGGTGAAAGAAGGCGATCACACGAACCGGCAGATGGCACAACGTTCGTGTCGCAGGACGCATGCTTGGGGAGTGAAGCAGCTTTTGCGACTGCAACGTAGAACTAGACAATTACGCCTATCCACAGGCAGTCGCAAAGCCGACAGCTTGTGGCACGGAATCTCTCACCTAAAACTATCAATCGGAAACGCCGGATTTGCGATTGGTCTTAGGGCTAGGGCGAGCAGCGAGCGTTCGTCATCATCGCCCGCGATGCGGTTGGTGCGCAGCACGCCGCAGGTGCGGCAGCGATGGATGATCGCCCACTCTCCACCACCCCCGCCCCCACACCTGCCCCCCGGGTCTGCTCCTCGCACTTCGATTCCGATCGGTTCCATCACACCCTTGCACGGGCTCGACCGGTCGCCGGCGTGAGGTGTTTCGTCCACATGCTTGCTGTGCAGGCACGCGGGGCAATGGTTGCGGTGTTTGGTGCCCCAGGCTTGGCCAGAGACTTGCAGTTTGCAGTTGATGCAGGTGAAGCCGTCCGACTCGTGTCGGCGTTGATGATCTGATTTTGACATTGATGACGACTCTTCCCCGAGCTCCGAGATCGATCACGACCGAGACGGACCATGTACACATGGTGTTCATGGTTTGACGCGGTCATTTGATTGCGAAAGGACTTGCCCACAGCAACAACTCGCGGCGCGCTAGGCAAGCGCGATGGCTCAGGAAGTGAGTGCGAGTAAAGCGACGTGCTGTTAGGCAATGGCGGTCATCAGACTAAATGTAGGCAGGTGACACGACCCAAAGCCCGACATTCAACACAGTTCAACTGTACCTGCAGGTGCTTGGAATACCGTAGCGGATGAACGAGATTGCAAGCTCCGAGCGACAGCCACATTCAGCGGAGTTTTTCAATGACATGCGGGACTTCTGGTGGAACACAGACTTCTTGCGGCTGATGGCGGAGCGGCTAGGACTTGCGTCTGTCGCCAGCATGCTGGACGTTGGTTGCGGGGTAGGCCATTGGGGACGGGCGTTGGCACAGGTGCTGCCTTCCAACACACGGATCACAGGTGTGGATCGTGAAGAAGAGTGGATTCGCGGCGCGGCGTTGCGGGCGGATCGTGCCGGGCTGGGCACTCGGTGCGAATTTGTTCGGGGCGATGCGATGGCACTGCCGTTTGCGGATGGAACCTTCGACATGGCGACATGCCAAACGGTGCTGATCCACCTCCCCGATCCAAAGCTGGCACTGCGAGAAATGATGCGGGTGACCAAGCCGGGCGGCATCGTGCTCGCTGTTGAGCCTTGCAACATGGCGAGCATGGGTGTCTTCAGCAGCGTGACCGATTCGTTTCCGACGGACGTGCTCGCCGCGATGCTGCGCTTTCACCTCACTTGTCAGCGCGGAAAGCGTGCGATGGGACTGGGCTTCAACTCTCTGGGAGACCTGGTGCCGGGCATGATGGCACAGTTGGGTTTGAAGGACATCCGCGTGTACATGTCCGATCGCGCGTCACCGATGTACCCTCCGTATGACCTGCCGCACCAAAAAGCCGAACTGGCGCAATTGAAGGATTGGCATTCACGCGGACACTGGATATGGGACAGGGAAACCACCAGGCAGTATTACCTCGCGGGTGGCGGGAGCGAAGACGACTTTGAAAACCTGTGGCAGCAAGCCGGACGCCAGATGGCAGCGGAGATCGCGGCCATGGACGCGGGCACATATCACTGCGGGAACGCGCCCATCACGTACCTGGTGAGCGGACGCACATCCTGACGCACGACGCTCGAGTCCCGTGCCACCGGCCGACGAGATTGAACACTCGCACGTGTGCGTTCGACGTACAAACTACTTCGTCCACCCACCCATCAATCCCACGATCCAAGGCAGGGATGCGATCGAAGCGAATGTCATGAGGAACGCGACGTACGCCCAGCCTGCGCCGAATTCGTCCCACACTGCCCTCGCTACCACGATCCCGACGAACACGGCGATTGCTCCGCCTCCTACCCATGCGATTGGCACCCAGCCAGCATGAAATGGGCCGAAGAGTTTGACGGCGATCACTGTTGCCACGGGCGGCGTGATGATTGCCGCGAGGCTGAGTGCGATTGTGCCGCGTTGCTCTAGGCCCAGCATGTACTGATACCTCACTTCGGAAGTTGCATCAACTTTTTCAAAGAGCCGGCTTGTTCATCTTGCATCTTTTGGGTCCACCATCGCGCGCCGTTTGTTCTCACGATGCGGCGTGAATCGAAATAATACAGATCGATCATCGGATCAAGCCATCTTGGATCGAGGCGTGTCCGATCTTCCCACTTGACCATGATCGCAATGTCGCCCGAGCTTTGCGAAATCGCGGCGGGCTCGCCGTACTCGCGAACGATCGAGCGGACGGCAGGAATATCCCAAGGTCGATCATACCGCCGCTCAGCGCATCCGCAGAGCAAGACAATCAAAGCAGCTATTCCAACCCGCAACATTTGACCTCCGTCAAGCTACATCGCTTCAACTACGCCCCAACAACGACAACGCGATCACGTCGTAGCACGCGTGTGTCGCTACGCTCACGCCGAAGCCTCGCAGGATGAACAGCACGGCGAAGTACAAGCCGGCGATCATGTAGATGACCAGCAGGCGCATGTCGGCTCCGCCGCCCGGGTGCTGGATGTTGTGGTACAGGGTGAAGGCGATTGCGGACACGAACGCGGCGATGACGTATGTGGTGCCTTCGCTGATGCGGAAGAGGTCTTTGAGGATGAAGTGCAGGCCCACGATGAGGATGAGTCTAAAGAGGAGTTCTTCGTAGATGCCTGCGCCGAGTGCGAGTACGAGGCGCGAGGCGAGGGAGAGTTGTTCGACGGGCGTTGTGCCGCCGACTTGCGCCAGCATTGCTGGTACGTTGGGCGTTGTGATCGCGCCCATAGGTAGCGTCCCTGGCTGAGTACCAGGCGAAGCGATCAACGTTTGACTTGTCCCCGCGATCGCCGCGAACACGAACAGCGGCAGCGTCCACACGAAACTTTCCAGCGCCATTCCCAGCACGACGTCTTTTCGCAAGACCCACTTGTCGCGCTCGAGAACGTGCCAGCACAGCAATATGACAGACAGCAAAATCGGCGGCAGGTGAAACCCAACCGCGCCGAACACGTCCATCACTTGACTGAGCATCAGCCGAGCGCGAATGACTTCGACCAAGCCGTTGCCCGACAGAAAGACGAGCGTTCCGATTTCATACAGCGCAAGCAGCGGGGCGAGGAATGCGAGAGTGTGCAGAGGTCGCGTCGAGAGAAACCAATACGAGTCGCGATCGACCATCAGGGGCGTTGTCGAACTGACTTTTTTTGGCGACGTCATCGCCGGTCGCAGGTGCGCGGCTTTCCCGCCCCCCGATCCCGTCCCCGCCCCCGACTTCGCCGACCTTGGCGATGAAGTTGCTGGCATCCTGCCCGTTCGAGACATGGGCGCATGATAGCGTGAAGAGAACGCGTTTGAGGCTACAGATTCTGTGAAACCTAAGCCCAAGTATCGCCTGCGTCACTGAACCTTGGAGATGTCCATCTTGCTGAGCAACTCTTCAGCAACCCACATGGACTTGTCGATCTGACCAAGATCGGCGTTCCAGGAAATCGTCCAGAATCCGCCGGGCGTCTCGAATCGTAATCCAGCAGCATCGCAGATCGCGTTCGGTGCCGCAGTGCCAGGCTTCACAACGTTGACATAGGTCTTCGCGATAAACGGCAGCCCGGCGTCCTTGATCGGATTGCGAGCGAGCTTCAGGTCCACCGTCTTGATCTCCCGCTCCTTGAGCATCGCATCGCCCCACGCCGAGTACGCCGCGAGGTCTTTGTGTTCGGGCGCAGCGGTGCGCTTTTCGAACGTCAGAATGAGGTGATTGCTGGTGCCGCGAATGTCAGACGCACGAACCACACCTTCGCCAGCGAGCAGCATCGTGTTCTCAACGAGTTTTTCACTTGGACGGATCGAAATTCGCACGCTGGGATCGGGCTCTGCGATCTCATACTGGACGTGCTTTGTGAGGTGCGTGGTCGAAGCAGCCTTCTGCTGGGCGCATCCTGCAACGCAACTTAGTGCACAAATCACCACCCCCATCAGCGACTTCTGGTACTCGTTCATGCCCAATCTCCCTCGATCCGCTTTCGCCACCAGATGCGCGGCTGGATATGTACCGTCAGTCACAAACACCAAAAACAAAAACGCCCCCGTCTCCGGAGGCGCCTCCAACACCAAATGAATGTCTGATTACTTGCCAGCCTTGGCCTTCAGACGCGCGTTCAAGCGGCTCTTGCGACGGGCGGCTTGATTCTTGTGAATCACGCCCTTCTGAGCCGTGCGATCAATCGCGACCTGAGCCTTCAGGTACGAAGCCTTCGCAGCTGCAACATCGCCGTGGGCGACCACATCAAGGAATTCCTTGATCGCGTCGCGCATGGAGCGCAAACGCCAGCGGTTCACAGCCCGGCGGGTTTCAGATTGACGAACAGCCTTCTTCGCAGTACGTGAGTGAGCCATGAAATCCTCGTAAACCTCAACCAGACAGAAAACCCGCCGATTCACAATGGCGGGTCAAGATAGTTGGACGCGGGAGGGCAAAAGGCAAGCGGGCGAGGGGGATGTATGGGAATTGTTAGAGCGTTTCTGGATGTTTGTTGCCTGAAACGGTGAGACGGTGATCCGGTGAGACGGTGAAAAGGCAAAAACCCCTCCCATGAGGCTATGCAATTCGTGGCGGGACGGGTTTGTAGTGGGCGATCGACCAAACACCTCCGCTTTTTCACCGTTTCACCGTCTCACCGTCTCACCGTCTCACGCATCCATGGACCGAGACGGTCGATGGCGACGGATTGGCCGGGGACGGCCAATCTACTATCAGGCATGACCACCCCCACCACTCCAACACACTCCCCAACCCCTGCCCCCGCCCCCGCCCCCGCCGCGCCGGCGTCTTCTTCCAAACCCATCGTCACCTTTGACGAATTCGCCAAACTCGATCTCCGCGTCGCCCGCATCCTCAAGGTTGAGCCGCACCCCAATGCGGATAAGTTGTACAAAATTCAGTTGGACGACGGCTCGGGCACGCCTCGCCAGATTTGCGCCGGCATCCGCGCCAACTACCAGCCCGAAGAACTGCTGGGTCAGCGAATCGTGATTGTCGCCAACCTCGCCCCTCGCATGATCCGTGGCGAAGAGAGCCGAGGCATGCTGCTCGCCGCGAGCAATGTGCCCAAGGACGCAGCGGGCGATGTCGAACGGCGCGTTGTGATCCTGAGCCCGCTCACCGAAATCGAGCCCGGCTCGATCGTGTCATAACAACACGAAACGCGCAAATCAGCGAGCGAACTTGCCGATCTTCCGCGATCGTGTGTGCTTCAGATCCTGAGCGGGAAAAACCGTGCACTGGTTCTCCCTCTCAAAAGTGAGAATAGCAAAAACCAATATCGAATACCACTATTTGTGGGTCGGGGTCGTCGTGCGCGCACGTTGATTGTCGAAATGCAAACTACTATTCGCTCGTGATACCGCACTTCGCAGTTGTTCTTTCCCGCACGCATCGTTCTCGCGCCGCGCTGTTGGCAACGCTCGCTCTCGTTGCCGCAACAACCATCAGTTGCGATCGCGAAGAGATTCATTCGTACAACGCGCCGAAAGATCCGCCGCCAGTGCAACGTGAAATGCCCCCGGCGATGGGCGGCATGCAACAAACCCAGCAAGCCAGCGCGCCCTCGCCGAAAGTCGAATGGACCGTTCCGCCCGGCTGGAGCACCGTGCCCACCACCGTGCAGATGCGTCTTGCAACTTTCGACGCAGGCGGTGCGGAAGTCAGCGTCGCGGCCTTCCCGGGCGACGTCGGAGGCGATCTCGCCAACGTCAATCGCTGGCGCGGTCAAATGAGCCTCGCGCCCATCGCGCAAACAGACCTCGCGGCTACCCTCAAAACCGAAACCTCCGGTGCCACAAAAGTTTCGTTCGTGCAAATCGCGGGCGAAGGACAAACGGCAGGGCAGATGATGCTCGGTGCGATCGTTGTGCCGGGCGATGGTCAGACATGGTTTGTGAAGTCCATCACAACCCCCGACATCGCACAAAAGATCAAACCATCCTTCGAATCGTTCTGCAAGTCGCTTCGCATGGTGCAGGGTGCAACGCAACCTACAGCACCAGCCGCAACTCAGCAAACGCAGCAAAGTGCTGATCCCTCGATGCAACAACCCGCCGGCGCTCCGCCCGTGCAAGCCGTGCGCCCCAGCGACGCGATCGCGCAGCGGCTCAACGCGTGGAAGCATCCTGAAACTTGGAAAGCCGATGGCGGCTCGGGCGTCGTCGCGTCGTCATTCACATTTATCGACGGCGCGAACAAAGCCGTCGCGACAGCAACGCCTCTCATGGGCGATGGCGGCGGCCCCATGCCCAACATCAATCGATGGCGAGGCCAACTGGGTCTGCCCCCCGCGACCGACATCAAGTCCGCCGGCATCACGACCTACGGCGGCGACTCAACGGTCGTTGACATCACCAACGAAGCCAAGACCGATCGCATGATCTCCGTCATCGTGCCCGCCGGCGCGTCAACATGGTTCTTCAAACTCCGCGGCAACCCTGCAACCGTCGAATCTCAGCGTGCTGCGTTTGAGAAGTTTGTCAAAGAAGTTGGACTAGGACAATGAACACACCAACCTCGCTCCCTATGCGTTTGCTTCAACCGCTCGCGTCGCTGCGACTGACCGTCGTGCTGTTTGCGCTGGCAATCTTCTTGATTCTCGCAGGCACGCTCGCGCAGACCAATGAAGGCATCTGGACAGTCGTCGATCGCTACTTCCGCTCGATCTACGTCGCGATCCCGTTGCACATTTTCCTGCCTCGCCGCTTCGAGGAAATCCCCGTCGTCATTCCGTTCCCGGGTGGCCTGACGCTGGGCGTGGTCATCTTCTTCAATCTGATCGCGGCGCACGCCGTTCGCTTCAAACTCAAGTGGAACCGCTCGGGCATGATCATCACGCACGCGGGCGTGCTGCTGCTGCTGATTGGAGAGTTCGTCACGGGCATCGCGGCCCGCGAAGGCAACATGACGATTGACGAAGGGGGCTCGTCGCAGTACACCGAAGACATCCGCACCAGCGAACTGGCGATCATCGACGAGAGTGATCCGAACACTGACCGTGTCGTTGTCATTCCACAGCGCTTCATGGCAAACGGAGGCGAAGTCAGCAATCCGTTGCTGCCCTTCCGCGTCCGCGTGCATCAATGGATGCCCAACTCAAACCTCTTGGGGCCGATGCAGGCAACCAAAGAGCAACTCGCCCGCGCGACGGCGGGCATGGGCACAAAGATCGCGGCGGTTCAAGTCCCACAGGCAACCGGCGTTGATGGCGCGACTATCGACGTTCCCGCGGCGTACGTCGAGTTCATTGGCGAGAACTCTCTGGGCACCTACTTGGTTTCGCCAAGCATCTCCGAACAGGATTCTGGCTTCTTCCAGCCGCAAATTATCTCGTACAAAGGCAAAGACTACCGCGTCGATTTGCGTTTTGCCCGGCACTACAAGCCCTATCAGTTGCACCTCATCGACTTCAAGCACGACAAGTTTGTCGGCACGGAAAAGCCCCGCAACTTCTCCAGCCACCTGCGCCTCGTCGATCCCGAACGCAATGTCGACCGCGAAGTGCTCATCTCCATGAACAACCCGCTGCGATATCGCGGCGAAACGTTCTATCAGTCGTCCTTCAAGTCCGACAACAAAACGACGATCCTGCAAGTCGTCCGCAACCCGGGCTGGCTCATTCCATACATCTCCTGCGTCGTCGTCACGCTGGGCATGCTCATCCACTTCGGCATTCGCCTCGCTTCTGGCGTCCGCCGCACTGGCGCCAAGCCCGCGTCGGCGCAAGGCGTAGCAAACTCCGCATCGCTCGACGAACGAGTCGCGCTCACCAAACCTCGCGGGCTGCTTCAGTTCGCCCTGCCCGCGCTGTTTGCGATCATCTCTATCGCCCTCATCGCTGCGGTCGTCACTCGTTCCAATCGTCACTCTGCGGCATCCGCGATGCCCTTGGAAGAAATCGGTAGACTCCCCGTCTCCGCTGGCGGCCGAACCCAGCCGCTGGATTCCTTCGCCCGCAACACGCTCATGAGTCTGAGCAACCGCCAGACGTACGACGTGACAACCACCGTCGATGGCAAGGAAACGACTCGCAAGGGCGAAGCGATCGAATGGCTGATGGAAGCGTGGACCAATCGCAAGGACGCCGCTGAGCGTCGCGTCTTCCGCATCGATCACCCTGAAGTGAAGTCACTGCTCGGCATCACTGACGAGACTCGCACGCGCTTTAGTTTTTCTGAGATTCAGCCCAAACTGATGGACGTCGAAGATCAGGCCCAGCGTGCACGCCAAACGCTCGCACGCGATCGCGACATTTTCCAACGCAGTGTGCTCGGGCTCTACTCCAAACTCGTCGAATACTCCGACACGGCAGTCTTCGATGCTCCGTATGTCATCCCACCGCTTGCAGCAGGCGAGGAATGGCGCCCACTTCCAACTGCGCTTGATCCCAACTCCACCGGCTCACGCGAAGGCGCCGAAGCCTTCGCCATCATCCTGCAAAACTACCAAAAAGGTGACATCGCCGCGACGCAAGACGCCGTCAGGAAGTATGAGCAAATCATCAGTCAGCCGCTTTCAACGGAAATCCGCGCGGCTGACTCCGAAGTCCTCTTCAACCGCAGCGAGCCTTTCTACAACGCGTCCATCCTCTACGTCCTCGCATTCCTGCTCGCCTCATTTGGCTTGCTGCTCAAGTCGCTCAGCCCCATCAAGTGGGCCCCCGCGCTCGCTCGCGCGGCGTTCTCCGTCCTCATCATCGCGTTCGTCGTCCACACACTGGGCCTCATCGCACGCATCTACCTCCAAGGCCGCCCGCCCGTCACCAACTTGTACAGTTCCGCTGTCTTCGTAGGCTGGGCCTGCATCCCGCTCGCGCTCTTTGGCGAGCGATTCCACCGCACCGGCATCTTCCACCTTGCCGCATCACTCATCGGCTTCACAACCCTTGTGATTGCCCACAACCTCGCGACCACCTCTGGCGGCGACACGATGGAAATGATGCAGGCAGTGCTCGACTCCAACTTCTGGCTCGCAACGCACGTCGTCGTCATCACGATCGGCTACTCCGCGACCTTCCTCGCGGGCTTCCTCGCCTGCATCTACATCCTCGCAGGCGTCTTCACCAAACTGCTCGCAGGCGAACCCATGAAAGCCCTGCCCAAGATGATCTATGGCGTCACCTGCTTCGCATCTATCACCAGTTTCGTCGGCACCGTGCTGGGCGGCATCTGGGCCGACCAATCCTGGGGCCGATTCTGGGGCTGGGACCCCAAAGAAAACGGCGCGTGCCTTATCGTGCTCTGGACGCTGCTCATCCTCCACGCTCGCTGGGGCGGCCTCATCAAAGACCGAGGCGTCGCGGTCCTCGCCGTGTTCGGCAACATCGTGACATCATGGAGTTGGTTCGGCACCAACATGCTGGGCGTAGGCCTGCACTCCTACGGCTTCATGGACAAAGCCGTGTACGGCATGATCGTCTTCGCTGTGATCCAACTCACGATCATGTCCGTCGCGTTCATTCCGCAGAACTCATGGCGCAGCGTCAAGGCATGATGCGTGCCACCGACTGCTGCTTTGAGCGGTCGGTGCCAAATACGGATTGCGTTTCATGCTTGGAGAAGTTCTGAGCAGTCTCAGCGTTTGGAGCGAAGCGTGCCGGTAGCGGTTTGTATAACTTCGAGCACCGACCACGCAGTGCCGTAGTCGGTGGCACGAATGTCACGAAGAACCGATATCTCCTACTCTCCAAAATGCCCAAGTCTCTCGCGTGCTTTGCACTTCTTTCACTCAGCGTCGCCACGAGTGTCCTTCACGCACAAAACACACTAATAGCGCCCACCACTCTCTCTTCAACCACCGCACCCTCCGACGCCTTCGCCGCCCTCCTCGCCGCGTATCGCGCTGCTCCGATCGCTGAACACATCACCTTCGAAACCGACGACGCAACGGGAGTCATCAAGAGCGATGTCTGGCTTCGCATGGACGCAGGGCAAGCCGAGCCTCATGACGGCACGCCCCCACGCCCCGCGCGTCTTCGCCTCGACGCTGGCAAAGCGATCATCACCGCTGAAGGCGATCGCATGACCTTCGCGCACGCTCTCAACCCGACGACGTATTGCGAACGCATCGTCGAAGGCGGTTTCAACGCTGGGCTCTTGCGACAACTCCCCGAATCCCCGCTCCCACAAATCTCTCTCACCTTCGCAGACCTCACTCGCCCCACGCCCACGCGTTACGACCTCCGCATGGCAAGTTGGGAGACGCTCGAAGACTCGGCGGACAACAAAAACGCAGTGACGCTCAAAGGCACGCTCGAAAACTTTCCCATCGCGCTCACTATCGACCGCACCACACACCGGCTCGTGAGTTATCAACTCACGTATGGAACATCTGAAACCGCAACCGATGCCTCCTCACCCGGCAAGACACTCCGGGCCACCGTTGAACCGCAAGTTGCGAATGACCCAGCGACATGGACGCTCTCGCTCGAAGGCCGCACCAAAGTTGCAAGCCCGATGGAACTCAAGGGACTTCCATCCACCATTGAAGTGGGCCAAGCAGTGCCCGCACTTGGTCTCATGCACGCTGATCTTTCCGGCTGGTCGCTGCTCGAAGCCTTAGACTCGCTCGCGAAAAAACCTCCGCAAGCCACCGGCACAGTCGCCGCAGTCCTTGTGATGATTTCGCCAGGTGCCGACGCCCGCGCACTCGCCGACGCACGCACCGCGCTCAACGGCGCAACCCGCTACGCGCGCGATCTCGACATGCAGCGCATGCAAGGCCTCGCCGCGTCTCCGAGATTGATCGTCGCCAGCGTGGGCGTCCTCGAACTCGCCGACTTCAACCGCGAAAAGATCAAAGCGCTCTCGACACAATGGAGCGACACGCTCAAACCCCGCGCCGACACACCCGCCGAGATCTCGCCGCAACAACTCTGGACCAGCGCAGGCCTCGCGACGTTGCAACAAATGGCCCCCGCCCAAACCTGCGCCGTCATTGTGATCGATCAATCCCAACGCCTGCTCGCCGCAATCCCGCTCGACTCGCGGCTGCTAGATGAAAAGTCCATCACCACCGAACTACGGACCATTCTCAGTACGGAGCCCTCGTCAACGCAAGAGCAGAAATAGCACTCGTCAAACACCTGCAACTTGTTCTTATGCGAATTCCCTTTGATACTCGCGCGTGAAAGGTGTGCACACGGCGTAGCCGTGATGGTCAATAGCCGTGGGTCGCCGCGTAGCGGCACCCTCGGAAACGATGCACGCGACAATCAACGCACCACGCAGCGGTGTTGTTTTTTGCTCGATGTGAACACACACCCGCACCACTTCGTGGTGCTGCGCTTAGTTTGATCGCGTCCGTGGGTGTCGCTTCGCGACGACCCACGGCTATAAACCTTGACGGCTTCGCCGTCCCAAATGAGCGCGATTTTGAAGTGGAATCAGTATTAGTCTCTTCGTCTCAAAAACAAAACGACGCCGACTCACGCCAGCGTCCTCTGCCAGTGCCCAGTGCCCAATCCCTAGTGCCTTCTTCAATGCCCCGAAGGCGGAATCGGCGTCGCTCGGCCAAACGCGCTCGCGGGTCGAGCGACCGTAGGGGCTGTCGCTCCCGCCGCCGCGCCTGGGACGGTGCGTTCAGCACCGATCATCCGATCGCGAGAATCTCGGGAGTCGCGAACGTCTCGTACGTCGCGCTGCTCCTTCACCGGCGCGCTCGTGGGCGTCGTCCGCTGATTTCGCAACTGATCGATGTTTCGATCAAGCTTGCCAAGGATGTTGCGAACCTGTTGAAATGCTTTCTCAGACGGCCCCATAACGCACCTCCCTACCTCTTGCAGTACGCATCGGCAAAGAACGCGCGTGAATTGCCTCCTCTCAAGAAAACCCCTCGCCCCCACATCGCTTGTGACACCTATACCACGTGGGTAATCAAACAACTTCGAATCAGTCCCACATCCCCGTATCAAAACGCCTATTCCCGCGAGTATTTGCTTGGGCGTGGGAGAGAGTTGGGGTGGGCGGATATGAAAAGAGTGAGACGGTGAAACGGTGAGCCGGTGAGAGGGTGAAAGGAAATACAATCCTCACCGTCTCACCGTCTCACCACTTCATCTCTCCATCTCACTCCGTGCCCAAGTGCCTCCATCCCTACTTCGTCACTTCCTCCAACACGGCCTCCACGCCCTCCACCACTCTGGCAAATCGCTCAAAATCCATCTTGTCCGGCGTGTCTTCCGGCGTGTGATACCACTGATAACGAAACGGCGCAGTGTCTGTGATCATCAGCGAGGGCACGCCGTGACGCCAGAAACTCCAGTGATCACTTGCGCCCACCAGCGGAATCATGCCGGGCACGCTCGCTCCCACGCACGGAAACTTTGCGCGTTCGCGAAAGGTGCCGACGCATCGTTTCACGAGTGGCCCGGCGTTATCCAGGCCAACAAACGCGACGAAGTCGCCCTTCGTGGGCAGATCAAATGCCTCCGCGCCGGGCAGCGGATACGCCTGCGAGTCCTCTTGGTCCGTGTAATACCCAAGCGTCTCAGGCGTCATCATCGCGACGATCTTCTCGTCCAGCGCGTGGCTGCGATCGGCATCGACCAGACTCCCCATGTTCTTCGTATAGAAAAATGGCGGCTCTTCATTCGCCCACAACGCAAAGCGAATTGTGCACGCTGGTTTCGCTGAAGCAAAACGCCTCGCCGTCGCCAGCACTGTTGCAACGCCGCTCCCATTGTCGTTCGCAGCCGGGCACGGACCATTCACGAGTTCCACGCAGTCGTAGTGTGCGCCGAACACAACGATTTCATCTGGCCGAGACACGCCGCGCACTTCTGCATGAAAGTTTGCGACCTCGACGCCTTCACTCACATACGCATGCCGCGACACAGACAGGCCTGCGGCTTTCAACTCACTCGTCAGAAACTCCTCGCACTTGCGCAGTTGCGGCTCGTGAAATTGATTGCGCCCAAGCAAAGGCCCCGCCAACGCATGAACGTCACGCGACAACTCCGCCGCGAGCGCTCGCTGCGCGTCAGTCAGTGGAGGCAACGGACCTTGGTAAATGTTCCCGGGCATCTTGAGCGTCACTTTCGGCAATCGTGTCAAAGCAGGAAGAACGCCACGCAGCGCAGTCCACGGAGTCGTCCGGTACTTCGCAAAGTTGGCACGATGAATCGGATGTGGTTTTCCCATCACTGCTCCAAACTACACAAGCACTCATCCCCCCGGGGAGGGGCAGGATACGGGTGTCGTTGGTGGTTTGATTTCACAAGAGACACAGAGGCACAGAGGAAGACAGAGAAGAAAAAAACTTGGATCAGAATGTGTGTGGCGCGATCGTGTCAATCGGTACACATCATTTGCTTTTCCTTTCTTGCCTTCTCATCCCCCCTGTGTGCCTCTGTGTCTCCTGTGAAATCGATCAACCAGCATCGCCCGCTCACCCATCATCTCATCATCTCAATCAACCCCACCCCTCGCGCCACCGCCAACTCCAAATCCGGGCACGCGTTCTCGACTCCCAGCACGTCCCCTGCCCCTGCCCGCTTCAATTGCCGATACTGCTCCGCTCCAACGCCCGCCAAAATCAGATGCCGGCTCTGCTCGCGCAACTTGACGACCGCCGCGCGAACCTGAAATCCGGCGTCATCTTCCAACTGCTGCACGTCCGTCAAGTCCAGCACGATCACACGCACGTGCGATGGCAGTCGATCGATCCAACTGGTGAGATCAGGCAGGCGCTGCACGCTCGCGGCCTTCTTCGCTCCGTGCTCACCAATTGAAACGCCGTGCTCCATGTCGTTGGCGAGGTGATACACACCCAGTGCGTCAGGCAGTCCAAGGTCGGCTGTCGCCACCAACTGACTGGGTTCGATTTCCGCGATGGGCCGGCGGACATCCTGCGCGATAATCCACACCAAGAACAAGACAGGCGGAAACATCGCCCATCTCATCGAGAGATGGTCATAGACAAAGGTCCCAAGCCCCGCACCAAGTGCAAATGAACCGATGATGCTGCACAAGAGTGCGAGCCGCCGTGCACTTTGATTCACACGCAAAGCTGTGAAGAAAGGCATTGGGGATTGGGCATTGGGCACTGGCAAAGACACTGGAACTCGATTGTCTTTGCCAGTGCCCAGTGCCTGATGCCCAGTGCCTTTTGACAAAGTCGAAATCGTCTGCACCAGTTCCAACCCGACGTCCGTCAACACGCCAGTTACGTGCGTCGTGCGCACCACTCCCGAACTGATCCGCGTGATCGTCGCATTCTGCAACCCCATCGCACACGCCGCCAAGCCAACCAGCACCCACCCTGCCAACCCATTACTTTCCGCGGCTGACGACAACGAACTGCCACCATCGTGCCCCGTCAATGAGATAGATTGAACCGCGTCTGCCAACGTCGCTTCCAACCCAACAGCGAACCCCGCGAGCAATAACGCCTCGATCGCCATAGGCAACACATAAATCGATTCCCACCCGCGCCGCCGCCCCACTTCTGTCGCAACACCCGCGACCACGGCCCCAAACAAGAACACCCCGAGCAGAAAAAACTCCAACCCCGCCAACCCCCACTTCCCCTCGACCACATTCCGCCCAAGAAAACTCGCAGCACCCGACATGTGACTCGTCACCGTCCCGCACGCAATCAACGCGATGATGTTGGTATACCCCGCGACCCATGCGAGGGTAATTGCAAGCCGGGCTTGCTGACGGAAGGAATGGGCGTGGGAGACGAACACGCATTATCTATCGGTTCCGGGTGTCATCTCGCTGCCGACTCTGTCGCGAGAGTCGAACGCTCTTTGCAGCTACTTCCACATTTTTCGGACGCACCCCATCAAATTGCACCAAGCCCGTCCCGCGTCACAAATCACAAAAACCTCGAGCCTTCTTCCCGCGAAATCCCCTGATTTCCACCCAATTACTCACCACTATCGCACTCATTCCCCGCTCCAATCCCCATCGCCCGATATTCTTCTGTCGTTCTCGCCCCACAGCCGAACCCAGTTCTCAGCCGATGAGTAGTGGACAGTTCAGCACGTGGTGGCACAGGCGGGGGGCGTCCTCGCCTGTGCTCGAACGTCCTTGCAACTCCGTCACAGGCGAGGACGCCTGTGCCACCAACGCCGTTCCCCGCTCCCCGTTCACCTCTTCCCAAGGCCCTCACATGTGCGGAATCGTCGCCTACGTCGGTAAGAAAAACTGCCAGAACCTCCTCATCGAAGGCATCAAGCGCCTTGAGTACCGCGGCTACGACTCCTCGGGCATCGCCACCATCCACAATGGCAAGATCAAGATCGTCCGCGCCGTGGGTCGCGTCAGCAACCTTGAAGACAAACTCGAATCCATGGGTGGCATTCCCGGCCATCTTGGTCTCGTCCACACTCGCTGGGCCACGCACGGCGGCGTCACCGAGTTCAACGCCCATCCGCACGCCGACGACAAGGTCGGCATCGCCGTCGTCCACAACGGCATCATCGAAAACTACGCGACGATCAAAACGCTGCTCGAAGAAAAAGGTCACAAGTTCCACAGCCAGACCGACACCGAAGTCCTCGCGATGCTGATCGGCGAGTTGTACGAGGGCGATCTCGAAAGCGCCGTCCAAGCCGCGCTTCGAGAAGTGACTGGCGCGTACGCCATAGCCGTCATCTGCGAAAAAGAACCCAACACGCTCGTCGTCGCCCGCAAAGGCAGTCCGCTGATGGTTGGCGTCGGCAATGGTGAATACGTCGTCGCCTCCGACGGCGCGGCGATCATCAGCCACACCAGCCAGGCCATCATGCTCGACGACTACAACGTCGTCAAGCTCACGCCCGACGGCATCCGCACCAGCACGATCCACAACGTCTCCGTCACGCACAAAGTGCAGCAGTTGGAACTCGAACTCGACGAAATCGAACTAGGTTCCTTCCAGCACTACATGCAGAAGGAAATCTTCGAGCAGCCAAAGGCTCTCCGCAACACGTTCCGAGGCCGCTTCAACGCCGAAGAGGGCAAAGTCATCTTGGGTGGTCTCGCCGACCATGCCAAAGAACTCGTGAAGGCCAAACGCATCGCGTTGCTGGGTCAGGGCACCGCTCTCCACGCCGCGATGATTGGGCGGTACATGTTTGAAGACCTCGCGAAGATTCCAGCGACCAGCGAGTTTGCCAGCGAATTCCGCTATCGCAACCCCATCATCGAAGAGAACACGGTCGCCATCGCTGTCTCGCAATCCGGCGAAACCGCCGATACGCTCGCCGCACTGCACGAAGCCAAGGACCGCGGCGCACTCGCGTTGGGCGTGATCAACGTCGTCGGCAGCACGATGGCACGCGACACCGACGCGGGCGTGTACCTGCGCGTGGGCCCAGAAATCGGCGTTGCCAGCACGAAGGCCTTCGTGGGCCAGGTTGCCGTGCTCACCATGATCGCCATCTGGTTCGGCCGCCGCCGCTTCATGGGCGCGAATGACACGGGCACGTTGCTGAGCGAACTCAACCAGATCCCCGACAAGATCGAGAAGATTCTCTCCTACGACCAGCAGATCAAGAAAGTCACCGAGAAGTACATCGAGCGCGAAAACTGGCTCTTCCTCGGACGCGGCTACAACTATCCCACCGCGATGGAAGGCGCATTGAAGCTCAAAGAAATCTCCTACATCCACGCCGAAGGCATGCCCGCCGCAGAAATGAAGCACGGCCCCATCGCCCTCATCAACGAAGGCATGCCCGCCGTCTTCATCGCCAACCACGGCAAGCAATATGAAAAGGTGATGAGCAACATCCAGGAAGTCCGCGCCCGAGGCGGCCACGTCATCGCTGTCGCAACCGAAGGCGACACCAACATCAAGCGATACGCCGAGGATGTGCTGTACATCCCGGACGTTCCAGAATGTCTTAGCCCACTGCTCGCAGTGGTGCCGTTGCAACTCATGGCCTACCACGCGGCGGTGCTGCGCGGGCATGATGTCGATAAGCCCCGCAACCTCGCGAAGAGCGTGACCGTGGAGTAGTTGTGCGCCCTGACTTTCGGGCCCGATGATCGCCTCAGCATTACCTAGCAGCACGGAGTCGCACCTCGACCTCGCAGTGGGCATGTTTGAGCACGCTGAAAACTCGCGAGCATACGTGCGCAGAAGCAAAAACGAAAAAAACCACAACACAAGTGATTCGTGGGGATTGGTGCCGCGTGTGATGATGTGGAATATGGCCTAATGCCCCCCGAAGGACTCGAACCTTCGACCCGCTGATTAAGAGTCAGCTGCTCTACCAACTGAGCTACGGAGGCGAATGGGTCTAAGTACTTACCGGCAATGAGGATAGGCACTGAATTCACACTGGAGCAGAACTGGCCTCCGGACTGTTTCTGGACCCAAACTGCCACAAAACTGCCACAAAGTCGTCGCCCCAGGCTTTCCGCTTGGGAAGCCGAGTGTACCCGCCGAAAACACTGCGGAAAAACAGGCACTTTCGAGCACCCCCAGCAGAACTCCCATCGGTGAACCCAGCACACCGTTATCCAAACACAATCCTGGTTTAGACTGTTTGATACGAGCTTTGCCGGATCTGCCGCCTGAACTCCAGACCACACTCGCTGCAGCGGCTTCCATTCTGTCGGCGAGCACGCATGCACCGAGCGCGACGCAATCGAGATCCGAGAGCTGACCCCTCGCCCACGCACTCGTAGTCGTCTCCACCGCGTAAAAATTCGGCGGGAGTCTGGCGTGAACCCATAAGCGGCGTCTCGATGGCACATTTATTGGGTCCTGATCGACCGGACTCGCGACTAAGTCGGCTGCTCCGAACGACCGATACTCAATAGGTGAACTTTCGGGCGAGCAGCCCGTATACTGTCTGCTGCCATCTCATGCATCAACCGTCGACCCATCGCCTGATCGCGTTCCTCTGCCTCGTGGCCTTTGGCCTCGGGCAGATGCTGTTCACGACGATGGGAGTTCGGTGTACAGACGCTTCGGGCGAGAGTCGCATTGAGTTTGCGTGCCTCAAGTCCTCAAACGGCGCGTGTCTGACCCCCTGCATCGAAGTGTCGGAACACGAGGCGGACGACGATCACTCGTCCGACCCGATCGTCCCAACGCCGTGCGACGACGAGCCTCTCGGCTCCCAGGTTTCCGCAGCCAAGTTGATCCCGTCGAGCGTATCGCTGGACCCGCTCCTCACGGCTGTGGTCGTGGCTGTGCTCTGGGACGTTTGGTCTGTTGATGGTAACCAGCCAGCCCGATCAGATGCCCCGGTTCCTGATCGGGAACGGCCGCCGGATTCACTGGCGCGTCTCCGCACGATCATCCTCGTCGTCTAGGTGTGCATAGCTCGATCTCGTTCCGCCCACGCGTGGGCAATGAGATCGCGCTGTCATTGCGCCTGGGCTTGCGCGGTTATTCCACCGTGCGCCCAAATCGCCCTCTGAGCGGCGAACTTCAAACTCATCAATCCTGACCTCGCGACCAACCACGATCCGGAGCCGCATAGGCCCCGGACGCGGCGAGCCGCGGGGTGCCAAAGGCATCTCGAACCCTCGTGTCATGCAAAGGCGACCCATGAAACCTGCGACCATTCCAATCGATCAAACTCCCAAGCGGCGATTCGTCACGCCTGTGGCTCTGCTGGCCGCCGCCTTGATGTTCGCGGGTTGCCAGTCTACTCCGCGGGCGGACGTGGACGCCGCGCGGAGTGCGGGCGAGGCCGCCGGACTGTCGGCACCGATCGCGTTCATCGCCGTCGGACCCGACGGCGGGCCGCTCGATGAATCGAACGCGGCCGGTGACGCGTTGACTCTGGCCGACGCGTTGCGGCGGGCCGTCACCACCGATCCCGGACTCCAGGCGGCGATGGCGAGAGTGCGGATCGCGCTCGCTGACGCCGACCAGTCTCGGCTGCTCCCCAACCCCGTGCTCAATGTCGTGCTCCGCTGGGGGCCGGGCAAGCCGCAGTTCGAGGCATCGCTGGCACAGGACTTTGTGCAGGCACTCCAAATCCCTCGGCGTTCCAGCGCCGCCGACAACCGACTCCGTCAGGCGGCTGCGGACGCGGTCACGGTGGCGATCGACGTCGCCAGCGAGGTCCAGGAGCGGTACGCGACGGCCCAGGCATCGGCCGAGCTTGTCCCTTTGCTGCGTGATCGGATGGTTCTCCTGGAGCGACTAGCGGCGGTGGCCAAGTCCAGACTCGACGCGGGCGAAGGCACGCGCAGCGACTTGGCCACGCTTCAGGCCCAGCGAGTCGAGTTGCAGGTCGAGATCGATCAAGCGGCCCTCTCTGAGCGCGAGGAGCGACTGAGGTTGGCCAGGCTCATCGGCGAGCCATCGTCGGCCGCCGGGTGGACGCTTGACCCGTGGACTGCGCCCGGCACCGATCTTCAGCCAGAATCGCGCTGGGTCGATTCGGCCTTGCAGCGGCGTCCGGAGATTCAGGCGATCGCGTGGAAGCTCAAGGCTCTTGGGGACGACGAGGCGATCGCCCGTCTCCTGCCGTGGGAGAGCGCGAGCGTCGGGGTAAATGCACAGCGGGACAACGAGTGGTTCACGGGGCCGTCAGTTTCAACACCGCTGCCCATCTTCGACATGGGCCAGGCCAAGCGGGCGAGGGTCACAGCGGAGCAACTGGAAGCGAGGCACGAACTCACGCTGGCCAGACGGAAAGTCGTTGAGGATGTCCGCGTCGCGTATCAGACCATGACCGCGAGCAACGCCAACCTCGCGCGTATCCGTAACGAACTGATCCCCCTCCAGCAGCAACGCCGCACGCTTGCGGAGGATGCGTACCGCGCCGGACAGAGCGATGTGACAGCGTTGTTCCTGGCCGAGCAGGACCTTCGACTCACGCAAGCCAAGGCGATCGAGGTCGAGCGTCAGGCATCGACGGCCTTTGTGCGTCTTCAGCGGGCTGTCGGTGGTCCGGGCGTCGCGCTGCCCCTGATGGCCGCCCTCAAGTCAGCCATGCCAGTTCAAGCTGCTCCAACGGCCGGAAGCGCGAGTGCTTCGCCGCTATCAGCCTTGCCCCCGCCAACGAACCGCTAAACACCGCCACTCACGCACCGCATCGGTGCACGCATCATCCGGACTCCGAGATTACCCATGAGCACAACAACGATGAGACACCCATCCCTGATTCGCTTCCGCACACCAGCGCTCGTCGCAGCACTGGCGATGCTCACCATTGCCAGCGGCTGCAAGAAGCACACCGAGGGCGACGGTCACGATCACGGCTCCAAGCCTCCCGCGAAGGCCGACGAGCACGCGGGTCACGATCACGGCGGTAAAGGCGAGGGAGAGGGAGCCCACGCCGACGAGGTCAAGCTGACGGCGGAGGCGATCACGCGCTATGGCGTCAAGGACGAGGCTGCACAGCTCTGGATCCTCAAGCCCACGGTGCTGACGCCCGCGCGTGTCGCGTTCAACACGGAGGCGATGGCCCATGTCGGCTCGCCTCTGAGGGGGCGAGCGGTTGAAGTGAAGGTTCGCCTTGGCGATACGGTCAAGGCCGGACAGGAACTGGTCATCATCGAGAGCCCTGAACTCGGCGAAGCACAAGCCGACTTTCTCCAGAAGAAGACCGCCGTGCTGACCGCAGGCCCTGCTGTCGAACTGAGCAAGATTGCCTGGGAGCGAGCCAAGGGTCTGCTGGAGCAGTCGCAGGGCATCTCCCTGACCGAAGTGCAACGCCGCGAGGCCGAACACAAGGCCGCCATCGCCAACGTCAAAGCCGCCGAGGCAGCCGTGATGGCCTCCGAAAACCGCTTGCACTTGCTGGGCATGAAGCAGGAAGAGGTCGCCACGCTCGCCGCGACGAGTGAGATCGCTCCGCGTCACGCGATCAAGGCCGCGATCGATGGCCAAGTGGTGCAGCGCGAAGTGACGCTCGGCGAACTCGTCGGTCCTGACCGCGAAGCACTCATGATCCTGGCGGACACGCGGCTGCTGTGGGTGCTCGCCAATGTGCCCGAAGCAAAGCTCGCGGGCATCGCCGTGGGCGCGAAGGCGTGGATCACGATCGGTTCTACAACCGGCACAAGCGACGGTGCTGCGGCCCCGAAGTTTGAGGGAACGGTCTCCTTCATCGCCCCACTGGTAGACCCAACTACCCGCACCGCCCAAGTGCGGATCGACGTGCCCGCGTCGCTCGAAAATGGACCGACGCTCAAGCCCGGCATGTTTGCGCAGGCCGAGATCGTCGCTTCTCTTCCCGGCGGGGCGGACCCCGCGCCGGTGATCGCCGTGCCCGATGAGGCAATCCAGACTGTCGAGGGCGGTCCTGCGGTCTTCGTCCCCGTCGCCAACGAACCCAACACGTTCGCCAAGAGAGCAGTCACCGTCGGCAAGCCCATCGGTGGCCTTGTTCCCATCTACAGCGGCCTGGTCGAGGGCGAGAGGTTCGTCGTCGCTGGCACGTTCATCTTGAAGGCTGAGCTCGGCAAGGGCTCCGCGGCGCACGAGCACTAAACCCAACTGCCGCAATAGGAGCCCAGACCCATGCTTGAAGCACTTCTTCACTTTTCGATCAAGAACCGCTGGCTGGTTGTAATTCTCACGGCGGTGGTCGCGGCGGTGGGCTTCTTTCAACTCAAGAAGCTCCCCATCGACGCCGTCCCCGACATCACCAACAACCAGGTGCAGATCAACGCCGTCGCGGCGAGCTTGTCACCCTTCGAGGTCGAGCAGCAGGTGACGTTCCCGATGGAGAACGCCCTGGCGGGGATTCCCGGCCTGCAATACACCCGTTCGCTTTCGCGCAACGGGTTCTCACAGGTCACGGCAGTCTTTGACGATGGCGTGGACATCTACTTCGCGCGGCAGCAGGTCGGCGAACGCCTGCGCGAAGCGGCGGGTGCGCTGCCACCGGGCGTCGAGACAATCATGGGCCCCATCGCCACCGGCCTGGGCGAGGTGTACATGTACACCGTTGAGTACGAGCACCCCCGCGGCGAGGGCGCGAAGGTGGAGGACGGTAAGGTCGGCTGGCAGTCTGATGGTTCGTACCTCTCGCCCGAGGGTCGCCGACTCGCCAACGATGTCGAGCTCGCTTCGTATCTGCGGGAAGTACAGGACTGGATCATCCGGCCCCAGCTCAAGGGCGTGAAGGACGTGGCGGGCGTGGACGCCATCGGCGGATTCGTCAAGCAGTACCACGTTCAGCCCGACCCGATGAAACTTGTCTCCTACGGGCTCACGTTCCACAACGTGATCGAGGCGCTGGAGAAGAACAACGTCTCCACCGGCGCGGGGTATGTCGAGCACAAGGGGGAGAGTTACCTCGTCCGGGCCACGGGGCGCATCCAATCCATCGAGGAGATCGAGAGCATCGTCGTGGGCACGCGCAGCGGCGTGCCGGTCTACGTGCGTGATGTTGTGGGCGTGAACGGCGTGGGGCTTGGCCGCGAGCTCCGCACCGGCTCGGCCAGCGAGAACGGTGAGGACGTGGTCGTGGGCACGGCCATCATGCTCATCGGGGCCAACAGCCGCACCGTTGCCGCAGCGGTGGACGCGAAGATGACTGAGATTCAGCGCTCGCTGCCCGAGGGGATCAAGGCCAAGACGGTCCTGAACCGCACCAAACTCGTGGACGCGACGATCGCCACGGTGCAGAAGAATCTGATCGAGGGCGCGATCCTTGTGATCGTGGTTCTGCTGCTGCTGCTGGGGAACTGGCGGGCAGCGATCATCTGCGGGTTGGCGATCCCCTTGTCGATGCTCATGACCGCCACGGGCATGGTTCAGACGCGCGTAAGCGGCAACCTGATGTCGCTCGGCGCGATCGACTTCGGCCTGATCGTGGACGGCGCGGTCATCATCGTTGAGAACTGTCTGCGGCGCTTGGCTGAGGAGCAGCATCACAAAGGCAGGTTGCTCACCCTGCAGGAACGCCTGCACATCGTCTTTGACGCCAGCAAGGAAGTCCGCAAAGCCACGGCCTTCGGCGAGGCCATCATCATCACGGTCTACTTCCCCATCCTCGCCCTCTCGGGCGTTGAGGGCAAGATGTTCCACCCGATGGCTATCACGGTCATCCTCGCTCTCATCGCGGCGTTCATCCTCTCGCTGACCTTCATCCCCGCCATGGTCGCCCTGTGCATCACCGGCAAAGTCACGGAGAAGGACATGTTCCTGATCCGCTGGGCCAAGCAGGTCTATGAGCCAGTGGTCCGCTGGGCGGTCAGACTCCGCTACGCCGTCGTGGTCGGCGCGGTGGTCGCGTTCCTCGGTTCACTGGCTCTGTTCACGCGCCTCGGGCAGGAGTTCGTTCCAACCCTCGACGAGAAGGACATCGCGATGCACGCCATGCGCATCGCCTCCACGGGCATCACGCAGTCCCAATCAATGCAGTACGACGTTGAGAAGGCGGTGTCTGCTTTCCCCGAGGTTGCGTTCGTCTACTCCAAGACCGGCACGGCGGAACTCGCCTCCGACCCCATGCCCCCAAACGTCTCCGACACGTTCATCATCCTCAAGGACAAGAGCCAGTGGCGGAGCGAGGCGAAGCTCGACAAGCTCATCGTCGAGAAGACCGAGGAGATGGAGCGCATGGGTTCCCACGGCGGCGGTCACGATGACCACGGTGAGGGCGGTGCGGAAGGGGGCCACGCCCACGGTCCACCGCCCGAAGGCCACAAGGGCAAGGTCATCAAACTGCTCGAACTCACGCTCCAGACCGTCCCGGGCAACAACTACGAGTTCACGCAGCCAATCCAGATGCGCTTCAACGAGCTCATCTCCGGCGTGCGCGGGGATGTCGCGGTCAAGGTCTACGGCGATGACTTCGCATCGATGCAAAAGACCGCCGCCAGTGTGCTAGCGACGTTGCAGGCCGTTCCCGGCGCTGCCGATGCCAAGGTCGAGCAGACCGAGGGCCTGCCTGTCATGACCGTCGAGCCCGACCGCGCGGCCCTGGCCCGCTACGGCCTCAACGTCTCGGACGTGCAGGAGGTCGTGGCTGTCGCGATGGGCGGGCGAGAAGCGGGCCTGGTCTTCGAGGGCGACCGCCGCTTCGACCTGGTCGTCCGCTTGCCCGATGCACTGCGGGGCAAGATCGACATGCTCGAACGCCTTCCGATCCCGCTGCCACGCGGCGAGAGCGAGCCCAAAGGCCTCATCCAGACCGCCAGCATCGACGGCGGCACGGGACTGTTGCAAGGACAGGAAGAGATGGGCTTTGTCCCGCTTGGAGCGGTGGCGCGGGTCGAGATCGCCGAGGGCATCAACCAAATCAGCCGCGAGAACGGCAAGCGGCGCATCGTCGTGCAGTGCAACGTGCGCGGGCGCGACCTGGGCTCGTTCGTCAACGAAGCGCAGGCGAAGATGGCGGGTGTGTCGCTCCCAGCCGGGCAGTGGCTCGTCTGGGGCGGCCAGTATGAGAATCTCGTCGCGGCCAAGGAGCGGCTGACCATCGTGGTGCCGATCTGCTTCCTACTGATCCTGCTGCTGCTCTTTGCCACGTTCAAGAGTTTCAAGTACTCGCTGCTCGTCTTCGCAGCGGTTCCGCTGGGTCTGACGGGCGGCGTGATTGCGCTGTGGGTTCGCGGCATGCCGTTCTCGATCTCTGCGGCGGTGGGATTCATCGCACTCTCGGGAGTGGCGGTCCTCAACGGACTGGTCATGATCATCTTCATCAACCAGTTGAGGGAGAAGGGCGAGCGTTTGGAGGACGCGATCATCCACGGGTCCATCACGCGGCTCCGCCCGGTCCTTATGACCGCGCTCGTCGCCTCGCTGGGCTTTGTGCCCATGGCGCTGGCCCGCGGCACCGGCTCGGAGGTCCAACGTCCCCTCGCAACGGTTGTCATCGGCGGCCTGATCTCCAGCACGCTGCTCACGCTCCTCGTGCTGCCGGCCCTCTACCGCATTTTCACCGGCACGAGCAAAGATGGAAAGCCCGGGCCCCGGCCCGAAGTTTGGGAGAAGGACGAGCCAACCCCCGACCCCACGGTTGCGTTCGGGGGCGGCGGCACCGCATCCGACGCGCGCAAGAGCGATGACACTCAACGCGCCGCTATCCACGCGGCGACCGATGCCGTCTCGTCTACACCGCCTACGTCGCCCCCCGCCCCGCCGAATGCGAACGCTTCCCCCGATCCCAAGTCGTGACCGCTGATCTCGCGGGCGTGTGCCCCGCGAGCGTTCGGCGATCCAGTCCGAGTTTCATTTTCAGAATGGAGTATTCCGATGAACCAATCCAGTCCGTCCAGCGTCCGCCGTTCCAAGTCTGTGCTTCTGGGCCTCGCCGGCGGCGTCGGCCTCACCGCGCTCGCCGCCGTAATGATGGGCCAGGGCGCAAGCCAGCCCGTGAAGTCCGAGCCGCAGTACTTCGTCACCGCCGACGGCGAGGGTGCCCACCTCTGGGTCCGCGAGGGCACGGCCCTGCGGGTCGTCGGGCATGGCGAGTGCAAGGAATGCAAGGCCAAGGGCCACGACGATCACGACCACAAGGAAGGCGACGGCCACGACCACTCCAAGGACGCCCCCAAGAAGTGACTTTCCAGCTTCGCGGCGGGCTCGCGCTCGCCCGGAGCATTGCCCATTCAAGGAGTTTCAATGCGCTCACTACTTACTGCTGTTGTCCTGTCGTGCCTGTTGGGCGGCTGCGCCTCAGATCGTACGGATCTGGTCAAGACCGGCTATCTCTCTCTTCAACCAACCTTGACCGCCTCCCTGGCGCATCCGCCCGAGGTGTACGAGCGGGACGGCGGACTTGTCGTCGATGGATGGCTTGACTCGTCGGAGGTCACCAAGGGTGGTCACGTGGACATCCAGGTGATCGGCCCCGACAGCACCGTGGTCTACGACGCCGCAGTGAACTATCGCAAGCCGTCGTCGCAGACCACGATCGGCCCGAAGGGCTCGTATCGGGGACCCCGATCTCAAGCGGACAGCCATGCGACCTACTCGGTTCGGTTCCCCGGCCTGCCTCCGCAGGGATCGGTGGTCCGCGTGAAATACGATCCCCAGCCGCACCAGACCGAAGCGCCGAAGTGAGCCATGCCGACGAGCACCTTCATCATTCCGGCGTTGGACTGCCCTACCGAGGAAGCGTTGGTTCGCCGACGCCTCGGGCGGCTTGCAGGCGTTTCTGAGCTGCGGTTCGACCTCATGGGGCGTCGGCTGACTGTAAACCACAGTCTTCCCGATGACGCTCTCATCGTCGCGGCGCTTGTCGACATCGGGATGCAGCCGGCGCACTCGTCGCACGGATCCGGAGAAGCAATACCCGGCACCGCGTGCGGTGACGGTGGGTGTTCGGCCGGCACGCCAGTCGACGCCGCCCCGCCACCTCCGTGGTGGCGGAGGCACGGGCTGTTCGCTCTCTCCGGTGTGTTGGCCGCGGCGGCAGAGGCGATGTTCTTCGCCGGGGTGAGGGAAACCTCTTGGCCAGTCGTGGCAATGGCCGTGACGTCGATTCTTATGGGGGGGTTGCCGACATTTCGCAAGGGCTGGACGGCCCTGCGGACGTTTACGCTCAACATCAACTTTCTGATGACCGTCGCGATCATCGGTGGCGCGGTGATCGGCGCGTGGCCGGAGATCGCGCTCGTGACGTTCCTCTTCGGGCTGGCCGAGTTGATCGAGGCCAAGGCCCTGGACCGTGCCCGCAACGCCGTCAAGGGGCTGATGGCGATGGCTCCGGACGTTGCGAGCGTGAAGCAGCCCGATGGATCGTGGCAGACGACTGAGGCCGGGGCCGTGCCCGTCGGTGCGGTTGTGCAGGTCAAACCAGGTGAGCGTCTCGCGCTCGACGGCGTGGTGGTCGCGGGCGAGTCGAGCGTCAACCAGGCTCCGGTCACGGGCGAGAGCGTGCCCGTGGACAAGAAGACCGGCGATAAGGTCTTCGCGGGGACCATCAACGAGACTGGCGTGCTCGAGTTCAGAACCACTGGCGGCAAGGACCAGACCACGCTCGCCAAGATCATCCGGACAGTGCAGGAGGCGCAAGGGAGTCGCGCACCCACGCAGCGGTTCGTGGACAACTTCGCGCGGGTCTACACGCCGATCGTGTGCATTGCGGCGGTGCTTGTCGCGGTAGTGCCGTGGTTGGCGTTCGGCCAACCGTTCCATCCCTGGCTCTACAAGGCGCTTGTCCTGCTCGTGATCGCCTGCCCGTGCGCCTTGGTGATCTCGACGCCCGTGACGGTGGTGAGCGGGCTGACGTCTGCGGCCCGTCAAGGCATTCTCATCAAGGGCGGCGTGCATCTGGAGAACGGCCGCAAGCTCAAGGTCATCGCGCTCGACAAAACGGGGACGATCACTGAGGGAAAGCCGCGTGTGACGAACATCCAGGCCCTGGGAGGTTGGAGCAGGGACGAGGTGCTGCGCATCGCCGCGAGCCTGGACGCGCTCTCGCAACACCCGGTTGCGCTCGCCGTCGTTGCGGCGTGGAGCGGTGAGCGGTCGAGCGTCGAGGCATTCAAGTCGTTGACAGGCCGCGGCGTCGAGGGACGCATCGATGGCGCGATGCACGTTGTCGGTAACCACCGCCTCGCGGAGGAACGCAGAGTCTGCACGCCGGAGGTCGAGGCGGTGCTGGCGAGTTTCGAAGTGCAGGGGAAGACAGCCGTCGTGGTCGCATCGGCAAGCGCCGTGCTGGGCGTCATCGCCGTGGCGGACACGCCCCGCGAAAGCAGCATCGAAGCGATCCGGTTGCTGCACGGCCTGAACGTGAAAACGCTCATGCTCTCAGGCGACAACCAGACCACCGCGTCTGCTATCGCCAAGGCGGTTGGCATCGACGACGCCCGCGGCGGGATGCTGCCCGAGGACAAACTCGCCGAGATCGAGCGCTTGCTGACGGCGCAAGGCGACGCGGTTGGCATGGTGGGCGACGGCGTGAACGACGCACCGGCGCTCGCCCGATCCACCATCGGCTTCGCCATGGGCGCGGCGGGCACAGACACAGCCCTCGAAACTGCCGATGTGGCCCTCATGAAGGACGATTTGCGAGGTCTGCCGGAGTTCATTCTTCTCTCCCGCCGCACCGGTGCGATCCTGACGCAGAACATCGCGTTGGCGATCGGCATTAAGTTGATCTTCCTCGTGCTCACGCTTGCGGGGTGGGGGACCATGTGGATGGCGGTCGTGGCAGACGTGGGGGCCAGCCTTCTGGTGATCGCTAACGGGCTGAGAATACTGAGCGTGGGGCGATCGCGATCATTCGCGAAGGCCATCTGAGCCGCGTCACGATTCCCTTCGATCTTCTCGCGCTGCTTGTCGATTGGGTGTCCTCACGCCCGAGTTCAAGGCACTCGGGGAACGCATCAAGCCCAAGACGACGTACCGCTTCGAGTTCGAGACCGAGGAGCTCATCCGCCGCACGGTCCAGGCCATCAAACTAAAGATGCCCCGTATTGCGAAGCCCAAGATCTCCGTCCAGACCGGCAGGGTTCAGGTGAAGCGTGGCGGCTTCACGACCACGGCCATCGGTGCAGCGGTCGTGGTCGTGGAGCAGAGCAATCGGCCAATCCCCGACGTGCTCGCTTGCCTCCAGAACGAGACGGAGTTGACTAGGTCAACGTTTTCCGAGTGCTCAAGGAATCAGGGCGACTGGACGAGTTCTTCAACAACCCGCAGCGGTTCATGGACGAGGTGGCCAACATCCTCAAGTACGAACTCTACCGCCTGCTCGTCGACGGCATCAAGTACGAGCGGATCGGGGGCAGCGGACCAGCCGCGGAGTGGGAGCAGATGCTCTTCAAGAACTAGGAACTCGTCATCTACTTAAGTGCCGTTAAGGTGAGCAAGTCCGTCTACGAGTACGTCGTGTACGACTCCGACGTAGAGCGGAAGTTTGCCGAGCAACTCGACCAACGCGAGGACATCAAGCTCTTCGTCAAGCTCCCCGGATGGTTCGAGATCGACACGCCCATCGGGAAGTACAACCCCGACTGGGCCATCCTCAAGCACGACGGGCAAGCCCTGTACCTCGTCCGCGAAACAAAGGGGACCCGCGATTTCCTGAAGCTGCGGACGAGCGAGGCGGACAAGGTCAACTGTGGCAAGAAGCACTTCGAGGCGATCGGGGTGCCCTTTGCAGTTGCTGTGACAGCAGAAGAGGTCTAGCCCGGCTCTTCAATGCTTGGGAGAGCGGCGGAATCGCTTGTAGACCGGCACGCCGTAAAGCTGCTCTTCAAGCCGCTTCCAAGCGACCTTGGCGGTGCTTCCCCGGGGCAAGAACCCGAGCCGCTCCGCCCGTTTCACCATCCCGGCGTAGCTCAGCGTCGTCTGCGACTGCTTCTTCAGGTGCACCAGGTGCTCCGGCGTGCAGGCACCGGGGCCGACCTTCATCTCGACCAGCCTCTGAGCGAACTCCTCTTCCGGGAAGAGGAACTCCGCCGCGAACACCTCCGCACCGATCTCGATCATCGCCGACTGGTTCTCGGCGAGACAAAGCGACACGCCGCCCTGGCCATCGACCAGGTGGTGCTTGAGCTCGTGGGCCATCGTGAACACCAGAGGGTCCGTAGGCAAAGATTTGGCAAGAAGCACGCTCGGCCCGTTCTGGTCGTTGAAGTACGCACCGCGGATGCCCTTTAGCGGGTAAGGCCACAGATCGATTGTGATTCCCAGAGCCTTGTAGACGCGCCGCAGATCCGAGCGAGTGACTTTGGGCCCCGCAATGCCATGGCTCGTCCGCGTCGAGCGGGCGAGGACCTGCATTTGCTTGTAGTACTCGGATGGCGTCACGTCTCGTCGTCCTCCTCGGTTGTGTCACTGCTTCAGCATGCCACGCATCTTCCGGAACTCGGCATAGCGGCGGAGTTCGTCGATGTCCGTGGGGCTGAGCCCACTTGCCGCTCTCAGAAGTGCATTGATGGGTTCATCGGTCTTGGGCTCGTCCGCCGGGAAGAACGCGGTGATCGACGTGCCAAAGTGCCGAGCCAGTAGCTCAAGGTCCTCAACACTCGGCTTGTAAACGCCGGTCTCCCATCGAGAAATGGTGTTGGCCGTAGTGCCAATTGCCTTGGCGAGGTCCTCCTGTGAAATGCCGAGACCGCCGCCGTACTGAGTTCGGTGATCGCGGATTCTCTGTCCTACTACCCGAACAAGTTCAGAACCTTTGCTCATGGAATCCTCTTTTAGGAACTTTTGCATCCTCTTGACGTTGACTACGGCGGGGTGGCCGCCAAGCATCCTTGCAGAGGACTGATCCTCAACACTGAAAGGATATCGCCCATGAAGACTCCAGACCATTCGAATTCCCAGACCGTTCATGAAGCCAGCCCCGCGATCGAGGTCCTCATCCCCACCGTCGGGGCCGACGAGTCCACGGTCCACGCGGCCACAGTGCGAGTTCACATCGATCGTCAGGTGCATAAGTCGCCCGCAGACACGACCCACGAGGCCCTGTACCGCCTGGGTGGCGTGCCGCATGACCACGTCCTGTTCAAGGAGGAGCGCGGCAATAGGGAGGACAGTCCCGTTCCCCGCGGCGATGAGAGGATCCGACTTTCTCTGGACGACCATTTTTACAGCGTCGAGCTCCACGAGCGGGGATTTGCCATCATCGTCAACGGGCGGCCAAAGACCGTCAACCGTCCACGGCTGACGTTCCCTCAGGTAGTGGCTTTGGCGTTCGACCCGGTGCCGACAGGGCCCAATTGGGTCTTCACGATCACGTACCGCAACGGCCCCCGTGCCAACCCCGAGGGGACTCTGCTCCCTGAGGACACGGTCCGGCTCAAGAAAGGCATGGTCTTCAATGTCACAGCCACTGATAAGTCGTAATCCAGATCTCAAGCGACTGGAAGAGGATGGGTACGCGATCGAGATCAGGGCCAACCACTTGGTTCTGACGCATATCCCGTACGTCACGGCCTCGAAGCAGGTCCGCTTGGGAACGCTCGTGTCCGAGCTCACGCTCGCTGGCGACCTGACCGGCAAGCCGAGCACGCACGTCGTGCATTTCGGCGGCGAGTATCCGTGCGACCACAACGGGAGCCCCATCGAGGGCATCCGGCACCAAAGCACGCGACAGGACCTCGGCGGCGGATTGACCGTGGACCACTCGTTCTCTAGCAAGCCGACCGCCGGGTACGACAACTACTACGACAAGATGTCCACTTACGCCAAGATCCTCTCGATCCCGGCCTCCGCCCTGGATCCCTCGGCGACGCCCTGCCCGCATTTGCCGGTCCCCACAGCCCCGGCCGATTCCGTGTTCAACTACTTTGACACCGCCTCAAGCCGAGCGGGCACCAACGACCTGAGCGAACGACTCAGCCACGAATACGTCGCCATCGTCGGCCTAGGAGGCACGGGTGCGTACGTCCTGGACATGGTCGCAAAGACGCCTGTCCGCCAGATCGCTCTCTTCGATGCCGACACGATGATGTCCCACAACGCTTTCCGCATGCCGGGAGCCGCTCCGATCGAGACCCTTCGCGGTCGGCCCAAGAAGGTGGGTTACCTTCGAGAGCTCTACTCGCACATGCACCGGAACATCGTCGCCAACGATGTCCCGATCACCGCTGACACTCTCAGCAGGCTGGTGGGATCGACGATGGTGTTCATCTGCATCGACGACGGAGCGGCAAAGCGGCCAATCCTCGACTTCCTGGCGAAGTACCGAGTCCCGTTCATCGACGTTGGCATGGGTGTGGTTCGCGGAGAAGCCGGTCTTTGCGGCGTCGTTCGCACCACGACGAGCACGCCCGAGTTCGGCGACCCCGAGCGGCTGGCAACCCGCATCTCGACAGCGAGCACGCCTTCGGGTGACTACGCGACAAACATCCAGATCGCCGATTTGAATGCCCTGAACGCGTGCATGGCCGTGATCAAATGGAAGAAGCTCCGGGGGTTCTACGTCGACATCGACCGCGAGCACTTCTCTGCCTACACAATCGATGGAAATCATATGACCAACGAGGACAAAGCGTGAAGTCACTCAAGCGTCTTCAGCACCGTTTCGTCGAGTTCATTCCGGAGAGGCCTGAGGATGGCGTTCTCTACATCTCGATCGAACACGCGACTGCTGTGCACCGGTGTTGCTGCGGCTGCGGGCTGGAAGTTGTGACGCCGTTGACTCCAACTGATTGGTCCATGACGTTCAACGGCATCGCCGTTTCGCTTCATCCGTCGATCGGCAACTGGAGTTTTCCGTGCCGATCCCATTACTGGATCCGATCCAGTCGTGTTGAGTGGGCTGCCGCCTGGACGGCGGAGGAAGTTGTCACCGGAAGACAAGCGGATGCTGCCAACAAGCAGGCTCAGTTCGCGCCCCAGACATCGCTACCCACGCCGGTGGCCGCAAAGCCCGTTAACACCATATCCCAGGAGTCGACGAAGCCCATACGGGCCTGGTGGCGAAGGTTGACGCCATGGATCTGATAGCTCCGACCGGCATCCGATTCGCTCTCAGCGAGAGTTTGAAAGCGATGGGCGAGATCCACGCCATCTGAGTCCACCAGGCACGAGTGTGGATCCGCATCAAAGGGATCGTACGAGATGCGTCAGGCTGAAACAGCCTCGAGCTCGACAAGGTCCATCGTGAAATCGAACACCATCTGGATCGGTTCGGCACCCTTGCCGAAGTTATCGTTGTAGCAGTCGACGTCTCGCTTCAACTGTGCACAGTCTGCCACGACCTGCTGGCGACGCTGGGCGAACGCGATTTCCATGTGCTCTCGGGGTGCCGTGCGGAGGTCGGCCCAGAACGTCTGCTGCTCACCGTTGACTTCTTGACGAGCCGCGTGCTTGGCACGGACTCTTCTTCCTTGCCGGTCGGTGAAGTACTCCTCCCGCATGGCCTTGGCCAGATCGTCTGCACAGCGGTCAATCGCGAGTTCCCGTGGCGCCTGCCACTGTCCGGTCCTCACCGCCCAAGCGGCAATGTCATGGGTCGTCGCGGGCCATCCGTTGCCGGCCTTGCGATACTCCGCGACGATCCTCTGCATCTGCTCGTTGTACGTCGTCTTTGACATAGTGAAGCTCCGCTCGTGTCAGACCTGGGGCGTCATGCCCCAGCCGTCATACAGGACAGTTTCAAGGAACATGGACCGCACCTTCACCAGCGAGGCGCGGAGGTTGGCATAGGGGATCAACTTGCGATGCTGAAGCTGCCCGACGACGAGACCGGGATGCACCTTCTGGACCGCCGCGAATCCTTCCACTTTTTGCTTGGAAAAAAGCGGCTTAACGCGACGGATGAAGTCTGAAAGTGCAGCCTCGGGAACGATGAAAGACGAGGCGAACAAGTCGGCATCGGCCTCGACCTTGGGTTTGGTGGGAACCGTCTCGCCCTGCCCGCCCACAAGATCAATGTCAGGCGCCAAAGGCTCGTCACGACCATCGCCTGCCAGAACATGGCCGAGCTCATGCATGAGCGTGAACCAAAAACAGTCAATCCGGTCAAAGCGTGCCGAGAGCGCCACCACAGGACTGTGCTTGTCGAGCCAGAAGCACGCCCCGTCGATCTTCGTTTCGGGGAGATGCTCGACAACGACGCACCGGACCCCGAGTGACGCGAGCGCTTTCGGGACCTGCCGTACGTCCTCGGGATTCACTAGAAGCGCACGAAGGGCGGGCAACTGTGTCTTGAACATGTGCCCGTCAAACTTGCTGGGCTTGAGGGTCTCAGCGAGTCGCTTCGCCCGGAAGAGCCAAGCCGTCTGGGCTGAAGAGAAGTGGTCGTACGAAGTACTCTTGCGGGCCGCCGCGGCGAAGAAGCTCGGAGGGGAATCCAGCGAGTCGGTCCCGAAGAACTGCATCACCCGCTGCTCCAGAACCGTCACGTTCTCGGATTCCACGATCCAGCCCCGCTGAATCATTTCCTTGATAGGAGCAGCCGAATAGAGCCGCGAACGTCGAGCGACTGTCTCGTCGGGTTCACCGAGCTGGTGCAGGCGGTATGCCGACTCCAGATTGAGCCAAAGCTGAGCACCAGTTCCAAAGGCCTGCCCCAGCTGCTGAGCCGTCTCGGGGGTCAACGCCCGCTTTCCGGCAATGAGCTCGCTCACCAGTCGCTCGGGACGTCCCATGATCTCCGCGAGGTCACGCTGCTCCCAGCCGCGAGCGTCCAGTTCATCCTTGATGAACTCGCCGGGCGGGAACGCCTCAACCGGGATGGTGCTGTGCTTGCTCATGCTTCTCCTTGCCTAGTGGTAATCCTCGATCTTCATCACCACCACGACCTTGCCACCCGCCACCGTTTCAAACTCCAGAATCAGCCGCCATTGGTCGTTGAGCCGCACCGACCGTTGGTGAGCCCGGTCCCCTTTCAGCTTCTCGAAGTGCAGTGACTTCATTGCGTACAAATCCCGTTCATCCGCAGCCGCTCGGATGAACTGCATCTTCTTCCGAAAACTGCGCACCACGTCCTGGCTGAACTCCCGAGCGACGAAGCTCGGGTCGGTTTCCAGCCGCTGGAGCCGCAGGTCGTCGAAACGGACTTCCATGGACAAGTCTAGCGGGCAAATCGGAAAGGTCAAGCGATGACTTTACACATGGTGTAAAGTCATCCATCCATACGCAGAAGAGGTTGGACGGTTCGTCCGATAGGGCAAATCCGGCGGTCTCAGAGGGCCGCACGCTGGACCACATCGAAGAGTGCGCCGCCGGTCGTACGTTCGTGTCAACCTTGACCAGAACTTCGGGGCGGCGACGCATCGCGGAGGGTCAACGAGACCGATTCCGCTTTCGGGCTGACCGACTCGGAGGGACTGCCGTGGCCGCTTTCGCGGAACGGACGGTTGGCTTCCGAGACGGGGTTGATGCGGGAGCCTGAGCGTCCGTTTCGGCGGGTGAACGCTCGGTCAGCGATGCCCAGCTCTTCGGCGTCGGAATGGCCGTGGCCGCTTCCGAGTCGATAGCCGAAGCGTCGATGCCGAGAAGCTCGCACACTTTGCGGGCATCGGCGGCCTGCTCGGTCACGTGGTGCGTGTCCGAGCCGCCGAGTCGCCTTGACCAGACCTGTGTCACCTCGTGCAGTGCGGCCACGATGGGAAGATCCGTGGAGCGGTCGAGGAGTTCCTCGTACCGCTTCCAGGGACCATCATGGTGCTCGCGGTCGGCCCGCGTGGAGGTGCCGAACGCGAGGACCAGAGCCAGCGGGTTGAACCGCTTGGCCGCGGCGTCCGTGCGGGCGCCCAGCGTTGCCACCGTCTTGGTGAGCACTTCGGGTGTCAATCCCCGGAGCGATTCACCGACCTTGCTCACCAAGAACGCGTCGCGGCGTTTCTGGAGACGAGCCTGACGCTCGGCCAGCGTGAGCGGCACCGCTTTACCCGTTTCGTCCGTGGGTCGCTTCGAGGAGGTCGTGCCGTTGCGGGACACGCTCTCGCCGAAGTCGATATGCACGAGCGAACCGGCCTTGGGTCCATCGAGCTGCATCGCGGGGATTGCTCCCTTGGCGGTGGGCTTGACGAACTTGGGGTGGTACACCTGTGTGACCCGCTCGCCGAAGGTCTCGCGGACCTTCGGAGTCAGCCCGCTGAAACCCACCTGCACCAGACGAAGCGTCGGATGCTCCGTGCGGAGCGCCGATTCTCGTTGTTGCAGGTGAGCCACCGTCTTGCCCTCAAAGCACACCGGGTCCAGGCAGCGGTCACTCTTGGAGACCTTGCCGTCCTTCGGTGCATCATCCGCATCGAAGAGCATCGGGAGCATCCCGGAGCGCTTCGGGCAGTTGAGGCAGGAGCCGGCCTTCGGGTCGAGCGTGTCATCCTCCAGCGACCAAGGCATAGCCCGGAGCGATTGGAGACCGGCGTCGATGAGTCGCTTGAGTTCATCGACGGTCGGAAAGCCACGAGCGAAGACCCGATGGAAGTTGTTCTCGGCCAGGATGCGCTGCGTCTCTTCGGGGAGACGGGCGACCAGTTCGAGATGAGCCACCGAGAGACGCGAGGCATCCGAGTCGGCCTTGAGCACCTCGTCACGCCATTCCTTGCAGAGCCTCGTGAGCGAGGCCCGCCGGGCGATGTGGACGACGCTCTTGCCGAGCCGAGCAGCGACCGCCTTGGCGTCGTAGCCGCGGTCGAAGGCTTGCTGGATTGTCGCGGCCTCTTCCAAGGGGTGGAGGTCCTGCCGCTGCAGGTTCTCGGCGATGGTCACGGACAGCGCCGAGACATCGTCGAGGGACCGAACAACCGCCGGGATATGCGTGAGCCCGGCGAGCTTGGCGGCCCGCCAGCGACGCTCCCCGGCACGGATCTCGAACCACCCGTCCTTGTCTGCGATGGGGCGGACGAGGATGGGCTGGAGCACGCCCTCGCGAGCGAGTGACTTGGCGAGCGACTCCACCGAGGACTGGGTGATGGGTCGCCGCTTGTTGTCGGGCGTCGGCGTGAGCCGATCGACCGGCACCATGCGGACCGGACTGGGAACCTTGGGCAGCTTCTTGTTGAGCACCTTCATGGACAAACTCCTTTCGGAACGGGGACACGGAACAGCACACCGGCTACACGCCGGTGTGGGAACACTGGTTTTGGAATGGGAATGGAGGACCGCTGGCCGTCGGAACACCGAGGCACACACAGTCCTGAGAAAACCTTCGGAACGTACGACCGTGCGGCATGGCGAGGGAGGGCCCACGCGATGCCACAGAGTCACGTCATCTACCCGAGCCGAGTTGTCTGGAAAAAGGGAACCGCAGAGTCTGCCACGAATGCGAGTGCTACTCAAGCGCCGCTGAGGACTTTCGGATCGGGGTGCAGAGCGGACTGAGCCCCTCGGACTCTCTCCGTCCGGCAGGGGGGTGGGGAAAGTTCATGCGGGCGGGGCGAGCAGAGCGGAGTCAGCCGTCTCGTCGCCCGCCGTCGGGGGCCCCCGTGTGACGAGCCCCGACGACGAACGCCGAGCCGGCAGACCAGCACGATAAACGTGGGACCATTCGGTCCTGGGCAGGTGGCTTCCCTGCGGTGCTAAGTCACACGCTGAAAGCGACCGGGCATAACCACGTCGAGATTGAAGCAGAGGGGCGGAGGGTTCCATCACTTCGCCGGTGACTCGCCGACGTTCCGCATTCAGCGGACGTGGGCGAGAGGCCGGTGGTGCACACGAAGGTTCTCTCGCAGACGCGGGGCCGTGGATGTTCCATGGCCCGACGGTTTTCATTCGCCCCCAAGAAAGGACAGATGACATGAACAAGCAGATACTGACACGCGGACACAATGAGCTCTTCCGCCGCTCGCCCGATGAAGCGTTCGCTTCCCTCGACGACCTCTGGCAGCACTGCCAGCGGCAGCGGACCGAATCCCACGACGTGTGGGAACGGCCCGAGTCGCTCCTTCCGGTCGTGAGCAACGGTCGATTGGAGCTTGGTGTCCGCGGCGAAGCCGCCTATCGGCTCAACTCGTGGAGTTTCACGCAGTTGTGCCAGACGGCGGGCGTCAGCCGCGACACGGTGAACCGGCTCACCCCCGAGACCGCGGCCCAGGTCTTCGCAGAGACCATGCCCAAGGAGGGCAAGCCGCTCCAGGTGCTGGCCAACAACGGGCTGGCCCGTTCGCTGCACGCCGCGTCCTACACGCGACTCCACAACGTGGAACTGCTGTCGGTCGTGCGTGAGTTCGCCACGGACTTCCAGCCCCCTCAGAAGGCCGGAGGTCCGAATGACGAAGGCCGAGGGAGCACGGGACTCTACTGCGGAGAGCAGGACATGTTCTGCTTCCTCGTGGACCCGACCGGATGGACGGAAATCGAGGGCGAAGCGTTCGCCCCCGGCTTCTTCCTCTGGAACTCGGAAGTCGGCAAGCGTTCCGTGGGCATTCAGACGTTCTGGTTCCAGGCCATTTGCAGGAACCACATCGTCTGGGACGCGGTGGAGGTCATCGACTTCTCCCGCAAGCACACGGCCAACGTGGGCGAGGCCGTCGCGGAGATCCGCAGGCTCATCGCCCGTCTCGTGGACCGTCGCGACGAGCGCCGGGACAGGTTCGCCTCGGTGATCGCCAAGGCGATGAAGACGCCGCTCGGCGGCGAAGACGACGAAGTGATGAAGCTCCTCAGCAAGCACGGGGTGACCCGGATGCTCGCGAAGGAGGCCATCAACTCGGCACGGCAGTCGGGACGGCTCACGATCTTCTCGATCGTGGATGCCCTCACCCGCCTGTCCGGTGCCATCGTCAACGCCGGTGACCGCACCGACGCAGACGAGTCCGCTTCGAGTCTGCTCGCTCTGGCGGCCTGATTCATCCATACGGGCAGAGGTTGTTCCAAAGGTTGAGAGTCCACCGCACCACCGGCCTCTCACCCTTCACCCGAGGACCGCACTCAACGGATCGGTGTTGGCGGGAACACGTCCCGCCTCCGCCAGTGATGCCAAGACCATACTCCGCACCAGTTCGCGACACTCGGGGCCTGTGTCCACCGATTCGTGCTTGGCACGGAACGGGAGCACGCTCCGGGGAGCCTCAGCAGTCCGGTCCGGGAGAAGCTGGTTGGCGATTCGACATCCGCGGGCCTCGTCCTCCAGCGTGATGTGCGACCACAGCCCGCTCCGCACCACCTTCGCGAACAGACCCGCAGGATTCTTCGTGGCCACCCGGCGGGCGTGCGCCGCCGCCCCCGCGAACTTCAGAGCGTCCGCCTGGCTTGGACGTACCAGCCCGGCCTTCGTTGCCCGAGCGAACAATACCCGCAGACGCTCGACCGACCGCAAGTCATCCGCCCCAACGTGCCCGAGCCCTCGTGTTGATTCCGCGAAAGCACCATGACGAACGACGCGACGCGGTTGCTGGTTGCCAGATCCCGATAGGGAGTTGCCGGTTCTTCTAGGGGGTGACACGCCGACGTGGTTTTCACGTGGTGGGGGTGACACGACAGCCGCCTTCGCCGCCTTCCAGAACAGATTCCAACGGAGCCCCTGCCCCCACCGATTCAGCACGCCCTGCGGCGTTGAGCTGCGGATGAGCAGACCAACCTCGATGAGTTCCGCTCTCGCCCGCTTGACGCTTCGCTCACTGACGCCGAAGACATCGGCCACCCAGCCCGCCTTGCACAGTCCCCCGGATGAGCAGAGCTCGCCCCGCAGGTACATGCACCGGAGCAAATGCCCGAACGCCGTCGCCAAGAGCACGGGTTTCTTGGCTCGCACCAGGTACGCCAGAAGCCGACGTGGGATGGGAACTCGTCTTTCGTGGTTCGCGACCAGGGCCAGTGCGTCATTCACGTCTCGGGTATCGCAGAACGCCAGGTCCGTGAGCGTCCCGCAGTGGGTCACACCCTCGCGACGGACATCCACGAGCCCGCTCGCCCGCAGGCGGGCGAGTGATTCCATCACCGTCCGGTAGGCACACCCTGTCAAGGTGACCAACTCCTGAACCCGGTATTCGGGCTCGCACCCCTCGCGGGCCGCACATCGCCTCGCCACGGCTTCAAACGTGCCCAGCCAGACCCGGAGGTCTACCGGCCTCAAGATCGTCGCTCTGACGGCCTGCCAGGCCGCCACAAGAGCCCACCCATGCACCAGCACGAACCCGCCATCGGGTTTCTTCGCTTCGTCCTTCATGTTTTTGATTCTCCCAAGCGGGCACGTGGCGCCCGCAGGCCCGCAGTCGGGAACGCGTTCATGATCGAATCGGTGACGAGCACCGAGACCGGTGAATGGGGCTTGCGCTGTGACGGGGAGTGGTGTACGGTGATCGCACTTCGGTCCACTCTCCGGCTCCGCACGAGCCGGCGTTCCTCCTGCATCATTCCAAGATGACCCCGACCGGTTGGCCGATTCGCCAGCAGGTCGGGATCATCCTTTTCTCATCGCATTTCTGTCCGAGCTACGCAAGCCACGATCGACGATGCACGCCCGCACGCGGGCAGCATTGTGCCGCCGTGAGCAGACGGCCCGGCCGACCGGGCCGTCGGAGCGAGAGCTCCGCGTGACTGCGACCGGCTGATCGCACTTTGTCTCTTGCCATCCAATCGAAAATGTTCTATGACCAAAGGGAACCAGCCCGCAGGCCCGACTGCCCGCAGGCGACGGTTCATCCACACATTTCAGGAGCACCTATGACCCAACACGAGCGTTCGGCCACCGTCATCGCCATCGGCAACCAGAAAGGCGGCACCGGCAAGAGCACGGTCACCGTCAACCTCGCCGCTGCATTCGGTCGGCTCGGACGTTCGTGCCTGATCATCGACCTGGACCCCGCCGCCGGGAGCACCAAGCACCTCGGTGTCTCGCCGGAGATGTTCGCGGGCACGATGGAACTGCTCACTTCCGACGAGCCGCTCGACATCCTCACCGTATCCAAGTCGCTTCCCGAAGGCGTGACGCTCGTTCCCGCACGACCGCAGCTCAGTGAGCTGGACCAGAACCTTTCGAAGACGATGGACCCTTCGCACCTGCTGACCCGAGGCATCGAAGAGGCCCGCCAGTCCTACGACTACATCCTGCTCGACACCTCCCCGTACGCGGCGTTCGCGACGACGCTCGCCGCGTACGCGGTAGCCGACTGGTTCCTGCTCACGGCGTTCCCGCACCCGCTCTCCCTCGCAGGGTTGTCCGAGGCGTTCCGCGACCTCGCCGATGTCCGCAGCCTGAACAATCCACGTCTTCAGGTGCTGGGCGTGGTACTCACCAACGTGGACCGTCGTGCCCGCAGGATGATTGCTGAGATCGAATCCGCACTGAACGAGTCGGCACCGGGGGCGTTGCTGCGCACACGCATCAGTCAGTCGGTCGCCATCCCGGAAGCGTCCGGTCGAGGACAGACAGTGTTCGAGCTTCAAGGCACCCGGGGAGCCCGCTCCGCGAAAGAGTTCCTGGACTTGGCTGCCGAGGTCGAAACCCGCATCGGGCGTCCCGAGCCTGTCATGGCGACGCAGCTTGACACGCCGCAGACCGTGGAGTTCTAGGTCATGGCCCGCCGTCTGGACCGCATCGCACCCACGTCCTCCATCGCCCGGCTGCTCGACCGCTCGGCGGTCGCGGGTGCGTTCGAGGCGGTCGCCACGAAGTCTCCAGCTCGCCAGACTGCCCAGGTGCTTGCACCCAAGAAACGCTCACCGTGCATGCTCATCAAGCGGGAGTTGGTGCTGTCCCGTGAAGCGGACCGGCAGTTCCAATCGCTGATCGACGCGTGCCGCCAATCCACTCGCACGCGACTCACCGCCAGCCATGTGGCCCGTGCACTCATGCGGGCGGTGGAACAGGCGATGCCGACCATTCACCAAGCCCTTGAGCAACTCGGACCGCAGAAGCTGCCGAGCAACGCACCATCGTTCGAGGATGAGAGGGACCGCTTCGAGTCCCAGCTCGCACGAGCGATCGGCAAGGGGCTGACGATGTCCGCAACTCTGGACACCTCCGACCGTGCGGGTCGGCAGGTCGAGAGCGGCATGACGCATGGTCATGGTGAACGTGAATAGCCGCATGGGGCGGCCGTTCGCACCGAAGCACAGATGATGACCCCGCCGCTTGGAATGGGCGGCAGGAGCTGACACCAGAGGAGAGAACAACTATGGCACTACTACCATACGACACTATCAGTGAGCGTTTATATGACACGATCGATGACGAAGAAGCACAGAGGTACAACCGGCCGGCCGAGATCACACGAGCAGTCTTCGCTGGCGTGAACCCCACGGATCTGGCGATAGCGATGCACCGGCACGTGTTCGAGCACGCGGGCGAGGGCACGCTATGTGGACGCGACCCACGCGAATGGACTCTGCGGAACAGCCGCGGGGAGCTCTCCTCGCACTTCGACCGGAACGACGTCGAGTTCTGGATTCTGACGCACTCACTTACATGGCGGACCAAGATCTGTCTCCCCGAGGAGTACTGAGCTATTGGTCGCGGGCCAGCACGCCCGCAGCCACCACCGGGTGGAACGCTTAAGTCACATCTCGTGCGAACCACCGCATAACCATTCCGTCGGCAGAGCACGCCACGGTTCACCATTAAGGAGGTTCGCATGAACAACAAGCAGCAGCAGCAACAGCCCAATGGCAAAGCGGGACAGAACAACAAGCCCGTCTTTGTTTCTCGGTTCGGGGCAATCAAGGCGGTCGTCTGGCTCAATCAGACGTCCGTCGGCCCCATCCACAACGTCACCGTCGCCCGCAGCTACAAGGACGGAGAGGACTGGAAGGAGTCAGGGAGCTTCGGCACCGACGACCTTCTCACCCTCGCCAAGGCCTTGAACGCGGCCCATACGTGGATTTGTGAGCAGCGTCAGCGTCCCGAAGCCGACGCCGCTTGAGTTCGTCGTTTCGCCAAAGGTTTCAGGGTGTACCTCTGCCGACACCCTCGTGGCATCTTGGAACGGGGGAGGCACATTGGGAGAACGAGTTTTGTAAAGGGTGGGATTCGCAGAATGACGACACAGCCAAGCCAACTGTTCAGGAACTGCCGCACGCTGCACGGTGGTAGCCGAGTCCTCGCCGTCGTGCCGTGGTTCCGTGTGCGGGACCGACAGCGGTGGAAGGCATCGGGGTTTGCACGTCCAGGCCGCGGTGAGGTGATCAGCCCGAGCCGTCGCTTCCCAGCCTTCCGCAGGCACTCATTCCGTCACGCTCGGTGTCGTTGCCGATGATGGTGCTCTATCACGGGATGCACAGCAGGTCGAGCCGCTTGCCAGACTCTCCGGTGTCCAATGAATGGATTCCCTGTTCATTCGTGAAGGGACGCACCGAAATCTCGGTGCGTCCAGATATGCGTCAGTAGTCGCTCGGGAGAAGCACCGTCGTCAAAGACCGATCATGCTCGGTGATGATCCAGAACTTGGTGCCCGCCTGATCTGCATAGGCGGAGAGCAACCGGTCACCCTGTTTGAGCGCTCGGTCGTTCGCGGCCTTGTCTTCCTTGCAGACATCGCCCCAGTCGCCGACCAGATGCCGACGAAGCGAGCGATGGACATCCTCTTTGTTCAGCGTCGCTTCCGCCGCAGCCGTGATGACGATCTGTCCAAGCTGTACATAGGTTGGAGATGTGTAGTCCTTTCGTTTTTTGGTGTTCCTTTCTGATTCAATGGTCATACTCACTCTTCTAGTTGTGGCCGAGTTCCGGTCCGCCCCGCACGGGCATTTCGGCACTTCGGCGATTCATGTTGTACATAGCACGGAAGCCCGCAGGCGGGCAAGCGGGAATGCGACAACTAGAATGGTCATTCGGTCCCCGCGGGAAGCAGGCAAGGCGTCGTGCAAAAACAGACCGGCCCGGGAGGTGAACCTCCCGGGCCGGTCTGATGCGTTCAGTGCTCACTTCGCGTCAGCAGCTTTGGCCGCGGGCTTCGCTGAGCCGGCGGACTCGACAACGTGCTGGGTCGCCGACTTGGCCGCCGGTGCGGGCTTGGTGGACGAAGTGGTGGGATGATGCTTGCCGTTGGTCATGGGTCGTCTCCTTCTTTGCTGCACGGTGCCCAGGAGCAACACGCCCCCGGAGTAGTACTTGCGGAGGGCGTCACGAGACCCCGCCGCGAAAACGCCGACGATGACGGCCAAGCCGATCTCGGCGTGGCCGATCTCCACACCCACCGCGTGCGGTGACAGACGCCACATGGCGTACGCCGCGACCGCCGAGACGAGTGTGTTGCCGTAGAACTGGTAGTAGCGGTAGTGCTGCTCGACGAGGTAGTCGTACGCGTTGAGTCGCTCCGCCAGTCGTGCCTCGTTGAGGTCGGGGCGATGCACGCCGGTGAGGTGATGGAACGTGTCGAGGATGGCCCACCGGACCACGCTCGCCGTCATGCCCGCAGCGACGGAAGCCAGCCCGACATAGAAGACCGCCCCGAAGGATGGCCCGCCGGTGCCGACACCGACCAGCCAGCCCCACACCGGATCGAAGAGTGAGCCCGCTCCAAAGAGCATGACGAAGCCCGGCACGATGTACGCGATGAGGAGCCCGAACTGGCGGTGGGTCAAATCGTCCACGGGTCGCCTCCCGTAGACGGGAGCCCCGCTTCATGAACCGAGATGGTGGAGATGCGTGAGACCGCATGCACTATCATTGGCTGATACGGAAATCGGATCAAGTCGCCTGACACGGAAATCGGATCAATGGTCATCAAGCCCCGCCCCGTTGACAACTACCAGCCCATCCCGCCCATCCTCCGCGACCTCCGAGAGAACGCCGGGCTCACCCAGCGGGCACTCGGGGCGGCTCTGGACAAGCCGCAGTCCTGGGTTCACAACTGCGAGACCGGGTCCAGGCGGGTCGATGTCTCCGAGTTCGTCGCCTGGGCCAAGGCGTGTGACGACTCCCCTCGCAAAGCGTTTGAGCGATATCTGAAAGCTCTCTGACTCCAGCGACACCGGAGGCAACGCGGGCGAGGCCGAAGGGGGCGGTGGAAACGGCTCGAAAATGGGTCCCACAGTTCGCTTGAACCGCAGGACAGAGGTTGGAATCTGCGGTGCTCCCCGGACCGCCAGCACCCTGTTGGCGTGGCGTACGAGGTTGAGCAACTGACGCCTGACCGGTGCGTACGGCTCGAAGTGCGTGTTGCGCAGCTTGGCGGCGACCTCACTTGGGGAGCGGTGTCGGGCGAGTTCGCGAAGCTCTTCCCGCAACCTAACGTATTCTCGCTGATCGATCCGCACGTGCGGATGCCCGTTCCGGAAACTCACGGAGTAGCCCGCGTACTTCACCGAGACACGCCGAGCGTCGCGGACGTTGGACCGCTCCCGCTCGAAGAATGCATGACGACCGTGCGTCGACATCAGCACAAAGAACCGCCCGTGGCGGATGTACTGCATGTTCGCCAAACCCAGCGGCTTGCGTCTCGCTCTTGTCCATTTGGAGATATCAATCCCATACCGGTCGATCAGCTTGGCGTCCACGATGCGTGGATCCTTGCCGTCGGGTATCCGGCCCGTCACATAAAACAAGTACCCGCGTCCCACATAGGACACGGCGAGCTGCTGGATGAAGGCGGCCACACTCGTGGCGACGCATCGGTAGTTCGTCATGCAAACACCGTTATGGAGCGGCCGCGAAATGTGTTGCATAAGAGGCTGGGTGTAGATGAAGGGCACACCCAGCAAAGCCCCGCGAACCGTGCTTGACGACCGGCACGAGCACTCCGTCACACCCGTGCAGGCGTGTGCGTCGTCTCTCGCCCGGCTCGTCGCGAACCTCTTCGCGGTTCGCACCTTTGCCTGCTCGAACCTCCTTCCCACGCCGAGACCGGGCACGGACGCTGGTTTCCCAGATCGTCCGTGCCCAATCCATGGTGGTAGCGTGTCGTGAACCACGGGATGCTCAGCGGCGTGCACCATGCACACCGGTCCTGCACATCGCCCAAACGCCGCCGAAGCGGGCCCGTCCTCCCGGACGAGTCCGCTTCGACCGCTCATGCTTCCAATTAAGGAGTCGGGTGCGGGGCGGGAGAAGATCCCCCGCCCCACGCCCGACGCGTGCAACCACATGGGCCCCTCCACAGTGGAGGGTTCAGCCCGTCAGCCCTTTCGTCGTCTTCTGACCCGAAGGTCTGTGCCCGGCACCACCCGTCAGCACATGAAGAACGGGACGCGACGGCCTTGCCGCCTCTCCGCCCGGCTTGCACCGGCTTCTACTCAGGCCACACTCCCCCTCTGCGGGAGTTGAATCACCCAGGCGTCTCCGCCCGGGCACCGGGGACCAATCCCGGTCCCCGCAGAGGTTCCCGCGTTAGCGAATGGTCTTCGCTCGACCGATCACGTCGGTAGCCGGTGTGACCCGGCGGTCCTGTCGTCGCACGTCCGAGGCTCCCGCTCCGGCGTAGTCACCGTGCTCCCGATGGAGCACGCTTTCGAGAGGGAGAAACCAGAAGCTCCTCTCTACCCATCGACGACAAGCTTTCCCTGTTCGGCATCGTCTTCGGTCGAACTCACCGGCAAGCCCTTGACGCCATGACGGCTCGGGCCTCTCGTGGTTGAGCTTTTCGTGCTCCGAGTCTTGCTCGGATGCCCGGTGCTGATCGGCACCGGTCGCAAGCGTCGCCGCTTGCGAACTCCCCACGCCGGGCAGGTTGAACGGGCCTCGTCCTCTCGGACGGTCGGCCCCGGTCCCCCTGCTCGGGATTTGGACACTCGTGTCCGCACCCGCTTTGATCCATCGCGGCTCGGCTGGCGCCGAGCATGTCCGCGTCGCCCGGCCTCCGCCAGCGACAACCATTGGATAGAACGCACGTATTACTCACAGGACAATGGTCCGGTGGACTACTCGTGCGAGCCTCCATCGAGCTGGGCGAGCCACTCTCATGGCAACCCAGCTCTACGGGCACGACGCGATGCCGGAGGGTCAGTCCGGCCTCTTCACCTGGTTGGTGGCCAGGCTCAGAGTGCATCGCCCCACGTGGGGCACGCCGAACACGCGTTGACGTTGATCGACGACCGCAGGGCAGAGCCCCGCGGGGCTGGTTATGGAGTGCTGGCTCGCCCGCGTGCCATAACCCCGAGACAGCCAAGTTCAAGCATCTTCTTTTTTGAGGGTGGCGATGTCCGGGCGAACGAAGCCGGGAGCGTTCTGCCCAACCTGCTTGATGAAGACGGACTCCACACCAAGTTGGTCTTTCGCCAAAAGCGGCTCCTCTGGCTTCACGATCGCCAACGTCTGGTCACGAATCCCCTCATAAACGGGCTCTAGGTTGCTGCCAAGCACATGGACGGTGTGGCTTCCAAAGTGCACGATGATGCCGTATCTCTTGAAGTAGTTCACCCAGATGAGCTGCTGATACGGGAACGCCGTGATGTCGTTCTTGCCGCCACGCTGGAACTCAATGGATCTGGGACCGCTGCCAGCAGCCGCCTCAGCAGGCTTGCCCCAAGGGAGGTGATCCAGAGCCCGACGACGCCCTGGCTTAGTGTTCGCGTCCATTGTCCCGCTCCTTCTGCTTCTGCCACGCCATGTACTGCTGGGTCCTCATCCGTTCAGCTGCGGCCTTCCGGTTCATCTTCTCGGGGTCTACGCCTTCCGTCAGCAGCTCGATTGCCCCGATGTTCGGGCGGTCAGTCGAGGCCGCTCGCTCAAGCTCTTTCGCATCGTCTGTGAATATCTTAAGCGTCTTGCGTGGTCGCGTGGCTGCCGATAGAAAGCTACCGAGTTCCACCGGTGCCAACTCGTCTTTGGTGGCCACGATGAGCGCCGAGTCCAAGGTGACCGATTGAGATCCATGAAGCGTTCGGCAGTATCCGTGCGTCAGGTGCCCGAAGTCCTTCGGCAGAACCTTTCCGCCTTCGAGAACTGCTTCTCCCGTCAGCGAAAAAGCCTCGACGCGATGAACAGAGCTGTTTGCTAGTTCAGTCTTCTTAAAGGTCACCCCTTTTTCAGGCAGTTCAAACTGGTCGATGACCCGGTTGCGGAGGCGTGTCCAGAGCGTATCGACTTTCGAATTGCGGGTGATTCGGACGAGGTCGCCGGTGGCGAGCGGGATCTCGTCGGGGTTGTAGACCGAAAACCGCTCCGCGTACTTCAGCGGAAGTGCTTCAACAAGTCCGCCCTTGGCCTGCACCTGCACCCTGCGATCAAATGGGTAGATGGAGAATGAGCTGACCTTCACCACCTCGTATTCAGTGCCGAATTCGAACCCCGGAGTGCGTTGGTTGAACCGGACCATCTGCCCGACCTTGTAGTTCTGATGGTCTTTCTGCTCCGCAGCGGAGAGCCCGGCCTCCCGCCAGATCTTCCACGTGCGGTCACTTCCGAGCCTGCCGGCCGCTCGCAGTTCTTCACGGACATGCGAAGTTACGCGTCCGGCCTCGCGGTGAGTTGGCACGATAACGCCGATGTTCTCCTTGTCCGACCTCTTCACGTACTCCTTTGCTGCGGCTCGATGGCAATCCCCGCTAGGCAGTTCGTGGAGATTGTCGTCATTCCGCAGAGCTGCGAAAGCTTGGCCGATGTGCCCTTGGACAAAGGCGTTCACGATCTCCAACATCCGCCCCGTCTGTCGAACAATTTCCTCCATGCGCTGGGATTGGACTCCGGCTTGCTTGACGAGAAGTTCCAGGAAATCGCCGCGTGGAACCGGAGAGGTTTGCTTCCGATCGCCAGTGATGATCACACGGGAACGGAGCGACTTGGCGAGTTGCACAAGGGCGTTGGCGTCTTTGGTTCCGAGCTGGCCTGCCTCGTCAAGCCAGATCCATCCTCCCGCAGCCTGACTCTGTAGCTTCTCGTCCCGGAGGAACTTTGCCACGGTGTCCGCGTTCTTGAACCCTTCGCTCCGAAGCACTTCGCGGGACGCTACCGCCGTGGGTGCGAGAAACACGACCTTATCGCCGAGGAACGGGTGGAGCGTGTTACGAATGGCCCCATTAATTGCCCGGGCAGTGCCCTTGGCCATGCGAGTCTTGCCGGTGCCGGGTCGGCCCTCCACGAGTATGAACTGATCCCGAGAGGTCAGAATGTGTTTGTAGGCGTTTGCCTGATCCTTCGTAAGGCCGGCAGGTGTTTTCGGTTCCGACTCCGCAGGCCGGTGCTTCCCTTCTCCCTCCTTGACACGCTTGACGATTTCACGCTCTTCGCGATAGACGTCGGGATGGGTAACTCGCCGAACGCCGTTAAGGTCGCGTACCTCTAGCCCCGATGCGGCAATAGCGGAACGAATATCTTCAGGCGTAAACTTGCCGGGTGCAGAGCGGAGGCACCGTTCCACCAGCGAACGTTCCGTGACGGTCGACGAAAACTCAAACATCCCCTCTGAGGCGGCACGCACCGCCCTAGCCGCTTGAATGTCGCGGACCTTGGCAGACCATTCTCGTCGTGGCGAGTTCGTCGGGACAACGCCACGAACTTGGCGTGCCTGCTTCCAAGAGAGCTGAGACCACCAGCCCTTGACCAGTTCCGCCATTGAATGCTCCGGTGCCTTTCCACGTCGAGTTTTGGCAGCCAGACCATCCTTTTCCTTGGCAGTCTTGGCTCCTCGTTCTTCCGCCTCGGCATTGATCTGAGCATCGCGTTTCGACAAGAGTTCAACGAGGTCTCGCGGCACGCCCTTGATTTCCCAGAACTTGCCCTTGACCTCGATCTCGTACCCTAGGTTCATAACGAGGCCAGCCAGCGTGCTGTGGAATACGGCTTCGAGATAGGGGGCGTTGGACTTGATCTGAAGCGGCTCGATCGCTTTCCAGACGTTCTCCTCGACGTCAAAGGTGCCGTTGATCAAGTAGGCGTGCAGGTGCACGAACGGATCGGGCAGTTGACCGGCTTCCGGCCTCGCGGTCAGGTGGGGAAACACGGCTGCCGCCAAGTTGTTGGTGAATCGGGAGTGGACGGCCCCGTTCTTCCGCACCCGCGTCTGAACGAGCTCTTCGGCTACCGAGAGCGTCTCCATCGCCGCAGTCTGGACCGCTTCGATGAGCCGGTCGTCCCGGTTCAACAAGGCGACGATGGACAGGCTCTTGCACGGACAGAACGTCAGGTCGTACCCACCCCGCCGGTCGAGGTCATTCCGGAGGGTCAGCCTCTCCCGGGTCGCCGGGTGCTGGTTGTCGACGAGCCGGCAGAAATCGCGGGTCGTTACATCACCCCGGAGCCCGAGGAGTTCGGCACCTTTACCCCACCATTGACCAACTCGTTCCTGTCCTTCCGCGTAGTAGTCTCCGTGCATCAAGCCACTGAAGAAGTACTTCTTCGCGGAGTTGCCGCCTTTGCTCGAATACACTCTCAGCATGGCGTCTTCCTTGCAGGGGAGGTGACCAGGGAGGCACGTGTCTCAGTAGTGCGATACGCGCCTCGTAGAACTGTGTTTCGGTTTTTTGTTTTTTGTATTGCAGACATCACCTCTTCCAGAGATGCAACGGGCTTCGTTAGGGTGTCCGCCAAGTGCCGATTCAATCGCCCCCAACCACGTCGAATCAGCCCCCGCCGGGAGCGCCACGGACGTGGCGTTTGGAGGCGCCGATCCTGCGTTTTCCTGATACCGAACGGAACCTGACGCACGACTGGACGATCCGTGACTCTTTCGAGGGCGTTCAGGTCTTTGGAGCCACCGGTTCGGGCAAGACGAGCGGCAGCGGCCGGGCCTTGGCGATGGGGCTGCTCAGCGCCGGGTTCGGCGGCCTTGTCTTGACCGCCAAGCCAACCGACGCCGAGGACTGGGCGGGACCGACGGGGTACATGGCACGGGCAGGAAGGCCCGACCGCCCGATCGTTGTCGGCCCGCCGTCCAAGCGGGACGAATACCGGAGCTGGGGACTTCAGGTTCCCGACGGCGGCCACCGACTCGACTTTCTCGACTACGAGTTCAACCGCCTGCGGGATGTCGGGGTCAATCCGAGCTTCAACCTAGTCAGCTTGTTCGAGACCGCCTTGGAGGTTGGCCGTCCCCAAGAGCCGGGGTCGAGCAGCGAGCCATTCTGGCAGGACACGTTCAGGCAACTCCTTCAGAACGCCATCGACCTCGCCATCATGGCCGACGATGCCATCAGCCTGCCCCGGGTCAAGGACATCGTGATGAGCGCCCCCGCGAGCCGGGATGAAGCCCGGTCAGACGAATGGAAGCGGTCAGGTGCCGTCTGTTGGGAGTGCTTGGAACGTGCCCAGGGGAGGTTCGATCGCGGCGATACCCCGCTTTTTTATGACGAAGAAGACCTGCGACAGACCGCGATCTATTGGCTCATCGACCTAGCCGGGCTTGCGTGGAAGACCCGCAGCAACATCCAGACGATGTTCACTTCCAAGGCCGATTTCCTGCTGCGCTCACCTCTCCGCCAGATGTTCAGCCCCGGAGCCGAGGCCGACGGGCCTCGCACTGAGCCGACCTTTCCTCCCGACACCACCCACCAGGGTCGAGTGGTCATACTTGATTTCCCGATCAAATCGTTTGGAGAGATCGGGCGCTTCGTGCAAGTCCTCTACAAGACGCTTTGGCAAATGGCAACGGAGGACCGCAAGGTTCAGGTTGACCAGAAAGCGGGCGTCCTTTCGGGTGAGTCTCCGGTCTTTCTGTGGGCAGACGAGTCCCAGTACTTCGTCACCAGCCGCGACCTCGCGTTCCAGCTCACGGCCCGCAGCAAGTGCGTCTCCACCGTCTACCTCACCCAGAACCTCCCGAACTACTACGCGATGCTCAAGGGTGCGGACAATCGCAGCGTCGCCGACAGCCTGTTGGGCAATCTTCAGACGAAGATATTCCACGCCAATGGCGACCCAACGACGAACCGATGGGCGGAGCAGTTGTTCAGTCAAGCCGTTACCGGGATGCGCACTCGAACGTCGCACCTCGGAACGGGCGACCGGTCAATCGCGCGCGCCGACTCTCTTCAGCCAGTACTGCTGTCCCGCGATTTTCTGACTTTACGAAAAGGTGGGGCAATGGCTGGAGGCTTGGTCGACGCAATCGTCTTCCAAGCCGGTCACGCATGGGATCCGAAGGATGTGGACAGCGGACACGTGCTGCGTACCACGTTCTCGCAATCGGAAGTCCCGTCGCAGTCGTCTCCGAGAGGCGGACGTCTGTGATGGTGTTCCTTCGCAACGCCTATCGACGACTCGTTCGCGAGTTTCGCTTCGCGCCTTTTTCAATCCTTCTCGCGTACCCAATCGGCACCGACTGGTACAACCGGCTCTTGCGTCATCAAGCACGCAGAGCGACCGCGATCGGGGAGGATTCGTTGGAGTTCTATTCCACTTGCCTCAGGCGATCATGGATTGAGCATCATGTAAAGCACTGGATCGAGCTTCAGCAGGTGATCCTCAAAATGCATCTCGGACGTCACTCAGATGCGGTCAAAGCGTTCCAGGAGCTCATCGAGTACGAATCTGATCCAATAGAACAGTTGAAGCTCATTCGGATTGCCATCAGTGTCACCCGATCGGACGAAACTGCCGAAGCACATCATCGCTTTATCAACAAGCTCATTGTCCATCGAAACTGTCCCGAAACGGAGAGGCTCTCGCTTGTGGCCGAAAGGGCCGCGAGATTGGAGGCTCAAGCGGACACCGAGCCGTCACCCGAAGCAAAGCGAGACTTGCTTCGAGAAGCCCTCGGAGACTATTCATGGGTGGCCGGGTCATCAAGCTTTCCTTCAGATGCGTGGTTCCGCTACTTCGGCTGCACAGTACGCCTGACGTTCGTGCTCGACGGCAACGATGCAGCTCAGCAAGTCTGTGCTGAACATTATCGCTCGGATCTGCTGGATAGAAGGATGATTGTCGGGCTCTGGCAGACGTTGCTCTGGATCCAGCTGACTCAGTCTCCCGAGGCGAGTGTCGTGTGGTTTCAACGCTTCGCCGAGATGGCGGGGTTCCTCAGCGACAACTGCATGGTGGACGAGCGATGGTGGCTTGAGCGCTTCGCGAGGGCCCTCTCGGTGATTGGCCGACCGCATCTCGGTGCACTTGCGAACAATGTCGCGTTGACGCTTCCCGCAGTTCTAGACCCGACCGAGAGGCCATTCCGTGTGCCTCCCCCAGAGCTTGAAGGTGCCGATGCATTCGACGAGGCCATTCGGGGAGTAAAGGCACCTCTTGTAGTTAAGGCACCTCTGAGTGTCTTTTGGCAACTTCTAACTCCAGACAAGGTTCCTCCCGATCGACGCTCCCAACTCGACCACATACTACTAGCTCGTGATACGATCGAGGGCGATCCGATTCGTTCCATCACCGATGCGGTGGACCTCCTCACTCGGTATCAGAGGTCTTCGGTCGAGGCGGTCGATTTTGTGCGGAGCATCGTGCAGCCGTGTGGCTTTGGTCAAGCGATGGCAAGCGTTGCCGCCAACGTGGACGCAACCAAGCGCCACGGGGATTTGGATCACCCGGCGCTCATCGGAATCGATCAACAGCTCCGTGATCGCATTGCAGAACTACTGGACTCCATCACTCGGATTGGTGATCGCGAGAAAGTGCGTGATAGGCTCGACGATGTCGCCGCCATCCTGATGGACGTGTTTCCGGCGAGCAAGCGCGTCGAGGCCTTCGTGTGGCTGGCATCCCGGGCTGCCAAGGCGGGCTTTGCCTCGAACGCTGAGGAGTACGTCCTCTCAGCAAAGAAGGTTTGCATGCGATACGAAGAACTGGCCGTGCGACTCCCGATGATGCTCGAACTGTGCAAGCTGATGATGTCGTCGAGCGTGAGTCAAGTGCTTCCAGAGCTTCTTCGAGCACTGGCCATGGAAGGCCGCGTGCAAGCCGCCAGCACAGGAGGACGCAATTATGGATACAGCGACCGCGAGCGGCAGGAGTTCAAAGACTTGGAGCAAGAGTTCCGCAGGATGACATGATGCTCCCCCATAAAGGACGTTATGGTGCGTCCTCGCGGGTTCGGTGCATTTCTAGGGTTTACCTCTTGACAAATCGCCGCCGATGTGAACTGGTCGTGCATCACGAATTGATGAACGCCTCGGTGCGGGTCAACGTCGCGATCACTTCGTCGAACATCGGAGGCCTTGCGATCCGGCCGAGAATCTGCCACTCAAAGAGGTATGAACGATGACCAAGGGCCCGCCAGTTTGAACCTGCCCGGTGGGGTGGAGCGCCTGACTGTGTCGGCGACGATCGCCGCGGCCGGCCCGCACGCGGTCAAGCGGTTCGTGGAGTTCTTCGCCGCCACCATTCGCAACCGAAACACCAGGGGGGCCTACGTTAACGCTGTGGGCCACTTCCTCCGCTGGTGCGAAGACCACGGGGTGATAGACATTCGCCGCGTCGAGCCCTTGGTGGTGGCCTGCTACGTCGAGGAGCTTGCGGCCCACTACTCGAAACCCACCGTCAAGCAGCGGCTCGCCGCCGTCCGCACGCTCTTCGACTGGCTGGTTACGGGCCAGGTGGTCCAGTACAACCCGGCCGCGTCGGTGCGTGGGCCCTCCGTCATCATGTCGCGGGGCAAGACGCCGGTGCTCACGGCGGAGCAAACTCGTGAACTCTTGGATTCCATCCCCATCACCGACGTGTGCGGCCTTCGGGACCGGGCCCTGATCGCCGTGATGGTCTTCAGCTTCGCCCGCGTCTCCGCGGCAGTGGGGCTCCGCGTTCGTGACTACTTCCCGGAGGGAAAGCGATGGAGGCTGCGGCTTCAGGAGAAAGGCGGCAAGGAACACGTAGTTCCCTGCCACCACGTTGCCGAGGATTACCTCGACCAGTACTTGAGTACCGCGGGCACCCCAGCCGACGACAACGCCTCTCTGTTCCGAACCATCGACCCGCGTGGAGCCATCACGCCCCACGGCATGACCCGCAACGACGCGTTCAGGATGGTCAAGCGCCGCGTCCGGGCCGCCGGGCTGCCCGCGAACGTCGGCTGCCACACCTTCCGGGCAACCGGGATCACCACCTACCTCATCAACGGCGGCACCATCGAGAACGCCCAGGCCATTGCCGCCCATGAATCGCCCAGGACAACCAAGCTCTACGACCGCCGCAACGACGACATCTCGCTCGACGAAATCGAGCGGATCGTGATCTGAACGGTCGGCCTCCGACCCTGACCAGAGTTCTTTCCATCAGAACTTGACCCCGAACGGAACCTGCGTACCATCCACTGCGTACAGTACGCACGTCGAGGTACGTCATGGCCAAACGAAAGTCCATTGAACCTGCGTCCATCTACGAGCGGCTCCGTCAACGCCGCGTCGAGGTGCTCGACAAGAGCGTCCGCGATATCGCCAAGCTGCTCGACACCTCGCCAATCCACATCTCGGACATCGAAACCGGCAAGCGGACCCCTTCCGAGGAACTGTTGCTCCGCATGGTGAAGGTGTACGGCATCCCGGAAGCCGACCTGCGGGCGGGCTTCTCGCGACCCGAGGCGATCGTTGCTGAACTCGCGACCGATACGCCGGTCGCCGTGGAAAAGGTGCCGGAGTTTCTCCGCACCACCCGTGGGTGGACGAACGAGCAGTGGGACAAAATGATCAAGCTCGCCAAGAAGGCTAACGAGGGAGAGGGCACCTAATCCATGAGTGGCACCGCCCTTCAGTTCTGGCCCCGTATGCGCCGCGTCGAACGTGCGGCGTGGAGCGCCATCATGCGATGCGTCAGGGCCCGCAAGCTGGAGTCCGTGCCGTTGCCCGTCCCGGTGGAGCAGTGGATCGAGGGACCCCTTGGCATCCGGTTCGGCATCGCAGACCTTTCGCACCTGGGGCCGCAAGCCATCGGGCGTTCCCGTCCCAAGGACCGGGAGATCGAGGTCAGCGTCACGATCGTCAAGGATGAGCCACGCTTCCGGTTCACCGCTGCCCATGAGCTCGGCCACGTTGTCCTGCACGCCAAGGTCACGGAGGAGTTCCGGGAAGATGAACATCGCGACTTCTACGACAAGGCGATCGAACGCGAAGCGGACCGGTTCGCAGCGGCGTTCCTGATGCCTATTCCGTCGTTGGGCGTGGAACTCGCGGCGGCCTCATCTGAAGCCGGATTTGACGTGCATGATCTGCTCCGTGGCGTTCGCGGCGGCGATGCGCCCCATCGCCTCGCGTTCCGCGGCAAAGTACTCCCGGCACTCGCACGCAAGTTCGGTGTGTCGTTGACTGCCGCAGCCCACCGATTCTCTGACATCGAACTGGCGACCGGAGAGGTCGCGATCCCGTTTGAAGCCGTCGTGTCGGTGCTGTCGAATGACCAGGCCCGGGAGGTTGTGAATCGTCGATAGATTTTCGTACGTCCTCTATGTACGAATCGTAGCGTACAGGCGTACAACGCGGACCCTTGCCTGTGGAGTGTGAGTGATGAGTCGGTCAGGAACACCAGAACAAAGCACCCCGGACCCTGGCTGGTCGCTCTCGTCAGACCCTCTGCCGATCCGCGAGACCGAAGAGCCGGACTCCACCCCGAGTTCCCCGCCAGAGATTCGCGGTCAATGCCTGCTGTTCTGCAACCGGTGTGGCATGCCGTCGGACGGTCGGAGCGAGTTCTGCCAGCGGTGCGGAGCGAAGCGGTGCGTGAACTGTGGCGAGTGAGACGAGTCGGTCAAGAACGAGCGGACTTTCGCGATGAACGTGAACACCACGACAACCCTCTTCGATGACGACAAGCCGAGGACGCCCCGCGGTACATCGGTGCATTTCTCGTCCGCGACGGACGTGTGGGCGACGCCCCAATCCCTCTTCGACGACCTGAACGCGGAGTTCGCGTTCACGCTTGATGTCTGTGCTCTCCCGGAGAACGCCAAGTGCGCCCAGTACTTCACGCCTGAGATGAACGGTCTGACTCAGCCGTGGACCGGTGTCTGCTGGATGAACCCGCCGTACGGTCGGGCGATCGGCGAATGGGTGCAGAAGGCGTATGAAAGTGCTCTTCAGGGCACGACCGTCGTGTGCCTCTTGCCGTCCCGGACCGACACGCACTGGTGGCACGAGTATGTGACCAAGGCCGATGAAGTCCGGTTTGTCCGGGGCCGCGTCCGTTTCGGCAACGCGACGGCGAGCGCTCCGTTCCCATCCGCGATTGTTGTGTTCCGGGGCAAACGCGACTCGTCGATCCGGTGGACCAAAGGCGTCTTCCTTCGCCGCTCCAAAGCGCGGGGAGGTTCCTCGTGAACTCCAACCCCCGCCCCGTCGCCTTCAGCCTCCGCGAATACGTCGCGATCGAACAAGCCGCAGACTGCCTGTGGTGGAGAGCATTCCTCACACTCTCCTACACGACAGGTATGCGGGTCGGCGAAGTGCTTCGGCTCCACGAATCGGACGTGAACCTGTTCACCAAGACGATCAGGATTTCCGCACAGCCCATTGTCGGCGAGCTCACGCTTCGACGACCCATGCCGGTTCACCAGGAACGGGTCATTCCGGTCAGCGAATCCACGCTCAGCTTGCTCAGCGAGCTGCGGGATGAGCGACCGAAGAACTCGCACGTCTTCGTTCCCGACTGGAAGCTCGCCCAGCTCTGGACCAGCATCGCGTCCGGAGAAGCATTGACGGCGGAACAGATCAGTCCCGGATTCGGGCAATGGTTCCGGATGATTCAACGTCGGGCCCGGCAAGTACGCGCCGATAATCTGGGAGTCTCTCTCGAAGAGATTGATTGGCCGATCAGGGGCGTCCGAGCGCTTCGGACAACGGCGATCATTCGGCTTTCTGAACGGATGACCCCCAGAGCTCTTGCTGAACACCTGGGCTTCCCGTCCGCACGATCAGTGCTCCGCTACTACGACCTCGCCACATCGCGAGATGCGGGGTGGCGGAGATGAGCGACCGATTCGTCATTCCGGGTATCCTCCCGCCCGTGTACCGCAAGGAGCCTGACGGCAGGATCGTTGAACTGGTTCCCGCGATGCCATGCCCCGAACTACTCACCGAGGAGGAGGCGATCCGCTACCTCCGCCTGGACATCATCGACGTCGAGAACCCCGAGGACACGCTCCGGCGATACCGGAAGCAGGGGCTGGTCCGTGGCACCCAAGTCGGCAAGTGCGTCCGGTACAGAAGATCCGAGCTTGAGGCTTTCCTCGCACGGATTACCGAGAACAATCCCCGGTGAGAAAGGATGGTTTTCAATGGCTGACAAGACCGCGGTCACCCTCTCCAGCAACGGCGGCTACTGGCAGGCGTTCTTCTACGACTCGATGGGCCGTCGCAAGGCCCGCAGCCTTGGCCCTAAGGACGAGATCAGCCGCCGTCAGGCACTGGTTCTGTGCGAGCGTCTGGCCGTGGAACTCCACTCGCAGCCGCAGCGGGCAGACCTGGGTCGAGCACCGACGATGTCGGAGTGGGTGACCAACTTCTTCGCTCTGAAGCCGGACCTCGGCGACAAGGCCCGCCGGGCGTACCGCATGGCCGCCGAGAAGTTTGTGGACTTCGTCGGAGAGAACACCCGCATCGACCGCGTCACCGCGTCCGTCGCAGCCGAATGGGTCACGCGCTTGAGCACGCCGGTCGTGACGGAGAGGAAGGGAGTGAAGAAAGAGAAGACGCTGGCACCGGCGACGATTGCGAACTACAGCCGGCACATCCGATGCCTGTTTAACGAAGCCGTCCACCAAGGACTCCTTCTGACCAACCCGTTCGCCCGTGTCCGCACGCAGCCCAAGAAGGTCGAGCGTAGTTGGCACTACGTCGACCGCGAGTGCTTCACCCGCATCCTCGGCGCCTGCCGCAACGATGGCTGGAGATGCTTTCTTGCTCTTCAGCGCCTCGGTGCACTCCGCAAGGGCGAGTCGCTGGACGCGGAATGGCGAATGATTGATTGGAATCGCCGCCTGATCACTCTCCCCGAGAGCATCACCAAGACCGGCCGGGAGCGTCTCATTCCGCTCGACCCGGAGCTCTATGACCTGCTCAAGACTGTTCAAGCCGCTCGCCCCAAGACCGACGTGCTCATCGTTCCGGAGAACGAGGTAGACCGTTCAAGCGACAGCAACCAGCACAGCCGCTTCCGCACGGTGTTGAAGAAGGCGGGAATCGCGTCGTGGGAAGACCTTTTCCAGACCCTTCGACGCAACGCGGTGCAGGACCTTCGCGATGCCCTGAAGGACCCGTGGGCGGTGACCGCAATCGCCGGTCACTCGGAAGAAGTCGAGCGGAAGTACTACCTCGGGCACATCCGGCAGACCGATCTGGACCGGGTGACGGGCCAGGGCTCTTCGTCGGGCATTCAGACCGTCATCGAACGATGGGCATCGCTTTCAGAGAAGACCAAAACGGAGATCATTTGTCTGGTCGTCTCCAGCGAAACGCCGTGACGTCTGCAACTCGCCCGAACTTGAAGGTCGATAGAGACGTAGTCAAGTCTGGCGATATACTCCTCAGCAGTATGCTCCAACGCGGCAGCCCATTCCGGTTCATGGTTTCCCTCCTTCTGGTGGTTGCTGTGCCGTTCTGCTGCTGCAACTTCCACGCTTGGGTGAGCGCGTGTTCCAGCTGCGACGATCATGCGGAGCGTGAGTCGGTCGTTGCCGTTGCTCACCATCACTCGGACGCGAGCACGCACGATCACGATGGGGATAACCCGTCGGATTCAGCCAGGGAAGGTCACGACGCTCACCCCGACAAGAGCGGGCCGTGCGGTCCCCATCACGACGACGAGAACGACTGCTCGTGCGGCAAGCACGACTCGAAGATGCTCACGGGAGCAAAGCCGAGCGTTGAGTTGCCGGTTCCGGTGCTCATCGCCGTTCTCGATTGGGTTCTGGCCACGGATCGCATTCCGCAGGCTCAAATCCCGATCAACAGGCACGATGTCTGGGCGAGTGTACGACCGCCAACATCGCTGCTGCGCCAGCATTGCGCGCTCGTCGTGTAGCACAAGAGCTTGGGCTTCGGCCTGACCCGATGCCATTCTTCGTGGCGATGCGCTGCAAATGCGCCTCGGTCCATTCGGACTGCGTCGGTATTCCTGCTCGTGGTCGCGATTGACGCGTCCGCTCCCCATTCCAACTCACGGTCTTGAGACTCACCCCCACCCCCCTCCCGAGGATCCCCATGGCACGCTCACGCGCGACCTTGGTGGCGGGCGCACTGGCGCTCGCGACCGCCGCCATCCTGATTCCTGTCTATGCCCACGAAGGCCACAACAAGCCCGCGGGGTCGACGTTTGACCCCAACGCCCCCAAGAGGGTCTCTGAGGCGACGGCAATGGCCATCGGACTGAAGACCGCCGAGGTCGACTTTGGTCAGATCGAAGACGTCTTGCGCCTCACAGGCATGGTGAGGTCACGACCTGACGCCACCTACACCATTGCGCCGACCTACGCCGGGGTGGTGCGCTCGATCGCGGTACAGCCCGGCGACACAGTCACCAAGGGCATGGTCGTCGCGGAACTCGACATCCCCGAGCTTGCCCGGCTCATGTACGACCTCAAACGCCTGGAGTCGGAGTACGAGAAGCTGCTCTCCGATGTCACTCGGGCAGAGTCGCAGATTGCATCGCTGGAGATCGAAGCCCCTGCACTGGTCAAGGGTGCCGAACTGGCCGAGGCGGAAGTCCAGCGGCTGACCAGCGCGGGCGAAAGCGTGTCGGCCAACCTGCTGGCGCAGCGGAAGGCGGAAGCACTCAGGCTCAGGGCCGATGCCGGGCTGAGGGCGGTCGCACTGACGCAGGCGAAGGCTGAGGTCGGCTCGCTCAAGCGACAGGCCGAGACGACGCGGGCGGCCACGGATGCCCTCCGTGGCACGCTGCCCAGATCCAAGACGGAGGCATCCACCGATACCGATTCCAACGGGCAACCGCTCGCTGACCCCGCTCGGCCCGGATTGCTGCGCTTCGTATCCCCGATCGACGGCGTGGTTGTCAGCCGCACCGCGGTGCCCGGAGTGGGCGTGAGCGCGGGCGCGCCGATCCTCACCATTGGCAACTTCCAGTCGGTACAGATCGAAGGCGAAGTGCCCGAGGGTTTGATTGACCGCCTTTCCCTCGCGTCTACACCCAGTGTTCGAATACGCCGCGGCGTGAGCGAGACAAGCGAGGTCGTTGGCGAGGGCGTCGTGCGCTTCATCAGCCCGGTGATCGACGCCACCAAGCGGACGGCACACCTCATCGTTGATGTCGAGAACCCGGCCGGGCTGCTCCGGCAGGGTCAGTTCGTGGACCTCTCGGTGGTGCTCAGCGCGAGCGATAGCGCCGTCGTTGTGCCAACTTCGGCGATCGTCAAGGAAGGGCCATTGCAGTACGTCTTTGTCAAGGAAGGCAAGGGCGAGAATGAGGTCTTCAAGAAGCGCGACGTTGCCACGGGCGTGCGGGACGATCGCGTCGTCGAGATCAAGCTCGGTCTGGTGCCGGGCGACGTGATCGCGGTGAGCGGTGCGTTCAGCCTGTCTCAGCTGCGAGGGTTTGTGGTGGGGGGGCCCGGTGCGCCAGAACCAGCGGCACCGGCGAAGTCAGACGACGGACACGGGCACACGCACTGATCGGGACTCGTTCCCTTGACACTCGACCAGGAAGGACTCCCCTTTGCTGAACTGGATCATCCGATCATCGCTAAACAACCGAGTGCTGGTGCTCATTGCCGCGCTGCTGGTTTCAGTCTACGGCATGTACGTCACGGTCAGGACCCCGACCGACGTGCTTCCGGACTTGAACCGCCCGGTCGTCACCATCATGACCGAGGCAGCGGGCCTTGCGCCCGAAGAGGTCGAAGCGCAGGTCACGTACAACATCGAGACGGCCGTCAATGGCTCGCCGGGCGTCGAACGGGTGCGGAGCGTGTCATCGCTTGGGCTCTCGATTGTCTTCGTTGAGTTCCAGTGGGGCACGGACCTCAAGTACAACCGGCAAGTGGTCACCGAGCGACTCAGCACGGTCACCGGCAAGCTACCGCCCGGCATCGTGCCGGCCATGACGCCAGCCACGAGCATCATGGGCGAGATCGCGCTGATCAGCGTGTCGAGCAAGACGCTCTCGCCGATGGAGGTTCGCACTGTTGCGGAGTTCACGCTGCGTCCCGCGCTGCTCTCGATCCCCGGCATCGCCCAGGTCACGGCCCAGGGCGGCGACCTCAAGCAGTTCCGGGTGCAGGTTGACCCCGACAAGCTGCGTCTGTTTGACCTCACGCTCGAAGATGTGGAGAAGGCCCTCACGGCGGCCAATCAGAACACCGGCGGCGGGTTCCTCGTGAGCGGCGCTCAGGAACTGGTCGTTCGCAACATCGGCCGCGTACAGGCCGCGGCCGACATCGCTTCATCGCTCATCACCAACAAGCCGGGCGATCACGACTCACCGCCACGGGCCGTCCTCATCGGCGATGTGGCCACCGTGACCGAGGCCGGCCCGACGATCAAGCGTGGCGATGGCTCGGACAACGCTTCGCGGGCCGTGATCATGGCGATCCAGAAGCAGCCCAGCGCCGACACAGTCGCCTTGACCCGGGCATTGGATGAGACACTCGCCCAGCTCCGTCCCACGCTGCCCGCGGGCATCGAGATCAACGCCGACGTGTTCCGGCAAGAACACTTCATCAACTCGGCCATCACCAACGTGATCCACGCGCTCCGCGACGGTGCGATCCTGGTCGTCATTGTGCTCATCCTGTTCCTGATGAACGTGCGGACCACGATCGTCACGCTCACGGCCCTGCCGCTGTCGATCATCACGACGTTTCTGGTCTTTCACTGGCTGGGGATGAGCGTGAACACGATGACCCTCGGCGGACTGGCCGTGGCCATCGGCGAACTGGTGGACGATGCGGTGGTCGATGTCGAGAACGTTTATAGGCGGCTGGGCGAGAACCGCCGCTCATTCACGCCCAAGCCCATCGTTGAAGTTGTCTTCGACGCCTCCAGCGAGATCCGCAACCCGATTATCCTGGGCACAGTGATTGTGAACTTGGTGTTCCTGCCCACGTTCTTCCTGCCGGGCATCGAAGGGCGGCTCTTTGCCCCGCTGGCCACGGCGTACATCGTCAGCATCTTCGCATCGCTACTGGTCGCGCTGACGACCACGCCCGTGCTCGCATACTACTTGCTCCCGGGCATCAAGCGGATGACGCACGGCCAGGACGGCCTGCTGCTTCGCGTCTGCAAGCGGCTCGCGCTGCGGTCGTATGCGATCTCGATGCCGCGACCTGTCGCGGTGCTTGCCACGCTGGGCGTGCTCGTTGCCGGCGCACTCTTCGTGGTGACGCGGCTCGGCTCGGAGTTCCTGCCCCCGTTCAACGAGGGCACCGCGGTGGTCGCGTTCTACGGGCAGCCTGGCATCTCGCTCGAGGAATCCAACAAGCTCGGCACGAAGGCCGAGGAGCTGATTCTGTCCATCCCTCAGGTGAAGAGCACTGCCCGCCGGACGGGCCGCGCCGAGCAGGATGAGCACGCCCTTGGTGTCAACGCCAGCGAGATCGAAGTGGACTTCTGGACCAGGGAAGAAGCCAAGGACCCAAGCACGTCATCCACCATCAGCGGACGCAGACCGCCGCCCGCCAAGGACATCGTCCCGCGCGAAGCGGTCTTCTCGCAGATCGAAGAGAAGCTCTCGGCCTTCCCCGGCGTCTCGGTGGGCATTGGCCAGCCCATCAGCCACCGCATCGAGCACCTGCTGTCGGGCGTGCGGGCCCAAGTCGCGGTCAAGATTTTCGGCGACGACCTGAGCACGCTCCGCACACTCGCGGACCAGACCAAGGCCGCGATGGAGGGAATCCCCGGCGTCGCCGACCTGCAGGTCGAACAGCAAGTGCTGGTGCCGCAACTGCACATCAGCATCAACCGCGCCGCGGCGGCCCGCGTGGGCTTCACTCCCGCGGCGCTCACCGACGCGATGGAGACGGCCACCAAGGGCAAGGTCGTGGGCCAGGTGCTCGACGGCCTCAAGGTCTTCGACATCACGCTGACCTTGGACGACCAACACCGGACCGACCCGACATCGCTGGGCCTGGTGCGGCTGGTGTCCCCGACGGGCGCGATCGTGCTGCTGCGCGACGTCGCCGAGATCGTCGAGAAGCTCGGCCCCAACGAGGTGCAGCGGGAGAGCCTCCGCCGCCGCATCGTGGTCTCCGCCAATGTTCGGGGCCGCGACCTGGGCTCGACGGTTGAGGAGATCAAGCGTTCGATCGCGATGGACGTGGGCGGGAGCAAGCTCCCCACGGGCTACACGATCCAGTACGGCGGCCTCTACGAGGCCCAGCAGGAATCGACCCGCTTGCTGCTCATCCTGGGCCTGGGCTCGCTGGTCGCCATCTTCGTGATCCTTTACACGCACTACCGCTCGGGCATGGTCGCCGCGCAGATCATGCTCAACGTCCCCTTCGCGCTCATCGGCAGCGTCGCCGCGCTGGCGATTACCCGCGAGCCCTTCAGCGTCGCCTCACTCGTGGGCTTCATCAGCCTCACCGGCATCGCGACGCGCAACGGCGTACTGATGGTCAGCCACTACATCCACCTGATGACCGAGGAACGCCAGCCGTGGAGCAAGGAGCTCATCATCCGAGGCAGCCAGGAGCGCGTCGCCCCGGTGCTCATGACCGCCGTCACGGCGGGGCTAGGCCTCATCCCCCTGGTGCTCAGCAAGGGCGAGCCGGGCAAGGAGATCCTGTACCCGGTCGCGGTCGTCATCCTCGGCGGCCTCATCACCAGCACGCTGCTGGACTTCTTTGTGACCCCGGCGATCTTCTACCGCTTCGGCAAGACCGCTGCTGAGCGTCTCGCACAAGAGCATGCGGCGAAGCGTGGCCACCAAGTACCCGCTTCCAGTCCCCTCACAACCGAGTCAACCAAACCCGGGACGGTCGATGCCGCTCCCGTTCAGTCAAGTGACCACGTCGCACCTCAGGCAGGGGCGAGCGACGACGGCCGTGCATCCGCCTCTGCCGAAGACTCAGAAAGCCCCAGCCCGACCAATGGGCCGGCCAACTGAAGGAGTTCATCAATGAAGAAGCGTTCTGTAGGTACTCTCTTGGCGGCACTTGCGGCCGCGTCGTTCTGGACCACGCCCCTTCTGGCCCAACACTCCCACGACGACAAGCCCCAGCCCGGGCACAAGGACGACGGCCACTCGCACGGCGAGATGAAGGCCGCTGATTCCTTCGCCGCGGCGATGCGCGAGATCGGCGAGCGGATGACCGCGCTCGACGGCCTCATCGCCAAGAGCCAGCTCGACGAGGCGCACGAGCAGTCCGACGCGATCGGGGCGCTCGCCAAGTCGCTGGGTGCGCTGGCCCTCAAGCCGGACTCGGGCGTGGACAAGGCCCAGGTCAAGGACATCAACAAGGCCGGCAAGGCGCTCGCCGAGGCCGCCGACGGCGTTCACGAAGCGGGCGAGAAGAAGGACGCCGCCGCCGCCAAGGCCGCGCTGGCGGAGATGAAGAAGCAGGCCGAAGCACTCGCCGCGTTCGCCCCAGCGAAGTACTTCTGCCCCATGCACTGCGAAGGGGCCAAGACTTACGACAAGCCCGGCAAGTGCCCCGTCTGCTCGATGAACCTCAAGAAGCAGACCTCCGACAAGTTCATCGTGGACATCAAGCCCGTGGGCGGCGCGATCACCGTGGGCAAGCCTATCACGCTCGTGTTCACCATCAAGGACCCCACCGGCCTGCCCGTGAAGAAGGTCGAGACCGTCCACGAAAAGCTGCTGCACCTGCTCATGGTCAGCAAGGACCTCTCGTGGTACGCCCACGAGCATCCCGAGATCCAGCCCGATGGCACGTTCACCTTCACCTACACCTTCCCGCAGGCGGGTGAGTTCTTCTTCTACAACGACTTCACCCCGCCCAACGTCGGCCAGCAGGTCGTGAGCGTGCCGATCACCATCCCGGGGACCGCGCCCGCCGCCAAGCCCCTCACGGTGGATGCGGGCACACCCAAGACCATCGACGGCTACACCGTCGCCCTCGACACCGGCGGGCCGGTGAAAACCGGCGGCTCCACGCACATGGCGTACACCATCACTAAGGACGGCAAGCCGGTGACGACGCTCGCCCCGTACCTGGGCGCGATGGGCCACTTGGTGATCATCAGCGAGGACCGCACGCAGTTCGTCCACTCGCACCCGCACGAGGGCGGCGAGCACGCCAGCGCCGGCATGGGCGGGCCGAAGGTGGACTTCGAGGCCCACTTCACCGTCCCCGGCACCTACAAGGGCTGGGCCCAGTTCAACGTCGGCACCAAAGAGAACGAGCAGGTCATCACCGTGCCCTTCACGTTCACGGTCGCCAAGGGCGACGCGAAGGGTGAGGCCGCGCCGCACGAGCATGGCAGCGGGGAGAAGAAGGACGGTGGCCACGACCACAAGTGATCCGTCCGCGATGACCCACCGTCCCGCGGCGCGAGAGCGGCGCGGGACGATTCGTCGCTTGTCGTGCCGCCGCGCGTTGCGGCGGTCGGCGAGCGAGTTGTTCCCGGAGATTGACCCATGACACTCATCCGCCCGCTTCTCTTACTCGCCGCCGCGTCCGTGCTCCTTGCCGGAGGCTGCGCCACCGACAAACACGACATGAGTAAGGCCCAGGCCGGAAAAGTCTCTGTGTGCACCAAGTGCTACGACCAGATCAGGACCGTGCAAGGCACGCACAACCCGCGGACGGGCTACTCGGGCACACGCACCATCACGACGCACAGCTGCGACGACTGCAAGTCGGACATGAGCATCTACGAGCACGACGGCGTGCTCAAGGTGCGCTGCGCGAAGTGCGCCCCCGAGGGCGTGGATTGCGACCGGTGCGTGCCAAAGAAGTAATCCTCCGCCGCCCCCGCTGACTCTCAACTGGAGAAGACCCCTATGAACGCCCCGCCCCCGCGCTGCCTCCCGCAACCGTGTCGCCCGCTGGCGATGGTCACCCTCACGATGCTCGCCGCGATTGGCGGATGCGCCTCGCTCGATCCCAAGCCCGACATCAACCGGGCCGCTTCAACCGTCGGCGAGCGCTCCGGCGTGACGCCGGAATGGACGCGGCCGTGGGAAGCGTCGCTCAACTCCTCTGGCCTGCCGGGGGCTGGGTGGGATGGTCGCTCGCCCTTGCGTGTCGAGCAGGCGGTGGCGATGGCGCTCCGCAACAACCGCCAGATCAGAGCCGAGGTCGAGCAGATCGCGGGTTCGCGGGCGGACCTCGTTCAGGCGGGCCTGTTGCCGAACCCCGTGCTCGGGCTGACGCTGCGATTCCCCTTTGACCCGGTGAGCGGCGGTTCGTTCGTTGGGGCGCAGGTCGTGCAGTCGTTCACCGCCCTTTGGCTGCGCGACGGCAAGATCACGGCCGCGGACGCTCGGCTGAATCAGACGGTACTCGACATCTCCGACAAAGCCCTCCGGCTGGTGGCCGAGGTGAAGTCCACCCATGCACGGATCGCCTTCGGCCAAAGTGCTCTCTCGCTCAGCGATGAGAATCTCGCCACGATTCAACGGTCCATCGACTCGCTCGACGCCCGGGTCCGTGGCGGTGAGGGAACGCCGCTCGATGTCAATCGGGCCAGACAACAGCAGGCCAAGGCCCAGGCCGAGCGTGCCATCGTCGTCCGCGATCTTGCCAAGGAGCGACGCCGAATGCTGGAGTTGATCGGCTTCGCAGGCGAGGGCGCGGAGTGGACCGTCGACGGAAGCGCCACAGCCGTGAGCGTAACCAGCATCGACGAGCCCGCCGCGATCGCACTCGCGGCTTCGCAGCGGCTTGACGTGGCTGCGGCTCGCTCGATCGTTGAGGCACAACGGGCCGATCTCTCCGTGGAGGAACGAAGCCGCTTGAAGGACTTCGGGCTGGGGGCCGACTTCGAGCGCGATGTGGATGGCAAGAAGACCATCGGTCCGGTGCTTGAGGTCGGCATCCCCATCTTCGACACCAACGCCGCCCAGATCGCCAAGGCGGGCTCGCTCGCCCGCGTCGCCCTCGCCAGTTACGAGGGCGTCTCGCAGCGGGCCGTGCGTGAAGCCCGCGTGGCGTGGATCGAGCTCGACAGCGCCTCGCGGCTCGCTGAGCATTACCGCTCCACCGTGCTCGCGATCTCGGAACGCAACCTGGCGCTCGCGGAGGCCGCGCTCAAGTCGGGTCAGGCCGACGTGACAGTGCTGCTTGATGCCCAGCGCGAGGTCATCGAGGCTCGGCGCACCATCAACGACCTTGAGCGAGACGCGGTGCTTGCCCACATCGCTCTTGAGCAGACTGTGGGGGGACGGCTCACTCCGTGAACCGACGGGTTGACCCACTCTGTGCCGGGTAACGACACGATTGCATCATGTTTGGTCCGCCCGATGCGCATCAATACCTCCATGACGGAACGCGCGTTTCGCCAGCCACCCCCAACCGCCGCAGCGGAGACTCCCGCTCGGCTACGGAGCACTCGCATGGATACTCGGAAACTCTCGGTCGGATTCGTCTCCCTCGCCCTCCTCGCCGGCGCGGGTGCATGGGCCTTCGCCCAGCCCGGCCAGCCGCCCCAGCCCGCAGGGAACACGCAGCCCAAGGGCGAGGAGAAGGAAGGCGACGAGGAAGAAGTCATCACGCTCGACAAGGCCCCCGAGGCTGTCCGCGCCGCCGCGATCAAACTCGCAGGCGACGCCAAGAACATCACCAAGGTCATCAAAGAGGAGGATGACGAGGACGTGGTGACGTACGAGGTCGAGTACAACGAGGGGGCGGTCAAGTGCGCCGCGATCTTCTCAACCGCCGGAGACCTGATGGAGACTGAGAAGGCCACGACCGAAGCCAAACTCCCGGCGTCGGTCATGGCCGCGCTCAAGAAGGACTACCCCAAGGCCACGTTCGCCAACCCCTTCTCCGTCACCAAAATGTTCTACGAAGTCGAGGTCGTCATCGATGGCAAGAAGCACGAGGTCAAGGTCGATGCCTCGGGCAACATCGAGGACGAGTCCAAGGGCGACGGCGACGAGAAGGGCGACAAGCACGAAGAGAAGAAGGACAAGAAGGACTGATTCTGTCCCGATGTGCCGTCCGCACGCCTCCACCGCCAACCGCCCCGCCGGGCCGTTGGTGGCTTGCCTCCCGCGATGATCCCCGCGCCCAAGGAAACACGACCGATGCCCCACCCCCCCAACGCCCACTCCACCGCCCTCAGTAAACTCCCGGCCCTGACCTTCCTCTTCTGGGTCATGAAGATCGCCGCCACCACGCTGGGCGAGACGGCGGGCGATCTGTTCTCGATGACGATGGGCATCGGCTACATGTGGAGCACGCTCATCCTGATGTCCGGCTTTGTGGCGGTGCTCATCGGCCAACTCGTGGCGAAGCGCTACATCCCGTTCCTCTACTGGGCCGTCATCCTCGCCACCAGCACCGCGGGCACCACGATGTCCGACTTCATGAACCGCACCGCGGCGTACGGCGACGGCCCGGGCCTGGGCATCGGCTACGCCACGGGCAGCGCGATCCTCGTCTCGCTGCTGGTGGGCGTGCTCATCGTCTGGCGACTCGTTGAGAAGTCTCTGTCCGTCACCGATGTCCGCTCGCGCCGGGCCGAGGTCTTCTACTGGTCGGCGATCCTCGTCTCCAACACGCTGGGCACATCGCTGGGCGACTACCTCGCCAACAACTCGGGCCTGGGCTTCGCTGGCGGCGCCGCGCTCATCGGCGGCATCATCGCCCTGATCGTCGCGGTCTACCTCGTCGCCAAGCGGTTCAAGGTCGCCAGCCCGGTCCTGTACGTGGGTCTCTTCTGGGTGGCGTTCGTGCTCACCCGCCCCTTCGGCGCGACAATGGGCGATGTGCTCACCAAGACCCCCGCGCAGGGCGGGCTCGGCTTCGGCACCGTCGGCTCGTCGGCGGTCCTCGCGGCGGTGCTCGTCGCCGTGATCCTGTACACCATGCGGCGGGACGCGCGGGGCGTTGCGAACGCCGTGACCGCTGAAAGGCCGAACTCCGAGCCAAAGTAATCCCGCCTCGCCGCACATGCGAATGATGACCCCATGCGCATCCTGATCGTCGAAGATTCCGCCGTTCTCCGCGACTCGCTGGCCCAGGGGCTGCGCGAGGCGGGGTACGCCGTGGATGCGGTCGAGGGCGGCAAGCGCGGGCTGATCCACGCCCAGACCACCGACTACGACGTGATCGTGCTGGACTGGATGCTGCCGGAGATGGACGGGCTGACGGTGCTCGCACGGCTGCGCGAGTGGACGCGTGTGAAGAAGCCGGCGCATGGGGGGGCCGCCGTGCTCATGCTCACGGCCAAGGACACGCTTGACGACAAGGTGCGAGGGCTGACCTCCGGGGCCGATGACTATCTCGTCAAGCCCTTTGCGTTCCAAGAACTGCTGGCGCGGGTGCAGGCGCTGACGCGGCGGCGGCATGGGGCGCGATCACCGGTGCTTCGGATCGGACCGCTGACCATCGACACGTCGACGAAGACGGCGCACATGACGCGGCGGAGCGCCGGAGGCGGGGGTGTAGTCGTCCCCGTGGACTTATCGCCACGCGAATACGGCCTGCTCGAATACCTCTCGGCTCACGCGGGCAAGCCCGTCTCCCGCGCGGAACTCGAAGAGCATCTTTACGACGACCGCTCGCAGGTCTTCTCCAACGCGATCGACTCGGCGGTGGCCGCGCTGCGCGCCAAGCTCGTAGCGGCGGGCGGACCGGGGTGCGCCGAACTCATCCACACGCGCCGCAAGGTCGGGTACGTGCTCAAAGAGGGCACGCCATGACCAGCATCCGTCGTCGCACCGCCGCGCTGGTGGCCGTGAGCATGGCCGTGCTGCTGCTCATCGGCGGCGTGGTGCTGCTGATCGTGCTGCGCCGGGCCATGACCGCGCAGTTCGACGATGCGCTCGTCGCACGGGCGTCCGCGCTCCAAGGGCTCACGCGCTTCGACGGCACCAAGGTCGAGATGGACTACGCGGGCGAGGCGATGCCAAAGTTCGCCCGCTCACCCGCGCAGCGCGGCGACGCCGAGTACTTCGTCGCCTGGGTCCGTGATGGGCAGGGCTGGCGGCCATTGGAGCGCAGCGAGTCTCTCAAGGATGATGCCTGGCCTCCGGCGGCGTCACGCGATGGCCCGGCGGGCGTTCGCAACGTCACGCTCCCCGGCGGCGGAGCGGGCCGCGCCGTGCTCATCGAGTTCTCTCCTGCCAGCGAGCGCGACGAAGAGGGCGACAAGGGACGCGCCGTCGCAACGGCCGCGCTCGACGCCCACGCGGCTTCCTCGCCCGCCGTCCGCCTCTTGGTCGCGCTGCCACGTGCGCCCCTGGACCGCACGCTCGCCATCGTCGCGTGGTGCATCGCGGGCGTGGGCGCAGCGCTGGCGCTGGCGAGCATCGCCGCGTCGCGCTGGGCGGTCTCGCGCGGGCTCGCCCCGCTGAGCGATCTCTCCCGGCGCGTCGAGGCGATCGGGCCAGAGGCGCTGGGCACACGCTTTGATGCCGGCCATCTGCCCACCGAACTCCGCCCCATCGCCGAGCAACTCAGCGCCCTGCTCGCCCGGCTCGACGAAGCCTTCGAGCGCGAGAAGCGCTTCAGCGCCGCCGCCAGCCACGAACTCCGCACACCCATCGCCGAACTGCGGATGCTCCTGGAAGTCGCCGCGAGACAGCCCCGCACCAGCGAACAGTGGTCTCGAACCGCCGATACCGCCTTGGGCGTGCTGGCCCGCGCCCAAGCCCTGTGCGAGACGCTTCTGCGGCTCTCACGCGCTAGCGCGGTCCGCTCGGGGCCCGATCAACACGCCCGCACCGAGGTCGGCCCCATCCTCGCAGAACAAGCCGCCCGCGCGATTGCCTTGCATGGCGGCGATGCACGGCTAGTGCGGATCGAGTGTGATGCGGGGCTGCACGCCCGGATCGACGCCGCAACGCTCGCGTCGATTCTCGGCAACCTGATCGACAATGCGCTGCGGCATGGCGCGGCAACGCCGGAGTTCGCCGTCCGCATTGCAGCCCTCGCGGCCGATGGGATGATCCGAATCGAGGTGAGCAATCCCGCTCCCGATCTCGACGACCAAGACTACGCGCGGCTCTTTGAGCCGTTCTGGCGCAAGGATGCTTCCCGCCACGACCACAACGGCTTCGGCCTGGGACTCGCCGTCGCCCGCACGCTCGCACGCGCCAGCGGCGGCGTTCTCGCCGCCGACCAGCGGGAGAGTGGCGTCCTGTGTCTTCGGCTCGGACTTCCCGCCGCGATGTAGCCGAGACATCACACGCCGCTGCGATCGACTCCTCGCCAGCAACCGCACGCCATGCGCGATCTCGACGATGGGCCGGTACGGGTACGCGCCAGCGGTTATGAACCCCGTGGCTCCGATGGTCGTACATACTCCGGGGGAGTATACTTTGCCAAGGAGATTTGTATGAAGACGGCGACAGAGACGACCCAAACCACCACGCTCAGCATCGACGGCATGACCTGCGGGCACTGCGTCCAGGCCGTGACCAAAGCCCTTTCGGCGGTGCCGGGGGTCAAGCTCACGTCGGTGGCGGTGGGTGCGGCGGTGATCGAAACGGCCGACGGTTGGGCTACTGGTAAGGCCGTGAACGCGCTCGAAGAAGCTGGTTATCCGGCCAAGGCGGTGAGCGATGCCGCGAGCGCTGGATCGCCCGCGTCGGCCAAGACCGGCGGTGGATGCTGCGGCGAGGCGAGAGCGGTATCGCCGGGCGGCACACCAGGTGCAAAGACTTCGGGTGGGTGCTGTGGGTGAGCAGGTGTACGAGCGATCGGTGAAGGAGCGATGACGATGGCCAAGGGCAAGTTGAGCAAGGGCGCGTCCGAGCGTACAGCGCGTTCGGCGATGAACGGCGCGGCGTGCGGGTGCAAACCGGGCGAGCGCTCAGTCATGGGACAGACCCGCGACGGGGTGGGTCCAGGAGCGCACGCGGTGGGTGTCGACGCCGCGATCAAAGCGGCGAACGTGAAACACCTGCGGCGGATCGAGGGGCAGGTGCGAGGGATCGCGGCGATGATCGAGGAGGACCGCTACTGCTCCGACATCATCCAGCAGGCCGCGGCGGTGCAGGAATCGCTCCGCTCGGTCGCCAAGAACCTCTTGCGGAACCACCTCACGCACTGCGCCGCGGCCGCGATGCACGAGGATGGTCCCAAGCGAGACGACATGATCGAGGAACTGCTGGCGTTGGTCGCCAAGGTGGCGCGGTGAGCGTAGCTGCCCACGCTGAAAGTGAACATGGACACAAAGACTGCGACGGACACGGCATCAGCGCGGACCGACATGCCCATCGAGGGCATGACCTGCGCCTCGTGCGCGAACACGATTGAGCGGCGGCTCGCCAAGCAGCCCGGCGTCACATCGGCGAATGTGAACTTCGCCACCAAGGTGGCGACGGTGAAGTACGACCCGGCGGCCACCGGGCCGGAGCAACTCGCCAAGGCCGTGGACGACATCGGGTACAAGGCGATCGTGCCCGTACCAGCGCCGGCAAAGAACGGCGCGACGAATCCCGCACACGGACACGCGGGGCACGACCATGCGGCGATGCTTACGGCCCAGGGTGCCGGATCGCACACCGGGCACGCGATGGGTGGCGGTGAAGACCACTCCGCGCACATGAACGTCGGCGACGCCGAGCGGCGGCTCTTGATGACCAAGATGATCGTCGGCGCGGCGCTCTCGCTGCCGGTGCTGGTCATCGCGATGTCGCACGGAAAGATCTCGGCGTTCAACGTCTCGTGGATCAACTGGCTCCAGCTCGCGCTTACGACGCCGGTGCTGTTCTGGTGCGGCTGGCAGTTCTTCCGCTCGGCGTGGAAGGGTGCTCGGCACTTGACCGCCAACATGGACACGCTGGTGGCCATGGGCACCGGCGCGGCGTACTTCTACTCGCTCGCGGCCACGATCTGGCCCGGCTTCTTTGCGGGTGCGGGCCGGGCCGTGACCAACGCGGCGCACGCCGCCTCTGCGGCCAGCGCGACGGCCCTAGCGAAGAGCGCGACTGGTGGCACGATGGGCGGAATGACCATGGTGCCCGTTTACTACGAGGCTGCAGCCGTCATCATCGTGCTGATCCTGCTAGGTAAGTACTTCGAGGCCCGTGCCACAGGGCAGACCGGTGCGGCCATCAAGAAGCTCATCGGCATGCAGGCCAAGACAGCTCGCGTCGTGCGCGGGGACATCGAGAAGGACGTGCCGATCGAGAGTGTCGTGGTCGGGGACGTCGTGATCGTGCGCCCCGGAGAGAAGATTCCCGTCGATGGTCGCATCGAGAGCGGCGATTCGGCTGTCGATGAATCGATGCTCACCGGCGAGAGTGTGCCGGTCGAGAAGAAGGCCGGCGACAGCGTCTTTGGCGCGACGATGAACACGACCGGGGCGCTGCGGTTCACCGCGACCAAGGTTGCCCAGGACACTGCGCTTCAGCAGATCGTCCGGCTCGTGCAAGAAGCCCAGGGGAGCAAGGCACCGATCGCGCGGCTCGCCGACCGGGTCAGCGGGATCTTTGTACCGATCGTCATCGCCATCGCGGTGGTGACGTTCATCACGTGGTGGTTCGTCTCTCCGGCGGAAACTCGTTTGAGTATGTCGCTGGTGACGGCCGTCTCGGTGCTCATCATCGCCTGCCCGTGTGCGCTGGGGCTCGCGACGCCCACGGCGATCATGGTCGGGACGGGCAAAGGTGCCGAGCATGGCATCCTCATCAAGGGCGGAGAAGCGCTCGAAACCGCCCACAAACTTTCGGCCATCATCCTTGACAAGACCGGCACGCTGACACTTGGAAAACCCACGCTGACCGATGTGCGGGTACTCGCGGGTACCACCGAGCCGGACCTTGTTCGACTGTCCGCATCGGCCGAGCGCCGGAGCGAGCACCCACTCGCGGCCGCCATCGTCAACGGCGCAACCGCTCGGGGCGTGACGCTCGCAGAACCGACCGCGTTCAAGGCGGTCGTGGGTCACGGCATCGAAGCGACGGTCGATGGCCGTGCGATCCTGGTCGGGAAGCGGGCGCTTCTTGCCGAACGCAACATCGACACCTCAGCCCTCGATGACCTCGCACGCGAGTTTGCCGCCGCGGGGAAGACACCCATGTACGTCGCCATCGACGGCAAACCCGCTGGCCTGATCGCCGTGGCCGACACGGTCAAGCCTGAGTCCAAAGCCGCGGTCCAGCAGATGCAGAAGTTGGGTCTGCGGGTAGCGATGATCACCGGCGACAACGCCCTTACGGCCGCGGCGGTCGCCAAGGACGTCGGCATCGCGCCCGACATGGTGTTCGCCGAGGTGCTCCCCGAGCACAAGGCCGATCACGTCAAGAAGCTCCAGTCGCAAGGCCTTGTCGTCGGCATGGTCGGTGACGGCATCAACGACGCTCCTGCGCTCGCGCAGGCCGACGTTGGGCTGGCAATGGGCACCGGCACTGACGTGGCGATCGAGGCTTCCGATATCACGCTCATACGAGGTGACCTGCGATCTGTCCCCGAGGCGATCGCCCTATCGAGGGCGACGATGCGGACGATTCGTCAGAACCTCTTCTGGGCTTTCATTTACAACCTGATCGGCATCCCGGTCGCTGCTGGTGTGCTCTTTCCGCTCACGGGATGGCTGCTATCGCCAATCATCGCGAGTAGTGCAATGGCCTTCAGCAGCGTGAGCGTGGTACTGAACAGTCTTCGATTGCGTTCAACCGCTCGACAGTCAGCTTGATTGGCAGCAATCCTCTCCGCCCGAAGTTCCCAGACCACTCTGGCGATAAGCAAAGCGTGCAGCTCGGAACTCCAACCTCAGTTACCGTTGAGAGTCTTGGTGCAAGACTGAGCCACCCAGTAAGGGTTGCAACCGACAGAGTGTTCCCGCCGGATCAACGCCTCAGCAGGTCCGCGATGATCCGTTCAACTTGACCATCGGAAGGATCCTCGGGGATTGCGCTGAAGTACGGCACGAGCATTTCGCTCTCGCCGTCCGGCCGTGACCGAGCGGTTTCTTGTGACGACTCCAGAAACAGACTCCCGATCTCGAAGTCCCGATCCCAAAGGACGCGGTCGCAGAGCGTTTCAATCAACCGCTCCCAGTGTGTATCGTCGGTGCATCGAGCCGGAGGCATTCCGTCCATCCGCAACGCCGAGCCAGCTCGGCAGAGCAATCCCCGAACGTCGAGGCACTCTTCCTCGCCCTCATCGCTGACCATTAACTCGTCGACCACCATCCGGTGGAGTTGTCGGTAGATGGCGTACATGGCGGCTTCGTTCGCGGCCGTATGCACGGCTATGGGCACGTCGCTCCGGAGCAGGCCATTGGCCACATCCTGAAGGGCGCTCACCCGCTGCCCGAACGAGAGGGTGTCAAAGGCAGGAACGTCGCTCTCATGGTCATCGCGTTGATCGCGGAGTTCGGCAGCAAGCGAACGAAGGCCTTCGAGGAAGACCTCGGCCTCAACACCAGACAGCGTTCGGTTGCCCTCGGGCGTCCGCCACATCGGCGTGATTCCGAGCCAAACTGCCACAAAATCTGCCACAAACTGCCCGGTCGGCTTTTCGGGATAGTGGCACCCGATTCAAAAGAGCCTGGAATCCCAGGCTCAAATCAAAGTGCCCCCCGAAGGACTCGAACCTTCGACCCGCTGATTAAGAGTCAGCTGCTCTACCAACTGAGCTAGGAGGGCTTGGTTTCAAGTTGTCTCGGACTTGGTCCGCTTTGTAGTTTAGGGGTAGGGCGTGAAATTTCAATTCGCCGGTTGAAGGTTCTATTGATTCGCTCGGCGAATCGTTCGCAACTCAATCTCATTCATGGCGAGCAGGTCATTCGTGCAAACTGCTGTGCTGCTTTGCAAGTGCCCGATTCAGGATCTGCAACTCACACGCACACATGCAGTTCACTCAGCGACGCTGGCTTACCCATTGATCGCCGTCACGCGCACCTTCGTGTACTGCTGACGGTGGCCCGTCTTCTTGCGCCAGGTCTTCTTCGCCTGGAACTTCTGGATGTACAGCTTTTCGCCCTTCACGGCGGGCTCAAGCACTTCCGCCGTCACGGTTGCGCCGGTGACGTACGGAGCACCGATCTTCGCGTTGCCGCCTTCGGCACCGACGACCAGAACGCGATCAAACTTGATGGTGCTGCCGGCCTTCGCCTGGCCTTCGTTGAGCAGATCGACAAAGAACTCTTCGCCCTGAGTGATCTTGCGCTGGCTGCCTGACTCTTCGATGATCGCGTACATGAGAAACTCCAAACTGAGCCGAATCGACTGTGCCGATCGGCGAAAACTCTGCTTTCAGCAACCGCACGCCGCCAATGGCGACGGCGAAATGCCGGGCCAAGATAATAGGTGAAACTTGCTCAAAGGCAAGACTGCTTCACTTCAAGATCGGGTTTTGTTTGGACATCAAATCAGCCTGTTTTGCAAGGGTTTCGCACTTTGGCTCACACAAAAGCGATCGCGTCTTCAACCCACTTCTCAAATCGCCACCTCGCCGGCACCCAAAACACGAGCAACGCGATGCACACCGCCGGGATCAGCATCAGCACAGGTCGTCCGGTGAACATGAACGCGAAGATGCCCGCGAAACTCGGGATCACCAGCAAAACACAGCGGAAGTAGTTCAGATTCGCGTACATGGGCAGCAGCAGGTCCGTCGCCCGATCACGCCGCATCCCAGCAACGCGCGACAAACTCTGCGAGCGATGCACGATGCTCAGGCACACCGCACCGATCGTGCATGCCAAAAACACCAGCAAAGTCAGCGGCAAAATCACTCTCGCGTCATCATTTTGCACCGCAGGCGGTTCACGCGTCACGATGATCATGACCGCCGCCGACGCGCACGTCAGCAGAGCAGCACTCGCAACGCAAGCACCCTGCACCCGCCGAAGTTTCTCATGCATCCGCTTCGTGAACACACCAATCCCCTACCCAACGCGCTGCGAACCGGACCCGGTCGCTAATCGCGTCACACTCCTGAACTTACAGCATACCACCGAATGTCGCGTCGGCACACTTCTATCGCAATTTTCTCGACGCGGCACAATTGCAGGCGTGTTTTCTCGGACGACGATTGCTGAAATCGGGCAGGCAATATCTGATTTCTGCGCAATCGCGCAACTCTCGGCGATCCGCGAGTCAACAGGAATCACGATGAGTTGATTCTGCCGTGCGCTTGCTCTGTAAAGACACACCCGATGAGATTGAACCACGGAGGACACGGAGTACTCGGAGAGGGATCAGAGTGAAATCGCTTCTCTCTCCGTGTCCTCCGTGGTAAATAGTTTCTGCTGAGCGACATTCGCTCACTGCGTCACGAACTTCACGAACTCTTCGAGACGCTTGCGTGTCGGAAAAATCGATAGCAGCAAAAGTACCGCGAGGATCGGAGCCGCGAGTGGCGGCTTTGCGCCGGTCAGCATGTGGATGATGCTGCCGAAGAGACCGATGCCTTCGACAAACGCCGCGGTGATGATCGTCCGCACCGCGAACATGTTCCACACCGATTCGCCCCCCACTTCGTCCGAAGGCCGAGTCGTCCACGCCGCGCGAGCTTTTTTCGCAAGCGCGGGCCGAATGAACACGCCCACAACAAGAAACCCAACGAATCCAATCGCTCCCAGTGCCATCATCAAAATGTGTTCGGAGTTGGTCGGTGCGGCACTGGCGCCTGTGGTTGGCGTGCGCACCTGCGGCCCCAAAATCGCAGCGAGCGTCGTGAACACCGTAATGCTCGAAAGCAGCGCAAGCACTATCACCTGCAGCACGCGCATGCGATTGGAGGCTGTTGCGTTCGGCGGTTTTGGCGAGAGCGGCTCATCGGACATGCGACATGATATGTGAATCGTCCGCGAGCCAACTTTCATCATCGCGAAACCCCTTCCGTAAAACCCACCCTCGAAAAGTCAAACGTCAAATCGCTGCAAAAGCCACACATCCATGACGTTTCGCGCAGTTGTGGTCATCCGTAACAAGTCCTAAAAAACACCCTCGCGAAGTTCGCCGTCGCCCGTTAGTCCGCCCTTACCCACCAGCACCGTGCGCACAAGTCTGGTCTTTCTAGATCGCTGTGCGCGAATTTATGTCCACCCCAAAGCACGCTCGCCGCACCTCATACCGTCACGCATGCCATCCGAATCCGTCCTTCAACCCAGCAGCCGCCACGCTCAAGCCATCAACCAATTCGAATCACTCGGCCCAAAACTCCGCACGTGGTTTCAAGGTTTGAGCCGCGAGCAACTGCTCTCGCATCCAGTCCCCGGCAAGTGGAGCATGCAGGAACTCGTCGTGCATCTGTATGACAGCGACATCGCCGCGACGCACCGCATGCGACGCATCGCGGCCGAAGACACGCCGCTCCTCATCGCGTACGACGAGTCCCGCTTCATCCAGCGGCTGGATCACTCGCAAACCGATCTCAAACTCGTTGCTGATCTGTTCGACATGAATCGACGCTTCACCGCCGCCTGGCTGCGCACGTTGCCTGAAGAATCTTTCGAACGCGTTGGCATCCACAATCAACGCGGCAAAATCACGCTGGGAGAAATGGTGAATCTCTACATCGCGCACTTCACAGGACACGAGAAGTTTGCGATGGAGAAGCGACGAGCGTTGGGAGTGGCATAGTTCCGTGCCACCGACAGTGCTTTGACTGTCGGTGGTCGAATATCAAAACATCTCCCAAACTATGCTGTGCAATTGGCCGTTCTCCACCGACAAGCAGAGCCTTGTCGGTGGCACGATACATGCGGTCGCTTCAATCGTCGTCCTCATTCCGCGGCGTGTTCGACTTCTCCATGATCCACGCCGCCTGAATGTGCTCGAGGATTTTTTCGTTGCACGGGTGCTTCGGATCTTCCACGAATCCGGGCAGCGCGGTCACCAACTTCTTCAACTCGACAAACCCGATGCGCATCGGATCGCGCTGCGGATAGTGCTCAGCGAGCAGTTCGCCGATGAATTCGATATCAAGCCAGCCGAAGGAGTCGGTCATGGGAGAATAGTAACGAAGTGACTGAGTGACGGAGTAACGAAGCGAAGAAAGCGCGTACAGAGACTCCCCCACTTCGTTACTTCGTCACTCCGTCACTTCTGCTTCAGTGCGGCACTTCCTTCACAGCGTTGCGATTCCACGCCGGGACGCGCACCTTGATCGGGCCTTCCTTCATGATCACGCATTGACAGGACAAACGCGAGTTGCGTTGGAGGCCCGGCGCTTCCTCAACGCGATCTTCCTCGGCTTCGCTTGCTTCTGCAAGGTTTTCCATGCCCTGCTCAACGTACACATGGCACGTGCTGCACGCGCACACGCCGCCGCAGGCGTGCTCGATGTTGATGCCATGCTCCATGGCCAGTTCGAGCAGACTCTCACCCGTCGCGCCTTTCATGGTCCATTCGGCGATTGCCTTGCCCGTCAATCCCTCGGGATCTTCGAGAAAAAACGTCACCGGAACGACATCGGGTCCATGCGGGCGATCTGAGTGCTTCAAGTGCATATCGACCATTGTTCGCTCGCTCGGCGTTCCACGCTTCTATCATCTTCGGTGAATTTTTGGTTGAAGGTCCGGCATTCCTGATTCGGCATGAGGCATTCGTAAACAGATGATTTGAACTTGCAGACTGCGTAAACACGAATGCCGAATTTCGAATGCCGAATTTCGGGTTTGCACGCAAAGCAGACTGAAGAGCACTCGTACATCACATCAAGTCAAGCACTTTCATGGACGAACACACACACGAACTTGATCTCTCGGTTGTCGCTCCCGCTCATAATGAACAGGACAATGTTGACCGTTTGGTCGACGAAGTCGGGAAGGCGCTGGAAGCCTCCAACCTCAAGGGTGAGTTCATCGTCGTTGATGACGGCTCGACGGATCAGACCCGGGCGAAGGTGCTTGCGCTCAAGCAGTCGCGGCCTTGGCTGCGGTGCATTGTGATGAAGGACACGCCGGCCGGCAAAGGAAACGGGCAGTCGGCGGCGTTTCATGCTGGGTTTCGCGCGGCGAAGGGGAAGTTGATCGCGGTGCTTGACGCCGATCTTCAGAATGATCCGGGCGAGATTCCGGCGATGATCAAGTTGATGCGTGAGCAGAACGCAGACATGGTGCAGGGCGACCGGTCGCACGCTCGCAAGGACAATGTCGTGCGCCGTATTGGCAGTATTGTCGGCCGAAAGTTTCGGCTCTGGCTGCTGGGCGACACGATTCGCGACACGGGCTGCTCGCTACGCGTGATGAAGCGCGAGATCGCGTTGCAGTTGCCTTTGCAGTACAAGGGCATGCACCGATTTATTCCGGTGATGGCTCGGCATCTGGGATTCAAGGTTGTCGAGATGCCTGTGACGCACCGACCTCGCGTCGCGGGCGAAACGAAGTATGGGATGGGGATTGTGCAGCGGGCGCTGCCTGGGCTGCGCGACTTGTTTGCGGTACGATGGATGCGAGAGCGGCGGCGGCCTGTTCGAAATGAAGAAGTGATGTGAGAATTTCCGTTTTGGAAGCACTCACCCGCCGCATAACGTAGGTCATGAAGTACGTTTCTCGCGCCGCGTTGCCGTTTGCTGTTGTGTGCGTGCTTGCCATGCCGGGCTGCATTGTGCAGGACATTCGCGACAATCTGAATAAGGCGAATACGAGTCTGCCTGAGGTTGATGGACGGATCGCTCAGACCAGCACTGCGCTTTCGACGACCAACACGCATCTTGAAGGCATCGATACGAATCTCGGGACGACCGTGACTGGTCTTGCACAGACCAATGAGCAGATCAAGTCGATCGAGGCGAATCTTGCGAAGACGAATCAGTCGCTCGCGGTTGTTGAGCAGAATTTGATTCACGTGAATCAGCATCTTGCGGGGCTGCGGACGACGATTTCGAAGCTGGACAGCACGATTCCGTTTCTTGATCTTGGTGGTGATACGCCGATCGAGGAGCCGTCAACCCCTGCTCCTGCTGTGACGACTGAACCGGCAAAGGAAATTGCACAAGATGCGGCGGCGCCAACTGAAGCCGCACCCGCGACAGCGGCCGGGACTGCGACTCGTGATTCGCTGGTTGGGCCTTGGATTAGTGCGGATCCGAATCGGCCTTGGACGCTGTTGCTTTTGGCGGACGGCCGATTCTTCAGCGAAACGACGCTGCGGTACCCAGTTTCGCAAACTGAATCGCGTGCGGAAGTGAAGCACGACGAGGGCACGTGGAAACGAGAAGGAAGCGGCTCGTCGCTTGCGATCGTACTTGAAGCACAGGCAGCGAGCGGTCAGAAGGAAGGTGTAGCACCGATTCCATCGCTTCGTCGCTATCGCGTTTTGCACCAGACGGCGAAAACACTTTCAATGGAGTCGGGCAACCAACTTTTCGTCTTGAAGAAGCCTTGATGCAAGAGACAAAAACGCCCCGCGATGTGCGGGGCTAATCATGATCTCAAGTCTTGCGATGTTGTTGTACACATTTGGCGTTTGACGACGTGCAAGAGAGTGTCTCGCTTCGGTCGATCTCACGTCGATCACTGTGCGGTGAAACCGCCATCGATCAGCAAGTCTTGACCAGTGATGAAACTCGCGGCGTCGGAGAAGAGGAAGAGCACTGGATGCGCGATTTCTTCGGGCTTGCCGAAGCGACCAACCGGATGCAGGTTTGCGAGCCAGTTCATCGCGTCGGGGTTGCGGTTGCCGGTGAAGCGGGACATCATGTCGGTGTCGATGGCTGCGGGCGACACGGTGTTGATGCGGATGCCAGACTTCGCGGTTTCGAGTGCGGCGGACTTCGTCAAGCCGATCACGGCGTGCTTGGTTGCGACGTAAATTCCGGCTCCGGGCATGCCCACTGAACCCGCGACAGAAGATGTGTTGATGATTGAACCCTTGCTTGTGCCAGTGTTCGCTGACATCGCACGGATTTCGTGCTTCATCGCGAGCAGCACGCCCAGCACGTTGATGTCGAACACTTGCCGATACTGCTCGCTGGTTGCTTCGACTGTCGGCACGCCACCCAGTTCGATGCCAGCGTTGTTGAACGCGAAGTCGAGCCGGCCGGCACCCAGCTTCACAGCAGCATCGACAGCGGCTTTGACGTGAACTTCATCCGTGACGTCGCCTTGGACGAACTGAGCCTTAACGCCGATCTTTTTGAGTTGCGCTTCGAGTTCCTTGCCTTCTTTATCCCGCCGGCCTGTCACAACCACGTTGACACCGGCTTGAGCGAGTGACAGTGCAGTTGAGCGACCAATGCCGCTGGTGCCGCCAGTGATGAGTGCGGTCTTGCCTGAAAGTCCTGGGAAAGAAGATGCCATGAGAAAACCCTTTCGCTGATGAGCGAGTTTGCCTTCGGAGGGAGAATGCTTGTGAACGTAATTTCATCAGTGTGATGCTTGAGGCGTGGTTCGGGATTCTGTGTGCGGCAGATTTTTGTGATTGGTAGCGAGTGTTTGTAGTGAGATGCATGTAAAAAAGCCCACGCTTGCGCGTGGGCTCGTTGATCCACTTTTGTTCACCCGGCTTGGAAAGCGTTAGGCTCGCATCTTGGCGGCCTTGGCCTTCGCGTCGTCCAGCGTACCGACGTACATGAATGCGCCTTCGGGGAGGTCGTCGCCTTCGCCGTTGCAGAGGCGTTCGAAGGAGTCGATCGTTGCTTCGAGCGGGCTGTCCACGCCCTTGAAGCCGGTGAACTGTTCGGCGACGTGGAAGGGCTGCGACAGGAAGCGTTCGATCTTGCGGGCGCGGGCGACGGTGCGCTTGTCTTCTTCGCTCAATTCATCGACGCCAAGGATGGCGATGATGTCCTGGAGATCCTTATATCGCTGCAGGATGCGCTGCACGCGGATGGCGACGTTGTAGTGGCGCTGGCCGACGATCTTGGGATCCAAGATGCGGCTGTTGGACGCCAGCGGGTCCACGGCGGGGTAGATGCCCTTTTCTGCGATACCACGGCTGAGCGAGATGAACGCGTCCAAGTGCGCGAAGGTCGTTGATGGAGCCGGGTCGGTCAAGTCGTCGGCGGGCACGTAGATGGCCTGCACGGACGTGATTGCGCCCTTGCTTGTTGAGGTGATGCGTTCCTGCAAAGCACCCATTTCCGTTGACAGTGTGGGCTGATATCCCACGGCGCTGGGCATGCGGCCCAAGAGTGCCGACACTTCCGAACCAGCCTGCGTGAATCGGAAGACGTTATCCACGAACATCAGGGTTTCCTTACCCGACGCGTCGCGGAATTCTTCGGCCATCGTGAGAGCGCTCAGAGCGACGCGAAGACGCGCGCCCGGCGGCTCGTTCATCTGGCCGAACACCATCGCCACCTTGTCAAGCACGTGGGCCTTGTTGCCCTTGTCGTCGGTGTACTCGGCTTCCTTCATTTCGCGCCAGAGGTCGTTGCCTTCGCGGGTACGTTCACCCACGCCTGCGAACACGGAGTAACCACCGAAGTTCTTCGCGACGCGTGCGATCATTTCCTGAATGACGACCGTCTTGCCGACGCCTGCACCGCCGAACAAACCGATCTTACCACCACGCACGAACGGGCACATGAGGTCGATGACCTTGATGCCTGTTGCGAGAATTTCTGTATTGGGGTTGAGCTGTGCGAACTCGGGCGGAGCGCGGTGAATCGGGCTGCGCTTGGTTGCCTTGACGGGACCGGCCTTGTCAATCGCCTGGCCCAGCAGGTTGAACACGCGGCCCAGCACGCCTTCGCCGACAGGAACCGACACTGGTGCTCCGGTATCAACGCAGGGCATGCCGCGGGTCAAACCGTCGGTCGAACCCAGCGCGACGGCGCGAACGCGGCCGCCACCCAGGTGCTGCTGCACTTCACCGACGAGGTTGAGCTCGCCGGCCTTGGTGTGGGCCTTCACTTCGAGCGCGTTATAGATTTCGGGCAGTTTGTCCTCCGAAAACTGAGCGTCGAAGGTCGAACCGATGACTTGCGTGATCGTGCCGGTGCTGGACATGGGGGCTCCGAAAAAAAGCGAAAAACGAAAAACAGCAAAGCGAAAATAGTGGACTTCGCGGCATCCCTATGACCCCGACATCATGCTCAAGGAGCGTGTCGTCTGCCCAGTAGTCGCGAAGGGGCCAAGGATAGCGCCATAGGCGCGATCTGGCGAGTTTGGCAATGCTTTGTTTGGAAAATGCTTGGTATTGGAACCGAAAATGCACGTTCGTTTGCGGGCAGGGATGGGTCAGGACGGGTTGCACAAACACTGAATCCTTTCAAACTACCCGACTCGGAAAGATTTCGGGGTCCGATGCCCGGTCTTCTGCGCTTGGAACGGGAAGATCAGTGATAGACGCATCGTTGTCATGCTGCCAGGAGCCAACTGTGTCAACTTGCATTCTTCGTTCGCTCGCCCGTGTGTCATTTTCATGTGCAGCCGTGTCCTTGCTGTCGCTCAACGTACCAGCGAGCGCGCAGTGTCAGCCTGAATGGTACAAGCCGGCAGTCAATCCTCCGTGGTCGCTCGTGGCGAACGGACAACCGATCACCTGCGATGTGTTCGTCGTGCATCCGTCTGGCGACATCATCATGGGCAACGTCTTTGGCGAGGTGAACGGTTCGCAGATGTGGCCGATCGCACGATTCAACCCCACCACAGGCCAATGGACCGCGCTGGCAACAGAACCGATCAATGGTTCAGTCAGCAGCATCGCGTGTGCGCCAAACGGCGACATCTACATCGCTGGAGTCTTCTCTCAAATAGGATCGATGCACGTGTCGTACGTTGCGGTCTATCGAGAGAGTTCGCATACATGGGAAGCATTGGGCACGGGCGTGCCTGGTTTCGCATCACAGATTGCTGTTGGCGCATCGGGAAAAGTGTGCGTCGTTGTAGGACTCGGTTCTCCAAACACGGTCCATTTCTTTGATCCCGCGACATCAACGTGGGCGAGATTGTGCGAAAACACGCCGCTGGGATGTCTGAACGGCTTCTTCGATTCCGTCAACGCCGTAGCCGTCCTGAACAATGACGACGTGGTCATCCACGAAGCCCACTCTTCTGTTCCGAATGCCCCCCAATTCAAACGTTGGAGTCAGGCGAATCAGTCTTGGTCTTCATTCTTCCCGTCGTGGATTCACGGCGGTGGAACATTGTCAACGGACAACTTGATAACGCTTCCGAATGGTGATCTTCTGATGAGTGCGTACAACCCGCCCAATCCCGGACCGGGATACATCGCTTACTTCAGCGTCGCGCAGAACACGTTCGCCCCTCTTGGACTTGGAGTTAACAACGAAGTCTCTCGCATGGCACTGGGTCTCGATGGCACGTTGATCGCGTCCGGCTTGTTCACTGTCGCCGGCGGACAACCCGTCAACGGCATGGCTCGTTACAACTTCACAACTGGTGCGTGGAGCCCGATCGGCACAGGCGCATGCGACGCCGCGAACGCGCTCGCAGGACTTGCGAATGGCGATGTGTACGCTGGTGGGTTCTACTACAAACAGAATGGAAACATGATGCTCCCGGGTGGCTTCGGGCACTACACCGCAGCCGACAATCGTTGGCATTCGCCTTTGGGCGTCAATGGCGAGGTCAACGCCGTGCTGAATCTGCCTGATGGCACTTCGCTTGTAGGAGGCAGTTTCTCCATCGCAGGGGACGCCCCCGCAAGCAACATCGCGCGGTACGACTCCGTCCACAACACATGGACGACCCTCGGCAGTGGTTGCAACGGCCCCGTGCACGCGTTTACCACGCTGTCGAGCGGAGAAGTCGCGATCGGCGGTGCATTCAGCAGCGCTGGCGGTGTGGGGACGACTGCGCTCGCGAAGTGGAATCCTGTGAACTTCACTTGGTCAACATTCGGCACCGGCATCCGGCCCACCGTCGTCCACGCACTTGTCACCTTGCCGAATGGCGATGTCGTTGCGGGCGGTGAATCGACGATTGTCTCCCGTCGTGCAACGCGCTGGAGTCCGGCAACCAACGCCTGGGTCACGTTGGGCAATATTGGCTTGTCTGGCGGCGCAGGATTTGGACATGCGGTACTCGCACTCGCAGCCGCGCCGAACGGCGACGTCTTTGTTGGCGGCAACTTCCCTGATCCGCTTACCGAAGACGGCAACTTCAAGCACTGGCACGCTTCGACCAATACCTACACAACGCCCGGCTTCGGCGCGAATGGTCCGGTCAACGCGCTCGTGATGGCACCTGACGGCAAGGTGATTCTGGGAGGCGAGTTCTCCATGCTGGGAACTGTAAACGCTCCGCACGTTGGTCGCTGGGACCCAAGCACGTTCACATGGAGCAGCGCGGGCACGGGTGTGAACCAGGCAGTGCATTCGCTGTGCAGGCTTTCTTCGGGAGTCATCGCGGTTGGTGGTGACTTCACGATCGCTGGGGGCTTGGATGGAGCGTTGTCGCTCGCGCTGTACAACTCGTCCATGGATTCATGGACACGCTTGCCAGGCGATCCGAATCATCCCAATATGGGCGTACGGGCACGACCCAACGTCGGCACTGCGAGCGTCTATGCACTCGCCGCGCTGCAGGACAATGGCTTTCTCACGGGCGGCTCATTCGGCGCGACAGTGACGGGCGCGATGACTCCCTTTCCTGTCAATAACTTTGCAATCTTTGCGTGCGCCGGTCTGGACTGCGACTCCATCGACTTCAACAACGATACTTCGCTCTTTGACCCCCAAGACATCGACGCATTCCTGAGCGTCTACTCCGAAGGCCCGTGTATCCCTGCATCGGCGACTTGCAACGACATCGACTTCAACAACGACGGCTCGCTCTTTGACCCGTGTGATATTGATTCATTCCTGTTGCAATTCAGCGAAGGGCCCTGCACGCTCTGCGGCGTGTAAGTTTTTGGCGTCGTGCGTCGAAGCAGCCTGCAATCGCCCAATCGAATTCCGAACGGAGCGTTTGAAACGCTTCTTTTTCTCGATTTTGTCAGAACCACCGTGCTCCCTCTCTAGGTCCATTAGAGAGCCCGTCGCGGGCTTGTCGTTTCCCGGTCCAAGAGATTAGGAACCCGCCCATGACCACTTCCCGTTCGATTCTGTCCAACCCGATGTACCTCTCGATGTTCGCGGCTTTGCTCGCTTCGTCTGCTGGCCAAGCCGCCGTGAGCGTCTCGGCGTCGTTCAAGCTCTCGGTCATCAAGTTTGCTCCCGCCGATGGGCCCGGGTACTTTCTCTTTCCAAGCCTTCAGGCGACGGGCTTTACCAATGACAGCAACCTCAACAATTACGTGCGGCTGCAATCCGACGACCATGAATTCGGCGTGGATCTGTATCCAGCGCGGGGCGTCGGCACGGGCACCCTCGGCTCGATTGTGTCGACCTCTGTTCCCGAGTTGGTCAGCCGCATCAATACCGGGACGGGTTGGACGCTCACCGTGGTTGATGGCGTGACAAACCAGACGCGGAACTACACCCTCACTGTGACGACACCGGGCATTAACGCTGATTACATCCGTCCGACGACCATAAACGTCACTCCGAACACGCAGATTTCAAGCACGCCATCCTTTACGTGGACAGAACCCACCGCCACCTCCCCCAACTCGGCTTGGGACGGAGCGTTTGGCGGGCTGTACAGCTCGAACGCTTCGAACCAGGTCTTCACGCCTGCAATCGGAGCATCGGACTTGTCATGGACGCCAGATACACCACTCAACCCAGACGAGTACACGCTGGGAATCACGAAGTTGAATAGCAATCCACCTCAGACACTGATCGCCACCACGACGCCCGTGCCGCAGGGCGGCGCGCCGGCGTTGGCGTCGTTCACGAAGCATGTTGAAGTCCAGAGCGATGCGAATGCCAGTGGGCTGTTCGTTCCGTGCGCCGGTCCTTCTGGAAGCGTTGAGCTGGAATTTACTCCCGGCGTGATTGGGTTTTCGCCAGTGGCCCCCCCTGTCTTCATCCTCGCCATAGGCATCAACGCTTCGGGGTTCGTGGACGAGTCCAACTTGGACAACTATGTGAAACTTGAATCCAGCAACAACCACTTCTCGAGCGATTTTTACCCAGCACGCGGCGTTGGCTCGGGCACTACCGGTTCCATCGGCCTTTCCAGTGCGACCGAACTTGCGACGGATATCAACAACGAGGGTGATTGGACGCTCACCTACATCGACGGCACGACGGGGCAGACGCGGCTGTTCACTCTCAACGTCACAACACCGGGTTTCGGCACCGATTACCTCCGCCCGCTGTCTCTTGACGTGAACCCGGGCAGCACTATCTCCAACACGCAGACTTTTCACTTCTCGCAGGCACCGACGAGCAACCCCCTCGCGCAGAACACATCGGCGTTCGGCGGGATGATCGCTCAGAACCCGTCGAATAGCGTGTTCAGCCCTGCCTTCGGTCCCAACGACACGTCATGGACCCCGGCCACCCCACTAAACCCGGATTCGTACACGTTCCTTGTTGCCATGGTGAACGACGCTCCGGCGCAGAACCTCGTTGCGGCCACCACGCCGGTTCCAAACAGTCCGGGCGCGTGCGCACTTTCAGTCTTCAATCAGGTTGTTCGCACCCAAGTTTCCATGCAGAGTGAAGGCCTGCTGGTTGATGGCTTGGTGTGCGACTCGATCGACTTCAACAACGATACAAGTTTGTTCGATCCGCAGGACATCGACGCGTTCCTGAGCGTGTATTCAGAAGGCCCGTGCATTCCAGAGACCGCCACGTGCAACGACATCGACTTCAACAACGACGGCTCGCTCTTTGATCCATGTGATATTGATTCGTTCCTGCTGCAGTTCAGTGAAGGGCCTTGCACGCTCTGCGGCGTGTAACGCCCGACCATCCGAACTTTTTACGACCCTGCCTGTCAAATTGACACCACGTGCCAACTCGGCACCGACTAGCGGCTCATATGGGCCGCTTTTTCTACTTGTCAGGGCTTTTTGATCGTTTTCTTGCGAGCGGCAGTTTGGCATGAGTCTTGCATTTCTTCCTCATGTCGCGATGCGACACTGCCCTGAACAAATGACAGGGTGGTCTATGAGAAGGTGAACGAGCGCGGGAGCGCTTGTGTTGAAAAGGAGTTTGATTATGAACATGATCCGCCGCAGTTTCAGTCCGACGATTGCCCGTTCCAACTCGAACCGCTCGTTGCTTGACGAGATTTTCAATGAGCCGTTCTTCGCGATTGCGCCGTTCCGCACGGTGGGCGAAGGCGCGAGTGAGTTTGCGACGCTGCCGGTTGATATTTCTGAAACCGAGAAGGACGTGATCGTCCGCGCGAGTTTGCCTGGGTTCAAGAAGGAAGGCATCAGCATCGAGGTGCATGACGGCGTGCTCACGATTGCTGCGGAGTTGGATGAAGAGACTGAAGAGAAATCGCCCGAGAATGCGAAGGAGAAGTTCCATCGCCGCGAACGGCGGATGATGTCGGTCAACCGCAGCGTTGCGCTGCCGGTCGCTGTCAACGACGAGAAGGCGGTTGCGGAACTGAAGGAAGGCGTGTTGACGCTCACGCTGCCTAAGCATGAGAAGGTGATGCCGAAGAAGATTAGTGTGAACTGATTGTGCAAGAGCCGAGGTGCGCGAGTACTCGGGATGTTGGTCATAAAACAACGCGGAGGCTCACGAGGTGAGCCTCCGCGTTTTTCGTTGTATTTGTGAGATGCCCGGGTGCTTGCGCACCTCGGCTCTTGTTTCTTACGTCGCTGACGTCGCGCCTTCCTTGTTGTCCACGTCTACCTGCGCGGCAGAAGCGATTTCAGCAGGTGTCGTGACGCCATTGAGGACCTTGAGTTTGCCGTCCTGCACGAGGGAGCGCATGCCGTTGGCGACTGCGGCTCGGCGGATTTCAGCAACTGGCGCGAGGTTGAACGCGAGTTCGCGGATTTCGGCGTTCATCTGCATCATTTCGAAGATTGCTTTACGGCCTCGGTAGCCTGTGTTGGTGCAATTTTCGCAGCCGTCGCCCTTCATGGCCTTGCCCACGGCTTCGTCGAGTTCGATGCCGGTGAGGAACAGGTACTTTGGGTCGAGTTCTTCGGTCTTCATCAATCGCTTGCACTTGGAGCAGTTCACGCGGATGAGGCGCTGGGCCATGATCGCTTGAATCGAACTTGCGACGAGGAAGGGCTTGATGCCGATGTCGATGAGACGCGTGATTGCGCTGGGTGCGTCGTTGGTGTGGAGCGTGCTGAACACCAAGTGACCTGTGAGTGCGGCTTGAATGGCGATTTCCGCGACTTCTTTATCGCGGATTTCGCCCACCAGAATGATGTTGGGCGCTTGACGCAACATCGAACGCAGGATTTCTTTGAAGCCCAGGTGAATGCCTTCGCGAACCTGGCACTGGTTGATGCCTTGGAATTGGTATTCGACGGGGTCTTCGGCGGTGATGATCTTCTTGTCGGGGCGGTTGAGCACGTCGAGCGCTGAGTACAGCGTTGTCGTCTTACCCGAACCTGTGGGCCCTGTCACCAGGAAGATGCCGTTTGGTCGGCGGATGATGCGGTTAAAGACTGCGAGGTTGTCGGGCTCGAAGCCGAGGTTGACAAGACCGATGCGCACGCTGTCGGGACGCAACACGCGGAGCACCATCGACTCGCCGTGGTAGATCGGGCAGGCGCTGACACGGAAGTCGACCATGACGCCGTCGACGTCGAGCTTGATGCGGCCGTCCTGCGGGATGCGCTTTTCTGCGATGTTGATGCCTGCCATCAGCTTGATGCGGCTGAGCAGAGCGTTTTGCATGCGCTTGGGAAGATTGTCACGCTCCATGCACACGCCGTCGATGCGATAGCGCAGGCGAACGCGATCGGCCATCGGTTCGATATGAATATCGCTGGCTCGCATGCGCACGGCTTCGGCGATGAGGCGGTTGGCGAGTTTGACGATCGGGGCATCGTCTTCGGTGACGTCGACGGACTTGTCGAGCGAGCGGTCGACTGATTTGTCAACGCTCTTGTCAACTGACTTGTCGATGGAGCTGGTGACGAGGCTTTCGGTTGCTTTGAAGGAACGCGCGGTGCCTGCGTTGCTGGCTTCGAGGTACTTTCTGATCTGACCTTTGCTTGCGAGCTTCGCGTCGATTTCGACGTTCAAGCGGAAACGCAGCATGTCCATCAGTTGCAGGTCGAGCGGATCGTGGATGATCATCGCGAGCCGGCCGCCTGTTTTGCCAAGGGGCAGGATCAGGTGCTTCTTGACGAGTTCGTCGGGGATGAGTTTGAGGTCGATGCGTTCTTTGACGCCCGGGGCGTCGAGGTCGACGTATTCGAGGCCAAACTGTGTGGCGAGGGCCTTGGCGACCTGGTCTTCCTTTGCGACGCCTGCTTCGATCAGGGCTTCACCGATGCGCTTGCCCGTGCCGCGGGCTTTTTGCGTCACTTGCTCAGCCTGCTGGGGCGTGATGATGCCGAGGTCAACGAGGATTTCACCAAGCTTCTTGCGGGAACGCGCCATAGAACCTCACCACCCGAGCAACAACAACGCTCGGGGAAAAAATTGACACTGCATGACCAGCGACGCATGGGGTCGCGGGTGGGGAACTGATCGGGAAGTAGCGTAGGACTTGAAAAGAAACCGAACCACGACACTGGATGAACGAAACGGCAACTGAAAACGGGGGCTCATGAACACAGAGGAAGACAGAGGGAGAAGGGAGAGGAATACTGAGCAAGTGCTGATTGATTGGTCAGCTGATCTGTTACAACGTCGTCTACCTCTGTTTTTCTCTCTTTTCTCTTCTCTGTCTTCCTCTGCGTTCATTCGCGTCGATTCTGCCCAAACAATCTATCCCTACCTATCTCCCCATACACTCGATTGCTCATGTCCTTAACCCCTCACAGCCTGTCCAGGCCCCCCCACATTCTCATCACCGCTGGTCCGACGCACGAGCCGATTGATGCGGTGCGGTTTATTGGCAATCGGTCGTCGGGGCGCATGGGTACGGCTCTCGCTCATGAAGCCGCGGCGAGAGGATTGCGAGTGACATTGCTGCTGGGTCCTGCCCCAGTGGCTCCTACTGATTCGCGTGTGAGTGTCAAGCGGTTCCGCACGTGCGAGGACTTGCGCGGACTGCTGCGTGAACATGTGGCTGCGGCTGACGTTCTCATCATGGCGGCGGCGGTTGCGGATTATCGCCCGAAGGTTGATCCGGCGTTCTTTGGCGGCAAGTTCCGCCGGAAGAGTGAGAACCTGACGCTGGAACTGGAACCCACGCCCGACCTGCTGGCGGAAGTTGGAGCAACTCGGCGGGATGATCAGTTGTTCGTGGGATTCGCGCTTGAGCCTCGTGCGGAGATGCTTGAGGCGGCGACGGCAAAGATGAAACGCAAGCGCATTGATATGGTCGTTGCCAATCCGTTGGAAACGATGGACAGCGACAGCATTGAGGCAACGATTTTGTTTGCTGACAGCACGCCTCAGGCGACGTTTGCGAAACGGCCTAAGAGTGAAGCGGCGGGGTGGATATTGGATCACGTGATGAGGACGTATGAAACTCGCGTGCCACCGACTGCGGCTTTGCGTGGTCGGTGATTGAATGTGCGTGTTCGCAGAATGATTTCAGTTTTTCACCGACCGGCTTCGCCAGTCGGTGGCACTGCGTAAGTCGCGGGACACTTCACCGACCCATTTTGCTGCCAGACTTCTTATCTTTCTTGGGCTCGCCTGTCGCGGGTGTGAGGTCGTCGCCGCCACGATTGGGCACGCCGCCCGCGCTGAAGGTCATAACTTGTTCAGCGTGCTTAGGAGTTTCGGGCGTGACGAACCAGCCCCAGAAACCAGCCGCGCCGTAGGCTGCAATGCCTTTTTGTGGCGGCTGATAGGAGACTGCGAATGGAGCAGCGGCTTCCATGTCGGGGCATGTGCCGAAGCCGCGCCAGGGTTGATCGATCTTTGGCGGGCGGGTGGTGCTCTTGCGCATCTTGATGATGTCGATGGGGATCCAGTTGTGGGTTTTGTTGGCTTCGTCGTAGAGGTAGAACTCAACCCAACTGTGGAGTTTGCGCTTGTCGGAGCCCTTGGAGAGGAACTTGTCGTCTCGGCCGCCGATATCGACGCCGATCACTGGTCGGGCAGGGATGCCTGCTTCGCGGAGTAGCGCGACGAGTAGAGCGACCATGTCATGCGGGCTGCCAGTGCCTTGTTCGAGCGTTGATGTCGGGGCTTGAATGGTCAGGCCCATCATTTCGCTGGTGCGTTTGCGCTTCGCGATGCCGTCGCCGGTTGGGTTGACTGCGTTCCACACGCCGCCCGCGAGTGCTTTGGCGACGCGCACTGGCGGAACGTCTTTGGGATCTTTGATGCCTTGATCCGCGAGGAAGAGTTTCACGGCCTTCGTGATGTTGTCTTTCTTGTAGTCTGCGATCTCACCTGCGTCATTGAGACCCTGCTCGATATACAACTGAGGCTGCATCGCATCTTGGGCTTCGCGGGGCCAGTTGGCGGGCCACTTGACGTTCATTGCGGCTTTCTCGTCGAAGAGGGTTGCGTAGCAACGAATCGGGTACTGAACTTTGATCTCGACTTCGCGGGCTTCTTCGTTCTGCGCGGGTTTGAAGTCCCACGCGGCGTAGCTGGTTTGCGAATTGGCATCGAGCAATTCGGGTTCAAAGTCCACGAGGCGTTCGGCGAACATCAGACGGCCGCGATATCCGAGTTTGCCGCCCGCGAGGTCTTCCCATGGCTGCACGGTGCCCAGCAAGTCGCTGGAAGCCGTGCGACGGAGAATTGGGAACAGGATTCGCATGGAATCAAACTTGAAGGGAGTGACGACGGGCATCTGGGCTGACTTGCCCTTGGGGTCGGTCACAGTCTCTGTCATGCCGGCGTTGTCGGAATACACGACGATTCGCACGTCAAGGAGAATGTCGCGAGCCTGGTCGCGGGTGATGTATGGACCGAGCGGCACTTCACCAAACACTTTTGTTTCGGCGGTGTTCTCGGGAGCCGCGGTTGGAGCGTTGGAGTCTTCCTTCTTGGGTTTGTACTTGCTGGGAGCGGGCTTGAGATCGGGATTGGTGAGTTGAGCAAGTGCGCACGGCGCTCCGGCGCACGACAGCAGGAAGGCAAGTGCGAGAAACGATCGAGACAATCGTGTGATTTGCATATGGAACTCCAAACTCGTCGGCCTAGCCCGTTTCGCGGGGTTGTTGCCCTACACCATTGCGTTGTTTGCGAACGCCTCAGCGTACGCCTGTGGTGCCAACGGTTGTTTGGTTGGCTTTGGGTTTGACTGGCCAGGCTTGAGAGCATCGGCTTTCTGCGCGGCACGGCATGGGCTTCTGTGAGCCGGGCTTTGCGTGCATCGTGGCTCTTCTTTATACTGAGACGCCTCCCGGCGTGTTCGGTGCCATGAAAACGGCTTCAGGCGGCACGGCGACGCATTTCTGTCACACTATTCGCTGAAATCCACCCTACAGGTTGCGAATGATGTACTGACTGTTTGTGCTTTTTGATTTTCACCCATGACCAACTCCCCCACTGCCAAGTCCGAGTCCATCCGCATCGCCGTCGTCGGGGCCAGCGGGTATAGCGGTGCTGAACTGCTGGCGATTCTGCTGAGTCACCCCAATGCGCAGATTGTCGGGCTGTACGGCTCGGGCAAGAGCGAGAAGGCGGGGCAGGCTCCGCCCACGTTTGCTGAGGTGTTTGGGCGATTCCGGAAGGTGCTTGACCTGCCGGTGCAGGCGACGAGTGCGGATGCGATTGCTTCTGCAAAGGCGCAGGTCGCGTTTTTGTGCACGCCTCATGAAGCGAGTCTCGAACTTGCGCCGCAGTTGATCGAGCGCGGGATCGTCGTCATCGATTTGTCGGCGGCGTTTCGGCTCAAGAATGCGTCGGCCTATCCAACGTACTACGGCTTTGCGCACACGCATCAGCGGGCACTTGCGGAAGCGGTGTATGGGTTGCCTGAGTTGTTTCGCGAGCAATTGAAGAAGTCATCGACGCGGCTGATCGCTGCGCCGGGGTGCTATCCGACGTCGATTATCTTACCGCTGTCGCCGCTGTTCAAGGCGGGAGCGATAGCGCCGAATACGCGGCCAATCATCGACTCGACGAGTGGCGTGAGCGGTGCGGGGAGGAAAGCCGAGCAGAAGTTCTTGTTCTGCGAAGTGTCGCAGCAGGCGTATGGGGTTTTCAAGCATCGGCACCAGCCGGAAATCAATGAGTATGTGGGCACGCCGACGCTCTTTACGCCTCACCTTGGGCAATATGAACGAGGGATTCTGAGCACGATTCACGTCGATCTCGCTGCGGGTTGGAACGAACAACGCGTCCGCGAAACGCTCGCGAAGGCGTATGAAGGTGAGCAGTTCGTTCGACTGTGCAAGCCGGGCGTGTGGCCTGCGGTTGCGGATGTTCGGACGACGAACTTCTGCGACATTGGGCTTGCGGTGGATGAACAGCATCATCATCTCATCATCACGAGCGCGATTGATAATCTCACGAAGGGTGCGGCGGGGCAAGCCGTGCAGTGTTTGAATGTGAGGTTTGGGATTGAGGAAGGAACTGCGCTTTGAACCAATCAGAAGCTTCGTTTCTTCCTCGCTCCTCGGCTTCTTTTCTTCGCCCCGAAGGGGTGCTGGGCTGTAGCCACTATCGAACCAGCGATGCAGCATCGCTGGTTCGATAGTGGAAAACAATCTTGAATCGAGATGCCCCGGTAGGGGCACAGGAAATCATGCCGGGCACATATTCCCAACTCCTGCTCCACATCGTCTTCTCAACGAAGCATCGCGAACTCTGGATCAATCCGCAACTTGCCGAGCGCCTTTATCCGTACCTCGGTGGCATCGTGCGGGCTGAGAAGGGCACGCTGTACTCGATCGGCGGCATTGAAGACCATGTCCACATGTATCTGCGCTGGCGCACTGACGGCGCAGTTGCCGACTTGATGCGCACCGTCAAGGGCAGGTCGTCGTTGTGGATTCACGAGACTTTTCCAGAACTGTCTCAGTTCGCATGGCAACAGGGTTACTCGGTCTTTTCAGTCAGTAAGTCGCAGGAACATGCTGTGAAGGCATACATCGAGAATCAGCGTGAGCATCACGAGAAAGAAGACTTCAGATCGGAGACTCTGAGGCTACTGCGAGCACACGGGGTGGAGTTTGATGAGAAGTATGTGTTTGATTGAGTTTCGTCTGATAGGCGACCTCTGCCCCTCCGGGGCAGTTGTGCCTCGACGCCACTTCCACGGGCGGCGCTTCGCTTGCCCGTGGCTACATTCCTATTGCCCCGTTGGGGCAAACACCAGCGAAGGATCGCTGCCTGCACTCTTTTTGTTGTCATTCGTTTTCCGATAAGTTCTATGCCCTCTCCACTCATCATCAAAATCGGCGGTGTCGCGCTCGAACAACAACGGGCGGCGGCGTCTCTATGGCTTGCGATTGCGACACTGCATTCGACGGTGCCGGGCGGCGTCGTGCTTGTGCATGGCGGCGGGAAGGCAGTTGATGCGTTGCTCACAAAACTCAACATGCCGACGAATCGGCAGGAGGGCATTCGCATCACGCCGCCTGAGCAGATGGATGTGATTGCAGGCGTGCTTGCAGGGACGCTCAACAAGACGCTGGTGGGTGCCATCAACGCGGCGTCGAGCGTGCGTGCGGTTGGGCTGTGCCTGGGTGATGGCGGAGCGATGCGCACGACGAAGACGACTCGGTATTCGTTTGATCCGGGGAGCGTGGGCGAGGTGGACGCGAAGAGTGACGGGCAGTTGCTCAAGACTTTGCTGGCGAGCAACTTTTTGCCGGTGCTTTGTTCAGTGGGTATCAGTCCTGAAGGAGCTCTGCTCAACGTGAACGCGGATGACGCGGCGGCGGGTGTTGCACGCGTGCTACACGCGCGTGGGTTGGTGCTGATGACTGACGTGCCGGGAGTGAAGGATGGGTCGGGAAAATTGGTTTCGCGGCTTGATGCAGCGGCAATTGAGCGGATGATCGCGACGGGCGAAGTGTCGGGCGGGATGATTCCGAAGGTGAAAGCGGCACTGGAAACTTCGCGGGCGATCAGTGCTCCGGTGACGATTTTGTCGGGAACAGACACTACGCAGTTCGAGAACTGGGCAAGCGGTGTTTCAACGGGAACAACCGTTGCGGCACGGTAATTCAGCAACGGATTGCATGCCCTCGAAGTTGCGTGCACTCGCCTCGAATCGGCAATATCATCTCCGATGACAACAGACCGCGAACTGCTCGCGAAACTTTGGGACGAAGGATGGACTGCTGGCCTCTGGGCCGCGTCGTGGGGACGCTCGGTTGCTGATCTCACTGCCGAACAGGCGGCTTGGACTCCTGCCAACGGACGACACTCGATCTGGCAGATCGTGCTGCATATGTGCTTCTGGAATGAGGACGCAATTCGACACTTGAAGGACCCGACACCCAACTCACCGGAGCGGCTCGCAGAGCACAACTTCCCCGCAATCAATGACGCTTCACAGGCAGCGTGGAACGCAACGATCAAGAGGTTCAAGTCGTCGCATGATGCCATCGCGAAAGTGATCGCAGACCCAGCGATCAAAGACGCATCGCGGCTTGTGTATCTTGTACCGCACAATTCGTATCACATCGGACAGATCAATTATCTTCGATCGATGATGGGCAAACCGCCAATCGAGTAACTTCACGCCTTGAAACCACCTCGCACTTTTCACGAAACGTTCATTTGCAATGACATCTCCAACGATTATCTCTGTTCTTCCGTACAAGCCTTCGCCCGTCCTCACGCAGCATGCGCCTGCGGAGTCGCTCAAGGACCTTCGGGGTCGTGACTTGCTCACGTTGACGCAATTGACGCAACCTTGCGTGATCGAGTTGTTTGAACTCGCGGCGAAGATGAAAGCCGCGCGTGCGCGGGGGAGCAAGAGTGATCTGGCGTGGCTTTCGGGTTTGCTGACTGGCAAAACGGCGATCCTCATTTTTGAAAAAGCGAGTTTGCGCACTCGCATCACGTTTGAAACCGGCGTCGGGCTATTGGGCGGGCACGCGATTTACATGGATCACAGCCAGCAGCGGCTGGGTGTTCGCGAAAGTGTCAAGGACTATGGCAAGAACCTTGAACGCTGGCTCGATTGCATCGTCGCACGGGTGTATTCGCAGAGCGTGATTGAAGAACTTGCGGAACACGCGGATGTGCCAGTAATCAATGCGCTGAGCGAGCGGTATCACCCGTGTCAGGCGTTGGCGGATTTGATGACGCTTTGGGAAAGAAGTCACGAAGTGACAAAGTTACGAAGTGACAAAGTAAAGAAGAAAGGAGCGGGGAAGCCGAAGTCCTCACTTCGTCACTCCGTCACTTCGTCACTCCGTCACTTTCCGCTTCGCATCGCTTACGTTGGCGATGGCAACAACGTCTGCCATTCGCTCATGCACGCTGCGGTGATGCTCGGGCAGCACATGACGGTCATCACGCCCAAGGGCTACGCGCCTGACGCGGCGGTTGTGCGCGAGTGTGAGGAACTCGCGAAGGCCAACGGCGGATCAATCGACGTCACGACCAAGTTGAGCGCGGTCGAGAATCACAATGCGGTGTACACGGACGTGTGGGTCAGCATGGGACAGGCAGATGAAGAAGGAAAACGACTCCGCGTGTTTGCGGATTACCAGATCAACGCATCACTCATGGCGAACGCGAGCAAAGGTCTGCCCGCGAGTTGGGGGCCATCCAACTTCATGCACTGCCTGCCCGCACGACGTGGAGTCGAAGTGACGGACGAAGTCATCGACAGCCTGTCGAGCATTGTCTACGACCAAGCCGAGAATCGCATGCATGCACAGAATGCGCTGATGGCGGCGGTGATGGCGAAGAAGTAGCACCCACTTTTGCGTATGCATAAGAAAACTCCGCTCAGCGATGAGCGGAGTTTTTCTTAAAGAGTTTTCTGCTTAGTCCTTGCCGCGCAGTTTCGCGAGCAGTTTCAGGACTTCGATGTAGAGCCATGCGAGTTCGACGAGGACGCCGAAGCCGATGTACCACTCCATCGACTTTGGTGCTCCCATCGCGACGCCTTCTTCGGCTTCCTGGAAGGTCAGCACGAGGTTGAAGGACGCGAGGGCGATCACGAAGAGGCTAAAGCCAATGCCGATGGGGCCGCTCTTGTGCACCATGTTGAGTGCGGTGATGCCGCACAGGTTGAGGACGAGATTTGCGAGGTAGAAGAACATCACGCCCATGGTCGCGACTGCGACAACGCGTGCGAGGGTTGATCCGATGCGGATCAGTCCAAAGCCGAACGCGATGGCGAGTGCGAAGGCGATGCCGAGCGTCAGTGCGACGGCTTGACCGACGATGCCTTCATATCGCTGCGCGAATAAGAACGAGATGGCGCCGAGGAACACACCCTCGAACAGTGCGTGCACTGGCGCGATGTAGGCGACAGTCTTGCGGGCGAAGCAAATCACGAACGACAGAATCGTCGCGACGATTGCGCCGACTGCGATCAACGCACCTGCTGGAATCGCTGCCTGTCCTGACGCGAGATATCCCCACACGCCCGCCGCGCTCGCGGTGCAGAGTGTGAGGAGGATGCCGGTCTTGATCGCGCAGCCACGAATCGTCATTGTGCTGGCTGAAGCGACAGTTTGGACGCCCCGACCCTCCGCCCGCGCGAGATCGTCGTTGATGCCGCCCCAGTTTTCTGAGGCGAAGGTCTTTTCGTTGAGTACTGGATTTGAAGTTCGAAACATACCTACTCCTTCATCTGTCAACCGTGATTGTCGGATGCACTTATTCGTTTTTGTAATGGTCAGTTCTACGATCGGCGAAGAATACCCCAGATTATGATTGCTTTTGCACAAACGTCCGATTATGCGTGGACAAGTTGTGCGAAACTCATCTGCACTCGTGATTTTCGCCGCTTGCCACTTGAGTGTATTCACACACACCGTTAGTCTGTTGCATGCTCGCGAGGAACTACGTCTTCCTAACGATGATTTTTGGAGCCGTCGCTGATGCTTCGCCGCCCAAGGTCATGTTCTCGAACTTCAGTGCGCCCACGAACGCCGTATCAGGACAAACAAATTGGACATTTCGCTCCGGCAATGCGATCGACGACGCATTCCGCAGCATTGCAGTGAGTCCAAGTGGCGAACGCTGGGCGTTTCGGGCACGGGTCAACTCGGGCATCAACAACGCGGAAGCGATAGTCGCTGTGCAACTCGACAACACCAGTGCTGCAACGCAAGTGGTTCGCACTGCAACGACTTCGTACGTCAGTTCGCGTACCTGGGACACGCTTGCGCTATCGCTGGGCGTGAATGACTCTGGTCAGGTTGCGTTCACGGCGAACCTCTCCGGCAGCACGAGCGATGACGAAATCGTGCCGCGTTGGACTCCCGGCGCGTCGCCTGCTTTCACCACTATCTCGCAGGAAGGTGTTCAAGCGCCGGGACAATCATCGGGCATTCTGACTGGCCCGATTCTGCGCAGCGTTCATTTGCAGAACGATGGCAAGGTCAATTTGCTCATGAACACGCTGATCAACGCGACGTCAACTCGTGTGCTGTACAGAATGACCTCGCCCGGCGTTGGCACCAAGATCGCAGACAACGTGACGACGCAGCCAACTGGACAACTTGTGTCGCCCTCACAAATCATCTCGACGTTTCCGGAAGATCACTTCACCACAAGCGAACTCATTGGGGGTGTCGGCACTGGGCCGTGGTACGTCGCACGGCTTGCTGGCTCAACTTTCAGCGATCAAGTGCTTGTGAACAACGGAGCCGTGATCGCTCAGGAAGGGGCGGTCCTGCCCAACTCTGGTTTCACGTCTCCTGTGTCTGATCTCACGAGTATTCCCTTCGTGAGTGCGCCGTCGGGAGGCTCCGATGCACTCTTCTTTGGGACCAACGCCAACGCAATCGACTGGGCGAGCACGCTCTCGGGCGTCGTCGCCAAGACTGATGATGCGATCACACTCGGAAACTCGGAAACGTGGGACGACACATTTGAGCCGCTCACGTTTCTCGCGGGCGCGATGAACGCTACAGGAACGTGGATCATCGCAGGCCGCACCAACGCCGCGAGTGGTTCTGACACCGTTGTGGTACACGAAACCGAAGGGGTCATTCTTCGCGAAGGCGATGGCGTGGACCTTGATGGTGACAGTGAAGCCGACGACAATCTCTACGTCGCTGACATCGCGCCCGAAGGGATGGTCATGGGCGTCAATGGCCGAGCCTACATCATTGTGCAACTCAGAAACGGCAGCGGCGCGATCCTAGGCAGCGCGATCATCCGCGTCGCAACGCCCATCGGCAACACGTGCGACTCCATCGACTTCAACAACGACAGCAGCCTGTTTGACCCCGTTGACATCGACGCATTTCTGAGCGTGTACAGCGAAGGGCCGTGCATCCCCGAAACCGCGACGTGCAACGACATCGACTTCAACAACGACTCAAGCGTGTTCGATCCGATCGATATTGATTCGTTTTTGAGCGTGTATAGCGAAGGGCCGTGTATTTAGGACATCGAAAAGCGAAGAACGAAAAGCGAAAATGAAGGCAACGGTGCAAACCAGCCTCATTTTCGCTTTTCGCTTTGTTGCTTTTCGCTTTCCTATTCTTCCGCATGCCCCTCACCCGCGATCAACTTGCTCAGCGTGCCGCTCAGGAACTTCGTGACGGCTACATCGTCAACCTTGGCATCGGCATCCCGACGCTCGTCGCCAACTACGTGCCCGCAGGCATGGACGTGTGGCTGCAATCTGAAAACGGGTTGCTGGGCATTGGCCCGTTCCCTCGCGAACACGAAGTCGACGCCGACCTCATCAACGCGGGCAAGCAGACCGTGACCGCTCGCACCGGCGCAAGTTTCTTTTCGTCGAGCGACTCGTTCGCGATGATCCGGGGCGGGCACATTGACCTGTGCATCTTGGGCGCGATGCAACTGAGTCAGGAAGGCGACATCGCCAACTGGATGATTCCCGGCAAGATGGTGAAAGGCATGGGCGGCGCGATGGACCTTGTTGCGGGCGTTCGCAAAGTCATCGTCACGATGGAACACACGGCGAAGGGTTCACCGAAGATTCTCAAACAGTGCAACCTGCCCCTCACAGGCCGTCGCTGCATCGACATGGTGATCACCGACCTGTGCGTGCTGGAGATGGATCACGCAAAGCGCCGCTTCAGGCTGAAGGAACTCGCGCCGGGCGTGACGAAGGATGAGGTTTTGAAGGCGACGGAGGCGGAGATTCTCGCGTAAGTCACGTTTCGTATCTTCGGGTGGCTAGGAAATTCAATTGAATCAGAAAACCCTCGCGATCGACAGTAAACTCCCCTCGCTCACATTCCTTTTCTGGGTCATGAAGATCGCCGCGACCACGCTGGGGGAGACGGCGGGCGATATGGTCTCTATGACACTGCACGTGGGATACCTGGGCAGCACTGCGATCCTCATGTCGATCTTTGTTGTGCTGTTGTTGTGCCAACTCGCGGTCAAAAAGTACATTCCGTTTCTGTACTGGGGTGTGATTCTCGCGACAAGCACCGCGGGGACGACCATGTCGGACTTCATGAATCGCACGAGCGAGCATGGCGATGGGGTCGGACTGGGCATCGGCTACGCTGCGGGGAGCGCGATGCTGCTTGGGCTCTTGCTTGCGATCCTGCTTGTGTGGCGACTGGTCGAAAAGTCACTGTCCGTCACGAACGTTTGTTCAAGGCGCGCAGAGTTGTTTTACTGGGGTGCGATTCTTGTCTCCAATACGCTGGGGACATCGCTTGGAGACTATCTCGCCGATGATTCCGGCCTTGGGTTCGCGGGCGGCGCTGCACTCATTGGCGGCGTGATCGCGGCAATCGTCGTCGTGTATCTCGTTTCGAAGGCGATGCACGTTGTCTTGCCATCGCTCTACGTCGGCCTGTTCTGGGCGGCGTTTGTGCTGACGAGGCCCTTCGGCGCGACTATGGGCGATGTACTCACGAAAGATCACGACAAAGGTGGACTTGGATTCGGAACGATCGGGTCGTCATCGGTCCTCGCGGTGATTCTCGTCGGGGTCATTCTGTACACAATGTGGCGAGACCGGATGAGCACTACGCCCAGCGGCCCACCGCATACTGCCTGAATGTAACGGTTACGTACGTGCATATCGTCATGAATACATTGGCGCACAGCGCGGCGAGAAGCCGCTGCGTAGGCCGCCGATTTCGTGCCGCTTTGGAGTTAATCATGAACTCTTCTCTTCTCAAGCACTTCCCAATCTTGGCATCGTTCGGACTCGGGTGCGTCGTCGCTGCGCTATGGGGGCATGCAGACGCGTCCCCACGTGCTTTCGCAGCGGAGTTGCCTGCAGGGCAAAGCACCACATCCAACCGCGTTGTCGCGGGCGATCCTGTTTCCGTAGGCAAGACGTGGACTGCCCTGAACAAAGACCTGTACATGCACTTCCAGAAAGCCACGAACTTTGACAACGCGGCGGACTGCTCGCAAGCCGGCTTTCGTGCCGTGTGCGGGCCAAACGCCAACACAGCCGAGCAAGTGAATGTCAAACTCGTGCAATCGCCTCGCTCAATCGCTGGCGAAGAGATCGACCTTGCTCTCGAATCCGATTCAGGCTACGCCGCGGTGTGGGGATGGCGGCCGTACGTTCGCCTGCGTCGCATATCCGCCGCGGCTGAAGGCTCATGGATCATCGTGCAGGCCGTGCCGGGCGATCCAAACACCGATCGCGTCATTCTCGCGTACACCGAAGCGAGCAAGAAGGTGAGCATCTGGCGAAACGATCAAGCAGCCGACTCGCAGCCCATCGCAACGCTCGAAGGCGACATGATGTTTGTCGATGTGACCAACATCAACGGCACGTACAAAGTGTCGGACCCGAAGCCGGTTTCGTCGAATGCCAAAGTGCAGGAAGTTGTGGATTGGGTTCGGGGGAAGATGAAGTAGACTTGCGAGGAGGCGCACATGTTCATGCTGGCACAGGGTCCCGGCACCACCACCACTGACATCGCTGTGATGCTGGTCGCGGTCGCTGTGTGCGTTGTGCTTGCGTTCATCATTGTGCGTTGGTGGCGACGATTTGATCGCGATGATGAAGGCCCGGAATACTGCCCTGATGGATTTGAAGAGATCTATGCCATGGCGAGTCGAAACGCTTCTGACATCGCGGGCGCGTACGCAGAATTGCCCAACCCGATCGTGTCAGTCGAGTTTCACACGTATACACGCGCAGGCGTGCTTGGAGTGAGGCAGGAATCACATCGGCAAACACTTCCCGCGCTCGAAGCACTTGAACTCGTGAACCTCCTGCACTCGTACAACCTTCGGAACTGCCTGCTGCCATACAAAGGCTCCGTGTATGTGCCTTTGCTGTCGTTTCTCGAAGCGAGAAAAGTGCGCCGACGAATCCGTGATTTGATGAAAGTTGGACAAGTGTCGCAAGACAAGACTCGCTGATAGAGCAAAGCGCACACTTTGCGCAACAACGCCATCAACGTATGTAAGAGACGCCTAGAACGTCACTTATTGACTCCTGAGAACGCTTGCGGATTTGTTGCGTATAGACATATCAGTGCGGCGTCACCATGTGTACTCCCGGGAGTGTTTCCATGACAATCGTGCGATCGTGTTCAGCGTGTTTCCTTGTGCTTGCGTGTGGGCTTGCGATGGCTGGGTGCACTCACGCCCATGCAACGCATATGGCGGCATTCCAACCAGAAGGCGCGCCGGGAGACGCCGCTCCGCCACCCGCGAAGCGAGTGACTGTTGGTGCTGTGGTGGAACCGGGTACGACGATGCAACCCGCAACCGACGACAGATACTTTCACTTCCAATCGCCCAGCGATTACGCCACTCCAGCCAGCTGCAAGCCCGTTGGATTTCGCGCCGTGTGCGGGCCATACGGCACCGCGAATTCCGTCAATGTGAGCGTCGTCAGTTTTCGGCGACCATTCGACACGACGACCATCGACCAGTCACCTCAAATCGACGCCGGGTACGCGGCGATCTGGGGATGGAGGCCATACATCCGCCTGCAGCGGATTTCTGCGGCTGCGGAAGGTTCATGGATCATCGCGCAACATCGAGGGCCTAATTCGGCTCGGATTCTGCTCGTCTCGACAGAGAACAACCGTCCAGTCACCATTTGGGACAATCAAAAGCCGCTGACTGACCCCGCTGTGTTCACTTTTTCTGGTCAGGGAACGTTTGTCGACTTGACAGTCGCCAACACGGGCGAGGTAGTGATGTCTGCTCCAGCGCTCATCAGCAGTAACGCCGAAGCAACTGCGTTGCTGGCGCACGCAACATCCAAAATGAAGTGACACATATTAACGGCGACACACCTGCGAGACGCGAACAGCTTCAGTTCACTTCCTTCGACGCCGCGTCGCCACCACGCCCGCAACGCCCATCGCCGCAACACCCGCTGGCGTCGGCACAAAGCCACCTTCGCTGTAGTCCGTGCCGTACTGGAACCACACGTTGTTGACGCGGCCCAGATCAAAGTTCGCGGGCACGCCGCCCATGGTGATCACGACTTCGTGCTTGATGAACGTGTTGCCCGACATACCGCCGTTTATTAGTATTGATCGCGACAGCCTTATGAGAAGAAGTTCTTGAGCTTCTCGCCAAGCGTAAAGCTTGCGACGTCTTTGAACTCGCCTGAGTCCAGCAAGTGCCCGCCGCAGGTCTTGCATTCCATGATGTGAATGTGGCTCTGCGTGGGGAACTCGATTTCGACCATCAGTTCATTGTCTCGCGGACAACGCAGGTTCTTCGTCTTGATACGAGCGTCCGTGCGTTTCGTCGCGCCGATGTCGACGTTGTCCGCTGCTTTGTCGTTGCGCTGCAACGCCGTCAATTCCTTCGCATCAAACCACATCGCCCCGCACCCGGTGCAGCGATCCAGCGTGATGCCATGCGTGACAACCTTTGTCATCGTTTCGCCATCCTTCGGGCACTTGAGCGCAAACCCACGTGCATCCTCAGGCTGCGGCGGCGTGGTGTCATCGAGGGAGTGGCGAGAGTGAGACATGCGTAATAGTAGATTGGCGGGCCCCGCCAATCCGTCTCCATCGACCGTCTCGGTCGATGAGTAGTGAGACGGTGATGATTGTATTTTTTCACCGTTTCACCGAGTCACCGTCTCACCGGATCAAAAGCAAGCCGCTCCGTGACCGTCGGGCTGCATGCTTTGGAGTCACTACCCTCCCCCATGTGGTTCGACGCCCATCTCGACCTCGCCACGCTCGCCGTCCTCGGTCGAGATATGACTTCGCCCTCGCTCGCCACCTGCGGCGGTCCTTTCCAACCCGCCGCCGCAACGCTGACTTCACTCGCCGAAGGCAACGTGCGTGCGTTTCTTGCGACGATCTTCACTGAATCAGGAGGCAACGACGCAGTTGGGTACGGCGCAGAGAGTGCCGAAGCGGCACACGCGGCGGGCTTACTGCAACTTCGCACCTATCAACGCTGGGCGGGGATGGGACTCATTGATCTCGGCGCATTCGCTCATCATTCATACACCTCGCTCGATGGTGCTTCGGCGGAGCCAGCCGTGCGCGACTATCGCGCGTCGGGCGTGCTTGCGGAGAAGCCGCCCGCGAAGTGTGCGATCCTCATGGAGTGCGCCGACCCGATTCGCACGCCCGACGAGCTCATGTGGTGGACAGATCGAGGCGTCGTCGCCATCGGCCTCGCCTGGGCACGCGGCTCGCGCTACGCGGGCGGCAATTCGTACGTCGACGCACAACCGCAACGCGGCTTGACCGCGATAGGCCGCGAACTTGTGAAGTTGATGGACGAAAACAACATCATTCACGATCAAGCCCACCTCTCGGATCGCGCAACACGCGAGTTGTTTGAATCCACCAATGCACTCATCATCGCGTCGCACTCAAACTGCCGCGCTCTCGTCGATCCAACAGGCGAAGTCGAGCGGCACGTGACCGACGACACGATCCGCGAAGTCGCACGCCGCGGCGGAGTCGTCGGCCTCAACCTCTTCAGCAAGTTCCTCGTGCCCGGCGCGTTCTCGAACGGTTCCTCGCCCAGCGAGAAGAATCGCCGAGCCACCATCGACGAAACCGTCGCGCACATCGAACACATCTGCGACATCGTGGGCCATAAGAAGTGCGTTGGCCTCGGCTCCGACCTCGATGGCGGCCTCACGGCGAACGACCTGCCAGAAGGCATTAACGCTCCGAAAGACTACGACATTCTCGCCGAAGCCCTGCGCGATCGCGGCTGGAACGACGAAGACGTCGAAGGCTTCGCGTTCAGAAATTGGGCTCGCGTCTTTGATCTGCGCGGATTATCAGATTGAGACAAAAGCGTGCCTGTCGCAGCACATGTCTGATTTTCACAGATCAATTGCATCTCACTTTTCAGCACAGAGACACAGAGATCAAGAGAGGGAGGAGGTAATGATGTGATGAAAGATACTCCAACGCGAGTTCTCATTCACCCATCATCTTCTCTTTCCCCTCTTGATCTCTGTGTCTCTGTGCTGAAATTGAACCGCAATTGCGCGGCTAAGAAGCAGAATCGCTTCCCGCAATGCCTCGAATGATTCGCAACATCTGCGTCGCCGTCCGCCCCAGCGTGTTCATCCCCGCGATCGGCCTCGCTCCAAGTATCTCCGCCAAAGGCTCCAACGCAAATCGCCTCTCATGCAACCTCGGATGAGGCAGCGTCAGCGTCGGTTCGTGCAGCACGAGATCGCCAAAGAACAGAATGTCTAGGTCGAGTGATCTTGGCGTGTTCCGTTCCGCCGTCCGAGTACGCCCGAATCGCTTTTCAATTCCAAGCAACTGATCAAGCAACTCGTACGCCGTCAATGTTGTCTCGATGCTCGCCGCGGCGTTGATGTAGTTTGGTTGCGGTATCTCGCTCACGGGCTTTGTTTCGTACAGCGACGATGCTTTCAGGAACGTCGTGTGAGGCAGATTTCTCAGCGCGTTCATCGCTTCGAGTATTGTCGCACGCGGATCGCCTGCGAAGGAAGGCTGGTTGCTCCCTAACGCGATTGCCGCAAGAGTTGGAACGCCGTTCGTCACGCCAGAGCATACGAAATGAAAAACGGCCGCGTTTGTCGCAGGCCGTTCCAAAGTCGAATGTGTTTTTCAATCACTCCACCGGTTCAAGTTCGCGCTCGCGGTGCTGCATCTGGGCTTTCAGACGCGCCAGGATGCTGCTGTGCATCTGGCTGACGCGGCTTTCGGAAAGATCCAGCGTCGCGCCGATTTCCTTCATCGTCATCGCTTCGTAGTAGTACAGAATGATGATCAGACGTTCCGCACGGCTCAGGCCCTTGGTCATCAGGTCCTTGATGTCGTTGCGTTGAATGTCGCTCAGCGGGTTGCTCTGGCTCTCGTCGCGGATCACGTCGATCTCGCGGACTTCGCGCCCGGAACTGCTGTCGCTCGCGAACGTGCGCTGGCTCAGGCTGCGAGTCATCACGGCTTTGCTGTCGCGTGTGATCTTTTCCAATTCATCCGCGTCGACGTTCAGCACTCGCGCGACTTCTTCTTCCGTCGCGGGACGGCCTTCGCGCTTCTCGATCTCTTGGCGAATCTGATCGACGCGGCCTGAACGATGCCGCACCAATCGGGGCACCCAGTCCATGCTGCGCAGTTCGTCGAGGATCGCGCCGCGAATACGCGGAGCGCAGTACGTCTCAAACTTGACCTTGCGGGCCAGATCGAACGCGTCGATCGCGTCCATCAGGCCAAATACGCCCGCGGACATGAGATCTTCAACGTCAACCTCGTCGGGCAGACGCGTGTGAATGCGTTCCGCGTTATAGCGAACCAGCGGCAGGTACTTTTCCATAAGGAAGTTGCGAAGATCCTCCTGCTGCGTCTTCGCGTAGAGCTTCCAGAGGTCATTGACCTGCATCTTTGAGAATTTTTTACGTGCGGCGGAATCATCCGTCGCTTTGCCCGCGCACCAACTCGCGCGTGCATTCCGCATCCCTGCCTTCATCAGCGCCATGGGTCCACTCCTTGACCTCTAGCCTGGACTTTGGTTCGATGTGAACCGCGATCCTGAATCATTCAGATGTCCGAGTCCGCAACCGACCCTCAGTCGTTCACAAACTCAACCTCGCTTTGCCCGGTCCACCCGCTCGTCGTGAACGTGTGAATTCGGGCAACTTGTCATCCGCATCATCCTTGACCGACGACCGGCACAGTCTACCGATCTTCGCGCAATTCTGCAAGCGTCACAACAAACTTCTTGCAAAATATTTTCATGAATCTGCCTTGCTTGCGTTGCCTTGTGCATCAGTTGTGTTGGGAGTGTTGAAAGCAAGCGGCGGAATCGCCTTTTCCTCCGCGTACTTCTTGTTGTGCTGATCAATCACGTGCCGCACCACCATTGATGCGAACGAGCCCACCACAAAACCAACCGCCATCGCAAGCAACGCATCGAACAGCGCGGAAGACGCGGAAGTACCTGAAATCAAGGCCCGCGCAACAACCACGGCGAAACTCGCAAGTGCAACGATCGGTGCGATGGCGCGAAGTGGGTCCATGTGTCGTGACAGAACTCTCAAACCTCACGAGTGTCACTGCATCGATCACGACGACACACAACTTTCGCGAGACGTGAAAGATTTTCTAAAGTTGTTGAGAGCAAATCGCGCGCCGAAACGAGGTGAATTGCACAACATGCTCGCGCTCAAAATGCACGACGGATGTCATATCACTCATTGCGTTGTGTTTTAGTCGCGCGAGAACAAACGAGACCACAATCCCTTGGGCTCGGGCTTTGCGACCTCCACTAATTTAATCCCCGCAAGCTTGGCAACCTGTTCGGAGACAGTTCGCAAGTCCTGCACCGCAGGTGCGTCGGGATGCAGCAGCGATGCTGGACCTCTCGCACGGATGCTCGCCGGAATCGCGCTATCTCTGCGCACCCAGCCCAGCAACATTGGCTCGTACTTCAAGAATCGCGCACTGGTTGCCCGCAGCCGCTCAAAGGTCGCCACGGCTTCCGCCTGGTCATGCGCCTGATTGACCAAAACCACGATCTTTGTCGTCGGGACCTGAGCCGTGTGCAACTGGGGCTGCTTGGGCGGGTTCTTCAGAATCTTGATCGTCGCATACGCGTCCGCGATGGACGTTGGCTCAGGCGTCACCACAACGCACGCAATGTCCGCGTATCGGGCAAAGGCCACGACGCTATCCGAAACACCTGCGCCGGTATCAATCACGATGAGGTCGTTTGTGTCTTCTAGGTCCAGCAGCGAATCGAGCAACGCCGCCCGCTCGGGCGCGTTGAGGTTGGCCATGCGAGCCTGCCCCGCCGCACCTGGAATCAACTTGAAGCCCCCCGGAGCGTCGATTGCAATCTGAGGCAACCGCCGATGTGATTCCCCCAGTGTCAGCACTGCATCGAGCCGGCGCGTGGGCGACAAACCACACAGCACGTCAGCATTTGCCAGCCCAAGATCGGCATCCAGCAATGTGACTCGCAGATGCCGCCTTGCAAGCAACGACGCAACATTGACAGCAATGCTGGTCTTTCCAACCCCGCCCTTGCCTGACGTAATCGCCAGAATCGGCGTCTTGCGCAGCCGGACCGGAGCCGGCATCGCATCATCGCTCGCCGCGAGCACACTCGGGGCGTATGGCGTGGGCGTCGTCGTCCGCTTGATGGTCGGCACCTTCACAACGTTCTGATTGGGGTCAGGCGCGCCAAACGACGAGACCATGCCCTGCTGGAAATTGGAGACCAACTGCCGCAGGCGAGCCGCTTGATCCGGGCTTGCCGCGATTGTTGTAGTCTGTTGATTCGCCTTCGGTTGCGCAACGTTTGCCGACGGAGGGTTTGACCCTGCCGCAGACGCGTTAGGCGCAGCCGGATTCACAGACGCAGAAGGCCCGTTCCCCAATCCTGAGTTACCAGAACGGGGTGGCCCTGTATTGGGCGAAGCAACAGCACTCATTGTCTCGAGTCGCCCTCCCCTCTCGATGTAGCACTGGTAGTTTGTTGTTGCACGTTCATGACAAGCCGAGCCATGCGTTCGGGGTGCGCGAGTTCAATCTGCGCGGGCACTTCCTGACCTGTGGTGACGTAACTCACCTTCAGGCTGGCCTGTCCGCACACAGTTTGAACGACATTCGCGATCACGCCAAATCGTACGGCTTCATCCAGCTTGGAGAGGAGCAGATGAGTCGGTTTAAGCAGGCTGAACTTGGTCGCCGCCTGCAGTTGCACTTCTTCAGCCTGGCCCACGGACAACACAAGATGTGTTTCGTCCGGTGCCAGTTCGGTAAGGAATTCAGCAAGTTCATCCAGCCGAGGCGTATCTTGCGGAGCCCGCCCGGCGGAATCCACCAGAATGACGCCGCAGTCCGACAACTCCGCGATCGCCTGCCTGGCTTCTTGAGGAGTCAGCGCGACCTTCAGCGGAATGTTGAGAATGCTGGCATACGTGCGAAGTTGATCCACCGCCGCGATGCGGTACGTGTCGCAGGTGATGAACCCGACCTTGGCGTTGTGCTTCAGCGCATACGACGCGGCGAGTTTCGCGATGGTCGTCGTCTTGCCGACACCCGTCGGACCAATCAATGCAATGATCAAGGGCCGATTCGTTCCAGTCGCCTGATGCACGCGCTGTCCCGCACGCGTCACGTGTCCGGAGACCGGAATCAGCGACGCCAAGTGCCGCTGCACGGCTGCCGTCACAATCGCCGCGTCCTTGAGTTCGTCCGGCGTGAGTTCATCCCGAGTCGCACCAATGACTCGATCAATCAGCTCCGCCCGCAACCCCGATTCTTGCAGCGACAGGCTCGCGTCCATCAAGGGCTCGCCCAACCCGGCCATCGACGCCGGCAGAATGCCCGACAAACTCCCCCACGCCGCACCCCCCGCCGTCGCCCGGCGAGTTTCGGTGAGCAGTTGCCCAACCAAGCGTCGAATCGAGCCCAGTTCATCTTTCAACTGCGAAAACGCTTCCGGATCCGCCGGAGCAAAGTCCGCTCGCGTCGTGAGCGATGCCAACGGATCCGCCGGGACTGGTTTTACTTCTTCAATCCGCTGCGGCACAGCCTGCACCGGCTGTTGAGAAGCCTTGTGTGTTGGCATCCGCTCGCCGTGATTCGAAGCCGACTCAGTCTCCTGATCCGCCCGATTCGCCTGAATCGTGTTGGAACTGACACCAATCGAAGAGAACGTCGCCGGAACAAAGTCCGCCCCGTCCTGTTCCAAGTCGCCCACCGGCGCCGGAATCTCAATGGGCGTTGTCAGTTGCTTGCGACGCTGCGCACCTGTTGAGCCTGCGCCCGCAGTCTGCTTCACCGAAGGTCCGCGAGCGTTCGCCGCGGCTGCCGCTGTCGCGTCCGCCGCCGTGATCTCGTATTCGTCGTGCCCCCCCATCCCCATCACCGCCCCGACGCGATACGCGCGGGTGTGCAGAATCACAGCGTCCTTCCCGAGTTGCTTCTTCACCTCGGCCAAGGCCTGTGCCATGGACTTTGCGCGGAATGTTTTGAGGTTCATATGCGCCATCCTGGCCAACAACGCGGACATCCTGTCCACATGGAGAATCCATCGGAAGAATGCGGAAGGTAGCACGAGTTTCGGGGGTGGGCAATGGGAACGCTGCGGGAATCAGGATTTCCACAGAAGAAGGTACTGGGGATTGGGCACTGGGCATTGGTGTAGCAAGAAGCTGAAATCGAACGAGGCAGGAGCAATGCGGCGTCACGCCGCCTTTGTCTTCTCACCCGCTGGCGGCATCACTAACGCCGTCGATTCCACATCCACCCCTTGCACCACTTCGTTGTACCCAAGCACCATCACGCCTGGCAGGTGGGGCTCGATGATTTGTCTGACGACCGCTCGCACCTGCGGGCTTGAGACGACGACGGGCTGCAAGCCTCGCTGTGTGATCGTGTCCATCGACTTGATGACTTGCTCGGCGACGCCCTGCGCGAGTCGGCTGGGCATGTGGACGCTTGTGCCCGCCGGGCCTCGGTCGATGTATCCGTTGATCATGTCTTCCAGCGACGGATCAAGCGTGACGCATGTCAGCCGGCGATTACCCTTGTCGTCTATGTGCGATGCTGCATGACAGATCGCTCGCCGCAAGCCATTGCGGACGTATTCCGTCAACACCTCGATGTCTTTGGTCTTTGGTCCCCACTCTGCGATGGTTTCGAGAATCGTTTCGAGATCGCGGATCGGCACGCGCTCGCGCAGCAACGCCTGCAGAATCTTCTGCAACTCGATGGGCTTCAGAATCGCTGGGATCGTGTCCTCGACAATCTTGGGCGACTTCTGCTTCAATTGCTCAAGCAGGTTGTTGACCTCTTCGCGCGTCAGCAACTCTTCGGCGTGCTTGCGGACGACTTCCGTCAAGTGCGTGCCGATCACGCTCGTGGCATCGACCACGGTGTAGTTCAACAGTTCCGCGCGAGGTTTGAGCGTTTGATCAATCCAATATGCATCCAACCCAAACGCGGGCTCTTTCACGTGCTCCGCATCCAACTTCGCGGACGCCAACCCCGAATCCATCGCGAGCATCTTGCCGGGGCGCACCATGCCATTCGAGACTGGGTTGTTGCGAATCTTGATGCGATACTCGTTCGCGGGCAGCGTCATGTTGTCGCGGATGCGCACGGGCGGCATCACCAAACCGATCTCAACCGCCAACTGCCTGCGAATGCTCGTGATTCGATCGAGCAAGTCGCCGCCCTGCGTTGTATCAACCAACTGCACCAACGCGTACCCAACTTCCAACTCCAGCGTGTCCACCTTCAGCAGGTTTTCAATCGGTGGTGGCTCGGGCTTGGGCGCGGCTGCAATCGCCGCCTGCTCCTGGGCATGCACCACTTCCTTTGCGCCCTTCCACATGAAAAACGACATCCCGGCCATACCCGCCGCGATCGCAAGCAACGGGATTGTCGGCAAGGGCGTGAACGCAAGCAGCACGAGGAACGCCGCTGTGATCATGAGCCCCTTGGGTTGGCTCGTCACCTGATCGGCAAGTTGATCGCCAAGTTGCTCTTTGCTGCCCGACCTCGTGACGATCAACGCGCTGGCAATCGAAATCACGAACGCCGGAATCTGGCTCGTGAGGCCGTCGCCGATGGTGAGTTTGGTGAAGACCTTAAGAGTTTGTTGTGCATCCCACCCGCGGGACAAGATGCCGACGGCGAAACCGCCAAGCACGTTGATCGCCGTGATGATCAATCCCGCGATTGCATCACCCCGCACAAACTTCGACGCACCGTCCATCGCGCCGTAGAAGTCCGCCTCATGCGCGATCTTCTCTCGCCGGCGACGCGCTTCACCTTCGTCGATGTTGCCTGCATTCAAGTCGCTGTCAATCGCCATCTGCTTGCCGGGCATCGCGTCCAACGTGAATCGGGCTGCGACTTCAGAGATACGAGTGGCACCTTTGGTGATCACCAAGAACTGCACGATCACGAGGATCAGGAAGATCACGACGCCGACAAACAGGTTGTCGCCCGCAACGAAGTCGCCGAACGCCATGATGACGTGCCCGGCAACACCTGCAGCTTCTTCGGGCGTGCTCGCGTCCGCCGTCAGGATCAACCTCGTGCTCGCAACGTTCAGGACGAGTCTGAACAATGTTGTCGCGAGCAACAAACTTGGGAACACGCTGAACTCCAGCGGCTCCTTCATGTAAATCGTCGTAAGCAGAATGACCATACCCAGCGCGATGTTCAGACTGATGAGTACGTCCATCAGAATGGGCGGCAGCGGCACCAGCAGCACCGCCATCATCAGAATGAATCCGACCGGCACGATGTAGCCGCGATACTCCGACAACAACGTCATCCACCGAGGCAAGTCCGGCTTGACAGCCACCGCCGTCGCTTGCGCGGGCTTGGGTTTGGGACGAGGTTGGTTCGGCTTTGGAGGCATCTTTCAGAAAGAACTCGTTTTCAGCACAGAGACACAGAGATCAAGAGGGGGATGAGGATGAGAACGGGATGATGAAACGGTGACACGGTGAAACGGTCAGAGAATTGTCGTAGTTTTCTTCCTTTACATTCCCTCATTCTCCTCGTGATCTCTGTGTCTCTGTGCTGAAAACGATCATCCAACAACGCTCGAAGCCCTCTCTGTCGGTCGGGCTGCATGTCACGCTACTTGTTTCTCCAATCGATACACATACGCCAGCAACTCTGCCACCGCCTGATACAAGTCGGCGGGAATCTCCTGTCCTACTTCAACCTGGTAATACAACGCACGCGCAAGCGGCGGGCGCTCGATGATCGGGACTTGATGCACCGCCGCGACCTGCCTGATTCGCATCGCCATGAAGTCCACGCCCTTCGCGACCACGCGCGGTGCGGCCATGGTGGAATCGTCATACTCAATCGCGACCGAGAAGTGCGTCGGGTTAGTCACGATGACATTCGCCTTGGGCACATTCTGCCCGATCTGCTGCATCGCGATCTGCCGCATCATCCGCATGCGGCGGCCTTTGACCAGCGGATCGCCTTCCATGCTGCGGCGTTCGTCCTGCACTTCCTGCTTGGTCATTTTGAGGTCTTCGGTGTGCTGCCAGCGCTGATAGAGATAATCTGCAACGCCCAGGCACAGCAACAACGCAAGCAGCCACGCGAGCAATTTCAGGCACAGCGTACCGATCATCGCAAAGCCCATCTTCACGTCAAGCACAGGCAGACTCGCGACCTGATCCACCGCGCTCGACATGTACGAAAACCCAACCCAACTGATAATGCCGAGTTTGAAGATGTTCAAGAGACTCTTGACGAAGTTTCGTCGACCAAACAAGTTGCCGAGTCCTTTGATAGGATCAAGGCGTTCCAGTTTGGGCATCAAGGGCTGCGTCGTCCACAGCACTCCCACTTGCATGATGTGTGCCATGATCACGATGACCGTGATCAATCCAAGCACCGGCACAAACGCAATCGCGGGCGGCAGCAACAACTCGCGTGTCGCCTCAACCAACTGCTCGGGCGTCAGCGTGTTTCCAAAATCCGACAACCCGCGCCGCATCGCTTCGATGGACGCCTTCGCAACGCCAGAACCGAGCGCGACCAGCAGCAACGCGACGCCAATCAAGTCCACAGCCGCGGCGAGGTCCGTGCTCTTCGCCACCTGCCCGCGTTCGCGAGCATCGTCCAGCTTTCGCTGCGACGGCAGTTCGGTTTTTTCGCCCATGTCTTCGGCCATACGGAGAGTAACGGAGTGACTAAGTGACGAAGCGAGACGGTGAGACGGTGAGACGGTGAAAAACGCTATTGAGTTGTTGGATGATGGAGACCGGCGACCCAAGATTCGGCGGACATCAGCGCTTCATGCGTTGCTTCAGCGATGGGTTCTCGCAACGCATACAGCCCCCACGCGAGCATCAGTGTGCCCAGCAGCACTTTGATCGCGAATCCAACCGAGAGCACATTGAGCGCGGGCATGGTTTTGCCGACGACGCCCATCAGCACAATCACGAGAAACACAATCGCGATGACCGGCGCACTGATGCGCACGCCCAGTTCAAACCCCGACGCGATGATCCCCGTCACAATTTCGCCCGCGCTTGGTGCGGACGCAATCGCCGAGGACGTCGCGCCAATAGGAATCCGCTCAAAGCTCGCGAGCAACGCGCGGAAGATGGATTCCAGCCCGCCCATCGCCAAGAACACGCCGCTCGCGATGAAGAAGAAGAATTGGCCCAGCAAGTCCACTTCCGCGTCGCGCTGCGGGTCATAGACGCGCGACAAGCCCATCCCCATCGTCGTGCCGCTCAGTACGCCTGCCAGTTCCATCATCATCATGGGCACCGAGGCGATTGTGCCGATTGTGAATCCGATCAGCACTTCGGCGACAATCAGCGTGATTAGCGAGAACACGTCAAGATTCGGATCAACCGAGTTGGTCTTTCCCACCAGCGGAAACGCTGCGCATGCGAGCGTGATCGCGATCGCCGCCTTCACTCGCGCAGGCACCACAACGCCCGAAATCAACGGCGCCATCACAAAGATGCCGGCAACTCGAAAGAGCACCAGGCTCCAGCCGAGCGCGAGGGGCACGAGTTGGGAAAAGGCGTCGGGCATTTGGCACAACTACGGCGTCAAACTAAACAACGTTGCCGAGTAATCAAGCAAGCGCATCGTGATCCACGGCAGCAACACCACGAGCGCAATCACCATCACCAGAATCTTGGGCACAAACGCCAGCGTCTGGTCCTGAATCTGCGTCACCGACTGCAGCAAACTAATAATCAATCCCACCACGATCCCCGCAAGCAAAATCGGCGCGGCGATCTTGAGCGTGATGATCAACGCCTCGCGCACCAATTCCAAAGTCGCCTGATCAAGATTCAAGCAACACCCCCGACCCCAACATATCCACCACGCGATCCACACACCACTGCAATCGACGATCTCGCCGCGTTCATCAAGTCGTTCGCATGATGCGCAAAGAACGTCGGATCGACCTGAATGACGCCGTGAATCGCGCCCTGCATCAACATCGCAGTCTCGGCCGATTGCGTCGGTTGCACGAAACTATGCAGCAGCCCGCCCACCACCAGCGTCCAGCCATCGACCAGAATAAAGAGCAGCAACTTGAACGGCAAACTGATGAGCACTGGCGGCAGCATCATCATGCCCATCGCAATCAGCAGCATGCTGATCACCATATCAATCACAAGGAAAGGCAGGTACACCTTGAACCCCATGAGGAACGCGACTTTGAGTTCGCTCAGCATGTACGCAGGCAGCAGCGAGATCATGTCTACATCTGCACGAGTCAAGTTTTCCGGCTGGCTGATGTCCTTGCCTCGATACTCCAGCACCATGTACACACTGTTCCAGTTGCCCGCCGCGTCGATCTGCGCGAACATGTAGTCGCGCACGGGCTGCTTCGCGCGATTCCACAACTCGTCATAATTCTTGACTTTGCCAGCGCGATACGGCTGGATCGCCTCGTTGTTGATGCGATCGAGCGTCGGTCCCATCACCAACAGCGTCATGAACAACGCCAACGCTGTGATCACTTGCGGAGGCGGAATGCTCGACGTGCCCAGCGCCTGCCTCAGCAAACCCAGCACGATCAGAATCCTCATGAAACACGTCGTCATGAGCATGATCGACGGCACGAGCGACACGACCGTGAGCACGAGCAGAATGTTGATCGCGGTCGAAAGTCCCCCGGCCTTGCCCTGCGATTTTGGTGAACTCGTCACGCCGGGCTGTTGGCCTGTGCTGTTTCCCGAAAAACTGCTTTCGATTTGCGAGCCGACCGAGTCCAGCACTTCAAGCGGATTGATGCCCTTCGAATCGCTGAACGACTTAATGAGGTCTCGCTGGGCTTGCGATGGTGTCGCAGTCGACGCTGGCACAGTTGTCGGCTGCGTCGTCACTGTTTCTGTCGCGGGCGGCCCGATTCGCGAGCCCTGTGCGTTTGCGCGCGACGCAACCAACGCAACGCACACCATCGCGCCGACGCGAAGCAATGCTCTCAATTTCATGGAAAGCCGCCGGGTGCTCATGCAAGCAGCCCCCCAGACCCGTTCGCATTCAGCACCGATCGACCCCGACCATTCTCTCGCACGGGTTCAACTTTCGCACCGTCAGCCGCCGAGCTTCTCGCTCGCGGAGTCTCTCTCGTTGCTGTTTGCTTGTCAGTCGTCGGCTTGGCCATCCGTGCCTGAATCGCGGCAAGCGCCTCGCGCCCTGTTCGCGTTGTTCCGACTTGCATCGACGTGCCACCGACGACGCGCTTCGCGTGGTCGGTGCTCAACACCCCATCGCTCGGCACTTCTAATGTTGCCCCAATCGCTCGCGTTTTCGGTGAACTTACAACATGCCTCGCACTGCGCCCCGCAGCCGTTCGCACCGGCTCTTCCTCGACGTCGCTGAGCGCCTGATCTGTAATCTCTTCTTCGCGAGCCAAAATCGACTCAAACTTCGCCGCGAGACGCGACTGTTCTTCTCCGCGAATCTTCATCAGCAGACTCGCCACGTCATCAGGCTCCGTCAGTTCGCACAGCGTCGAAAGCGTCGATCCACTCCGCAGCCCTTTGTTTGCAGACTGAGAAATGAGCAGCACGCGTCGATCCAGTTTCAGCAGCAGTAAGTTCGTGCCCGATCCTACCGGAAACTTCGCAAGAATCTCCAGCACGCCCGAAGGCGACGGCGCACCGGCGAAGTTCATCGCACTAAGCAAAGGCCACTTCCCCGACTTCTGCGCCTTGCGACGCAGCACACTTGCACCAACTGCAAGCACGCCGATCAGGGCCAAGACAGAACCGAGTGCCAACACCGTTCTCCCGATGGAACTCGGTGCGAGCAACTTTTCCGACCGATCTGCGGTCTTTGTTGCCGGCGCAGGCTTCTTGCCCAAAGGCAATGCTTCAGTATTGCTTCGCTGAACATTGGCACTGTGCGTTTCAGGCTTCGCTGTCTGTGTGGGTCCAATGCTTGGAGTTGTTTGCACCGGCTGCTGAACGACATCCTGAGTCGTCGGCCCGCCTCGGAGAGGCGGGGTACCTCCATCCGCAAACGCCGCAACCGTGTATGCCGCGCACGCAACGATGAGCGCCAGCATAATCAACACCTTGCGGAGAATGTGAATCGCAATATCACGCACAACGCACTGCTTTCTCACAACACCACAACCCGCACACGACCAAATCGAACGCCTTGTCTTATTTTGAGCTTTGCGCTTTTCGCTTTGAGCTTTCTTCCAGCACTTCTCGATCTGACCGCAAGTGGCTGCGATTCCCGCGCGCACCATCCGCACGCCACAATCCCCTACGCCGCACCCTTCTCGGGCGAATCACTCGCGACCGACAAAACCTCATTGATGCGCACGCAGAAGTTGTCGTTGAGCACCAGCACTTCGCCTCGCGCCACGTGCCGTTCGTTGACGTACACGTCCACGGGATCGCCGGCCAACTTGTCGAGCTCGACCACTGCGCCCTCGCCAAGTTTGAGCAGATCTTCGACGAGCATCCGAGTGCGACCCAACTCAATCTTCACGTTGAGGTGCACATCCGACAGCAAGTCCAACGCATGAATCTGCGTCTGCGACAACTCGCCTGCAAGATTGGGCAATTCAAAGGGCTTCGCATTGTCACTGCCCGGCGGCTTCTTGTTCCCGCCCGCACCGCCGGAACTCCCACCGTTCGCCGCTGCAGCCGCGGCCTTCTCGGCCTCGATCGCGTCCGCCATTTCCTGAGCGAAGTCGCGCGCACCATCGCCCGACGTCGGAGCCTGTGCCGCCGCTGCATCGACTATGTTGTTGATATCGCCCAGTTGCGAAATCGCGTCCTGAGCCGCCTTGAGCGCCGCATCTTCCGCGGCGTTGTTCTGCTTTTCAGGCTGTTCGCCCGGCTGTTGTGCTTCTTCACTGGCCATCCTGGCCTCCTTCTTCACGCAAGGCATCATGCCGGTGCGACGTCGCCCGCCAGTGCAATGACACTGACGAACACCGTGCCGGAAGAATCGGGCGAGGAGCGTGAGTCAGGCGACAAAACAGGCAATGTTGGCACGTGGGTGCCTATAACTGTGCCCTGAACTGCGCGTTCAAGGAAGTTTTTGCGCGAAAGTTGTTTGGAAAGGAAGACGGCATCGTGGCACGAGGCACTAAGGCATCAAGTTTGAAAGTTCTCACCGGCACCCCCAAGCAGCACGGCTTGACCTTCCCCGCCGAATGGGAACGCCACTCTGCGACTTGGTTCAGTTGGCCCCGCCCCGAAGGAATCAGTTTTCCAGGCCGATACCACAAGGTCGTGCCGCATCTTGTGAAACTCATCAGCGAGGTCGCGAAACGTGAACCGGTGCACATGAACGTGCCCAACGAAAACTACGAGCGCATCGTCCGCGAGTTGTTCGGCGCAATGTCGAAGAAAATCACTTTCCACCACATCATGACCAATGAAAGTTGGTGCCGCGACCACGGCCCTGCCTTCGTCGTCAAAGGAAAGCAGTTTGCAATCGTCGACTGGGGCTTCAACGCATGGGGCGGCAAGTATCCTCCCTACGACAGCGACGACGCCGTGCCCACTCGCATCGCTGAGGAATTCACGGCCAAGAAGGTCAAGGGCTTCGCCGGAATCTTCTATCCCAAGCACAAATCCATTCCGGTCATCATGGAAGGCGGCGCAGTCGAATTCAGCGGCGACGGCGTCGTCATGACCAGCGAAAGCTGCCTCCTCAACAAAAACCGCAACCCCAACCTCACCAAGAAGCAGATCGAAAACTACCTCTGCGAGTACTACGGCCAGCGGCACGTCCTCTGGCTGGGCGACGGCATCGTGGGCGACGACACCGATGGGCACATCGACGACCTCGCCCGCTTCATAGGTCCTCGCACCATCGTGACCACCGTCGAAGAAGACCCACGCGACGAAAACTACAAACTTTTGCAGGACAATCTCCGCCGCCTCCAGAAAGCCAAGCATCCCGATAGCGGCTCCTACGACATCGTGACGATCCCGATGCCAGGCCACGTCGAAATCGAAGGCCAGCGCCTCCCCGCAACCTACGCCAACTTCTACTTCGTCAACGGCGCGGCAATCGTGCCCACCTACGGCCATCGCACCAACGACAAACGCGCCCTCTCAACCCTCGCCGACGCCCTCAAAGCCTGCGGCCACCAACGCGAAGTCGTCGGCGTCGACTGCCGAGAAGTTATCTGGGGATTGGGAGCAATTCACTGCCTCTCGCAGCAGCAGCCGGCGGTGTGAATTGATCGAACCGCAATGACGTGCCAACGACTGCTGCTTTGAGCGGTCGGTGGCACGTTTACTTCGCCCGCAATATTGGCTGCACCTTCAAGTACGTAAACGTCCTCCACAACCATTCCATAGGCCCGATGCGGAACACTCGTAGCCACAGCGCACTCACGATCAATTGAAACGCGTACACGCCAAACACAATTCCCATCCGCTGCACACGCGTCAGATCGTCAAACAGGCCGAAGCCCCAGTAGTAGAAAATCGTTGTGCAAATCGCCGTTTGCAGCAAGTAATTTGACAGCCCCAGCCGCCCGACGTTGGCAAAGGGCTTCATCATTTGCTTCGTCGCATCACTCGTCGCGAGCAAAGAAATCGCGGCGAGCGTCCCCAGCGCAACCGCCGAACTTGCTGGCACATTCAAGAATCCTGCGAGCGCACCCAGCCCGATAGAACCAGTCGAAACTCCGTAGAACGCATACAGCACAGCAATCGGAATTCCCACGCCCCACCCCGCGATCATGATTCGCTTGAGCCAATGTCTGCGATCAGTCGCGAAGATATCGAGTTTCAGCAACGCCGCACCGATCGCGAACATCGCGATGATCCAGAAGTACCCGCCCGATACTGTCATCACGATAAGAATCATCAGCCATTCCATCGTGCGCATCAGAATCGCATCAAGCGTCGGCCCGTGCTTGTAGCACTCGACCTCAACACTCCTCCACAACCCACTCGCCGGATCGTGCCCCTCACCTTGCTGCCACCCTTTCCACAACTTCTCAAATGGTGAAACCGCGGCGTTCGCATCGACCTCAGGCGTTTCTTGACTCACTGAGTCCTTCGTCGTCGCGTCCGCAGCCACATCTGTCGCAGCATTCTTCTTCTCCGCCTCCACCATCGCTTGCTTCTGCTGCTCGCCCATCACCATGAACGCACCGAACCCCGCCGAGAGCAGCATCGACACAAACATCAAGCCCGCCGCGACAATCAGAAGCGTCTTCGCCTTCGCCCGCACCAGAAACGCGAACGGAATCGCCGAGATCGCGTACATGAACAAAATGTCGCCATACCACAGCAGCGTTGCGTGCAGCAGTCCAAATACACCCAACGCCGAAATGCGCCGCGTCGTCAGTGATGCGAACGACTGGCCCTTCGCCAGCGACCGTCCCAACTGAATCGCCAGCCCCATTCCAAACAACGTCGAGAACAGCGTGAAGAACTTTGCTTCGCAGAATATCTTGACGAAGTAAAACGCGATCCACGCGGGCCAACCTTGCTCCGCCTCGGGCCGAAATGCGATGAAGTCGCCGAATGGCTCGCCAAAGGACTGAACATTGACCAGTAATATTCCCAGCAACGCAATCCCGCGCGCCACATCCAGCGCAGGCAGCCGCTGAGAATCCTCCACAGGTGCGAGTGTCGCTTGCATGCGACGTTATTGCAACGAACCCTCAACGTGTTTCACGGCGTCAGTCCCCCTGCACTCAAAACTACTCCCGCACCTACCCTCCCCATATGACGCCGTCCGCAAAGGCACAATTCAGGACCAATACAGCCGGAAGTGATGCGAAAAGCGACCGCAGCACCCTCGCCTTCGGCAAGTCCGTCATCGCCGATGAAGCCGCCGCGCTCGCCGCGCTTGAAGCCTGCATTGGCAGCAACTTTGAGCAAGCCGTGCAACTCATCGTCCGCTGCGCCGAAAGTAGCGGCACCGTGGTCGTCTCAGGCATGGGCAAGTCGGGCCTAATCGGCGCGAAAATCTCTGCGACACTCGCGAGCCTGGGCATCCCCAGCCACAGCGTGCATCCCTCCGAAGCCGCGCATGGCGACCTTGGCCGCTTCCGCGCGTGCGACACCGTCATCGCGATCTCCTTCAGTGGCGAAACCGACGAAGTCGTCGGCCTCTGCGGCATTCTCCGCCAGGATGGATTGCCGATCATCTCTATCACGGGCGGCGAAACCAAAACCGCGGGCACCAGCAGCCTCGAACGCCTGGCCACCGTTGCTCTGCGCCTGGGCATCACGCGCGAAGCAGGCTTCCGCGAAGATGAACGCCTGGGCGAAGATCACTTCGTCGCACCAACCTGCTCGACGACCGCAACGCTCGCTCTCGGCGATGCCCTCGCGCTCTGCGCCGCACGCGAACGCAACTTCACCAGCCAAGACTTCGCACGCCGCCACCCGGGCGGCACGCTTGGAGGCTTGCTCCGCCCTGTCACTGATGTGATGCGCGCTGTCGCAGGAAAAAATCTCCCGCTGGTGCATTGCAACAACAGCGTGAAGCAAGCCCTCGAAGACGCCGCCAAAATCGCCCGTCGCTCCGGCGCGCTGCTGTTGGTTGACGACGATGGCAAACTCGCCGGTATCTTTACTGACGGCGACGTCCGCCGACTCGTCGTCAAAGACCGCACCGCCCTCGACCGCCCCATCCGCGAAGTGATGACCAAGTCGCCTCGCACTCTCTCCGACACATCCCTCGTCCGCGACGCCGTACAAATGATCCGCGAACACCGCCAGGACGAAATCCCGATCGTCAACGACAAAGGCCAACCCGTCGGCCTCCTCGACGTCCAAGACCTCATCGCGATGCGCTTGATCAAAGACTAACCATCAACCGTGCCACCGACAGTGCTTTGGCTGTCGGTGGTCGAACTTCAAAAGGTCGACGATCTATGGCGGCACACCACCGACTAGTCAAAGCCCTAGTCGGTGGCACGTTCCCCCGCACCCGCCACCTTCATTCCATACAGTCAACATCCAGTGCCCTTCCCCCACTCATTCCAATCCAAGTCATCACCATCGCGTCCCCTCCGCCCCGGCGCGATTCACCGCACAGGCCTCATCATCGCCGCAGGCTTTGCCGTGACGCTCGCCGTCACCCTCGTCCTCATCGCGCGAAACTCCACCAACGCGTCGCTGAAAAATCTCTCAACGCAGCCCGCGCTCAAGCCCACTGCCCCAAACCTCAGCAACGTCCCCGCCCTCACCGCCTCGCAAGGCGGCCTCACGCAAGGCGAAAAGTTCTTCATGCAGTTCGCCGATCGCGCCGACCCGACGCGCATCGCAGGTGAAGTCACTGCGGATACTTCGCAGCCGCTGCCAGAGCGCCGCTACCAATTGACAAAGCCCGCCGCTTGGTTCTTCACCACTGATGGCCGCAGCGTGTACGTCGAAGCCGACGAAGGCCAGATGCGCGTCGCGAGCGAAGCGACTCGCGCGAGCGCTCCAAAGTCAACAACGGGTGTCATGGGAGGCGGCTCGGGCGGCGTCGAAACTGGCACGCTCGTCGGCAACGTCTACATCCGCGTCTACGAATCCACTCCCGACGGCTCGCGCCCCGACATCACCAAAGCAAAACCCTTCGCCACGCTGCGCACTTCGCGCATCAGCGTCGATTGGCTACTGGGCCAAATGGAAATCCCCGAGTCCTTCGCCGCAACCTGGCAAACCCTCGACTACACAGGCCAAGGTGCCGTCGTGCAATTCGATGCCGCAACACGCATCATCGACAGCATCGCCATCGCGACGACCAAAGAGATTCTCATCCGGCCCGAAGAACCTGCGCCAACTTCTACTCGGCCCACCACTCCCACAACCGCGACCACACCATCAAACACAAAAACACAAATCGCGCAGGCAACACAATCTCCCAAGCCCACAACGACAACAACACCCGCGCCAGCGGAAACTGACCTCGCCCCCACCGTCGACAACTACTACTCGATCAACACTCCCTCAACGCTCACCGTCAGCCAAGGCGAAGGCATCAGCCTCGTCGCCGCATCGCTGCAGGCTTACGCCCACCTGATCGACGGCAAACTCGCCCGCACAACGAGCGACGAACCCGCATCGACTTCATCACCCCAAAACGCTACATCGCAACCACCACCAACAAATCAGACTCAACGCTCGGCGACACAAAACTCTCCAACCCCGACAACCACCACATCTACACCCCCCCCCACCTCGGCGCAGCCGAAACCAACGCGCGTCCTGCTCTCAGGCCCCATCGAAGTCCGCCGCATTCTGAAAGCGCCCCAAGAACTCACGCGCGACGCGTGGTGGGCGACGCTGCAATCCTCTGAATCGCAGCGCATCACCGCGACCGACGCCACGCGAGGCCTGTCGCTGCTCGCCGACACCGCCGAAGTCGCCGGCTCTCGCCAACTCGTGACGCTGAACGCGACAAATGCCGCGCCACTCACGATCCAATCCGCCGACGCAGGCGACCTCTCCGCCCGCACGCTCGAACTCGACCAACGCACCAATATCGCGAGAGTTTTGGGTGCCGGGTCGCTGCTCGCCAAGTCGCCGAGTGCAAACACCAAGCCGACCGATCCAAAGCAAGCATCTACAAACGCCCCCACCATCAACTGGCGTGAAAAAGCCGAGTTCACCTTCGCCCGCGACGCCAACGCGGCGAATTCCAAAATGCAACTGACCCGCGCTCACTTCCTGGGTGCAGTCGACGCAAGCACAAGTGGCGCAACTGTCCGCGCCAACGAACTCGTCACGCAATTTGTAACAGTCTCTCGCCGCGACGCGGCCAACAAGCAAACGACCACGACGCTGCCCACGCAATCACAAGCGATCGGCCAAGCCACCGTCACCGACGCCGCGAACGCTCTGTTCGCCGCCGACATCATTACCGTGAAGTTCGCCCCCAGCGCCGACTCAAGCAACGCCATGCCCACAACATTCGTCGGCTCTGGCATGGCCTCCGCGAAAATCCCGCACACTGCAAAGCCCACCACGAACACTCCGCAACCCACCGAAACCGTCTTCGACCACCTCACCGCCCGCGAAATCTCCGGCTCGTTCCGATCTGTCCCTCGCGACCAAAACACAACACCAAACAACACCACACAACCCGCGTCAGCGATTGAACTCGCCACTCTGAACGCAGCGGGCACTCCCATCGAACCAGTCAACTTCCAAAGCCACGACAACGTCCGCGCGACTTCGCTCACACTCGCTGCAAACGTCCCCGAGCAGCAAGTCACGCTCGACGGCAACACGCAGCACCCCGCAACGCTCACTCGCGACGAATCCAACATCACAGGTCCCAAAATCATCCTGAACGGCTTGCAACGCACCGCCCAACTCCCCCAAGGCGGCCGCATGGAACTTCGCGAAGCAGCAGCAGCAAACGAACAACCCAAACCTCGCGCCGCACTCATCGCCAGCGCCGATGGCCCGATCTCCTACGACGAATCCGCCGCGACTGCAACACTCTCAGACAATGTCATCGCAACGCTCGAAGATGGCGTGCAAACCTCGCAATTGAACGCGTCACATGTCGCCGTGACATTCCTGATGCCCGCTGCGCAAGAGAAGCCAGCGCCACAAAGCTCGCCCGAGAGCAATACGTCGACACTCGCAACATCAACTCCCTTCGCAACCAACGCGCAGGTCTCGTCCGTCATCGCAACAGGCTCGCCCAACACTCCCGCGTCCGCCACTATCACCAACAAGCCGCAAGTCGCAAACGCTCCAACGTCCACCTACTTCATCGAAGCACCTCGCTTGACCGCACTCGCTCAGCAGCGAGCCTTCGACGCGACAGGCCCAGGCCGACTGCTCGCACACAACGACACCGCCGCAACGCCCGCTCAGCCCAATTCCGTGACCAACTCAGCCGCGAAGTTCGACGCAGCCAACGCAGGCGACACGCTCGTGCAGTGGCAGCAATCAATGTCCTACCGCGAAAGCGAATCGCTCGCGAAAGCCACCGGCCGCGTCCGCCTCGCGCACCGCGAAGCCGCAGGCTCAAGTCCATCGCTGATGGAATGCGAAACCCTCTCACTCACACTCGCACCCCCCGAGCCAGCACAACGCACCACACCAGACCCTGCGCAACCCAACCCAACCCGCGAAAATTCCACGATGGGCTCGCTCTTTTCCAACACTGCCTTCACCACCGCCCTCGCCGAAGGCGGCGTGTGGGGCAACCTGCAAGGCCAGGAATTCACCAGCGTCACCGCGACCTACGACGTCATCGCAGGCCTCCTCGAAGCCCGAGGCGACGCAACAACGCCAGTCACCATCGCCGCCGCGCCCGCGAAAAACGGCTCACCAGCCACCAGCCCCTTGACCGCCGCCCGCGTGAAAATCACCACGCGCGACGGCCGAGTCGAAGTGATCGATCCAGGCACAGTGCAGACCGGCCCTCGATAGAGTGAAAGAGACGAAGAGAAGGAGAGACGTAGAGACGAAGTGGATTGCAAACGGGAAACACTTCGTCTCTTCGTCTCTTCGTCTCTTCGTCTCTACTTCTCTATCGATTCAACCGCACGCAGCGCTTCCACACACTCCGCCACATCATGCACTCTAAAAATCCTCGCGCCCGCGAGATAGTGCATCACGCTCATCGCAATCGTGCCCGCCAACCGTTCGCTCGGCTGCGAATCCCGCCCCAGAGCCATACGTCCCACAAAACTCTTCCGCGATAGCGCGCTCATCACCGGAAAACCCAACTGAGCAAACTCCCGCGTCGCACGAATCAACTCCAAATTCTGCTCGACAGTCTTCCCGAACCCAAGTCCAGGATCAATCGCGATGCACTCCCGCGAAACTCCAGCCGCCATCGCGACGCGCGTCCGCTCATCAAGAAATCGCTTTACATGCGCAACGACTGAACCACTGATCGGCGCATCAGCAGTCGAACCCATGTCGCTCGTCGCGCGTGTCCCAAACGTGCGAACGGAATACTGATCCGAAAACCGATCCTCCCTCGGCGGCTTCTCGCGATGCATCAAAATCATCGCACACCGCCGCTCTGCCGCCAGCGCACACATGCGTTCATCATCCCGCCCCGCAGAAATGTCGTTGATGCACGTCGCCCCCGCATCCAGCGCCGCCGCCGCGACCGCCGCACTCGTCGTATCAATCGAAATCCGCACCGGCTCGTTCCACCCAAACTCCGTGACCCCAAGCCGCAACCCCGCAATCGCACGAATCACCGGCACCACTCGCCGAATCTGCTCGTCAGCATCGACCGCCTCGCTGCCAGGCCTCGTCGACTCACCCCCCACATCCAAACTATCCGCCCCCGCCATCACCATCCGCCGCGCCGCCTCGACCGCGCTCTCGACGCACATGTGCCGCGACGCCTCCGTAAAAGAATCGGGCGTCACGTTGAGAATCCCCGCAACGTGAAACGAGCGATCATATTTGGAGGCGAACCAGTTCATGCGTAAAAAAATCCGTGCCACCGACTGCCGAATGCGGTCGGTGCGAGCGAACAGAATCTCTAGTTTATCTCCTTAGTTTTTTTACAGAGATCGCGGCGTGGGTTGTAAGTCGTTCACCACAGAGGCACAGAGCCGCAGAGAGAAGACGAGAAGAAAAAAGTGAAATAGAAAACTGTTGCGTCACCGCAACCCTTCCTAACTCTTCTTATCTCTGTGCCTCTGTGTCTCTGTGGTAATCGATCCCGCCCCCGACCCCGACCCCCGCCCCCAACGACATCGTTCACGCCACACCTCAAAGCTTCGGCTGCTTCTTGAGATCCTCATCCTCATCAAGGAAATCAAAATCAAATTCATCGCTGTCGTCCAAGTCCTTCGGCGCAGGCTTGGGTGCCGGTGCCGCAGGCTTTGACGTCGGTGCCGCAGGCGCAGCAGCCTTCGCCGCTGGCTTCGCGACAGGCGCCGCCGGTGCCTGCGAGCCAGATGGAACGCCCCCGGTCGCAACCGGCACAAACCCGTCATCAAACGCATCTTCCGCGTCGATGTCTTCCGGAATCCCATTCACGCGCACGACAAACACCTTGCCGCCGACAGAAATCTTGTCGCCCGGTTTGAGGTCCGCCTGCGTCACGCGCTTCTTGTTCACAAACGTGCCATTGCTCGAGCCAAGGTCCTTGATCACCACCTTGTGATCCGCGATCGAGACCTCGCAGTGATGGCGAGAAACGTTCTGCGACGGAATGCGGATCGCAACGTCAGTCTGTCGGCCAATGACGTTCAATGGTCGCTTGAGCGCGACTTCCTGCGACTTGCCGTCTTCGTTGACCAATACAAGCGTCACGTTCATAGTCGTTCCTCGCCCCCCGACCCCAACACCCCGAACTGAAACTTCAACCACACCAACCCTCGCACTACCCCATCCCACGGCTTACGGGTCGCCGTTCCCCGCTCCCTATTCATACGCACAAGAGTAGTTCCAGTGCCCGCTTATCGTTGGAACGTGTCCAAAGAGATCAAACTCACCCAAATATCAGGCCCTGCGTCGCCCAATTTGCCTGCCGCCCAGCCAAACCAGCCGCGTTTCGCCCAGGAAGCACTCGTCGCCGCCTGCCCAAATCCCGGTGCCGCCCCGCAAGCATCCCTCGCAACATCGCTCTACATCCACATCCCCTTCTGCTTCCACAAGTGCCACTACTGCGACTTCTACAGCATCGTGGACACGCGCGACCGCCAGGAGGTCTTCACCACGCGCCTCGAATCCGAACTCCGCGCCCTCGCGCCATACGCAACCAAACCCCTCCACACCATCTTCATTGGCGGCGGCACCCCCACGCTCCTACGCCCCGAGTTATGGCACCGAGTGCTTCGCGTGCTGCACGAAAATTACCAAATCAATGCAGACACCGAATTCACCGTCGAAGCCAACCCCGAAACCGTCACACTCGAACTGATGCAACTGCTCCGCTCAGGCGGCGTCAACCGCATCAGCATGGGCGCACAGTCCTTCAATAAGTCTCACCTCAAAACCCTCGAACGCTGGCACGACCCCGACAACATCCCCCGCGCTCTCGAACACGCCCGCAGCGCAGGTATCCACCGACTCTCCCTCGATCTCATCTACGCAATCCCCAATCAAACCCTCGCCGAGTGGGACGCCGACCTCCGCCGCGCCCTCGCCCTCAACACCGACCACCTCTCCTGCTACACACTCACCTACGAACCCAACACCGCCATGACCATGCGCTTGAAGCAAGGCCAGTTCCAGCGTGCAGACGAAGACCTCGAAGCCGACATGTTCGAGCACACCGTCCGCACCCTGCGCGAACACAATCTCGATCGCTACGAAGTCTCCAACTTCGCGCGTCCAACCCAACAATGCCAACACAACCTCGCCTACTGGCGACAACACAACTGGCTCGCCGCCGGGCCATCCGCCAGCGCCCACATGAACGGCCATCGCTGGAAAAACACCCCGCGCCTTGACGACTACCTCACCAAGTCCACCAACGGCTTCTCCGCCATCACCGACTTCGAACCCGCCGACGAACGCAGAAACCTCGGCGAATACCTCTGGACCAGCCTCCGCACCACCGAAGGCATAAACCTACAAAGAGTCGAAACATCAATCGCCCAACTCCAAGACTCATCCATCCAAGCACGAATCAACAAACAACTAGAACGCCACCAATCCCTCAAAAACCTCACCACGACAAACACCACCGTCCAACTCACCGACCAAGGCTTCATGATCGCCGACTCCATCGCTGTAGATCTTCTCGCCGCGATCGATGAGTAACGTGCCACCGACAGTGCTCTGACTGTCGGTGGCGAATCACTCAAGATGTAATTGAAGCCAAAGTGCCTCGGCGATCAGTCATTCCAACACGCTAAACCAGAATCCGCGCGCTCTAGTTTTCCCCACCGACAATCAAAGCATTATCGGTGGCACGAACTATCGCGCACCGTTGCAACACAGAGATCGCAGAGAGCACAGAGCACAGAGCAAAGAAAAAGAGAGCCACACTGGGCTCTCTCTGCGTTCTCTGCGCTCTCTGTGTTGAATCGAACTAGAAAAAGGTGACAAAACTCAATTCGTGCCTACCGCGCCCCACCCTCACCCGCAATCGAACTCCTCATGCTCGTGTCCGCCTGCACATTCTGCATCTTGTAATAGTCCATCACGCCCAGCCGACCGCCGCGGAACGCGTCGGCCAGCGCCTTGGGCACTTCGGCCTCCGCAAGCACGACCATCGCGCGGTTCTTCTGCTCTTCCGCCTTGAATTCCTGCTCCTGCGCCACGGCGAGCGCACGCCGCTTCTCGGCTTCCGCCTGCGCCATCTGCTTGTTCGCGTTTGCCTGGTCGGTCTGCAACTTCGCACCGATGTTGTCGCCCACGTCGATGTCCGCGATGTCAATCGAAAGAATCTCGAACGCCGACCCCGCGTCCAAACCCGATTCCATCACCTTCTTGCTGATCTCATCCGGATTCTCAAGCACGCTCTTGTGATCATGCGCCGAACCAATCGTGCTGACGATGCCCTGACCGACGCGAGCGATGATGGTTTCTTCCGTCGCACCGCCGACCAATCGCCCGATGTTCGTGCGCACCGTCACGCGTGCCTTGCACTTGAGCTGAATGCCGTCCTTCGCCACCGCGTCAATCGTCGCGCGAGGCCCCTGCGCCGCCGGGCAGTCAATCACCTTCGGGTTCACGCTCGTCTGCACCGCGTCCAAAATATCTCGGCCAGCAAGGTCAATCGCCGTCGCCGTGTTCCAGGGCAACTCAATCTTCGCACCGCGAGCCGCGATCATCGCGCTGATGACGTTGCTCACGCGTCCACCCGCGAGATAGTGCGTTTCGAGCGCATTGGTCGGAATATCCATGCCCGCCTTCACCGCGCGAATGCGATTGATGACGATGGCCTCTAGATTCACCTTCCGGAACTTCATTCCGATCATGTCGAGAATGCTCACGCCCGCGCCCGACAACTGCGCCTGAATCCACAGTTTGATGAACTGCAGCACAAACGCAAAGAAAATGATGAACGCAAGCCCGGCGATCACCAGCAGCACGATCCCCCACGTCGGAAACCCCGACCCGCCCACGCCACCCTGTGCAAGCGTCAATGAATTCGTAAGTGAAGTCATACAGAAGTCCTTTCCATCCAATTCCACAAGACCAAAAAACCCCAGAAGTTGCCCAGTGTAGACGTTCGCCAACGACCCGTGCCACCGACTACGCGAAGCGTGGTCGGTGCCGACCTCCAGCCGTTTGAATGATCACCGCCCGCTGCTCCCCGTTTCCCTTTTTCACACCACCCCCACTCCGACCAATTCAACCTTCACAACAGTACACGCTTGTGCGATTTTGGCGACCGGTGCCTCAAACCCCTGCAAAAACGCCTCTGGCCGCTCTGCGACTGACAACGCCGAATCCGCATTCGACACCATCTCAATCACCTTCTCCGCGCAAGCCTGCACCACATCCGTCTCCTGCAACCCGCCTATGACGGCGTTCATGTTCGTCAACGTGTGCACACGGAGCCTAAACGCAAGTTTCGTCCCATCGCGCGTCGGAATCACAAACCAAGGCTGCCTCTCATCCAGCGGCGCCTCAACCACGTGAGGTGTCACCGCACTCTCCGCAAGAAACAACACGTTCTTCCCCGCGAGATCAAGTGCCGCGATCATCTCCCAACTTGGATTCAGCCGGGCTCTATGCAACACCTCATACGCCCGCGCCATCTGAACAACCCGTCCCCCGGCGAGCCAATAAGTCTCAACGGTCGAAAGGTCAACGCTCGCACCGCAACGCTGCAAGATCTCCATCGCGTCCGCAACCTCACCCAGCGGCACCTTCCGCACAGACATCCCGAGCACTTGCCAAAACCCAACTCCAGGCACCCGCCTCGAAAAACGCAGCCACTTGACAAACGGCACACCAAAAAGCGCAATCATTATCACAGCCCACGCAGCACCCACCACAATCAACAGCGCAGTTGCAGACCTCCCGTTCTGATGAGCAAGCACGCACGATGAGCAACGAGCCACCAACATGACGCGGCATACATCATGCATCACAACACCCTCACCGCCCCCTGTAGCCGCGCCCGATCACACAACCCCGCAACCTCCAACATAGCAATCGCCCCCTCCGCATCCGACAAATCAAAACTCCCCACGTCATAACTATCCACATCAAACACACCCCAGCACGGCCCGCTATCCCCCCACACATCCCACACCGCCACCACCAACTCACTCTGATCCCTCGGATCACACGCAATGTAGTTCTCCCCCAACACCCGCACATCGCGCACGACATACGCCACCTCATCAATCCACCCCCGCCCACACATCCCACCCAACCCAATCGGACTGCACGCAGGCTTGGGCTCCCGGCAAATCAACGTCATTTCCTGCCCAGCCTCATCCGTCACCTCACGCCGATAAAACCCACACCACGACACACCCCGCTTCCCCACAGTCGCCGGCCGATCAAACCCAAAATGCGCCCAATACACATCAACGACAGCACGCAGCCGCGCGTCGAGCGACATCACGCGAGGGAAGCGAGCCTTCAAGTCGTCCAAAGCCGCTGAGTAGTTTCGTTCCACAAGCAAGAGTAGATGATCGCGGAGAAGCGGAGAGGAACGGAGAAACGCGGAGCGTGAACAGGAAAATACCTTTTCTCCAAACCCTCCGCGTTCCACCGCATCACTCCGCTCCTCCGCGATCACGCTTCGGCTAAAAAAAAAGCGGGGCAAACCAAAGGTCTGCCCCACTATTCATTCATTTAAAGTTCCAACTTACAGAGTCGCGCTGGTGTAAGGCAGCAGTGCCATAAACCGCGCACGCTTGATCGCCTGGCTCAGCAGCCGCTGTTCGCGGGCTGATGTTTGCAGGCGCTTGCGGCCGAGCATCTTGCCGTTGGGGCTCATGAGCTTGCGGAGGGTTTCGACATCCTTCCAGTCCACCACGATCTCGCCGCGGGGGCTGGTGTTGACGATGCGTTGCTTCTGCTGATTACCGAACCGAGGAAACTTGCTCATAAGTCTTTTTCCGTCATGGACTTGCGGCTTGGGCTAGTGTCACAACACGTGACCAACCCCAAGCGACGGGGGGCGAACAGTGGAGAGGATAATAGGCACCCCCACCACCCCACGCCAGAAGCCGTGGCGACACGAATCACGAATGCCGAATGCCGAATGCCGAATGCCACCCAGATCATACACAACGCCTCACTGCACAAATAAAAAGAGCCCGACCCAACCCGGCCGGGCTCCTTGAAATCCACTCTCAATCCTTAGTCATTCGGATCACGCATGAACTTCCGCAGGATCGGCGTGACCAGAATCATCACGATGCCCGCCGCGATGCTCGTAATCACGAACAGCAGGAAGAAGTCTGCCTTGCCGCCGATGTTCCAAGGCAGCTTCATCTTGCCTTCCATGATTGGTTCGGTCAACGCGGCGACCTTGCCCGCGCCCAAACCTGCGATGAAGCTGCTGATGAACCAGATTCCCATGAGGCTGCTCACATGCTTTCGCGGCGCAGTCTTGGCGACGTACGACAAGCCTGTCGGGCTCAAGATGATCTCGCCCACGGTGTGCAGGAAGTACGTTGCACAGATGTAGAACATGCCGACCTTGGGCAAGCCCGTGTTGAGCTTCATCGACGCCCACACCATGATGACGTAGCCAAGTCCTACGAAAATCAATCCCAGCCCGATCTTCGAAGGCTGTGGCACGAACACCTTCATCTTCGCGAGCTTCGCCCAGATGATCGCCATCACAGGCGTAAACAAGATGATGAACAACGGGTTGACCGACTGGAACCAAGCAGTCGGGAATTCCCAATTGTTCGTGATCATCCGATCTGTATCGCTGTCAGCGAATATGTTGAGCGACGATCCTGCCTGTTCAAACGCAAGCCAGAACACCGCGTTGAACAACATGAAGATGAAAATCGTCGCGACAGGCCCTCGATCAACCGGTTCCTGACTTACGACAAACCAAATGCCGTAGGCGATCGCGCCGATCATCATCGCGCCGACTACGTACTGATTGCCCAGGAACTTGTCGAGATCGGCAAGAACTCCCGAGTGGAAGAGGAACGCAACCGCCGCAGACAGCACGATGCCAATCGGTACAAAGATCCACCACACGCCCACCTTGCTGGTGTTCAAAGGCTCCCCGATGCCCGCAAGATACTTTGGACGCCCGATCAAGTAGGTCACAAGGCCAAGGATCATGCCGACCGCCGCCGCGCCAAAGCCCCAGTGCCAGCCCTTCCACACCGCGAGCGTCCCGCACACAAGATTGCACAGGAAAGCGCCGGTGTTGATACCCATGTAGAACACGCTGAACGCACCTTCGCGCCGCGGGTCCTTGATGTCATACAACTGCCCGACCATCACGCTCACACTGGGCTTGAAGTGCCCCGTCCCCACGATAATGAGCGCAAGCCCCATGACAAAAGTGCTCATGCCTTGCGCGTTCTGCGCCAAGTCCCCAATACCTGAAACACCCAGCACGATGTGCCCCAGGGTGATCAGAATCGCGCCCGCAACCATGCTTCGGTGCGTGCCGATGAGTTTATCGGCAATCAAACCGCCAATGATCGGCAACAAGTACACAAAGCCCGTATACCAACCATACAAGTTACTCGCTTCCGCGTTGGTCCAGTTGCGACCACTATCTTCGGTATGCGCCTTGACGACGATGTCGTAGGGCGGATCATCAGCCTTGCGTGATGAGTCAGGCTGAATTGTCAGTGCGACGCTCCCCGGCTTGTCATTCACCGTGAAGTATGTACGAGTTCCGATTTGCCCACCCGCAGGATTCTTTTCTCGTTCGATCTGCGCAACGAACTTGATCGGTTTTGAGGTCGGATTGGAGACACGTAACGCGTACTTGGTCCCCTCTGCCTTTCCATCCTTCACATTCACAACATGCGCACGTCCGGTTTCAGGACCCTGAACGCTCCAGTCGTCGTTGGGGTTGTTTGGATCCTGACTTGCGTTCGGAACCAGTTCTTGAAAGACCAATTCAGTCGGATTGTTCCAGGCAACCGCAGGAATAGGCGTTTCGCCAACTGCCACGATGTGTTCACGCTTTGCGGTCTTCTCAATCGGCTTTTCCGGATCAGCGGGATTCTCAATCTGCTGCGTCAAGGCAAGCGTGTTCGTGAACACGCCCGGCTTGGTCTGCTGCGCCGACATCACCGTCACCAGATACAACACCAGCAATCCGCGCATGCCGTAATAGCTAAACCGCTCCCACATCTCCACCATGAACAAAAGGAACAACCCCTTCGGATGTCCCCATAAGTCACCGCCGCCACCGCCGGGCGATGTTGCAACTCCGTTGCTGGGTGGTCGGGAAGGAGGGGACATGCTTGGTGCAGGTGCTGACATTCGTTCGCTTTCTTCAAAAGGAACGCCCAAACCAACCTCGCGCAGAGGTTGTGGCTCAGGCTACCAACTCACGAGACCCCGAAATAATCGACATTGGCCTACAGAATACCGCAGAAGTCCGATCCATGCACGCAAAAAATCGCGATCTATGGTGGGTATTTGTGCGGGGGCGAGTCAAAGGCGATCCGAAGTAGCCTCGCGATTCAGTCCGTGAGGGTGTAACAAGATGATGAGATGATGGGATGATGAGATGATGAGCAGAAGGAACCAAGCCCCAAACACTCTCGAACTGCTCACCGTCTCCCGATCTCTCCAACTCTCCGTCTCTCCGTCTCTTCGTCTCTTCGTCTCTTCGTCCCATCATCTCATCATCCCATCATCTTTCCCAGTCCCTCCCTAGCCTCCCCCCATGCCACAAAAGCGCTCCATCCTCGACTGGATCGAATACATCGGCAACAAACTCCCGGAGCCCGCGCTCCTCTTCGCGCTGCTCTCCGTCCTCCTCATCCTGCTTTCAGGCATCCTCGCTCCATCACTCTCCAAAAACTCCGACGGCTCCACCCAGCAAACCGGCGGCTGGCAAGTCCAACCCGTCCGCCTCACCGTCCTCACCGAAGAAAAAATCGGCGCTGATGGCAAGCCCGAACTCGACGCCTCAGGCAAACCCATCCGCATTCCCCAACTCGCCGAATCAGGCAAGCCTCTCACGAAACTCGAGCCCAACGGCGACCCCATCCGCGTCAAAAGCCTCATGACCAGCGACGGCATCTACTGGATGCTCTCGTCGATGATCCGCAACTTCATCCTCTTCCCGCCCCTGGGTCTGGTCATGACCGGCATGCTGGGCATCGGCGTTGCCGAAAAAGTTGGCCTCTTCAGCGCACTCATGCGCTGGCTCGCGGGCGTTACGCCAAAGTGGATGTTGACCCCGATGATCATCCTCATCGGAGCAAACTCCTCAATCGCCAGTGACGCAGGCTACCTCATCTTGCCGCCGCTCGCCGCCGCGCTCTATGCCGCTGTGGGCCGTCACCCGCTCGCAGGTCTCTCCGCAAGTTTCGCAGGCGTAGCAGGCGGCTTCGGCGCAGGTGCGTTTATCACTGGCGCAGACACCATCCTCGCAGGCGTCGCAACCACCTCCGCGCAAATCCTCGATCCCAACGAGTCCGTCCTCGCCACCGCCAACTGGTACTTCAAAATCCTCTCTGTCCCCGTCCTCATGCTCGTCGGCTGGTTCGTCACCGACAGACTCGTCGAACCTCGCTTGATGCGTGCCTGTGGCGGCAAACTCGAGATCCCGACCGACGCAGGCGTACCCACGCCAGGCCAATTCAAACTCTCCTCTTCCGAAGTTCGCGGCCTCCTCCTCGCGGGCCTTGGCCTCGTGCTCGTGCTGGGCTTGCTCGCGTTCATGATGTTCAAGCCGGGAATGCCTCTGGCAGGCGATGGCCAACCGTCGCTCCCCAACGGCAGACTGCTCGTGGATGTTCCCGCAGCCGCGATGAAAGATGGAGCCACAGCGAAGCAAATCTCACAGCCCGCCGCCGAAAAATTCGGCCCGCGCTGGACGCACGTCTTGGTGCCCGCAATGTTCTTCGCGTTCCTGACGCCGGGCCTCATTTACGGCTTCGCAACTCGCGCGTTGAAATCACAAGCCGACGTCGTCGGCGCACTCTTCAGTGCAATCAAGGGCATCGCCCCCGTCATCGTCCTCAACTTCTTCGCCGCGCAGTTCCTCGCGTACTTCAGTTACAGCAACCTTGATCGCATGCTCGCCTTCGCAGGTGGCGAAATGCTCGTGAAGGCAGACCTCCCCGTCCCGCTGCTGCTCGCCCTCTTCATCGCCTTCATCATCCTCGCCGACTTCGCGATGAGCTCGATGACCGCCAAGTTCACGCTGCTCGCGCCGATCCTGATTCCTATGTTCATGATGGTGGGCGTGAGCCCCGCGCTCGCAATGGCCGGCTACCGAATTGGCGACAGCGTCGTCAACGTCGTGACGCCCCTCAACGCTTACTTGGGCATTGTACTGCTCGTCCTGCAACGTTACCAAAAATCAGCCGGGCTTGGCAGCCTCATCGCCCTCATGGTCCCCTACTCCATCACCTTCGGCATCATGTGGACCCTCTTCCTGCTGGGGTGGTACATGCTGGGCACAAACCTAGGCCCCGACGGGCCACTGCACTACATCCCACCGCACTAATCGCTGATTCTCACGCGAGTCGTGCCACCGACTGCTGCTTTGAGCGGTCGGTGCGGCGTGCAAGAAAGCAGCATCCGGTCATGAACACGAATCTCTCACGCCACGATTGCCTTGCAATCTCCGTGCGCATTGATAAGCGCAGTTGCAATCCGATTGCGCCCATTCTGTCGCGCCGTTTCCAACGCCGCATCAGCAAGATCAACAAAGGTCTTGTCGAACGACACCATGCCCATCGTGCCTGAAGCAACGCCAAGGCTCGCAGTCACCACAAACCCACCCTTGCACGTTTCGATCGGCGTTTCACAGATTCTGCAATGCACGCTCTGTGCAATCAGCCTCGCTTCGTCCGCGCCCTCGCAGTTGGACAGCACCACCAGAAACTCATCGCCCCCAAATCGCCCCACCGCATCCACCTGCCGAATCGCTGACAAAATCCGCTTCGCCGCCTGCCGCAGCACATCGTCACCGACTTCTTCGCCATACACCTCGTTGAGTTCATGCAGGTTGTCAATATCAATCACGATCGCGCCCACATGCTCGCGCGACTTTCTCGCACGCTCAAACTCTTCATTCGCAAGTTCCGCAATCGCATCATGACTCCAAACCCTCGTCAGCACATCCACCTTGGAGTGTCGAAGCATCGCATCCATCTCTCTCGCGAGTCGTTGATGCACATCATTCTGCATCATGGAAGCAAACTCCGCTTCCGCGAGCGCCGCCAGGTCCTTGAGAATCTGAATGTCCTCACCAGACAACTCGCGAGGCCTGTGATCAATCACGCACAGCGATGCCAGATTGCGTCCTTCATCCGAACGAATCGGACACCCCGCATAGAACACGACTTTCTCTTCTCCAACCACCAGCGGATTATCAAAGAACCGCGGGTCCACTCTCGCATCATTCACGACAAAGGGCTCAGCCTGCAGAATCGCATGCCCGCAAAACGAAATCGCTCGCCGAGTCTGATACAGATTCGTGCCCTGCCCAGACTTGAACCACTGCCGATCCGCATCCACCAGCGAGATCGCCGCCGCAGGCATGCTGAGCAATCGCTGCGCAAGACGAGTGATGCGCTCAAACCGTTCTTCAAGCGGCGTATCCAGCAACCCCGTCTTGCGAAGCGCAGCGAGCCGAAGCGGTTCATCAGGCGAAAGACTTGGTTCAATCACAACACACCTCCATGACGAAGTCCCCACAACTTCGTCGCAGCGCGTATCGGCGACCATGAACGAATTCTGACTACGAGACGTTCATTCTTCGTTGAACCACGTACTTCTACCCACCGCTGTCCCATTTCCACCCCACAACCAGTGACCCCTCATCATCAACATCAAAAATCCCCTGAAAAGAGAGGCTCTTATCGCACCTCAACCCCGCACCATCACCTCAAAACCGCACTTCTCACAACCCGCCCCGCCGCGTCTACCCTCGCGTCATGCCAATTCTCGTCAACAAGGACACTCGCGTTATCTGCCAAGGCATCACAGGCTCCTTCGGAGCCGTTCACACTAAGGGCTGCTATCACTACGGCACCAAAATGGTCGGCGGCGTGACGCCTGGGAAGGGTGGGACGAAGGACGAGAATGGGTTGCCGATTTTCGACACCGTGGAGCAAGCCGTGAAGGCGACGGGGGCGAATGCGACGATGATTTTTGTGCCGCCGCCGTTTGCGGCGGATGCGATTCTGGAAGCCGCGGCTGCGGGCATCCCGCTCATCTGCGCGATTACCGAAGGCGTGCCTGTGCAGGACATGATCAAGGCCCGCGCGCAGCTGGATGACATGAACATGGCCGCGGATCGTGATCCGGCGCAGAAGACGAAGTTCGCGCCGGGTGCGCTGAATCGCTACACGCTGATTGGTCCAAACTGTCCGGGCGTGATTTCGCCGGGTCCAAAGACTGGCGGCGGGACGGGGCCGAGCGATCCGTACACCAACGCAGGTTGCAAAATCGGCATCATGCCGGGGTACATTCACACGCATATTTCCCAGTCAAAACTGGGCAAATCAGTCGGCATCGTTTCACGCAGCGGCACGCTGACGTATGAAGCAGTGTGGCAGACAAGTCAGCGCGGGCTCGCACAATCAACGTGCATCGGCATCGGCGGCGACCCGGTGCGTGGCGTCAATCACATTGAGTCGATCAAGATGCTTGAAGCAGATCCCGACACGCACGCGATCCTGATGATCGGCGAAATCGGCGGCGCGGACGAAATCAACGCGGCGAAGTACATCAAGGAACACGTCAAGAAGCCGTGCGCGGCGTTTATCGCGGGACGCACTGCACCGCCCGGACGCCGCATGGGTCACGCTGGCGCAATCATCGGCGGCGCGGACGACACTGCGGACGCAAAGATCAAGGCGCTGGAAGCGGCGGGCGTGACGGTCGCAATGAGCCCCGCCGACATGGGCGCGGCGATCATGAAGGCGATGAAACTCGGCTAACGCAGAAAAGGGGTGAAAAATGGCTCGTCTGCCGAGTCCTTCAAAGCCGTGGCTGCATGTGTGGACCCCTTTGATTGTCGCGGTTTCCGCAGCAATCGCGGCAATGGGCGGAGCTGTCGTTGCGGCAATCAAGGCATACAACGACTCCAGTAAGGGTGAACCTTGGACTCTTACGGTGCTTGTCAGTGCGGTATTGTTTTTGATCGTGTTGGGAGAGTCGCTCAAAGTTTACAAAGTAACCTTGGACCTGGACAAACAGCGGCGCCTTGAAGAGGTCCATGAAGTACAGGCTGCCTGCCAAGTGCTTCGGGAGCAATTGGACAGTTGGTTCCGAGAGCAGGTGGAGAAGCTTCCCGAAGAGCGACGACCCACGGCTTTTCGAACGTGCATGTACAGCGTCTTGCCTGCGAACCCGAAAGTCACGTTGCTGGAACTCGAAAGAGTTACAAGATATTGCGTTGGAGAAGGTGGTGATCGAGGAGAGATTGGCAAACGCGTATCCAGTGGCAGCGGAGTCGTGGGCCTTGCTTTTCGAACAGGGAAACTACAGGTTGCTGATCGTCAGGCTGCTGACATGACTGCATTTCGTGATGAAATGATCGCTGATTGGGGCTTCGATGCCGAGTCTGCAAAATCACTCAATGAGACTCGTTGGAGCTTTCTGGCCGTACCGATAAATACCTCTGAAGGCAAAGTAGACGCCATTCTTTTCGTCGATTCAGAACTGAAGAACTGCTTCGATGAATCGGTCGTATCTACCTTGGTGCTTCCTGCTTGCAATGCGGCTAAAATGGTAGTCGAACGGAGATATGGAAATGGCTGATCAGCTTGTTCAACCTGCAAAATCCAAGGCAATCGTCTCCCGAGAGCGCGTTTCAAAGGACGGGGCGAAGCTGGAAGTATTTACCCTCAAGTTGAGTGATGAATGGAATAAGCGGTTGACCATTCGTACCAAGCAAGGTCTGGCGAGCAAACTCCTGCGTCGATTGTCTGCCTGAAGCAGTATTTTGGACTGAATCACCCTCCCTTGTGCGCAAGTTTGCAGTCCTTTCCACTATCCCCGCAACTTTTCCCACGCCCCGACATATTACTAAGTGCCACGCTGGCGTTAAGCCCGCGTGCGTGAATCGTCGCGCTGCATGATGCCGCGCTGCGACGTTCGGGGAATCTCAAAAGGCCGGCTGCCTCCGAGAGTCACAACGAACGCCGCGGCAACGCAGGTGGCCCCGCGACATGCAACGCACGCCGCGCCCACCCCATCGCGGCACGGTCGAGAGGAGTCGATGTTGAGAGCCAGTTGAGTCATTGAGTTGTGCTTGTGCGTCGGGGTCTTCGCCAATGCCCAATCCCCAATGCCTCTTCCTCTTCATCGATCGGAGCACCATGGTCCACGGCGGCGTGCCCCAAAAGGCGCAGCCCCGTCCTCTTCGCCCGTCAGCCCGGCGTGCCACACGCAACACGACTCGATGCTCGCATCGAGCCGCGTGCGCCACCACCACGCCGAGTCTGTGAAGCCATGACAACCCAGCGGAAGCTTGAATACAAAGCGAACACATCGCCACGGCTCACCCCGCGCGCCGATATCATGTCCTTTGCTGTTCTTGCAACGAGTCAAACCAGCGTGAACTTGGAGACGCAACATGAGCCGGCAGTCGATGGTGTTGAAACTAACACGAGCAAATGACCAGAGTCCCGAAGGTGTTACACTAAAAAGCGATAACACTTGGAGTTCACCGGGCGGCGGTTGGCTCCCGGATCAGTCAGGCGTGTGGGAAGGTGATGCCTCCGGCACCCACTTGAAAAACGCAGGAAACACCGTCGTGCACGCGACGCTTCTAGGCTGCAATTTTTTCCTTTCGAGCAAGAACCAGACTGGCGTTGCCAACTACTTCACCGTAGGCGATTCCGGGAATTGGTTGGTCATTGACACGACCCCATAGCAGCAGATTTTTCAAGAGCGAATACCTCACGCTCTCTTGCGACGAATCATTACCAACCCGCCAAACCCCAACAATCCCGCAGCGCCCGGTGCCGGAACCGCCGTGATGACGCGGATGTCGTCGGTTGCTGAGGTCGTGTTGAAACGGAAGTTGATGCGTTGCTGGGTGATTGTGATGGTGAAGGCCTCGTTGGCTGAGAGTTCCATGCCGCGGGCGGCGTTGTCGGCGTAGATAGTGGCCGGTGCGCCGAGGAAGTCGGTGGAGTTGAGGTCTGCACGCAGGACGACGATGCCGAGGATCGGGGCGTCGAACTCGAGGAAGCCTTCGTAGTTGCCCGGTGCGCTGCCGACGGGGTCGGAGTAGAGATAGTGGCTGTTGACGACGGTGCCGGCGGGGATCACGCCTGGGGTGAGCGAGGCGTTGCTGGTGTAGGTACCGGGGGTGGTTGCGTTGACGGGGAGATTGGTGGCGAGGGTGAAGTTGGTGACTTCGTTGAACGCCCAGGCCTGCGTTGTGCTTTCAAGTGCGCCGAGTGCGCTGGATGCGGGGGCGGCGATGACGGTGGCGTCGAAGCCGCTGTTGATGATTGCGGCCTGAGAAGTACCTGCGAGCGCGGCGAACGCGATCGCACCGGTGGCGCGACGAATGGACATGTCTCTCTCTCCTCCTTGGGCGACGGAACGCGGAACACACGTGGCACACGTGTGCCAAAGTTGTGCGACGCGATCAGAGGCCTGTCTTGATCGTGAAGCGATCAAGGTGTGTCATGCTTGTCTCGCTGGCATTTCTGCCAGTGTCTTACAGAGCGTTGAGCATAACGACAGGGGGTGGAATTTGTTGCGGGGGTGGTTGTTGAGACTGAAAATTCAGTTATCGGCAGTGAATTACGTGTGATTTTTGCACCGGGGGTGGAAACTGCCGTGAGTTGATTTTGCGTGTGCGTGGCCCGGAACGTGTGGTGCGTAGGGCCGTGCTGGGATGGTCGCCCACGCTGGCGCGGTGGGGTTCGTCGAATGCATCGAAGTCCTCTCGGAGCAGAGGACTTCGATGGCACGAGTTACTTTGCCGTGGCTACCGAGGCGAAGTCGATGGTGCTGCCGCCAGCGCCGTTCTCTTGGAGAGTTCTGGCGATCGTGCTGGGCTTCAAGTATTCGAGGGTGCCTCGGACCTCAACTTGTTGGCCTGCGGGGACGGTCATCACGAGCGGGAGGCGGAGGCGGCGTTGGCCGAAGCGGCTGAGGGTTTCTTGGCCTTCGCGGGTGCCTGAGCAGGTTTGGCCTGCGCTGGTCACGGCGTATTGGATGGACAGGATGGGGAGTTCTTTGTCGTTGGGGTTTTCGGCGACGAGTTCGACGTAGCTGGTTTGTGGAGCGTCAGGGTTTGCGGCGATGGACTCGACGGTCACGATGGGTGGGCGGATTGAGGAGCAGGCGGAGAGCATGAGAGACGCGGCGGCGACTGCGAAGAGCGCGGTGCGTGGGGTGTTGGAGCGGGTGTTGTGGGCTGCGTTCGATGCGGGCATGCGGCACTGTAGTTCTGCTGCGGGAGCGGACCGATAGCCGGGCGAAACGGCGATGGCCGGTTGATTTTCAAGCGATTTTGGGGCGTTTGGCTTGCCCTGCTCGTGGTCATTGACAGATGCCTTACCATATGTGTATGGGAAGTGCAGGCGTGCAGGGTGATCCTCTGCCCGACAGCAAGGTTGGCATGTCCACGCATAATGAGCGTGACGTGACGCTATTGCTTCAGCAAGCCGCGAACGGGAGCGGGCCGGCGGCTGAGGAACTTCTGCCACTTGTGTATGACGAACTGCGTCGGATGGCTGGTGCGCTGATGTCGCGCGAGAGTCAATCCGGGCAGGTGACGCTGCAGCCCACGGCGCTGGTGCATGAGGCGTTCATGCGGCTGGTGCGGGCGGATGTGGCGTGGAATGACAAGGCACACTTTTTCAGGACTGCGGCTCGTGCGATGCGGCGGATTTTGATTGATCATGCGCGGAACATTCGCAGCCGGCGGCGGACGCGGCAGAGCGCAATCGACAGCGGCGTGCTGCCTGTGTTTGACAACAACACTGCGCCTGAGGATGCGGTGGAAGAATTGCTCGGGCTCGATGAGGCGATGGAAAAGCTGCGCGGACGCGATGAGCGTCAGCATGACATTGTGATGCTGCGGTTTTTCTCCGGGCTCACGATTGAACAGACGGCGCTCACGCTCAATCTGTCGGAGACGACAGTGAAGAAAGAGTGGACGTATGCGCGGGCATGGCTGCTGCGCGAGGTGCAGCGGCAGCGCGGGGAGAAGCAGGCGACGGAGTAGTTGCGGCTTTGTGCGGTTGGTGGTGGATGAGAACAGTTCACTGGTGTGTCGGGACAGTCACGCTGATGTCCTGTTGTCATTGCGCAAACGTCCTTTGCCCCTGCCGGGGCACCTTTGTTCAAGAAACCATTTTCCACGGGCGAGCAAGGCTCGCCCGTGGCTACATCCCAGCGCTCCTCCGGAGCGAAAAAAAGTTTGCATGCCAGCACGAATACTCTCTTGTGATGTTCCGAGGTTTGTCACGAAGGATGTGCGATGCCTGCTGAGTATGTTCAACTCAAGTGTGAGAATTGTGGGGCGCCGCTGCGGGTGTTTGAGGGGGAGCAGCGGCTTCGGTGTGGGCATTGCCGGGCGGAGATGATTGCGGTTCGGCGAGAGAATGATGTTTCGTTAGAGTTGGTGGAGCAGTTGGGGGCGGTTGCGTCTTCGGCGGAACGCACTGCGGATGAACTCTTGCATGCGCGGTTGCGGGCGGAGGTGGAGTCGCTGCAGGCACGGATGAAGCCTTTGCGCGAGCGGCTGTACATGGTCATCGGGCTGTGTGTGCTGTTTTCGGGGCCGCTGTTTTTGCTGGGGCTGTTCTTGATCAAGTCGTGGGGATTTGTGCTGCTGCTGATGGCGGGCGGGGTGGTGGCGCTGGCGGTGTGGAGCGCGAAGAAGATCAGCGATCATCAGTTCGCACGCGAGGAACGGGAGGTTGTGGCGAGGATGCGCGAGGTGGAGGCGAGGTTGGACGCGCCGTGAACGAACCCCACGCGCGAGCGTGGGTTGGACGCGTGTTGCATCAATCACGCAGTTGGTGTTCGCCCACGCTTGCGCGGTGGGGTTCGTGGCGAAGAAGAAACCCACTCGCTGACGCATGGGGTTGTCGCATACTTTGAGACTTGGCGACGCTGGAAGCACATCGTGATGTCGGGCGTTGGAAATTGCTGCTGGCGTTGCTCGCTGTCGTTTGGCTAGCGCTGCGGCTGCCTCTGCTGTTTCGCAGCATCTGGTTCGACGAGGCGTTTCGCACGTTTGTGGTGCTGAATCCGGCGTCGATCAGGGATCTGCTGCTGCACGACGTGCATAATCCGTTGTACAACGCGTTTATGTATGGGTGGATTCGTGTGTTTGGGGATAGCGAGCCGAGCATTCGGGTGCCAACGTTGCTTGCAGGGGCTGGAGTCATTGGGATTGTGTGGGTGTGGTGCAAGTCGCACTGGGGCGAGCGGGCGGCTTGGTGGAGTGCGGCGTGGCTGGTGGTGAATCCGGTGCACGTGTATTACTCGTGCGAGGCGAAGAACAACATGGTGACGGTGTTGTTTGCGGCGCTCGCGCTGTGGCGGTGGGATGTGATGGCGCGTGCGCTGACGGCTCGGAATGTGGTGCTTGCATCGCTTGCGGGTGCGCTGGCGATTTGGACTGATTTTCAATCGCTGCTGGTGCTGCCTGCGGTTTGTGTTGCCTGGATTGTGCTGCTCACGCGGGATTCGACGCGTCGGCGTGCGTGGGTGACGGCGGCTATTTGTGTGGGCGCGACGCTGGTGCTGACTGCTCCCCTACTGCTGTTCAAGGCGAAGAATTTGGATGATCTGGATCGGAACTACTTGCGATACTTTCATGTGCATGAGCCAGTGCGGTTGGTGTTGGTGTATTTTTCGACTGGGAATGGGTTGTGGGTGACGACGCGGGGGAACTGGCCTGGGGCGGCGCTTACGTTTGCACCGTTGGTTTTGCCTTCGTTGATTGTGGGATGGCTTGCGGTGCGGAAAGTTTCGGCGGGGCGGGTGGTTTTGATTTCGTTGCTTGCGCCGGTGGTGATCACGTTTGTGGGCGGCGAAGTGGCGAAGCTGTTCAATCCTGACTTGCATATCTACCAAGAACGGAATCTGTTGGTGATGATGCCGGGGCTGGCGATTGTGCTTGGGGTGGGGATGGCGGGGTTGCGGAAGCAGTTTTTCGTTTGGTTGTCGCGATGGGGGTTGCTGGTGTTGGGGCTGGTGTCGTCGATTGCGATTCTCACTTGGAACAGCGAGCGCGGGACAGTGATGCGGCTGGGCAGGGCTGATTGGCGAAGTGCGGCGGCGGTGATTCGTGAGCAGGAACGGCACGAGAGAACTTTGATTGCGGAGGATCACGTCACGGTTGTCGTGTCGCGGACGCCTTTGCTGGCGATGCGGTATTACATGCCTTCGGATAACTTCGTTGAATTGAAACCTCGTTCAGAGTCCGCGGCGGAGGAAGTGATTGCGGAAGTTCGTGAGGCGATGGCTGGGCGTGGGGCTGGGGTGTGTTGGTTGATTGTGTGTGAGGATTGGTCGCCTCTAACGGAGGAGGAGATGGGGGCGATTCGGAGGGAGTTTGTGGTTGAGGAGGCGGGGAGAGGGCGGGGGATTTTGGTGTGGGAAGTGCGAGAAGCGTTACTTCATTGAGCAAGTTGTCTCAACATGGTGTCGAGCACGGCGAGTTTGCCTTCCAGATGCACGCGCGGGCCAGCGAGTCTGCCTGCAACGGAGAGGTCGTCGGCTTCGATCTTGCCGTCCTTGACACGCCACGCGCTCATCGAGCCAGAGAGCAGGTCGCACTCCTTGATGACGTAGTCGCATACGTCGGCGACGGTCTCGGCGCCTGCCTGCCTTATGCCGAGCGACGCACCCAGCCTCGCGTCCACGAGCAGTCCACTGATGTCGGCTTGACTCGCGCCGGCCTCTGTCAGTTTCGCCTTGAGTATGTCGGAGTACGTACTCATGCGGTTCAGGAGCGCATCCACGTCGGTCTGCAGCGAGACGGCGGCGCTGCGGCGCTCGTCGAGCGCGGCCTTGCTGTGTTCTGGCGGGTTGGTGACGAGTACTGAGAGCTCGCGGGCCTTTGGCACGATTGCCTTGCACATTTCCAGGAGCGACGTTTTCTCCTCTTGAATGATCGCGTCAAGTTTCTTCGCCAGTTGCTCGGCTTGGGCTTTCTTGGCTTCGCGCTCTTCGCGCTGCCTCGCGATTTCCGCGTCGATGCGGGCTTTTTCAGAGTCGCTCGCTTGCTTCGCCGCGGTTTGCGGCTGTGGAGTGGCTGTTGGCTGCGAAGCAGGCGCGGTCGTGGCAGCTGGGGCGGGAACGCCAGGGCCTGCGGGAGTTTTTGGAATCATCGACCACACCATGTATCCGCTGAACAACCAGCCGACAACGGCGAGTATGACGATGAGAGTGAGGATGCTCACGATGAGGCGGATGAGGGAGTATGCACGGCGGGGCATAGTGGAGTTTATGGCGTGTGGTCACGAGCACCACGCGCAAGCGTGGGTTGGACGCGTGTCGTGTGAATCGCGCATTTGGCGGTCGCCCACGCTCGCGCGTGGGGTTCGTTATGGCTTCACCCCAAGCACCGCAGCCTTGTTCTCATACTCCGCCTTGAGGGCTTCCACAAACTTCTCCAGCGGCATGGAGCCCAGGTCTTTCTCGATGCCTCGCACTCGCACGCTGACGGAGTTGCTCTCCGCGTCGCGCGGGCCCACGATGGCCATGTAGGGGATTTTTTCGTCGGCGGCGACTTTGACTTTGCCTTGGATGCGGTCGTTGCTGTCGTCGAGTGAAGTGCGCAGGCCGGCGGCTTTGAGGGCTTCATGCACCTTGCGGGCGTAGTCGGCGCTCTTTTCGCTGATGGGGAGGACGCGGACTTGTTCGGGGCTGAGCCAGAGCGGGAATGCGCCGGCGAAGTGTTCGATGAGGACGCCGCAGAAGCGTTCCATGCTGCCGAAGGGGGCGCGGTGGATGACGACGGGGCGGTGTGATGCGTTGTCGGCGCCGATGTAGGAGAGGTCGAAGCGGTTGGCCATTTGGTAATCGACTTGGACGGTGCCGAGTTGCCATTCGCGACCGATGACGTCTTTGACGACGAAGTCGATCTTGGGGCCGTAGAACGCGGCTTCGCCGGGCTCTTTGCTGAAGGAGACGCCCAGCGACTGAGCCGCGGCGATGCAAGCGGCTTCGGCTTTGTCCCAGCTTTCGGGCGAGCCGGTGAACTTGGAGCTGTCGGGATCGCGCAGGCCCACGCGGACGCGATAGTCCTTCATACCCAGCACGTTGAAGATGATTTTGACGAGGCTAAGACAGCCTTGGATTTCGCCCGGGACTTGTTCTTCGGTGCAGAAGAGGTGCGCGTCGTCTTGAGTGAAGCCTCGCACGCGGGTGAGACCGTTCAGTTCGCCTGATTGCTCCCAGCGATAGACGGTGCCGAATTCGGCGAGCCTTACGGGCATGGTGCGGTAGGAGTGCGGTGCACTCGCGAAGATTTTCGCGTGGTGCGGGCAGTTCATGGGCTTGAGCATGAAGCCATCGACGAGTTGTTCGTCGGGCATCACGCGGTCTTTGGTGATAGTGTTGGACTTGGTGCGTTCGTTGATGCCTGCGGCGAGGCGCGCGGAGACGCCTTCGACGCGGTGGATCATTTCGGAGCAGGTGCAGCCAGATTTACTGAGTTCTTCGAGGGCTTGGCGCTCAACGATGGGTGGGAACTGGCTGTCTTTGTAGTATGGGAAGTGGCCGCTGGTTTTGTAGAGTTCGAGGCGACCGATGTGCGGGGTGAAGACTTCGGTGTAGCCTTGCTTGCGCAGCTCCGCTGCAATGAAGTTCTGGAGTTCCTTGCGGACGATCGAGCCGTTGGGGGTCCAGAGGATGAGGCCTTGGCCTACGTCTTCGTCGATGTGATACAAACGAAGATTCTTGCCGATGACTTTGTGGTCGCGCTTCGCAGCTTCTTCGCGCTGCTTCATGTACTCGTCGAGTTCGGCTTGGGTTGAGAACGCAGTGCCGTAGACGCGGGTGAGGCGGTCGGAGTTTTCGTCGCCGTGCCAGTACGATGAGGCGAGGGTCAGCAGTTTGATTGCGCCGACGCGCCCAGTTGACGGCACGTGCGGGCCTCGGCAGAGGTCTTCCCAGTTTTTGCCGGGAGTGCCGGTGGCGTAGAACGACAGTTTGGTGCCGGGCTTGCACCAGATTTCCTGTACGTTCCAGGAGACGGTGTTGCCGTCGCGTTTGATGTTGATGGGGCGCAGCCAAGGGACTTGCACGAGTTCGTTCTTTGGCAAGTTCGCGGTGGTTGCGAGCAGTGCGCGGGCGGCGTTGTCGCACTTATAGATGTTGTTCTCGGAGTTCACCTTCGCGAGGCCTTCGTTGGCGTCCATTTCGTAGCGAGTAAAGGGGCGATCCTCGGCGATGATCTTTTTCATCTCGGCTTCGATCGCGGGGAAGTCGCCTTCGCGCAGGGGGCGGTCTTCGGGGAAGCGGATGTCGTAGTAGAACTTGTCTTCGAGGGGCGGGCCATAGACGAGCTCGGCGCCGGGGACGATGCGCTGGATCGCTTCGGCCATGATGTGGGCGGCGGAGTGGCGCACGAGGTACAGCGCGTCTTTGCTGATCTGGCCGTCACGCTGTTTGTAGGTGATGATCTCGAGTTTGCAGTCGTGATCCAGCACGCGTGAGAGGTCGGAGAGCTCGCCATCAACCTTGCAGCCCATCGCGGCGGCGGCGAGTTTGGGGCCGATGGAGAGGGCGACGTCTTTGGCGGAGACGGGGGTGGGGAAGGATTTTTGCGAGTTGTCGGGGAGGGTGATGGTGGGCATGGGGAAAGCTCAAAGCGGAAAGCGGAAAGCGGAAAGCGAAAATGTTGAGGGACGGGGATTGTTGGTGGATTGGTCTACTGCGGAGTTTTTGGTGTATACATCGGAATGTCGGGGACTCGCGTGGGGTCGAAGTAGCCGCCGTCGGCGTATTCGATGATAAACTTTACTTCGTAGGGCAAGTGGTACGTCGCGAGTTGGTCACGGAGTTGCAGAGCAGTCGCTTCGTCGGCCACCTTTCCTATCGCCATCATGCATCCGCATGTACCACCGATGTAATCGTCCAGCGTGACATTTTGGAATTGGGGATTAGCGTGCAGCTCCGGCATGATTCGTTCTGCGTCTCTCTTTGCAAGTCTCATGATGCGGGCTTGGCGGATGGCGTTGCATCCTGGCTCGGAATAGTTGAAGTACTGCACTGTGGCGGCTGTGACGGCCATTAGCAGAAGCAAGACGATCCAGACGACAGGCCTCCCACCAAAAATTCGGCGTCTTGGTCGCGCGGGGCGCGATGCGAGTAAGTCTGGTTGGTCAGGAGCAGGATTCATCAGTTCATTCTGAATCAACAGTTCATTCTGAATCAGGGGCGTAGAGGCGGAGGGCTTTGCATTGGGGGCAGCGGTAGGCGACGACTTTGAGGCCTTCCTTGTACTGCTTGCCGCCCACTTCACCCGACCAGAACTTTGGCGCGGGTTCGCCCGGGCACCAACGGGGCATGTCGATGCGGCCGCCCGCTCCGGTGACATCCGTCATGAATCCACGTTCCATTACTTTCTGGCAGACGAGGCAGGTGGGTTGGTAGGCCATGAGCGGGTTCCTGACTTGTGGTGGCACAGGCGTCCTCGCCTGTGACCGGATCAACTTGCACTTCCGCCACAGGCGAGGACGCCTGTGCCACCCTCGAACACGAAAAAACCCGGCGTTGGGCCGGGTTGGGGGAAACGAATATTCACCGCGTCTGATCCGGCCTGTCAGCCGCGGGTGGAGGGCGTCGTCGTGGTCGTCGTGGCACGGATCATGGGGTTAGTATATGCAGGCGATTTGGGATCGGGCTGAGATTGAATCTGGGGACACGGTATGTCGATCACTGAGAGCAATGCAGGCGAGATGGGGGCTCGCGAGATCGTCCTGCGCGAACTACAGGGCAAGGAGCGGCTGATATGGGTGGGGCGAGCGACAAAGTGCCGCCTTGAACCGTCGGCGTTTGGGTTTCTTGGGTTCGGGGTCATGTTTCTGGGTGTGTGTGCCTTCTTTGCATTCAAAGGTTTGTCGATCATCGGCTCGGGAAAAGGTCTCAGAAGCGGCGGGTTTATCTTTCTGATCTTTTTGATTCCTTTCGCTCTCGCGGGACTGCGAATGCTGCTGTTGCCATGGATTGCGCTTTGGAAAACCCGAAAGAATGTGTACGCAATCACGGATCAACGGGCGATTGTGTTGTCGGGGTCGGTCTTTGGATCGGCCAGTGAGGTTCGGTCGTTCAGACGGGAACAACTTGGCAATCTTCGCCGCAGTCAGCGATCAGATGGGTCTGGTGATCTTGTCTTTGAGGATCAACTGAACTTGCCGGGTTTCGGAAATATGGGAACAGGGTGGAAGAATCGCGCAGGTGGCGACGGCACGAATCGGTTTTTGAGGCCGGTCGGCTTTCTTGGGGTTGAGAGTGTTCGGGAGGTTGAGATGACGCTGCGAGATGCGCTGCGGCTCAACGAATTGGACAAGACGGAGGTTGAACCGAGTTCGAGTGTGTAGCTTGCATGGGGACATGATCATGACCATCGCGGAAACATCTGTTGAGGGCGTTGCGGCTCGGGACGCTGCGGAGCGAGAGCTTCGCAAGGGCGAGCGGCTCATCTGGGTCGGACAGGCGACCAGGCTTCGGCTTGGAGCGGCGGGACGCACCCCTGCGATCATGGGCGTGTTCTTCACTGCGTTTTCGATCTTCTGGATCGCGATGGCGTTTTTCACGAGTCACAAGGCGACAAATGCACCTAAGGGATTTGGGACTTTTTTCCCACTCTTTGGCTTGCCCTTTTTGCTCGTCGGGCTCGGGATGCTCACTTCACCTGTGTGGATGCGGCGCAAGGCTCGCAAGGGTGTGTATGCAATCACGGATCAACGGGCGATCGTGATTCAAGGGTCGTTGTTTGGAGATAAGGTGACGGTGTACTCGTATCGACCCGAGCAACTCGGAAACATTCGACGTGTGCAGTACGCGGATGGATCAGGGGACTTGATTCTGGAGGAAGCATTCAATGGCTGGTATCAGAATGACAAGCCAATGACCAAGATGATCGGGTTTCTCGGTGTTGAGCGGGTACAGGAAGTGGAGATGACGCTGCGTGATGCGCTGCGGTTAGATGAAGTAGCAGCGAATGAAAATGCTGCCGAGCAAAAGTCGCTGTAGATGGTCGTCAGATGCGATGTGCATCGGGCGACCTTGCTCGATGTCGCAAGTGACATAGGTCAATCATGAAAGCATCGGGCTGCAAACCGACAGCGGTGGAATTGCGTTGCAAGTACTGCGACGAAAAAAGACCCCGACTGAGCGTCGGGGTCTTGATGATTTTTATCATGTCTCGCGTGTTTAGCGCTGCCGGAGGTTGTTCTTCAGGAGGTTCAAGCCGCTTTGGCGACCCAGGAAGAAGTTGGTCTGGGTGACCGTGTCCGAGGAGCCTGAGAGGCCTCGGCTGAGGTTGGTGATGCGGTAGTCGGGATTGAAGTCGCGGACGGCGGGGTCGATGCCGAAGTCGACGGAGTTGGCGGCGAAGGGATCGAACTGGCCACCCAAGTTGTTGGGCGTGTCGTTCTGGGTAAGGCGGACACCCATCATTTCGCCGGCACGGCGAGCGACGGCTGCGGTCATGTTCTCGATGAGCAGATCGACATCTGCCTGGCCCGGCGTGCGGCCAATGAGGCCGAAGGAGGGCACAAAGATGACGGCTTCATCGTCGAGGCGGGCGTTGAAGGGGTCGGAGCGTTCGGCGACGCCGTAGGGCTGCGTTGGGTTGAAGAGTTGGTTGAAGTTGCCCTGTGCGAGGCTGAGGAAGTTGAAGGCGGTGAAGGTGCTGAAGATGGGGTTCACTGGGTCGAGCGTGGAGCTCAGGTAGATCGTGCTGAACTCGGTGAACTCGAAGTCATTCGCGTTGGCCGAGAAGACGACGTCGAGGCCTGCGCTCTGGTAGAGGCTGTTGAGCTGGCTCACGAGGTTGTTCAGGATGTAGGTCTGCATGGGCTGGCCGTTGGTGGCGGAGCCCGTGATGCCGAGGGTCTTGACGTCGAAGCCCGTCAACTGCGTGATGCGGTTGCCGGTCTGGAGCCAGTCGACGGTGCCGCCGCTCGTTTCGAGATAGATGCGCTGCTGCTGGCGGACGGTGGAACCCGTACCACCCGTGACGATTTCGAGTTCGTAGTCGCTGTTGATGATGCCCTGGACGTAGGCAGCGAAGGTCCCTGCGCCGTCGGTCGTGCCTTGGGCAGCGGGCGTGACGAATTCGATGTAGAAGTCGCCGTTGGCGTCGTAGCCATACTTCGTGGAACCGTTGTCGGCGACGAGGGTGTTGGGTGTGCCACCGTAGGGGCGGAAGTCGGATGCTGAGAAGACGAGATTGGCATCATCGATTGACGAATTCTCGTTCGTTGCCCCGGTTGTCTCGAAGAGCGCGAACTGGACGTAGCCACGAAGGTCCTGCGTTGTTGGGATGCTGAGGCTGCCCAAGTCGCTGCCTGTTGCGGAGAGCTTGAGCGTCATCTTCATCTTCGTGCCCGGAGCGATGCCCTGGCGATTGTTGAGGTGGAACACATCGACATCGGATGTAAAGACACTTGGGACGCCGATGAAGTTTCGATTTCCGATCGCAGAAACGACTCTTTGTGTTGTTGTTGAGCCGCTGCGGCTCGAGGTCACGCCGTCGGAGTTCGTACCGGAAACGACATCGTCACCAGTGTTGGGCGAGCCGTCTGTACCGCGGTTGAGAGTGAAGACATAGTCCGCGATCTCGATGGTTGCCTGATCGTCGGGCGTGTTGAACACACCGTCGTTGCCCGCGAAGTCTATCGGGAGCGGTGCGGGGATCACGTTGGTACCGTCGCCAGCGCGAGACGTTGAATTGAAGCCGCTATCGCCGTCGTCAAATATCTGGACATCGAAGCTGTAGTTGCCAATCGAGCCCGGAACAGTTTGAGCCGGATTGTTCACCACGCCTGCGGTCGCAATGTTGTCTGCAGCGCCGACGGAGATGATGTACGTGCCTGTTTGTTTGAAGAGGTAGGACTGCTGTGCGCTCGTCTCGAACGGAGTGTTGACATCAGGCACTGGCAAGGACACCGTGAGGTCCGATGCGTTGAGCAAATCGACGAGATTACCTGCTGCGTCACGAACGCGATACTGGGCAGCGGCTGCGCCGCCGCGAATAGCACTCAGTCGCAGTATCTGACCCGCTTGCACTGTGATGGTGTACAGATCGACGTCTCCACCAAGACGGAAGTCGGTGGTGTTATTGTCCGGATGATCGCCGATGAAACCATCGACGGTGAAGGTTCGATTGGGCTCTGGGAGTGAGTCGGGTGCGTTGGCGTTGTCGAGGATGAAGTTGAGGTTGGCGGGTGCGTAGAAGTCGTAGCTGCGGCCGTTGGAACTCACGGTTTCGGCGGTGATCTTGTCGCCAGCGTCGCCAATCACCACGGCGCCGGCGTAATCGTCGGTTGAGCCCGCGAGGCCGTCGCCGTTGCCGTCGAATGGTGCGTCCTGCAAGCGGCCGCGAGCGGTCGCTGCGTCAAGACGCAGGCGGTAGACGCCCGGTCCTGGGCGACCCGGAACGACGGGCAGGTTGGCGGAGATCAATGCACGGCTGAACGTGACGATGAGTGCGTTCTTGGCTTCGCTGTAGGAAAGCGTGTAGTCGAGGCCTCGGACCAAGCCGATTTCGACTTCGCCTTGACCACGGACTTCTGCGACGCTCAGTGCCGAAGGCAGTGAGCTGAAGTCCATAGGCTGGTTGAATTCGATCACGGCTGAGGGGATGAACGAATCGACGGTGACGCGGAGCGTGTCGATCTCGATCGCACGCGGAGCGGCGAGCGGGGTCAGCAAACCAAAGTTGTTGCGGATGCCAGTGAAGGCCAGCGTGCCCAGCGTGACTGCACCAAGCGTGCCGTTGCTGGCGATGCGGTAGGTTTCGCCAGAGCGGGTTGAGCCAGTCTGAGTGCCGAGAATCGCGACGGTGCCGATGGAGCCGCGACCACCTGCGAAGAGGTCGTCGTTCGTGCCGAAGAAGCCGTCGGGGCCGCGGAGGTAGCCTGCGGTGATGTCGGACTCGAGGAAGTTGCCACCAACGGTGATGTTGCCGATCGAGCCTGAGCGGAGCGAGTCAGCATTGAGGCCTGTGCCACCGAAGAAGCCATCGCGGCCCAGGTCTGCACCGGCGGAGATCGACGAATCGAACATCTGACCACCGATTGCAACGGCGCCGATGTCACGACCTGCGCTGATGGTCGAGCGGCTGAACTGACCACCGAAGGTGATCGGTCCGATCGAGCGACCTGCGCGGATCAGTGCACGTTCGCCTGCGCCGGTGTTGGTGATCTGCGTGATGTTGGTGTCAGAGCTCAGCAAGCCGCGGTTTGCGCCGGTGATCGCGATGGTGCCCATCGAGAGCGCCTGGATCGATGCGGAGCCCGCACCGGAACCAAAGTCGCCCGTGATGGAGAGAGCCGCGATGTTGCGGGCGTTGACGAAGCCATCGGCGAAGCCTGCGAAGGTGAAGGTTGCGATGTCGCCACCGATATCGATGCGCGGGCGGTAGGTTTCGAAGTTGTTGGCGGTGCGGGCGGTCGTCGTGCCGCGAACCGTGGCTGCGCCGCCATCGACGAGGATGGTGGAGTTGCCGGAGAGGATGCTGTTGATATTGAGCGTTGCGAGCGACGCGTTGTTGTTGGTCCAGAGGTGGAAGTTCTCGAGCGTGCCGCTGCTGCTGGAGACGGTGAAGGCGCTCGTGGCGGTGGTGTTGCGGAGCGTGATGGTGAAGTCGGGCTGGCCCAAGCCGTTGGAGAGGATGCCGCCGGGCGTGCCCAGCGTGTAGAACGCCTGGCCCGGACCAGTGAAGTTGATGGTGTAGGTAGCGGAGCCCACGGACACGTTTTGCGTGCCGGAGAACTGGGTGCCTGCGAAGCCTGTGCCTGAGTCGAGCACGTACGACTGCAATTGACCCGGGATGCGCTTGATGGCAAAGCGGTTGTCGTTGGCGACTGAGGTTGGGATCACGTCGGCGATCACCTGGCCATTGGCGATTGAGCCACCAATGTTGAGCGTGCCGATGGTCGAGACTCCCAACGCGAGTGCGTCGTCGAGCGATTCATCGCCCGGCGTGCCAAGGTTGTCCCCGTACACGCCATTGTTGCCTGCGCTTGCACCGGCGACGAAGGTCACGCCGAATGCGCCGGCCGGCGAGATAACGGTACCGATGCTGCCTGACTTGACGGTGTCGGCGTTCGCACCTTGACCACCTGCGCGGTTGTCTGCACCAAGGCTGGTGAGACCCGCGATGAAGGTCGTGTCGGCAATGTTGATGCCTGCGCTGACGCGGACGATCGAGTCGCCTGCGGCGAAGAACGAGCCCTTGCTGCCAAAGTCGGAGTTGTTGGTGACGCGGCCACCGATGGCGATGTTGGTGATGTTGCGGCCTGCGTGGAAGCCTGACTCAAAGACCGAGCCGGTGATCGTGATCGACGTGATGTCGCGACCAGCGCGGATCAGAGAACCTTCGATACCAGACTTGGCCGTGACGCCTTGCGGCAACTGGTTGCGGCGGGCGTTCACGTTTGTGCCGGAGTTCTTGGCGTTGTCGATGCCGATGTTGCCGAAGGGACCCGGGCCTTGCGTGCCTGTGCCGGCGTTCACGACGAGGGCGACGATGTCGTCGTCCGCGTAGACGTTACCCAGCAAGTCACCACCATTGATTGTCAATGCGGTGATGCTGCCGCGGTATGCGCCGATGGTGCGGTCGGGCAGGAACGAGCCACCATTGATGGTGACGGTGCCGATGCCGTTGGAGTAGCTCAGAATGTCGCCACCGAAGTCGCCGTTGTTCACGATGACGGAGGTGATGCCGTTGAAGGCGACGAGCGAGCCGCGACCAGTCTGATCGTTGTTGGGCTTGCTGACTGCGCCGCCCAGCGTCACCGTGCCAATGGTGCCGCCCGCGCGGTAGTCGTTGTAGAGTGCGCCGGTTGCGGTGAGGGTTGTGATGTTGCCCTGCACGACGAGGGCCTGACCACTCTTTGAGAGTGAGCCAAGGTGGCGGCCTGCGGTCACCGTGCCAAGGTTGCCCTTGATGTTGCCTGAGAGGATGACATCGCGCGACGCGGTGAGCGTTGTGAGATCGCCATCGGTTTCGGTTGTCGTCACTTCGGCGTCAAAGTCGCCTGCGGTGACACTGACTTGGTTGATGCGACCCGAGGAGATGATGCGGCCTTGAAAGCCGTTCACGGCGGTAATGGCCTGAATGTTGCCATCCGGGCCTGTCACTTCCACTGCGGTGTTGATTGCGCGATCGGCGATGGCGATGGTCTGGATGCGACCAGAGACAGCCACGTTTGATGACGCGATGTTGCGACCAACAGTCAGCGTGTTGAGTTCACCGGCCTGGATATCGCTGCCTCGCACGTCCTGCGTCGTCGTCACGGTTGTGAGTCGGCCGCTGGTCTGGAGGCGGGAGCGAACAATGTTGCGAGCGGTGAAGGTGCCGGTGAAGTCACCGGTGTTTGTGATGGACGCATCGAGAACATCCTCAGTCGCGGTAATGGTGTTGATGTCGCGCTCGACTCGGATATCGGTGGGGATGAATTCTTCTGCGGTGCCCAGCAGTGTGGTGTTGCTGAAGCCCTTGACGGTCATCGTGCCGAGGTTGCCGCCCACGACCATGCGGGTTGCGTCGAAGATGACGCCTTCGCCCTGGAAGGACGGAACATTGAGAGCGCTGATGCGGTTGCGGGTGAAGTTGGCGTCGGCAACGTTGATCAACCCGATGTCGCCATAGAAGAACCGCTGCTCGCCGTATTCGAAGCTGGTCCAGAAGCTGTCGAGCGTGTCGACGCTGATGTAAGAATCAACGAAGCTGCCGCCTGGCAGAATGATGTTGTTAATGCCGTCGGTTGCGAAGTCGTATGTGAAACCATTCCGGAGCACGACTGTGCCGATGTTTCCACCGGTGACGTTGCCTGCTGTGATGACACCTTGCACCTGAGTAGCTTTGACAGAGTTGCCACCGCCTGCTCCGCCGCCCGGAACTGTCACGGAGCGAGGACCAGTCACAGTACCGATGTCGTCGGCTGCGTAGATGCCCGGGGCACCCATCGGGTTGTCGTCGATTCGCGAAGCGATGCCGTCGCCGACGTCAACGAGTGCGACTCGGTTTGCGTAGATGGTGCCGAGGAGGCCCTCGAACTGATCGACGGGCGTGATGCCGTCGCTGTTGATCACCACTTCGCCGAGAACGCCGGCATCATCTTGGAGGATGATGTTGTACACAGCTCCCTTGACGGTGACGCGTGAGACGTTGCCGCCGCGGACGATCAAGCCTTCGAGGCGACCATCAACCGGCGAGCCGAGATCGTCGCGATATGCAGCACCGGCAACGAAGTTGTCGTTGTTTGCCGGACGATAGACGTCGCCGTTGTAGTCATCGTCAACCAGTATCTGATTTTGATCGCCGCCGGAGGTTCCGACCGGTCCGCCAAGAGTGTCATTGAGTCCATCACCGTTGACACCTGCGAACACCGCAATCGACTGCGGGCCATATGGAACGAGTTGTGTGCGGCCCAGATCGCCTTCGATGATCACTTCGTCAACGCTTTCCGCGTCGAGCGTCAGGATGTCGCCTCGCGGCGTGGCGTTCCGAACAGTTTGGACTGCGCCGGTCACTTCGATGCGGTAGACGTCGATTTCAGCGTTACCGCCGATTTCAATTCGAGAGTTTTCATCGCCTGTGACGCGGATGCGACCCAGCGAGATGAGGTCGGAGATGCCCTGCGAAGTGCCGTTGATGTTGAGCGTCTGACCGCCTGTCAAGTCCACAACGATCTGCGCGATTGCAACGCCTTGACCACCGTCGACAGGGACGACTCGAACTGTGCCGACACTGCCCAGTCCGGTGCCGGTCACGGAAATGCTGACGCGAGCACCGCCATCGTCAATGAATTCGCGGACCTGGCCGGGCACGAGGAAGAACACCGAGTCATCACCCACGATATCGATCTCGGGGATATCCAAGAAGCGGATGTCGCTGTTGATGCCGGTGCGGAGACGCATAATGCCGCCATAAATGCCGCTGCGGGGATCTGCATCTTCGTAGGCATCCTGGCTGATAAGGAGTGAGCCGATGGTTGAGTTGTCGCTGGTTTCGATGTTGAAAGGCGTGTTGCCGACAGCGGTGCCCAGCACGTGGAAACCGATGCGGATTGAACCGATGTCACCGGCGATGCCACGAACGTTGTCACCTGTCTGAAGACGGAAGCCTGTGCCCGTCGCTGAGCGACGATTCGCGTTCTCGACGTCCTGGTCCATGCCGATGCCGCCACCGATATCGATGGAGCCGACGCCGCCGCCGCGAACACGCATGACGAGGTCGTTGACGTCGCCTTCCGCGCCAGCGCCATCACCGCCAACGTTGCTGCCCTGGAAACCTCGTGGGCCGTTGCCGTAGAGCGGGCTCAGGCCGGTCGAGATGTTGCCAACGCGACCACTAACGTCAAAGTTAATGATGCTTTGGAGACCCACGTTGCGAGGAGCGCCGATATCGCTGCCCGCGATAATCGCGCCAAGATCTCCGTTGATGGTGAAGCTGCCGCCGGCGAGCGATGCGAAGTCGTCTTCCGTGAAGTTGGGAGCGATGTTCGAGAGCGTTGCAGAAGCTGCGTCCGCTCCGTTGTTTCCTCCGTAGCCAGCACCGATCTGAATCGCACCAACGCCGCCGGAAAGCACGGTGATCGCGTTCGCCAAACCACCGTTGGTCGTCGCGAAGCCCGATCCACCGCCGGTGCGATAGGAGCCAAATGTTGTGCTGCCCATACCGGTGATGACAAGCGTGTAGCCTGTTGTGGCGATACCGGTGTCGTTGCCGTTTGGATCACTCACGACCACGTAATAGAGGCCCGGACCTTCACGCGGCTTGACGCGAACGCTGGAGGAGTTGAACCGGCGACGGTTGTTGGGATCACCAGCGATGGTTTCAGGATCGATTGCTTCTGGCGTACCGATTGTGCGGCCCTGCGAATCAACGATGCGGAAGTGCGTGCCGAAGCCTGCGAAGTCGACGGTGGACTGGACACTGATTTCTGTTGTGCCGTCCCAGTAGAACGAGTACACGTCAGAACGGTCTTCGGTCTGGACAGGGTTCGCGCCCGAGAGATCGCCGCGGATGCGCACGGATGTTCCCGCGTTGCCGACATACTCAGCGGTCATCAGCGTGTTATTGCGGAGGAAGCCGCCGCCAAAGAGCGACGCGCGATTTGCATTGCGAACAAGGCTGCCCGGATCAACAAAAGAACTTGCGCCCAGGTTGTTGAACCAGTCACGATTGAGTGTCAACTGCTGCGTGTTCTGGCCAAAGGGCTGCACGTATTCACGCTCGGTGTAGTTCAGAATGTCGCGGGCAGGACGCGTCACGGGGCTATTAAGATCGCCGATGACGGTGATGTCCGCCTGACCACGACCGCCGATTGCGATTTCGCCCACGGTGCGGCCGACAGTCACCGTGCCTTCGGTGCGGTATGCCTGATCGAGCGTGACGTTGGGAATCTGGTTGACAAAGTCGGTGTCGGGAGACCATGCGCCCGCATCAGTCTGCGTGGTCAGCGAACCCAAGTCGCCCGCAACGGTGATAGAGCCCACGAGATAGCTGACGGACATCTGATTCACATAGCCTGTGAACTGCGAGTTGCCGTGCAGAATGCCGTGGATGTGGATCGAGTTCATCGACTGACCGTTTGGCACGAAGATGCCTTGGTCGGCGCGAATAAAACTGGTGTTGCCATCTGGCTCGACAACCGCATCGTCGGCCGCGAACACACCGCCCGAGCCGAAACCCGTCGGGAAGTAGTTGCCCGAATTGCGAATCCAGGGCGAGCCGATGATCACAGACCCGGCCGCGGGCGGAACACCCGAAACACCGAAGTTCTGACCATTGTTGATGGTGTATGTATAGCCAAAGCCTGCTTGTTCGAACTCGTTGGCGAAGCCCGCGTTGATGTTACCGACCAAGTTCAGGATGAACCCGCCTTGCGCGAAGTCTTCTGTGCCGTCGGGATTCGGGTTCGCGGTAATGCGACCACCGATCATCGCAAAGCTTGTACGGCCGTCAACGTTGTTGAATGAAATCGAACCGATGCCATCGTTGAAGTCCGGGCCGTTGTCGTTGGGGTCGACAAGGAGCACTTCAGAACCTTGCGGGCGTCCCAGCGCGATTGTGCGCACCATGTCGGCACCCTGCACGTCGCGAATCGAGACGGACGCGCCAACCGGGCCGGTGAGCGCGATGGCGGCGCCGAAAATGTTTGGTTCGATTCCCGCTGCGAAGCGAGAATTGGGGAAAGTGAACGCCATGTCGTCCACTTCAAATGCGCTGGAGCCAGCGAGGCTAAACGTGCCGTTGAGCAGAATGCGCACACTGTCAAACTGCGTGCCTTGCGGGGCATTGAACGCGTACGTGCCGGAGCCGTTGAACGGATTGCCGGTGGGCGCGATGTTCGCGTTACGCAGGGCCTGCCCCGTGAAGCTCGAGACGACGGCGTTGTTATAAATTAGTTGGACAATCGTGTTGTCGGTATCAAGACCGGAGTTATCAGAGATGTTGCCCGCGGTCTGATTGGGGCGAATCGCGAACTCAACCCGGGTCGAGGGCCTGCGGAACTGACCAGTCGCGCCGGAGCGAGGGCGGAATTCGATAAATTCGCCGCTCTGATTCAAATCGACGCGCAGAAAGCGTTCCTGGTTCTGATCAACTGCGCCTGTGTCGCTGGTGATAATCACGTCGCTCACAGGAACGATGTTGTGAAGAATCTGGAAGTTGGACTGGTTGAGAATCGTGCCCGAACCAACAGTGATATACGGCTGCTGGTTGTAGTTTTCAGTCACGGTCTGCGCCGTCACGTCCGGCACGTCGTAGTCCTTCGCGAGCCACGGGATGACGTAGCCGAAGTATGCACGCGCGGTGCCCAAGCCCGTTGCAGGATCGACCTGATCTTGCGTGATCGCAAGAGTGAAAAGCAGTTCGCGCTTTTCGAGCGAGTCGACGCTGCCTGCGTTTGTGCCGGTGAGGCCAACTCGGCGCATGAGTGCGCTGGGTGAGAGCCAGTTCCATCGATCATCGCGGCGCGCGGCTTTATTTGCACGTGCGTTTGCGTTCGAGGTTGCGTTGATACGTCCAGAACCGATGCGGGGGAACAGACCCATACATACTCCTGTCCACTGCGTGCGTACTCAGTCGAGCCGGGAAAGTAGCATCCTTGCTGGCGTTTCTCTCGGCGAAGCTGGAGGGTACTAGGCGGAATCTGTCAGGGCAAACCAGTTGCCTGATGAACTTCCACCGACATACTTCGTGTGCTTGCTCAAGTTGCCTGCACTTTGTGCCAAGTCGCGCGGAGATGGCTCGTGAGTGTGTCGCGAGCCGCGCCGGGGCGCTTTGTCAAAGGCAATCAAACTTGTCGCCAAACCAAAGCCTGCTCGGCTCTGCCCTTTCCATTCATGTGCCAGCGTTGCGTGCTTGCCCGGGGGCGTTGGGGGGGGACGTGGCGTGCTTGACGTACAGGCACAAGCCTTTGCGACCCTGCGAAGCGATTCGACACGTCGAATGCTGCGTTTTTTGGGGTCAGCGTGCGCGTTCGCGGCTTGCTTCTTCAGCATGAGCCAGCGGCGCAGAGGCGGGACCGTCCCACGATCCCGCGTTGCATTAGCATAACCGAAATCGACGCGGCATACAAGGGCGAGGAACTTTCTGTCAGAAAATTCCGTCCGAAGCGTCAAGATCGGCATGCTCAGCATGGTCGATACGCAGGCCTGAGCCGTTGGTTGCTCCTATCAAATACCGAAAATGCGTTATGGGGGGAGCGTGCCGAGTAAAGAGTTTCAAAGTTTGAGCAATTGGTTGGCATGAACTGTTGAACCGAAGATCGGCGATGTTTGCGCCGAATCAAGGTTTGTCGGTTGGTATTGGACCTTGTGAGGGCGCGGCGCCCTCGTGCATTGTCATTGGAAGGGAGCAGCACGCACTCGATATGGACCCGCAGGCGATTCAGCAACTTCTTAGCAACCCGGCACTTTCGCTGGGGCTTGCGCTTGCGCTGTCCGTGCCATTGGGCGGGGCGGGATTTGCATTGTGGTTCTGGGGTCGGCGGAGTCTGAAAGTCGCGTCGTTCTTTGTCACGGGCACGTTTGGATTGCTGCTTGGGTTGATTGTCGGCGGGTTGTTTGGCGGACGACTTGAGATGATCGCGGGCGCGATTGTGGGATTGATCGCGGGCACGACTCTTGGACTGCTTGTGTTCCGCTTCATGGTTGCGTGCATGTCGGGGCTTGCGGTCTTTTTCCTGACTGTTGGGATCGGTGCGTCACTGATTGGCGGCGGTTCGCAGGGAGCAGCGCAGCCGCAATCTGGATCGACGATGACAGCTGGCTCTGCGATGCAGATGCTGCAGGAACTTGCCGCGGCGAAGATGAATGCGGGTTCATCGAGCGACGCTTCGAACGAGAACTCCAAGCAGCCTGATCTTGCAGCGCTCGCGCGTGATGCTGTCTCGAAAGCGAAGGCGAGCAAGGATCATCCCAAGGAATACGTGGATGTTCGCCAGTTGAAGAAGGGGCCCAATCGCCTGCAGGTTGAACAGACCAAGGACGCGGCGGGCAAGACGAAACTGGTCATCAAGGATGACCACTACGCGAATGTGGACACGACGCCTGGGGTCAAGAGCGATGCGACTTCGCATGAGTTGGCGGACGCGAAAGACGACGGAGCGAAAGATGCGACGACGTCGACGACGTCTGCGCTGGTTGATGAGATGAAGGCTTCGGGCAAGTTCAGCGATCAGCAGGCGGCGCAACTTGAATCGCTCATGAGTGCGGGCGGATTGGGCAACGGGGCTGCGATGCCTGATCTGAAGGGCGTGTTCGCGGTGCTTGGTGTTGCGACATTCCTAGGGATGTCCGCGTTTGGTGTTGCGATGTGGCTGCATCGTCAGGCTGTTGCCGTGCTCAGCGCTGGCATGGGCGCGGGGCTGATGGTGTCTTCGCTGCAAATGATTGTGCGAGGTGCACTGGGCGCGAGTGGTGCGGCGATTGTGGGCGGCACGCTGGGCACGATCGCGAGTGCGGTGGTCTGGATTGCGCTCATGACGCTGGGTGCGTGGCTGCAACTCAAGCGCAAGCCTGTTGTTGTCTTGGAACAGGGCGCGGTGTACGGGCGGCTGCCCATGCGGGCTTCGGGTGGTGAAGTTCCGTTGCCTCTGCAACGTGTTCCGGAAATTCCGAATCCTGCACCGGCACCAACTCCCGCTGCGAAGGCTGCGACTGCGAATGACAAGAAGCCGACGAAGAAGGCGGCTTGATGAGTTTCACCGACCACGCGAAGCGGAATGCCATTCAGATCAGAACTTCGCAACAAGTTCTCACGCCGAAGGCGTGGCAGTCAGTAGCCGGGGGTGGAGGAGGCTTTGCGACGACACCCCCGGATCGATCGCATTAACGCTCAGCAGTCCGAAGGACTGCTCGTACAAATCTTCATTATTTACAGGTACTACGAGCAGTCCTTCAGACTGCCATCGCAACTGCGCATTGCTCCCGGGGGTGGCGCTCGCAAAGCCTCGCTTCACCCCCGGCTACTGGCGAGCAGGCCGTCGGCCTGAAGCGAAAAGCTTAGCTGAATGGCATGCCGTGAAGCGTGGTCAGCAGCACGACTTCACGGCTTTGCCGTTAGGAGCGGTGCTGTCTCAGTGGCTTGTTCGCGCGTCACTTCTTTTTGCTCGGCGTGGTCGGTTGGCTTTGAGACTCGGCCTGCTTGCGTTGTGCGATCCATGAGACCGCCTGCGAAGATCGCGAGGATGACGACGCCAGCCGCGGACAGGATGCCGGCGAAGGCTCGACCCTGGAAGGGTGTTGCGGTTGGCACGCCGTCGGTGGTGTCGGGTGTTTCGGTGAGCGGGAGGAACGCGAGTCGCAGGTAGTAGAACGCGGCGATTGCGCTGTTGATGCCGAGCACGATCACCAACGGGAGTTCGCCCGCGTTGATCGCGCTCGTGAAGAGCGGCAACTTGCCAAAGAAGCCCAGCAGCGGGGGCAGGCCCAGCAGGCTCAGGCAGCAGAGGACGAGGGTCCAGCCGGCGACTGGATGACTGGAGCACAAGCCGCGGAGGTCGTCCATGGAATCGATTTCGCGTGGTTCGCTGAGGCCGCCCGAGCCGTCCTTGGTTTTGGATGCGCGTTCGAGGCTTGCGAGGGCGGCAAAGGCGCCGAGGTTCATGACGCCATATGAGGCGAGGTAAAAGAGGACTGCGGAGACGCCGTTCTGGGCGAAGGAGCCATCGCCCGGGCCTGCGATTACGCCGACGAGCATGTATCCACTGTGGGCGATGCTGGAGTAGGCGAGCATGCGCTTGGGGCTGTGCTGGAGGATCGCGAGGACGTTGCCGACTGTCATCGTGAGGGCGGCCATGACCCAGAGCATCAGGCGCACGGCGTTGGGCAGATGTGTGCCCCACGCGTTTTGCTGGATCGTGTCACCAAAGGTTGCGGCGACGTTTTCGGAAGGGAGCTGGTAGCTCCAGCCAACGGTGGCGCACAGGAGCAGAATCGCGATGAAGCCTGCGGCTTTGGGCACGAAGGCGAGGAAGGCGGAGACTTGTGACGCTGCGCCCTGGTAGACGTCGGGCGTGTAGAAGTGCATGGGGACGGCGGCGATCTTGAAGCCAAAGCCGATGAGGCTGAGGAGGATGCCGGCGAGGGCGATCATGTTGATGCCGTGCTCGTGGAAGTGCATGGCGATCTGGTTGAGGTTGGTGCTTGCGGTGCCACCAAAGATGAGTGCGAAGCCAAAGAGGAAGATCGCGGCGCCCATCGCGCCTAGGAAGAAGTACTTGACGCCTGCTTCGCGGCTTTGGTTGCGCGAGGTGGAGATCGCGACCATGATGTAGGTGGGAAGGCTGGTGAGTTCGAGGGCGAGGAAGAGCCAGATGAGATCATCGGCGCTCGCGCAGAGCATGAGGCCTGTGAGCGAGAAGAGGAAGAAGGCGTAGAACTCGGCGCGGTTCATGCGGAGCGCGTCGTAGGAACGCTTGCCCGAGGACACGGCGGCTTCTTCGAGGCGATCGACTGTGCCGGACATGAGTGGCAAGAGCATGAGGCCGATCAGGGCGATCAGGGCCTTTGCGTATGGCACCATGTCGGGCAGGAGCATCTGGCCTGATTTCGGAGTCGCGGCGTCGGTGAAGACGGTGCCGGTCATCGGGCATGCGCCGTGGGTTGACGAGGGCGTGGTTGCGACGCTCAGGAAGAGCGTTACGAGCAGGCCCAGGCCAGCGATCCACGAGGTCAGTTTGCGGGTGCCAAGATTTTTCGACAGACCCACCACCATCACGATGCAGGTCGTGACGAAGAGGGCGATTTCCGGGTAGAGGAAGGAGAGGCGTTCGGCGATCACTTGTGCGTCTCCTTCTCAGCTTCGCTGGGGCGAGCCACTTGCAAGTTGCGACGCAAGCCGTCCAGTTCTGATACGAGTAGTTTCATTTGAGGATGGTCGTCGGTGATGCCGCGCTCTCGAAGGTCGCTGACTCCGCGTTCAAGCGATGCAAGCCGCACATTCAAGTCTTGCACGATGTCATTGGTGGCGTGCGTATCAATCGGCTTTGATGGCGTCGAACGAATCTGCTCTCGCTGCGCGTCGATCAGCGCGACGGTTCGGTGGATCGGCTTCTCGATGATGCTCAGGATGGGCTTGGGGTAGACGCCCAGCAGGAAGCAGAGGACGGCGAGGGGGACGAGCACTCCGATTTCGCGGGCGCTCAGGTCGGTGGGCAGGACCGAATGGGTCGTATGGGACCCGTGAGAGTCGTGGCCGTGACCCCCATGACCATTTGGTTCTTTCAACTTGCCCCAGACGACCTTGCCTGTCATGTAGAGCAGGTACATCGCGGCGATGATGACGCCTGTGCCTGCGATGAGGGCGAACCAGGGGCCGAGGTTGCCGTGCGTGACGCCAACGGGGCGGGCTTCGCTGAGGGAGCCCCAGAGGTTGCTGCTGCCCAGGGCGCTGCTGGCTTGGAACGTGCCCATCATGCACATGAATTCGCTGACGAAGCCGTTGAGACCGGGCAGGCCCACGCTCGCCATGACGAAGAAGACCATGAAGGTGGACCAGATGGGCATTTTGCCGCCAAGCCCGCCCAGTTCTTTCATGCTGCGGGTGTGGTAGCGTTCGTAGATCATGCCGATGAGCAGGAAGAGCGCGCCGGTGGAGAGGCCGTGGTTGATCATGTAGAGGACGCTGCCCGCGATGCCGGTGTGGTTCAGAGCGAACATGCCCAGCATGCAGAAGCCAAGGTGGGCGACGGAGGAATATGCGACGAGTTTCTTGACGTCGGTCTGCACCCAGCAGATGAGGCCGCCATAGATGATGCCGATGATGCAGAGCACTGCGAGCAGGGGCGAGTACTCAATGACTGCGAGCGGCACGAAGGGGAGCACAAAGCGATAGATCGCGTACGTGCCCAACTTGAGCAGCACGCCTGCGAGGACCACGCTGCCTGCGGTCGGGGCTTCGGTGTGTGCCAAGGGCAGCCATGTGTGGACGGGGAAGAGCGGAACCTTTACGGCGAAGCCCGCCATCATCGCGAGCAGGAGCCATGCCTGCGTGGACGCGGGCAGGAGGCGTGCGGTGGATTCCAGTGCCTGAATGTCAAAGGTCCAACTGCGGCCAGGGAGCGCAGCGTGTTGGGCGGCGATGTAGACAAGACCTGCGAGAGCGATGACGCTGCCTGTGAAGGTGTAGAGGAAGAACTTGATCGCGGCCTTTTTGCGATTGGTGCTGCCGTAGAGGCTGATGAGCACGAACATCGGGACGAGGGTGAATTCAAAGCAGATGTAGAACAGGATGAGGTCGCGGGCCATGAACACGCCGGTCATCGCGGCTTGCAGGATGAGCAGGCAGGCGTAGAAGGTGCGGATGCGATCTGTGATGGCGGTGTAACTTGCGACGACGCAGATGGGGCCGAGTAATGCGGTCAAGAGCAGGAGCAGGAGCGAGATGGAATCGATGCCCACCGAGAGATTGAGGCCCAGCGAGGGCAGCCACGCGAAGGAGGCTTCCATCTGGAAGGGCGTCGCGGAGGCGGGATCAAAGCGCGAAGCGACGAAGAGCGTCATCGCGAGACTCAGCAGCGTGCCGAGAAGCGCGACGGTCTTCGAGAACTTCGCCGGCATGAGCGAGGTTGCTATGCCGAAGGCGAGTGGAATCAGGATGAGGGCGAGTAGTTCCATGGAGGGGAGCGGGGAACAGGAATCGGTGTACGTTGAGGACGTTGGGTTTTACTTCGCGAGCAGGAACACGAGAACAAGGATCACAGCGAGACCACCCGCCATGCCCAGTGCGTAGCCGTGGACTTCGCCTGATTGGGTTGGGCGGATGAGTTTGCCGAACATGCGCGGGATTGCGCCGAACAGATTCACGATGCCATCGACAATGTATTGATCGATCAGGTGGAAGATGTGTGAGAGGACGTAGAGGGGTTTGACGATCAGGGCGTCGTAGATTTCGTCGACGTACCACTTGGCGCGGGCGCCGGTGGTCAGGGGGCCAAGGTTGATCGAGTCAGCACGCGAGTGTGCGGCGGACGTGCGGCCCAAGAGGTGCAGCACGAAGGCAACGATGATGCCGAGGGCACCAACCACGCCCGACACGTAGTACATGACCTTGTGCGGATCCATTCCGAGGAACGTGCCGTGTGCCGCATGTTCGCCAGTTGGCGACTGCGGAAGTGCGGCGGCAGAGGAAGAGTGCACCATCGCGCCGACCCAGCCGCCGTGCCCACCTTCGGCGCCGCCCATGAATGCGAGCGGGATGATCGCGAAGCAGCCCAGCATCAGCAGCACGAGCACCGTGTTGATGGCCCAGTCTGGGGCGTGGGGATGGAAGTGATCGTGTGCGTGATCATCGTGCTTCGCGGCAGTGGCAGCCGGGGCGTGTGCGTGATCGTGGCCATGATCATGACCGTGATCATCTGCATGGTCGTGTGCGTGGAGGTCGGGGCCTGGGTGGTATTCAACCGGGCCTTCGAAGACGCGGAAGTAGGCGCGGAAGGTGTAGTAGGCGGTGAGACCTGCGGTGAGCAGGAGGAGCCAGCCCAAGACGGGCGACTTCACGAAGGCTTCGGCGAGGATCATGTCCTTGGACCAGAAGCCGGCGGTGAGCGGCACGCCTGCGAGGTTGATGGCGCCGATGAGCATCGCGAATGCGACGATGCCCCAGCCCTTCATTTTGCGGACGCCGCTGAGTTTGCGGAGGTCGAGTTGGCCTGCGAAGCCGTGCATGACGGCACCGCACGCGAGGAAGAGCGTGGCTTTGAAGAATGCGTGGGTGAAGACGTGGAAGGCGGCGCCGGTGCTGGTCATAACGCCAAGGCCTGCGAACATGTATCCGAGTTGGCTGACCGTCGAATAGCCCATGATGCGCTTGATGTCGAAGTGGGCCATGCCGATGGTCGCGGCCCAGAAGGCGGTGATGCCGCCCGACCAACTGACCACGGTGAGGATCGTGGTGTGCGGGTCGATGGTGTAGAGCGGGAACATGCGGGCGATCAGGAAGACGCCTGCGGTCACCATCGTCGCGGCGTGGATGAGTGCGGAGACTGGCGTTGGGCCTTCCATCGCGTCGGGCAACCACACGTAGAAGAACAACTGGGCGGACTTGCCGAACGCGCCGGCGGTGAAGAGCAGAGGCATCACGATCGTGACCCAGGTGCTTGCGACCAGCGGGTTGCCCGCGGCGTCGTAGCCTGTTTGGATCATCGCGAAGATCTTGGAGTATTCAATCGTGCCGAAGACGGCGTACGTGCTGAAGAGCGCCATCAGCAAACCAAGGTCGCCAATGCGGTTCATGATGAACGCCTTCTTGGCGGCGGCGACTGCTTCGGGCTTCTTGTAGAAGTAGCCAATCAACAGGTATGAGCACAGGCCCACGCCTTCCCAGCCCAAGAAGAGCAGGAGCAGGTTGTCGGCCATCACCAGATTGAGCATGCTGAAGACGAAGAGGCTGAACGCCGCGAAGAAGCGGCAGTAGCCCAGGCCCACGTCGTGGCTCATGTATTCGCTGGCGTAGAGGGCGATCAGCGTTGCGAGGCCTGTGACGAACAGCATCCAGAGGCAGGTGAGGCTATCGATATAGAACGCGAAGTTCGAGGTGAAGGTCTGAGCGTCGGTCGTGCCCCACTTGAAAGAGATCCACTCGACGCCGTGTGCGGTGACGATGGGGTGGTGATCGCCAGTAAAGTGATTGAAAAAAAGCGTGAGCGTGAGGGCGAAGCTGACTGCGAGGGACGCGACTGTGAGCCACGCTGGGAGTTTGTTTTTGATCTTGAGCGCGGCGGACAGGCCATTGAGGAGGAACGCCGCGAACGGCAAAAGGACGATGGCGAGGATCCACGAGGGACCGTGAATGACATCAGCGTGCCCAGCGGCGGCGTGCGCACTGCTCTGCACGGCTTCGTGTTGTGCGAGTGCGAGAGAAGCGATGTGTTGGAGGGCGGTTGGGAGCATTGATGCGATCTGAAAGAAGACTTGCAGGGTTCGGACGTCGTTGTTCATTCGCCCGGCTTGGAAAGCCGGGGTACCCGATCAGCCGTTCATGTCTTGCCACTCGTCGGCGGAGAGGCTTTCTTTTCTGCGGTACAACAGCACGATCAACGCGAGGGCCATCGCTGCTTCGGCGGCGGCGACGGTGAGGATGAAGATCACGAAAGTCTGGCCTGAGAGGTTGAGGTGGTAGCGACCAAAGGCGACAAGGGCGATCGCCGCGGCCTGGAACATCAATTCCGTGCACAGGAACATGATGATGAGGTTGCGGCGGGTCAGGAAGCCGATCAGGCCCATGACGAACATGATGACGCTCACGACGAGGTAGTGGGCGAGCGTGACGTTGCTCATCACGTCGGGGAAGCCCGTTTGGGCCAAGTTGAATGTTGTGAAGGCGAAGTTGCTCAACGCGCGTCTCCTTCGATGCTACCGGATGGCTGCTGAACGAGTTCAAGCGGCGACTCGGCGACAAGGTCGTGCGAGGGGTCGGCCTTTGCGAGTTGCGTCACGCGGGCTTGCTTGGCATCGTCATCCATCTGCACTTGCTTGCGGCTCAGGACCACGGCGCCCAGCATCGCCATCAGCAGAATGACGCCTGCGATTTCGATGGTGCCGGGGTGATCGCGGAGCAGATTGAAGCCCAGCATCTCGCTGTTGCTGATGGTGAGGTCTTCGGGCCAGGCGTTTTGCTTGATGACTTTCCAGGAGTCGTCTGATTGTTGTTCGCTCAGCGTGCTGGTTGCGCGATCCAGTTTCTGCTGGGTGCCACTGTCGGAAGCGATCATGACCTCGCCCTTGGCGAAGTCGCTGCGGCCCATGATCACCTCGCCGCTGCCTGTGAGCAGGCCATTGGTGCGAAGAATTCGGTCGACTTTGCGGGGCATTTCTGCGAGTTGCGCGTCGGGAGTGATCTTTGCTGGAGCGGACAACGCGGTCGTGCCGCGGAACATCATCGTGGTGAGTGCGGCGAGCAGAACGAAGCCGATGACGGTCGCTGCGATTGGTTCGCGGGCCTGCGTGTCGTACTCGGCGAGCACGTCTTCCTGGCCTTCTTCGGGGGCCTGGGTTGCGAGCATGATCACGAAGAGATAGGTAATAAGGATTGCGCCGGCGTACACGATCACGAGCGCGAAGGCCATGAATTCTGCGGACAGAATCAGGAACAGGCCTGCGGACGCGACCACCGTCATGATGAAGTAGAGAGCCGCATAGACGGGGCGCGGGTGGGTGATGACGCGGAGCGCGCCGCCTAGCCCTACTGCGGAGAATATATAGAAGTAGATGTTGGGTATCTTGTCGGGACCGGCTTTGATGCCCAGAGCGAGCATGAGCAAGCCGCCCGCGAGGCCAGCGATAGCCGCGCCAATGACTTGCGGATTCGGGCCTTTGCGGGGCAAAGCCCACGTGACACCAACTGCTCCGAGCACCAACAAGCCAAAGAAGAGGAATGGGCTGATGATGTGGCTCATGCGGGGGGCGGGGAGGAAGGAAGAGAGCGAAAGTGCGATGGTGCGAGCGTGCGAAAGTGGCAGAACGTCCGGGACCAACAGGGCCGGTCCGGATGGGTGGGAGGATAGAGAGGGCGAGGGCGTTCTTCCAGCGAGGGGGACGGGGTTCTGGAAGGGGGCGATTGAACCGCACTGTGCCACCGACAAGGCTTTCCTTGTCGGTGGGCGAAAATCAAAAAATGTCCCTTTTGCACGCTCGACCACCGACAGTCAAAGCACTGTCGGTGGCACGGTTTGGCTCGCGTGTTTCACCCAAGTGTCAGGATTTGCGCAGCCAAACGTCCCGCGAGGCTGTATCCTGCTGCGTGGATTCATCTGTGGATGGGAAACTGGCTTCGGCTCGGGCTGGGGCGCAGAGCGCGGGCTTTCGGCGTTGGCTGCCCAACGCGCTGACGGGGCTTCGGCTGGTCATCGCGATTGTGTTTTTCGTCATGATGGGGACTTGGACCCAGCGCACGGCGGAACTGGTCGTCAATCCGGTGCATCCGGTCTGGAAGTATCTTGCGTGTGCGGCGTTGTTTGGGCTTGCCGCACTCACTGATGCGGTTGACGGGCCGCTGGCTCGAAGGTGGAATGTTGTCAGCAAGTTTGGACGCGTGATGGATCCGTTCGCGGACAAGATACTGGTGCTTGGGGCGTTCATCATGCTGTCGGGGCCGAACTTTTCGTTTGACTACGACGGTCCCAAGGAACTGCAATTGTCGGGGATTAAGACGTGGATGGTCGTCATCATGCTGTCGCGCGAGTTGCTTGTGACGACGATTCGAGGATTGCTGGAAGCAGAAGGCAAGGACTTTTCTGCGACTGCGTCGGGCAAGGTGAAGATGATCGTGCAGGCGTGCGCGATTCCGGCGATCCTGGTTTTGATGGGCATTACTGAAGTTGATCGAGGTACGTGGGGACGCATTGCGATTGATGTGATTGCGTGGGGCACGGTTGTGGTCACGGTTGTGAGCGGCATTCCGTATCTCACTCGCGGCATGAAGTCGCTTTCGCTGTAGCACCTACGGTTCACTTCATGACGCACACGCGCCTGCCACTCATCACGGTCTTTGGCCTCGGGCACATGAGGCCCGCGTCTGGCACGTGGGGATCAATGCCGCCTGTGGTCATCGCGGGTATTTTGTGGCTCGTAGGCTGCTCGCCTGCGGCGTCGAAGCCTGTTTCGCCGCTTCTGTTTGACGCAGCGAAGTCGATGGGGAGCGGCGTTGCTGCCAGCGTCTATTACGGTGTACTCAGCATTCTTTTTCTTGTGTTTTGCTGGGCGTGCGTGCGATTTGGGGATCAGGCAGAGGCGACATTCGGGCATGATCCCAAGGAATGCGTGGCTGATGAGACGGCGGGGCAATGTCTATCGCTGCTCGTGCTGCCTGCGGCGGCGTTCATGACGTGGAAGAGCGCAGTGCTGTGGCTGGGCGTGAGCTTTGTCCTGTTTCGGATTTTTGACATTGTGAAGCCATGGCCAGCGAAGCAGATTCAGAAAGCGCCGGGCGGTTGGGGCATTTTGCTGGATGATTTATTTGCGGGGGCGTATGCGGCGATTGTGGTTGGGGTCGCAAGTCGGATGTTGTGAAAGAGACGAAGAGAAAAAGAGACGCAGAGACGTAGTGAAAGGCACTACTTCGTCTCTGCGTCTCTTTGTCTCTTCGTCTCTTACTTCTTCGCGCGTTCCAGCACGTGATTGCGCATCATGGTCACAACTTCGTCGAGGGTTTGGGTACTGGAATCAACTTCTAATGCGTCGTCGGGCTTTACGAGTGCGCCGTAGGCTTTTTTGCGGTCGTTTTCGTCTCTTGCGGCGATTTCCTGTTCGAGTTCTTTGACGTCACGATCAATGCCTTTCTTTGCGAGCAACTGGGCTCGGCGGCGTTCGGCTCTGACTCGGGCCGAGGCGAAGAGATAGAACTTCACGGGTGCGTCGGGGAACACAACAGAGCCTTGATCGCGGCCTTCTGAGACCAGTCGGCGGTGCGACTTGGCGATGTCGCGCTGCATGCCCACCATCAATTCGCGCAGCGGGATGATCTCGGACATTTCGGAGACGCGAGCCGTGACATCTTCGTCGCTGATGCGGTGCGAATAGTTTTTTCCAAATGCAATGATTTCGGGGGAGCGGGTTTCGTGCCAGTCGAAGTGGATGTGAGCTTTACGGACAACTTCCAGCAGGCGGAAGACGTGCTGCTTCGCGATGCCGTGCTCGATGGCGATTGCGGTGGCACAGCGGTACATCGCGCCGGTTGAAAGCACGTGCAGGCCCAGCACTTTCGCGAGCGCTTCCGCGGTTGCGGTCTTGCCGCTCGCTGCGGGGCCATCGATGGTCACGATCATGTCCTGGTCGAGACGAAACACGCGAGACATGCCTCCTGGCGATTGATCAACTTCCGGGCTGCGATCTGGACCCAAGACAATAACTGGCTTTGGCTCGGGTCGATGGACCGTCGCGCGAGATTCCGGAGCAATGGGTACGGCGTGCTTTGGGGCGATGCCGGGCATGCAACTGTCTCCGCCATGTCGTTCTTCGACATGGAACTTGAAAGACGCGCTGGTGGAACTGCCAACGTGTCGTTCGGTCAGATTGTAGGAAGTGGAGTTGCGGCGGGATTGATCAGCCCGCGTTCTTTGCGGCGGCAATCAACGCAAGCAGCGTGTCACGCGACTGGATAATCGCCTGTGTGACGTCTTCCTTGCCTCGGTACTCGATTGAGAGCGGGCCGTCGTAGCCCACGCTGGAAATCGCGTTGACCATGGCGGCGAGGTCGTAAGGCTCATGTCGCCACGCGACCAATTCGGGCTCTTCTTCTTCAATTGCCTCGTCGATCAACGCTTCCAGTTCATCAAGTTCCGCGTCGTCGAGTTCCGGGTCTTCTTCCGGCTCGGGCTCTGGGGGCGGAGGTGGCGCGGCGGCCTTCTTGCCTTTGCCTTTCTTGCCGGTCGCGGGCTCTTCTGCGGCGGGCTCAGCGGTTTCGGTCTTGGCTGGAGTCGCGGCTTTCGCGGACTTTTTGGGTTTCACGGCGATTGGCTCGCCAGCGGGATCGATCAATTTAACGGTCGTTGCGCACACTGCGGTGGCGTAGGGCGTCAGACGGTGTAGGTACGCAACTGGGTCCTTCGCTGCGGCGGCGACTTCAAAGTCTGGGTAGGTGCCGATTCGGAACCCCCCCACTTTCTTAAGCAGTTCCGTCACGCGATCAGGGCGCTCCGTCAGGCCTTTTTCGGGCGAGATAAGCAGGTTGATGTCCAACTTTTCTGCACGCTCGACGACGGGCTTGAGGACTGCGGCAACGCGCGTCAGCGTCGTGTCGTCGTCGGGGGCTTTTACCTTGATCGCGGCGGCGGAACAACCCAGAATCTGTGCGGCTTGCACGACACGCAATGCACGCTCGGTCGCGGCACCGACGGTGGATTCGTTGGAGGAGCCAAAGTCCTGTGCTTCGTATTCCACCAGCAGCAAGCACGCGCAGCCGCTGCGGTCGGCTCGTTCGCGAATCGCTTCGAGTTTCGAGCGATCCGCGCCTGCGAGCAGGTCGGTTGAAAAGTTGACGCCCGAAAGGCCGAGCGTTTCGCGGGTGTACTTGGGGAGGTCAAGCAAGTCCAATTGAGACTTCTTGCCCTTGCCGGGCGGCAGGAGCATCGAACGCAAGCATCGAGCCGAAAGGGTGAGAATCATGGAGAGTGAAAGTGTACAGGGGGTCGAGGGGCGGCGTGGGTCGAAAAAGTAATCGCGGAGCAGCGGAGGGGGAGAGGAGGAACGCGGAGGAAAAAGGTGGATGAACGCACGGCATGCGTTGTTGTAAAACAGGCAACTGGTCAACCCTCAATAATTCCGCGTTCCTCTGCCCTCTCCGCTTCTCCGCGATCCATTCGACCCCTAACCTGCGCCGCCCTCGATTGACTGTTCGCTTCCACTGACTTTTCTGAGAACTGCAATGAGCAACATCCCCACCCCCACCGATCGCGTCTACTCCGAATCCCACGAATGGCACAAAGTTGAAGGCGACAGCGTCACGCTGGGGCTCACCAAGTTCGCCGTGGACCAGTTGACGGACGTGACGTATGTCGAAATGAAGAAGCCCGGCTTCAAGTTCAAGGCGGGGGACATTGTGGGCGAAGTGGAGTCCGTTAAGACTACCAGCGATATCTATTGCTTCGTGGATGGCGAAGTGTCGGCGATCAATGAAGCGGTCGTCAAGGACCCCAGCCTGCTCAACACCGACCCATACGGCAAGGGCTGGCTCATCAAGGTCAAGATGACGGGCAAGGGCCAGTTGGATAAGTGCGTGGATGGCGCGACGTATGCGAAGCAGCATGGATGAGTGCGAATCACGCAGTAACTGAGTGAAAAGTGCGGAAGTTGCTGCAGGCAGCGTTGAAAGATGCGGGCATTCAACTATGCCAAATATCCAAGAACTGCTTCACTTTCGCGGCGAGGCACTCGGACAGTTTGTACTGATTTCCACCATCTTCGGCGCGTTCGCGATGAGCGGCGTGATCGCGTTGCTGCAAAGTCATGAAAAGGCGAGGCTGCGTTCGTTTCTGTTCGTGGTCTTGTCGCTGGCTTCGCTCGCATTCATCTTCTCGACACTCGTGTCTGTGACCATTCTCCCGTTCATGAACGAAAAGTGGCATGTGCCGGATAACGCCGCGCACACGATCAACAACCTTTACGGCGTGGTTGTGATCGCGATCATTCTCGGGACGGCGTTGCTGGGCGTTGGTGTTGCGGGAGTGGGCTTCATGGTGTCGCCACGAGTTGGTCGCATTACGCTGTGGTCTACTGTCGTAACAGCCGTGCTTTTCATCGTGTGTGCTCTCGTCCTGCGAAGTGCGCTGCGGTGAAGACCCCGTGCCTCCCATTCGCCACTCTTTCATTTGTTCTGAGACTGCTGCCAAGAATTATGAGTTCGATGAAATCGCTTCCGCTGCTCGTCACGAACTCACTGTTGACTCACGCCGTACCTACCCGCTCATGCTTCTAGCCTGCTCCAATGTCCACAAGTCGTACACACTGGGCGAGCGCTCCGTGCCCGCGCTTCGTGGCGTGAACCTTGTCATAGAAAAGCCCGGCTTTTATGGGATCATGGGCTCGAGCGGCTCGGGAAAAAGCACGCTTTTGCACTTGCTGGCGACGCTTGATCGACCAGACTCGGGCACGATCATGCTGGGCGATCGTGCGTTGCACTCACTCTCCGAAAAAGAAGCGACGATTTTCCGCCGCAAGCAGATCGGCGTGGTGTTTCAACAATTCAACTTGATTCCGACGCTGACGGCTGAAGAGAATGTCGAATTGCCCGGTTTACTCGATGGGGACGATCCGCAGAAACTTCGTGAGCGCAGCAAGGCGCTGCTCAATCGTCTGGGAATTGGTGAGCGTGCTCATCATCGACCTGACGCACTCTCGGGCGGCGAGCAGCAACGCGTTGCGATCTGCCGAGCGTTGTTGTATTCACCCCCACTCTTGCTAGCCGACGAACCAACAGGCAACTTAGATTCGGCGAGCAGTGCGAAGTTGTGGGCGTTGCTCGCGGAGATTGCAAAGGAACAGGAAATGCTCGTGCTGATGGTGACGCACGAGCCCGCCGCGGCGGCGTATTGCTCCAAGGTGTTCATTCTTCAGGACGGCGTCGTGAAAGCGACCATGGAAACGGAGGGTCTTGATGCGGGCGGCGTGGCGGCTCGCTATCAGCAACTTGCGTCAGCGTCGCGCTAGAAGCGTGCTGCTGATCCTGGTGATTGCGTTGTCCGCCGTGCTGATCAGCGCGGTGAGCGTCGCAATGGGATCACTGCGCCATGCCATCGAGCAGCGCGTAACGACGCTTGTCGGCAACGCCGACGCACGCATTCATGCACGAGGCACGGGGCAGACGTTGGACGCCGCGCTGCTTCGAGAAGTGAAGAGCATGCCGGGAGTCGCGGCGGCTGCGCCTCGACTTGAAGCGACAATGTCGCTGCGATTTGGTAAGCCTGTGTGGAAGAAGCCCAAGTCAGCAGACGGCAGCGACTCACCCATCGATACATACACGCTGGGCGTTGAGGTGTATCAAGTCTCGGCTCGCGTGACGGGCATTGAACTTGAGCAAGATGCGAAGATCAGGCGGATCGAACTGCTTTCGGGACGGATGCCCGTTCAAGACAACGAAATCGTCATCGACAAGACGCTTGCGAAGCGACTGTCTGAAGAGAATTCCACTGTCGCGCTCGCGCAGCAAGGGCTTTCGCTGCTTGCGCGAGGTTCGGGCGCGATCACGCGAAGCGATCCCGGTCCCGCAGTTGCTGAAAGCACACCCGAAGCGGAAAAACTCAACGCTGAAGGCATGCCTCGCGTCGGTGACTGGGTTGAGTTTGTGCGCTTTGGCGAAAAGCCGCAGCGGCTGAACATCGTTGGCATTGCATCGTCGCCGCCGCTGGGAGGTCAACCCTGGGCGTACATGACGATTCCGGGTGTTGAGAAGTATGCGAAGATGCAAGGTCGTTTGTCTCGCATCGACATTGTGCTGGATGAAAAAGCAGGCATCACGCCTCAGCAATTCGTGGACAACATCACGCCAAAGTTGCCTGCAGCACTCATCGCCGAGCCGACGGAACGCATCACCAGCGGCTTCGAAAAAGGCTCTCAAGCCAACGACATCGCGTTTGTCGTCGCCAACATGATGGCCTTCATCGCCGCAGGCTTCATCATCATGACGGGGCTTTCCACGGGCATCACTGAGAAGCAACGCGAACTTGCGATGCTCCGCTGCATCGGCGCATCGCGTTGGCAACTCGCGTGGTCGCAGTTGTACCTTGGGCTCGTGCTGGGTGTCGCGGGCTGTTTGATCGGCCTGCCGCTGGGCGTGAGCGCGGCGTACGTCATGCTCGATCACTACAAAGACAAACTAATGTCTGAGCCTGTGATCTTGTGGTGGCGCGTCGGTGTCGCCGCGAGCGGGGCGATTTTGTCGGGGCTTATCGGCGCGTCGCTGCCGGCATGGCAGGCTTCGCGAGTCTCGCCACTCAAGGCACTGGGCGCACGAGCGATCGGGCCGAAGCGTCGCACCACGATCATCATCTCGCTCATCGGTGTGTTTGGCGTGCTGCTGCACTGGGCGATCACGCTGACGGCGAACGATCCTGACACGACGTTCTATCTCTATCTCACACTCGCGCTGCCAGGCTTGATGATCGGGTACTTCTTTCTGGGCGTACCGGTCGTCATCATCATCTCACGAGTGGTCTCGCCTTTGCTCGAAAAACTGCTTCGACTGCCCCCCCTGCTGCTCTCGCGAAGCGTCCGAGCGACGCCCTATCGCTTCGGCTTCACCAGCGGCGCGATGATGGCGGGCCTCGCGCTCATGGTCGCGATCTACACGCAGGGTGGCGCACTCATGCGAGATTGGATCGGTCGCATTCAGTTCCCCGATGGATTCGCCGCGGGCATGGCGATGCCGCCCGAAGCGGAACAGGCGTTGCGCGCATTGCCGTTTGTCACTGAAACCAGCAGCATCAGCCTGCATCCCGTCGAAACCACCGCGTTCGGCATCAAGAACATCAATCGCGTGAAGACGTTCTTCGTCGCGTTTGATCCTGCAACGTTCTTCAAGATGAGCACGATTGAGTGGGTGCAAGGCGACGAACAAACCGCGATGAAACGCCTGCAGGAAGGCGGCTGCGTCATCGTCGCGAATGGCTTCCTCGTCGCGCGAGGGTTGGGGATGGGCTCGAAGTTCACTTGCTGGGACGACGCGGGCAAGGAACACGAATTTGAAATCGTGGGCGTTGTCAACAGCCCGGGTCTTGAGTTCGCGAACAATTTCTTCGACGTGTCCGCGGACTTCGCGATGGAGCAACGCGTGCATGCCGTGTTTGGCAGCAGGCAAGACCTCAAGAACATATTCAACACCGACACCATCGGGCTCATCCAGTTTTCATTGAAGGACGACATCGACGACGCGACGGCACTGCGCGAGATTCGTGAGACGTTGCAGCCACTTGGATTGATCAACGCGGGTAGCGGGCGTGAGATCAAAGAAACGCTGTTGGGATTCATGAAAACAACGATCAAGGTGATGACCGCTGTCGCGATCTTCACGATGTTTGTGTGCTGCTTTGGCGTTGCCAACCTCGTGATCGCTGGCGTTCATGCCCGACGCTACGAATTTGGCGTGCTGCGAGCGCTCGGAGCGCAATCTGGTCTGCTCACGCGGCTCGTGCTTGCTGAAGCGATCATCATTGCCGTCGCCGCGTGCATCCTTGGCACGTGCCTTGGCCTGCAAGGTGTCTTTGGAGGAATGACACTCGACCGAATCATCTGGGGTATCGCACTCTCGCTGCGTCCGCCGTGGATTGCAATTGGCCTTGGCTGCATCTTTGTCACGATCATTTGCCTCGCAGCCGCGGCTCCGGCGGCGATTTCGATTGGCAAACGCAGCCCGCGCGAATTGCTCTCCGCGCGATAAACTGACGTGTTGCACACTGTCAATGATATTGGTCTTGAATGGATCAGCGATCGGCACTTGCTGCTGAAGTTTTCTCATGTTCAACGCGATGCAACCACTTTGCAACGAGTGCATGCGGCGGCACAAAGTGTCAATAGAGCAAAGATTCCCGGCGTTCTCGACGTTGTTCCGGCTGAAGCGACAGTCTTGATCGCCTTTGATGCTCGTGAACTTGAATATGAACGTGCGGCTAGTCTCGTGAGCAGAGTGTTGAAGAAAGCAGTGACAGATGCGCCGTTTGCGACTGGTCGCCGTGTCGATATTCCGGTCTGTTATGACTCGGCGTTTGCACCTGATCTTGAAACAATCGCCGCACAACTCAACTTGCACGCTCGCGATGTCATTCAACTGCATCTGAGTGCCGAGTATGTTGTGAAGTTTGTCGGATTCGTTCCGGGATTCGCGTACTTGTCGGGGTTGCCAACACAACTGCACGTGCCGCGTCTTAATTCTCCTCGACCACGCGTCCCGGCTGGCAGCGTTGCGATCGCGGGAGATCAAGCGGGCGTGTATCCGCTCGAGGTGCCGGGCGGCTGGCGACTCATTGGGCGCACGCCGATTGCGATGTTTGATGCGTCACGCGAGCAGCCGTCGCTGCTGCAGCATGGTGATCGTGTGAAGTTCGTCGAGATCGGCACGAATGAGTTTCACCGTCTGACGCAACACAAGGAGCGTCGCTGATGGGCACGCTCCGCGTCATCAATCCAGGGATGCTCACGACGGTGCAGGACCTGGGCCGACCGGGTTTCGCATCGATGGGCGTTCCAACTGGCGGCGCGGCGGACAGTCTCTCGCTGCGAATCGCGAATCGCCTTGTTGGCAACGCAAACAACGCAGCCGGACTCGAAATGACGTTGCTGGGCGGATCGTTTGAGTTTGAGAATGACGCATTGATTGCAATCGCAGGTGGCGAAGCACGCGTCGAGATCGCAAGCAAGAGTGGCGCGCTTCGGAATGAACAGATGTGTACCCGCATTCAAGTCCGATCTGGCGACACGGTCCGTGTCGGCCCGATTGTGCGCGGCGTGCGAACATACTTGAGCATCGCTGGCGGAATCGACGTGCCGCAGGTGCTTAGAAGCGCATCAACTTTGCTCAGCGCGAAGTTTGGCGGATTACAAGGCCGAGCGTTGCAGGCTGGCGATCAGATTTCTTGGCGCGATGCAGCAATGAATGAAACTCCCAATCCCCAAGCTTCATTTAAAATTCGGGCGTCGCATTTGGAGACTCGCGCCAGCGAATTGAGCTCGCAGTTACTTGGACGTAGCGTACTTCGTGCAACAGACGGGCCTCATCTTGACGAGTTTGACGCTGCAAGCCGGGAGGCTTTTTGGAACGGCGCGTTTCGCGTCTCTTCTCGCTCCGATCGTGTCGGTGTCCGGCTTGAAAGCGTCCACAACCACATCGCGAACGCGAGCAGCGGCGGACGCATGCCCAGCATGGGCATGATGTGCGGTGCCGTGCAGGTGCCGCCAGGTGGCGCGCCGATTATTCTGATGGCCGATCATCCAACCACGGGCGGCTATCCGGTCATTGCATGCGTTGCGTCTGTTGACTTGCCCAGACTGGGTCAACTGCGACCAGGCGAGACTATTCGATTCGCTCGCGTCACGCGCGAGGACGCGTTGCGGGCATTTCAAGAACAGAAGTCACAACTTGCCGCGATGGAGCGCGATGCATGAGTTCAATCAACACCATCGACCTCAACTGCGACATGGGCGAAAGCGATGATGAATTGCAGATCGCAATCGACGCTGCGTTGATGCAATCGGTCACGAGTATCAACGTCGCTTGCGGCGGACACGCGGGAAATGAGGCGAGCATGGAACGGACGGTGCTCGCCGCGATGTCGAAGAATGTTGCAATCGGGGCGCATCCAAGTTATCCGGATCGCGAGAACTTTGGACGCGTTCCGGTCAACATTTCTCTTTCGGAACTAGAAAATAGCGTCCGCACGCAGATTGCCACGCTCGCTCGCATCTGCGAGCGAAACAACGTGCGACTGAAGCACGTTAAGCCACACGGTGCGCTGTATCACGCGGCGATGACTCGCAACGACATCGCGGATGTAATTGCATGTGCAGTCCAAAGCATCGACGCTTCACTCATCCTCGTCGGCCTCGCAGGTTCTCAGGGACTCGCACGCTGGAAATCGCAGCGCTACCGCGTCGCGGCGGAAGCCTTTGCGGATCGGCAATACGAACACGATGGATCGTTGCGAAGTAGGCAGCATGCTGACTCGCTGATCGTTCGCACACACGAAGCGGTTGCGCAATCCGTAGGAATTACGGTGCGAAACGCCGTGGTTGCTGTCGACGGCACTGAAATCACGCTACAGGCTGACACGTTGTGCATTCACAGCGACACACCTAACGCTGTTGAACACGCAAAGGCGATTCGCGCAGCACTAGAGCGTGCAAGCGTGCGAGTTGCATCCTTGCAATAGCCTCGCTACCAACTGCCATTCAAGACTTGACGAAGGGCCTTCGCGACGCCATCCTCGTTGTTCGTCGCCGTGACTCTCTTTGCGATGTCCCGAATCATCGGCACCGCATTCCCCATCGCAATACCAAGCCCAGCACCACGAATCATGCTTTCGTCGTTGACTTCATCGCCGATCGCAACGATGCGCTCGTGCGGGATGTTCCACTTCGCGGCGAGATGGCACGCACCCGACCACTTGTTCGCGCGAGCGTCAAACAGTTCCAAAATGTGCATCTTGCCGTCACCATCGCCTTTCGTCGCGTGATCTGGTGCGACGACGGCGGGAAAGTGATGCACGATGCCACGCCCATGAGCCGCGGCTTGCAATCGCTCAGCGAGATCGGCGAGTTTGTTCGAAGGCGCACACGCCCCCACTCGCACCGTGTGATCCTCATGCTCATCTTCATGCACATGGTCCACAGTCTTCACTCGCACGCCCATCGTGCGAAACCACCAACTCGTCACGGGATCAAGTTGCCGGCGTTCACGACCATGCACCACAAGATACTCGTAGCCTACTTCATGCGGGTCTTTGAGGACCAACGCCGCGTGCCCTGCGTCATTCACTGCGCCAACGGCTTCATGCACGAGCGACAACTCCATCGCCTCGCGATGAATCGTCGCGCCCGACTTGGCTTCGGCGATGATTGACCCACCCGCGACGATGACCGGATCGACTTGATCGATCTGCTTCAAAATGTGCCGACATTCTGCCCAGCCGCGACCCGTACACACGACAATCTTCACGTGATTCTCACGCGCCGCGTGCAAAGCCGCCATGTTTTCGTGCGAAATAGAACCATCAGAGCGCAGCAGCGTTCCGTCGAGATCGAGCGCGAGCATGGAGTACTTGCAGGTCATGTTGATGCAGTCCACAACATATCAGTAGAAAACGCTCGCCGAACTTTTGAATAGATCTGTGAGTCACACGGACGGCAAGGTCACGATTACTTGGGCTGCTGTTCGCTCGCGGGCTGAGGCTTCGTTTCAGCCGTCACGCCGGGTCCCTTTTCGCCTTCGAAATTCTTCATATCCTGAATTTCCTTGGGTGTCGGTGCAGACTCAAGCCACGCCGTCTCAAGCATCGCGCTCAATTGGCTGCTCGCATCAGCGAGGCGCGACGTGATGAAGTCCTTGCCCTTCTGCTGCTCCATCTCGCCCGACTTTTTCAATTGATACAGAGGCTCAACTTCCTTGAATGAACGTTCGATGTGCGTGAGCGATTCATTCCACACTTCGCTCGTGGAAATCGTTCGCCCAAAGTCGCACTTGGTTTTGACGTCTTCATCATTGATGTCGTGCAACTTCAGAATCTTGCCATCGATGTAGCCGTGAATGCTGTTTTCAGTTGAGTAGCCGTTGGGATTGTCGCCCTTCCATCCATGGTGATGCCGCGTCGTGTGCAGGGGCTGGGCCGCGTCGCCAATGTAATGGCTCAACTGTCCGATGTTGATTCTCGCATTCCACTTCGCGGCTTCAATCTGCGGCTCACGCGAAGGATCTTTCATCGCTTCAAGCGTGCGAACCACTTTGAACGCACTGACTACTCTGCCATACGACTCAAGCGTCGCGTACGGCAGAAAGCCCGGATACTCCATGGTCTTCGCCACGTCCTTCTTGGGATCAATCGGCTCGCCCGCAAAATCGGGCTTCGCACGCGCGGCAGTCAACGTCTTCACATATTCATACCGCAAAACAGGAATCGACCGCAGTTCGAGTCCAAAGTCGTGCAGGTCTTCAAGATCGATGTAGTGATCAGGATCGTTGACATGCTTGAGTTGCGGCACGCTCATCGCCGAGACGCTGCGCCAGCGATCCGGCGTCTGCGCCTGATCAGCCATCGCGATGATGCTGGCTTCGTCCTTGAGCCACGCTGGCATGGATGGATCAAGCCCTTGCAATGCAACACGCGTCACCATCCGATGCCCCGCGCCGTCCCAGGCGAAGGCCTGCGATGACAAAACGGATGCTAACGCGAAAAAAGCAACGACACTCTTGAAACAACGGCGCATGCGTGAGTTTAGTCGGGCTCGAACTTTGCAGAATCGGGGGCACGCTTGAACTCGATTGAACACAGAGAGCACGGAGAACACAGAGAGAATAAATGGAAATGTTGTGTTTGGCTGTTCCCTTCAAAGCAGTATTTTCACTGATTTTTCTCTGCGCTCTCTGTGCTCTCTGTGTTGATTCGATCCTCCAACACCCTCACGTTCGCACAGCACGATCTACCAGCAATCACACGCCCGTCAACATCCACTCACGCACCGCACTGGCACTCTGCTCCGCGAATCTGGGATCAGTCCACAGCCCAAAGTGGCCTGCACCGTCGATCGCCACAAACTTCCCTTTCGCCGAAGTCGCGATCGCTTCGCCATCGGCGATCGGACAGGTCGTGTCGTCCGTGCCGTGCAGCACAAGCACCGGCACACCTTTCGCCGCCAACTTCTTAGAGATTGATGCACGATCAAACTCGCCGATCTCGCGTGCAAGTTCCACATCACTCGCCGCAGGCCCTCGCCCGCTCGCGAAATTCAATCCCGCACGATTCATCAGTCCAATCACCCACAATGCAGGCACGAGCGATCCTCGCGTGGGCAACCCTTGCATCGAAAACACTGCACGCGCGGGCGTCCATGGCACGCGATATGGCGACTCAGCGACAACACCAAGCAACTTCTCTCGCAGGTGTGATGCCATCCACACTCCCGCAGCGAGCGACACGCCCGCGCCGAGCGACCAGCCAAATAACACGATCTTCGCATCAGGGCCGTTCCGCTCGATGATGCGTTCGATTAACACCCGCAGCGCGGCGACCTCCTTCATGCCCAACGCGCTCGTTCCTTCCGCATCGCCGTGGCCCGGCATGTCCCACAACACGCAGCGAGACACAACAGGTAGTAACGCGTGCGCTCGCGATAGCCCACCCAATCGCGAATCGCCCCAACCGTGCGTCAAGATCAAGACGGGGCCGTCTGCCGCGTCGCCCCGAACATCCCATACAGGCAACTCGCAGCCATCGACGCGGATCGACCAACTGTCAAACTCACGAGGCACGCCGCCGCTTGAGATCAACTTGCTCGGATCGGTCGGCCGACCTTGCGCGAGCGCGACGCCGAACGTCCGCCGAGGTGGATGCGTGAGACGCCACACTGTCCACGCGACTAGTGCGAGCCAGTATGCAACGACACCGAAGATGAGGAAGAACACCAGATGCAAGAACCGAGCGTACGTACGGAAATGCTCCTCGCGCAACGAGAAGATGCGGTGGGCAACCACTGCTTTTTATACGGCCGTTCAGTTGCAGACGATTCACATCCCTGGCAACCTCTCCAACAACCCATCACGCGTCACGCGAAGTTGGTCCGTTTCCAGCAAGTAGCGCAATATCGCCGTGCGCAGCCTTGTTCTCGCACGATCTCGCGCATTCTCGGCATTCAGCAAGTCGTTGTTCGTATCTACGATCTGCTGCGGCTCGACGGTATCTTCCTGCAACTGCTGCGCGCGCAAGCGGCGTCTATTGATCTCCACCTGCTGCTCAGCCAGATCAAGCTGCAGACGTGCCCGCTCGATGCCACGCACCGCACTTCGCACATTCACGGCAACGTTGTCCACCAACTGCTGATGATCCCGCTGCGCCCGCTCCAAGCGAATCTGCGCCGAACGTACAGCGAGCCTCTCTCGCTCGCGATTCAGCGGCAAACTCAGCGTCGCACTCGCTGAATATCTCGTCTCGTCAGGATCAAACATCGCCCCGCCTTCGCGTGCGTCGGGATCCGTGGGCACACCAACCTCGCCTCGCAGGTCAAGATCGGGCAGCAATCCATCTTTCGCGTTCACAACCGATCGCTTCGCATCTTCAAGACGATCCGCTGAATTCTGCAAGTCCAATCGCAGCGAAAGAGCATTGCTGGTCGCTGCTTCGAGGTCCGCCGCTGGCTCGGGCAGCGAAAAGATTTCGTCGGACAATTCCAAGCGATCATTGATCCCAAGCCCGAGTCTCACCTTGAAACGATCCAGTTGCAGCACATACGACTCACGTAAGTCCGCCAACGCAGACTTCGCGGAGTTGATCTGGTTGGATGTGATATCCGTCTGGAACGCTTCCTTGCGACCCGCTCTCACACGAGCCTCGGTCGCGGCTCCAAACTTCTGCAAACTCTCCAACTGCCTCATCTGGTTCACAATCTGCGCCCGAGTTTCCAGCAACTGAAAGTAATCCGACGCGATATCCACCAGATAGTTCCGCCTGAACCGCTCAAAGGTTCGCGATTGATACACCAAGTCTCGCTCCGCCTGAATCAAGTCCTCGCGAGCAATCGACCCCGCACCCCGCAGTAGCGGCACGCGACCACTCAGCACAATCTCCGACGACTGCACATACCGCCCCGTCGTCGTCTCTCGCAGGTTTTCTGTTGCGTTCCAAAGCCACTTGGCTTCAACTTCGCCGCCAAAGGGCAGTCGCTTCGTCGCTCGCAGGCTGTTGACGAGATCAAGCGCAGGATCAAATCGGCCGTCCTCGCCGCTTGCGCCAAACGTCAGCGTCGTGTCATTGAAAAGCCTTGGTCCCCACAAGTGCCGCTCTTGAAGTAGTCGAATCGCCGACAACAGATACTCTTCCTGCGCCGACAAAAACTCGCGCCCAGTTTCCTGACTCGTACGCAGGGAATCCTCAAGCGACAGCAATCTTCCCAACTGCACTGCGTCCTGCGTCATCGTGCCTTCATAGCCGCCCGACTGCGACAACAGTTGCTGCAATCGCGCTTGCACATCGCGATCCGCGCTCGCCTCAACAAACGCGAGTTCCTTCGCAGGCGGGTTGGTCGTCTCTGGCTTCTTATCCAATTGCCTCGCACTCGCGCGATCAGGTCCGCTCGATGGAATCGCCGCCTCACGCAGTTCTTCTCGCAATCGCTCGTTCTGCTCGCGCACCAGCGTCTGAATATCGCGATCAATCCGCGACCCCGAACCACTGCACCCGCCAAACACCATCACGCCGCCCGCGAGCAGCGCAAGCACGCCGCACACACCGTCAGTACCACTCGCCAATCGACGGGCCAATCGACAGGCCAGGTGTCGCCTCATCATCTTCGTCATTCTCATCATGATCATGCGGCTGCTTTCTTTCTCACCCACGGGTACGAACGACTCGAAGTTGCATTAGGTCGGCTTGTCGGCGGAGACTTCCGCACACCCACGTTTGTACTCTGTTCCGTCCACCACCGTCTACCCGGACCTCCCTCCCGCGTAACCGGATTTCACAGGAAGAACTTGTCCTGTTTGTCTGGGGCTCACTGAGATGCCCAATTCGCGCAAAGTCGCCCCGTTCCCCCAAATCTGCATCGCAATAACCACCCCAAAAGCCACCAAACTGCCCAAATTTGGCCCAGTTCGAATCCCAACGGTTTGCGTTTTTTGCCCGCCCTCCCTATGGTTGCGACCAATAGGGGCTGAAAAAGTTTGCGACCACTAACCGAGTTGACTGGTCGCTGCTTGTTGGAATAGTCGCGAGTGTTGGGGGATCAATGAACCGGTGCAGGGTGCAAGTTCGTTGAAAGCAGAAAGGCCACGTTACTTCAGATGCCTTCAGTCACGCACGATGGTCGCAGTTTCATGGTCGATGGCAAGCGGGTCTGGCTCGTCAGCGGACGAGTGCCCTACGCGAGGATTCCTCGCTCGCACTGGGCGGACCGAATCGCCGCCGCGAAGAACGCTGGTCTCAACACCATCGAAACGCCCATCTTCTGGAACCGCCACGAAGTCCGCTCGGGCCGCTTTGACTTCACGGGCGAGAACGATCTCCGCCACTTTGTCGACCTCATTGGCAAAGCAGGCATGTACTGCATTCTGGGCATTGGCCCATACGTCGGCGCCGATTGGGACATGGGCGGCTTGCCCTCGTTCCTCCACGAACTCCAACCTCGTGAAGGCGTGCCGATTGCCTATCGCACCAACAACCAGCAATTCCTCGAAGCATGCTCACGCTTCATCGGAAACGTCGCGGACCAAATCCGCGGCTGGCAAGTGACAGCGGCAGGCACGGGCGGCCCGATCATCCTCATCCAATGCGAAAGCGAATGGACGTGCGGCGATGACACCAAAGCCGCGCAGTACTTGGGCGAATTGACCCGCTACATCCGCGAATCAGGCCTTTCTGTGCCCATCGTGAACAGCAACGACCTCTGGCAGCAGATCGAAGGCCAGATCGACGGCTGGTCGGGCTCAGAAAACATGCTCGCGACGATGCGTCAGTTGATTGGCGTGCGCTCGGGCCAGCCGCGCCTCGTCATCGACTTCGCTACCGGTCACCAAAGCGTCTGGGGTCGTGAGCCATTCCCGGTGATGGCTCCTCGCTCCGTCGAGCGCCGCCTCGCCGAACTCTTGATTGGCGGCGGTCAATACAACCTGACCACGTTCTGCGGCGGCATCAACCCAGGCTTCTACGCAGGCCGCACCGACGACGGCATCGACACTTTCGCGACACACGCCGCTGACTCTGGCTGCGCGATTGATCAGACTGGCACGACCACGGAACTCTACAGCGCAATCCGCCGCGTGAGTTTCTTGGGCAGCAAGTTTGGCCGCGTCTTCTCACATCTTGACCCTGCGTACAAGCCGGTCGTCGCGAAACCCATCGATCCCAACGCGCAGGTCGAAGAAGCAAAGCCCGCGAAGAAGAGCAAAAACGCTCCCCCCTCAGTGAGCGTCGTGCACGCCATTGGCACACAAGGCGGCGCAGCCTTTGTCTTTGGCCCCGAAGAAGAACACGACCACAACCTCGGAACCACGCTGTTGCTTGGCGATGGCACCGAACTGCCAGTCCCGCTGGGCGACCAAACGTTCGCATGCTGCCTGCTCGACGTCAACGTCGCGCCGCGCGGCCATGTCGATTACTGCAACTTGACGCCGCTCACCGTTGTCAGCAACACCATCGTGCTCTACGGCCCTGCCGGGAGCAAAGGCATGCTGTCGATCAACGGCTCGCCCCTCGAAGTCGATGTCCCCAGCGACGAAACACCCGCCATACTTCAGCACGAAGGCATGTGCGTGATCCTGATTCGCACGCAGGACACTGATCAAGTCGCGTTCAGCGACGATGCAATCTATCTCGGCGCATCGGGCATGTCTGCAACGGGCCAGCCCATTCTCGCCAATGGCGTGAAGCAAATCAACCGCATCAACGCCGCGGACGGCAAGTCCAAGCCTGTGCAAGTTGAACCCGCCAAGCGCATCCGCGCCGACAAGATTGAGCACACGCCGTGGACCGCCGCCGACCAACTCGATTACGTCGAGGGCAACAGCGCTCGCTTCGCCGGCATTCAAGCCTTCACGGACCTCACGACGCTGGGCGTTCCCAGTGGCTACGGCTGGTATCGCTTCGCCCTGAACAACGACAAAGCCGCGAAAGTCACGCTCGACTTTGGCACGGGTGGTGATCGTTTCCACCTCTTCAGCGATGGCAAGCCCGTCGCAGTGCTTGGCGTTGGACCCGGCGCGGATGACTCCAAGGACCTCTCGCTCAAGAAAGGCGAGCAGCGTCTGGTGATCCTCGCCGAAAACCTCGGTCGCTTCTCCTCAGGCATGAACCTTGGCGAAGAAAAGGGCCTCATCGACGATCTCTACGTCGTCGAAGACCTTGCCCTTTCCAAGCCCACGCTCAAGCACGGCACGCCCATCCCGCTGCTCTCGTTCAAGACTCCATTGTGGGACGTTGCCGAGGGTGACGCAACAACCTCCGAGCGCATGGTGATGACGTTCAAGCACACAGGCGACGCCGAAGTGCTCCTGCACATCGCGCACCCCCCGAGCGCCGGGCTTTTGATCCTGAACGACAAGCCCATCAAGTATCTTGATCGCAGTGGCCCCGCGTGCATCGTGCTTCCGGAAGATCGCTTGAAGCAAGGCGTCAATACGCTCGAACTCACGGTCGTGAACCACGATCAAGTCGAACACGAGTTGCCCGCCGCCGCCAAGAGCATGCGTCTTGCGCTGGTTGATAGTGGTCTCGCAAACGCCGCTGAACTCGCGTTCGCAAAGTGGGAGCCGCCAACGGCAACCAGTTTCATGCCGCTCGCGAAAGCCAAGCCCGGCATGGGAATGCCCCTGTGGCTGCGCTGCGAATTCGACGCACCCAAGTCGCTCTTCAACGCCAGCAACCCAGGCGTTGCGACCCGCGGCATCTTCCTCGAGCCCGATGGTCTCACCAAGGGTCAGTTCTTCCTCAATGGCCGCCACGTGGGCCGCTACTTCGTCGCGACAAAGCAGGGCAAGCCTGTTCCGCCCCAGTCTCGCTACTACATCCCACCAAGTTTCCTCCGGGAAGGCACCAACGAACTGACCATCTTCGATGAGCATGGTCATTCCCCGAGCCGAGTCCGCCTCGTCCTCGCGTAAGCATAATTCCAAGCACGAATCGACCGAATCTTGCTCCCGCAAGATTCGGTTTTTTCATGCAAGTGTGAATAACACATACACAAAACGCGGCCAATTCGAGTATTTGTCTGAATTTCTGACAACTCAGTGAACACCGTTCATCCAATAGGCTATATTCAATGAACACCGTTCACCGATGCCCCGCACCCGTTCCAAGCCTGCTCCAAAAGTCACCCGCGCCGAGGGCAAAGCCGCCGCGTCAACACGCATCCTCACTTCGGCGCGAAAGCTGTTCCTGAAGCAAGGCTTCGATTCCGTCTCGATGCGCCAGATCGCGTCCGCCGCCCGCTTCACGCCCGGCGCGCTCTACGTCCACTTCAAAGACAAACACGAACTCGTCCTCGCCCTGATGAATCAGGACTTCGCCCTGTTCCAGCAGTCGATGGACGCAACGCGAGCGATTTCCGATCCAGTCGAACGTCTCCGCGAACTAGGCCGGGCCTACATCCGCTTCGCACTCAACCACCCCCACCACTACCAACTCATGTTCATGACCGCTCCGCCACAGACGGCGGCACAGGCAAGCGACATCGAACACAAGAATCCAGACAAGGATGGCTACGCATGTCTCCGCGCCACTGTCGCTGATTGCATCGCGCAGCATCGCTTCCAACCTCAATACAGCAACGTCGAAGCCACAACGCAAATGTGCTGGGCCTCCGCTCACGGCCTCGTGAGCCTCTACATCGCGCACCACAAAGCCCCATGGGTCAAGTTCCGCGACCCTCTCGAAACCGCGTGGCAGTTGCTTGATGTTCATCTCTCGGGCCTCACGGGTGGCTCTTGGAAACCACCACAAAGCCCACGAAAGCGAGGGGAAAAACCATGATCCTCATCGCGATCCGCATGATCATGGGCGACCGCCTCAAGTTCGCAGGCCTGCTCGTCGGCATCACGTTCGCCGCAATGCTCATCACCCAACAAGCCTCGATCTTCATGGGTTACTCGCGTCGCATGACCAGTTTCATCGACGACACGCCCCACGCCGACATCTTCGTAATGGACCCCGACGTTGAGTTCACCGAAGACCCCAAAGCCATGCGCGAGACGATCCTGCAACGCGTGCGCAGCGTGCCCGGCGTGTCGTGGGCGGTGCCGATGTATCGCGGGCAGTTGCTCGTGCAAATCCCTTCGGGCAAACGAGCGTTCTCTGTCGTCATCGGAGTCGACGACTCAACCTTGCTCGGCGCACCCATCGAGATGATCGAGGGCGACGTGAACGCGCTCCGCGAAGGTGACGGCGTAGTCGTCGACCTCGCCGCCACGAAAGGTGACTTCGCCGTCACACTCCCCGATGGTTCCAAACGCCCGCTGCAAGTGGGCGATCAACTCGCCATCAACGACCGCTTCGCGCGTGTCGTCGGCATCTGCAAGACCAACGAAGCGTTCTACTGGGCACCGGTGCTGTATACAACCTACTCGCGAGCGGTCTCGTTCGCGCCCGAGCAACGCAAGCAACTGACCTTCGTGCTCGCGGGCGTTGACGACAAGTCCAAGATCGATGAAGTCGCAGCAGACATCCACGCCGCAACAGACATGGCCGCGCGGACACGAAAAGACTTCTCCAGTCTCACCCGAAACTACACGCTGATCAAAACCGGCATCCTCGTGAACTTCGGCATCACCGTGGGACTGGGCTTCATCATTGGCCTGCTCGTCTGCGGCCAGACGTTCTTCAACTTCGTCGTCGACAACACCCGCTACTTCGGCGCGCTCAAAGCGCTGGGCCTCACCAACCTCCGCCTCATCGCCATGATCATCACGCAGTCGCTGGTGGTTGGCTCATTGGGCTTCGGGCTTGGTGCAGGATTGGCCTCGATTTCAGGCACGCTCATGACCAAAGTGGGCGTCGGCTTTTACATGCCATGGCAGTTATTGGTAGCTTCGTGCGTCAGCGTGATGCTCATCTGCGTCGTGTCCGCCTGCCTCCCAATGATTCGTGTCCTGAGATTGGAACCAGCCGTCGTTTTCAAGTCGTAGAGTCATTCCCCGCACATGACCATTGCACCGTCACAACTTTCCTCCTCGCGTCCAGCCGCTTCCAGCGACGCTATCGCCGTGCAATGCACCGCCGTAAAGAAAACCTACGGCAAAGGCGACAGCGCCGTGCGTGCCCTGCGAGGCGTGGACCTCACTGTCCGCACGCGCGAACTGCTGATGCTCGTTGGTCCCTCAGGCTGCGGCAAGACCACGCTCATCAGCGTCATCGCGGGCGTGCTTGATCGCGACGAAGGTGAATGCACGGTGCTGGGTGCTGACTTCGCAAAGATGAACTCAAGCCAGAAAGCCGCGTTCCGCGCCGTCAACGTGGGCTTTGTCTTTCAAGCCTTCAACCTCATCCCCACGCTGACGATCGCAGAAAACGTCGCCGTGCCGCTGTTCATCAATGGTGTCCCGCGCAGCGAAGCCCTCAAGCGTGCCCGCGAAGTCTTGGGCATGGTGGGTCTTGGTGATCGCACAAACGACGAACCCCGGCGTCTCTCAGGCGGCCAGCAGCAACGCGTCGCGATCTCGCGAGCAATCGTCCACAAACCAAAGCTACTCGTCTGCGACGAACCCACCAGCGCACTCGATCACGCCACAGGCATGCGCGTCATGGAACTGCTCCGCAGCATCTCCGACAACACCGAACTCTCCATGATCGTCGTGACTCACGACCAGCGCATCTTCGAATTCGCCGACCGCATCGCCGAAATGGACGACGGCCACATCATCCGCCTGACCAACGGTGCAGGAAAGCGAATCAGCGATCATGTTGCAAAGTAATCGTGCCACCGACTGGCGAAGCCGGTCGGTGTTCGTTTTCTCAATGCAAAAATCATACGATTCAGCACCGACCGCTCAAAGCAGCAGTCGGTGGCACGAAGCGATTACAGAATTGCTTACGCCAGCGTGAAAATAAGCTGCACGACGTTGAGCACCGCGCTCACAATCATCGCCCAGAACATCCAGGGACGCACCAACGGCTCATCCTTCTTCGCAGCCGCAGGAACATCCGACACCTTCGCCGACGCCTCCGCCTTCGCGACCGCGGCGAGATCGAGTTGCCCAAAGTCCTTGTGCGCCAATGGTGGCGGCTGCTTCGCTCTGACGGCTTTCAAATCAGCCATCAGATCATGGCAGTTCTGATACCGCGCCTTGGGGTCCTTCGCCATCATGAACTCGATGACTTCAGACATCCCTGCGCTCAGCTTCGGATACACATGGTCCGGCGGCACAAGATCAGCCTTCAAGTGCTTGTGCATCACGCTCGACGGATTCTTGCCGTCGAAGGGCACCTGCCCAGTCACCATGTGATACAGCGTCGCGCCCAGCGAATAAATATCCGCGGGCGGCCCGATGTGCACCTCGCCGCGAATCTGCTCGGGCGAGATGTAGTAAGGCGTACCAAACGCCTTGCCCTGCTCAGCCTCCGCCGCTTCCTTGTCGGAAATCGCGCGGGCCAAGCCCATGTCCGCGAGTTTCACAACACCACGCGTGATCATCACGTTCTTGGGCTTCACGTCGCGGTGAATCAGTCCCTTGTTGTGCGCGTGTTCCAGAGCCTCAGTCACCTGAATCGCGATGTCCAGCGCCTCATCTTCCGGAATGCGCTTCTTCTTCACGATCTCGTCGTAGACAGTCGTGCCGTCCACGTACTCCATCACGAAGTAGTAATAGTCACCCGCCTTGCCGACGTCATACGCCTGCACGATGTTCGGATGGTTGAGCTGCGCCGCCGCACGCCCTTCGGCGTAGAACCGCTCAATAAATTGCTTGTTCCCCGTGAACTTTCTGGGCAGCACCTTGATCGCCACCATGCGATCCAGGCTGATCTGCTTCGCGAGAAACACGCTCGCCATCGCGCCCGCGCCCAGCTTCTTGATGATCTTGAACCCCGGAATCTTCTGCCCGCTGCGTTCCGCCATCGCGGCTTCCCGCAATCGCTCCATCTGACGCCGCGTGATGTAATCGTTATCAACCAGCAGTTCGACAAGTGATCGCTGATTGAGATCAACCTCAGTCTGCTTCGCTTGCGCGAGGCATTGCTGCACTTCTTCGACTGTCGCAAAGCCCTGATCGATGACCAATCGGCCGATGATGCTGTCGACGTTGCTGCTCGCCTTGGCGATTTCCTGCAGCACTTCTTCCGTCGTCGGAATGCTGGGCCCAGTGCTCCCCGCCTTGCTCGCACTGCCCGCCTCCACGCCAGGCTGCGACTTGCCCAAAGGCGAAGTTTCCCCTAGCACATCCGGAATGTCCGAGCCAGAGCGTGTTCCTGAAGATGTCGGCTGCGTTGGATCCATGCTGCCCAATTCACACAAACGCCCAAACGACCTTGGGCTTCAGAAACCCATTCACACCCTCCCCAAGCCCCACCCAACCCCCAAAAATCCGACCCCCAAGCCTATCCCCAACAATCCCAATCGGCACATTTCTTGAATGCCGTTCCTGCCAGACATTCACCTAGGGCGATTTCAACGGAATTTGCTATTCTCCCCTTCCCCACCCTACGCCCCCCACCCCGCCCGGTTCCCTAATACTGCCGCCATGTCACAGTAACCCCATATGTCGATGCCACATTTCGCGCAATTCACGCGGCTTCTTCCGAGAATGTTCATGTTCTCTTGACAACTCGGACGAATCGTGGTCTACTAGTGTCAGAAATCCCGCAGGACTCGGCGATTCAGGGCAGTGAATCCGAGTGCGAGTAGCCGGGACTCAGGTACGGGGGTTTGGGGTTGGGGACGGCAGGGGTTCTCTCTGCCTGTGCGTGAATTGGTCGTGCCATGTCGGCAAAACAGAATTGGGTCGGTGAATACGATTGTTCGCGTTTATCGCATGCCTGTTGGAGCGCAAAACGCAACAAATCGCGGAGCAAAAAGATGAACCTGTTTTTCACGTGGCGGAATTCCTCTCGGGCAAACACGTCAAGAGGCTTCACACTCATCGAGCTTCTGGTCGTGATTGGAATTATCGCGCTGCTCATCGGACTGCTGCTTCCCTCAGTCGGCCGCGCTCGCAAGAGCGGTTGGCTCGTCAAGTCATTGTCCAACGTGCGCGGCATCGGAACAGCCAACTTTGCTTATCAATCAGACTGGAAGGGCTTCTCCGCATTCGGAGCTCTCAAGGGCCGAAACGGCGGCGGTCGAGGCCAGTGGCGTGACGTTGCAGCGGATTGGGCCCAAGTCACCGGCGTTTCCAGTTGGTGCTTTGGTGGCAAAGAGAACGATGGCTACTGGGTGGCCGGAGCAAACGCCGCAGGTGGCGCATTCGACTTTGAAAGTGCAGATCGCCCCTTGAATCGGTACATGTCAAACGACATCAGCTATCCGTACGAGCAGATTTCAGAAGGCATGATTCCTGCGAACGCACCCATTCGCGCGGAGTTTGATCTCGACTACTTCCGCGACCCCAGTGATAAAGCCTCGCTGCAGCAGCAGTGGTCGTACAACGCTGATCCAGCAAACACACGCCGCCTGAGAGTTTCAGTTGCATTGCTCAGCGGCGAACAAATCTCAAGCTACGACGATGTGGGCACGAGTTACCACATGAACTTCAAGTGGTTCAACTACATTTATCCGTCACGTGATTCAAACTTCGGACGTGCGTACTTCAAAGGCATGCGAGTTTTCCGTCAGGCCGACGGCATCAGCCCGTCCAAGTTCGTGTTCGTCCACGATCAGTACGCCGACTTGATCGCCAACAGTTCCAGCACGCAATACCAACTCATCAACGGCTACGGCGACATCAACAAGTCCATCATGGGCTTCTTTGATGGTCACGCCGCGATCAAGAAAGTTCGTCCAGGCGCAACTCCAGAATCATTCAGCAACGAAGAGTATTCTCTGATCTTTGACTTCCTTCGTCTTCAGTAAAAAGGACTTTGCACATGGGATTCATGCCTGAGAAACTTTCGACACGCGACAAAGTACTGCTTGGAGTCACAGCTCTTGCGGTGCTGGGTGGCGGTGCCGGATACTACCTCATGTCGAAAGGTCCGGTGATTGCCGACGAACCGGCACCAGTTCAAACCACTCAGGCCGCACCAACTGATCCTAAGGCCAAAGACAAGAAGCCACTCGAACTTCAAGACACGACACCTCCCGCAGCGACCGGCGGTCCTCGCGTGAACCCTGACTACAAGGGTGACGGAAAATAAGTCCACAACGCCGCGCCGAAGTGTCGCGGCGTTGTGTTTTCAAACGTAACTCGAATCGATGACTGAAAACTATGCGCCTCTTTCGCTCGGAGTCAGGAGTCTCGAATGAAGAATCTCAAGCACACGAAGCATGCCTTGGCTTTTACGCTCATCGAACTTCTCGTTGTGATTGCCATCATCGCGTTGCTCATCGGATTGCTCCTTCCAGCGATCGGCAAAGCCCGCAAGTCCGGTTGGCGCGTCGTGTCGCTCTCCAACCTCCACAATAACTACAACTACATGGCCGTGTACAGCACGGACAACAAAGAAGAGTTCATGAACCCCTTCCTGCAGAGCAGCGTGAATCCACCGCAGCCTTCCGGTGGATGGGATGAACGCTGCGTCGTCATGGAACCCGCCGGAATCGCGGCTCTGAACGGCCACACCTTCGGCACATACGCATGGGACTATGGCCAAGGCGTGCAGAGCGGATCGGGCACTGAAACGTTCGGCTATCACTGGCTCGCCCACATGTTCTACGGCGACGACGTCAGCAGTTCTCGATTCAAGAGCAACTTCGCGCCGGGCGATAGCGCCCTGATCAACTTCTTCAAGTTCTACACAGGCGAAAATGCGCAGAGCGACACGAGCTGGATCTTCCCAAGTTCGTATTGGTATCCACCCACCATGTGGCAAAAGCACCAGCGATTCGCTCAGGCAATCAATCGCCAAGCATCGGCGGGCGGCACGGTTGGCTATTGGATCAAACGCAACCGGTTCACGGACGTGCTCGCTGCTTCACGCAAAGTCATCATGTTCGAGGGTCAGGACTACCTTCAGAATGACCGCCCGATGTTCTTCTCCTTCAAGTCCACTATTCAAGCCGCGCTTGTTGATGGCAGCGCTCGCACTATCAATATCCGCGATGTCATTTCTGACACCAACACAGTAAACGGCACCGACCTCACCAAGATGGACGCGCCATCAGGAACATGGCCGGGCAACAACGTGATTCAGGGTGAACTTGACGACTTCTTCGGTGGCTCTCAACCAACCGTCTATTACCCTCCCTACAAACACGCCTTTGGTGGTCCAGCATTCTTCTGGGGCACCCGCAATGGCATCCGCGGCATCGACATTCGCTAAGATCCTCAAACTGATCGCCTGAGCCCCGCAACTCCTGCGGGGCTTTGTTATTCCGATTTTACAGACACATAGAATTCAATCATGAACGCCCAAACCAAGAAGATTGTGCTTGTCGCCGTCGCAGTGCTCGCCCTAGCCGGCGCAGCATACTTCATTTTCTTTCAAGACAGCGGCCCCAAAGTTGATCCAGTCGCTCAGCAGCAACAAGACGCTTTGACAAAGTCGTACGAAGAAGCCCAGCAGCAAGAACAGGCGAAAAAGCCAGCCAAGTCACTTGAACTCGAAGAACAACCCAAACCCGCGACAAACCCGGGCGGCGGCATGCGTAAAGCTCCTGAACCCAAGTAACTCCAGCGTCACCCACACGCCTTCACAAAATGCACCTTGCTACAAGCGACCTGGAACCCCATGCGCCGCACGTTGCGCTCCGTCCCCGCGCCGGGCAATCCACCAATCGTCGCAAAACTCGCACCCGCCTTCGCCGCTTCGCGCATTCGCAAAGCCAGCAACGCCTGCTGAATGCCCCGCTTGCGATAATCCGCATGCACCGCCGCACCAAAGAGCGCGGCGAACCTGGTGCGGGGTCTTGATGCCCACAACGAATCCAACTTGACGAGATCATCGCTGGCGAGCACTTCCAAGTACGACCCGGCGACGCAACGTTTGACACCCCGCTCATTCACGAATGCCCCAAAGCTCCGCGTGCGCGGATGCCGCATGCACCGCATGGATATCTGAATGTCACTCTCGCGAGGCGTCGTGCCGGGCTCGGCGAACCCTTCGTTCACGCAGACCGCCATCGCTCGACACATCGCGTCATTGTGCGGATCGATCTCTGCAAGTTCGATTCCCTCCCCGAGCGGCACCAACGCCTCAATCGCCTCGCCCGAACGCAACTGGCGAAAGAACGTCGTCTCAAACATCTTCACCCGATACCCCGCATCGCACACGCACTTCACGGCGGACGAATGTGCATGCACACTCACTTCAATCCGTGCCTCATGCCCCTCCTCGTGATACCACGCCGTGATGCGAGCAACGTCTTCAGGCGTCATAACACCCGCATCGCCACCCCGCAGACCGATCCCGACACACGTATTGACCCACGACTTCGGTTCATCTCGGCACGCCACGCCCCCAGCAACCAACATCGCCTCACGAGCGACCTCTGACAAACCCAGCGCACATCGAGCTTCATCGAGCCGAGCAATGTCCTCTAACGCGATCATGAGCGATCATATCAGCAGGCGTCACGAACCCGTGATATGGGAAAACAACACGCACGAACCGGGTAAGCAGTCACTTTCCGTCAACAATGGCCGCTAATCGCCCAAATCGCCAACTTTTATCCGTCACCAAGTACAAGTAACGTAACTCTAACAGACTGCGTCCATCGTCCTTGTGTTCCTGCGTCACTCCGTCACTTCTTCCCTAAACTTCACCGTGATCCGCACCATCCTCATCCCGCTCCTCGCCGTCGCCGGCATCATCTTCGCCGCACTCACCGTTGTTCGAGGCTCTGTCCCTCCCAGCGCCCAGCCGCCCGTCATCGAGCCGCCCCGCCCGCCCTTTACCGCGTTTGTCGCGGGCTCTGGCCTCATCGAAGCCTCGAGCGAGAATATTGAAATCGGTGCTCCTGTTGGTGCACTCGTCACCAAGGTCTTCGTCAGCGTGGGCGATGTTGTCAAGGCAGGCGACCCACTCTTCCAACTCGACACGCGCGAACTCGAAGCCGAACTGCTCGTCCGCGAGTCCAATCTCAAAGTCGCGCAGGCTCAGCTCGACAAACTCCGCAAGGGCACACGCCCCGAACTGATCCCGCCGCAACGCGCCAAGGTCTTGGAAGCCCAAAGCGCAATCGACGCCACGACGTCTCAAATCGCCGACGCGCAGTCCATGCTCGACGACGCCAAAGCCCAGCTCTCCCGCACCAAAGGCATGTCCGAATCCGGCGCAATGTCAGCCGAGGAAGTCGCTCGCCGCACTTTCGCCGCAACCGCCGCACAGGCACGCCTGGACACCGCAACCGCCAATCGCGCCGCCGCGCAGGCACGCCTCGAAGAAGCAAAGTCGCAACTGACACTGCTTGAAGCAGGCACATGGGACGTGGACCTGCACATCGCTGAATCACAAGTCTCGCAAGCGCAGACTGCGATCGACTCAATCAAGATCGAAATCGCCCGCCGCACTGTGAAGAGCCCCACCGACGCGAAGATTCTCCAGAAGAACATCTTGGAAGGAGAATTCGCCTCCGCCGGCGCACTCGCAACTCCCCTTCTGCTTATCGGCAAGGCCAATCCGCTCCACGTCCGCGTCGACATCGACGAATACGAAGCCTGGCGCGTCAAGCCCAGCAGCGCCGCCGTAGCCTTCGCTCGCGGCAACAAAAACATCTCCGCGCAACTCACCTTCGTGCGCGTCGAACCCTACATCGTCCCCAAGCGCAGCCTGACCGGCGCCGCCGCCGAACGCGTCGACACCCGCGTGCTGCAAGTACTCTTTAGCTTTGATCCCAAGGACCTGCCGCTGTACGTTGGGCAACAGGTGGATGTGTATATTGAGTCGGAGCCTGTCACAAGATGATTTTGCATTGAAACGGTGAACTGAAACACGAGCGTCACGTGCATAGAACGTGCGTCTCACCGTCTCACCGTCTCACCGTCTCACCGTCTCACCGTCTCATTCATCCATCGACCGAGACGGTCGATGAAGACTTCCGGAGTTGGCGGGGACCGCCAACCTACGCTTTATTATGCGAGTCCTCATCCTTGCCGACACACTCTTCGCCTCACGCGAAAAGCCGCTGTTGTCGCAACTTGAAATGGGTCTCGCAGACGAAGGCGTACAGGTCTTTCAAGCCGTGCCAGACATCGTCGCTCGCACGATGGACCCCGAAGTCTTCGCACAGCGCGTGACCTACAGCCCGCGCGTCCCAGGCGTGTTCCGCCTCTTGGGCGTACGCAGGCTTATCGAAGCCCTCGCCAAAGTGGAACGCCTCGACGAGCCCAGCGATATCGACATCGTCCACGTCCTCGGGGGCGCGGCGTGGAAACTAGGCCAATCTCTCGCCCGCGAACTCGATGCAGGACTCGCCCTCGAAATCTGGCGTCGCGGTATGACGCAGCGTGTCTCGCAACTCAAAGCAACAGACGAAGACCGCATCACGCTGCTCGCTCCCGACACAACGGTTGAAACCGCCCTGCGTGAAGCCCACCGTCTCTCTCGTGACGGCAAGTCCAATACCATTGCCCGCAAAGCAACCATCAATCTCGCAACGTGGGGCGTGCTGACCTCCGATGCTCGCGTGCCGCTCTCGCAAGATCGCGCCCTCTCGTTCATGATCGTGGGCTCAGGCCGCACCGCAGAAAACTACCACTCGCTGCTACAAGGCATCGCTCCCGTCATCCAGCAGCGCCCCGATACGCAAATTTTCTGCGATGCTCACGCCGCGCGTCAATCGCAACTCTGGCCCACTGCCAGACGTCTCAAGTTGCTGAGCAACCTTTCGCTCGTCGAAGACCTCGAAAGCCGCCGCGACTTGCTGCTCGCGGGCGACTTCCTGCTCTATCCCGAAGCCGCAGGCGAACAGCGCAGCGTTCTGCTCAGCGCGATGGGCGCTGGCGTCGTGGTCGTCGCCGCGGTTGATCGGTACGTCGCGATGCTCAAAGACAACGTCACCGCCCGCCTCGTCGATTCCGCCCAAGCCGCCGGCTGGCAAATCGCGTTGCGCGATCTGCTCGCCGACGTAGCCGGCACACGACTGCTCGCCGCCCGAGCCCGCGCCTATGTCGAGCAGGAACGCAAAGCCAGTGCGTACATCCATCAAGTCTTGAAAGCCTACGACAAATTGATCAGCATGAAACACGCCGAGGCTTGACAGACCTTCGCACTCACCTGCACGACACCGAAAACGCCCGCTGCCCGACTCCAGCTTCTCCGACCTCAAACTTCATCGTCTTCGCACACTTTGGGCACCTCGCAAGATAATGCGAACCATCCAAACTGCGAAACACCTTCACATACGCACCCGCGCACGTAAACGTCACCATCAAAAACGGCTTGCCACACCCCGACCGCCCCATCGCTCGTTGATCGCGCACGGAATCGCCGTCACCTGCGACAACATCAAGCGACCCATGATGAAGTTGAAACGCACCACACTTCATACGTTAATCATCGGAAAAAACAACCCCCAACATTGAGCCCCAACCATCACTGGATGCCTCGATGCCACTCAAATGCCTCGTGCCTTCTTTGTCTTCTATGAGTTCTTCATCAACCCGAAATCGCCAGTAACTCAGGTGACGTCTGACCGTCCAACACAGCCCGCAGCGCATTCCCCCCATTCAAAATCTCACCCGCCACCGGCACAGCGACAATCCCCGCAATCTCTCTCACATCTCCAAACGCAAATCGCGACTCATCCAACCCAAGTGCCCTCGCCCCACGCACCGTCGCCATCGCGAGCAACTCACTCGCATCCATCCCATCCCGTCGATACAAGAATCGCATCTCATCCAACGTGCTGATCCGCTCGCTGCTGGGCAAGTTGATCACCGAATCCGTTCCCAGACACACATTGACTCCAGCCTTCAACATCTCGCGGTAGCGATGGTGTCCGAAGTGCTCATGGTTGCGAAAGTAGCTTGATGAACGAGGCGAGTACACAACGCTGTGCGTACCCGACGCCAACAAAGCAATATCCGCATCCGAAGCATCATTCACATGCGCGAGCAAGTACTTCGACGCACCATTCGCTTCTCGCCCGCCGCACAAGTGCTTTTCAAAGTACGCAACCGCCGACAATCCCTGCCCCGCCGCGTTCGAAATCGATCCGACATTCTGCCCCGCAGGCCACCACCCCACTCGCTCCAAAAACGCACGAAACGGCCCCGACGCACTTCGAATGAACTCTCGCTCCTCAGGCGTCTCCGCCAAGTGCGTACACAAGTTGAGCCCATGCTCGCGAGCGATCTCCGCCGCACGCTGAAAGACGCGAGGCGACGCCGTGTACGGCGCATGAGGCTGCAAACCAAACGTCGCAGCGTGAGAGCCTACTCGCGTGCCGCTCAAATTTCGCTCTTCCAAATACGCTTTGATCATCGCATCAAGCGCGGCAAGATTCGCATCCTCATTCGTCCCCAGCCCAAAGAACTCCAAGTACGACACGCCACCCAGCACCGAATCCCGCAACGCCCGATACGGCACCAGCGAAGGCCGCCCACCAATCACGCCGCCGATATCCCCCACTGCCACAACGCCGCCCTTGAGCGACAAGTCCACGCCCCGCCGAATCGACTCGACAACTGCCGCCTCTTCCGTCAACCGATTCGCAAGCACAACTTTGATGAAGCCAGTAAACCCCTGCGCAGGATCAAACGCTCGCGGCCCAATATGTGTCAAGTCCAAGTGCGTGTGCGCATTGACAAGCCCCGGCATCAACACACAACCCGGCCGATCAACTACACGCGACACGCTCCAAGACTTCTCCCTCAACAACGCATCAGCGCGCGAAGGTTCGCCCACATGCACGACACGCAGCGCACCGCGCGTCGCAATCGTCACCGAGTCGTGAACAGGCTTCGCCGCATCCTCACATTCAATGAGCAACGACGCAGGAGCCACGCACGTCCCCACGCCATCCACCGCCGCGCTCGCATTGATACGAATGAGTGTCATAAGAAAGAGCCGAGCTACGTAAGACGCCGGGATGGATTGTAAACGAACAACAATTTAAACTTATCAACCGCGTTCGTCGCAAACTGGCGCGATCATTCGTCCCCCGCGCCGGCGGCTTGCGTCGTTCGGCTCTTGTACGCAATCTCGCTCAGTGGAAAAACTGACACAAGCACCTCTCCAACCGCCAGCACCACCACGAATTACGCTCAACCGCGCAATCTTTGCCTCTCTAAATCCGCAATTCATGCTATCATCTCTCCACAATCAGAACCGCCCCACGCAGGCGCGCCATGCACGGTGCAACTGCGCGACACGGACGCGTTGGGCAGTTGGTGAAGAGACTTGCCAAGAAAACACTGGCAGGTCACGCACAAGGGAGTGTGCAGGCATGAAGATGAATATCAAGTCAGTGTTGGCAGTCGTTGGCATGAGCGTCGCAGCCTTCGGGCTCACAGGCTGCATCAGCCAGGGTGAATACGACCGCGTTCACGAGGCATATACCTCGTGCGCAGCGTCCATCTCCGAGAAGGACGGCCGCATCCGCGAACTCGAACAGAGCCTCGCGCAGTTGCAGTCCGGCTACGGCAAGGGCGAAGGCGCACTCGCCGCTCTTCAGCGCGAGAACGCGGAGCTCAAGAACCAGCTCGCCGCCGCGAAGGGCGACCTCGCTGGCTTCGAGCAGAAGCTGGGACAACTCACCTTTGGTCCGCTCGACAAGGAAACCGAGCAGCGCATTGATCAGATCGTGAGCCAGTTCCCCGGTCTCCTCACCTTCGACAGCGCACGCGGCATGGTCCGCGTCAACAGCGACCTCACCTTCGATTCGGGCAAGGCCGAAGTCAAGGACAGCGCAAAGCAAGCCCTGAACGCACTCTCGCAGGTGCTCAACAGCGGCGCAGCATCGCAGTACGACATCATCGTCGAAGGTCACACCGACAGCCAGCGCATGGCCAACAGCACCACGATCCAGAAGTTCGGCACCAACCGCGGCCTCTCAACCAGCCGCGCCAACGCCGTGATTGATGTGATCGCAAGCATGGGCGTCGCCCAGAACCGCCTGATGGCCGCAGGCTGGGGCGAATATCGCCCCGCCGTCGCCAACAACGCCAACGGCAACACCCGCGAAAACCGCCGCGTCGAAATCTACATGGCCAAACTCGGCAACGCCGCGACCACAACCGCTGCACCCGCAGTGACCAATGTCCCGACGAACACGCAGATGCAGTTCGACGGTTCGAAGTAATCTGCATTTGCATGGAGCCCGACTGTCAGGGAGCGGCTTCGTCAGCATCACAAGAAACTTCCCAAGAGCGAGCCCCGGCTCGCTCTTTTTTCATGTTGGAATTTCACCAAGTTTCGAAGCCCAGGCAAGCAGCCCCACCGCCACTAAAACAGTGATGACAAGTCCCGGCAGATTGACCAAGACGCTTACGACAAGAGTTCTATCCGACAAGTGTTTGGAATGCCGTTTCCGAATCGAAGCCACCGCCGCCGCAACGAACGGCACCAGAATCCACCCCATCACTCCATACGCAAAGCAAGCAAACCACATTACGATTACGCCAATATCGAAAGCGTTTAGGGCGACTGCCGCCACGCCCAGCATGAAAAATAATCCGTAGTAGCACAAGGCCTGCGCCAGCACAAATCGCTTGGAAAATTCCCACTTTGCTCGCATCAGGCCCTCCCACCGCTCACAAACTTTGCGTTCATGAATGCTACAAAGAACGCAATCAGCGACACCATTGGGACTTTTTCAACTTCCTACGTACGCAACCCTGAAAATAAAACCAAACCCGCATACTGCAATGGCCGCATCAACTGCCATTGAAACGCACACCAGCCACCAGTATGTGCGAGTACCTTGCCACTCCCACAGAAGTTTGTAAACTCCGATCAAGATCAACGGATTGAGCAGCCACCCCAAGAGTGTGGTCCAACGAATCAGATCAGAAACAAACATTGGAGCGCCGCTTGAGGATGCATCGGGCCAATTGAATAGTGCATACCAAAGAACGCATAGCTGTGCCGCATACGCGGCCGCTTGTATCGCGACAATTCGCTTGCGAGGATGCCCCGCCGAAGGTGTCACAAGACAGTGTACGCGAGCAACCATCACCCTCGCCTCTACATCATTTTGCTTCTCTGTCTGCCTCTCTTCATCTACCCGTCTTCCTCTGCGTTCAAAGCCTTTTCGCCCTAAACTCCCCCATGCCTCAAAACGACTTCGTCACCCTCCCCCGCGACTCCAACCAGGCACTCGGCATCGCCCAATACGCCATCGACTTCATGTCCGACGCTACTGGCAAGCGTGGCGAGCCCGACGCATCCGTCCGTGAAAAGACCAACATGTTCTTCACTGACGCATGCATCTGCGGCGTCAGCGCACTCGCGCTGGGCACCAACGCCCCCACGCTTCTGCGCAACGAAGCCCAGTTCTATCCCGCCGGCAACGCTCATCAGGTTCCGTGGGCCAAGCAAGGCTCAACAGTCCGCGCGGGCGTCCCGTGCTTCGGCAGCAACACCGACGTGCAAGTCGAAAAAGCCATCGTCGCCAACTGCGCGGCAGTCCGCGAATGGGACAGCAACGGCACCAACTTTGGCTACAACCCATCTCGCAAACAAACTGCTGGCGAATTTGGTCACAACGACTTCTACGCGGTTCCTCTCGCCGCCGCACAACTCCGCGGCAAAGATGGCGAATTCGCACTCCGAGGCATGATCCTCCTCGACGAAATCCGCGGCCGCCTCGCCGAAGCCTTCAGCCTGAAGTCCTACAAGATCGATCACGTCGTGCACGGTGCTATCGGCAGCGCAGCAACCTTCGGCGCGATGATGGGCGCAACCGCGGAGCAAATCGAATCCGCTATTGGCATGGTCGTCGCACACTACATCCCCTTCCGCGCCATCCGCGCAGGGAAGCAACTCTCCGACAGCAAGGGCGCGAGCGCGGCGATCAGCACCGAAGCCGCGATCATGAGCGTTCGCCGCAGCATGATGGGCTTCATGGGTCCCAAGGACATCTTCCGCAACCCCGAAGCAATCTTCCGCCTCTTCCAAGGCCCAGGCCAACTCTTCACCAAAACCGAAAGCGCCGGCACAGGCATTCCCGACGCAATCAAAGGCAAAGACTTCGCATCGCCATTTGATCTCTTCCTCGCTCGCTCCGGCAACGACTTCGCAGTCATGGGCATGCACTTCAAACTCGGTTTGTACGAACACCAAAGCGCCGGCGCACTCCAAGGCCTCATCAACCTCATCAACAAAGCCCCGCATCTGCTCGACGACCAGACGGGCGACTGCATCAAGAGCATGAAGGTTCGCGCATACGAGCCCGCCTTCGGCATCATTGGCGATCCCGCAAAGCGCGACCCCAAGACGCGTCAGTCCGCCGACCACAGCATGCTGTTCCTCGTCTGCACCATGCTCCGCACCGCCCTCGAACTCCGCGCCGCAGGCCACAAGAAGCCCATGACGTGGAAAGACCTCATGCTGAGCCCCAACGACTTCACCCACGACGCACTCTACCACCCCGTCACTCGCTCGCTGATGCAGAAGATGAGCTTTGAGCACGGCGGCAGCGACTACGACGCAAAGTACCCCGACGGCATCCCCACCAGCATGGTCATCACCGACGAACAAAACCAAACGTTCGACAGCGGCTTGGTCATGTACCCAGGCGGCCACGCCCGCAACGACAAAGGCCCCGACAAAGTCGATCTCCGCGACGTCCTCAACCACAAGTTCAACCTGCTGGGCGGCATGGCCGTGAGCGATCCCGCCTCACTCATCAAACGCCTAAACGACCTCGACAAGAAAACCGCGAAGGACATTGCAGGCCTCATGGGCTTCGAGTACACCGTCAAAGGCAAGTACGAATAAACGCTTCGGTACGATCATTGACTAGTTTGAACGGGCAGTTGCTTGATACGTGCACCGTTCTCATCAATCGTCACCATCGCACCATTCTCAATGTCCAGCCCAACGTTTGCTACCACCGTCGCAACAAGCTGCGCGATTGCGTCACCTTTGAGTTTCTCAATTCGAATTCGTATGACAGAAGGTGATGCATGCGATCCGAGCACCAAAATGGTGTGAAAGTCTGCATCAAGCGTCACAATGACATCGCAACGCTCTCTCGCCTTGTTCAGAATCTGCTCGTCAGTCGCAGTCGACATCTGCAAGTCCGCAACGTGAACCGCCTCAAAGCCGCTCGCGCGCAAGTGCGTCGCCGCCGATCGTGGAATCCCTTGGTCAAGCAAGAACTTCATGCCGATCGCTTCATTGGAATGGTACGATCATCAACACGCAGCGCAGCGTACTCCAAAGCTTGCCGTACGTCCTCATCTTCGAGTTCGGGGAACTCACGCTTCAACTCTGCCCTGTCCGGGTAGGTCGATAGCGCGATCAAAACGCGTCGAACCGTGAGCCGAGTCCCGCGGATGCAGGGCTGCCCGTTCATAATTGCCGGATCAATGGTGATGCGATCTAACATCGATGAATCATAGTAACGCGTCCAAGACCGCATGAAGTGCTACTTCTTCCCTCTCGACCGCGATTTCGTCACCTCACCCTTCACATCCCCGCCCTCGCGCTTCTTCACCATCTCCGAACTCACCTTCCCGCCATTCGGCCCCGCCGTCTCCTTCGATCTGCTCATCGAATGGCTCTGCTTGTCGCGCGTCGTCACGACGTGCTTCTCGACACTCTTGCCGTTAGGTAGCGTCGTGGTCGTCTGCCGCTCAACGCCCTGATCCGTCTTCGAAATCGTCGAAACACTGCTGGTTTCCTTCCCATCGCTTCCCGTGCGAGTCGCTTCACGCGTCAAGACGCCATCCTCCATGCTCGTCTTCGACTCGCGCGAAACGCTCTCGCCCTGACTGTTCGTGCTCGTGCCTGAGTGCGACACGACACCATCCTCCGTGTGCCACGTGTCGGTGCTCTTGATCACGTCGCCATTCGCCAACGTCCTTGTTGCTTCGCGAACGCGATCCTCATCCTCCTTGGTGATCGTCGCATGGAGCAAAGACTGCGATCCATCCGCATGCGTCGTCACGCCTTCTCGCGTCACGACGTTCCCATCCTTGCTCCATGAGTCCTGCTTGCTCACCTGCTTCCCGCTCATCGCGGTCACCTTTGAGCTTCGCGAGACCTTGCCGCTCTGATGCGACAACTTCGTCTCCGACTTCGCACCAATCACACGAATCACTCCCCCCGAACTTGCCGAACCCCCCGAACTGGATTGCTGAGCATTCCCACCCGCAGCACTCGCTGCCGGAGCAGCAGGTACCGCCGGCGCTCCATCCGCACGCGCCGCCCCCGCGAAAGCACACGCCGTCCCCGCGACCACCAGCAACATCAATCCAGTCCGAGAGTGCTTCGTCATGAATTCTCCTCGCCGACACAATGACAAACACGCCCGCGTCAAGCGAACAAACCCAAGAGAATTCTCTGCTCAACTCCCGCTTGTCCCGCATATCCAGCCCGCTTGGTTTATACCGCCCAAAACCCTCGCCGCCCTTTCACTCACCTAACCTTGCTCATGTCCGATCCGAACTTCCAACCCGTCCCTGCCAATCCCAAGTTCGACCCCAACGCGGCTCACATGAACCGCCCGCGCGTCCGCCCCGTCCGCGTCTTCCCGGCTCAATACGCCGGCGCGCAGCTCATGGGCATCGCCGACGCTCGCCAGATCAGCGAAAAGGTCGTCCTGACGAGCCCCGCCGCACAACTCGTCCTGCCGCTCTTTGATGGTTCCAAAGACGTCGACACCATCGTCCGCGAAGTAGGCCGAGGCCTTACTCGCGAAATCCTCGAACAACTCATCGCGCAACTCGACGACGCAGGCCTGATGCATGGCCCGACCTTCGACGCTGTGCTCGCCAAAATGCGCGCCGAGTTTGACGCCAGCCCAACGCTTCCCCCCGCCAGCAGCGTGCAGTTCGCCGACGCTCTCGGCGCCGAAGCCGCTGGCAGCCAGGACGCCTGGAAAGCCAAGAGCGAAAGCGAACAGCAGGAACTGGGCGCCAAGCGCCTCCGCGAAGTCTTCGACGAATGGATGGCCGCGGCTCTCAAAGACGCCGAAAAACCCAGCCTCGATGCACTGCCAAAGGCCATCGTCGCCCCACACCTCGACTACCCGCGCGGCTGGATCAACTACGCCAGCACCTGGGGCCGCCTTCGCGTCGTCGATCGCCCTGACCGTGTCATCATCCTGGGCACCAACCACTTCGGCGAATCCACCGGCGTCTGCGGCTGCGACAAAGGCTTCGAGACTCCCTTTGGCGTCTGCGAAGTCGACGCCAACCTCCTTGCCAAACTCAAACAGCGCCTGGGCAGCGACAACGCCACCAAACTCTTCGCTCACCGATTCGATCACGAACGCGAGCACTCCATCGAGTTGCAAGTCCCGTGGATCCAGCACGTGCTGGGCAAAGACGACGCAGGCAACTACCCCAAAGTCTTCGGCGCACTCATCCACGATCCGACGGTCAACAACGGCGAAAGCTACGACGGTAATGGCCTGAGCCTTCCTGTCTTCCTCGAAACTCTCAAAGCCGTCATCCGCGAACTGCCCGGCAAGACGCTGGTCGTCAGCAGCGCCGACCTCAGCCACGTTGGCCCGCAGTTTGGCGATCAAGTCGCCCTGGGCGGCAACTCCGAAGAAGCCAACAACGCCCGCAACAACATCTTCCGCCACGATCAGGAAATGCTCCGAATGCTCGTCGACAAAAAGCCCGACGAGATGATCGCCGCCATGAGCTGGCAGCAGAATCCAACCCGCTGGTGCAGCATCGGCAACCTCATCGCCACGATGAAACTCGTCGAACCCCAAAACGTCGAAGTCTTCAACTACGCCGGAGCAATGGACGAACAAGGCTCCGCCCTCGTCACCAGCGTCAGCATGGCGATGTCATAAGCCTCAAATTCAGACCACAATATAGTACAAACTTCACGAAACGAGGCTCAATCGCAGCCTCGTTTTTTTTTTCCTGAGCCAGACCCCTCCCATCCACATTCCCGCAACGAATCTCCACGCTTCGAGTATCAATGACATGGACACCACGAGCGACACCCCCAAGTCCAAGTTCCGCGTCCGCTACATCCTGTTTGCAATCGCCGCCGCATTCATCCTGCTCTTTGCCTACATGCTCTTCGCAGCATTCACCGCGAAGCCCAGCCCCAAGACCGACTACGCATTGCACATCAACGAACGCACCATCAAGTCCCTCAACCAAGTCGACGGCGGGCCCACTCGCGAAAGTCTCCCCAATGCCTGGCCCGACTTCGTCAAACTCGTCAACGACTTCTCCCTCGCACAGCGAAACTTCGAAGCCTCAAACACCCCCGCTCCTCCCAACTGGCCCGAAGAATCTCCCTGGCCCGAAGGCAAACTCGAAGTCGACCTCCTGAACAATCCGCCCGAATTCGCAGTCGCCGTCAAAACCACTTTTGCTCGCCCCGACTTCGCCGCAGTCTTTGACCGCATGAAATCCCTACCCGAAATGCGAGCTTGGCGCACGCTCCCGTCGGGCCAGCCGCTGCTCTTTGCAACTCTACCCGAACTTTTAGACATCCGCGAACTCGCCCGCGCCTGCGCACAGCACATGTCCCTCGCCCACCGCGACAAGGACAACAAGTCACTCGTCGAGTGGTACGAACGCACCCTCGCCCTCGCCCGCATCGAGTGCAGCCAATCAACACTCATCGAGTACCTCGTTGGCGTCGCAATCCTCCACCTCGCCAACGATCGCGCCCAGCACATCATCGCCTCGCACACGCTGGACGACGCAACCCTCCGCGCCTTGGACGCTGCACTCGTCCGCCAACTGGGCGTCACGCCAAAATCACAACTCACCCGCATCCCGCCATCCGCCAACTGGATCGAAAGCGAACGCACATCCTTCCTCGACACCGTCCAGTGGACCCACACCGACGACGGCAATGGCGACGGCCGACTCCTCTTAAACCAACTCGACGAAAACGTCGGCGTCGTCCCGCCCGGCACAACAAAACCCCGCATTATGAACGTCGCAGGCCACTTCGTCGCGACGCGCAAGCAAACCGTCGATCTCGCAAACCAAATCTTCGATGAAGCCGTCGCCCAATCCAAACTCCCTCTCTACGAAGCGAGAGCCAAGCCCGATCCCTACGCCCAAGTCCAGCAATTGAGCGCCCGCTTCATCTTCGCCAAACTCATGCTCCCCGCCCTCAGCAACGCAACCGCAAGCGAAGCAAAAACGCAGCTCAACGTCTCCGCCCTGCGCATCGCAATCGCCATCGAACGCTACCGCCTCCGCACAGGCAACCTGCCCGACACGCTCCAGCAACTCATCCCCACAGAACTCGCCGAAATCCCACCCGACCCGTTCTCGCCGCAAGGCTTGAAGTACAAAAAACTCGACAAGCCCGACGCGCTAGGCCGCGCATATCTCCTCTACACAGTGGGCCTCGACAACACCGACAACAACGCTACTGAACTGCAAGGCAACAACCGCCAGTTCCCCATCACAGGCAGCAGCGAAGGCAAAGGCTACGACTACATCATCGCGCCGCCCGAGGGCGGAAACCGATGAAGCGACAAAGCGATGAAACGATAAATAAGACCTCCGCTCCGCGCGACTGTTTTATTCATCGCTTCATCGCTTCATCGCTTCATCGCTTCATCGCTTCGTCGTTTTTCGCTTTCTTGCTCTATCGCTTCTGCGACAACAGCCGCGCCGCCTCATCCACATCCTTATCCCCGCGCCCAGACAAGCACACCACAATGTGCTGATCCTTGTGCGACTCCGCCGCCATCCGAATCGCAAACGCAATCGCGTGGCTCGTCTCCAGCGCCGGAATGATGCCCTCCGTTCGCGCCATGAGATTGAACGCCTCAAGCGCGTCATCATCCGTCACGCTTGAGTACTCAACACGCCCCGCATCCTTCCAGTAACTGTGCTCAGGCCCGACACCCGGATAATCAAGCCCTGCCGAACAACTATGCACATCCGCCGTCTGCCCCGATTCATCCTGCAATACATAACTGAGCGACCCATGCAAAACGCCCGGCGACCCAAGTGAAAGCGACGCCGCGTGCTGCCCCGCTTCAGGCCCGCGCCCGCCCGCTTCGACACCGATCAACTTCACTTTCGCATCATCGACAAACGAATAGAAAATCCCCGCCGCATTACTGCCGCCCCCCACGCACGCGATGATCGCATCAGGCAACTTGCTGAACGACCTCAAACTCTGCGCCTTGGTCTCGCGCCCGATGATCGACTGAAAGTCACGCACAATCATCGGAAACGGATGAGGCCCCACAACACTCCCGATGATGTAGTGCGTGTCCTGCACGCTCCCCATCCAATCGCGCATCGCCTCATTCGTCGCGTCCTTGAGCGTCCGCGACCCCGTCTCAACCGGAATCACCCTCGCCCCCAGCATCTTCATGCGCGTCACATTCAACGCCTGCCGCCGCACATCCTCGCTGCCCATATACACATCGCACGCCAACCCAAAGTGAGCCGCGGCTGTCGCCGTCGCAACCCCATGCTGCCCCGCGCCCGTCTCAGCAATCAGCCGCTTCTTCCCCATCTTGAGCGCAAGCACCGCCTGCCCCAGTGTGTTGTTGATCTTGTGCGCCCCCGTGTGCGCCAAGTCCTCGCGCTTGAACCAAATGCTCGCCCCCTGCTCAGGCCCCGCCCGATCCCGCGCGTAATTCGTCAGCCGCTTCGCCAGATACAAAGGCGTGGGCCTTCCAGTAAACGTACGATGCAACTCAATCAGCGAATCCCAAAACTTCGAATCCCGCTGCACCCGCGCATACACCTCTTCCAACTGCTTCAGCGCCGGCACCAACGTCTCCGGCACATACGCCCCGCCAAAAGCACCAAAACGCCCCTCGGCAGAAGGCACATCCGACAACTTCGGCGCAACAGACTTCGCAGGCAACGTGGGAATCGGTGAAGGCATGCACAAGTGTAGTGTGCGTTGCCATGCCACCGATGTGCAACCACTCAGCGTTTCCGTTGATCCCGCCGCAAATAACTTCATGAAGTGTTCAATTCCGCCGACGCCGCAGCAATGCCACTATGCCCACGCTGAGCACCGCAACGCTCGACCCCGATGGCACTGGCCTGATCCACAAAAGAGGCTCTGTTCGATTGTTCAGGTTGTTGAATCCCTGCCCGGTCACGTAGATGTTGATGCCATCCGTCGAAATTCCGTTCGCAATTGTGAGCCCCGGATGAAACGTTGGCGGCTGCACCGAAGACAGGTCAAACCACTCCGATGTACCGCTCCAAAGCGCAGCGCGAACACCCAGCTGAGGTGTCTGCACCCTTCCCACCTGAAACCCTTCGATAGCCGCGTCAATTTGCGAACCAATAGCTCCGTCTGGATGCAAACTCACCCACGATGACGCTGACCCAGTCCACATGCTTGCCTGCAACTGAGTCGTACTGAAGTACACAGTGCCAAACTGCTGCGTGCTAGTAAGTCCATTCACGAATGACCACGTCGCACCTACTTCCGCAGGATGCAAGTCCACAAGCGATGCGGCGGTACCAGACCACACAGCGGCGTGATAGTCAAATCCATCTCGAACAAAGCCGCCCTGTCGCCCAGGTATCGCAACATTCGCCTGCGAATCCGCCGTCGCATTCGGAGTCAGATCGACGAACGACGCCGCAGTGCCGGACCACAACGCCGCGTGATTGACCCCGCCGATTCTTGCGTGTCCGACCTGCCGACTGCCGGTCGTCGCGACTGCTGACGATTGAGTTGCTCCTGCTGGGTGCAAAATCACCTGCGACTGGCTTGAACCCGTCCACAGTGCCGCCTGCGGATTACCAAAACTGTAGACGATGCCGACCTGCTGATTTCCACCCGCGCCGTAAGCTTGCGATTGCACCGGCGAGAGCACCGTTCGCGAGCCCGCAGTCCCGCTCCACATGACAGCCTGCTCGCCCGCTCCATTTACACTCTGATACCCAACCTGGCGAGAACCGCCCGCGCCATACACCCACGCTAAGTTCTGAAAGTCCGGACTGCCTGATGGAGGCGGCGCGAGCGACACAGCGCTCCACTGCCCAAACGCACAACTTGACAACGCAAAGACCCCACCCAATGTGCAGACCAATGAAGTTCGCATCGCAACCTCCAGAGCAAGCATGCCCCAAGCACCATCAAGTCGCCTGAAATATGCGCCATTCCCAGCAACTTACCACAAAAGTCTCGGAATTATCAGCCGTGCTTGAATCAAAGCACCTGTGACACACCAGCCTTGCTCTCAATTTGTTCAACGCGCGGCTTCGTTGAATCCAATTCGCTCAACCAACTCCCTGCACTTCCTTGTCACCGCTCAGTTTCCTTCGTCCCTACGTTCCTTCCATGCACGCCCACAGCGAGCCCCACCCCGACCCCTGGACCCCCGCGCGCCTCATAGGCCTCTTCCTAGGCCCCGTTGTCGCCGCGCTCCTCTACTTCATCCTCCCAACACAACTTCACAACGCCGCAGGCGAAGTCACAGCCACTCTCACCAACTCAGGTCGCCTCACAATCGCCATCGGGGGGTGGCTCGCCGTATGGTGGGTCAGCGAAGCCATCCCTATCGAAGCCGCCGCACTCCTCCCGCTTGTCGCCTTCCCGCTCTTCGGCGTCGCCACCTTCAAAGAAACTGCAATCCCCTACGCCGACGAAGTCGTCTACCTCTTCCTAGGCGGCATGCTCCTGGGCTGCGCAATGGAACGCTGGAATCTCCACCGCCGCCTCGCGCTCCTCGTCATGCTCAAGGTCGGCACCAGCCCACCCAAACTCCTCGCCGGCATCCTCCTCGCCACCGCACTCCTCAGCATGTGGGTCTCCAACACCGCCGCCGCGATCATGATGCTCCCCATCGCCGCAGGCGTCGTCCGCATCGCGCAGCACTCATCAAGAAACAAATCACCCGCTACAACCTCAGCGTCAGAAAATCTGACATCACTCACGCCGGACCTGAGCGAGTCTTCGAGCGAAGGTCCGGGTCGCCCAGCCAAAAACTTCGGCGTCGCCGCCATGCTCGCCGTCGCCTACGGCGCATCCATCGGCGGCGTCGGCACCCTCGTCGGCACACCCCCCAACGGCGTGTGCGCCGCCTTCATCGCCAAAACCTACCCCGACACTCTGACCTTCAGCGAATGGATCAAACTGGGTGTGCCCGTCATGCTCGTCACGCTCCCCGTCTGCTGGGGCCTGCTGCTTCTCCTATTCCCAACCCGCAACCTCGACATCCACGGCGCAACCGATCTCCTCAAACGCGAACACGAATCCCTCGGCAAGACTACCAAAGGCGAATGGCTCGTCATCATCATCTTCTCTCTCGCCTCCCTCGCGTGGATTTTCCGCCCACAACTCGTCGAACTCTTCAATCTCACAAAGCAAACCGCCGACGGCAAACAAATCGCCCTCTTGACCGATGCCGGCATCGCCATCACCGCATCACTCCTGATGTTCCTGATCCCCGTCAAACCGCGCAAAGGCGTTATGCTCCTCGACTGGCGCACCGCCCGCACTATCCCCTGGGGCGTCCTGCTCCTCTTTGGAGGCGGCCTCACTCTCGCCGCCGCCGTCGAAGCCAACGGCGTCGACAAAGTCGTCGCATCACTCTTCGCTGGCCTCCACGGCATACACCCACTCATCGTCGTGCTCATCGTCACCGCCGCCGCAATGTTCATCAGCGAAATCGGCAGCAACACCGCCGTCGCAACCGTGCTTCTCCCCATCGTCGCCACCGCCGCCCCCGCCATCGGCATCCACCCCTACATGCTCATCTTCGCCGTGACCCTCGCCGTCAGCCTCGCCTTCATGATGCCCAGCGGCACCCCACCCAACGCCCTCGTCTTCAGCAGCGGATACCTCCGAGTCCCGCAAATGGTGCGAGCAGGCTTCCTCCTCAACCTCGCCTGCGTCCTCATCATCACCACCGCGTGTTACTTTGTAGTGAGATGGATGGGGATGTTGCCGACGTTGTCCTAGTGGTGGCACAGGCGTCCCCGCCTGTGCCCGAACTTCACGCACCATCCTCCACCGGCGAGGACGCCCGTATCACCCCTTCAACGCACTTCCCAAATCCGATCACTGTTCTGCGGCAGCGAAACTTCCTGCACCACGCCATCTTTGATGACCTGGAACTTCGCATCCCCCTGACGTGGCATAAGGAACCGGCGCTCTGACAACGGACCCAACACTTGTCCGACGTTGCCCGGCCCGCTTGTATCAACGACGACGATGCTCGCGGACGTTCTGTTAAAAACGGTGTACGCATTCGTTCCGGGATCCTCAACGCTTCGTACTCCAACCAGGTTTTCCTGCGATTCCCACCCATACACCACCAGCATTTTTAACCGTTCATGATTGCCAGGGTCGTTGATGAAGTACAGCGATGGCTGCGATGACATCCCGCCTTCCAAGTCGGAAGTCGACCACCGTTGCTGGTTTGCCTGTATAGCACCTCGGAATTCTCCGTTGTCATTCACGGTGAACTTTGCTGCACCTCCTGGCGGCAGCACTAGTTTCAGGCTCGCTTTATTTTCGCCCTTGTGTTCACCGTCAACGGTGATCACTTGACTGGAATCGTTGCGTACCGCGAAGGTGCTCACAGGGAAGCCGCACCCAAGCGCAAATGCGCTCGCGATCAGAATAGCTGGAACCCATGTTGAATCCGCAATTCCTTCAAAGCGCTGTCGCATATTCCCTCCTATTTCGTGAGAAGTGTACCTCAAAAACCACGGTGAGAGTTTTGACAACACCACCTCTACTGTTCTACATGCCCGCGTCCCTTCCAAAGCACATCGCCCTCTACCCCGGCTCCTTCGACCCCATCACCTTCGGCCATCTCGACGTCATCGCACGGGGTCGCAAACTCTTTGATGAACTCATCGTCGCCGTCGGTCGCAACCCGGGCAAAGACCCGCTCTTCAGCCCCGAAGAGCGCGTCGATATGGTGCAAGAACTCGTCAACGACATGCTCAAACAAAAACCTGATGGCGCTTTGGTGCGAGTGGAATCCTTCGATGGCCTCACCGTCGACTTCGCCCGCGAGCGCGGCGCGAACATCCTCCTGCGAGGCGTGCGGAATCTCTCCGACCTCCAATACGAAGTCCAGCAAGCCGTCACCAACCGCGAAGTCGCCGGCATCGAAACCGCCTTTGTCGTCGCAGGCACCAGTTTCGCATACACATCAAGCAGCCTCATCCGCCAGATCGCCGCGATGGGCGAAAATCTCGAAGAGTCCCTCGCCCCCATGTGCCCCAAACTCGTGATCAAGAAGTTGATGGAAAAGAAGAAGCAAAAACACCCAGGCCTCGAACGCCTGCGTGCATCAGTCAAAGACGAAGGCTGATCGCCCCCAATCGCACTAGATCATCCCTGCCCCGCAAGTTTTCTCACAGTGACATCAAACGTCCGCACCATGTTGCTATGCAACCCATAGCACAACGCGGCGAACACCACCGTCGACAACACGCCGCCCAAAACCAACGCGGCCCGCGCCGCACCGAGACTCATGTTCGTGATCGTCCCCGCCATCGAATCATCCGGCGCGGTAATCGCAAACACATACGCCGCAGGCGACAACCCAGACAACGCAGGCCCAACAAAGCCGATGCTCGTCAGCGCCTGCCAACTGCACAACCCAACAATCCCCGCAATCGCGCCAACAACACCAACAGTCCAAGTCGTGCTCGCCAGCGTGCCCTTGCTCTTGAGACTCCAGTGCAACCCCACCATCACGCAGAACGCCATGAAAGGCACCACCGCAAGCGGCGCAATCAATCCACCCTCAGGCAAAATCACCGGCACCTGCGTCGCGGTTCCGCCACCCAAAGGCGACGCCGTCACCATCACCCCGCCATTACGGCCAATCCCGCCCGAAAGCACATACGCCCCGGCAAGCAGCAACGTCCCCATCGGCACCAGCAGCAGCGGAATCAAGTACGCCACCAACCCACGCAACTTCCCCCACACATACGCACTCGCCGTGATCGGCGTCGTGAGCATGAGGTCCAAGTGCCCCTCTTCGCGCTCCTTGCTGATCGCCGTCGCCGCAGTGTTGATCGCCACCAGCGCAATCACCAGCAACTCACCCCACACCGTCGCCGAAATCGCAAACTGAAATTCGCGATGCGAAAACTTGCCAACGTGATACAAGTAAATCATCGCAAGCCCGAACACCAGCCCGATCGTCACAAACACCCACCGCGCGATGATCTTCCCCGTCGATGAGTTCCTGCTCGCCGCCTCGCGCCACGCAATCGGATTGTGCCACACAGTCCGCGGCGCACGATGCAACCCCGCCTCATCCCCAAGCCCCTGCTGCCCGATCACCTTCCGCCCAAACAACTTCTTCCAAATCGGAATCCCGTCCTCGCCTTCGCCCAGGTGCGCCAAACCACCCAGCCGCACCGTGATCGTGCTCGCCGCCATGAAGAGCACACTCACCAGCGTGCTGCCCACACACCACGCCGTGACTGGCGTCTCCAGCAACCACTTCGTGAGCCCCACATGCGTCCCCTCCGTCGCACGCGGATACGTCGTCGGATTGAGCAGCGCGGTGAGCGCCAAAAACGGATTGAGCGCAGTCATCACCGTCACACCATCACCCGAAGGCCCCGCCCCCTTCCCCGCATTCCGCAGCGCAGCATCCAACGCAATCGTCACCGCGAGGTACGACACCACCGCCACATAAAACGCAAAGAACGCTCGCTTCCCCGCAAGCCGCGACACCGCCAACCCAATCGCCACACTCCCCACCAGCAACGCAGCCCCGCCCGCAACGAGATAACTCGCCATAATCGCTCGACCAGGCACGCCGCCAAAGTACTGCGTCAACGCAAATAGCGGCATCGAGCAAAACAAAAGTCCAAACACAAACAGCAGTCGCCCAAACAAATTACCCAATACCACCTGACCCGCAGTCAAAGGCGTCGTGAGCAACACGTCCCAACTCTTCGGGTTCGCCTCCTGCCGAATCGCCCCGCCCATGAACACCGGCGCCAACACACAAATGAGCGTGATCTGCAAGTACGCGATATACGTGAAGCTCTGCGCACCCGCCGCCGCCAAGTCCTGATACGAAAGATTCCCCGCCTGCGTCCCCAGCAGCAGCGACCACAACAACACAATGATCAACGCCCCCAAGTACGCCGCGCGAATATACATGTGCTTCGTACGTCGGCTGCCATTCTGCACCAACCGCACCGCGATCGGATTCGTCGGCCCCAACCTCAGAAGATATCGCAGAAAAACTGGCATAGCCCCGATGTTATTCGTCTAACCGTCAACCCGAAACCACCAACTTCAACCCCCCGCCGCCTCTAAGAACCACCACAAACAGAAGGCTCAACCAACAACTCACATCCCCCACAATATCTGTCTTCCTCTCCGTGCTCTCTGCGTTCTCTGTGTTAAATCTTCTTCGCATTCCGACTCACAAAACCCTCAACACCCCAGCCAACACCTCAAACCCCACCACATTCCCACCCTCTACCAATACGCACTCCCCATCCAACTGCATCATCTTTTTCTCGCCCACATCACAAAATTCCACACTCACCCTCCGCCCCGTCGCAACCCGAGCCCCCTCACACCGCGAATCCCCCTCAAACTGCATCCGCATCGCACACCTCGCCAACCACAACCCCGCCCCCACCGCCGACGACGTCGGCATGAACACGACATCCAACACCCCATCCCGCATCGAAGCCCCTCGCGCCGGATTGACCCCAAGCGCATACTCCGGACTATTCGCCACAATCAACATCCCGCGCTCCCCGCGCACAACCTCCTTCCCATCAACAACAACATTGATCGACGGCAAGTACGCCCCCATCATCTCCGCCACCGCCGGCGCCACGTACGACAAGTGAGAAATACCGCCACGCCGAACGCTCGCGAGCCGAGCAACAACACTCGCATCAGGCCCGATGCTCGCCATGATGCCAAACATCCGCGACTGCGATCCCCAACTCGCGCGCACCACATCGACCATTCCTGAAGCCCCTCCCTCGGGGGCGGGGGCCGGGAGGGGTTTGGGGTGGGCGAGTTCACGAGATGCGTCCGCACACAAAGGGTGAGCTCGCTCTCGACCAAAGTTCATAATCTTGCGAACGAGAACCTCCCCATCACACTTCATCCCAAAATGCCGCGCAAACAAGTTCTCCGTCCCCAAAGGCAAGTGATACACCGGCACACCCGCCGCCACACACGCCCCCAGCGCATGATGCACCGTCCCATCCCCGCCTGCAATCACCAGCACATCCGCGTTCACAAGCGACTCACTCAACATCTCTCGCCGCTCGCGCACGTCCGCAACGCTCAAGTGCGCCACCTCATGCCCCGCCCGCTGCAACGCTTGGGCAGCGCGTGATACAACCGCCGCGCCAATTCCTTTGCGCCCGCGACCAGATGCGGCGTTAGCAAGCATGACAACTCGCACGCACCAGCATACGAACCTTGCAAAGGGTGTTTCTTTTGATATCAATGAACGCTGAATCTTCCGCGTGCCACCGACTGCGGCTTTGCGCGGTCGGTGCTCGAGCCGAAGATTCAAATTGGTTGCAAACCGCACCGACCGCGCAAAGCCGCAGTTGGTGGCACAGAAAGCACATGCTCAAGAAAAAGCCCCTCCAACAAAGGAAGGGCTTGTTCTAGCTTTTCGCTTTTCGCTTTTCGCTTTTCGCTTTTCGCTTTTCGCTTTTCGCTTTTCCTCAAGCCCCGCAAGGCGTGCAAGGACCTTCAGCAAACACCGTCAGGAAGCTGCTGATATCGCACGGATCAAACAGCGACGTGTCGTTGTTAAAGTCAATGTCGTTGCAAGTCGCGGTGCTCGGGATGCACGGGCCTTCGCCGTACACCGACAAGTAGGCGTCAATGTCCTGCGGATCAAAGAGCGACGTGTCGTTGTTGAAGTCGATGGCATCGCACGCCGGTGCCGAGGGACCTTCGCCCATCATCTGAATGCTGCTAGGCGTGTTCGGACGGAAGAGACCCAGTGTCGGAGCCGCCGACGTGGGAGGCGTGTTCGCCGTGAACCAGAAGTTGAACATCGTGCCCCAGCGCAGCGCGTTCGCGTTGGGGTTCTGCGCGAAGGTCTGTGTGCTGGCCCACGTCACATCGCTGGTGTTGCGAGTAAAGGCCCAGTCAGTGTTGCTGTACACCTCGCCAGAGTGATAGTCAGGCGAGTTGAAGCCCACGTTCGTGACGTTCACGCCCGCCGGAACCGGCACGCTGAACGAGCTGCCAGAAAGGTGCGAATCAAGATTGAACACCGCGTAGTCATACGTCCACGTGCCGTTGTTGTTGTTCGTCACCTTGACTGCGTACCAGTACGTTCCTTCGCTGGGAACCGTCACCTGCCCGATGCCAACGCTGGGATCAACGATGCCCACGCCGCCGCCATGATCGCGCCACGCGCGAATCGCCGGAACGCCCGCCGTCATGTTGCCCGCGATGGTCGCCGTGTGAGGCGAAGCCGCCGCCAGCGTCACTCGCTTATATGAAGCGTTGTTGCCATGCTGAGCAACGGTTTCGTCGTCCGCGACATACACGCCTTCAGCGAAGAACAGCGCGCCGGGGAAGTTTGTAATATCAGTCTTCAGCACCTGAGTCCGGCGATACAGCGCATCGGTCGAACCAGACGCCGGAATCGCACCGAACGTTCCCGTGTAAGGATTGATCACCGAGCGCGGCGCAAGACGAGTCTGACCCGCGTTGAAACCGGAGCTATACACGTCCAAGCAACCCGGGCCAAGGCCCGAGCCCGAAGTGCCGCACGTGCCGCAGAGTGCATTGTTCTGGTCACCAGCGCAGCACGCCGTCTTGACGTTGCCAAGACCGATCTGCATCAAGCGGCCGTTGTGCAAGCGATACATATTCATGCCCAGGCCGGGAGTGCCGTTGTTGATCCACGCAAGTTCCTGGTTGCCCAGATTGCACGTGTGGCTGCCGATGATGTACGCAACGCGCGTCGTGTCCGCACCCGTGTAGCTGCTGATCGAAAGAATGTCCGACAATTGAACGTTGGGCTGCGCCATCGCGCACCCAGCGAAGGCGGCAAGACCAAAACCGAAACCTGCAACAGAACGTTTCATGAGATACTCCTTCGAACGATGACAACCCGACACCGACACTCCGCATCTTCAGAAATAGATGCGACGCGACGCGCCTCTGAATAAGAACACTTCACCCGCCACAGACCCCAAACAAAATACCCCACGATTACGCCAAACGCAAGCCCACGTGACCTCTAATTCCGAGAATAATCAGATTATTCAGGAGCGAAAACTCCATAACCCAATTTGTTGCGACCGTAAACATGAAAAACGCCCAGTCTCTCGACTGGGCGTACTTGAATCACCGGATTAGGCCTTCTTCTCTTCCTTCTTCTCGCCTTCCGCGGCCTTCTTCGCCAGTCTGTCCGCCAGACGCTTGCGATCGTGCTCGCGATCCTTTTCCCACAACTTCACGTCCACAAGGTTGAGTCTCGCGAGCATGTCGCGAACCGTGTCGCTGGGAACCGCACCCTTCGTGAGCCAGTGCTTGATCCGCTCCGAGTTCAGCTTGACCTGCTGATCCTTCTTCGGATTGACAGGGTCATAGGTGCCGAGATTCTCAAGCACCGGTCCTTCGCGGCGTGACCGCTGATCAATCGCGGCGAGCCGGTAATAAGGCCTGTTCTTCCGACCAAAACGCTGCAAACGCAAACGAACCATGCATGCTCCAATCCGCCTGAGAGGGCAGGCGACCAATATGAGATGTTGCCAGAGACAACCTCTGACTTTCAAAGCCGCCAAGTATAGCGCGCTGAAGCGTCACCACTCACTTTTGATCTCCGTGTGACGAAAAACGTTATCAAGCACTCGATGTGCCCAAAAAGGGGTGGGTGAAAAAGCCCCTTTTCTCGGTCCTTTTATGTAATTTCCCACAAAGCTGACGATTGTGTGCGATGATTCACGCTACTCAAATAGAGCAACCCAAAATGGTGCCTGTTTGAATCCCGTTCGCCCTTTCATTTTCTGCTAACCGGCGGGGTAGAGGAGTCGGCTTTCGACATGCCATCTGACCTGGATTCCGTTCTTCCAAGATGTGCTCTACTCGTTCAGTCGGTCTGCAGCCTACCCGGCGCGCCCGTCCCCCACTGGTGCGAACTAGCCGCCAACGCCCTCCAACAACTCTCCTCAACAGGCCTCGTCGCCGTCAGCCTCGCCACGCGCCAAGCCAACTCCCCATCGACTGACGTGCAATGCGTCGGCATCAAGTGCGACAGCAACGAACGCATCCAAGTCGCCACCCGCCGACTCCAACGCCCAGTCACCCACAACCAACCCACCAAGCCCGGCATCCAGCCACTCTCCCAGCACCCGCTCCTGCGCGAACTCGCCACCGCCGACTTCGCCCAAGCCGCGCTCTGGACCTCCTCCCGCGCTCTCCGCGGCTCAGGCGACCTCTGGCTCAATCTCTACGTCATCCTCCCCCGCCACACCGACACCTCCCACGACGCCGCACTCTGCGACACCATCTTCAGCGTCCTCGCCTCCCGCGCCGAACAAGCCCTCCCCTCCGCCAGCGGCGTCATCCGCTGGCTCACCAAGCGCGAAGCCGAAGTCTTGGACCAACTCGTCCTGGCTATTCCATCCGAGAAATCGCCGACATCTTGAAACTCTCCCACCACACCGTCCAAGACCACGTCAAACACCTCCACACCAAACTCGAAGCCAGCAACCGAGGCGAAGTCGTCGCAAGAGCCCTAGGCAAACGTGAAGTGACTCCCAACGCCTAACCCCTCTCGCACCCTCGCTCTCTCGCACTCTCGCACTTCCCCACCCACACACTTGCCTTTCCCGTTATACTGACGGCATGGCATCCATCGTCTTCTACTTCCAAGTCCACCAGCCCCACCGCCTCCGCAAGTACAGCGTCTTTGACGCCGACCCTTTCTACTTTGACGATGCGAAGAACGCCGAGATCTGCCGCAAGGTCGCCGACAAGTGCTATCGCCCCGCGACCAAACTCATCCTCGATCTCGTCAAGCGCCACAAAGGCAACTTCCGCGTTTCCTACGCCATCACAGGCACCGTCCTCGACCAGATGCAGCAATACACGCCCGACGTGATCGGCATCTTCCAGGAACTCGCCAAGACCGGCTGCTGCGAATTCGTCGGCGAGACCTACTACCACTCGCTCAGCGGCCTCTACTCGCGCATCGAATTCGACGAGCAGGTCCAGATGCACACGCAGAAAATCCAAGACCTCTTCGGCCAAACCCCGCGAGTCTTCCGCAACACCGAACTCATCTACAACAACGACCTCGCGTGGCACGTCGCCAACATGACCGACAAGGACGGCAACAAACGCTGGAAAGGAATGCTCTGCGAAGGCGTCGACCGAATCTTGGGCTACCGCTCGCCCAACTACGTCTACCAACCCAGCGGCAAACCCACAGGCCGCGACAAAAAGCCCTTCGCCACCCTCTGCAAAAACTATCGCCTCTCCGACGACATCGCCTTCCGCTTCAGCAACCGAGGATGGGCCGAGTGGCCGCTCAGCGCAGAAAAATTCGCCCACTGGGTCAACCAAATCAACGGCGACGGCTACCTCTGCAACCTCTTCATGGACTACGAAACCTTCGGCGAACACCAATGGGCCGACACCGGCATCTTCGAGTTCCTGAGCGCCCTCCCCGAAAAAGTTTTCGACGTCGCCAAGAAGAAAAACGGCGAAACCGAAAACCACTTCATCACACCCAGCATGGCCATCGACCAGTTCCCACCCGTGGGCGAATACGACGTCCACGACTACATCAGTTGGGCCGACACCGAGCGCGACCTCAGCGCCTGGCGCGACAACGCCATGCAACACAACGCCCTCGACGAATGCTACAAATTAGAACGCCCCATCAAAACCGCCTACCAAACCGCCATGATCGCCGGCGACCAAAAACAACGCCACGACGCCTGGCACCTCTTAAACGACTGGCGCAAACTCACAACAAGTGACCACTTCTACTACATGTGCACCAAATACTTCGCCGACGGCGACGTCCACAAATACTTCTCACCCTACGACTCGCCGTATGACGCATTTATTAACTACATGAATGTGTTGGATAATTTGAGGACGAGGGTGGCTAAGCCCACAGCAGTTGCAATCGCATGATATTTTACTTCATATGAAACAACGCAATGCAATGATAATTATTAGAGATGCAGTTGCTGCAATAAGCCTGATAAGCGGCTTTGTGTTTTTCTGGCTTTCCATTCAACGTCCAGAGTTAGTATTTTTCATTGAGTCCTGTGCACCTCAACTCGCGTCATCTACGGCCGCTTCGCAGTTGAAAGTGGCATGGAATGGCGATAAGATTTCTGAAAACATCTGGATATCAAGAGTAATGTTGGCCAATACTGGCAAGAAAGAAGTACGACAACAAGACATCCTTAAGCCGATTCGACTAGTATGGCCAGAAAGTTGCAGAGTACTGCGAGTTCTTACGAAAGGTTCGCACGATATTGTCTCGCCTGTTGTTGGCCCAATCGAAAGTGACGGCATGAAATAAAGTTTAATATCCTTGAACAGAATGACAATATTGTTCTGGAAATACTATATTCAGCAAGCACGCCCACGAACTTTGAAATTAAGGGCGTCATTGTCGGCCAAACAGATATATCGTCAACCGAAGCGTGGAGATGCGAGTCAAACACCGAAGGATCAGCTCAAGGAACGTAGTGGACCAATAGCAGCTTTGCTTTTGTTGGTGTTTGCTTTTTATTGCTTCTGCAATGATCTATTATTGGGAAATAGTGCCGCAAAAAAAACTAAATGCTCCCGTGAAGTTTTGTGGGTCCTTTTTTCAACCATGCTCACAGGAGCCGTATTCTGCTTTTGCTATGCAGTTTCTATACGACAAAATGAAGTTTTTGTTCGCATAAGTATGCTGGCAGTAGCTGATATCTTTGACTGTTCGGCAGACGGTGGCCTGGACTTGCAAGAGATCAGTGCACGGACATGTACTCATGTCCGTGCAAGCCGCCATCAAGTTCCGATGTACGCGTACCCCTGAAGCCATGAACATGACTACATGTCCGTGCCACGACAACCACACCTGTACCTGCCACTTGCCGGTCGTTTTCATGCTATGGGTCGTAGTCTTTGCTTCGAACAGTTCAAAAAAGTATGAAATATACTATCACGAGAAAACTTCTGACAAACACAGAGATTGTGAAGTACAATTGTCCCGATTGTGCGGCAGCGTTGTGGCATCCTTTGACACAAGCTGGCATTCATGACCGGTGCCCCAATTGCAGTGTTTCGTACGTTGTGCCCGGAAAGGACGAGATCGATCGACGAAAGTCTGCAGAACAGAGCAACGGCAAGCCGATCTTGCGGCCAGGGCGGAATATGAAGCCTCGCTTGATGCGAGAAGAAGATCGGTTGCGCCGCAAAATTGGCAGCTGCCGCAGGAGCTTGTGAAGAAGAGAAGGAACAGAAGCAACGGCTACTTGTGTATTTGCAAAGTGGTGGAACGTTCTTTGTCTACATTACCGAGTACATAGAGACTGAATGGGCGATAGACGATCGAAACTACGGTGCCATCAACATCAAGCGACTGCAAGTGCTTGGAGCAGAGGGTTTGATGTTGTACAAGCGATTCCTAAGACGCTAGGCGTTACGCTACAGAATGTATATCTCTCAACTTTTCTTCGTTGGGCGACAAAGTGCATGCTGGCGGTGTGGGCGGCAACGTCGTTCAGAACGCACGTAGTGTGCAAGAAGCTACGCGTTGAAGATGTAATTCTTGACCGAGACGACTTCCTTGAATCTTACTTAGAAAGCATTGCCTACTAAAGCAGGTAGGCGGCAGGTGGCCCCAACCCCGTGCCATCAATCTGCTCGGCTTTGCGAGCAGATTGATATTGTTGACGGACGGTTGCGTGCCATCGAAGTCCTCTGCGCGGGTGGATGAGAGGACTTCGATGTCGAGCGTCACAGAGCATCGAAGTCGCCGCAAAGGCGTCGACTTCAACGGCACGCCTGTTAACCGCGTTCTCGGACTCCTTAATTTCTCTACAGAGTCAAAATCACGGCTCGAACCTCAAATCCCCTTTTCACCATCCCGCAATCGTGTACACTGCCCGCGAGAGTTGCCGCGCCTGCACGTTCGTTGCATCCGCGGCATGATGAGGAGGAATGAGAGATGTTCAAGATTTGCACTTGTGTTGTTATGGCATGGCGGGCGTCGCCGTCGCTGGTGGCGTCGATGGCACACTGCGTCTCGATCAGACGCCGTATTCCGCAGGCAACGGCGGCGAGTTTCAGTCGACACCTGACCGGCTTTGTCGGAATCACAGGGTTGTTCTCTGACATCAACACCATTTCGTTCCAGACATACCGCCTCGAAATGCACGAGAACTTCCATCCCGGAAATATCTTTCCGCCGTGATCAACACCGGCGCCAGCAAGGCGGCGTTGGCGGCTTTGATCCCTTAGACGATCGCTCCGCCTACCTGTACACACTCTTCCGCACCGCACGCTGCCGGGCGACTACGGCGCTGCCACCGCGTCCGCCGCGGCTCTTCAGGACGCCTTCTGGTTCATCGAAGGCGAAGGCGGCGCAACAATGCCTTCGTCGCACTCGCTGACGCGGCTGTTCTCTCCGGATCATGGAGCGGCATCGGCGACGCGCGTCCTCAATCTCTACACCGCCGCCGGCGAACTCGCACAGGATCAACTCACGATGATCCTCGCCCCCGGCTCAGCATTGCTCGTCATGTCCGGCCTCGCAGCCGCGACTCGCCGTCGCCGCCGTTGAGACACGTAGCTGAAAATCAGCAATGCCCTTCGCACGGACATGCAATCATGTCCGTGCTTTGTAACTCGGCAAAGTGCACTAATGCCCATACTTTCTTCTCGGGCGTCGGCGGGTGGTCTCATCCAGGCCATCAATCTGCTCGGCTTTGCGACAGATTGATGTTGCTGACGACGGTTGCGTGCCATCGAAGTCCGCTGCGCGGGGAGGGGGGTGAGAGGACTTCGATGCCGAGTCTCACACCGCATCGAAGTCGCCGCAAAGCCGCCGACTTCGATGGCACGATCCTCCCTCCAAAAGTCAACCCCCCACCCGCACCAAATCCCAATCACCCACACTACGCGCACTATGGTCACGCACCCTCAGTCCCAAAAAACCCCGCCGCTCTTCGCACGGCTGCCCCTGCCCTCACCACGATCATCCATCCCCGTGCGCACACTCGTGGACTTTTCAGAACGCCATGCGCAATCTTTTGACCTCAGAAAATGGTTGCTGCGTTCACTCGCTACGATTGTCCGTGGACCGAAAGCGCCCCCCATCTCTGCCCGACACGAAGCCTCACCCCCGCCCTCCGCCGCCGCGCCCACGCAGAATTCCCCACGCGCCGCCTCCCCGCGCACAAACGCAAAGAACAACTGCTCGACGTCGCCGCCGAACTCTTCGCCAAAGAAGGCTACGCCCGCGCGACGACCGCACAACTCGCGAAAGCCGCAGGCGTCACAGAACCCATCATTTACAGGCATTTTGCGAGCAAGCGAGACCTCTTCGTCGCGCTCATCGAACGCACCGCCGCGCAAACGCTGGACACGTGGGAACACCTTCTCAAGAGCGCGAGCGATCCCACAGAGCGTCTCCGCCGCCTGACCGGCGAGAACCCGATGACCACCGAGCGCTTCCGCCTTCCCTATCGCGTCTTCCTGCAGGCCATCACCGAAGTCAACGACCCGATCGTCCACAAAGCCGTGACGGATCACATCACCAACCTCCACACCTTCATCGCCCGCGAAGTCCGCAAAGCCCAAGACGAAAGAAAAGTCACAAAAGTTTTCAGCGACGATCTCATCGCCTGGGTCTTGATTGATATTGGTCTTGGCTACGGCATCTTGCATGCGCTGCAGATTGCGGGGCACGGGGTTGATTCAGAAGGGCACGATGTGCAGGGGCTTGTGGAGCGGATTTTGACGAGGAAACACGGGGAGTGATCACGCTTTGCATATTTTCTTTTTCAGCACAGAGACACAGAGATCAAGAGGTGAATGAGGGGCTTGAAAGAGTGTTGAATGAGCAACCGCATCGGTGTCAGCTCAATACTTCACATCTCATTCTTCTCTTGATCTCTGTGTCTCTGTGCTAAAAAAAAAAATTCCGACTGACTTCATGCTCTCACTCGACCACAACGCCACAACGCAGCCCTCGCCAGAGGTTGTTGCTGCAATGGTTGAGATGTTGACTGAGTTTTGGCATAATCCCAGTTCGGTGCATCGTGCCGGGCAGGCGGCTCGGCAGAGGGTGGAACTCGCTCGGCAGAGTGTCGCGAACTTGATTCGTGCGAAGCCGCGGGATGTGGTGTTTACTTCGTCGGGGACTGAAGCGCTCGATCTTGCGATTCGCGGCTTCTTCGCGGCGGCGAAGGGCGCGAAGACGTTTATTACTTCCAAAGTGGAGCACGCCGCGATTCGTGATATTGCGGAAGATTGGGAACGCCGCGGCGCGGCGGGTGATACATCGGTGCCTCGCGTGACGTGGTTGCCTGTCACGCGCGAAGGGGTTGTGGATGTTGCTGCGTTTCCAAATGGGTACCCCCACGCTCCGCGTGGGGACCAAACCCCACGCGGAGCGTGGGGGTACCCAGCACTCGTCTGCGTGCAGTGGGCGAACAACGAGACGGGGGCGATTCAGCCGATCGCGGCGATTTCAAAGTTGTGCCGTGCTTCGGGTGCGACGCTGCTTGTCGACGGAACGCAGTGGGTTGGCAAAGAGCCGACCGATGTGTCCGTGGTTGATGGCGTCGCGAATCCGTTTGACTTACTCGCGTTCGCGCCGCACAAGTTTCATGGTCCCAAGGGCGTTGGTGTTTTGTGGATTCGTCAAGGTACTGCAATTCGGCCACAGATGCTGGGCACGCAAGAACTGTCGCGACGCGGCGGAACTGAAAACACGCCAGCGATTGTCGGCGCGGGTGTCGCGGCAGAGCAGGCGATTGAATGGCTTTCCAATCCGCAACTGCGGCGTGACTGTGCTTCGCTGCGCGATATGTTCGAGCAACGCGTGCTTGAACTTGTACAAGGCAGCGTCATCAACTCGCCTCGCGACAACGCGAAGCGGCTTTGGAACACCACGAACATCGCATTCCCGCATCTCGAAGCAGAAGCCCTCTTGCTGCTCTTGAGCGAAAAGGGCATTGCAGCAAGCGCAGGCGCGGCGTGTTCATCCGGATCGCTGGAGCCTTCACCCGTGCTGCTCGCCATGGGCATCGAAGAACACTTGGCGCACGGATCACTACGATTCAGCACGTGCAAGGACACAACAAAGGATGAACTGAATCACACCGCCAATGTGATCGCAGAGTGTGTGAAGCAGTTGACGAAGTCGTGGAAGTGAATCGCGTACGCAACTTGATTGCGCTGGAACAAATTACCCAAACGGCCCAAGCGGCGGCTTGCGGTACGTCAGTTCGACGTCGCCTCCGAGGTTTTTGGTTCGGTAGAGTTTGAACTTTCGCGCGTTGCTGAGTTTTTCGGCGACTCGGCCGATCGCGACGCTCTTGGCTTGTTCGTCGCCCAGCATCAGCGGGGCGATGTAGACGATGGCTTCGTCGATGAGGTTTTCTTCGAAGAGCGAGCCTAGCAAACCGGGGCCTGCTTCGACCATAACTGTCGACACGCCGTGCTGTGTGCGGAGTGTGCGGAGGAGTTCGGAGAGGTCGAGGCCGTTGCCCGGGCCTTGATCGGCGATGGGCATGATGGTGATGCCCAGTTGATCGCACGCGGCTCGCTTCTTTGCGTGGTACATCGTGGTTGCCATGCTGCGTTCGACAGCGAGCAGCGTGGGGACTTCTCTTGCAGTGGTTGCGAGTTGCGAATCGAGCGGCAGCGAAAGATCGGAATCTGCGACGACACGCGCGGCGACGCGACGGGGCGAGCGACCGATGCGTGCGGTGAGCAGCGGATCATCTGCGACTACTGTTCCGATGCCGGTCAGGATTGCATCGACTCGGCCTCGCAGTTGATGGACGCGGCGGCGGGCCCACTCGCCTGAAATCCACTTACTTTCGCCGGTGCGGGTTGCGACGCGGCCATCGATTGTCTGCGCCCACTTTGCGATGACCCAGGGCAAGCCGGTCGTCACACGTTTCATGAATGGATCGCTGACGCTGGTTGCGAGCGGGCTGTGTTCGCACAGGCGAGCTTCGATGCCGGCGGCTCGGAGCAACGCCGCGCCGCCTGAGGCGAGTGGATGTGGGTCGTTGCGAGCGAAGACGACTTCTCGCACGCCTGATGCGATGAGCGCGTCGGTGCAGGGAGGTTGCTTGCCGTGGTGTGAGCACGGTTCGAGCGTGACGTACGCGGTGCAGCCTCGGACGTCGAGGCCTTGGGCTCGCGCGGTTGCGAGAGCGTCGGCTTCGGCGTGGAGATCGCCGAAACGGCGGTGGTGACCCATCGCGAGAACCTTGCCGTCTCGAACGAGAACGCATCCCACGAGCGGGTTGGGTTCGACATGGCCTTGGCCTCGCAGCGCGAGTCTCGCGGCGAGGTTCAGGAAGCGGACATCTTGGTCGCTCGACTGTTTCAAGTCCTTGATTGTTCGCATGTTGAAGAGTGGACGAATTGGGGCTTTGGAAGTTCGTTTATCGCAAAAAAAAACGTCGCCCTTGGCTTGCTCGTTCAATTCATGCCGAGCATTCGTATGAAGACTTCAGGAAAAAAGCGAACCAGGTCTTGCGGGTGCAACGCTTTTCCGGTATCGTGAAACAGCCGCGCGGAAACGCGTTGCAAAGGAGAGACAGCATGAAGAGCAGGACTGACGCGTCATTTTCAACATCCGTCGGCATCTCGGCACTCGCGCTCGCGATGTTTGCTGGGACTGCAGTTGCACAGCCGGTCATATTCAACGCGAATCCACAGAACGCGATTATTCCGGAGCCCATGCAGCACAAGTCGTATGTGCGTGACGCGGCGGGGAAGATTGTGTTGGTCGACCGCGATGATCTGAATCGTGCGGATCGCGATTACTCGCTTTCGCTGCAGCAGTCGGGCTGGGGAGCGGTGGACACTGTGATGTCACAGTGCTTCGCGGGCGGGTTTCGCAACGACATGATCGGACGACTGCAGGGGCAGAAGTCGTACACGTTTGCCTCGGCATCGCAATGGAATCAGGTTGCGTACACGGTACAGGACCTTGACGCGAATCCGCAGGTCTTTGACAACTTCACACGTGCGTATCGCGAGAGTGCGTACCGCTATCCGCTCGGTGGTATGGATACGAATTTCATGATCGCATCAGCAGGCTCGGCGGCGGGACCTGGCGGAAATCCTCCGGCGATCAACGGCGATCCGAGTTCTTCGCTCGTTGCGCCGGTGGGCGTGGCATCTTCAAATTCGGCGTACGCAGCGACGAGTGCGAATGCGGGACTGCGGCGCTTGAATCAAGCGGCGACAGGGCTTGGACAGCGATTCGCAGTGCTGGTGTTGTGGGATCAGGCAGACCTGCGACATCAGGCGAACTTGCAGCGCATGTATCGCACGCTGGTGAATTCTGGCGTGCCGACGAGCAGAATCACTGTTTTGACGCCGAACGCATTGAATCCGGCGGACCCGGTGACTTCGCAGCAACTGCCGATTGAAGACCCGAACGATCCGTTGTTCATTCCGTCGATCCTGGGCACGCGCGTGCATGGCAATACGCGGCAGGACTGGGCGGATGCGATCGCGGGCAAGCACTTCTTTACGGGTCCGGGGCCAAATGACTATTACACGCCCACCGTGAATGACAGTCTGTTCATCTACAACACAGGGCACGGCGGTCACAGCAACTTGATCGATGAAGGCATCATTGGTGACTGGGATAATGACGGGCAGCAGGATGACGTGCGATACATCATTCCCGATGCGAACAACTTCGTGCGAGGCAACAACCAACAGAACGGGATGCTGGAGCCACGGCAAGGGCAGAGCATCGGTACGCCTGGTGGGCCCGGCGGGCCCGAACGTGTGAATGTCGCGGAAGTGTTGTTCAAGGTCGCGAACATCAACGGCATCTCGGCATCGATTGACGGCGTTGATCTTGGGCTGCTCACGAACGCCGCGAATGGCTTCAGCGATAACGATCCGATCATCACCAACTTGACGTTTCAGAAGTTGTTTTCAGGGCTTGACAACGCGTCGCGTTTGCCAATCGAACCCAACGCGACCGTGATTGATTTCAAGAACTGCACGGGTGCGCAATTGAGCCCGTTGCTCATGGCCGGTGCGTTGTTCGGCAGCGGGGATCAGCAATTCCTAGGGGTCGTGCCTGCTCCGGCGAGCGCGTTGGTTTTGTTGGGACTGGGTGGATTCACCCTGCGTCGGCGGCGATAAACGTTCATTCCAATTGCGTTCAAAGACGGGAGACTTCGGTTTCCCGTCTTGTGTTTTGCTCCTAAGATATGTGTCCGACACTCCAAACCGAACCCGAACACGCGAGATTGTGGCTTGTTTTGTGACGAGTTGCGAAAAGCGATGAATCGGGATGTTCGCAGAGACGAGTTTCTCGATATGCCAGTGCTCGAATACCCGCCGTCCTTGCCAGAAGCAGACCTTTTCAACAAGCCCTTGCCCAGCCGAGAGGGTGATCGTGTCATTCAGTTCCGCGAGGCGCTGCGTGAAGCGATGTGCGAAGAGATGCGTCGCGATATGCGTCTGTTCCTCATGGGCGAAGAAGTTGCGCAGTACAGCGGCGCGTACAAGATTTCGCAGGGGATGCTCGAAGAGTTTGGTCCAAAGCGGATCATTGACTCTCCGATTTCTGAGAATGGATTTGCCGGCCTTGCGGTCGGCGCGGCGATGTATGGACTCAAGCCCATCATCGAGTTCATGAGTTGGTCGTTCTCGCTGGTCGCGGCGGATCAGATTTTGAACAACGTGCCCAAGATGCTCTACATGAGCGGCGGGCAATGGGGTTGTCCGATTGTGTTCCGTGGCAATGACGGCGCGGGTGGTCAGCTTGGCAGCACGCACAGTTGGTGCGTTGAAGGTTTGTACAGCAACGTGCCCGGAATGAAGATTGTCATTCCGAGCAACCCGTACGACGCGAAGGGTTTGCTCAAGACTGCACTGCGCGAGAGCGATCCAGTGTTCTTCCTCGAGAGCGAACGCATGCTGGGCGACAAGGCTCACGTGCCGGCTGAGGAGTATTACATTCCGTTTGGGCAGGCGTACTTGCACCGCGAAGGAAGTGACTGCACTATCGTGAGTTTCGGCAGGCCTGTCAACTTCTGCTTGGAAGCCGCGGCGGAACTTGAGAAGGACGGCATCAGCGTGGATGTGCTCGATATGCGCACGATCCGGCCGCTGGATATCGATAGCATCATCCGCAGTATTCAGAAGACGGGACGGATCGTGGTTGTGGATCAGTGCTGGCCGTTTGCGAGCGTCGCGAGTGAAGTCATCACGCAGGTGTGCGAACGCTGTTTCGATTACCTTGATCATCAGCCGGTGCGAGTGAATACGGAAGACGTTCCCACTCCCTATGCAAAGAACTTGGAGTATGCATACTTGCCGAATAAAGATCGAATCGCCGCGGCGGTGCGCGGAATCGTTCAGAAGTAATTTTCAACGCTGCTACATCGTTGTCTGACTAAAGCGAACTTACGGACAAGAGTGCCGAATTCATACGAGAAATAGTTATGCCTATTGAAGTGACAATGCCCCGTCTTTCCGACACGATGCAGCAAGGCACGATCGTGAAGTGGAATGTTAAAGAAGGCCAGAAGGTCAAGACGGGTGATGTCATTGCTGACATCGAGACCGACAAGGCGACGATGGAGTTGCAGTCGTTCGACGATGGCGTTGTCGCTGCGATTCCGGTGCCTCAGGGGCAGCAGGTCGCGGTGGGCACGTTGATGCTTGTGCTCGCGTCGGCGGGCGAAGATGCTGCGGCGATCAAGGCGAAGTATGCGTCGGGCGGCGGAGCGGCGCGGGCGGGTGGTGCGTCGAAGGTTGCCGCACAGGGCGCGGCGGGCGGTGCGAGTGGGTCAACGACAACCGCCTCGGCGAGCGCGACGGCGACGTTGGACGCTCCGAGCAATGGTCACAGCACGAACGGGTCGCGCGTGTTTGCGTCGCCGCTCGCGCGGAAGATTGCGGATGAATCGGGATTGGATCTTGGCCAGTTGCATGGCTCGGGTCCGGCGGGTCGCATCGTGCGCAAGGATGTTGAAGAGGCGCTTGCGGGTCGCACGGCTCGGCCGGTCTCGCCGACGAAGCCTGTTGCTGCTCCTGGTGCGCCGGCAGCGCGTGACAGCAAGCCTGCGGCAATGCCTGCGTACAACGCGACGCTTGCGAGCAAGATGATTCCGGTGTCAAACATGCGGCGCATCATCGCGCAGCGGCTTGCAGAGAGTAAGAGCACGATTCCGCACTATCAGGTCACGGTCGATGTCGAGATGTCGGCCCTCTCGTCGCTTCGCTCGCAACTGAACGAGCAACTCGGTGGTCAAGGCGTGAAACTCAGCGTCAATGACTTCCTCGTCAAGGCGTGTGCGCTGGGCATGCATCAGCATCCGTATGTGAACGCACGCTGGATCGCGCAGCCTGCCAAGCACGGGCAGTTTGACAACTTCATCGAATACGTTGGCGAAGTAAACATTGGTGTTGCGATCGCGCTGCCTGTCAACGAAGACGGCACGGGCGGCGGGCTGGTTGTTGCAACGCTCCGCAACGCAGATCAGATGGGCCTGCGTCAGATTTCCGCGCAGACCAAGGCGTTGTCTGAGAAGGCTCGCTCGAAGGGCCTCGCGCCCAACGAGATGGATGGAAGCACGTTCACCATTTCAAACCTCGGCATGTTTGGCGTCGCGCACTTCAACGCGATCATCAATCCGCCGAACGTCGCGATCCTCGCAGTCGGCGCGGCGATCGAGAAGCCGGTTGTCCGCAACGGCAAAGTTGAGCCGGGCCTGGTCATGAGCATGACAATGAGCAGCGACCATCGCGTGGTTGATGGTGCGATGGCGGCTCAGTATTTGGCAACGGTTAAGAATTACCTTGAGAAGCCGGCGACGTTGTTGGTGTGAGTCGCAAACATCTTATTAGCACCCTGGGTACTAACAAAAGCCCCACTATTTAGGCTACAACCAAATTGGGTCGGTGCATCGCTTGCGTTTTTTGAGCCGCGCTGTAGCATGGCGGCATGAGAAAGCGGGCTCCATCGGTGTCTTTCGCCAGCTTGGGTCTGTTGCTTGCATTTGCCCAGCACGCGAACGCGGCGTTCGTCAGTTACAACGCGAATGGCGTGAGCGGGAATGCTCCGCAGTGGAACGCGTCGACTTGGGACTTTGATTGCACGCCGCTGTCGGCGATTCGGGGGTCTGGCCTGGGCTTGGCCGGCGGTCTTAATCAGTTCGCAGCGTTTGGCGCTGCAACGACACAAACGCTCAATACCACGAACAACGACTACGTGCGATTCGGTTTCACACTCATCAATGCGCCGAGTGCTGAGTATCTCGTCACCGGATTCAAAGCGTCGGTTGGTAGCTTCGGCGCTGGTAGCGTGGGAATGCAATACCAACTTTGGGCATACCTGCCCAACGCCGGACAGCAGTTGGTTCCTGTGTCTAGTCCTGCAACGATGAATGCGCCGAGCACCAACACGCCGGTCAACCTCACAATCACCAACAGCGGCATTATTGCATTCCCCAACCAAACGATCGAACTTCGGATGTACTTTTGGGGCGCGAGCACCGCCCAGAACGGCATCGCATTTACCAACGCTGACGACAACGCGACGACACCCGACGTTGAGATATTTGCGATACCGATTCCAGCGCCTGGTTCGGTTGCGGTGGGCGCTGCATGTGCTTTGACGTCTGCATGGCGTCGTAGACGCGCTTGAGCGGCGTTCACTGCGTCAATTGGATCTTTGGAACACCGGCAGAACTCATCGTCACGGCGAGATTATTCCATACGCCGATCCAGTGCCCAGGCTTTGCTTCGAGCAGGGCACATGGATTTTCTGTCGCCGTGCCCGGTGGAGGATCGTGCCAGAGCCACCATGGCCTTGGTTGATCGCCGCTGCGCTGGAACTCTGGAGACTGATCGACAGTTTCACGCACGGTTGCGAGGCGATCGCGTCGCTGTCCAAGTCGTGGCGCGCATGCGAGCAGCGCTCGTGTGTATGGGTGCAGCGGCTGTTCAAAGAGGTCCTTGGCTCGCGCGTATTCGACGACTCGGCCTGCGTACATGACGCAGACGACGTCGGCTCGTTGTTTGACGATGCCAAGGTCGTGCGTGATGAGCATGACGCCCATGTGTCGGTACTGTTTGATTTGAGAGATCAGGTCGAGGACTTGTGCCTGCACTGTGACGTCGAGTGCTGTGGTTGGTTCGTCGGCGAGCAGCAGCGAGGGTTCGCATGCAAGGGCCATCGCGATCATGATGCGTTGGCGCATGCCGCCGGAGAACTGGTGTGGGAATTGGTCGATGCGTTTTGCCGGTTCGTGGATGCCCACGGCGGTCATGGCGTCGATGGCTTTGGCGCGGGCGTCTTGCTTGGAGAGTTTTCCGGAGCCTTGGTGCAACTGAATCGCCTCGATGATCTGGTCACCCACGGAAAAGACGGGGTTGAGGCTCGTCATGGGCTCTTGGAAGATCATGGCGATCTCGCCGCCGCGGACTTGTCGCACTTGGGATTCGGGGAGGGCGAGGAGATTGGTTGGTGCGCCACGTTCAACCCGGACCTTCGCTCGCGTTGCACGCTCAGGTCCGGCGTGGGATATTGCTGTTTTTTCGCGATGAAAGAGGACTTCCCCTCGATCGATTTTGGCGGGAGGCATTGCGAGCAGTCGTAGCGTTGCGAGCGCGGTGACGCTCTTGCCACTGCCAGACTCGCCGACGACTGCGAGTGTTTGGCCGGGAAAGATGCTCATCGACACGCCGTCGACGGCTTGGATGCGTGGGCCAATGCCGCTACTAAACGACACGGCGAGGTCGCGGACTTCGAGGAGTGGAGTTGGCGCGGGCGACTCGGACACGCGGGAGCGTATCGCGTGCCCTGTGCCACCGACAGTGCTTTGACTGTCGGAGGAGAGCGACGGACAACGACGCGGAATGTCCGAAGATTCGCGACGTTCGACCACCGACAGTCAGAGCACTGTCGGTGGCACGATCGATATCACTGCCACGCCGGCTTGCGACCACTCGCATCAACCCAGTACGGTGCCCATGCAAGCACGACGGCGTCGACTCGCACGTCGGTTTTCTTGGGGCGGACTGTGACCTTGGAGAACGTTTCGCTTGCGGGGTCGAGCTTTGAGGTGAGGGCTTCGGTTTCGGCTTTTACCTGATCTTCAAGTTCCGCGAGCAACTGCTGAGCCGCGGCGAGGTCTTCTTGAGCGCGGTCGACGTCGCTGCCTTCATTCATGCTCTTGCCCACGCTGCGCATGGCGGTCGCGGCTTTGCCGACGTTGCTTGCGCTGGCGATTTTCCTGCCGCCCAGCAAGCCGCCGAGGATCGCGGCGCCGAAGCTGATGGCGGACGAGACCTTCGCGCTGGTGGCTTGTGATTTTTGAACTTCGATTTTCTGCTCAGCCTTGCGGATGCGCTCCGTGAGCGTGTTCATTTTGCTTGCGTACTTGAGGCGGAGTTTTTCGATGCCTTCGTCGCGCTGCTCGCGGAACTTCTGTTGCAGGCGGATGCGGAAGTCGCGTTCGCTTTCGTTGGGGTTGCTCACGGCTTCGAGCGCTTCGCTGCGCAGGATGTCGAGTTGCTGCGTGCGGTACAACGTGTCGACGAGTTTTTTCTGCCAGTCGGCGTAGCTCTTGGCTTTGCCGGCTTCAGCGGGCAAGTTTGCGAAGGATGCGCCGGTATCGGTGGGGTCGCGCTCAACATCTTTGTCTGTCAGTTCAACTTTGGTGCCTGCGTCCCAATCGATGGGGACGGGGCCAGAGGCAAACTCGGTGAGCATGGAGATTTGCTGATCGACGTCGACGCCGGCTTTCTTGTCTAGGAAGTGGACCCATGAGAAGCCAAGGAGCATGGGGCGATATTCGATGCGTGCGCCGGGTTGTTTGGAGCCACGGAGTGGGATGAAGTATTGTGGGATGTCGGGGGCGAGGACGGGACGGCTTTGTAGATTGGCGGTCCCCGCCAATTTGTTTTCTCCGACCGTCTCGGTCGGAGACGATTTCGGAATCGATTGTCCCACAGATCCGCCAGCGGGGACCGCTGGCGAAGACGGATTGACAGGGACTGTCAATCTACTTGAAGACGAATCGGCGGGGACCGCCGATCTACCCTTGAACGGGTCCATCAACTGCTTGATTTGCGATCGTGTAAGTGGGCCTCGCAGATATGACAGCGCCCAGCGGGATTCGAAGATCACGGGGCCGTCTTCGTGGACGTTGTTCATCAGGAAGACGCGTTTGCCGAGGCCTGAGAGGACGCGCTCCATGCGCGTGCGGTCGAAGGACTTGCTGGCGGTGGCCATCGCGCCTTCGAGTCCATCGAGCAGGCGGGCTTTGTCCTGCTCGGTTTGGAGGCGGCCAATGAACCACGTGCCGGCGTTGGCGAGACCTTTGTAATCGATATCGACGGGGTTTTGGGTTGCGAGCACCATGCCGACACCGAAAGCACGGGCTTGCTTCATGAGGGTCAACATCGCCTGTTTGCTGGGCGGGTTGGCGACGGGCGGGAAGTAGCCAGCGATTTCGTCCATGTAGACGAGTGCGCGCAGGCTTGTGGTGCCGCTTTGTTGGCGGACCCAACCCAGAATCTGGTTCATGAGCAGCGCGACGAAGAACATGCGCTGGGAATCATCGAGGTGGGCGATGCTCACGACGGCGAGGCGGGGCTTGCCGGTCGGGCCATAGAGCATTTTGCCGACATCGAGCGCTTCGCCTTGGGTCCACGCGGCGAACTGCGGGCTGGCGAGGAGGTTGTTGAGAGTCATCGCGAGTTCGAAGCGTTCTTTGCTTGGGAAGAAGGCTTCCATGTCCAGCACCCCCACTTTTGTGAAGGGCGGATTCTGAACTTGCGAGATGATCGCGGCGAGGTCAAGGTTTTGGCTCTGCTGCCAGGCCTGCATCAGAATCGTTGAGAGCAGGATGTGTTCGCGGCTGCGAATTGGATCGGCGTTGATGCCTGCGAGACCGAGCAAACTGGAGACAGTTGTGTTGATTCGGTCGCGGAGCAGTTCGGCATCGTCGACGACTTCGAAGGGCGGGCAGTCGAAACTCTTGAGGATCGACACTGGGATGCCGGCGTTGCTGCCAGGCGTGTAGATCACCACGTCAGCGGCGTTGCGGAATCGAGCGATGCGTTCGGGCGATTGGTGCCATTGCTCAAGGCCCTTTCTCCAGAGATCGGCTTGCTGTTGCGCGAACGCGTCCGGAGTCAGGCCTTTAGTTTGAGCGTCGGCTTCGTTGATCCAAGGTCTGAAGTCGTTTGCCTGCAAGTTGGGGAAGGTGAGACAGAGGTTTCCGAGATCACCTTTTGGATCAATTAAAATCGCAGGAATGCCGTCGATCGCGGCTTCCTCAAGCAGGTCCAAACATAAACCTGTCTTGCCAGAACCGGTCATCCCCACGCATACGGCGTGGGTGACGAGGTCCTTTGCGTCGTAGAGCAGCAGATCATCGGTCCGGGAGGAGAGATCGATGTCGTAAGTCTTGCCGAGATAGAAACTTCCAAGCTTTTCGTAGTCGATCATCGTGTCTCGTCCTCAACCCCGAAGGTGTGCGTGCACGCGCATGATATTCCAAACGTTCATTGCAATCTAAGTGACTTTGAGAGTCAAAGTTGCGCACGCATTCTGCGCGATTTGGTGCTTGTTCACACGAACACGTGCAGTCACCGGTCCTGAATATGAGAAACACCTCATATCCCCTTGCCAGTGTACAGACTATCAACTAAACTGCGATTCAGTTCCAAAGGTTCGCACCTCATTCCTTCATGGTCGAAGGGTCGTGGGGTTGTCGAGTTGAGAAAGGGTTTTTACACATGGTTCGCTCGAAAAACGTCAATGCACTCTTGGCTGCTCTTCCAATCCTCGCGGGCGGGCTCGTTGGCTGCGAGAGCTACAGCAGCCCAGCCGGCGTGACGGTGCCGATCGGTGGCGGCACGGGCAGCTCCTCCAACAGCAGCATCTCCGGTAGCAACAAGGGCGGCGGCGACTGGCGCGCTCAGGACAAGGCGAATGCTGACAAGGCTGCCGCCGACAAGGCCGCTGCTGACAAGGCTGCGGCTGATGCTCGCGCCGCTGAAGCGAATGCGAAGGCGAATGCCAACAAGAACGCGAGCAACACTGCTCCGGCAGCCGCTCCCGCCCCCATGATGGGTGGCAGCGTTGCGTACTACCCGACGGGCGTGCGCTCCTCCTCGGCGCTCATGGTCGAGAAGATGGGCCCGGGCGAAATCGCCGCGAACACCCCCATCGAGTACATGATCAAGGTCACGAACATCTCCGGCACGCGCCTGGAAGACGTGACGATCGAAGAAGGCCAGATCGGTGGCTTCAACGTCACCGGCACAAACCCCCCCGCGACCCAGATGGGCAACAAGTGGGGCTTCAACCTGGGCGGCCTCAACCCCAATGAAACCAAGACGATCAGCGTCAAGGGCACCTTCGCGAAGGCTGGCAGCTACAGCAGCTGCGCCGAAGCAAGCTACAGCGTCCCGGTCTGCATGACCGTGAACGTCGTTGCCCCGGCTCTCGCTCTCACCAAGACCGCCCCCGCCGAAGGCACCCCCTGCGACGTGTGGCCGGTCAAGCTCGTTGTCACCAACAACGGCACGGGCACGGCTCGCGGCGTCACCCTCGCGGATGCGCTGCCCGCTGGCCTCAAGATCGTCGGCAACCAGCCCAACTTCAACGTTGGCGACCTCGCTGGCGGCCAGAGCAAGGAAGTCACGTTCAACGTGCAGGCTGACAAGACCGGTTCGTTCGCGAACACCGCGACCGCGACCGCTCAGGGCGGCTTGAGCGCGACCTCCAACACGACCACCACGGTCATCAAGGCACCGGTCCTCACGATCGACAAGAAGTGCCCGGACAAGCTGCGTATTGGTCAGAACATGAAGTTTGACATCGTCGTGACCAACACGGGCACGGCGGTCGCGAACAACACGACTGTCACGGATGCCATCCCGGCCGGTGCTCGCTTCGTCAGCGCAACCGAAGGCGGCGCGGTCAATGGCGGCAACGTCACGTGGGCCGTCGGCGCTCTCAACCCAGGCCAGAGCAAGACCGTCAGCGTCACGTTCAGCGGCGGCGCCCAGGGCGCACTGCAGAACACCGCAACGGCGAGCTGCACCTGTGCACAGTCGGTCAGCGATAGCTGCACCGTCACGCTGCAGGGCGTCCCGGACATCGGCACGCAGATCACCGACGACGACGGCGTCGTCAACGTCGGCACGCCGCACACCTTCCGCTACGAAGTCAAGAACCAGGGCCAGATCGACCTGACGAACGTCAAGGTTGAAATGACCTTTGAACCTGGCCTCGAGTACAAGAGCACGAGCTGGACGGGCGGCGCAACCGCTGCTGGCGGTGTCGTGACTTGGAAGATCGGCACCCTCAAGGCCGGTCAGGTCCTCAACTTCACCTTCGTTGGAACGGGCACGAAGGCCGGTCAGTTCGTCGTGCAGTCGGTCACGACCAGCGATCAGACCCGCGCCGTCCGCAACGACGAGCAGGTCAACTACGTCGACTAATTCTCACGAGTTAGCCTGAGTAGTCTGTAAGACACTGAACGCCGCGAACGAAGGTTCGCGGCGTTTTTTCGTGAGTAGAGACGAAGAGAAGGAGAGACGCAGAGACGAAGTGGCGGAGTTGCAGGCGGGCGTAACCTTCGCGTTCCCTTGTGCTTGTCTTTACTTCGTCTCTCCGTCTCTTCTTCTCTCCGTCTCTTTCCCTTATGCTCACCATCCTCGCCCTTGGCGTCATGGCCATCCTCGTCGCTGGGTACTTCCTGTATGGTGGCTACATCGCGCGGCAGTACAAACTTGACGACAGTTCGGCAACGCCTGCGGTGACGAAGCAGGACGGCGTGGACTTCATTCCGACTCGGCCGTTTTACTTGCTGGGGCAGCACTTTTCGGCGATTGCGGCGGCGGGGCCGATCGTTGGGCCGATCACGGCGTGCTTGATGTTTGGCTGGGGGCCTTGTCTGTTCTGGATTTTGCTCGGAGTGATTTTCATCGGCGCGGTGCATGACTTTTCCGCGCTGGTGGCAAGCATTCGGCACGGGGCGACGTCGATTGCGCATGTTGCGAAGGAGCACTTGGGTAAGCGTGCGTGGCTGGTGCTCACAATTTTCATTTATGTTGCACTGATCTATGTCATCGTCGCGTTCACGGATGTGACGGCTCAGACCTTCCGCGGATTGTCAGAAGAATTGCTCGCTCGGCCTGAAACTGTGAACAAGGGTGGCAGTGTTGCGCTTGCGAGCGGGCTGTATCTGGCACTCGCGTGTGTACTGGGGGTTGTGCAGCGATATACGAAGATGCCCGATTGGATCGCGACGCTCATAGGCGTGCCTGCGACGCTGGCGTGTGTGTGGATCGGCAGTCAGTATCCGAACCTCATCAACGTGGCGAGTCCGCAGGCGTGGTATGCGATCATTCTTGGATACTGCTTTGTCGCGTCGCTGCTGCCAGTGTGGCTGTTGCAGCAGCCTCGCGGCTATCTAGGCGGGTGGATGTTGTACTTGGCGTGTGCGGTGGGCATCCTTGGAATCATCTTTGGTGGATTTGAGCCGCAGCGCGGGCCGTTTGAGGTGCAGGATCCGCAGTCGCTCTCGCAGAGTGCGATGTATTCGGCGTACTTCCTTGGTGCGCCCGAGGGCACGACTGTGCCCAAGATGACGGGACTGATTTTCCCATTCTTATTTGTCACAATCGCGTGCGGTGCGTGCAGTGGGTTCCATGGTCTGATTTGCGGCGGCACGACGAGCAAGCAAATCGCGAAGGAGTCGCACTGCAAGTCGGTTGGATTCGGCGCGATGCTGCTGGAGGGATTGGTCGCGGTCGTCGCGCTATCGACAGTCATGATTGTGGCGACGAAGGCGACTGGATCTCGCTCGCCTGCAGTGCTGTATGGCGATGGACTTGCGATGTATCTCACCAGTTTCTTTGATCGAGCGAGCATCAAAGATGGCACGTGGATGCAGTCCAAATACTTTCTGCTTGCGGCAACCTTCGGCGCGATGGCGTTCAGCACGTTTGTGTTCGACACGCTTGATGTGTCGGCTCGGTTGGGACGCTACTTGCTCAGTGAATTGCTGGGCATCAAGTCAACCATCGGCGGCGTGATCGCTTCGGCGTGCACGGCTGGCATTCCCCTACTGCTGTTGCTTGGGCCAGCGTCCGCATCGCCCGGCAAGACTCCTGCGTGGCAAATTTTCTGGACGCTCTTTGGGACGAGCAACCAATTGCTCGCTGCTCTTACTTTATTGGGCATCACTGTGTGGCTCAAGCGAAACGGCAAACGCACGTGGTATGTCGCGATTCCGATGGTGTTTGTCATGTGCGTCACCGTGAGTGCACTCGCGATCCAGGTGTTTGAAGGCGCGCGAAAACTCTCACAGAGCGGGGCTTGGAAGTCGCCCGAATCTGTCAATGCTGGGGTAGCGCTTTTGCTGCTGGGGCTTGCGGGGATATTTGTGTATGAAGCGGTGCGGGCGTTGAAGAGATCGACGATCACATCAGGCCGAAGGCCTGCACATCAGTAGCCGGGTGTGGAGCGAGGCTTTGCGAGCGACACGCCCGGAAAGCATGAGTGGTTATGACAGCGGCCTGAAAGGCTGCAAGTAAGGCCTGTGGCACTGACAATATAGACGAGCAGTCCTTCAGACTGCATCGCATGCGCGATATCCCTCCGGGGGTGGCGCTCGCAGAGCCTCGCTTCACCCCCGGCTACTGAAGTCCACGCCTACGGCGTGAAAACGCGGCTGCACGCACATCCTCAAAGGCGTAGCCGCTTCATGGTCAGTGGCGCGATTCGATACTGATCGACTCACGCCGCCTTCGCGAGCGTGGGCGTTGCTGAGACTTCGGTTGGGTTCATGACCTTGTGCGTGTCGAGCATGACAACGACCTTGTCTTTCACCTTGCCGATGCCGGTGATGTAGTCGAGCGGGATGCTGCAGCCGAATTGTGGCGTGGGCTCGATGGATGACACGGGGATGTCGAGCACTTCGCGGACGGTGTCGACGAGCATACCCATCAGTCGCGACTCGTTATCGCCCTCGCCTGGCACATCCACCACAATGATGCAGGTTTCCTGCGTGTATGCGACGGACGGCATGCCGAAACGTGAACGCAGTTCGAGCACGGGGATGATCTTGCCGCGGAGATTGATCACGCCTTTGACGTGCTGCGGTGTTCGTGGCAGCGGCGTGATGTCGATCACGCCGATGATTTCGCGCACGGCGAGGATGTCGAGGCCGTATTCCTCGCCGCCAAGACCGAAGGAGAGCAGCTTGCGGGTCGGGCCGGAATTTTCGGTGTTGCTGAGTTTGAGAGTTGCCATATCACTTCCTTGTGTTTCTTACGACACGCTCGCGAGCGTCCCTGCCTGCGCGAGCAATGTTTCATGCGTTGTTTGCTTGAATGTGGTTTGCACTGCGTCGCACTCGCGTGCGATGGACGCGATCTGCGCGACGTCGAGAATGAGCGCGACTCGGCCATCGCCAAGAATCGCTCCGCCCGAAACGCCTCGCAATTTTTGACCAGTCTGATTGAGGGTTTTGATCACCACTTGCTGCTGCCCGATGATTTCGTCGACCATCAGACAGAAGCGTTGATCGTCGGATTCCATCACGATGAGCAACGCGTCTGTGATATTGTCCCGGCCTGCATGCAGATCGAGGACGCGGTTCAGGCGGTAGATGGGGAGCATCGAGCCGCGAACGTTGACCATCTCGCCAACGCCCACTGCAGTGCGCACGTCCTCAGCTTTCGGGCAGAAGCTCTGCTGAATCGACAACGTGGGCAGGACGTATCGCTGCTCACCGACGCGAACGACCATGCCATCGATGATTGCCATTGTGAGAGGTAATCGCAGCAGGAACGTCGTGCCTTTGCCGGGCGTCGAACGGATTTCGATTTTGCCGCGCAGGGCTTCAATGTTTCGGCGAACGACATCCATGCCGACGCCTCGGCCTGAAATGTCCGTCACCTTCTCAGCAGTAGAAAAGCCCGGCAGGAAGATCAACGCGAACACGTCGCCATCGGGCATTGATGCTTCGTCAGTATCCTGCGGAATGATGCCCTTGGACTTCGCCTTTGCGATCAGTTTTTCGCGCTTTAGGCCGCGCCCGTCGTCGGCGATTTCAATCACGATCGAACCGCCCGCGTGATATGCACGCAGCGTGACGGTGCCAACAGGGTTTTTGCCTGAAGCGACGCGTTCTTCTGCCCCTTCGACACCGTGATCGCAGGAGTTGCGGATCATGTGCACGAGCGGATCGGTGATGGCTTCGACGACGTTGCGGTCGAGTTCGACGTCTTCGCCTTCGGTCACGATTTCGATTTGCTTGCCAGCTTTTTGCGACACATCGCGGACGAGTCGCGTCATTTTCTGGAAGGTGCTCTTCAGGTTCACCATTCGCAGCGACATCGATACTTCCTGCAACTCGCGGATCATCTTGCCCATGTGGCTGAGCGTGCGCTGTGCTCGCTGGCCGCCATCTGCGCCAAGCGTGCCGCTGATGACGGCGTTCATATCCTGCACGACCATTTGCTGCGCGATGACGAGTTCGCCCACCATCGTGACGAGGCTGTCCATACGCGTCGTGTTGACCTTCACCGTCTGCTCAGACTTCTTGAGCTTTGATGCGCCGTGATCGCCGTCGCTTGCTGCCTTGGGTGTTTCGGCTGCTGGAATTTCTCGCTGCGGTGGCTTGGACTCGACAACGGGCGTGCTTGATTGAGTCGGAGAAACACTTGATGGCTGCGTGTCGGCAGATTTCTTGGTCTCTACTGGAGCGGCTGCAGCGACGGGCTGTGCTGGGGCGATAGGCGCTTGAGCAGTCTGTGGGGCCGCGTTGGGCACGCCGCCACCTGCGGATGCTTCGTTGAGACGCATGACGAGCGTTTCGAAGTCGCCTCGCGATGGACCCTTCGAGCCTTCGAGGACGGCGAGGAGCTTTGTCATCATGTCGCACGAGGACAAGATGAGATCGAGTTCGCCTCGGCCCAGTGCAATCGTGCCGCTGCGTGCGCCGTCGAGCAGTTGCTCTGCGCTATGCGCGAGGGACACGATGGGCTTGAGGGCCATGAAGCCTGAGACGCCTTTGATCGTGTGGAAGGCACGGAAGACGGTGTTGATGAGTTCCTTGTTCGCGCGATCCTGATCGAGCGCGAGCAGGGCTTCCTCGGAGTTTGCGATGTGGTCTTTGGCTTCGCAGAGGAAGTCGGGCAGATTCTCTTCGCTGCCTTCCTGCGCGGCGAATTGCACGGGAGTGTCGTCGACGATTGGTGTGATGGTGCTGGTGCGTGTCGCGGTTGGTGGAGTCGTCGCTTGTTTGGCAGCGACCGGGGCCTCTTCTTGCTTCGGTGCTGTGGGAGCAGCGGCTACGACTGTTTGATGTGCAACAGGCTGTTGTGAAACTGGTGCAACGCTTGCCGATTGCGAAGGTACTGATGGCTTGGATTCGTTCTGAGCAGAGAAAGTTGTCTGAGCTGCGATAATCGTCGCAAGCAGATCGGCGGAACTGTCGGGCTTGGCGTTGTGATCTGCCGCGAGCTTTGTCGTGAAACCTCGCATCCAGTCCAACAGCGTCAGGAATGGATCGATGGGCAGTGGCTCGCCAACTTGAACGCACAGATCAATGAGCGATTCTGCTTCATGGAACAGCTTCTGCGCTTCGTGCTGCGAGAGCACGCCGCACTCGCCCTTCAAGGTGTGCATCGTGCGGCGGATGTCTGCGATGACTTCTGCGTCAGTTGGAGACTTTTCCAGCACGAGCAATCGGCCTTCGAGTTCCGTCAGCATGCTGTCGCAGCTTGATATCCATGCAGCGATGAGTTCCTTGTCGCCAGCGGAATTCGTGTTTGCTGTTGATTCAACTTCGGGCTCTGTCGCTGCCTTTTGCAGTTTTTCGACCATCGCGCCGATTTCGGCGAAGGTTTTGTTCGTGTCTGCGGCACTTGCCATCACGATGGCTTCAGCGAGCGAGCCAACCTTTTTCGCGACGTCTGCAAGTGCTTCAGAATGATCCGCGACGAGATCGCCCGCGAGAACGGACGCCTGCTCCTGGATGGCGACCAAGCCAGTGAGATCGCCCGCATCTGACAAGACGATCATTCGCGCCAATAGATCAACGCGTTCCTGGAAGTTTGCCAGCACGGGAGAGCCTTTCTTGACTTGCTTCGCGATCGCGCGGCTTCCGCCACTCTTGCGCGGGGCTGCGTTGAGGTGTCATCGACACTCTTCTTGAGAGGGTGTTTGCGTGTGCTCACCCAACTTCCGGACGTGTGTTTTCACACGATTCAGACGGAGCCTCAATCAACCGAATGAGTGAATGCGCGGACGCCGCGCTTTCACTATGGACGTCAAGTACATCAATCCGTTCATCGAAGCCGTGCACACCGTCTTTTCGACCATGATCAAGACGGAGGTGGCGTTAGGCCAGCCTCACATCGCTGGTGAAAACACGAAGTACAACATCTCGGGCATCATCGGCATGTCGGGCGATGTCGTGGGCTCAATCGTTCTGAGTTTTCCGACGCCGGTCGCAAAGGTCGTCATCGGACGCTTCGCGGGACAGGAAATCGCGCCGGAGAGCCCGGACTTTGCGGACGCGATTGGCGAACTGATCAACATGATCTCGGGCGTCGCGAAAGCGAAGTTTGAGGGCAAGAACGTCAGCATCTCAACGCCCTCGGTGGTGATGAGTTCGGGTCACACTGTCGCGAAGACTTCGAACCCTGTCTGCATTCACCTGCCTTGCAAGATTTTCTGTGGCGACTTTGGCATCTACATCGCCATCCGCGAAGAGCTGAAGGCCTCACGCGTCGCTGCGTAATCGCACACACTTTCTCACGGAACTCCTATGAAGATTTTTCTCATCGACGACTCCAAGACGATGCGCAACATTCAGAAGAATGCGCTCGCAACACTGGGACACAAGGACGTTGGCGAAGCTGGCAACGGCAAAGAGGCGCTCGACACGATCGAAGCGTTCAAGCCCGATCTTATCTTGTGCGACTGGAACATGCCTGTCATGGACGGCATCACGTTCGTCAAGACATACCGCGCGCAAGGCAAAAAGACGCCCATCATCATGGTGACGACGGAAGCGGAAAAGTCGCGTGTGGTGGAAGCGATCAAGGCGGGCGTCAACAACTACGTTGTGAAGCCCTTCACGCCTGAATCTCTCAGCCAAAAGGTCAACGACACGATGTCTCGTGTTGCCAAGGCGGCTTGAGGCCTGTCAAAATCTGAACCAACGTGCCACCGACAGGGCTTTGCTAGTCGGTGGTTTTGCACTTACACCACACAAACTTCAATTGTATGTTACAAGCTCTCCACCGACAGTCAAAGCACTGTCGGTGGCACGACAACACTTACCCCTCGGCGAGTGCGCGAACTTGCCGCACCACGGCTTTGACATCTGCAACCAGCGCTTCGGGCGTTGAATCATTGACGATGATCGCATGTGATCGGTTGCGCTTTTCATCAATGGACAACTGCGCGGATTCACGCCGCTCGTGGTGTTCCATGGTCCAACCGCGTTCGACTGCTCGGGATGCACGCTGAGCCAGCGGAGCTTCGACGAATATCACGAGATCGCACTCGCTATTTTGACCAGTTTCAAAGAGTTGCGGCGCGTCGAGAACGACGCCTGATTTTCCAGCGGCGCTTGCCTGCTGCAACGCTCGGGCGCGATCGATGCGGACGTAAGGGCGGACGACTTCTTCGAGAACGCGGCGTTTCGCGGGGTCTTTCAAGACTATTGATGCAACTTGAACGCGATCAATCACGCCGTCAGCGGTCAAAATGGATCGACCCCACAACGACACGAGTTTTTCACGCACGTCGGGCTGTTGAAGGGCGGACTTCGCCTGCGCGTCGACGTCGATGACGTGGAAGCCCAGATCACTCAGCGCCCTCGCGACGGTGGTTTTTCCTGATGCGATGCCGCCCGACAAGCCAATCACGAAGGGCGGGCCGTCATAGAAACTATCGTCGTATGCCGGGACGGGTTCCGGCGTGATGTTGCGGTCACTCGTTTCAGCAGCATGAGCCTGCACGCGATCAACAGAAGAGTGACCATTCAGATGCACCACGCCGTTTGACCCGGCGTGCGCTTCGTGCGACGCTGAAACTTCTGACTCTTCGTGTTGCACCGCTTCGCTCTGCACATCTTGCATCGCTGGCGTTGTTGCTTCGCTGGGCGCGGCTGGAACGTCCTCAACGGTGTCGGCCTGCGATTCAGGCGCAGACACCAACTCCTCAGCGGAGATCGTGGTCACAACTTGCTCATCAGGCAGCGCGGGCGCGGCGAGATGCTGCACGTCATCGTCAGGCTCAATGTGAATGTCGTGGTCGTCGTGCGTTGCGTCGCGAATGACATCGGGCGACACGAGTGTTGTCTGCGCATGACGCTTTTCGAGTCCGTCCAGACCCGACAACGCAATCAATCCAGGCATCGCGCTGTCGAACTCGTTGAAGTCCTTCACTCCGTACTGCTTCGCATCACGCGGATCGAGCGGATCAAACGGCTTGTCGAGCGACACCGCCGATGCGCGATTGAGGTCGTACTCACCAGTCTTGATCGCTTCGTTGCGTGCACGCTCTCGCTCCACTGTGTCGTAGAACGTGCGTTCATATCGCATGCGCCGCAGGAACTTGCAGTTGGGGCACCAACGCAGGCGTCGCGACGCGATCGTGGGCGTCCAAAGTCGAGCCAGCCACCGCCACGCGGGCTTGTAGTGCCCGCACAGGTCGCATCGCAGAATCCAAATGGTCTCAGCCGAATTCAACCCGCACTCCACCGCCCGGCAAGCCAGGCAAGATCCACGCGCGCACCAACACAGTCTCACCGCCACCTAGTGATGGGAATATTGTTCGCTCCCTGAAGCCATGCGGCTAAACCGACCGGCGAAAGCGCGAGAAATCGGAAAAACTGGTGGAGTTTTCAGACTCCTCGGGCGATCTGGGACGCGAACAAAGGGTTTACGGACGTTGTACCTCGTGAGTTCAATAAGCGGCACTTAAGCCCGCGCCGGTCCCATGAGTTGCTCTGGGTCTTGCAGCAACTTCACGATTTCGGCGAGTGCCAAGGCCGCCGTCGCGCCGTCCACCACGCGATGGTCGCACGCAAGGCTCAGCGGCATGAGCAAGCCCACGCGCATCGCACCTTTGTTCACGACGACGCCTTCACGGGCGCGGCCTACGGCGAGGATGCCGACTTCGGGGTAGTTGATCACGGGCGTTGCAAAGCGGCCTGCGTAACTGCCCACGTTGCTGATCGTGAAGGTGCTACCCATGAGCTGTTCGCGCGGGATGCTGCGGTTGCGAGCGCTCGTGGCGATTTGCTCGACGGCGCGGCCGATTTCGAGCACACCCATGCGGTCAGTGTCGCGGATGACGGGGACCATCAAGCCGCTTTCGGTGTCGGTCGCGATGCCCAGATGCACGCTGCGGTGCTGGATGATGGACGCGTCGTAGTTTGCATCGCCCGGTTTCTCGTCCACCGTTGCGTTGAGCGGCCTGAACTGCGAATTGCCGAGCACACGTGCGACCGCGCTGCACACGAAGGGCAGGAAACTGACCTTTTCGCCGCTGGCTGCGGCGAGTTTGCGTCGGAGGCTGTCAAGCGCGGACACGTCGGCTTCGTCCATGACAGTAAAGTGAACGGCTTGGTTGATGCTCTCGCGGAGACGATTCGCGATGGTGCGACGCACGCCGCGGAAGGGGATGCGTGTGGTTTCCGCAGCGTCGGGTACATCGGCTCTCCGAGCCGAGGACGAAGCCGCAGGTGCCGCGGGCGGTGTGTAAGACTGACGAGCCTGCATCGGAGCGGGTTCAACATACACGGCTGGTGTATGAGATGACTTCGCGGCTGGAGCACTGCTCCGCGTGGGCTGTGAGCCACCACTTGCAGCGCGAACGTCTTTTTCAAGCACACGACCACCAATGCCCGTGCCGGCGATGCGGTCGATATCAACGCCAAGATCGCGGGCCAAGCGGCGCACGGCGGGTGTTGCGAGGGCCTTGCCTTGTTCGGCGGAGAGTCCCGGGGTCGCACCGCCCACTTTGCCTACGACGGTGCCGGCGTCTTCGGTGCGCTCGGTGGGTTCAGGGATGTCGTCCATCACATTGCGAGGGGTGGATGCAGCGGTCCCCGCTGCAGTGTTTCGTGCGACCGTCTCGGTCGGACGCGAGCCATTCTGATGTTCGCCCCCGCCCCCCCCGCCGCCACCGCCAACATATGTGACGAGCGGATTGCCCACCTTCAGGATTTCCCCTTCGGTGCCGTGCAGCGTCTTGATCGTGCCTGCACGCGGGCTGGGCACTTCGACCACGGCTTTATCGGTTTCCATATCCGCGAGCACGTCGAGTTCGTTGACGTGCTGGCCTTCCTTCACACGCCACTTGAGCAGTTCGCCTTCGTGCACGCCTTCGCCCAGATCGGGAAGGATGAAGACATTGGGATCGGTGGACTTGCCGGGATGAGCCATGTGTAAACCTCAGGAACGAGAAACAGAAAGAGGCGAACGAAGAACAACAGACCCGCAAGAGTATCGCGGTTTCGTCTGCTCTTCCCGGCAATGACACGGGCTTCCAGCCCGTGGGTCGCATGGCCTTCCAGGCCATGCGAATCGCTTCGACACACGAAAATATTCGGCGATTCGCGGCGACGCTCCACGGGCTGAAAGCCAGTGCCACCGGCAGCCGGTACGATGCAGCATGTCCACCCCCGAAACAACTTCGCAATCGCTCGTCCGCATCGAAGTTCGCAATAAGAAGGGCGTGCTGGATCCGCGTGCGCAGAGTGCCGCGGCGAAGGCGAGGAATCTTGGGTTCGCAGTGACGGACGCGTCCAGTGCGCGCGTGTACTTGATTGAGGGTGCACTCATCAAGGACGATGTTTCGATAGTCGTCAGCAAGTTGCTTGCGGATCCGGTGACTGAGGAAGCGACGATCGGCGTCGCAAACCCCGCAGCGCACGCGGCGATCGTGGAAGTGCACCCACTCCCCGGCGTGATGGATCCGGCAGCACAGACAGTGACGGATTCGATTCTCAACTTGACGAAAAAGCAAGTGCTTGTGTCAACCGGCACGCGGTATGACTTCACGGGAATCAGCCCAAGCGAAGGCGAACGCATCGCAAAGGCATCGCTTGCGAACACCGTGGTCCATCAGATTACGACCGGACCTTGGAAGCCCAGCGAACTGCCCAAGGGGCATTCGTATCAATTCAAGAAGATCACGGTCCCATTACTCAACCTGAACGACGCGGGATTGCAGAAACTCAGCAAGGACGGACACCTGTTTCTGAATCTGGAAGAGATGAAGGCCGTGCAGGGGCACTTCAAGGCGTTGGGCCGTGATCCGTCGGACATCGAACTCGAGACGATTGCTCAGACTTGGAGCGAGCACTGTGTTCACAAGACGCTGAAGGCGACGGTGAGGTATGTGGAAGCGAACGAGCGAACGAGCGAGCGAGCGAACGAGGGGCGTAAGGCAGGCGAAGGTGTTTCAACTTCACCGTCTCACCGGGTCACCGTTTCACCGTCTCATGCCGCTTCCCGCCCTGGCCACACGATCAACCCCGATGGCTCCGTCACCATCGACAACCTCCTGAAACGCACGGTCGCGGCGGCGACGCATGAACTGATCGCAGAGGGCATTGATTGGACGCTCTCTGTATTCAAGGACAACTCAGGCGTCATCGCGTTCGATGATCAATGGGCCGTCAACATCAAGGTTGAAACACACAACCGCCCTAGCGCAATCGAACCTTACGGCGGCGCAGCAACCGGTATCGGCGGCTGCATTCGTGACGTGATCGCGACTGGACTGGGAGCGAAGCCGATCGCGAGTACGGATGTATTTTGCGTAGCGGATCCAAACAATTGGAACGCGAAGGGCGCGAAGGAACGCGAAGAGAACAAAGGCATCGAATCAGACCCGCAGCCCTCGACCCCTGACTTTCCTTCGCGTGCCTTCGCGTTGAAATCTCTCCCCCCCGGCGTCCTCCCACCCAAACGCGTCCTTCAGGAAGTCGTCGCGGGCGTGCGAGATTACGGCAATCGCATGGGCATCCCCACTGTCAGCGGCGGCGTGTTCTTTGATGATCGCTATGTTGGCAATCCGCTGGTCTTCTGCGGTTGCATCGGACTCATTCCTCGCGACATGGTGAAAGGCGCGGCTCGCAAAGGGGACCGGATCATCGCGCTGGGCGGACGCACGGGCCGCGATGGGATTCACGGCGCAACGTTCAGCAGCGGCGAACTGCAGAGCAGCAGCGCAACGGAGTTTGCCCATGCGGTGCAGATTGGGAATGCGATTGAGGAGAAGCGGTTGCTCGATGCGGTGCTGAGAGCACGCAACGCGATCGCGGAGGTCGCAGAGAATTCGGAGAAACGCGGAGGAGTTGCAGAGAATGACAATCGCGCCAATCCAAATACCTCTCCGCGTTTCTCCTCTGCCTCTGCGAACTCCGCGATGAGTCTTCGCCCTCTTTTTCACGGACTCACCGACTGCGGCGCTGGCGGCTTTTCTTCCGCAATCGGCGAGATGGCAGGCGAACTCGGCGCACGTGTCACGCTCGAAAAAGCTCCGGTGAAGTACGCCGGGCTTTCGTACACGGAAATTTGGATCAGCGAAGCACAGGAGCGAATAGTGCTCGCCGTGCCGCCCGCCAACGTTCCAGCGTTGCAGAAGATTTGCGATGAAGAAGGCGTTGAACTCGCGGACTTGGGCGAATTCGGAGCGACAGACGACAAAGGCAAGCCCGCGCTCATCCTCACGTATCAAGGAAACGAAGTGGGCCGGTTGTCAATGCACTTCCTGCACGATGGATTGCCGAACCCGACGCGGGAGGCGTTGTGGAGGGGAAGCGAACAAGCGAGGGAGCGAACGAGCGAACGAGGGGCGAACATCGCCACGAATGCCGAATCACGAATCACGAATCTTCACACAACGCTTCTCTCAATCCTCTCCCACCCGACTGTCGCCAGCAAGCACTGGATCATCCGCCAATACGACCATGAAGTGCAGGGCAACACGGTGGTGAAGCCGTTGGTTGGCCCAAACACTCGCGGTCCGGGCGATGCGGCGATCATCGAGCCTGTGCCGGGCACTGGCCGCGGCCTTGCAATCTCGCAGGGGCTGCAATCGAGCGTCGGCGATCCTGCACTAGGCGGCGATGCATATTGGATGACGCTCGCGAGCATCGATGAGTGCGTCCGCAATCTCGTCTGCGTCGGGACCGATCCAACCAAGATCGCCATCCTCGACAACTTCTGCTGGGCAAGTTGCGAAAAGCCGGAAAACCTCGGTGCGCTCGTGCGTGCGGCGTGGGGTTGTTACGACGGCGCGAAGGCGTATCGCACGCCCTTCGTGAGCGGTAAGGACTCGCTCTCGAATCAACTTCGATACGTTGATCCTGCAACTGGCGAACAAAAACTCATCGAAATTCCGCCCACGCTGCTCATTACAGGCATGGGCATCGTGCCTGATATCGCAAGGTCTGTCACGATGGATGCGAAGAAGGCGGGGCGAGCGCTGATTGTGGTGGAAGGACAAGAATCGGAATTCGGCGCTGGATTGGCGGGATCCATGCATGCTCAATTGTTCGGTATGCCAGATATGCAGAACAATTATGAGTCACTGACAGATGATGGCGAAACGGTGCATGTAATGCCACGCGTTAGTCTCGTGGGCGGGCCGAACGCAGCGAAGGTCGTACATGAATTGATCAAGCAGGGCAAGGTGTACAGTGCGCACGATTGCTCGGAAGGCGGATTACTGATGGCGATCGCAGAGATGTTGATTGCCGGATCGACTCATGACCGTCCAATCGGGGCGAGTTTGAGTCTGCGGGGTCATCGTCCCGACAACGTTGAGATGTTTGGCGAGGCACCGAGCCGTTATGTGCTTGAAGTGGATGGTGATGACGACACCATAGACGCGATTAATGAGATCGTGCTTGCGTACCCGAGCGTTGGATGCTCAAAGGTTGGTGAACTTGATGAAACGGGCACACTGACTGTTGTGACGCGTTCAATCAAGCGAGAGAAATGGGATGTGGAGGAGTTGGCAAAGGCGTGGATGGGTACCTTGGATTGGTGAGAGATTCGCTTTTGAACAATACTGCAATCAATATCTGAGATATTTCATGAACTTCCAAGAGAATGTTGAGCCGCTGCGCGTGTGGAGTACGCTTTTCTAGCAACGCCGCGACTGAGCGGTGATGTTTCAATGCGCACAGGAGCCCACCATGCCCGACGCACCAGCACAGGAAAAAATCTATCCAATCATCATCGTTCACGCCATCACGGCGGGCGGTTTGCATGATCATTATCCGATTGATCAGGAACGAGTCTGGGGTCCGGGCGAACTGGCGTTCAAGTTGTTTGATCGGATTTCGCTGTATCCGACCACTGGTATCGCTGATGAGCGGATGCGGTACGAGGCGCACGGACCCAGTCTGGTCCGCCCCAGCGAAGTGTTCAAAATGATCTATGGCGAGCTGGTTGCGGAACTCAAGCACAACCTTTCGTACGCCAAAACGCCCGTGCAGCCAGTGTACACGTATTCTTACGACTGGCGGCAGAACAATTTTTACACGATTCGGCACTTCGCTGCCTTTGTGCAAGAGGTCATCGAACGCACAAATCAGATGCGATATGACAGTACAAAAGTGAAAGGCGCACTGTGCGACAGCGTTGATCTCGTGGGACACTCGATGGGCGGGATTGTGATCGCGGGCTGTCTCGCGTCGAATCTGCTTCGCGATGACAATGGCGTGCCCGTTGTCAGGCGAGTTGTCACCCTCGGAACGCCTTTCCGCGGAGCGAACGCCGCGATTCGCAAGTTGGCAGTGGGCGGCGACGGATTCGTGTTCCGTGGAGGCAGCGAGCGTGAGCGCACGATGGCGCGTGTCACGCCCAGCGTGTACCAGTTGCTTCCTTCATTCGCCGGGACGCTGCGCGACAAGAACGACAAGCCATTGGATACGGGCGGCACGACTTCGGCGGACCTCATGTTTGATCCGAAGACATTTCAGCCTTCCGTGCGCGACACGTTGGCGGAGTTCGTGCAGGATGTCGTGAATGACGCATCGCTCGCGAGCGATAAAGCCGCGTGCAAGAAGATCGCGACGCAAGTTTTTGGCGAAATGCTCGACTCGGCACGTCGATATCGTGAACTTGTGGAGCAGGTGTCGCCTCAAGTCCACTTGCTGCCTGCAAACAAAGGCGGGGCATGGCTCGCCATCGTCGGTGCGGGCGAGGAAACCATGACTCGCACGAAACTGGGCGTCGATCAGTATGGCCAAACTCGGTTCGACATGGATAACTGCTCGTGCAAGGACTCCTGGAACGGCACCACAACCGACACAGGCGACGAAACTGTGCCGCTGCTGGGAGCAATGCCACCATGGGCGGACAGTTGGAAAAACACCGTGGTCGTGCAGCGCCAAGACGTGCCATGGCTTGGCGAAGGCATTGATCGTGCACTCATTAACGGCGCAGTTGGGTTCCACGGCGCGCTGCCGCTCGTCGATCTTGCTCAGCGATGGATCATCAACTTCTTCCGCCCAAAGTGGGCCGACACGGCATCACTGGGTCAACACGGCAGGCTCTGGGGCCGCGCTCTGCCAAACTGGGGCGGCTCGCAGATCACGAAGCAACCAACCAAAGCCGAGTTGCAAGCCGTGTGGGGCGAGATGATTCCGGGTTTGTCGTTGAGCGATGTGCCGTGAGTTGATTAGGTACGCCGCCTCTCCGAGGCGGCAGTGTTCTGATCGATTGCCAACATTCGGTGTATCGTCGCAGACCGATGCTGAAACACAAGCAGCAACGCCGCCCGGATGATTCGAGCGGCGTTCTTGGTTTGATAGAGGTTTCGAAATACTGCCGTCCCGGAGGGACGGCGTACCAAAAGATCACACTCGCATCTGCTTCACTTCGTCGTAGGCTTCCATCATGCGATTACGCAGTTGCTGCAACATGCGAAACGCATTGTCAGCCTTTTGCGTCGCGAGGATTACGCCTTCAACGTCGCTTCGCTCGCCAGTGTGCAAGTCTTCAACAGCGCGGGTTGCCTGCTGCTGGGCTTCGTTCGCTTCGCGAAGGTTCGCGAGCAACGCGTCCTTAAACGTAGAGCCACCTTCAGCCGTCTGCGGCTTTACCTGCGGGAACTGACTTCCCTTCACGCCCCCACTACCAGAAATGAATCCCAACGGATCTGCCATGGATGCTCTCACACTCGCACACCAACCGCAACAGTCTAGGGCGATTGGCTGACTCTAAGGGTCTCTGGGCGGTGCATCCTGCGTTGCCCGTTCTACTTTGAAGTTCAACGACGAGCCTCGCGACCCGTCCCAACACCATTAGCCAAGCAAACGCAGTGCCTGATTCATCATCGACCGCGTCGCCTCGGCAGCCGCAGCATTTGCTTCATAGGCACGAACTGCCTGCATCATGTTGACCTGTTCAGTGACCATATTGACGTTGCTGTCCTGGACGTAGCCCTTGTACGGGCCACTCTTGAGGGCCCGCGGATCGCCAGGCTCGTATCGGAGGTTGAAAGCCGAAGGGTCTTCCTCGATGGACGACACATGCACGCCCAACGCCCGCCCGTCGGCGGATTCCGCCCCAGGATTGCCCGGCGAGAACATGACCATGCGTGCCCGGAACGGGGAGCCATCGGCTTCGACCGAATTGCGATTCGCGATGTTGGCGGAGATAGCCGTGAGGCGAGTCCGCTGGGCCATCATGCCGGAAGTGGAGATGTCGAGGAGGCCGAACATACGGGTTTCTGGGTGTGCTGGAGAGTCGTTTTCAGCACAGAGACACAGAGATCAGGAGGGGGAGGAGGAGATGTAGGGACGGGGTGATGATGAGACGGTGTGACGTTGGATCTCATTTCGTAAGTCGTTTGGCAGTTCCCATCATCGCATCATCCCATCATCTCCTCATCATCCTCATGATCTCTGTGTCTCTGTGCTAAAAGAAGGAATATCAAGAATCAAACACGCTGCGAAATCGCAGTTCTGAGAATGTCGTTGTCACGCCTGAGCAAGTCGGTGGCGACCCGGAATGCCATGCCGTTCTCGGCAAGGCCTTGCATCAGACCTTCGAGGTCGCGGTTGTTGCGGTCGTGGTACATCACGCCGCCCGAGGGCGTGCCGGGCCTGAGTTCGAGTTCGCCATTATCAAGGAAGCGCACTTCCCGGGTATCGCGCAGATTTAGCGCACCCAATTGCGCAAGTTCGCCCCGACCGGCGTTCCCTTCGCGTCGGGCTTGAACGGCACGACGCAGTTCAGCCTGAAAAGACTTGGGCGACACGTCGAGTTGCGTGAAGTTTGGAGTGTCAAGGTTGGCAATGTTGTGCGCCAGCAGCCGCTGCCGCTGCGCAGTGAACCGCATCATCTGCTCCAGCACGGGCGAAGCGTCGGATTGGATGAGATCGCGGATCACGGAGGTACTTACGCAACGGGCGTGCCGAGAGCGAGAGGCGGGGACTCATGAACGCAGAGGAAGACAGAGGCTGAGCAGAGCAACACAGAGAGCGATGAGTGTGGTCAGGAGACACGGTGGTGAGAAAAAAGCGAGCGCCTTGCGGACGCTCGCTCAAGAACTCAATCTTCAAATTCTCTGTATTCCTCTTTTGCTCCTCTGTCTTCCTCTGCGTTCGACAGCATCCGATCGCACGAACGCCTTACAAGTTCTCCGCCACCAACCCGGTCTGCTTCCACTTCTTGAGTTTGAGCCCCAGCGTGCGAACGCCGATGCCCAGCGCGTGAGCCGTCTTCTGGCGATGGCCCTTGAAGCGAACCAGGGTTTGCACGATCGCTTCTCGCTCGATGGAGTCCAGTTGCTTTACAGTCCCATCAATCGTCGTCGGCACGATCGCGCCCGGCGCGACGCCAACCTTGGGTTCAGCAAGTCCAACATGAGGCGTTGAAATCGGTCCGACCGGCTGGCGGCTGAGCCAAGGCTCAATCAATGCCTTGGTGATAACAGCGTCCTTGCCGCCACCAATCGCCGACAGCACAATCGCTCGCTCACAGATATTCTGCAACTCACGCACGTTGCCGGGCCACGCGTAATTCTGCATCAGCGAGATCGCCTCGGGTTCGATATGAGGCACGGGCCGACCTTCGCGCGAGCAAGATGCCTGCACGAAGTACTGCACCAGTTCCGGCACGTCCTCAAGGCGTTCGCGGAGCGACGGAATCGTCACGGGCAACACGCTCAGGCGGTAGTACAGGTCTTGACGGAACTCATTCTTGTGAACTGACGCGGGCAGGTCGCGGTTGCTCGTCGCAATGACACGCACATCCACACCGATCGAAAGACTGCTGCCGACGCGTTCAAAGTTGCGTTCCTGCAGCACACGCAGCAGTTTGGCCTGAATGCTCGGCGCCACTTCTGAAACTTCGTCGAGCAGGAGCGTGCCGCCATCGGACAGTTCGAATCGACCCTTGCGGAGTTTCTCCGCGCCAGTAAACGCACCACGCTCGTGCCCAAACAGTTCGCTCTCCAGCAAACTCGTGGACAACGCGGCACAGTTCACCGCAAGGAACGTGTTCGCACAACGCGGGCTGGTTTCATGGATCGCCCGCGCAACCACTTCCTTACCAACGCCCGATTCGCCCGTCACCAACACCGTCCCATGAGACCCGGCTACCGCGCGAATCTGTTCGCGGAGTTGTTCCATTGCACGCGAAGAGCCGACAAGCCGCTCCAAACCCCGCTTGCTTTCGCCCGCCCCCCCGTCATGCGACGAGTTGTTCGCACCGGGAGCAAGATTGACCGCACGAGCTCGGCCCACTCCGAGTGACGGCGCATCCGCGCCCGCAGTCACACGCAACACCGCGTTTTCACGCGTCAAACGCCGATGTTCAATCGCTCGCTTGACAGCGATGATCAATTCATCGCCCTCGAAAGGCTTCGTGAGATAATCAAACGCGCCCATCTTCATCGCTTTGACCGCCGTCTCGATCGTGCCGAACGCAGTCATCAGAATGACAGGCAGTTCGTCGTCGATCTGGCGAACCTGTTCGAGCAGTTCGATGCCCGTCATGCCGGGCATGCGCATGTCGGTGACGACTGCGTCGGGGCGAGACGCCGCGATCATCTGCAGCGCGGCTGGCGCATCGCCCGCCGTCACCACACGCATGCCAGCACGCTCAAGCGTCGCGCCGACGCTATCTCGCATCATTTCCTTGTCATCAACAATCAGCACAGTCTTCATAAGAGTTCTCCGCATCCTTGGAAAAGACGCTGCTTTGCGTCCGTTGCATCCTGCACACTTGATTCACACTCTCTCAAACACTCCAGAAACCACTCGCGAGCGCGAGTGATTGACGATGACTCACTTCTTCTCTCGCACCACCGATTTTTCCCGCTGCTTCGCAGGCAAAATGATCTCGACACACGCCCCACGACGTTCGACTTCAGATGCTTGATCCCCCACAACATCCACGTTGTTCCGCACGCGAATCTGTCCGCCATGTGCATCAATGATGCGATGCACGATTGCGAGGCCCAGCCCAGTACCAGCGGCGCGCGTCGTAAAGAACGGGTTGAACATTCGCTCGATGGTGTCTTGCGACATGCCCGGACCGGAATCCTTCACACTGAGTACAACAACTGCTTCACGGCCAACACCGCCAACCCGCCCACGCACAACATCCGGCTCGCCATTAGTCGCGTATGACCTATTCGACCTATCCCCCATCGCCACACGCGATTCCTTCACGCTGAGCGTGAGTCGGTGCTTTATAAACTCGTTTGGCGTTGCAATATCCCCAATCATCGCTTGGACCGCGTTTTGAATGATGTTGACCAAGGCCTGATGCAGCAACGCACTGTCAGCCGTCATGACGACATCGCGTGAGGTGTCCCAATCGCAGCGAACATCTAAGTTCGCACCGATCGACCCGGCTTTCACAAGTTCGCCGGATTCTCGCACCGCTTCCCACGCGCGCGTCATCGCGTCGCAAGCGTCCAGCGGCTCATGACGAACCTTGAACTCCTTCGCAAACGCAAGCACATCGTGAACAATCCCCTCCACCACTCGCGCCGCACCCGTGATCTTTCCCGCAAGCGTTGCTTGTGCCGGCTGTTGAGTCAGATCCTGCTCCAACATCCTCGCATACAAGCGAATCGAGCCCAGCGGATTGCGAACTTCGTGAGCAATGCCCGCCGCCATTTCACCCAACGCGGCGAGCCGCTGCGCGCGAGCAACAGCCTCATTCGCCTGGCGTAGTTCTTCTGAAAGGCGTGCAACTTCTGCAGTAAGGTGCTCGTGCGACGCCTGCAACTTGACAGTGACATCGTTGAACGTCGCGAGCAGTTCGGCCATGTCGCTCGCCGTCAACCCTCGCTCTCGCGGCGCGACAACACCCGGCGCACTCGCGCCCTGCACTCCCAAAGTTGTCGTCGCCACACTACTCATAACAAACCCGATTCACTCCGTGCCTACGTGCCTCACTGCCTGCGTGCCTTCTTCCTCACCCCTCCTGATCCTGAAACACAGGCCCCTTCGTGCCCGTCGTTCCAGTCTGTCCATACGCCGCGACCGCCCGCTTTGCACCTGCGAGTTCGGACAGTTCTTCCGCCAATTTCTTCCGCCGCGTCTGCATCAGTTCCTGGTCTTTCGCATCTCGCTGCATCACGGCTTTCGCTCTTGCCGCGACTTGTTCCAATTTGAAACGCAATCCATCGCGGATCGTGCGATCGAGCGTTGAAGGGCCATCGCCCAGCACCTTCGCTCGCATCTCCTGTGTCTTGGTGTCGATCTCGACGAGTTCGTTCACGATGGTCTGACGTTCCTGCACCAACTGCAGCAGCGGCTCGGGATCCTCAAGCGAAATCAGTTCGCGTTGTTGTTGACTGAGTGAATCAAGTTTTGACAGCAAAGTGAGCTGCGAATCTAACTGCAACGCATACGCCTCATACCACGCCGCCGCCTTCGCCGACTCTTTGATCGCGGCTGGCTTCGAGGCCGGATTCTGGGGTTGTGCGTTCTGCTTGCTCATGGTCATCCTGACCTTCAATCACGCGTCACTCATCCATGAATCACGCTTCCAACTTCATCTCTGATCATCAACTTCGAATCAACGCTCCTCGCCCTCTGCAACAGAACTTTCTTCAGGCTGCCCTTCTTGAGCCAACCTCGGCTTCTCGATCAACTTCGTCTGCGCCGCGAGCCATCGCTCCCACTCTCGCTTGCCCATAGGCAGCGTGGCATCATCCCACACGGTTTCGGGCAACGATTCGTAGAACTTCCGCGCCTTCTCGTTGGCAACTTTCGCCCCCGCGACATCGCCCTTCTCAACCAACGCACTCACCATCTGCGTCAGTGCGACAAGCGACGCGGGATCGCGCGGGTAACGCTCCTTCGCCGCGTCATACTGACGAATCGCCTCTTCAAAGTCGCGCATCTCAAACGCACAGTCGCCCCGGAAGAAGAAACTGTTTCGCAGCGCAACATCTTCGAGCGGCCCCCGACGCTCGCGAGATTCCAGCGCGTCGACAACCTTGCTGTACGCTTCGAACGCCTTGTTCAAGCGCGAAAGACGCGTTTTCTTAAGTGCTCGCTGATCGCTATCAGGCAACGCACCTTCTAGTGCCTTGTCGATCCCCCGCGCTGACAATCGATACGCGTCAGCGAGTTTGAATCGGACCAAGGGCGTCGACTTAGCCTCACGAATCGCTTCCGTATCGCGAGCCTTGACCGCAGTATCCACACGCGTCAGATACTCCTCAAACCGCTCAATCGCGGCTTCGTGCTTGCCCGACTTGGCGTAAAACTCTCCAAGTTCCTTCAACGCCGCGCGATACCCCGGCGTCGAAACACCACCAACGCGCCCACTTAAAGCGGTTTGCAGCAACTGCTCAGCCTCTGCATCATTCGCCGGGTCTTCATCCGCGAGCAACGTCTGCGACAACGGCACGTAACTCGCATCCGCGTACGGACCACTTCGCCCCGCGCTATCGCGGCGTGACAATAGATCGCGGTACTGCGCCTCCGCAGGCTTCAAGTCGCCCCGAGCGCGATACGCCTCCGCGAGGCGGAACTTCGCTTCCATTGATCTCGCATCGCTCGGAAAATCGCTCGAAAACTGCAAGAAACCACGAATCGCGTCTTCAAGATCACCCGCCATGTCGTAGCAATCCGCACTCTGCCACAACGCATCCGCGTATTCGTTCGCGTCGTCCTTCACGATGCGCTCCGCATACTCGCGGAAGTTCTCGCCCGCACCAAGCAGCAGCGCACGCGCCTCGCGCTGCGTCGCCGGGTCAGCCTCAGCGAGCGCTCGCAAGCCGCCATCCGCATCCGCCAACAAGTCCTCAGCAATCCGCCGCTGACTCTGCGCTTTCGCAAGCATGCTCTCCGGAGGCGACAGTTTTTCGTCCGCTCCCTGATACAGCGACGACACCATGCTCGCCAGCGTCAGCGCACTGTGCCAATCTTCCACTTCAGCACGTTCACGACATCGAGCCAAGATGCTGTCCGTCAGCGCTTTGCGATCCAGCAGATTTTCCTTCTTTGCACGCTTTCGCACAGAAGCATTGCCCGGCGGAACCGGAGCCGCCTTTTCTTCCGCATGTTCATCAGCCGCGGCGTGTTCATCCTTCGATGGTGCAGCACCGTGCTCGTCCGCGTGCTCGGTCTTCGCCGCTTGCTCACCTTCGTGCGCAACCGGAGACACATGTGCATCGGACTCATGCTCGCTGGCATCTAGCCCCTGATACTCATCCACCAAGTACTGAAACTGCGAAATCGCAAGCGTGGGCGGACTAGTCGGGCTTTCCAACTGCGCGAGCCTGAACTCAACCTCCGCCATCCCCAGCATCGCCGGGTAGCGATAAGGCGAATACTCAAATTGATCCAGCACACTCGCGAAGTACTCGCGCGCCTGCTCGGGCTGCTCCATCTGCTGCGCAACCTGCCCCGCGAGCGTCAGCAACTCCGCGTTCAGGTCTTGGTAATCCGGCAGCACATCCATCGCCGTCTCAAGCTGCTTCGCCGCACCCTCAAGATCGCCCTGCGCGATGTACGCCCGCGCCAGCAGCATCAGCGTTTCGCCTTGCAGCGTCGGATCCGACTCCTGCATCACGCGAGGCAGCGTCCGGAGCAACTTCGTCGCCGCTTCTTCGGGATAGCCCTGCGCCATCGCTAGCCGGGCCTGCCGCGACACCGCCCACAATCGCGTCTGCGCATCAAGGTTTGTGTTTGAAGTCAGGTCCGTCAGCAACATCACCGCCACTTGCTCGGCTTCGTCACGAGACGAGTCCCCCGCACCAGTCCCATGACCTGAGTGCGTCGCATGCCCCTCGTTCGCTCGTTCGCTCGTTCGCTCGTTCGCCCCGCCCTTGCCCCCGCCCCCCAGAAAATCCTCCGACAACGCCTTCTCAATAATCGCCTTCTGCAGCCGCTCTTTCTCGGAAGGCGAGTTCTCCAACTGATCTAACCGAGCCGCGGCTTTCGCCAGTTGTCCCAGCGCAAGTTGCGTTTCAGCAATATACACCTGATCCTGATCTTCCAACTTCGCCGAACTGGCTGCTCCCGCTCCCGACGCACTCGCATGCTCATCACCATGCTCCGCCTTCGCATGCGTCGCACCCGACTCCTTCGTCTCCGCCCCCGACCCCGCCTCATGCCCCTCGTTCGCTCGTTCGCTCGTTCGCTCGTTCGCACCCCCCGAACTACTTACAACAATCTTCTCCGCCCGCGCATACTCATCCAGAATCGCCTCGTGGTTCTCCACGCGATCCACGCCCGCTTCCTTCTGCCCAAGATAAATCCCGCGGGCCCGCATCAGGTGAAAGCCGCGCCGCTGCTCGTTCGTCAGCCCGCCCTTGTTCAAAATCGGCAGCACCTTCTCAGACAGCGTCGCCACAGCCTCGGCGTACTTCTTCTCCTGCATCTGCGCCTGGGCTTTCTTAAAGTCCACAAGCACATCCGCCTTAGGCCGAGTCGCCAACGCATACACCCCGCCCCCCACGAGCAACGCCGCCGCCCCGATCATCGCCGGAACTTGCCAAACATCTTTCCAACCGGCCCCCGACCCCTCCGCAACTTTCGCACTTTCGCCCTCTCGCACCTTCGCACTCGATGCCGCATCCTTTGCGCTCGGCAACGCTGCACCAGACTTTGCGCCTGATGCGTTTGCATTCCCGTGTTGCTGCGCAGCATCCGACAAGCAAAATCCTCACGTTGCCGCCACAAGCGCAACTTCCAACACTGTCCGAATTCGTTATCGGGTTGCTCCCCCCGAACTTCTTTACAGATCGCGCGTAAATCGCGCGATCGTGCCATCGAAGTCGCTGGCTTTGCAGCGACTTCGATGCTTCCCCGTCACTCAGCATCGAAGTCCTCGCAAAGCCGAGGACTTCGATGGCACGACAAGGCCCACCAACAGAGCTATGACGCGCGTCAACGGAGCGTTGAGCCGCCTCAACAGAGCATTGAGCCGCATCAACGGAGCTCGCACGCCCGCAATCGGAGCGCAGAGCCGCGTCAACGGAGCAATGAGGCTCGCCACAGGAGCAAAGAGCCGCCCTTCAACGATTATTCCGCGCCCCACAACGACTGACACGCCCCCGATAGTCGCTAACACGGCCCCGATAGCGACCAACGCCCGCCCGACAACGACTACCACGCCCCCGTCAATGACCGCCGCGACACCGTCAGCGACGAACGGGCGACCGTTGGAGACTGTCGCGGGGTGGATTACCGTGCCAAGCAGTGCATTTCGTGCCCACACTACGAGATTAGGGAACCGTGAGTTTCATCGGATCCTGCGAGAGACGTGCTTTTTCGCGACGATATCGAATACGTCCTCAGAGGCACCACCACCGAAAGCTGAAACCGTGATTGTGATTTGATTGGGCGAGGTCTGCTCAGCGCTGCAAAGACTGTCGCAGCCAATTCCCAACCCAGACTCACGAATCTCAGACGAGAAACTTGTGCCTGACACAACATCGACGAAGTACACCGTCGGATGCTTCCCGCTAGTGTCATCGCTCGCGATGACGTAGTTGGAGTTCTTCACGAAGAGCACATAGGGCGCGCAGCCCGTCAGATGATCAAACACCTTTGATCCGGTTTCCGTCCAGATTCTCCCGTAGCGCTCCGTGCCATGCCCGAATCCAGACGAGTATGTTTCGTAGTAAATCTTCGTCCCCGCATGCGTGGTGAACTTGTCTGGCGTTTTTTTCGAGCAAGAAGCGAGAATCGCGAATCCGCTCGCAAGCAGCACAATCAGCATTCGTTTCCCAATAACGCACTGCACCGCGCACCTCCACTTCTGCCCTATTTTCGCTTTTCGTTTTTCGCTTTTCGCTCTCCCCTACATCTCCTCATCCCACTCCTCATCCTCCTCCACCGGCACCACCACCGCAGTCCCCGTGTACTGCTCGCCCCGATGCCGTCCCGCCTCACGCCAAACGCCAGCAAGCGCGGCTGGCGGCAAAAACCACTTGATGAAGTTGCGAAGCATCGCCTCAGGCAGCGACGGAAACATCAACTCAATCTCGTCCCCATCTCTACTCGCCTTCCGCCCCCCCGCCCCCGACCCCGACCCCGCCCCAGCCTCGTTCGCTCGCTCGCTCGTTCGCTCGTTCGCTCTCACGACATCACTGCCAACTTTCACCACAAAACACCCCGCAATCGCCTTGCCCGGCGACCTTCCAAACATGAACTCGCCAAACGACCCGCTCACAAAGCCCACGGCGAGCATCGCGAGCAGCGTGATGTGGCCCTGCTGTGTCGTGAGCAGGTCGCTGATGTCGAGCATAACTAGATCGCCCAGCGAATTGCCCGCAGCGATCCCGCCCAGCGTCATCGCCAGGCCAAGATCGATCATGCCCGCGACCAGCCGACGCAGCGGCTCCGCGAGCGAAATGTCCTCGGGCAGCGACAACTGATACTCGGCTTTCGGCGGACGAATCAGCACAAGCGCGATCAATCCAATCACCCACGCGACCAAAACGCCGATCATGCGATAGTCATGCCGCGTCACCGGACTGATCAGCGTGAGCGGCCCCGACTCAATCATCCGACCCGTGCTTGTCGAGATCATCGCATAGCCAAGTCGCGTCCAAGGATCAATCACCTTGATCGAAAGCGACTTGCCGGGCGGCCACGCAACAACAATGGTGTCCTCACCATCCAGCGCAGCAACAGCAAAGTTCTGATCGCGGGCAATTGCGTCATCGATCGAAACACTTTCCTTCGCGAGCAGCCGCCATGGCGTGAGCTCGCCACCAATGTGTGTTGTCGTATTGGGTTTCGCAGCAAAGACCGTTTGCGGATCCATCGACCACGCTTCCAACGTCGCCGGTGCCTTTTCGACGCCCGGAACGATCACGGCAGCGATTATCCCGCGCCTCGTCACCGCAAATCGCGGACGCACGCTCGGGCTCGTCGACTTCGGAAGCGCAACCACGCGCCATTCGATTTCAATAGTGCTGGGCGATTGTCCAGTCCCGCCCACCTTCGTCGGCACAGGCGGCCCGACAATCTCGCGCTTGCTGATCTTCCCAACCGCAAACCGAGGCGGATCCGCATCCGCCCCCGGCGCAAAAGCCGTGATGAACTCGTTGCCCGCAGACAAACTCACAAGCGAATCATCAGAAAAAGGCGGCAGCGCAAGGTTCTGCCAATTCTGATTGAGCCCGCTGGGCAGCACAAGCAATTCATATTCATCCACCCGCTTGAGCCCGCGCCCGCCTGGCCCAAGCAGTGCAATCGGCCCCACATCACACACCGTAAAACTCACGACCGGTCGATCAGCCTGAAGCGCACGAAGTTCTTCAGGCGGCCCCGCCATATTCAGCCAGCGACCTTCGTAAAAGCCTGTAGGAATAGCAATGACCCGCGTCGGCGCCGTGGGTGGTGGAGGCAAAGGCTCGCCTCCGGGACCAATGCTTGCAACCGCGGGATTACTCTCAACCGCCAAGTACACACGATTGAGCGACGCACCGATGTGTGGTGTGTCGTACGCAAAGTCCAGCGACGCCAACTGCCGAGCCATGCCGCCCTGCTCATCGCGCGGCGCGAAGGAAATCGAAGGCGGCACATGCAACAGCATCGCACGCGTGCGAGGCAACGTCGCACGATCAGTCGCCGTGTCTTGGGGATTGATCGGCGACGAATCCAACACCATAAACCAAGCATGCCAACCCGCAGGACGGCCTTGGTCGTCAAGACGAACCGGTGCGCCAGCACCGGTGATCGAAACCTGAGCGATCGCGGCAGAAGCGATCCACACAACAACCATGCACGTGAACAGTGCGCTTTGAAGGCAACGATACAACGATGAAGCGATGCAGCGATACCAGTTCAATGAAGTGCCAACGCTGCCCGCGTCGTCCGCGGCACGCGCACCCCGCGCAGAACCAACCTTGTGCTTGAATGGCTGCATCGTTGTATCGCTGTATCCCTGTTCAGCGTGTTGCTGAATGTTCACCGCCGACCACCCTCGCGTGACGTGCCGCCCCGCGTTGTGCTGCCCTTGGGCTTTTGGCCCGACCACGGATGCGCCTTGCCCGCAGGGGGCAACCCGGGCAACTCACCCTCAACCTTCGCGGGCGGCAGCGTCGGCAGCGATTCTTCGCTCGCAACTTCCGTCGGCTCCTGATCAATATCCGTGATGTCCTTCACTTCATATGTATCAAGCACCTTCGCGATATCAAACTGACCCGTCTTGATCCGTCGTCCGGGATTCTCCGGATCAACAACAATCACTTCAACATTTGTATCGCGACCCGGCACATGCACAAGCACGTTGCGAGCCATGGCCGCCGGTGAAAGCGTGTTGCCATCGACGGGCACCGGCGCCTGCCGCGACAACTCACTCCACGCAACGATTCTTCCAGACGTATCAACCAGCCACACGCCCTTGACTTCCACATGTGCCTTCGGATCTTCACCCGGCCGTGGCGCTTCAACGCTAAACAGCAAAACACGCGTTCCCCATCGCGCATTGTCCACTACTTGCAGCAACTGCCGCTGCGAATCCCACGCAGTGCGAGTTCCGCCTGACAGAGGCGTGATCGCCGCGAGTTCAATCAAGTCCAGCGGATGCACCGGCAGCCCGAACTTCGCAGCTTTTCGAGGCGTCGCGAGAGCCGTTGCACCAATATACGCCCACCGCTCATCACCAAACTCAATCCACCAATAGCGATCCGCATTCGAGCCCATCACAAACAGTGTCTGCCCGACTTTGTCCACGCGCAGCGACACTTGATGAGGCTGAATGAGTTGCAGACTGCCTTCAACTTGCTCCTGCATTCTCTTTGATGAACCATCGCCTTTGGGCGCATCAATAAGAAGCGTGACAGGCGTGCGAAGCGTTGCAAGATCACTCACGCGCGCATTGTGACGTGAAATAATCGATTGGGTGTCAGGCAGATTCGCCGGCCCCTTGTCGCTTCCGATCGTCGCTGGTTGAAATCGAGCCTTGACATCCGGCGCGATACCAAGATTCAGCGACTTTGGCTTCGAACCGCATGCAACAGGCGACAGCGATGCCAAAGCACCCACCAAGACGCACGAGACAACTCTCGCAACACGCGACGATGTGCAGTCAATCGAAGTTTGGTCGCGTCGATATCGCTTCATGCACTGAGTCCCCGCATCGCACACTACTCAACCTGCCACAAACATGTTCACGCCCATATTCACGCCTTGGCTTCGATTTGCGAGTCCGCCTTTGCAGCAGCCTGCGAATTCCCGTCGGACGTCACGCTCGCTTCATCCGTATCCACCAACTGGGCAAGTGACTCCATCGCATCAGCGACCGAAAGATCATCCAACCCCGGATCAAGCACTTCCATCGGCACCGCCTGCGGCTCGCCTCGACGCAGCACGTGCATCACATTGCCCTTGCCATCGGGCAACTTCTTGTTGCCCACCACTCGCAGCAGTCGCCGACGAATCAGCAGCAGCGTGAGCAAGTATCGAAACTTGATCTGCTTCGCATCACCGCCCGCGCCGCCAGTTTCATTCCCCATCGACTCAAACACTTCGAGCAGCGCCTCATCATCCAGAATCTGCTTCTTCTCTTTCACCGCAGGTTGATACTGCGTCTTCCAGAATCCAAACAACCGCGCCGGAGCCACAGGCCGTGCTCCGCCGTTCCACGCATCAATCGAATAGTCCACCCGCGCCAACTCGCTGCCCGGCGCCTCAACCAACGCTGCAACATACGCAGTGCCCGGCAAGATCGCCGCACCAGTCGCTGCGCACGTGCCTGAGCCCTTGGAAAGTGGATACGGAGACGTCAATGTCATGCAAAACAGTATGATCCGAATCAGCGGCAGGTGCTTGGACAGAGAGCGTAATTTCGACTTCTTCTAGATCAAGTTCGAGCGTGTGACGTCCCGAATGAACCATAAAACCAAGGCCTGCGCATGCGGAGAACCGCGTCAACAAGGGCTCGTCGCAATATCCGGCAAAGTGCGAACGCTGGTGCGACGATCACTTTTTCTTCTGCAACCGCGCCTCATCCAAAAACTCAACCCCGCGTCGCAGGTGCGGAATCACGATGCTGCCTCCGACAATCAGCGCAACATCCAACGCCTCCCAGATTTCTTCATCCGTGCAATTCGCGTTCACACACTGATCAATGTGATACGCGATGCAATCATCGCAGCGAAGCACCGCGCTCGCGACCAAGCCCAACAGTTCCTTGGTCTTGGCATCCAGCGCACCCGGTTCATACGTCTGCCCATCAAGCCTGAAAAATCGCTTCGTGACCAGCGTGCCACCCATCGGCGGCTTTCCCTCCGCGTCGCGCCGAGGCGTGGTCGAAGCACGCTCATCATCGCTCCCCATAATCCGCGAATTCATCCGCGTGCGATATGCCTGAAACTGCTCGTATCGGCTCATGTCGAAGGGTAGAGGGGAAACTTCACCGCTTCGCGCGGCGGATTCACCACAAGGAAACAAAGAGCACAAAGGAAGATTGTGCCGGAGTGGCGAATGCAGTTTTTCAACTCGGACTCTCGTATGGATCACCTGCCCAGTTTGTTCTTGCTTTCTGACCTTCGTTTTTTCTTTGTGCTCTTCGTGTCTTTGTGGTGAATTCCCATTCCCGCCGATGAGTGGCGTTTGTTTGGTTTCGAATGCACCGCCAGCGATTTCATGCTGAATCAATCGTGCAAAGATCACAAATCCCAACGCCGCAACGCCCTTGCGAATATACTTGCGCGCGTCGGCTGGCTGCGTGAGCGATCAGTCTTCGCGCCGAACTTTTTTCTGTCTTCGAGTCGTGTTTGATGCCGGTGTACACGCCGGTCGGAGCCTTGCTTGCCCCCCCCATCACGTTCTTCTGACACCATGACGAATTCACAGGCACTTCACGCAACGTGGTATGGCGGCAGCATCCATCTGTGGGCCGAGGACACCAAACTGCTCAACGCTTCGCTGGACAAGCACACCAAAGAGTCATCGTCGAGCGATCCCGCGCCGCACCCCTTCGCGACAAACGCAATCTTGATCGACTCGCTCCCCGAAAAACTTCGCGCGGCATTGTCAACCCTGCCCCAAAGCGCCGTGCGCGTGTCGCTCCCCGCACAACAAGGCCGCCCGCTCGCAAGCCCCGCCCTCACCGCCGCGACGCTCGCGGACCTGGGCGACACAGAAGACGGCGACGATTCGGTGGACTTTGAAGACCCCACAGTTGCGATGGAAGAAATGCCCGCGACTGAGGACACGTCAGTTGCAACCGCAGTCGCAACACCTCCAACCAAACCCGCGCTCGCGCCGTTCCAGGTTTCCACACTCGCGCTCGATCCAGGCCTCGCCCTCACGCTGCTCCCAGAGTTGTTCGACGCGATCGACGACTCCCACGTGCATTCCGAAGATTCAGGCACCGCGACATCAACCGCGCAACTCTCCGCAAGCACCGATCTTGAATACTTCTCCCTCGCCGCCCGCTTCGCGCGATTCATCCTCGCTCAGCAGCGTTTCGTGCCCATGCTCGTGCAAGTCGTGACTGGCGAACTCAAAGGCTCATGGCGGCCTTGGCTGTCCGACGAAGCGATCGCCCAGCGCACTACGTTGCTCGTCGCCGCAATGCCCCCCGCCGCTCGAGCATCAATCGACGCACACGAGCACGATCCTTGGGCCATCACCGAAGACTTCATCGCCGCCCTCGTCGATGCCGCATGCCGCAAAACACTGACCGCAGAAAGCTTCGGCGATGCCCTCGATGGCCAAGACGCAACCGCCGACGCACACGTCGCGCTGCTCACAGGCTTGCTTCAAGAACGCGCCGACATCGAAGGCCCGCTCTCCGTTCGCCAAGACCTCACCAAGCGCATCCGCACATGGATCAGCACGCTCGAAGAGCGAGGCGTCTCCGCTGCATGGCGTCTCATGCTACGCCTGAGCGAACCCGACCTCACAGGCCTCGCCCCAGACGCCGCACCCGATCCATCGCAAGAAGCCTGGGTGCTTTCATTCCATCTTCAATCCGTCGACGCACCGTCCATCGTCGTCGACGCTTCCGACATCTGGCTGCTCAAAGGCGACAGCGCGACCATCATGGGCCGCCGCATGGATCAGCCTCAGGAACTGCTCCTCAAAGAACTAGGCCGCGCCGCTCGCTTCTATCGCAAACTCGAAATCGCTCTGCAAGTAACAGACCCCGAATCCATCAAACTCTCCACGCGCCAAGCCTACGAATATCTCCGCGAAGTCCGCCCTCTCATGATCGAACAAGGCTTCGGAGCCGAAGCCCCAGTCTGGTGGGACTCGCCCGCCGCGCGCGTCGGTGCAAAGCTCAAACTCGAGAGCGACGAATCCAACAACCCCATGAATCTCAGCGGCTTGACCGGAGCCGCAAAGCCGCAGCTCGGCCTCGCAACCCTCGTCAACTACAAGTGGGAAATCTCCGTCGGCGACATGACGATCTCCCTCGAAGAATTCGAAGCCCTCGCAGCCAAACGCACCCCGCTGGTTCGTGTCAATGGTCGCTGGGTCGAAATCCGCCCCGAAGACGTCCACGCCGCAATCAAGTTCATCCGCGAAAACCCAGGCGGCAAGATCCGCCTCAGCGAAGCCATGCGCCTCGCGTATTCGATGGACATGCAGCAGACGGGCGTCCCCGTCGTGGGCATGGAAGCAACCGGCTGGCTCGCTGGCTTCATGAACAGCGAAGCCGCGACCAAACAACTCGAACTGCTGCCGCCACCCAAGCTCTTCCGCGGCACACTCCGTCCCTACCAAGCCCGCGGCGTGAGTTGGATGATGTTCCAAGAGCGCCTGGGCTTTGGCATCTGCCTCGCCGACGACATGGGCTTGGGCAAAACCGTTCAGTTGCTCGCGCTGTTGTCGTACGAGCGCGAAGGGCAGGAAGAAACGCCCGAAGTTGCACAACTGCGCAGCGACGAAGTGCGAAACACTTCCTCAGAAACGTCGTCGCTCACAGTCCTGCCCACGCTTCTTCTCGTCCCAATGTCCGTCGTCGGCAACTGGGTCCACGAAACCCGCCGATTCTGCCCGCACCTGCGCGTGATGGTCCACCACGGCCCAACCCGCAAGCAAGGCGACGCGTTCCTCGACGTCGCCGCGAATGCAGACCTCGTCATCACCACGTACGCACTCGCGCACCGCGATCGCGAAACCCTCGAACGCGTGAAGTGGGGTCGTGTTGTCCTTGACGAAGCGCAGTACATCAAAAATCCCACCAGCAAGCAGGCCCAAGCCGCCCGCGCCTTCGAAGCTGATCACCGCATCGCTCTTACCGGTACGCCCGTCGAAAATCGCCTCGCCGAACTCTGGTCCATCATGGACTTCCTGAATCCAGGCTACCTGGGCGGCTCGCAAGGCTTCCGCACGCGCTTCGCGCTGCCCATCGAACGCTACCGCGACAAAGCCAAAGGCGAACAACTTCGCGGCCTCATCCGCCCGTTCATTCTGCGTCGCCTCAAGAGCGATCCCACAGTCGTCGCCGACTTGCCAGCCAAACTCGAATCCAAAGAGTTCAGCCACCTGACCAGCGAGCAAGCCGCGCTCTACGAATCCTGCGTCAAGCGCATGCTCAGCGAAGTCGACGCCGCCGAAGGCATCCAGCGCCGAGGCTTGGTCCTCTCCGCACTCATCAAACTCAAGCAAATCTGCAATCACCCCGCGCAAGCCACCAAAGACTGGGACGAAACCGGCGCGAAGATTCCCGACCCGACACGCTCGGGCAAGTGCATCCGCATTCTGGAAATGCTCGACGAAATCATCTCCGAAGGCGACCAATGCCTCATCTTCACGCAGTTCCGCCAGATGGGCCGCATCCTTGAATTGATGATCCGCCAGCGCTTCGCCAAAGAAGTCCTCTTTATCCACGGCGGCACCACCATGCCCAACCGCCAACGCATGATCGACGCCTTCCAACGAGGCGACGGCTCACACCCCGTACTGCTGCTCAGCCTCCGCGCGGGTGGCGTCGGTCTCAACCTGACCGCCGCAACCCACGTCTTCCACTTTGACCGCTGGTGGAACCCCGCCGTCGAAAATCAAGCCACCGACCGCGCCTACCGCATAGGCCAGACGCGCACAGTCCAAGTCCACAAGTTCGTCGTCCGCGGCACGCTCGAAGAACGCATCGACCAAATGATCGAAAGCAAAACCGAACTCGCCGAAAACATCATTGGCCAAGGCGAACAGTGGCTGAGCGAGTTGTCAACAGACCAACTCCGCGAAATCCTCACGCTGCGAAATGATGCGATTGACGACTTGGATTGAAATGCCTTGGGTAGATTGGCGGTCCCCGCCAATTCCCCCCGTCTTCATCGACGGTCCCTGTCGATGAATGTATCAAATCGCAAATCGCACGGATCAATTGCGAGTGTCGCGACAACCAAATCGTCAAATTACCGCTTGATCCAGCCTGATCCAGTCGAACGGTTTTCATCACGATTGGGCGGAGGACTCGATGGAGGGGGAGGAGGAGGCGGAGGAGCAGTAGTGTTCCCGCCGGAGTTGTTTGAGAAAACGATCGCTACTTGCATTGTTAACATGGGATTTCTTTCTGGAACAAGTCCAAGGCGTATTACTTTATCGGCGGCATTGTGACACGCTGGATACCCGCCGCCAGCATATAAATGACAAAGCTCACCATCGCCCACGACAAGAGCCGCTGTGCGTGATCGAGCCAGTAAAACCGTTGTTCTACTCGATTGCGATTCTGCTCAGCAATCTCCGCAAACCTACTGCTAAGTTCAGTAGTCGTCATAGCCTCAAGTTCTTCAACACTTTTATTCGGCATCGATTGAGTTGCTTGTTGTTCCCATTTCAGCCACTCTTCGGCATTGCCCCATCGCTTCCCTTTCCGAGGCTTTATCACAAACGCGGCCATGACAAAAGCACCTAGCAAGAGACCGACGGTGATAACGCCAAAGATCGTCGTTACGGACACGTCGAACCGACTGCCAAAGTGTGGGAGCAATTCAGATCGAAACGTGTAGGCAATAACCGAAAGCTGAAAAGTGGACATGGTGCCGATCCAAGTTAGCCTTGGGTACGCCGAGTCCAATTCGGCGCGGATCCTATCCATTTCTTGCACGATCGCCGAGTGAAGCACTTTTGTCGTCATAGGTTCCTCCGAGAGTCAACCACGCTGTCATCCTTACTCAGTCCGTAGATGTTGTCAATAACCTAATTGTCAAAATCTTGTATGCGTTGATCCGCATGAAAACTCGGGCTGGTAACCAGAACTCAGCACTGACCGTGGCAGGGACATGTAGTCATGTCCGTGTTTTTTCTTCATCGCTACAAGCAGCATCAACTGACGTACCGCAGGCTGCTGAAGCCGCACGAAATACAGCAACTGCCTACGCCGAACTTCCAACGTCATCCATGACGGAACCCGTGCCATCAATCTCGAAGAGATTGATGCCAGCCAAACAGCACACTCATCTTCACTGCTCCGAACGCAATCGCGACGCACGCCACGAGCCGCGCTCTCTCTTTGCAACGTCAGCCGTTCAAGTCGTGACGAAGCAACAACAACATCCGAGGGCTTACAAACACATCACTCAAAACACCACACGTGAAATGTCAACCCGCATTCCACCACAAAAACACAATCACCATCACATCGCGCACAACTCTGGTCACTTCATCAACGTCCAAAAAAACTCCCCACCATTCCACCGCCTCGCCCCTCGACCTCCCCCGATCAACCACCCGCAACCGCACACTCATGGACTTTCCAAACCACTGTGCGCAATCTTCATGTCCTCAAGTCTCTCCACAAACGCCTTAACTCCACGACCACACCCCGTCTCGAATCCAACCGAAGACTCTTCAAACCGAGAACTTACGAGTCCCCGCCACCCCCACAACATTTTTTCACAACCCTCGACTCCACTCGCATTTATGTCACACAAAAACCCAGCCGATACACACCTCCGGCCCGCTCTCCTGTTGCTGGAGACCAAAATCAAGCCTATTATTTTGAGTCCTGATCTCGCAAGAGAACAGCAAATTTGTTCGGTCCCTGTTAGCTCAATGGTAGAGCGACCGGCTGTTAACCGGTAGGTTGTAGGTTCGAGTCCTACACGGGGAGCTTCAAAAGCCCTGGCGAAACGCCGGGGCTTTGTTTGTTAACGGGGGATGTGAAAGTGAGAGCAGTTGGCGAATCGCGAGTTTGTCGCGAGAAACGTTGGTGTTTTTGTGTAAGGCGAGGAAGTGAGTGCGCTCTCGCGTTCGCGGCGAGAGCGATAGGGTGGTTGGGTGAATTCGCGAACTTTGGGAGTGGTTAACGAGGACTCTCGGTTTTGGGCAGAGAGGGCGTTAACTGGTTAACGGGAGGGTTTTGGATAGGGTGGTTGAGATATTTGACATAGCGTGGCTCGTAAAGATGGACGCCGAGCAGTTCATCAACTCCAGTGACGCCGTCCCTTGCGAGTCGATGTTCCGAGCGGTTTCGGCGATGGCAGCATCGGCGGTGGACTCGAAACTTCACTGTCTTCCTCCCATTCGTCAGACCCGTCCAATGTATCAACGCCGTCAACAAACCGACGCTTTGTCGGTATGGCGACTGGCTCAACTCCGATCTGTTCAAGAATCGCGTTGCACGGAACAACAGCTGCGGCCGCCATGAACCTGATGTCCTCCAAGATGCGATCGAACTGATGTGGGGTGGTCGCTTCTTGGAAGGTCATCGTTAGTATTTTCCGCAGAGCTTGGATTGCAGGGTCTGCAGGGATGTGCTTGAAGAGCTCATGCAGACTCGGACGATTCCGTTGTCCCTCGACCCGAACACGCCGTCGAAGCTCCTTCGCAGGGACGATCATGTACTGAAAGAGCTGGACGGAGTGATCGTGCTCGAAAGATCGATCCGCGTCTACGCGAGACAAACTTAGGGCTTCGAGCTGTTTGCCGAGTTCTCCCAGAACGCCAATCGCCCGGACTCTAATGTCACGCACGCAGATATCGCCTGTCCGTTCCAAGGACTCGAAGTAGGTCGTAGACACTATCTTGCGCAGCGATATCAGACAGGGATCAGCAATGGGAGGCTGAAGCAATTCCAAGAGCGTTTCCGCTCCATCGACGCGTTCATGCTCGTCGAGTTTGACCGCGTCGAGGTCGCCGCTGTGGACGAACAGGAACTTCGGCCGCTTCGGGGCTTGGACATCTGCCGTCATAACTGAAGCGTATGTTGAAGAGCGTGTGCGTTTCATCAGGGCGAGAGCGGCACTCCTGGAAACCGCCTCGCCCCTCGTTGCACGGCCGTTCGCGATGATGTCGAGTTCGTTGCGGGCTCAATGTCCGTGCCAGCAGACCAAGCCACATCATCAAGCACACGAATCAGTTACGCGTGTCCGAGGTGGGGGATTTAGTTGCGACGTTTCGTACGCTCCTGATTTGTGAGGTCCAATACAAACTCAGAGATCGGCTCGACACCCGAAATCAACAGGCAGTCCCTTGCTCGAGTGCAGGCGACGTACAGCAAGTGACGCTCGGTGTTGTAGACTTCCTCCAAGTCAGCCTCATCAACTACCGACGCAATACGTTCTTCAAGAGGTACAATTCCATCGTCGGTCGCTACAACTGCCACGGCACGAAACTCAAGTCCCTTGGCGAGGTGCATTGTCGCGACAGCGATCTTCCCGTCAATTGGATCGCCACCGTAGTCGAGTTGAACCGATTCGCATCCAGCGGAACGAACTGCACGCTCCGCGCGCGAGAGTTGATCTGCTGACCGCACAAATACACCGATCTGCTCGGGCCTAACGCCACTCTGAAGCCTCGATCCGATCCACGCGGCGATGCGTGCTATCTCGGCTGGTATATCCGACGCAACGACAACATCAGGTTCCGGTCCGTTGAACACAGATACCGTTCCGTTTCGGTCCTCCGCCACGCCATCCACATCTGACACAACGCTCGGCAAGAGTCGGTCCGCTTGCCGGCGAATCTGGTGCGATGTTCGGTAGTTGACGCGCAGAGTGTGCGACCGGCCACGGATATCCACGCCGAGCGACTTCCACGAGAACGGCATTTGGAATATACGCTGGCCCAAGTCTCCCGCGAAGAACAGACCGTCGGGGCGACCGCCCGCCAAGGCACCGAGAAAACGGACTTGGCTGACTGAGAGATCTTGAGACTCATCGATCACGGCGTGGTGGTACGGCCCATTTTTCGACTTCAAACCTTCCGCCGCTCGCTCAAACAACCCGGCGCGGGTGAGCCGCCCATCCTGCGACAACTGCGCCAGCATCCGCTCAAACACGCTCCACATCGCGCGGCGCTGCTTCTCATTCAATCGTGTCTTCCGGCCAAGTCGCTGCACATCTCGGTACTGCTCCCATGTCCGGAGCCCCCAGGCATCCACGACATCGGTCCACTCGGCAAACAGGAAGGCTTCCGTTGAACGGTGATCGGGCACGGCTGTCGCCGACTCTCGCACCATCCTCCGCAGCGTCGGCTCGTCGACGGTCCGCGGCTCACCCCAGAGTTCGACAAACACCCGCCTGCCGACCTCGGCGATGGGCACTACATCGATCCTATTTCCAACATTTGGCTCATTGCCGATTAGCCTTTCAAGGCGCTGCCGTAAAAACCGGGCAAGTGTCGCAGAGAAAGTGGTCAAGAGCACTCGCGCCTTCGGGTTCGCCCGCGCGAGGTGAGCGGCACGATGCAACGCCACAATCGTCTTGCCCGTTCCCGCGGAGCCGGATACGCGCACCGGTCCGCTGTACTGTCTTTCGATAAGGTCGCGTTGGGCCGGGTGAAGGAAAACCGTCCATTTCTCCCACGGATACTCCAGCGCCCGCTGAAGTTCCTCGACGTTGGTCATTACCCGGAAACGCCTCTGCGCATCTGGATGGGCGAATGGGCTCTCGGTGGCGGCGATGATCGCCGGTGCCTTTGGTTTGTTGCCGGTAGCGAGTTCCAACAGGGCTTCACTTGCCTCCTTCGGAAGGTGCTCTGTCAGGTCGAGGATGGTGTCTTCGGTCGCCCTGCGAACCTCGACCAGCCAGTCAGTCGGAACTCCGTATCTGAGCAGCTCATCGTCGGGTACGTTCGCGAAGATCAACGGCTTGGAAACCTGCGGCTTGAAGAGCGGTTCCGACTCGACGTATCGCGGAATCTCGACCTCGCGGACAGTTTCCCGGATCTCGACGAGTTGCGCGGCACCAGTCTTTGGATGCCGCTCAATTTTCCGACGCTCGGCCCACCCATACGCCTTGTCATGATGGTCCACATAGCAAAGGAGCAAGCCGTCGTTGCTTCGGTGGACGATGAGACGGATGTCTGCGTTGACGCGAACCGACGCGAACCCCTTGTCCCTCGCGCGGTCAAGTTTGTGGAACTGCATCCCAGGGCTGACCGGGTTCATCTGAAGGTCGAAGGCAGTGGTCTTAACTGCCTTTTGCTCGTCGCCTGTGAGCCGGGCGAGGCTGTCGGTGAAGGTGTCGGAGATGCGAAAGTTCATACTCTTGGTCGCGTAGATGGCTTAATTGATGCGTCTAAACAGATGTTGCCTGGAGCACAAGCGCACTCCGCGCGGGGGTGTTTGATGCCAAAACTTTCAGCGTGTCAGCATGGGGCAACTGAATGCGTTGGTCGCCAATCGAGCATTTCAGATGATCTTCAAAGAAGCCCAAAGTTGATTGTTTATAGACACCGGAAGTGCGCCCCCCGGCTCCGACCACTGCAGTGGCCGACGCAACTTCGACTCCGCTGGGACCATACAGGAACACAAATGACATAGGGCTGAGTTCCAGCATCGCGTTGCATTGTCTCACAAGGTCTGAAGCGGTTCCAGTAGACCTGCCCCTGACGAGCTTCGCCTGCGCGAGAAAGCCCTTCGTGGCTCGATAGCCTGGAAGATCGATGGACAATACGCCCATGAAGTCGGCTCCGTATAGGCGCTCCTGTGAGTCGCGACCGCGGTCGGTCAGAGTCTTGGCTTGCCAGTGCACTCCGTGAATGTTCTTGCCGTCGAGCCGTGTTTCAATCGCTTGGAGCATGCGGTCAGTGAATGCGGGCTCATGCTCAACGCGGCCGGCGCGCAAAGCCTCGACAACTCCCGATATGGCCTCGCTGATTTGTCTCGCGGTTGCACGTACCGCTCCGAGGTCTTTGAGCATCGCTACTCCACCTTGAACACCTTCATCACCTCATCCCCAAGGTGATTGATCACCTTCACGGCAATCTTCCCACTCTTGGGCTTTGCGAACTCGCGTGACGTATCGCTCCGCAGCGTCGCCCACGCCTCTTCGTTGATCTCTGCCTTCAGCGTCGTCTTGAGCGCCTTGTACGGGTCGTTGGCTCCCAGAAAGTACGCCTGGCGGACGAAGAAGCTCTCCTCGTTGTAGTCCGTGTCGATGAACCAGCAGGCGATGCCCTCCGCGCCGTCGCTGCGCACCTCGCCGGTCTGCGGGTGGAAGACATCCACGCCGTTGATCTTCACACGGATGAAGGTGTAGTCCTTGACCTTCGCACCCTTGGGCGCTTCCTCCGGCGGCAGCACTTCGATGTCCGGCTCGCCGAAGATCACGAACAGGTTGCCCTTGCCCGTGGTCTTTAGCTCGCTGCCCATATGCAGCTCGGCGTTCATGCGAGCCTTGAGCACCGGGATGCGGCCGAGCTTGTTGAACTCGCTGGCGTGGGCCTCGTAGTTGAACGCGCAGGTGATCAGCACGTCAAAGTCCGCATCGCCCGCTTCCCGCGCCGCCACCACCAGGTCCTGCCGCGACACCGTGCCGAACTCCGGGCCGATGAAGATCGCGGCACGCTTCTCCTTCGTGCTCTCTCCCTCGGCATACCGCCCCTCGGCACAGATGAACCGCCCGGGCCAGGGCGAAAGCGATGAGAACGTGATGCGGTCCTTCTTATCCGCCTGCTGCACGCCCGCGGCTTTCAGGTTCTCCAGCACCATCTCCGCGAAGTCTTGGGCCGCCGCGGTGTCCGCGTCATCCTTCGGTGCGAGCGGGTCGATCAGGTCGTCGTTCTCGTCCACACCCAGCGAGCGGTGCGGCGAGAGGCTCTCCACCGTGAACGGCCCGGCCACGCGGACCTTCTTCTTGTCCTCGTACGGCTTGTCGTACAAGTACTCAAACTCGGCCTTGGCGGCGATGGAGGCGTCGATCTCCTTCTGCCGCAGGATTCGCTGCTCCCACCAGCGGGCGTGGGCTTCCTTCGCGTCCTTGGCCCACCTCTCGTCGGCCTCGCGGGGGATCTCCCACTCCTCCCACTTCTTGCCGAGGGCCTTGTTCAGCGTCGCGCGGAGCGGCTGCAGCCGCTGCTGGAACTTTTCCCAGATCACGTCGATCTCGGCGTTGTTCGCGATGCTCTTGAGCGTGATGTGCGGCACACGCTCATAGACGAAGCCTTGGCGGAGACTGTCATGCACGGGCAACGTGCTATAGGCCGTGCGAGTGACCTCGGCTTCTTTCATTTGCCCTTCGCGGCTATCTGCCTTCAAGTAGTAGGCGTATTTCGCGCCCACGATGCGTGCGCGAGCAAGTGCGAGAGCAACACGCGAAGTGTCGATTGTGATCCAACGCCGCCCCCACTGCTCCGCAACATACGCAGTCGTTCCAGAACCACAGGTGGGATCGAGCACCAAATCCCCCGGATCTGTCGTCATCAGTAAGCATCGCTGTACCGCCAGTTCCCCTGTCTGAACGACGTAGAGTTTCTGCGTGAACGTACCGATATAGGTGTCGTGCCATCCATTGTCCAGCGATACCGTTGGATAATCGTCGTAGCGCAATCTGTATGACAGCACCTTGCCGAGTGGCTGGATACGTCCCGCGCGAGCGACACGCGTCATGCCCTGCTTATTGCTAGCCCACGCTCGACCGGCAGACGGGAGGTAATCCTGACCGTTGTACGCAAACGACTCTTGGTTGGCGCTACCAAGGGTCTGCCGCGAGATATCGCCCGCCCGGAATCGACCTGCCAAGTTATCGGTGCGTTCAAGCTCCTCTTTTGGAAGCCGCTGGGCCGAAATGTTGTCGTCCGTCTTCCATCCAAACGTGGTGATATCAACCGATTTGTCTTTGGGCACGAGCAACGGCCGAAACTTGGCAATCGTCTTGTCCTTGGCGTACCAGAGCAGGTAGTCGTATGCGCCGGGCAACATGGCGGCACCAAGCGCTTGCGTTTTGACAAACGAGATCAGACTCACGAAATTCTGGTCGCCGAATACTTCATCCATCAGAACGCGAACACGATGGACGTTTTCATCGCTTATCTGAACAAAGATCGATCCAGAAGGCGATAGCAACTCTCTAGCTACCGAAAGACGATCCCGCAAGTATGACAAGTAGCTTTGAATGCCATCTCGCCAAGTGTCTCGAAACGCCTTCACCTGCTCCGGCTCTCGTGAAATATGTTCGATCTTGCCGTCCGTGACTGTTCGACTTGTGGTTGACCACTGAAAGTTACTGTTGAACTTGATGCCGTACGGCGGGTCGAAGTAGATGCACTGCACTTGGCCGCGAAGTCCTTCCCGCTCCGCGAGCGAGGCCATGACCTGGAGCGAGTCGCCCAAGATCATGCGGTTAGCCCAGTGGGCGTCGTGCTGGTAGAACTCGGTCTTGGCATCGTCATCAGGCAGGCCGTTGAAGTCGGCGAAGAGGTCGATCTGCTCCTCGATGGGGCGGCCCTTGCGCTCCACGAGTTTGCGCGCGATCTCCGCGGCCTCGGTCTGCCGGCGTAGGTCGTCGATGAGCGCCTTGGGGTGCACCTTCTCTTGGATGAACAGCGGCGGCGCGGGGACGACGAGGTCCGACCAATCTTGATCGTCCTTGCCGCGCCAGACGAGCTGCGGGTCCAGGTCGCGGTTACGGCGTTCGTAAGCGACGCGGATGGGCGACTGAAGCTCCTTGGCCATGACGGGCTGGAACTCGGCCGTGGGGATGTTCTTCCGCTTAGCGTCTTCGTGCGTGAGCGCGACCACGGCCTTTTTGGAGGCCTTGGAGTCGGCGGCGTTGGAGGAGGGTTTCTTGGCCATACAGGTCCAGATTCAGTCGAGTCAGGGCTTCGTTTCGTCCACACCGTCGAAACGGTACATCTTGAGGAGCAGTCCAACCATCCTCTCGGTGCGGGCCTCGATCATCTCGGCGTTCCATTTGGGAGCATTGGCGAGCGTGAAGGTCTTGCCGGCGACCTTAAAGTCGAGTTCGTTCAAGGCCAGTCCGTTGCGGTATCCGATGTCGATTTTGTGGCCTAGGAACCGACGGTTCTCCGCCAGCGCCTGCTTCTTGTCGAAGGCAGCAGTGGCAAGGTGCGAGTTGTAGCCGCTGAGGGTCAGGTTGCCGAGTCGGTCAATGTGCTGCTCGTGAATCTTGGCCGCGGCCTTGGCGTCGCCATTGGCGATCATCTTGACCCACTCGTCGGGGATGCGCTCAGCCTGCGGGAGCACGTGCTCGACAGTCCACACGAACTTGTCGCCGTCGTTGCGGGCCCACAAGTCAGGGGCGTACTCACGCGTGTGGTAAGTTTCGTCTAGCTTTACCAGCAAGTACCGGGTGATGAGGATGTTGGCCCCGTAAAGGCCACCTCGGAGCGCGGCCTCGAACTCAGCGAGTTGGGCGAAGCGGCCCGGCTGGAGCAGTGCCGCCTGGAAGTCGTTGATGGATAGTTTGGAGCCCTTGGCGAGTCGCGCTTGGCATGCCTCAATGAGGTCCATGTGAGCTTGGTCGAGGTCGCGGGTGCCGGGGAAATCGGTGACGTTGCGGCGGACGTAGTAGCAAAGCAACAGTTCTACCGCGCGGGGAAGGAAGTCTGGCTCTTGGAAGCTCCCTTTAGGTCTGCTAAACAGAAAGAGCAGCACCTGGTACGCTGGGGCTGCGTTGACGCGACCGAGATCAATTAGTTGGTCACGAAGATTCTCAGAGAGCCCGTTCTCGCCGGGGGCGATCAGGCGACCATACAGCTCCGCCATTTCACAGAGCCTGTTAAATAGGGTGTCGGCTCCCTTGCGGACGAGTTTCTCGTAGATAGTGATGATCTTCGACTTGACGGCTCGCGGAATACCTTCAACTTTGACAGTTGGGTCCCAGCGAAAGGCGTTGTAGAACTGTCGGAGGAACCGCTCCTGATCGGAAGCATCTGGTATAGCGCCGATGATGGTCTGCCATCGTTCGTAGGACTCGTCGATGTCAACCCGGTGTTGCTTCTCCATCTCCGCCAACATCTTGTTCTTGATGATGTCGATTGCGGAGAGAGGGACGCCGCGGTTGTTCAGTGTCTCGAATAGCGTAAATGCATCTGCTTGAGACGAAACGGCGATGTGCACGAAGGTCAGCTGATTGATCTTGGCAACGAGTGCGAGCAAGCTACGTGCATCGGCCGGCAGCTTCTCGGTGAAGAAACGGTGTGCTTTACATATCGCTCGAACACCGAAGTACCGCGGTTTCTCGCGGGCCTTGATCAGGCCGCACTCGCTCAACAGGAAACGGTAGTCATCGAGGTTCGAGTTCTGGCTACTCGGCTGGACCCGGAGGAAGCACAACTTCGCCTGCTCGATCCAGCCGCCAAGTTCGTCCTTGCGGAAGTCGCCTTCCTTCTTTTTTTTGACCAGTTTGTTTCGCAAACTGCTTAGCGTGTTCTGGTAGTCTTGCTTGTCTTCCTCGTCCTCAAACTCCTGGGTTTCTTGGAGCGAGGTCAATCGTTGGTAGATCGCCATCATGAGCAGAGAGAGTGTCGTTAGCCGCTGCTGGCCATCTACTACTTCGTAGAGCACCTCATCTCCCGGTGCCGATGGGTCGCCGTCGCTTACGACAATGACGGACCCCATGAAGTAACCTGGATCATTCTCGTCTATGTCCTGAAGTAGGCGTTCCCAGTCCCATCTGCCCCAGGTGTACTCCCGCTGGTACTTCGGGACGTGATAATGCTCGCGCGCCCCTTGGTCGCTACTGATGATCTTCGAGAACGGCATGCTGTGGGCGTTCATTGGTTTGGACCTCCCACGGCGGGCGAGTTACTGACAGCGCAATCGATCATCGCGTCAAATTGCTCTTTGACCTTAGCTTGGAAATCAGACTGAATTTGGTAGACATCAGTGAACTCGTCAAAGGCCCACCGGCCGAAACGCTTGAGGTGATTCACGCCGGGCACCCAGTAGGTGTCCATTGTGTTCTTCTTCTCTTTGGCATCTTCGCGGCGGTAACCCTTGATCTCGACGATGAGTTGCAGGTAGTCCGGTGTGCCATCGGCGTGCGGCGGGTGACCGTCGTCGATGAGCACGATGAAGTCAGGGATGTACTTGCGGGTCTCGGACCCGTACCGATAGGGCACCTCCAGCCCAAGGTTGTGGTTCTTGATGTACGCCTTCACACGCGAGTGTGACTCGGCAACGCGACAGAACTCAGCCTCCCAATCGCTATCGAGCACGACCCAGTTGACGTGGCATCGATCGTGCGAAGTTTCCCAACGGTCCTTCTTGGAGGTGTTGAAACTCACGAAGTTCGATGAGCCTTCCGGGTTGTAGGGATCGAGCACGGCCTTGATGGGATACTCGCCGACCAGTGCACGCGTGATGCCAGCAGTGATCCGCTCGCAGGCCATGTCGGCGAGCTCCTGGTACATCAACTGCGCCGGGAAGGTCTCTCCCTTGCACTCAAGATGCTTGCCAAGCCACTCACGAGTGATCCGTTTGAGCTGGCCGAATAGGTGAAGTTTGGGTTCTTCGCCAGGGTCGCGCCATTTCGTTTCGAGCAGTCGCTTCGTGAGGTGGAACAGAAGTGTTGAATGCCGCACTTCGTTCAGGTGCTGAAGCGTGAGGTCCACGCCCTCGCCGATGATCCCTTGATTGCGCGTAATGGATGGCCCGACTAGATCAGGCGTTAGCGAGAGCGTCGAGTCGTCGTTGAATGTGGCTGAGAGTCGCTCTTCAGGCAGTTCAACTCGATACCCCTCGACACGAGGGAAACGGATCTCCAAGTGATCGCGATCCGGCCTGACCGCCTTAACGTGAACGGTCTCACGCGGGGGCTGAGGCGGTGCGACAACCGGCTTGGCTGTGAAGTCGAAGGGGATGCCGAGCACGTCAGCATACTCGACGTTGAAGAGGCCCGTCTCAGGATTCAGTTCGTATGACTGCCGACGCAACGCGCGGCCGATCACCTGCTCGCAAAGCAACTGAGTGCCGAACGCACGGACACCCAGCACGTGTGTGACGGTGTTGGCATCCCAGCCCTCCGTAAGCATGGACACTGAGACGACGCAGCGGATGGACTCGCCCAGCCTGCCGCGCTTGCCGACAGTCTGCATGACTTCGCGGAGCAGGTCCTCGTCGGTCAGATTTTCAGCCTGTCGGCGATCGCCGGTGCGTTCGATGATCTCTCGTCGAAACCTATCGATCTCGTCACTGGCCATCTCGCGGAACTGCGAATCGAGTGCATCGCCAGATTCGAGTTGTTCGCTGTCGATCAAAAGCGTGCGAGGCCGCGGCAGGGCGTTGCCGTGCTCGTCGAAGTTGCGGAACAGAGGAAGACGGCCGTTTTCAAGGGTTGTAGAGCCATCTGGGTGTGTGCGATTGAAGCCGGAGATGTAGTCGTACACGAGCTTCGAAGCCGAAGTGTTGTTGCAGACCACGATGAAGCACGGCGGGACCTTGAGGCCTTCCTTCTCCCACAGTTCAAAGGTCTTGGCATAGTGGCCGTACAGCGCGTCGAGAGCGGTCTGAAGTTGCGTTGGGATGCTCAGTGGGTCAAGTCCGGCCGCCTTTTTTAGTCCCTTCTTGGGCATCTTGGTACGGATGTGCTCCCAGAGGTTGCGGAACTTGGGCATCTCGCCTTCTGGGATGTTGTCGGCGACCGGCACACGCGGGAGCTTAACGATGCCGCACTCGATTGCGTCCATGAGCGAGAAGTCGCTCATGGTCCAAGGGAAGAGCGTGCCCTCGGCGTATCCCGAGCCGCGGAGAAAAAAGGGTGTCGCTGAGAGATCAACGATGCGGTTGAGACCGAGTGTGCGGCCGACTGTCTCAAGGCCAGAAATCCAAAGCCGCGCGGCCTTGCGGTTGCTTTCGGCCTCATCCTTCTCCTCACCAGTAATGTCGGATTCTTCCTCCTCACCTTCGGGCTTCTCTCGGTAGCAGTGGTGCGCTTCATCATTGAGGACCATGACGCCCTTCATTCCCATCAGCCCAGGCATAACGCGCTGGAGCATTTGACCTTCGGTCTCAAGCGTTTGAAGGTCAGGACCGCGCCCTTGCAAGAGCGCCCGTCCGCCGGATGAAAGTTCCATGGTCTCGCGCAGCTTGAAGGCGTGGTAGTTCGTAATGACGATCTTGGCACGGTCGAGATCACCGAGCATGTCCGCGGGCACGATTTCTCGGCTTTGGTAGTAGCTATCGGGGTCATTTGGCTGAAGCACACGTAGCCGCGAGCGGATGGTGAGGCCTGGAGTGACGACCAGAAACCCACGAGTGAACTTCTTGCTGCCTGGTCGCCGTACCGCATTAACTGTCTGCCATGCGATCAACATGGCCATGACAGTGGTTTTGCCCGCGCCTGTAGCCAGCTTGAGAGCCAGCCTCGCCAGTCCTGGGTTTGATGCATCGTTTGCTGCATCGAGGTGATCGAGAAACACGCGGCCGTCTTTGCCAAGCTGAGGCGCGACTTCTGTCAACCAAATCGCAGTTTCAGCCGCTTCAACTTGGCAAAAGAAAGGACGAACATCATTGAACTTGTGATGTCGCCAATGTTGTAGCAAACGTGCGGTCTCGGGAGTGACCAGCCAATCACTCGCGTTTTTCACCGCCCGCCAATGATCCACTTTCTTCCGCAGCAAGTTTATGATCGGCGTTGGATCATACTGCTGCGACGCTGTTGAGAGTCCATGTCCTTCGTTAAAGACGAATTCGGATTGTTCAGTATGGGCTCGGCGTTTTCGTGGCCTTGGGATTGGTGTTATGAATTCGGCCTTACGGCGCGTCTCTAGCAATTCACTTGTAGGCTGACCACTTGTGTCTAGCTTCCAGTGCCGGCTCGGATACGAGTACGGCGAATTCAGGATGGGATGTTCAAAGAACGAGTGGATCATAGTTGACCCTGAACTTACGTAGTTATTTAAATGGAACCCTGAGAGTCGGTTTTGTTGAGCGACGAAGTTTATGGCGCGCCAATCTCTGTACTGTGTTGAAGCAGCGATTTCGTCGCGAAATCGAACGACGCCAAAATAGAATCTTGGAGATTTGTGGCATAGAGCGCAACAACCCCCTGCCTCCAGCGGATAAGTAGTGTGCGTGGGACACTACACGCCGGCATCCGACATTCCCCCGCACGCCATCCACCTCCTAGCCAGAGGCGTCTTACGCCTCGTCAACCTAGCCCATGCCCTCGACATCCCATCGTCCGAGCATACAGATTCCCCACCATCATGCCTTGAAATCCCACCCTCTCGCCCCATCAGTCTCCCGACTGGTGAACGGGTCGAGAGTGTGGTGTGCGTTGCTCATGCCTCGCCCAAGTTGCCAGCCAACGGAGGCACCGCATGAGCAGATCAATGAACAGGTCGCCGCACGCAACACCGCCACAACTGGTGGTTCCTGAAGCATCGATACCCGACCAACTCGCGGCGCTGCAGGGCATGTCCGCGTCGCAGTTGCAGGTTCGCTACCAACAGGTGTTTGGCGAGCAATCGCGATCTGGCAATCGCCAATGGCTCCTGCGTCGTGTCGCCTGGCGCATTCAAGCGTTGGCCGAGGGCGGTTTGTCCGAACGTGCTTTGAAACGTGCGGCTGAGTTGGCCCGTGACGCGGATATTCGAGTGCGACCGCCGAACGGGGCGGTCGGCGGTGTCGCGTCGTACGCGTTTCCTTGTGGCGGTTCGATCCAACGTGGTGTCTCGGTCTGCGGCAAGGTGCGGCTAAGCGATCTCCCCGCACCCGGCACAGTTCTCACTCGCCAATATCGCGGCGCGGAACATCGCGTCACAGTCTTGCCTGAGGGCTTTGAATACAACGGCGAGACGTACCGCTCGCTGTCTGCGGTGGCGTCTGCGATCACTGGCTCGCATTGGAGCGGCAAATTGTTTTTCGGCCTTCGCAAGGACGCAGGCCACAACCGAAAGGACTCGAAATGATCGCTCGGGACAACCAGTTCAAATCGCGTTCCCAGTCTGCATCACAACCACCAACCGTGCGCTGCGCGATCTATTGCCGCAAGAGCACGGACGAAGGCTTATCGCAAGAATTCAACAGCCTGGACTCGCAGCGCGAGTCGTGTCTGGCCTACATCGCAAGCCAGAAAGCACAAGGTTGGGTCGCACTTCCGGACCGTTTCGACGACGGTGGTTTTTCAGGCGGCAACACAGAACGACCTGCACTGAAGCGCCTTCTCGCAGACATCGAAGCTGGCAAGGTCGATTGCGTGATCTGCTACAAACTCGACCGCCTCAGTCGCTCACTCAACGACTTCTCAAACCTCATGGCGACATTCGAGAAGCACAACGTTGCATTCGTGAGCGTGACTCAGCAGTTCGCATCGAACACATCGATGGGCAAGTTGACGCTGCACATCCTTATGTCGTTCGCGCAGTTCGAGCGTGAGGTCATCGCGGAAAGAACCAGAGACAAAATCGCGGCCACTCGTAGAAAAGGCCTGTACGTCCTTGGCAAGCCGATCTTGGGCTACGACTACGTCGCCGCTCCCCCACCATACACAGGCAAGCGCCTCGTAGTGAATGAGGTTGAAGCTGAACAAGTCCGAACGATCTTCGATTTGTACTTGCAGCGTCGCAGCATCTTGAAGGTTGCAAAGGTCTGCAACGAGCGTGGCTGGACCACAAAGTCCTGGACCACGACGGGCAACCGCGCCGTCGGCCGCAAGCCGTTCAACAAGTGCATCGTTTCAAAGCTACTCAAGAACCCGCTGTATACAGGTCGCGTTCCCTATCGAGGAGAGTCATTCGCTGGCGAGCACGAAGCCATCATCGACTCCGACACTTTTCATGAGGTCCAGAGGCTGCTTGGGACACATCGCATCGAAGGTGGCGCGCTTGCTCGACCAACGAACGCTTCACTACTCAAAGGCATCATCCGCTGCCGGAGTTGCAACTGTGCGATGACACCCACATCAGCGCGGCGGAAACGTACGGATGGCAGTTGCGTGACGCATCGGTATTACTTGTGCCAGAAAGCCTCAAAGCACGGTCGCAACCAATGTGCGTGTCCATCCTTGCCTGCCGCCGACATCGAGGACTTTGTGCTCGAGCATGTGCGGAACATGCTGAGCAACCAGTCCGTCGAGCACGCCGTCGTCGAAAGAGCGATTGCGATGGTGGACGAGGCCAAACAGCAGCGACTCGCCGAACGCGATCGCTTGGAAACGAAGATCGAATCGCTGTCGACATCCAATCCCACGACCGCAGTTCGCCGGGAACTCGAACGCCTGCAGCGTCGGCTCAAAGCGGTGGTCACGCAGATCGCGAAAGACGAACGCTTGGAAATTGACGAGGACGAATTAGCGGGTGCTATCGAGGGCAAGGCGGGTTTTGACCGGGTTTGGAACGCGCTCACGAGCCACGAGCGACACGAGCTTGTGCGGGAGTTGGTAACGTGCGTGACGTACGACGCTGAAACCGAAAACGCGACGGTTACGTTCAAGGATGGCGTTGGTGTGGCGAATGGTTCTGCTGAGTCGGAAGCAGCATGAAGGAGATTGGCATGACGACGGTGCAACAGAACAGTGTTACGGGGCGATTGACGTTTCGCGCGAAGGGGCGAGCTAAGCGGGAAGAGGCCGTAGTTGATGCGGCAGTCGGGCGTGTGCCGCGGATAGCGCGATTGATGGCGCTGGCAATCAAACTCAATGGCATGCTTGAGCGCGGCGAAGTTACTTCACAGCGAGAATTGGCTGACTTGGCTCGAATCACGCCTGCGCGGTTGACGCAGATTTTGAACCTCAATCAGTTGGCTCCAGACCTTCAGGAGCGATTGTTGTTTCTTCCCCCGGTTACGCAGGGACGTGACCCGCTCGGAGAGCGAGGTCTTCGACCACTCACGCCGGTGCTCCGTTGGTCTGGTCAACGACAACTTTTCCACACGCTATAAACGAAATTTGATACTGAACACATAAGTGCCAATGGTTTATAGTTGTTTCAGCCGTGCGCCCCAAAGAAAGGGCGTTTATGACATTTTCCGCGTTTTATCGACTCATTCACCCCAAGTCACTTCAAGCGATTCCTCGCGACGATCTACATAGGCTGTTCGTGCCTTACGCATCGTTCTTTGACCAATGCGGTGCAAGCATCCCCCCGCCGCCGCAAATTCCTCCGGCACCCAATGAGCCTTTCGGCTGCCAAGTTATTTTTCAAGTCTTGGCGAGTTCCGGGCCGTCAGCGCCCGCTGAGTTGATGGAAACGCTGGAAATGATCAGCGACGTTGTCACCTCGGAAGATGCACAAAGATTGCTCGACTTTGCACGATCAGATGCCTTTCGCGTGAACGAGCTTATTGGTTTGCAGCCTCATGTTACCGCCGTGAAGTTGTGGGTCCGTGACCCGGTGATCTTCAAACAGGCGATTCAACGACTGCGCAGGTTCAAACTTGGGTTTCCTGATGCGCCGTGTGGCAACGGCGCGGGCGATGGCGCCGTGTGCACCCAATGTGGTGTATTAACCACTCAACAGGCGAATGAACCGAAAGATACAAAATCAAAAATGGCAAGACGCATTGATCTGCCAGCGATTCAAGCAACTCCAGCACCGACAGAAGACGTTTCAGAAAAAACGGTAGTGAGCGAGTTTTACTTTCGACGACGTGGGCGAGTCTGGAATCTGGGGTTCCGTGGAAAGTCGGGCGACATTCCCAATCGAGACGCACGTGGACTCGCTTACATCCAGCATCTGTTGGCGCGTCCAGGCCAAAAAATATCGGTCGAGGACTTGGAAGAAATGGTGACTGCCAACGTCGCGGTGCGAGCGGCTGCGCATGGACAGGAAGTCGCAGATCCGGACGCGATGAAAGCCTATTTCGACGAGCTGGTTGAACTTCGTGAGGAACTTGACGACGCAATCACAGGGGATAACGACGAGATGCAGCGTCGATTGACAAAGCAGATCGAAGAACTGTCGTCGCAGGTTCGAAAGATGCTAGGTTTGAACGGTCGCGTGCGTCGCGTTGGAGATGAGGGGGAGCAAATGCGCTCGAGGGTCTCCAAGGCAATCACGCGGGCTCGAGATGAAATCAAGGAAGACTTGCCGGAACTTTCCGCACACCTGCATGCGATCCGATGCGGACGCGTCGTGGTGTATGAACCCGATGAGCTGTTTTCGTGGGAATTTTCGTAATTGGGACACGGCGCGTCCCAGCGTGACATGCCAAGTCCCAGTGTGACACGGCGCGTCGCGCCGAGATTGCCGGAGCAGTTGCCCGGCAATTCCGTACTCCTTTGACTGATCAGTATCCACGCAACGAGCTGTTGCCGGGCCTTGCGTCGCGCGGGCTTCCCCTCGGGAGGCTCGGATGTCGTTTTCATATCCGGCGTCGTTGTCCTTTCTCTCGGTCCTCATTCAATCTGGTGAAGTTCCCAAAGTGACGGCGGATCAGTTCGCCTACCGCATGCACCGCTTGCGAGCACGCTTCCGGCTCCACGAGCATGACGCAGAGGAATTGACCCAGGAAATGCTTCTGGCGGTGTTCAACGCCAAGCTGAAGTACCGCAACGGCAAAGTTGCCGTCTCAGCGTACCTCAAAGCGGTACTGAATCGGTCCTACTGCGACATTTGTCGGCGGCTTGGTCGCGAATGCCGACGGCGGTCTCGAACTCGCCACCTGGGTGATCGCGCCGACATTGTTTGCGCGGTCGACCCTCAACTGGCCACAGACTGGTTAAGTCCGCAGTACGCGCAGCTGGGTGAGTCAACGGCAGATCTAGTGTTTGACCTCGCTCGCATGACACCGACGCAAGTTGCTCGTGTGCGCGGAGTTGATCGGGGCACCGTTCACCGGCAGATGGCACGTCTGCGCGAGCGCTTCGGCGAAGCCAACTAAGAAAATTTCCGTGCATTGCGCGCAACAAACAGGGTCGACTAGCGGATAGGTAGTTAGCGGGGATGCACATGCGGTGCGTCTCCATATGGAGCCCCGCTATGAAGAACTTTGAGTTTGATCCGAATCAGTTTGCCGCCGTTGCTGGCGCGGCCGTGGTCCCGCCCGGGCATTACCAGGCGGTGATCACGGATGTGATCGAGAAGCGTGCCAGGAGTGGTGACGGTACGTACACCCAGTTTGCGTTCCGTATTTCACGCGGCGACCACGCCGGGCGCATCGTCTGGGTGCGGTTGCACCTGGGAAGTTCCGACGAGCACATCAAACGGCTTGCGCAACAGGAGTTGGCCGCGATGTGCTTGGCGATTGGTGTGCCAAAGCTCACATCTTGGGACCAGCTTGTCGATCGCTGTGTGCAGATCACCGTTGGAATCAAGCGCCGCGACGATGGCGACCTGGCAAGCGTCGTGAGGGCGTACGCGACGTGCGCTTCGCCGGCCGTGAAGGCGCGAGGCAAGAGCGCGTCGTAACTCGGTGTCCTGCGTGGAGCATTCGTGTGTTCAGGATTGCTCGCGTGGTGCTTTGGGTTGTCTGCTAGCTCGGGCTCGGAGGGTTCGGGTTCGGGGGTTCGGGGGGCATTCATTTATCGATCCCCGTGTTGATGACATTCGCAACCAACGAGCGCCCTTGCGCTCGCACGGGAGTTCTCCCATGTCTGTATTGAATCATGGTCCATCGTCTGATCTGCCAGTGATTGTGTTACCCGCTGATCCAAACGTGATCCCCGCAGAGTTGCGCGAGATGCGCCAATGGGTGTGTTGGTACTTTGTGCGTGAAGAACCGACCGAGAAAAATCCTCATCCAAAACCAAGGAAGGTTCCGCTCATTGCGGGAACGTTGACGCATGCCAGTACTACAAATCGTGCCCAATGGCGTCCATTCGACGTTGCTTGGAATGCTGCGAACGCAAGCAACGGATCAATGGGCGTCGGGTTTGTGTTTACGCCCGAAGACCCTTTCTGCGGCGTTGACCTAGATGATTGCATCGACGAGGAAGGCAACCTGACGCCTGAGGCAAAGGCGCTCGTCGAACGGTTTGTGACCTACAGCGAAGTCTCGCCAAGCGGCAAGGGTGTCAAGATGATCTTGAAGGGCAGGAAGCCACCATCCGCCAAAGCCTCGGCGAGCAAGGTGATGGGCTGCGGCAAAGTTGAGATCTTCGACGACAAGCGATACTTCACCGTGACGGGCCAAGCGTTGAAGGGCTGGACTCGCGAGATCGCGGAGTGCCAAGAACAGTTGAACGAACTCTGCGACGAACTGTGGCCGTCAAAGCTAGCCAAAGAGTCAGAGCAGACGTGGATTCAGCCTGTGAGCAACACCTCGCCGCTCAGTGACTTCTCGCACATTCCGATGGATAAGCGAGAGAGTCGCTGCATGGGGTATTTAGAAGTGTGCCCCGATGCCATCAGCGGTCGGGGCGGGCACAATGCCACACTTCGCGCAGCGTGTGAGTGCTTCCGGTTCGGCCTAGACGACCCGGCTGTGCGGCGAGTGATGACGTGGTTCAACGCCAACAAGACGGGTGGTGAACCTTGGAGTGAGAAAGAACTACAGCACAAGATCGACTCGGCGCGGGCAAAGGTAGAAAGCGAGGGCGGGGTTGGTTCCAGGCTTACCGCCCGTGACTCATCGCAGTCAGGCGAATGGATCGACAACGCAGGTTCATGCGCAGCCGATCCACAAGCAGAAATACAGGAGCCTGACGATTCTTCGTTTGAGTCTAATCCGCTTTGCATACCCCTCGGCAAAGTCGATCCTGATACCGGACGACTCGTTCTTTCGCCCAATCGAACTCTGCCCACAGCAAATGTGTATCTGCGCACCTTCCATGCTCACCGGGACGGTTGGACGCTCCGCTACTACGGGGGCTTGCTCATGCAGTGGCAAGACAATCGGTATTGTCAGGTTGAAGACACGCTCCTGAAGCACAGGCTTCAGCCGTGGCTCCATCGCGCCCTTCGATACGAGAAAACCCGGTCGGGCGGACTCGTGCTCACCGACTTCCAGTCGAATCCTTCCACCGTCAAGCACGCGTTAGAAACGATCCAATCTCGCGTGCACTTGCCCGCGACGACACGTACACCCAGTTGGCTAAACCCCGCATACTCGAAGTACCCAGCGCTTGAACTGCTTCCCTGCAAGTCGATGACGCTGCACATCCCGTCGGGTGAAGTGGTCGAACCAACGCCTGCGCTGTTCAACACCAACGCGCTGGAGTTTGATTATGACATGCATGCTCCACAGCCCGTTCGCTGGCTCACATTCCTCGATCAACTATTCGGTGACGATGTTGAGGCGATCGAGTTGCTGCAGGAGTGGTTCGGGTACTGCCTCACCGGGGACACCCGCCAGCAAAAGATGTTGTTGCTGGTCGGTCCCAAGCGATCCGGCAAGGGCACCATCGGACGCGTGCTCACGCAACTAGTCGGTGCGGGTAACGTCGTTGGACCTACCACCGGCAGCCTTGCGGGCACGTTTGGGCTTCAGCCGCTGATCGACAAGTCGCTTGCAATTGTCAGCGATGCCCGCTTCAGCGGCGAGAACGTTGCAACGGTGGTTGAACGACTGCTGTGCATCTCGGGCGAGGACACGTTGTCGATTGATCGCAAGTTCCTGGGCTCGGTCAGCATGAAGCTGTCCACACGGTTCATGTTCCTCACGAATGAGCTGCCTCGTCTGAGCGACGCCAGCAATGCCCTAGCTGGTCGATTCCTCATCCTGAAACTACGCAACAGCTTTTATGGCAAGGAAGACCCCGGCTTGTCCGAGACGTTGCTCAGAGAACTGCCCGGCATCCTGCTGTGGGCCATCGAGGGGTGGAAACGGCTGCAAGCACGAGGGCGATTCGTTGCTCCCACAAGCAGCGAGGAAGCGGTGAGGGACTTGGAAGACTTGGGTTCGCCGGTCAGTGCGTTCCTGCGCGAGCGGTGCGTGGTCGGTGCGGGCCAAAGAGTCCCGGTCGATGTTCTGTATCGCGAATGGCAGAGCTGGTGCGCCAGCGAGGGGCGGAGCATCGTCACTTCGAAACAGACATTTGGACGTGACTTGATCGCGGCCGAGCCAGGCATCGAGTGCCGACGCGGTACACACCTGCGGTTCTACGAAGGAGTGGCGCTGCGTGGTGAATAGGCGTACATCACATCACCGCCGCGCACCGTCGCGAACCTCCGCGACGGTTGCCATTGTGTTCTATGTATTGACACACGCGCGTGCGGGCGCGCGTGTATATATAGGTGACAATGCGAACCGTCGCGGAGGTTCGCGGAGGTTCGAGGTGGCGACTCCCGCATATATGGTGCAAAACAAGGCCGGAGGGGGGCGATGACAGGCAGTGGTGGTCACTTCCCTAGGCTCATTTTCGAGCGCGGGTCAGTTGCCATCGTGGCACTGGCTCGCTTTGTTTTTGACAGATCGCTACGCAGCCGTTTGTGTGACTTGCACGGGCGTTTGTGGCAGAGAATGTCCTCGTTTGGCAACTTCCCGCGAGCGGCTGCATCGAACAGTGGTAGAATAATGTAACGCGACCGCCGTTCTGCGTGCGTCGCAAATCCCATCCATCGATCCATCCCCCGAACAGCCAACGCGGCTGTCGGAATCGCACTTGGCGTGTTCGCGCAGCTGCGCGGGATGGTGTTCGATGGAAGTACAGATGTGGCCCGTGGCGAAGGTGTGGCCGTTCGAGCGAAATCCGCGAAATAATGACGCCGCTGTTGACGCCGTGGCGAACAGCATCAGAGAGTTTGGCTTCAGGCAAGCAATCGTCGTCGACAACGACGGCATCATCATCTGCGGGCATACGCGGTTGAAAGCCGCGCTCAAGCTCGGGTTGAAAGAGGTGCCCGTGCACGTTGCAGACGAGTTATCGCCGGAACAAGTGCGGGCGCTGCGGATCGCGGATAACAAATTGCATGAGTTGTCGTCATGGAACGACGAGGTTCTGGCCGTTGAACTAGGCGAGTTGAAGGAACTCGATGTCGACCTAAGCATGCTCGGTTTCAGCGACGCTGATCTCACCGCAATCTTCGCGCCACCCGTGACCGTTGGCCTCGTGGACGAAGACGACGTGCCCGAGCCTCCGGACGCTGCAACAACTCAGACAGGCGATCTGTGGGTGCTTGGCTCGCATCGCCTTCTGTGTGGCGACAGCAGCAGTGTCAGCGATGTTGATCGATTGCTGGATGGTGCTGCGATCCAGCTGGTCAACACCGATCCGCCGTACAACGTCAAAGTCGAGCCACGCTCGAACAACGCCATCGCGGCGGGGCTGTCGTCGTTCACTGCGACGCAGAAGAAAGACGCCAGCGCAGTAGATCAGCAGGCTGCTGATCTCAATCGATACCCGGAGAAGTCCAAACCCACGCACAGGAAGTTGCGAGCCAAGGACAGGCCGCTGGCGAACGACTTCGTCAGCGATGAGGAGTTTGATCGACTGCTCGACTCGTGGTTCGGGAACATGAGCCGCGTGCTTGTTCCGGGCGGCTCGTTCTACATCTGGGGTGGCTACGCCAACTGCGGCAACTACCCCCCGGTGCTCAAGCAGCACGAACTCTACTTCTCGCAAGCCGTGATTTGGATCAAGGAGCATCCGGTTCTTACGCGCAAGGACTTCATGGGAAATCATGAATGGTGCTTTTATGGCTGGAAACAAGGTGCTGGCCACCAGTTCTATGGCCCCAACAACGTGCCGGATACGTGGAGCGTGAAGAAGGTGAACCCACAAAGCATGGTGCATCTGACTGAGAAGCCAGTCGAACTGGCCAAGCGTGCCATCGAGTACTCGTCCAAGTCTGGCGAGAACGTCCTTGATCTGTTCGGCGGCAGTGGATCGACGTTGATCGCAGCGGAGATGACGGGGCGTCGCGCGTTCCTGATGGAACTCGATCCGTTGTATTGCGATGTCATTGTTCAACGGTGGGAGAAGTTCACGGGGAAAAAGGCGCAGCGTGTCGCAAGTACAACCGCACAGTGAGGCAAGGAGTTTGACTATGAACGAGAACCCGCAATCTGCAAAGCGCTTTGAGTCCTTCTGGCGGTTCCTGGCTTCTCTGGATGCTGACACGTTCTGGTGGTTGATGTGGTGTGTTGTACTGGCGTTGGGATGCGCCATGATGGCGCTGAGCTTGGGCATGATGGTCGCGGCGTGCCAGAGCGAAGTGGTTCGCATTGCAGCGAGCAGGCAGGCGACGCCGTTGAAAGCGCCGGACATCCAGCAGCACAAGTGAAAACGCCCGGGACCAATCGGGCGTGGAAAGGGGTGAGCGAAGTGACAACCGCATGTTCAACTTGGTGTGCGTGCGATGAAGAACCCCTTCTCGCCGCGAGCGAAGCGCGATGCGTCGCCCTTGAATGCGATTTCACGCGCGAGGGCGGCGTACAAAGTCGATTCCGGTGTCTTGCCGCCGGGCGATTTCCACAGACCGCGCCGTTCCATCTCTGCGATCAGTTCCGTCGCGCGCATGGCCTTGCCGGTGTCGGCGAGGATCAACGCGGCGGCGTCCAGGGCGCTGACTCGCTTGGGCTTGCGCTCTTTGGCCTGCTTCGCAGGCTTTGGCACTTTCGTCGGCTTGGGTGCCTTCGCTGCCTTGCGACCCTTCTTAGAAGTGGTCTCGACAGTCGCGTCCGTTTCGCCCACGCTGGCCGTGGTTGCGGAAACGGTCGTGGTTGGGGAGTTGGTGGCTTCGGGCGTTTCGTTGGCGCTTGTGGCAGCGTCGCGACGAGTGAGGCCGACGCGCGCAGCGATGACGTCTGCACGGCCGGTCTCAAGCGATTCACCCGATCGCGCGTCCCTGCCCAAATTGACTCTTCGTGCCACAGGCGGTTTGCTTGGCTTTGGTTCTTTGGCCTTGCCGAACTTCGGGTTGGATTTGGGGATGGATCGATTCTTCATGATGGACTCCAATCGCGGCGTACTGCTCGTGTCAGCGCCGGTGTGCGAATGTGGCGCTCGGGACGTTCCCGTCGCCACGATGCACATGAAGCCATCAAGTACCGAGCATTGCAAGGCAAAGCGGCGAGGATCGCTGCACATTGGCCAGATGCTGGCAAGGATGTGATGAGCTACTGGACCTTGTCGGAAGCAACGCCGCGCTGAATCAGCGCATGTCCGTGAATGTCAAGATGTGTCGCCCATGCCACGCTCAAAGGCACAACCCCCCGCCACCGCCACCGCCCCCGCCCCCGATCCAGCCCTCACGGCGGCTGCCGCCCCACTGCTCGCGCATGCGCCGACGATGCGACCAACTGACGAACCACAGGCGTTGGAAGTCGACGACCTGCTCCCCAGCGCGTTCACGCCCAAGCAGGATCAGGCCATCGTCGCGCTGCTGGCAGAGCCGAGTATCGCGCGTGCAGCTGTTGTTGTGGGCGTGTCTGAACGCACAATCCACCGTTGGCTCGAAGACGACATGTTTGCCCGTGCCTTCCGCAAAGCGCGACGTGAAGCGTTCAGCCAAGCTATCAGTGCGTGCCAACGTTACACACCGCTCGCCGTGCATGCATTGGCCAAGATCGTGACGGATGGCAGTGTGCAGGCCAGTGCACGGGTGTCGGCCGCCAGCGCATTGCTGAAGTTTGGGCGTGAGTCCATCGAACTCGACGACCTTGCGAGCCGGATCGAGACGCTTGAGCGTTCCGAACACCGCAAGACGCGCGAAATCTGGGAAGATTGATAGGCATTCAACGCGAACGGGAGGTGTGACGTGGGTAAGTTGAGCAAACGAGTGGAACGGATCGAGTCGCAACGAAAGGGCAAGGTCGACCACAACTGGCACATTGTGGACGAGTGCGGCCATGCGTTGCACGTCGACAAGGTGCGAGACAACCCTGATATGCGGCTGGTGGAATTGTGCGACACTGACGTAAGAACCTACGCGCGCATTCAGGTGGACATTGCGTACGCGGATCGCAACGAAGTGCTGCTGAACAAGTGGTTCGCCAGGTCACGGAAGCCCAAGCCGCCGCGCTTACCGGGTGAATCGGACTGGGACTACGTGCGTAGATACGCGTGGTGCGATCCAGCGGAGATTGAAGCGGAGGAACAGCGCGAGCGCGAAGCAATTGAGCGAGCCAGAGCGCGAGTTGGCAAGAAACCAACAGCCAACGCAGCGAAGTCACTCGACGACTTCATGCAACAGGACGACGAGTACCCGTGGGAGCGCTCATATGGAAACACGCGGAGCAGCGGCCAGTAATGAGTAATCGCGCAGTAACGCTCGCAACATTGCCCGATGTTTGCGCATTGAGGCAAGAACTTGGCTAACGTGGCGGCAAAGTCTGCGAAAGTGCCTGAAAACAAGGCCAGAACGCGCGATGCCCCCCCCCCCCCAATCGAAAACATCCGCGCGACTTTCTTCGACGGGGCGGATGCGGTCCCCAGGCGAAAAGTTGGCTGGCGCGATCCCCCTACCCCTCCTAATACCTACGAACAACTAAAGAAAACAAGCCGACGCTTGTGGCATCGGCTCGAGCGGAGAGTTACAGGTTGCTGATCAAGAGTTCTATTGTCCGCACGGTGTGCAAGGCCCTTCGCTGAATTGCAGCAGAAACGAATCGATATCACACGGATCAAACAGCGAGCCGTCGTTGTTGAAGTCGATGTCGTTGCAGGTTGCGGTGTCGGGGATGCAGGGGCCTTCGGAATAGACCGACAGGAAGGCGTCGATGTCTTGGGGGTCGAAGAGACTGCTGTCGTTGTTGAAGTCGATCGAGTCGCAGAGCGAATGTGGTGGTTGGACGCGCTGCTTTGGCAAGTCACCCGAAATACAGTACTTCAGTTTTGTGCCGGTAGCTTCGCTGATATAGAGATCGGAGAAAGCGCCTTGCAGCCTCGCTTAGATATTGCATCACCAAGAAGCTCAGTAAAACTCGTTTCGGCGAACTCCTTTTCAATGCGACCGAGAGCAGCGTTGAGCCGGCTATGCAGCGGGCACAGCGCAATGTGATCTGGCTTTCCGAGCGGACACTTGTGAATGCGTTGGATTGGGTCTACAGCGTTCACCACATCGAGGATCGAGATGGCATCCGGCTCGCGCGCCAGCGAGAATCCACCGCTGGGACCTCGCTGAGAAGTGATAAGGTTCGCGACGACGAGATCGCGGAGTACTTTCGAGAGATAGCCTCTAGGCACCTTGGTGCACTCGGCGATCTGCTCGCTTGAAACGGTGCTGCCGGCAGGTTGTGACGCAAGATGCGTCATCGCTCGCAGGGCGTACTCGATTGTTTGAGAGATCATGTGATAACACCCTGTCTTTCGGAACGAGTCGGGCTTTGTGCAAAGGGATCGTAGAAGTGAAGTCGAACGTCCATGTGTCCACGTCGCAACGGATGCTACTTGCCTTCAAGCGAACCAAACTGCTTCTCAAGCCAAGCAACCCGTGCGCGAGTTAGCGCGGCATAGTCAAGTACTTCACCTGCGTACTCACGTTGCGCTGCCTCCGCGTTCTCGCGCTTCGCGAACGCCACAATCCCCGTGCCCATCGGCGTGTGCAGCGTCTTGGGATGGGCCATGACAAAGACCGCCTGCTCCGCGGGCGTCCACGCGCGCGACGCATGATCGCGAACGAATCGCTCCAGCACGCGCACGTCGTTCTTGTGCTTGCGCTCCGCGTCCAGCATGCAGCCGATGTCGTCAAAGTGCCAGTAGTCGCGCCGCCCGCGATCCTCGACGAGCAGCGCACTCGAGCAGCGATCCTCGTTCACGAGCATGCCGCACTCCTTGCATTCGTGACGCCCTAGCTTGATATTCGGCGGCCCCGAGAGCTCGTTGGAACTGCATCCCGCAAGCGAGTAGACGCACAGAATCATGGCTGCCAGCATCGTTTTCATAGTGGCGACCTCCGCGAGAGCGCGAACGCCGCGCCGCACAGCGGCACTACAATCCACGCAAGGATGCACGCCGCGAACATCGCGTGTAGCTTTGAACCGTACTCCTCGCTCGCGTACAACCCCGCGGGCCCGAGCACGTCCAGGCTCGTCTCCACGGCGTGCAGCGACCACATCTTGAACACCTGCAGCGGGTTTGCCATCGAGATCGCGAACAACTGCTCAATCCGCAGTCGCAGCGCAACCGCGCCGGCCATCAACGCAAGGTCAGACACAAACACAAACGTCAGCCACACGAAGATCGCCGTGCCCACAGCCACCGACGCGCGCCGCGCCAGCGTTGAAATCAGAAATCCCACGCTGAGCATCGCCAACGCCAGCGCAAAGGACAATCCCGTCAGCCACACAATGCTCGCCGGGCTGGTTCGCATGCCCTTCCACGCCAGAATCCCCGCGCACGCACCAAGGCCTAGGCACAGGCACGCCAGCAGCGCACCCGCAAGACCGATGTACTTGCCAAGCAAAACTTCAAATCGCGCCACGGGCTGCGCCAGCACATACGCCAGCATGCCGCGCTCGCGATCCGACGCGATCGACCCAGCGCCCGCCGTGAGCGCCATCAGAGGCACGACAAGCAGCACAAGGTTGATGAGCCCCGCCGTGGTCCGTCCGAACCCAGCAAGCCCCGTTCCGCCCGTGCTCGCCGCGGACACAAACGACACCGCAAGCCCAAGCCCCGCGAACGCGATCGTGTACAGAATGAACCAGCGGCTCCGCACCGCATCGCGCAGCTCGCGCTGCGCGATCGTCAGGATGTTTCGAATCGCCGAGGGCGCACGCCGCGTCGGCGCGACATTCAACGACAACGTGGTCGGAAGAGCGGTCATCGCGACACCTCCTTGGCAGCTTCATGCACAGTTGCAGGTGCACTCGCTGCTCCCGCCGCGTCAGTAGAGTTCGGAGCATCATGCGAAGCAAGCACCGCCGCGTGCGCCTTGGTCACAAGTTCGAAATCATCCACATGCACCCGTGCCTCGGCAAGCACCCTGAACGGCGCCGCCTTGCTCTCTGCACTCACGGGCACGAGCACGCCAACGCCGTTCAACTGCGGATTGAACCCGCTCGCCGCCAGCGAGCGAACCGCCCGATCTCGCGACGCCTCGGGCATTACCAGGTGCAGCACCGCCCCGTGCCCGAGTCCCGCGACAAACTGGCGCGTGGGCGTGATCGACTTGAGTTCCCCGCGCTCCAGCAGCGCGACATGATCCGCCAGCGCCGCGACCTCTTCCACTCTGTGCGACGCGAACAGCATCGTGCGCCCCGCGCCCGACAACTGCCTGAGCACGCCCACAAAGTCCTCTCGCCCCACCGCGTCAAGGCTCGCCGTGACTTCGTCGAGCACCAGCACCGATGGATCGCCCAGCAACGCAATCGCCAGCGCCAGGCGCTGCTTCATGCCGCCAGACAACTCGCGAATCCGCTTGCGCTCGTGCCCCGTCAACCCAACGCTCGCGAGCGATTCTCGCGTGTCGGGCGAGATTCCCTTGAGCCGCCCAAAGAACTGCAGCGCATGCACAACGCCAAGATCATCATAAAACCCCAGCTCCTGCGGCACATACCCGATCATCATCCGCGCCTGCTTGCCCTGGCGCGTCGCATCGCACCCGCCCACGCTGATCTGCCCTTCATACCGCAGCAACCCCAGCACGCAACGAACCAGCGTGGTCTTCCCCGCGCCGTTGGTTCCCCACAGAGCAAGGCTGCGACCTTGCTCAACCTCCAGCGAAACATTGTTCACCGCGGCAACCTTGCCGAATCGACGTGTGACATTGGCAACCCGGATCATGCCTGAACTCCTTTGTGTGTCGTGTGCGTGCGTGCGAACATCGCTGTGCCAGCCGAGCGCGACAGCCGCGGCTCGCGCGTCGCCGCGATGACGCCTCCGCCCAGCGCCACAAGCACCAACCCCGCAAGCGCCAGCGGCCAGCGATTGCCCCGATCACTCTCTCGCAGCGCCGCAACCGGCACCGCCCGCATCAGCGGCACTTCATCCTCAAACTTTGGCTCTGGCCGCACCGCCGGCACCGCCCGCCCGACAAACTCCACCGCCTGCTGCGCCGGGCTGAACAGGAACAGACGCAGCGAAGGCTCTTTGTCCATCAAGTTGTCAAACAGCGTGTTTGATTCATGCACAAAGTCGCCAATGCCATCGCCATTCTGGTCATACCCCGTGTAGTCGCTCCAGAAGTTCCCCCGCTCGCCCTTCCAGAACTTGTTCGCCTCCAGAGATCCGCGCCCCGCGACCGCGATCTGGTCGATATTGTCGATGAAGTTGTTGTCCACCAGTTCATTGCCCTTCGCGCTGGGCAGAAACGTGAAGCCCACGTCGTTGCTCGCGATCGTGTTGCGCGTGAACTCGCCGGGCTTGGCCTTCGTGAATGGCGACCCGTCGATATACACGCCGCTGCGGTTGCCGACGATCAGATTGTCCCGTACCGAAAACTGATCCGTCTCCTTGAGCCCGATTCCATAGCCGCTGGGCCCGCGATTGCTGATCAACCGGTTGTTGGTCAGTTCCACGCCCGTGCTGTACATGAGATAAATGCCAACCGAGTTGCGACTGAACTCGTTCCCGTCAATCGTCACATTGTCGCTGAACATCAGGTGCAGCCCGTATCGGCAGTCAAACCCCGTGTTGCCTCGCACCACTACGCCCGTCGAATACCACAGAATCGCATCCCGCCCGTCGTGAATCGTGTTGCCCTCGACAATCGCCCGATCCGCCCGCCACAAGCGCAGCCCGTCGCCCCGCCGCGCGATGTCCAGTTTCTTCCCGCCGATGCGATTGCCGATCACCTTGCTGTCGGGCGAATCGCGGAGGTCGATGCCAAAGAGAATGTCATCGAGCACGTTGCCTTCAAGAGTCACTCGGGGAGCAGTCACGCGAATCGCCGCGTTCTCCTTGTCCAGGTCGATCCCCGTATTGCGAACAATAAACCCCTTGAACGTCACATCCGGCGCAGTGATCTCGACGATGTCGCCGCTGCCCTTGCCATCGATGACGACCTTCCCCTTCGCAATCAGCGTCAGCGGCTTCTCAATCCGAATGTGCTCAAAGTACACGCCCTCGGGCACTTCAATCACCGCTCCATCGCTCGCCGCCGCGATCATCCGCCCAATCTCGCCAACAAATTGCGGATCAATCGGCGCGAGTTCAACCTTCGCCGGCATCGGCACCGCATGATCGCCACTCTGCGCCATCGCAGGCGACGCAAGCACACCCACCATCATCACAAGATGTGCGAAAAGTCTGTTCACGCGATGCTCCCAACCTGCGCCTGCTGACCCTGCGCTGCCCCCGACCCCGCCGCCTGCTTCATCCGCAGGTACAAAGGCCGATACGCACGCCGATGGAAGTAGAACCCGATCACCGTCAACGCCGCGCACCCCACGGCCATCCAGAACCCCGTCCCAACCTCCGCGTACGTCTTGAACTGCCCGATTCCGCCCTCGCCAATCACCGTCGGCACGAACGGCTTCACCGAGTTTGACAACGGCGCTTCCGGATTGAGATTGAGCCCGAAGTTTCGCATCCAGTAGTAGAGGTCCGCGAGAAACGCGATCGGGAACGTGATCGCCGGTATCGCCAGCAGCACCGCCCACCTGCTGTGGACAAACGCCGCGCCCTCGACGAGCAAAAACATCGCGATGATCGCCCACACCGCAATCGCCCGCTCAAACGCCGCCGCCTCGCCCAAAGGCCTCATCCCGATGTAGTGATTAAGCCCGTCAATCTCCTTGACGTCCTCGGTGAGGTTGTTGACATACGCCGTCAGGAACAGCCCTTTGGGATACTGCGGCGCTTCAAGCTCCATCTGCCAGTACGGAAAGAAAATCGACGCCAGCAGCAGAATGCGCGCGAGCATGAAGATGAACGTCGGAGTGAAGTACCGCACCCGATGCGCCCGCAGTTCTTCCTCCGGCACGCGAGGCCCGATCAACATGGATAGAAACGATTTCATAGTGACTCCGTGTGGAGAGGTGATGTGATGGAAACGTGCTAAGGCGCCAAAATGTCAAGCGTCAAACCAGTAACGAATCGCAGACCCAATGACTCACCGCCTCGGATCCCAGAACAGTTTCATTTCACGCGAGGTGTGCTTGTTGGTAGATCGCTCACCACAGAGGCACAGAGACACAGAGGAAGAAAGAGGGAGAATGGGGTTGTGTGCTGAAGTTCAACTCTCCAGTTTTTCTCTTTCCCTCTCTGTGACTCTGTGCCTCTGTGGTGAACGAAACACACGAGACATGCAATGAAACGCTCGACACACCTTCTCAAACCCCCGCGAAAGGCGTCAGCCCTCCGCGGATTGCATGTTGGTTGCGTTCACTTCCCCGCTGTCTTCACGCCCTCGCCCTCCCCCGCCGCCATGCCCTTGGGCTTGATGTGCAGGTAGCCCATCATCTCAAGGTGCAGCGCCGAGCAGAACTCCGTGCAGTAGAACGGATACGTGCCGGGCTTGTCCGCCGTGAACTTGAATTCCGTGTACTCGCCCGGCTCCAGCGACAGGTTGACGTTGTACCCGCCGATGCAAAACCCGTGCGTCGCGTCCTGCGCTGTTTCGATCGCCGTGATCCGCCACGTGACCTCGTCGCCCTGATTGATCTCGACGTGCTCGGGCGTGAAGTGGCTGCGCAGCGCAGTCATCTTGATCACGACCTTGTTCCCCTCGCGAGTGACGCCCTCATCGCCCTTCTTGGGCGCGTTGGGATCAAGCGCCTGCTTGTGCGGGTTCCAGCCAACCTCCGGATACACCGTCCACGACTGCAGCTTGTCCGCCTTGATCATCTGGCAATAGTGCGGCTCGCCAACGCCGATGGGAGAATCATAAATCACCGGCATCGTCGTCCCGGGCGAGAGAATGTCGAGCAACTGGAAGTTCTGAGGCAGCAATGGCCCGGTCGTGATGAACCGATCCACGCTCCACTTGCTCATCGAGATCAGGTAGTTGCCGTCCGGGCTCACCGTGTCGCCCTCAGCCGCGCACAAGTGCCCGATGTTGTACTGCACAGGTGTCTTCTGCACCAGTTTCCAGGGTTGATCCGCGTTCAGGCTGTCGTACTCGCCGCCCAGGCTCCAGCGTGCAACCGCTGAATCCAGGAACAGCGACGTATACGCATACCCCTTGTTGTCAAACTGCGTGTGCAGCGGGCCAAGGCCCAGTTCAACCTGCACTTCTTTCACCGCGTCAAAGTCCAGCACCGGAATCCCGTACTCATCCGTCGTCGAGTACTTCTTCGCCGCGATCGCCGCCTTGATCTTGTCGATCGAGTACACCGTCACGTGCGGATCAAGCTTGCCCGCGACCACCATGTACTGCCCGTTGGGAGTCACGTCCACTCCGTGCGGGCTCTTGGGCTCTGGCGCAAAGTGCAGAATGCCCTCCGCCGCGAGCGTGTCCAACATCAGCACCGAGAAACCGTTGATCTTCTTTGCCTTCCCCGCTTTGAACGCTGCCTCAGCCTTCTTCCAATCAACGATGTGCAGGTAGTCCATGTCGCGCTTGCTGGCCCCGGCTTCAAAGGGCGGATTGCCCTTCTCAACGCCGCCCGTCGCCATCTCGGCGTTGAACGAGTTGATAAAGAAGAACCCGTCGCTCGCCAGCTTGCCCGCGTCCGCCAGGTCCTGCCAGTAAGGCGGCAGTTCCAGCGCAAACGAGTTGGCTTCATCAATGCGCCCCTTCGCACGATCAAACTTCCACATCGTCACCATGCCGCGATACTTCGCCTTGTACTCATCAGGCGTCGCATAGCCATAGCCAAGCACCGTTGCGTACTGGCCGCCCTCAATCACGTAATCCGTATCAGGCGTGACAAACGCCGCGCCGTGATCGCTCACCGTCAGCGGGTTCTTCACAATCTGCTTGGTTTCCCAATCGCGCAGGTCAATCACGCCCAAGCGCGCGTTGGCCTTGTCGCCGATGAACAGGAATTGGCCGTCATAGTCGCCCTTGGTTTCCGAGAGCGCCGGGTGGTGTGTGTCGCCCCACAGCACGGGCTTGCCATTGATCTCAAGCGACTTCTGCACCGGGTCTTCATCGCCCGCAAACCCATACCCCTGCCACGATTCAGGCGTGAACACCGAGATCGAGCGCAGCAATCTCATGCTGGGCACGCCGATGGCAAACACCTGCCCCGACTGCCCGCCCGAGGAGAACAGCACGTATTCATCATGCCGCCCGCTGGGCATGAATGTCTTCGCGCCCGCGACCAGATCGTCAAAGTTCAGCTTGCGATCGTTCGCGACTTTCGTCAGTTGCGAAATCTGCTCCGCAGTCAGCTCGATCGGCTTGGCTTCCTGCTTCTCACTGCGACGCCGGCGGCCTTCCTGTGCAGTGGCATCGGGTGTGAAGAACGAGAGCGTGGTCCCCGCGATCAGCATCGCCAGCAACATGCGGGAGGTGAGTTGTCTTGAACTCTTTGAATGAATCTTGTTCATGATCGAATCTCCAGAAGAGGGATGCTTCCGGACGAGCACCCGTGGTTGAACACTGAAAAGTCACTTCGCCGCCGTTTCCTTGGCGTTCTTTGGTTGCAGCGTGCGCACGTACGAGATGATGTCGAGCAGATCATCTTCCGACAGAGCTGGGTTCCCGCCCTTGGGAGGCATCTGAATTCCCGACTTGTTTTGCGGATCACTCGGCGCGCGGCCTTTGCTCACGAACGCGAGCAGGCTGTCATCATCAAGTGATTGAACAAATGTGTTGTTCACCAGCGCGGCGCCGTTGCCCTTGATGCCAACGCCGCCTTTGCCGTGACACGCAACGCACACCGAATGGAACAGTTTGTTCCCGCTCGCGATGTACCCCGCAAGTTCCGCATCTCCGCCAGCGGCCTCAAGCGCCGCCGACTTGTCCGCTTCCGTCACCGCAGTTGGCACAGCAGCGATCATCGTCGGTAACTCGGGCGCACGGCGCGGATCCTGCAAGCAGCGCACCCATGCGATGATGTCCTTGATTTCGGCGTCCGTCAGATCGTCGTAGCCGCCTTTGGGAGGCATGGGCGTCGGCTTGGCATTGGGCCGTCCCGTCACCACAAACTGTTGTAGCGCCGCGTCATCCAACCGCGCCACAAAGTCGCTCGTCACGAGATTGCGACCCAGCCCATCCACCCCCGTCCCCTGCGGCCCATGACAAATCGCACACGTCACGGCAAACTTCTCGCGCCCGTGCTTGGCTGCTTCGGCGTCAATCTTCTCCCCGGCAGGCGTTGCCGCCAAAACCTCATACGCCTGCTCGTCCGCGACTGCCTGTTTCTTGCTTTCGTCCATCTCTTTCCAAGTCGCGTACGTGCTTGCGGCCAGCAACCCAACTAGGGGTGCCAGCAGTCCACAAGCCATCAAGACAGATTGAGCAAAGCAGCGAAAACACGATGGATCAACTCGTTGTACCAGGGTTGAGTGCTTCAGTTGTGCGGAGGCTTCAAGCATGGGCAATCCTCTTGAACTATATATGGATATGTATATATGTATATCGATTGAATACAGCGAAGTCAATCTGCCTTACTCGAGTAACCTGTCGAAATTCATTAATTCGTGTTATGAGACTAGGCTACAACGACATCCACCTGTACTTCTAGTAGAAATCCACGTGTACATTCTGCATGCAGACGCCCGGCCAAGTCGAGAAACATTGAATTCAACGAGCAATGAGAAATGTCTGGTGCTCCGTATAACTCATTATGCCGCCGATACTAAAGAGCAATCGTCGAAGATCAACATCCCTAAGTGAACCAATTTTTCTCCTGTTATCCAAATGGTGCGAACAGAAATCAGGCAAAGTCACGCCCGATAAGAAAACAGAGAATTGGTTTGAGACGGTTTCGGATAGGGAGCTTCGAAAGCCCTGGCGAAACGCCGGGGCTTTGTTTGTTAACGGGGGATTTGAAAGTGAGAGCATTGGCGAAATCGCGAATTTGTTGCGAGAAGTTGTAATGTTCTTGTGTAAGGCGAGGACGTTTGTGCGCTCTCCCGTTTGTGGTGAGAGCGATAGGGCGGTTGAGTGAATTCGCGAGCTTTGTGAGCGGTAAACGAGGACTCTCGGTTTTGGGCAGAGAGGGCGTTAACCGGCTAACGGGAGGGTTGCGGATAGGGTGCGGTTCAGAACCGCGCATTGACGCAAATCGAACACCCGCGCTCTAGCGATCACGCCACCATGTGCGCAACTGAGTATTCACCCCGACTGCTGGCGACATCCAGCATTCGGTAAACTCAATGGTTCTGGAAGAGTTAAGTGGCTCTGCTGATACCACTTGGTTGCACTCGCCAATCGCTTTCCAATTCTGTAATCGATTCTATCTACCGTTGCCAACACGCACGGTGTCATCCGCCGATTCTTGCGACGCCGTTCTCGGCTGACAGTCGAATTCTCTTGTTCAGAGTCATGACTTCCGGGTACGTCCCGGCGCGGATTCGTACTTCAGCTCGAGGCCAAGCAAAGTTGTACCCAGCAACGACAGTTCTGAAAGGACACGCTGGAGTTCCTGATTGACATGTCGAGCTCGCATTGACGCGAATGACGTTGGTGTAGTGTTTAAAAGCGATATCGTCAAACGTCGGATCATTGTCCAGACGCGTGACGTGCAACTGTCCTGCGATGCCCGGTGCTCGTCCATCGTCAAGGTCCCACACAGTCAAGCCCTCAGGTTCTCCGTAGTTTGGGAAACCGGGGTCGTAGTAGAAGTCAAAGTGTCCAAAGCCGCGCGTGGAGTGTGCGATGCGCTGGTAACTTGTGGTTTCAAGGACGTGAATTCCTTCGCGATCTTCAAGCCCGTTGTCGTCATCGTGAAAACCGCTGACCAGATACAACAGTTCGCCGCTGGGCGAGAATTCTCCGCCCTGCATGGTCACCATTTCGAGCGGCAACCCTTGCTCATTCACCATAATCACTTCCTGCGCGAACGACATCGAGCCCTGACCAGTCGCGTGGAGTGATGCCCAATCGAAGTTGTAGAACCTCAACCCGCCCTGCGATGCAGGAGGTGACCCTGCTGGTGCGCCAACATGTTGACGCGACGAGACCAAGTCTCCGTTGCTCTTGACCGCGACCCAGCCCGCATCGTTGCATTGGCCTGGAAACGCGACGTGATCAACGTATGAAAGGTCGGTGCATCGAAAGATCGCAACTGCGCCGGGAAGCCCTGAAGTGCATGTTGCGTTGCTGTCCTCAATCGGCACGATGAGATAATCCGTGCCGCTAAATCGATACACGACCGGATCGCCAAAGTGTGCGTAGCCTGCGAGCGTCGGGTACGCCGTGATCGAAACTCGCAAAACACCCGGGCTTGCCTGCGTGACCGTGCTCAAATCACGCTGCACCGGTATCTTCCAAATGAAGTCAGTGTTGGTGATAAACCAGTTGTTGTCATCGTGTGCCGCACCTTGCACATCGTGGCTCCAACTCACTTGTCCGCTGGGGTAGTTGCCAAGAAAGAGGTAATAGCCTTCGTATTCGTAAGCGGCGGCTCTCTGAATGGCGACCGATCCGACGCCGAAGAGTGCGGCGAACAGTGCAATTGAGAATCGCGTGCGTGTCATAGAGATTTCTCCTTCTGAAAGTGGTCGCGTCCGAGGCTCTGACCGCAACACTGTGACCGAATAACTCACGAACTGATCGCCGCGCTCTCTCGGTGAGTCGCATCGGACGGAAGACAATGAGTGTTTGTGAATAACTCAGTGCCGTAATACTGACAGTTCCGCTCGCTGCAACATACCTCACACTGTGTGTGATTCACCTCATTGGGTGAGGGCGTTCCTTACTGCGTTCTACGAAGCGATCCGTCCGGACATTGTGAAGACCGCACTCACACACTTCAACGCTCCTTTATCCATCGCACAGAGCGACGCGATAAAGAAAGCAAGTCAAAATTGCATGAAATACCTCCAGACAGAAGCGGCAACATTGCGGCTTCGAACATCAAGCGAAAATTGGAGAATGCCAGCGCAGGAAAAAACTGAAATTGTTCTAGATAGAGCGGCCAGAATGTGTTCAGATCTACGTCTGCGTGACCAAATGCCGCCCTGAACACAACCCACGCTGAGCTATGACTTTGGCGTTGATCAAAGGGATCGGACTTTGGTCGCAACGGTCATGCCTCAGTGAGATCGTTCACTGATTAACGGGAGGGTTTTGGATAGGGGTGATGTCGTGAACTTGTACGTGCCCGAGCCGACTTTAACGATCGTGTGACTGGAACCAATGTCATGGATGATGATGTCGTGCGATTGACGAAGGGAAGTCGCGGACTCAAAGACTTCGGAGTTTGGGCCGTGCGGGATGTGGATGGTCGCCGCGGTGTTTGGCGGGATGCGCACTTGCATGGTCGACGCCGAGCGGATTGGTGAGGTATTCGCAGCGGAGGTTCTTGGCGATAATGCAGGAGGAAGAGCGAGTTTGAACTGATGTGGCACTGAATGGACGCTGCCAAGCGCAGTTCGCCAGTACACACAGACACACAGAGCAGGTTACCAACATCGCCAGGTGACGTGAAATCGCCATTGGACAGTGTACCAGATGGCAGCAAAGACGAATCGCGTGAGATGCGTGAATTGCTCGCGACGAAACGAGCCGTTATCATGTGAGATCCTGGAGTCAAAGCCTGCCTCAGAAACTGACTTGCCAGCGTTGAGGTCATCAACTCAGTACTTTCATGGATGAAAGGTAAAAAAATCTGTAGATAATCGTGGGTGTTCGTGCGTCTGTGTCGTGGTCGGCATCGAAGGCAAAGCGTCGATCGATTCCAGCACACTAATAGATTTAGGTTAATACATCCATGCAAAACTTGCCGAGTACGCTTGATGAGCTTGTGGCATCAGGTTGGAAGTCCCGCACCGTGAAAGATGAGCTGCGGGAGAATTTGATAAAAGCGTTGCGTTCGGATGCGAATTCAGCGAAGGGTGATGGGCTTTTTCCGGGTATTGTCGGCTACGACGATACGGTCATACCCGAGATCATCAACGCAATTCTCGCGGGACACGACATGCTTTTCCTAGGCGAGAAGGGGCAGGGCAAGAGCAAGCTCATGCGGATGCTGGTGCGGTTCTTGGACCCCGTTGTCCCATATCTCAACATTCCAGGGTCGCCTGTACACGAGGATCCGTCAAAGCCGATCACGGCCGCGGGCCGTCGCATGATCGCGGAACAGGGGGGTAAGGCTCCAATCTCGTGGTGGGCCCGCGAGAACCGGTACGCCGAACGGCTCGCTCCGGGGACAAAGTTTGCCGACCTGATTGGCGAAATCGATCCGGCGAAGTTGCTCGCGGGGACGAGTATGGGCACCGAAGAGGCACTGCACTTTGGACTGATCCCTCGGATGCACCGTGGGCTGTTCGCGATGAACGAGTTGCCCGATCTCGATGATCTCGTGCAGACCGGACTGTTCAACATCCTCGAAGAGCGCGATGTGCAAATTCGGGGGTTTCCCATCAGCTTTGACATCGATGTTGCGGTGCTCTTCTCGGCCAACCCTGGGACTTACAACCGCTCGGGCAAGGTCATCCCGCAACTCAAGGACCGTATTGGCTCGACGATACAGACCCATTATCCGCGCACACGCGACCTGGGCATCGAAATCATGGAGGCGCAGGCAGAGATGGACCTAGCGGGGGTTGGCGGGCAATTTCCCGTGCTGGTGCCGCGTTTCATGAAGGAAGTCGTCGAGCAAGTCTCGATGACCGCGCGCAAGAGCAAGTTCATCGATCAAACGTCGGGCGTGTCCGCCCGCTTCTCAATCGCCAACTATCGCACGATGATCGCCAACGCACGCCGTCGCGCGATCCAACTGGGTGAAGCATCCGCTGTGCCTCGCATCAGCGATCTGGCTCACTTCCACGCCAGCGCGATCGGGAAACTCGAACTCGACCTGATGGGCTCGCACCAAATGACGGAGAAACAAGCCTTGGATGCCATCGCGGCTGAGGCGGTCAAGATCGTCTTTGACGAGTATGTCAGCAAGCATGGCCTCGCAGAGATCGGCGAGGTTTTCGCCAAGGGTGTGAAGATCGAAGTCGGCGATATGCTGCCCAGTGCGCACTACGAAGCTCTGCTCAAACGCGTTCCCAAAGTGTGGGAAAAGGCATTTGAGGTCAATGCTGCATCGGACCCTGCGGTGCGTGCGAGCTGCGTTGAATTTGTGCTCGCGGGATTGCACGCGGGCGACATGATCTCGCGTGCAACGCACCACGGGAGGGTGACGTATGACATCAAGTGAGCCAAATCTCTCAAACGCTTCTGATGGCATGCCTAAAGGTCCTGGTGGGATCGTCCACACCTACCTTGGCTACGACCCCAAGAAATTCCCTTCGCCCACCGCTGCGCCACCGGATCTCGCAGGAGCAGCGTTTGAGCACATGCTTGAGTATGGGTCGATGCGAGAGTTCACCGAAGAAGAACTCGCCAACGCGATCCGCCTTGATCCGTCGATGTTCCCGAGTCTTGGACCGAGCCTCGCGTCGATTGCAGCGATGTTGAAGGAGCGGCGGGAGAAGATCCTAGCAACGTACGAAACTGAAGCGGCTCGCAGGGAAGCGAAGGCGAATGTCCGCGAGCAGGTCCGCGAGGTGGAACCGCCTGGACCATTCCGCAACGACTTCAAACGGGCGATACAGCAAGAGCAGATTCGTGATCTCGAAAAGCTCTGGTATAAACAAAAGAATGAGTCAAGCCCATTTGCGATGGCGATTCTCCGCGTGATGGAACGAATGGGCGAGCAGTACGAGGTTGAAGCGCTTGCATCCAAGTACGCCTTTACTGGTCGGACGGAGATGTCGGTGCCGCAGGCGTTGGCGATCAAAGAGGAACTTGAAACCATCGACCAGCTGCTCGAACAGCTCAAGCAGGCAGCCAAAGACGCGAAGCTCGCGATCATCGATATGGAATCGCTCGCGGAAATGACTGACCCTGAAGCATTAGAAGACATAAACAAAGTTCAACAGCAGATACAAGACTACCTCCGTGAAGAAGCCCGGCGGCAGGGTCTTGAGCAGTCGTCGAAGCAGTTTCGCCTCTCGCCTCAGGCGTACCGATTGTTCCAACGCAAACTGCTCACGGAAATATTCAGTGAACTCGAAGCGGCTCGGTCGGGACGACACACGGGACCCATTATGGGCGAGGGCGCGGTTGAACTGCAACGCACGAAGCCTTATGAATTTGGCGATCCCGTGTCGGGGATGGACATCGCGCAGTCAGTCGCGAACTCAGCCGCTCGCACTCGCGGACAAAGTCACGCCCGAATGACCGTTGACGACCTTGAAATCCACCGCACACGCAACTCTCCCAAGTGCGCCACGGCGGTGCTCATGGATATGTCGGGCTCGATGCGGAACGGCGGTCAGTACGTGAATTGCAAACGCATGGCACTCGCGCTTGACGGACTCATTCGCACCGAATACCCCGGGGACTTTCTCGCGATGTTCGAGATGTCGACGTTCGCGAGGCGCGTCGCTGTTTCGGACGTCCCCGCGCTCATGCCCAAACCGGTCACAATTTTCCAGTCCGTGGTGCGACTGAAGGCGGACATGAGCGATCCGGAAATGAGCGAACGCCGTCTGCCGCAACACTTCACGAATATCCAACACGCCCTGCGTCTTGCGCGGCAGACGTTGAGCGTGCAAGACACTCCGAATCGTCAGGTAATCCTCATCACCGATGGTCTGCCGACTGCACACTTCGATGGTTCGATGCTCTACATGCTGTATCCGCCCCACGAACTGACAGAATCGGCAACTATGCGAGAAGCGTTCCTGTGCGCCCGTGAAGGAATCACGATTAACATTTTCATGTTGCCAAACTGGAACCAAAGCTCGGAGGATCTGCAATTCGCCCAGAAGATGTCGCAGACAACCAAGGGCCGGGTCTTCTTCACTGGGGGACGAGACCTAGATCGATTTGTGCTTTGGGACTATGTGAACCAAAGGCGAAAGATCATCGCGTAGGCGTGCCGCAGTTGCAAAATGCGCACTGACTAACTCGCAACGAAGTGCCCTCTCGCGATCTCGAATCAGCAACAGTTTTGCGAGAACGCTTTTGTGCTCTATCGAAAGGTACCTTCAAAAACGCTTTGGAGCCAGCACTGTTTCTTACGTCGCTACTATGACTCAGCATGGATGCAGCAGCTTCATCGTCCGTATTTGTGACCGGCGCGACCGGCTACATTGGCGGACGGTTGGCGCCCCGGTTGGTGGAACGCGGCTATCGCGTTCGATGCCTGACCCGCAGCGCGTCGAAGTTGCGCGCCCGTCCGTGGGCTGGTCACGAACGCGTAGAGATCGTGGTGGGCGACGCTGCTGATGAGGAGCGACTCACTACCTCCATGCAGGGCTGCGTCGCGGCGTACTACCTCGTGCACTCGATGGATGCAGCGGGCCTGGAGTATCGGCGCCGTGATCTGGCGCTCGCGGAGACGTTCGGGCGAGCCGCAGTGAGGGCTGGTGTGCCACAGATCATTTATCTCGGAGGGCTGGGGGAGACCGGGCAGGGGTTGAGCGAACATCTCACTTCGCGGCGAGAGGTCGAGGTCGGGTTGGGCCGCGCTGGCGCGCCGGTTACGGTTCTCCGTGCGGCGATGATCATCGGGTCGGGGTCGGCATCATTCGAGATACTCCGCTATCTGGTGGAGCGGCTGCCGATCATGATCACGCCGCGATGGGTGAGCACCGAGTCGCAGCCAATTGCCGTTCGCGACGTGCTGTTCTATTTGATCGCTGCACTAGAAACGCCCGCCACGATCGGCAAGACGCTCGACATCGGAGGGCCCGAAGTGTGGTCCTACTCAAAAGTCATGCGTGAGATGGCCTCGGCCTTGGGCTTGCGGCGACGACTGGTCATTCCGGTGCCGGTCCTGACGCCGCGGCTGAGTTCGCTGTGGATACACCTAGTCACTCCTCTGCACGCGAGCATCGCTCGTCCACTTGCTGAAGGTCTTAAGAACCGTGTGGTGTGTCGGAGCGATGAAGCCATGCGACTCATGCCGCACCGGTGCCTCACCATCAGAGAAGCAATGAATGCTGCGCTGGCGAAGATACAAGCCGGCGCAGTTGAAACAGCGTGGTCCGACGCGGGTGTCATGCCCGGTGACCCCTCCTGGGCTGGCGGAACTGTGTTTGTTGATCGGCGTGAAGTTGTTGCATCTGCGAGTACAACTGCAGTATGGGCGGCTGTGTCTGCTCTCGGCGGCGAGCGTGGCTACTACGCGGCCGACTGGTTGTGGCGACTGCGGGGCATCATGGATCGGCTGACCGGCGGGCCGGGTCTTCGACGCGGACGGCGCCGTGCGCACGAACTCCGACTTGGCGATGCTCTGGACTTCTGGCGGGTCACAGCGATCACCCCGCCTCGCCACCTCGAACTGACGGCCGAGATGAAGCTGCCGGGTGTGGCCACACTCACATTCGATGTCGATCCCGCAGTCCATGCGGGCACAAGACTGGTCATGACAGCGAAGTTCCGCCCGCGTGGGTTGCTGGGCATCGCGTACTGGTATTCAGTGCTTCCCCTTCACGGGATCGTATTTCGAGGAATGCTCAGGGGACTCGTCCGAGCTGCATCGCAGCGTTGACGATTCGCTCTTTGATTGGCGCGAGTCTGTTCAACGGGCTTGATGCCCCGAAGTAATAGCAGGTGAATTTTCCCATTCGAGCGCAAACGTCAGCTGCGTCATTCACAATTCCGCGCAAGAAACCCTTGCCTCCATCGGATAGGTATGTGGCGCGGGCACTGCGTCGTAAATAAAACTGACACGGAACCTTGTGTTCGTGCACTATGCTGAAGTCCCTCACCATCATGCCGTCCGCCTCGTGGATCATAAGATTGAGCTCAACGCGCTTTCCCACTTCCGTGGCGATGGATTTGAAACAACCATGAGTGTGGCCAAATTGTTCGACGATGTGTGATGATCGCTGTCTTGGTGTTCGTTATGTTGATGTGTTGCGTGTGACGGACCGCTCTCCTGCTTTTGTGTGCAACCGACAAGAGCACATGCGATACTGACGATGAATGTGAACAACTTCATTGGTGAGTTCCTTATTGGTATTGAAGATGAGCGCGGCCGCTGCCATGGCCACCGTGAGGCCATCTTCAACAAGCGTGGCAGTGGACATCGGAAGATTGAACACGGTGCCGAGGCAGGCACAGCGGATCGCGCGTTTGTTCAGAACACTTTGCAATACACCTATGCTGCCGACGGACATGACCACGACGGTTGCAAGGTTCTTTGCGAACGGTTGTACGATCGCGAGAAAGGCGGCACCGAGCAGCATCTCGATGAATGGATACGCATACCCGTATGCGGGGAGCCGACGTGCCACAATGTCGTAGCCGCGATATGAGTTTGCGAAGCCACGCAAGTCGAGAAGTTTGAAGAACGAGAACGAGACAAAGAAGGCGCCCATGAAGTTGCTCATCACTCGGTGCCAGTCCAGGCTGCCAGCCCTCACTTCCAGAACCGCAACAGTGCCAACCAGAAAAGCAGCAAGCAACACAAGCGGGTAGTAGCTTGTCTTTGTCGGCGCTTCTGGGGTAACAACGAGCCGTGGCCCAACCGCGCTCTCGGGGGAGAGGGCGGTTGGCCGCAAATCGGCTTTGCGACCAACACGCGATTCAAAGAGGATTACTTGGCGTGAAGGTCATGGACGAGGACAATGTTGTCGATAGTCTTCTTGGACTTGGTCGAATGTGGGAATTGGAGGTGCAGAACCTGTGGGAGCGAAATGATGTCGCTGCCCGCTGGGCTTCACCAACAGATAAGACCTCACCTGACGCAGCGCGTTTTCTATCTTTGCCGGGGCACATTAGTCACTGGGCCAAGGACATCGATGTAATGGATGGGGCCATTGATGTCGCAGATGCCGACACGCCGGATGGGCCGCAGTTCAGCTCCAAAATGTTTTGGCGCGGGTGGGACAAGGGGCCGTGGCGTGATGGTGCAGACGGATTGCCCGTACAGCCTGACCCGGATGAACTGTACGATGGACTGAAGTACTGGGCCGATTGATTGTAGAGTGCAGCCGGGCGACGTCTTGCTATATGGAATGTTCTTTCCCGCGCGCTTTGCAAACATCTGGCCCGCGGACTTGAAGGGGTGTGGTCCCGAGGTGAAAATTGTGTCAGCGCGATCCCCCTACCCATTCAGCTGTGCACGAGGAGTAAAATCAAGACGAGCCGGCGCTGGTGGGCGTCGGCTCGTGCGAAGAGTTGCGGAGCAAGCGCAAGGCTTTATTGCCCACAAAGCGTGCAAGGTCCTTCGCTGAATTGCAGCAAGAAAGAGTCAATATCGCACGGATCAAACAGCGACCCGTCGTTGTTGAAGTCGATGTCGTTGCACGTCGCTGTCGGCGGGATGCACGGCCCTTCGGAGTAGACGCTGAGGAACGCGTCGATGTCCTGCGGATCAAAGAAGCTTGTATCGTTGTTGAAGTCGATGGAGTCGCAGGCCTGCGGCAACCCTGCAACGAATGCTCCCGACGTGCCGTCTGTGAAGGACAGGCGGAACACAACTTCGCCTCGATCGCTGAAGGCGGAGCGCCGGCCATCGTCGTCGCTGGCCTTGGGCGGAAAAGCCAGCGATGAAATCGTTTTGAGCGTGGTGATGTTGGGATCGTCATTCACATCGAACGGAGTCAGTTCAAGCAACGCCAATCGCAGTGCGCCCGTTGCATCTTCAAGCCAGAGGCCTTCATTTGAATTCGCCAGCGGTGCAGCGAACATCATTCGTCCGCTCGCGTTCATGGCAATGTTGGTGCTTCCTTCCAAGTCATCGAAGTTTGCGGCAGGACTTACGCCGGGGGCAGGGGTGCCTCCGCGTGCAACCAGCGTGAGCGGGCCGTTGCCGCTGCGTTTCCAGATTCCCGACCGATTCGCCGTCACGACACCTGGCCCGCGTACCTGCGCTTGCAGGGCCAGCGTGCTTTGCCCTCCGAACGTGACGTTGAAGTTTGAATTGAAAAGCACTCCGGCGGGCAGCCCCGGAGCTTGATCGCTTTCTTGGATGAGCAACGTCGTCGCGCCTGCGTCGTACACCCACGCCGCGATGTCGTTGGTGGAGCTGATTCCCGGGCCGGTGAGAGCTGTTGTAAATGCGATGCGTCCGGCTCGATCAATCTGAGGCCCTGCGATTATTGATGAGTACACCACTCCCGTCGCAAAACCCGGGGCCTGATTGCCTGTGCGAGCGACCAGCGTGAGTTCGCCGCTCGGCGAGCGCGACCAGAGTGCCTGGTTGTTGCTTGTCGTGACACCCGCGCCTGCAAGACTGGTCCGGAACGTATATGTGCCTGCGCTGTTGATGGCATAATCGTTGAGGACGCCGGAAAAGTTGACGTCAGGGAGCACGCCCGTCGGGCTCGCATCGCGCGCGGCCAATGACAGTGTGCTCGGTATGCCGACCCAGTGCGAATTGCCGGCGCCGACCCCAGCGAGAATCGCGCGGAACGCCATCGTGCCGTTGGAATTGATGTGCGGAAGATTGAAACCGCTCCAGAGCGTGCCAGCTTCGAGTCCAGGCACCTGTATAAATCCCACGGCGAATGCCGCCGGCGCCGTGGAAGGGCCGATGGTCCACTGGCTCTCGCGAATTCCTCCGCCCGTGGGTGCGATCGATGCGGTGTAGGCCATTACGCCCGAATCGTTCAGGTTGGGCACGGTCGTCGAAACATAATTGAACGTGGGCTGTCCCGGCGCTGGGTCGCCCAGACGCATCGCCAATTGCAGTGTGCCGGGCACGTCCCACCAGATGCCTTGGCGGTTGCTGACAGTGACACCTGGCCCCGTGATCGTCGCGAACATGCCGACGCGACCATTTGCGTTGATGCTGAACCCGTCAAACGCGCTGAACGTCACGCCTGGGGCGAGCCCGGGTGCTTGCTGGCCTGACAGCGCCAAGTTTCGGACCTGCACACTTTGCCCGAGTGCCCAAGTCGCCGCCCAACAGGCGAGCGATACTCCGATCGAGCGTGACAACAAGCACCCGCCTAGGAAGGCTAGACGCTGCCGGCGTTGGACTTGGCGGGCAAAAAAAGAAGGTTCCGAACCGGACACGGACAAAGAGGATTGCAATTTCTTCACGCGAAAACTCCTGTAAATCAGGCTTCAGAGAGTTCTAGCGTGAATTGCGCCAAATCTGCGACACGTTTTCTAGATTTACCCAACTCGAACATTCAACGTCGAGATTTCGCCTTTGCCTCTCGGACTGAATTGTGATGCCGATAAGCAAGAACCCCGGTCAAACCGGGGTTAGGAAAGCAGATGACAGGCGAGTCAGTTCCAGTCCATTTCCAAGATCAGCCGCTGATTGCTTACAGCCCGCACAGCGTACAAGGTCCCTCGCTGAAGACAAGCAAGAACGAATCGATATCGCACGGATCAAACACAGACGTGTCGTTGTTGAAGTCGATGTCGTCGCATGTGGCGATGTCGGGAATGCAGGGGCCCTCGCTGTACATGCTCAGCAGCGCGTCAATGTCCTGCGGGTCGAACGATGAGCCGTCGTTGTTGAAGTCGATGTCGTTGCAGACAGTACCACAACTCGTTCTCCATTTTGCGAGATATTGCACGGGCGTTGCATCAACGGTGGTGAAGCCGCCACCTGCGTACAGATCGCCGTTTGCGGTCTGGCAGAGTGCCATGACGTATTGATCCATCCCGGTGCCGAGCGCGGACCAACTCGCGCCGTCCCAGCGAGCGATCTTGGACGCGGCGACCGAGCCGGCGATCCAGAAGTGCCCGCCCGAAACGAGCGAGCCGTCCTCCAACGTTGTCATGCACAAGGCTTGGGCATTGAGGCCCGGACCCATTGGTAGCCACTGCGTTCCGTCCCATTCTGCGATGCGGTTTGCGGTTGTTGCGCCGGCGAACGTGAACTGTCCGCTCGCAATCACGTGGTTGTTTGGCATCGTGTGTGACCTGCCCCCCTCAACCCGGTCCAACTTCAGGTACCGTGTACCGTGGGTGGACCATGGAGGGCATGATCGATGGCAAAGCAACGATTCAGCGCGGAGCAGATCATTCACAAGTTGCGTGAGGCCGACGTGGAGTTAGCCAAGGGCACGGTTGTGAAGCAGGTCTGCCGGCAACTCAACATCACCGACAAAACCTACTACCGCTGGCGGCGTGAATACGGCGGCTTGAAGGTCGACCAGGCCAAGCGGATGAAGGAACTCGAAGCAGAGAACGCGCGGCTCAAACGCATCGTTGCCAATCAGGCCATCGACATGGCGATCCTGAAGGAGGCGGCGAGCCCAAACTGGTGAGCCCGTCGCGGCGACGGCGGGTGGTTGATCACGTTATCGATCACCTGCACGTCTCGCAGCGGCGGGCGTGCAAGGTGCTGCATCAACCCCGCAGCACGCAGCGGCACGAGGTGATCGTGCGCGACGATGAGGATGCACTGACCAAGGAGATCGTCGAGTTGGCCAGCAGCTACGGCCGCTACGGCTATCGAAGGGTCACGGCGATGCTTAGGCACACAGGCTGGCGTGTGAATCACAAACGCGTCGAACGCATCTGGCGGCGTGAGGGACTGAAGGTGCCCAAACGCCAGCCCAAACGCGGGCGATTGTGGCTCAACGATGGAAGCTGTGTGCGGCTGCGGCCCGAACACAAGGATCATGTGTGGGCGTATGACTTCGTGACGGGACGTACGCACGATGGACGGGCTTTCAAGATGCTGACGATTGTCGACGAGTTCACGCGGGAGTGCTTGGCCATCGATGTTGCACGCAATCTTAAGAGCGATGATCTGCTCGAACGTCTGTGCTGGCTGATGACAACGCGAGGAGTTCCCAGGCATGTGCGCAGCGACAATGGTCCTGAGTTCACGGCGAAGGCCGTGCGTGCGTGGCTGAGCAAAGTCGGCGTCACAACACTCTTCATCGAGCCGGGCTCGCCATGGGAGAACGGCTACATCGAGAGCTTCAACGGCAAACTGCGTGACGAGGTGTTGAACAGAGAGATCTTCTATTCGCTGAAGGAGGCAAAGGTGCTGATCGAGATGTGGCGAAACGAATACAACACGATCAGACCGCACAGCAGCCTGGGCTACAGGCCGCCAGCCCCGCCAACGATCTCGGGGGACAAAGGACGCGCCGCGGTGGAGGCCTGCTCCGCTGCGCTACGCAGCCCTCCACCGCGTGTGCACATCACCAATCAACGGACATAGACTCTGGTACGAACCGTGGGGGCAGGTCACCCCCGTGTGCCCACGAAACGAACAGAACATGTCCGGCCTACAGCGCGCACCAGCCCCGCGATGGCGGTTGACCATCGTCGCGGCATTCGCCCGGCGCACCAGCCCTTGGGGTTCATCGCGTCACTCTCCTCGACCACCGAAAATATCGACGGTTTGAGGCGCTTGAATGACCAGGAAGCAGGTTGTGCCCGTTACACATCGCACAGGCGCCACGGACGGAGCTTCATGTCAGTTGTAACTAGTTGCGGGCTGCTTGTGTGCTCCCGTAACTCGGGCCTACTGAGAAATGCGGAAACGCTTTGTCCCCCACTCGCACCGAGGATCGGATCGTTCAAGACGATGGAACACTGTGACTTACGTTCTTTCCTGCATTTGAACAGCCGTCCGAATGTGGGTCCACTCAAAGAGCGTGAGATAGTTTCGTCGGCCACTGCAGAGAATCGCGTTCCGACGCGAACGCTGGTTCGGGAGGGTCTTGTACAGACAGGGATGTGGTCCCGAGGCGAAAAGTTGTCCAGCGCGATCCCCCTTCCACTTTGAATAACTACGCAGAACTAAAAAAACACAAGCCGACGCGGTCGGCGTCGGCTCGTGCAAAGAGTTCATAGGTTTGAAGAGCGCCTTATTGCCCGCACGACGTGCATGGCCAACACGCGACATTTGTCATTTTACGTGCACACAATCTCGGATGGCTTGAGCACAGCCACCTCGCGGGCAATCTCTGTCTCGAACGCGCCGGTGTTCTCGGCATCGTCAAGGGTGATGTACCGAACGCGTATCTTGCGTTGAACCAACTCGGCGGAGAAGTGGCGCATCGCCGAGAGGAAGAGGGCAGTCCGCTGCACGTGACTGGGGACGTGCCGCGATTCGTCCGAGACCTCCATCATCAGCACCGAGTCCGAAGCACGAATTGAACGAATGAGTGTTGAATCTATGTCCAGTTGATCACCGAACACAAGTATGAGTCGGTGGAAGTTCGAGCCCGTACGGCGGTCACCAGTGGAAACAACAGACATGCTACTTCATCATACCGCTCAGCGTCGCATCAAAGTCACGAACAGAAGGAATATGCTGGTGCCCAATCAACATCTGCCCACCAAGACTTGTTCACGATGCCTGCGGGAGTTTGCGTGGCGAATAAAGTGGGAGCGAGACTGGAAAGAGTTCAAAGTACTGCTCGAAGAAGTGCGCGGCGGCCTCAAACACCAAGATGTTGTCGCGGGGGACACCGAGCGATCTCAGCGCCTCTTCTTGAAACACATCCACAGCTCGTTCCGCCGTACCGTCGTTCGTCGATTTGGAGAATCACTATCGAAACATTCGTCAAGAGTTCTGAGATTGCCGCTCGCGCCCGGGATGTCTTTGGGTGGCATCAGGCTCCGGATGCCCTGAAGAAACTAATCCCGCCGTGGGATCGCGTGACGATCGAGCAGCCCCCCACTTCGCTGGGCAATGGCGCAATCGCGGTGCTTGTGCTGCACACGGGTCCTATCAAGCAGCGATGGGTTGCGCGCCACCGCGACTTCTTGGATCGCGGCGAAGAAGGCGGCGAATTCACCGACGAACAGGTTTCCGGTCCGTTCGCCTACTGGGTGCATCGTCATATCGTGCGTTCAACCGGGCCGGCGCGATGCGTGCTCGAGGATCGCATCGAGTACGCAGTTCCGCTTGGACGGGTCGGCGAAGTGCTCGCCGGGTGGTACGTGCGCAAAAGGCTCCAGAAGATGTTTGACTACCGGCACGCCGCGACGATCGCTGCACTGCGAGCAATGGGGAAAACACATGACAAGTGAAGCAACAGACGCCGCACCATCACCGACATGGATGCGCCGCTGGCTCATCGCCGCCGCGGCGTACAACATCGCGTGGGGCGCTGCGATGATTCTCGCCCCGGTGTGGACGCTCAAGATGCTTGGGGTATCGCCACCCACCAAAGACCTATGGCCGCAGTTTTGGGCCTGCATCGGCATGATCGTGGGTGTGTACGGCGTGGGATACTTCATCGCAGCGCGAAACCCGGCACGCCACTGGCCGATCGTGCTCGTGGGTTTGCTTGGCAAAGTGCTTGGCCCCATCGGCTTTGTCGACGCCGCGATGCGAGGGCTTCTTCCCTGGTCCATGGGTTGGACAATCCTCACAAACGATCTGCTCTGGTGGATTCCGTTCACGATGATCCTGTGGCACGCCGCAAAAGTCGCGCAGCCCGCACCGCCCCAAGGAACCATCACGCTTCAAGAGGCGCTGAAATCGCTTCGAGATGAACAAGGCCGGACCCTGCGCGCGTTGACGGATGATCGTCAGACGCTGGTCGTCCTGCTTCGCCACGCAGGCTGCACTTTCTGCAAGCAGACGCTCGCTGACCTCGCTGAGCGACAAGCCGAGATTCTGAAAGCCGGCGTGGGAATAGCAGTAGTGGGTCTGAGCGAGTCGTCCGATCGACTTCGCGCAATCGGCGAGCAGCACGGCGTTTCGTCCGCTGCCTGGATCGCAGACCCCGATCGACTTCTGTACCGCGCTCTCGAACTGAAACGAGGATCATTCCTGCAATTGTTCGGACCACGAGTATGGATAGGCGGCATCCTGGCCGCCTTCCGAGGCCATGGCGTTGGCAAGCTTGAGGGTGATGGCTTTCAAATGCCCGGAGCGTTCGTGATCCATCGCGGCCGCGTGGTCCGCGAGTACCGCCATGCGACTGCTGCCGATCGGCCAGACCTCGAGGAGTTGGCGTGCCCGATCAACTAGCCGAACTGATTCTGATGGCCCATGCCGGTGCAACGTGGTTCATGGTCGGACTGATCTGGTTTGTCCAGATCGTGCATTACCCATTGATGGGATCGGTCTCCGCCGACGCGTTCCCGGCATTCCAGAAAGCCCACCAGCGACGAACGACTTGGATTGTCGGGCCAGCGATGCTGATAGAGGCCAGTTCAGCATTCATGCTCTTGTGGTCGCCGACCAATGAACTCTCTGGCACGCCTCTGCATTGGATCGGCTTGGGACTTCTCGCCCTCATTTGGGCTTCGACCTTCGCCGTGCAGGTTCCGCTGCACGCTAGGCTGGTATTGGGCTTCGAGAGACTCGTGTGGCAACGACTGGTGGCTACGAACTGGCTAAGGACATGTGCTTGGAGCGCTCGTGGGATCATCGTTCTCTTTTTGTTGAAGTAGTCGTTTGGCATCGTGATGAGCCGGGCGCGACACATCCGGGCAACAAGCAAAGACTCGCCATGAACGATCAAAAACGTCTCGTCATCCTTGCAGCAAAGGGCATCGGTCGAAAGCTGGTAGAACTGCTCCATCGTGACGGCTGTTTGCTGGTCCTTGCGGGCCGGACACCCGACTTCCTTAGCGAGGTTGCCGCCACCTGCGTGGGCAAACTGCTTGAGTAGATGGACGAGAATCTGACGCGGTGGAAGCGGTGTTTCAAGCCCACCCCGACATAATCGGCGCGGTGAATCTGCGCCGGTTCGATGCTCATGTCATCTTCCGATCGTCGATGCGCCGCGGAACGAGTCGAGGATCATTGGCCGGGTGATGCGGATGGTCTCGTTGGTGTTGCTGGACTTGATGACGAATCGCTGGGTCGTAATCAACTGCGGCTCGTTGTCGATTGCGTACTGAAGACCCGGGTACGGGGTGTCAAAGGCCCCGTCGAATCCACCGCCGGAGTAACCAAAGTCGATCCACGCTGCAACAGGGTTCGTGTGAAAGAAGCCGCGTGTGTCATGTATGATTCGGAACCACATGCTGCTTGCCTGATCATACGTGAAGTGATTGCGGCATGACTTCACAGGCGAATAGCACATGAAGTTACGCGGGTTGGGGTTGTACGCGGGCGTCGGTCCGCACACAAAAGGCGGCGGGGGCATGTTCTGGATCGTGCATGAACTGGAAACCCGATCTCCCGTCGGATTTAGTCCAAGGTTCGGGTCTGCGGGTGTATCGCAGATGTTGTCGCCCGACAAAGCGCAGTTGAATCCGCTCGGGCACTCCACGCCAAAGATGGTTTCGTGAGTGTGAAAAAGTCCGAAGAAGTGACCCATTTCGTGCGCGATGGTTGTGTTGTTTCCCGGGGGCGCGCAATCGTTGGCGAGCGCTATGCCGTTGCTCGCAAGTTGGATCGGCATGGTGGATATGCCGCAAAGATCATTGCCGCCTATAGCTTGAAGTTGATTGACGAAGAACATGTGCACGCCGTCGGCGACGAAATTTTCGGTGTGCATTTGCGTGAACTCGGCCTCGGTTTCGATGTTGAAGAAGGCGTCGCTGTTGAGAATGGTGACGGGTGAGAGTTCCTCGAACACGATGCTCCAAGGCGAGAACGCCGCGTTGAGAGCTGCGAGGCACGCAGGGATGCGAGCCGGGTCCATGCCACCGGTGCCGTTGTTCTGTCGCACGATTGTGAATTGCACGCGAATGTGGAACACGTATCGAGGATGAAAGTCATCAGGCGGCGGGGGATTGTCGGCCATGTCCTGAAGAATGAGGGCGGCAAGTTCGGGCGTGACAACCGTGCCGCACTCTTCTCGTGGCTCGTCAGAATGCGCTGCGGGTCCAGAATGTTGTGAAGATTCAGGAAACGGCGGAGGCACAACTTGTGCATCTGTGATGCTTTGACACGCGATTGATGCGAGCAACAGCGAGAGGCAGGAGGCGTTGATACGAGGTTGCATGGTCAGGTTCTCCCGAAAGCAGTGGTGTTATCTTCCAATGGTCGACCGTCCGCGCCACAAGTCCCAGCGCATGGCCTATAGGTAAATCGCCGAGTCTGGTTTGAGTTGGACGACTTGATGATGATCGTCCAACTGGTGTAACCATCAGCGCCATCGAATGGCCAGAGAGTCAAACGGGTCGGCTTGGAATCCGCATCAAAGACAGCCGGCAGCAGCCAGCAAGCACACATCAGCGGCCGATGGTTGCGTTGCCTCCCTCCGCTCTGATTGTGCACGCCGTGCTGAACGTTCCTGTCTCCATGCCTGAGCCTGCTTTCATGATGACAGCACCGCCAGAATCCACAGTGTTCAACGCTTCGGAAAGCGTGTTCCAGGGTGTTGCTTCACAGCCGGTCTCGATGCCCGAATACGCCTTCTGCGCGTAGACCGGGTTACGCCAGTTTGCGGAAGCCTGATCGGTGAAGTTGAGCGTTTGGGCATTTGCTGCGATCAGGACACCAAAGTTGTTGCGATTTCCGGTCGGTTGGCCATCAAAGTTGACATCAGGGTTTGAGAACTGAGCGACGCGTGTACCGACGTACGACATCACGCTGCCCCATTGCGTGCCCGAGTTTCCAGTCCAGAACCAGCCCAGCGAATACGGGAACCACCCGACAGGCGGGTTGCCTGCGTCGGCCAGGTTGTGGTTGCAGCCCATGTTGTGACCAACCTCGTGCGCGAGGGTCCAAGTCGTGGAGATGCGGTCCCACTTGCCGACGCTGAAGGCTTTGCCAGAAAAAGCCGGATCGCCCGGTGTATACAACCAGGCAATGCCTGATCCCGTGTTGGTGACAACATGAACAAAGTCTGCGCCGAACGCGTTACGGCGCGGATGGACCTCGTCCATGAAGCCATCGCAGCAGTTGGTAAGCCTGTTGAGATCGGTTGTCATGTCCGCGGCTTCTGTGTATTCCGTCCGTGCGGCGTACACCAGTCGCATTCGTGTAGAAACTCCGCTGTTCGCGTACGCATCGTTTGCTCTCGTAACTGCGGCGTTGATGACCGATCGGATTGCAGATTCTCCGCCAGCAGCCGTTTCCGCCGCGGGAGTCCAGAAGACCGCGATGTCAAACCGACCGTCTGGCTCCGGGCATGCAGAGCGCTCCTCAAATCCGCCCACGCGTCCTGCATCTCCATCTGGGGAATTGGGTCCAGGCACAATGCCGCCAGAGCATGAGACAATCCTGGGATCGTCCATCTGTTCGATTGCGCAAGCACCGTTCGGGAGCATCCGCACACGAGCTGCAACTTTGCCTGGGACTTGTATGTCAGCCCAGATGCTGTTGTCGACGACCGAGATCGTGAAGTTGCCACCAAGCGTGCGAGGGATGACCCCGGAAAGCGTGTACTCCGCAGAACCCAAGCTCTCGACGCGGCGCACTTCGCCGGTTAGTGAGAGATCATCAAAGAGGTTGAACGCCAGTTCACCTGCGCGTGCGTCTCGAAAGAGGCTGAGACGTTTGAAATCAGGAGTCGCGGTCCTTGCTCGCAGCACCAATTCAGCAGCTGCGAGTGGTGGCGTGTTGACGGGAGGCGAAGCGAAGATTCGGTTTTCCTGGGCCAATGCCCACGTTGGAAGCAGCAAGACCATCGCTAGCGGTAGACAAGTGATCGCTTTCATTGAGTGTCTCCTGTGTCACGTGTTGGTTACTGAAGGTTGACAAGCACAAGCACCAACCCTTTTTCCCCATGCGCCAGCGGCGTCATCGCCTTGCCGACGACCGTGCCCGGAGCACGAGCGTCGTCAGTCACTTTCATCGCGTGGCCCGGGGTTGGTGAAGTTGTCAGCCGGTCGCCTGGCGAGATAGCCCCGAAAGAGCCATCGACGTAGCACCACACGCGCCCCGTCATCGCAACGGCATGATCACCATCGGCGTGCTGCTGATCAATTGCGCGAAGCGTCAGACCCGGGGCGAGCCCGTTGGCGCCGGAGATGATGCCTGCAACTTTGGTGTCATACTCGGATGATGAGACAACCAGTTTACCTGGATTCGCCGGGTCAATCACGACAAGCATCCCCGGTGCCGCCAGAACCGCGTCCTGCTGATCGATCATCGGAGCGTTGGCGACATCGAAGGGCTCAGCAAGGTCTGACCCGCCCAAGATCGTTAACACCTTGACCTGCGCTTCGCCATCGCAGTTGAGCGCGAGTCCACCTGCGGCGTTGTTACGGCAGTAGATCGCAGCGTTGGACGCGCCGTTGCACAGCGCGACGATGCCGTTGCCCGAGAACGCTTCGGCCCAGAGTGCTTCGCCCGAGCCGCCGATCCACCCTTTGTTTCCGTTGGCGGTGCGTTCGGCGTAGAGGGCGGTGCCACCTGTTGCGGTCGTTGCACGCACGCCTTCGCCGGTGTTGCTCGTGCCAAGAACACCGGCAGATGATGAAGAAGTGCCCCATACGCCGGTGCTGGTTGTCGAATCGCCAACGACGCCGCGCGCCCCCGTGATGCCCGAGCCGTACACGCCGTACGAACCGTCGCTGGAACTGTTTGCCTGTCCGTACACGCCAACGCCACCGCCAGTTGCCGCGTTGTTGATGCCTCGCACGCCAGTCCCGTTCGGAGTAGAGTTGATGCCGTACACGCCCGCACCCGCCGCTGCCGTCGCCGTGCCCCAGACACCCCAGACGCCGCCGGTCGCGGCAGTCGAGGTGCCGCGGACGCCGGCGGAGTTCGCTGATGATGACGAGTTTGTTCCATGAATCGATCCGGTGAAGGCATTCGAGCCCGTGACATTGAACACCGTGGGTGAAGCCTGCAGGAACGCCGTGCTGTCCAGACCATCGAGCAGGTCTGCGTTGAGGTTGGTCACCTTTGTGGCGTTGCCAACTGTAAACGGCGCACCGGCGTTGTTGAACGCGGCTGACAAAGCGAAAGTGCTCGTGCCGGCCACTGCGAGGCTGTTGTTGATGGAGAAGTTGTCCCACACGCCGATGGTGCCCGTGCCTGAAGTGTCGAGGGTGACGGCGCTCGCGTTGGCGACGCCGAAGAGCGAACCGGGATTGACGGTGAAGTCCGTGTTTGACGGACCGCCCCGAACATCAAGACGCTGCGCTGGCACAATCGTACCAATACCAATGTTGCCGTTACTGTTGAGAATCGTGAGCGCAGTCGTGCCAGCGCTGTTGGTGAAGGCGGTGCGACCCGTGGAGGTGCCCAGATTTCCGATGGTCTGAACGCCGTCGGTGCCGCCATCAAAGAAGATATCGCCAGCGTCTGTAAACTTGAAGTACGCATTGGATGATCCCACGACATGAAGGCGCTCGCTTGGCGAATTCGTTCCGATACCTACGTTGCCTGCGGCCGTCAGATTGAGAATTGCTGTTCCGGTGGAGTTGATGAAGCGCGTAACACCCGACGTGCTTGTGTTTGTGAACCCCATGATTCCGTCAGAGCCGCCGTTGTACTCAATATCGCCGTTGGCGGTTGTAACGCGGATCATTGAGGATGCGCCAGAAGAAACCTCGAACTTGCCCGTGGGCGAGGCCGTTCCGACTCCTAAGGAGCCCAGGAAGGAACCGTTGCCGTTGAGGGCGGCATTACCTGTCGCGCCGTCGAGCGTGATGGTGGGCGTGGCAGCCACATTGCGGATAGACAGGAAGCCGGCAGCGGTGGCGGCATCGTTGGGCCATATTTCCAGCCCGTTACGAAGGCGGAGGATGCCGAGATTACCGCCTGTTCCCGAGAGGTTGATGCCCGGGACCAAACCGCTATCGAGGCGGAATTGAAGCCGTTTGTCGGCAACAGCGATATCAAGCGGCGAGACCGGCGCGCTCGTCCCGATGCCCACGTTACCAGCACTCGAAATCGTCAGGCGATCAGCACTGCCCATGTTGACGCGCCACGAGTTGTCCGCGCCGTCCATATACGTCCACATCGATGCGCCGCCCGTGTTGGCGTAGCCATAAAACGGCTTGCCGGTTGCGGAGTCGGTGCGAATGTACATGCCGCCGTAGGCGTTGCCGACAGCCGCCGCCTGCACACCGAACGCTTCCTGAGTGCTGACGGACGCGCTGCGATTCACACCAACGAAAGTCCCTGTCACATAGAACTTGTTGTTGACGTTGAGTGCCTGTTGCGTGCCCGCATCCGTGCCGACGATGTGCAGTTTCGCTGTCGGAGACGCCGTGCCGGCGCCAACGTTGCCGGTGCCCGTGTACGCGGCGTTCGCGCCGCTGAAAATCCACGGTGTTGCGCCCACGGCTACGTTCTGCGCAAAGAGTGAGTAAGGTGCCGCCATTACTTCCTGTCGAGGAAAGAGCGTTGTGTATGTTCCGCTACCGGCGGTCTTGACTGCGATTTCCACCCATCGGCGATTGCCGTTGAACGCTGTGGCACCGAAGTTGAGTTCTGTGGTAAAGGCACCATCAGCTGGCGTGAGGTTTAGGGCAAACAGGTCCGCGCCAACCTGCCCCGTCAAAAGCGTTGCGCTGTCAAAGAGGCGGAAGCGCAAGTCAACGGGCGATGTTTGCGGGTTTCCCGCGTTCATCAACTTGCACTGATAGGTCCACGAGGTTGTCAATGGCTGAGCCATGAGCGTTGTGGGCGAACCGGCAGCAGCCGCGATGCACGCCGCAATACCGAACCGAACGTTGAACGAGTTTCGCATAAAACCTCCCATGGGCCTGCCAATTAGACGCTCGGAGTTGAGCGGGATTGGCAAGATGTGTGCTTGTTCCCTGCGTCAGCCGGGCCAGACTCAAGCACTGCGATAAATGAGAGCGACGCGGACCACGAAATTGTGAAAAATGATCCACTGGCCCGTTGAATGTACTGAGGATTGGAAGCTGTTCGGGCGTCGCTACACTTTTACAAGTTGAATTCCGGAACCAGCGCGTGACTTCATGACAAATGTCCCCGGCAAGCTGCCCGCCGACACGACGCACTCATGTGAGGCGCAAGTCGCTTTCGATCCGATTGACGAAAAATCCGCTGCCGAGTTGCTCCCGCTCGTCTATGAGGAACTAAGACGTCTTGCCGCTGCACGACTAGCGTGCGAAGGCCGCCGTGATGACCTGATGCAGCCAACCTCACTCGTCCACGCCGTGTACCTCAGGCTTGTGCAGGATGCCGCCGATCAGGAACGAGCATGGCATGGCAGGTCGCACTTTTTTGCCGCGGCCGCTCTCGCGATGCGCCGCATCCTAGTTGAACGCGCCAGACGCTTGCGCCAAGCCAAACGCGGCGGTGGATGGACGCGAGTCGACACCGAAGAACTGCTCACCCAGCAACCCACCGATCAGATCGACCTCCTCGCGCTGGACTCGGCTCTCGAAGCCCTCCGATCGCATGATTCCGTGCTGTACCAGATCGTCATGCTCCGGTACTTTGCCGGGCTTTCGATCGATGAAACCGCCCACATGCTGGAACTTTCCGCAACAACAGTAAAAAGACACTGGGCCGTGGGCCGCCTGTGGCTTCTAGAACGCATTGAAAAGGGAGCAGTGCAGAAACCAGAGTAAAGCGCGTGAGGCGCGGCGGAGCATCACACCAGATGAGCAACCCCGATGAGCACACATTTGAGCAAGCGCTGGGCGATCTGCTGGAATTGCCAGAGGTACAGCGCGAAGCCGCGCTCGAGCACATCGGCGAAAAGGACGCCGCGCTGCGAGCCAGGCTCGCGTCGGTGATCGCTCTCAGCAAGTCGCGCGCAGGCGAACTGCTGACGCCCCCGGATGCCGGCATTGCTCCGCCAATCGGCGATCTTGAACAGGACCCGCTCATCGGTGCATCATTCGACGGCTTCACGCTTGTCTCCCTTGTCGGCGCGGGCGGATCAGGTCGTGTGTATGAAGCAAGACAAACTTCCCCGGACAGGCGCGTCGCGCTCAAGGTCCTGCAAGGATCGCTGGTGAGCACCGCTCAGGTCAGGCGCTTTCGCGAAGAAGCGCAGGTGCTCGCTGGATTGCAGCATCCGGGCATTTGCGGATTGATCGCTTCCGGCAGCGCAGTGTTTCGCGGTCAATCGCTGCCCTACCTCGTCATGGAGTTTGTGGAGGGGGTTCCGCTGACGCAAGCCGCGCTTACCTTGTCGCTGGACGACAAACTTCGGCTCATGCTCGCGCTGTGCGACGCAGTTGAATATGCACACCGCAAGGGCATCATTCATCGCGACCTCAAGCCCGCCAACGTGCTTGTCGAACAGCAAGCGGGCACCCCGCCCCGAACTCGCGTCGTGGACTTTGGCCTTGCCAAACTCGTCGCCGAAGGTCAGCACACGCTCACGCGCGACGCCCACGCCCTCATCGGCACCATTCAGTACATGAGTCCCGAGCGCCTTGTGAACGATACTGCCCAGCCTGCGGTCCCCGACACACGCTGGGACGTGTACGCCATCGGAGTCATGCTCTTTGAGGTGCTCGCCGGGCGTAGACCTTTTGACGGTGCCGGCGATTCCGCGTCGATCGCCGCGATGCTTCGAGCAAGCGAGAATCCTTCGCTTTCCAGCGCACTGCCGGGCGTTCACAACGATCTGGCCCTGATCGCTGACAAAGCAATGGCCCGCGACATCAACCAGCGATACGCATCGGTCGCCGCGCTTGCGGATGACATGCGAGCACACCTTGCCCGTCGTCCGATCAGTGCGCACCCGCCGACGGCTGTATATAGGCTACGGAAGTTCATCGCGCGCGAGCCGGGCCTTTCATTGGGCGTGCTCCTGGCGACAGCTGCGCTGTGCGTCGGCGCGATCGCGCTGCTCATCGGTCTTTCCAAGGCGGTTGACGCTCGCAACAACGCTCGCGCGGCGCTTGATGTCAGCCGCGTCAACCAATACATCGCCAGCGTGCAATCCGCGGCGGCGCACCTTCGGGCCGACGACTCGGTACTCGCGAAGAAGATGCTCGACGCAGCGCCGGAGGAGTTTCGGGGCTTTGAATGGCGGTTGCTCGCCAGCGGGCTAGAGCAATCGACCGGAACAATCGAATTGCGCGAGCCGCGTGTGGAGTCTGGCGGGCTCATGATGGCGGGCAGCCCAGACGGGCGCTGGCTGGCGTGCGAAGATGATCGAACGATTTTTCTCATTGATACAGAAACGCACGAGATGTGCAGCGTCGCCCCGGAGTTCGGTGTTGGTCGAACGTTGTGGTGGCTCGCGTGGTCGCCCGATGGTTCGCGCCTGTACGCCACGGCGAATGGCACGACCTCAGTACTCGCTGAAATCGACACTCACTCGCTGCAAACACTGCGAACACTGACGCTGGAACCGAATTCCTGGGGGGCGTATGTCGCGCCTGACCCATCAGGGCGGACCATCGTCATTCATGCAGTGTGCGAGCGTGAGGGGACTTACTGGAGGTACATTCAGGTGCGCGACGCGAACACGTGGGACCTTCTCTATGAGGAACCGAAGTGGCGTAACGATTACTCTTTGCTTCCCACGGCTCTCGACGCCACGCTCCTCGAAGTCACGAGCGATGACCGCGTCCAACTCTTCAATTGGCGCACGGGGGTCGTCACGCCGCTTCCAATTCCTACCGACGGCGGCGGCCAGGGTCGCAACGGCGTTGCGATCTCGCCCGATGGAACACTCTTCGCGATTGCGAGCATGCGGGGAACGCAAGTCTGGTCCTTTGAGCCATTGCGTCAAGTCATCGGCTTTGGCGCAACGCTCGGGACATCGTGGCACCGCCTCGCATTTTCACATGATGGCACGCGCCTCTACGCAACCCAGAATGCGCGCTTGGTCGGCTGGGATATCCGCACGGGCGAAGTTGTCGCGTCGTCACGATTCCTTGGGCCGGATCACTTCTCGAGCATCGCGCTCGACGCGACCGGAAAATATGTGTTTCTCGCGCACCAAGGCTCGTCCATCCGCGTCGCCTCCGCACAGCACATCAGCGGCCCTACGCACATCCGGGCAAGAGAAGGCAGCGCGTTGTCTCCCGACTTTTCAACCCTCGCCAAACTCTCGCTGCCTCCCGATAACGACGGCATCGTCACCGCGTCGCTCGTCGATCCAGTGACGGGCGAGACCAAACGGGAATTGGATATTGCCCCACCCGGGCACGCCGCGACACACCTTGAATGGTCGCCAGACGGGAACGTGGTGCTTGCGGACAACAGCGATCCCCGCGTGGTTGAGGATCCCGGCTACGTGCGAGGTGGTTTCTGCATGATCGACCTGCGCACCGGGACGCGGACGTGCGTGAACTCCGGCAGGCGATTCCATGTGCGCCATACGCGCTTCGCGCCCGACAGCACGCGCATCGCGTACAACGAATCCCCCGGACGCTGGGTGGTCGCGAGCCTGCCCGGTCTGGAGCCTATCGCTTCGTTCAATGAGTCTCACGAGGGCAGCGCCATTCCTCTCGCCTGGTCGCCCGATGGGGAAATCATCGTGCTTGGTTTTTTCACGATCGCCACCATCGATCATGAAGTACATTGCATCGGGTTGTCCATCCGTCGGGCCGCCGATGGGTCGCTCGTGCGTGAATTGGCGATTGATGCGGCTGCGGGCTGGTTTCACTGCGCGTTCTCACCCGATGGCAAGTGGCTCGCGCTGCGCCGGAACATCGTGGAACTGGTTGATTGTGAGACCTGGGAAGTGGTTGATTCCATTCCCATCGAAGGCCCGGTGCCGGGTATCGCGTGGCACCCGGACTCTTCCCGTCTCTATGTTGGAGCATATGACGCAACCCTGCGAGTGCTTGGCATTTTCAACCTGCGCCGTCCGGGCGAAGCAAAGGCAACACCCCGCCTCACCGAACTTCTCGTCCTGCGAGGCGATTCCTGGTTGACCCGCCCGCAAGTCTCAACCGACGGCACGCGCGTCGGCTGTGTGACTGTGTATCCAGCGAATCGCTGCTTTATATGGGACGCGCGCCCAACTTATCAGCCCGCGCGAGCCAGACCGAGTTTGCACCACTGACATGCGGTTGGTGCAGTCGTGCGATACGGATGTGTACACCTTCGCTCGCATTCAAGGCACGTTCGCTTATGCGATCTCGACGAACAGTTGCTCGATCGGTGGTGGGCGAAGTCGTCCAAGCCCAAACCTCCACGCTTGCTCGATGAAACCGACGACGAGTGGGTCCTGCGATATGCCAGGTTTAGGTCTGAGGAGTATGAAGAAGAGAAACGCCGCGAAGCGCAGGCCATAGAGAATGCAAGAGCACGGGTTGCGGCTGGGAAACGATCGAAGATACAGCCGAATGTCGCAATCAGTGCCAATGAATGAGCGTTCGGATTTTTGGCTTCACGCCTTGCCCGGGTTCTGGATTATCGTGGGCCGATGATGATGAATTCGACCATGCCGTCGACGTAGTCGCCGTTGCTACGCTGTATTACTTGGAACGTTGATTTGGTGGTATCAAATCCGGCAGTTTCAACGAACTTCGACGGCGTGGTGGGAGCGCTGTTCTGCACGATTGCTACGGATGTCGGGAAGTCACTGAAAGGAGTTGTGAAGTTGATGGAACATCTGCCTGCACTGTGGATCGTCACAGTAAAGCCTGTACCGTCTGAGATGGCTCCGTTACTGGTATTGACAGTTCCGCGAATGATCCGGAGATTCTCTTCGCCTCTTGCGGCAAACTGAGATCCGTTCGTACCCATTCGAATGTCGCCCCGAACCTCTAGTTTGGACGTGGGCGCACCAGTTCCGATTCCGACGTCACCTGTCGCGGTCAACATGAGCTGACCCCCATTACCGGATCGGAGATCGACCTTGCCGCTATTGCGGGCGTTGAAAATCGTGAAGTCTGGGCTGCCTGGGGTTCCGTATCCGACCCACCCGCGCTCCGTATTCAGGTTATCGCGATAGCTCACGTAGCCCACTTGCTGCCCGAAAGGACTTCCGCTTGAATCTGTATCTTGCAGTGCCATTGTCGGTGCTGAGCTTGCAACGTGAATCGTGTGGGTTGGAGTTGTGGTTCCAATGCCCACCTTGCCATCGTTGTCAACGACCACTGCGTTTGCGGGCGATCCGTCGGCTGCCGCAAGGGAGAACGCGCTCTTTGCGTGTGCTGCGACCGGCGTTGCTGTAACGGTTTGGCGAGGTGTCAGCGAAACGAATCCAGCCACACTCGCGCAATCGAGTCCGGTATCCGCACGCACATCAACTTCAATGAAGCGCTGCGCAGAAGACACAAAGCTCTGTCCAAAGTCGACCAATGCGGTGAACTTACCCTCAACCACTTGGACGTTGTTGACGCAAATCGTGCTGCCGATCTGTGTGCCGTTGGTGGCTACATCAAACAACTTCAAGCGGAGATCAAACGGGCCAGTGACAGGTACCCCAGCTTGTCTGAGTTCACCTTGATATGTGAATGAGGTGGACTGGCCCAACGCCATCCCACCCAGAGCAAGCGATACCAATAGCGCGAAAGTGTGACGGCTCAAGTGCGACCTCCAAGTCTAACGTTCGTGAATCGGCTATCCCATGAGCGCACAAAACTGGCCCTGAGCGCACGCTTTTTGCAAACCACGTGTACTTGGGGGATGAGTGACATGTGCCCCCCCAATCGAAAACATCCGTGCGACTTTCTCTGACGGGGCGGGTGTGGTCCCGAGGCGACAAGTTGTCCGGCGCGATCCCTCTGCTCCTTTGAATACCCACATAGAACAAAAACAACACAAGCCGACGCGGTCGGCATCGGCTCGTGCGAAGAGTTCATAGGTTTGAAGAGCGCCTTATTGCCCGCACGACGTGCATGACCCTTCGCTGAAGACGAGGGGGAACGAGTCTTTATCACACGGATCAAACAGCGAGCCATCGTTGTTGAAGTCGATGTCGTTGCAGGTTGCCGCCTCTGGGATGCAGGTGCCTTGGCTGTCGACGCTAAGAAATGCGAAGATGTCCGCGCCTACGGCTTAAGCATGAAGTTTGTCCGTGTTCAAACGTCGAGTCAAGGTCTGTTGGCAGGACTCTAAGGCCTCAAAAAGCGAAGTATGCGATCAGTGGTTGCGACCACGAGTGTGCCGTCTTCGAGGATTGCAGGGATGCCATCGAGACGGAACTGGGCGACTCGTCTCCATGTTGCTGTGTCGTAGGCGCTGATCGTGCCGTCGGTGGAGGACGAGATGACTCGCGATTGGTTGGGTAGAACCTGCGTCCAAAGGTGCCCGCGGGTTACATCGACTGAACGCAACAGTTCGCCTGTCTTCGCGTCGAACAAACAGAGGCCCTCGGTCGGAGTTGAGGCGACGTATATCGAACCATCGCCTAGGAATCCACCCACATCCGTTTCGCTGTCGGTGTTAAGAACGCAGATGAGCGAGCCGGTGTCGGCCCGTCGAATCGTTCCCATGAAGTATGAAGTGTCAGGATCCTCGTCGTTTCGTGGTTCGGTGCTGTAGATTAGCGAGCCGTCGGGCGACAACTGGACGTGTGCCCGCTGTTCTGCATGTTCGGTCCCGACCTCGACGTCGTGCAGCAGCGAGCCAGTTGCCGCATCACGCACCTGCCAACCTTTGCGAGTTGCAACCACGAAGCGATCGCGACTTCCACCAAAGCCGAAGAACTTCGCGTCGGGAACATACTCCTCTGAGAGAATCTCACCGGAGGTGATCATTCGCTGCTGCAGGCATTGGCCATCGAGCATCCACGCGATGGAATCTGTGCGGGCGTGAGGAGCGGTCCACGGCCACCAGCCGTAGAACGTGCTGGAATCAACCGAGCCGACGTTCATGCTCGTCGTCAGATCAAAGAACTGTGCGACAGTGCCGGTCTGGGCGCTGGTGCGGGAACTGGGGGAATAGCGGGCGGCTCGAACAGTGACGAGTCGTCCGTGCGGCAGCGCCGCCGCGCCGCCTCGTCCCTGTTTCAGATCAATGATGTTTGAAACTGCGGAAGTGAGTCGAATCACGCCGGTGTAGTCCGGGACGATCAGTTTTCCCGTCGCCCTGCTGAACGCGAGGTCTTCAACGCCATCGATATCGAGTGGGAGCGATGTTGCAAGCGCGCCTGTGTGCGCGCTCCAGATTGAAAACGTCTCGCCCAGCGTTCCGCCTGCGACCCAGTTTCCGTCGGGCGACCAAGCAACAGAGTTGATCGCTGTGGGGGAGCGAAGTTTGTCCGCGAGCGAGTAATCGTCGGTTTTCAGCACACGTACTTCGCGTTGGGAAGCGATCGCGATCTTTGATCCATCAAGCGAAAGATCGATATCCGCGATTGCTTCCCCTGTCGAATTGCTTCTGTGTACGAATTCTCGCTTGTCCCAGTCGTACGCGAACAACTGCCCGTCGCGATCGCCCCAGATGACTTCGTGGCGGGTGGGATGGATGATTGCAGTGGAGTAGCAGCCGCCAAGATCGTCCGCGACAACTCGCCCGGACTCTACGTTGATCACGCAGACATCGAACGTTGGGCTGCGCTCGATGACGACAGCAATGTGAACGCCGTCCCGGCTCCAGAAGATTCTGGCCGCACGCGAACGCACCGGAATCGCTCGTGCATCCTTCAGCAGGGTCGGATCAATGCAATCCACTGCTGGCTCAAACGCACGATTCACAAGACGTTTATTCGCTTCCTTGATTTCAGGCGATTCGAGCGAGGCACGCAGAGAATCGAGCGGGACTATCCACACCTTATCGTTGCTTGAAAATGCAAGGCGCGATCCGTCGGGCGACCACGCGACGCCAGCCCTTCCTCGTTGTGCGACCTTCTCTTCTGAAAGAAAGAAACCGCCTAAGGAGGATTGCTCATCAAGCACGAATGCTCGTCCTGACCAATCCGCGATCGCGAACAGTGCCTGCGTCGGGTGTGGTGCGACTTGATAATAAATGTTGTCAGACTTGAAAATCGTGTCTGCCGCGCCGAAGCAGTTTCTCAGCACATGCCATTCCCAGGCGCGAAGTGACGGATCGACGCGTTCGAGCGTGGCGAGTGCGTCGCGGTATTGACCACGTTCCATTTCGAGCGTCGCCCGTGCGTGTGCATCGATCATGGTTTCGTACGCCAGCACTCGCTCACGTTCCTGCTGCTGCCTTGCGAGAGTTCGTGAGTGCTCGCGCGACACGACACCAAATACGATCGCGCCGGCGAGCAATGTTGCTAGTCCAATCGACACAAACCTCGCCGCGTTTCGTCGCACAAACTTCGAAACGAGGTACATTGCTCCGGCGCGTCGAGTCTTGACAGGCCTGAGGGCAAGGTAATTTTCGATATCTTCCGCCAACGCCTCAGCACTTTCGTATCGATGCTGTGGTTCGTGTGCGGTCGCGCGAGCGACGATACTTGCAAGATCGCCGCGAATCGTCCGCGTGAGCGCGTCGCTGGACGGCAACGCTCGTTTTCTTGCAACTTCTTCCAGAACCGCGGGTGAGCACTCGCGCAGACGAGCCGTGACTGGAGGACATTCTTCCTTTGCAACGTGCATGCACGCGGCGACCGGACCCATTGCTCGAAGCGACTCGGGATCGTGCGGAAGCAATCCGGATACCAATTCGTGCAGCAACACACCGAGCGCGTAAATGTCTGAGCGAGTATCAACCTCGTGCCCCCCGCTGCGTGCCTGCTCGGGGCTCATGTATTCAGGCGTTCCAATGACGTGCTCGACACTCGCGACAAGGTTTGATGCGTGGCCATGCGTGCGAGACGCGAAGGCTTCTTCGCCCAACGAATCCGGAACAAGCAACTTGGAGATGCCGAAGTCAATCACCTTCACAAAGGTGTCATCAAGCGACGCGCCGGGTTCCAAACTGCCCATCAGCACATTTCCGGGCTTGATGTCTCTGTGAATGACACCCTTCTGGTGCGCATACTGAATGGCACGGCACACGCGAGCAAAAAGCCGAAGCCGAAGTTCCATGCTCGCACTGCATTCATCGCACGCCTTTGTGATGGGCAAGCCGCCTTCAACATACTCCATCGAAAAGTACGGCTGGCCATCTTCGGTTTCGCCCGCGTCGATCAATCTCGCGATCGCCGGATGTTCCAGCAACGCAAGCGTGCGCCGCTCGACAATGAAGCGTTGCAATACTCGCTCTGTATCGAGCAACGTTCCAGTTCGCACCACCTTGATCGCGGCGAGTCGCTTCACGGGGTGTGTCTGCTCGCCAAGATATACGTTTCCGAAACCGCCTTGGCCCAAGAGTCGCGTGATGGTGTAGGGCCCAATCGACTTTGGCTGAACGGCGATTCGTGACTGAGCCTGCAGGTCTTTTCTGACTTGCGCAGTGCTTGCCTCTATATGAGCAAGTGTTTCGCCAAGCCCACTGCGATCAGCACGCACCATGTCCAGCACTTGTCCAGCGACCCATGTGTCGCTGCCGCTCAGGCGCAGCACCGCTTGCGTCTGATCTCCTTGCGGCAAATCAGCCACCTCGTGGAAAATCTCTTCGACGCGGCGCCAACGCTGCGACGACAAACTCATGTCCCACCCCCCGAGCTACCGCCCGTGCCACTCCCAGACTTTGGGGCAGAGTCATTGCGAGAATCAAACATGCTGCCTCGCCAGCGTGCCATCAGCCACGCTTTGGCGAAACGTCCGTCTCGCGAGACAGTTTTGGGTGAGACGCCCATCGCTTCTGCGATCTGGTCATCCGTCAGGCCCGCAAAAAACTTCATCATCAGCATTTGTGCGGGGCGCGGGTGATGCTGTTCAAGCAGCGTGAGCAATTCATCGAGAGCGACAATGTCTTCGCTCGCTGATTCAAACGACACTCCGGGCCCAGCAGCCTTGGAATCCAACTCCACTCGCACGCCATCGCCGCCACGCTTGAGCGCGAGTCGTGCGCGGGCGTGATCCAGCAGCACATAGCGCATCGCGATCGCGGCGGCACCGAAGAAGTGCCCTTGGCTCTCCCATCCCGGATCGCCCTCCGCCGTGAGTTTCATGTACGCTTCGTGGACAAGCGCAGTCGGTTGCAGCGTCTGGCCCGGCGGCAAGTTTGACAAACGCGCCGCAGCGAGTTGGCGAAGTTGTTTGTACACGCCCTGGATCAACTCGGCTGATGGCAACGCGCGAGGCGTCAGCGGAGCATCGCCTCCACCTGCACCGTCATCGCCTTGTGATCCGCTGCGAAACATCTGGTACTCCAATATACATCATCCGCCCCACGACGCCAATCAGCGTTGCTGACAGACGTTTGGGTCACCCCAACGCCGTTATTTTCGGACACTTCGCGATTTTGTGACAAAATCACAAAGTGCGTGTCTGTTGAGCGGCCGCGATTCCGGGTTTGAGGCGAGGGGGCGGTGTGGGGAGAGTACTTGTTGAACCGCTGATTTCGAGCAATCGCCACTGAAGGAGTGTTGTTGTGATTCGTGCATCTTCCATCGCTTTTCGTTCGTTCCTGGTCGCCGGCACGCTCGCGAGCGTCGCGGGGATTGCAAGCGCACAGGTCAACACCATCTATAACTTCGAAAACCTTGTCGTCGGCACGAGCGTTTCGAACCAGTATCGTGGCGTGACGATCGCTCGTGTGCTTGGCGCGACCGCCACGCCTTGCGTGATCGCGGCGGAAAGCAACTCCGTATCACCCACGCGCGTCCTTCGAACGCCTTTCCCAGGTGAAGAGTTCAGTCCGCACTTCATGCGGCTCAACTTCACGCAGGCGCAGCGATACGTGCAGTTCGGCATGGGTCCCAGCAACATCTTCTGCAACGCGCCGGCGAACCGCATGCGGGTCACGGCGTACAACAGCGCGGGCACATTGCTGTTCACTCGCGATTACTCGGTGAACGTGACCGGCGCGAACACGCTGGTGCAAGTCGGTTCAGAAACGGGCCCGTTCCAGATTTCACGAATCGATATCGATGGTTCAGTCCCGGGCTTCTGCTCCGAGCAGGGCGAATCAATCGACGACCTCACTTTCCTCCCAGACACGACGCCCCCAGTTGTCAATATCACTTCACCGGCTGACGACGCGTGTGTCTGTGGCAATAGCCCGGTGGTAGTCACCGGTTCAACCTGCGAACCCGATGGCGTGTACGCATCAGAACGCCTGGAACATTCAGAGTTTCCTGACGGGCCTTGGACGCTGATTCAGAGTTTCACCTCGCCGCTGTGCGGTGGCGGCAACTTGTACACGTGGGACGCGAGCGCACTGCCCGCTGGTCAGCGATACATTCGACTGACTGCCACCAACGCGGACGGCTGGTCAACGAGTGAAGTTCGCCGTATCGTTCTCGACAAGAATCCTCCCGGCATCAATCTTCGTTCGCCCAGCGATGCTGCTCCAACTCCGATTTACAGCGGCCAAATCTGCTTTGATGGCTCGGTGGGCGATCAGGGCTGTTCCAACCCGACGTGGACACTTCAGTGGCGGTCCGGCGCTTCGGGTTCCTGGAACAACGTCGCCCCGGCAACGACTTCCACTGTGATCAACGATCCGCTGGGCAGTTGGAACGTCGCAAGTCAGCCGGACGGCGCGTATCAGGTTCGCGTAACAGCAACCGATGGTTGCGGCCAGACCACAGACCTCGCGCCCCGCAACGTCATCGTCGACAACACGCCACCCATCGCAAATATCTCCGATCCGCTCAACTGTGCGAATGTCGGTGGCATCGTGATCATCCGCGGTACGGCGTTTGATGCCAACATCAGCGGCTGGGCGCTGCAAGTAACGGACGGCGCGTCGCACGGCTGGACAACGATCGCCACTGGTACGTCAAACATCGTGAATGGCGTGTTGGGCACATTCAACACATCTGGCCAACCCAAGTGCGCGTACGCAGTTCGTCTGATCGTGAACGATCGCTCTATTACAGGCTGCGGCAGCGGCGTTCAAAGCCGCGAGTACGTGACGACCATCGACGTCGCCCAGCCCGGCCAATGCGACGATATCGACTTCAACAACGACGGCAGCATTTTCGACCCAGCCGACATCGACGCGTTCCTTCGCGTGTATAGCGAAGGACCGTGCGAGTTATAAATCAACAGTTGAGCAACGTCGCGTACGTCGAAACACATATCCAAAATAGCGAGCCAAACGCTTAGAAAGAGCAACTCATGAACACTCAGAAAGCCACAAGATTTGCCCCAATCGCAATCGCCGCACTGATTGCTACAACAGGACTGCTGGTTGCAGGTCCGCTCAATCCCCCAGCCGGCCCCATCACAAGCACCGGCAAGACCACTCAAGAGATTTTCGACAAGGTCGGTTCATCCGAACCTCGGATTCCAATCAGCGCCGCTACAACGCCAGGCGATGCCAACTCGATCTATCGCATCACGCTGCCCGGTTCTTATTACCTGACTGGCAACATCACGGGCGTTGTCGGGAAGCACGGGATCGAAGTCGCCGCAAACGATGTCACAATTGATCTCAATGGGTTTGTGCTTGCTGGTGTGGCGGGCATGGGTGCGTTTGATGGAATCACCTCGTCTGTCGCGTCGCTCAGAGGAACGCACATCAGCAACGGGACTATCCGCGATTGGGGCGGCGAAGGCATAGATCTCTTCACCTTTAGTTCGAATGATTCAAGTGTCAAGAACGTCGTGGTGCGTCAGAATGCGAGCCATGGAATTTACATGGACGATTCGTGTGTCATACAGGATTGCAATGTCGACCTGAATGGAGGCAACGGTATCTTTCCCGATTCAGGCGCAATCGTCGAGCGATGCACGTCTTCCAACAACACGCTTCATGGCATCAGTATCGGCGGCGGGACAGTTCGCAGGTGCCGTGTCGGCAGCAACGACTCCTCGGGCATCAGGTCGGCGAACTTCAGCACGATCGAGGAGTGCGAATCGAGCAACAACGGCGTTGACGGAATTATCGCAGGCAATATGTCAGTCGTTCGCGGCAACATTTGCTCGGGTAATGGAGTTGTTTCAGCGACCGGTGCGGGTATTCACGTCACAGGCGTCGGCAACCATATCGAGGACAATCGCTGCATCACGGCAGATCGCGGCATCCTCGTCGATGCTGCAGCCAACACGATCATCAAGAATGTTTGTATTGCAAACACGGTCGATTGGATCATCGCAGCCAACAATATCTATGGCCCGATTGTCGATCGCCGCGCTGCTGCGACTGCCTTTGTCAATGGATTCTCGGCTGCGAGCACGATGGGTTCGACAGATACCAACGCCAACTACTCTGTTCAGTAGTTGTCTTCTCTTTTTTTAGAAGAATGAGTTTGTTATTATGTCTGTGAGGATCAAATGACACACAGGTTTCTTGCGGCAATCAGCGTTGGAATTGCGAGCTCGGCTGTATCATGCTGCTTCGCTCAATCCAACGTCCAGGACGCACACAAGTTCTCCTGGCAGGAAAATTGCGGCTGGATGAACTGGCGTGATGCTGGGACACCTGCGGGGCAACAAGGTGTTGTGCTGAATCTGAACGTTAGTTTCATGAGCGGATTCATCTGGATGGAAAACGCCGGTTGGATCAACATGGGCAACGGTGCAGGTCCGTACGCAAACACCAACAACACCAACTTTGGCGTTAACGTCAATCCTGCAAATGGAACGCTGACTGGCTACGCATGGGGCGAAAACGTGGGCTGGATCAACTTCAGCGGCGGCGCACAAGCAACGCCTGCAAACCCCGCTCGCGTCAACCTCGTGTCGCACGATCTCTTCGGCTACGCGTGGGGCGAGAACATCGGCTGGATCAATTTTGACCACCCGACGCACTACGTTGCGTTTGATATCGGTGTCACATGCGATTCCATCGACTTCAACAACGACACCAGCCTGTTTGACCCGCAGGATATCGACGCGTTTCTGAGCGTTTACAGCGAAGGACCATGCATTCCCGCGAGTGCAACATGCAACGACATCGACTTCAACAACGACGGCTCGCTCTTTGACCCATGCGACATCGACGCCTTCCTACTGGTTTTCAGCGAAGGGCCATGCACGTCCTGCGGCTCGTAAGACTCTTGATCCACTATCTATCTCGTCAGTATCTGAGATCTACGTGCGCCAAACGCGACACGGGATTCAAAGAATGATCGCTACCGGCTGAAGGTCGTTGTGTATTGTCGTTGGCAAGAACATCACAACACTCAAAGCACATGAAACACGACCGACGCACTTGGCATCGGTCGCGACAAGAAATAGTTTGTTCGTCAAGGACTTTATTGTCCGCACGGCGTGCACGGACCTTCGCTGTACAACACGAGGAACGAGTCGATATCGCACGGATCAAAGACGCTGGTGTCGTTGTTGAAGTCGATATCGTTGCAGTTTGCAGTGTCAGGAATGCATGGACCCTCGCTGTAGACGCTGAGGAAAGCATCGATGTCCTGCGGGTCAAAGAAACTCGTGTCGTTGTTGAAGTCGATGGAGTCGCATGTGGGTCCCGTGAAGCACGGCTGCGTCGCGACGACACCTTCGAGCAAGCCGGGCGAGCCAATATCTAGACCGTTGTAGGTCAGTGTCGTTGTGTTCAGCATCCCTTGATCAAAGCCGATCGAGGCTGCCGCCCAGTTTTGACCGACATCGTTCTGTACCGCGTCATAGTGACCCGGAAGAAGATAGATGCTCCATGATGCCCCCAATCCGGGCGCGGCGGTTGCCGCATCGGCGGGCCACGTCACACCATCATCATTGAAGTTGACGATGTCGACCACTGTGCCGTTCGCTTTACGAAGCGTGAGGATTTCATCTCCTAACGAGGGACTGTTGCTAAGTCCGCCTATGTTGGGAACGGCTTCTTGATCCGACCAGCCCGAGAGCGCGACGACGTTGCACACATCGCCCCACGCCGCGCGGAAGTTGAACTCTGCGGTTGAGGCGGGAAGCACGCCTCGCGGCAGGAGAATCATCACGCTCGAAGGCGCGAGGACGGTGCCGTTGGGAACTGTGCCCGTGTGACCATCTTCATCGCGCAGATACCAGCCCGAAAGATCAAGAGGCGACGCGTTTGGATTGAATACTTCGATCCATTCTGTCAACGTGTTGTCGCCCGGATCGCTGTTCGGGTTGTACATGATCTCCGTGATCACGGCTTCACCAGTTGGGGTTTGCTCAGTTGCAGTCCAGACAATGCCGGGCGAACCGCTCGACCCAGTATCGCGTGAATCGTTGAAGAAGCCTGTTTGCAGACTGTCGCGAGCACCGTTCATATTGGTGGTGCTCTTCATCCAACTCGCGCCAAAGTCGTTTGCTGACTTTGAGAAAGAATTGGGACGCACCGCGATGCTCGACACTCCATCGTCATAAGGCCATGGACTCCCGCCCATGAACTCGCGATTCTGATAGTTGACAACATCAACCGGCGCACCCGAAGCGTCTTCGAGTGCAAGCACTTCATCGATGTCAGTCGCCTGCTGAGCGCGATCCTGCCACGGCGTGAGACCAAACACGCGAACGTTGCCAGGAATGCTCCACGCAGTGCGGAACTGAGCGACGATATCCGAAGGGATACCCAAGCCACCACCGGCCATCAGCACGATGACTTCACCGGGCTGCATGATCGTTCCAGCGGGAACCGAACCTGTTGCTGGATCGCCTTCGATGTCTTGCAGTCTCCAGCCAGAAATGTCTACCGGAGTTGCACCGACGTTGTAAATCTCAACGAACTCCTTGCCGTCGTCTTCACCCGCTGGATCGTACAGGATCTCAGAAATCATCACATTTGGCTTGTTTTCGAATGAATCAAGCACACCGTTGTTGTTCGTGTCGAGCGTTCCACCGATGCCACCCACGCCGCCTGCTTGATTGATCTCGCACAGATCAAGAGCGTGATTGAGATTCTTGTCCAGCGTCCAGTCGAGTGCGATTTCCGTGAGATCGCCCACTGCGTTTGCGTTGCAATCACCCTCGCACAAGTCGGGAATGTTGTTGAATGGATAACTATCGACGGCTGTGCCGTGCGTGATCTCGACGGCGTCGTTTTGTGTATTGCTGTTGCAATCGACAGTCAGTTGCGTCGGCAGTTGGCCAGGCGTGCCCCAACTGTTCAATCCAGAAAACGCGATACTGCCCGGCGTCGCATGGCGTGAGTTCAAACCATCGCCCGGGCCTGAAAGCCGCCATGCGCTGCCGAAGTTGTTATCCGTGCGATTGGTGAGATCGCGAAGCAGTTGAATGGACCCACTGTCGTTGTCATCGGGCCACGGCGTGACCGCGTCTTCGTCGTCGTCATAATTGACTTGATCAATTACAATGCCCGAGTTGTTCACAAGGCGCAGCAGTTCATTCGTCGGACTGGGCGAGTTGGACAGTCCGTCAAGCGTTCCCGCGGGCGGCGATGAGTCCGCAGGATAATTCCAGAACGAGTCAACGAAAATCAGTTGCACGCCCGTGCCCCACGTCGCTGCAAATGATGCAGCGGAATTCGTATACGTGCTGTGCCGCAGCGAACCATTCCCGGAAACACCACCGCGAACGGGCAGCACAACTGCGATGCCTCCTGCTGGAATGATCGATCCCGTTGGAAATCTGTCCGTCTGTCCATCGTCGTCCACAAGCCGCCATCGCGACACATCAACCGCCGCGGCTGTCGGGTTGTACAACTCCACCCACTCTTGACCTTGATCCACGCCACTGGGGTTATACATGATCTCCGTGATCACGATCGGCCCGGCTTCCTGAGCCAGAGCGACTGATGCCAAACACAGAGACATACCGGCTGCGAGAATAAGTCTGGTGGGATTCACAATGAACTTCCTTCAAAGGGCACGAAGGTTGGCGCGAAATGAGCAGCATCTGCGTGCAGCCGCTCCATGCGTCGATTCGCCGTCCACGTTGTCAGGAAAAACGCGGGGTGTTTGCTTCGTAAGTACATGAAGTACTGCCTGAAATACTGCGAACTCGTCAGTTTTCATTCCGCAAGCCATGTTCAGCATCTGTTCTTGCTTGCAGCAAACCAAACTGATCCCGACTGCTTCTCTTACCATGACTAGCGTTTGCACACTTTGACGCATGAAAGTGCTTGAAGTACTCCCCATGAGCAGCGTCGCACCTCATCTCGCAACTAGCGCAAGCAAGGGCGTTGTCGTAACAGCGTTCCCGGATGCGTCCAACGCTGGTGCGCTTGTGTTGCAGCGAGGTGGCAACGCAATCGACGCGGCGTGCGCCGCAGCCTGGGCACTTTCCGTGTGCGAACCCGCTGAGTCGGGACTGGGCGGTCAAACGACGATGCTCATTCGCTTTGCGAATGGCAGGCAACTCGTCATTGATGGCCACTCCCGCGCACCCCAGGGGCTTCGCCGACGCATGCTCAAGCGGCGTGAACAAAAGCACAGCATCAAAGCAGCCGTCATTCCTTCGATGGTCGCAACGCTCGCCCATGCACAGCGAAAGTACGGAAAGTTGCAACCGAGCGAAGTGATCGAGCCGGCAATCACAATCGCGCACGAGGGATACGCGATCACCAAGTTGCAGCAACGTGCGTTACGATGGACGGCTCCTCGCTGGAAGAACAATTCTGCTGAAGCACAGTTGTTTCTGGCTCCGAACGGAAGACTGTGGGACGTTGGTGAGATGTTTCGCCAACCCACGCTTGCGAAAACGCTGGAGCGGCTAGCGAAGCACGGAGCCGAGGACTTTTACTCCGGTGAGATCGCCCGAGAAATCGTCCAGCACATGGCATCTCGCAAGGGCCTGATCACGCAGTCAGACCTTGCAACCCTCGCACTCCCGATCGAACGCACACCACTTTCTATCGAGTGCTTCGGCCATCGCATCAGTTCCGTTCCACCACCTGGCGGCGGCGTGCAGGTCTTACTCGCGCTGTCAATACTTGACGTCTTGCGTTCGAAGGCAGTCGACTCAGACTGGACAGGCGATATTGCAGAAGCACTCCTCGCAGTATTTCGCGAACGCGAACGCTGGCCCGATCATCCCAAGGACTTCAATCCCACCATGGCCCAGTGGCTTGTTGGCAAAGAGCGTGCAAAGCGAATCGCTGATGCAATCATCCAACGCCGCAGCACACAGCAGAGGCCTGACAACACTATTCCAACTGCAGGGACGAGCAGCGAGAGCGGCAACACTACGCACTTGTGCGCGACGGATCGCGACGGAAACGTCGTGTCGTTGACACAGTCGATTCAATCAGTTTTCGGCTCGAAAGTCGCACATCCAACTCTTGGTTTTATCTACAACAACTATCTGTGTACCTGTCCTCGTAAGAAACACCCGTATCGCCTGAAAGGCGGCTGTCTGCCTCAATCCAACGCCGCGCCGACGATCGTGTCGAAGGGCGATGGTCAACCTGTGCTGGCGTTAGGCTCTGCGGGAAGCAGGCGAATTGCTTCGTCAGTCGTGCAGGTGATCGCGAACATGATCTGCCGAGGTGAATCGCTCCAAGCCGCACTTCACGCTCCGCGCTTTCACCCAGTCTTGTCCGGCAAGGTGTGGGCCGAAAAGCAAGTGCCGGAACCATCCATGGCAAGGCTCGCAACGCACTGCGGCCCAGTGCGAACACTCTCTCGATACAGCTACAAACTCGGAGCGGTTCAGGCGATTGCGTGGGATGCGAATGGTGTTCCCTCAGGACGTGCCGACCCACGCCGTGATGGTGCGAGTGTTTCCGCATAAACATGGAGCAGTTGATTCGGTTGTGAACGAGTAAAGGTTCAGGGAAAGGTGTTTTCGTGAGCGACGTGCAACCCACATCCGATCCTGTTGTCAGCAAGAAACCGCTGAGCGTGGCGAAGCGTTCCAAAAAGCCCAAGTTCACGAAGCGGCACATGTGGACGCTGATCGGCGTACTCACTGTGCTCGCACTGGGCCTGATTGCGTACAAACTGTCAACGTTGCCCGGAGCCGACGCACTCGCGTTTCGGCTGTCGTTCAACGCGTTGCCCGAGCACATGCGAAGCCGTGCCGTCCACCTTATGGTCGCACCGTTGGGCGCGTTGCTGGTGGTGTTTGCTCGATTAACACTGGGATTGCGTGTTCTTGGCCCATTCCGTGCCGTGTTGCTCGCGGTTGCCTTCGAAGTGACCGGCGTGCTCACTGGTCTTGCGTTCTTCGCGCTCGTCATCGGTGTGATCGTCGTGCTGCGTCCCATCTACCGCCGGATGCGCATTGCGTACTTCGGGAAGGCATCCGCGATGCTGGTGTCGGTTGCTGGTTGCATCGTGCTTGCAACGATGCTCGGACTCGCACTCGGCATTCATTCGATGGAGCAAGTTGCCTATTTCCCAGTCGTCGTACTCACGCTGACGGGCGAAGAGTTTGCAAGCGTGTACAGACGTGAAGGACCTAGGTCTGCGTTGTGGCGAGGTGGTATGACCGCCCTCCTTGGAGTCGTTATCGCTCTCATTGCATCGCTGCACGCAGTCCGAGAGGCACTGCTTCAGTATCCTGAAATCATGCTGCTCTGTCTCGCTGGGGTGTTTGCGGTGGGCACTTCGTTCAAACTTCGCTTGTTTCAACACCTGAGCCCGCCCGTCAAGCGAAAAAAAGCCAAAAAGACAGCAATTCAAGATGGCGCGAAGCCACCAGTCTTGCCTGAAACAGCGACCTTGGCCAACGCCATCAAGTAATCCCGGCTACTGCAATCATGACACACTGACGCTTACTTCATCGCATGTTGGATGTACCCGTGCTTTGGAGATCACCCATGCGTATTGCAGTTGTCCGTAACCGAGAAAATGCTGGCGTCATCGCTCGCTTTGGTCGCCCAAGCCCAGAGGTCTATGGCCGACAGAGTGTGCAGCGAATCATCGACGCACTGCGCGAGGGTGGGCATGACGTTGGCGTCTTTGAAGGCGACATGACGATGATGCCCGCGCTCAAAGAGTTCTTTGCTGTTGACGCCTCGACCGGCACGCCCGACGGTTTGGTCTTCAATCTCAGCTATGGCGTGCAAGGCGATTGCCGATACACGCACGTGCCCAGCATGCTGGAAATGGCGGGCATTCCGTACACCGGCAGCAGTCCGCTCGGGCACACGCTCGCGCTCGACAAGGTCATCACGAAGATCCTCATGATCGACGCAGGCGTGCCAACGCCGAAGTACGCCGTCATCGGCACACGAGGCGGCGACGTCTCGCACATGAACTTCCCACTGGTCGTGAAGCCCAAGCACGAGTCGTCCAGCTTTGGCCTGAAGCTCGTCAACAACCAAGGCGAACTCGACAATGCGGTGATGGACATCGTCCGTGAATACGCGCAGGATGCCTTGGTCGAAGAGTACATTCCAGGCCGCGAAGTGGCTGTTGCGATCCTCGGGAACGGCAACGACACTCCCCACACACTGCCGCTCGTGGAAATCGACTTTGGCGGTCGTCACCTCGCGATGATGACCCACGCGGACAAAGTGCATAAGAGTGAGCAAGAGCCTACTCGCATTTGTCCTGCTCCCGTTGATGCATCGCTTGAATCGCAGTTGCGAGAGATTGCCCTCAAGACGTTCAAGGCGTGTCACTTGCGTGATTACGCACGCGTCGACATTCGCATCGACGCGCAGGGCAAGCCATGGGTGCTCGAAATCAATTCGATGGCATCGCTGGGTTGGGGCGGTGCATACGTGCTCGCCGCCCGAACTGCAGGCTACTCGTTCTCAGAACTTGTCTGCGCGATTGTCGACAGCGCAAGCAAACGCTACTTCGGCACACCTGCGGCGAAGGGACCAGTCGGTGCAAATCGCTCAGAAATGTCGAATGCTTCAGTCGAAGCCTGACGCATGATGGAGAGAGGCTGTCGTGACAAGTTGATGAACTCCCGGCGAATCTCAATCTCGCTCGAGAGTGCTGTCGGTCTGTTCGTATTGGGCTGGATGTAGTGTGCGGAGTATTGACCATGATCGCAAGAAGCCTTCCAGTTGTCGAAGTCGTGAACGGCGCTGGCACAACCAGCCCGACCCGCAAGGTGAAGTACATCACCAACGTCGACAACATTCCGAACATCTCGGACACCGACAAGGAACTAATCAGGAAGGTTTCCGAACGGTATGTGTTTCGTGCGAACGACTACTACCTCCGGCTGATCAACTGGAGCGATCCGCACGATCCGATCAGACAGTTGATCATCCCCCGCGAAGAAGAACTCAACGAGTGGGGCAAGCTCGATGCAAGCAACGAGGCTGCGGTCACAGTCGATTCCGGTATCCAGCACAAGTATCAGGACACGGCGCTGCTTCTTTGCAACGAAGTTTGCGGCGCGTATTGCAGGTACTGCTTCCGCAAACGCCTGTTCATGAACGACAACGACGAAGTCAGCAAGGATGTCACGCCAGGACTGTCGTACATTCGAAAGCACCCGGAAATCTCGAACGTCTTGCTCACGGGTGGCGATCCGCTCATCATGGGCACCCGCCGCCTCACTGAAATCATCAGCGCACTGCGTGAAATCGATCACGTGAAGATCATCCGCATCGGAAGTAAGATGCCCGCGTTCAATCCGTTCCGCATTCTCGAAGACAAGGAACTGCAGCAACTCTTCCGCACATACTCAACGCCCGAACGCCGTATCTATCTCATGTGCCACTTTGATCATCCGCGAGAACTCACTCCCGAAGCTCGCGAGGGCATCGCAATGCTCTTGTCTTGCGGCGTGACGTGCGTGAATCAGTGCCCAATGATCCGCGGTATCAACGACAACGCAGACACGCTCGCGGAACTCTTCGCAACGCTCTCACATATTGGCTGCCCGCAGTACTACGTGTTTCAAGGCCGACCGACCGCCGGCAATCATCCATACGAAGTGCCGATTGTTGAAGCATGGACAAAGTTCAACGACGCACTCACGCGGGAATCAGGCCTTGCGGGCCGAGCCAAGTACTGCATGTCACACGCCGCTGGCAAAGTTGAAGTCGTTGGCGTCGACGACGATCACATCTACCTTCGATATCACCGTAGCAAGTACGCGCAGAACACTGGCAAGTTCTTCATCTGCAAACGAAACGATGACGCATACTGGCTCGATCACCTTGAGCCCATCGAAGGCTCGTACGTGCCCCATGGCGTGAAGTTTGGTCAGCCGCACGATCTGTGCATGGCATCACGCGATACAACCGGCGCAGTCGCTGATGATGAAGTGTCCGTCATGCCCGCAACATTCTCAGGAGGAGGTTGCCTGTGATGCTCCATGCCAGTCGCAATCGTGCATTCACGTTGATCGAGTTGCTCATCGTCATCGCAATCATCGCGCTGCTCGTGAGCATTCTCCTGCCCGTCCTGTCAGGCGTCCGCAAAGCCGCGTTTCAGACGCGGGAAATGGCTGGGCTTTCGCAACTGGGCATGGGGTACGCCTCGTACTCTAACGACAACCGTGACAAGTTGATGCCTGGATACCTGCGAGGCTCTTGGGCCGCCGAATCAGGCCGCAAGTTCATCGCGTATGACGAGCCGGAACACCCCAGCGAAGAAAATCGCATCGTGAGCACGCCCTTGCGCCCCTACACCTGGCGCATGATGCCCTACATGAACTTCGCGTACGAAGTCATGTTCGCAGATCGCACACTCCGCAGCCTGATCAACGAGCGTCCCCGCGACATGGCCGATCGCACCGCGTTTCACACAAGCGTTGCCCGAAATCCAAGTTTCGGCATGAACACAACATTCGTTGGTGGCGACGCCCACAGAGGCGGCTTCACACCTGCGGCACTCTTGCGATTCGGCGCGTTCTATGTCACGCGCATGGACCAGCCCGCACATTCGGATCGCCTCATCACATTCACCACTGCAAGAGGCATTCTGCGCGACACCGGAGGCCAAAAGGTGCCCGGATACCACCGCATCGAAGCCCCGTGGCACGCGACACCAACATCAAACTCAGTTCCCGCATTCATCCCTTGGACAGGTCCCAGAGGAAAGTTCGATCCAAATCTCGACACGACCGCGTACGGCCACGTCGACTTTCGTCACGCAGGCAAAGCGGGCGTCCTCACGTTCGATGCACACGCAGAACTCTTGGGAATCGACAAGCTTGTGGACATGACACGATGGTGCAACAAAGCAACTCGTGCTGATTGGCATCCGTGAGTGCTTTGCTTGGGCGAACTCTCTCTGTAGCGGACGATTCCACCCGGACGTGAAACCGCCGCATCACACTCTTCACACATTCGCGCACTTCAGCGACGCTGTCATGTGTCGCCATACGGCGCTTTCTACATGCTGTGTGGCAACTGACGTACTTCGTTCAGTACATAGAGCGCTTCTGCGCCTATTCAATATGGCGGATTTGATACCGCCTGTCCGGATTCAGCGCCAAATCCCATTCCTCATACAATGTTTCGCGAAAACTAACCACGGACACCCGCGGATTTCTGTCGAATGGATGACACCTCAGAAAAGCTCTATGACGCTTACCTCAACGCAGCGTCGCGTGGAGAGACTGAAAGTCCCGACGTCTTTCTGAAACGACATGGAGCTGACGATGTAAATCTTTTGAACACGCTGCGCTCGATCCATGCACATGTGACGCAATCCTCGCAAGCGTCTCCTCCCGGGAGCCCACAAGACACCACAGTGCGCAGCGCTAATTGGTTAGGCGAGTTTGAGCTCATTCGAAAGCTTGGTGAAGGCGGCATGGGCGTGGTGTGGCTGGCGCGTCAGCAGTCGCTTGCCAGAGTTGTTGCGCTCAAGTTGCTTCGTGCAGAAGCCGCTCTTTCTGCCGGTGCTGGCGAAAGATTCACTCGCGAAGCCCGCGCAGTTGCGAAACTCCGACATGCGGGCATCGTCGCGATACACGCGATGGGCGAAGCGCAGGGCTGCATCGAAGGAGTATCGGGGCGATTTCCTTTTATCGCCATGGAATTCGTTGAAGGAAAAGGGCTGGACGAAGCGCTGAAAGAAGCTCGTGACAGCCGCGAATTCCTGCCCGCGGCACGTGTCATTCGCTGGGGCATTGCGCTCGCCCGCTCGCTGCACGCTGCGCATCTTGAGGGAGTCGTTCACCGAGATGTGAAGCCATCGAATATCCGAATTCCAGACGAGGCCGAAGCTCTGCCCAAGTTGCTGGACTTTGGCCTCGCGCGTGACGTCAGCAGCGCGCAGGCCACGATTTCCGACGCATTCGTCGGCTCGCCGTATTACGCGGCTCCGGAACAGGTCGCACGCAAGGGAGGTGAGGTTGATGCCCGCACGGATGTCTACGCACTGGGCTGCGTGTTGTACGAAGCACTAACCAACTCCACTACCGCGCATGGCAACACGCTGGAACATGTGCTGCGATCCATTCTCGTGGATGAGATTTCATCACCGCGCACGATCAACCCGCGAGTGTCGAAGGACTTGGCAACCGTGGTGCTCAAGGCACTCGAGAAAGATCCATCTCGCCGGTACCAGTCTGCGGCTGCTTTTGCTGACGACTTGGAGGCGATTCTCGAACTACGCGCGATCACGGCGCGCCCCGCGACAAACTGGGAGCGAACCTGCCGCTGGTTATGTCGCAACAAGGCGTTGAGTGTTGGTATTGCGACCGCTTTGGCTGCATGCATCGTGCTAGTCGGTGTGTTGACGTACCGCTCCGCCGCAGAAGCTCGCGCCCGGCGCGACGAGGCATCGCGGTTGATTGAAAGCGCGAAGGCCGGGATCGAGCAATACAACCAACTCGCCGCTCAAGCAACCACGGCGGAGGAGGAATTCGCCAGAATCGCGCCCGAGCGGGGCTCTCGGTACTTTTCAGATGCGGAAGACACCGCTCTCGCCAAGATTGCCCGACGTGTGGAAGAAGTGCGTCAAGCGCGCGAACAGGTTTTTGAAACCGGTCAAGTGGATTTGGCCCGCGCTGAACGACTCGGTGCTGCTCCGCGAGATGTGCAGCGTGTGCGTGCTCAGTGGTACGTCACCGCTGCGCTGGATGCTGAGACACGAAGCGACATGAAGCGGCGTGCGACATTCGCGGAACTTGCCCGCGCACACGACGTCGACGGCGAAGTTGAGCATGCCCTCGTGGGTACTGGGTCGCTCTCGATCGTGACCGATCCGCCCGGTGCCGAGGTATTTGTGTACAAGCGCGTGATGCTAGAAGAACGCGAGGATCGCGACGAGCCGCGACGCGTGCTCGTGCCCTTGCATGGTTGGGGCCAGCGAGTACTCGAGGACGGTGATTTCGCACTCCGAGTGATCCGTGAAAACACAGACGTGAACGTGGGCGATGTGATCGTTCGCGTCGCGGGGTATGAGGCGCGAGGATGTGTACTTGTGTCTGCGAGCGCAGATGATCGGCTGCACCGATTCGATCGCCTCGTGCGAGTAGACGAAACGAAGGTGGAAGGAAGTTACGAAGTCGAGGCTCTCTTGAACACGCCTCTGGGCACCAAGCGAACCTTGACGTTCGAACGACGAGGTGTCGGGAACTTTGACGTCACGACCGATGACGTTTCTCGCCTTGGGTTGACGCTAAAGGTTCCCACCGAACTCGTGCGTGAGCCCCACGTGCCGATTGAGATATGGACAGATGCCGGAATAGAAGCGAAGACGACAGGCAATGGAATTGAGACTCGCGCCACGGCTATCCCCGCCCCACTCGTTAAGGCAGCGCTGGTGGGCCTGTCGCCGATTGAAAAGCTCTCGATAGAGCCAGGCAGCTATGTTGCAATTGTGCGGAGCAACGGGCGAGAACTCGTGCGCTTCGCGTCAACGGTACAACGAAAAGTTCCGACAGAATGGCGGATTGCTCTGCCTGTGCTCGGTACAACGCCGGATGGGTTTGTATTTGTACGCGGAGGCGTCGGCAAACGCCCCTTGTGGTTCATGGAGCGCGAGGTCACGTGCAGGGAGTACTTCGAATTCTTGAATGACCCAGTTGTGAAAGCAAGGATTGCAGCGAGCCCCACTCCCGTGCTGTACCCGCGAGACGGCGACACGGCACGTGGGCAACGCGATGCAGAAGGGAACTTTGTTCTGCCGGAAGGTTGGAGTTGGGACTGGCCTGTGCTCTTTGTTTCGTGGCACGACGCGCAGGCATACGCCGCGTGGCGCACAGAGCAGGCTAGGCGTGAAGGCAAAGCATGGTCGTTTCGCCTGCCGACGCTGGACGAATGGGTCGAAGCGGCCTCGCCGGCGTTCGGAGATCAATACGTCTTTGGCAGCGAGTTTCGTCCCAAGTGGGTAAGTTCGTGTTTCGCACGAGTCCGTCCTGATCCCGAAGCAGTTATGCGGTTTCCAATCGACGAATCAGTGCTTGGCGTCTTCGATATGGCTGGCAGCGCCAGCGAATGGAGCAATGACGTGTATCGACCGGGTTATGCGTACCGACGACACATGGGCGGCGCATGGGGCTCAGGCGTACCCCAGGACTTCATGGTGTATGGCGGAAATGGCCTTTCGCCCGAGCGGTTGGGTGGCATGATCGGTTTTCGGTTGGTCTTGTTGATGAACGACGTTGCTCTGGACAACTCGCAGAATGCAGCCAAACCTTCACAGTGAAGCATGTGAGTCGATGCCTCTTATCGATCAGCGAAGGTGAAAGTGGCGCATCACCGCCACCAACACCTTCTGGCGATGACATCGCCGCCAAACTTGAGCGGCTCGCGCCGTTGCTGCGTTCACTGATTCGACAAAACGCTGGTCCAGCACTGCTGCGTTTTGAAAGCGAAGAAGACCTTGTGCAAGGAACCATGGCAGAGGTCTTGCGCTGCGCTAATCAGATGGATTGGCGGGGCGAGGAGGCGTTCATCGCGTGGGTTGCAACGATTACAAAGCGCTTCGTAATGGGGAGGCGTGACTATTGGTTTGCGCTGAAACGTAACCCAGGTGCACTCCTGCGCCTGACGCTCACTGGCTTCGCTGGACAACGCGTGGAACGTCCAGAACTCGCGGCTTCGCAACTGGGCCCTTCCACGTTTGCGTTTCGACGCGAACAACTGGTGATGATCACTAAGGCAATCGAGTTATTACTCCCGCGAGATCGTGAAATCGTCACATGGGCATCACACGGCCTCACAGTGACAGAGATGGCTGCACGCATCGGAACTTCGGTCGAGGCGGCAGAGAAAGCCCGGACCCGAGCACTCGAACGCTTGCGAAAGTCTTTTCAATTAGTATCGCAAGGCCCGTGCAACACGAAGACCCAACGAAATACGAGCGCCGAGTGATCTAGCATCGACGCGAAAAGAACTCTCAAAACACCTGTCCGGTGTCCAAGGCGCTTTCCCATATGTCCTGAAGTGCCTGATGCGCGAAAAGCGGATCAGCATTCAGGAGCATGGTTATGAGTCGCAGGATTACATGCAGTGCCCGTCGGTCTTTTCGTGGTTTGAGCGCAGCACACCTCGCGGTATTCGCGGGAATCGCCGTGCTGGGCACATCGGCGCAAGCACAGCAGATCGGCTCACTGTGGCAGGGTCCGGTGAATGGCCTGTTCAGCGTACCGGGCAATTGGCAAAACGGCATAGTGCCCAGCGTACCCGGGCGATACTTCGTGCTGATGGGTGGCACAGCGCAACTCAACCTGAACGTGGTCGTAGACAAGTTCGGGCTGTTGGGCGGGACACTCAACGTGAACAACAACCAGATTCTGGGCGTACGCACGCGATCAGACCCGATCAACACAGACACGGGCATCTTCGGTGGCGGCACCATCAACTTGAACTCAGTCGGAAACGGCACCTACATCAGGCTGTATCGGCACGATGCCGGCGCAGTCAATCCCTACGCCATTCACGGCGACATCAATGGCCCAACGCCCATGAACTTGTCTAATTCCACTGCGAATATCATCGATGGAGACGTACTGGGCCTGAAGTTCATCAACGGCGGAATCATCAGCGGATCGGGACAGATTGGAACGAACGTTTTGACGCTGGAGAATCAAGACGTTGGCGTCATGCAATCGACGTATGCGGGCGGCAACTTGATCATCGACGCGGCGGATGGAGGGTTCCTAAACAAGGGCGTGCTTCGAGCCGCGGGCGGGACGCTCACGATTACGGGAACCACAGTTACGCAGCAGGATGCCGGAGAGATCAGCGTCAATAGCGTGAGTCCTTCAGTTGTTGATGTTTTCGCATCGACGATCATTGGCGGGCGCATACAAACGTCTGGCTCACCTGCCGGCACTCACTACGTACAAATGCGAGCTGGTTCTGTGCTCGAAGACGTGTCGATCGAAGGCACTGTGCGCGTGCCGAACAATAACGTTCTCAATGTACGCAACGGCATCACCGGCACCGGAAGCAAGATATTCCTCGATTCGGTCGGCAACGGCACGTACCTCCGCGCGATCAACAACGCGACCTTGAACGGACAGGGCGGGATCGAGTGCTCGAACTCACTCGCAAATATCATCGATGCAGCCGCGCTTGAACTGCAATTCACAAACAATCTTCTTGGCGGCATTCGCGGTTCGGCGCAGATCGGAACCAACACTCTGCGCGTCGTCAACAACACGTTCATTGAGAGCGTTGGGTCGCAGGGAATTCAAATCGATCCGCCCGCCACCGGCTTCGAGAATAACGGCATCGTTCGGTCCACGCCCAATTCGCCAATGCTGCTCATGAACGGCGTCTTCCAAAATACGCTTGGACGCTTCGAGGCTCGCAATCCCTCGACTTTCACTATCAGCGCATCGACCATCATCAGCGGCGAACTCGCGGGCGAACAACCAGCCGGTGTGTTTAACGCAACTTCGGGCACTGTCTTGGACAGCGTGACAATCACACCAAGCACCATTCTCAATATACCAAACAACAATATCGTGAACTTCGCGAACGCACTCACAAACCAAGGAATCGTGTCGCTCAACTCCGTGGGGAATGGAACATACTTCCGAACCAGCACTTCCAACGTCACACTCAGCGGGGGCGGCCTCATCAGCATGACCAACTCGTTGGCGAACGTATTCGACGCAAGCGTGATCAACCAACGCTTGACCAACGTTGACAACACCATCCGCGGCAGCGGACAGATCTGTACAAACGTGCTTCAATTTGTCAACGGCGGCACCATCGAGGCTCAGGGCAATCAAGGAATTCAGATCGACCCGCCTACCGCCTTCGGCTTTGAAAACAACGGAACAGTGCGGGCGCTCGCTGGTTCCTTTGTCACCATTACAAGCGGTCCATTCGACAACGCCGACGGCTTAATCGAGGCTGCGAGTGGCGGCTCGGTGTCGATGACATCCGCTTTGATGACCGGAGGACTGCTCCGGTCCTTGGGAACAGGTTTCCTCAATTCCGGCGCGAACAACACTCTGTTGAATGTGACGCTCGACTCTAATTCCGTGCTGAACGTGCCCAACAACCACGTCACACTTCTGCAAACCACGATGACTAATCGTGGCACGATGCGTCTCAACTCACAGGGCAACGGCACGTACTTGAGGACGACCGGCGGAGATGTCGTGTTAAACGGTGGCGGAGTGATCGAGATGACGAACTCCCTGGCCAACGTCTTCGATGCAAGCGTGATCAACCAGCGCCTCACCAACATGGACAACACAATCCGCGGAGCCGGACAGATCGGCACAAACGTGCTTCAGTTCGTCAACAACCACATCATCGAGGCACAAGGCAATCAGGGTATTCAAATCGACCCGCCGAGTGAGTTTGGCCTTGAAAACAACGGAACGCTACGAGCACTCAACGGATCGAGCTTGACTATCGTCAGCGGTCCGTGCGACAACAACGATGGCGTTATCGAAGCCGCGGACGGGGGTTCGGTCACGATGGCTTCATCCATCGTAACGGGCGGTCACCTTCGCTCGCAGGGTGCTGGCTTCCTCAATTCAAGCGCGAGCAACACCCTGTCCAACGTGACGCTCGACCCCGCTTCGGTGCTGAATGTGCCCAACAACAACGTCACGTTCATACAAGGCACGATGACGAATCGCGGAACGTTTCGCCTCAACTCTGTCGGCAATGGCACGTACGTCCGCACCTCCGGCGCAATCGTGACACTGTCCGGGGGCGGCATCATCGAGTGCTCCAATTCTCTCGCGAACGTCTTCGATGCAAGCGTGATCAACGATCGGATTATCAACGAAAACAACACCATCCGAGGCTCACTACAGATCGGCACAAACCTGCTCAGTCTCACAAATCGCGGCTCTATCGTCGCGACAACCAACCAAGGCATTCAGATCGATCCACCCACCGCGGGTTCGTTCCTGAACGACACGACAGGCCTGCTGCACGCCCAGGGCGGCAACATCACAATTGTTCCTGGCCCATTTTCAACCGCCGGAACTGTCATTGCAGATGTAGGCCGCCTCATCCAACGCACTGGCGAATCCTGGACACAGACTGCGGGCCTCGTGCTTGCGAACGGCGAGATTCAAGTCGATATCGATCAGTATCTGCTCCAAGGCGGAACGCTGGGCGGCACGGGGCGAGTCGACAGCAACGTGATCAACTCTGGCGGTACGCTGAACCCCGGCGCGTCTCCCGGCACGCTCATCATCGAAGGCAACTACACGCAACAGGCGGGCGGAACGATGCTCGTCGAAATCAATGGCGCGCAGCCCGGCGAGTTTGACCGTGTGACCGTCACCGGCACCGCGCAATTGAGCGGATCACTTGCCGTGGCTCACAACTTCACCCCCGCGATCGGTCAAGTGTTCGACATACTGACCGCCACATCTAGAACTGGCACTTTCTCGACAGTCAACGCGCTTGGCTACGACGTGCTCTATCTCCCTGACCGCGTGCGTCTCGTCTTCAGCGGCATCCCGTGCGACAGCATCGACTTCAATAACGACAGTTCGCTGTTTGACCCACAAGACATCGACGCGTTCTTGTCAGTCTATTCGGAAGGACCCTGTATTCCCGAGGGTGCAACTTGCAACGACATCGACTTCAACAACGATGGGTCGTTCTTTGACCCGTGTGATATCGATGCGTTCCTGCTCGTGTTCAGCGAGGGACCTTGCACACTCTGCAGTTAATGATCATTCATGACACTTGGACATCATCGCACGAGCCGACGTCCTTCGCGTCGGCTTTTGCTTTTCGCGTTGCCTCATTCTGTGCAGACACCAGTCCCACGCTGCCGACACCGCATGATTATTCCCGCAACAGATGATCACGCTCGTGTTCACGCAGCAGCGTTGTCACCATTCTCGCGTCCGACTCATCCGTCGTCGAGTCGCATGTCACATCGGTGGGTGATGCGAACCATGAGTACAGGTCTTCGCTGCTGAGTACTTCGTCACTGTTCACGTCCACTGCACAGGGCCTCCGCACAGTCGTCACGCCAGCGATTGTATTTTGATCACCCCACACTTTCGAAAACAACTGGCGTCGCTCGGCTGGGTCTCGCGTCAGGTGGTACACAAAACACTCAGTCAGCAATCGCCTTGTCAGCGAGAGTTGTGTTGCTCTAGGCAGGCTCGAACTGTCGCAGCCGATCGGAAAACTGCTGTCTTGAAATCCGCAGTGGTACCCACCGGTGATAATCGGCAACTGTGCAGGCCCCGCCGCGTTGTTGTACATCAATTGACCGTTGCTTCCCACTGGCACGATCGTGTCGCTGCTGCCGCTCACGAGGAACATGGGAACGCGAACGCTCGCGCTTGCCGCAATGCTGGAGGGATTGGTATTCGCCGCCGCCATGTTCGCGATCACGTCGATTCGGCTATCGCCCGATGCCCCGGCGAGAATGCTCGCGCCTGCCCCCATGCTGTGCCCGCTCAGCCCGACTCGACGTACATCAACCTTACCCAGAAGGAACGAGCCGGGCGTGACCTGCTGCTGCTCGAGCCACGAGACGCATGTGCGGAGATCGTTTGCGAAGTTCTGGTGATTGGGTGCAAGGCCGCCCTCGCTGTCGCTTGCGATGACTATGAATCCCCAACTTGCGAGGTGATCCAGTGTGCTGGCGTACGAACCAGTCGTTTGCACAAATCCATGACCAAAGCTGAGGATCGCGCCCGCTGGTGCAATCTGGCTGTACGGCTGATTCGCACCTGCAGCCTGCGCGGGATAGGAGAGGCGTGCTGTAAACGTTGTCGCGTTTGGACGTGTCACCGTCACTGTCCGCGTGCCCGCCGGATATGGTCCGGGCAGCGAGTAATCTTGCGCGAATGCGACGGTGCCGAGGCTCGCAACACTTATTGCAACAGCGTTTCGTAATCTCATGTCTACAGCATACACAATGCCGCAAGGCCGGATAACTTGTCAAACACTAGAACACACCACGTGCTTCCCAAGCGAGCGATGAGAACACTTTCGCATGCTGAAATTCTGCAAATCGTGCTGTATGCAAAGTCAACCCGTTCAAAGTGAATCCTCAACTGATTCGGCGAGGCTTGTGGGTACACGAAGGCGACACGTTCACATCCTCGCGATCACATCGGATTGGCCCGAGCACTCTCCACTGTTCTTTACCCCAGAAATGAATGACCTTTGTTGCTTAAACGAGCGCCAGGCTCCAACACAACCCATCACTGCCCCACTCTCGCAACCCCACCACTCGCTGTCAAGAGCATCGGCTGACTGATTCTGAATCTCTCCGGGTAGTTCCCAGCGGCAATACTCACCGTCCCGTGCGGCGCAACATACCAAGTTCCTCGTGCGATGGTTCTCATGGGATTCGTTGGTGTTCCCTGCTGCGTGCCGCCGAAACTCGCATCAACGAAGCATGGATTCCGTGCTGGACCAATGCAAGCAACAAGATTGTTCTGAATGTGATTGCTCACAATCGAACCAAATGTCAAGTCGATATTTGCGAGCCCGCCCGTGCACGTATGGCAATAGCTCATGATCGTGCCCTGCTGACACACCGCTGTGCCTCCCGCACATCCGCCTTCTTGCGTGTAGCACCTATCAATCGGCGGGTTGTAGCAATGTGTGTGTGGGCTGCTGAAGTTGTGCCCAAGTTCATGAGCGACAACAACCAGATCCCAGTTCCCCGAATTTCCATTCTGAGGCGGCTTCGGAAAGAACCCGCTCATGTTTCCGCTGACCCCGTACGCACTGGACCCACCACACATGTTGTCAAGAAACGCCCGGCCCCCACCTAAATTACGACCAGAAACCAGGTGAGCCGCGTTGCGAAACACCGAGCCCATATTTCCTTCCCAGTAGTTCTTGAATTGATCAAGTTGAGTATCGGTGTTCGATCCCGAATACGGATCCGATGCAGTATCCCAGACTCGAATGTACGACTGCGCCAGCTTCAGGTTCACATCGTTCTCATAGATGTAACTCACGTACGCAAGCAGTTCGCTGACGTAGCTCACTGCGTCCTCAGCCGTGCCGAAGAGCTGACGGAATTCAAAGTCTGCATCCATCGCAACCAACGCAACCCGCGAAGCCCCTCGCTCCTGAAAGCTCGGCACTCCTGACGCAGGAGGAATCGCTTGACCTGGAATAACAACAGGTTCGCAGTCAAACAGCACTGGTGGAGTCGCGGCCGCAGGTGACAAACTATCAAACACCCAGTGTCCGCCCGGAGCTCCTTCTCTTGCTCCCATGGGCGAGAGAAAAAACTGAGCCTGCCCTACACGAATCACCCCTTTGAGACCCGCTGGCGAGGCGCTCAGAAACACTTTCGAACCCGGAGCGTTTCGCACAGTACCCCGAAAGAAAACAAGTTGTGGAGGCTCGATCGGAACGTCACCCTGATTCGTACCCACAACAAATTGAGTCCCGGCGCTCCACGCCCAAAATCGCTCAAGATCAAGTGTGACGTTGACACTGGTAGTCAATGGAACATTGAGAATTTCGACATCCTGCACTGACGACAAGGTGTGATACGCATCTTGTGCAACTCGAACGGCGAGTGTTCCGACAGGGGTACCGTCATTGATCGGAGTCATCAGCACCGCCGCGTCAAGCGATGCGGATTCAACTATCTGCGCAGATGCGACGAGAGAAAGACAAATACCTGCTGTCGCTGCGATGATCACTGCAATTGAGGGCTTCATGAGTTTCAGCCTTTCTTATTCACGAGTACAACCGACCAACCGACTTGTCGACAGGGCATGATCGCTCAACCACCAATCCGGGCAACACCGTTCTGAGCGTTGAGCCGCATTCGCTGAGAAATCACACCCGTATTGAGATATAGCCCACCCCGCATTCGAAGTTCGCATCCGTCCCATGCGGCATTCAGTCCAGCCGTGAGCGATTGGAACGGGCAAATTGGTGTGCCCGTATGACAACCCGTCCAAGTAGGATCGACGTTCAGCGTCCGCGTGTAGTGCTTGAAGTCCACCGTTTCAAAGAAGTTCTCAGCGACCAGCACATGCAACTGGCCCACGATGCCCGGTGCTCGCCCGTCGTCGAGATCCCAAAGAGTGAGACCCTGCGGCTGCTCTTGAGAACTCCCGCCCGGACTGTAGAAGAAGTCAAAAGGTTGCCCGGAAACGCCGCGAGTTGAATGTCTTACCCGGCGGAAAGTGTTTGTTTCCAAAACATGAATGCCCTCCGCATCAGCCCTCGCGTTGTCGTCCTGAAAGTACCCAGTGCTGATGTACAGCAATTGGCTTCCGAACGAGAACTCCCCTCCTTGCATATGAAACGGCACGAGCGGCTGGTTGTTCTCGTCGAACATCGGGACGACACGATTAAATGTCACTGTGACCGGATTCGAGTTGTTCAAGGCTGCCCAATCAACCTTGTACACAAACAGTCCCCGCTCCGACGGCACCGCATCCGCGATCTGATCGCGCGACGTAAACAGCTCTCCAGCATCGTTGATTGCGACCCACGAAGCATCGCAAGGTAAACCGGTAAGCGGTGCAACTCCAACAAGAGCGAGCGTGTCGCAACGAATGAACGCAACAGAAGCGGACTGAGTGATGCATCCACCATTCCGAGACAATGGCACGACCAAATAGTCGATGTCATTGAATCGGTAGACATCTCCATCACCAAACTGCGGATATTCGCTCAACGGATGAACATTGTTGATCAGCATGGTGCTGACACCGGGCGTATTCACAGTTACTGTCTGCAGGTCAACACCGACCGGCACTTTCCAGACCGCATAAAACGACACAGTCGCGGGCAACCTGGAAGTCGTGAAGTACCAGTAGTTGTCATCGTGCGCGACGCCTTCAACCCGGTTGCTCCAAGCCGTCTGAGCGATTGGATAGCCGCCTCGAAAGAGATAATGCGCTTCAAACAATTGCGCGAACGCGGCGTTGCATGCGAGATGCGATACGAGAAGAAAGAGTGCAAGTCGAGACATGAGTACCTCCGCCATACAGCGCACGCCGCACTTACTGCAGATTGACGAGCACAAGCACCAGTCCCTTCCCAGAACTCAGCGGCTCCATTGCTTTGCCAATCACCGCACCGTGCGAGCGATCACAATCACTCGCCTTCATCGCATGACCCGGAGTGCTCGAACTCGTGAGCATGTCGCCGGGCTGAATCGCTCCGGTCGAAGCATCGCACCAAACATACACCCGGCCAGAAAGCGCGATCGCCGGTGCTTCGCCATGGCCCGGCAAGTTGCCAAGCACCGCACCAACCGAAAAGTTGTTCGCGCCGCTCACGACCCCCGCAACGCAGCGGTTGTACTCGCCCTGCGCCACGCACAACTTCCCTGGGTTCTTCGCATCAATCGCCGCGACCATGCCCGGCTCCAACTTCTCCGAAGCCGGGAACTTCTCTGCGAGGTCAGCGCCAGTGATTTCAAGCACATTCACTCGCACAACACCGCCTCCGAGCGGATTCAGCACGATGTCCCCGCCTGCGCGTGCGTTCACGATCGAAAAATCAGGATCGCCGGGTGTTCCAAAGCCCACCCAAGCGGTTTCGGTGCCAGAACCATTTCTGTAACTGACGTATCCAGACTGCGTCGCGTTCGATCCGATGTCCTGCAGGAACACAGTCGCATTCAGATCACTCGCGATATGCACTGGAGCACCAGGTGTTGTTGTACCGATGCCAAGGTTGTCCGAAGGGAGATACACGGAGCCGCCGCCGCCAAGTGTTCGCAGTTCGATTTTGCCGCTGGCACGCGCATTTATAAGTGAAAACAGCGGGCTGCCCGGCGTGCCATAACCCACCCATGCTCGCTCGACGTTGGAATTGTCACGATAGCTGATGTAACCAGCTTGTTGCGATGCGGCAGCCGTATCTTGCAACGCAATTGTCGGGCCGACACCCGCCACATGCACGCTGTGAGTTGGTGTGAGCGTTCCGATTCCCACTTTGCCCGCGTTATCGACGAAAACTGCATTCGTTGGCGCGCCATCCGCCGCATCCAAACTGAATGCTGCCTTCGCATGATTCGCCAAAGGCGTTGCCGTGAGCAATTGACGGGGCGTTAGTGATGTGTAGCCCGTCGCCGTTGTGCAAGCCAATCCACTATCGAGTCGCACATCAACTTGCATGAATCTTGAAGCTGGTAACGCAAACTGCTGACCGAAATCCAACGTCACCGTAAATCGCCCCTCTTGAACGTTGACGTTGTTGACACACTGGGTCGTCCCCACCTGCACGCCGCCCGCCAACGCATCAAAGAGCCGGAATTGCAGGTCATAGGCTCCAGCAACGGGCGCACCGTTCTCTTTCAATTCCCCTTGATACGTAAACGCCGTGGATTGAGCCAAGGCGGACGCGGATGCCCCGGCAAAGACGAGAAGGGCGGACAAGCACAAGTTTGATCGCTTCATAAGAGTCTCCAAATGTGTCGCAGTTCAGCGACCTATCTTCAAGCGAAGATTCCCTGCTGCGAGCGCACAAAACATGGCACAAAACTGAAAGTTCGTGCCGGACTGATACTTCCAGCAGATGAACGCCGTTAGACATAAAACACTCGCGACTTCGCTGATCAACTCCCCTGTATACTTTGCCCGTGTCACACGATTCTCCGACACATTCCACGCCCGGAGCACATCAGCCCGCTGACGAGTTATTCGGTGCGGTCTACAGCCAACTGCGAGCCATCGCTCAGCAGCGGCTGAACCTCGAATCCAAGGGCCACACACTCCAAGCCACCGCATTGGTCAACGAGGCATACCTGCGAATCACCAACGGGCGAAGCACGCCCTTCCAGAATCGCGCTCACTTCTTCGCCATCGCAGCCGAAGCGATGCGTCGAATTCTGATCGATCACGCACGAGGCAAAAAGGCAGTCAAACGAGGTGGCGGAATACGCAGAGACCCGATATCCATCCTTGATCTCGCGGTTGAACACGACTTGGATGACGTCCTTGCGCTCGACGAAGCGATCTCTCGCTTAGAGAAGGCAGAGCCGAAGGCCGCGGATGTCGTGCGCCTGCGTTTTTTCGCCGGCCTGAGCGGCGACGAAACGGCCGAGGCCCTTGGCGTGTCATCAAGGCACGTCGATTCTCTGTGGGCGTACGCACGTGCCTGGCTGGCACGTGAAATGGAGAAGTAGCGAGTGCTTGATCGCGATCGAGTTCGAGAACTGTTCACAGCGGCCATGGGCTTGTCGACAAGCGAGCGCGAGGTGTTTCTGCGAAAAGAATGCGGTGAGAACGAACCGCTTCGTCTTGAAGTTGAATCGCTGCTGTCATCTCTGGACCGGCACCCTCGCTTCCTTTCATCCCCCACTTGCATAAACGCCGTTGATGTAAAAGACACAGCAAACGACATTCGCGGCACCCGGATCGGGCCGTACGTGCTTCTGGATGAAATCGGCCACGGCGGCTTTGGCATCGTGTATTCCGCAGAGCAAGAAACTCCCGTCCAAAGACGCGTTGCAATAAAGGTCATCAAGCTCGGCATGGACACGCGAGCAGTCATCGCTCGCTTCGAAGCGGAGCGACAAGCACTCGCCTTGATGGACCATGCAAACATCGCTCGCGTGTTTGACGCGGGCTCCACCGAATCAGGCCGACCCTACTTCGTGATGGAATTAGTGCGGGGCGAGCCAATCACGCAGTACTGCGATCACAACAATCTCGATATTCGCGAACGTCTTGACGTGTTCTTGCAAGTCTGCCACGCCGTGCAGCACGCCCACTCCAAAGGAGTCATTCATCGCGACATCAAGCCCGGAAACGTGCTCGTCGCGACTGAAGACGGACGAGCATTCGCGAAAGTCATTGACTTCGGCATCGCGAAAGCTACAGACCAGCACGCATCCGCAAGGTCCTTGTTCACTGAACACAAACAGTTCGTTGGCACTCCAGAATACATGTCGCCCGAGCAGGCCGAAGGCGGCCCGGATATCGACGCCAGATCGGACGTCTACAGCCTGGGTGTCTTGCTCTACGAACTGCTCATCGGTTCTACCCCGTTCGATGCCAAAGCCCTTCGCGAAGCAGGCTTCGACGAGATCCGCCGCATAATCCGCGATGTCGATCCTCCGAAACCCTCCACGAAACTCCTTACATCAACAAGCGGCACCCCATCCGAATCTCAACACAAAACTCCGAACCAGAAGTTAATCGCTCAAATTTCCGGCGATCTTGACTGGATCGTGATGAAGGCGCTGGAGAAAGATCGCACTCGCAGATATGACGCGCCAAGCATGCTCGCGCTCGACATCCAGCGCCACCTCGATGGCGAACCCGTATCCGCCGCCCCGCCATCTGCGAGCTACCGCTTTCTCAAGTTCGCACGACGCAATCGCGGCTTAGTTGCAGCGATCATCGCAATCATCACTCTACTCACTCTGGGCATCATCGGCACGTCATCAGGATTGATCGCCGCACGCAAAGCTAACAAAATCGCTCAGACAAATGCGGACAGGGCAACGCAAGAAGCGCAACAAGCAAAGGCCATCAACGACTTCATGCGAGAGTTCTTAACAAGTGTCGATCCCGAAAAAGATGGAGCAGACGTACGCCTCTTAGACGTGTTGTCGAACGCATCAACAGCCGCATCACAGCGATTTGAAGGATACCCCAAGCTCGAAGCCGAGGTGCGTTTCATGCTGGGCCGCGTGTATCAGCGTTTGACGCTGCTTGACAAATCCCAGCCGGAATTCAGTCGCGCAGCGGAGTTGTACACCACCAGCGTCGGAGAAAACGACCCTCGCACCCTGACAGCCCAACTATGGTGCGTTAGTGCAGAACTGAATTCCGGAAAAGTGCGAGGCGTCGCATCAAAGATCGACTCTCTTCTGACTCGCATCCAGAATGTGCTCGGCCCAAACGACCCTCTAACCCTTGAGGCGACTCGCATCAGGGCCGATGTTCTGTCGGAGCAAGGAAAGACAAACGAGGCGATACCCATACTGCTCGACCTTCGAGCCAATCCGCTCCTAGCCAACGACGACGAGATGCAGATCAGAATTCTGCACGCTCTATTCCGCGCCTATCGCAAAACGCCGGACGATATGGATCGCGTTCAGACCGTTGAGTTTTGGGACAATGTGATTCCACTTGGCCGTGAATGCGTCGAACGAGCGACACGCACAACAAGCGACCACTCACTCATCACACTCTTAAGCAAACTCCATCTCGCGCACATGCTGTATGATCATCTGGACTTTGCCGAGGCTGCGGAAGTCAGTCGATCTGTTCTAACCAGTTCAAGCAATAGACTCGGCGAATGCCACCACATTCGATTGATTGCCATGAGTGATCTAGCCTCCGCACTGATTCGACTCGGAGAAGACCGCGAATCCGCAAAGTGGATCCTTCGACAGATCCAGTGTTATCGAGAAAGAACTCCAAAGGATATTCCCGGGCTCCTCAGTGCTCTGCAAAGCGCCATGTTCATTCTGGACAGAGCGAACATGGCAGCCGAAGGCGAAGCGATCTCGCGAGAATTCGTCACCGAATATAAAAAGTTCGGTGATCACGCCGACACCTTTCGGGCCGAACTCTTTGTCGCCGGCTTTACTTCGATGTCTGGCCGCTACGAAGAAGCAGATCAACTTTTGCAATCGCTGCGACAGCAAGCCGACACATTCTCTCCGTCGTATCAAACATACGCGCTCTCTTGCGTTGAATTGACCGCCGCTCGTCACCTGACTCGCCAACGCCGTTTCGAAGAATCGGAAAAGTGCCTGGCACGCTGCGTTGAGTTGAAGGGCGACATCCGCAAAGGTACCGACCGCGAGATGCCGGACGATATCGTGTTCGCCTACATCGAGTTGTACAAGGCGTGGGACAAACCGGAACAAGTTCGCGAATACGAAACGCTGAGACAGACAACGTTCGGCATCGCACCCCGCCGGTAGTTCATCAACAATGAGAGTGTTGAGCTACCACAGCGAACCTGCAAAGACACAAGTCTTCCTGAGATTACTTGCGTTCGCCCTTCAACTCTTGTGCCTTCACCAGAAAACCCTTTTCAGGTTCGACTTTGTGCCACGAAGTGTACAAGTCAATAAGTCTGCTATTGCATGCCGCAAGTTCTTTGCGTGAAGCATCAGGAAACTCCTGATACACCTGCCGCGCCTGAAGCAGATTGCTCTCCGCCTCCGCGAACTCCGCAGTAGTTTTCGCCTGCCCCGCACGAGCGGCACCAAGGTTTCTCAAAAGAGTTGCGTAGGCTTTCGCATTGCTCCCCGTGAAAGCAGACTTCACCTTTGCTTCAACCGGAGCAAGGAGCGATGCAGCGTCCGCAAACTTGCCTCGTGCCACGCACAACTCTCCGGCATCGATGAACGACGACAATGTGTCCGGGTGAGACTCACCCAACACGCGCTTGCGCATATTCAACGCCTCTTGATAAAGAACATCTGCCTCTTCCAATCGGCCTTGATCAAATCGCAACTTCCCCATCGAGGCGATCGCGTTGAAAGTGACCGGATGCTCCTCACCAAGCACGCGCCGACTTTTCTCCATTGCCTCTTGCAGGTACGTTTCCGCCTCCGAGAGTTTGTCCTCGAGCCGCAGCAAAGAGCCAAGGTTTACCAACGACGCGATCGTGTTCTGGTGCTCTTCGCCAACCGCCGTCCGCATATTGGTCAGCACAATGCGCGTCAATGTCTCCGCCTCTGCATACTTTCCCTTCGCGCGAAGCAGGTACGCCATCCCATTGATCGACGCCAATGTGTGAGGATGTGTTTCACCCAATATCCGACGACGCTTCTCCACAACATCGCGAAACACAGTCTCGGCCTCGACGTTCTTGCCCTGCGCATTCAAGAGATAGCCCAAGTTATGCAACGCCGTCAGCGTCTGTGGATGCTCTTCTCCGAGGAGCTTTCTTCGCTTCGCCAGCGACTCGCGATAGAGAGGCTCCGCGTCAGCGAGTTTGCCTTGCCGCTGCAAGACCAACGCAAGATTGTTCAGCGGCACCAGCGTTTCCGGATCATCCTCGCCGAAGACGCGCTTCCGAGATTCATACGCCTCACGGAAATACGGCTCCGCTTCCGCCGACTTCCCTTGCGACATGATCAGATACCCAAGATTGTTCACTGACATCAGCGTTTCATTACTGTCTTTGCCCAACACGCGCCTTCTCCCCTCAAGCGCTTCGCGATAGAGTGGCTCTGCATCAGCAAGATCGCCCTTGTCTTCCAGCATGTACGCAAGGTTTGAAATCGCAGCGAGTGTAATCGGATCATCGTTCCCCAACACGCGCCGCGACTTCTCCATCGAACCACGAAGATACTGCTCGGCCTGCGACAAGTCACCCTGATACTCATAGAGCATCCCTAAGTTGTTCATCGAACGAAGCGTCTCAGGATGATCCTCGCCCAGAATATCCTTGCGCGTCGTAAACGCAGCGATTTGCAGAGGCGCCGCGGCATCAAGGAGCCCTAACTCTCTATACACCGAAGCAAGAGATTGACGTAGTCCCGCAGCAACCAAGGGCTGATCCTTGAACTGGGAATCAATTGACGAAATCGCGGGCTTGAGCACGGTGCGATCAATCAGATTGCGTGCCGCGTCGGCGGTATTGATGCGAGCCCATTGCTTCTCAAACATCGCAAACTGAGCCTCGCGGTCGCTTTCACTAACTGATGCCTGATCACCGCTGGCGTCAGTCGTCTTGAACGACTCGCGAAATTGCTGACGGACATCGTCAGAAAGTTGCTGACCAGCCAGCACCGTGTCAACATGAGCGAGCATGTCAGCCTGAAAGTCAGAAACCACCTTGAGCTCAGCAGCCCGCTTGCTCGTTTCTGCTCTCGCGGCGTCCGCCGCCTTCCTCTGCTGAGTCTCAGCGATCTGCGAAGCGATAGCAATGTCTCGCTGATTGCGAGCAACACTCGCCTGCCACGCGAACGCAACCACGCCGACAAGCAACGCCAACGCCACCGCGCCGCAGGCGGTCACCACCAGCCTGTTGCGTCGAATGAACTTCCTGAATCGATACGCCGTGCTCGGAGGCGCGGCAAGAATTGCTTCGCCCGCGAGGTAGCGTCGAACATCCGCCGCAAGACTCGTCGCCGTCTCATAGCGGCGCTGGCGATCCTTCTCAAGCGCCTTCATGACAATCCAATCAAGTTCGCCACGAACAATCGTCCCCAGCCGACCCGGCTCAATCTGTCGCCTCGCGGCAACCGTTGCAATTGTGTCCGTGTTATTGCTGATGCGAGTGCTTGGCTTTGGCGGCTCAACTTCGCGAATGATCCGCTGAATCTCGGCGTACGCCGCCGAACGAAGTTCCGCGCCATTGAAAGGCGTTGATCCAGTCAGAAGTTCATACAGCAGTACACCAAGCGAGTACACGTCCGTGCGTGTATCGATATCCAGACTTCCTTCCGCCTGCTCGGGACTCATGTATTCGGGCGTACCAATGAGCGCCTTGTGCTCAGTAAACAGCGTCTTTTCCGTCAACTTGCTCTGTGTCGCCTTGGCAATACCAAAGTCAATCACCTTCGTGTGAGGCCGTCCGTCTTGCGTTGAGACAAGCACATTGCTGGGCTTGATGTCGCGGTGAATGATGCCCTTGGTATGCGCATGTTGCACGGCGTTGCACACCTGTGCAAAGAGTTCTAATCGATCCGGGATGCTCAAGTTGTTCTTGTCGCAGTATCCGACAATCGGATCACCCTTCACAAGTTCCATCACAAAGTAAGGCCGCCCCGTCTCCGTCGCTCCAGCATCAAGCACCTTCGCGATGTTTGGATGGTCCATCATCGCGAGTGCTTGCCGCTCTTGCTCGAAGCGTGCCACCACCTGCCGCGTATCCATCCCCAACTTGATGATCTTGAGCGCAACCTTGCGTGAAACGGGCTTTTCCTGCTCCGCCATGAAGACTGATCCAAAGCCGCCTTCGCCAATCAGTTGCAGAATCTTGTACGGACCAATCCGCGTGCCCGGACCCTCACGCAGAGGCGATACGACGGTGTCTGTTTCATTGAAGTCAGATGTCGGCGCCACATCCGAAGCCTGTTGCGTCGGCGCAGAGAGGAAAGAGCCCGCTTCATCCAGCGCAGCAAGCATGTCCTCAATCTGTGTCCGCATCGACACATCAACCGAAGCAAGCCCATCCAAGAACGCCGCGCGCTGCGCTTTTGGCAAACGCCTCGCCTGATCAAAGATGGCCCGCATCCGCTCACGATTGTCGCTCATGTGTCGCTCCGCGCTTCGTTGCGCACCTTCGAATCCACCTGCTGCAATTGCCGAAACAGCCACGCCCGGGCCCACGCCCAATCCCGGTCCACCGTGGCCGGAGACTTGCCAAGCGCCGATGCGGTCTCGTCGCCGCTCAGCCCCGCGTAAAACCGGAGCCGAACGATCTGGGCCACATCAGGGTCTTCCGCCTCCAAGCGACGCATCACTTCATCCAGCCTCACGATTTCGTCAAAATGTTCATCCGAAACCAGATCAGCCACTCTCATGACGCTCGACGCATGTTCCAATCGCTCCGGCGTCGGCCCTCGCTTCTGCCTGCCTCGTGCCTTTGCATAGTCCAACAAAATGCGGCGCATCGATTCCGCAGCCGCGGCGTAAAAATGACCTCGATTCGCCCACGGAATCTCGCGAGGTCCAACCAATTTCAAGTACGCTTCGTGAACCAACGCCGTCGCCGACATCGTGTGGCCAGTTCGTTCTCCAGCCAGTCGTACTTGCGCTGCTTTCCGCAACTGCTCATACACAAGCGGCAACAGACGATCCGCCGCCGCCTTATCCCCACCCGCAGCAGCAGTCATGAGCACAGTCGCATCGTTGGCTTGAGGTCGCAGCGGTGTCATCAACGCATGGTAATCTGTAAGTCTGGTTCGAGTCGGACCATCATCGAAACGACATCCATGCACTAAAACAACACAATATGTCACGCATCAATCAACTACTCGCCACACGATCCTCGCTACCCCGATCACGTTTCCCACAAGAACGACAACAGCAGCATCTTCGGCCGTAACTCAGACTCGCAAAATCGAAGTGCCTTTGCTGCACATCGATTTTGCGAAGTCCGAATCTACAGGCCAGATCAGATACTGCTGTCGTTCGCTACTTCTCGAATCTATCGATCAACATCGAGGACATCGCTCATTGTCCGCAAGGCGTGCAAGGCCCTTCGCTATAGACAACGAGGAAGCTGTTGATGTCGCACGGATCGAAGATGCTCGTGTCGTTGTTGAAGTCAATGTCCTGGCAGTTCGCGTTCGCGGGGACGCACGGTCCTTCGCTGTACACGCTCAGGAATGCCTCGATGTCCTGCGGGTCAAAGAGCGACCCGTCGCTGTTGAAGTCGATGTCGTCGCAGGTCGGGCCTAGCGGAGCAACAAGCAGAAGTGCAGAACGGGTCGTGTCGCTGCCGCAGATGCTCGAGATAACGCAGCGGTAGCGGCCTTCGTCGGCTTCGTTCACGTTCAAGACGCTGAGCGTGCTAGTGGTGACACCTGAATAGAAAGAGCCATTGATGAGATTCGCCCACGTGCTGTTGGAGGCATTGAACTTCTGCCACAAGTACGTCCGGCTGCCTGTACCCAGAGTGAGCCCAACATGGAACTGCACGTCAGACCCAGCGGGTGCCGTCAGCACGTCGTCTGGTTCGTTGTTGATGACGGGCGTCGAGCACGCGTCGTCCCATGATTGCAGCGCTTCGCGAATTTGTTCACGCAGAATCTCCTCCTTCGCTTCGCCTACCGGGCTGTCGCCCGTGAAGCCGTGCGCGAAGACTGTGAATGCATACTCACGCGGCAGCGTCAGCCAACCGAACGTTGAATTGAAGACCTTGAACGGAACACTCGCCCACCCGCCCGTAGTGCTGTATGAGATACCCGTGTCATCGCAGGTCGAGCCGCCTGACTTGTGAGCGAAGCGCATCTGGCTCTTGAAGTCGGCGAGTTCGCTGTTGGTCAGATCGGTGTTTGCGGCTTCGCTGTCGATGACTGAGTTGAGCGTGGTATACGTCCCGTAGCCGTACTCGTCGAGGTTGATCATGATCGAATACAGCGTGTTTTGCCAGTCCTGGTTGAAGAGCGAGCCATCAGCGATCTGCTCGTAGATGCTCACGCCGTCGCGGGCTGTCATGTCGTTGGTCACCGGGCTGGTGACGCACAGGCAGCCGATAGTCGTGTTGACCTGCGTGCTATCAAGGTTGAGCGTGCTGTCGGCGTACGCGTTGAGGGTTGCCCGCGTGTAGCGATTCTCGATTGCCTTGGTATCGAGATTGTCAGATTGACGCAGCATGCCGCGCATCGCGGCATCGAGCGTCTGGTTGAAAGTACCGCACACGCCGATATCCGGGCATGAGGTGGGGCACGATGGAGTCGGGCAGTTGTTGCCAAGGCTGTCCAGATTCGCCGCACAGCGATCAATCGCGTACGTTGCGTACAGAATCTTGATCATGCTCGCGGGGTGATACTCAAAGTCCTCGTTGAGCGCTGCGAGCGTGGACCCACCGACTTGCTTCAGCATGAAGCCATAGGTCCCGTTGGCTAAACCGGCATCCATGAACGAACGCATGCGACGCGTCTGCGCGTTCGCGTTGTCGACAAATGCTGCTGCGAAGCGGGTATTACCACCGGTGTCCGTGTAGCGATGCAGGCATGTGAGGCGCACGGCGTACTGATCGATGGTTGATTGAATAGCGGACGAAGTGATGTTTCCGTCCCACAGGCCCAGCCCGACGTTGCTCGAGACCATGATGGCGTTGAAGGTGAGCGGGTTGTTGTCTGTGACTTCGATGTCAATGAGCCGTGCACCGTTGGTGGTGAGGGCGTTGGTCACCTGCGCTTCGCTGACGCCAAAGTACCACCACCAGCCCGACTGAAAGTTGTTGCCTGAGTTGGGCACCGCAACGATGCTGTAGCGCGTGCCGCCCAGCGTGCTGTATGAGTCCACGTCGATGGGACGCAGGCCGTTGGCGTCGCGCCAGTCGATCATTTGCTGGTAGGTCAGGCCCGTCGAGAAACTCCAGCCCGGCGCGGCGGTGTTTCCCGTGTTGCTCACGACGGTCGCGGTGAACGTGCCCGTCAGCGTGTTGGTGACTTCCAGGTCAATGACGCGACGATTCGTGAGTGCCATATTTGTCGAGAGCGTGGACGCCGTGACGTTGTACAGCACGTCAAACGAGTCGGTGTTATATTCGCCCGAGTCCTGCACAAAGACCGCGTCATAATTAGAGCCGTTTGGCGTCAGATTGAACGGCCGGCGGCCATTCGCCATTTCCGAATCGATAAATGCAGGCGTTGCGCCGTACCAGTACCACCAGCCAGTAGGCTGATCATTGATGCGATCATTTTGTGCGAGGGCGGGTGAAGCGACGCAGGCGAGGCCCGCGCAGAGGGACAGCGCGTTGATTTTGAGACGGGACATACCGGAACTCCATCTTGGATAGTTTTTGCGAGTGCCCAAGGACCACTTCCGGGGGGCTAGATACAACTTTTGCTCGCTATTTGAATAGCGAGTGAGCGAGGATTTGTGGTCAGCTTTTTCCAAAAGAGGTGCTGAACCGGGCATTTATTGCGTATTTCGCATGCTGTCGCAACCAACCATAGATTTTCACAATAGAACCCATCTAAGTCCAAAATGAAAAGCACCGACCGCGAGAGTCGGTCGGTGCCTTCGTTAGTTGACAAGTTTTTTAGTATCCCGCGGCTTTCACACGCCGCACAGTGTGCAAGGTCCTTCGCTGTAGAGCACGAGGAACGAATCAATGTCGCACGGGTCAAACAGCGATCCGTCGTTGTTGAAGTCGATGTCGTTGCATGTTGCTGTTTCGGGCACGCAGGGTCCCTCGCTGTAAACGCTGAGAAATGCGTCGATGTCCTGTGGGTCAAAGACGCTGAAGTCGTTGTTGATGTCGATGGAATCGCAGACTGCAGAACCGACAAGTGCGAACTGCGAACTCGCCGGGCCGTTTGCAAAGCCATCGCTGGGAGTGACGGTGCAACGCAGCCCGTCGCCCAGTTGGGTCAAACCGGATCGGATCATATCCGACTGCGCGGCGGATGTCACATCGCGCACGACCTGGTCGTTGATTGTCCACACGTATCGATATCGCACAACGTCATAGTCAAGATCGTCTACGACCAGATCAGTGAAGACTCGGCAGACTACTGGTGCGCCGGGCGGTGGCGGTTGCGGCACAAACTCGACGCCTTGCAGAGCCGTCGGCGGACGATTGAAACCCGGCGTGCGTGCTGATCGCACTTCAACGGGCATCTCCGTTTCCTGCACGCCGTTGATGTCCATCTGCACGCGCCACGTACCGGTGATGGTGTGCATGTCGGCAATCCACCACCAGAACCAGTACCACGAGCGATCATAAAACGTCGGGTTGTTAAACGGAAACGTGTCGGACTGGTAGGCGAGCGACCCGTTTGGGCGAATCCATCGGAACCGGAATGTACTGTTGGGGGGCAGGTTCTGAATCTGCGTCCATATCCAGTGATAGTCGTCGCTCAGCGCGAGCTGCCCTGTGCGGGGCACGTCGTGCGGATTGCCGGGGACGGTGGCAAGGTCGATGTAGCTGAACGCTGCGTCTGCGATGAATGTGTCGTAGGAAAACGTGCTTTGGTTCTCCCACATGCTCGGTCCCGGCCGGCACGCGCCTGCGAAGGGCTCGAAGGGTTGGTTGTTCAGCATCGTTTGAAAATGCAGGTGAGGCCCGAAGCTGTAACCCGACGAAGCCGTCGAGCCGATCTGCTGACCCGCGATCACCGGTGCGCCCAGCCCTGGTACAACGCTCCCGTTGCGCATGTGCAGGTACCACGTGTTCAATCCGCCGCCGTGATCGATGACGACGTAGTTGCCGTCATCGCTGCCCGGCGTGGTGTTCATATCTGGGAAGCCATCCTGTCGCGCAACGACGATGCCCGGCAACGCCGCGAAGACCGGCACGCCGATCGCCTGCTCGGCGAAGGTGCGCAGCCCGCTGTCGATGCCCGCGTGCGTGTCGTAGCTCAGTGTGCCGCAGTTGAAGGACTGCACTCCAGAAGTTGGGTCAAGATCAACAAACAGACCAAATGAAATGTCTCGCTGCCATTTGCCGCCCTGGGGGTAGAAGTCGTAGGTCTGGGCGACCCGCTCGGCGAAGTATGGGTGGCTTGCTTGAAACGCCGCGATGTCTGCGAGGATGCGGGTTTCCATTTCAGGAGACATGCACGCGCGCGAGTGCTGCCCTTCGTGAGCAGGAGCCGGGCCAGTGCCAAAGTTGACAGGTCCGCCGGTTCCGAGGCCGCCGAATCCCGCGATGTCCGCGTGAGCGGACTGATGTGACTCTTGCGCAGGCGCTTGTTGGACCAACAATAACAGGAGGAAGACAAGCATGTGCCTGAGGGGTTCTTTGAGCATGCCACGGTTCCTTTCGATTGCTAGCACCATACTACCGAAAACCCAATCGACAAGCAATGCCCGATCCAGGTAATTTCACACAACTACTACAAGTAAGTTGCATCAGCAAGTACCTGAGAAGAAAAAAACGGCCGCGAGAGGCGGCCGGTGTCCTTATTCTGTGCCTCACACTTTGTGTAGCCGATGGCTTGCGCGTTCGGTGCCAACGGAGGAGGTTTACACGCCGCACAGTGTGCAAGGTCCTTCGCTGAACACCGTCAGGAAGCTGTCGATGTCGCACGGATCGAAGATGCTTGTGTCGTTGTTGAAGTCGATATCGTTGCAAGTCGCCGATGCGGGGATGCACGGACCTTCGGCGTACACGCTGAGGAAGGCGTCGATGTCCTGCGGATCGAAGAATGACGTGTCGTTGTTGAAGTCGATCGAGCCGCATTCGGTTTGAGTAATGGTCAGGAACACGCTACTCGCGGTGTAGGTGACGTTCACAGTGACGGCGGGCGGCCCGACGACGACCACGCTTGCGAACGTGCCCACGCGTTGGTTGCTGTTGCTGCGGGCGATCTCGTACACGTCGTTGAGCTTGGGCAGGAAGGGCGGCGTGATCACAACTCGCAGGGTGCCGCCAAGAGTGAGTTGGTTGTTCGTCGTAATGCGGTCGTACGGATTTGCGGGCCGTCCAAACAGCGAGACTTCGTACGTGCCGCCGGACTGCTGCGTGTAGGTGTTTGCGAAAGTAAGGTTGCCGTTGTCATTCGCTGCATCGCCCGGCGCGACCGTGCCGCCAGCATTTGTCACAACCTGATTGATGGTTCCCTTGCCTTCAAGGCGCCCGCCAGCAAGTGTGAATGGTGTGCCAGTCAGCACCGCTCCGCTGCGCACGAGCGTGCGGCCGGTGCTCGCGGTCTGAGTGAGACCTCCGCTCGCGTTGAATGTACCGCTCTGAATGTCAATAAGCCCGGCATTGACGACGCCCACGCTCGCGCTTGCGTTGAATGAACCGCCCGACGTCTTGTTCACTACTCCGCCCGCGAGATTGTCGAGGCGGTTTACGCCCGAGTTATGGTTCCAGTTGATGCCTCCCGGCAGGTTGAGTGTGCCGCTATTCGTGAAGATGAAACTGTTGAGCACGCGCGTCCAGCCCGAGCCGTCCTCGGTCCAGCTTGCTCCCGACGCGTTAGTCACTGGACCCGTGAATGTCTTGTCGCCAGCAGTGACAGAGACGATCGCGTTATTCGTGAGCATGGGCGTGCCAGCCTTGCTCCCATTGAGGGTGAAGCCGTTGCCTGTGACGTTGAGCGAGGCCCCGCCCGTGCCGACCGTGAGCGTGCCTATGGAATCAAAGCCGCCAGTGCCGGATGTGACGCCGTTGATCGGGCCAGTAATGGTGCAGCTGTTGAGTCGCATCAGCCCGCCGCTGACAACGGTGGCTGTGCCCGTGCCGGAATAGGCCGTGCTGGTCGCCTGGAAGGTTCCACCGCCAGAAGCGATCGCGATTGTGCCGTTGTTCGTCACGCTGGTAATGTTGTTGGCGGTAAACGTACCCCCGCTGGTCTTGTTGATAGTGCCCGTGTTCGTGAGCGTGTTTGTGCCGGAGTTTTGGTTCCAGTTGAGGCCCCCGGGCAGGTTGAGCGTGCCCTGATTGAGGAAGTCGTTGGAGTTGAGCACGCGCGTCCAACCAGAACCGTCCTCAGTCCATGTTGCTCCAACGCTGTTGGTAATGTCGCCCGAGAAAGTCTTGTCTCCTGCCGTGACGTTTGCGACGTTGTTGTTGCGGAGGAGACCGCTCGTGGTATTGATCGCGAGGTTGCTGTTGACAGTGAACCCGCTGCCGGTCACGTTGAGCTGAGTGGTGGTGCTCGCGGGAACCGTCATCGAGCCCGTGCTCTGGAAGGTTCCGCCCGTATTGGTTCCATTGACGGGTCCGGTGACTGTGCAACTGTTGAGCTGGAAGTTGCCGCCCGTCTGCACCGTGACGTTACCGGTGCCCGAATATGTCGCGCTCGTCACGACGAAGTTGCCGCCAGCGTTCGCGACCGCAACCGTGCCGTTGTTTGTGAAGCTGGCAACGTTGTTGATCGTGAACTGGCCGCCCGATGTCTTGTTCATGGTGCCCGTGTTGAGCACTGTGTTGACGCCGGAGTTATGGTTCCAGTTGACGCTCCCCGGGAAGTTGATTGTGCCGTTGTTGGTGACGGCGCAGCTGTTGAACGCGCGGGTCCAACCCGCGGCGTCTTCGGTGACCGTGCCCGACGCTGCGTTGGTCCATGGGCCGGTCCAACTGTGGTCGCCGCCACCAATGGCGAGTTGCCCGGCGTTGGTGAGCAAGCCGCCGGTGGTATTCATCGATCCCGCGTTGATCACCGCCGACCCGCCGCTGGCGTTGATCGTCGTCGGGGCGCTCGTCGTGAGACTGGTGAACGATGCTCCTCCTCCTGCGCTCAGCGCGATCGGGAAGTTGCCAGAGATAGTGTTTCCGTTCCAGAAGATTGAGGAACTAGGCCCTGTGACGTTATACGTCGCACCGGCGTTGCTCGCGAAAGAGCTCGAATTGAACTGGAGCGTGCCGCCGTTGGCAACAACGTTCATCGCACCGCTATTGGTCCGAGCATAACCGGTCATCTGCATCGTGCCGCCGGACGACTTCACGACGCTGCCGGTATTCGTGAATGTGTTGACGCCGGAGTTTTGACTCCAAGCCACTGTTCCCGGGAAGTTGAGCGTCCCTGCGTTCGTGAAAGTGTTGGTGTTCAGGGCGCGCGTCCAGCCAGCACCATCTTCTGTCCACGTCGCACCCGAGTTGTTCGTGAAAGCACCCGCCCAAGACCCATCACCACCGTTGATTCGTACGAGCCCTGTGTTCGTGAGCGTGTTGGTCGCGGAGCCTGTGATATTCCCCGACAAAAGTGCCGTGCCGCCTGTGGCGGACAGTGTTGTCGGTGCCCCGAGCGTGACGTTGGAGAACGACATCAGGTTGTCCGCCCCGAGTGTCATCGGGAAGGGGCCGCGAATCGAACCACCACCGAAGTTGATCGAGCCGCCGGCGCTCGCGCTGTATGTCGCCCCGGTCTGGCTCACAAACGCCATGTTCGAGAAGTTGAGCGCCCCACCCCCCGCCGCAGCACCAATTGCGCCGCTATTGACAAAGTTGAATCCAGTGAACGTCGCCGTGCCGCCGCTCGACTTGGTCACCGTGCCTGTCGTCACGTTCGAGAAGGTGTTGGTGCCTGAGTTTTGACTGAGGGCAACAGTTCCCGGCAATTGAAACGAGCCCGTGTTGGTGAAGGTGCATGAGTTGAGCGGACGGGTCCACCCGGCACCGTCTTCAGCCCACGTGCCGTTGTTTGCGATCAAGCCCGCGTAGATCTTGTCGCCGCCGTTCGTTGAGAGATTGCCGTTGTTGGTGAATCCCGCCGTCGTGCTGATGCTCGCGGCTTGGACAGCGATCACGCCTGGATTGATCACGATGGTGTTCATTCCACTGCCCGCATCGAGCGCGCCGTTTCCAGCGATCACGATGTCACTGCCGCCCGGAGGCAGCGCAGGCGAAACGCCGCACGCGCTATTGCCCCAGTTGTTGACAGTGATGAAGTTGCCGCCAGCGCAAGGCGTGACGGTGTTGCAGAACCCCGTCCAGCTCGGTGATGCGCAGGCGGGAACGAACGTGAACAACGCCGCATTCGCAGACGCGGCAACCCCGGCCAACGCTGTCAAAACAGACACGCGAGCGGCGACCGAAGAACGACGAACAAAAGTTGAACGCATAACAAGCCTCCTCTTGGAAGAATCCGACACTAACCCCTAGTGTGCTTGCCATGCGCGTCTGACAAAAATCAGCGTACATCGAACAGAATTAGGTATGGGACCCTGCCGAGAGGCTCAGGATGGGCCAGAAACAGCCCTCCAACAGGCGAAAAACGCAAAAACCCGCTTTCGGATACTAGCGACGTATCTTGGCAAGCCCGTCCAAATGTTCGTGTTCATCACAATCCACGAAATGCCGAACGCAGCATGTTGTGAACGCGGCACGTCACTCCTGCACAGGCTTACTCATAATCGCACTGCGATAGTTGGTGTAAGGCCACTGCCAATACTCAACGATTCGATATCCCCGCCTCAGGTAGAAGTTCATGAGGTCCGTGTCGGGCTCTGCCATGCTGAGCGCGAGTTCCGCCGCTCCGTCCTGCCGCGCCCGTTGCTCAACGATGTCAAGCAACATCTGCCCGATGCCCTGACCTTGATAGTCCGGATCAACCGCCAACTGACTGAACCACGCGATGTCCGGACGGTGAAACCAAGGAGGCCCTTCCGCCTCTTCCACTTCGTGATACAGAATCGTCCCGACGATCTTGTGCTGCGTGCGAGTTGAAACGCCGTCCGGGTCTTCAACATCAGGCAGCGGCACGTGATGGATCGTCACATAGCACTCACCCGAAAACACACGCTGCCGAGTCGTCGCATCATCCTGCCGACCCGCAAGAGGCTTGAGCCCCATCGCCACCTGCTTGGCATACGCACGATGCAGCAACTTGGTGATTTCAGAAACCGAATCCGTCGGCGCAAGACGTCGAGACGTCAAAATAGGACGAGGCGAAGCTGGCACACTCGGCGTTTTCACATGCACCACGGCTGCCGCCGCTTTGTTTGCAACCGGCACAGCACCCTGCGCCAAACTCTTTGCGTGCTCACTCTTTTCCGACTTGTGCTCGTGCGTGGACATTGCTTTGTCGCAGAGTTTAGCAGTCCTACACAGCAAAAACGAACCCCACGCGCCAGCGTGGGCGACCGACAACACGCGTATTGACACGCTGTGCGTTCAACCCACGCTCGCGAGAGCAGCTCGTTGGGTGCTCTAGAGTTCCCCGTGACTCAGCCCCCCACCACCAACTGCCACCACACCCTCCAACTCCGCGTCCGCTACTGCGAGTGCGACCCCATGGGCGTCGCACACCACGCCAGCTACGTCCCCTGGATGGAAATGGGCCGTACCGAACTTCTCCGCGCGACGGGAGTCAGTTACGCACAACTCGAAAAAGACGGCGTCTTCCTCGTCATCGTCCGTCTTAACGTGTCGTATAAGCGACCCATCCGCTACGACGACGTCGTCGAAGTTCGCACAAAATGGACCGGCGGCGGCAAAGTCAAAATCGAACACGAATACGAACTCTGGGTCGTCGAGCAAGGCGGCCACGCGATGGGCGCGATCGCAGGCTCACAATCCGAACACGCATTTCTCGCGGCGACAGGTCAAACAACGCTTGGCTGCGTCGACAAGGCAGGAAAAATCCAAGCATTACCCAGTTGGTTGGCAGGATGACGACGCAACGACGTGATGAGATGATGAGAACCGAGAAGCGATGTACACTTTTTACCGTCTCACCGTCTCACCGTCTCACCGTCTCAAAAAAATTCTTCGACGGACACGGTCGATGAAGACCCATCGGCGGGGACCGCCAATCTACGGTACTTTCAGCGCCGCCGCTCCCAACGTCTGAATCGTCATCTTGCCGAGTGTTCGCGTCGCCAAGTACGCGTTCAGTTGATCCAACGTCACGTTCTCGATTTCCGCCGCTGCGTCTTCGAGTGAGCGAGGCTTTCCGAGCCGTCGCACGTCCGCCGCGAGCGTCGCCGCGCGGGCCGCCGTCGATTCGCCGCTGAAGACGAGCGAACTCTTGAGCCCAACTTTCGCGCGATCAAACTCTTCCTGCGTCACTTTGCCATCGCCAGTCGTGATGCGATTGAGTTCGCTGAGCAACACGTCCAGCGATTCCTGTGCGCGTTCTGGAGTCGTCCCGACATACGCACTGACGCCGCCAAACGTCTTGTCACCCCGATACGCCGCACCGACGCTGTAGCACAGCCCGCGTTTTTCGCGGACTTCGCTGAACAATCGCCCCGACATCCCACCCGACAGCACTGTGACAGCAAACTTCTCCAGCGTGCTCTTTGCGTCCGATTCCGCCGGCGCGTCGTACGCGACGATGATCTGCACCTGCGACGACGGATCAGGCTCATGCGCGTACCCGCGCGGCGCGACCCCTTGCGTCTTCACCTCTGGAGCACTGCCACTCCAACCCGCGAGCAACGTATTGAGTTGACGCTCCAGCACGTCCGCGTTGACATCACCCGCAATCGCAAGAATCGACTGCGCAGGCTTCGCAAATCGCGACCAATGCAACACGAGATCGTTCCGCGTACACGCATTGAGCCCCGCCTCCGTCCCCATGCCCGTTCGATTGATCGGCTTGGGATGATGCCGCTCCCGCGCCAGCAAACTCGCCCGCTGCTGCGGATCATCCTTGAGCGACGCAATCGCCGCCAGACACAACTCTCGGCTGGGCTCCAAACCTTCTTCATCCAGCCGAGGCCGCACGACCATATCGACCATCGGCACCAGCACATCACTCATGCGATCGCCCATGCACGTCGCATCAAACCGCATCGTGTACGTGCCCGCCTCGACATCCCGATTCGCACCCAATCGATCAAACAACTCCGCTTCCTCGCGCGAAGTCCGCTGCGCCGATCCGCGCAGCAACATTTCTTCCAGCAGAGGCGTGACGCCCTCGAGTTCATCCGGGTCCGTGATGCACCCCGCGGGCGTGAGCCAACTCAGCGACGCCGAGCGCACGTTCGTCATCTGCTCGACAACAAGCCCCATCCCGCAGTCCAGTTTTCGCACGCTGATCGAGTTCATTGAGAGGAGCGTACTCAAACAAAACCCCAAAGTGTGCCGCCACACAAAAAGCCCCTCCCTCTGGGAGGGGTTGGGGTGGCCAATCACCAAAAACGCCACAAAAAACAACGTTTTTTCGTTACCACCATTCCCCAAGGCATCGCCTAGCCATCCCGAAATTCGGCCCTTTGGTCCTCTTTAACTCAACTTAATCCACCGCCGCCCCACCCACTCCAGCACCAGCAGCAGCATCAACCCCAGCAACGCCAGCGGCTTGTCCCACAGCGTCTCCACCTGAGGCGTGCCCATCAGCCGCACTTCGCGATTGGGCAACAGTTTCGTCAAACTTGCCAATGCATCAGGCTGCACCACCTGCCCACCTGTCGCCTCGGCTAACTGCGCCAGCGCCGGATGATCCGTCTGCGGCCGACGCAACTCATCCTCAGGCAACTGCGCCTCCACTCGCGCCGACAATCCCAATCCCGCCAGCATCGGCTCGGTCGGCACAATCTCAAACGTCCCAGGCCCCGAAGGCACCCACAGCCCCGCATACGTCGCAACCGCGCCAGGCTCAGTCGAATTCGACTCAGGCTGCAACACGAGTTGCTCCTTCGGCACTTCATTGGACTGCGCGTTGTCCACCTGCGGAGCAATATTCACCCGAATCGAAACAGGCCGCTGATCCAGCAGCGATTGATCAAGCAGACGCACAACCACCCGCACCGGCTGATTGACCAGCGCACGCTCCGGCGCCGCTTCGAGCAACGCGGGCTTGCCGCTCCGCCCCAAACTCCCCCTGGCAAGGAGCCGCACAATCGGAATCCAGAAGCGTTCCGTCAGCGTCTCGCCTCGCCCATACCGATACCGCCACGTCTCATCGGTGCCGACATACACACAACGTCCCGAACCATACCGCATCGTCATCACGAGCGGATTCGTCGTCGCAGCAGGCGTCGCACCCGACACACTACGTGCATTCGCAAGCACCTCAGCCGCTGGCTTGAGCGTGCGAGTATCAATCACCTGCGACCATTGCAACTTCGACCACCCCAGCGTCGGATTGCTCAGATTTTCAGGCCAAGTCTGCGTATTCGTCGGATCGCTTGAAGCGTCCGCAAGTTGCAGCACGCCATACCCGCTCGCCGCTGGACCCGGCTCCATCAACACAGGCGACGACGACACTTCAATCGGCGAGCCCGACGCACTCTGAGGCGTCATGACAAATGGCAGCACATCGGACAGCGGCGTCGCCCTCCACGCGGCGGGCGTGTACGAAGGCCCACCGATCCACAGCAACCCAACGCCCCGCTGCGACACCGCATCGCGCAACGCCCGCAACTGCTCTTCGCTCATCAAACTGGGTCGCACATCACCCAGCATCACAACGTCAAAAGCACTCCACTCCTGCACCGTGCGAGGCAAGAACTCAATCCGATCCGTGCCTTCCTGAATGAACCGCTTCTCCGCCGCGAGTTGCATGATCGTCGAACGAATCGATTGCTCACGAAGCAGGAGGTTCTTGACGTACCGAAACTCCCAACGCGGGTATCCATCCACATACAGCACGCGAATAGGCCGATCAACAAGTTCCAGCCGCAGCGATTGCGTGTTGTTGTCGCTGGTCAAGTCCGGGTCATCGGTCACCAGCCGCACCGACCAATCCGTCACGTGCGTCTTGCCCGCATCCGGTTTCTCACCCGTCGCGTTCTCTGGCTTCGCGTTGAGCGTCACTCGCGCCGAGGTCGCGTCGGTCGGCAAGGGCCGCTCCGACAGCACATTCCCATTCGCATCCAACAATTGCACCTTGCCCGAAATCCTGCTGTTCTCATCCGCCCCCAGCGCTTCGACATCGACCGTGACAGGCACCAAATCGCCCAGAAAAGCCGACTGTGGCGCATTCACGCGAGTCACGGCGAGGTCCACCAGCGCATTGGGACTGCCCAAAGGCACCGGGAAAATCGGAATCTGCCGCTCCGCAAATTGATTGAGCAGTTCACGCGACGGCGCATCAAACGATCGACCATCACTCAACAGAACGATGCCCGCAATAGGTCGAGCCGCAACTCGCTGCAACGCCTGCGCGAGCGAAGTCCCCAGCGCGGTGCGCTTGCCCTCAGGATCCTGCAGCGACAACGAGAAGCCGCTGTCGCCATTCGCGCGAGACGTTGGAATATCAAAAACGCCCGCATCAAATCCCAGCGCGAGAATATTGCGTTTCTCCGACAACTCCGTCAGCGGCTTCTGCGCCGCCCGCAGCGCATCCCGCAACTGCTCTTCGCGGCTGCCCCGCGTCCCATTCCCCTTCGCAACATCCTGCACAGACATCGACGCACTTCGATCCGCCAGCACAACAACCCAGTCGCGCTCAATGCGTTCATTCTGCTTCACCAACTGAGGCCCGCACGCAAGCACAATGAGCAGCAGAATAGCAAGCGATCGCAGCCCCGCAAGCACAACGCGAGCGCCCTTCGACCCGCTCAGCCGAAAGTACGACCACGCAGAAAACAGCACCACAAAGAAAATGACCATCGCCCACCCGTACGGCGGGATGTTGCGAGCAAACTGCACTTCCGTGCCATCCATCCCAAACGACAACTCTCGCATCGACAGCAATCGATCCATCATCGAGCGGGGCGCGGGTTGGGTCTGAGCCGACGCGACTTGCACGAACGCGAATGACGCCAACAAACATGCAGCCCGACCGTAAGGGAGCGGCTTGCGAGCGTCTGTCGATTCTAAATTCGCATCATCCTGAATTCGCTCACCACAGAGACACAGAGCCACAGAGGAAGACTGAGAAGAATGAAATGAGATATGTTTGCTTCTCACCTTTCTCTCTCTGTGCATCTCTGTGCCTCTGTGCCTCTGTGGTGATCGATCATTGCCGGTGATACTGGTATCGCCCGTGTCCAGTAAGCCCTCCCTGACGGTCGGGCTGCATGTTTCTGGTGTCATGACACCACCCCCTTCGCAACATTCTCTCGCACAGTCGCATGACTAAACACGCGAGCCATCACCGCTTCAATCGCCGCAATCACTCCCGCAGCAACCAACAACCAGAAACTCCACTTCCATCCAGACGACTGGCTATCCGTCAACGTCTTGGGCGCATTCGTTTCTGCATCGCCGCCCGCGCTGCTGCTTTGCGTGCCCGCGCCAGTCAAAAACTCAATTTTCCCGGTGCCGCCAATCCCGGAAAGCCACGACGCGATCTGATCTTCCGAAACAGGCGTGGTATTTCCCGCACTTCCCGATGCGTTCACACTCAGCGGATGCAACACCACACCTTGATCGTTGCGAGCCAGATACACACCCGCATCGCGAATCGCCGTGACCTTGTCACTCGATCGTGCGACCGGAATCAACTGTGCGCCACTTTGCCGCTCCTGCCACACAACCGCGGGCGAGTAGTCCACAACCTGCGCCCCACTGCTCATGATTGCACCCGCCGTCACATCACGCCGCTTCGCGCTGCGCCCCACTGCCTGCCGCACTAACTCCTGCGTGAGCGGCACCATTAATGGCTTCGCCGGCAAGTCCGTCCACGTGAGCGAAGGCGCCGCGAGCCACAACACCACCCAGCCCGCATTCGCAACCCCCGGAATGTTCGCTCGCGCCGCGACAATCAAGGGCGACCCATCTCGCAGCGCAAGCAACACCTGCGACTTAGTAAGATTTCCCGCCCCCGACTCCAGCGGCACAATCTTCATCGCATGAATCGGTCGAACCAACTCCTCCAACTCCGACCTCACCAAACTCAATAAATCATCATCCCCCTGCGCCTGCGTTTCGGCAGTCAATGTTGATGTTTCCGCAGCCGAGTCGAGCGCCTTCACCGTTCGCGACAAAACCCAAGGCGTTCCCAACGCCTGCGTCATCGAATCCGCCCACGTTTGTGCCTGTTCCTGCTCGGGAGGCGTCACAATGATCGCAACACCCTGCGACGCCGCACTTCGCAAAATCCGCCACGCACCCGGATCCAGCAACTGAGGCTCCGTAATCACAATCGCCGAAGTTCCCCGCAAGAAACCCGGCAGCGTTCCATCCGTCGCCGTCGTTCCAACAAAATCCCGCGCTTCAAGCCGCGACACACGCACGCCGCCAGTCGTCAGCGAACTACCCGCACCAAACGACTGCTCCGGAGCCAACGACAGCGCAAACCAATCTCTCGGGGTGAATCGATCCAACCCCGATCCCGTCGTTTCATTCCCCGGCCCAACCAACGCAACCTGCAAAGACGACTTCGCTTCCAGCGGCCGACTCGCAATATTGTCCCCCGCGATCGCATCATCATCGATTCGCGCAACCACAACTAAGTCCGCCGGCTGATTGCCCGCCGCCACATTTGGCGAAAGCGTGATCGTCGCCGTGCGTTGCCCGGGTTTCCAAGCCACCGTCGCACGTGCCAAACCAGCACTCGAGTCTGGCGGCGCAGTCCTCGTCGCCTTCGAGGCCGACGTCAACCACACTCGCACCGTCGCCGACTGCTCCGTGTTGTCCCCGCTCCGCGCGAGCGAGACTCGAATCGGCACCGAAGCCGCGCCCGCATTCGCACCAGAAGCCCCCGCCCCCGACGACTCCGCCAACACCAACGCACTCAAAGGCTCAATCGCAACAATGCTCGTATTCGCAACAGAACTCTGCGCGGGCGAACTCGCTATCACCTTCAAATTCACTTGAGGCGACTGAGTCGCCGCCGAAATCGCCGCCGCGAGCGAAGGCAAGGGCTGTGAAATCGCGACCGATCCCTCACGCGACTCACTCAAAATCGCAACCACCTGATCCGAGTCCTGACTGGTGCCCGTAGATCCAGCCGCATCCTGAGCGACCGCTCCTCGCAACACTTCAATCGCACCCGGCAAGTCCGCCGCCGTGTCAGTCACCTGCACTTGCCCAATCAACCGCTTCACTTCAGCAAGGTCCGCCGACGCAGGCACCACCAGCGATTGCGGCGGCGATCCCATCACCACCAACGCACACCGATCCCCCTTCGCCGCGTCCAACGCATCCACCAACACCATCGCGCGAGCCTTCTGCGATTCCAGCGCGTTGGTTCCAGTTCCACCATCAACAGAACTCACCTGCGACGCAAGACTGTTGTCCAGCACAATCGACAACGTCTTAGGCCGACGAATCCCGCCGCCCGACAGCGCACCAAGCAAAGGCTTCCCCAACGCAAGCGCCACGAGCGCAACCAGCAAGCACCGCGACGCAAGCAAAAGCATCTGCTCCAGTTGCATCCGCCGCCGCTGCTGCCGATACGCCTGCAGCAACCACTCCATCGCCCCCCACGCAACAGGCTTGCGACGCCGACGCATCAAAATATGAATAAGGATCGGCAGCGCAATGCACGCCAGACCAGCGACAAGCAGCGAAGCGTTGGCAAAGCTCATGACAGCCTCCCAGTCGCTTGACGACCATCAGCCGCGTGTTGGCTTGTCAGATTCCCTGCATCCATGCTTGCTGAGGGTAGTTCGCTTGATGAACTATCGATTATCTATTTTTCAAGGCATTTCAACGAAAGTAATCCGCCAGATCAACAGGTTGGTTTGCGATGGCTAGGCAACTTATAGTTACCCGTGCAGAGGCGAGCTTTCACACTCATTGAATTGCTGGTCGTTATTGGCGTCATCGCTGTGCTGGTTGCGCTGCTTCTGCCCGCGCTCTCGACAGTGAAGCGCAATATCCGGCAGACTCGGTGCGTTTCAAACCTGCGTTCCCAGACCCAACTTGTGCTCGCATATTCAAACGACTACACAGATTCGCTTCCACCCCGCGTCATCAACTGGAATCGCGCCGAGCCCGATGGCACGTACACCTCTTCAACATGGACGCTTCCTCGTCTTCTCGCAGACTGGCAGGGAGATCCATTCCTTCCTATCCCGCCTGCCGGCGTGTTCTATGCCCCCGTCGGCATCTGGCGATGCACTGAAATTCCGCAAGATGACGACCTCATTCACAGCACGCATCTCGTGATTGCCCACTCCGCTGCAAATCGCTACCTCTTCAACAACGTCAACCGCGACGACGAAGTCAACGACATCTCCTTTGGTCAATCGTCCCTCCCCGGATGGCTTCCAACGAATCCCAAGTGGATACACGCGGGCGATGTCCAACGCCCTTCCGACATTCTCACATTCTGCGACGCACTGACCTTCTATTTTTCATTCCACGGCCATCGTCACGCTCTCGAAAGTATCGGCAAAGGCTACGAACTGGTGCCGGGCACGCCACGCGACAACCAGCAATCACACCAGAAAACGAGCAAGATCGCAACAGCATTCCTCGACGGTCACTCGGCACTTCTCCCAACCGACGACGACTTCTGGAACAGCAACCCACATGATTACCCAGGCCCATCCGGCGGCTCCGCCGAAATGACGCACCACGAAGCTAAGCATATTGCGTGGTATGTCTCTCCAAAGTAAGCCGACTCACTTGACAACATCAATGTCAAACAACGATCCCTTAATACCCTACCCACTCTTCGCCCGACGAATCATCGCATTCCTTCTCGCCACAAACTCCGCCAAAGGTGGCCCAAGCCAGTCGTGCGTACTCAGTTTCTGATAGTCATACCCAAACCCACGCGCCGCTTTCTCGATCCCCGCGATGTGCTCGCGTGCAACTTTCAAGTACGCCTCGCGCAGCGCACGCGGATCAATCCGCACCGCCGCCTCGCCCTCAAGCCCCTCAAAGGGCGCGGCGTCTGTAAACGCAAATTGCTCTTCTTCGCGATCAAGCACCTGAAAGAGCATCGCATCATGCCCCTTGAACCGCAGCCGCGCCAACGCATCGCGCACATGCTCGCTGGGCATGAAGAAGTCTGAAATGATCGCAACCAGCGAACGATTCGTCATCTTCCCCATCGCCTGATCAACCGCACGCAGCAAGTCCGTCTTGCGATTGCGATTCGTCGGCTCCACCGGATGCGTCGACAACGCGCCGACAATCTGCCGCCACGTCCCCTGACTGCTGCTGCGCTTCAAAATCGCACGCACCTCATCTGCAAACACCACAAGCCCCACACGATCCGCCTGCCGCAGAGTGATGTAAGCAAGCGCCGCCGCGAGCGCAGTCGCATGATCAAACTTGCTCCAGTGAGGCCGCCCATCCAAACTCTGCTTGTGCCCCTCGCCGCTCGCCTCCTCAAAACTCCGGCTGCCATAACTCATGCTGCCCGAGCAATCCACCATGATGATGAGGTCAAAGTTCGTCTCCTGCTGATGCTGCTTGAGATGCAGCCGATCAGTCCGCCCAAAGACCTTCCAGTCCAGGTGCCGCAAGTCATCGCCCGCGACGTACGGACGATGCTGCGCAAACTCCACCGACAACCCTTGATAAGGCGACCGATGCTGCCCACTCGAAAACCCCTCCACAATCATCTTCGCCCGCAACTCAAACGAAGACAACCGCGCCAACGTCTGCGGATGCAAGTACAACTGCGCATCAACCTCTGGCGGCTTCTCGCGGGGCGTTGTCGAATCGTCGGGCATGGACAAGCGTAGGAACATGCAACCCAACGAGCCCTCCGCGCGAGCGGAGGACGAACGCCACTGGCGTGATTCTCGCAATTGCCGTCCGTCCTTCGCTGGCGCGAAGGGCTCGTAAATCTCACCCAACTCGTATCCGCCTCGTCCCACACTCCGGACAAATCTGCTGCACTTTCCCTAGCGGGTAGTTGCACTCCATGCAGAAGTTCGGATTCGGACCTCTCCTTCTCGCTCGAATCACGACAACCGCAAACCCGCAGAGCCAAGGTGCTGCGAAGTACGGCAACGGAACAAAATAATTCTCTCGTCCATCTTTAACAAACATGGAAGGAAACACCTGTGTTTGAAGGTGGTAGCTTGAATGTAATTGACTCTTTGGGCCGTAGGCCGTGATAGGGGTTCCGTTCGGAATTCCTATACCACCCGCTTCCAAGTGGGCCATTCCATTCACAAAGGTGTAGTGATACCGAAAACTCGCAGTGGAATGGAATAAAAACATCCAGAAAGAAAAAAGAAATGTCAACATTACACTTAGAGCGACAATACCGCAAATAGATGCGATAACCCGCTCCCACCTCTTCATCACCCGCCAAGTTGCCTTCAACTTGATCACGCTCACCCCGCTTTCACTTGATTATTGTCCGCCAACTCACTCCCGCTTCCTCCCAATCAAATCCCACTTATTCCCATACCGATCCACAAACACCACAACCTTCCCATACGCCTCGCTCCGCGGCTGCTCCAAAAACTGCACACCCTTCGCCGTAAACGCCGCGTAGTCGCGGTCGAAGTCATCCGTCTCCAAAAACAAAAACACCCGCCCACCCGTCTGATCCCCAACGCGCGACTCCTGATGCGCATTCGCCGCCTTCGCAAGCAACAACGCCGCACCATCTTCACTCCCACCGCCACTCGGCGCAACGCGCACCCACCGCTTCCCAAGCGAAACCGGCCGATCTTCAATTAACCGAAAACCAAGACACGACGTGTAATACGCAATCGCCTCGTCATAATCCGGCACAACCAGCGACACCGTGGTGATTCGACTCATGCCGGAGTGTACAACGCATCAACGAACCTTCTGTGCCATCGAAGTCGCTGCCTTGAGCGACTTCGATGCAATGACCACTATTCTACCAATCGCATCGAAGTCCGCTCGAAGCAGCCGACTTCGATGGCACATCAACAAATCACTCCTCCCCCAACGTCTTCTTCCTTCTGAGCACATGGTGATAATGCTGCGCAAAGCGATGCGCCTCATCCCGAATCGCCTGCAGCAACTTGAGCCCAAGATTCTCACGCCCCAGCCGAATCGGCTCGCCCCGCTGCTGCACATACACCAGTTCTTCCTTCTTCGCGAGCGAAATCACCATGGGCGGCTTCACATCGAGGGTCGCAAACGCCTCAAGCCCGGCGTGCAACTGGCCAAGCCCGCCGTCGATCAAAATCACTTCCGGATACAACTCGTGCCCCTGCCCGGCCTCGCGATACCGCCGCAGCACAACTTCGCGAATGCTGCTGTAGTCGTCGTTGTTGACGGTCTGAATCTTGTATCGCCTGTACTGATCCTTGAATGGCCGGCCGTCAATAAAACACACCTTGCTTCCAACCGTTTCATTCCCCTGCAAGTGCGCGATATCGATGCCTTCAATGCAGCGAATCGGTTCTTCAAGTTCAAGCGTTCGCTGCAAACTCTTCAGCGCCTTGTCCGGCTCGAAGATCACCGCTTCGGTCTCAGGCTGCCACCCGTCGCGCCGATCCGCACGCTCGCTCAATCGCTCAATCGCCCTGATCTGATCTCTCAGCGACGCGGCTTTCTCAAATCGCATTTCAGCCGACGCCTTCTCCATCTCTTCCCGCAACTCGCGCAGCATTACGCTCTGCTTCGTGCCCAGAAACTTCACAAACCGATCAACGTCGCTCGCGTAATCAGCCTTTGAAATCTTGTCCGCACACGGCGCAGTGCACTGACCAATGTTGTACAAGAGACAAGGCCGAAAAAATCTGTTCTTGGGATCGTTCTCGATGATGTCCAACTTGCACGTTCTGTACTTGAACACCCGCTGCAGCGTCGCCATCGCCTCGCGCAGCGCACCCGCATTCGCAAATGGCCCAAACACCTTCGCGCCCTTCATCAACGCTTGCTGCTCTTCATCGCCCATCCCTGTCGGATTGCGCGTCACAAACACGCGCGGAAAATCCTCGCGCGTCGTGACAACGAGATACGGAAACGTCTTGTCGTCCATCAGCCGCACATTGAACCGCGGCTTCGTGTCCTTGATCAACCGATTTTCCGTGAGCAGCGCCTCCCACTCACTCTCGCAAATCAAAAACTCAAAGTCGTGCACCACATCCAGCATGGGCTGCTTTGCAAACCCAAGGTCCGTGCTCCGCAAAAAGTAACTCGACACACGATTCGGCAGGCTCAGCGCTTTACCTATATATATGACAACCCCCGCCGAATCCTTCATCAGATACACGCCCGGCTCCTCGGGTAGGCTTCGCGCTTTCTTGTTCAGCCGAACCATCCGCTCATCAAACGTTTCACTGCCCCAAGGAGGCACCCCATCGCCCGTCGTTATTCCGGGCGGGTCGTCAGGTGTTCGATTGATCGAGGAATGCGACACAGCAAAGAGTATTCACAACGCTGCGATTTCAAGCACAAAAACGCGTCGCCGGCGCAGTCAATGCGCACCGGTGCCACGTCGCGCAAACTTCCCACACCCCGAAATCGCTCCAATTCGTGCAAGATGAAGTAATCCGTCGTGATCGCTACAGCACCCCTAAGCATGCGGACGATCCCCGTCGCATGACAAATAACACAGCCATCCTCACCGTTGCAATCGTTTCAACCCTCGCTGGCACTGCGCTGGGCCAACAGATCGCCGCAGCCCCTGAGTCCTCCGAACTCCTCGCCCCAACCGCTGCACCCGCCGCTGCTCCAGCAGCCGAAGAAGCCGCGGGCCCAAACACCGGTCGACTGCACTTTAGCATGGGCGTCGACGTCACCAACGCTTACTTCTTCCGAGGCATTCGTCAGGAAGACGACGGCATCATCGTTCAGCCATATGCAGGCCTCACGATCGACGGCTTCAAAGGCAATAACTGGGCCCTCGCCTTCAACCTTGGCACATGGAACAGTTTCCACGACAAGGGCACAGGCACCGCAAATGACGACTTCAGCGATAAGTGGTACGAAAGCGACATCATCCTCGGCGCCACACTCACCACAGGCAAGTGGACACTAGCCGCGACCTACACATGGCTCACCAACCCCAGCGACATCCTGCCCACCGTGCAACAGATCGACGTGACTGCTGCGTATGACGACACTGAAGCGCTCGGCGCGTGGGCATTGCACCCAACTGCAACGGTGACGTTCGAAACCGACAACGCGTCCGACGGCCAGGACGAAGGCAAGTACCTCCAACTCGGCATCGCGCCAGGCTTCTCTCGCCAATTCGGCGGCAACGACATCGCGTTCTCATTCCCGCTCACTGTGGGTCTCTCGCTGGGCGACTACTACCAAGACGCCGCAGGCGAAGACGACACCTTTGGCTATGCAAGCCTCGGCGCCAAAGCCGCGATCCCGCTGCCAGTCGCGAAGGACTTTGGCGCGTGGACGCTCAACGCATCCGTCACCGGTTTGCTGTTGGGCGACAACACCAAGATCTTCAACGAAGACGACGAATCCGAATTGATCGTGAGCGTCGGCCTCTCCGCAACCTACTGATTTCCTGAGAATTATCATCAATTCCAGACGGGCGAGGTCACGAAACCTCGCCCGTTTCTTGTTGACACACAAGCCGCTCAAGCGAGGTGGTGAGCCTCACACGCGGCACATGTTCCGCGATTATCGGCGTATGCATGAAATCCCGCGATTCCAAATGAAAAGTCTCTCTGTGTTTCTCTCGATGGTGCTTGCACGTTCGCCTAATCAGGTCACGTTTGAACCTATTGCACCCAGAGAAAGACATGCACAAGACCGTCACCTCTTGCGCTCTCCTCGTTCTCATTGCCGGCGCTGCCATCGCGCAGGACGGCGTCGAGATCACCAACGTCCCTGAAATGTCCGAGTTCATGCTCCCGGGCCCGAACGTCGGCAACGAAACACTGCCCACGCCCAAGCATGACCACGAGCCGCGCGAAGTCGATGGCAAACCTGTGCCGCATGAAATGGAAGCACACCGCGTTCACATGACGCTGGGCCTCGACCTCACCGGCGCATACTACTCACGAGGCCTGCGTCAAGAAGATCGCGGCGTGATCGCCCAGCCCTACGCCACCGTCGGTCTTGACTTCTTCCGAGGCGAAGACTGGAACTGGCAGGCCTACGTCGGCACATGGAACAGCATCCATGACCGCAAGACCGGTGCTGCAACCCCCGATGAATCTCGTGCAGCGTGGTACGAAGCAGACGCATACTTCGGTGTTACCGCCGAAACCGGCAAGTGGACGCTCGGTGCGCAATACGGCTGGTTCCTCAGCCCCAACGACGCCTTCACGACCGTTGAAGAACTGCAATTCAGCGCAAGCTACGACGATTCCGAAGCGATGGGTGCATGGGCCATGTCCCCTAACGCCACACTCGTCATCGAAACCGGTGACGGCACTTCAGACGGCTTCGAAAAAGGTGCATACCTCCAACTTGGCGTCGAACCCAGTTACGAGTTCGAGCAGAAGACGTTCGAAAGCCTCAGCATCAGCGCACCGATCATCGTGGGCCTGAGCGCATGGGACTACTACCAGGAATCCGACGACGAAGACAACTTCTTTGGCTTCGCGAGCGTGGGCGTGAAACTCAGCGCAGATCTCTACACAAGCGACGAGTGGGGCAGCGTCAGCGCATATGTCGCGGGCAACTACCTGCTCTTGGGTGATATGGCTTCGCAAGTCAACGACGACGAAGACACCGCCTTCGTCTGGAGTGCAGGCATTTCGTACTCGTATTAAGAGAAAAACGCAGCAAACAGAAACGCCTCGCATCCGTCGGGACCGCAAGGCAGGCTGCACAAATCGTTCCGGTCGATGGGGTCCAGCTTGGTTGTTTTTCCAAAGGGCTTCATCATGCGCGCGAGTCTTCGCACACAACTCATTCTGCTCGGTTCACTCTCCTTCGTGCTCTCGGGCGTGATTGGCTTCGTCACTTGGCGAGGCATGCACTCTGTCACGCAAACTATCGAGCATGTGAGCGAACGCACCGTCCTCCTGCGCGCCAGCGCAGAAGGCGACATGATGCACGACGCGATCCGCAGCGACATTCTCAGTTGGATGCTCGCCGACGATGACGCAGGCAAACTTCACGCAAAGTCAGACCTCGAAAGCCACATCGAGAACTTCCAATCCTTGCTGGGCAAGGTCAGCGACGCAAAACTCTCTGACGAACAGCGCAAGTCGATCGACTCCGCCGTCGAAGCCGTCAACGACTACATCGCATCCTCCCGACATCTTGTCGGCCTGTCTCATGACGATTCAGCCGAGATCGCAAGCAGCAAAGCAGACTTTGACGCCAAGTTCTCCGCCCTTGAGTCCGAACTCGAGGCCATGTCAGGTCTCATTGAAGACGACGCAACCAAAGCCGCACAAAGCGCAAGCGCCGCTCCCGCCGAACTTCTCAAAGTCTTGATCATCACCCTCGCCGTTGGCGGCCTCGTCGTCAGCGCATTAGTCTGGTTCGTGATCCGCTCGATCCTCCGCCGCACCACCGACATCCGCAACTCGCTCTCTTCAATCGAGCGAGGCGACCTCACGCAAGCCCTGAACGTCACGCAGAAAGACGAACTAGGCCAGATCGCCGCGAGCGTCGAGCAAACCCGCAAGAATCTTGCGTCGTTGCTCAAATCCATCCAGCAAAGTTCCGAAGAAGTTCGCGCCGCCGCAACCAAAATGGACGAAGTTTCCGGCACGCTCAACGTGGAACTCAAGCGTCAGGAAACCGAGTCCGCGCAGGTTGCGGCCGCAGTGGAAGAAATGTCCGCGAGCATTCAGGAAGTCTCGCAAGGCGGCTTGAACGCCGCAAAAGCCGCGAGCGACAGCCGCGAAGCCGCACAAAAAGGCAGCAGCGTCGTGGGTCAGACCGTGGACGAAATCCAAGGCATTGCGCAAGGCGTCAAGCAAAGCGCCGACGCAGTCTCGACGCTCGGCAAAACCAGCGAGCAGATCGGCGAGATCATCAAAGTCATCAACGACATCGCCGACCAGACCAACCTCCTCGCACTGAACGCCGCGATTGAAGCGGCTCGCGCAGGCGAACATGGCAGAGGCTTCGCTGTCGTCGCCGACGAAGTGCGCAAACTCGCCGAGCGCACGACGAAGGCAACCGAAGAAGTCGCCGGCAGCATCCGCGAAATCCAATCGCAGACAACGCAGGCTGTCTCGCTCATGAACTCAGGCAGCCAGCGCGTCGCGAAGGGCGTCGAACTCGCAGGCCAAGCCGGTGCCGCTCTCCAAACCATCAATCAAGGCAGTTCCAGCGTTGCAGGCATGGTGCAGAGCATCGCCGCCGCGACCGAAGAACAGTCCGCCGCCGCAGTGCAGGTCAGCGAATCACTCCAGAAGATCCAGCAGATCACGAGAAACTCGCTCGAACGCGCCGGCCACGTCGTCGAAACATCGCACCAACTCAGTTCACAAAGCGACGCTCTGTCACGCCAAGTGAAAGAGTTCCGGTTCTAGAGCACAACCACCGCTTCACACAAAAAAAACTCAATCCACATCTCATCCCAAGCATCAGCAAGACAAAAACGCACCGCGCGAGTTGCTCACACAAGCAACTCGCGTTTTTTCATTCTTCGACCACCATCACTTCTGCGCCACACATTCAACAACATCTGCAAACCGTGCAATTCCACACTCCAAACTTCGCACGTTCGGCATTTATCCCCCTATCACAAAATCTCTCAACACGCTGCAAGGTTCCACCCGCTCGCGGCAATTCATAGTGCGGGCCAATTGTTCACCCGCGACAATGTCTCGAAAGGACTGGTGTAGAACAACCATGCAACACACGTTGCCACCCAAATCTCTCATCAAGTAATAACCACAGCGTTGAAGGAGCGTTCCTTCACCTGATCAAGAAATCTGTCTGTAAGACCATCAAGGAGTCTGACCGTGACCACTCTCTCCACAGTTCGTCCCCGTTTCACCACCCTCTGTTGTGCTGCTCTCGCGCTCGCCGCAGGACAAGCCTTCGCGCAGTCCTCACTGCTCTCAAGTGGCTTGGTGCACACCGCAACAGGCAACGCGACAATTTCACCAAGCCCCACAGGCCAAGGCGTGTTCGTGCACAACGCTGGCCCGCATGATGGCGTGTCTATCCAATGTCAGAACACATGGGGCGCTGGCGTGCAGATCGACGGCTCATCGCTCATGCAATCTGATGGCCTCTCACGCACTGTGAGCTGCACCTTCGTGCCGTGGACAGACCCGTGCGCCGGCTTGCCAGAAAATTGCGGCATCACGAGCTCCGTCCGCAACAACGGCAACAACACCGTGACAGTCAATGTCGTGTCCACCGATTCGCCAGCAGGCTACGAAGCCGTGCTGCTCGATCAAGGAATGATGCCGATTGGGGTGGTCCCCGTGCCGCCCGGCGGCCTTGACTTCTACTACATCAGCTGCCCCGACGGCAGTCCCGCAGGCCACATCTGGCGCACGGTGTGGGACGAAACGCAGCAGAAGTTTGTCTCAGTCTTGTCCTGGGGATGCCTCGGAAGCCTCAACCTCTTCAACCCAGTCATTTCCGTGTACGCCATTCGCTTTGAACCAATCCAACCCAGCACGCCTACCGGTAGCACAGGCATCTCTCGCTGCGTTGTGACGACTGAAGGCATGAGCGAAGTGCTTGTATCCGAAGCCGAAGTCGCCGTGCGTCCACCAAGCGGCGGGACTGTCGGAGCAAGCCCCGAAGTCTGCGTCGCGTCCGGCGGTCCCGGCTCAGTCGTTGTGCCCAGTTGCATGGCCGACACCACGTGCTGCGAAGACTGCGATGATCGCAACGATGAGTCACTCCTGGTCACCGGTGTTGCCGGAGCAGGCCCTCGCTCGCTCACGCTGGAAGCACCATCATGGAGCGCAAGCAGCACCACAACCACAGGTCAAGAAGTGGGCATGGAATTCACACAGAAGTGCCCGCAGTGCACCGGACACATCACGCTCATGAAGCTCTATGACGATGCCGCACGCTCCGTCAGCGTCACCATGACAACGAGTGACGTCGATGGCGATATGAACAGCTTCTCAATCGACTTCGCGGAACTTGGCTCCTTCACCCAGCGCATCCGCGCGTTCGACATCAATGGCGTCGAAATCACACCCGCGGGCGGCGTACCAGTCGTCAATCGCCAAGTCTTCAACACCACCAACAACCCCTGCCCCGCTGGCACAATCCCGACCTGGGGCTGGTATTACACACCCGGTTACGGCTGGATTCTCGGATTCACCTGCTGGGTCAATCCCGCACGCATCATCCTGCCTGGCGGCATCGTCTTGGATGGCGTGCATCAAATCAGCATCGAGATGGAGGGTGCGACAACGCAGTTGGGCAGCATGTCCCACGCAGATGTCCTCAGCGATTCTGACTTTGTCGTCCGCACCTTCACCTCACAGCCCGTCGGCCCCACCGGCCCCACCTGCGACTCCATCGACTTCAACAACGACACCAGCCTCTTCGACCCGCAGGACATCGACGCCTTCCTCTCCGTCTACGGCGAAGGCCCCTGCGTTCCCGAGACCGCGAACTGCAACGACATCGACTTCAACAACGATGGCAGCGTGTTCGATCCCTGCGACATCGACTCCTTCCTGATGCAATTCGCAGAAGGACCATGCACGTTGTGCGGAGTGTAAAAACAAGAGCCGAGGGGCGCAAGCCCCCGGCATGATCAACCAACGAATCGCGGCTTCACAACTTGCCTCTACAACGAGGAAGTTTTGAAGCCGCGATCGTCGTTGCGCGATGATCAGCCCGCCCGGCGGCTTGCGCCGCTAGGCTCACGTTTTGTTTTGCTACGATTTCACTCGACATGCCGCTCACGACGCTTTTTCTCGACCTCAACAGCTACTTCGCTTCGGTGGAGCAGCATGTCAATCGCGCTCTCCGAGGCAAGCCCATCGCCGTCGCGCCCATCACAGGCGATGGCGGCTGCTGCATCGCCGCGAGCTACGAAGCCAAAGCCCACGGCGTCAAAACCGGCACGCGCGTGGGCGAAGCCAAACGCCTCTGCCCCACCATCACCATCGTCGACGCACGCCCCCGCCTCTACGTGCTGATGCACCACCGCATCATCGAAGCCGTGGACACATGCATCCCCATCGACAAAGTGCATTCCATCGATGAGTTCTCATGCCGCCTCGACCGCACCCAGCGCGACCCCGAAAAAGCCAAGCAACTCGCGCTCAACATTAAAAAAGCCATCCGCAAACACTGCGGCGTCGTCATGCGCTGCTCTATCGGCATCGCACCCAACCGCGTCCTCGCCAAGCTCGGCACCGACATGATGAAGCCCGACGGCCTCGTCATCCTGCGCGACGAAGACCTCGTCCCCGATGGTGGCAAGATCGCGCATCTCTCCGCACAAGAACTCGCCGGCATCGGCCCCAAAATGATGAAGCGCCTCGAATACGCAGGCGTCCGCACGATCGGCGACCTCACCCGCAAAACCGAAAAAGAAATGCGAACCCTCTGGGGAGGTCTCGTGGGCGAACGCTGGTATCACTGGCTCCGCGGCGGCGAAGTCATCGAGCCGCCCACGCACAAAAGCAGCATTGGACACCAACACGTCCTCGCCCCCGATCTCCGAAACATCGAAGGCGCCCGCAGCGTCGCCTACCGCCTGCTCCTCAAAGCCTCCGCCCGCATGCGTCACGACAACTACGCCGCGAAAAAACTTTCGCTAGGCCTCTACTTCGTCGGCGAATTCAGCGGCAACCCTTGGGGCAACGGCAGCACCGAAGGCTGGTCCGACACCTGCTCGCTGGGCGAAGGCTGCACGGACACCAACTCAATCCTCGACGCACTAAGCGACCTCTGGGCCAAAGCCGTTCCCACACTGCGCGACAAAGCCCCGATCCAAGTCAGCGTCACACTGCACGACCTCGTCAACGCCCAAAGCCAAACCCTCCCACTCTTCACGAGCGAACGCAAAAGCACCAACATCAGCAAAGCGATGGACGCCATCAACAAAAAGTTCGGCGCCAACACCCTCTACACCGCCAACATCCAAGACGCACGCGAACACGGCACAGGCGGCATCGCATTCAACTACGTCCCCAACCTCGAAATCGCCGACAGCGTCCAAAGCCGCCAACGAGGCACCGAAGAAAACGGCAAAATGATGAGTGATGCCGAAATGAAAGCCCTCATCGAAGCCGGCGTCGACTAAAGCCATCACCACGAACCCCACGCGCCAGCGTGGGCGAACGTCAATTGATTTCAATCACGCCATGCACATTCACCCACGCTGGCGCGTGGGGCTCGTAACAAACCCACAATAATTCCCCATGCCCCACCCCACCCCCCAAGTCATCCTCCCCGGCCAAGGCCCAATCGCCCTCGGCCCAGACATGAGCCGCTCCGTCCTCAAACTCGTCTCACCGCAAACCAACGCCCTCCTCTCCCTCACCGAATACCACGCCCCGCCCGCCGGCGGCCCGCCCCTCCACATGCACACCTTGGAAGACGAAACCTTCTACATCTTGGAAGGCGAAGTCACCTTCTACGTTGGCGGCAACATCATCAAAGCCACCCCAGGCACCACAGTCTTCGCCCCACGCCACACCCCCCACACCTTCAAAAACTGCATCACCCAGTGGGCCAAGTTCATCATGGTCGTCACCCCCCCAGACAACTTCGAACGCTTCTACGCCCGCATCAGCGCAAAGCACGCCAACGGCTCCGACCCAACCCCCGACGAAGTCATCGCCCGCATCGGCCAATTCGCCCCAGAACATGGCTTACAAATCATGGGACCGAATCCGTTATGATCATTTTTGCTTCCATAAGGCCTTGATATTCTCTGCAGTTGCCGTAATTTGTTCATGAGACGAAATATTGAACAGAGGTTGTTCAAATACATTGGAAAGCAATGCGTAATTAACGGTCCCTTTGCTTTTTGCTCTTTTCTTACCTGGAGTAGACGGTGAAACCACCTTTGCGTTGCTACTCATTCTAAAACTTGCCGTCTTCGTGGCTGGAGGTTCAAACGACCGCATGAGTCGTTTATACATATACGACTTCAGCTCGATCGGACTAGTTATCTCCGCACTCCCCACTCGCCAATCACCGATGACACAGGCGATGATCCTCGGAGTGAGATCGACAATATTGCGACTAGGCCTTATCTGCACACGCACCGCCAACAAGCGTTCACGGGGTTCAATTTTCACAGGACCCATGCGATCTTCAGACTCATCTGATTGCTCTTCAACCTCGAGATCTTCCCCATCGTTTTCACCCGATGAAAATAATCCGTATCGAAACAAAGTGGTGAAGTGAGCACGAATGATCATGCGATTATCTTCATTATCTTTGCCAATACCCGGAAAGCGAGCGACTGGCGAAAATGACTCACCTTTCGCCATCGCCTCAGTAAGCGATCGTGTCAAACGATGCACTTCGCGATACAAATGTTGAACCGCATCTACGGCACAAACCACAGATTCGGTAAACTTCTGCGCGTCGTTGTCAGCGTCGTTCACTTGAGATCTACGTTCCGTCATGCAACTCTCCAATGAACAACCTGCTTTGAGGCCAGCGCATTCGATACAACTGACCACTCCAATTTTCGCTCCGCCCACTCGAAAATCGGACGGGAGCAGAAGGGCCGGCACTCCCAACGACCCAAAAAATCATCTAGCCCAAGTAGTTCTAGCACATCGCACATGTCACCAATCCACTGCAAGTCTTGTTTGTGGTGTGTCTTCAAAACACGATATAAATCCTGCCATGTAATAAAAAGCATGTCCTTGCAAGGCGACTTGGTTTTCGATTCATAAAACTCTTTGCGAGCATTCGCTGAGCGGCGAGCATCTACCAGATACGCGAATGTGACTTGACTATTTTCAATTGCCTTTGCCAAATCCGTTGCCGTCGAGCCTGTACGGTCACGGATCTTGATGATGCTATCCACTTGACGAATGAGTTGGTCTTTCACTGACTCCGATGGAGTTTCTTGGTCGTCATGTCCATGCTTGCCCGATCCATACTTCGCCTCAATCACAACCATGCGATTGCCAATCTTGACGATGACATCGGGTTCTGCAAACGGCAGGCGAGGCCAGAACCACATGCGTAATCCATCATGGCTGTCTGGTTGATGCTGGTTTAACAGCCATGCATTACAGACATTCACGGCCCGCGCGGCGAGTAGAGTTCCAAAAATCATGCTTGTCAGGCCATCTTCGAGACGCCATGGCTCTGACTGATCAAGAAGTAGTTTTTTTGCACGAAGCGCGTGAAGCACAATCACACTCTCCTAGAAACCCTGTTCGATTCGCCGCCCCCCAAATCCCAACTGCATCGCCTTCTTCGCCATCAAAAGCGTCTCCTCCGCCACAACATTCGCCTTCTTAATCCCCTCCCGAATCACCTGCAAAACCGCCTCCTCCCCACCAACCTTCCCCGGCTGGGGCGGCTCTTCCAACTTCGCCCGTCGTTCGCGCATGGGCGTCAGCAGCGCATTGATCGCCGCACCCACCTCGGCTTTCACATGCCCATCCATCACTTCCTTCCCACTCGCATAATCCGCCTTGATCTGCTCCGCACGCTCACGAGGCAAGAACACATCGATGTACTGAGCAAGCGGGTTGTCCTCCGCCAAAGGACTCGTTGCAGTCGCGCGCCCCGTCACAATGCGATTGATCTTCTTCTGCACTTCCTTCTCAGTGTCATACAGAAAAATCGCGTTGCCAAGACTCTTGCTCATCTTGTTCTTGCCGTCAAGACCCACAAGCCGCCCCACGCGCCCGACCTTCGCCTTGGGAATCGGAAACACGCCGCCCTGCTTGTGATGATCCTCCGGCAACACGCGATTGCCCACGCCGCAATACAACTGATTGAACTTCAGCGCCACGTCGCGGCACATCTCGATATGTGCCTCTTGATCTTCCCCGACCGGCACAAGATCAGGCCTGAACGCCAAAATATCCGCACACTGCCCCACCGCGTACATCGGAAATCCAAATGGATACGTATCGCCCAACCCCTTGCTCTCAATCTCAGTCTTGAGCGTCGGATTGCGCATCACCTTGTTGAACGGAATCAACATCGCAAACAAAAACGTCAACTCCGCAATCGCCGGAATCTCCGACTGCAACACAAAAGTGCTCCGCGCCGGATCCAGCCCCACCGCCAGCCAGTCCTTCACAATCCCAATCGTGTTCGCGCGAATATCCGCAGGCTTCTCGGCCAACGTCGTGAACGCATGCACGTTCGCAATCAGGAAGTAGCAGTCAAACTCATCCTGCAATCGCAAACGATTCTCAAGACTACCCACATAGTGGCCAAGGTGCAGACCAGTGTGCGTCGGGGTATCGCCGGTAAGGATGCGGTTTTTTGTGGGGGACATCGTGCTAATTATCGCATGGCTGCGACCCACACGACGCGAAGCACGCAAATGTTTCTCAAATCCACCTACGCCCGATCCCGCCGTCGCGCACAACCCATCACGGCGAACCATACTGCGCCAACACCAACAACACCGGGGCTCGGAACGGGCACGAGACGAACCAAGCCCCATTGAGAGTCAATGTCGCCTTCGTTGAAGGTTCCGTGAGCAAGGATGCGTCCAGATTCGTCGATGCCGACGACATCGGTGAGTGAGAATGGCACATCAGAGTCGATCAGCGACGCGAGACTGATCCACTCATCATCATGAAGAAGCCAGACAGGAGGGGGATAGGGCGTCCCGAACTGCATCGCAAGAACTTCCCCAGACGGACCAACGCCTTGAATAAGCGAATTGCCTAGCGGCGGCAGCAACTGCACTTGACCGCCTTCCCACATCGCCATGCGTGCATCGGTGCCATAGTCGTCGTTCCAAACATGACCGTACATGACATCATCACCAAGCATTCGCGCCACACTACCCCGGCTAAACCCGTCTGGCAGACTCAGGAGTTGAAACTCATTACCAGCCCACATCGCAGGCTTCGATTCATTCTCAGTTTCGGATATGTGTCCGGCTATCACGCCGTTGCTTGACATTGTTCTTGGCAAGCCGCGCCAGCTTTCGGCGGGCAGCGCAAGCTCGTGTCGGGCGAAGCCATTTTCGGTGCGAGTCCATGTGGTCGGCACAAGTCCCCCGACTTCATATACGCCTCCAAGTATGATGCCCGAGTTGGAAATATGCGTTATGAAGCCCTGACGATCCTGCGGCATTGGAAGCAACGTTCGCCCGCCAAATTCCGTAGCGACGCAGGGAATCATTTGTCGATTTGTTTGATCTGACATGTACACACCGGCGACTTCGCCAGCATCATTCACAGCATCAATTTCTACGAACTCATCATTCCCGATAATGCCAATCCGCCGAGTCGAATCCAAGAACACGCCGTAGTATGATTCGCGATTTGGCATGTAATCAGCATTGTCGTACCCGGCTGCGACGCCAGAGCGGCTCATGGCCATTGCATAGAAGTCTGCCGCGAGGAAGTCGACGGTGTATCGAGGTGGAAGAGCGTGCGCGGCAGTCCCACAAGTAACAACGAGAAACCCGGCGAGCAAAGAGTTCTTCATTACGTCTTCTTCGACGATATACGAAAGATCACATCAAAACACATACTCAATACGCATCCTTCCGATTCGCCAACTTCACCACCAACACCCGAAGCTCTCCATCCTTGATCTGATAAACCACTCGATAGTCCCCAACCCGAATGCGATACAACCCGTCCTCACCCGCAAGTTTGAGACACCCTTGCGGCCGAGGCTCAATCGCAAGTCCGTCAATGGCAATCGCGACCCGCCGCTGATCCTTCGCAGGCAACTTCGCAAGGTCCTTCTCGAATCCCTTGTACACAATCACGTCGTAGCGAGGCCTAGGCCTGCTCTGAGGTTGCTTTGAGCCCTCGGGTTGCTCGTCGCGACGCTTAGAGCCCAAGCTTCGCCCTCACCTTCTTCCAGGACGAAAAATCAGAGGGCTTGGCCTTCGCCAAAATCTTGCGTGCCTGCTCCGCGTCCATGCGCTGCTCGATTTCTTCCAGCAACGCAAGATCTTCAACAGACACCAGAGCCGCGGCTGGTTTCCCATGCCGCTTGAGAATGATCCGTTCACCATCGTGACGAACGCGATCAAGCGTCTCAGACCACGCGTGCTTGGCTTTGGTTGCATCAAGATCGTACATAGATCATTATAGCCAGAATGACCATTCTGAGCAGACCCCTTCAGCGCGCGAACGCCTGTGTGCGCAGGTTCGCTCACCACAGAGACACAGAGGCACAGAGAAAAAACAGAGAACAAAACAGGTCTGCACTGATGGGTTCAAATGACCCACCCTTTCTTTACCCTCTTCCTTCGTCTGTGTCTCTGTGCCTCTGTGGTTATCGAGCATCCTTCCACAGAAAATACCTCAAACATTCTTTGGAACCCTCTATTGAGAAAGCCGTCTCACTTCATATCCCCGTGCCTTTCCCGTTGAAATCAGCACGTGGACAAGGAGTCCAGTCATGTTTGCTCGCTCTGGTCGTTCCGCTTCCCGAACTCAAACCCTTCTCGCGGCGGCGGCTCTCACCCTCACCTTCGTCGGCACAACCCTCGCCGACCCGCGTCCCATGCAGGGCTCCCGGGTCGTTCGTGTCAGCGATGTGTGCGAAGTTGAAAGCAGACGCGACAATCGACGCAATGACTCGCGCGGGGGGTGGGGCGGCGGCTGGAGAATCGAAATCCCCCGCCACGAAGAACGCCGCCGCTCTCTCGACTCCTCATGCCTCGAAACCTGCGTCCGCATCGATGGCCAGGAAGTCAAAGTCCACCTCTCCGTCACGCGCACCGACTGCGGCGAACTCAAAGCCAAACTCAAACTCTCCACCGACTTCGGCTGCGTCCCCGACATCGACGCCGTCGCCCTCAAAGTCACCGGCGGCGGCGAGCAATGGAAACAAACCCTGGACAAGTGCAACTCACGCGACCACGACGAACTGATCTTCGAAGCCAAAGACGGCCCACGCGTCAAAGCGTGCGACGAATTCAAAGTGAGCCTGCGAATCTACACCGAAAGCGACGATGTCGACACCGCCTCATGGCGCGACGTCGAGGTGAAGTAAAAAAAAACGGGAGCCACGAGGCTCCCGTTTGTTTTTTCTCTACGAGCCCTCCGCGCAAGCGGAGGATGAACACCAAGCATGCTGGCTAACACGAAACACCCTTCATTCACCATTATCACTACTGCCCTGAAAAATCACAAAATCAGCATCAACCATCTTCGCATCCCCCACCAGACACCACATCCCCGCCTTATAAGCATCTATTCCAGGCAATTCACGCCCTCCATCATCATCGCGATCATTGCCCACCGAATAAACAAGCACACGACCATCCTTCACGCTGTACTTCAATGGTTCGCCCGTAAACACATCAACTGGAAGTTCGCCGCCCAACGCCTCACGCAATTGCTCCAGCGACTCCGGCAAAGCACCCGTCTTGCGCCGGTGCACCTCCGCCGCAAGCACGATACGCGCCGCGTGCCGCCGCATATCCGCGTTGCAATTCATCTGCACGACCTGAGGCAGCACTGATAACTCGATAGCAACGCCAGTACACAACTCAAGATATCCATCTTTTGATCGACTCTTCGTCTTGCGAGCGAACGACGCAGCCCCACGCTTCCAAGGCACCTCGTCAAGCCAACCTTGAGCCTGTCCAAGCATCTCCTCTACAAGCTGAGTTGCCTCGCGTCGCGACGGAAGTGACGCGCGGAGCATCTCAAAGCGCCACGCACTTCGCCGCTCCTCCGGCCAGCCCAGAACATTCGCGATATGCGTCGATCCAGCCTCCCCTACTCGCCCATCGCCATTGCCATCATCCGTGAACACGCGCTGAATGTGATCCTTCGACAGTCGACGCAGCTCATCGAGTGACATGCGAAAGTCATTGACGCGCAGGGTCGTCAAATGATTGAGCAGTGAATCGATCTGTTGATCGGAACACCCCTTCCATTGCTTGGCCGACAACTCATCAAGGAGATTCCCCGCCGCAGCGATCAGAAACCCACTGTTCTGCATCGCGCCCTGCCCAGGCGTATTCCACATCAACTCCGTGAAGTTGAGCATCGCGTGCAGATTCTCGAACAGCCGCTTCGAATCGCCTTCATGGAACGCAGCACGCGAATCCGCAACGAGCAAACGAAATGCATCCCGAAGCACCTGTGTATACGGCAGGTGCGATCTCAACTCCGACTCTGGTGGATCGGCGTTAATCTTCGCGTCATCAAACTGAAACGGATATCCAAGCACCTTTCGCCCTGCCGCCTCACGTATCACACCAAGCTCCGCCTCGCGCTCCTTGACAAATGCAACACCATCCGCGAACGTCTCGTCGTTGAACCCCATCGGGAACTTTGCCTCAAGCGCAGATCCTACCAAAGGCCTCAACCGACCCGAGCCAAGCCGCGACAAAGCCTCCCACGCACGATCCCCCGGCTGGTTCTCAACATAGTCCTTGCGATAAATATCCGCTGGATGAAACGTGATCGTCGGCGTCGCGCTGTACCAGCGTACCAGAATCACACCAATCCACAATGCGATGACCGCAACAACAATCGAAACGACCAACAAACTTTTTCGCATCCACCGCGCCATCCAACATTGTAGTGTTTCGTGCCATCGAAGTTCGCTGCGCGGGGGGCGAATGAACTTCGATGCAAGCATGCCAGCGCTCCACACGAAGCAAAGCCTCTGCGAAGCATACCTCCGAAAGTCAAGCCAAACCCTATGACAAAACCGAGACCAACCATCAAGTGCTCACACTTTCGGTCACTCCAAAAACGTCCCAAAAAATCTCAATTGACGCACCAGCATCACCCCCGCGCCCACCACGATCATCCACACCAGTGCGCACACCGCTGGTTTTTCCAAATCACTGTGCGCAATGTTGTGTCCCACTCACCATCGCGCAAACGGCCACTAACTTGCCTCTTGTGCCATCAAAGTTTGCTGCTCGGGTGGTTGAGTGAACTTCGATGCGAACTACACAAGTCGCCCAACTCATCGAAGTCGCACAAAGCCGCGACTTCGACGCGAACGACATTTCAGTCATACGCCTTCGTCACCGTCACACCCGGATAAAACGTCTCCATCATCTTCCGCCAGTCCCACCCAAGATCCGCGAATCCCTTCGCGCACCACTGGCACATACCGACGCCATGGCCCCAGCCTTTGCCGCTGAATTCCACTTGATTTGCCCACACGCGCACGCTCACATCGCTGCTATGGACTCGCGTCTCGCGCGTGATGGGCGGTGCGTCGGCGATCGGTTCATTGCACGACTCGCGCAGTTCTTCGCTGGTCAGGATGTACGTCGCGTTGCGATCATCCGTCACGATGTACGAGTTCGCGCGGTTCGCATCGTTCAATTCCTCGCTCGAAATCTCGCGCACTCGCCCGATCTGCGCGATCTTGTTGCTCGTCCGCCGCCCCCACGCCCGCATCCGCCGCGACACATCATCATCACTGCGCGTCACGCTCCATCGATAAAATGTCGCCTGCTGACAAGCGTGTTCTCGCGGCTGCGCTTGCAGCGTGCTGTCCTTGTTGAATTGGCGATCAGGCAACATGGGCCAGCACTTCGCCGCGCTCGCGGGTCGGCCGCCGCACGTGCTGCTGTAGTACGCGCGGATGAGTCTGCCGTTGTTCGTGAGCACCATGCCGCGCGTCGCACGCACGGCTTCATTCGCAAGCGAACTCTGCGTAAGGCCGCCGAAGACTTGATCTGCTTCGGTGCTCTCAACGTCGAACGCGCGGTTCTCACCACGCGCGCGATGGCGTTCGTGCAGCGCATACGTGCGTGCCGCGACCGACTGTGCCTGGTACGTCTGCTTAGGCCAATCCTTGAACAACTCATGCGTCAACACGCCCGGCAAGTATGTTTCGATGCCCATGTCAACGATCACGTCAAACGCCGTCGGCGCGTTGCTCCACAACGGACGGATCATCACCACGCCCGGATACAACGTGCCGTTCACTCGCAGTGACTGCGCCGTCGAAATCGCGCCCGCGTTGAGAGAGCGAGATTCAGATTGCACGCTTGGCGAAGACGGCACAATTTCAACGTCGTTGCCAAAACCAAATTCCTTCACATTGCCCGCGCTGTCACGCAGCGAGATACCCTTGTTGCTGCTCGTGACGCGAAGAGGCGTCGCCATCGTCACCGGACTACCAACACTCGCGCCGACCTGGCGCACGATCACTCGCGCAGGCCCGGCCACCTCCGCATTGCTCACACCTTTATTGATACGCACGCGAATGTCAGGCTCATCCTTGAACATCCCAGCGACCATCGGTCCCGTAGGTCTTTCTTCGAGCGGGTTAGGAATGTTCTGAAGCGTCTCGCAACCTGTGAAAGCAGCAGTTGTCAAGATGAAGCAAATCGCAGCGATGATTCGCTGCACTCGCGTGCCACCGACTGCTGCTTTGAGCGGTCGGTGCGGAAGTGACAATCCGGCACCGACCGCGCAAAGCCGCAGTCGGTGGCACGAAGTTGCATTTTGTTTGACGCCGAGCGTTTGGGTGTTGTAACCTGTCGTCATGAGTACCGCCGTCTCGGATGTGTGTTTGAAATTCGCTGCCACAGGACAATCCCTTCTCAATCCAACTCCGCCGCGCTCCGCACCTGCGCATGCCATCACACGCGCCAGTCTTGCGCTTATTCTGTGCATCGGCCTGACAGGCTGCGCAGCACCAAAACCGCCGCCAAACATCGTGCCGGGCCAGTTCGCTTCGCCCGCCGTGTCGCTGGACTCCACCGGCAAACGCCACCAAGTCCTCATCGAAGCCCCCTCGCCCGGCTGGGTTCCGTCGCTCGATCAATCCCGAGCTGACTTCCGCACCATGAACGTCTACGTCTCCTTGCGAAAGCCGAACCCGGCGTACATGTACCCGCAAGTCATGACAACGCTCCGGGTTGCGACGGATGTGCCCAAGGATCGGGCCATTACCGTGTATATGCGAACGCTGGAATTCAACGCCGCGCCGGATGTGGAAGATGCGTATCAGAAAGCGGCGGAATCTGCGGGTCAGTAGGCCCTCGTTGGATAGATGCTTGTGAAGGTTCGATTCACCACAGAGTCACAGAGGCACAGAGATAGGAAGAGAGAAAAATTGGATTGAGCATCGTCGCACGTGCCTCGTCATTCCATCACGCTGTGATTCTCTCTTCTTCCCTCTGTGTCTCTGTGCCTCTGTGGTGAAATCGAACATCAAAAACAGCCATTTTCAGCTCGGAGCGCACTCGTGGGAACGCAAGAAGCACAACCCCAGCCTGTCCCAAACGGCCACCTGGATCCCGAGGTCTTCGCGCTCCTGCGCCTCACGATGACGCCCGGCCTTGGCCCCGTCCTCATCCGCCGACTTGTTCAGAGGTACGCCGTGCCTTCGAAAGTCTGCGAATGTTCGGCCGCAGAACTCGAGCGAGTGGACGGCATCGGGCCGGGCAAGAGCAAGACCATCGTTGAAGGATTGAAAGCATCGGGCGAACTTGCACAGCGCGAGTGGGCGCAGTGCCAGAACCTTGGCGTCACACTGCACTCGTGTTTCCTCCCCCACTACCCGGTGCTGCTCGCGCCACTCGCAGACGCTCCGGTCCTTCTATACGTGCGTGGGTCGTTGGATGAAGTCCGCGATCGCTTCGGCGTCGCGATTGTCGGATCGCGAAGTTGCACGTCCTACGGCATCGAACAAAGCAAGCGGTTTGGCCGAACGCTCGCAGGGGCCGGGCTCACAGTGGTTTCGGGCGGCGCGACCGGCATCGATACCGCGGCTCACGAAGGTGCGCTCGACGCGCTGGGCCGAACAGTTGCCGTGCTTGGGTGCGGCTTGGCCCGCGTGTATCCGCCGCAGAACGAAAAACTCTTTGAACGAATCGTGCAGACGGGCGGGGCGTTGATCTCTGAACTGCCGCTCATGACGCCGCCCGCGAAAGAGAACTTTCCAAGCCGAAATCGCATTATTTCAGGGATGTCGTTGGGTGTCGTAGTGATCGAAGCCGCTCGCGGTTCTGGGGCACTCATCACAGCGAAGGTCGCCGCGGAAGAACACGGGCGCGAGGTGCTCGTGGTGCCGGGAAGAGTCGATTCGTCCTCGAGCGCGGGCAGTCTGGACCTCTTGAAGGAGGGCGGCGCACTGCTCATCACCGAGCCAGGCGACGTGATCCATGCCTTGGAATCGCCCGCTCGTCACGCCGCGATCGGCACACACGGCGAACGCTTCAACACCTTCGCGCAACACGCTTCGCCCGATCGTGACGCCAGTAGTTTGTTTGGTGAGAGCCAACCCGCGAAGCAAGCCACAACACGCCTGCCCGCATCGGAATCGCAGCGAGCCATCCTCAACGCGCTCGATGAGCCCGGCACCATCGATGATCTGTGTGCAAAGACCGGCATGGACGCGGGCAAACTCAGAGGTGAACTCACCATGCTCGAGATCCAGAAGCGAGTCTCTCGCCGCGGCGCGGTGTTTACAAGAGTGTGATTGCAACGTGCCACCGACTGGCGAAGCCGGTCGGTGCCGAACTTAAGTGGTTGAAATTTCGACAGTGAATCCCATGAACTCTGCACCGACCGGCTTCGCCAGTCGGTGGCACAACGCACTGCGCATGATTCGCGCTTCTTTACGGCTTCAGATTCCTGTCCCAAGTGCTTATTTCATAGTTATTTGAGCGTCAGTGATCAAAATCCGCAAAAAAACCAAACAAGGCTCTTGACGAGTCGTGCGGCTTGTGGTATGCTAAAAAGCACCGAACAAATCATGCGAGCCCGTCGTCGCGTGATCGTGTTTGGGCGGGCCGGTCGATAGGACGTTGCCGGCTTGACGCACTGAACGGATGCCCAGACAAGTTCATGTCACTGTCGCAAGTGAGCAACGAACGTGTGACGCGAATGTGAATCCTATTGAGTTGAGTCATTGGAAGCCGAGTGCTTAGCAGAGTTGTTGTCAAACGAATTGGGCGGAGCCCTGAGTGCCGTAGGACGAGCAGCGTGTGGGAATCACACAAGCCGTCGCTGAAGGTCGAACTCAGGAGAAGTCCATGAAGACCATCAACAGTTCAGACGCACGCTTCTTCAATCGGGTGAACGCAAACGCGGTGATCCGCCTGGGACCGGGCGGGGACTTTGTTCAGGAATTCGTTCCGCTTGCAGATGAGCCAGGTGCATTGCTTGAAGTATTTGGGCTGGGTTCCGGCACTGGTTCGGGTGATGAGAGTCGTTTAGACGGCTGCGCAGGTATGGCAGCCGGTGAAGTGGTTGGAATCGGCGGGGCGTTGGCGGACGTTGCGGGTCGGCTGATGGACAGGCTTTCGGTGGTTGCTCGTGCCGTTGGGTTGCTTTCAACGGCGGACAGCATGCTCGAGCGCCAGCAAATGGCTTTGTTCCGGATGAGGCATCTGGCATCAACGGCGGCGGAGAAGTTGAAGGTCGACGTTCAGTCGAGGTCGGGTCGGAGTGCGGGGCAGAATGTGGGAGTGAGTTCCGGCTTTGCTCGAAAGGCTGGGTCGGAGAAGGTTGGATCGAGTACGGAGGGGACAGAGGCCGGGATGTTCGGGCCGGCGTCTGGAACTGCGTTGAAGTTGGCGTTTGGCAGGCAGTCTGGCAGTGTGTGTTCCAGCACTGGTGAGGTGGTTGGCCTGAGTCTCGGGGAACATTTTGAGGAAGGGGCGTTGGGAGGAACGGCGGGGGCGGGGGGATCGGGCGGGGTGAAGGGCATTGAAAGGGCACATGACTATGAACTTGACACCCAAGCAATTGAAGATTCTGCAACTGATCCGAGACTGGCGCGTTCGCAAGGGGTATTCGCCGACGATGCAGGAGCTGGCCGACGAAATCGGCGTCAGCAAGGTCACGGTGTTCGAGCACGTCGAGGCGCTGATCAAGAAAAACGCGCTCGTGCGCGAGCCCAACAAGGCACGCTCTTTGTCGATTGCTGAGGGCATCAGCGTGCCGGACGAGGCACGTCCGATGCGCTTCCCGCTCGTTGGCAAGATCGCCGCGGGTCATCCGATTGAGCGCGTCGCGAACGAAGAAGAGATTGATCTGGGCGAGATCCTGGGTCAGGACTCGCTCGCGAGCGCAAGCACCTTCGCACTGAAGGTTGAGGGCGATTCGATGCGTGATGAAGGCATCCTTGATGGGGATTACATCCTCGTCGAGCGCACTCAGACCGCGACCAACGGCGAGCGCGTGGTTGCGCTGCTGCCAGATGGATCGACGACGCTCAAGACGTTCTTCAAGGAGGATGATCACATCCGCCTCCAGCCCGCGAACCCGAACTTTGAACCCATCCGCGTGCGCTACTGCCAGGTGCAGGGTGTCGTGAAGGGTGTCGTGCGTCGGTATGGGCGATAGGCTCTAATGTCGATTTGCGTGAGCGTCGATTGTCCGCTGGACTTGAGTTCAGCTTGGAACGTGAACGAAGTGGACTGAACAACAGCGGACTAGGTTGCGAAGGCGAATACTGCAAGTCCGCGTGGAGCAAGAGAAAATCCTCAGGCTAGGGTGCACCACATGTTGCTGTTAGTCTAACGCGGGCCTATGGCGATCATGGTGAACTGCATGCTGTGGTAGTCTCCGGTGTTGGAGCGGCTGGTGATCAGGTCGAATCCTGTTGGTGTGATGTTGTTCCTGATTTCAGCTTGGAACGAACTTTCATCGCCGTTCGTGACGACCGATAGCGTCACGCTCGGGGGAGATGCGAAGGGAACTGTGAACTGGATGTGGTAGTGCCCTGTGCTCTGTTGGGTTGGGGTGAACCCCGAACCTTCCATCGTTAACCCGCCCGAAGAGATGGTTCCACGGACGATGCGGAGGTTTTCTTCGCTGGCGGGGGCGTAGTCCTGCCCCGTGTTGCCCAGCCTGATACTGCCGCGCACGTCGAGTTTGGCGGCAGGCGTCGATGTGCCAATGCCGACATTGCCCGAGATGGTGTCCATTGTAAAACTCCATCCGGACGTCGCTCCCCATAGCCCGATGTGGGTGTCGTCAAGCAGTCCCATGAACGCGCGGACGGTGGGTGAGGAGAGCGGGCTTGCAAGGTAGACCCCTGCGCTGTTGAACACGCCGGAAGGGCCGCGAAGTTGGATGCGGCCGGCAACGTCGAGCGGTGCAGCGGGATCAAAGACCCCCAGGCCCAGGCGTCCTTGCGGGTCGATCATTGCGAAGCCGCCGGAGTTTGAGCCGCTGAGAAAACTCTCGCTGGTCATGAAGTAGCGACCCTGAGAATTCTGGAGTTGGAAGCGGCTGTTCGCGGTGGACGTGTCGACAAGGTCGATCTTGGGTCCCGGTGCGGTGATGCGGAGCGCGTCCTGCACGCCATTGAGGTGCAGTTGGCTCGCGGGCGCACTCGTCCCGACACCGACATTGCCCGAGTTGGTCAGATTGACGAGGACAGAGGACCCGTTGGGAATCGCCAGCGAATGGGCGATGTCCGAAACGGATGCGCGCGGCGCGGCGGTCAAGAGCTGTCGCGGCGACAGGATTGTGTAGCCTGTAGTTGTGGCGCAGGTCAGGCCCGAGTCCTGTCGCACCTCGATTTCGAGATAGCGCGGGGTGCTCGTGGCGAACTGCTGACCAACATCAATGAACGTCGTGAACTTCCCGGCGCTGACGGCGACGTTGTTGACGCACTGCGTGCTGCCCGCCTGCGTGCCGCCCGCTGCGGCATCAAAGAGCTTGAAGCGCATGTCGAATGTGCCGCTGGCTGGGTTGCCGGCGGACCTGAGTTCGCCCTGATATGTGAAAGCGGTGGACTGGGCGAGGGCAGGGAGGGAGGTGAGAGCGAAGACAGTGAGGAAGGCGGCGGTTTTCATCGTGAGACTCCGGGGGGCCGTATCTCACGAAGCGCAGAATGTGAAGCAATGGACCCCACATTTCAAAAAATGTCGAGGAGGAACGGGAAAGGCGCAATTGGGCCATTTGTGAAGCGTTTAGCGGGGTGGTGCCTGGGGAATGCCCAAATCAAACCACCTGCTAAAACAAAAACGCCACCAAACCAAGTTCAGCGGCGTCACATCACTCTGTTCCACAAGTCACCAAGCACGCTCACTTACTTGTGGTCTTCGTCAGCCGTGGCGTGTTCGCTCTGGTGTGCGTCTTTGGAATCATCTGACGGAGCAGCATGCTGATCCTGTGTCGCGGCGTGGGCGGTCGTGGCGTGGGGCTTTTCGCCGGCGAAGCGGGCTTCGGTGTTGAGGGCGGTCACGAGTTCCTGCTGCCAGGGGTGCTCGCCAAGCCATTCAACGTTGCCGCTCGCGATGTCGTAGACGGCGCCGATGACCTTCACTTCGCCCTTCTCGGTGAGCGTGCGAATCTCGTCGCTCTTGAGCAACTGATACACGCTCTGCCAGACGTTTTCACGGACGGCGGCGGTTGCGAGTTGCGTCTGGTCTGCGGCGGGTGCCTGGCGCTGAGCGCGTTCGACTGCGGGCTGGATGCTGTTCACGAGTTCGCCCACTGCGCCGTGCAGTTCGGCTTTGCTGCACGCGGCGGCGACTGCGCCGCACTTGGTGTGGCCCATGACAACGAGCAAACGCGTCTTGAGATGACCAAGACCATATTCGATCGTGCCGGTTTCGCTGGTGCCAGCGACGTTGCCCGCGACGCGGATGGTGAAGATTTCACCCACGCCTCGGTCAAAGACGCGCTCAACGGGGATGCGCGAGTCGGCGCAGGTGAGAATTGTCACGAACGGGCGCTGGCCTTCCGCGGCGTTGCTTTCGCGACGCTGCGGGTTCGTGCCGGGATTGGTTTCCTGATCTGCCACCCAGCGTGCGTTGCCTTCCTGAAGGAGTTTCAGTGCTTCATCAGCGGAGATTGAGCCGGCTTCGGGCAGGCTCTCAGAGTTTGCAGGATCGTTTGCTGACGATGTCGCGGCTGCGGTTTGCTTCGCGGGTGTTTCGGTTGCGTGCGCGTCGGCGTGAGCGTCAGGCGCGTGTTCATCCTTCGCGGGTTCGGCGTGCTCATCAGCCTTGGGCTGCGCGTGTTCGTCTGCCTTGGGTTCATTTGGCTTGGCTTCATTTGCTTTCGCTTCGTCAGCCTTGTGCTCATCAGCTTTCGCTGCGGGAGTTTCTTCCTTTGCCTTTGCTTTCGTGCGAGGCTTGGCTTTGAACGGGCTTGCCTTGGTGTCCTGTTTGGTCTGGTCACCATGCGACGGGGCCTTGTGGTCGTCGTTCGCGGCGAGCGCGAGACCGGCGATGGACACGACAGCGAATGCGGATAACACGAGCGTACGGCGATTCTTCAAGAACATGGCAAAGCCTCCTGGAGCGCGGCTTTGCAACATCGCCGCGGCGGTACGAGGCGAATCGACGGAAAACGTCTGCGATTTGACCCACAGGGCAAGAATTTCGGACTTGGAAGTGGTTCAAGGTCTGAGGTGTCACCATATTCAGTGGTTGAATGATGGTTATTGCGCGTCACTTGGGCAAGGCTGTGATGCTTCGGATCGCGAAGCGACTGAACGCTGCGGATCTGTTGCGCAGCGAGATATCGGCCGCATCACCGGTGGAAGTCATGCGTGCCACCGACTGCGGCTTTGCGCGGTCGGTGCTCTGGATTGGCGTGTTTGGTGACTGACTTTCAACTCGGCACCGACCGGCTTCGCCAGTCGGTGGCACGCGTTTCAGCGACGACTTGTATCAGCCGTATTGATGCATTGATGATTATGAAAAAACACCCCGCTGAGAGCGGGGTGACTTTGTGGTGTGTTGCTGCTCTTTGACACTGCCGTCTCGGAGAGACGGCGTACCGAAACGCGAATCTCAACTTACACGCCGCAGGGGGTGCAGGGGCCTTCGGCGAACTGCGTCAGGAAGCTGTCGATGTCGCACGGGTCGAAGAGGCTGCCGTCGTTGTTGAAGTCGATGTCGTTGCAGGTTGCCGTTTCGGGAATGCAGGGGCCTTCGCCGTAGACGCTGAGGAACGCGTCAATATCCTGCGGGTCGAAGAGGCTGGTGTCGTTGTTGAAGTCGATGGAGTCGCAGGTCGCGGGTGGTGCGGGGTCGATCGTGACGGTGGTGCCCACGGTGTTGGTTGCGTTGTCGTCGTCGGTGACGGTGACGGTGACGTTGCTCACGCCGACTGGAGCGTTCCAGTTACAGATGGGCGAGGTACCTGTGCAGATCGTGCTGGCTCCCAACTTCCATTCGTAGTTGATGATGGTGCCGTCGCTGTCCACGCTTGCGCTTGCATCGAGAACCACAGGCTCAAAGCCGCTGTTGTCGCTGTCGACGCCTGTGTATGGTCCACCCGCGTTCGCCGTTGGCGGATTGTTGCTCGGCGGATTGATGGTGACGACGACGCTGTCGGTGCCGATGGCGTTCTCATTGTCCGTGACGGTGAGCACGATGTTGCTAACGCCAACCGGCAACGTGACGTTGCCAGTTGCGCCCGTCAAGATTGTCGTCGTGCCGATTTTCCAGACGTAGCTGTTGATCGTGCCGTCGGGATCGTTGCTAAGTGAGCCGTTCAGGGTCACGACTTCGCTGCCGTTGTTGTTGGTGTCGGGCAGCGTCTGGTCAGGGCCTGCGTTTGCAACGGGCGGCGTGTTGGGGGGCAGCACGATGCCTGTGAGCGTCACGCTGAGCGTGGGCTGCTCGGGTGAGTCGGTGGTGATGATGAGCGTTGCGTTCTTTGGGCCGACGGTTGTCGTCGGCATCGTGAGCGAGTGCGGATTGCCTGCGCCGCCCGCGAGGTCGGAGAATGCGCCGACGGGGACTGTGAAGCCTGTTGCAGTGCCGAACGAATAGTTCAGGGCGTCGATGCCGTTGATGCCGAACAGTGCGGCGTCGCCGGTGTTTGAAATGGTCAGGGCACGCGTGGGTGCGAGAGCGCCTTGGCGAACGCTGCCAAAGTCGAGCGTGACTGCGCTCGAAGCGGCTTTCGCCGGGACGCGGAAGTCTGCGAAGACGGGGATGTGTCCGCCGCCCGGTGCGCAGTTGATGATTGCTTGAGCGATGGTCGGGCCGACGAAGGTGTTGCCCGTGGTCGTCATCGTGAGGTTGAAACTCGTGCCATCGTTGCCCCACGCGCGGTAGGTGTGGTTGGGATCATTCCACGTTGAGCCGCTGTATGCGAGTGTTGGGCTTCCGATGTAATGCCAGCCTGCGGGATTGCCCGTCGCGTCCTTGAGCGATGCGCCGATGAGCAGTTGATCGTGGCGATCATCCATGCCGCCCGCGCCGCTAGGATCCTGCGTGTGGATGAAGCGGAACGTGCCGTTGTTGTTCCAAGTGCCGGGCGAGTTGATTGGATCAAAGAGGCGCCCGGCGTTGTTGGCCTGGCTGTTCGTCAGTTCAACGTAGAACGGTTCCGAGCTGGTCTGTCCGTTGAAGTCGCCCGCGAGGATGACGTTGTAGCCTGCGGGCAATCCGTCGAATTCGCCGTTGCTCGGATTAGTGTCGAGCCCCTCTGCGTTGTCGCGCACGCGCGTCGCTTCTGTGAGACGCTGGTCGGCATCGCCCGTTCCACCCTGAGCCTTCATGTGCGACGAGTACACACTCAGCACGCTCTGCGCGGCGGTGTAGCCAGTCGGCATGAGGTCGTAGCGATATGTATTGCGAGGCGGTATGGGCGGGGAAGCGCTGGCGCCCAGAGAAATCGTCCAGGTTTTGTTGTCGATCAGCGTGAAACGGCTGCTGCGATAGACGAGCGCGTTGTCGTTGTCGTTGCCATTGATGTACGGCGCGCCGACCCAGTCGCCAGGGCTGCCCGGCGCGGTGTTGAGGGCGTTGACAAAGGCGGTGAGAGCTGCGGCGGTGGTGATTTCCTGAAGAGCGATGACGTCGGGGCTCATCGATTGGCCCTGCATCGCGAGCGGAGCGGGCACAACGCCATACACAACGTTCTGAATGTCCGCGACGCGTCCACCCGCGTAGACGCTGATGTTCCAGTTGACGACGCGCACCTGCGCTTGAGCGTGCTGGGCGAAGCCGCAGCCAGCACCGCACGCGGCCATGAGCATCGCGGTTTTGCGAAGCGTTGACATGCGACCAAACATCTGAACGTTCTGCTTCTTGGCGGACATCTTCACGGGCATTCCTTTTGGCAGTGCGCTCGACAACACGCGCTGGATGATCATCTCTCTCAACACCTTCAAAGAAAGCGCGAAGCCTCTCGGCCTCGCGCGTTGCATTCTTCGCTTGACGATCTGTCGATCATCACCCTTGCCGAGCATTTCACAAAGTTCAGCGTCGCGACACCCCGCATTTTTGCGACTCTGAACCGTCACACTCCCTTAGAAGCACGGTCCTTCGCTGTACACGCTCAGGAACACGTTGATGTCGATGGGGTCAAAGAGGCTGCCATCGTTGTTGAAGTCCACGTCGTTGCACGTCGCGGTCGCCGGGATGCAGGGGCCTTCGCTGTAGACGCTCAGGAACGCTTCGATGTCCTGCGGATCGAAGCGGCTGCCGTCGTTGTTGAAGTCAATGCTGTCGCAGGTGCGCTGGTTGACGCGGACAGTGACGGTATCGGGGTTGGACTGGGCGTTCTGGTTGTCGACAACGATCAGCGTGATGACGTGAGTACCGAGAGGGAGAGTCACCTGACCCGACTGAGCCTGCAGGATCACGAGGTTGTTTCGCAGCCAGAAGTATGCTGCGATTGTGCCGTCGGGATCGTTGCTTGCTGAGCCATTGAGCAGGACGGTTTCCTGACCGAAGCCAGCGTTTGGCGTGTCGAAGACGGTGATATCTGGGCCTGCGTTTGCAGTCGGAGGCACGTTGTCGGGCGCTCGCATGCCCGGCTCGCCATCGTCTCCGAGCGTCGTACGAACCCATTGTGAGTTCATCGTCTGTTGCACTTCGAGCCAGTAGTAATACTGAGTCAGGGGCACGGCGGTTGTGTCGTCAAACGTGAGCGTGGCGGGATCCATGATCGTCTGGATGATCTGCGAACCCGTCGCGTTGTTGGTGGTGTTGCGACGAATGCGATACTGCGCGGCGTTCGAGAAGAACGACCAGTTCAAGCGAACGAAGTTCTGCAGATTGTCCGACGCGGTGATGCGGAGATTGCGGGTTTGGCCCACGACCGAGAGGTTGTACGCCTGGCTCACGCGGGCGGGAAGTTCTGCCGCGGGCGTGCCGTTGGTGACCTTGATGTAGTTGGTGCCTGACGCGAGCATCAGACCCAAGAATGTTTCGTTGCTGCCGATGGGAGTTGCGTTGCGCTGCACGAGGCTCGTCGTGCCATTGCTGGCGAATGCTTCGAACGCGAGGTTGGCTTCGACGCGGGCGTTGACGGTCGCAGGATCGTTGGGAGTCACGCCCGGTTCCTGCCCGCACGCACCGGAGACGTACGTCGAACCCAACGGCGCAGCGGTGATGTTCACCATCACTGGCACAGGGCAATCGATTCGGAACCAATCGTTGTCTCGCACGACCGGGTTCGCGCTTTCAGAAATTGTCGACGCGCTGGCGTTTGCGATAGCAATACCGGGCAGCGTGCTTGTGGTGACGGTCACGCCCTGTGTCACGGATCCGATGTTTGTCGCGGTCTGGAAAGTGCCGTTGGGCTCGTACAGATCGCCGTAGACGTAGTGCACGCTGCGCAAATCGTCCTGCTGTGCGCCGTCGAACGAATCGCTCGCGAGGGGCTCCATCAGATTCGCACCAACAACGGGGCATGTGTGGTGCAGGCCCATGCCGTGCCCGTGCTCGTGCATCACAACGTTGCGGAGCAGACGGAACGTTGGCGGGTTGTTGTCGTCCCAGCGTTCGTCGATGTCCATGACCATGTCGCTGCCGCCGTCGGGGAAGCGGTTGAAAGCAAGCACGCCGCTCGCGCCGTCGATGGTTCGCATGCAGATGCGGACTTCGCCGCGAGTGGTGCCGTTGCCTGCTGAACCCCATGCAGCACCGTCGTCCCAGACGGCGTTCGGAGCATGCAAATATGTGTAGCTCAAACCGCTGATTTCTGACCAGCGATCAAACGCCGCTTGGATCTGCTGCACGAAGACGTTGATTCCGCCTTCTTCTGCGAACTGCGTACCCATCGCGCCGAACAGGCCGCTGATGCCCGTGCCGAAGTTGTCGTCAGGAATGATCAAGCCATCGGGAACAATGCTCCAGGTGATGGCGCGAGGTGTGTTGGCGGTGGGAACGAGCCACGCGCCTTCGATCATCGCGAAGCGGTCCTGGAAGTCGCGGTGATACACCGCATTCAGCGCGGCGAGCATTTCCGGGCTCACGTTGCCGTCGTTTGAGATGCAGAGTGGCTTGCGGGCTTCGTCATCTGGCGAGCCACGATCCAGCGTGTAGCGACTGTCGGCCAGCGCGCGGGCGATTTCCTCGTGGATGAAGTTTTGCGAGCGAGTGTCCTGATAGGACGCGTCGAACTTTGCATCGAGGACCGGAACAATCCACTCGGGCTGCGCGATCGGGGTTGCCTGATCATCCGCTACCGCGATATTCATCGCACCGCACACCATCGCCAGACCGGCAAAGCGAAACACAACTTTGCTGTTCAAATGAAGACCCATGACACCACTCCCATTTTCCACTTGACAATCGCTCTCGCGATCGTTCCACCTGGTGCTGACAAACATCGCAACGCTCCGCCCGACTGCGGAGGCTGAAGCTTGCCTTGACACCCACCCGTTGCTGTTCGCTTCGGGAAAAAAACCGCCGCGGCTTTCACCGGGGCGGAATTGTTCGAACTTGGTCACCAGTCCATCAGACGCCGCAGGGCGTGCATGGGCCTTCAGCGAACTGCGTCAGGAAGCTGTCGATATCGCACGGATCGAACACGCTGCTGTCGTTGTTGAAGTCGATGTCGTTGCAGGTCGCGCTCGCGGGGATGCACGGGCCTTCGCCGTACACGCTCAGGAACGCGTCGATGTCCTGCGGATCGAAGAAGCTGGTGTCGTTGTTGAAGTCAATTGAGTCGCAGACAGGACCGCCACCCGCGTTGACCGTAATGACGACGTTGTCCGTCGCAGTCGCGGTTGCGTTGTCGGTCACGGTCAACTGAATCGTGTGTGTACCCACGGGAAGGCTGACGTTGCCGGTCGCGCCGGTCAGAATCGTCGTGACGCCTTCCTTCCAGACGTAGCTGGTGATCGTGCCGTCGCTGTCGCTGCTGCCCGTGCCGTTCAAGGTCACGGTTTCGCTGCCGCTGTTGTCGCTATCAGTCACGGTCTGGTCAGAGCCGGCGTTCGCAATGGGCGGAACGTTTGGCGGAACAGCGCGCATGCCCGGTTCGCCGTTGACGGTTGTCGTGATGTACTGCGAGTTGAAGGTCTGGTTCACGGACACCCAGTAGAAGTACGGCACGCCAGGAACTGCTGTCGTGTCGTTGTACAGCGTTGTCGGCGCGACTTCCGTCGTCAGAATCGAACTACTTGCGAAGTTATCGACGGTCGCGCGGTGAACTCGATAGTTCGCCGCGTTGGCAATCGTGGGCCAGGAGATGCGAACGCGATCGGTGAACAGGTTGTCGGTCGCAGTCGGAGAAATCGACGTTGTGTTGACTGTCGCGCTGGCGTTATACAACTGCACGCCATCGCCAATGCCATCGGATGTCACGACGAAGAACGAGTTACCTGCGGGAATCAGGATGTTGGCCTGCGATTCATTCGATCCGGCAACAGTCGCGTCAATGTTTGCGAGTTGAGTGGTGCCATCCGAGCGATAGATCATGAACTTGAGGTCGGCGACAGCGGCGGTGTTCTGCGTCGGGCTTGTTTCGTTGCATGGCCCGCTCTGGGTCACTGCAACGTACGAACTGCCCACGCGATTGACGCTGAACGTCATGAGACGCGGTGCCGCGAGCGTCATGCGATGCCAGTCCTGGTCCTGATATGCCGTGATGATTGGTGGCCCGGCCTGTGCCAAACGTCCGACAATGCTGGCGGTCGCACCGTTCGTCACAGCTGGGGCAGGCACGGTGCCCAAAGTCGTTGTCGAGCCATCGGCGAGAGTGCCCATGTCATAAAACACCGAGGAGCTGCTGTTGGGCTCGTAAGTATCACCATAGTTGTACTGTGCGCCGCGCAGGTCGTCCTGCTGAGGACCGTCGAACGCAGTCGTCAGGAACGGCTCCATGAGCTTGGTCTGCAGAATGGGGCATACGTGCAGCAAGCCAATGCCGTGTCCGTGTTCGTGACCAAGCGTGTTGCGAAGGAATCGGTAATCGTTCGCGGCCGCGTCCCATGTGTCCTGGCTGTCGATCACCATGTTGCCGCCAGCACCACCGCCCGGGAAAGCGTTGTAAGCGAGAATGCCATTGGCCCCGTCGATGGGGTGAGATGCGATGCGCACATCACCACGAGTGGTTCCGCCGCTGCTGGTCCAGGAAGCACCGTCGTCCCAATCAACACCCGCAGCGGTGCGACGAACGTACGAAAGACCGGAGAGCGCGGACCAGCGAGCGAAGATCTGTTCAAACTTCGCGATCCACGTTGCGCGGCCGCCGTTGTTGGCGAACTGTGCGTCGAATGTTGCAAAGAGCGTGCTGTTCGCAGCGGGCTCGCCAACGCCGCTTGGAATCGAAAGACCGTCTGGTACGAAGCTCCAGGTGATTGCGCGAGGAGCGTTGACCTGACCGGTCTGCCATGTGCCGTTGATCAAGTAGCGTTCGCCAAACTCGCCTGAGCCGCCCAAGATGGCGTTGTTAACGGCGTTGATGATCGCCAGGTCAGGATTGGAATCTGGGGCGAAGCAGGCGGACGAGGGACCATTGCCCACTTCAGGATCGCCCACGAACATGATGTATCGCCCGTCGGCGATGACTCGGCTGACTTCCGAATGGATGTACTGCTGCGTGCGAGTATCTTGGAATGAAGCATCGAAGTCTGGCGTGATCACGTCCACGATCCAATCGGGAGCCTTGAGATCACCGGCTTGTATGTAGCCGTTGCTGCCCATCACGGGCTCTGGCATCGTCGCGACCTCGCCAAGTGCACAACCTGAACCAACCGCGAGTCCCGCGAGCATGACCAACGCTCTTTGCTTCTTCATGGACAACTCCTGCAGACAATTGCCAAACACAACAAACACACGCGCCTTGTGGCGCCCAAGTCCCCTCAAGACCGCCCCCCGAACCCCCGATCACCCAAGCCTGCCCGACCATTGATCAAACTACCGTCCGGATGGCTTACGCAAGTTAATGCAATCCGGATGAACAACTCTGAGATTTCCAACAAAATACAAGACACTACAGAATGTCTCACCCCGAGCTAAACGTCCAGCGAAGCACAAACTTTCCTTGTCATCTCTGAAGATTCTGGAAGTTCTCAGACAGGCGTGAAAACCCGCACGGTTGTTATCGGTCGGCGATAGGTACAAATGAAGCGACTTCGTTGCGTTTCGCTTCTGCCATCCATGATCCAGATTTTACGTGATTAGTCAAGGCAAATTGCATCAACGCCGCGCTTGCGGACGTGAAAATCTCGTCAAATTCCGGCGGTTTGCGGGAGAACCCCTGCTGCCCACGAATCAGAGCACACAAGGACCTTCGCTGTACACCCGCAGGAAGGCGTCGATGTCAGCGGGATCAAAGATGCTTGCGTCGTTGTTGAAGTCGATGTCGTTGCAGGTTGCAGTGTCCGGAACGCAAGGACCTTCGCTGTACACGCTGAGGAACGCGTCAATATCGACTGGATCAAAAACGCTTGTGTCGTTGTTGAAGTCGATCGAGTCGCAGAAGAGATTTTGTGGCGACAGGACCAGCCAGAGGTTGTCGATGTATCCGTTGTTGTACGGCCCGATGACTCGAGATAGCGTGATTGTGACGAGTGCTTGGCGTGTGTTGACGGGCACACGCGATGATGTCCAGTACGCCGACAAGCCGGTCACGCCGCCGCGGACTTGGGCGTTGGGACCGACCAAAGTATCAGTTCTCAGGCTGTTTGAGCTGGCATCGGCCCACACAACGACCACTCGTGCGAGATCGTCTTGGTTTGCAAATCCGCCCAGCCACGCGCCAAGATTGAAGTTGGCGTTGTTGGCGTCGATCTGCTCGCCGAGAGCGCTGAGGTCGATCTGTTGAACGACCTGTGCGAGCGTGTTGTTTGGGCCGCCTGCCAAGAAGTTGTTGCCGCGAGCATCGGGGCCCGGACTTGATGAAGTCGGAAACTCTGCGCCTGCTCCATAAGGCACGACTGTGCCGTTGCCTATGGAAATCCATCCGGTCGGCGCGACGACCGTTTGACCGTTCGGCGAGGACGGACCGGATTCAAATCCAGCATTCGTAATCAGATTGACGTTCCAGTCCGCTTGCGCGGAACACGCGAGCGTCATTGCGAACGCAGCGAGCACACCACTCGCGCCCCGAGCGAGGCGACAATTGCGGTTTGACATTGAGTCTCTCCTCCACCCTATACCCACAGAATTCGGACCGTCCTGAACCACCTTCGATCCGCCAATATTGTACCTGAAAACCCGAAATTGCAAGCGCAATTGTGCAACTTCACAGAGCATTATGATGATGCGTCCGCGCGGTCAATAACTCTTGCCTCCGTGACGACGAGGCAAACTCCCTATTGGCGGGTCATGCTCAGTTGTGATTGTTTCTAGAGAAGCAATTACGCGGCTTCGCGCTGGCTCTGCCCATCGCCTCGGCGGTCGGCCTTACGACGCTGCGTGTGCTCCGCCCAGCGAGGGGGGCGGACGTTACTGGGCGTATTCGGTACTTCCGTCCAGTCTTCGGCGGCGTTGATTCGGATTTCGCTCGCGACCGTCTTGCGATATCCAAGCAGGCGAATCACTTCGAGCACGTCCGTCCACGCCGGGTACTGAATCTGGTTGGTGCGCTTGAACGTCTCGATCGCCATGATGAACAGGAACTGTTCCTTGGTCAGATTGCCTTCTTCCGCGGCTTTCGTGAAGTCTGAGAGCCGGCGACCCGGGCCGCGGCGGCGTTCGAAGCCCTGCGCGTCGATGAATGTGTCGCCCTGGCCTTCGCGACGGTCTGCGCCGCTGCCACGACGCTCGACGAAGCCGGGCGTGCCGGGGACATTGCCGGCGTTGGCGGTCGGATGAGACTTGGGCACGCCCGCACAATCATCGAAGGGCAATGCACCACGCCGACAATCGGTTGCATCCTTGGAGCAACGCTGACCGCCTTGGCAGCAGGACTGATTGGTCTTTTCAGGATGATTGGACGGATTCGATGAGCAGGACATGAGGAACCCTCGCTTGACGCGACGCACGATCCTCAGCCTTCTTCCGTTTCGCGGCATGCTTCAGGGAGCGTTTTTCAGTCTCCCCTATTCAGCATCCCGCGAAGACAGGATCAGAGATCATCGTCGTCATCGTCATCGTCTTCATCGGCGTCCGAGTCGTCGTCGTCGAGGTCGTCATCCTCATCGTCGAGGAAGTCGTCATCATCTTCCTCAAGATCTTCGTCCTCGTCCTCAAACTCGTCATCGTCGTCATCGCCCTCATCTTCGTCAAAGCCCTCTTCGTCGTCATCTTCGTCATCTTCTTCGTCGTAGTTGAGGACGTCTGTGCCAAAGCCGCCGGGGACTGAGGCTGTGTCAAACTGGGGGCGATCAAGCGTCGCGACGCCGCTGTTGCAGGCTGCGCCGAAGTCGATGTCCGTGCTTGTTGTGGTGCCCGCTGTTGAGAGAAGTGTGTATGCCATGGTCCACCGTCCGTAATGCTTGTGAAAATCGAGCCAAACCCCAAAACTCAATCCAACTCCACATTCCACCGCGATACCGAAGCCTGCGTTTCGTTCGAGTCGCTGTACGCCTCGTCTTCCGCCATTCTGATTCGTCGCATGAAGAAAGCCTTGCTCTTCTTCACTTCCAACGCGGCGAGCCATTCAACTTCGATCCATCTCCATCATCCGTTCCGGAAACGCGTTCTTCGTTTTCACGCGGCGGGGCCATCAAGTGCTTCCGTCGCGTCGTCGACATCCCCCAAAGTTCGCCAATGTAGGCATCCTCGCGCGATTGTCCAGCGGGGCAACATGGAACTTTTTTCATCTTTGTGAACCGTTGCGCCGAGACCTCCCTATAAGAGGTCTGTGGGGAATACCCGCGCCCACCCCGCTTTGCACATTGCAGATACGCCGGGCCCGTCGCAATCGTTCCACCTGTTTACCGGTAATACAGTCCGCCCGTTCATGTCCAAACCAACCACACTCCCGCAAGAAACCGACTTCAACGCACCCGCCCTGCTCGCGGCGTGCGTGCTGCCGGGCCTGGGCCACTTCGTTCGAGGCGAAAAGCAGCGCGCCGCATACATCGCAACAGGCGTGCTGGGCTTGTTCGTCGGTGGAATCTTCTTGGGAGGCGTCGACGTCATCGATCGCCAGGAAGACAAAGTCTGGTTCATCGGACAAGCGCTCGTCGGGCCGCTCGCATTTGGCGTTGACTATTACCACCAGCATCACCTCAAGGTCTTTGGCACGGATCAAGACAGCCGCAGCACGCAGGCACGTTGGAGGTCGGCGTATCCGAATGAAGGACGTGGGCCGGATGGCAAGGCAGTTCCCGGCGGCATTCCGCCCAACACCAAGTCCGTGGGACGCATGAACGAACTGGGAACGTTGTCCGCAGCGCTTGCGGGAATGATCAATCTCATCGTGATCATTGATGCGGGGTTCCCGACAATCCGTCCGCGTCGGCGGAGTGATCAACTTGGAATCGGGCCGGGCGGGACGATCGCGACTGGATCAAATCTACCGAGCGCCGGAGGCAATGCATGAACGAGTTGCCTCCGACAAGCACACATGATTTCGTGCCACCGACTGCTGCTTTGAGCGGTCGGTGCAATTCTTGCCGTGAGACTGCGTCTTTGAAGTTCGACCACCGACCGCTCAGAGCAGCAGTCGGTGGCACGACAGCACTTCGCACGCTCTTCATCGCTCTCACGCTCCTTACTTTCACCAACGCCACGCTCGCGCAGCAGCCTGCCGTGACTGCACATCGCTATCGCCCGTTCCTCGACCCCGTCGATATCCGCGACTCGTGGTTCCTCTTGCTGATCCCGATGGCGTTCCTGATTTCGCTCGCGTACAAGGCGGTCCGCTGCCACGACATGCGGCGGTACTGGCGAGCGGTGATCGCGATGACGCTGCAGGTGATCTTCGGCATGATTGCGTTGGGGGCGGGGTTCTACGTTTTGATTGAGTATGTGTTGCCGAAGGTGGCGCCGTGAGGAAGTGACGAAGTGACTGAGTGACGAAGTTGACTACTTCCTGACGGCGAACAGCAGTCCGAAGCAACTTCCGAGAAAGACAAGTGAAAACAAGATGATGATCCAGATGCCTGCGCTACGATCGGACGCCGCTCGGTGGTCGATTTGATTCTCCGTAAGCGGATGTGCACCGCACTCTGGGCACACTCCGGTGATTCCTTCTCGAGAATAACCGCAGGAATTACAGACGTTCTTGCTGGTCAATTGCTTCATGCGAAATATGCCTTGCTCAATAACCAAATGCCAATAGCATCAAGCCCCACCACAGCATGAACGGGCAGATGACGCTCGCGGTCACGATGCCGCACACCAGCAGTATCTTTCGATTGCGCTTCTTACGACGAGCGACATACTTGGAGTTGTCAAGAGCGCTCATGCCGCACTCTGGGCAGGCACCCCAAATGCCCTCCCGTGAGTATCCGCACCCGTGACAGATTTTGTCTTCCGTGTCTTCGTACACCGGAGTGATTATTCGCTGCAGGCCCACCACTTCGTTACTCCGTCACTTCGTCACTCAGTCACTTTCTTCAATACTCCCTCACTCCCGACTTATGCGGCTTGTCCAAGTTCGCGATCATGTATCGCAGCGCATCCACGGCGTGGTCAAAGCCGTCTCGCTTTACGGGTGAGTCGCTTTCGGGATCGTCCTCGGGATAGTGATATCGCTCGAGGCTTTCGATGAGTTTGCCGCAGCGTTCGTGGATGTAGAGGCGTGGGCCGTTATTTTCGCCATCGCCAGCTGCGGGCGCGAGTCTTGCTCGCACGAGGTTGAGGCCATCGGAGACGTTCATGCGGCGGTGTTTGACGACGATGCCAGCCTGCCTCATCTTTGTGACGCTTGAAACGCCTGTGTGGTCGTTGGTGTTGTTGCCTGCGGGATCGACGCCGATCCATTCGCATGCCGGCCATCGCGTTGGAGATGGCTGAGCCGCGGCGTTTCGTGCGCGCTGACCATCGGCGTCCTTCAATCCATTCGCGATGATGCGAACATGATCTTCAATGACCCGGCCTGTCGCGACGTACTCATCCGTCACCCACACGACGCCTCGCTCGTCAACGCATGCCCACACAACGACAGTCGGCGCGCGATATCCAAAGTCCATGCCGGCGATCCAGGTACGCCGTCCTTCCGGGACGGCGGTGCTGGTATTGCGTCTTGGCGAGGCGGACGCAGACGTTCTGCGAATCGCAGCGTTGTTCGCGGTCGTGATGTCGATCGCACTATTGACGGCATCGCGACTCAACTCAGCAACGTCAGCCTCGATCCACTCCGGCAACTTCGTCACGACATGCACGCGCGAATCGAACTCTGGCAGTACGCTCGACGAACGCGTGGGTCGCAGGCACAACATTTCTGACTCCCATGTCGCGACGGCGACGCGTCGCTTCATGCTGATCGCGTCGTCGATTGCGATGTGACCAGCATCATTTTCGCTTCGCGACTTGGCTTTGCCCGCGCACTCGGGCATCAAGACGCACTTTGGGCATTCGCGTGCGGGCGGGCAGTGTTCGAGCGCGTCAACAACGCCCCAGCGAAACAACTTTCGTATACCGGCTCGTGCTTCTTGCACCAGTTCATGCATCACACCGTGCGGCACGTGCATGGTGGAGAGACATTCGACGCTGCCTTGCACGAATACATCGCCGCACTGCTTGCTGCGCGTCGTGAGTTGTGCGGCTTCCCACACTTCGCGATCAAAGAGATCAACTTCATCGCAGCGGAGTTTTTGGACGCGCGTGCCTCGGACGCTGGTGTGGCTTTGCGCGAGCAGTTCGACTTCGGAACCATTCTTGAGCGAGAGTTTTCGCTCAGTGATGCGACCATCGACCATCGACGCGAGAGCTTCACTTGTGCGCGGGTCAAAGAGTCGTCGCAAGTGCGCGTGCATGCGTCGGCTTTGTTCCATGCTGCCGCCCAGGATGCGGATTTCGATGCCGGGCTTGAAGAGCAGGTCGAGGAGCGTTGCGACTGCGCCGAGAAAGGTCTTGCCCCCGCCCCGGTTGGCCCAGACGACGCAGTCGGTGAGTTGGATGTTGGATTGAGCATTGTCGGATTGACCCGGACCTTCGCTCGAGGAATCGCTCAGGTCCGGCGTGATGTCAGCACCGACCGCCTTCGGCAGTCGGTGGCACGTGTCGCCAAAGAATGCGAATTGGAGATAGTCGAAGGGCGCGCAGTTGCCTTCGATCAGTGCAGTGCGCGGCACGCGGATGTTGAGATGTGTGACCAGCCATGAGTGCAACTCGTCTGGTGTTGTAGGTCGCTGGCCGATGTCAACGACATCGGTCGAGTTGTTGTTTCGAGCAGTGTTGCGACGAGCAGGCTGCGCAGAACTTCGATTTTTTCGCGCGGTCTTTCTTTTCGAATCGCGATTCGGCTTCTTTGCCATGTGATCCCCCAATCTCTGTGTGCTGTGCCACCGACTGCTGCTTTGAGCGGTCGGTGATGAGTCTACCTGAGTTCACAAACTCCACCGACAGTCAAAGCACTGTCGGTGGCACGTCAGAGATACGTCACGGCGTCACAAACGCCGCGGGTCTTGCGACTAAACCTGCAGCCGCGAGCACGAGCAAGCGATTGAGCTTTGGCTTGCGTTCGTGTGCGAATCTGCGGGTGGACTTGCTGCTTCGCGCCCATGCGAGCACGGCACAACGCAGCGCGGGGTCTCGCTCCAATACGCGGGTCGCTTCGTCGAGCGACACGAGTTTCCACGGAGCGATGCGGCGATCGCGCAGGGCTTTGGCGAGTGTTATGTCGCGACGTGAGGCTGGGAAGTTGATGCGGCGCATGCCGCAACGCTCGAAGAGTGGCGAGAACCGGCCGAACGCGGCGAGCGTTTCGGTAAGCGGAGTCAGTGGGTTGTCGAGGTACGCGCGGATGAGCAGGCTTGCGATGCCCGAGCCGCGATAGGTTGGGGCGACGATGACGCGCGAGATCGTGCGAACGTAGAGATTCACGGTCGCGGCGTTGCTCGTGTGCGACAGTGAGCCGAAGAGTTCGGGCCAGGCGCGGGCTCGCCATGGCGCGTTGAGCGTGGGCATGCTGACGCACAGGATGCCTGCGATGTTGCCGACTGCGTCGCATGCAGCGAGGACGCGAATGCATGTTGAAGGTAGTCCGGCGCGATAGTGGAGTGATGCGAAGCGTGCGAGTGTGGCGGATCGTTCATCGCCTTCCAGCATGCGAAATGAAAAGTCGCAAGATGGACCGGCATTGCTCGGCTGTTTTGCGTTCGTGTGTCGCCCGTGAACTACTCGCGTGCTGTTGACACCTTCTGATACCTTGTTACTCGTGTTGTTGATCGCTTTCAAGCGAAACCTCCCCCCACTGCCCGAATGAAACGACGCTGTCCGGTGCGAGCCACTCTCGCACGTCGTCGTGCGCGGTTGCGAGCACGACGGAAATCGATCGATTGGTCGTCGTCGCACGAGTCAGTCGTGCGAGAGCGATGCACAACGCGCGGGCTGTCGCGCGATCGAGGACGCTGGCGAATTCATCGATGAAGAGCACGCTGTGGCGAGGTTTGTTCTCATTCATCCGAGACCTGAGAAGCAACGCAACTGCACTTGCGATTCGCAGGCGTGCGCTTTGTCCTTCAGAAAGCGTGTTGGGATCCTGTGCGAGCAGCAACGCGTCGCCTAGGCCCACAGCGTTCAGGAGATCGAGCGCGTCATCGCATGGGCAGCGCACGGCGTCGAGCACGCTCGACGATTCAGACTTTGTCGCCCATTTTCCCAGGTCCAGCAATCGCGTGGGCAGGGCGTTCTGCACGACACCAAGTCGCGCGGCTCGCAGGTGCGTGCTCTTGCCGCAGCCACTGGGACCAGTGAGGAGCGTGACGGTGCGAGATGCTTGCGCGGACTTGATGATCGCTCGCACGACTTCGTTGTGAGTTCGAGTGCGAGCAGGTTCGTCGCGATGAAGCCTGCGAACACCAACGCCAAACGCGGCGAGCGTTCGCAGCACGCGCGACGAAGGGATCGACGCAACTGGAATAATGCGAACGATGGATTCGTGATGCATGCTGGTTGATGCAATCGGTCGTTGAGTGATTGACGATGTAGCATCTGAACTTTGAACTTGCTCTTTCTCTCGTTTCACAATTCCCCCTTGAGGCTGAGTTTCCTTTGCCAGAACACAACATTGGTTTCTGATGTTTCACACTTGATCGAAGCCCTTCCTGACGATCGGGCTGCATGTTGAAACTGCATGTTCAATCTGCATCGCTCACCCGGCAACGCGTTCGTGTGCGCGGATGTTTACGAGTTCTGCTTGATTGCGGATTGCGGTCGCGTGGCTGCGGACTGTGTGGATCGTCAGGCCTAGTTTTTTTGCCGCGTCTCGAATGGACAGTCCATTCACGAAACACTCACGGGCGATGTTCTTGCGGGTTGCGGTGCCGGTAACGGCTCCTTTGTTTTCGAGCAGGCGAATGGCGAGGCGAAACTCGGCGCTTGCGATGCGACGAAGCAGTCGGCGGGCGTACGCACGGATTTGTCGCGGCGACTTGCCCAGTGCCGTCGCGAACGCGCTTGCCTTTTCTCCTCGCACTGTCAAACCCAACGCGAGGTCGCGGTCCTGCACATTCAGAAAAGGCGCGGCGTCGTATGCGTACTCAACCAAGCGATTCGCGACCTGCTTGCGGAGGTCGGGCTTGGACTCAAGATCGACGCCCGCGTGATTGAAACCGGGATGAAACGCACTTTGAGACTGTCTTGTGTTGGTACCCGCCATGACAATTGCCCTCCCTCGAACACCGCCTTTGCAGGCTCAGAAACGCCCCTAGACACTCAATTCCTGACAAAATCCAATAATCTTGTTCACAATGTTGAGAACAATTGCCATATGTTCTACCATGTTGTCGTGATTTGCAAGGGCAATGTTCGGTGATACCATGAAATAGCGCACAAAACCGGTCGATGTTTGTTAGGAAGTTTTATGGTTCGTCCGGATATGTGGCGTTGCGCTCAATCGCGCACCTTGTACGAGGTGTCACTCGCGCATGGATATGGATTCGCAGGACGCGTTGCCTCGGGAGACTGAACATGGATCGCTCAAAGCAATCGAAAAGCACACACGTCGAAAACAATCCACAGAATCATTCCGCACAGGAGAACTCGCCCACCACGGTTCGTTCAGAACACGCTCGCGTCGGCGCGATCATTCGCGAAGCGAGAGAGCGTGCGAATCTCTCGCTGCAGGAACTTGCGGATCGCGTCGGGTGCGTCAAGAGCTATCTGAGCGCGATCGAAACGGATCGGCGCAGTCTGCCGGGCGACGACGTGCTTGCTCGCGTTGAATCAGCGCTTGGGCTTGCCAAGGGCAGACTCGTGCACGCCGCGCGTTGGCAGAAAAGTTTGGAAGTGGGCGGCGTCGCTGTGCAGCGCGATCTTGCGGAGATGCAGAAGCAGCAAGTTGCGGCGAAACGCCTGGCGAGTTTGTTGCACGAGTTTCGCGGACGCGATGGCGACGCGAACAAAGGTGCTCGCAAGGGCAAAGCGAGTGCGGACGCAAACGGTGCATCCGATTCGCACAGCAGTCCGCTAGACGCAGCGTATCTCTCTGGCGAACTCGCGAAACTTGTTGATCAAATCTCGCCGCCGCCAGCAAACGCTGCGAACGTGCATGGACGCTTCGGCGTGGGTAGTGGTCTGAGAGGCGATGCGATTGTGCCCGTGCCCCTGCCGCTCGAAGTGCCGCTCATCAACAGCGTCGCGGCGGGGTATCCGACTGAGTTTACTGACCTTGGCTACCCGGCTCGCGTCGCGGATGAATACGTGCGCTTGCCCGGACGTGCATGACCCCGACGCGTTCGCCGCGCGAGTCGTGGGCGATTCGATGGAGCCGATCTACTTCGAGGGCGACATCGTGGTGTTCAGCCCACTCAAGGCCCTCGCAAGCGGCCAAGACTGCTTCGCCCGCATCGAGCCGGACCACTCAACAACATTCAAACGCGTGTTCTTCGAAAAGAACCCGGCGGGGCATGAAGTGATCAGGCTGCAGCCGTTGAACAACCGGTATCCGCCCAGCGTGTACTTGCGGGAGCAGGTAGCGGGGTTGTATGCGGCGGTGAGTGTGATTCGCAAGATTGTGTGACCGCCGGGGTCAAAATTGTACGACGTGGAGTGTTGTGAGCAACCTGTCGGAGTGACTTTTGGGGTTGATTGCTGCCTGCTACCTTCTAGCACCGGAGAAGTGATGCTATCGACACAGAAGAAAACTTATTCCGAGCCATCGAAGGTACGATCCAAGGCTGACCCAACTTTAAATCGGCTCGGCGTTGCTGATCGTGCCGCACACTCGTGGTATCGATTCGTGTTGTCGTTCCCGCCTCATCTCGTACGCGAGTATGTTGAGAATTTCGGCCTGCGAGAAGGATCGACGCTACTTGATCCGTTCTGCGGCACTGGAACCACGGTCGTCGAAGCAAAGAAGTTGGGTATTCGAGGCATCGGGCTTGAAGCGAATCCGATGGCAGCGTTCGCCGGGCAGACGAAGCTCGACTGGAAGCTCTCTCCAAATGTGCTTCGCTCGCTCGCAGAAGAGGTCCGTGATACAGCCTTGACTCAATTGGAACGTGACGGCATTCCTGATGGCGACCCACTCGAAGCGATGCGATCAAGTCGACACCGCTCTGTCGTGCTGAGGACGCTCGAGCCGGCAGCGATGGACTTGTTGCTAGCGAATTCGATTAGCCCAAATCCGCTGCACAAAGTACTTGTCCTGCTTGAAGCGATCGATCTCTTCAAAGGAAGGCGAGGCTATGAACACGCTCGCCTCGCGCTTGCGAGGAGTGTTGTCGAGACTTCTTCCAATCTTCACTTTGGACCGGAAGTCGGCGTCTCACCGCCCAAAGCAGATGCGCCCGTTGTTGACCCGTGGTTTGCAGGCGTAATGGAAATGGCCACGCACCTTCAGGAACTCAAACCGCAGTCGCACGTCGAGAGCATCGTGTACTTTGGCGATTCGCGTGACGCGGGCAAGTTTCTGCGTCCCGCGAGCATTGATGCTGTGTTCACATCGCCTCCATATCCAAACGAGAAGGACTACACGCGCACCACGCGGCTGGAATCAGTTTTACTCGGATTTCTTCGTGACATGGACGAACTTCGAAGCTTCAAGAAGGGGCTCATTCGCTCGAATACGCGGACAGCATACAAGTCCGACACTGATGACTTGTTTGTCGCAAAGCACGCAGAAATTCAGCGAATTGCAGCGGAAATCGAGCGACGCCGCATCGAAATGAGCAAGACCAGCGGGTTTGAGAAAATGTACCACCGTGTGACAAAACTCTATTTTGGTGGCATGGCTCGTCATTTGTCGGAAATCCGCCCGGCACTCAAACCCGGCGCGATGCTCGGATATGTTGTGGGTGATCAGGCATCGTACCTACGGGTCATGATCCGCACCGGAGAGTTGCTTGCAGACTTAGCGAAGGGGTTGGGTTATGAGGTAGTTCGCATCGACCTCTTCCGCACAAGGTTGGCAACCGCGACAAAGGAGCAACTACGGGAAGAGACTGTGGTGCTCCGATGGCCGGGCAAGTGACAAAATGAGATACTCCAATGGCCAAGCAACCCAATCGATACGAACGCGTTATGGAGCATGTCTTCTTTGCTCGCTTCACAGCCAACTCCGCCAGCGTTGAGTTTTCACGCGAGGACTTTGTCGCGGCAGCAAAGAAACTTAGAGTTGACCTGCCCAAGAATCTTGGTGACATAATTTACAGTTTTCGAAACCGTGCATCTCTACCTGCACGCATCAATGCAACAGCACCAACTTCAAAGATGTGGATCATCAAGTCCATCGGCAGATCACGCTATCAATTCGTGCCTGTCGATGTAGACCGTTTCGTACCCACGAGCACTTTGATTCGCACGAGCATCCCCGATGCAACCCCTGGCATAGTTTCTCAATACGCGATGTCAGATGAGCAGGCGTTGCTCGCGAAGCTTCGGTACAACCGATTGCTCGACATTTTCACTGGACTCACTTGCTACTCGCTCCAAAGCCACTTGCGTACCTCAGTACCAGGTACGGGACAGATCGAAGTTGACGAGTTGTATGTAGGCCTCGACAAGTATGGAGCCCACACAGTTATTCCAGTCCAAGCAAAGGGAGGTACTGATTCTCTTGGTCTTGTACAAGTGCTTCAGGACCTGAAAATGTGCGAGCACAAGTTTCCAAATCTGCTGTGCCGTGCCATCGGAGCTCAGTTTCTCGACGCGAGCACCATCGCATTGTTTGAGTTTACAGACACAATGGAAGGCCCACGAATTGTGCAGGAGCGGCACTACAAGTTAGTGGCTCCCACCGACATTTCCGCCGAGGAACTGGCTCAATACAAGCGACTTGCACAGTCGTCGCTTCGCTAGTTCCCGTGTTTTCAAGCGATTATGCTTTGGCGGGATACTCGCCTGCTCTGTTTTTGGCATCTACACTCGCTCACCATGAAAGTCATTTGCGATCGCGGCGCCTTGATGGACGCCATTAATCTCGTGTCGGGTGCTGTTGCGCAGCGTTCTCCCAAGCCTCAACTGGGCTGCATCAGGATGGTCGCGTCGAAGTCGGGCGGAGCGGGTGATCTCACGCTCTCGGCGACGGACGCGGAGGTCGCGCTCAAGCTTTCGATCTCGCAAGTGGATGTGCAGAAGCCGGGCGAAGTGTTGATTCCGGCGGACAAACTGAAGGCCATCGTGTCTGCTGAAGACGGCGAACCCACGCTCACGCTTGAATCCGATGGCGAGATGTGCAGCATCAAGGGCGCGGATGCGCACTTCAAGGTCTATGGATATCCCGCGGCGGAGTTCCCGCCTGTGCCGGAGTTTGCGGATGTCGTGAGCGGCAAGGGCGATGCTCCGAAGGCGAAAGCCGTGATGACGCACCCGGCGGGGTCGCTGGGGCAACTGGTCGCGCGGACGCTGTTCGCGACGGCGCGCGAGACGAGCCGGTATGCGATCAACGGCGTGCTCTTCAAGCGTGACGGGAAGCGGCTTGAGATGGTCGCGACCGATGGCCGACGCCTCGCGCTGGCGCGTGCGCCGCTGACTGGTGGCGACAAGGACGCAAAGGCTGTCTCTTGCATCATTCCCAGCAAAGGGCTGGGCATGTTGCAGCGTTTGATTCAGCAGCACGAAGAGCCCGTGCAGATCGCGATCACAGATTCGCAGATTCTGTTCAGCTTCGGCACCGCCGCAAGCCCGGGGCGTGCTGTGCTTGTCAGCAATCTCGTCGAAGGTTCGTTCCCTCCATACGAGGACGTGATTCCCAAGGACCAGGACAAGAAAGTCACGTTCGATCGCGATGTGCTCGCGAGCGCGGTGCGTCGCGCGGCGTTGCTCACCAACGAAGAAAGCCGCGGCGTGCGAATGAACTTCAAAGGCAAGGACAAGCAGCTTGAGCTCTCAAGCAGGGCTGCAGAAGTGGGCGAAGCACAAATCCGCTGCGACCTCGCAGGCTACGACGGCGACGACGTCGAGATCGGCTTCAACCCGCAGTTCATCACAGATGCACTGAAAGTGATCGCCGAGCCCGAAGTCATCATGGAACTCAAAGCAGGCAACAAGCCAGGCCTCATGAAGAGCGGCAGCGACTTCATGTATGTGGTGATGCCGGTGAGCTTGCAGTAATGTTTATTCATGATCACCCGCATTACCGGCAAACTCGATGAATTGGATGGCTCGCGTGCCGTGATTGTCCCGGCGAGCGATCCGTTTGCGTATGAAGTATTGCTGCCCGCGTTTCTCGCGATCGAGTTCACGCCTCGCATCGGTCAGACTATCACTCTGGTCACGCTGCAATACTTTGAAGGCCAGGGACAGGGCAGCAGCTTTGTGCCGCGATTGCTTGGATTTGAAAATGCGCAGCAGCGTGCGTTCTTTGAATTGTTCACGACAGTAAACGGCATTGGCAATCGCAAGGCGCTCCGTGCGTTCGCACATAAGCCATCAATCATCGCCCGCGCGATTCACGAGAAGGACGCGAGGCTGCTCGCAACGCTGCCCGAGATCGGCAAGCGCATGGCCGAACGCATCATCGCGGAACTCGACGGCAAAGTCGACGCATACCTCGGCAGCGAAAGCGGCTCGTCGGGCGGCAAAGACACTTCGCTCCCGCGCGTTGAACTCAAGCCCTCGGGCCGAATGCTCGACGACCCGGTGCAGGAAGACGCCGTCGCGGCGCTCATGGCTCTGGGCCAGAGTCGCGGCGAAGCGGAAGAAAACGTCCTGCGAGCGGTGCAGCGAGCAACCAAGAACGGCAAGAAGATCACGACGCCCGAGCAACTCGTGGAAGCCGTGTTTGCCTGATGCGCTGAACCCGGACCGCGAGGCCCCAATCACAATCAAAGGCCAGCTTGCAAGTAGTTTTTATAGGTACACGCCAACAGCAGCAAGCCCTTCGCTCATGCTCGATGTTCCAGTCTACTCTCCACAATGCGGTACGCGATGATCATGGCCGGCGGCGCGGGCACACGCCTTTGGCCCATGAGCCGAAAAGACAAGCCCAAGCAGTTGCTTCGTTTCATTCAGCGGGATGGAGAAAAGCAGCCCCGCGCACTGCTCGAACTTGCCGACAAGCGGCTCGACGGGCTCATCGATCAGAAGCGCCGTTACGTCTGCACGGCTGAGCAATACCGCGACTCGGTTGCGGAACTGCTCACGAAGTATGACGAAGATCACATCCTTGGCGAGCCCGCCGCACGCGACACGGTGAATGCAGTTGGCTTCGCCGCCGCGATTCTCGCGAAGGAAGATGCGGACGCTACTTTCGCCGTGCTCACGGCGGATCACGTCATCGAACCGATCGACACGTTCCAGGAGCGCATGGACCTTGGCTTCCGCCTCGTCGAGCAAGACCCAAGTCGATTCGTGACATTCAGCATCAAGCCAACGTATCCCGCAACGGGCTTTGGCTACGTCGAACAAGGCAGCCCGATTCGCGACGCAAAGGACGGCAAGAAACTCGCCATCGACGGCGCGAAGGACAAGGCGTATTACGTCCAACGCTTCGTCGAAAAACCCGATCGCGCTCGCGCCGAGGTCTACGTCGAGAGCGGCGACTACGCGTGGAACAGCGGCATGTTCGTCTGGCGCGCACAGACCTTCCTCGACGCACTCGCTCGCTACAAGCCCGAGAGTTACGAAGGTCTCATGCAGATTCAGAAAGCGTGGGGCGGCAAGAAGTTCAAGAGCGTGCTGGCCGAGGTGTATCCGACGCTGCCAAAAATCAGCGTGGACTTTGCGATTCTGGAACCCGCCGCGAAAGACGCGTTTAAGGCAGCGGCAAGCGCCGGCAAGTCAGCGAGCAAGAAGCCCGATTCGCACTTCAGCGTCTGCACCGTACAAATGGACCTCACGTGGCTCGACGTGGGCAGTTGGCCCAGTTACGCCGAGACCGTGAAAGCCGACAAGTCAGGCAATCGAGCCGCGGGCGAAGGCGCGAGCGTGCTCATCGATTGCAAAAACACGCTGAGCATCGCAGGCAAAGGACACACCGTCGCGGTGCTGGGCATGGACGACGTGATCGTGGTCCACACGCCCGACGCAACGCTGGTGATGCCCAAGAGCAAGAGCGAGGAACTCAAGAAGTTGCATGGGGTGTTGGAGGAGGGGTTGAAGTAATCACGCAATGAGTTCGCACAATGGTCTTCAAGCGGAAGACATACGAAGAGATTGAAGCCACTGGATACACAACAAGTTCCGGTTGTTTCAAGATTGAGAGCGATGGCAATCGCTTTTCCGTCGTTCCACGCCGCATCGTTGATTGGCGTGTTGTGGTGGCAGTTGGTTGTGCAATCTTGTTCTCGCTTTGCGCTCGTTACATCGAACCAGACGAAGCCACAGGTGACGCGAGCTTTGAAGTCATGTACATCATTCCGGCTATTGCCACATTTATCGCCATCATTATTCTTTTCGCACACGTAAAGGGCCAGCGCGACGAAGTTCGGCTAGGCCCTGTGCTTCATGTCGACTTTTCGAAGCAGTTGGTGCACCTACCTAGAATCAACGTTAAAGTTCCTGCAGCCGACGTTGTTCGACTGGAACATGTTGAAATGCGATTCCCAGCAAACGCTGCAAGTGAGTTTCAATGGGATATTCGTCACTTCATCAGACTGGTGACACAGTCTCATGATCAAGAAGAAGTGTGGTACCCTTTGACTTCGGAGCCGTGGTTTGCGAAATCGTTATCCAAAGCGATTTCGTCTGCAACGGGTTGGCCCTTGAAACACGTGTTTCTTGAAGGCCTCAAGCGTGGGTCGCTTTCTGATGCTTGACGTCATCACTCATTCATGACCCGCTACCTCTCCATCGATCTCGGCGACAAACGCACCGGCATAGCCACGGCGGATTCCATCGTGCGCATCGCGTCGCCCGTCGCGGTGCTTGAAGTGCCCATCGCGCAGCGCGAGGGTGAGGCGTTGCTGGACGCGATCGTCGGCATCATCGACCAATTCTGGACGCCGCGCGACCCGGGCGAACTCGTCGTTGGCCTGCCGCTCAACATGGACGGCACCGAAGGCCCGCGCTCAAAGCTCGTCCGCGAATTCGCCGCGAGAATCGCAGCACGCACCAAGCGCCCGCTGCACTTCTTCGACGAGCGACTGTCGTCGGTGGACGCGGACTGGAAAATGAACCAGTCGGGCCTCACGCATGGACAGAAGAAAGCACGAAGAGACGCGATCGCAGCGGCGGGGATACTGGATGGATTTTTGCAGCAACTCAAAGCGTGAGAAAGCAATATCTTTAACCCGGAAGTCTTTCATTTACTTCCAAGCACATTCATGGCTCATTCACCCAATCAACTTAGCCGGTCACACCCACAGAAGTTGATGCGATTCGCCATACTCACTTTGATTTGCACAACACTGAGTGCCCTCACGACCTACGCGATTGCGTGGCGCTGCGTGAAGAGCCCCGGTTTCCACCAAGGCGGTATGAATATTCGGCTTTCAAAGTTAGAATTGGGTTCAGACTGTCACGATGGTGGATGGTTTGAAACCCAAGGCGCTCTCTATGCATTTGTCATGCTTCCACTCCGCGATTCCACTTCCACGGTCGCTCCGCCGATCAAATCCAACATGACTCCGGATGATTGGTGGAGCGTGTTTCGCGGAAGGCTACTGGACGAGCGTGCGGACTCATGGTCGCTCGAAGAACTGACGCTCGCAATTCGCAACGCTCCTGCTGCGAACCCTGCCTGCGACACGGGATCCTATGTTCCTCTAGTTGAAATAGTTGTCGGAGGTTGGCCCTTCTACGCAGTTCGCAACGCTTCAATCAATCGCGCATACGGAGGTCCTGTTGACCCAGTCTGGGGTCATGTCGGCAAGCCACCGCCATTCACACCCGGAACTCCTCGCGACTTGCCGCTCATTCCAATCTGGCGTGGCTTTCTGATCAACACTTTTCTATACACACTCGCGTGGGTAGTCGCAATTAAAGGAATTAGTGGAGCGATTCGAGAGTATCAACGTTTCCACCGACTTCAACGCGGCTTGTGCGTGAACTGCCGGTATGACTTGAAAGGCACGCCAGTCGACGTGCCGTGTCCGGAGTGCGGTGCGACACATGAAGGCAGCGCAGGCAAAATGAAAAACGCCCCGATTGCTCGGGGCGATTGATTTCAATGTGTTTTACTTTCACACTCCCGCCTTGGAGAGGCGGCCTACGTCACTGCCCGCAAGGCGTGCAAGGTCCTTCGCTGAACACCAGCAGGAAGCTATCGATATCGCACGGATCAAACACCGAGCCGTCGTTGTTGAAGTCGATGTCGTTGCAGATCGCGGTGTCCGGGATGCACGGGCCTTCGCCGTAGACGCTCAGCAGCGCGTCGATGTCGATCGGGTCGAAGACGCTGGTGTCGTTGTTGAAGTCGATGCTGTCGCACGGGTTTGGTGATTCGGGGCGAATCGCCATGCGCGAGATGGGTTCCCATTCGCCGTCGCCATCAAGATCGGCCTCGATGATGATGTTGCCCGCTGAGACCGGATCATCCAGCAGCGATGTCAGGAAGATCGGGAACGTGCGCGTCTGGTTGCCTGGAATCGTCACGGTGCGCAGGATCGGTTCGCCCGGCGGCAAACCATTCAGGCTCACAAAGCCCGGCTCATCGCCCGGCGTGAACGGATCGTCGCTGTACACATCGCGATCCCAGAAGTAGCGGAGGTTCACTGTCTGCGCGGCTGGATCACTGTTGGAAATGGAGAAGTTTGTCGTCGTCAGCACGCCTTCAGCAAGTTTGAGTTCCGTGTCGATCGGCACTGGAGTAAATCCACACAGAGGACCGCCTTGCACGACTGTGCCGTTGCACGTGAAGATATTGCCCGTCGTGTTGTTGGTGAATTCAACTTGGAAGCAACCCGTGTCGCCCGCCGCCGCCATGCCCGCGGGCTTGGTGACGACAAACGGAACAGGAATGCACTGACCCGGATTGACGATGCCTGTCACGCCGCTCGATGGTGCGATACCCGTCGGACCAGCAACGCTGCATCCAACGCCCACGGGCAAGCCCTGAACGTTGTAGCTGTACGTCGTCGGAACAACGCCATAGTTGCACACCCACAGCGTGACATTGGTCGTCACCTGCGTGGGCTGGCAATACGCGCCCGACCCGTTGCGGCACAGGTCCTTGCACTTGCCGCTGCTGTTGGCGAGACGAATGTTGTCGAGTTGCGCGGCTGTCAGCGCCGTGCGGAAGAATTCGACTTCGTCGATGTTGCCTCGGAAGAGCAGGCTGGGAGCGCCTTGTGCCGATGCGACGCGGAAGGGCGCTGTGGTGCTCTTGTTGCCCGCGGCAGCCGCAGCCGGAAGCGTTGCGGATGTCCCGTTCACATAGAACGTCACTGTGTTCGCCGTGGAGTTGTACACCATCGCGACAAAAGTCCATGCGTTCGTCGGTACGGCAAGACCAGAATTGAACACGACCGGTGCGCCGCCAGTTGCGAGTGTGCATCGCAGCGTGCCGCCCTGCGTGTACAGGCGATAACCCTGGAATGTTCCGGGCGTGATAGTCACGGACTTGTCCACGATCGTCTGTTGCGTCGCGAGCACGCCCGGTGCGTTGATCCATGCGTCAATCGTGAAGTTGCCAGAGCCCGGATTGATGCCGGGGTAATTGTTCACCTGCGTGAAGTCGTTGAACGCGTCATAGAACCGGCTGTTCGCAACAAACGCACCGCCCGTGAACGCCGGACCATTGATGTGCGTGCCGGGGAACGCCGCATTCGCAACGTTCGCGGCGATGCCGCCGTTTTCATCGAAGGGCAACCACAGCTGCAGCCCGCCCGGAGCCGTCGTGCACCCATGTCTCTCGTCGCACACGTCGGGCTGTTCCATCTGACGTTCCGCGAAAATGGGAACGACATCGAGTTGCGGCGGAATCGGATTGATCACCATCTGACGAGCCGTGCTCACAGTCGCCGTGTTCACCGGGAACTGCCGCGGCGTATCACATTCCACCGGGCTCGTGAGCCCCACGTTGGTCTTGAGATGCATTAGTTCGCGTGAAGGCGTAAACGGATAAGCAAGCCCGTCGCCCGTCGCGCTCGCGCCGCCATCAGGCGTGCGAATCGCTTCTTCCAAAAACTCGCGGCTGTTGGGATACACCACGCTCGCAAGTTCACGCGCCGTGATGAAGCCACCACCTGGCATATTCAAACGCATCAGACCACCATTGAGCAACGTCGAGGGCGGTACAGGAGCAGTCGACACCTTGCCCGCGATCAACGTGCGTAGACCAGGCGTGACGCGAATCGACTGCGCTTCAAGGAAGTTTGAGTAGATCACTTCCGAGAGCGGCGCGCCGTTGTTGCCCGTCAACACGATCTGCAGCGAACCAACCGCGTTGCCGTTGTTGCGCCAAGGACCAGTCACCGCCGTCAAGTCCTGCCCGATGGGCGAACTCACAAGTGCGAGATCAAGCCCTTCGCCATATCCCTCACCCGGAATCGCCGGATTTATATATGTACGCGCCCACACAGGATTCGCATTGCAGCGCGTTCGCAGCACCAGAGGCTGCAACGGAGCCTGCACCTGATCGCGCCACATGCCGCTGATCGTGAACGTGTTGTCCGGGTTCTGACGCACGTCGTTGAAACCAATCGAACCAAGCGCGCCTGCTGGAGTGGTGTACAACGTGCCGCACGTTTGCACGCCCGCAGCATCCGTCGTAATCAACACGCCGCCCAGTTGTGAGTTCGCGGCGTTCTGCAAACGCCCGATCAACACAAATCCACCTGCCGGTCCCTGCAATTCACGAACAACCGTGCCGCCCAAGCCGGTAAACGCCGTGCCGCGATACACGTGGCACCAAATCACCGCGCCCGTCACGGGATCAATTTTCATCAGATAAATACCGTGCGTGCCGTCGCCACCCGGCGCGACTTCGCCCGCAACGACAATCGACTTATCGCGCGCGATGCGAACTGACTGCGCCGTCATGTCGCCGCCGCCCGGACGCGAATACGTCCAAGCAACACCGACCGCGTTGCCAAACTGATCGCTCCTGCGAACCAGCACGCTCAGCGAATTGTTCAGGCGAATGTTCCCCGCCATCACATACCCCGTGCCCATGCGCTCAATCGTCGTCCCCCACTCTTCCTGAGGCGTCACCGACAACGTCTCGAACGTCGTCTGCGCAATCGCAGGCGCAGCCAGCAACGCTCCGCACGCAACCACCAACGCGCGAACCAGACCCGGACTCTTTCTTGATGCACACTTCATGACCATGCTCCTCGCAAGTGCCTGACAACCACGCGTGCTCGAAGTCACGCAAGGCAAATCAATTTGCGAATGCAGCCAGCCTCACTGCCCAACACGCTGAAACGCGCGGCTCATTCCCCGTGAATCTCACTTCAAGCATGCAGCGTCATGAAACAAAAACACCGCACCGCTTGAAACCCAACGCGCGTTCCGACCCCAATCAGGCAAGATGCAAGACCGACCGCACTCCACGATCTCGGAGGATACAAGCCTCCGAAACGTCAAGCAGGAGTAGGAGCGAGGAAGTCACCTCAAGTAGTCGCGATTTTTTCTGAGAATCTGGAGAATCCTGCGTTGTGTTTTGCAACTGGAACTCGTCCAGACTGCGAACAACCCAACCTCAAAGACAAGGCCCTTCGCTGTACACACTCAAAAACGCCTCGATATCCCGCGGATCAAACAGTGAGCCATCGTTATTGAAATCGATATCCCGACACTGCGCACCAGCCGGCAAACAAGGCCCTTCGCTGTACACACTCAAGAATGCGTCGATGTCGACTGGATCGAATCGCGACCCGTCGCGATTGAAGTCGATGTCGTCGCAGACGCCGGGGGGAAGGATGGTGGCGACGAAGGAGACGAGGGGAGAGGAAGGCGCTGCACTCTCTCTTCCGTAACCGACAATGGTTGATCCATCGTGACTGATTCCAGTGATCGTGATAGGAACAACAGTCCCGACGTTGACACCTTGTTCAACCAACACGTCAATCAAGCGACGAGGCGTGCCGTTCACCCAGATTGTCGCATGTCCTTCCGACTGCGGGCTTGTCCAAGCCGGAACAACATTGGCAAACTGCAGACCCCCAATCACAGAACCATCAATGGACATCGCGGTTGCCATGCTGTTGTTGGCGTTTGGTGTTCCTGTTGGGCGACCAAGTACGTGCAGTTGATTTTGAGCATCCCACCAAACTGCGCGATATGTACCAACCGAACTCCTCCAGACATGCCCAGCAACTTTTTCTCCAGTTCCATCGACTGCAGTTGGCGTGTATGCGCTAAAGACTGGAAACAGCTCAGGATTTCTTGCGAGTTGGATGTTCAGTCCATCGCGGTTCTTCACAGCGATGCTAGCGTCGACCGCTCCATATCGAAATACCAGCGTGCTGCCATCGGCAGATACCCGTTGACTCCCGAAATAGTCATATGTGGATACAAACCCAAAACTCTCTGGTATGTCGAGCGGGGTAATCGTGCCACCCTCCCACTTCCAAATCGTTCGAAGCGGGGTAGGCGACGAAGTTGATACGGAAAGCAATGCGGGTGATCCGTCAGCAGCGATCCCGTTACTCAAGCCAGCCCCGGCAGTGTTGTTGTCAATCACTTGCAGCGTTGCAGCGCCAGACAGCACGTTAGTCCAAACCGCCGCGAGTCCATAGTTGAGAGCCAACTGAAATCCAGCGTCTCCAGCCATCCCAGAAACAGTGTCACCGTCATACGAAAGCGACATCACACGCGCTTTGTTCTGAGGTCGTGGCACGATACCAGTTGGAATCGGAAGCACGCTGCGCATCCAAGAGCCATTGATCTTTCGCCATATAAATGGCTGCTCGCCGGCATTCAACCTGGCGTCCCCGCCTCCAATGACGAGCCCGTTTCCAGAGACACCCATAGCTGCGGCCCGCGCAGTTGTGCCCGGAATAACTGAATCAAGAGTGGTGAACGAATAATTCTGTGCGAAAGCGACGACCGGAAAACAAGCCGCGCTGCCAAGTATAAATGCTCCACGATGCATTCAGCCTCCGAGTGGCATACAGGTGATCCAAAGACGTTCACGCACAACATAAGGCATGTGTCAAGCCCCGCCGCGTGGTCCCCGCTTGTGCCGAAAACCAGTGATCGTCTTCTTCTGCCATTCCGGCACCCCCACCACCCCAAATCCCTCCCCTGTCAGCCTCTCACCCCGCTCACCATCTCCACCAAACCACCCCAAGTCCCCGCTCTGGCCGCTCTCCTCCCACCCCAAACCCGCAAATTCGGCACGTCTTCATGGTGCGGCGTGCATCGATCGGCTTCACCCGCCTCGCCTAACCCCCTCAATTCCAAGACATTACCCATTCCGCCCACTCCCCTCGAAGAACCGGTTGCTCCTAGCCGATTCTAACTGACTGGCATCTAATGAATGCAGACGAGAAACCGACGAGATTTTGTCCATCTGGGCACGGGTCGTTGGCGTACAGAATGCATAAAGGAAAACGATGAAGCGATAAAACGATGAAGCGATGAATAGGCGGAAGAACTCGGCAGCTATTTATCGTTTCATCGCTTTTCGTTGTATCGCTTTCCGTCTGGTCCACCGTTCGCTACTCCACTGTCGTAAGGAGTCCACCATGTTTGAACGCTTCACCGATCGTGCTCGCAAAGTCATGGCCCTGGCAAACCAGGAAGCCCAGCGTCTCAACCACGAGTACATCGGAACAGAACACATTCTGCTCGGCCTCGTCAAGGAAGGCTCGGGCGTCGGTGCCAACGTGCTCCGCAACCTCGATGTCGACCTCCGCAAGGTCCGCCTCGAAGTCGAACGCCTCGTCCGCGCTGGCCCAGAGATGGTCACGATGGGCAAGCTGCCCCAGACCCCTCGCGCCAAGAAGGTGATCGAATACGCCATCGAAGAGGCCCGCAACCTCAACCACAATTACGTGGGCACAGAACACCTCCTGCTCGGCTTGCTCCGCGAGCACGATGGCGTCGCCGCACAGGTGCTGATGAACCTGGGCCTCAAGCTCGAAGAAGTTCGCGAAGAAGTGCTGAACCTCTTGGGCGCAGGCAATGAAAATCAGGAAGGCACCGAAGGCATCACGGGCGGCTCGTCTGGCTCTTCCAAAGAACCCGGCGCTAGCGGTGGCAAGGAATCCGCGTCCGGCGCTTCTGGTGCCGCAGGCAGCGCAGGCTCACGCGCTAAGGGCCGCAGCCAGACTCCGGCTCTTGACAGCTTCGGCCGCGACCTGACCGAACTCGCCAAGGAAAATCAGCTCGATCCCGTCATCGGGCGCTTCAACGAAATCGAACGCGTCGTGCAGGTCCTCTGCCGGCGCACCAAGAACAACCCGGTGCTGCTGGGCGAAGCAGGCGTTGGCAAGACCGCCATCGTCGAAGGCCTCGCGCAGCGCATCATCAGTGGCGACGTCCCCGAAATCCTGCACGACAAGCGATTGGTCGTGCTCGACCTCGCGATGATGGTCGCGGGCACGAAGTACCGTGGTCAGTTCGAAGAGCGCATCAAGGCCGTGATGAACGAAGTTCGCAAGGCTAAGAACGTGATGCTGTTCATCGACGAACTGCACACGCTGGTTGGTGCAGGCGGCGCGGAAGGCGCAATCGACGCGTCCAACGTGCTCAAGCCCGCCCTCGCGCGTGGTGAAATCCAGTGCATCGGTGCAACCACCTTCGATGAATACCGCAAGTACATCGAAAAGGACGCCGCGCTCGCTCGCCGCTTCCAGGCGATCACCGTCGATCCACCCAACACCGAGCAGACGATCCTCATCTTGAAGGGTCTGCGCGACAAGTACGAGCAGCACCACAAGGTGAAGTTCACCGACGCCGCCATCAAGGCCGCCGTCGAGCTGTCGGGCCGTTACATCACTGGCCGCGTGCATCCAGACAAGTCGATCGACGTGATCGACGAAGCCGGCGCACGCATCCGCCTCAAGAGCATGACCAAGCCGCCGAACCTCGCTGATATCGAGGCCGAGATTGAACGTCTCAGCGTCGAGAAGGACGAAGCCGTTCGCGCCGCGGACTATGAAAAGGCCGCGGAACTCCGCGACAAGGCCGAGCAGGCCCGCAAACGCAAGGAAGACATTCAGAAGGAATGGCGCGCCAAGAGTCAGGAAGCCATCGGCATCGTTGACGAAGAAGTGGTCGCTGAAGTCGTCTCCAAGATGACGGGCGTGCCCCTGAAGCGTCTCGAAAAGGACGAAGCCGCACGCTTGCTCAAGTTGGAAGGCGAACTGCACAAGAAGGTCATCAGCCAGGAAGACGCCGTCAAGGCTGTCGCGAAGGCGATCCGTCGCGCTCGCGCAGGTTTGAAGGACCCCAAGCGTCCCATGGGCTCGTTCATCTTCCTGGGCCCGTCGGGCGTGGGCAAGACCCTGCTCAGCAAGGCCCTCGCAGAGTTCATGTTTGGTGACGAGGAAGCCCTCGTGCATCTCGACATGTCCGAGTACATGGAAAAGCACAACGTCTCGCGTCTCGTCGGCGCGCCCCCCGGCTACGTCGGCTACGAAGAAGGCGGCCAGCTCACGGAGAAGATCCGTCGTCGCCCCTACAGCGTCGTGCTGCTCGACGAAGTCGAGAAGGCACACCCTGACGTCTTCAACATGCTCCTCCAGATCATGGAAGAAGGCCGCCTGACCGACTCGTTTGGCCGCAACGTCGACTTCAAGAACACCGTGCTCATCATGACTTCCAACTTGGGTTCGGAAATCATCAAGGGCGGCGCGGGCTTCGGCTTCGCGAAGCGCACCGAAACCACCGACTACGACAACGTCAAGACCGTGTTGCTCAAGGAAATCGAGCGGTTCTTCCGCCCCGAATTCATCAACCGCCTCGACGACGTGATCGTCTTCCGCCCGCTCAACAAGGCCGACCTCACGCAGATCGTGGACTACGAAATCGCCAAGGTTGCCAAGCGCCTCGCGCCGCAGGGCTTCGCGATGGAGTTTGACCAAGCCGCGAAGGACTTCCTCATCGACAAGGGTTACAACCCCGAGTTCGGTGCACGTCCTCTGCGTCGCTCGATCGGCCAGTTCGTCGAAGACCCGCTCAGCGAAATGCTCTTGGGAGGCAGCTTCACCGCCCCCGCGCTGATCAAGGTCTCTCGCCGCAACGACGTCGACGGCAAGCCAGAAGACCACCTGTTCTTTGACAGTGCCCCCGCACCCGAAGAACTGGCGAAGAAGTTCCTGGAGAATCAGGCCGACGACGGCCCCAAGTCAGCCCCACCCGCCGCAACGTCCAGCACGTAACGCGAATCCCCGAAATGAACCAAGCCCGGCGAAAGCCGGGCTTTTTCTTTGCTTTCAATCGTGCCATCGAAGTCGGCTGCTCTGAGCCGACTTCGATGCTCACGTATTCACAGCCTCAAACCCACACAAGACCCGGGAGTTCAATCACACATTTCACTTCCGCTTGCGCTTCAACACACATATCGTCCCCATCCCAAACAACGCCATCGCGCCAGGCGTCGGCACCGTGTTCACCACTATGTTGTCAATGCCCACCCAGTCGCTGAACGACCCAGGCGTGATCAACGCATACGCCGCAGTGCCGCCAAACGACGCCGTCACTGTCTGATACGACGTTGATCCTTCAGGAACAACACTCGCCGAACCAATCAACGCATCAGTCGCATCAAATACCCGAATGGACGGCCGATACTGCGTGCCTTCATACGTGGAAGTGCTGCCCACACCAACAAAGTCCGCGGCGATCGATCCAACCGCACCACCAGCAATGTTCATTCTGAAGATCGGCGTGCCATCTTCATTCAGCCAACCGCCGTACGAGTGCAGCATGTTGCTGACAGGCGGTGCTGTCACGCCGCGCGAGCCATAGTCGCTGTTCGTGATGATCATCGACGTGTTCGTCGCCCAGTTCAGCGCACCCTCACCCGAAGCACCAGTCGCGCCACCCGCGTTAAAGGTGATGCCCCAATCCGCATATTGATTCGCAAGTGTGTCACCCGAGCTAATCACAGAAGTGCCAGGCCCCGCATCAAACGTCATCGTCACAACATCCGCCTGCGCCGCCCCCGCCAACGCCAACATGCTCAACAACGACATTGCAACAATCTTCTTCATGGCTCTCTCCTGTCTTGGTGTGTCTTGTTCAAGGTGCTGGGCGACAATCAACTCGTCACCCAGCAATAGAACATACCTCAATCCAACAACAGAGCCACCTTGGAAGGCCAATCGCACCCAAGACTCGATCCCACAATACCTTGCACACTGAGAGTGCGGCCTACGCAGCGTCCGTGAACAGCCTGTCACGTGTAGTTATAAGACTACGAATACTCATTTTCATGCCCTGTGCAGGGAGATTCCCCTAAACATGCGCTGGACATAGCAAGCGATTTCCTGTATCCTACTACTACTTCCCTTGGACTGAGGGAAGTGATGTGAGCAATGGATAGGAGAGAGAGATAAGACCCGGCAAACGAATTCTCCGTTTGCCCTTCGTGAAGACCTGAGAGACCTTCACACTCAAGCTCCTCATCCTGCGTTCGTTGATTGCCTGGCAACATGTGCGAGGACCTTCTCCATTCGCATGCGTTGACTGGGCAGGATGCTGCTTTGCCAAACTGCTTGGCAAACGCATTCTGTGTTGCGTCGTGGGGTTCACGCCGCAACACCAGTCTGTGGCCCGTTGCGCAGGGGCCTCGAATGTTTCTGTGAGAAGAGGAGTTTAGAGATATGAAGAAGACGATCGCAATTGTCGCCCTCGCGGCGGCTGCTGGTCTGGCAAACGCCCAGAACCTGCAGGAAACGTTCAGCGGCCTGACCCTCCCGGGTCTTGCTACCCCCACCAGCGGCAGCACGGGCCGTACGTACTCCAACACGTACACCACGTTCAACAGCGTTGGTGGCTATCAGCTGGGTCGCATCCGCATGACCGGCACGCTCCAGCGCAACACTGGCACCAACACTGGTGACACCCCCAACGACAACCGCGTCAACCTCTGGCGTCCTGGCACCTACGCCGCTGGCGCAGCCGCCACTCAACGCGTTGATGCAGCTCCTGGCTCTTGGGGCACCGTTGGCCCCGGTGGAACGCTCAACGTGACGGGCGAAACGATCATCTCGTCGGCGTTCGATCCCGCTGGCACCTGGACCTACGACTTCTTCAATTGGTTCGATGACGGTGGCGCGCCCGCTCCGGACTCGTTCTACCAGAGCGCAACGCTCACCTTCTGGGACAACCTTGTTGCTGCACCACCCACGGCGTACGACTTCGGCACCATCGGCAACGGCACCGTCTGCTCGCCCACCTTCAACACCGCGGCGAACCAGGTCGTCTGGATGAAGTTCACTCTCGCGTCGACCACGAACGCTGCGGACATCTTCTCGTTCGGCAGCGACTATGACACGGAGATCGGCCTGTTCAGCGCAGGTGGCTCACTGATTCAGAACGACGACGACTACAACCTCACGCTGGGTGCGGCTTGGAGCCGAGTCGGCATTGGTAGCGGCACGGGCTACGACGTCGACGGCGCTGGCCCCTTGGCCGCGTTCGACGGCACCAACACCGGCGACGGTGCAGCAGTCGCCTTCCTCGGTGCCGGCACCTACTACCTCGCGTTGGGCGGTTACAACACCTCGTTCGCGAATGGCTTCGGCGCAACCGGCGGCGCAGACTTCGGCGCTGGCCAGATCTGCATCAACATCCCGGCTCCGGGCGCATTCGCGCTCGTCGGCCTGGGCGGCTTGGTCGCAGCCCGTCGCCGTCGCGCCTAATCGCGCGTTCGGTTGACTCTTGAAATCTGAAACCCACTCCGGAAACGGCGTGGGTTTTTTTCTGCTCCGACACTGCTGATTACGGATGCTTCTCTCTGTTGAGTTGTCCGCGCTCGCGCCCGCGATCCCCCACTTCGCGCCTAAAACTACGCCCCATGCCCTCGCTCCAAGACGCAGAAAAGCTCTACCGCACCATCAAGCCGCGCCTTGAAGAGACCGGCCTCTTTGCTGACGTCGTCATCGAACCCGCCCGCATCCGCTGCGACGCCCTCTCCAGCGCCGAGCCCGCTTTTTACTCAATTTCCACTGAAGGCAACACACTCTTCGTGAGCTTGCAAACTCCCGCGAGATACCTGAGCCAATCCATCGAAGCCGACCTGGTGTTTACCGGCGACAAACTCGAAGAACTCATCCACGAAGAACTCGTGGAACTGGGCTACGACCCCAAAGCACCTATGTGGCCCGTCCAGCACTTCCGCAGCGAAGACAAGCTGTACACATTCCGCAGCCCGTTGCCCGTTCAAACGACTGACTGGGGAACCGCAGCGCACGCCCAACTCGCGGTCATGGCCCTGAAGGCCTACGAAGCCGCATTCAGACCGCTGGGCGACATGGAAGAGAACGACGAGTGAACACCGACTGAAGTTCACCGACTCGCTCCGGACTAATTTTGGACATTCTCACGATTTTCTTGATCGGGTGGGAACCCCCACTACGGCTATCGGTATGCCTTATGGCGGCATGGCGAAATGCCCTCGTCGTGCTTGTGTAGAGCGTTCCCTGACGCTCGACCGTGTTGCTGGCGCTTCGGGTAGTTCGCGCGAGTCAACGGGAGATTCGCACTCGGGGGTCACGGGGCTTGTTCGGGGGTGGGCGGCCGTGGGGATCGGGGGGATCGGGTTGGAGGTTGTCGGACGTGTCGAACAACGCGGCGTTCGTGGACAGCGAATGTTGCAGAAGTTCAACCAGGTTTTTCGCGACTGCAGGGGAAGAGCCGCGAATCGACACTGGAACACTCGGCTGACGACCTTCAGCAGGTGCCTCGCCGCAAGGTGTGGTGACCTGATTCGCGTGCGTTCGTGTTGCACGCACACAATGGTGAATTATGCTCCCTCGCCGCGATGAACTCGAACTCGTGAACGCCGCCAAGAAAGGCGACGAGTCTGCGGCTTCGCAGTTGATTCGCGTGCTGCAAGGGCCGCTGTATTCGTACCTGCTGCGTCTCTGCCACAAACCTGATCTCGCAGAGGAATTGACGCAGGAATCGCTCTATCGCGCGATCCTTCATATTGATCGCTACGACCCGCGCTGGCGCATATCGACATGGGTCTTCACGATCGCACGCAGATTGCTCTGTAACCAACAGCAGAAGTTTGCACCGGTGTTCGATACCACGGTCGTGGAGCACGCGACACAAGTCTCGTCCATCTGGTCTCTCAAAGGCTGGCACGAAGAAAAATCACAGCACGCCGAAGAGCAACTGCATCAGCGCACCGCGATCGATCGCGCGCTCGCACAATTGAGCGACAGCCAGCGCGAAGTCATCATCCTGTTCCATCAACTCGATTGGAGCATCCCGCAGATCGCCGAACTGACCGGCATGCCTGAAGGCACGATCAAGAGCCAACTGCATCGCGCCCGCGCCGAACTTCGCGAACTGCTGTCCAAACTTGTCGAAATTGATCGCCGCACTTCGAACACGAGCGAAACACCAGTCGCCGAAGTTGTCGTCCCGCGTCGCACTTCTTCTCCTATCGCCAGCGCAGCACACGCTTCACCAAATCTCTTGAAGGTGCATCGCACTGGCCGCAATGCTCATTCTTTTAGGAGCGATCATTCTGATCGCTCACAACCCGATTCCAACGGATCACTCGATCACGAGGAGGGGCACCAATGAATCCTCACCCCAATACACCTGGAAAACCAGATCAATCAGAGAGTGACAAGTTCACTCGCGTTGATCGCCTGATCAACGCCGCGATGGACGCTGAAGCCTCCAACGACTTTGACGGCGCGAATATCGCATGGGCCAAGATCGCCGCGATGGACGAAGCCTCACGCCGCAGCGCTGCAACGCTGCAATCAGGCCTCGAAAGTCTCCGCACACCAACACCCACGCCCGACGTCTCCGCGAAAGTCCTAACCCGCCTCGGCATGAAGCAAGCCGCGAAGCGCCATCAGGCTCAATCTGAGCGAACCGCTGCTGCAACTCTCGCCGACTCGCCAGCCGTTGCTCCTCGCACGCCAGAAACTCGCGTCTTAAAATCCTCACGCCGCAATCGCAAGTGGTACAGCATCTCACCCGCCCTCGCCTCATTCGTCTTGGGCGGCCTCGCATCACTAGGCCTCGTGATCGCGCATCAATACACAACATCGGCGGAGCAGCAGAACACCGAAATCGTCGTCGTACCCCAACCCCTCTTCACCCAGTCTACAACGCCCAGCGAATTGCTCCCGCCGACCATCGCAACAGCGACCCGAGTCCCATCACTGCGCATGGGCGACACAAGCCGATACGACCAAGCCCTACAACCCACCCTTCACGCAGCGAACACCACAACACCAAACTACTGGTGGCGAAACCAAGTCTCAGAGACCCTACCCATCATGGCCAAAGAGCGCTGGTGGACTCCCACAATTGACTCAGCAGGCAGCGACCTCGCCCAAGACGGCAAGCGCGTCGACGCAGGCCAAGTTCTACTCCACAAGCACAACCACAACGTCGATCTGTTCCAACTGCTGCTAGGCGAAGGTACCGAAAGTTGCTCACCTGCCCCTACCGCCATTAAAATGACACCGATCACACAGGAAGCCAAGCCAATCTCCAAGCCGCGCTAAGTGGCACCCGCTTCACAAGCACGAAATTTCCCCCCGTCTCCTCCAACGCCCCTTCCGCGACTCTTCACCGAGTCCGCCAAGAAGGGGCGTTGTTTTGCACCTATGATTCCCTGTCCACCTTGCTTGCCCGTGATCATTCATGGTCTGGGGGTATTGAGGTCTTTGTTCGTATTTTGACCGGCGATGCAGCACGCTTCGCGGCGTTCGCTGTCACTCCCGGAGCCCAAACCGCTGGCCCAACACCACGGCGAGGTCTCATCGTCAGTCATCAACCTCGCTCATTTTCGCTTTTCGTTTTCCCGCTTTTCGTTTTCTTATGTCCACCGCAACCGCCCCATCATCCTCCTCGCTCGGCAACGTCCCCCGCAACGACTCCATCCGCAACGTCGCGATCATCGCGCACGTCGACCATGGAAAGACCACGCTCGTTGACAACCTGCTCAAGCAGTCCGGCAACTTCCGCGCGGGCGAACTCGAGAAACTCGAAGGCGGGCAACACAGCCTCATCATGGACTCTAACCCGCTCGAACGCGAGCGCGGCATCACCATCCTCGCCAAGAACTGCGCCGTGACCTACCACGCGCTGGACGGCAAGGACTACCGCATCAACATCCTCGACACCCCAGGCCACGCCGACTTTGGTGGCGAAGTTGAACGCGTGCTCCGCATGGCCGACGGCGTCATGCTCCTCGTCGACAGCAGCGAAGGCGTGATGCCCCAGACCAAATTCGTGCTGGGCAAAGCGCTCGAACTGGGCCTAAAGCCCGTTGTCATCGTGAACAAAGTTGATCGTCAGGACCAGCGCGTCGAAGGCGTGATGAACGAAGTCTTTGACCTGCTCGTCGATCTTGGTCAAGACGAACTCGCGATGGACTTCCCAGTCCTCTACGCCGTGGGCCGCGACGGCTGGTGCTCCAATCAATGGCCCCTGCCCAATCCCAAGCCCACCAACCTGCGCGACGCGTTCGAAGCGATCGTGAAGCACGTCCCGCCGCCACCCGCGGACACGAGCAAGCCTCTGCAGGTGCTCATCACCAACATCGACTACAACGATTACGTGGGCCGCATCGGCATCGGTCGCATCTTCTGCGGCAGCATCAAGTCTGGGCAGCAGGTCGCGGTGATCAAGCGTGACGGCAAGAAGGTGCTAACTCGCGTGCAGCAACTGCTGCAGTTCGTGGGCCTCAAGCGTCAAGAAGTCGAGAGCGTCGAAGCGGGCGACCTGTGTGCGCTCGTGGGGCTCGAATCTGTCGACATCAGCGACACGATCGCGGACCCAGAAAACCCCAGCCAACTCCCGCCCCTCAAACTCGAAGAACCGACGATGACGATGCTCTTCCGCATCAACGACTCGCCCTTCGCGGGTCAGGAAGGCGAATTCGTCACCAGCCGGCAGATCCGTGAGCGTTTGTTCAAGGAACTGCAGCGCAACCCCGCAATGCGCGTCGAGAATGGCCGCACTGCCGATGAATTCATGGTCTCGGGTCGAGGCGTTTTGAGCCTTGGCATCCTGATCGAGAACATGCGCCGCGAGGGCTTTGAGCTTTCGGTCGGCAAGCCCGAAGTCATCGTGAAGGACGTTGACGGCGTGCCGCACGAGCCCGTCGAAGAACTCGTCGTCGACGTGCCCAACGAATACGTCGGCAGCATCATGGAACTGATCGGCAGCCGCAAGGGCGAACTCAAGAAGATGGAGCCGCGCGGCAACGTCGTGACGCACCTGTCCTTCGAAATCCCAAGCCGCAGCCTGATTGGCCTGCGTGGTCGCGCTCTCACCGCAACGCAAGGCGAAGCGATCATGCACCACAGCTTCGTGCGCTTCATGCCGCTGGGCGCCGAACTCCCGCGCCGCAAGGCGGGCGTGCTCATCAGCCTCGAAACTGGCCCAGTCACGACCTACGCGTTGAAAGAACTCGCCGATCGAGGTGTGATGTTCGTTGAGCCGGGTGACAAGGTGTATGGCGGCCTCATCGCTGGCGAACACAACCGCGACAACGACCTCACCATCAACATCACGCGCCTAAAGCACCTCGACAACATGCGAGCCGCAAGCAAGGAAGCAACGGTCGTGCTGAAAGCCCCGCGCAAACTCAGCCTCGAAGCCGCGCTCGAGTACATCGACGACGACGAACTTGTTGAAGTGACCCCCAAGAGCGTGCGCCTGCGAAAGAAACTGCTCAGCGAAAACGAACGCAAGCGAGCCGAGCGATCACGTGCCGACAAGGAAGGCGACTGAACGCAGGAGGCAAGGTGAACAACGAGTCGCCAGCGTCTTTGAGCACAGAGATCGAAACACTGAAGCACGCATACACCGCGCTCAATCGTGGCGATGTCGAAGGCTTTGTCGCCATGTTCGACCCACAGATCGAAAGAGTGGAGTTCCCCGACCTGCCGCAAAGCGGCGCGTATCGCGGACTGGACGCCGTGAAAGCCCACGTCGCACAAGGTCGTGGCGGCTGGGCCGAGGGAGCATGCGAGCCGCAGCGGTTTCGCGTTGCCCGAAACAACGTGATCGTCGATGTGCGTGTGCGAGTGAGATTGCTGAGCGAAACAACTTGGCGAAAAGGCAACGTCACTGACGTGTTCACTATTCGCGCAGGCAAAGTCATTCAGTTCAGAAGTTTCACGAGTGAATGTCAAGCCTTGGAATGGGTCGGCGAACCTGCATCTGATATTTGATTTCTCCACTTTGAAAAGCAAGCGATGAAATCGCGAGTGCGTGCTCACTCATCTCTGACCCACTTCGCAAACCGCTTTCCCCAAAAAAAACAATTCGGCGGATGACGCAGGTTCCGGGCTACGTCATGCCGCCGAACGTTCGAAGGAGACCATCCCCTTCTCTACTTGTCGAAGCCGCGTTCGATTGCGGCTTCAGTTGTCATGTACGCTCAATCACGGAACGAGCGAAGTTCTTCAATCTATAAACTTTTCTCACCACGTCAACTGGAAGTCCAACGTGACGCGCTGATCCATGATGTCGTCTTTCGCATCAGTCAGCGCGAATTCATACACGCCGCCCATGCTCATGTGAGGCGAGAGTTTCCAGCGAGCGCCAACGCCCGCCCACATCACGCTGCTGCCCGACACATCCGACGAACCCAGGTTCGTGTAGTCAAGGCCGCCCACCGAGAGAGGCAGACGCGTGCCGTCGCTCAGGTAGTGCACGCCGTGCAACTCAACAATCGGCGCGAAGCCCGGCAGTTGTTCCGGAGCGATTTCATAGTCAGCATGCAAGTCCCAGTGCAGGACTTGATTGCCCTTGTCGTCGTCAAACGGATGGCGATAGGTCACGCTCGCCATCGCGTGGAACTTGCCCCAGCCCTTCGCGACGCTGATGAATGGGCTCAATTCTTCCGTATCACTCTGCAGCACCGCGTCTTCGCCAGTGACAAGCATCAGGCGAGCGCCTGCGGTCGCAAGTGTGTTGGTTTCCTTGTCGGCGTAGAACACATACTTCAAACCCGCAGCGAGCTGGTTCCAGCCGTTCTGATCGCTGATCGCGCCCGAATCAAACCATGAATAGCCGTCCTTGGTCGCGATGAACGCAAGACGTTCAGTCAACGCAAGCCGAGCCTGCGCCGCAACGACGTTGACCTGACCACCCGCGAGCTGGGAATCATCCGAGAATTCGTGATGCAGGAACAACAGACGCACGCCGGACACGTTGGTCGGGCTTTCAAAATACAGCGGCTGTCCCACGGGCTCATAAAAATCCTCAAACCCACGCAGGCCATTCAAGAACCCAGGATTGCCCTTCCAATATTCTGGATCGTTATGAAAACGCTTGTTTCCGAGAGCGAACGTCGCATCCTCAGACATCGCAGCAGTCGCCGCTGCCGTCGTCGCGCTCTGGTCACCCTCGCTTTGCTGCGCATTCGCGATAAAGCAAACGCTTCCACAGACGGCGAGGATCCCAAACGCTCTCAAGTTTCTGTAGCTGGACATTGTGAACTCCTGACTGTCGTGAGTCGCCGGACTCGACTCGCGCCGAAACCAAAGCCCGCACGCGTTTGTCCTTCCTCGCAGTTCGGAAATCGCCTCGATTCCCGTTTTCTTTCTACTCGCTGGCAGATGATGCACAAGCCAGCGAATCACTCATCAAACCCGCGAAAAGAACCTATTGCGGACTTCTTTGTCAGTATATCGAACCAACATAGGACAATCAACTCTTTTATTGAATGCTATTTCGTTAGTGTCTGTCTTCAAGCACTTTACAGCACCTTTTCAGATCAGTAAATAAGAGACTTACAAGTCCCATATTCACGCAATCAATCAGTTTTCAGAGCCGCTCCCGACGCGCCGCATATCTTGTTGGGATAGGAATTTCGTCCGCCGTTGGATTGCAAATTTGATGACTTCGGATACGCCGCCAACTTCGCATCGTCATGACGTCAGGCTGGAGTGGCCTGGGAAGCGTGGTGTGGCGCGGGAGGTGGTGAATGCGATTTCGCCGCGGACGATTTCGCCGTCGGCGTTGGTGCGGGCGGACAACTTGGACTTGCTGAGGTGGATGGTGGCCGGGAATGTGGAGCAGCGCGATCTGCCTCGGGTGATTTATATTGATCCGCCGTACGCGATGAATGTGGATCATGGAGTTGTGACGGAGTCGGACGCCGCGGCGTTTGCGTATGCGGACTCGTGGGCGACGGATGGCGCGTATTGCCAGTTCATGTTTGAGCGGTTAACGCTGATGCGTGAGGTGCTGCGCGATGATGGGTTCATCTTTGTGCATTGCGACTGGCGCGCGAGTGCGTGGTTGCGGGTAATACTGGAAGAAGTCTTTTCGCGCGAGTGCTTTCGCAATGAGATCGTGTGGCGACGCGCGCCCAATCTGGGACGGCAAGCGGCGAGCAGGCAACTCGGACGCACCACTGATTCCATTCTCGTGTTTTCCAAAAAAGAAAAGTGCGAGTTCCCGGGACAACTTCCGAAGCTTCGCAAACCGATTGCACTCGGCGCGAACGGGACACCCAAGGGCGCTCGTTGGGACGCTGAAAAACAGGCGTTTTTTACGACTGCGCCGCGCGGCGACTACACGGATGCGAGCATTGAGAAACTCAGGAAAGAAGGGCGGATATATACGGCGCCGACGGGGAAGGTGTATGTGAAGTATTTTTTGGAGAGCGAACGAGCGAGTGAGCGAACGAGCGAACTTAGGGAAGAAGACGGTGCGAGAGTGCGAGAGTGCGAGGGTGCGAATGAGGATGCGAGTTCGGACATCGAGAGGTGGGTGAAGGTCGTGCCGCTGGACACGATTTGGGATGATGAGGGAGTTCGGCCTGTGCGGCACGCGAGCAAGCGGGAGTTAGCCGTGCGATATGTGACGCAGAAGCCGGAATCGCTTTTGCGTCGGATCATTGAGTGGGCGAGTGAGCGCGGGGATGTGGTTGCGGACTTCTTTGGAGGTTCGGGCACAACTGCGGCGGCGGCGGTTGATACGGGGCGGCGGTTTTTGTTGTGCGAGCAGGGCGAAGTGGGATTTGCGGCGACTCGCAAGCGACTTGAAGAACGTGGCGCGACATGGAATGAATATGCCGCGAACGAGCCGGCGCGAGCGGCGCACGATGGCAAGAAAGTGCCTCGTGTGGCGCGTGGCAAGACGTCAAGTTAGTGTTGAGCAACTAACAATTTGCGGGACGCAAGATTGCGCACAGCGTTCTGGCGGAACCAGAGTTGTGCGCGCGAGAGTGGATGATCGTGGTGAGCGTGGAGGCGATGGTGGAACTGTGCGATGGATTTTTTGGGACGGGACGCGCGGGTCCATGAGTGTGCGCGATGTGATGGATGTCGGCGCATTGCGATGGAATTGTGTTTGACTTTCGAGATGGGTGTTTCGCGCGGTCGTCATTTGTCGTGCGTGCGCCACGGACATGAGTACATGTCCGTACCAAGAGTCGTCGTATGCTTTCCGCCGAGATGCAGGACGCAACTACAAACTCGATGTCGTTGGGACTTTCGTGGCCTGACTGGGTTGTGCTTGCGGTGTACTTTGGGTTGTTGTTGTTTGTGGGATGGTGGGCGAATCGGCGCGGGGCGACGGACGGGAAAGACTATTTTCTCGCGGCGAGATCGATGCCGGCGTGGGCGGTGGCGTTTTCGATTTTATCGACGGCGCAGTCTGCGGCAACGTTCATCGGCGTGCCGGAGAACAGTTACCTGCGCAACATGACGTACCTGGCGACGGCGATCTCGCCCATTCTCGCGGCGTGGATTGTGCAGCGATGGTTTTTGCCGCGGTATTACGCGTTGAACGTCGCGTCGCCCTATGAGATGCTGGAGTATCGCTTCGGGCGTGGGGCACGCGTTGGTTCGAGCGTGGCGTACTTGGTTGGACGATTGCTCGGCACTGGGGCGCGCACGTTCATCGGAGCTTTGCCACTTTCGCTCGCGATCTTCGGTGATGTCGTGCCGTGGCAGGTGTGTGTGTGCATCGGCGCGATCATGATTGTGGGGACGTTGTATTCGCTGTTCGGCGGCGTGCGCAGTGTGATTTGGAGTGATGTGCTGCAGGTTGCGGTGTATACGGGTGCGGGCGTGGTCGCGGCGATTGTGTTGTGGAACAAGATTCCACTTTCGTTTGACGAGTTGCTCACTCTGCTCAGTTCGGCGCCGGAGTTCAAGGCGCAGGCGAACGCGAGTTTGCCATTGGTGCCGACGGGCGGCACCATCGACAAACTCACGATCATCGATGTGTCATGGAATCGAGGCAGTGCGTATTCGCTGTGGGCCGCGCTCACGGGGCTGACGGCGTTGTATCTTGCGACGATGGCGGTCGATCAGGATCTGGTGCAGCGGAGTTTGACGTGCAAGGATGCGAAGCAGGCGGGGCGGAGTGTGTTGATGGGGCAGTTGCTGGGACTGCCGGTGATTTTTCTTTTTCTGGTGATCGGGCTTTTGTTGTACGCGTATCACCTTGTGCATCAGAGTGGATTGCCCGCGAGCAAGAATGTGTTTCAGGCGTTTATTCTGGAACAGATGCCGCCCGCGGCGCGTGGGCTGATGATTGCGGGTGTGCTTGCGATTGGGCCGATCGGGGTGAATTCGACGCTCAATAGCATGGCGAGCACGCTCATGAATGATTGGTTGAAGTTGCGGCGTGGCGCGGCGAATGTGAGCGGTGCGAGGGAAGTGGCGATCGGGCGAATGCTGGTGATTTGCTGCGGCGTTGCTTTGTGCGCTGTTGCATGCTTGTGTGCGATCTGGCAGAACGTTTCAGGCATTCCGCTGCTGGACTTTGCGATTGGGATTTTGTCGTTTGCGTACGCGGGGTTGCTTGGAGTTTTCCTGTGCGCGGTGTTCACGAAGCGCGGCACGAGCGCGAGTGCGATTGCGGCGCTGGTGCTTGGAGCGATGTATATTTTTCTGACGCAGAAGCAGGTGCTTGGGTGGATCGGTGCGCAGATGGATATGAAACCCGCAACTGATTGGCTCGGGGCGTGGGCGTTTGGATGGCACTTGCTGGCGGGGACTGCGGTGAGTTTTGCTGCGTGCGCGGCGGCGCGTGGGCGTTCTCAACAATCAGGGACGTGAAATTACTTCTGCTCTTCTTCGTCTTCGCCTCGCATGTCGGTCCAATCCCAGCCTGTCAGTTCCTGATCGAGGCCCCACGCTTCCGTGCCGTAGCGGCGTTTTTCGAACGCATCGGCGAGGTCCTGATCGTTTTCGATGCCGGTTTCGTAGGCGGTTTTCTGGTTGTCGTCGAGGACGTTCACGACGTCTTTGATGAGTTCCTTGCGAATCTTGGCTTCCTTCTTGACGCGCTCGCGGCCTTCTTCGTTTTGCATGTATTCCCAGGGATTTTCTTTGTCCTTGCCGCTGAGTTGCTGTTCGTCCTGCTTGCGGAGATTTTCCGCGGCGAGGCGGAGCAGTTCGTCGTCGGCTTTTTTCATCAGCGAGGTGATTTCTTCCTTTTGGTCTTTGGAGAGCGACTTGAGTTTGAGGATTGCTTTGATCTGCGGCAGTCGCTTGGAGGGAGTCCATTGCCACTTGAACTCGGCGCGGAGGCGTTGACGCATGAAGCGGTCCTTTGCGTCGCCCTTGAGTTCGTTGTCTATTTGATGCGCGTACTTGATGTGCGTTTCGCCCATGCGTTTGACGACATCTTGAATTGTTTTGATGTCGCCTTCGCTGGGTTTGGCTTGCTCTTCGCCCATCCCGAATCCCATGAAACCTTGCTGGGCTTTGAGCAGTGTTTTCGCCGCGCCTCGGTAGTCTTTGATCAGTGCATCCATGCTCGTTGCGTATTGCTCGGTGACGGTTGCGATGCTGTCCATGTCGGCCTTCGACAGTTTCGCGGCGCGGATGGTTGCGATGAGGTCGGGGACTTCGGAGTCCATGCCGTAGCCGCTGTATGACATGGACACTTCCATGGATTCGCCAGCCTGTGCCGCGAGTTGCATCACGTGTTGCTGCACTTGCGAGACACTGCGGAGCAAGAGGCGGCGGCGCGAGCGTTCGAACTTGGGCCAGCCATCGTCCACTTGCGTCGGTTCGAGCAGCGTCTTAAGGTCGTTCATCACGCTTTTTTCGACTTCGACAACTTCTTCCTGCTGCTTCTTTTGCTTGTCCTGCCACTCTTTCATTTTGGCCATTGAGTCTTCGCCGCTCATGTCGGACCAGTCCCAGTCGTCTGTGCCTCGATAGGAGCGCAGGGCCATGGTGCGGGCGCGGGCCATGCCGCCTCGCATGAGTTCTAGCGCGGCGTCGCGCTGGTCGTCGGAGAGTTTCGCGGCGTCAGTGAGGTTTTCCAGGTCTTCGATGGTAAAGAGTGCGCTGCCCAGCCAGACTTGGTCTGAAATGGTTTCTTGGGCATGCGCGATGCATGGAATGCCTGCGAGGCAGACGATGGCGATGGTGGCGACGTTGCTGCGATGGAACATGAAAAACCTCCCGGCGATGGTGGAACGGTCACGATTATTCTTCTTCGTCTGAATAGTCTTCCTCGTCCCATTCGTCGGGACGGCGGTCTTTGTCGGTTTGTGGGTGCTCGTCGGCGGCTGGAATGTCGAGGTCTGCGCCGTCTTTGTACGACTCCATTTGCTCGGGAGTCAGCACAGCTTCGACGTCGCGGATGACGGTGCGTTCGAGTTCGCGGAGTTTGGTCCAGTAGTCTCCGAGGCCGGGATCTGCGGGCTCGGGTTGGTTGCGGAGATTTGCGACGACCTGGGACTCCCAGTACTTTACGAACTGCCAGTTCATCGCCATCTTCTTAGCGTCGGCTTCGGCGATGATGCGTTTGATTGTGTCTCTTTGGTCCGCCTTGAGCGTGGTGAGGCGGCTGAGTTCTCTCACGATTTGGATGCGGCCTGTGGATTGGCCTGTGCCGCTGTGGCAGACGTTGAAGTAATAACGCGAGAATTTTGTGCGTGGTTCGTCTGGGAGAAGGTCGGCCCAGCGCTTTGCGGTTGATGCCTGCAATTCGCAGATTTTTGCGGCGATGCCGCGGATGTTGTTGACGGCGTTGGGGTCGTCCTTTTCGCCGTCGTGTTTCCAGGTGAACCAATTGCGACCGATTTCTTTTGCGATGGGGCGGCGTTGTTGTATGAGCAAGTCGAGGTCGTGCTCGTACTTCTCAATCTCTTCGGACATGCGCGAGAGGGCTGAGGTGTCATTGACGCTGCGGCGCAGGAAGGAGACGAGGTCAACTTTCTGCAAGTCCATCGTGCGACGGATGAGCAGGCGGCGGCGCATGCGTTCAAACTTCATCCAGCCGTCTTCCTGGTCGGGAGTGAGCAGGCCTTTGAGGTCCTGCATGAAAGACTTCTCGATGTTGGCGAGGTCGTCGATGTACTTCGTTGAGGCTTCGCGCAAACGCTTTTGCTGCTGTTCTTCGTTTTGATCTTCGCTCGCAGCGCGGGTGGCGCGGAGTTCCTTGCGGCGGGCTTGTTCGAGGCTTGACTTTGCGCCGGAGTAGAGCACCTGCGCGGATTCGAACTGGTCGGATGACAGTTTCGCGGCGTCGCGGAGGTATTCGATGTCGTCGAGGGTGATGAGCGTTGAGGCGTTGAGGTCCATCAGTTCGCGGGCGATCAGTTCCTGAGCGCGAGCGAGGCTCGACAGGAAGAGAGACGCGACAAGAGTGACAAGAGTGACAAGGGAGCCAAGGGAACCAAGAGAACCAAGAGAACCAAGGGAACCATGAGAGCCATGTGTGTCACGATGCTTGTGCATTCGAGTTCCCCTTGGGTGTGGGAAGGTATACGCGTTTGGGGGTGGGGTGTTCTGGAAAAGCGGCATTCGGCATTCGTGGTTCGGCATTCGTCGCAAGCGAGGTTGGGAGTCAAAATACGAATGCCGAATTACGAATGCCGAATGCCGACCCCCTTACGCATCTCGAGCAAAAAGCATCGAAGTCCTCGCATGCGCGAGGACTTCGATGGCACGGTTGTGTTTGTTCTTTGGTTGGCTTACTGGAGGTTTCGCAGTCCGACCAATTCCAGTTCGATGTTCAGGTCCACGCCGGTTGGGTGCTTGAGCATGCCAGCGGGGATTCGTGGGTCGGCGGTGTTCATCACCTTGGGCACCTTGATGGTGCGCTTGCCGCCCACCTTCATGCCTTCGATGGCCATCGACAGTGTGCTGAATTCGCCCGGGAGCCAGAGGTAGGGGTTCTTCGCTTCTGCGCTGAACACCACTTCGCCCTTGTCGTTCTTCATGGTGAACACCGTGGACGCGACGCACTGGCCGGTCGCGGCGTCGCCTTCGCCCACCTTGACGTCTTCAACTTGGAGCGTTGCTTCGACCTGAATGATGAAGACGACATCGGAGTTGGCCGGGATTTCTTCGCCGAAGGGCTTGTCGCCCCATGCCATCGCGGCGGGGATTGTCAACTTGCGGATGCCGCCCACCTTCATGCCGGGGATGCCGACCTGCCAGCCCTTGATGAGGTTGGCCAGAGGCATGGTTGCGGGCTGGGCTCGCTCGAAGGTCGAGTCGAACTTCTTGCCGTCGCTCTTCAGCGTGCCGTGGTAGTGCACCGTCACGACCGCGAGCGGCTTGACTTCCGGGCCGTCGCCAATCTTCATGTCCTCGGCAATCACGCCACCTTCGAGGGTGGTGGTCGCGACGATGGGCAGGTTGGGGATCGGGATGCCAGCGGGCTGGACAGGCGCGGTCTGCGTGATGCTGAAGTCGCCGCCCGAGGTGGTGCCCGGCTGGGTTGCCGGTGCTTCGGCGGGGGCGGGTTTGGTTTCGGGCTTGGAGTCCTGTGCCAAGAGGCCCGGGGTCATCATGACGACGGCGGCGAGGGAGAGGCCCAACGCACCGCCCAAGAGGCGTTGCACGAGGCGTGAACGAAGCGAGTTCCGAGAGAACAGTTGCATAACGATTCCTTGACTGAATGCCGCCGCGTTGCAGACGTTCCGCTGTCGGGGCAATTCTTAAAGCGTAGGGACGGCTGGGGCGACCTGCTGGGACTTCTGAATGAGTTTGATGGCGTTCCGGAGGCGGTCGTGGATGTTCCAGAAGAGGATGAGAGACACAAGCCAGGACAATCCTAAAAGGCCGATTCCCATGCAACCGAGCCAACTCAAAAACGTCGCACCTGCGATGACTACGACAAAGCTGGACATTACCAAAGTTGGCAGAAGCCAAACGTATCTTGCAGCGAGGCGGACAGATTCTTGATGAGGGACACGCGTGAACAACCACTTTGTGTACAGCAGCATCGAAATGATCAACGTGATAAAGGCAGCGAACACCAGCACGGTGATTATCGATGAGATGATCCACGTCGAAATCGGCAACGCTTCGACAACCGCATTGATGATGAGCAATGCGATGCCTGACAGCAACGCGGCTCGAAGGACTTTTCGTGCGCGGCTTGGGTCTGCGCTGCCCTGATATGTTGGATCGATGGTTGTGTACTTCCAGATGCCCCACGCAATCGCGCACCATGGAAGGAGCATGAGGACGGTCCACACTAAGGGACTCATTTGCGATGCTGTTGTAGTCCGACCCGGTCCAAACAACCCGATGATGATGCCGATGACGAAGGGCATGACGATCAACATCAGTACACCTTTGAGGAACCAATTCAGCCCGCTACGGAGTGTGTTCAGGTACTCGACGGACGCGTACCGCAGATAGTCACCACGCAGCGATTGCCAAATGGGTTTGTTGCATTCGGGGCAGGTGCCGGTTGGGAGCAGGCCTCGGAGGGCGTAGCCACAATCTCGGCAGGAGCAATCATGGGCGATGGGGGCGAAGGCTGCGCCGGGTTGGGATGTGCCGCATTCGGCGCATAGGCCCAAACTTGCCAAGCCTCCGAGACCGGCTCCGCAGTGTGTGCATTGCAACTCGGGCGTGAAGGCGACGGCTGGTGCGGCGGAGGCTTGGACTTCCCCGGATTGAGCAAGCTGATCGGTCATGGCCCTCCCTAGTTCGCGATGGATTCGCGGTTGCACATCCCGATAACTTGAAAGTGATGTGAGCGGAGTTTAGATAGGCGGATTTCTTTCGGTTTTTGACAGTCGCGGCTGCGACTCGTCGCATGCAGACCGGCTCAGGAGGGCCGGGCAAACCCCGTCGCTGCGAGGTAAATTCCGCAGCACATTGAACAGCATCTTTCACCAATCGTTTGGATCTTTTTCAGGAGTTCATCATGAATCGTTACCTCACTCGTTCTCTGCTCGCCGCGACTTTGGTTGCTCTCTCGGGGGTCGCGGGTGTTTCCAGCCCTGCCTTTGCTTCAGGTGCGGACGACCTGCCTGCGGGCGTCACACTGCCTGCGGATGGCACGATGGTGGGCTTCCAGGCCGCCGCGAACCGCACGACCAGCACGTTTGGCACTGCCGTCGTGACTCGCGTGAAGATTGAGTTTGAAGAAGGTCGGTTCGTGTACAAGGTTGAAGCCGGTGCGTCGCGTTCGCGTGACCGCATCCGTCAGGACATCAACGTCCTGACCGGCAACGTCGTCCGCAGCCGCGTCCAGAGCCTGAACACGAACGATGCACGTGCGATCCAGAATCTGTCGGCTGCACTGCCCTCGTTCACGGTGAACTTTGGTCAGGCGGCTGCAATCGCAGTCACGAGCCGTGGTGCGGGGCAGGCAGTTGATGTCCGTATCGAATCCAGCGGCCGGACGACGTATGTGTACAAGGTTGTGGTGCTGAACAACGGCACAAAGGCCGAAGTTCGCATCAATCCGATCACGGGCCAGGTGCTGGGCACGAGCGTTGACAACAACGGCGGTGGAAACTCAGGCGGAAATAGCGGTGGGAATTCGGGCGGGAACTCGGGTGGCAATTCTGGCGGCGGAAACTCGGGTGGTGGCAACTCGGGCGGGAACAACGGCGGCGGGAATGTGCCGTTGGGTGATAACGCGACCCGTCTGAACACTGCGATTACGACCGCTCTGGCGTCACAGCCCGCGGGCAGCCTTGCCCTTGAAGCCGAACTGCTGCGTCAGTCGCGCTCCCCCAAGTTTGAAGTGAAAACGGTTGCACCCAACGCCACGACCGCAACCGAGTTCCGCTTCAACCTGCTGAGCGGTGCAATTGTCCGCTCAGAAACGGAAGCGATGGACGCGAGCGATGCCGCGAATGCGGCTGCGGTGTTCGCCGCAATTGGAAGTGCAACCCCCATCGGTTATCAAGCCGCGATGCAGAACGCGCTCAACGTCCGCAGCGGCGATGTGACGAAGATCGAGATGGAAACTGTCGGCGCCGTCGCGATTTACGAAGTGAGAATCTTCAGCGCAAACCGCGAGCGCAGCGTGAAGGTGAACGCCCTGACTGGGTCGATCATCCCATAAAAAAAATTGCACACGCAGGTTGCTTTTGGATCAGGATATGGTATACTAAATCTGTCGGATACCTTGTCCTGTTGGATATCTAGCCCCCCGAGCGCCAGCGAGCGATGAGCCATGTGCCTAGCATGTGAGCCGTGCTCGCTGGCTTTTTTTTGATTTTGTAGTGCGTTGATGATGCACTGCATGGCTGTGTCCAGCACATCAAACTCCACGGCACAATCAGTGTTGTGTGGATGCGACGTCCGTTCTCGATGCAGAGACGGTTGGTGTCACGACTTGACGGCGGCGGATTTGTTCGCTGCCGAGTTGGCCGCAGGCGCCCATCATTTGGCGGCCTTTGGTGCGGCGGCGTTTGACGAAGACGCCTTCTTCGATGAGCCAGTTGATGAACTGTTCGACTTGGTCTTCGGTTGGTGCGGGCCACGGGCTGTTGCGGCGGGGGTTGTAGGGGATGAGGTTGAGGACGGCTCGGAGGCGGGCTTTGGAAGCGGGTTCTGTTGTTGAATCGATCGGTTCGGAATCAGTGGGAAGAGCCGGAGCAGTTTCACGTTCGCCGCGGCGGGGGACCGCCGAGGTATCCTCACGGGCGGGGACGCCCGTGGTACCCGCCGACTTGTGCATGCCGAAGGGGCGGATGAAGTCGGCGATTTGCTCTGCGTGCTGGCGGGTGTCGTTTTCGCCGGGGATTAGGACGTATTCGACGCAGATTTTGTTGCCGCCAAACTTGGGCCACTTGAGCAGAGCATCGCGAACTTGCGCGAGGTCGTACTTGCGATTGATCGGCATGATCTTGGAGCGATCGCTGTCGTTGGGCGCGTTGAGCGAGAGCGCGATGCCCAGGCGGTGCCAGCCTTCGCGGGGCACTTCGCGGGCGAGGCGATTGATGCCATCGACGCGGCCCACGGTGGAAACTGTGATGTTGCTGGTGGGGACGTGTGCGCCGTTGTGATCGCGGAGAATCTCGATCGCGGCGATCACGTTTTCAATGTTGTCCATGGGCTCGCCCATGCCCATGAAGACGATGTTGTTGACGGGAAGAAGTGACGGAGTAACTGAGTGACGAAGTGACGGAGTGACCTTTGCGACTCTGTCACTTCGTAACTTCGTCACTTCGTTACTGCCGAGCACGAGGTGCGTCGCGGCCCACCACTGTGCGACGATTTCGTGCGGTGCGAGCGAGCGGATGAGGCCCATCTGTGCGGTTTCGCAGAAGGTGCAGCCCATGGCGCAACCGACTTGGCTGGAGACGCAGAGCGTGTAGGTGGTTTTGCCGGTGGAGCCCAGCATGGGAATGAGGACGCTTTCAACTTCGAGATGCGTGAGCGATTGCGTGATGGATGTGCTGCTGGGGGCAAGTGTCGTTGTCTTACCTTCGGCATCGGTGTATGTCGTCACTGCGGGGATGCGCGTGAGGAACTTGATGACAGTGCCTTCGGGGCTTTCGTCGCGGAGTTCGCGAACGACTTCGGGTAAGTGCCACGTGATTTCTGAACCTGGGCGAGCGACGATGCGCGGCAGTGCTTCGGCACCTTCGCGAAAAAACGCGCGGTAGGCCCCCAGTGCTCCTTCTTCGCCGCCGAGGGGTGGGCGAGGGCTTGAGATGGATGGATGCAGAACGACTCGGCCAATGGCGGCGCGGGCGAATTGCTCGCTGGTTGTGGCGAGCGGGTTGGGGATGGCGAAAGGGGTGGACATCGGGACGAAAAGTGTGACAGATTGTAAGGACGCAACTGATCCAAACAAAATTATAACAAGTGTTACTCGTGGGGATTTTGCGCCTTGCACGATGGTGAGCGCACACGAATTTGGTGTTTCACCGTTTTCGTTCCTTGGTGCAAGACCCCAATTCGGATGTCTCTACAGAATCCGGCTTGTGCAAACGGTGGAATTGTGGTAGTCTGTTAGGACTGGGTCTCTGTGGGGGTTGTCTTGCGGTGCTCAGCGGCGCGGCAAGTCAGCCGAAGAGATCGGCAACCTGCACCTTGCAAGTCGTTCTGGCTAGCGTGGTGCAGGTTTTGTTTCTGGGATGTGGTTCGATCACCAATTTTCAGCGAAGCAGCCATGGACAAAGGCACACCAATCGTTCGTTCGCGCAGGATTGTGAAAGGTTTTACGCTGATCGAGTTGCTCGTGGTGATTGGGATCATCGCGATTCTCATCGGGCTGCTGCTGCCGAGTTTGTTCAAAGCGAAACGCGCGGGGCAGGACGTGAAGTGTCTTGCGAACAACAAGCAGATCGCGCAGGCTTCCATCAGTTATGCGATGGACTTCAAGGATCGGATTTGGCCTGCGTTGTGGAGACAGTCCTATCCAGCGGGCGCGCGCCTCAACAATCCGTCGCCCGACGGGCAGAACATGACCGCATTGTGGGCGATGATTTATGATCCGGCAACGGGACTGCGCAGGCCCGGGTTTCTGTTTCAGTATGTTTCGGATGCGCATGAGATCGTTCAGTGTCCGACCAACAAGCGCAGGAGCGCGAACGGGCAATCCAATTGGAACCCGTGGGGCGTTGAGCTTGGTGTGCAGTTTGACTACACGATGATCGATGAAGTCGAGGGGTGTTTGCTCGGGGCGACAACCAACGTGATGTGGATGCAGCCCGGATCCGCAGCGGCGAACAACTATCTCGTCGCGTGGAACGATTCGTATGTGCGGATGCAGGGCATTCCGCTGTTCTTCGAGGAAAGCACGCCAAAGTTCAATGGTGCTGAATTCCGTGACGGGTTGTTTGGAAATCGCGACCAACTCACTACTCGGCATGATCGGGGAGGTCACATCAGTTACGTTGACGGGTCATGCGGCTTGTTCAGAGCGCCAAATGATGGCATCGAAGAAACCGAAACGCCCTTGAAGGATTGGTCGGCCAAGATGCTGTACGCATCGAACACGCCCACCTCGAATCGCTGGTATGCGATTTCGGATGCAGATGGGAGAACGCGGCCGCCGGGGCGGGATCGGTATGGGTGGATTAATCAGCCGAACTGAATTTCGTGGCTGGATGATCTTGCTTGGGCGACGAAGTCGGTTGAACTACGTTTACTTGTTCTTCTTCTGTTGTTTCAGAAGGACTTTGTCCACAAACATGCCTTGCGGCTTGTTGTTCGCGTCAACATAGAGCCAGTCCACGACACGGTCGAGTGCGATAGTGACGGAAGTCCCTTTGGGTGGGATTGACTTGTCGAGTGGCGGGTTTTCGATTGTGCCCGTGAGGCCCTGGGCAGTCACGGACTTAAGTGACAGCCAGATGTATTCGTTGCCTTCTTGGCCCGGCTGCCCGACGTTGAAACGGGCTTTGAAGAGGGCGGGCTTGTCCTTTGTGCCTGTGGACACTGCGTTCAGAAATTCGGGGAGGCGACGCTGTGCTTCGGCCATCGCGGCAGCGACTTCCGTGTCGTCGGCAGCGGGTCGGAAAATTGGAGCGTGCAAGTCGTCGTCGCCAAAGAGGGTGTCGAGTTCGCCTGCGCGGAGTTGATCCGTGGTCGTTGCATTCACCTGCGCGACGCGATTTGAGGCTGGTAGGAACAGCAGCATGCAATCATCGTCGACGAATTCTGCGGCGAGTTTGGCGCACAGAGCGTGAGCAGCCGCGACATGCTCTTTGCCGATGGACGAGTCGATACCCACGGCGTCGATTGATATCCACGCCTTGTGCTGGGTCATGGCGGCGCGAGCGACTTCGTGTTCGAGGTGTTCTGCAACTTCCTGGGCTTCCTCGGAGGACATGTACGGCTGCTTGGCGCAGATGACGCCCAAGGGTGGGATGTTGTCGCTCAGAACCAGAAACGTGATGGCCCTGCCGTCTTCAGTGGGAGTCGTGTTGACCTTCGCTTCGGCTTTGAAGGCACGGCGGACTGCGCCGCGAACGTCTGACTCTGTCAACGCCTGCGGCTTGGTGCGCAGCATTACAACGGAGATCAAACTGGCGTTTCGTTTTCGTAGGAAACGAAGAATGAAAAACAGAGCGCCGACCAGCACGAGCACACCAACGCCAGCAACGATCCACCACATGCCCAAGCTCCTTTCAATCGAAGACCACGACTCTAGCGACTTTCAGTAGAGGTGGGCAGCATACAGGAAGTTGAAGCGGACTGCAAGTCAATGGGCAGTGCGTTGACCGCCGCATTCTGGACAAGATGCGTTTGTTGGAAGGCCTTGCAGGTTGTAGCTGCAGGCTGGGCAGGTGTTCTTTTGCTTTGCGAAGCGACGGCGGATGAATCCCGGGACGCTGAGCAGGGCGAACCACGCGGTGGCGTAGATGGTGGTGTTGGCGGCGAAGCCGAGGGGGAGGATGCCGGTGGGGAAGCCGAACTCTGATTGAAAGCCAGATTCGATCGGCACCCAGCCTTTTCTTGAGTTCAACTTCGGGATCGCGATCCAATGGGAGGGCCCGCGACCAACCGCCATGCAGGCGCCATGTTCCCATTGACACCACTCGGCGGTCCAGCATGCGCGGAACGGGAATCCGATGGCGAATTCCATGACGCTGTTGGCTTCGGGCTTGTCGAAGAACGTTGCGCCTTCGAGCGGCGACTGCTTGCATAGCTCGTGGACGTCTGGTTCATAAGAGAAGGGCCCGTCTCCTTCGTGTTGCTCGTCGGCTTCATCATCGAGCGTTTCAAGATCGGAGTCTGTCGCATCTGCAACGGCTGAATTCGGCGGCGGCACATAGGGAACGCGCCGAAATGCGGCGAGGTCTCTGTCGCTGAAAAAATCAGGATCACCCGGAAGCACTTCGATGGTGCCGGGCTTCTCGCCGGTTCTCGATAGGTTCTGTACAAGGTGGGCGTTGGTTGCAGTAACAAGCAGGCTCTTGCCGCAGTCAGTGAACGTGGCGAGCCCGAAGTCGGTTCGAAATGCTTTTCGAGTGAACGGCGTCGTGGGAATAGTCGGCGAGCCTTGCCACACGCCGAGCATCACGACGCTGAGCGTTGTCAGCACGCCCGCAGTGCACGCCGCGAGAACGCGCGGGACGCAGCGGATTGCTCGACGGTGGGTGTGCATGTGGTTGAGACGCTTTGAGGTTTGAAGTGGTTCCGTGGATTTGGGTGCTTAGGTTGACGAAGTGAGGGAGTGCGCGGCGGGGAAGCCGGGCCTACGAAAAAAAAATGGGGCGGGCCAGAGGCCCACCCCACTGGGTTGGTTGCTGAATTGCTGTGTTACTTCACAGCCTTTTTCTTGCCCTTGCTCATAAACTCAGGCATGCCGTCGCCCTTCTCGAAGAGGTCGGCGAACTTGAAGCCCTTGCGGCTCTTCCACGCCTTGCGGTGATAGGCGTCGCTTGCGAGCAGTGGGAAGAGGGCGGAGAGTTCGCCGAAGACCATTTGTTCGTGGACGACGTCGACCTTGCCCCAACTGCAGGCTTCGCGGAGGGTGCTGCCTGAGAGTGCGCCGTCGCGGCTGTCGGCGACGGTCATTTGGATGGCGTACTTGTGCATGCCGATATCGCCGCGGGCTTTGCCGCCCTTGCGTTCGTTGAGCAGTTCGGCTGCGACGACGATGTCCTGCGCGAAGTTCTTGGGGACGCCGCCGCCCAGCATGAGTAGGCCCGTGTCCTTGCACGCGAGTTTGATGTCGGTCAGTTCGCGGAAGTCCTTGCCGCTATCGATGGCGACCTGGCCTGTGCCGCGTTCGATGGCTTCGGTCTGCTGGAGGACGATGCCGAAGCCTGCGCTGCAGTCGCTGAAGGCGGGGACGAAGATCGGGACGCGCTTCTGGTAGCAGGTCTTGACGATGGATTCGTTCTTCGCATACTTGCTGTTGTTGGCGAGGTACGCGCCCATTGCTTCGATGAACTCGCGCGAGGAGTATGCGCCGGGCTGGAAGGCGTTGAAGACTTCGTAGGTTGCGTGGTCGCAGGCGCGGAGATCGTCTTCGTCGATGTAGGTGTCGTAGATACGGTCGATCATCCAGTTGCGGAGAGTCATGTCATCGACGGGCGGTGCTTCGGGGCTGCCTGGGGCGATGTAGTGCTTGAAGCCCAGGCCTTCGAAGAAGTCCTGGTCGACGATGTTGGCTCCCGTGGACACGATCGCGTCGATCATGTTGTTTTCGATGAGCGTGATGAGGGCCTTCTTGAGGCCTGCGCTGATGAGTGAGCCCGCGAGCGTCACGATGACGCCGCACTCTTTGTCTTTGAGCATCATCGAGTAGATATCCGCGGCGTGCGCGAGCGTGCGCGACGAGTATGCCATGTCGCGATAGCTGTCGATGATGCCTCGGGCATCAAACTTGGTGATGTCGATGTGCTCGATGGGGCGAGAGAGAAGTTCTTTTTTGGTCCACTTGCCGGAATTGCTGTTTGCCATGGGATGCTCCTGATTAGGCACTGGGGATTGGGCATTGGGCATTAGTAAGGACTCGGAAAAAACGAAAATTCTTCGTTACACCAAGTCGTTCCTAATGCCCAATGCCTAATCCCCAATGCCTGCTTTTCAGCCTTCCCCCCGTGGCTTTTCCATTCGTGCGAGGCACCGCCGGGGGTGGCGGCGGTGCGAACTTGACATGCGCTCAGCGCATGATATGGAGGATTGTTCGAGAAATCATTGAGCTGGTTGCAGAGGTTGCTGCGGCGGTTTGCTGTGCAGAAATCATACATCGCTGGTGTTTCATTTCACCACGGAGGACACGGAGAGCACGGAGAGGAGAATTGGAAGGAACACCGTTTCATTCTCCGTGCCCGCCGTGCCCCGGTGGTGAATAGAGACTTGTGCAAAGCTGAAGCGGTTTGAAGCTTGCCTAGTTTTCCAACTTGGGTGCTTGCATTGAGCGTTTTCTCACATTTCACACGCCCTTTGCGCGAACCTCGCATAAACCCAACTCAACGTAGCGAATCCACTGGTACGCTGACGCGAGTCTGTGCTCACGATTTTTCAACATGCGCACCGTTTGCTGCAAAGGGAGAGACAACATGTCCATTCGAACACTGATCGTCGTTTCCGGCTTCGCGTTGTCGTCTGTGGCCCTCGCCGACCTGCCCAATGGCGTCGCGACCGGCGAAACCACCACAAACTCCTCGCTGCTGTGGGCGCATTCCACGTCAGTGGGCAATCTTTCGTTTCAAGTTGCCACCGATCCGGGCTTTGCCAACATCATCGGCACGCAGGGCGTCAGCGTCAGTGATCCCACGGCTCCTGTGAAGGCTGGTTTCTCCGGCCTCTCGCCCGCAACGCGGTACTACTACCGCGCGGTGGATGCTTCGGGCGCGATCAGCAGCGGCACGTTCAAGACCGCCGCGCCGGCGAACCAATACTCGGGCTTCCGTCTTGGCGTTTCGGGCGACTGGCGGGGCGAGTTGGCTCCGTACCCGTCGCTTCGCAACGCTGCGACGGCGAACCTTGATCTGTGGATGAGCCTGGGCGACACGATCTATGCAGACGTTGCGTCGCCGGCCGTTCCGGGTGGACAGGCACACACGCTGAGCGAGTATCGCGCGAAGCACAACGAAACGCTGAGCGAGCGATTCGGACTCAACGTCCATCGGGCCATCCGCCAGAGCACGACGGTGATGGCGACCATTGACGATCACGAAGTGACCAATGACTTTGCGGGCGGGGCGGCGATCTCGACGGATCCGCGCTTTGGACCGGCTTCGCCCAACCTCATCAACACAAGCGACCTGTACAACAATGGTTTGCAGGCATTCCATGAGTATCACCCGATTGAACAGCGCACATACAGCGGCACGGGCGATGCCCGCGTTGATGGTCGCCCTGACCTGTACCGCACGCAGAAGTTTGGCAAGGACGCAGCGGTTTTCAGCCTTGATGCCCGGAGTTTCCGCGATCAGGAGTTGCCGGGCGTCGCAAACCCCGCCGACCCTCTTCAAGTTCTCAACTTCATCGGCGCTTCGTTCACGCCGGGTCGCACCATGCTGGGCAATCCTCAACTCGATCGCCTCAAGGGCGACCTGCTCAACGCGCAGCAGTCGGGCACCACTTGGAAGTTTGTCATGATGCCTGAGCCGATCCAGAACTTGGGTGCGCTCGCGGCGAGTGATCGCTACGAGGGGTACGCGGCGGAGCGTGCGGACCTTCTTCGCTACATACACGACAACAACATCCAGAACGTAGCGTTTATCTCCGCTGACATTCACGGCACGCTGGTCAACAACGTGACGTACAGCGATGGGCCTTTCCAGCCGCAGATTGATAGCGGTGCGTTTGAGATCACCACCGGCAGCGGTGCGTACTTTGCACCCTTTGGACCGACGGTTGCGGGGCTTGCGGCGCAGCTCAACTTGCCGGGCTCGCTGCCTCTTACAACGTACCTCTCGCTGCCTGCGGCCAATCAGGAAGCGTACATCCAGGGGCTGATTAACGCACAGTTGGGCGGGTTGGGCTATGACACGCTGGGGTTGACCGGATCGAACATTCAGGCGCAGCTGCTGCAGGGCACATGGACGGCGACCAATAGCTACGGCTGGACACAATTTGACATCGATCCGATCACGCAGCAACTTCGCGTGACGACGTATGGCATTCCATACTACAACGAAGCGGCATTGCTCGCCAATCCTACTTTGATCGCAAACTTGCAGCCGCAGATCGTGCAGGAGTTTGTTGTGAACCCGATTCCGAATGCGGGTGTGCTCGGCACGCTCGTGCTGGGTGGGCTTGTGATGGGGCGTCGGCGTCGGAACTAAGGGCGAGGTGGATGGAATGGGTACCCCCTCGCTCCGCGAGGGGAGAATTCAACTTCACATGCAAAAACACCCACTGCGCTTTTCTTGGGAAAATGGTCGGTGTTTTTCTTTTTTGAACGAACGAGTCCAGTCGCGTTGCAAACTGCGAACCGGCTTGCCCTTGTCTCTGTTCTGCTCGCTTGCTCTTTCCGTGTTTCGCCGCGTTCAATGTGTTTGTAGTTTTTCGGAGCAGTGTGCATGGTCGGCCGCGACGATTTACGCGACGGCTTGGCGGCACGGAAAGAAAAACCGCCCCGGCCTGCTTGCGCGAGATCGGGGCGGAGAGGAAGGACTTGGTTGGTGTTGCAGGAACCACCGACAACCAAAGCGTTGTCGACGGCACGGCAGAAGTCTTACTGGATGCAGGGGCCTTCGCTGTAGACGCTGAGGAAGCTGTCGATGTCCTGCGGATCGAAGATGCTGCCATTGTTGTTGAAGTCGATGCTGTCGCAGTTGCCCGTTGAGCATGGACCTTCGCTGTAGACGCTCAGGAAGTCGTCGATATCTGCTGGATCGAAGACGCTGGAGTCGTTGTTGAAGTCGATGTCGTTGCAGCCGCAATCGGCGAGAGTCGAGAGGCGGAAGTTGTCCATCGCGGCTTCGACGAGCGAACCAGTGCCCGCATCTTCGGCGATGAATCGAACTCGGAACTGCGAGCTGCCGCTGAGGCCCAGCGGGTTGATGGCGACCTGCGCGGATCGCCAGCCCGGGTTGGTGTCGGCGGAACTTGCGGGGCCAACGGTTTCGGCGGGGATCCATGTGGAGCCGTTATTGCCGGAGAATTCGACGCGGAAAATATCGGAAAAGGGTGCACCGCCTGTGCCGTTTGAATACCAGCGGTCATAGTTGACGACGACACCGGTGCCGCGTGAGGAAAGATTGAATGCGGGGCTGGTGAGCGTCACGGTGCCGCCGTCAACGTCGGCGTCACCAAGTGCACCACCAACAGTGCCCTGGCCTGTGAACCAGCAGTTCACGCCATTGCTGCCCGCTTCTGGTTGGGCGAGCGTGCCGATCGGGTCACCCTGGACCCACTGACCAGTGGTGGCAGTTGACGAAGCAGCCCAGCCATCGTTTGCACCTTCAAAGGTGTTTGAGTAGAAGGGCGCGACACCGACGTTGGTCGTGTAGTATGAGCTCGGGTTGTCGCTGTTGGAAGCAAGTTGGCAGGGGTTGGGGAGAGTCACGTCGCCCTGCGAAGAACCGAAGATGAAGCGGTAGTCGAGACGCTCGCCGCACATGCCGGCCGGGATGGTACCTTGATACGTGTTGGCACCGACCTGCTGCATGGTGACGGTGTAGAAGGAGTTGGTGGGTGCGTGGCGGAAGGCCAAGCGGGCTGAGCCCGGCGTGAACGTTGCACCTGCGCTCAACACGTCGACTCGGACGGTGACGTCCTGTTTGATGTTCACAGCGGTAGGATTGGTGGGCGAGGGCGTCATCGTGAGACGCGATTCGGTGGGCGAGGTTGGGATTGCTTTAATTGCGGCTGCTGTGAAAATGGACTGTGAGTTTGGGGTGCCGTTGCAGTAGCTGCTGTCGTTGTCGTCTGCTGTCAAGAATTCGATGACGGTCTGGGGGTGTGCTGAATCCAGCCCGATGCCGCCACCAGTAATTTGAGCCCAATCGGCATGCAAAACACGTGCTGCAGTCAGACCAGGTCCGCTGCCAAGACGAGTGCCCATGTCGCGGCGGAGTTCGATGATGAAGTCGCCGATGATTTGGCCGCAAGTGTGGATGGCGGTTGAAGAGCAGGGATACGTAATTCCTGCTGTGTCCGGAAGGCGAACGACGCCACCAGTTGTCGAGAAGTAACGACCGATGACGGGATCGTCATTAATCAAAATGGACATCGTGTCGGCAAAGCCTTCGCCGAAGGCACCCTGAGCCAACCCCAAACGATTCACGATGTGGTGGCCATATTCGTGATTGATGACGCTGGCGAATGCGGTGTTGTTGCAGCCGCCGCCGATGGGGTAGTAGTTTGTAGACACGCCGTCGTAGAAGGCGTTGCAGGTACCTGCAACCTGCGTGTTGGCAGGGAGAATCGCAGGAGTTGTGCTGCCACCAATGGTATCCAGATCTACAGCGAAACTGGGCGCGAGGTCGCTGAAGTAGTTACGAGTTTGGGTCACGTAGTACAGCGCGTTGACTTCCGCCGTGGTTTGCTCCGTGCGGCCTGTCGCGGGATTCATGATGATGTCAGTCGCGACGCCCGGGGTGACGACCTGGGTGTACGTGTCGATCGCGCCGCCGGTCTCGGTGACGCGGACTTGGCCTGTCGTGACAGCGTTTGCGCCGAACGGAGCGGTGTTGGTGCTGACTTCGAGGGTCACGGGTGTGTTGCCCGCCCAAGGAATCGTGAACTGACCGTTGCGGTTGGCTTTGACGGTTGTCGCGGGTTGGCCTTGCACGCGCACGAGCACCTCGCTCATGTTGAGCAGTGCGGGCGGGTTGCCTGACCAATCGGCGGTGTTGTTAATGCTGACCCAACCTTTGACGGTGCCGGTGATATCGATGTTGTGGATGTCGTTGCGAGCGAAAACGAGTTCGTTGGTCGCGGCGTTCACGAAGAACGTGAACTTCTGGGGTTCGCCCATCGAGTAGTTCATCGCGGTGAACTTCCACGTGCGCACGGCGTCAATCCATTGAGCGAAGTCGCCTTCGCCAAAGTACACAACCATTTCTGGCTCTGACCAATTGAGCAGATTGGAGAAGCGCTGGATGCCCTGCACCTTCTTGATCGCATCTTCGGCAGTGAACGCGTCAGGAGCGAAGCCGCCTTCGGGACGCGGGGCGATCTTTGCGGATGCGAAGACGACGGTGGACTGGGGATTGCCCAGAGCGTCTTGCTCGTTGTGCGTCACCACGGCGACGCGGGACAGTTCGACGGGCAAGCCGTCCATCTTCTGGCGGAAGGTGTAGACAGTCTTGGGCCGGCCTTCGAGCGTGTTGACGCGTGCGATTTCGAGATCGAGCGGACCTGCGCCGAAGATTTGATCGTGCTGGGCGAGGAACTGCGCGACGGCTTCACCGTCACGCGCGGCTTGGGTCATCCCGACGCCGTACACAGCGAGGACGCGACCAACGCCCTCATACGTGCGGACGCCTGGGAAGGCGTTGGCAAGATTCTGCTTCGCATTATCGCCCGCTGGCACAGCAACGTCCGCAAACCCGAGGGACGCGCTGCAGGCGAGGCCAGCACACGCGATCAGGGCACCGATAGAACGAGTCATCCGCATCATCAAACTCCTGAAGGGCACTCCCCGCGCCCCTGGGCCCCGAAACGCACGAACACACCAACCAGCCTGATCTCGAGCGAGTTCAGACAAGAACAATCAAACACGCCCCCCGACCCCCGACCCCGACCCCGACCCCCTGACTCCACCACAGGTCCCGAAGCGTTCATCCCAACCCTGATTTTCTGGGATGTCGGCGATACGGGGGTGAATTCATACAGGTTGCACCGGATTTCCGGTCGGTTTGTAAAATACCACAAAATCGCCGAGTTTGCAAGGTGAATTCGGAAAGAAACTCGTGGGGTGGGTCGGGGGAATGTCCCTAGAAGTTGCGGGTGCTGGGGCGTTTTGGGCGCGTGGGAACGCGATGTGCTCGGTCAAGGCACATGGCGTTCGTGTTTCCCTTTGATGATCGCCAGAGCGGCGGATTACTAGAGGCTATTGCAAGACCGATTTCACCACAAAGACACGAAGAACACGAAGAAGAACGGGATTGGGGATGCAGTGGACGTGGACTCGTAGTGAGTTTCAAGTCACTGTTCGAGATGGGTTCTTGCATCAGCCAAGTACGAGGTTGATCATCTTGCTGGGGACGACGATCACTTTCTTCACTTCCTTGCCTGCGATCAGTTCCTGCACTTTGGCGTCGGCCATCGCCGCGGCTTCGAGGGCTTTGGGGTCTTTGGCGACGTTGGTGCTGACGGTGATGCGGGCGCGGACTTTGCCCATGACGGAGATCGGGAGTTCGATTTCGTCGTCGACGAGCATTGTGGGGTCGAAGGTGGGCCAAGGCTGCGCGAGGACGCCGCCGTCGCGCGTGCCGGCGGCGTGGCCTAGTTTGCTCCAGACTTCTTCGGCGAGGTGCGGGGCGAAGGGGGCGAGGACGAGGATGAAGCGTTCCATTTGAGAACGCGTGATGGGCGAGCCGCCTGCGGCGTTGACAAACTCAATCATCGCAGCGATGGCGGTGTTGAAGGACAAACGTTCGACGTCGTCCCCCACTTTCTTGATGAGGCGATGGAGGAGTTTTTCGGTTTGAGAGTTGGCTGTGTCGGCGAGTTTGATCTTGCCGGATTCTTCGTCAACGCACATGCGCCACGCGCGCTGCAGGAAGCGGAAGCAGCCGATGATGTCGCGCGGGTTCCAGGGTTTGCTCGCGTCGAGCGGGCCCATGTACATCTCATAGAGACGGCAGGTGTCGGCACCGAACTCGGCGATGACATCGTCGGGATTGATGACGTTTTTGTATCGCTTGCTCATCTTGGTGATGATGGGCGACACTGATTGGCCTGTGGCGATTTCGATGTAGCCTTTCTCGGGTTGGCCTTCGACGACTTCTTTCACTTCGTCAACGGGCACGATGCTCTTGTCGGGGCGTTGATACGCGAAGCTCGTGATCAGGCCTTGGTGGAAGAGTTTGCGGAAGGGCTCTTTGCACGTGACGTGGCCCAGATCGAACAGCACGTTTTGCCAGAAGCGCGAGTAGAGCAAGTGGCCCACGGCGTGTTCGGAGCCGCCCAGGTAGAGGTCAATGCCGTTCTTCATCCAGTAGGCCTCGGCTTCTTTGCCAACGAGGCGCTGGGAGTTCTTCGCATCGCAATATCGGATCGCGTACCAACTGCTGCCTGCGCTGCCGGGCATGGTGTTGGTTTCGCGAGTGACTGAGGTTTCGGAATCGAGCAATGCGGGCGAGACGCCTGCGGCGCCGGCGGTCGTGCGCACCCAGTCCTTTGCCTTTGCGAGCAAGGGCTGCGGGTCGTCACTTTCGACGGGGGCGTAGTCGGCGAGTTCGGGCAACTTGACCGGAAGATGTGAAGGCTCAATTGGATATGTGTTGCCTGCGTCGTCGAAAACGATTGGGAAGGGCTCGCCCCAGTAGCGTTGGCGCGAGAAGGTCCAGTCGCGGAGTTTGTAGTTGATTTTGCGGTGGCCGATTTGTTTTTGTTCTAGCCAGTCCGTGATTTTCTTTTTGGCTTCGGGGGTGGGGAGGCCGTTGAGGGAGAGTTCGGAGTTGGAGGAGTTGCAGGCGTAGCCCTCATCAGTAATAGGTCCTCCGATCGGATCGTCACCAATTGCAACATTCGCTGGAATTGGAAGAGTTGATCGGTGAGAGCGAAATACATTCCAAATTGCGTTCATGCTGTCGAATGAGTATCCGCAGAATGACTTTCCATCACCAGATTCTCCACGAACGATCATCTCATTGTGCAAACCAAACAAATTCGCGGCATCGCGGCGATTGATTTGATGTCGAATCCAAACAACAGGCGCCTTGGAAGTTTCATCTTTGTTGCGAGTCACAACTTGGACGATGTCAATATTTTGCTTAATCGCAAATTCCCAATCTCGTTCATCATGCCCCGGCACCGCCATGATCGCTCCCGTGCCGTAGCCCATGAGGACGTAGTCGGCGGTCCAGATGGGGATTTTCTGGTTGGTGGCGGGGTTGATGGCGTAGAGGCCTGTGAAGACGCCGGTTTTTTCTTTGCTTTCCTGACGCTCGACGTCGCTGCGGTTCTTCGCGGCGTTGACGTATGAGCGCAAGGCATCACGCGTTGTGGCGTCGACGTTGGCTTCGCCTTTGAGCACGCGTGCGCAGAGGTCGTGTTCGGGGGCGACGACCATATACGTCGCGCCGAAGAGTGTGTCGGGGCGGGTGGTGAAGACGCGGAGGGTGTGAGTGTTGGTGTCGGCGATTTTGAAGTCGATTTCCGCGCCTTCGCTCTTGCCGATCCACTCGCGCTGCATCGTCTTTGTGCTTTCGACCCATTCGAGGTTGTCGAGTTGCGTCAGCAGGCGTTCGGCGTATGCAGTGATGCGGAACATCCATTGCTTGAGCGGCTTGCGCAGGACGGGGTAGCCGCCCCTTTCGCTTTTGCCGTCGATGACTTCGTCGTTGGCGAGGACGGTGCCGAGTTTGGGGCACCAGTTGACGGTGGTTGTGGATTGGTAGGCGAGGCGGTAACTGTCCAAGATGCGGCGGCGCAGTTGGGCGTCGAGTGTGGGCCAGTTTTGGAAGGTTTTAGAGCGGTCGGATTCGGGGACTTCGTCGGCGCGCGGGTTGAAGCGGATGGGGCGCATCGCCGCAACGAACTCATGTTCAAGTTCGGTAATTGTCCTTGCACGCCCTAAGCCCTCCCTGACGGTCGGGCTGCATGTTCCCTCGCTCGCTCGTTCGCTCGTTCGCTCGTTCGCACTCTCATCAAACCACGCGTTGTACAACTGCAGGAAGATCCACTGCGTCCACTTGTAGTACTCGGGGTCGATGGTGCCGTATTCGCGCGACCAGTCGTAGGAGAAGCCGAAGCGCTGCAACTGGCGGCGGAAGTTGTCGATGGCTTTTTTGGTGGTGATTGCGGGATGCACGCCGGTTTGAATGGCGTATTGCTCGGCGGGCAGGCCGAACGCATCCCAGCCCATGGGGTGCAGGACGTTGAAGCCCTTCATGCGCTTGTAGCGGCTCACAATGTCGGTGGCGGTGTAGCCCTCGGGGTGACCAATATGCAGCCCCGCGCCGCTGGGGTACGGGAACATGTCGAGGCAGTAGTACTTGGGGCGAGTTGCGTCAAAGTCTTTGTCGCCCGGGTTGGGAACGCGGAAGACATCGTTGCTGAGCCATGTGCTTTGCCAGCGCGATTCGATGTCGTTGGCGAAGCGGGCGTCGTAGCGGTTGCGGGGGGTGTCGGAGATTGAGGGTTGGGATGACATGAGAGTTGGTGCGAAAGTGCGAAAGTGCGAAAGTGCGAAAGGTGCGAAAGAGAAAAGCCACGCGGGTGTGCGGGGCTTCGGTGTGATTGCAACGAATGACCAGCCGCACGCTAATTGTCGATTAGGGTGAGGATGCGACTACGAAGCAGCGAGCGAGGCACCACCAGCCTCACGCGAATCGTTGATGATGTGGTCATGGAGATCATTTTACTTGGGCTGCGAAGGTGCGGGCTCGGCGGGTTTGGTTTCGGGCTTTGTTTCGGGTTTGGTTTCCGGTGCAGCGGGCTGCTTGGCTGGGTCGGTTGCTTCGGGAGCGGGTTCCACTGGCGTGGTAGGCTGCTCGACGCGCTCGTTGCGAGGGATGTTGGGCGAACTGCCAGACTTGGTGGGATCGACCTTCACTCCCGGTCCTTCGAGCATTGTTGGAAGGAACGCGCCCGCGAGGCCCCCCACCAGCAGGCCCACGATCAGGCCCGGCATGAAGTGGGTCACGAACGCGGTGTTGCCGGCGCGGGGAGAACGGGTCGGTTGGGATGTTGCTGCGTCAGTCATGCACACCTCACAAGAAACTGCGACGCGGGTTGCGCCGTGCACGTGTTATCGTCAGTATAGAGGCATTGCAACAGTTGGACGGCGAAGATGATTTTGAAGATTGGGAAATCAGAAACGCCTCATCCGGGCGACCCAGCGACCATATTCGATCATGGCGTGCCAACGCTGGCGGGAAGTGAACTTGTTTGCGCCTTGCGGCCCGAGGGCGGTTTGCCAGCGCCAAGTCCAGTACTTGCCCTTGAAGTTGAAGCGGGTGATGAGGGCAAGGCGGGCGAGTTCATAGAGGGCCCAGAGGAAGTCGAGGGTGCGACGCATGGGGGAACGTAGGGAGGTTGTCGCACACGGGTGTTGATGATTTGGCACCAGTTGGCTGCGTCTCGTACCATGATGTATGTCCAAGGGCCAGGAATATTCCTCGTATCAGAAAAAGGTCATCAACCGGTACTACGAGCATCGGGACACCATCTATACCACGAAACTGGGCGAACTGGTCGGGAGCATTGCTCTCGCGACAAGTGACAAGGAACGCGACAAACTCTGGAAGTCTGCGCGCGAGTATCTGACGAAGTCGGGTGTAGACAAAAACGAAATCGCGCGCGTTTGTGACGCGCGCGATATGAAGCAGTTTGCTGAAGTTGTCGCCAGGCTCGCGAAGTGATCGTGTTTGATCACTTCACTGAATCAGAAGCACGGGCCTTCGGAGTACACGCTCAGGAACGCGTCAATGTCCTGCGGATCGAAGATCGATCCATCGTTGTTGAAGTCGATGTCGTTGCACGTGGCGGTCGACGGGACGCACGGGCCTTCTGAGTACACGCTCAAGAATGCTTCGATGTCCTGAGGATCGAAGATCGACCCGTCGTTGTTGAAGTCGATCGAATCGCACACGCGCGGCGCGGGCAGGTCGATGGTTTGGAAGTCCATCAGCACCGGAGCGCTCTTGCCGTGCAGGACCCATTGGTCGTATGCGAGTTGGCCTGCCGTGTTTGTCGTGTTGTTGTCGCGCAGGAATTCGATGTATTCCTTTGTCGTGGTCTGGTGGAACACTCGCACTTCTGCACGAACGGCTCCAGCGGGGAGCGTGTAGAACGAATCGTCCCAGTGTTGCCCATCCGCGTAGGTGTAGTTGACGGGCTGGGCCTGCACAGCCGCGAAACCTGAGTTGGTGAAACCCTTCGGCGGAATGCGGTTGTCGAACAGCCACTTGTTGTTGACGGCGAAGTGGAAACTCTCACCTGCGGGCTTGCCTGTCAAGGCTGCGGCGTATGCGTCGAGGCCTAACTTGGCTTCGTAAATCTTCGCACCGTTCTGATCGAGCGTTGCGGTTTCCGAGTCGTATGCTCCGCTCTCATCGATCAACTGATTGGACGCATCGAAGAACTGCACGTTGACCCACATGCGTCGGCCTTCGGGATAGCCTGTGGGCACTTTGTGACCGACCTGATTGACGATGCGTGCCTTCAACTGACCACTTGCAACCGAAAGTTGCAGATCGGTCGCCATCGCCAGCATGTGCTGGGCGCGCGCGATTGATTCGTTCACTGTCTGCTCTTCGAGACCCGTTTCGCCCTGGTCATACAGCGAGTTGATCGACTTGAGCACCCATGAGTTCGCACCGTTGAACACGTGACGTGGGAAGTCGTTGCGGCGAGGCGTCTGGAAAGACGGATCGCATCCTGTTGCCTTGGTCGTCGGCATGTGGCAGTCTTGGCACGACGACACGTACGGGTTGTTGCCCATGAATCGGCTGAGACCAAAGTCCCAGTCGCCTTCCTGCGCATCGGGATTCAGCGGCAGGTATTGTGCTTCCGTCGCGAACGTGCTGTTCAGCCACTCGCTATACGTGCGTTCCACCGGGAACATGTCGTACTTCTTCATCGTCGGGTGGGGCGTGTTGAGGTCGTTCGCGGTGTACGAACCGTCGGGCTGTTTGCTGTAGACGGGGTTCGACACGTCGTGGCAGTTGCCGCACAACGCTGCGTCACGGTGATACGTGGATTGCAGCCAGCCGTGCGGGTTGATCGTGAGTTGGAACGGGCCGCGACGACGATCCAGCGGATCAAACACGAGTGACGTGTTGCCCACGAGCGGCACGGTTTGGCCCTGTGGGCCGATTCCGGTCGGTACAGGAACTGGCGGCGTGTGGGGGTTTGTTCCAGCCGGGCGATTGGGGATCGGCGGGTTGAAGATATAGAAATCTTCCGGTGGATTGTCGGGCGTAAAGATCGGGTCAACTGCGCGGTGGCAAATGCTGCAGGACACGCCTTCAAAGTCTGTGTCAGTCAGGCCGGCGCCCGTCGGGTCGTCCGTATTGCCGCGAATCCAGCCGCCCGGGGTGTGGCAGCGCAGGCACAACTCGCCTGCGAAAGCCGCGTCTTGGTTTGCGATCGCGAGGCATGCGTAAAAAATCGGGTCGCGAGCGGACTGACCCATCATGCTGGCGGCCCATGGACGGTAAATCTCCGCTTCGATCTCGTCAGTTATGTCGTAGTAGCCGTGGCACCCGGCGCACACGTTCGCCGAGACCATTGGCCTGTGCAATGTGTTTGCGCCGTTGATGTTCTGCTGCGTGCCGGTGCCCGCGAAGTCCGCCTTGGTGGTGGGAACAGGCTGCGCGAACGCGTTCATCACGACGAAGCACGCGGCGAGGCACGATATCGAACCGGCAACCGCCGGCAGGAAAAGTTGTTTGTGAGTCTTCATGATCATTCCAAAGAGACGGCGCAGAGCCCGGAAACACAGAGCGCGAGAAAGTCTGCTATAGCATGCCCGAAAGATTCGGGTCGATCAAGAGAACATTGCAAAATTCTCCGGTTTTCGGATGTGTTTTTCTAGAATTCCGCAGAATCGGTCGGACTCTTTCCACCAGCTTATTGGACGGTTTGTGGGTTTCATGTCAGCAGGTGTGCGAGGCTTTCCCCTATCGCATCACGATAGCGATTCTAACCATTTTTCTCGCAAACACTTACAGCCTGTGCTACACTATAAAGAACAAGCAAATTCGGTCGCCGCATGGTTGACTGGTTGCAGGTTGCCACTACGCTCAAGTAGTGCCAGGATTGGCGCACGACATCACTCTATTTTCGACACGGATGCAGTGTCATGGGTACTAGGACAGAGGGCTTCATCATGTCCGTCAGCGCGTGAACGAAGGGAGTCGCTTCACTCGTGTTGTTGGATGAACCGAGCAGGTGCTTCGGGGTGATATCGGATCGTGGCACGTTCGCGGGGCTTGATGTCGGTTCAGGATCAAAGCGTTAATAAAAGCGGGCACAGTGCCCGTTTCACAGATCGAGAGATTGGTTTCGTTTCTTGTGTTTGGAAGAGACTCAGGAGATTTGCTATGAAGAGGATGATTGGATTATTGTTTGCCGGACTCGCGTGTAGCGCGGCTCAGGCTCAGGTCAAGATCAGTGCCATCTATGGCGGCGGCAGCAGCTCGAGCGCTACGTTCCTGTCTGAATTCCAGTACGATTTCATCGAACTGAAAAACAACAGCAACAGCGCGGTGACCCTCACGGGCCACTCGCTCCAATACCGCGGCGGCACAAGCGCAGCCTTCACTGGCAAAATCAACCTGCCCTCGATCACCATTCCCGCCAACGGCTTCTTCCTGATCCGCACTGAACCAAGCCAGTCCGGCACTTGCAACGCCGCTGCGCCTTGCCGTCCCATCGGCACGCCTGACTTCACGGCTAGCACGGGCATGGGTGGCTCGGGCCAAATTCAGCTCAGCGGCACCAACGGTGTTGTCGCGCTCGTAAACACCCAGACGCTCATCACCACCCCCGCGTGCATTGTTGGGAATCCGGCCGTGCTTGACTTGGTTGGATTCGGCAATGAAACAACTGGCGGTACGACCTGCTTCGAAGGCTCCGGCCCCACGGGCGCGATGGGCAACCAATTCGTTTCAGTCCGCCTCTTGGCTGGCTGCACCGATACCGACAACAACGCCGCTGACTTCACTATTCAGTCCAGCCAGTTCACACCACGCAACACCGCAAGCGCCCCAGGCCTGCACCGGTGGCTGCCCTTGGACTGCGACAACGACACCCTCTGCGACCGCGATGAAATCAATGCCGCCGGCGGCGTCGGCGGCATCGGTGGCACCCTCGACTGCAACAGCAACGGTCAGCTCGACAGCTGCGAAATCACCACTAACCCGCAAATCGATTGCGATGGCAATGGACAGATCGATGCTCGCGGAAATCGATGCGAACGCTAGTCTTGACTGCGACAACAACGGCGTGCTGGACATCTGCCAGCTCCCGACCACCCCGACTCTTGACTGCAACAGCAACTTCGTCTCGACCGCTGCGAAATCAACGCAGCAGGCGCACGGGCGGCGTCGGCGGCACTCTTGACCGCGACGGCACCGGCGCCTCGACACCCGCGAACGCGCAGCCAACCCTCCTTCTTCGACAGCAACAACAACGGCATCAACGACGGCCGCGAAACACCGGGCGTTGGCGAAGACTGCAACGGCAACAACAAGAAGGACAGTTGGGACCTCCGCACCTACGTCTTGACCGACGTTGACAGCAACGGCATCCCGGACACCTGCGAAGGCGCTGTGTATGTCGAAGTGCCTGTCAACGCGACGGTGCAGGTTGGCGGCAACCGCGCGAACCCGAACGGCAGCGGCTTCTTCAACATCGAAGGCCAACTTCGTCGGTAACGAAAGCTACGGCGGCCTGCGTTGGCCCGTCGCCAGCGTCATGGGCGGCTTCCCAGCGCGGCACCGCGGGCCGCGTCTATCTCCGCCTTGTGCAGAGCAACGCTGGCTTCACGAACAGCGGCGCTTCGGGCGCTCCTGACATGGAAGGTACTGAGCAACAACGATGCGCAAAGCTTCGCTCCGGGCAACACCACCACCCCGTGGGCAACTTCGCAACCGACTTCAAGGACGTCGAGCGTGACCAGCTACGACTACACCCGTGGTACCAACGCCCCGGTGTTCGGCACCGCGACAGGCAGCGGCACCATCGAGAACTACAAGCTTCTTGATCAGGCTGGCGGCAACACTGCTGGTGGCGACTGCTGGCTGCTGAACTCAACAGCGGCGCTGGCAACCTCACCCTCGTCATGAACGTCATCAGCCCAGTGGGCGATGGCGTCGCGGCGACCTACTTCAATGGAACAGCCCCGCCAACAGCCTCTTCCAGTTGACCGGCCTCGCGCTGGTCGTCTTCCCGTGCGGACCCACTGGCCTCGTCTGTGACAGCATCGACTTCAACAACGACACGTCGTTCTTCGATCCTCAGGACATCGACGCCTTCCTGAGCGTCTACTCCGAAGGTCCCTGCATCCCTGAATCAGCGACCTGCAACGACATCGACTTCAACAACGACACCTCAGTTCGATCCGTGCGACATCAGCAGCTTCCTGCAGGTGTATGCCGAAGGCCCCCTGGCACCTCTGCCTCGTCTAAGTTTGCATCACAGGCTTAGTACATCTGCAGCTTGAATCGACTCCTGCTCATGGCGGGGTCGATTTTTTCTTGAGTGGTCAGGCGAAGCGGCTGCACGTTTCCCATAACCGAATCTTGTTTGAGGTGCGCGAGCATCTTCTTGTTTTCACTCGCTTTGCCAGTATGATGCTGCTCGAAGGAGAGATGCATGATTGAGAGACTTGCAACCGCGACCGCCGCGCTCGCGATTTTCGCTGGAGCCGCGACTGCGTCCGTCACCTACACGGATGGCACCTTTGCCAACTCAAACTGGGGACTTGAAACCTTCGTCGCTGGTTCCGGCGGCGGCAGTGGCTCTGCTTCTCAAAGCACGGGCACGGGGAATCCGGGTGATGCTCGTCGGGTCACGCTGATCACCGGTCCGCAAGTTGGCGATGGCATTTACGCACTGAGCCGATTTGGAACGACACTGGCGACGCGCTATGAGCCTTCATCGCAAGGCGCGATCACGACGCTTGACTTCTCTATTGATGCTCGATTCGTGACAGGCACGTTCACTGGCGCAGGCCAGGCTCTCTACCTCGCGGCGAAGCAAGGGACGACGATCTTTGGTGCGCCCATGGGTGTCACGGGCAGTTCTGGCTCTTGGACCACGCTGACCGCGACTGGCCTCACGCCGAGTTCGTTCGTGTATCTTTCTGGTCCTGTTGCGTCGTTTGATGCATCAGCGGCGGGCACGCCAATCCGGTTTGGGTTCATCTCCGCGAACGGCAATGGCGGGTCACCTTATAGCACGACGGTTGACTACGACAACTTCAATCTTGTCGTGAATGCTGTCCCAGGGCCGGGTGTGCTTGCGTGTGCGTCGTTTGGTGGCGTGATGAGCCTGCGTCGCAAACGTCGCTGAGCGTCCGTGATTGTGCTCTCCAACAATCCGCAATGAGTCAGTCCAAGGCATCGCTCGATATCGCAACCGTCCAATCACTCCTTCGCCAGTACGGCATCGACGCGTGGCTGATCCACGACTTCCGCGGGAGCAATTCCGTCTTCTCGCTTTTGCTCGGAGCACGACACACGACTCGCCGGGCGATGCTGCTCATTCCGGCGCATGGGCAAGCCGTGATTGCGTGCAGCGGACTGGACAAGAACTCATTCGCCGACATCGCAAGCAATGCGAAGTCGGGCATTCAGCTTGAGCAATATGTCAGTTGGGAGCAGCTCTACGGCTGGATGAAGAACAAACTCGCCGGCATCAAGCGTGTCGCGATGGAATACGCACCGGGCTGCACGCTGCCCGTCGTCAGCATCGTTGACGCGGGCACGATCGAACTGGTGCGCTCGTTTGGAGTTGAAGTTGTGTCGTCGGCAGACGTGCTGCAACTCACCGTTGCACGCTGGTCGCCCGCCGCGGTTGAAGTGCATCGCAAGGCGAGTGCGGAGGTTGCTCGCATCAAGGATGACGCGTTCGCGTTCATCAAGTCGTCGCTGCAAGCGGGCAAGTCCATCAATGAACGTGACGTGCAGCAGCGCATTCTCGCGAACTTCCAGAGCGCGGGACTTGAGATTGGTGAAGCGCCGATCGTTGCCGTCAACGAACACGCGGGCGATCCGCACTTTGACGTCTCCCCCACTGCTTCAAGCCCGATCCGCAAGGGCGACTGGGTGTTGATCGATCTCTGGTCGCGATATCCGGGCGAAGAAAACATCTACAGCGACATCACCTGGTGCGGCTATTGCGGCGACAAAGTTCCCGCGAAGCATCTCGAAGTGTTCAACACCGTCCGCGCCGCTCGCGACGCGTCCATGAATCTCGCCAAGCAAGCATGGAAAGAAAAACGCACGCTGCAGGGCTGGCAACTCGACGACGCCGCGAGAAATGTCATCATCGCCGCAGGCTACGAGCGAGGCATCAAGCACCGCACAGGTCACAGCCTCTCGCCAGGCCCACGCGTGCATGGACTTGGCTTCAATCTCGACAACCTTGAAACGCACGACACGCGTGAAGTGCTGCCGGGCCTTGGATACACCATTGAACCGGGCATCTATCTGCCCGACGCGCCGGAGAAACTTGGCGTGCGTCTTGAGATCAACATGTTTGTCGATCCCAAGGAAGGACCCATCGTGACGAGTTGCTTCCAGGAGACGCCGGTATTGTGTGGGTGAGGCAGTGCGAAAGTGCGAGAGAGCGAAGGTGCGAAAGTGACCTTCCGTCTGCAAGCACACCTCACTTTCGCACTCTCGCTCCCTCGCACCTTCGCACTCGTACCCTCCCCCATGCTCCTTTCCCGCGAATTCTGGGAAACAGCCTCGGCGGTTGTCACTGTCGTGGGGTTACCCTTCGCCATCCTCGTGTTCATCTGGGAACAACGCAAAGAGCGGCAGATGAATCAGGAGGAGCTCTATCAGCGCCTCAGCGATGAATACACCAAGTTCATGAAGTTGGTGCTCGACAACGCCGACCTGCGTTTGCTTCGGCCGGGCGGACAGTCGTTTCAACTGACCGAAGAGCAGCAAGAGCGACAACTCGCACTGTTCAGCATTCTCGTCGCGATCTTTGAGCGTGCGTACTTGCTCGTGTACGAAGACACCATGGAACCGCAGACTCGCAGGATGTGGCAAAGCTGGGAAGACTTCATGCGGGATTGGTGCAAGCGGTCAGACTTCCGCGCGGCGCTGCCAGAACTGCTGAATGGCGAAGACGAGCAGTTTGCGGCTCACATCTCCAAGATCGCTCAAGAAGTTGACCCCTCATTCAAACGACTTGCCTGAAACCAGTTGCGATTTTTGTTCGCTTTTTGTTAATATTCTTCAACGAAACGCCCTTTGGGAACCGACGTAGGTTAGTCAAGTCTAACATGCGCAGGTAGAGCACGATTTTGCCCACTCCGGGCAAATCACCCGCACATTGGCTCTCGCTCGCGACCGACCTCGCAAGAATCCTTTTTCGCACCCGTCCACACTGGAAGCAACATATGACGACCTGTCGCATCCTCTCCCTCGCGTCCCTTTCTGCCGTGAGCCTTTGCATGCTCGCTGGCTGCCAGGCTCCTCCCGGCGACACTGGCGGCCGAGTTGATCCGTCCCGCACGACGCCCGCCGAGCGCAACGACGCACGCGTGCTTCCCAGTGCGTTGTTTGAATTTGGCGATGGTGTCGCGCAGCAACTCGCGAGCGATATGAAGGACATCCCCGAACTGAACGGCGAGTATCGTGCGACGGTGGTGTTTGGCGACATCGTCAACAAGACCGGCATCGTCTCGACCAACGACTTCGAAGCATTCCGCACTCGCATCCGTGGCCAACTCATGCAAAGCCGCAACGTGCTGAAGAACGTGCGCTTTGTTGAAAGCCGCGCTCGCGTGAATGATCTCATCCGCCGCGAAACCGGGTCGGGTGGCGACCTCTTGCAGGAAGGCACTCGCAAGGAACGCGCCGAACTCAATCCCGCGTACACCTACTTCCTCAATGGCGATATGTACCGCGTCGAGCGCGGCGGCAGCGCCGTGAACCTGTACATGATGAACTTCAACCTGACCAACATGGAAACGGGCGAGATCATCTGGACGAACACGCCGTATGAGGTAAAGCAGGCGCGGTAGTCGCTCGACGTTCCTACTTGGTTCGTGCCACCGACCCGGGGGGCGGCTTTGCGTGGTCGGTGAGGAGTTGTACAAGAACTGACGGACACGGCATGCTTGATAGAACGAGATTGGTTCCGATGTCTTTTGAACATAATCACAATCTCCCACGTTTGACCACCGACCCCTCAAAGCACCAGTCGGTGGCACGTTCTTCTCCGAAGTTCGTCACCTCGCTATTGCTGTTTGGTGCATTTGCAGCATCTCCGCTTCTGTCCGCCTGCCATTCCGCTCCCAAGTCCACCCGCCTCACTGTTGGCGACATGAAGGAAATCTCTGAAGCCATGGCATCAGACCTTCGCCAGAGCGAACTGATGCAATCGCGCAGCGAAATGTCCGAACGCATCTGGATCGCGATGGACAAGGTTGAGAATCTCTCGTCGGACTTGATCCCACGCCGCGAACAGTGGTACATGATGGCACGGCTGCAAGCCAGCGCCGCGCTCATCAACCTGAGCAACGAGAAGAACTTTGCGATGGTCGTGCCAGCCGAGCAGGCCTTCGGCGTCGAAGGCCAGCAAAGCCGTCGCGAAGGCCCGGGTGTGTACCAGAAACGCAAGGCAACGCACGAACTGACTGGCACGATTCGCAGCGCAACTCGCAGTGATGGCAAGGCTCGCACAGACGTGTACCTCACCGACTTTCGCCTGACCTCGCTCGCGACGGGCGAAATGCTCTGGACGGGCACCTACGAAATCAAACGCGTCGCGAGCGGCTTGAGTTTCGACTAGTACGAACACGCGTCTTTACTCATTCGACTTCCTATTCAGTCCAAGTTTTCAATCGTCAACCCAAGTCGTGGTCCAACTCGCATCCATCCCGACGCTCACCTCTGCGAACAGAACATTCGCAAAGCCGCGTTGCCTCTTCGCGACTCTTGCGTGCTCGACGCTTTTTCTCGCGGCGTGTTCGACGCCTCAGATTGATCGCCGCATCGTCGAAGCGGCTGAAGTTGGTCAATTTGGATACGCCGCGGAGCGTCTTCAGCAAGACTTGACAAACGATCCCGCTGATCGCGATTACCTGCTGTCGCGTTTCCGACTCCTCACGATGGCAATGGCCGACGGCCAGCCCGACGCCGCAGAAGAAACCGCGAACCAACTCTTCGCACTGCTGCGCACACAAGGATTGAACGAGGACAAGGGTGTTGCGAGCGTCGTGTTCTACGAAGGCGTTCGTCGTTGGAAAGGCGAGCCCTTTGAGCAAGCACTGGCGTACTCATATATCTCGATGCAGAAGGCGATGCGTGGCGAATGGGACAACGCACGTGCGTCCGCGATGGCTTCGCAGTTTGTTCTTCGTGACTTTTCCGCCGCGTTTGGTGGGAAAGAGCCCACGAGCATTCAACTCGCTGAACGAGCCGCGAAGGAAGATGCCAAGAGCAGCGGCAAGGGCGATGAGTTTCTCGACAAGGGTTACGTGGTTTCGCAAAGTGACTTCACGCTTGGATATCTGTTGAGTGCGATTGCCAATCACGCTATCAATCGTGAGGATGAAGCCAGCGACAACCTGAACGCGGCGGTTCGTGCGAATTCAAACGCCGAGCAACTTGCGGCTCGCCTTCGTCAGCCGTACAACACCGTGCTCATCGTGGGATTTGGTCGCGGCCCAGCAAAGGTCGCGACAGGACCGGACGGCGCGGTCGCTGAGTTTGCGTTGCGATCGCCCAGCGACGACCGTCCGCTGCAAGTGCAGGTCTCAAACAACACGCTGCAGGATCAAGCGTCCACAATTCCGATTCAAGACCTCAATCGCATGGCCCAGAGCCATCGCTGGCGAAATCTTGAGGACATTCGCACGCTCAAGAGCAACTTGGGCAGTTTGTTGCTGGCGGGAGGCGTCGTGGTCGCGGCTTCTGCCGACGATATCGGTCGCCGTCGCGACAGCAATGGCAATCGCACGGTCGACAAGAGCAATCGCGACGCGGCGCTGGTTGTCGGGGCGACGATGGCTGCGATCGGCGCGCTGATGAAGGCAACTGCGGTCGCGGACACGCGGCACATGGAGTTTTTGCCGCAGCGTTTCTATGTAGTGCCGCTGCAACTCGAACAAGGCGTGAGTGATATTCGCCTGCAAGTCGCTGGCTCTTCATCGCCTCTGCTTTTGACTGGTTTGACACCGCCAACGCCAAACGAACGAGTGCAAATGCGGTATGTACACATGCCTGCAAACTCCGGTGCGCTGGCGGGTGCGGTTGCAGAAGCATCGCAATCATCCAGCGCGTCGGCTAAGTCGCAGCTGCGATACTCCAACAACGCGTGGCCATTTGACGTTGAAGGCGACACGCTTCCATTCATCTTCGGCGGTCGCGACGCGAGCGTCCCGACGCCCGCGATCATGGATCGCTACCACAACGCAGGCAATCTCTCGAACCTCACCCAGGTCGATCTTGAGAATCTCTATCGCGCGGAAGGCATCGCGCTCAGCGTCGAAGACGCACAAGGTAACTACCGCAAACACATTTTGGAAGGTGGCAACACGCTCGTCGCACCAATGACCGGCACGACGGGCTACACCCGCGTCTTCATGCTGCCCAAGCCACCTTACAAGCCGCGCAGTGATGAACTCAAACAAGCAATCGACGCTGAACAACGCAAGCAATAACGTGCAACCAAAGCAAGTCTCACCGATCACACTATAAAGGAGTTAGTCATGAACACCAAGTACATCGCCCGCTCTCTCACCATCGCGCTGCTGAGCGCGACTGTTTGCCTCGCTGGCTGCGACACCGTGAAACCCGCGTACACAGGCCGGGTTGATCAAGCCGGTCGCGGCAATTACCCTCGCGTCACTGTGCAGGGCGAACTCGCGCCCTTCATTGGCATCGACGCGCCAATTGTGGAACCTAGCGACGTACTCAAAGTTACCGTGCCAATTCGCCTGCTCACCGACGCTGGCAACCCGAGCAACATTCAGTATCGCGTGCTGTTCTTCAACAAGAACGGCTCGCCAGCCCGCGGCGGCGACATGAACTGGCGCTTTGTACACCTGCCGCCACGTCAGCAAGTGTTCCTCACCGGTAATTCGCTGGATAGCGACGCCGTGGATTGGCGCTGCGAAGTTCGCCTCGCGAAGTAATCGCAACTAGAAGCACACTTTGTTTTCTCTGTGCTCTCTGCGTTCTCTGTGTTGACGTCTTGTTCAAGTCTCATTCACTCAAGTTGTTCCCTGCCCCCGAAGGAGGCGTTATGAAAATGTCCACCAAGTCTCTGCTCTTCGCATCGGGATGTGCGATTGCACTCGCGTCCCTCGCTCACGCGCAGGATCGCAAGCCTCTGCCGCCTGAGCCTGTGCAATCCCAACCCGCGTCTGAGCGACTTGCGAACATGGGACAGTTTCTTGACGCCTACCGCCGCGCCGGTTCGCCTCGCATGCTCATCGTGACCAGCGGGCCAGACGGCTTTGGCGATGTGATGGGTTCGCGGCTCGAAGATCTTTTCCGCGATAGTGAAGTCACCATCGTGAACCCGCAGGCTAACACGCTCAAGCAGCAGCGCGATCGCGACGCGCTCACTCGCAACGACGAGTACGCCGCGGCTCGCATGGCTGGCGCGGATGCGGGCGCGGATGTTGTGGTGACGGTCGATGTTCGCGAGCATGGCCGAGGCTGCTATAAAGGTTCGTACACGCTCGTTGATCTCCGCCAGGGCACGACGCTGGGTCGCTTCGCGTGGGACATGATTCCCGACGAGGATTCTGGGCGCTTCGACAACTATCGCATGAGCGAATACGCACGCGCAATTGGCGGCCGAGTCAGCCGACAGTTCATCGAGGCGTACCCGCTCGGCCCGGGTGGCGGCGCGATGAAGCGATACTCGCTCAAACTCGTGGGCGAGTATGAAGATGAAGACGTCGTCGCGTTCCGCGATGCGCTCAACAACGCCGAAGGTATTCGCCAAGGCAGCGTAACGCTGCGTGCGCAGGAACAAAGCAGCGCAGATCAACTGACGTCGTTCACGCTGATGTCTGCGTGCGATACGTTGTCGCTCCGCTCAAATGTCTCTCGCGCAATTGCCGATCAACTTGCGATGAGCGCCGAAGTGCTGGACGCTCGCGAATCATCGCTCACGGTCCGGCTCAGCGAACTGGGCATGTCTCAACGCGAACGCGCCCTCTCGGGCGGCAGTGAAACTTCACGCAATCGCTCCGAACGCGAAGCACTTCGCACAAACTACACGAAAGCAGGCAGCCCCACTATCGCCGTGATGATCAACCGCGCGAGCGCAACAGTCACATCATCTGTGTCGCAAGGTTCAAACCTCACAGAACTCGGCGACGGCACCAACATCATCGTCGGTGATCGCGTGGACTTTGGTTCAGGCCAACTTGACCCTGTGCTGGGCGACGCGATTCGCGACGAACTGACCGATCGCCGGGTTGATCGCGCCGAGCAGGCAGAAGTCGATCTCCGCCAAATTGAAAATCGCATGGTTTCACGCCTCACCGCGCTGGGCCTGCGACTCAAGGACGTCTCGAGTGCGCAAGCAGAGATGCGTGCAAAAGATGAACTGAGCAAGGATTGGACTGATCGCGAACTCGCGAGCGTGCTGGGCAAGAACTCCGGGGCTGATGTTGTGCTTTCGGGCGTTGCCCGAGTCGTCCGCACACGCAGCAGCCGAGCGTGGCCTGTGCGCATCGAAGTCACTGTCCGCGCGTACCGCACGAGCGATGGTGTCATCCTCGGCAGCGCAAGTTCGCAGAAAGACGTTGCATCCGCCGGAGCGACGCTCGATCAAGCTCTTGACGATCTCGCCGCACAAGCGACGGGTCGATTGGCAAGCCAGTTGAGCGACTCGTGGAAGTGATTCTGCGTTGTGTTGGCTAGTGGCCAGTGAAGATCTTTGCCGGTTTGTCGAGACCCACGGTGACGAGGTATCCGACGAAGTGGAATGCTGCGGGCGCCACGAGCAGCAGCGAGTTCACGCGGTCAGAGATGCCGCCGTGGCCGGGGAGTGTGCCGGCGAGGTCTTTCACGCCAAGGTCGCGCTTGATGGAGCCTAGCACGAGATCACCGAACTGTGCGCCGATGGCGACCAGGAGGCCGAACATGATGAGTCTGGGCCATTCGTCGATGACGGTGTCTTTGAAGATCATGTGTGCGAGCCAGCCGGCGAGGATGGTCGTGACGACGAGCGCGCCGAGATGTCCGCCCAGCGTTTTATTCGGGCTGGTTTCGGCGAAGACTTTGCGATGGCCGATCGCTTTGCCAAAGCAGTACGCGGCGATGTCGCTGACTTGCGTGCAGAGGAAGAGCATGAGCAGCACGGGGCGGTATTGCTCGTGATTGGTGAAGTACGCGAGGTGCATCAGGCCCGAGCCAAAGAGCATGAGGCCCACTGCGCCCAGGGCGATGCGTTGCAGATAGCCTTTGGGCTTGTCGACGACAACAGCCGTGCCGGCGATCGCGGCCATGCCGAGCGGGCCCACGGCAACGAAGAGGCCATACCAGTGATCGAGAGCTGCTGCGCCCATGGTGATGATCGCGATGACGACGATTGCGCTGAGGGCGTTGTATCGAAAGAAACCTGTTGCGCGGGCGTATTCGCGGTACGTGAGGAGCGCGATCGCGGTGATTGCGACGACTGCACCGAGTTTGCACCAGACGATTGGGATGAGCGCGAGCGGCGCGATCCAGAGCCATGTGCGATATCGCAGCCACGCATCTTTCTTGGTCTTTTCGCTGAGTTTGCTGGTCGCTTGCAGCAGGATCAGCAGCGTCGGGGCGAGTATGAATGCTCCGGCGATGATTGCGAGGCACAACCTTGTGACCGGGTGCGAAAGTGCGCCGCTGGAGTCGATCACGGTGTTGAAGGCGTCGGTGAGAGTCATAGCGTGCTTTGCGTGAAAACAGTGCGTTGAAAATTGTGATCGCGGGTGAAGTTTCGTCCTGCGTTGGCTGCGGCATTATTCGACGGTTGTTCTACTGAATATTGGGCGAGGCTTTGTAGAAATCCCGCGTCTATGACGTCGAATTTCACCACGGAGGACACGGAGAGCACGGAGAGAGTACTTGAAAAGTAGCTGTTGTGATTCTGCGTGTCATCAGTGGTGACTAGGTTTTTCGATAGAGCTATTGCGTGACGAACCGAGCGTGAATACAGCAGGACGAGAACTAGGGCGGCATTATTTGGCGTTGGGCGTGGCGTTTTCAAGTGCGCGAGCGATGCGGAGCGTTCTTCGAACACAGGTCGTCGCGCTGCCGAGTGCGACGATGGATAGCGCGATTGTGAGGATCGACAGCGTTGAGGTGATTGGTGCTTTTTGAGCGGCGTTTGACGTACGTTCCCACAATACAACGTGCTTCGGAAACACGCCGAACCATGCGTTGGGCCAGCATGCACACGCGATGCATGCGAATGTCATCACGGCCATGCGGTGGGGTTTGGCCATCGGACCGCAGAAGTCGTTGCCTGTGCCTTCCGCTTTGCCCACGGCGCGGATGTACGCCGTCATCACGGCGAGCAATGCGGCGAGCCAGCCCAAGACCGGCTCACTCATCGCGGCGTATCCAGCGCCGATGAGCGTTGCGGCGTCGGACACGCGATCGGGCAGTTCGTTATAGAGCACGCCCACGCGCGTTTGCCTGCCGCCTTCGATGGCGACCATGCCGTCGATGAGGTTGCAGAGGAGACGCAGTTGGATGAACGCGGCGGCGGCGATGAACAACGCACGCCCGATGAGTGTTGGCGATTGCGTTTCGCTGGCGACGCTCGCGTCCAGCGAAGTTAACGCGAGACACACGCCGGCGGCGATTCCGAAGAGAGCGCCGGCGATGGACACTTGATTAGGCGAAACGCCAAGGCGGACCAAGGCAGCCGCGAGCGAGTGCATTGCGGGCCAGGAGCGGGACTTGAGGGGGCGGCGGTTGGGGTCCAAGTCAGAGCGTATTGCTCGTTCAGCGCGTGCGCCGGCGAGCACCGATTGCGGCAACGACGCCTAGCAAGGACACTGCGGCGGGAGCAGGAACGTTGAGTTGAACGTTGTCAATGTTCGCGACGAATCCTGATGTCGAAGAGAATCGCACGGAGTAGGTACCCGCGACTCCTGAGACAAAGTTCAGGCTTTGGGGTTGAAACACAGAAGAAGTACCAGAGAAAGGAACGCTAAAGGTCACAGGTCCGCTTGGCAAGACGCTCAAGCCGCCCTGAGTGACATCAACAGTGACGCGACCATCTACTGCAGGTGATGAAAAAGTTGCGAAGTCAAAGGTCAGTGAGTGCGCCGTTCCGGCGTTCAAGACGACATCCTGGGAGATGAGTGAGGTACCCAAGCTGTCGGCGAGATAGAGATACTGGTTTCCGTCTGAGCCAGTCGGCCACGTTGCGCCGCCACCGGTGTAGCCGTCGGTCATGACGTCAACGCCGAAGTTTGTGAAGTCAACGACCCAGCCACTGCCAATGGTCTGGCCAGTGCTGAATGAGAGATACGAATTGGGCGCTGCAGCGGGGTTCTCGAACGAACCATTCACCAGCAAGTTGGCTTGCGACGCGGCAGTGATGAACAGCACAGGCAATGCAGTGGCGAATTTATAGTTGAACGTCATGGGGCTCTCTCGTCCTTTGCTTATCCCGACACGATTCGTAAGCCAAGTAGAATATCTCGGCATGTAAATACGCAACGCCTCGCGGCGTTCATTCGTTGAGTTTTCACGAAAATGCCAGTCAAAATCGGTGTTATTGGAGCCAACCAACGACCAAGCCTTGCGAGTAGCCGCCGAGATAGGTGGCTGGTGAGCAACGACTGGTTTTACAACGCGCTCCGATGTGCGAACATCATCCTCTCGCCCCCGCCCCCACGCTGATCTTCACCGGCACAAAAGTCGGCTTGACGCGCTTCTCGAATTCGCTCCAGTACTTGTTCATGATGGTGCGCACGGCCCAGTTGTTGCCGTCGGCGAGGCCGCAGATGGTGGTGCCGGGCATGCTGCCCATGCTGGTGGCGATTTCGAGGGCGAGGTCGAGGTCTTTGGTTTTGGCGTTGCCTTCTTCGATGCGGCCCATCAGTTGATAGAGCCAGCCGCTGCCTTCGCGGCATGGGGTGCATTGGCCGCAGGACTCGTGCTTGAAGAAGCGTGCGATGTTGCGAGCGACGGCGACCATGTCGGTGTCTTCGTCGAAGATCGTGGGGCCTGCGGTGCCAAGGCCCAGCACGTTGTGCTTGCGACCGATGTCAAAGTCCATTTCGGCGTCGTATTGATCGGGGCCCAGGATGCCCATGCTCACGCCGCCGGCGATTGCGCCTTTGAACTTCTTGCCTTTGCGGATGCCGCCGCAGAGTTCTTCGACGAGGACGCGAAGAGGAATGCCGAGTTCGCATTCGTAGACGCCCGGGCGATTGACGTGGCCGCTCACGCCCATGAGCTTGGTGCCGAATGAGCCTGGCGCGCCGGGGAACGTGCTTGCGACGCCTTGCTTGGTGAACCACTCGCCGCCATTGCTGATGATGCTGGGAAGGTGGGCGAGGGTTTCGACGTTGTTGATGATGGTGGGTTTGCCGAAGAGGCCTTTGACGGCGGGGAAGGGCGGCTTGATGCGGGGCCAGCCACGCTTGCCTTCGATGGCTTCGAGCAGACCGGTTTCTTCGCCGCAGATGTATGCGCCTGCGCCGCGGTGGAGGTAGCACTCGACGGCGAACTTGCCGCCGCGGCCTGTGTTAGTGCCGTTCATCAGACCTTGCGAGCCAAAGATGCCTTTCGCGTAGGCTTCTTTGATCGCGTTCTCGACGACGTGGGCCTGGTGGTGATACTCGCCGCGAATGAAGACGAAGGCGGTTTTGATCCGGCACGCGTAGCAGGCGATCGCGATGCCTTCCAGCATGAGGTGCGGATCAAAGTCCATGAGCAGGCGATCTTTGAACGTGCCGGGTTCGGATTCGTCTGCGTTCACGGCGAGATATCGCTGGCCCGGGTCGGCTTCGTTGCCTTGTTCATCGACGGCGAGTTTGGGGAGGAACGTCCACTTGAGACCGGTCGGGAAACCCGCGCCGCCACGCCCGCGCAGCACAGACTTCTTGACTTCTTCAGTCACGGCGTCGGGCTTCATCGTGAGCGACTTGCGCAGCCCCTCGTAGCCGCCCGTCTTCATGTATTCGTCGATGCCGACGATGTGGCGGCCCTTGGGATCGGCATACGGCCAGCAGGGGATGCGCTGCGTGAGGACCGGGCCTTGGCCCATGGCTTCGAGCTTGGGGTTGACCTTGCCGGAGGGAGACTTAGTTGTGAGGCCGGAGGGGTGGAAGGGCATAGGGTGGGAGTTTAGGGGGTGGGTGGGGTGACGGTCTCGGCGAATCTCCTGATGTTCTTCGAATCGATTGGCAAGCTGGCCTTTTTGTACCATGCAGCCGCTCGCAGGGCAAGCCGCTTGCTGAGCCCCCAGTCTTTTCGATCTCTGGCGATGTAGGCCAGGTCTCGAAGTGACTCGGCTATGCCCGTTGGGTTGCCGAGTCGCAAGCGCAGGGCGAGCGCTTTGTGTGCGTATTGATCTGCAAGCCGAAGGTTTCCCATTGCATACTGGATGTCCGAGAGCACACTGAAGTCAATTGCGACGTCAACGGGCTCGCCGTGCTTTCGATGCAACGCGAGTGCTTTGCGTTGAAGTCGCAGGGCGGTCTTGGGTCTGCCTCTGTCGAGTTCAAGAGACGCCATGTTGCCCAGTACGTCTGCAATACCCTCTTTATCCCGCAGGTGCCTTTGGACACGCAGCGCGAATCTGTATGAACTCATCGCATCTTCAACCATATCGAGGGCGTGTTCTGTGATCGCGATATGGTTGATATGGATCGCGATATCTAGTAGGCTTCCCAGATCGCTATCTATGTTGATAGCTCGCATATGCCACTTGAATGCCTGAAGTGGGCGATCTCTAGTGTTTTCAATCAGGCCGCGCACACACAGGGCGTGCGACTCTTCTTGACGATCCTTCACGCGTCGGGAAACGGCAAGTGCTTCGCGAACCAGCGAGATCGCTTCTTTCACTTTACTTCGTCGTCTCTGCACATCGGCTAAGTTCGAAAGCCCACAAGCGAGATTCACCCAATCGCGGCTTCGGCGCGCGGTAGAAATGTCGCGCCGATATCCGTGTGCTTGCTGGGCGAGGGATTTGATTGCAGCGGGCATCTTCGATTGTTTGACGGTCTACATCACACTTCCGGCCTGATCAATAGGAAAAGAACTACATCCCGAATCGTCCTCTGATTGGTCAGCAGCATTGTTAGGCGATCTATGCCCAGCCCCATGCCGCATGCCGACTTTGACACAGCAGAGGAAGTCAAGGTCCATGGTGCGGAACGTGTTTTCTTCGACGTTCTTCTCGGCGTCGAGGCCCTTGAGTTGTTCGCGGAACTTTGATTCCTGCACGTCCGGGTCGTTGAGTTCGGTGTAGTCCTTAGCAATCTGCATGACTGCGATAAGTGGTCGCCGGCCAGTCCAACCCATGCCAGCAATGCAATAAGTCGGACCTTGTTGAAGAGACCCTTATCACCCAGCGAGCGCGGCGGGCCAGCATTGCGTCCGGTGACGACGTCCGGCAAGCACCGCGCCGGCGCATATCAATCCAAAGCCGCTTGGGGCGGGCACGAGGGTCATGCTTACGTCGTCTATTGCTGGGCCTCGCGCGCTGATTGCGGTCACGGCTTGAAAAGTCAAACGGTTGGTGCCGGACTGGGCGACGACGTCGACACCTCGGACCTGCCAGTTCATCTGAGTGCCATCGTTGCCGCCTTGGACTGACGAGAACGTGCCGACAACTGCGTTGTTCCACAGCACGTTCATCACGAAGTTGAAGTTTGGTCCCCAGACGTTGCCTGACTGCGCGAATGAGATGTTGTACACATCGCCCGCGTTAAGACTCAGGATGTCCTGATAGATCGCGCTTGCCAAGCCGACGCCGCAAAGGTCGATCCAGTACTCACCCTCGTACGCGGAGAATTGCAGGTTCGGAAGCGAGGCGTTGGGCTCTGCGTGAACGAACTCGATGTCGCTCGGGCCTGCGCAGGTCCAGTTGCCGTAGGTTTGGCCCGGCTGCACAGAGTGAAAGCCTTGATTGGGTTGTTCGAAGCCACCATTGATGATCGCGGCGTGCGTGGAAGCACCGAAAGCTGCGAGTGCGGCGAAAGCGACTGCGTGCGACATCCTGAACATTCTCTCACTCCTCTTGTTTGAACAGCTTTCATACTACCACGAGGAGAAAAATCGTCAGGCGTTGAACACGCTGAGCGCTGAGTATTGAGAACAATCTCTTGTTTCTTCGAGCGTTCCCGGACGAGGAGACATTGTGCGTGCGTCCGAAACGCAATGCACATGGCAATGACACGAGGGAACGTTTGTGCGGTCAGGATTCGCGGGCAGGTCGATAGCGATTCCGTCTGCTGGACAAAAAAGAAAGAACCCCTCCAGGTTTACCTGAAGGGGTTCAAGCGTTGGCGATGACCTACTTTCCCTCAGAGAAGTATCATCGGCGGCAAAGGCTTAACTGCTGTGTTCGGGATGGGAACAGGTGTTTCCCTTTGCCTATATTCACCAACAATTCGGACAGCCGCATTTCTGCGGGCTGCTCGCATGATCAAGAACGAGTTAGAAGGAACGCGCTTCGGCGTTACTTCCAGTCGCTCTTTGAAGACCGGAAGGCGATTGATTATACAGCTGAACGAAAACTTACTTACTTATAACACAAGTTTCTGTTTGCAACACACAAGTATTACTTGAACAACTTCGAGTAACTTGGTGAGATCAGCAACCTGACGAGCGAAGAACTCACTTCGAACACCCATTTTTGGATGGTAGTAGGAAGAGATATTCGAACGCGGCGTCTGGTTGACGTGACCAAACTTCGACCGTTAGTACCGCTCAGCTTAAGGCATTACTGCCCGTACACATGCGGCCTATCAACCTGGTAGTCTACCAGGGGTCTTTCGTCTTGCGACAAGCAAGCCTCATCTTGTGGGGGGCTTCCCGCTTAGATGCTTTCAGCGGTTATCCCTGCCGTACGTAGCTACCCAGCTGTGCACCTGGCGGTGCAACTGGATCACCAGGGGTACGTCCAACCCAATCCTCTCGTACTAAGGTTGACTCCACTCAAGCTTGCAACGCCCACAACAGATAGGGACCGACCTGGCTCACGCCGGTCTGAACCCAGCTCGCGTACCACTTTAATCGGCGAACAGCCGAACCCTTGGGGCCGCCTTCAGTCCCAGGATGTGATGGGCCGACATCGAGGTGCCAAACCGCTCCGCCGCTATGGACGCTCGGGAGCGATCAGCCTGTTATCCCCGGGGTACCTTTTATCCGTTGAGCTACGACCCTTCCACACGGGATCGCAGGATCACTAGAGCCCTCTTTCGAGACTGCTCGACCCGTCGGTCTCGCAGTAAATCCGGCTTGTGCTCTTACACTCGAGGCACGGTTTCCATCCGTGCTGAGCCGAACTTTGCGCTCCTCCGTTACACTTTGGGAGGAGACCGCCCCAGTCAAACTACCCGACACGCACTGTCCCTCGCCCGGATTCACGGGAGTCGAGGTTAGGCCACAAACGTACACAGGGTGGTATTTCACCTACGGCTGTTCCTGGACCGGAATCCAGGCTTCAAAGCCTCCCACCTATGCTACGCAGTGAATGCTCGTGGCCAATACGGGTCTATAGTGAAGGTCCACGGGGTCTTTCCGTCTTGCTGCGGGTAGGCGGCATCTTCACCGCCACTACTATTTCACCGAGTCGGTCGTGGAGACAGGAGTCCAGTGATTACGCTATTCATGCGCGTCGGAACTTACCCGACAAGGAACTTCGCTACCTTAGGACCGTCATAGTTACGGCCGCCATTCACCGGTGCTTCGGTTATGAGCTTCTCTTGCGATGACCCACTTCCTTGACATTCCGGCATCGGGCAAGCGTCACACTGTATACTTTGGTTTACACCTTTGCACAGTGCTGAGTTTTTGATAAACAGTTCCCAGACCCTTTTCTCTGCGGCCTCTCCTTGCGGAGTAGGCCCCCCTTCTCGCTAACTTACGGGGTTAACTTGCCTAGTTCCTTCACGACCGTTCTCTCGAGCGCCTTAGGCTATTCGCCTCACCCACCTGTGTCAGTTTTGGTACGGGATATGCACAGATTTTTCTAGGAACCCCGCTCCCCAGCATCGGCCTCAAGGGCCTGGACATCCGACAGTCCCGCTGAGCTTTGGGATCCGTTCCCTGTGCTTGCTATGATTATTAACATTGGCTCCATCGACTACGCCTTTCGGCCTCGTCTTAGGTCCCGGCTAACCCTGGGCGGAATTACCTTCCCCAGGAAACCTTGGGTATATGGCGATCAGGATTCTCACCTGATTAATCGTTACTCAAGCCGGCATATTCACTTCTTCGCGCTCCACAGACCTTTACAGATTTGCTTCGCTGCTGCGAAGAACGCTCTCCTACCGCACTTACGTGCCCACAGCTTCGGCTTTCTGCTTTTTCCCGATCATTATCGGCGCTGAATTCCTCGTCCAGTGAGCTGTTACGCACTCTTTAAATGGTGGCTGCTTCTAAGCCAACATCCTGGATGTCACAGCAATTCAACTTCCTTTCGAACTCAGCAGAAATTAGGGGCCTTAGCTGGTGATCAGGATTGTTCTCCTTTTGACGACGGATATTGTCACTCGCCGTCTATCTCCCAGACTTACACACATGGTATTCGGAGTTTGGTTGGTTCGGCTAGTCTTTCGACCGCTCAAACCATCCAGTAGCTCTACCCCCATGTATTACTATCTGAGGCTAACCCTAAAGTTATTTCGGAGAGAACGAGCTATCTCCCAGTTTGATTACACTTTGAGTCCTCCCGTCAGCTCATCGCAGATCTTTTCAACGATCACGCGTTCGACCCTCCAGGCGGTGTTACCCGCCCTTCAGTCTGGCCAACAGTAGATCACAAGGTTTCGCGTCTACTCCGTACGACTTAGCGCCCTTATCAGACTCGCTTTCGCTCCGCCTCCGGCCCGGTAGGCCTTAGGCTCGCCGTACAGAGTAACTCGCCGGCTCATTATGCAAAAAGCACGCCGTCATCCCGAAGGACTCCGACCGCTTGTAAGCACACGATTTCAGCAACTCTTTCACCCCGCTCGACGCGGTAGTTTTCATCGTTCAGTCGCCTTACTTATTCGCTATCGGTCATCAAGTAGTATTTAGCCTTGGAGGGTGGACCCCCCATCTTCAATCCGGGTTTCCCGAGCCCGAATCTAATCTATGGGCTCACCAGTTTCCAACTACAGGACTTTCACCTTCTTCGGTGGCGCATTCCAACGCCTTCGTAGTTCCACTGGCTGATCCGCTTTCGCTCGCCGCTACTGACGGAATCGCTGTTGCTTTCTTTTCCTGTGGGTACTGAGATGTTTCAGTTCTCCACGTTCGCTCTTTACCTCTATGCATTCAAAGTAAAGTACCCTTGCGGGTGGGTTGCCCCATTCGGACATTTTAGGATCGCAGTCTGGTTGCCGACTCCCCTAAACTTTTCGCAGGCTCCAACGTCCTTCATCGCCTCTTGATGCCAAGACATCCATCGTGTGCCCTTGCTGTTCGGTCACGTCAACCGGATGCCGAGTCTGCTTTGGTCTTGCGACCATCACTTCTTCGCCACCGTCAACGTGCCTCACCTTTTCGTTACTCTTATCAATTCAATTCATTAAGTTGATCTCGCTTCGATGATCACTTTCGATCACATCTCGGCTGCCAGTCAACTCGCCTTGGCGCTGCTACAGAACTTTGTCATTGACTCGGTCCAGATTTGCTCGTCAGTTGCAGTCTTGTGACTACTCCCAACTCCCAAACCCAGACGCATTCATTTCAACATTTTCTTGTTGCAGCTATACATGAACTTCGCAGCGACCCCGCGCGATTTGCACTGCTCCTTGGGGGTGCAGCCAAACCAAAACGCGTACTGCGAAGTTCTCAATCGCCTTATCCGGTTGTCAAAGATCCGGTCGTCGGGGCTTATTCAGTCCTTCAGACATCCCTCTCGTTTCAACCTTTCGGCGTCAACGAGTGGGAGGAGATGCTAGGTTTTCGCCCGCCAGAGTCAAGGCGCGAGGGGTATTGATTTTCGATTCAATTTTCACAAGTTCATTGAAGTCAAGGTGTTATCGATTGTTGTTCCGACCAAAGCCCTACCGGGACAATCTGAAAAAGAAAAGAGCCGCCCTTGGGCGACTCTTGATTGAACTGATACTGGTTTTCGGCACTTGAAACGAAGCGATTTGCAGCGATTAGCCGCCACCGCCGCCCTTGCCGCCGCCGCCGCCAGGGGGTGGTGGAGGCGGAGGCTTTGGCTTGCCCTGATCAGGCTTGACGACTTCCGGCTTTTCTTCTTCCTTGGGCTTCAGGAATTCCTGTCCGGCTCGAACTGAATCTGTCAGTCGCTTATAGGCCGCGTTGCTGCGGAGATCGTCTGGGGCAAGCGAGACGATTTGCTGTGCGACGTCTCGGACGACAGCGTGGAACTTGGACGTGCCAGCTTCGGGCACGCCTCGGACGCCCAAGAACACTGAGTCGACGCCAGTCATGACAGACTTGGCACCGGCAACAGTCATGATCGCGGGAGCGTTGCGAGCGGCTGCTCCTCCGACGCGACCGTCATCTCGTCCTGGTTGACCCTTTCCGCCACCGCCGGGCGTGCTTTCAGCGGGCTTATCGATCAGCGGATTCAGTGTTGGGACGGGGCCCTTCTTGATCGCGTCTTCGAGTGCGGTCATGTCGGCAACTTTCAACTCGTCGGGAAGCGTGACGCGAAGGCTGAGCATGTCGCCCGGCTCGAAGCTCCCGCCTTGAGAGCGGTAATAGCCGTAGTAGAACACGAAGACTTGCGCCGCAGCCTTGGGACGGCCCGTGACTGGGTCGTTGTCGGTTGCGTTGGTGATGAAGAACTCACGGTCGCGGTCAATCGTGACGGGAGCGGTCCAATCAGACCATGCGCCTTCGATGACTTTCTTTTCGCTCAGGTTCTTCTGGGATTCCTGGAGTCCGCGGCCAAAGAGCGGGTTGTTGACAACGAGCCGCATGCGGTACTGATACACGGCGCCTGGCTGCACGGTCAGGTCGTGTGCCCAGAGCTTAAGCGCTTTGTTGTCAAGCCACGTTACGTCTTCGGCGAAGTCTTCTTCAGGCCCTTCGTCGACACCGCCAAGGTCTGTGACTTTCTTGACCAGACGCTCACGCTCGGCTTCCATGCGCTTGATGTTGTCTTCGAGGGCTTTCTTCTTTTCTTCGCTGAGTTCGGGCTTGGATTCGGATTGGCGGCCCGCCGCGCCGCCGCCAGCCATCTTGCCTCCTCCGCCACGACCGGGTTGTGGCTGCTGTTCCGTACGACGATTGTTTCGACCGCCCCTGCTGCTCACGCCCAACTCAGACTTTGCTGCAGTCAGACGTTTGTCGAGGAGAGCGACCTGACGCTTTGCGATTTTGAGGTCGCGTCCCTTGTCATTGTCTTCAACGGCAACGTCAACCAGACTTGGGCGTTCCCATTCGGGACCGGCGATTGTCGGGTAGAACTCTGGACGAACGACATCTGGCCCCATGCCGCGGACGTCTTCGAGAAGGACAGGGATATCGCCTGCGCTGCGGGCTTCCTTTTCCCAGCTTGCGCGAATAGCGGTCGCGGGACGACCCGGTGCGGGCGGGATCACCACCACTTGTTCGGTCGCTGGAGTAGTGCCGTCGGGATTGCGAACGGTCTTGCGCTCGATCTCGACTGCAATGATTTCGACTGAGGGAAGACCGGCGGGGTCTCTCCAGAGACTCAGGGGAATCGCTGAGAGCGGGCCTGCACCATCGGGATCAGATTCGAGCACTGAACGGAACGCAATGCCGTCAAACACGCCCTCAACGCTGACGCTGGCCTTGTCGAAGGGCTGTTCGGCGGGCAGCAACGCGGCGAGGTCTTTGTTCTGAAGTTTTTCGATGGGGCTGATCGTGTTGCGATAGCCAGCGGCGACAACGCTCGACGGTGCGCCGAGCGATGGCAGAGCAAGTTGAACATCGACGGCTTGTGCAGCGGCGGCTCCAACGCGAATACCGGGGCCAGCGCCGAGGGCGATGGTTGTTCCGGCTTTCGCAGGAAGTTCATTGCCCAGACGCAAGGTATCGGAAATAGTCAGTTTGGGAACTTCGGGCAGCTTTGGATCAGCGGAACTGATCGCGCTCGCAAGTTTGTTTGCAGCGTCCTTAGCGGGGTCGTAGGCGTTTGTGAGTGCCTTGTCAGCACCGCCCACTTTGACCTCGCTCTTGGTGAGGAACAATTGCCAGACTAACGCGCCGACAAACGCCGCGCCGCAGACACCAAGCACGGCCTTTTCGACGTGCTGTTCGACTGGCTTGATTCCCTTCAGTTTCATGGCAGCATCCTTCTTCGAAACCTCTCTTGCGAGAGTCCACCCGCCCCGAGCGACAAGAACCTGATTCAACCACCCATCACCACACTTTTACCACATTACTTCGGCTGAGACGCCGCGGCATCAGTTCCTTCTGCGGCGGGCTCAGCGGGAGGTGTGCGCCCTAACGCGACTTGAAGGTCGGCGGGCATCATCGGGAGCAGCCAGCTATTGAGCCAGGCGCTTTCGATGGTCATGTCGGCCTTGACAACGTGTTCGTCGCCATAGAAGTAGCCTTCGGAGAGGTGTTCCCATGGATCGATCTGACGCAGGTCAAGATCGGTGACTGCGATGAAGTTCGTGCGCTGCAAGGCATCGATGAACTGGCTGAGCCGTGCAGACGATGCGATGACGCTGACGCGCATCGAGCGAACTTCGTACACGGAGTTGCCGCCGCTGCGAATCCATCCCACGACGTTGCGTGAACGATCGATTGGTGGATCGGGCAGGGCTGGCGGAGTTTCGGTCGTGGCTTCTGGAGTTGGCTCGTTTTCGACTCGTTCCTTTTCCATCGCCAAGGGCTTCATGTCCTCGGGCTGTTGAATTTGAACAGCGAGAACGCGCTTCACGACGGCTGCATCGACGCCCAGGGGCTTGCCGTCCTTCCCTGTGTTGGCAAGACGAACAGCGTTGAAGAAGTCGCTGAGCGCCCAGAGGTCCCACTGCCAGATGAAGGTGCGGCCCAGGTTCAACTGACGAGCCGGGATCGCGCCAGTAGGCATAAGACTGAGAGACGATTCGGACTTGCGGTTGCCTTGTTCGCCGGCTGCAGTGGGGAAAATACTCATGTCGGCGTACACACCGATGTTCCTCGCAACGGCCTGGTATTCGCCCAAGCGGCGATCTTTCAGTAGTTGGTCGAGGGCTTTCTTTTCCTCGGGAGTGAGTTCGCGAGCGTTCGCGGTGATGCGTTCCTTCTCACGATCATTCACGTCCTTGATGACTTGGAACACGTGATCTGGCGCGGGCGGCATGCCGGCTCGCACGCCAGCGAGCAGTTGCTGGTATGGATTGGGCTTGCCTGCCTTGCCCAGCAACGCGTCTTCCATGTCGTTGAGCTTGATCTGCTCAACTTCACGGCGAGCGCCTTGCTTTTCCTGTTCGGGAGTAAGCTTGGGCTTGGGGAAGATGTCGGCAACGATGGGCTTGAATTCGCCACGACCGACGGCTGCGGCCTGCGGGCCAACGCCTCGATTGAAGTCGACGCCTTTGTTCGCGAGCTTCTCAACTTCCGCGAGCATTTGTTCGCGCGTCTTGCGGAAGAATTCCGTCGCTTTGTCGTTGGGCGCGCCAGAGAGAGTGACGGGCTCAAGCTTGGGATCGACCTTGGGCAGCGCGTACGTCACGGAGACTTTCGTCTTCGCGAGTTCGGCTTCGGCCTTGGTCTGAACGCTCTTGAGCAGCTTCTCGTGCCACGACTTGCTCAGAATGAACGCAGTGGGCAGGATCGCCAAAATCAGAATGCAGCTCACAACGATCGCGAGGTGGGACTTGATCCACGCGAGAATGTCCTTGAACTTCACGTTGCACCTCCTGGCTTGGTTGTGTCAGTTGTTGCGTCAGCGGTCTTGGGAGCTGGCGGTTTGAAGACCATGCGCCAACGGAAGATGCCGTCGGCAGTCTTTGGGGGAACGGGTGTTGCGTTGAGCGGGGCAAGACCATCGACACTGGTTGCGCCAGAGCCGCTGCCTTCGGCGCCACCACCCACCATGATGCGGGCTGGAGTATCTTGGCGACGACCGGGCTGAGGAGCGGAAAGTGCACCGCCTAGTCTGCCGCTACGGCCTTCACGATCTTCTCGAGTGGGGAGCTCGCCGCCGCGAGCGGTACGTGTTTCACGTTCGTTGCCAGACTGCTCAACCGTGCCGTCTGCGCGGACGACTTTGAAGTCGCCGCCGTCGCGGTCGTATTCGATGACGTACGGAACAGAGGTCCGGACACCATTGTCAACAAGCCACTTCGAAACGGTGTCGGCGAGGAATCGGCGAGGTTCAGGAGCAGACGTGTTCACTTGCATCACGATTTCGATGGTGGGGAATGACGTTCCACCCGTGCTGCTTGCCGCAGCATCGCCCGATGCGCCGTAGTACTCGCTTTGAGCGAGACTGAGGTTGAGGACACCACCATCAGGGATCTTGATTGGAGCCGCACCGGCGGTGGGCGACCAGTTTTGTGCTCGCGTGTTGGTAAACTCGAAGATCGCCTTGATGTCGTCGACCATCATCGCATACGCGTCGCGATGTTCGAGCATGGACGCGATGTTTGCTGCGCGAAGGTCAACTTCGCCTGACTTCGTCGCGTTTTCACTGTTGGCCTTGTCGGCGAGTTCCTTTGCCTGACGCGCGGTCGTCGCGATGATCGGGTCGGGCTGCACGGCTGACTCGGCGAGTTTGGCCTTGACGGGATTGATGAACATCACGCCGCCTGCGGCTGCTGCGACGCCTGCTGCGAGCGCGAACCACTTGCCTTTTTCTCGCCACATCGTCTTGCGGACGTTGGCGACTGGCATGAGGTTGCCCTTCACGGCGTTGAGGTCGAGGCCTTGCAGCGCCAAGCCGTATGCGGTTGCCATCGCGACGGAGGCTTCGTTGAAGGCTGCGTTGCGATCGTTGGCATCGACAGTCTTGACGTCGCCACCTTCTTCGCTGTCGTTGTCGCCCAAGCCGCCGCCGCCCGTGCCGATCTTCTTGAAGGTTTCGATGCGGTAGACGTCCATGCCCAGTTGCTGCTTGAGGTACTTGCGCAGACCGGGAAGTCGCCAAGTTTCACCCACGCCGATGACGCGGTCGAGTTTGGCTTCGGGGTGGAGACTTTGGAAGTAGCCGATGGACCGCTGGATGTCTTGAGCGAGGTCGGTGAAGACAGGCCGCATTGCCTGGAAGACCTGGCGGGCGTGCTTGGTGTCTTGGGCTTCGCGCTTGAGTTTCTCGGCTTTGGGGTAACTCAGTTGGAACTGATTGACGAGGGCTTCGGTGAATTGGTGGCCACCCAAGGGGAAGGTGCGGACCCACATGCGACCCGGGGTTGCGATGACAAGGTCGGTGCTGGTCGTACCAATATCAACAATGATCGTGCCGGGGGTGTTGGCGCCGAATTCGAGGTCGAATGCGAGGGCGTTGTAGACGGCGATGGGCGACAAGTTGACGTAATTTGGCGTAACTCCAACGTCATCAAGCATTTGCAGACGCTCGTTGATACGTTCCTTGGTGACGGCGAAGATACCCACCTCAAGTTCGGGGGAATCTTCGACCTTGAAGGTCTGATAATCCCATTCAACTTGGTCCAGCGGGAAGGGAATCTGCTGCTGAGCCTCGAACTTGATGATGTCCGCAACCTTCTTGGGTTCCACCGGAGGCAACTTCGCGAAGCGTGCGAAACTGCTGTGGCCGGGGATACTTACGGCCATCGAGGCCTTGGAAAGATCGACCTGATTGGCCAGCGCGCCGAGGCTGACGCGGATGACGTCATTCGGATCGACGCCCGGCGTGGACAGGACCTTTGGGTGCGGGATCAGAGCCCAGTCGGCGAGGCGTGCCCCGCCTTCGCCGGTCGCTTCCAGCTTCAGAGCCTTGATGGCGTGAGCTCCAACTTCAATTCCCCAGCAGGCGTTGGTGGTTGGCATAGGTGTCTCTTCGTCAGGTCAACTTCAGGGCCTCATTCTCGGAGAGAAGTGAGGCGCACCATCAAATCCCGCCGAGCGAACCAGTGCGCGGCGAATCCCCCACCCCCCGAGCGTTTTCCCCCGAGATGCTCTCGAAGCCTCCCGAGCATTTCGATAGGGCTCCGAGTCTAGGTTACGAAAGTGATGGCGGGTGGTTCCAGTTGGGGGTGTCACGGGTGTGTCACGGGGCGTTTCTCCAACGCATTGTTTGGGTTTACCAGACACCATGCTGAGATTAGCCGATACAAGGACTTCACACGCGCTAGCTCTTAGGCACGTTTCGCAAGTTGGGGAGAAAACCAATATGAAAATTCAGCATGCATTGAAGTTCGGAATGATTTTTGCAGCCATCCAAGCTGTGAATCCATACTGCAACGCACAAGGCACTTTCGAGATTATCTACGGACAAGCTTTTAGCGTCGATGGAATGTCTGATGATGGTGGAACCATCATTGGGTCAACGTATTACGACGAAGGCTGGGTCTGGAGGGAAGGAATCGGTCGCATCGAATTGCCCACTCCGTCTGGTTACGCAATCGGGCAAGCACGAGCAATTTCCGCTGATGGTCAGTATGTCGCTGTGCGAGCAGCGAATATTGGCGGACCCGGCAGGCAGGCACTTCGCTACAACGTACAGACTGGTACGTACGAATATGGGGGACTTTGGAACGGGACAAACTCAGTAGATACATGGGGGATGTCAGCGGATGGCCAGACGTTGGCAGTTGACATTATCAGCGGCGGCGTCTTGTCACCCGGTCGCTGGCGTGTTGGGTCTCCGATGGAGATTGTGCATCAAAACCAAAATCTCGAACTTACCTTTACGTTCGCAATTTCCAATACCGGAGAACTTGCTGGCGCAAAGTTTATTGGTACCAGCCGTCGCGCGTTTTATTATTCCGACAACGCAGGCTTTCAATTCTTAGAGAACCCGTATGCTGGAAGCAATTCGCAGGCAATGGCGATGACGCCAGACGGTCATATCGTGATTGGAAGCGCAGCGGGACGCGCTGTCGCTTGGATCAACGGGACGCCGTCGGTGCTAAACACCATTGACGGCATCAGCTCAATGAGTGCAGGAGCGATTTCGGCAGATGGTTCGGTTATTGGCGGCGGTCAAACACAAGCCAGTGCAGCAAATATCGCATGGATATGGACCATGGAGACCGGTGCGATTCGTTTAAGCGACTTCCTTGCAGCTCGCGGGTTCACAAACATTCCCGAACTCAACTCTGTAGCTGCTATTTCGTCTGACAAGCGGATCATTGTTGGCAGAGCAGGAAACAATACCTACCGCGTCGTTTTTGACAGCCCTATCGCCACTATTACGATCCCTAGTCCATCAACGACTGTGCTTTTTACGTTCGGCGTCTTTGCTGTACCGCTTCGCAAACGAAGGCGGTGAGGCCTATGACAAGTCGCGCGTTTTGTGCTTTTCCGCTACCCTAGCACATTGATCGCCTCATCCACCGTCCGCACGCGGATCAACTCAACTCCTGTTTCCAACTTCGGCAAGTCTCGTGCGTCATGCGCTTTGGGGATGAGCAGCGTTTTGCAGCCTAGCCGCACGGCTTCGCGGACGCGTTGTTCCAAGTTTGGGATTGGGCGGACTTCGCCTGACAAACCGACTTCGCCCATCGCGCAGGTGCGTTTGGGGACGGCTTTGCGGTAGTGGGAGCCGGCGATGGCGAGGAGGACGCCAAGATCTGCGGCGGGGTCGAGGACTTTGATGCCGCCGACGGAACTGGCGAAGATGTCGCGGTCGGCTAAGCGCAGGCCCGCGTGTTGCTCCAGGACGGCGATGAGCATGGCGAGGCGGTTGCTGTCGAGGCCGCTGCACTTGCGTTTGGCGGCGCCGAGGAAGCCTGTGGCGGTCAGAGCCTGGACTTCGACGAGCAGACAGCGCGTGCCGGTGATAATGGGGCAAAGGACGCAGCCTGGGCGCGGGTTGTCTTGGTTTGCGAGTGCGCCGACGACGCCGCCTTCGGCGACTTCGCGGAGTCCTGCGCTGCCCATATCGAAGAGGCCAATTTCGAGCGTGCTGCCGAAGCGGTTCTTGATGGCGCGGACGACGCGGTGACTGTGGGCGCGATCACCTTCGAAACTCAGGACGGTGTCGACAAGATGCTCAAGCAGACGCGGGCCGGCGAGTTGGCCATCTTTGGTGACGTGACCAACGAGGACGACGGCGATGCCTGCGGTTTTGGCGAGGTAGACCAGTTCGGTGCAGCAGCGGCGGAGTTGCGTCACGCTGCCGGGCGCGGCGGTGACGTCGGCGCGATAGATCATTTGCACCGAGTCGATCACCAGAATGCGCGGCATGACGCGGCGGGTTTGTTCGACGATGCGGGCGAGGTTGGTGTCGTGGAGGAGGAAGAGCGAACTAGCGAATGAGCGAGCGAGCGAACGAGGGGAAGACGTTTCAGTTTCGATATTCGCTGCGGTGCCCTTGCCTTTCACCCCTCGTTCGCTTGTTCGCTCGTTCGCTTGTTCGCTCTGCCCCCCACCCCCGCCCCCGCCCCCGCCTCCCACGCGCCTCGCGCGAACGCCCACTTGCTCCGCGCTTTCCTCACTACTCACGTACAGCACTTTTTCTCCCCGTGCGGCCCAGGCGAAGGCGGCTTGCAGGAGGAGAGTGCTTTTGCCGATGCCGGGTTCGCCGCCAACGAGTACTGCGCTGCCAGGAACAAGGCCTGCGGCGATGGGGTCGCCATCGGCACTCAGTGTGACTCCCAAGGTGCGGTCGAGTTCGTGGATGCCTGTGGGGATGCGTTCGATTGGGCGATGAGCGAAGCCATCTTGGAGGATTTGGTCGAGGGGCTTGGCTTGGAAGGCATCGCTTTGTGTGGCGTCGGTGATTGCTTCGGAGATTGCGACTTGGCCTGCTTTCTTGGAAATGTCTTTGAGTTCGTTGAGTTCACTCCACGCCGCGGTGAGGGACTTGTGGGGATCTTTGTCTGCGCTGGGGTCGTGCGCGGTTTCTTCGAGGCTGTCCCAAGTGTTGCAGTCGGGGCACTTGCCCATCCAGCGGGCCTGCGTTGCGCCGCAGCTTCGACAGACATAGAGACGCTTGAGCTTGGCCATGCAGCAGGGTACTCAATCTCATGAGTGATCGAATAGTCTGAAAAATAGCCGTGTTCTCGTGATAGAGAACGTCTGTGGCGGGGTTATTACGGTGTCAGGGAAACGCGTTCTCTTTGATTCAGGCGGAATAAACAGAACAGGTTCCCGGAATCGTCGCGATATCAACGGACGTTCTCAGGGAATTTGACCAGCACCGGATCGTTGGATTCGATGTTGTATGCGGAGGTTCGTTGTTCGATCAATTCCTGCCAATTGCACTGGGGTTTGTCGCGCTTGCCGGGCTTTCGCTTGCAGCGATTGATTATCTCTTGCGCAAGCGTGCGCAGCGCGGATTCCCGTGGTGGGTGTGGACGGGCGCGAGCGCGATCACGCTGGCGTGCGTACCGATCGCGCAGATGCAGGCGAACACGGCGCGGGCTCGCATCAAGAACATGGTGCAGGGCATGGGGCCCACGTACGTGAGCGAGCTGGTGAGGCACGGGTATCTCGAGCTGTCGCTGGACACGCCCGCGGACGATCCGAACTATCTCGCGCTTATTGAAATGCAGAAGACATGGCTGTCGGTGAATCCGAGCATCGCGGATATCTACACGATGAAGCGGACAGCGGATGGGAAGACTGCGCTGTTGCTTGATTCAGAAACGGATTACGACCGCAGCGGCGAATATGACAATGAACGCGAAGGCCGGACGGACATTGGTGAGATCTATCAAGATCCTTCGCCTGCGATGGAAGCAGCTTTCGCTGGCAGACCTTGGTTTGATAATGAAGTGAGCGAGGATCGCTGGGGTATGTGGGTGAGCGCGGCGTACCCGGTTTTTGACGATGCGGGCAGAGTGCATTCGATTCTTGGTATCGACTTTCCTGCGGAGCAGTGGATCGCAGCGCAACACAACGCGATGCTTGGTGTGTTTGCAACGGGCGGAGCTCTCATCCTATTGTCGGCGGGCGTCGGCATTATCTACAGATTCGCGCAACGCGATGTGAGAGCTCGCCAACTCGAGGCCGAACTGGCCAAGACACGACTCGCGACCGCGGAGGACATCAATCACGCCAAGAGCATGTTCTTTGCGAACATGAGCCACGAGATTCGCTCGCCGCTCACGGCGATCATGGGCTTTGCGGACTTGCTTGCGACGCCTGACTGCGATGAGGATGATCGCATCGTGAACGCGTCGACGATTCGTCGCAATAGCGAGCACTTGCTTGGAATCCTGAACGACATTCTTGACTACTCGAAGATCGAGTCGGGCAAGTTTGAGATTGAACGCCTGGCGTGCAGCCCATTCCAGATCGTGGAAGAGACCATCGATATGGTCCACATCCGGGCGAAGGAGAAGGCGATTGAATTGAAGGTCGAGTATGACCTGCCCTTGCCTGAGACGATCCACACGGACCCACTGAGATTGAAGCAAGTGCTGCTGAATCTTGTCGGCAACGCGATCAAGTTCACGGAGAGTGGGCAAGTTGTGCTGCGTGTGTCTGCGGTCGCCGCGACGACGGACCAGGACAACGATCAGGGCAGTCGAATCAGGTTTGATATCTCGGACACGGGCATCGGCATGACGCCAGAGCAACGGCAGCGCATCTTCGCTCCGTTCTCGCAAGCCGACAGCACGATGACTCGCAAGTTTGGCGGCTCAGGTCTTGGATTGGCGATTTCACGCCAACTGACCAATCTCATGGGCGGGGATATCACAGTGCGGAGCGAATTGGGCAAGGGCACGACCTTCTCAGTGACGGTGAACCCCGGCAACATCCTTCAGTTCCGCTCGATCAAGTCGCAGGACGACGTCCCGAGTTTCCGCCAACCCAAGGACTGGGCGAAGGAACTACTCAAGACAGATACCCGCATCGAGTCGCGCATTCTGCTCGCAGAAGACGGGCCCGACAACCAGCGGCTCATCGCGTACTTGCTGCGCAAGCAGGGTGCGGACGTCACGATCGCGGGCAATGGTCGCATCGCGATGGAAACGGCGATGGCGGCGCTCAGCGAAGGCACTCCGTTCCAGATCATTCTGATGGATATGCAGATGCCTGAGATGGATGGATACGAAGCGACCAGCACTCTGCGAGCGAAGGGGTACAAGTTGCCGATTATCGCTTTGACGGCTCACGCGCTGCTGGGTGAGCGTGACAAGTGCATCAAGGCGGGGTGTGATGACTATCTGACCAAGCCCATCAACAAGACGCAGATGCTGGAGACGATCAGCCATTACCTGCGCAAGGGCAAGGGACCGAGCCGGAAAGCGGCGTAAGAGATTGCCGGGTGATCGCTATCGTTCACACAAGTAAGTCGGGCGAACGGACACCGTTCCACGTTGGAGCGATCGAACGCGTGCGTCATCGCTTCGTATCATGGGTGGTTCGCCACGCATGACACAAGCGTCCACGTCCAATTCCGCAACACCACGAAAGCGTCCCTGGGGCAAGTACTGCCGTCGGTCGTTGCTGATCTTGGCACTAGCACTGATTGGGCTGTATTGGCTGGCATCAAGTTCATTCCTCACGCGTCGCGTGGTGATGGGAGCGCTCTCGGATATCGCCGGGCCTGACACGCAGGTGACGGCGTCGAGTGTGACGGTTACTGCGACGGGGCGAATTGATATTCAGGACTTATCCATTCGCGTCAAGGATGTTGCGGGCGATGCGGGCGAGGTGTTCGCGGTGAAGCGCGTGTTCGGGCGGGTGGGGCTCATTGACACAATTCGCGGAAAGCCCACGGTCCATAGTTTGTCTCTCATCAAGCCCATCGCCAGATTGTCGCGATCAAGAGACGACGGCTCGCTCAATATCAACAGCATGGTGAACAGACCCGCCTCTGCGGGCGGCACGGCGATTGCACAACTGCCCGCTGTCGAAGTCGCGGATGGCGTGATCGAACTCTCCGAGCACTCGGCGGGCGACCCTTCGTACACGGTGCTCAAACACCTGACTATTTCCGGAACGGTTGAGCAATCGGCGGACGATCAGGGTGCATCGGTCATCAACTTCAGGCAAGCAACCTCTGCTACAGGGCAAAGCACGATTGCGCTCGGACGCATTTCGAAGGATGCGGTGACGCTGACAGTGACGGGCATCGACCTGGGCGCGGTCAACGCAGACAACGTGCCAGTTCAGGCTCGAGAACTGTTTTCGCAGACGAAGTTGGAAGGGCGCATTCCGCAGGCACAGGTGTCGTACGCGTTCGCGGGCGACTGGAGCACGACGATTTCGCTGGAAGACGTGGCACTCAACTTGCCGATCGATGCATTGCCCGACGAAGACGCAGAAGGCAATGCGATACCAGTCCCTGACGATCAAAAGAACGCCCGGCTGCGAATCAAGCGAACGACGGGGACGATCTCGCTGAGCAACGTTGGCGTCAAAGGTAACTTGGATGGACAGATTGAAGCGTTGCCTTATCACGTTGAGTTTCGCGTTGATGGGCTGTCACTCAATGCACCATGGACGATCAGTCTGAATGCCAAGGACGTGCCGATTCATGAGCAGCCGGAAATCCTGAAGTTTGCGCCGGGCGTTGCGCGACGCAGACTTCGTGAATTCTCTGACCCGCAAGGCAAAGTCGATGCGAGTGTTGATCTGTCGCGCGGCGCGATCACGCAGGCGCAATCCAATCCGCCCTTAAAAGTAGTTGGTTCGATCTCACTCAAGGGACTCACAGCGGCGTTTCACAAGTTTCCATACCCGTGGCAGGACCTCACAGGCACCGTCACCTTTGACGACAACTCCATCAATATCCACGAAGTGCGAGGACGATCCGCGAGTGGCGGCACGATCACCGCGAGCGGCAGCATTTCTCCCCCCACTGACGACGCTGAAGTAAGGCTCGACGTTCGCGCGCTGGGTTTGCCGATTGATGATCGGCTGCGTTCGGCGATGCGTGAACGCGGGCAAGGCGACGTGCTTGACGAGATGTTCAGCCTGAGCGATTACGACAGGCTCTTGAAGGCGAATCTTGTTCGTGATCCCTCGTCGCGTACTGAACGCGAAGCGAATTCGCCTCCTGACTTTGCTTTGGGTGGCACGGTGAACGTGCGAGTGCTCATCGGGCGCGAGTTGGGCTCTGCGGATACTTGGACGGATCGCATTGAGATCGAGCTGCCCAAGGCGGGCGTGCTGGTTCGGGCGTTCCCATATCCGTTGATTGCGCACAACGTTCAGATTGTTCAGGAAAATGGCGTTGCGACGGTGTCGGGCGGCACGTACGAGGGCCTTAGCGGTGGTACGGGCAGTGTTGCAGCTCGCGTGGATATCGACGCGGTGCGGACCAGCGGCGACTTTGTGCCGGAACTGCAAGCGACGGCGAAGGACATTCCCATTGATGCGATTCTGATGTCTGCGCTTCCGGATGTTGGGCCTGATGATGCACGCCGACCTTTGTCTAATTGGATCAAGCCGCTCAATCCGTCGGGAGCGATCACTGCAGATGTTGATCTCAAGCCGTCGATGGCGGGGCCTGTGTATGACATCAAGGTGAAAGCGGCGGGCACGCTCAAAGCGATTGGTGATGGGAGCGGAGCGGGAACACCGGTTGCAACCGACAAAACGGTTTCGCCAAACGTTGAAGTCTCAAACTTTGCATCGACGATTCAGGTGACTGATCGATTTGTGAAACTGGACGCGACGGGTGACGCTCACCTCAGCGTCCCCAACTCGCCGTCGTATGCGTTGGGTGCGCACTTGTACCGAGAGATCGGGGCCGAGTCAGCGTTTGTCTCGACGCGTGAGAGTGCGCATCAGGCTCTGACGATTCGCGTGCCCAAGTTCGATCTGGCGCTGCCGGTTGAGAACTTCGTTCGAGGCTACAGCGAGCGTGCAGCGGAGGCGATCATCGCGGCACGTGAACAGGTGTCGCCCATCGGGCTTGCGTCGTGCGATCTTCGGATTGGACTGTCGCCCACGGATTCAGGGACGGTGGATGTTGAGGTTGCAAACTTCAGCAACGCGTTTGTGACGTATGACGGCTTGAAGTTGTCGCTTGATCCAAAGGTGCCTCAGTTCTTGCGGGTGCAATCTGAAGAGGACGCTTCCGGTACGACGACAGTTGCCGCGAACTACTTGTTCTCGGGAACGTTGGACAACCTGGAAATCGGACGGCTGCGTGCCGAGGGGACGATTCTGCAATCTGCGAATGCGCCCCGTATTGATGCGGTGACATTGCGAGCGAGAGATATCTCGCTCGAAGAGCCAGCGGTGCGGGAGCTGCTTTCTGCGAAGGGCTCGCAGAAGTTGGTGGATGTGCTGGAGAAGTACGACGTGTCCGGGATTGTGGACGCCGATCTTTCGATCGCGACTCAGGACCAGAGCACACGCGTTGAGGGCACAGTGCGCCCCACTGCTCTCGCGTGGACGGCACATGACGAGAACTGCAACGCCGTGCGTGTGGATTTCCCGTTTGTGTCAGGACAAGTTCGCTTGGCACCCGCAGCGTCTCGACCTGGCGAAGTGTCGCCCTCGATCGCCGGACAAGTCGAATCGCTCGCGTTGTTCCATCGAGATTGGAAGGCGTTGCTGTCGGGCACGTGGTCGCCTGCGGAGACGATTGAAGGAACACAAGTCGACGGCGAGTTCACGCTGGCTGCCCCGTCGCTGCTGCCTTCGCTGAAGGCACTGCTGCCAACTGCGTTGTCTGATTCGATGAAAGAACTCAAGACGACGATCAGCGGTCCGATCACAATTGCACAGTCGCCTGTGTCGTTTGTGCTCACGCCTCAGGGCGAGCCATTGAATGTGAGCACGACTGGCACACTGGTGCTGTCGGACCTTGCGCTGGACATGGGCTTTGCTGTAACGAATGCAGAGGGCATTCTTGACTATCGATTTACGTCAGAGGACACGCCTGGTAGCGGGCGTGCGTTGATGACGGGCGACTTCCTGTTTCTGCGGGCGAATAACGTCGAACTCACGAATGCAACGATCAAGTTGTTTACCGAGCCGGACGGCAGGGTGATCATCCCGACGCTTGAGGCGCAATGCCACGGCGGGCGGATCATCGGCAACATTGATATTGCCTCGCCCAACACTCCCGGTGCGCTGGCGGGCGCGACTCCCACGACTTCGCAGCGGCCGTTTGATCTCAATCTCTCGCTCTCTGGCGTTCGATTCGCGCCGGTCTTGGAACAACTGAGATCGAAGGGTCAGCCCGGCGAGGACGATGTCGGCAATGATCTCACGCCTGCCTTACCTGACGCGTCACGAGGTGCGATTACGGGCAGTTTCTCGATGCGGGGCATCTTGAACGAGCGAGGGACGCAGCGAGGGCGCGGGACGTTGATGATTCAGGGGGGCAACATTCTTGACTTGCCAACGGTTGTGCCTTTGGTGCGCGTCACCAATCTGCAATTCCCAACGAACGAGAAACTCGATTACGCATCGACAGACTTTTTTATTCAAGGCGAACAGTTGGGTTTGGAGCAAATCACGATTTCTAGTCCGTCCGTTGAGATCTTTGGGTTTGGTACTGCAACCTGGCCCACTTTGGACCTTGACCTCAAACTGCGCACGGGCAATCGCTCACGCATTCCGCTGATTACAACGCTCGTCGAACAACTCCGTGACGAATTGTCAGCGATTCGCGTTGTTGGTCCCATCAACAACCCAAAGGTGGACACCGTCCGCTTTGGCGGCACGCGGGAAGCCATCGCGAACTTGTTTGGCAAAGAAAAGTCGGCGGAAGAGCGACGATTGGAAATGATCGAGCGTTCGCTGTCCACCAGTGAGCGGCGTGAACGCATCGAGACACTGCCGCCCATCGCGCCGACGACGACCAGCGACGCGACACCCAAGTGATTACTCGTTTTCTGGCATCATCACAAACGCCGGGTGACCTGACTGCTGGAGATAGTGCCATTCGCTGGTGTAGCCCTCCTGCTCGACGGCAGTCACGAAGTTGAACCAGCGGAAACTCAGGGCGAGCATGATTGCGAAGGCGATCCAAGCGGCGACTTCTGCGCTGCGCTTCTTGCGGAAGTAGAAAATCGTCCCCAGTGACGCGAGCGTCAGCGCCATTTTGAAGATCGTGAGCGTCGTGGCGTCCCCGGACCTCATGATCCAGCGGGCAATCGGGTTGGCTTCGATCATACCCACGCTCGTGACGAACTTGAGCGTCATGATGAGGTCGGCAACGCTCACGATGAGGGCGGTCCCCAGCAGGAGAAGCACCCGGGTCGCCCGGACTTGAGGCTGGCTGGCACGCTGAACCCACGCCGGCAACCCGCCCTGTGATCGAGGGGCATGGTTGAGCGCCACCGAAATCGAAGGCACCGGCGGATGGTCCATGGCGAAGGCTCATCGACCTTCCTTGTGCGAAACTTTTCCTCACCCCGACAGAAACCCGAAACCAATGACCTCTGGTCGCGTCTGACGCCCGTAAACTGCCGTCTGGAACGACCGGGAACTTTTGTACGTATGAGATAAGGAACAGACTCGTGGCGAAAGTGCTTCGCCGGGTCGATTGCTAGGAAATGCCGCGGAAACCAGCCAAACCGCAGCCTGAAACAGCCTTGGGTTATGGTGCGCGCGTATTGGTCGCTGTCTGCGGGCTTGCGGTCGTGCTGACTGACGCTACGAACGCTCAGGTCATTGCTCCGAACAATCGGCTGCGACCCGGAGCGGCGTTTGCCGGTGGGCAGCCTCTTCCGGTTCGCAAGGTGTACACGGACGAAGCAGTCGGCGCGATCGAGTCGCTCGTTCGCGTGAAGGAATTGGAAGCCGCGAATAACCTGACTGAAGCCGTGCGAGTGCTGCAGGAAACAATCGAAAAGGAAGGCGAACAGGTACTGCCTGATGCAGACGATGCTCGCACGTTTGAAACGGTGCGGGTCGTCACTCGGCGGATGCTGCTGCAATCGCCAAAGTTGCTCGAGAGATATCTCCAGCAGAATGAACCACGCGCGGCGGAACTGCTCGAGAAGGGACAGATCGAGCAGGTCGAGAGTTCGTTTTTTCTGACGAATGCCGGTTTTGAGGCGACGCTGCGAGTTGCGCAGACGCAGTTAGAGCGAGCACGCTTCCACGCGGCGCGAATCACGCTGGAGCAATTGGACAAGCATCCGGCTCGCACTGGTGCAAAGTCCATCGAAGCAGCAAAACTGCTTGCGCAAGTCGCGGCGTTTGTCGGGCCCGATCTTGTTCGCGAGCGAGTTGCGCTTTGGAGCGCAGATTCGCCCGTTGAACTGCCAAAGACTTTCGTAGCACCAAAGGCCGCGATCGCTGTTTCTCGCGATCCGTTTGAGGCCTCGCCCTGGCCCAAGTGGGATGCACTCGACGCTCGGCCTCTACAGACAAGTCCATTGGGCGCGATCGCCCGCGAACTTGACAACGATCCGCAATCGCTGCTCAATCGAAGCGACGAAGAAGCGGCAGACATCGAACGCTCCAGCCCGAGCACAGCGTGGGTGATGCCAGCGGTACTCGGCGAAACGCTGTTCGTCAACGATGGCGATTCGCTCGCCGCGCTTGATGCAAGCACGCTCGCAGAACTGTGGCGTAGCACGCTGCAACCTGTCACGGCACGACGTGCCAACGAGGACATGTACTACGGCTTGCCCAACAGCCGATCGCTTGAAGATGTTTCCAGCGCAGCTGTGGCGCGGGGTGTGGTTGTTGCTGCGTTTGGACACGCACGAGGCGGAACACGCGAAGGCGACGCCCGTGTGCATGCGTTTGATGCTGCGACGGGCAAGGAATTGTGGGCGGTTGATCCTGCGTACTTGGATGATCGGCTGTCGGGCGTTTCGGTACGCGGCACGCCGCTCATCGAAGGCGACATGGTTGTGCTCAGCGTGCGAAAGCCCACGTTTATCAGCCGAGTGACATCGCTGTATATGGTCGGGCTTGATCTTCGCACCGGCGAATTGCGATGGGTCAGGCAAGTGGGCAGTGTGGGAATGCAGCCTTGGGGTCGGGCTCAGGCGCGAGGCGACACGAGTCTGCTGCGCGATGGCGTTATATATCGTGCGGATGACATGGGGATCGTCGGGGCGTTTGAAGCAACGACGGGTCGATGCTTGTGGCTCAGACTGACGCAGCCCGTGCCCGAACAGGACATCAATCAGTCGTTTAGCAACGTGGACGCGACGCCGACGTATCTCGTGCATCAGCCGGTGATCATCGGGAACTTGCTGTTTGTAGTCGAGCCGTCGTACGGCAGCGTGATCGCGCTTGATCCGCTGACGGGACGCCCACAGGCTCGTGTTGATGATCGCGCGACCGGGCGGCCTGTGCACTACCTGCTCGCGGCGGGTCGGCACCTTGCGATGGTGACGGATTCGGGCGTGGTGTTCTGTGACGCGACGAAGTTTGGATCGTCGAATGTTGTCAAAGGCGCGGAGCTGGACAATCCGCCCGCGGGGCGCGGCGTTGTACTCGAAGATCGCAACGCACAGAACGAGCCTGTCTTCAAAGTCGCTTTGCCGCTTGCAAACAACACGATCGCGATCTTTGATCCCGCTCGGCCGCAGGCAGTGCCGGAAGTTCGAGCGTTTCAGGCGACGGGCAACCTGCTTGTGACGGGTACGCCCGCTGACCCGGCGGCGTTGCTCATCGCCGAACCCAGCAAACTCAACACGTTCTTGTCGTGGGATCGCGCGGAAGCGGGTTTGCAACGCAGAGCGACGGCGTCGCCCAACGATCCGGTGCCGACGCTGACGTACTTGGAACTTGCGCTTCGCATGGGGCGATACGAACTCGCGCCCAAGTTGTCTGATCAGGTGCTAGGCATACTCCGCAAGCCCGCGGCGGGTGTGGATTCAGAAGCCGCACGCGCGAGATTGTTTAATCTGCTTTCCAGCACGCTGACACGGTCTCGGCTTGCATTGTCCAAGACTTCTGAGCCCAATGACGCAAAGAACGTCGAGGTTGACGAAACATCCGAGCCGCCCGCACCGGGCACTGCGGCTGACACTGTTCGCATCGAAGGCGTGAAAAAGCCTGAGCCTGCTCAGGCGATTGCTGTTGAACCGCTGCGCGATCTTGCGTTGCTGTCACAGCTTGAGCAGCGCATGAGCCGAGCCGCGGATACGCCCGTGCAGCGTGTGCAGGCGTTGCTGGAGCGTGCATTCCTGCGAGAATTTGAGCAGAAGCCTGTGTTGGCGGCTGACGCTTTGCAGGAAGTGCTGCTGGACGATTCGCTTTCGGCGGCGTTGTTGCCCACGTCGGCAGTCGCGCAAGCGACGGGCGATACGCGAATGGCGGGCGATGTCGCGACTGTGCAGTTGACTGCGTTGATGGAGCGCTGGGGCGCGCAGTCGTACGCCGCGTATGACGAGGAAGCGCAGCGGCTGCTCGATCAGTTACCAGAGAACGCGCCGGCGTCGGAAGTTTCAAGTCTTGCGAAGCGATACCCGCTCGCGCAGGCTTCGGCGATTGCCTGGAAGCGAGTCGGGCTCAAGTTCCTGGAAGCGGGCGATCGGGAAAGTGCTCGTGAAGCGCTGCGCAAGGGTGTTGCGTGTGCGCAGAGCGGCGTACGCATCGGTCGAGAGACTGCGGGCGCGACGCTGAGTGAATCGCTCAGTGCGTTGCTTGGAATTGCCGATCGTGCGGGCGATATTCAGCCTTTGCAGCGTTTGCTGCTAACACTGCATGAGCGATCACCGAATCTCACGCTCACGACGTCGTCGGGAACGCAGACACTGCTTGAAGCGGCACAGTCGCTCGCGCTGCATCCGCTGGAAACCAATCGCACGCTGCCGACGCTTGCTCAGAAGTTGCAGGCGACGCCTCAAGTCATCGAGGGATGGAACATTTTGCCCTCGGTGAGCAACGATCTCGCGGGCGTGTCGCGTGATGTCATTCTGATGACGTCCCGGCGAGGTGATGTGGTCTCCGCGTTTGGCACTTCGGCGATCACTGGGCGATTGGAACAATTGTGGAAGCGCGACATCGCGATGGCACCGGTCGTCGTTCGCGTGACGCCCGAGTACACAGTCTTGTTCTGGCCTCAATCGGGTTCGGCGTCGCTCGAAGCGATCTCAAACATCACGGGCAAAACGGCGTGGAAGAGTTCTTCGCTTTCAACGTTGCCGGGCTGGGTCACGAATCAGCCGCCGCCCGCGCCGGGTTCGAGACCCGATCAATTCAACACGCCTTTGGACGGCATCGTGCGCGGAGAAGACCTGCTGTTTGCGATCAGCAACGGACAGCGTGCGGGTGCGATCACGATTTGCGACCGGCGCGGCAAGGCGGCGTCGTTCTCGTTGCAGGATGGGTCCCTGTTGTGGTCTGGCGCGACGCAGTTGTCGGCGGTATATGACCTCGAGCAGTCGGGTTTGCGTTCGACTGCAACGACCATCGACGGCAAGGTGTTGCTCGTCGGCGCGATTGGCAATCAACTCGAAATAAGCCCCGCCGTGCTGTGCGTTGATCTTGCGACAGGCAAGGAAGCGTGGCGGTTGTCGGGCAATGTGCTTGGTCGGCACGCCAGATTCGCACGCTTTACGCCGGAAAACGATGTGCTCATCGCAGTGGGCGACGGCTTGCTGCGAGTTCGCGGCAGCGATGGTGAAGCGATGTGGCAATCAGCCGCGAACGGCGTTCGTGAAGCGATGGGTGCATGGCTCGTGCCGGGCAACACGAAGAACCCAGCCGACCACTCACAGGACGGCTGCTTTGTGCTCAATGGTGACTTCCAACTGTGGCGGATTGATCCCGCAACGGGCAAAGTGGGCGACGGACCGGTGAGCACGCAGGATCGCATCACGCTGCCCTTCTCGGCGACAATCGTTGGCGATCATCTTGCGTTGTCGTCAAGTCTGGGCGTCGCGCTCGTGCATGCGAGTGGCAAACTCTCCGGCACGGACGCACTCGATTCGCCAGGTCGGCTTGAGCCGGGGATCGTGTGCGAGAACGAAGTCTTGGTTTTGGAGTCTGGCGATCGCGAGCAATTGCAAACAGGCGAAGTCATGAACGCGACGCGTCTCATCCGCCTTGATGCACGCACGGCGAAACTGCGGGGTGAGTCACGAATCGTCCTGTTTGAATCGCCCGATGCGATCAGCGTGCTGGACAACAAGTTGCTGATTGGGCAGGGGCCGTTTACGTTGGTCTATGACTTTGTGCCGTAGAAACATTTGAGACGGTGAAACGGTGACCCGGTGAGACGGTGATTGGACCAATCTGCTCGCTTGGAATATCAGTTCACCGTCTCAAATTCTCACTCCGCCACGCTGAACGGGTCTTTGCCGCGCTCAATTGCTTCGATCTTGTGAATGCGGCGCATGTGCCGACCGCCCTCAAATTCGGTCTTCAGCCAGATCTCCGTGATCTTCTCAATCAGCCGCTGACCCAGCAGGTCCGCCGACATGCACAGCACGTTCGCCGCGTTGTGGCTGCGGGAGAGTTGTGCGGTTAGTTCATCATGCGCGACCGCGGCTCGCACACCTGCGATTTTGTTCGCGGCGATGCTCATGCCGATGCCGGTGCCGCACAGCAGGATGCCCACATCGGCCTGCCCACTCGCGACGGCTTTGCCAACCAAGTAAGCACGCTCCGGATAGTCTGCGGGCGGGCCAGAGATATCGCCCAGCACCTGCACCTCATGCCCCTCGCGCGAGAGTTTCTCCTGGAGTTGCTTGATACCGGTGTATCCACGATGGTCGGCGGAAAGTGCGATGCGCATGGCTTAGTTTAGAACCCCGGCCCCGTGGCGTCACCACGTCTCCAGAATCCCCTTGCGATTTGGCGGCAGAATCAGGTGCAATTCCGCGAGCCGCTGTTCAACGAGTTTTGCAATGGTTTCCGCACTTGCTCGATAGTCGGCGAGCGTGCCGCCAATCGGGTCGGCGATGTCTCGGCCTGTTGGGTCAAGCAGTTGGACTTTGTCTTTGGCGTCTGGGATCAGTTCGACGACTCGCTTGGCGTGGGCGTTGGTCATCGCGTAGATCACATCGGCGTTCTCGATGAGTGACTTGGTCAAGGCTTGCGAACGGTGTGGACCTGCGTTGATGCCAAAGCCGCGAAGGGCTTCGCGGGCTTCGGGGGTCATTGGGTCATCGCCAAACGCGCTGACGCCTGCGCTCGCGACGCGGGTTGGCTTGAGCGTCACGCCCGGTTTCGCAAGCAGGTGCTTCGCGACGGCTTCGGCCATCGGGCTTCGGCAGGTGTTGCCCGTACACACAAACAGCACGCTGGTTTCGACTTTCGCGCGTACTTGGCTTTCTGACAACGCCCCCGCACTTTCAAACTTCCACCAACCTTCGCGAGTGAGGCGAACGGTGGTCGAGCCCGTTTTGTAGTGTGTGGGACCAGCGTCAATGATCGCGGCGATGCCGAGCGACCTTGCACGAACCTCGGCGTCTGGTTTTAACGCAACGCCATCTGTGAATGCCGAGTCGCACAAGCCAAGACCCGATGCACGATCTGCGACGATGAAGTCGTTCACTTTTTCAAGCACAGCGGCACAGACTTTGTGCTCGGGGATTCGCACGCTGAATGTGAAACCTCCGCCGTTCTTTGTGTCATCCTTGAAGACTGGCAGACTCGCGTGCATTGCGATGAGTTGCTTGCCTGTCGATTCACTGGTCTCGATCAAGAAACGCACCGGTCCCCCACTTCGGGCCAAGGACCGCAGCAGGTGCAGGTGTACCGGTGTGCGTATTTCGAGCACGCTTGTCACGGCGTCGACGCTCGGAGCGTGCCACGTCGTTGCAACGGGTGAGTTGGGGTCAAACTGCTTGTGATGCGTTTTTCGCAGCGTGATCAGTTCCTGCGCTCGCGATGCAGAGACGAATAAGCCGTACACCGTTTCGGTGGGCAGCAGGGCAATCTGCCCGGCTTTCAGCGCGGCCGCCGCCCGCTCCACGTTTGCGTGGCTTGATTCCGCGGATTTGTGCGAAGAAACGCCGGACACGGCTGATGTTAGGATGCTGTGGGGAACACTCGCGAACACATTCCAACGGACTGGCCCAAAGAGAACTGCCGCCCAAACCAGCACTACCCTGCTGCATCGCGGTTTTCGCCTGCAACCCGTCGGTCAATCTATACGAACAGATGTTTGGGCATGATCGATGGCGAATGCGGCGTGAGCCGACCTTGGCCGATTTTGTGCGTCTCGCGACGAGCGAGCGCACCAAATGGGTGAGTTTTTTGTTTGAGGCAGGTATTTGAGTTGATACTGCAGACGGGTCATCAAAGGAATCGCATCATGCACGCCACCAATTCACGTCTTCCTGCCGCACGTCGATCACATCACGCGATGGGCTTCAGCCTCATCGAATTGCTCGTGGTCATCGCGATCATCGTCGTGATCATCGCGATCACAGTGCCCGCACTGGCGAGTGCTCGCAAAGCGGCGAAGCGATCGGAAACCGCGAACTTGCTCACTGACTTGTCGCAGGGTGTCGCACAGTTCACGCTGGATGAGAAAAGACAGCCCGGGTACTTCACAGTGAAGGAGATGGGTAACGTCCAGAATCTGACCGAAGGCATGTCCACGATGCAAAACGTCATGTTGGACATGATGGGCGGCGTTGTAGATAAGTCAACTGTTCCGCTGGGCGGCACTGTTGTTGCAGTCGGTCCCTTCACTGCAAGCGCGGACAAGATTCACGTTGACTACGCACAAATGGGTCGCAAGTTGGCTACAGGCAACAAACTCTATTGGAATTTGCCACCGAAGGTTTTTGAGAAGACAGATCCAGGAACTGGTCAACCACTCGACACCGGATTACCGTCTCGAATCGGTACGAATAAGGCGATTCGCGAAATCGTGGACGCGTTCGGAGCGCCGATTCTCGGCTGGGCGACAGACGAGGGCATCACGAAGCCAATTGCATCAGTGAACGACTTTGCACTGGAGTCTTATGACGACGCCGCTCCGCTTGCCCAAGCGCGTACCTATTGGGCTCAGAACGCTGCCTTCCTTTCAAGCACGGGTACTGGCACGACACGGACATATTTCGGTTCACGTCAGTTTGATCAATTTGGGGAATCGATGCTCAACAGTGACTATGGACCCGGTGAAAGAGGTATCACGCTGATGGGCTTCTTAGGTAATCCGGGCGCACCGAAGAATCCATCTGAAACCAATCTCCAGAACATGCTGCCTACAGGTGCATCCGCTCCTCTTGTTTTTCACAGTGCTGGCGTGGATGGATACATCTTTTCTGTGAAAGATAAAGGTGTCGCCGATTGCCGTCTTGTTTCGCAAAGACCAGTATTGGACTACGGTGTGAACGTCAAGAACAAGACTGTCAGCAAGTTCGATGATCTGATTCAAGGCGCAAACTAAATCTCTTGAAGTAGGCAGTGTGGCGAGTCTCCATAACTTTGAAACACCGCTCTAATTCTTATATAAGAAAATTTATCACTTGAGTGATTTCCGCCACGCGACCCTGCAACACTGGTAGCGTGGCGGGTTTGTTTTCTGACAGTTTCGGCGGGACTGGAGCGATGCCTCTCGAGACGCTGGGCGCACAGCGCCGCAGACTTGTGTCTCGCGCGAGGCTGCGGACTTGGACACTTGTTGCGTGCTTTGCAATTGGAATTGCGCTCGCTCGCTTCGCAAGCAATCACGGCGTGTCTTGGTCGAGCTGGTGGGGGTTTGTATTCGCGACGGTGCTGACTTTGATCGCCAGCGTTTCGCCCGCCCGTGCGGCACGCGGCCTCATGGTGCTTGTCGTTGTGGTGCTCGGTGGCTCGGTTGCTCAATCTCGGATCTTTGAGCGTCCTAGAGATGATCTTGGTTCGCAAATCAGCGTCAGTCGAAACAACGTACCGGAGTACGCCCGCGATGCTGGCGTGATCGACCTCGAGGGATTTCTTCCTGCCACTTGGGAAAAAGTGCCAACGCCTCAAGGTGCGTTTGCACAGTTCCAGATTCGCGAGCCTTCGTGGTCCACGGACTTACACGTCCGGCGTGCACTGATCAAACCAGCGGCGGAACAAGAACCGGCATGGACTTCAGCATCGGGTACTGTGCGGGTGGTCGTCAAGGGCGACGAAGCACCAACTTCGCGAGCAGGCGACACGATCCGCGTCACCGGGCAGTTGCTGCTGCCCGACCTTGTCGAGAATCCCGGCGACGAGAAACGATTGCTCTTTGAGGCGCAGGATCGTTTCACAGGCATCCTCCGCTGCACGTCAGCATCATTAATTCAAGAAGTGCCGTCCGCTGGGCTGCTTGATAGCGTTCGTTCGCTCTTCGCCCAAAGCGGAGCAGCGATGCGAGCAAGGTTGCAGCGTGTGCTTGATTCCGCGAGCGGCTCGCAGGCGACGCAGACCAGGCAATTGATGGGAGCGTTGCTGCTGGGTGAGCATGAGTTGGAGCGTTCGCCCGTCGGCCTTGCCTACACGCGACTCGGGCTCTCGCACATTCTCACGATTTCCGGATTTCACCTGACGGTGCTTGCGCTCACAGGGCTGTGGGCAATCCGTTTGTTTGGCGATCGCGGCTGGCTCGAACCTGTCCTCGTCGCGCTGCTGGTCATCGTGTACATCCTCGCGCTACCCGCGCAATCGCCCATCATCCGCAGCGCACTAATGGTGCTGTCGCTGCTTGCGACGGATGCGATTGGCAGAAAGTATGATCGCGTGTGCGTGCTTGCGTGGGTGTCGCTCGCACTCCTCATCTGGCGGCCCGCAGACTTGTGGAGCTTGGGATTCCAACTGTCGGTTGGACTCACGGCAATGCTCCTGTGGGCCGGAGAATTCGCACCACAGGCGATCTTCGGCACAAAACTCCGCGGCACAACGCAAGCACTCGACAATCCGGGCCTAGGTGTGAAAATCAAAGAAGCCGTCACGCTCGCTATCGGCAACGGCGCGATGTGCTGGCTGACGTCGATGCCCGTCATCGCGTCGACGACTGGCATCGTGAGTGTTGCGGGCATGATCGCGTCGCTGCTGCTCGCGCCGGTGTTTGTCGTGCTGCTGTGGATCGGATACATCACGCTGCTCGCCGGGCTTGTCGTGCCTGCGGTCGCTGCGCCCGTCGGCATCGTGCTTGCATGGCTGTGTGAAGTAGCACTCCGGGCCGCAGTGTGGATGGATACGTTTCAGTTTTCGTCTGTTCGCATACCTCCGATTCCCTTCTGGTGGGCGATCCCTGCGACTGCGTTTATCGCTTTGTGCTGGCGCATGTGGAGCGGGTGGACGCGTGCATCCCGCCGAAACGCAATGATCTTCGCGGCGCTTTGGTCACTCGCATTAGTACCCATCGCGCTGCTTGCTCGAGGCTTGCCATCCAGCGTCGCGCTGCGCGTGGACATGCTCGCGGTGGGCGACGGCTCGTGCTACTTGATTCGATCCGGCACCGATGCGATGCTGTGGGACGCAAAGGCGTTACCCCCTCGCGGCACGACACCCCGCACCGCTGGAATATGCCGCGAACTGGGCGCGTGGCGCGTGCGCAGCATGCTGATCACGCATCCGGACCTTGATCACATGGGAGGTGTGCTTGACGTCATCGAGCCGCTGGGTGTTCAAGAAGTCTTGATCGGCACGAGGCTTCAGCAGCAAGCGACTCAGCAACCAGAAGGCGCAGCGGCTGTCATGCTCAAAGAACTCGCGCAGCGAAATATCCGCGTGCGAGTGGTCTCCGCGGGCGACGAGCTCACGCTGGGCCACGCTCGCATCAACATCGTTTCACCGCGAGCGGATGCAGACTGGCGTGCGGACAATGAACATTCGCTCGTTGGGCTGATTGAAGCACCGCGAAGCGGAAATGGTGAGCCCGCTCGGCTGCTCATGACTGGTGATGCGGGTGAACTTGCAATCACGGCGTTGGAACAGACCACTTTTCCATCGATCGACGCGATGGAACTACCCCACCACGGTTCGGCACAGCCAATTGCAATGGATTGGGTCAGCCAATTGCAACCTCGCGTGATCTTGCAATCAACTGGGCCTAGCCGAGTTGATGATCCACGTTGGGACCCGACAAGAGTCAAACTTACCGACACGAAGTGGTTCGTCACACCAAAACAAGGCTGGTCAAGCGTCACATGGAATCACGATGGCTCGATTGTGACACAATCGATGCGTTAGTCGCGACCCCACGCGCCCTGCGATTGTTCCAAAGCCTTGTTCAGCGATTCAAGTGCCGCGCGATCCGTGAGCGACGACTTGAGTTGTTCAAGCCACGCCTTCGCGGCGGCATCTCCATCACCACTCCGTGCAATCGCGGATGCCGCAGCTGGCGCGTCTCGCCCGATATTCGGAATGCGCACATTCGCGCGCAGCAACTGAGCAAGTTCAGGCGTGGGTTTGGAAAGACGCTGGTATGCAGCGAGCCACAGCGCATCGCGCAGGTCGCCTCGCTTTGCGGTGACGCTGTCGAGCAGTTTGTACGCCGCGAACAGGTCGTCGATTTTCTGCTCGCGGAACATCGGCAGAATCGCGAGTTCGACGCTCGATGGAGTAAGACTTGTGGGCTTGTCGCGAACGATTGCGCTTGCGAGGCGCGACAATTCGTTGTCCTTGCCACACATCACGAGTGTTCGAAAGCCTTCCGCGAATCGCTCGCCCTTGAGCATCTCACGCAGATCGCCCAGCAAATCGTTCGCGCCCGTCAAGGGCATCGCTTCGTTTGTGCGCGTCATGCCGCTGTGCAGCACGATCAGCGGATCGCCAAAGTACGCGATCTTCCATACCTGGCGTTTGTCGTGCCGCACGGCTGCCGCGAGCGTGCCGCCCGCGAGGACCCGCTTCACGATGTTGGAACCGGGCAGAAACGCCTGCAAGTATGGCTCGTGGACGGAACCGATGTAGCAATACACGCCCCGCTCCATCCACCGCCCTGCGAGCAAGTCGCGATTGCCCGGCGCTCGCGCAGACCAACTATGGATGATGTGCAGGATCGAAGGCTGATCGAGGAACGGCACGTCATCGGGCTTGCATTGACCAGTTTCGAGATCAAAGAAGTCGGCGTTGCCTTTGGTGTTGACCATCATCAGACCAGCGTCGACCGTTCGCGATGCACGCACTCGCCAATCGCGCGAACTCTGGTTGGGCTTGTCCATCACTTCGACTTGCCACGCGTGTTCGCGCAGTTCATCGCCCGCTTTCGTGAGGTCGTAGGTGCCCCAAACGCCTTCATCGGGATAGCCGTCAAACATCCACGCACTGCGTGGCACAAGGAAAATCGAACTCATTGCGACATACGCAGCTCGCGGAGCGGAACCAAATATCTGACCACACCATGCCCAGCGATCGCTCATTTCAACGCCCTTGCCGGGCCTGCCGATGCGATCAGACAGAGCGAGTTCATCCGCTCCGCCCGTAAAAATCTTGGCCGGGCAGTTCGCAGTGATCGTCACAGATTCGACTTCATCACCCGCGCCCGAGTATTCAAGCCCCATGCCGCCCGCAGCGTCTTCGATCGCTTTGTTGAGTTCGTCCGCCTGCTGCACATTGAACACACCGTCCACCGCGCGGGGCAGGTCCTGCACAATGACAGGCTGACCACGGTGTGCGGCGAGCGCAGCACCAGCAACCCACGCTTCGTCTTCTAAATCAAGCACCACAACACCGGGCGGCGCCGACTTGCGATCACGAAGTCCGACAACAAAGCCGCCCGCCGTTGTGTCTTCGGCAAAGTCCCACGCACGATTCACTGCGCTGCGCAGCTCAACTTCCGTGACACTCGCAAAGGTCGCCGCGCCGCTCTCTTTCTTCGCTTCGCCCGAGCCGGTCGTCCATGTGTACACCTTCGTGGGCGAGAAGCCTCGCACGAACTGCCCGATCATCTCCGCGGCTTGCGGCGAACCGTCATCAATGAGAATTGGAAATCGCCGCGAAGGTGACCACGCTGCGAGCGCGTCCAAGAACGACGCTTTGTCGTGCACGATCACGACATCGGGAATGACTTTCAGTTTCTGCTGTGCCTGCGCAATGCGGTCGCCCAACTTCAGGGCGGGAGGCATGGCCACAGGAGCATTCTGCTGGGGTTTCGCTCCTTGCGGTGAAACGCCAGCGGGGCTCGTTGCTGGTGCCTGGGCACAAGCCAAGGCGGCGAGCAACGAAGCCCCGACGACAGATGAAATTCGTCCCGCCATCCGCGATCCGTGTGCTGTCATTGCGGATGGTACGAGATCGGGTGCGACCGGTTCACGCCGCCTTGCGCTTCAGCCAGCCAAACACGCCGCCGCTATCACGAGCATCAATAAAGACCTGCATAGCCGATTCGCGCGAGTGCGTCACGGTGAGGCGCTTCGTGAGGCCCGTGGACACGATGATGTCCATCGCATCCTGAGGCAGACCCGACACCACCAACTGCCCGCCCATGTTCTTGCACTTGTGGTGCAACTCGATCAAGCTGTTGATCCAATTGCAGTTGAAGGGCCGGACCAGCGAGGCATCGAGGGCAAGATTGCCACCGACGCGTCGTGCGAGGTCCACCAAGTGGGTAACCAACTGAGCCGTCTGCCGATCGGTGAGGGCATGGGCCGACAGGGTCACGAAGCCAACACCCTGACGAACTCCGAACGTTAGTATGGATTCTCCCGGCAACGAGCCGCGGGGTGCGGTCTGGGCGGGCTGGTCCACAGGCCGTTCCTGCGGGACTGGTTCGGCATGAATAGCGTATGAAGCGGGAAGAGCTGTTGCGGGCATCCGGGGCTCCTGTCAGTACAGGGGGCTGCTTCGCCAGCTTCAATGCCACGCTGCATTGACCACTGGGGAAGTGACCTGAATGTGCAAAACAGGCTGACGGGGGCAAGGGCTTTGGAGCATCAATGTTGGAAACTTCGCCGAGCAGGGTGGGGTTGTGAGGATTGGGAAAAAAAGGGGTGTTGAAACGAATGTTGGCATTGGGAAGACTGGAAGTCTTGACCCACTGCCGATGCTCCTAGGCTTGAAACCACTGAGAGACAGGGGAAAATTCGCGATCACGGGCAGCCTTCAATGCCCAACTCTCGGGAAACGCTGACATTAAACAGATTCACACAGGGGAAATCATGGCCCTTATCGAAATCAGCAAACTGACGAAACGGTTTGATACTAAAAGTTCCGGTTCCAACGCCGGGGGCGGGGGCGGGGGCGGCATCCTCGCCGTGGACGGCGTGTCATTCAGCGTTGCGCCGGGCGAGGTCGTGGGCTTCCTTGGTCCCAATGGCGCGGGCAAAAGCACGACCATGAAAATGGTGACGGGCTTCCTCACCCCTACCAGTGGTACCGCCAAAGTCGCGGGATTTGATATTCAGACCCAAACCATCCAGGCACAGAAGTGCCTTGGCTACCTCCCCGAAGGTGCGCCCGCGTATCCGGACATGACGCCCATCAGCTTTCTGGACTTCGTCGCCAACGCACGCGGCATGAAGGGCGAGGCACGCGACAAGGCGATCAGCAAAGCTGTCGATCGCACGCAACTACGCGATGTGCTTCGTCAGCCGATTGAAACACTCAGTAAAGGTTTCAAACGCCGCGTCGGCTTGGCGCAGGCGATCCTGCACGAGCCGCAAGTGCTCATTATGGACGAGCCAACCGACGGCCTTGATCCCAACCAGAAGCACGAAGTGCGGAACTTGATCCGCATGTTGGCAAAGGGCGCTGGGGTTGGCGACGGTGCTGCTTCGAACGATGGACAAGCCAGCCAAGGCCGGGCCATTGTGCTTTCAACGCACATTCTCGAAGAAGTCGAAGCCGTGTGCACGCGTGTGATTGTGATTGCAAAGGGCAAACTGGTTGCAGACTGCACGCCAGCAGAGTTCCTCGCGAAGAGCAGACACCACCACGCCGTGACGATCACGCTGCGAGCGCCTGCGGGGTCCAAAGTTCGCGATGAACTGCTCGGGCTGTCGGGCGTGCGTGCCGTGGAGATCGCGGCGGACCAAACTGGTCGCGATGGAGTCGCGAGCAGTTACACCGTCAGCCCAAAGGACGCAACAGGCGATGCGACACTTGCCCCGCGCGTGCTTGCGTTGTGCCAAAGCAAGGGCTGGGGCGTCGATGCGCTCCGCACCGAAAGCGGGCGCTTGGATGATGTGTTTAGGGAATTGACTGCAGCGAAGTCGTAGATCGTTAACCCTTTACGAGTTTCTTTTTTCAGCACAGAGACACAGAGATCAAGAGAAAAAGGAGATGCGAACCTGATGCCTCGATGCCGTTTCTGTGCCTCATGCCTTCTTCTCTTCAACTACTTCCTTCTCTCCTCTTCCTCCTGATCTCTGTGTCTCTGTGCTGAAAGCGAAATACAAAAGACTCCGTTCAAGGAATCACTATGCAAGGTTTGTTTCCAGTACTCAAACGCGAATTCACGGGCTACTTCGCGACGCCCGTTGCGCTTGTGTTCATCGTCATCTTCCTCGTCCTCGCCGGCGTGTTCACGTTCGAGCTAGGCGGGTACTACACGAGCTATCAGCAAGCCGACCTCGCGCCGTTCTTTCAGTTTCATCCGTGGCTGTACTTGTTCCTGATCCCAGCCGTCGCGATGAGACTCTGGGCCGAAGAACGTCGTCAAGGCACGATTGAACTGCTTCTCACGCTTCCGATCTCGCCCGCAGGAGCCGTCGTCGGCAAGTTCCTCGCGGCGTGGGCCTTCTGCGGCCTTGCCCTTGCCCTCACCTTCCCGATGTGGTGGACCGTCAACTTCCTGGGCGATCCTGACAATGGCGCGATCTTGACTGGCTACGTCGGCAGCCTCCTGATGGCGGGCGGCTTCCTCGCCATCGGCAGTGTGCTGTCCGCAAGCACGAAAAGCCAAGTGGTTGCGTTCATCATCACGGTCGTCGTGTGTCTGCTGATGCTGCTCGCCGGTTTGTCACCCGTCACCAACTTCCTGAAAGGCTGGGCGCCGGACTGGATCGTCGACGCCATCAGCGGCATCTCCTTCATGACTCGCTTCAACAGCATCAGCCGAGGAGTGATCGAACTCCGCGACTTGTTCTTCTTCGTGTCGCTCATTCTCGTCTGCCTCGTCGCGACAACGTGGGTCGTGCAGGCGAAGAAGGCGGCGTAACTCGTCCTTGCTTGGTGGTTCGATCACCACAGAGGCACAGAGACACAGAGAAAAGACAGAGAGCAAGAATGTTGATCGCGGTGCGAAGACATGGGCAAGCGTTCAAAATGAAACACGAAAAAGCATGCAACAGTTTTTCCTTCTCTTTCCCCCTCTGTGTCTCTGTGCCTCTGTGGTGATCGAACCACAAACCCCTAAGTACAAAAGCCAACTCTCTTGAGCATCCCCATGACCCGCCACCTCACACTCATCTTCGCTCTGCTGCTCCTGATCGTCGCGTTCATCGGCGCGAATGTGGTCGTCAGCCGCTCCACGCGCAACGTGAAGCTCGACATCACCGAGGGGAAGCAATTCACCCTCACGGAAGGCTCTCGCAACATCGCGAAGAGCCCGGTCGAGCCCATCAACCTGAAGTTGTACTACTCGCAGCGCCTGGCACAAGGCATGCCGCCCATCCAGAGCTACGCCCAGCGCGTCCGCGAGTTGCTCGAGTCCTACGCCTCCGCATCGGGCGGTAAGATCAAACTCGAAACGATCGACCCTGAACCAGACAGCGACGCCGAAGACGCCGCCGTCGAGAGCGGCTTGCGCGGCATCCCCATGCCCACGGGCGACTCGCTGTACCTGGGCCTGGTCGGCACCAACAGCATCGATACTCGCGAAGTGATTCCGATCTTTGATCCGAGCAAAGAACGCTTCCTTGAATACGACGTCAGCAAACTCATCGCCGCGCTGGGCACGCCTAAGAAGCCCGTCGTGGGCTACATCTCGCCCTTGCAATTAGAGGGTGGATACATCACCAACTTCCGCACCAAGCAGCCGGAGCCCACACGCCAGTGGCAAGTGCTCGACGAAATCAAACAGCTCTACACGGTGCGCAAACTCGACTCAGACAAACTCGTTGAGATTCCCAGCGACATCGACGTACTCATGGTCGTGCATCCCAAGACGCTGAGCGAAGGCGCGTTGCTCGCCATCGATCAATATGTCCTGCGAGGCGGCCGGCTCATGCTGTTTGTCGATCCGCTCTGCGAAATGGATAGCGACGGCACGCCCTGGCAGGAAAACACAGCGAAGGCGAGCCAACTCGATCGCATCCTCAACGCGTGGGGCGTCGAAGTCCCCGCAGGCGTGCTCGCGGGCGATCAAGACCTTGCTTTGCGTGTCATCGACAATCAACGCGGCGGGCAGGAGCAAGTGCCGTATGTCGTGTGGATGGGCCTCAAAGGCGAGAACCTCAACAAGAACGACGCCGTGACTGGCCAAGCACAAACCGTCAACGTCGCAACCAGCGGCTACATCAAAGAAAAGGACGGCTTCACCGGCTCGCGCGCAACCATCGAGCCTTTGCTTACGACAACCAACGCCGCGAACGTCGTGAGCGTGAGTCAGATCGGCATGGACTGGAACCCAAAGAAACTCTTCGCGGAATTTGTTCCCGGCAAAGACAAGATGACGCTCGCCGCGAGACTGTCGGGCACCGTCAAGACCGCTTTCCCCGATGGCCCCCCCGCAAACGCCGACGGCAAGCCCATGATCGACGCCGCGACAATTCTCAAAGAAAGCAAAGGCCCGATCAACGTCCTGCTCTTCGCGGACGTGGACATCATGAGCGACAAGATGTGGATTCAGACACAGAACTTTGGCGGCATGCGCCTGGTCAACAAGTTGGCAAGCAATGGCGACATGCTGCTCGCGGCGGTCGACAACTTCTCAGGCAGTAACGACCTCATTCAGATTCGCGCACGCCAGGAGAGCGCAAGACCCTTCACAAAGGTCGAAGAAATCCGCAAACTCGCCGAGCAGCAGTACCAGCGCGAGGAAGTTCGACTCACGAAGGAACTCGAAGACACCCAGCGCCGCATCGCCGAACTCGAAGGCCAGCGAGGCGACGACAAAACCGCTGGCATCGTCCTGACGCCCCAACAGCAGGAAGAAATCAAGAAGTTCCGCACCAAGAGCCTTGATACCCGCAAGAAACTTCGCGACGTCAAGTTCAACCTCCGCAAGGACATCGAAGGCCTGGGCACGACCATCAAGTGGATCAACATCGCCGCGATGCCGCTGGGCGTGATCGGTGCGGCGGTTGTCATTTGGCTGATTCGGCGTGCACGTTCCTGACCAACTTCGTCTCTCCGTCTCTTCTTCTCTAAGTCTCTTTCGCCATGAACCCCAAAACCATCCTCATCCTCGTCGCCGCGACTGCCGCCATCGGCGCACTTGCGTACTTCGTTTCGTCGAGCAATACTCCAGCAAAGCCCGATGCGACAAAGTCCGCCGACACAGCAGACTCGACCGGCACCTTGCTCTTTCCGCAAGCCGCAACGAAAGCCGGAGACGTTGCCCGTGTTGTGATCCAGCAGGGAGAGAAGAAGATCACGTTCACGAGGCTCGATGCGCCGGTGAAAACCAGCCGCACCGAAACGAGCCAATGGGGCATCAACGAGAAAGACAACTATCCCGCGCTCGAAGACAAAGTCCGTGGCTTGATTCGCAGCGTCATCAACGCATCAAGCATCGAAGCGAAAACCGCTTCGCCCGAACTCTACGAGAAGATCGGCGTTGACGACCCAACAAAGCGTCCTCCCGCTCCTGCTGATCCTCTGTCCGTCCCGAAGGATCAAAAGAAGGATCCCAACTACCTCGTCTCGCTCACGGACAGTTCCGGCGCCAACATCGCAAGCCTCATCATCGGCAAGAAGCAAGACGCAGCGAACTGGGATCCCGAGAAAGCCACCACGTACGTCCGTCCCGCGGACCAGGCCCAGAGCCATCTTGTGCGTGCGACATACACGCTCGCGATGGAGCCCATCGATTGGATGAAGCGTGCACCGTTAGACACCGCGGCGGGCGCGTTCAAGTCTCTGCGCGTGCAGCAGCCCGCAAAGAAAGACGCGAATGGCAACGACGTGCCGGGCGAAGTTGTTGACATCGAACGACCAGACGCGGTCATCGAAAACTATTTCGTTAAGCAGAGGCCCGAAGGCCGTGCCCTCACCGATGAAATGATGCACCGCTCCGCGCTGATCGCGTTGTCAAGTTTGTCGGCGGACGACGTCGCGAAGGTCAACACGATTGACTTCGCAAACGCCGTCGTTGCGACGTACACAACGTTCGACGGCGCGGTGTACACAGTGCGAAGCGTTCCCAAGGATGGCAAGTACTGGATCAACATCAACGTGACATCCGATCCATCGCTGTTCACGCCGACGACGCCCATGCCGGTGCCCGATGGCGATGCCGCGAAGCAAGAAGAAGCCAAACAAGCCGCGGCGAAGCAAGACGAAACTCGCAAGGCCGAAGTCGCAAAGGAAGTCGCGGATCTCAACGCCCGCCTCTCGCCGTGGGCGTATCTCGTGAGCGACTACTCGGGCAAACAGTTCCGCGTCACGCTCGAACAATTGCTCAAGCCTGCGAGCACTTCCCCGACACAACCCACCCAAGTGCCGGTTCCGTCTCCGATGATGCCGCCCGGTTGAGGCATCGCGAGCAGCGAATGTGCAATCCGTTCACGCGGCGGCCGTGTCTCCACGACACGGTCCACACTTTTCGTATCACGATTCAGTTTCTGTTCGCTACTGCCCACGCATGTACAAGTTATCTTGCATGTTCTCTGTCCGAAAACTATGTCGTGGCAACCTTGTTTTCTCTTGCCGCGTATCAGTTTCCGTACGCTGTTAGTACAGTCGTTCTCCGTTCGCATCGGTCGCGTCCCGCTTGCGGTTCGTATTGTTTATCTGCGGCCTATGGACCGATTTCAGAGGGACTCGCTATGTCCAACATGCTCACCAAGATTCGCATAACCCTCTGCCTTGCGATGCTCGCGGGGTCTTCGTCCATCGCGCTCGCTGACGTCGCCGTGCCTGGCGATGAGTCGTACTTGCCCAAGCCGGGCATGCTCGCGCTCCGCACGGGCGATGTCCGCATCGCTGATCTTGCGAACTTGCTCGCGGGCGACGCGCCGTTCAATGAACGTGTGTACGTGCTCGTCCTTCGCACGTCCCCCACTGCATCGCAACAGCAGTCGCTCTCAAACGCCGGCGTGAAGACAATTGGATATGTCCCGTCTCTTGCATACTTGGTCGATCTTCGCGGCGTTGCACCCGCCACGCTGCGTGCGATGAACTTCGTCACGTCCGTCCATCACTTTGACAACGCGTGGAAGATTGATCCCGACATCGCTCGCGGCCCTCTGACCGGCGCATGGCAGACCCCAGAGCGCCAAGACGTCGCAGCAAATCATCAATCCGCCATCACCATCACACTCACACCCAACGAAAGCGCGGCAGAATTTTCCCAGCAGTTCCTCGCGATCCCCGGCACACGTATCCTCGAAACCGCGCTCCTAGGCAACACTGCACTGATCCACGCGACCTTGCCAAACGAACAAGTTGCTGCGATTGCAAGCATCCCGCAGGTGTTGTACGTCGAACCCTTGATCGAAGTCACGCTGCGGAGCAATACCGCGACACGCTGGCTGCTGACCAGCGGCATCGACAGCGTCTTTTCGATTCACGACGCGGGCATTCAAGGTCAGGGGCAAGTCATCGGCATCGTCGATAGCAATCCCGACGTCAATCACTGCGCTCTGTACGACACCGCCCCGTTCGGCCCCACACACCGCAAGATTCTCGCGTACAACGCGCCCGTGAATGCCTTCTTCCACGGCACGCACACATCCACCATCGCGCTGGGCAACGGCATCGAAGGCCCAGGCGGACCACCCCCACCCGGCGGCACCAACACCGACCTTCGCGGCATGGCCTACATGGCGAAGATGGTGTACAACTACTACCCGAGCTTCGGCGAACAAAACGTCTACGACCGTTTCGAGCTGCACCGCACGCAAGGCGCGTTCGTTCACAGCAACAGTTGGGGCAACGACAACACTCGAAACTACGACAGTACTTCACGAGCCGTCGATCGTTTCATGCGCGAGCACGAAGACAACCTCTTGCTCTATTCCGTGAGCAACAGTTCGCTCGTCACGAACCCGGAAAACGCAAAGAACTCTGTGGGCGTGGGCTCAGGCTGGAACGCGCCGAACCAAGAGCAATTCTGCGGCGGCGGCCAAGGCCCGACGCTCGATGGTCGTCGCAAGCCCGACATCATCGTGCCAGGCTGTCAGATTAACTCAGCACTTGCAAACGGTGTGGGGCAATCGTGCGACCTTATCGGCAGCACTGGAACCTCAATGGCGTGCCCAGCCGCGGCGGGTCTCGCAACACTCTTTCGCCAGTACTTCACAGAGGGCTGGTATCCCACGGGAATCGCAACTCCATCAAACAGCATCACGCCCAGCGGCGCATTGCTGAAAGCCATGCTGACCAACAGCACTGTTGACCTCAGCGGAATCACAGGCCTGCCCAGCAATCGCGAAGGCTGGGGACGACCGCTTGGCGAAAACGTGCTGTACTTCGCGAATCGCACGCCTGCCGAAACTCGGCGAACAGTCGTCATCGACACGTACAACACGTCTGATCGCTCCGTGACAACCGGCCAAAGCCGCACGTTCCGCGTGAATGTGCTGTCATCTTCCGAGCCGCTGCGCATCACGATGGCGTACACCGATCAGCCCGCGGTCGCGCTCGTCACGTCAGCACCGATCAACAACCTCGACCTCACCGTCAACGCACCAACCAGCGCGACCTATCTCGGCAACGTCATCACCAATGGCGTCTCCAACACTGGCGGCGCGCCGGACGCACTCAACAATCTCGAACAAGTCATGATTCCCAATCCTGCCACCGGCATCTGGGAAATCACCGTCTCAGGCACCGCAGTCAACCTCGGCACGCAAGGCTTCGCGATTGTCGCAACGGGCGACATCGTTCACGTCACCTGCAACGACATCGACTTCAACAACGATGGCTCGCTCTTTGATCCCCAGGACATCGAAGCATTCCTGAGCGTCTACAGCGAAGGTCCGTGCATACCCGACACCGCAACATGCGACGGGATCGACTTCAACAACGACGGCTCGATCTTCGATCCCGAAGACATTGCCGCGTTCCTGCGAGTCTTCTCCGAAGGCCCGTGCGAGTAGTCATGAAAAGAAAACCCCTCTCGCATAGCAAGAGGGGTTTGTGATATCAAGAATCATTTCAAACAGCGATTGCTCGCTGCGTGAGTCGCATTCGCCAACTCAAGCGTCCAACTTGCGAAGTTCCAAGCCGTTCTCCACGAGCTTCTCGCGGATTTCCTTCAGGCTCGTTGCGCCGAAGTTCTTTATGCCCATGAGTTCTGCTTCAGTGTGGCTCGCGAGGTCGCCCAGCGTCTGAATGTTGAGCAGCGACAGCGCCTTGCGTGCACGAACCGACAGGTTGAGGTCCGCAACAGTCTTCGCAAGCACCGTCTCGCGGCCCGTGCCCTTGTACTGCTCCATGAGGACTCGGCGAGCCGCCTTGTGTGCGTCTTCAAGACCCTGACCAAGCTTCAGGCCCTTCGCCGCGAGCATGCGCTTCACTTCCATCAGGCTGGTTTCGCCAAAGTTCTTGCTGGCGAGCAGTTCGGCTTCCGTGATGCGGAGCAGATCGCCCAGCGAGCGGATGTTCATCTTCTTGAGGCACGTGCGGGCGCGGACGGACAATTCAAAGTCGGTTACGGGCGTATCGAGCATCGCCTTGCGCTTGAAGATGTCGCGATCCTGCTCTTCTTCGATGACCATTTCCTTGCTCGCTTCGATGTCCTTCATGAACAACCGAGCTCGCATGTGGTTCGGGTTGGTCTCAAGAATCTGCCGCAGGCAGCGTTCCGCACCGTGGTAGTCCGCACGATCTTCGTGCAACACCGCAAGGTTCATGAGCGCATTCAAGTGCGCCGGAGCGCGGCCCACGCAGCGTTCATACAACGCAATCGCTTCATCTTCCTCACCGACAAGGTCGAGCTGATACGCCAGCGCAAACAGTGCTTTCGGGCTGTCCGAATCCGCCGCGAGCGCCTTGCGCAGTTCCGCGATCGCTGAATGCCGATCGTTCTTCGCGACGAACTCTTCCGCCGCCTTCACATGCTTCGCAGCCGCACCTTGATCGCGGCGGGTTGAATCAGACGAACCAATAACGATGTCGAGAGGGTCGTGGGCCATTGCTCTGAATGCTCCGAAATATCCTTGAAAGAACAGGTTGGGATAATAGGCGCGCCTGCGTCAAAAATAGAATCAATCACCCTGTTTTATTCGGATGATGTTCGGATTACGGAAGACTGAGTTGTTGGCGTCACTTCGCCTTCGCACTCGCCGCCGCAGCCTTGCAAATCGTGACAAAGTCCGCAGCATTGAGGCTCGCGCCACCAACGAGTCCGCCGTCCACATCTGGCTGGGCCAGGATTTCCGGCGCGATGTCGGGCTTGAGGCTGCCGCCGTAGATGATTCGCACGCGATGCGCCGAGTCTTCACCATACTGACGCGCAAGTTGTGTGCGGATTTGTTTGTGCGCATCCTGAGCGTCTTGGGGTGTCGCGGTCTTTCCCGTGCCAATCGCCCACACAGGTTCGTATGCGATGATCAACCGCTCCAGCGACGCGCCGGGAATGTCCGCGAGACCGGTTCGCACCTGACGCGCGTTCACAATGTCCTGATGCCCCGCGAGCCGCTCGTCGAGTGTTTCGCCAACACACAACACACCATTCAGTCCGGATTCGAGGACAACACGGAGTTTCTTGTTGACGAGTTCATCCTTCTCGCCCATCACATGCCGCCGCTCGCTGTGGCCACAAAGAACCGTCTGCACGCCACAGTCCTTGTGCATATTGACGGACACCTCGCCGGTAAATGCTCCATCATTTTGGAAGTACACGTCTTGCGCGCCAAGCTTCACCGAGGAACCACGATCGCGCAGCACTGCTCGCACCGTCAACAAGTACGGAAACGGCGGATACACCGCGACCTCGACGCCATCCACGTGTAATAACCCGTCAGTGACACCACGCGCCAAGTCGCTCCCGGTGGTGCGGTTCGTGTTCATCTTCCAGTTACCGCCAACAAATGGCTTTCGATCGCTCATAGACACCAGAATAGGCCCCACAAAGTCCGTGCAAAATTCTGAGATTTTGGTAGAATGCGACAAGCTCGGCATGGGCACCGGGGCCCAGCGAAACCACTTCATCAAGCCGCGCCGTATGCAAGCGGTGCGCACTCGTTGGGAGAATTCCATGCGATTCGTGATTGTGTTGCTGTGCCTTGTCACGGGCATGTTCGTTGATGGATGCAAGAAGGAGTCACCGGAGTCAGCCGTGCTCGCGCAGTACAACCGAGGCGAGGATGCAATCGCATCCAACGACATCAATGAGCTGCGCAACATCACAACGCCCGAAAGCTGGGCCTTGTTTGAAGAAGACCTCAAACTCGCACGCGAAGCCAAAGCAGATGACATCAAGAAGATGGGATACTCCCACATCCAGCCCATCATCATTCTGCGCAATCGCCTCGACCCGGCGCGGCTGCGCTCGCTCAGCGTTGAAGACTACGTCCTCTGGCGCTTGCAGCAAGGCTTCATGATCGTCGATCGCGACTACGGCATCTATCCCTACGAAGTAAAAATCTCAGGGGACACCGCCGTCATTCAAATGGGAATTGAAATAGAACAAAAGTCGTCGCATCGCCGTGTCGGGCGAGGTGTCGCAGGTCTCATCGGCGCGGCAGCACAAGCAGTACCAAAGACCAAGCTCGAACCACTGCCGGGCTACACGGTGACCTACAAGAACCTCGCGGGGTATTGGTATCAGGATTCAATGCAAGACGTCGCGGCGTACGACGCTGAGATGGTGAACGAAGCGGCTTCCATGGGCACAAACATCCTCGACATGATTCTGGAAGAAGAACGAGAGGCGTACGGGTCGCTCAAGAGTGACTTGATGATGCCACCGAAGTAATCAACGCAGCTCACGCGAAAACAGACAATGAATGTAGGACTTTTGTAGTTATACGTCGATTTAGTTCGACGGATGTGGCTATTTATCCCCCCGCGCTTCCTTCGCCGCCCGGCAGCGTCATGCTCCACGGGTTCAGATACTCGTCGATGTCTTTGCGTTCGATCTTCTTGCCGTTGACGTCCTTAGTGCCCACGACGATCTCGTACGCGAGTTGACGGACGGTCTTGCCTTCCTTGAACGCCTGCTTTGCGAGTGCAGCGCTTGCGTCGTAGCCGATCACGGGCACAAGGCTCGTGCACATGGCGAGTGAGCCTTCGATCAGGCTCTTGCATCGCGCTTCGTCGGGCGTGAGGTCTTTCAGCAAGTTTGCAGAGAACATGCGGCACGCGTTGCTTGTGAGGTGGATGCTGTCGAGCAGGTTGTGAGCCATCATTGGCATCGCGACGTTGAGGTCGAGCAGGCTGCCCACGCCGCCAAAGCCGCCGTAGGTCACGGCGGCGTCGTTGCCGATCACCTGGCAGCACACCATGACGAGGCTTTCGCAGATCACGGGATTTACTTTGCCCGGCATGATCGACGAGCCCGGCTGCACGGCGGGCAGCACCAACTCGCCGATCCCGCAGCGAGGGCCGCTGCCCAGCCAGCGAATGTCGTTTGCGATTTTGCTCAGACTCACGGCGATGGTTTTCATCACGCCGCTCGCTTCGACATACGCGTCCTTTGCGTGCTGTGCTTCGAAGTGGTTCGCGGCTTCACGGAAGTGCACGCCCGTCTGCTTCGTCAGTTCTGCGGCGACGCGCGAGCCAAACTCTTCATGACAATTGATGCCCGTTCCGACTGCGGTGCCACCGATGGCAAGTTCACCCAAGGTGTGCAGCGCGCGGTGTACGCGTTCTTGGGCATGACGAACTTGGCTTGCGAAACCGCTAAATTCCTGGCCCAAGCGAATCGGTGTCGCGTCCTGCAAGTGCGTGCGGCCGATCTTCACGATCTTGTCCCATGCCTTCGCCTTGGCTTCGAGCATCGCGCCCATTTCGTCGAGTGCAGGCAGCAGTTCATTCTTCATCATCAGTGCCGCCGCGATGTGCATCGCCGTCGGGAACGTGTCGTTGCTGGACTGGCCCATGTTGACGTGGTCATTTGGATGCACGCCGCCATCGCTGATGTACGCTTTGTCCTTGCTGCTTCCGATGGGCGCGTGACGACGCAGGCACACGATGTTCGCGATGACTTCATTCGCGTTCATGTTGGTCGATGTACCGCTGCCGGTCTGATAGATATCGACCGGGAAGTGTTTTCCGAGCCCACCGAAGGACGTCAAACCGTCTTCGATTTCGCGGCAGGCCTCGCAGATGGCGTCGCAGCGTTCTTTGGACAGGCGACCGAGCTTCAAGTTCGTCCGCGCACAAGCCGCTTTCAAAATCGCATACGCCTTCAGCACGCCCTCCGGCACATGCCGCCCCGACACCGGGAAGTTCATCACCGCCCGCTGCGTGCTCGCGCCGTAGAGCATGTCGGCGGGGACAGTCATCTCGCCCATGGTGTCTTTTTCCACGCGCGTCGCGCCCGCCGTCACGACCGAGTTGGTTGTCATCGCACTGATACTTGCAGGCGTTGCCGCACGTTTGGACGTAGGCCCGTTGTTCGCGAGCCTTGTTTTACCAACTTTGCTTGAACCAGCCTTCACCGCAGAACTCGACATCGAAGAGCGCTTTGCCATAGTGCATGAGTGTACAAAGGTGAATCCAACTCGTCCCGCAACAAAAACATCTGCACATCTTGCCCCTCACCGGCGCGAGCATCGACCAGCAATGCCGCATGCCACCTTTCCTCATACATTCTCCGATGCCCAAGTCCCGCCTCGAGGCTTTCAGCGATGGCGTCATCGCCATCATCATCACCATCATGGTCCTTGAACTCAAGGTGCCGCACGGCGAAGTGCTGGCCGATCTCAAGCCGCTGCTCCCGGTGTTCCTCAGTTACCTCCTGAGTTTCATCTACGTTGGAATTTACTGGAACAACCACCATCACATGCTGCACTGCACCTCTCGCATCACTGGGGCAACGCTGTGGGCAAACCTCCATCTGCTTTTCTGGCTCTCCCTGATTCCGTTTGTCACCGGCTGGATGGGCGAAAACCACTTTGCGACGCTTCCGACAGCCGCGTACGGCGTCGTTCTGCTCCTTTCCGCGATCGCCTACTTCATTCTTCAGGTCACGATTCTCCGCTCGCAGGGTCCAGGTGGTTCATTGGCGAAGGCTGTGGGAAGAGACCTCAAGGGCAAAGTTTCGCCCCTGCTGTATGTCGCTGGCATTGCCCTGACATTTGCCAACCCGTGGCTGGGAATCGCGGCGTACACCCTCGTAGCGGCCATTTGGCTGGTGCCGGACCGGAGAATCGAGCGGGCGCTTGCCGAGGATGCTGGTCACGGTCAATAGGCGGGTACGGCAGTATTTACAGAATTGTCAGGAACCCCGACAACTTCAGGCGGTATAGAAACAAGGACGCGAAGCGTGAACGCCCCAACGAACATGGCAGATTCCGCTTCCTGGGTCATAACTCCATGAGAATCCCATGAAAACCGCAGTTGTGCTCGCCAGTCTTGTCATGTCCGCCGGGCTTGCTTGTGGACAGGTCATCCTTGAACCTAAGCCCGGTGAATTTCTGAAACCCTCGGAGTGGCAGCCTCATCCGCTCGCACAAGTCGGCAAGTCGCAGGAGTGGCTCGTGTCAATCCGGTTTCGATTGACAAGCCGCGAACCCAGTCACGAGGTCGATCGGTGCTATTGCTGCGCCGATCCCGCGGCGATCGAACATTTGAATGACCCGAAGAGTCTTTTCATGGACAGTTGCAACGACGATCCGAAACGCCAACGAGTACAAGTACGTCGACAGTGGATCACGCTGCCTTTCATCGAACGCGGCGTCTTTCAAGATGCCGATCTGAGAAGCCTCGAAAGCACGTTGCAACTCGACCGCGAAATGTACGACATACCAACTCGCCCTCTCGCGTCCGTCCCATCGATGCAACGCGAAATCGGTTGGCTGGTCGACGCCGGACCAGACGACTCCTTTGGCTGGAAGTGCGCCGAACTCAATCTGCGTTTCATCACCACTCTGCGCGAAATGAAGTACCGCCGTGAACAACTCGCGAGATTTCCCAAGCCAAAGAAGTGGCCCGACGAAGCGATGGGCACATTCGAACCTCAAGCCTACATCGACTTCGCACCTCAGGCAAACGGATTTGTGCAACCGATCGACGATCGCCGCATTGTCGAGATGGTCGGCCAGATCGCCAGTCGCGCCAAAATCAATCCGACCAACGCCCCCGTCCCCTCCGAACTTGCGTACCGATTCGCATCAGTCGTCTTCGACGCGATCCGCAATCGCGAAGACACGCTGACACCTTGGAGCGCAGATGAGGGACGTGCGATTCCCTATAGACAAGTCGTTGAATCAGGCAAACCACGTCCATCCCTCCCGGGAACGTTTCATCCTCACGTTGACCCCGACACGTTCTATGGCGTTCCCGTTCGAGATATTCTCAACGTCTGGAACGAAGGCATCGGAACCGAGCCAGAACGATGCGCCGTTCTTGTCGCCGCTCTGCGCAAGTTCAATATCCCGGCGCGCCTTGTCATCGGCGTCGAACTTGATGAACCAGATATTGACGAAGCCTTCAATCCGCGCTCGGGGTATCGCAGGACTGAAACAACAACTGTTCTTCCTGGTCGCCCTGCGACAGGTCCCGACGATCCAAACTGTCCAGACATGCCTGCGGTCCCGGAACGAACGCTCTATGAGGGCTTCATGTCGTCTCGTCCAGCGACTGTCGTTGCCTGGGTTGAGTTTGCAACCTTCGATCCCGAACTCAAGCAGTTGATCTGGGTACCGATCGATCCCGGCTCGGGCGGCAATTCCTGGAAATTCGGAACACTCGACAACTCCGAGAGCATCGTGGCGTTAGCAACCAACTTCTGGCCCAAAGACGTGCAGTTCGTGGGGAGAGAGTACGAATCGCTCGTGCGATTCGGAACTCAGTGGAAGTATTGGAAACCCGGCGTTGCCGACTGGAATCTCCCCGCGTCACTCTTCGGCATGCAATCGTCTCCAAAGGTGTATAGCGCGTGCTGCATGGAATGGCGTGTGACAGGCCGGAAAGCCAGCCAACGCGAGATGAACGAGTTCCGCAGCGTCGAGCGTGTTCCCTACACAAAGGAAAAAGCTCTAGACGATTCCAATGCCGCCGCTGCAACACCCAACGCTGCAAAGCCCGCAGGGGCGAGTCAAACTGACAAGTCAAAAACACCAGCTGCGCCGGCCCCAAAGCCCACACCCACAAAAAAGCCGGGCAAGTGAATACCAATATCAACTCCGCCGCTACTTCATCTCGCCCGCAAGTTTCTGCATCAGCTTCCACGCATCCCGCACGTGCTCGCGCTGCGTAAACACTCCGCCAATCGCCATCCGCAGCACAAACGCTGACCCACGACGACCAATCACATCAGCCTCGTTAGACCCCTCGGCCCTCTCTTCCCATACCGGCAACGCCGTATGCGACAAGTACGCTCTCCCCGACTGATTAATCGCGTTGAGCAACGCCTTGTTCCTCGCATCAGTCGCCGCCAACGTTTCCCCCTCACGCGGCTTCAACCTGAAGCACACCAAGTTCATCGTCCGTACCGCCGCAACTTCAAATCGCGCGTCGCTACGCACCATCGCCTCAAACTCCGCCGCCAACTGCATGTGATTGCGAATATACGCACGCAACCCCTCCAATCCATACCACCGCAGCGTCAGCCACAACTTGAGCGACCGAAACCGCCTCCCCAGCGGCACATGCCAATCACGATAATCAAACACCTCGCCCGCGTCGCTCGCCTTGTTGCGAAGATACTCCGGCGTGATGCTCATGCTCCCAATCAAACTCGCCCGATCTCGGGTCCAGAAACAATCACAATCAAAGTTCGTGAGCAGCCACTTGTGCGGATTGAAACAGAACGAGTCGGCGTGCTCAATCCCGTCTAGCCAACACTGATACTCCGGACAAATGCACGCCGCACCAGCATGCGCCGCATCAACATGCAGCCACGGAAGAGGTAACGGAGTGACCGAGTGACGAAGTGACGAAGTGCGAGCAATCGCCGCCGCAATCTCCCGAATCGAATCAATCGCCGTACTCCCCGTCGTCCCCACCGTCGCCGACACAAAGCAAGGCACTTTGCCCGCAGCGACATCCTCCCGCATCGCCGCTTCCAGCGAGTCCACACGCATCCGGCAATCTGCATCCACATCAATGATGCGAACATGCGTCCGATCTTCCGGCCCAACCGCCAACCCCGCAATCATCGCCGCCTTCACCACCGACGAATGCGCCTGCGAAGACGTATACAAACAAAGATGTGGCGGAGCCGCCGCAAAAAGCCCCTCCCCATGGGAGGGGTTTGGGGTGGGCGAATTACCACCACTACTTGACTTGTGCTGTGTTGCAATAGCCCACGCTTTCTGAACCCGCCATCGCGCCGCACACAACGCAGCAAGCACCGCCTCACTCGCCGTCCCCTGAATAACCCCCCCACCATTCTCGCTTGTGCTCAGAAACGTCGCGGGCAACCCGATCGCCGCGCCGAGTGCGTCGAGCACGTGCGTTTCCAACTCAGTACACGCTGGACTCGTCGCCCACAACATCCCCTGCACGCCCAGACCCGCCGCGAGCAGTTCGCCGATCACGGCAGGACCGCTTGCGTTCGCCGGGAAGAAACCGAAGAACGACGGATGTTGCCAGTGTGTGATGCCCGGCATGATGAGGCGGGTAATTTCTTCCACCATCGCCCGCGGCTCACGCGAAGCATGCTCATCAAAGACAGATGGCAGTGTGGAGCGCACCTCGCCAGGCTTCACACGAGAAAAAACCGGAGTGCGCTCCGGATCGCTTTGCAAACCTTGCCAATACTGCTCGACAAATCCCACGGCTGATTGAGCCATTTCACGGAATTGCTCGGGAGTCATGTGTGATTGCGTCGAAGTGTCTGATTTCACGGGAGAGGTTAGGATTCAGCTGCGGACACTGCTGAAGTCGCGCCAATCAATCACGCTCAACACGCCTTCCACATCAATCTTTCGGCAATGACTTCTCCGTCCACTGCCGACCACACTCCGGGCATGATCGGATGATGCCGCTCACTTGATAGGGATAGCCGCAGACGCAGTAACCGTTGCTGATGAGCAATCTCGCAACGTCATCTCGGGTCTGATGCCGGAGCAGTGCTTGCAGAATGAACATGCTTGCCATCCCGCACGTCGCATGAATCAGAAACCGAATCACATTTGACGCCTTGAGTGTGAACGAAGTCGCAATGCCGAATGCCAACCCCGTCGCGAGGCCCACTACCAATAGTGTTTTCCAACGTCGCCGCATCGCAGTTCGCCCGAGTTGCTCTCGCTGTGCAACCAACGCGGGCGGCCACTCGGCACTATGTAACGAAAGTCGTGGATGTCTTTCGCTCATCAAATCAACTCCTAGTACAACCGTGTTGATGTTGTTCGAACAACATCACCAAGACTATTCGTGCCACATTTTGATGTCATATGCCTCACACCCGGACCCGAACCCACACCGAGACTTTGTCACCGCACTGCGAACATATCTCGGCCTGCTCCTTGCTCATTCGCTTGTTGCCGCAAGCGCAGTACCCCTTGTCTCGCAAAAACTTTCGCGCTTTGTTCCGCCCCGCACGACGAACAATGAGCCAACTCGCGACCCCACTCCCTCCGTACACAACTCCCTGCAGTACTTCCTTGCGGATGCCTTCAAGTTGAAAAACTATCTGCAAGACGACGAACACGAGTATGCCGCCCAGAAAAATCAGGAGAACTTTCCACCAACTCTTCCAAAACGCGCACCAACGAATCCAACTGAGCTCTTCTTCCAGTTCAGGAGGGCACATCATGTTGTCACGCCAGTACTGTCTGAACTTTGTCAACATGACTTCCTCCCGACGCCACCATTTACTCCCCCACCTTCTCCAACTCCCGCTCCACGCGTTCCGCCAATCGCTTCACGATCCCCGGCCCGAAATCAAATTCCAAGCCGCTTGCGCCGAACAACTCTGGCAGCGGCTTGCTCCCGCCCAAACTCAGTCCCTTGATGTAATTGTCAATCGCGGTCGTCTCGCCGCGCTCGAGGCTGATCAGCCACAGTTGCAACGCGCCTAACTGCGCGATGCCGTATTCGATGTAATAGAACGGGTGGCTGAACAAGTGCAGTTGCCTCTGCCACAAGTTCGCTCGCACGCTCTCCAAGCCTTGCCAACTCACAGCGTTGCCAAACCTCGCGTCGAGCGACAGCCAATGTGCTTCGCGTTCCTTGCGCGTGTGCTTCGGATTCGCGTAGACCCAGTGCTGGAATGCGTCGATCGTCGCGATCCAGGGCAGCAGCAGCACGCTGCGCTTGAGTTGTTCGCGGCATGCACGCTTGAAGTCTTCGGGCTTGCCGTCATAGAAGGAACCGCTCGCGGACCAGTGTTTCATGCTGAGCAGTTCCATGCTCATGCTCGCGACTTCGGCAAACTCGATGGGGCTGTGGCGGTACTCAACCAGCGGCTCGCTCTCGCACAGCATGCTGTGGAAAGCGTGGCCAGCTTCATGCACCATCGTTTCGACATCCTTCTGCAGGCCAGCGGCATTCATGAAAATGAAGGCTTTTCGCGAACGATCCCGCATGTACTGATATCCGCCCGGTGCCTTGCCTTTGCGGCTATCAAGATCAAGGCAAGCACCGTCTTTCGCGCCGCGATCTTCGCTGCCGTCTCCGAGCGACGAGAGCATTTTCGCCAGCCGAGGATCAAGACTCTTCATCGCGGCGACGCTCTTGCTCATGAGTTCGCGTCCGTTGGAAAAGGGCTTCAACGGCCCGCGATTTTTAACATCAACGCTCAGATCCCACGGACGCAGCGTGTCGACATTCAATTTTCGACGTCGCTCTTCATCCAGTTTCCGCACGAGCGGCACGACCGCTTGCTCAACGCCCGCATGAAACGCGAAGCACTCTCGAGTCGTGTAATCGAAGCGATGCTTGGCCTTGTACGCATATCCAACGTAGTCTGAAAAGCCAGCGTTCTTCGCAACGCGATCTCGCAGGCTCAGCATTTGGTCATATATATCGTTGAACCCATCGACTTCTTTCAGCCGCCGCTCTGCGACACAACGCCACGCGGATTCGCGGATGGTGCGGTCGGGCAGCTCCTGATAGCGAGCCATCTGAGGGAGCGTGCGTTCCTGACCATCAAAGTTTACAGACAGCGAACCCGCCAACTGTTCAAACTTCTGCGAGAGCAACGCGAGTTCCGTCTCCAGCGGCACGTTCTCGTCTCGATACAACTCAACCTCAGCCCGCGTCGCACGCTCCAGCACTCCGTATCGATCCTTGGGCAGCGGAAACTGCTTGGCGAGCTCAACAAATCGCTTATCCAATTCAAACGTCAGCGGCTTGAGCTTCGGCTCCACCTCACTGACAAACGCCGCGTATGCATCCGCGGCCTTTGCATCTTCCGTATCGCATGTCATTGTGATGTACAAGTTCGCCCGAGCCTCGCTGCACGCCGCGCCCAGTTCGCTGCGATCAAGCAGCCACTGCTCGAGTTCCACGACCGATCGAACAGGCCGGCGAAGCAAACCTTGAAACAATGGTTCGAGCGCTTCAAAGCGCTTTGCATCCAACTGCTGCGGCACGAAAGTAGTCTTGTCCATCAGACATGATAACGCCTTGCGCCGGCGATTTCGCGCAGATCCAAGGTCGAAGTGTGCAAAGAAAAACCCCGACACGTGGTCGGGGTTTGATCTTCGGTCTTGACAATCATTACTTCAACAAGTCACGCAGAGTGCGTTCCTGTTGTTCCACCCATCGGTCGTATTCTTTGGAACCACCAAGAATCAGCAACTTCTGGTTTGGGTTGTTCTTGAACATCGCCTTCAAGCGTTCGAGAGATTGGCGGGCTTGTCCGACGAATGAGGGTCTATCACGCGGCTGAGCAGACTGCGCCGCACCCAGCAATCGCTGGTACTGACCCCACATTCGATTCAAGGCTTCCGCATCTTCCTTGGTCTGACGACGGAACTTGATCTGCATTTCCTCGGACTTACTGATAGGCCACGGCACGCCCTTGACCTGCTTGCCCACCCACTGAATTTCTGGAACGTTCATGAGACGTGCCAGATCGGAGAGTGAATCCGCCGTGCCGCTCGAGAACTTCACCTTGAGGGCACTGTTCGCGTTGAAAGTCAACACTTCCTGCACCTTGTCGTTCGCGCGGTTGACAACGATTTCGCCTGATGTGGTATCCGGGAAGAACTTGACAGTTCCGTCAGGATACACAGTTGCGGAAAGTGGTTGCTGAATCTGCATCGAACGCATGATCAAGCGATCGTGCTTGCCACGGTCCGAGATCTTTTCCATCTGGGCAAGCACTTCCTGAAGTTCGTAGCCTTCGACGGGCCGATCTGCGCCGCCAGCGAAACCGGTGCAGGAGCCGTACTCGCCGTCCGTTGTGAAGTAGATTTCTTCGATGCAGTGAGCCGTCATCGCTGCTGCCGAGATCGCGTGGTCGATCCACGCAACGACGCGGAAGCGGGGCTTGAGTTCGTACTCAATCAGATCGCTTAGGCGCTGAATCTCGAGCAGCAGACCGCCGCCCGAGTGAATGCGAATGACCAGAATACCCGTGCGGTCTGTGCCCAGTTCTTTTTCGAGTGTGGGGATCGCTCGGCGAACGATATCCGCCGTCATGTAAATACCCACTGTGTGACCATTTTCTTCATCGCCCATGGTCAACACAAGCGCCTTCGGCACACCTGGCTTGTACTGAGGCTCTTCGCCTTCGCCAGAAAGCACTGCGGAGGTGATTGCACCAACATCATCTTTCTTGCCATCAGTTGGCTTGGCTGCATCTTCGGCTGGCTTTGCTGCCGCGTCGCCCTCTTTGGCGATCGACTTGAGTTCTTCGGGCAGGATCATTTTTTCCTGCTCGACGCCAGCGATCTTTGTCTTCATCCACACGATGCCGCCCACCTCGCGGGTGATCGTGCCTTCAAGAACCGTGCCGTCTTTCAACGTCACTTTGTCAGCCGCGAACGCGCCTGGGCAAGCCAGTATGGCTCCCAGCGAGAGCGTCGCGCACATTGCGATTTTTTTCCAGAGTGTTCCGACCATTTTCTTGCTCCTTCACAGCCCTCTGTGCTGACTGTGCGCTACGAACGACCTCAGATATCTATGTACATTCAGATTGCGATACGGTATCAACGGCGCTTATCAAGTTGCTGATCGATCTTAATGCGATCCTTCGTTGCCAAGAACGCGTTGACGTCGGGCTCACCGCTTTCAGTCAATTGAATGCCGTGTTCCTGGCACCAGCGAGCATCGAGACCTTCACCGTACCTCTGCAGCAAGTTCACGATCTCGTCAATAAGACGCATTTGTCGGCCTCGTGCAGAACGCCGGGCTTCCCACTCACCTTCAACCCGCACATCGCGATAATCGCGAGTCAGCTTTTCAATCGAGTTCTTCGCACGCTCCAAGCCATCTGCCCAAGTCTTGAAAATTCGGTCCGAACGCGCGTCGACTGCACGACCAGACAAGGTCAAGTCGAGGCGATCAAGCAGTTCTTCCTTTGTCGCGACGGTGCCTTTGCTCAGTTGAAGTTTCTCAGCTCGTTCAGCTGTGATAAGCAGAACGTCGTTCCCTTGGAAGCGAGCCAATTGTTCGATGTTGTCCTTCTCAGATTCCTCGGTGCCGTCGTCAGTCAGAAGTTCTTCACCAGGGTTGCTGGGATAGCCCTCAAAGTACTGAGGCTTGCCATCAACGTACCGCACGCTTAGCACGTACTCGATACGCGCCATCGCACGCAGGATTTCTTCTGGCACGCAGCCCCAGTTTGCGAAGCCCTGCGCCGTTTGCAAAGCCGCGGCTTTCCACTTTTCAAGCACGCGCTGGCTGCCGCCACCGAACATCCAACTCAGGTTGCCGATGCCGCCCCACTTTGCGTCAGGAGAGCAGTATCGCTCGCAAGAGACCATCGGAATAAACGCCGCGCCGCCCATTGCGGACTTGACGTAGAACACAATCTTCGGGCGATTCTCGCCGTAGACAGAGGGAATGTACTTCACAAACACGTCGTTGATCGGAACAGCACGGAAGATGCCGAACTGCTGTTGGACCTGGCGACCTTCCTTATGAATTTCTTCGTTGCTGTCGGGCGTGTTCCAGTCCGCATCGACTTCGAAGATCAGAATTTCAGCACCTTGCGCGTACGCATCATCCACCGCTTGCTTCATGGGCGTCTGAGTGATATCAGAGCCAAACTTGCCGGCGAGCTTCACGTAGTAGTACTTTGGACCGGTGCGACCTTCGTCAACGTCTTTGGTGTCTTTCTTCGCAGTACCGCCAAGCACCGAGGCTGGATCGACCTTTGCATCCGACTTCGGAGCATCTGCCTTGCCCACGGGCTTCTTACCGCTGCGCTTGAGTTCAAGAATCTCGCTCTTGTCGTACTCGGTTTCGAAGTCGATACCGCTCACCTTGGACTTGAACTTGACCTTCTTTTCGGTTTCGCTCAGGATTGTGCCCGTCAGGGTGTTGCCATTTCGGAAGATCAACACATCCTGTGCCTCAGCAGCCGGGGCCTTTGCGTCGGCCTTCTTTACATCTTGGGCTGTCGCGGGAACGGAAAACAATCCGGCGCTGGCGATTAAGCCCGCCGCGAGTACTGCACGCATGGTGTGTTTCCGTGTTCGCTGTGACAATTCATTCATCGCAGGTCTCCTATGCGAGTATTCAGATCTTCCGAAAGAGGGCAAGCGTAAGCCGAGAGCTCAAACGCCGCCCCGGAGGGAACATGGGGCCAATTTCAATTCAGATCAAACGCCTGCTGCCAGCGCAACGCGCTGGCACATCAGTTCTAGACCCGCAACTGACCCACAAGTTCCCGGGCTTCTTGCAAATCCCGAATCTTGCCCTCTAATTGAGCGTCGTATACCCGGTCCAAGATCGTCTTGAACGCCGGCCCGGGGCGAAGACCCATTTCAACCAGTACGTCACCGGTCAAAATTGCAGGCGGAGCAATGCCGACTCCATCCTTGGCAAGTTTTCGGACCTCGGTGTCGATTTCTGTGGCTTTGGATGGGTTCATGCCCCGCAGAAGCGAAATGCCACCCAAGTACCCCGGCCCGGCGACAAGCCTTTTTCGAGCAGCGATGCTCATTGAGGGCCAATCGGAGAGCAGTTTGGGAACGTCCCGAAGCGTGCTTGCGAGTTCGTCGCGCTCCGCGTTACTAAGGCACAGCATGCCGCGAACGGTCGACAGCGTTTCAGCGACCTGCGCCTCGGTACTTAACGACTGCAAAGGCAGGCCAAGATCAAGCAACCATGCAGCGATGCATACGCCGAAGGTTGTTCCAGTTGGTAGACCTGAGAGCAGTTTGTAGTTTGGGACGGTTCCGGACACCGATTGCCAGCGCGTTGCGGAAACGCCGAGTACTTGATCTTCGAGCGACAAACTCCGCAACTGCGCGATCGCCGTTGCGCGGGACGGGCGTTCCATCATCATGCGTACTTCGTCGCCGATGCGTTCTCTGCTTATGCCGCTCAGACTGCTGGCGTGACGACGGATGGCGTCCTGCGTCTTCTCTTCAATTCCGAATCCGAGTTTCGCCGCAAGACGCACTGCCCGGAGCGCACGCAAGTGATCCTCCGCGAGACGCGCGTCGGGATCGCCGACCGCTCGCAGCAACTTCTTAGGCAAGTCTTGAAGTCCGCCGACGTAATCAATCACGACGCCGCCGTTGCAGATGTGCGTTGCGGGGGTGACGTTTTCAGTTGTCCATCGTGAAGCCGCGGCAGCAGAATCGCCCTTGGGCGTTGGATCGAGATACAACGCGTTGACTGTGAAGTCACGCCGTCTCGCATCCTGAAGCGGCGAACTGAACTCCACGCTATCAGGACGACGCTTGTCCGAGTACGAACCATCCGCGCGAAACGTCGCAACCTCGATGACCGCCTCACCGATCCGCACAAGCATCACACCAAAGTGCGCCCCCACTTCCGCCGTGCGAGAAAAGAGCTTCGCGAGCTCGGGCGGCTTCGCATCAGTTGCAACGTCGTAATCGCTGGGTGTGAGTCCAAGCAGTTCATCACGAACGCAGCCGCCCGCAAAGAGCGCGGCGAACCCAGCATCGCGAAGCGTGCGGACGATTTGTGTCGCCGCCGCTCGCGAAGTTGCCGCATCTGCCTTGTTCGCGCCCTGACCCATAGTGCAATCCTACGAGAGTGGAAAATGAAACACGGATCGCAAAAAACAACCGACGGCTCCATGAAGAGCCGTCGGTGAAAGTACATTGATCTGTCTATCACACTGGAAGGACGAATCCTTCCGGATGATTAGAACACGATCTGCATCTGAGCCTGGAGGGCGACTTCGCCGTCCTCGGTCTGGCCCAAGAAGCCGTTGTTGTAGCTGCCGTTGAGCGGGCCGCCGAAGACGTCTGAGGTGTCGTCGAAGGCGTAGCCGATCTGAGCGGTGAACTTCGCAGCGTTGCTTTCCTGCGAGATGTAGTAGTTGATACCGCCGAAGAGGAAGTTGACGTTGTCAGCCGTGGCGAAGTCGTCATCGAGGAAGAAGCCTTCGTAACGAGCGAAGCCTTCGACCTGGTTGCTGAAGAAGAAGCCACCCTGCAGCATCGCACCGAAGTCGGAGCGGTCTGCGCCGCCGCCGGTATCGGTGTTCGCGCCGTAGAGGACGCCGGTGATGTTGTAGCCCGGGCCTTCCCACTGGCCGTCGATCGTGTAGATCAAGACCTGGGTGTCGCTCGTGCCACCGGTTTCGCCGCCGTCCTGGAAGTGCACTGCACCGCCCAAGAGCATGCCGTCACCGCTGGTGGACTGCCAGCTGGTGTAGTTGTTGAAGCGTTCCCAATCGCTGCCGACAACCAGACCTTCAACGCGAGCGCTGATTGCGTAGTCCGCTTCAGAGCCGCTGTCGAAGTTGGTGTTGGCGGTGCCTGCGCCGTCGCTGAACGCGAACATCGCACGCCACATTGCGTCGGTGTAGCCGAACTGGAGGCCCTGGCTGTAGCCCTGGCCGAAGAACAGGCTGGTCACCGAGAAGTCGGTGCCGAGGTGATCCTCAGCGCCGATCATGATTTCACGAACGACGGGCAGGTTGAACTGGCCCCACTTGGCCTGCCAACCGTTGCCGAAGTCCCACGTGCCGTACGCGTCATCGACTGCGCCGACGCCGTCGCTGCCGCTGAAGGTCATCTGGACCTTATAGCCCAGCTGACGGGTCACGACCGTGCCGCTCGCGCGGAAACGGACGAGGCTGTTCTCGAAGCCGGTGGTCAGGTCATCCTGATCGCCGACTGCGCCGTCATCGCGGCTGTTGATGTTGAAACGGGTCTGGACAGCACCGCCCAGCGTGAGGCGGTTGTCGCCGCTCGCATCAGCAATGTTGAAACCATTGCCGCTGTACGAGCCGCCGCCCTGGTAGCTCACGCGAGCGCCAGCATCGGCGACGAGGTCGTTGTTACCGGCCAAGGCCGACGTCACGAAACCAAGCGTCGTGCCCGCGACCACCAAAAGCGTTCTGCTCTGCACCATCGAAAAGACTCCTTCTGAAAGTTCCGGTGGGAAAATGCCTCCGGACATACCAAAGTTCGCACTCACTAGGTTAGCTCCAAGTCGACCTTGATTCAAACCCAGTGGGTACATCCTGGGGGGCACCAGACCCCCCGAAACTCCACAGTTTCAGACGGGAAACGCACCCATCTGCACTCGAAGAAAACGAGAAACAAGTTTATGAAAGATTTTCAAGCCTAACTAATCGTCTACTGAACCAATACCCACGAGCTCTAACTCTGTTTCAACTTTCGCATCGTCCGTTACGGCAATCGTTCTCGTGAAGTTCTTTTGCCGCTTCGAAACAGTGCGTCAATTCTCGAACAGTTGTCTCTCTCGAAACCAAACTCTCTGCCCCCCCCGACCCGACCCGACTCCTCATTGCTCAACTTCTGTCCTCGCCCGACGTGTCGTTGAATAGATGGCCCAACAGACACAATCCGGCAGGGAGCGATGGTAGCAGTCACTATCCACCTTGCCACTCTTTGGTCGTGGCATCTGCATGATTTCGGCCTGTCCGCATAATACAGGCACACATTTTCTCGCACCGTTTTCGCGCAAGCGATGCGCAAAACACCGCGCAAGAGACGGCAACGTAATGATTCACAAAGACTTGCGCGCAACACAAATCTTGTTTTTCACGCGTGTTATTTGTTGCGCCTCCCTCGCAATTTTCTCCAAGTAGTTTTTTCACAAAGCCTTACAACATTCACGCGGCCTGAACACAATCTTGCGCGTGCCACTGATATAGTCTGGCCGAAATTTCGAAAGCACTGACGGCGTGAACGCAAGTCTTTATTTCACAGAACACTAGATTCGATTTTTGAGTCCTACGTCCGATCATTAAACGTTCCTTTCCCACTGCCCCACTATGGACGTCGTCAAACACATCTTGGTTGTCGAAGATGAAAAAGATCTCGCCGAGCTCCTTTCCATCAACTTGAGGCGATTCGGCTACGACGTGACGCTTGCAACCACAGGACGCGCGGCTCTTGATGCGCTTGCTCATCAGGTTCCCGATCTGGTGCTGCTGGACGTCATGCTCCCCGAGTTGTCGGGGACGGAAGTTGCGAGCCGAATTCGGTCGAACCCTGCGATGTCCGACACACCCATCATCATGGTGACCGCGAAGGGCACCGAAACAGACCAGCTTGTGGGGCTGACTGCCGGCGCTGACGACTACATCGTGAAGCCGTTTTCAATGCGAATTCTTCAGGCGCGAATCGAAGCCGTGCTCCGCCGAACGCAGCGACCTGCAGCGAATGCCCAGACGCTCACGCTGGGCAGCGTTGAAATCGATATCGCAACGCACGAAGTCACGGTCGATGGGCAACCCATCAAACTCACTTTGACTGAGTTCAAACTGCTGTGCACATTGCTTCAATCACCCAACCGCGTGCTCAATCGCTCCGTTCTTATGAGCCGCGCCATGGGCCCGGGCGTGACAGTCACCGAACGCACCATCGACGTCCACATCACCGCTATCCGCAAAAAACTCGGTGACAAAGCCTACATGATCCGCACCATTCGAGGCGTTGGCTATCGCGCGACAGCCGACGTCGATCAAAGCGAAGATGTTGAGCAGTCGGCGACGAACTGAATGCTCCGCAACGCTGTCGTACGTTCACACGCCTACAACCCCCCCATGCGGCGAGCCATCACCAAGCACGATCTTCTCTGCATCGTGCTGATGTGGGCTCCCGTGCTGCTCGGTGCAGTTGCGTCGGCGCTTGGCGCGACGCCCACTCAATATCTCAGCGTGGCAGGCGTCGCCGCCACAATCGCCTGCTGGATCTACTTTGCCCACGTCGCACGCCCCCGCGAAGAGTGGCTCACTCGCATGAACGCTGTGACCGCAGCACTGTGGGACGCTCTGGACGGTTCGTCTCGCGGCTCGCCTACATCGCTCTCAAACACAACTGACCCGATCAAACTCACGCAGTCACTAGAAGACGCAGCAGCCGCGATCTCCGCGCGAGCGACTCGCGCGACTGCTGCAACAGCGAATCTCCGCTCCGTCTACGACGCGTCGCACAGCGTGAGCCTCGCAACGGACGATACAGGAGCGATCGTGCTTGCGAATCAGGCTGCGAGTCAGTTTTTCTCGCGAAGTTCGTTCGAGAACTTGTCTATCGAAAGCGTGTTTACAAACGCTGGCGTGCTCGATCAGCACAAGCAAGCGTTGCGAGGCAAGACGATTGTGTCGCAGATGCGATTTGCAACGCAGGAAGGCCCGCGCATTTTTCAGGTACTGACGGCGCCGCTGCCATTGGTATTGGTCAGCGATGCACTGGTGAAACGCTCGACGTCAGGAGCGATCGTGACTCTGAGAGATGTCACGGAACTTGCGCTTGCTGTACAACTTAAAACAGACTTCGTTGCGAACGCGAGTCACGAACTTCGGACACCTCTTGCAAGCATCCGAGGCGCGATCGAAACCCTTTCCGACGGCGGGTGGGAAGAAGAGCAGCTTCGCACAAGGCTGTCGACGATGATTTCAACCAACGTTGAACGGCTCGAAGAACTGGTGCGAGACTTGCTTGATCTGTCACGCCTTGAATCGCCAGACGCTCCAGGTGCTTCGATGGTGAGAGAATCACTCTCGCTGCTTGCGCTGACTGAATCTGTCGTGGGAACTTTTCACGACGCGTGTGCTCGCAGAAATCTCAAGATTGATGTTGATGTCCACCCACTCGCCAACTCCATCGCGAGCGACCGCACGCTATTAACACTCATTGTGCGAAACCTCATCGAGAACGCGACGAAGTTTGCGTATGAAGGCACGACGATCCGTGTGGTCGCGACTCGCCATGAAGATCTCATCCGAATCGATGTCATAGATCGCGGAGTGGGCATTCCGCTCTCGCAGCAGGCTCGCATCTTTGAGCGCTTTTACCAAGTGGAAGCAAGCCGCACCGGCGCGTCGCAGCATTCGCCTTCTCGTGGAACAGGTCTTGGCCTTTCGATTGTGAAGCACGCAGTCAAAACGTTGGGTGGCTCTATTAGCGTCGAGAGCGTTTGGGGAGAGGGAACGACCATGCGGGTGGAGATTCCACACAATTCTTGAGCGACACGCTTTCTGCTCCCGATCACGAAATGGATTCTGCGCACTTTGTCTCTTTGAAACGGCCTTGCCCGCCTGGTCAATCAACTCCCTACCTTGCTTGATGCACGCTTTGCCTCGCTATGTCGTCGGCTGCATGACTGGCACGAGCCTTGATGCCATTGATACTGCGCTTGTGAGGATTGAGGGCGAGGGGCTTGGGATGACTGCGGCGTTTGTGCATGGTTCGACGCACTCGCTGGGTGCGTTGCGTGATTCGCTGCGGGCGATTGCGCAGCAGGAACCGATGACTGCTGGCGCGATTGCTTCCGTGGCGCGTGATTTTTCTTTGCTGCACGCGGATGCGGTCAAAGAATTGCTGGCGACTGTTCCGAGTGGGGATGGAAAGCGTGAGTTCGGTGAGCCGACGCTGATTTGCGTGCATGGGCAGACTGTCTTTCATCAGCCGCCAGTGTCGTGGCAGTTGTTTGAGCCTTGGCCCATGGCGCATGCGCTGAAGGTGCCTGTTGTTCACAATCTTCGGCAGGCGGATTTGGCTGCGGGTGGGCAGGGGGCGCCGATTACGCCGCTGGCGGATGTGATTTTGTATGGACGTGAGGAGGAGAGTGTTTGTGCCGTGAATCTTGGTGGGTTTATCAACTTCACGTGTATTCCGAGGTGTGATGCGAGTGTGTTTGCGAGTTCGAAGTCTATTGATGAACAGAAGCGACTCCAAGTACGTCGGACGCACCAGGCTGGGGCGCTTCGCGGCGCGGATGTGTGTGCTTGTAATCAACTGCTTGATGGGGTTGCGCGAGTCATGCTGCGCGAGGCTTACGACAAGGATGGTCAGGCCGCGTTGTCGGGTGCGGTGCATGAGGAGGCACTTGAAGACTTGGAAGGTGTGCTTCGTGCGCAGGCACATTCCAAACGCAGTTTGGGCACGGGCGATGAACTTATTGAGTGCATCAATCGCTGGCGACATCGTGTGAGCGGGGCAGACTTGGCACGCACGGCGTGCGAAGCGATTGCGGGAACACTTGCGGAGCGGATTCGTGCGCTGGACACTCAGCCTGACAAACTGGTCCTTGCCGGGGGTGGTGTGTACAACCGAGCGCTAGTTAATGCGATTCGGGCGAATTGCACGGCGGAGGTTGTGACGAGCGATGCGATGGGCATTCCGTCGGCGTATCGCGAAGCGGCGTGCTTTGCGGTACTTGGAGCGCTTGCGCAGGATGGAATTGCGATCACGCTGTCGCAGGTGACGAAGCGAAACGCTTCGCACACGGGGAGGGATGGGGTTTGGGTGTATCCGTGATTGGGGTTGGCTGACACGTACAATGCGTGAGTCAGCGACGCAGGGTGTCGCTAGAAAGGAGCCGCGATATGGCTGTTCGCATGGAACTCTCGCGGATCCTGATTCGCGAGTTCAACGATTACCAGATCATCGAACTTCGCGAGGTGCTCGGCGAGAGTGAGGATCAGCCGGAACTTGGGCGGAGTTTTCCGATTGTGATTGGACTGCCCGAAGCGCAGGCGATTGAGCGGCGGCTGAAGGGCGTTGCGATCAAGCGGCCCCAGACGCATGACTTGCTGGCGAATGTGATTGAGCAGTTGGGCGGGACGCTGGAGTCGATCACGGTCAACGACTTGCAGGAGGGAACGTTTTTCGCGACGCTGGATGTTCGGCGCGATGGGGAGATTGTGCGAATCGACAGTCGGCCGAGTGATGCGATTGCGTTGGGCATCGCGGGTGGAGTGCCGATTTATGTTGCGGAGCATGTGTTGGACGCGGCGGCGAAGGACGAGCCGGACGGGGTGTGATGCTGGGTGCAATTTTCCGACTGAGGTCCGAGTAGTCGGGATGCTGTCGTTTATGCGATTTGTAACGTGTTCAGAGTGATTTGGCTCTGCGAATTTGATTGCCGTGGGGACGCCGTCACGCATGATGTACGTGCGTGACAGTTGAAACTCATCCAAACCCGATCGCGACGTTGGCTCCAAAGAGTCAGGCTCAGCCGCGCGTGCTGACTGATGCTTCGGGGATTGTGTTTCTTGCGCCTGAGTCAATGCGGTCGAAAGTTGTGCATGCTTTGACGCGACTGGCGCAGCGCGGGCAGCCTCATATAGATGCTCGCGGCGAGCGGACGATGATCAGCACTCGGTTTGCACTTCATTTGTCTGAGCAACGGCGCAGTCACCTTTGGAGTGTGCTTTCGCGGGTGGGAAGTGACATGCAGTCAGCGGCGCGGGAGCGCATCAAGCATGTTCGCGCCGCGTTGGTCGTTACGAGCGTTTTGAGTTATGGATTGCTGCTGGTGCCTGCGACGCTGTCGCTGCCTGCGGCGATTCCGGCGTGTCTGGCCGTGCTGGGAATGGTGTGCGTAGTGGGGTCGCTGGTTGCACACAAGGTGATTGATCCGCCTTGGCGGGAGCGGCGGCGGATATTGCTCGCGCATCGGCGGTGTCCGTGCTGTCTTGCTTCGATCGAAGTGCCCGCGAGGGAAAAACACGCGTCGGCGGACGTGAACCGCAGCGGCGAGACGATGCACACCATCGAATGTCCGACGTGTGCGAATGCTTGGCTCGTCGCTGAGATTCCGGCGTTTGCGCAGACGCAGACACGGTGCGCGGGCTGTGGATACGACACGTGCACATCGCCCAATTGTCCGGAGTGTGGCAATCGGGCGGATGCGTTGCGGCGTGCGGGGTGAATCGCATTGAAACTTCTGCGCCCCCCGACCGTGCCACCGACAATGCTCTGATTGTCGGTGGTGGTAGTGATCTTTCACTTGCTTTGATCACCACCGACAAGCAAAGCCTTGTCGGTGGCACGAAAACCAGTTCCATCGATGCGTCTCACTTGCGCGTCACGGCTTTCTTCGCTGTCCTTGTCGCTCCGGTTTTCTTCACAGGGGCTTTCTTGAAGGTTGACTTCTTTGCTGCACTTCGCTTTGCCTTGTTCTTTGCGTTCAGTTCCAGTGACTTCTGGTACAAGTCAAGGAACTTCTTGGCCGGGACTCGTTTGATGGCTTGTGCAACCACGTCGAGCGGCACGTCCTCAAGTTTCTTGAAGCGCACGCAGCATGCACCCATGTCGAGTTTCTTGCCTGCCTTGGTCCATGCTTCGCGGAACCACTTGGCGTCATTGGTTTCCATTTCGGGCGTACAGCCGCAGTAGACGCTCATGAGGTAGAGCGACATGTGATTCTTCTGCGACGCAAGGCCCGCATATGGCACGGGTTGCTTGGGGTCGCAGTGATATCCGGCGGGAAAAACGCTGTGCGGGATGTAGTACCCGATCATGCCGTAGGTCATGCCCTCTTCGATGTTCTCGCTGAGGTTGTCCTTGATGACCTTGCGGATTGTTTCGATCGCGTGGCGGCGATCATCGGGCAGCGATGCGATGTACTCGGCGACGGTCTTGGCCTTGGATTGCATGAAGAAAGCGTATTACAACAGAGAATCAGGCGTCTCTCTACAAATCTTGCGAATTTCATGTTGTGGAAATGGCACCGACACACATTCCTTTTCCATACCGAGTCGTGGAGAACGGGAACTGTGGCTTCGCGAGCATCTGGCCTAAATTTACGAATGGAAAAAGGAGCCGCGGCGTTTATTGTCGTCTTGGTGCTTGCGATCGCGGGCATTATCACGTACGACATGATTCAGGCGCAGAAGACGCCTGCGCCGGCGACGACAACGAATTCGGACACAGACTCGACGGCGCAGCCGGTCACGATTCCGGCGACTGATCCGACTGTCGGACCACGATTGAGCCAAGGGACAACGCCTGAAATGGTGATGCGTGCATTTTCGCAAGCGACTTCAGCGATCGCACGCGAAACAGAAGCAGAAGCGTTTCAACGCATGTACTTGCCAAGCGGCGGATGGTCGGGCGTGGTCGAGAATGTGATTCAGACCGGCACTCCTGCCGCGCCGGCCTATGTCATTCGTTTTTCGCACCCAAGCAGTGAAGCGCCAGGCGGGGTGTTCTTCATCGAAGCGCCGCTCGCAAAGATTCCGCCTGGACTGGCGAAGGGTGATCGCGTGACGTATGACGGGCGGATCGCGAAGTTAGAACTGGTTGCTTCGGCGATCAGCGAGTCGTATCGGATTTTGCTGGATGATGTGAGAGTTCTACAGGTGCTGAAGTGACGTGTCACGCCTTCGCCGCGTCTTTGACCCAACTGTCTTTCAGCGTCACTGTGCGATTGAAGACGAGGGCTTTGGACGAACTGTCGGTATCCACGGCGAAGTAGCCAAGGCGTTCGAACTGGTAGACATCGCCGAACGACGTCACGATTTTGTGCGTTCTGCCGTGGCCATCGACGATGTCTCGCGTGTGCGTGTGGTACTTGGCGTGATCGACGAGGTAGGGATCGAGTTTTGCGTCCTTGATCACTTCGAGCGAGGTGGGGTTGAGGTCGTCCAAGTAGTTGCCGGTTCGCTTGCCGGGTTCTTCTTCTTTGAACAAGCGATCGAACATGCGGACTTCGCCGTTGACCGCGTGATGAGCGGAAACCCAGTGCAGCGTTGCTTTGACTTTGCGGGGAGCCTCGCCGTTCGGGCCTGCGGGAGCGTCGCCACCCTTGGTCGCAGGGTCATATGTGCAGTGCACGCACGTCACGTTGCCCGCGGCGTCTTTCTCGACGCTCACGCACTTGATGAAGTAGGCCCAGCGCATGCGGACTTCTGCGCCTGGTGACAGGCGGAAGAACTTTTTGGGTGGGACTTCCATGAAGTCTTCGCGTTCGATGAAGAGTTCGCCAGAGAACGGGATTTTGCGGGTGGCAGGCCCTTCCGCTGGAGCGGACTCGGCTCGGAGGCCCGAGGTAGCCGCTTCCTTCGCACGTTCTGCGGCTTCTGGGTTCACGACGAAGTCGAGCCATTCGACGACGGGCTTGCCGCTGGCGTCTTTGGGCCAATTGTCGATCACAACCTTGAGGGGGCGCAGGACACACATCGCACGCGGGGCGTGTTTGTTCCAGTGATCGCGGACTGCGTTTTCAAGGCGCGTGAAGTCGATCATGCTCTCCTGACGCGTGACGCCGATATCGTCGCAGAATGCGCGGATTGCTTCGGATGCGTAGCCGCGTCGACGCATGCCGGAAACCGTGGGCATGCGAGGGTCGTCCCATGCGGAAACGCGTTTACCTTCGACGAGGTCGAGGAGTTTTCGCTTGCTGGTAATCGTGTATGTCAGGTTCAGACGTGCGAATTCGATCTGCTGGGGATGGTGAATCCGATTCGTCGTTCTGCCCACGTTGACTGATTCGATAAACCAGTCATACAGCGGGCGGTGAATTTCAAACTCCAGCGTGCAGATGCTGTGCGTGATGCCTTCGATCGAATCTTCGAAGCCGTGTGCCCAGTCGTACATCGGGTAGATGCACCACGTGTTGCCCGTGTGCTGATGGCTTTCGTGCAGGATGCGATACATCACGGGATCGCGCAGGTTGAAGTTTGGGCTGGTGAGGTCGATCTTCGCGCGCAGGGTCATCATGCCGTTCGCGTGCTTCCCGGCTTTCATTTCGCGGAAGAGACGAAGGCTTTCTTCGATCGGGCGATCTCGGAACGGGCTGGTTGCAGGGACGCTGGGCGTGCCGCGGCGTTTGCTAACTTCGTCGGCGGACAATTCGCAGACGTACGCGCGGCCTTTCTGGATGAGCTCCTCGGCCCATTCGTACATCTTGCCGAAGTAGTCGCTGGCGTAGAAAAGTCCGCCGCCGTTGGGGCCTGCGAAGTCGCCGCCAAGCCAGATCACGTCGCGGATGATGCTGTCGACGTATTCCTGTTCTTCCTTTGCGGGGTTGGTGTCGTCAAAGCGCAGGTTGAACTTGCCGTCGTATTTTTTGGCGAGGCTGAAGTTCAGGCAGACGCTCTTGGCGTGACCAACGTGCATGTAGCCGTTGGGCTCTGGCGGGAAACGCGTGTGGACGCGGGGCTTGCCGGCGCGTGCGCCTTCAGTCGATGGCCACAAGCCCCAGCGGCCGCCACTCCCCGCAGGACCAGAGGCAATGTGCTCGTCGATGATCTGTTCGAGAAAGTTTTTGGTCGGCGCGGCGGGTCCAGAGGCATCGGGTGATGACGCAGACTCGGGATGAGGCGCGCGAACGGGGCTGGAAACGGCTCTGCTGGCATCGGGCATGGCAGACTCCTTAGGCATCAAACCGCCCAGCGGCGGGGATGCGTGCAAAACGGTGCGGAATGGGAGGGATTATTGGCGCAATGTGAGCGAAGGAATATTGCACTGACCACGAGCAACACGGACCGCACGGAGCAAACACCCAGCGACTTTCTGCGTTTTCCCTCCGTGCTCTCCGTGTCCTGCGTGTTGAAAAATCCTGACATTGAGCATTTTTTCCACCCCGCACGACCACAGCATCAATTCTGAAGATTCTTTACTTTCGCGCGAACCAATTCGCTCGCTATCCGGTCTAATCCGGGAGTCCTTCATGCCCGACACACCCCTACAAGATGACTTGGCCCTCCTCCGCGCCTTCTCCAAGGGCGACATCAAGTCTCTTTCCACGCTCGCCGACCGCTACGAAGCCCCGCTCTACGGCCTCGCCCTCGCAATCCTCAACCATCGCGAGCCCCTCGCCCGTGACGCCGTTCAGGAAACATGGCTGCGCGTCATTCGCCACGCCGGCACCTTCGCCGGTAAGAGCAGCGTGAAAACCTGGCTCTACCGCATCACAATCAATCGCTGCAACGACCTGCGAAAGCGAGAATCGCGCGAAGGTGAACTCACCAAGGACGCACAAGACAACTCAATCTCAGCTTCACAGCCCCACGCGTCAGACATCACAAACGATCTTCAGCACGCCATCCGAATCGCAACCGACAAACTCCCCGACGACGCCCGCCTCCTCCTGCTGCTCTGCTACCACCGCGGACTGACCCATGAAGAAGCCGCGAAAGTCCTTGATATTCCACTGGGCACACTCAAGTCCCGCCTCAACGCCTCGCTCACGAAACTCCGTGAAGCCCTCGCGTCACACGCTGAAGCGCCAACCAAAGTACCAACAGCACAAAGAAAGGAGCCTCGCAGTGACACACTCTAACCCAACTGACAACCAACTCGCGACGGCTCTCGAATCCCTAAGCACACCTCGCACCGCGCAACCCCCAATCTGGCAAAGCGCACTCACTCACGCCAAACACGAAGGCACCGCCCCACACTCCCCCGCTGCTTCCGATCAAACTACATCCAAGTCCCCAACAACTCGCGGCCGCCACCCCTGGGCTTTGTTCAACAAACCCATGGGCACACGCCTCGCACCGATCATCGCAACCATCCTCCTCATGGTGATCGGTACTGCGATCATCCTGCCGTCACTAGGCAAGGCAAGGTCGAGTACTCGTTTGTATTCCTCAGAGGCGAGCGTGAATTCGGCACTGCCAGCCTCCGTAAGCGAACGCGAAAAATCAATAGAATCTGTAGTGATTTCGTCGCAAATTGCAAGCCAAGTGCGTGACACGTACTCCCGCAAAGCTCCCACTTCCGCTTCAGCTGCATCCGACTCCCCCGACCGCCTCGTCATCCGCAAAATCTCCCTCGATCTCGCCGCCGACGACGTCCGCGCCGCGTTCCAGAAAGCCCAACTCCTCATCAACGAAGGCACAGGCGAATACATCGAGCAGTCCAGCATGCAAGGAACAGACAGCACCGACCCTGCTCGCCAGTCTGCGTCACTCACCCTTCGCGTCGCAAGCAACCGCGTCAGCGCCGTCCTGCCGCGTCTCCGCGAACTAGGCAATGTCGTCCGCGAAACCGCCTCGGGCGACGACGTCACCGATCAAGCCATCGACCTTGACGCTCGCATCACCAACGAACGCCGTGTCGAAGCCGAACTGCTCAGCCTTCTCGAAGCCCGCGGCAAGGACAGCCTCGCCGACATCCTCGCACTTCGTTCCAATATCAACCAAGTGCGCGAAACCGTCGAACGACTCGTCGCTCAGCGAGATCGCCTCGGAAAACAAGCTGCCCTTGCCACCATCCTCATCAACATCACGGCGAAAAAGTCGGGCGGCGAAGTCACGCCGGTCACTCCCACACTCTCCGATCGCTTCACCAAGTCCATGCAGCGTGCGTGGGAAGACTCACTCGCGTCACTCATTGACGCTGCGGCGTTCTTGATCCGAACTGCAATTGCCGGCTTGCCCTTCTGGGTGCTCTTGCTGCTCGTAGTCATCGGTATTCGTCGGCTGTGGCGGTGGTCGAGTCAGCGTGCGGCCGACGAGCCCGCGCCGTCACTGAGTTAGTCAATCACCATCTTCTGCTTTGCCATACTGCAAATGTGCGTCACGGCGGGGTGCTGGTGGGCCCGCTCCACGGCGACGGCGAAGTACGTCTCGACGACTCCCTTGACGATACTGATTTTTTCGAGTTCGAACTGGCGGCACACTTCATCGGATTTGATCGTCGCGACGCAGACGACTCCGAGTCCCGAGGTCGCGAAGTAGTGCGCGAGGGTGCGGTCCTCTGTTTCGACGACGATCTTCGGGTGAATGTCATTGGCTGCGAACCAAGCGTCCAGTTTTTCGCGCAAGGCGCTGTTGTCGCTGGGGGCGATCATGGGCGTGCCGTGCAGGCTGCGCGGGAAGCCGCGCTTGATGCGCTGGGCCAGGTCCTTTGTCGCGCACATGGTGATCGTCGATGAGCCCACCTCGTACGACATCGTCTGCGTGCGAATCATCGGCGACATGATCTGATCGCAGATCACGATGTCTAGGCGGTGCATGTGCAGCTCGTTAAGCAGGTGATCGATGCGCCACTCGCGGCACACCACACCTGATGCGAGGCCTTTTTCGATCACGGGCATCAAGAGCGAGCGCACCATGACCTTGGGCACGGCGTCGGCCGTTCCGACCTGCAAGGGCTGCGATTGGCTTGTATCACCCGAGTTGAGGGCACGCAGGAGATCGTTGCCAAGCCTGAACATTTCGTCGGCGTGGCGCATGACCACTTGGCCCGCGGTGGTGAGAGCCATGCCTCGCGCGCTGCGGTCAAAGAGTTGCACGCCCAGCGATTCTTCGAGCATGCGCAATTGTGTGGACACAGTGGGCTGCGCAACTCGCAGTTCTTCGCTTGCTTTCGTGACGCTGCCTGTTCTCGCGACGACCCAGAAGTACAGGAGGTGGTTGTAGTTAATCTGGTGGAGGTTCAACGGGATCGGCATAGTGTAATGCTATGCATGCGTTCTATATTTCGTCTTTGCCTATAGAGCGTTTCAAGTGATAATTCATAATCACTGAATGCAAAGTCGGATTGTCATCCTTGCGAATCGTCTGCCCGTACGTCGCGGCGACGACGGGTTGTCGTGGGAACGCTCGCCGGGCGGGCTTGTGAGCGCGCTTGAACCCATCCTGCGCTCTCGCGTGGGCTTGTGGATCGGGTGGAAGGGAGAACCCGGACGCGGCTCGCGATCATTCGAAGTTGACAACATAACAGTTCGACCTGTGACGCTGACGAAGCAACAGGTCGAGGATTTTTACCACGGATTCAGCAATAGAACGCTCTGGCCCTTGTATCACAACGGTATCAGACCACCGCAAATACATCGTCATTGGTGGCAAACGTTTGTGCGTGTCAATGAGCATTTTGCAAAGACAGCCGCTCGCCTTGTACGCAAAGGGGACATCGTTTGGATTCACGACTACCACCTTCATCTCGTGCCGACGATGCTTCGTGAACTGCGGCGCGATATCACGATCGGATTTTTTCTTCACATCCCGTTTCCTCCTGAAGAGTTGTTTGCCCAACTTCCATGGCGGAAGCAACTTTGTGAGGGATTGCTGGGAGCGAACTTGCTCGGATTCCAGACTCAGGCGAGTGCGCAGAATTTTTCTCGTGCGGCTCGCGAGTTCTGTGATGTCGAAGGCACCGACAGCGAACTTCGCGTTGGACATCGAAAAGTTCGCATTCGTGCACATCCGATTTCAATCGACGTTGAGGAAATGGAACGCCTTGCGAGCGACCCAGCGGTTCAAGCACGAGCGAAAGTGATTCGACAGAACATCGGGCATAAACGCAGTATTCTTCTCGCTATTGATCGGCTTGATTACACCAAGGGAATTGTTCCAAGGCTGCAGGCGGTCAATGAGCTATTTCGCAGCGGAGAACTCAACGTTGATCGTGCTGTGCTGGTTCAAGTGGCTGTGCCGAGCCGTGAAGTAGTTCGCGAGTATGTGGAAACTCGCGAACAAGTTGATCAGATGGTGGGTCGCATGAATGGCGAACACAGCCAGCCCGGGCGGGTCGCTGTGCATTACTTCCGACGGAACCTGAATCGCGCCGAGCTCGTTGCGTATTACCTCGCGGCGGACGTGCTTCTCGTGACACCTCTGTGTGACGGCATGAACCTTGTTGCGAAGGAATTTGTCGCGAGCAGAATTGACGGAGGCGGGATGCTGGTGCTCAGCGAGTTCGCAGGCGCTGCTCGCGAACTTCGGCGTGCACTGATTGTCAATCCGTATGATGTTGATGGACAGGGACAAGTGATTCTCGATGCGCTCCGCATGCCGAAAAAAGATTCGCGGATGCGCATGGCGATTCTGCGCACACAGGTTCGACGGCATGACATTCATGATTGGTCTCGGCAATTTCTGGAGGCTGTCGCATGACTCTCCAGCAGGCCCTTACCAACATCGCTGCTCATCCGAGTCCGCTCATCATCAGCGACTTTGACGGCACGCTTGCGCCGCTGCACGATGAACCATCTGCGGTGCGATTGCCGCGAGAAGCGGTAAGAGTTTTGGAAACACTCGCGGCGAGCGGAGCATACACGTACGTTCTTTCCGGGCGTGGTTTTGACGATTTAAGGCAGCGCACAGGGCACGTGGAAGGTGTCACGCTGCTGGGTTCGTATGGATATGAACGCGGGCCAAACAGTCTTTGTCTTTCATCAGCGGAAGTTGCACAGCGATCGCTGCTGCGGAATCGAGTGATGAAGACGCTCGAATTTTTCAGGCCCGCATGGATGGAATGCAAGCCTTTGGGTGCTGCGATTCATCTGCGGTTGCTGTCTCGCACCACGCAGAATGATTGCAGGGCGGCGCTGGTTGCAAGCCTTGCGGAATTTCCGGAACTGCATATTCATCATGACGTTACGACGATGGAAGTCGCCGTGCGACCTTATTCCAAGCGGGCCGCGCTCTCGAGCATCCGGCTGCACCACCCGGAGGGTCCGTGCGTGTACGCTGGGGACGATGCCAGTGATGAGGAAGCGCTGTCGTCCCTGCGTACGCCGGACTGCTCGATTGTCGTGGGCGAAAGGACTTCGCAGGCTGAATATCGCGTGGCATATCCGACGGATCTTGTGAATGCGTTGGCGCAGTTGGCGGTGCAGCGCACTCACCACGCGACGACGCAGACGACCCAATCTTCGCCTAGTTCTTGAGGTGACTCGACTGGTCTTGGGCTTTGGCCCGGCGCGACGTTGATGTCTTTATAGATTTCGACCTTCGAGAAACCGGCTTCCAACATCGCGTCGCGAAGTTCAGCGAGCGACCAAAGGCGCCACTGATAAACAAATGCTCGCGGCAGTTCCTGAACGACATCGCCATCGACGACAACTCGAAACGAGATGGAGTTTTGAACGCGCGCGGTGCGAGGGTCGGCTTCTTCGTGCAGCCACGTGTAGTGAATGATCTCCTTGCCTCGGCCTGGGTGCGTGCGTTGAAGCGCTCCCAAGCGGAATGCGCTGGCACCTCCGTAGATATCGCACACAAAACAGCCGCCGCCGAAGCCCGCGTTTCCGAGATCGAGGCGTTGTTTGGAATTTCGCAGGTACTGCACGAGTGCTTTGCGGCTCTCGATATAGTCAATAGAGAAGTTGCCAACGAAGATGATGTCGCAGCCTTCTTTTTTCTGGACCTGCGAGTGGATGCAGTCCCCCACTGCCAGTGCTGGCAGTCGCGACGGATGCAATTGACCTGCGTCAACAGCGTGCTTGATCAGTTCGCGAGCCTTTGCGATCGTGGCTTCGTCGTTGTCGATCGCGAGGGCTTGCCATGCTTCGCCACGCCTTTCGCCTTCTTCGACCCAGCGTCTGGCAACGCTTGCGGTGCCGCAGAAGTCTTCTCGAAGGACAGTGGCGGGAATCTGGGCAGCGTCTCCCAACGCACGCAAGAAAGTTACCACGTGCCGCGGCGACTGCACGCAGAGTTCATAGCAATCGAAGCGGTCGAGTGACATAGCGCGGAATTGCGAACGGCGCGGTTAGAAGCCTGCTTTTCCAACATTTTGGACGATGCCGTCTTTGACTTCAACAGAAATCTGCGCGCCCTTGTTTTTCCAGATGTAGCGTTCGACCGAGCTCGTGGTTCCGCCTGCAATGCCCGCTCCGGAGACGCTCATGCCGCTGATTTCTTCGCGCTCGCCTTTGCCACCCATGAGGGTTTCGACTTCAGAGAGTTTCATGCCTTGCTTGATCTGTCCGTAGACCTGCTCGTCGATCGCGGGCTCACAGCCGCAGAGCATGCCGATCAGAACGACGCACAACACGAACAACGGTGCAAAGCGGAAGCGGCTCATGGAAACTCCTTGCGGCATACGGCGATCAATGCGAGCTTCGAACGAAACTTGCAGGGAGAGGATAGACAGTCAGCGCGAGCCGCCGTCGAACCCGATAAATCGCGGCGGAATCAACCAAGACGCAAGAAATCCCGAAACTTCACTCCCACTTCCGGGGTGCCTTCGCTACCCAGCACGCAACTCCTGCGGCAACCGCTGTCTTCCCCCAACCAAGTCACGTCAATCTCCCGAATGAAGTTGCACGTCGCGTATTCGAAGCGTTCCTTGGAGAAAAGAAGATGCCCAGCCTCAACAATATCCGTGTGTCGATGAAACTCTCGCTGCTCGTGGGCGTTCCGATCATCGGCCTCGCCTTCTACGCATTCACCAGTTTCGACACTGTCAACCAAGTCAAGATTCGCGGGCCGCTCTATGACGAGGTCATCACGGGCAAGGACCTGATCGCGGATATTCTGCCTCCTCCGGCGTACATCGTGGAAACACATATGTACGCGCTGGAATTGGCGCACGCCGATAGCCGAACTGAAGTCGAGTCCATCGCTCAACGCATACGGCAACTTCAAACCGACTACAACACACGCATCGACCACTGGAGCAAAGTGCTGCAAGACGGCGCCATGAAGACGGACTTGATCGGGCCATCGCAGGAAGCCGCTCGCAATTACTTTCAGGTTGTGCAGGACGAGTACATACCCGCCGCACTCGCTGAAGACACAGACAAAGTCAACGATCTCATCAAGTCAAAGCTCGATCCGCTGTTTCTCGAACACCGCCAGCACATCGACAAGGTCGTTGAGCACGCGAACGCCTTTACGGCAGAAGCAGAAGCAAACGCAACGCAGGTGCTGCATAGTCGCAACATTCTGCTCTGGAGCGTGTGCGGCGGGGTCGTATCGCTTTCGATCTTTCTCGGCTGGTTTATTAGCCGAGGCTTGTCGAAGGGCATCGCGTCGATGCTGGAGAATGTCCGCAACGTGGCATCTGGCCAAAGCTCACTTTCGACCCGGCTTGATGAAACTCGCAAGGACGAACTCGGAGCGCTCGCGACTGGCATCAATCACTTCATCGCTAAATTGCAGCAACTTATCACCTCGACTCGCGACGCCTCTCAGCAAGTCAGTGCAGGTTCGTCTGCACTCAACCAAATCGCTCAGTCCACCGCTACAAGCATCGAACAGGCCAGTTCGCGTTGCCGTGAAGTTGCCAGCGCGATGACGGAGATGTCGGCGTCCGCTAGCGAAGTTGCGCAGCAGGCGAGCGAAGCGAATAAAGCTTCCGAAGAGGCCCGCAAAGCGGCGAAGGCGGGCGGGGCGACTGTCGACACATCGATCAAGGGCATGCAACGCATTCAGGAAGCCGTCACTCGCTCGGCTCAGTGCGTGGACACGCTGGGCAAACGCAGCGAAGCCATCGGTCAGATGACGCAGGTCATCAATGACATCGCGGATCAGACCAACTTGCTCGCGCTCAACGCAGCGATTGAAGCCGCCCGCGCGGGCGAGCATGGGCGAGGCTTTGCAGTCGTCGCCGATGAAGTTCGCAAACTTGCTGACCGCACGACGAAAGCAACGGCGGAGATCGCCGCGAGCATTCAGCAGATACAGGGTGAAACAAAGCTCGCAGTGCAGGCCATGAGCGATGGCGGCGAGCAGGTTCGCGCCGGGGCGGATCTCTCCGCAAAGGCAGGCGAAGATCTCGAACGTATCGTGAAGTCCTCTGACACCGTGACGAGCATGATCGGCACGATCGCGACTGCCGCGACGGAGCAAAGCAGCACGACCGAGCAGGTGAGCCGAGCGCTGGAAGAAATTGCGAAGGTCACGGCGGACACCAAGCAAAGCACGCAGGACTCGCTCGACGCGATTCAAACACTCAATGCCAAGGCGGATCAACTCGATCGCATCATCAATGACTGCGGTTTGAAGATCGCCTGAGCAATCTAACTTTGCACTTTCAACACACCGACGTTCCCGTCGGTGTTTTTCATTTCCGGACTGCGGACAAACTTGTCCGTTACGATTCATTTTTCATGCGTGGGAGCAACAGGCACCTCGCTCGAACGAATATGCTTGGCTATGCCGCGAAACGAGAAAGCCTTTACGCTCATCGAACTGCTCGTCGTCATAGGCGTCATCGCCGTGCTTATCGCGGTGCTGCTGCCCGCGCTTGGAGCCGCTCGTAAGACGGCTCGATCGACCGCATGCCTCGCAAATCTCCGAGGACTCGGGCAGTGCCTCGCACTCTACAACAACGACCATGGCGAGCGCGTCGTGCCTTCGTACAACATGACGGGTGTTGACGGCATCAATGTGCCGCTCGACGGGTGGGGCCCGATTCTGGATCGCGATGGCTACCTGCAAGGCAGCGACGCCCAGCGCGGCAACGCACTCGTCTGCCCGGAAGCCAAGGACATCGCGGGCGTCGCGGACACAGGTCAGACCGGTACCAATATCGATAATCCACGCGGCTGGATGCAGTGGCCTTGCGTGCGCACGGGCAGTTCGTTCGCAACAACACTCATGGAAGATCGCGGCTTCATCCGCACGCTTCGCGTCGCGTACTGGGTCAACTCGCTCAACCCGATCGGCGGCTCCACGCTCGTCGAAAACGATCTCCACTACACAGGCAGCGTGGGTTACGGGCCTGGCACGAATGGTCTCACTGTCACGCAAACAAAACTCACTGCCTTCGTCCGTCCCTATCAACTCATCGCACTCGCGGATGGCGTGTACGCAGGTCGTCAACGCGATACTCGCTTTGGCAGCGCGAACAGCCGGATCGGATACCGCCATCCGGGCCTTCGCAGCGAAAAGACGGGCGGGCTTGCAAATGCCGCGTTCGCTGATGGGCACGCGGCAGGCATCGATTCAAAGGACTTCCCCAGAGGCCTGGGCGGCACGAATGATCCCGCCGAAGTTCGGGAAGAAAATGCTCACGGAAAGCCCTCGCTCTACGCGAATCCGGAGAAGGCGCTCGGAGCACCGTAACGGGTCGTTGTAGACGATTGCCGAGCTCTGTCGTGTCGAGTCAACGTTTCTCGGTTGTACATCATCCCGATCACCGGGAAGTCCTGGGCGTGCCACCGACTACGGCTTTGCGTAGTCGGTGTTCGGTTTGCAACAATGCACGCTTCTTGCTCGCCGCACCGACCGCTCAAAGCAGCAGTCGGTGGCACGAGATTGTGGGACAATTCGTATCACAGCCAATGAAAAACACCGGGCACAAAGCCCGGTGTTGTTGTTTTTCTTGCTCGTTGTTCGCTTACGTAATCAGCGACGTGCGGCCCAGTGGGGTGCCCAGTGTTGCGAATCCACCCGGGAACAGCAAGTCGTAGTGGTTCATTTCTGCGACGACTGGCGTTGAAGACTTCACGAACAAGCCGTAGCTCTGGTTGGTCAGGCGGCGGTTGCCGGTGATGAACTCGTGGATGTTGAACTCAGCAACGCGGCGACCGCTGATCGTGCGACGGAAGGTTTCTGTGCCGGGCTCAAGGTCAAAGCTGAGAGTGATTTCAACCGTGACATCAAGCGACGAGGGGTTGTAGATGCGGAGGTTTTCCGACAGGCCCGGGTGAGCCTGCACGCCTGCGACATTCGGGTTCCAGTCGACGTTGTCGCCTGGGCGGAAGCCTTCGCCGAAGCCCCAGAAGGTGTATGCCTTCGTCGAGCTCGTGACGGAGAATGCGTCGTTGACGCCGTTCTGAGTGACGGGCACTGTTGCGCCCAGCGACACGGGCACATTGGATTCGTAGAAGACCGAGTAGGGCTGGCCGCTCGGGAAGTTGGGGATGCTGGAGACTTGGAAGCTCTTGGACGAGTTCGCAGCAACATCCACAGTCTGGCGAGCGGTCGTGCCGTTCTGGAAGAGGAACGAGAACAGGATCGTCGCGGTCTGAGTGTTGGTGTTGAGAATACCGATGGTTTCTGAACCGTTCCGCAAACCGAACTGGCCTTCGGTGAGCACGCCCGTCGTCGTGCCAACGCCTTCGTTGCCCACGGTGCCAGTCGCCTGACGTTCGAGGGGGTTGTACGTGGACTTCGCAGCAACGATTGGCACGTCCGACGAGACCGAGACGCTGTAGCGACGGTCGGCGTTGAGAAGTTGCTGGATGATCGCTTCGGAGACGCCACGACGCTGATACTCGGCACGGATGAGTGCCTCAAGCGTTGCGCCTTCTTCAGTGGTCGTGTTTTCTGCGTCGAACAAGATGTCGGGCGATGCGCTCGGACCAGTGCCCAGATAAACACCAGCTCGGCCGTTCTGCTGCACAAAGCGAACAGTGCGGAAGCTCACGCCAAGTTCAGCGTCGTACACGCGGGTGACGACTTGCGCCACGGTGTTCTGCGGGTTCTGCAGAACGATATAGGAGTTGATACCCGTTGTGAAGTTCTCCGTGCCACGCTGCTGCACGTCACCGAATGTCCATGTCGTGCTTGTTTCGGGCGTGAACGATTCACCCACTGCGACCGGGCCGGCGCTGATCTGTACGAGGTCGTAGTAGCTGAAGGTCGCGGCGATCGGGCGGTCGGAGCGAATTTCAACCGCGTATGGACGGAAGCGAATCGCAGGATCGAAGAAGCCGCTCGCAAACAGCTCTGGCGTGTTGAGGTCGACGCCCTTGCGCGAACGACCCGGCACCGTGAGCGTGAGACCCTGTGCCGCGGCGTTGCTGTCGACGGCGGGGACGACGCGATCTTTGACGTTGTCGGCAACACCTTCAAAGTGCTGGATGACAACGACCTTGGCTTCCTGATCGTTGGGGTTAGAGATCGGGAGGAAGGAGAAGATATTCGGGCCGAGGAAGCCTTCGGGATAGTACACGCGGTACGAATACGTCGGAACTTGCTGACCACCGATGGTTTCGGTCGTTGGGCTGGTGGCGTTGAATGTAAAGTGACCTTCGCCGCCTGTGTTGCTGTTGAGCGTATCAAGTTGCCCAGTGAGGTCGTTGAGCGATGTCGCAGTGAGAATGAAGTAGCGGAACGTCGCTGTCGCCCCGGGTTGGAGGTTCTGAATGAAGTACGACAGCGCCAACTGGCTATCTGCAGGCAAGCCGTTGGGATCAATCGAGGGCTGTGAGACCAAGACGCCAGAATCGCGAACAGTCGTGCCACCCGGCAACACGGTTGCCTTAGGTGATCCGAACGCCGAGGGGGCATCAGGCGAAGCAAGAGCGATGAACACACCATCGAGGTAGGTGTTGTTCGCGAATGACGCGACTGCAACGCGACCGTTGCGGATGATATCGTTGTTGGTCACTCCGGTCTGTTCATCCAACGTCAAGCCTGGGTTCGGATTGAAGCCTTCAGCGAATGAAAGATTGTTGAGAACGCTGCCCGACGTATTGGTCAGGTAGACGTCGACTGCAATAAAGCGATCGTCTATGCCGCTCGTCAACGCCCGTTCCAGCTTCACGCCGCGGAACTGTGATACAGCCTGAATGCGGTTGTTTCGCGGGTCGCTTAGATTGGTGATCGCGACAGGGTTCTGAGTATCGGCCGTACGATTGGTAAAGCCCGTGCCGTCAACCGTGAGACCAAAGAACGCGGTTGCGTTCGTCAGGAACTCGATGTTGCCGGCCTTGACCCCGGTGCCTGTTGTTGGATCAAGCAGGACGCCGTTGTCACGAAGCCCAAACTCAAGATTGTTGCCGACTGCGGTTGAGGCTGAGTCACTCACGCCAGGCGTGACATTCACATTGAGAGTGTAGGTGCCAGTGGTCGTTCCTGCAACGCCGCTGCTTGCAGCAAACGGGTTGTACGCCGTGTTGCGTGCCTCAGAAACGCCAAGGTAGAACGTTCCACCATTCGCGAAAACAAAGTTCGTGATTGAGGACGTGCGAACCGTGGACGGGTTTGACAACAGCACTTGAGTCCCGGCTGAATCAAAGAGACGCAATGCCGAGTCGAGCGTGCCAGTGCCCAGTTCAACGGAGGCGTTGAGCGTCGTGCCAGGCGAAGCTGTAAAGCTGTAAAGGTCACGATCAAGCGAGCCGAAACCGCCGTCGCCGATGAACGCCGTCACGCTGCCGCTGCCAGATCCGTTGATATTCGGAATGGGCTTCGCGACAGAGATCGTGTCGTTCGCTTCGAACGGACCGAACACATCGTTCGCGAAGCGGAACTCAACTTTCCAGTCTATGAGCGACCCGGCGTTGAGCGAACGGAAATCAAAGATTCGCAGCGTCCAGTTGCCCGCGGCAACCTTGCCGTCAAATCCGCTGAGACCCTGCTCCGGACGGAAGTTGCCAGCAAAGGGTGGCGACGCAGACGTTATCGATGTTGCCTGTTCATCGTCGAACGTGGTGTACAGCACGGGATTGCCCGAACTGTCACGGGTGCCAAGGTCGTCACCAGTGCCGCCAAGGCGAGTGAACAGGCGGACCGTCGTGCCATCTGGGCCAATGAGGTCGATGTCCAAGTCAGAGACGTTGGGGTGACGCAGGTTGATGCTGACGTTGACGTCAAGGATCGTGCGAGTATCCGCAACTGTAATCGCAGCAGTCGTCGTGCCCTGCGTGAGACCACCGGGCGGAATCGCAAGCGGGAACGCGGGCTGTCCAACAACACTGTTGCTGCCCGCGTTGTAGTTGACGATGTCGGGCGTGCTGGTCGTGCTCGTGAACTTGATGCTGTACGCACCAGTCGACTGCGTCGTACCGCTACCGGACACTTCGGGGTCGTAGTTGCTGTTGCCAAAGCCAGACACACCGATGTAGTACGTACCTGCTGAACGCAGGAAGAAGTCGATATATGAATCCTGTCCGAAGAACTGGTCGTTGATGGACAACTGCACGCCATTGGCGTCAAACAGTCGGAGCACGCTATCAAGTGAAGACCCACCCGGCAGGCGACGTGCTGTGACTTCCGCAGAGAACTGGCCCGGACCCGGAACGACGATCTTGAATAGATCCACGTCACGCAGCGTCTGTGTGCCATCGCCGATCAACAAGCTGTTGAACTGAGCGGTGCCCGATGCACCGAACGAAACCGGCGTCGCAGTCACAAGAGTGTTGTTGTCTTCCAAAGCACCTGCGGAGTTCACAACGCGGAACGTGAGATTTGCATCCGTACCCGTTGAGGCGTTGCCGTTCAGCCGATTGCCCAACACGTCGCGGAAGCTTGCATTGAACAGCGTGAGGCGATAGTTCTCTTCAGCGAACTGCGAGACGTTCGCCGTGACCACAACCTGATTCAGAATGGGCTGACCAAGCGTGTCGAGCTTGTGCGTCACGGAACTGATCGTGACGATCGAATCATCGAAGTCGCCAAAGATGTTGTTCGCACCATCATTACGCAGCTGTACGGCGCCAGCATTCAGGCCCGCCGCCGCGATATTCTCGCTGAAGGTCACCGTCACGCTGCGGAGAGGATTGCCAGTTTCAGGATCGACGTTGGTCGTGACCGGGCCAGGCGCAAAGCCCCGAACCACGGGGCCGTCATTGAGCAAGGCCTGCATCGCGCGAGTCACATTCAGTACGCCGCCCGAAGCAACCTTGCCTGTGAGGGCTGCGACGGGTTCAGCCGTATTGATGATCGTTTCGCGGATTTCAACTGCTGATGCAGAAGGCTTGACAGCCTTGAGCAACGCTGCCGCACCCGCAACGATCGGACCCGATGCGCTCGTACCACTGAAGTACGTATATCCGCCGCCGTCCGTTGCACCGTTCGACGCGGTCGTGAGCGTTTCGTCGGCCGGAGCGGCGATGTCAACGCTCTCTGCGCCGTAGTTGCTGTACGATGACAAGTTGTTGAACTTGTCCATCGCGGCCACCGAGATGATGCCCGGGATGTCGTATGACGACGGGAAGTTCAGAACGTCAGAGTTGTCGAGGTCGATGCCGATGCCAGTGCGTCGATCGCCGTTACCTGCAGACGCAACAAAGATGCCGCCAGAGTTGATCCAGCGCTGAATGGCGTCGCGCTCTGCGTTCACACCTTCAGGCGTGTCTTCATAGAACTCGGGCAGATATGCGCCGTAACTGTTGTTGGTCACGGCTACGTTCACGCCCGCTTCACGGAGCGCTGTCACGTAGTCGTGTGCAGCGACGATGGCGGATGTTGACAGGTTGCCGAATTCGTCGGCGATCTTCAAGGGCAGAATCGACACAAGCCAGTTCACACCCGAAACACCAATGCCGTTGTTGCCCGCCGCGCCAATCAACCCAGCGACAGGTGTGCCGTGCGGGTACGCAAAGATTTCGTTGTTCGGATCGTTGATATCCGGGAAGTCCATCGGGTCGTTGTCTTGTTCGCCGAAGTCAAAGCCGCGGATATCGTCGACGTAGCCGTTACCATCGTTGTCGATGTTGTCGCCAGCGATTTCAGCGGGGTTGTTCCAGATATTCGGCGCAAGGTCCGGGTGGTTGTAGTCAACGCCTGTGTCAATGACGCCCACGATCACGCTACGAGAACCGACGCTGGTGTCCCATGCGGTTTCGATGTTGATGTCGGCACCTGCAAGACCTGGCGTGCCCTGAATGACCTGACCATTATTCTTGAGCCAGTACTGATCGCCGTACTGCGGATCGTTGGGAACGCGCTGCACCTTACGAATCTGGTCGGGCTCAATCCAAGACACAAACGGGAAGTCCGCCGTCAATGTGCGCACTTGAGCGGACGTAATCGGCACTGCGCTATCAAAGCGAGCCCACTTGCCGCGACCAAGGCCTTCGAAGCCCCATGCAGTGACACCAAGCGCCTGCGCGACGTCTTGCGCACGCAGCGCCGCATTGTCCTTGCCGAGGTCTTCAGTGAAGGTCACGACATAGCTGCCGTTCTTCGCGGCGACGACACCGTTGCCCCAATCCACCCATGACGACCCTTCAGGCAGCAGCTCGCGCGTTGCACTGAGCATCTCGCGCCGCTCCATCGTTTCAATCGACGAGGCATGACCGCTCGTTCCGAGCAGTCTGGCCAACAGCGACTTGCGCGCGGGCTTGCGATCTTCTGACTTGGTGGCGGAGAAAAGTCGGCGTACACGGCTCGTCGACATACTTACAACTCCAAATGCTTCCAGCGCGCCTCGCGCCAGAAAGGTGTTCATCTCGTTCAATCCGTTGGCTTTCGCCTTCGGTTTTTTTCAAACGCGCTCATATCCCGAGTGTGCACGCGTTGCTCAACACTCACTCAGCCCCTTGCGAGGGCGTCATGCTGCAGTGTTGGAACGCGAAAGGTAGGTCGGGGTGTGGGGCTTGGCTTGCGCATTAAGCGAAGTCTGCCTCTTCTTTCAGACGTCGCTTGCCGGGAAGCCCCTTACGACCTCACCTGCCAGAACATCGATGGTGTAAACACGTCGGTGCAACAGTGTTGACCCCATAGTGTCTGGCTTTTCACCTAATCTACTATCCATCTGTTGTGTGGCAAGGGCTTCGGCGAAGCTCTCCTTGCGAGCAGCGAGGTCGTTGGACCATCCGCATGCGCCCCGGTTGTTCGCTCACGGGCTATCTATATCCTACGAGCGCTGAATCAGGATGTTCCTATCATCTCCGAAAACGCCGTGAAGTGCAAGTCGGAATTTGTAAGGCGAACACCCCGAACGCGCTCAGAAGCATCTCTGAGCTTTCATGAATTGCCGTTAGAGCTGTGGCTGAACAGGTTTGCGCTGCTTTCCAATCGAGATTCTGCCGACAACAGGCACCGCTGGCGAACTGGCTGAAATATACCTATCAAAATACAAACTTTTGGAATTCGCCTTCGAGAGTGACAGCAGCAACTCCGCATGACGCTCGCTGGCACCCTGTTGTGCCTTGATCGCCCTCAAGCCCGCTGAAGAAAGTTGCTCTCTCTCAGTCTTGTCGCCAAGCAGATCTTTGAGTCTCTGCGCCAACTTTGCGCGGTCGATCACTTCTAATCCACCGGCACTCGACAGGGTGTTCACAATAGAGTCGAAATCAGAAAATCGCGGACCAATCAACGTGGGCTTTCCCAACGCAATTGGTTCTATGGGATCAGAGCCGTAGAGGGTGCCGAAACTGCGACCCATGACCACCAAGTCCGCGAGCGCGTACGCCTTTCGCAGTTCGCCAATGGTGTCTAGTAGGAAGTAGCGAGTGCCAGCAGGGGCTACTTTCTTTTCTGACCGCCTCACACAGCCGGGTAGCGCCTTGGCAGCGTCATCAAAGTGCTCGGGCTTACGCGGGGCACAAATTAGCTGAACGCCATCTGGCAGACTTGAAGCGAGCAACGCTTCTTCGTCTTCAGCAGTACTCCCCGCGACGATGAGCGGTTTGCTCCTATCTATACCCAGTTCTTTTGCAAGTTCATCTGCGCCTGCGACCGCCGATGTCAGGTTCGCGGCGTCCCACTTCATAGTGCCGGTCAGCAAGCACTTGTCAGCCGCAAGGCCCAACGCCTCGAATCGCTTCGCATACTCGCGGTCCTGCGCGGCGACAAAGGCAAGTTGATTCAGCAGTGTTCCAAAGAACCCTGACAAACGCGAATAGCCCTTAAAACTGCGTGCAGAAAGCCGCCCGTTGATGACACAAGCTGGGATACTTCGCTGCGCGCACGCTCGCACAAATTGAGGCCAGACTTCGAGTTCTACCAATGCAACCGCATCGGGCTGAACTGCGTCCAGGAACTTTCGCACTGCCCAGGAGAAGTCCAAGGGATATCGCACGATCGCGCACGTCTTACCAAACAGGTCTTTCGCGCGAGCAGTGCCCGTGTCAGTCGTCACGGAAATCACCACATCAACATAAGGCGTGAGCAACGGCACGAGCGAACGCAGCGCACTCACTTCGCCAACGGATACAGCGTGAAGCAGCACCCGCTTCTTGCCTGCGGGTTTCGCTGGAAGGATCACGCTGCCAAGTTTCTCGCTCCAGCCAGATCGCTTCTTCAACGCCCACCAAGGCGCGGTCACGACTGCGAGCGGGACATAGAGGGCGTCGAGGTACGTCATGGGAAGATGATGGGATGATGGGATGATGGGATGATGGGATGATGGGATGATGGGATGCAGTAATTCGCATCATCTCATCGTCTCGTCGTCTCGTCATCCCATCATCGCCCCAAATGGGCAGGCAGGGATTCGAACCCTGGACCCTTCGCGTGTAAGGCGAATGCTCTAGCCGCTGAGCTACCCGCCCCCCATTTCCAAGTCGCATCGTAGCCGGACAATGACCCATCGCGTGATTTTGTCGGCGACGGCGTAAAAGCATGAAAATGAGCAACTCGAGTCACCAATCGCAGTACAACTATCAGTTGGTTCTCGCCGCACTTCACATTCGTGGAGGTGTTTATGTTTCTTTCGCATGCGTTGGTTTCGGGAATCCGCCGCGTCGGGCTAGTGCTCGCACTCATGCTTGTGCTCGTGCCCAGCACGTTTGGACAGTCTGCTTCCAGACAACTCGGCCCACTGTCCAAGCGGCTTAGTCGAGTGTGTGTTGAGAAGTTGTGCACCATCACCACGATGACTGATGACCAGCGTGAGCAGGCGATGGTGTTGTATGAAGGCTACTCGTCAGCACACAAGCAACTGCTGCAGGACGCTGACGACACCTCCAAGGTTCTCCTTGAGGACTATCGGGACGGTGGGCCTGACAAAGACTGGCAGGAGTTCGCAAAGAAGCAGCGCGACATTCTGACGAAACTCTTCGATGCTGTTCGCAAAGCACGTGCAGACTTTCTCACGGACGTACAGACACTGCTGACACGAGAACAACAGGCCCGATGGGACCTGTGCGAACGTTACATGCGCCGTGAAGACACGACTCGCATCGGTTTCATGGCGGGTTCGATGGTGGACCTGGTCGCGATTGCAGAACAGACGCGAGTGCCTCGCGAAGGCGACGCGGCGAATGTTTTGGACCAATATGAAGTCGCGTTTGATTCTGTTGCCAAAGAGTGGCTTGTCAAACTCGACGGATTCTTCAAGGAGATCAAAGCCGCGGATCCGACGAAGGAGCCGGACGAGAAGAAGATGTTTGGCATGCTGAAGGAGGTCTTGGAGTTATCACTCAAGATTCGCAACGTCAATCGCTCGTACGCCAAACAACTCAAGGACGTGCTTGCGGACGAACACAAAGCGGCGTTCGAGAAGGCGTATCTTGCGAAAGCCTATCCGCTGGTGTATGACAAGCGATATGTTGCCAAGTTGTTCGACCGGGCTTCTGCGCTTGATGTGCTGTCAGCACAGCAAGTCACGGAGCTTGCCTCACTGCGTGAGAGTTATGAGCGTGACGTCGCGTTGGTGAATGCCGAATGGGCCAAGAACATCGATGAACGTCAAGAACATCTCGCGACGGATCCGCAGCAGTTTGAGCGTTCATGGGATGATGGCGACGCAATTCAGGCGTCGCGCAAAGCGCGAAAAGAACTCGATTCGAAGATTGCTGAGCGAGTTCGATCGCTGCTGGACGAGTCGTTGTTCGCTGACGCGACGAAAGACCTCAAGCGTGATGAGGACATACGCAACCAAGACGTCTTGCCGGACTTTGACGAACTTGAGAAGTCTGAGGATGAGTAAGGGCAAGTCGATCGAGAACTCGCTACTCCTCCACTTCAATGCGCCCCGTCCACCAATCCACGACTTTCACGCGAGTGGGAAGTCCAATCGAATTCGTCGCGGGAGTCGTGAGCCTAGACCACAAGCCTGGGTCGCGAATGGGAACTCGTTGGAGCCGAGGTCTCGAATCCTTCACATCCTCGCTTGCGGCTCGCAACTTTGTAAGGCCTCGCGCGACTTCATTTGGACTTCGCACGATCAGCGGAGCGGCGCCTGAAACCACTGGCGGACGAACGGGCACGACTTCACGCGGCATTGGCGGAACAGTCTCTATTGCAAGACGTTCTTGTGTAACGCCTTCGTTCGTGTTCGTTGCGTTTGCTGTCGCAGTTGTTGGCGTCACTTCTACTTCGCTCGCATCGCCTTCCAGCAACTGCCCCTTCATGCTTGGCAATTCCACGAGCCTCATCGTGAACATGCTGGCATGCGTTAGCACGGCTTGCACGTCGCTCAACATGTCGCGAGCGGACGAGTATCGCTGGCGATAGTCTGCCATAGCGCGGCGAATGATCCATGCGACTGCGGGCGGGCACTTTTTCTCCATGGGCGAGAGCACGCCCTGCGCGGGAAAACTTTCTTCGATGATGGAGTACAGCACCGCGCCTGCGGCGTAGATATCAAACTTCGTTCCATCGACCTCGCTGACTTTGACGCCCTTGAGAGCCTGCCGCACCATTTCGGGATCGCGGTAGTACTCGGTGCCGTGCGTTGTGAGTGTCATTGCGCTTCGCAGCGACGAGACCAACCCAATATCAACCAGCCGCGCGCGCCCGGCACCGGGAGTTTGTGTCTGCGTCGCACCGTTCGCGGCGAGCATTCCCGCTGGCGACACGTCAGGCTCGATGATGATGTTGTCGGGCTTGACGTCTTTGTGCCACAAGCCCTGTTCGTGATACAGAGCGAGCGTGCTGAGCAAGTCTGCGGTGTACGACAACGCCGCGCGAACTTGTGTTTCGCCCAATCCACCTTTTTCGCCCTCGCGCTGTTCGCTCTGCTGGTGCAGACGCGTGGTCACGTTGCGAAGATGCTCGCCCGGCACGTAGCGCATGACGTAGTAAAAGCGATCCGCGCCGAAACCGTGATCGAGAATGAGGCCAAGGCGCTTTCCTGCTTCAAGCCCTCGGCTTTCACGTACCAGTTGTGGCAATGCGGTGTCTTCAAACGTCGTGAAACTCTTGATGACAACACGATCACCCTCGCGAAACACGGTTCCGGCCTGCGTCGCGAGCGAGTTGTTCGCAACGTCTCGCAGAAGTTCTTCAAGTTTCTTCTTGTCGGGTTTGGCAACGTACAACTTCGCTCCCGAGCCACCACCGGGCAGAGTGCCGACCACCTCATACCCGGGAAACATGCTCTCGCGAGGCGACAGCACATCACCCCACGTACCGCTGAGCACGCCGGGAAGTCGCGTTTCGACCCCTTCAAGCGCGGCTTCGAGGCCGACTGCTCGTGCCGGATTACCAACAAAGACGCGATAGACGCACACGAAAAAGCGGATGACTTCTTCCCGCAAAGCCTTTCCAAACTTCGCCGCTGCGTCCATTTGAATGAAGATAAGGCTGACAACGGCAAGCACACCAAATATTGGTGCAACAATGAGGCACGCGATTGCTCGCAGGGCGTCAAGGATCTCGCGTTTGATGAAGGTGAAGATGCGTGAGAGCACGCCGCCAATGCCGCGCCCGACGGGCACCATGGCCATGACCACGAGTGACAAAATAGCCGCCGTCACAACCACCCCAAGGAGGATGAGAAGGGTTAACTGCCACCAATTGAGTGAACTAAGCGACCCCATCAGCCTCCATCATACGAACGGTTATGGGTAGCAACACCCACGAAAAGCGGGCTTGCATGCCGTCTCATTGGGTGTTACCCTTGGCCGATTCCAGTGTGACCCGATTCGCCCGATCGGCACACGACCCCACAACATGTCCCCTGTCGCGTGTCAAGGATTGCCGCTGCCCTTATAAAAGGATTCGGCCCTGCTTCTCACGTCACATCCAACTTCTGCGAGTTCGTCGACTGTCCCCATGTGCGACCCCCAGGCACAAGTCAAGTTGCTCCCACGCTTGGCGCGTCAGTACGCGCAGCGCGAGCTGCCAGCGTGGGGAAGAGTGCTGGACGCGATCGGCATCCGCGACGCAAGCCGCTGGCAGAACGCCGGACATATCAAAGCACGGGGCAAGTGGCACAATTACGAACTCGACTTGGACCTCGCCAACTGGTCCGACCGCTTCGTGTACTTCGTTGGCCGCCATAGCGACCTGCCCTCGCAGCTTGCGTTGCGCACACTGCTCGCGCCCGATGAAACGCTCATCGACATCGGAGCAAATATTGGTCTCATGACGCTCTTGGGCGCGTCCGCAGTTGGATCGAAGGGCCGCGTCATTTGCTTTGAGCCCAACCCAGTTGTCGTTGAACGCCTTCGAGCAAACGTGCGAGACAACAACCTCTCATGGGTCACAATCCATGACTGCGCACTCGCGGAGCAAGAAGCCGTGATGCAATTGAGCGTCGTCGACAACGCCTGCGGCTGCGGCACCCTCCGCGCCCTCGATCCACGTGAAAAACAAAACGTCACACAGCAAGCCAGCGTTCAAGTGAAGGTGGGCGACAAGGTTCTGAGCGAGTTCATTGCAGCACACAAGCAAACGCCAACCCCGACAACGCTGAAAATCGACGTTGAAGGCTACGAAATCCACGCCCTCTCAGGACTCACCGACTTCTTCGAAATCGTTCAGCCCGCAGTGCTCTTCGAAGCCGACGATGCCTATCTCAAAAACGCCGGCGGCAGCAGCCGGGAACTGCTCGAGTTCTTCTGGAGCAAAGGCTACAGCACAGGCGAACTCGACCTCGCGAAAGCGGGCATGGGCACCTACAACTTGACGATTGCTCCGGTGACCACAGTTCCGGCGAAAGCCCATGCAAACATGGTTGCGTGGACACAAAGTTCGCCCCATGCTGCGAGACTGTCACAGTTCTTGCAAGTGTGAAACAATGTGCTCGCTTGATGAGTCGTGTTGAAAAACGCAGCGCACGACAAACACACACGAACTTCAAATCAAAATCACGTCCCGGCCAAACCCTCTCTATAATGCAACGTTGACTCCGTAGCTCAGCTGGATAGAGCACCGTGCTTCGAACGCGGGGGTCGCAGGTTCGAATCCTGCCGGGGTCGTTTGACGTGTTCGCTCGCGTGACTGTGCGCCGATGTGTGCAAGTTCGCATGATCGCCAGGGTTGCGGACGCTTTCTACAGCCCCACTTCTCGCAAACTCGTCGCGTCTATGGGGTCGGCGTGAGGGAACACACCACCTTCCTCCCCCAGCTATCCACTGGTTTCGAGTCCCACTAGGGGCGGTTACTGCTGCGGCGTAATTGATTCGCTTGTATTTTTCAGCTTGCGCATGATGCCAAGAACATGTGTTGACGAGAGTTTTGGGAATGTCTATTAGCGCCTGCTGGTGATCAAAATTCGTATTTTGTACGGATAATCACTTGACACGATGTATCCTTCCATTATCCTAACAAAATGGGCTTGTCGGGCACATCCATTCTCCACGAACTTCGTGAGCGATGCGCGATGGATAGCCAAACCAAAGCCGGGATCGGGCTTGTTTGGGACAGGAATGCCTCGCTCTCGCTTCCCGCGTTTCAACTTGGTTGTGTTCACGAGTGGCACGGTGTCTTGAGCGAATCGGGACATGGACAACTCGCGATCAAGTGCCCTTCGGCGCGCAGGTCAAGCCAAATGTCTGGCCACAAGTCTGAATGGACTCCCGCGCTGTCGTTGATGACGCAGTGTGTCTCGAAGTCCCTCGTGTCACGCCCGGCGCATCATGCGCAGATATCTGGCATCGTGTGGGTCGGGCACCGAGTGTGGCCTTGCCCAGGGTTCCTGCGGCATTGCGATGCAATGAGTGATTGCGCTTCATCGGGCAATCAACTGAACTCCATCGCCCTCGCCCATCAAGTAGCATCTCAGTCGATTTTTGTAGATGCACCCACGCCATTCGAGCGTGTTTGGGCCATCGATCTCGCCTTGCGTACATCGCCTCACACCGTTGTCATCGCTGATGGTTCGGGCTTCGACATGGCTGCGACGCGGCGGTTGCAACTCGCGACTCAAGCAAGTGGTGGGTTGTGTTTGCTTGCAAGGCCGCCTTGGGAAGTTTCTGAACTGTCCGCCGCGACGACTCGGTGGATGGTGCGGCGTGCTGTTTCTCCGATTCATACACGACGATGGACCGTCGAACTCCTGCGCTGCAAGGGAATGCAGCCTTCCGCACTGGCGAATCTTCGCCCGTGGACTGTGGAGCATGACCATGCGACGCGCTCTTTGCGTGTGGTTTCCGACGTTGGCAACGGACTTGACGCGGCGACGACTGCTTCGCAGTCAAACAACGATGCAGAAAGCGTCAGACGAAGCGAGCGTGATTCAACGTCGGCAGCGAACGCACGCCTCACAGCGTAAGACGCGGCACGGTCTTCTTGCTTCGCAGATGAATTCTGCGATTGTGCTCACGACGCCCAATGCTGGGCGTGAACTGGTTTCGGCGCGCTGCGTCTATGCGCTGCGTGCAGGTGTACGTGTCGGCATGGACTTAGCGCAAGCCCGGTCGATGCTGCCGCCCCGAGCACGGGTTGTCGTTCAACCGCATGAGCCAGCACGAGTCGCCACATCTTTGCACGCGCTGGCGTGCTGGTGTTTGCGCTACACGCCTCTGGTGTGTGTCGATGGTGTTGATGGCTTGATGATGGACATTCACGGCACGGACGCGGTGCATCGAACGGAAGCGTCACTTGCAAAGAAAGTTCGCACGCAGTTGAACCGACTGGGCTTTGCAGTGCGGGTTGCCATTGCATCCAGTTTCGCGGGTGCGTGGGCATTGTCAAGGTTCGGCGAGCGTGCAGTCAGCGTGCCGGACCCGGCGCATGAGCAGTCGGTATTGAATGAGTTACCCATCGCCGCGCTCGCGTTGGATGCCGACACACTTGAATCACTCCATGCGGTCGGCGTGGAACACATTGGCGAACTCGCAGTATTGCCTCGCGGTGGCATTCTTGCCCGCTTTGATCGGTCACTCTTGCTGCGATTGGATGCAATGCGGGGCAGCGTGATAGAGCCGCGCATTGATCCGGTCGTGCCCGAAGTACCAATCGCACACACGCTCGTCTTTGATGGCCCGACGACGCACAAGGAATCTATCGAAGTTGCGACGCGCAAGGTGCTTGATGTGATCGTGCATGCTCTCGCTCAGCGATGCCAAGGTGTGCGACGGCTGCATGTGCGATTCGTTCGCCCCAAGTTGACCGTTGAACCAAGGCCGGGCGAAGGCTCTGGTCCATCGTTTTATGCGACCGTTGAGGAAGTCGCGAGCAGCGAGTGCTTTGACGTGATGTTGAGCCGCGCCGGTGCGAACGCGAAACACCTGTGGAAGTTGATTCACACGAAGATGGATCGCTTGGATACCGGGCTTGGTGTCGAAGCCGTCGGCATGACGGTGACACGAGCCGCGAGCCTGCGTCATGTACAAACGCAAAGCGTCGAATTGGGCAGTTCACACGCGGCGGATTCGGGCGCGAGCGATTCGGGCACAAATGGCGGCCTGAGTGAGTTTGTCGATGCGGTCGTTGCTCGGCTTGGGCCAAACGCGGTGCAGCGGATTGAGTTTCGTGAATCGCACTTGCCCGAGCATTCGTTTCGGTACGTGCCAGCGTTGGAAAGCGATGAGGATTGGAGCCGCGCAAGTGTGTCGGGTCGTATGCAAGGCTCGCACGCGGAGGCAACAAGCACGCTGCATCCACAAGCAGTAGTCGCACCAGATCGCCCGAGCATTCTGTATCCCAAGCCCGAAGTTGCCACCGCGATGGCTCTCACGCCCGATGGTCCGCTGCTGTCTCTTCAATGGCGAGGCGCAACGCATCGCATCATCAGTTGCATCGGTCCCGAACGCATCAGTTCCGAGTGGTGGCGATGGGGCAACAACGAAAACACACGCACTCACGCATCGCTACCCACACCACCGCCGCCAGACCGTGACTACTTCGCGGCTCAGACAGATGCCGGGCGATGGCTGTTTGTGTGTCGTCAGTTGGTAGACGCAAAGGCAAGATGGTTGGTGCAAGGTGAATGGGCCTGATTTTGTTTGAGCAGTCACGATGCCAGAGAACGAGTTTCCGAAGTTGGTGCCTCATCCGTTTCGCGCTGGCGTGCAGTGCGACGATGTAATACGCGCCGATACGCCTCGGACAACTCCGCCCTATGCCGAACTCTGCGCCACGAGCAACTACACGTTTCTGACCGGTGCAAGTCACCCCGAAGAATTGGTCCAACAAGCCGCAGCACTGGGCTATCGCGCGATAGCCGTGACTGACCTCCATTCGTTGGCGGGGATCGTCCGTGCCCATGTCGCTGCGAAGCAGCACAACATGCGTTTAGTTGTCGGAACCCGATTGGAATTGCAGGACGTGCCTGGCTGGTCGCTGTGGGTCTATCCCACGGACCTTGCCAGTTACAAACGCATGTGTCGCATGCTCACGCTGGGCAAACGCCGTACGACTAAAGGCTCGTGCCAGTTGTTTTTGTGCGATGTCGCCGATCATGCACAAGGCTTGGTTGCGATTGCTTCGCCGTCCCGTATTGACTTGACTCGCAGCGAAGATGAGCGTCGTAATGCCGCCAAGACGCTACAACACATCGCGAGCGTCTTCGCACATGACTCGCTTTCCCTCGCGTGGACGCACCACTACAGCCACGCCGACCATGCACACCAACAAGCCCGTATCGCACTCGCGACAGCGACGGGTATCCCACTTGTCGCCACGAACGACGTGCTCTATCACATCCCTGAGCGACGCATGTTGCAGGACGTGCTGACGTGTATTCGCCTCGGTTGCTCGCTCGGCGAAGCCGGGTACGCACTGCAAGCCAACGCCGAGCGACACCTTCGCACGGCCGACGAGATGCACCGACTGTGCGCCACGCAGCCGCAGGCGATCCAACGTGCGCTGTCCATCGTCGAACGCACGGCGGGCTTCTCGCTCGATCAGATTCGCTACGAATACCCGGATGAAGTCGTGCCAAACGGCGCAACCCCGCAATCGCACTTGGAGCAACTCACCTGGGAAGGTGCGAAACTCCGCTATCCACAAGGCATCCCTGAGAAAGTCGTCCAGCAAGTCCGCCACGAACTCGCCCTCATCGCCGAACTCAACTACGCGCCCTACTTCCTTACCGTTGAAGACATCGTCCGCTTCGCACGCACGCTAACGCCGCCGATTCTCTGTCAGGGTCGTGGTGCCGCAGCGAACTCGGCGGTCTGCTATTGCCTCGGCGTGACCGCCGTTGATCCAGACCGCATCAGCGTGTTGTTTGAGCGTTTTATCAGCAAGGAACGCAATGAGCCGCCCGACATCGACATCGACTTTGAGCACGAACGCCGCGAAGAGGTCATCCAATACATCTATCGCAAGTACGGACGCGACCGAGCCGCGCTCACGGCGGAAGTTATCAGTTACCGCAGGCGCAGCGCGGTGCGCGATGTTGGCAAGGCGTTGGGATTGTCGCTTGATCTTGTGGACCGTCTCGCCAAAGACAGTGATTGGTGGCACGAAGGCGGCATTGAACCCCAAACTCTTCGCGCGATGGGTCTCAATCCCAACGATCCAACCCTGCAATGGCTGGCACGCCTCACGAGCGAAATCCTCGGCTTCCCTCGTCATCTCTCGCAGCATGTGGGCGGTTTCGTCATCACGCGAACGCCGCTCTGCGAACTCGTTCCGCTCGAAAACGCCGCGATGCCAGATCGTACCGTTGTGGAATGGGATAAAGACGATATCGACGCGATGGGGATGCTCAAAGTGGACGTGTTAGGGCTTGGGATGCTTACGGCGATCCGCAAGTGCCTCGACATGGTGAACACCACGCGCCAGCGCACCGGCGAATCGTTGCTTGAAGTCCACACCATCCCCGCTGAAGACCCTGCAACCTACGAGATGATCCAACGCGCCGACACGGTCGGTGTTTTTCAGATTGAGAGCCGGGCGCAGATGTCCATGCTTCCCCGCTTGAAGCCTGCATGCTTCTACGACCTCGTCATCGAAGTTGCCATCGTGCGACCTGGGCCCATTCAGGGAAACATGGTGCATCCGTATCTGCGCCGCAGGTGCGGGGAGGAACCCATCACGTTCCCCAACGATGCAGTCCGTCAAGTACTTGGTCGCACGCTGGGCGTGCCGCTCTTTCAAGAGCAAGCCATGCAGATGGCGGTCGTTGCGGGTGGGTTTACGCCGGGCGAAGCCGATGCGCTGCGTCGCGCGATGGCGGCGTGGAAACGCAAGGGCGATCTCATCTACCGCTTTGGTCAGAAGTTGATCGCCGGGATGTTGGAGCGTGGATACTCGCCAGAGTTCGCCGAGCGATGCTTTGAGCAGATCAAAGGGTTTTCGTCCTACGGCTTTCCCGAAAGTCACGCCGCGAGTTTTGCGTTGCTCGTGTACGTGTCGTGCTGGCTGAAACGTCACTACCCCGCCGAGTTCGCCGCCGCGATCATCAACAGTCAGCCGATGGGGTTTTACGCGCCTGCGCAGTTGGTTCGCGATGCGAAAGAACACGGCGTTGAAGTGCGAGCCGTCGATGTCTCGCACAGCGAGTGGGACTGCACGATTGAATACCAGCAACGACACGGACAATTGCACAAAGCCTTGCGTTTAGGCATGCGACTTGTCAGTGGTGTATCCAAGCCGCAAACCGACTTGATCGTGCAAGCCGCGCAGCAGCGCAAGCCCGACACCATGCTCGCCCTGTGGCGTGCCAGCGGTGCATCGGCGAGTACGTTTCGCAAGCTGGCGCGAGCCGATGCGTTCAACTCGCTGGGCTTGTCGCGTCAGCAGGCTCTGTGGCAAGCCAAGTTGCTGCGAGACGAATCGCTGCCGCTGTTTGAGTCGGTGAACAACGACGACGGACCCGTGCAGTTGCCCGAGATCGCCCCGCAGCGGCATACCTCGCTCGACTACAACACCATCGGCCTCTCGCTCAAAGCCCATCCCGTGAGTTTTCTGCGTGACGAACTCACACACCAGCGCGTGACGTGCTGCTCATCGCTGCAAGATGCCGCCGCAACACCCGACGGCTTGATGATCCGTGTCGCCGGGCTTGTGCTGGTTCGCCAACGACCCGGCACGGCGTCGGGCGTTGTCTTCATCACGCTCGAAGACGAAACAGGCATCGCCAATCTCATCCTGTGGAGCAACACCTATGAAAAATATCGCAAAGTTGCGAGGCACAGCACCATGCTCATCGCCAAAGGCCGAGTCCAACGCGCAGGGCTAGTTGTGCATGTGCACGTGTCGAGGTTGACCACGCCGAAGGCAAAACCAGCGATGCGGATGAAGTCGAGAGACTTTCATTGAGGTGCACGAGTCACATTGCGGCAGTATCGATAGCAACATTCTCGCACAAATAGTATACAAAATGGCAGCACAGTACCAACTGCGCGACACCCGATGAATACGCTCTCGCATAACACCCCCTCCCCAAGAACTCTTCGCCATTCCTGGCTTCGCCGATCCCTTTAGCAGCATTTCACACCTCGCCGGAGCGATCATTTTTCTCGCTCTGAGTATCTCGCTCATCAAGCGTGGCGTGCTTGCGGCGAAGCAAGACTCACCCACCGAAGGCAAACGCCGAGTTTTTTCCCTGTGTGTGTTCGCGTTCGCCGCCGTACTGCTCCTCTCCATGAGCGGCGCCTTTCACCTGCTTCCTAGTGGCACTCCCGAGAGAGCTGTGCTGAGACGACTGGATCACGCCGCGATCTTCATTCTGATCGCAGGCACCTACACACCCATTCACACGATTCTGTTTCGCCGAGGCTGGCGATGGGGCATGTTGCTGCTCGTGTGGAGCCTCGCCGTCGCTTCAGTCACGCTGAAAACTATCTTCTTCGCAAGTGTCCCCGACTGGCTTGGCCTCACGCTCTATGTTGGAATGGGCTGGATTGGTCTGTTCTCGATGATCAAACTCTCCAGCACGCGCGGCGTCCGTTTCATCTTTCCGCTCGTCGCGGGCGGCATCGTGTACACAGTGGGAGCGATCATCGAATTGGCAAATATCCGACCACTCGTCGCAAGCGTGATCCGCGCACATGAGTTGTTTCATGTCGCAGTGCTGGGAGGACTGGGCTTGCACTGGCGATTCGTGACAATAATCGCGAGTACTCCATTCACTCTCGACAGTAATACGTCCGAAACCTCGTCGTCCCAGCGCACGCCTCGTGCAGCCCGTTGAAGTCGATGGACCCGCTCACATCATTTCGCCTGCGTCGCATTAAGCACACGAGCCGACGCGATAGGCGTCGGCTCGTGCAAGTGTTGCAGAATGTCAGAAATGATTAGCTGCCGCACAGGGTGCATGGGCCTTCGCTGAACTGCAGCAGGAACGAATCGATGTCGCACGGATCGAAGACTGATCCGTCGTTGTTGAAGTCGATGTCGTTGCAGGTCGCCGTGTCCGGGATGCAGGGACCTTCTGAATACACGCTGAGGAACGCATCGATGTCTTGCGGGTCAAAGAGGCTCGTATCGTTGTTGAAGTCGATGGTGTCGCACGTTGGGCCTTGGCTGCAATCCCCGTCGCCAGGGTTTGTCACGCCGGGCGTGAGCAGGAAAGCTGGATTGATCGTGGTGCCTTCGACTGCGCCGGTTGTCGCGTTGAACACGATCACTTCGAGCGGATCATAGAAGAATGGTCCATAGCCCAAGCCATCGGTGTCGAACGTGATGATGGTGTTGCACACGCGGACGAAGGCGTCTGCAGTGAAGCCTGTGGGAACGTTTGGCAAGCGATCTGAAACATCGATTCCGCCCAGCTGAGTGGCATACTCATGGCTGGGGATGCCTGCATCGATGTCGTCGCCATCTTGAATGCCGACAGCATCGATGACTTCGGACCAAGGCAGCGGTCCATCGAGAATGCCATCGCCACCCAGACCTGCGTCGAGATCCTGATTCACTGCGCCTGTGAAGTTGCGCACGAGGAGATACGTCGCGCTGCCGTTTTCGATGTCGGGCGTGAAGTTAAAGACGACGACGTTTGTACCGGCTTCAGGACCCTGGACACCTTCATCGAAACTCGTATCGATCACGGTTGCTGCATCGCGAATGAGCAAGAGGCCGTTGCTGCCAGTGGTGTAACCACTCAGGTCGATTGCCTGATCGATCACTCCCGTCGCGGAGCTGTCGTTGTTGACTGCGTTGTCGCCATCGATCTGGACGAACCAGATGCCGGTGAGCGGGGTGTTGGGCGCGAGAGATTTGATCTCGACAAATTCTCTGGTGTTGTCGGCACCCGCGCTGGATGGCGGGTTAATGAACACTTCGTTGAGCAGCACGGAGCCGGGCTGCGCGTGAGCCGCACCAGCGGCGAGTGTGAGCGAAGCGATGATGGTCAAACTCTTTTTCATAGCGATCTCCCTTTGATAGACTGATAGCAGACTTACAGAATTGCAGTCATCCGGTTTCTCCGAGCCGGATGAACGATGTCGACACAGTCTCGCGCGTCGTGCGTGAGACGAACGATCAAGATGCAACGGTCGATGCCTAGAAGTTCAAAATTCCCTGTCTCGTCAGCCAGCCGCTGTAAACCTTGAGCGATGGAAGATCATCGAGCTGGTTGTATTGCATGCCGTTGAGCGATTGAACGGTCGAGCCCCACTTGCCATCGCGTCGACCATTGTCTTTGAAGAGTTGGACGTTACCATCCGCGAAGCCGATGTTCCCGTCCATGCGGGTGGTGTCGATTTCTTCACTCTCATCAAAGACCCGTCCACCCTTGCCGTGCGCCGGTCCCATGTCCGTGAAGTTCTGTGTGCCGCATCCGTTCCCAAGGCCCGGAATATTAACTGCGACAGTGGGACCGTCGGTCAGAACTTTCGCTGTGGGATAAGCCTGACCATCGATCAAGATTCGGTCGGAAGTATCAAGTGCTTGGTGGGTCGCGTCTCCAAGAAGCGGTATCTTTGAAGGCATGGTAAGTGCCATATTTCGCTCGCTGAGTGGACCGCGCGCCTTGTTCTTGTTCTTCCAGTCGCTCAATTGGCGGTGATCTTTGCGGTCCGTGTGTGCATAATACCAAGTTTGCACGTAGTTGGTATTGAATCCGCGTGCTATCAATTGGTCTCGTTCCCAAAGAGGGAATGGGCGGTACACGCTGCCATTGTTGATCTCACCCATGGTCGTGGAGTACTGCGCTGGGTTGCTGGGGCAGAGCAGCTTGCCGGGCAGCGCATATTCGCCATTTACAAAGTCTGCAACCCAGCCGTGTGTATCGGGTGGGCCCCATGCTTCGTTGGTGTCGTTGTCCCACGCGCCCGTGCCATAGAAGCCCTTGTTATTCATGCTGTAGTTGACGGCCGACAACACGAGATTGCGAAGGTTTGCGGAACACTTGACAGTCTTCGCTGTGTCCCTTGCATTGCCCAGACTCGGCAACAGGATGCCAATCAAAAGGGCAATCACGGCGATCACGACCAGCAGTTCAATAAGCGTGAAACCGCTTGCGAACTTGCATCGGTCGGCGTGTGCTTGTCGATTGGTCGTATGCGTCATGCACGTGTTCCTATTGAACTCAAAGTCTCACGAATGTGAACCTGAAAGTCTTCGTAGGAACATAGACAATGGCGAATCGCAACGACAAAAACCTTGTGTCAAGGAAGCGCGAAGGTTGTGTAAAGACCATCAGCGTTGCGGCTTCGTCAACTTCTGGATGACCGGTTCGAGCGATACAGCCTTGAAGTTCTGAGGCTGCTTGCCATTGTCGCCATCTTGGACGACGAGAATGCCCTTTGGAAACAACGTCCCCAACGGTTCGGTACAAACGTCCAGGCCATCGGTTTCCTTCGTGCCATCGATGGTGATACCTGTCGCTGTGTGCGAGTCACCGATAGAGAATGTGCCAAGCACGGAGTGCGGCGGGGTGCGATCAATCACGACATACTCGTTGCTTCCTTGGCTCGAAACCACTATGAACCCGGGAAAATGCGAAGTCTCCGTCGCGGGGAGCGCACTCGTGTCTGTGACTGTGACGCCCTTCGCGATGGCGATGCCCTCAGCATCGGGAGTGATCGGTCCATCGGGCTTGATGCCTGCGATCAGCGTTCCCTGCGAGGTGTCGCTTGGATCAATCGGGAACTTCCACACGCCCTTTGCTTCTTCACAGATGAAGAGCACGCCTTGCTCTTCGTCCGCAACCATGCCCTCCGCTTGTGTTGCGATGCGGAATGAGCGAACGAGGGAAGCAGAGAGCGTTCCGTGTCCGTTGTCTTCGATGAGCCATTGCTCAACGGCACTTTCCTTATCGCACACGAAAACATACAACGCACCTTCGCGCTTTGCGCGGGCGAGTGCTATGCCGTACGGCTCTTTGACTCCAACTTTGAAGGGGCTTCCGGGGGCAGCTGTAAGGGTGCCAGTCTGTTCGTCAATCAGCCATGCGACGATAGAACGATCATCGCGCTGCGTCGCGGCGGCGAGCGTGACATCTTTGCCGCTGAGTTTCAAACCCGTGCGAAGATCAACGTTGTTGACGCGGCCCACCTCAAGAAACTGGACGATTTTGCCAGAGAGGTCGTAGACCGCGAGGCCTGACTTTTTGTCAGTGCCCAGAATGAGGCTCTTTGATGCGTCGTTGCGATTGATCCAGATCGCCGGATCGTCCGCCGCGTCGCCCTTGGATTCGACGGGGTCAGTCTCGAAGACGGGCGTGACCTGAAAAACGGGATGCTGTTGCTTAGCAACGTCCGCATGCGTCTGAGCACTCAGGGGTGCGCCAGCGGCGAGGAAAATGGCAAGGAATGCAGTCGTTATGAGGTTCATGCGATGCAGAGGATACTTATCGAGTGGATGCGATGCAAGGTGTTCGCGCCTCACTTAGAAAGCGAGATGGTTTCGTTACGCTGTCAGTGCTGTTTCTTTCGACGTGGGCGATATTGTGCGCCGTTTAGAAACCGTGATTCTTCATGATACCTTAACGGTTCCGGAACAACGGCATGTTCGCGACGCGAATCAACGTTGTAGAAAAAACAAGCCCCAACGCCAGCGCGTCGGGGCTGTGGTCATGACAATCGAATATCGAGAGTATTCGTGTCTTGTGATGTACTTAGGCGCGGCGACGACGAGCGGCGAGCACGCCACCCACGCCCGCCAGCGCGAGAGCGCCTGGAGTGGGGATGAGGTTCGCTGAGCCCGGAGTCAGAGTGCCTGCGACTGCAACTGCATTGCCGAACTGGTCAGCCATGCGTGGTGTGTCAAAATCGAAAGGACCAGTGCCCGAACCGAGCACGTCCATTCCGTACCAAGTGCCATCCGCACCGTACACCAATGCATCGGCGTTGAAGCCTGCATTGGGACCGAAATTGACACCGCCGACGCTTGCCGCGTACGCGATGTTTGCAGCACCGTCATTTTCGATGAGGGCAACTGCGCCCAGCACGCTTGTCCACGGCGTGATGTCGAAGATGCCATCGTTATTCGTGTCGAGATCGTTGGTGACTGCGCCGGTGAAACCGGTTACGAGCAGGTAGGTGTTGCTGCCATTCTCGATGTCGGGGTTAATGTCGCTGATGCGGATATTTGTACCTGCGTCGGGAGCGGGGTTGAGCACCGTTGCTGCGTCGCGGTGCAGGAACAGACCGTTGGAGCCGATGTTGAAGCCCGAGTAATCGATTGCCAGATCGACAACTCCAGCGGCCGTGCCGTCACCTTCGATTGCGAGCAGCCACACGTTATTGAGCGATTCATTGGCGTTGCCAAAGAGTTCGACGAACTCGAAGCCGTTATCTGTGCCCGGCGGATTGATGAACACTTCATTGATGCGGATGGCGGCGGATGCGCCGCTTGCGAGCGCCAGAAGCGCAGTGATAGCAACAAACTTTTTCATCTTCTCTCTCCATAAGGCCTCTCGGCCGAAATACGAATGACGCCGGTCTCTCTTCGGTGTCGATCAAGTCTATAAAACACACTTGAAAAGTCTTGAAAACACGAAGAACAAGCGAATTGTTGACGGATTCTTTGCGCAATCTAAACACTTGGATGTATTGATACTGTGTTGTGACATTGACCAAAAGTTCCTGTCACCTCGATCAATGCAATTTCCACTCCATCGAACAACCAACCCCCGGCGATGGGCGTTGGGGCGAACGCTCATCGCACGGGGGTTGATTGAGACATGAAGAAAACGCGCAGTCGTTACAAGTGAATTAGCGGCGGCGGCGACGTGCGGCGAGAGCGCCAACGCTCGCGAACAACGCAACGCCCGCCGGGGCAGGGACGGTCTGTGGGATATACACAGCCATCAACTGACCACCTTCGACGAGTTCGCCAGCGATGCCGTAGTGGGCTTGCATGTCGAGCACCCACCAACCTGGGCCGATGATGTCCCAGGCATCAACGATGCCGCTGGTTTCTTCGTCGCGGGTGAGCAGCGCCTGCACGCCTGGGGTCACGGGGTCGGTGTCACCAAAGAAGTAGGTGTCTGAGATACCAACTTCGGACATGCTGTCGAGGTTGATGTCGTACAACCAGAGGCGGCCGAGGCGATCGTTGTTGCCGACGTCTTCTTGGATGAGAACTTGGTTGAAGCGGCTGATGGCGATGTTGTCGAAGTTGTTGGCGGTGGTCGCGCCGGTTGGTGAGGTGAAGCCGCCGCCGAAGCTGGACTGATCGTTGCCCTGACCAAGCATGGTGATATTGCCACCGAGTTCAGGATTGCTGATGTCATTGAACGTTGCGCGATAGAGGCGAGTGGGAACGTTCACGCCAGCGACTGTCGCGCCGGTGTTGACCCAGTAGTATTCGTTGGGGTTGGATGGGTTCCACGCGCTGTCTTCAGGACGCGCGAACTCGGTCACGCCCAGTGCCTGGCTTGAAGCCTGGAATGCTGCGCCTGTGCCGCGCTGCGTTGCAGATTTATCAACCATGGTGAAGGAGCTATTGATCGGAGCCGCGCCTTCAACTGCGATGCCGGGGATCGCCATGCCGTAGGTCTTGCCATTCATCAGACCAGCGCGCTCGATGGTGTTGCCGCTGGACTGCTTATCACCGACGTAGAAGTACACCTGACCGGGCGTGCTGTCATCAGTGCCCGCGACAATGGTCTTGCGCTGCGAGACGGGGTTCGCAACGCTGTTTTCCCAGCTGAAACGGGCGAGGTCGGGCAGTTGCCAAGACGTGCGGGCTTCGGGGCCATCGACGATGTGGGCAAAGGCGCGGCCTTCTGCACCAGACTCTTCGCCATTCATGAAAATCCGGTAGTCGGTGCCGTACACGGTGCCGTTTGGAGCGGTCCACTTGTACGCCGTCTGAGCGGCGAGATCCGCGGAACAGAAGCGATTGAACTGCGTGGTGCCTGCGACGTGCGCACCGCCCGTGAAGTTCATGACGCTGGTGGACAGGTCGCGACCGCCAGCAACGCTGAGGTTGCTGCGGTTGATGCGCCACTGGCTGACGAACGCGCCGGTGGAGCCGTGTGCGCGAGCGACGCCGCTGGTGGCGCCGAGTTCGTGGTTCATGAGGACGCTGAAGGTGTTGTTGGCGATGTCATCCGCGTCGCGGTAGATGCCAAGACCATCGGGAATGCCCGCCATGCGGTAGTTCAGAAGCCCAGAGTCCAGGTTGTTGTGGAACTCGGTGTTGAGGCTGGTGGCGATGGAAATGAACTGAACACCCGAGGTGTTGCTGCTGGGAATCATGTAGGACGAAGCGGTGGTGCTGGGACCAGTGAGGCCCGAACCCTGAGCAAATGCAGAGCCGGCCAGGCCCGCGACAACAAACAAAGCGGTCGTAATGCGCATCTTGATCTCTCCTCGAAGAAGTGTCTCTCTCCTTCAAGCGGATCGACGCGAGTGCGCGCCAAGAACCTCCGCAAGAAGGAGCGATATGTAACGCACGGGTTCGAGAGCGAGTGTCAAGATGGCATGTATTGCGTGTTAACGAGTGATGAGCGTTGTGCAAAGAGCATCGCGATGTGCATGCTTACAAAGGACTTGTGTGCTCATCAAAGAGTGCGCGAAGAAACCGTGAACGCTCCGACAAGCATTCGGCAATTGAGTGCTAAGTCGCTCGCTTCACTTCTTGTAGCACATACAACACAGCATGCCAACGTCACCATCCGCAAAAGTGTCGCGTCGGATTGCAGTTGTACTCTGCGTGCTCGCGAAAGTGGTCAGCGCTCGGGGCGATGTTGTCCATCTCCCGTGCATCGCAGACACAACGCTCTACCAGGGCTTTGAACACTCAAACGGGGCCGGAAGTTATCTATTCGCTGGAAATACCAATCGATTCGGTGCTCGCCGAGTATTGCTCCGGTTTGATCCCGCGGCGAGCATTCCCACAGGATCGACGATCACCAGCGCTCGCCTGACGTTGACGATGGATCAGACAATCAACGGTGAGTTTTCTTTCTCCATTCATCGCGTGCTCGGTGCTTGGAATGAAGGAGCCGTCAACTCAGGGGTTCCTGGTGGCGTTGGTGATCAGGCTCAGAACGGGGACGTCACTTGGGATGCAAGGTCGTTCAACTTCAATCCGTCGCTGCTCATTCCCTGGAACACGCCGGGCGGTGACTTCGTCGCTGCCCCAAGTGCAATGATCCAAATCGGCGGTCAAGGCCAGTACACCTGGGGCAGCACGAGCCAGATGACAGCGGACGTACAAGCGTGGTTTCAAACGCCGTCAACCAATAGCGGCTGGATCATCGTTGGTCAGAATGTGCTGGGTGCGACAGCAAAGAGGTTTGTTTCACGCAACAATGCAAACGCAGGAGCCAGACCTGTCCTTGAGGTCGTCTACACGCCGCCGGGACCCGTCTGCAACGACATCGACTTCAACAACGACGGATCATTCTTCGACCCGCAAGACATCGACGCATTCCTCAGCGTCTACGGCGAAGGTCCTTGCATCCCAGCATCGGCGACGTGTGATTCAATCGACTTCAACAACGACACGAGCGTGTTTGACCCGTGCGACATTGACAGTTTCTTAACTGTGTTTGGTGAGGGACCTTGTACAGTTTGCGGTCAGTAGTACGCCCATCGCGACGCGGTATCGCTGGTATGAATCAACCGAGAGCTGTCTGCGTTCGCGTCCTCGCAATCGAAGAAGGAGACGTTTCATGAAGAGCGTTTATAAACTCGCGCTTTGTCTCGCAGTATCGATCATGGGTCGCTGCGCCGTCGCGCAAAACTCGTACGTCACCACGACACTGGTCGCCAATGATGCTAGTTACAGCCCTTTGGTCATGGTCGATCCGCTTTTGATCAACGGCTGGGGAATCACCCTGCGTCCTCCAGGAGCTGGAGGGCACTTTTGGATTTCTAACTCCGGTAGCGGAACGACAACGACGTATGTGGGTGACGTTCATCGCCCGGATGGATCATTCCAGTCACTGTTTCAGGACAGCCTCACGGTTGTCAATATTCCTCAGGGTGAAGGTGTCGTCGAGAATGGCATTCATTACATCTGGGATAGCCAACCAACAGGACAGGTTTACAACTACTCACCAACAGACTTTGTCGTTTCCGGAGAGGGAATCACGGCAGCCTCGAAGTTCATTTTCGTGAACGCAGATGGAACGATCTCGGGATGGACAGAACGCCGCGACGAACAAAACGTTCTGCATCGTCAGACCCAGTCCGTGATCACGGTGGACAATTCCTCGCAGTCAAACGGCGAAATTCTCTACTACACCGGATGCGCTGTCACTGATTTTCCCCAAAACAACCGATTGTACGTGACCAATACGCAATTCGAACGCATCGAGATGTATGACCACAATTGGAATCGGATGCCCTTGCCGCCACTGGCGTTCAGATACCCAATCGATCAACCAATCTCAGGTGTGGCGTACATTCCATGGAACATTCAGTACTTCCGGACGGGGCCAAACAATGAAGGTCGTCTCTGGGTGACGTACATCATTGCCGAAGACCCTTGGGAAGAGGATCCTCTGTACGGTGCGGTCGGTGAATTTGACTTGGAGGGGAACTTCATTCGCGGGCTCACGTCGATCGGCGACTCGTCTCCAATCCCGTCAAATGAACTCAAAGCTCCGTGGGGTCTCGCAGTTGCTCCATCCAACTTTGGCCCCTTCTCAAACTCGATGCTCGTGGCGAACTTTTCAGACGGCACTATTGCGGCATTCAATCTGCAGACAAACCAGTTTATCGATTACCTTCGCGATGCCACCGGCGAAGTTCTCGCCATCGACGGAATATGGGGCATGGTTTTCGGTAATGGCGTTGCTCTCGGGGATAGCGATGCGCTGTACTGGGCCGCTGGACCCAACAACGAACAAGACGGCGCCTTCGGAACCATTCGATTCACGCCTTCGGTTTGCCCGTCAATTCGCGCCGAGCAGCAACCAGCATCAGTGAACGTAGTCTCCGGTACGACCGCGCACTTCACTATCGACGTTCCTTCCCCTGTGCGATGCTCATATGCTTGGCAAGTCCTCAACGCTGAACAGCAATGGGTGCAGTTGTTTGACGGAGATGTGCCTGGTGTTGGTTTGGTCACGGGGAGCACGGCAGCCAGCCTCACCATCGCCAATCCCCGCCAGGACGTTTCGTTCCGAGTTGCCATCTCCAATGACTGCGGTTCGGTCGTATCTGCTTCCGCACAACTTGATGTTTCAGGCTGCGATTCGATCGACTTTAACTCCGACGGGTCTCTGTTTGATCCTCAAGATATCGATGCGTTCCTCAGCATCTTTGGTGAAGGACCTTGTGTACCAGCAACTGCAACCTGCGGGGACATAGACTTCAACAATGACGCAAGCGTCTTTGACCCGTGCGACATCGATAGTTTCTTGACCGTGTTTGGTGAAGGCCCGTGCACGTCGTGCTGAAGTCAATCTCACTGGCTTTGCACTTTGATATCTTTAGATTCAGTTCTTGTATGAAGTTTGCTCTTGCCCCACATCAACTATTTGCACTGATAGCGGCTTGAACTATTCACCAAGCGTGTCGTCAAGCGCGCGAATCAACGCTGCCTGCATCGGCGTGGGACAAGAGTGTCCCACCGTCGGACTGTTCCTGCGTGTGCAAGTGTCGCGCTTGACCATATCGCAGGGGAAGTCCGCGATTCGGGTCAAGCCGAGACACTTTCGCAAGAGAATCGACGCTCCAACAATCCCTCATGTGCGGACGCTACACCCACTTGTACACATGGAAGCAACTGCATCGGTTGCTCAACCTCAACGCGCATCCGCCGGAAGAATCGCTGCAAAACAGTTGGAACGTCGCTCCGACCCAAGCGGCGCCGGTCGTGTCGCTCGATACAAATGGCAATCGGGTCGGCTCGATGATGCAATGGGGCTTTGCACCCGCATGGGCAACGAATTCCACACTGCGCCCAATCAACGCCCGCAGCGAAACCGTGACAACCTCCCCTCTCTTTCGCGGCGCATTCAAGTCCACTCGCTGCATCGTCGCGGTCAGCGGCTTCTACGAGTGGAAGCCGGGCTTGACCGACAAGATACCGAGGCAGCCGTACTACATCACAATGCTCAACGATCACATCATGTTTTTCGCCGGGCTGTGGACGGCTCCAACGGACGAGCAGATCGCACGTGACACCCAACGAACTTTGCCGACATTCACGATCCTCACAACGACTGCGAACGAAGCCATGCAGCAGATTCACCACCGCATGCCGGTGATGCTGGACGCGGCCGCCGTAGACGAATGGCTAAGCAATGCTCCGCTGAATGAACCACAGATTGCACGCTTGCTCACTCCGGTGCACTCAGAAGAATTGAAACTGACGCCCGTTTCAATACGGGTGAATAAACCCACCAACAACGATCCCCGCTTGATTGATCCGTCCGACGAGCCCGGATCGTTGTTCTAGTTCACCCGATTGAAACTCGCAACCTCTCTCAACTTGCTTCGTGCAAGTGCTCACATCAGTAAGCTGCGTTGATCTGCTTGATGTCTGTCGGTAGTGAAACCCACGCATCGACCACACAGGCGGGGGTTTTGTCGGACATGGATTGAGCCTGCGTCCATTGGCCTCTATCACTATGGCGATCACCTACGGCTGTCCCAAAACCAACTTCACCACAAAGACACGGAGAGCACAACGACGAAAACAGTGAGCAACAGCGAAAGTGCATTCGAAAATACCTCGGCTAGTCTCAATTCGAGGTTTCGGGACAGGGTCTCATGTGCAAATAAAAAAAGCCAGCAATATGCTGGCTTGTGGGGTAGAAGTAATTCGACTACTCAACTTTGCTTAGTTGCCGCACAGCGTGCAAGGACCTTCGGCGAACACGAGCAGGAAGCTGTCGATGTCGCACGGGTCAAACACGCTCGTGTCGTTGTTGAAGTCGATGTCGTCGCAGGTCTGCGTGTCCGGAATGCACGGACCTTCAGCGTACACGCTCAGGAAGGCGTCGATATCCTGAGGATCGAAGAGGCTGGTGTCGTTGTTGAAGTCGATGTCGTTGCACGTCGGACCACCGCCGCCACCGATGAGGTCGCGGTCGGCTTGGTTCACTGCGCCGTCGCAGTTCACGTCGCCCTGGCTCCACACCGCGCCGCTGACGACATCGGTCGCCGCGAGGGTGAGGTCAGCCGCGTCGGTCACACCGTCGAGGTTGAGGTCGGTGATCTGCGTGCCGAGAATCGTCACAACGATTTCAGTCACATCGTCGCAGTTGATGATGAGATCGCCATTGATATCCGCAGACAGGTCCGCGTTCGCGGCTTCCGCGATATCCGTCGCCCAGTCGATGTTGCGATCGTTGCTGGTGTTGAGCTGACGCGAGACATAGTCCACGTCTGCAGCGTTGATCACGCCGTCGCCGCCAACCGGGCGGTGACCACGGGTGGTCTTGGTCGTTGCACCAGAGATATCTGCACGGCTGTCACCAAAGGCGTACGCGCCGATGGCTTTGGTCGTGCCGAAGAAGTTGCCAGCGAAAGCGTTGTCAACCGCCGTGAAACCGGCCTTGCGATCAAGCTTGCCGGTGACAGCGTCGATCGCCAAGCCGTCGGCCCAGTAGCGCACATCGCTGGTGTCAGCGGTGCCACTCGGGAACGCGCCGCCGGTGCGGCCAAAGTTGCCGTCGCTGTTGAAGTCGCCCAGCAGTTCGATGCAGGCATCAGTGCCCGGTGCGCCGGCGATGGAGCCGGTGCCGGTCGGCGCGACCCACGCTGGGCCGCCGTTGCGTTGACGCCACGCGGCGATCATGTTCGCGGCATCGTTGATGTTGCGGAGACCATCGCCGTTGAAGTCACCGACGATGCGGTTGCGGACGAGGGTCGGCGCGTTGACCGAGAGCGTTGCGCCGAACTGGCTGCGGTAGTCAACGGTGTTGCCATCGCTGTAGGTTGCGCCGCCCGTGAGGGTGAGGCGGGTGGTGTTCACGCCGTTGAGGCCGTTGGGACCGACGCCGAAGGACGCGTAGTTAGTCGCGAGTGCGTTGTACACCAGCGTGGCGAGGCCGCGGGTGTTGTTCTGGACAAAGTCCAGACGATCCGCGTTTGCCGCCCAAGTCAAACCGCTCGACGTTGGGAGATAGTCCGTCGCTTGCGTCGCAATCAAACGAGTCGCGATGAGCTGGCCCGGCGTGAAGTCCGTTTCCTGTGCGCCGCCCGTGCCCGTGAAGGCTTCGAGCGAACGCTTGAGGTTGTTCACGACCGCCGCTGCTTCGACGTTGTCCATTTTGGCGGACGCTGGGAAGCCTGGGTTGAAGTCGTCGGCGAGCACGGTGTTCTCACCGATGCCACGCACGTACTGAGGCCAGCCATAACCGCCACGGTTGGCCGGTGCCATCAGCGGGTTGCCGATGGTGCTGAGCACGGCCTTGCCGCCGATGCGCCAGCCGTCAACCGTCAGATTGCCGCTGCCACCGATGTCGGCTTGACCACGCAGACCGTTGTCCAGGATGCGATCGATGGTCGGACGAACAAAGTCAGGAGTGCGACCACCGAGGTTGTTGCCGACCGCGAGAATGTCAGTCGCGGAGCGAGCGTTCGTATCCCAACCATCGCCACCGATGTAGCCGATCGAGAGACGGCTGCCCAGACGCGTCACGTCGCGAACGCCGCCCGTTGCAAGCTTGTTGCCCGGGAGGAAGTCTGCGCCAGCGCGGCTGGAGTTCGTGCCGGTCGCGCCGCTGCCGCTGCCGTTGCCGATCGGGCCGATGTTTTCGCCCAGACCGAAGCTGGGGTCAACGCCAATGCTGTTCATGAATGCGTTGTGCGTGCCCGAACCGATTTCGCGGGTGACGAAGACGATGTTCTCGCCGTTCTCGCGGCGGCCGGTTGCAGCCAGGTGCTGAAGATCGGTGAAGGTGATCTGCGACATGCCCACGCCATAGTTGACCACGGGCACGATTGGTGCCCACGCGAGCTGCGTGTCAAAGATCGTGCGATCGTTTGCTTCGGCGGGCTGGTCGATGGTGGCATCCTGACCATAGATCTTGAGGCCGAAGTTCATTTGCACGAGCGTGTTGACGTTGCCAGCGAGGTTGTTACCGCTGCGGTCAACCGCAAGGCGCGGGTTGGTGCCGTAACCCGCGACGCTGGGCGTGCGAGTGATGCTGGGGGTGCCAGCAACCTGAATGCCCCACGTGCTGGGCACGTCGATGGGAGCGATATCCGTCTGCACGCCGCCGCTGCTGGCGACTGCCGCACCCTGCCACGCCTGTGCGGCGTAGGTGCCAGTAATGTCAGAGCGGAAGGGAACGTAGCCGGGATTAGCCACGCTGACAGCCCACGCCACGGTGTTGGGTGAGCCGCCGTTGGCGAACTGGCCGTTGATCGTGAAGGGCGAAGCCAAGTCCTGCATGTAGGTATTGGCGACGTTGGTCACTGGCGTTGCGACGGCGTAGTCACCGAATGCGATCAGGCCGTTGGGCGTGCTGACGGTGTTGCCATCGCCACGACCACCCCAGTAGACGAGGTTCTGCAGACCGTTCACCGAACCGATCGCGCGATACTGTACGATCAGGCGGTTGCTGGTCGCGGTCGCCGCAGGCAGGTAGGGCGTTGCCGGAGCCGAAGTAGGCAGCAGGATCATTTGATTGTCGGGCGTCGGCAGCGCGTTGCGCGTGTGCACGCCGTCCATATCGATATCGATGTAGTCGTTCGCAAGTTGGCGAGACTGCAGCACGTTCTGCAGCAGGGTCGCGCCGAAGGCGTTGACAACGTACGGCTGCGCGTTGGCGACCTGCGCCACCGTCGCTGCACAGCCGCATGCGGCGGCCAACAACATTGCATTGTTCTTTTTCATTATGATTCTCACTCTCAAAGAAGGAACCCATTCACAACCGCACAGCGACACGGCGTCGCGATATGCGGAATCTCCCTACATGTCCGGGCTCGAGGCGTGAATAAAGAGGTGCCATGCACCGAACGTCACGCTGGGGTTTGCGCAAAGTTGCGCGTTGTTTGTGTGAAGAAAACTCAAGCCCTAGAAACACCGCAGGCCAGCTTTCGCTGGCCTGGGAGTCGGATACAAGATTTTGTTAGTCGATCGTACGGAGTTTGTTGTTTTTGCACTTCAGGCTGAAGTACCTGTCGCCCCATTGTTGCTTCTTGATCGTGTCCGCGACTGAGGTGTTAGAGACGTGTCCATCCACGAACACGAAGTTAGCCGAGCCACCCCATTCATCGCCGCCCGGGTGGTGACGACCGACTGAGACAAGACTGGACCACTGGTTACCAATCACACCGTCGGGGGCGTTCTTGCGGAACTTGCCAGCCTGATCCTTCCAAGCCTGTTTGTCAGCACTGGCGTTTGGTCCGCCGCTTTCACGCAAGTCTATATACCGGAATGCTGCAGAAACGGTGTCGGCATCGTCGGAAGGGCGTGACGCGTCACCACCGCTCACGAGGAGGAATGGATTCGTTGAGCGATGTGCCTTTGAGAGCCAATCTGTAAGCTGTCCACCAGGCCCGGGAGCTCCGCCACTCTGATCCGTGCCGACCGACGCCCAGTTGGAGTTAGTCGCAAATTCAGTCAGCAGAATTGTACCCGATGCACCACGCGTTGAGCCATCGACCCAAGCCGGATCGACGAACTGATACGGCCGCTGCGTGCCGTCAGCGCCAAGCACGAACTTATTGCGAGGGAAGATTGCGTCGTTGCCGGTGAACGCCAGACGCTTCACCTGCCGGTCAACCACGTTGAACGGACCATAAAAACCCTGATTCGCTTCGTGGTCGTTTGAGTCCGCACCAGGATTCGTACGCGGCGCGCCGCCGTTCGGTGTCGCAGAGCAACGGAACGCATCGTCTGGCACGTTGCCTTCATCAAATAGCAAATAGGACCAGTGCAGGTATCCATGCACAGGGTTCGTACCGGTCTGCTCACTCATCTTCCACGCGTATCCGGTGTCCTCGGCCGCATACAAGTACGCGGCGGGAAAGAACTTATACGCGTTGGAGTACATCGTAACAGACTGTGCGACACTCCGCATCGAAGCCGCACACTTAATCTGCCTGCTGCCTTCGCGAGCGCTGCCCAAGCTTGGAAGCAGAATGCCAATAAGCAGCGCGATAATCGCGATGACGACAAGGAGTTCAATCAACGTGAATGCACGAAAAGCCTTACTCGATGATCGAGCGGTTCGACGAGTGATGCAAGTCGTTTGCTGCATTTTTACTTCCTGAAACTGGGAATCTTTGGACAGAATGACATCGCACGAACCTTCTCGCGTCGCACGACCCAACTACGTCAGAATGAACAAATACACACAATCCACACTTCAGCAATCGGCTTGCACAACTGATGCGTTTTAGGTTCACGAAGTTGTATCAAGAATCCTCAGGCGATGCAAGCACGCACAGCCTCACGAGCATTACGAACACGTTAACTCACACGCGCAAAACAGCGTTTTCTAAGTACAAAACATGAATGTGAAGAATTGGTGTGAGAATGATAAAGACTAGAAGTAGAGATATCTCCGGATAGACGCTCATACCAGTTGTTGCTGAAACACACGCTCGCCCAAAAACAATTCCCGCAATCGACGAGCGATTGCGGGAAAGGTGCAGAGCAAACAGATTCAATCACATACCACAGTCAGTGCAAGGACCTTCGCTGAACACCAGCAGGAACGAATCGATATCACACGGATCAAAGAACGAAGTATCGTTGTTGAAGTCGATGTCGTTGCAAGGATCGCCTTCCGGGATGCATGGCCCTTCCGAGTACACGCTCAGGAACGCGTCGATATCTTGCGGATCAAAGAAGCTGTCGTCGTTGTTGAAGTCAATCGAGTCACAGAGTTGCCCGCGGGGTGGTGCGGTGTTGTGGCCTGTGATGAACACCAGCGCTGATTGCGACATCACTCGCCCACAATCGTTCGACACTTCGACCTGATAGAAGCCCTCAGTCGCAGGAATCAAAGGCTCAATCGAGATGTTGTCCGTATCCGTGCCACTGAAGTACTGGTTGTCGCTGATCGGCTGGCCTTCCTTATACCACTGATACGTCAGGTCCATGTCGTTGCCCTCGGCATTGACACGAAGATCAACGGGTGTGCCCTGCGACTGCTCGACGCTGAGCGGCTGCTCCACAATCACGGGTCTGAACCACTCGCACATGCCTTGCTGCTGCGCCGTGGACGATGTCATCACATGTCCAAGAACGGGCCCAGGCACATTCATGTCGCCGAACGGTCCGCCCACGTTGAGATTCTGTGCATATTCCGCCGTGAACACGACCGACTGCTGAAAGTCCTCGATTTCAAGCAAATCATTGGAATACGACACACTTTGCAACGGATACAACCGAACCGAGTTCGTGTCGATGATCAGCGTCGATTCCACCGTCGGGTTGTTGGTCATGAGTGCTTCGAGCGTGACGTTCCCTGCGTACACCGCCGCGCGCCGCTTAATCCAAATCGATTGCGATGGGTCGTTGTTGGTCACCGTGACGCCCACGGAGCCGTTGCCGCCGCTCATGTCCATCTCTGAGACAATGGTCGGCATCAACGGTTGCGTCGCAGGCACAACGCCCGAGCCGTTGGGATTCGGCACCACACCATTCACCGTCGCCGGCTGCCCGTTGCGATACCAACGCACGCGAATCGCATTAGTCGGCCCGAGTTGCCGCAGCGACACGCCAAAGTGCTCGATCACGCCATTTGGCGTCAGGTGCTGTGGATTGCGATAACTAATGAGCGTAAATGTCTGATTCGGATCACGCGTTACTGTCGGCGCTCCGTAATTACCGTTGTGATAGGTATGCACGACATCGTGCGGCTCGATATCCTCGATTTCAATTTCCATCTCATCGCACGGATCATCACATTCATTCCGGCAGTCAAAGTTGCTCAAGCCGCCCGTGATGCTGTATCCAGTTTGTCCTTGTGCAAATGTCGCCGCGAGCGCGACCAATAACGCCGGAACCACAGTTGAAATCTTCATGTCATCTTCCTTCTGAAGCGTGACCAAGCACGCGATCCAACTCACTCCTCGAAACGTCACATTGACGACCGAAGCATGAGGCTCCGGTGCATGCGATGACGCATGAAGAACACACGCGGCGTTTTCTGTGTTTCACTCTGCTTCGCGACGAATTGGTCTTTTTCTGACAGGCAAAACCCTATTGCGGATCGCCGTCTGTGAGGGACTTCAGCACAATACCTCGAATCGTCCCCCCCTTCTTCGATAAACTTGAACTCATGGCAACTCAGCCAGCCTCTCAACTTGCAGTGTCTTCCTCTCAAGGCCTCATCTCTCCGGTGCGGGTGTTCGTCACCGTGCTTGCAGTCGCGTTCACGGCTGAGTTCGGATTCATGCTCGTGTTCCCATCGCTGCCGGAAGTGCTGCGGTCTGACTACATCGCCCCGCTCGTTGACGCATCTGTCCTCGTGATAGTGCTGTGCCCCGCAGTGTGGTTCTTTGTCGTCCGTCCGCTGCGCACGCTCGTCGCAGAGCGAGGGGAGTTGCTCTCAAAGACCCTCACGATTCAAGAACGCGAACGAGCACGCATCGCTCGCGACCTGCATGACGATGTGGGACAAGCACAAACCGCAGTGCTGCTCGGTCTGAGCAACATCAAACAATCCCAGACACTCGAACAAGCCCTGGAACGAGCACACTCGCTGCATGTCGTCGCTGCAAGCGCAGTCGATGCAACACGCAGACTTGCTCGCGGCCTTTCAACAAGCGTGCTGACAGACTTCGGTCTGACTCAAGCGGCTGATCGCCTGTGCGAAGACTTCGAAAAAGCCAGCGGCATGACAATCACTCGTACGTTTGAAACCAAGCAACAGCGATACTCGCAAAGCACCGAAGTCGCCCTGTACCGTGTGCTTCAAGAAGCACTCACCAACGCAGCGAAACACTCCGCCGCACATGCCGTCTCTGTGACACTCCGCGAATCTCCGACGTCCCTGTCACTGGTTGTCGCCGACAACGGCCAAGGCATCGAATCACTCGAAGCCGCAACCACTTCACTGCGAGCAGGCCTCGGCGTCGCCGGAATGCGAGAGCGCATCTCACTCATTGGCGGCTCATTCAATCTCAATTCAATCCCTGGCGAAGGCACCACGATCACCGCAACTGTGCCCTTGGAGTCAACATCCACATGAAAACCACCGTCCTCATCGTCGATGATCACGCCATGGTCCGCAAAGGTCTTCGCGCGTTGATCGATGCACAGCCCGACTTGCTTGTCGTGAGCGAAGCCGGAACGGTGCAAGCAGGAATTGAACTTGCACAGAAGGTTGCTCCTCAGGTGATCACGCTCGATCTCACCATGCCCGACTCCAGCGGCGTCACATCCGTCCGCCGCATGCGAGAAGCAGTGCCAAACGCTCGCATTCTCGTACTCACGATGCACGACGATCCCGTCTATATTCGCTCCGCGATCGACTTGGGCGCGTCGGGCTACGTCAACAAAGCCGCAGCAGACACCGAACTCATCTCCGCAATCCGCGCAGTCGCCCAAGGCCGCACATTCATCGATGCCGCCGCTGCGAAGGGCTCGCCCCTCCACCCACACGACCCCGCAAGCCCCGATTCACACGACGCACTAAGCGCTCGCGAACGAGAGGTTCTACAAATGGTCGCACGAGGCCACACGAATCAGCAAGTTGCTGACTCTCTTGGACTCAGCGTCAAGACGGTTGAGTCATATCGTGCCCGAGTCATGAAGAAACTCGGCGCCAAAGAACGCGCGGAACTGGTGCAATACGCGATGAAGGCCGGCATGATGTGATTGTCACAAGTTCAGCCGGCAATGAAGCGATTGTTGAAACAACGTCCGAAGCGCTCTTTACGCTGCGATATTCAGCAGAACGCTTTACCAACTTATGGAACTCCACGCGCGCTTGACGTCACGATCAAGAGCGCCGAGTGATTCGAACCACGGCACACGCAAGTTCGCGAATACCATTGTGTTCCGTACCAAGCAGCGATACGTGCGTTCATGTCCGACTCCACGCCCAAATTCACCCCTCAATTGTCCGAGACGCTCTACGCGCACTTGCGTGCGATCGCTCAGAACAAGTTGTCTGACGAACGGGTGGGCCACACGCTTCAGGCGACCGCATTAGTGCATGAAGCACTGATGCGCATGAAGGCGCCCAACTCGCAGGGGAGCAGCGAGCCTGACGCCGCGTTCTATTGGGCCGCCGCAGACGCTATGCGGCGCGTTCTTATCGACCACGCTCGCGCACGAAACGCAGTCAAACGCGGATCGGGACAGAAGAAGATTTCCTGGACAGATCAGGCAAATGACGCTGTGAGCGTATCGATTCACGCAGATTTGGAAGAAATCGAGAGGCTCGATGACGCGATTAAACGCTTAGAGCGCGAGGATGAGCGTTCCGCGGGTGTAGTGCGCCTGCGGTTTTTCGCGGGGCTTTCGGTTGAGGAAGTCGCAAAGGCGATGAACATGACCGAGCGCATGGTGAAGCGAGACTGGGAATATGCTCGCGGCTGGCTTCTTCGAGAATTGCGGAAGGGACAGGGCGCGGCGGAATAAGTGAACCACATGTCAAGTCGCATGAAGGTCAAGGACATATTCGCGGAAGTTGTTGATCTGCCGTCAGACCAACGACGTGATGCAGCACGCAGGCTCTGCGCAGGCGATGAAGCGTTGCTCAACGAAGTGCTGGACCTGATCCGACATCACGAAAGTGCAGGTGCGTTTTTCAGCGATCCGACTGCCGCGGACCTTCGGCTGCCTCCGAGCAATACAGCGGAAGCGGAACTCGCGCTGTACTCCCTCGTCGGACGATACAAGTTGCTGGAGCTCATCGGCGAGGGCGGCTTTGGTCTTGTGTACATGGCCGAGCAGCAAGAGCCAGTACGGCGCATCGTCGCACTCAAGGTCATCAAAGTCGGGATGGACACCCGCCAAGTGATCGCACGCTTTGAGCAGGAGCGTCAAGCGCTTGCGATGATGGAACATCCCAACATCGCGAAAGTACTCGACGCAGGGCAGACTGAGACAGGACGACCTTACTTTGTGATGGAACTCGTGAAAGGCGTGCCAATCACGAAGTTCTGCGACGACCGCGCGTTGTCGCTCAAGGATCGCATCGCTCTCATGATCCCTGTGTGCCACGCGATTCAACACGCGCACGTCAAGGGCGTGATTCATCGAGATATCAAGCCGAGCAACATCCTTGTCACGCTGCATGACGGCGTCCCTGTGCCCAAAGTCATCGACTTTGGCATTGCAAAGGCAACTAGCGCTCGCCTCACCGAGAAAACGCTGTTTACAGAGATGCGGCAACTCATCGGCACGCCTGCGTACATGAGCCCGGAGCAGGCGGAAATGTCAGGGCTGGATATTGATGCCCGCACCGACGTGTATTCGCTTGGAGTGCTGCTCTATGAATTGCTCACCGGCACGACTCCGTTCGAAACTCGCGCGTTACTTGAAAAGGGATATGCGGAAATCCAACGCATCATCCGCGAAGTCGATCCGCCAAAGCCCAGCACGCGTGTGAGCACGCTGGGAAACTCGCTTTCTTCAGTGGCGTCACAACGCAAGACCGACGCCGCGAAACTGTCACCCTTCCTGCGGGGTGATCTGGACTGGATCGTAATGCGATGTTTGGAAAAGGACCGAACGCGTCGCTACAACACGAGCGACGCACTCGCGACTGATCTCGCGGCGTTTCTCGCGGGCGATGCTGTCAGTGCGGTACCGCCCAGTTCTGCGTATCGCATACGAAAGTTCGTGCAGCGCAATCGCGGAATCGTCCTTGCGCTGTCGCTGGTTGGCGCCGCCTTGCTCGCTGGTTTGGCGGGAACCGCGACAGGTCTCATCAAAGCACGCCGCGCAGAACGGCTTGCGAGTGAAGAACGTGATCGCGCCACCGTTGTTCGAGACTTTCTGACTCTCACCTTTGAAAGCGTCTCGCCGCAGGTCGCTCGCGGGCGCGACACAAAGCTACTCGCGGCGATGATGGACGAAGCGTCAAACCGCATTGAGCGGCACGAACTCAGCGGAAACGACCTCGCGGAACTTGAGTTGAGACTGGTGATTGCAAGCGTCAATTATGACATTGGCCGCTATCCAGAAGCTCGCATCGCTCTTGAGCCGCTGCTGACTGCGTCGACCAAACTTACTCGACCACAACGCTTGCGGGTCCAGTCGATCGCGGGGCAGATCGACATGGCAACGCTCAACTTAGACAGCGCAGAACAACGATTTCAGCAAGTTTTACACGAAATCGAAGCCGATCCGACTCCCGACGCTGGAGAACTTGCAGATACAACTGCACACTTGGGCGAAGTTGCACGCCTGCGAGACAAGTACGACGACTCGATCGCGTTCCATGAGCGTTCCTTGGCCGCAGCCAGATCAATCGTTCCGCGCGATGAACGTCGGCTTGCGAACGGGCTTGCAAATCTCGGCGGCGCGCTGAAACTCCGCGGTCGGCTCGAGGATGCCGGCAAAGCGTACGACGAGGTCATGCAGATTCTGTCGAAGCCAGAGTGGGCAGATTCTCCAGAACTCGTTGAAGCACTCGGTGCGCGTGCAGCGTGGTTCGTTGCAACCAACAAGCCTGCCGACGCCGAAAAGGACATGCGTGAGGGGCTCGCAATCGCGAGACGCGTCTATGGAAACCAGCATCCGCGCACTCTGCTAGCGTTGCACAATCTCGCTGGCTCTATCTTTGCAACACGCAGGCCGTCGGAAGAGCCTATCACGTTGCTCAGTGAAGCTCTTGCGGTGGAACGGTCGCTGTATGGCGACAACTCGATCAAGCTGTTCAAGACACTGGCCGCTCTGGGCGCGGCACAAGGCCAGCTGGGACGGCTGGAAGAAGGCGTTGCGACGCTCGAAAGGGCTGTTGCCATTGGACGGGCAAACGATTCCGAAGGCTCGATGGATGAAGCGGAGTTGCTGCCCAATCTGGCATTTATGTACAGTCGACTCGGGCGATTTGAAGAAGCAGTCGCAACTGCGCAAAGAGGAGTGAGTTGCATCAAGCGTCTCGCTCCAGAGAACGCGACCTTGCTCGCACGACAATTCGGCACACTGACGACTTGCTTGCGTGATGCAGGCAAAACCGAAGAAGCCGCGGAGACATGCAGGCAGATGCTTGCACTAGGCCAAGACATGCCAGCAAGTGACAGGACGTGGGTGACGGATGGACAAGCGACGCTTGGGGCGTTACTGGTTGAACTTGGTTCTCAACAGACTGCTGCGGAAGCTGAACAAGTCTTACGCCTGTGCATCGAAGCTCGCACGCAGACGCTTCCCGCAACGCACTTTGGAATCGCCTCCTGCAAGGCGCTGTTGGGAAGATCGATGGTCCTCCGCGTTGACGAGTTGACGCCTGAGCGTGCCCGCGAAGCAGAAATACTGTTGGTCGACGGTCTCGCAGGAATCCGAAAAAATGCAACCGCTATGCCTCCCGCAACGCGTGTGAAGCGAATCACCGGCGCGGCGGAGGCTCTAGTTGCGTTGTACGAAGCATGGGACAAACTTGAACCAAACACAGGAAAGGCGCAGCGTGCTGTCGAAGCCCGCACAACCCTTGATGCGGTTCGACAGGAACTGCAAACGCCTACTTCAAGTTCTGAAAAGTAACCCCTTGGTTCGCTTATTCGTAGTTCATCGATAACCACTTTCGTCGCTGAATTGCAGAAATGCACGGTCTGCCGAAGCGATGCCTCCGCATTGAGAGTGAAGTGGATCGCTATCGACTACTCTCGCATCACTGTGCTTGCAGTTCAAGCGATCAAGCAACAGCAGATCCAGCACGAATTTGATCGGGCGGAGATCAAATCGCTCCAGGAACGACTCGCGAAACTCGAGACGCTTCTGGCCAAGTGACGCTGTCTGACAACATACTCCCTGAAAAACAAAACTGACAGCACGACGTGCTGCCAGTTTTCATTGACATCGAATCAGTTACATCACGAGATCTGTCGCACGCGAGACGTTTGCCGCTATCGAAGCACCATTCGTCTCGATGACCCGACGATACCACGCCGCGCTCGCCTTTGGCGTGCGTTTCTGCGTGGTGTAGTCAACGTGCACCAACCCAAATCGCTCGCGATAGCCCTCGGCCCATTCGAAGTTGTCGAGGATGCTCCAATGGAAGTAGCCTCGCACGTCCGCACCGTCTTGAACCGCTCGCGCAAGTTCTCGCAGATATCGCGTGGTGTAGTCGATGCGCTGCGGGTCCTGCACCTTGCCATGCACATCAACCCAGTCGAGATTGCACATGCCGTTTTCAGTCACGACAACCGGCAAGCGATAGCGTTCCCACAAGAATCTCGCACCCCATCGCAGCGCTTCGGGCGCGATGTTCCAGTGCATCGAGTTACGCGCACGTCCCGGTGCAGTCGCAACAGGCGCGATCGTTCCATCCGCCTTGAGTGCAGTGCCGGAATAAATGTTCACGCCATAAAAGTCCAAGGGCTGGCGAATCAGGTCCATGTCCGCAGCCGGGAAGTACGGCACATTCGTTCCAAAGAGCGAGAGCCCGTCTTCCGGATACTTGCCCAGGCACACCGGATCAGAGAACCACGTGTTGTTCCACAGTTCCTGCTTCTTGATCGCAAACGTCGCCGTGCGAGCGGCTTCGATGTTCGCCGGATCATCGCTGATCGGAAACGAGATATGTCCCACCGGTGCCCAACCAATCGTTGCGGGCTGTTTCGCGTGAGAACGAATCACTTGCACACAGCGACCATGCGCGCGAAGCGTGTTGTGAGCCGCGAGCAACGCCTCTCGCATAGGCAATTTGATGCCCGGAGCATGCGTGCCATCAATGTGCCCCAATTGCAAGTAGACCTGAGGCTCGTTGATCGTCATCCACTTTGACACGCGATCCGAAAGACGCTCAACCACCCGCGTCGTGTACTCCGCGAACCACTCCGCACTATCGCGATTGAGCCACCCGCCCTTGTGATACAACGACAGCGGAAAATCCCAGTGAAAGAGCGTGACCCACGGCTCAATATTGTGCTCGAGCAGCGAATCGACAAGTTGATCGTAAAAGTCCAGCCCAGACGCATTGACCGCGCCGATCCCATCCCTCAGCACGCGCGGCCACGCAATCGACAGGCGATACGCCTTCAACTTCATGTCCGCCATGATGCGAACGTCTTCCTTGTATCGATTGAAGTGATCGCACGCCACCTGCGGCGTGTGATTCTCATGCACCGCGCCGGGCTTCCGACAGAACGCATCCCACACGCTCTCGCCACGCAGGTCCGGCGCCGAGCCGCCTTCGATCTGCGCAGACGAAGACGCCGCGCCCCACACAAAGTTCGGCGGGAACAACCCGGCGGGCTTCAGATGCGAACCGTCATCAAACGAAACATGATTGTCGGGCATGACAACTCACCCTTTCACTGCACCGCTGGTCAATCCAGCGACGAAATCTTTCTGGAGAAGCAAAAACAATCCTGCAACAGGCACAATCGATGCGAGCGTGCCCGCCATCAGTAATCCGTAATCCTGGTAATACGTGTTCTTGAGTTGTGCGACGGCGACCGCGAGCGGGAACTTTCCGGGCGTCTGCATCACAATCTGTGGTGTGAGAAAGTTGTTCCAGACACCAAGGAACGTGATGAGCATGAACGCCGAAGCCATCGGTTGCAACAGCGGAAACGCAACGCGCCAGAATGCCCGCAGTTCCGAGCATCCATCCATGCGAGCCGCCTCGATCAGTTCCTTCGGCACGCTCGTGATTGTCGCTTGGCGGAAGAGATACACGCCAAACGCCGGCGCGAGAGCCGGAAGAATGAGGCCCAGCATGCGATCAAGCAAGCCCAGTTGATACAACACCGTGAACCCCGGCGCAAGTAGCAAGGGTGGCGGGATAATTAGCGCGGCGATAACAATCCGCGACATCCACTTGCGACCCGCAAACGGCGCGTGAACCAACGCATATCCACCCATCGCGCAGAACAACGTCGCAAGTACTGAGATGGTCGACGAAAGAAGCACGGAATTGAGTGCCGCTCGTGGGAATCCACCCTGAGCAAACAGCGTGCGGAAGTTGTTGAGCGTTAATCGATCCCAAGCGATACCCAAGAATCCTTCACCGCGCGGCAGCAGAATCGATGTAAAAAAGTCTTCGTTCGTCTTGAACGCAGCACACACAAGCCACACAAACGGTGCGACGATGATGAGCGTGATCGGAATGAGAATGATGTACGCAGCCAACGCGCCGCGTCTATCTCGTGAACCGGAGGATGCAGCGTTCATCGCGCACCTCCCGGATTGCGATCCGCAACCAATCGCTGCGCGATACTGAACCCACCAAGAATCAACGCGAGCATCCATCCAATCGCAGACGCATATCCAAGGTCGCCCGTTTGGAAACCTGCTTGATACAGATACGTAACGAGTGTCAGGCCCTTGTTGTCAGGGCCAGTGGTGCCGTTGAGCAGAATAAATGGCAACTCAAACACCTGCATGTTGCCAATCACGCACAGCAGAATCACGAACGTTGCGACGGGTCGAATCGCGGGCCACGTCACATGCCGGAACGTTGACCTACGTCCTGCACCATCCAAGAGCGCAGCCTGCTTCAACTCTTCCGGCACACTTTGCAGCGCGGCGAGAAAGTACACCATGTTGAAACCGGTAAATTGCCACGCCGTCGCAATGACGAGTGAAGCCATGATGCCCTGCTCGAACCACGCGAAGTCAAGGTTCCAGCCGAATGCACTATGAAGTGCAATGTTGATGAGCCCGGTGCGCTTTTCGAGCAGCAGCGCAAACATCATCGCCGTGAAGACGACGCCGACGAGTACAGGAGAAAAGAGGGCCAACCTCATCAATGCGCGGCCTCGCAGATTGGGTCGATTCAGTAGCAACGCGAGCCCAAGAGCCAGCGGCATCTGCACCAGCACACTGAGCACAGTGAAAATGCATGTGTTCTTAAGTGCCGTCCAGAACAGCGGATCATGCAGCAAGTGCGTGAAGTTGCTGAGACCAACAAACCGCGTCGTTCCGGGGCCAAAGGTCTGCTCGGTCGCGAGTTTTCCCGCGCTCAAGAGCGGATATAGCGTGAACACCAGAAAGCACAACAAAAACGGCGCAATCAAGATGATGCCGCTGAATCGGTTTGATCCAACTGCACCAGCAGTGTCACGTGAGCCAGGCTTCAAAGCGAGTGCATTCATCGTGCACCCCCATCGCTCGTGCCTTGTGCATCATTCACCGGCTCCGCAGCAGACTTACTCGCCTTCGCCCGCTCCGCATAGAAACGATTGCGATTGACATGCAGCATGACATCCGCCTGCGCCTGTGCAACAAGCTCCTTGGCCTTCGCCAGCAATTCATCTCGTTTGGTCTTGCCTTGCGAGCGTGCATATGCCACGAGTTCCGACGCCGCCGACTGAAAACGCACCTGCGCCATCTGCGCGAAAGGCGAGTTGAATCGGTCCGGTACCTGATCCGCGAGATTGATGTACATCCTGCCGCGCTTCTGATCGCGGAAGTACGGATCAGGCTGGTCGTACATCGGATCCGACCAATACTCGCGAACCGGCGTCACGATGTCGCCTTCCTTATACAGACGCGTTGCGACTTCCTTCGACAAGTACAGATGCTTCGCGATCTCCCACAAACGATCCTGGTTCGGAGCATCTCGCGAAATGCCGAGCATCGTGCCGCCCCACACACTGGTGCGTCGTCCACCTTTGTCCCACGCTGGCAACGGCATCAACTTGACCTTGCCGCCCAACTGTGGAATTTCCTTGCGCCAGACGTTGCACATCCAATCGGGAACAAACGACGCAAGCACGAATCCATCCAGCAACAACTGATTGCCCGAAGCCGTGAAGTACGGCGCATCGCCCGCAACGCGTTCCTTGTCCGTAATCCACTCCGCAACCTGCGCAAGCACTCGTGCATTCGCCGGATGATCCAGCGTCGGCAACCCTTGCTCGTTCACGAGTCCGCCGCCCGCCTGCATCGCAAGCATCTCAAACGTCGTCGCGTGCGTTTCCCAGATATTCAGCAAGTGACGATCGTTGCGCCGATTGCCATTCGCGTCGTACAAGAGAGGCGAAAGCACACGAACAAAATCATCCCACGTTTCTATCCGCGAAACATCAATCCCCGCAGCCTCGACGATGTCCGCACGATACCCAAGCATCACTGGATGCAAGTCGTGCGGAATACCAAAGATGTGCCCTTGCATCGTCCAAGGCTTGAACGCCGCGGGATGGATTTTGCTCCGCAGGTTGTCACGCTCGACCAGTTGCGTGAGATCCGTAAAGCCAACCGACTCAAGTGGCCCTGCAAACGCCCGAGACGACATAGGCCTTTCAACTTCGAGCAATTCCGCACTCACAACACCCGACATGAACGACGAAAGCAGCCGCTGCTCCATCGCCTGCACGCCAAAGAGCGACACTCGCAGCGGCTCGTCCGGATGCTGCTTGTTCCACTCTTGAGAGAGCGGCACGTACATCTCGTGATGCAATCGCGCGAAAGTCCAGAAGCGAACACCAGACTCGCGTTTCACCGGAAACATAGCCGCAACCGCGAGCGAAGCGACAGCCAACGAAAGAATGATCGACGGCCCAAGCCATCGAGGCCGACCGGCGGGCGAAGAACTCGGTTTTGCAACGTCCTGTTTCACTCAATCACACCATCACGCCTGCACCATCAGTTGTTGATCATGTCGTCAAGCGGAGACCAGTACACCGCCAAAGTGCTCTTGTTATCACCAGTGATGAGATCCTTCTCGCCGTACTGACCCACGTGACCATCAACAAACGTGAAGTTCGCGCCGCTTCCCTTCGGTACGCCCGTACCGGAAATCTGCTTGCGTGGGTGGCGATAGAACGGGATGTATGTGTTGAGCTGCGTCACCGCAGTGAGCGTGAGGAGTTCCTGCGCTTGGTTGAGCCACTGCGTCCCAAACTCGGCGCCTGCGGGAACACCGTTGCCAGCGCCAAATCGCTCTGCGGGCATGCCCGACATTCCTGTGTGCGACGTCGCAAACCACTTGGTCGGTTCGTTCGACTGTGTGTTGGTAATTTCAGATGGAAACGTTCCCCATGCTTCAGTCAGCAAAGCCGTCTTTGAACTGTTGCCCGCAGTCGCATCGAAGTTCTTGCCCCGCTGTGCTTCAGCGAACGTACCGGGCCGGTAGTATCGCACTCGACCAGTCGTCGGGTCGTTGTTCCAACGGGAAGCGCAGCTCGACCAGTAATTCAGGGCGTAGGAACGACCCGCCGCAGGATGGTTCGGGCAAGCCATGATGCCGCCACCAACGGTATTGCTGCGCGAGTTCGTGTCTGAAATATTTGTTGAGTCGTACTGAGGCAAGTACTTGCCGATGCGAGCTTCGTCATACCACTGCATGCTCAGTTTGCCGGTGTCAGGATCAGGCACGTTGTGCAACACGGGCGGAAAAAGCCCTTTGTAATCATTCGCGTACGCGTGCAGCGCCTGTCCCAACCCACGCATGTTCGATTGACACTTGATGTTTCGTCCGGATTCACGGGCCCTGCCGAGTGCAGGCAGCAAGACGCCAATCAGCAACGCGATGATTGCAATGACAACCAGCAATTCAATGAGCGTAAAGCCACGTGGTCGACGCTGTGCCGTTTGTTGCTGATGTCCGACATGACCTCGCATCATCTTGCTGACATTCACTTGCATGGACCACACTCCTGATCTGTAAACCCGGCCTTTTCTATTCAAACTGGCTTAGTGCTTCACAACCTCAGCGGACGAATGCCCCGCGCGGACAAACGAATCTTCGCTGCTGATCGATGGCGCACCCATCTTGTTTTCTGCGTTTGATGACTGCCACACCGTCTGTGCCTGATCTGACAACTTGAAGAGATACACCGCGTCTCGTGGAACTCCAACAACGCATCGCGCACCTTGACGAATCCACGCGGCCGTCGCAACACGCGCAACGACCGACGAGTTGCCAACGCGAATCGAAATATCGCTCTGTTCACCCAGAAGGTCGACTGACTCGATCGTGCCCGGCATAGTCGCGGCATACTCGCTGCCACTTCCACCAAAATCATTTCCCGACGCGACCTTCAGTGCACCCGGACGAAGCCCCAGCGTGCAACTCTCGCCATCATTCAGTTCTGCAGGCAGCGCGTTCCTGAACTGCAACGCAAATCCGTCGCACTTCACTGTGAAACCGCTGCCTTCGCGATGTACCGTCGCCTGCGCAAAGTTCATCGATGGCGTGCCGATAAACCCAGCGACAAATCGATTCGCAGGCTTCAAGAACACATCCGTTGGCGATGCACACTGCTGCAACTCACCTTTCGCCATGATCGCAACCATGTCCGCAAGGCTCATCGCCTCTTCCTGATCGTGCGTGACATAAATGCTCGTGATGCGGAATCGCTTGTGCAACTCCTTGAGTTCCCGCCGAGTCTGCGCCCGCAGGCGTGCATCAAGATTCGACAAGGGCTCGTCAAACAGAAACACCTTTGGTTTCCGCACAATTGCGCGAGCCATTGCAACACGCTGACGCTGCCCGCCCGACAACTGCGCCGGATAGCGATCAAGCAACTCCTGCAACTCCAACATCGCCGCGGCTTCCCGAACCCGCTCCGCAATCGTTCCCTTCGCAACCCCGCGCATCGTCAGCGGAAACGCAATGTTGTCGCGCACAGTCAGGTGCGGATACAGCGCGTAATTCTGAAACACCATCGCAACATCGCGATCCTTCGGCGCAACGTCATTCACGCGCTTGCCATCAATCCGAACTTCGCCGCCCGAGATCGTCTCGAGCCCTGCAATCATGCGAAGCGAAGTCGTCTTGCCGCAACCAGACGGCCCGAGCAACACACAAAACGCCCCGTCGGGGACAGTCAGCGAAACACCACGCACGACCGCAGTGCCGTCGGCGAAACTCTTGCTCAGGTTGACCAGTTCAACGCTTGCCACTTGTGTTTGCTCTTTGAAATATGCTTACAGCCGACAAGGCCCTTCCGCAAAGACTCGCAGGAACGTGTCGATATCCACCGGATCAAACAACGACCCGTCGTTGTTGAAGTCAATGTCGTTGCACGTCGCAGCCGCCGGAATGCAAGGCCCCTCGCCATATACCGACAAAAACGCGTCTATGTCCTGCGGGTCATAGACGCTCGTGTCGTTGTTGAAATCGATTGAATCACAAAGAGCGCTGCGCGTGAGTGAAATGTCATCCCACCACACCGCACCCGCCGCGAGTTGGGCTCCCTGGGTGTGCGTGATCACCACGCGCACCTTCGTAGTCCCAGCGGGCGTCACACCCGTCACCGTCCGTTGATGCCATTGATCCGCAGCGTCCGTGCGAGTAAACGTGGGGCTTTGCACCTGCGAGATCAACTGATCCGTCGCACTGCGAAACTCAAGCGCGATCCGGCTCTGATTGCCGTTCCCGATTCGATCCCAGTTCGGGCTCCGCACCATGCCCGTCACAGTCCACGATTGACCAGGCGCGGCGTTCATGTCCTGATACACACCACTCGTATTGTTGGGCGTATTGAAGTTTCCGTACATCTTGAGAGCCGCTGGCCCCTGCCGAGCCAATTGCGTGTTGCGAGTCGTGTTGCCCCAGCGATTCCACCCAACAAGACTCGACGTGTCATTCGCAGGGCTTGTTTCAAATCCCGTGTTCAGCAGCAACGGCTCGCTCCACTGAGACACACGTACGAAATCAACATCAAATCGCTGCGGAAAAACCGTCGTGGCATCGGGATACCCGGGCCAGAAGCCTCCCACCGCCGTATTGAGGATGATGTACATCGCCTCCTGCGGAATCTGCTCGCGGTGCGTGCCGATGAGGTTGCCGTTGACGAAGAAGTCAACGCGATCAGGCCACCATTCACACGCGAAGATGTTGTACGACGAAGAAAAGTCAGGCCCATCCCAAGGCGTTGTTTGGTGCTGAGGTCCGGCGGTTGGTCCCCAGTGATTCGACGCATAGGTGCGAGAGGGTTGATGGCCAAGCAACTCCATGATGTCGATTTCAGGTGGCCAGATATCGCTGCCAGGCAAAAGCCAGAACGCCGGCCACAATCCTTGAGTGCGAGGCAACTTCGCCCGCATCTCAAACTTGCCGAAGAGAAATTCTTGCTTGTTGCTCGTATCAAGCCGACCAGACGTGTACGACCGCCCGCCTCTCGGCACATTCGTGCTGGTAATCGTCATCGTGCCGCCCGCGACAGTCACCGCCGAGGGATGGTAATACTGCGCCTCGCCATTGTGAGGCCACGCGATATCCAGCACATTCCAAGAACCGGCATTCAGCTGCGTGCCCGCGAAAGGCTCCGTCCACACCGTATTCCACTGCCCTTGCGCATGAACCTTTGCTGCAACACAGGTGAAGGCAAGTGCTGCGACAGCGTGACGACAAGATGGAGATGGTGTTTTCTTCATGTGGTTTGAACAGTCGCACAAATCGAATGTGTTTGACGCCGCTACCCCGACACCGCAATCATGGCTTCGTGCGTTTGCTTGGCTTGCGACCCTCTTCAGTTCGTCGCTCGCCCGCCGCTCGCTTCTTGGCCAAAGGCACTTCAACCTCGGCATTTTCAACACCAACAGTCGTCGAAAGGGGCGGGGCAGTTGTGCCGTTGACTTCAAACGTCGTCGGAAGCATCTTGCGAAGCGGCTGCTGACGCAAGCCATTCGTTGACAACGAGTGCATCAACCAGCACGCGGCTTCATATCCAAGCGCCGACGCATCCTGACACACCGCAGTCATACGAGGCCACACATGGGCACGCACATCGCTGTCGTCCATGCCCACGAGCGAAAGATCTCGCGGAATGACTAGTCCAATCTGCTGCGATCGCCGCATAATGCCCAACGCCGTCATCGGGTTCGTCGCAAACACAGCAGTTGGCCGCTGAGGCATCGCAAGAATGCCGTCCACTACTCGCTCGCCCGCCGAAAAACTCGCCGGGCTCTCGAAAATGATCCGCTGATCAACAGCGATTCCCGCAACATGCAGCGCATCTGCATACGCACGCCGACGATCCGAATGATCGCTATCCGCGACATTGTGAATTGCAAGCGCGATCCGCCGATGTCCCAGTGAAATCAAGTGCTCAACCGCGCGTCGGCTGCTCTCATAAGAATCCGACCGCACGTAGTTCACGAGTGGATCGTCAAAGTGCTCCGCGACGACCACCATAGGGAATCGCTCCCGCGCGATGCGCTGGATCATCGCATGATCGTTTCTGAAGCAGCGAAGAATGACACCCCGCAAACCTTTCCGCATGAACAATTGCGTAAAGGTCTCATCGTGCGACTTGTCGCGACGAATGCTCACAAACTTCAAGTCATACTGCCGCTCATCCAGTCCACGCATGATCCCGCTCTGCAGCGCAGGTTCGAACGATCCATATTCAGTCTGCACGGGCTCATCCGGGTATGCAAGCCCGATCACATCCGTCTGGCGCGCCCCAACCTTCGGGAAGTACCCAACCTGATTCACCATGTCGAGCACGCGCCGACGCGTGTCTTCATCCACGTCTGGACGGTTGTTCAGCACACGCGACACAGTCGCGGCTGACAACTCAAGCGACTTGGCAATAGCACGAACGGAACTCACACGACCTCCAAAGCAAACACCCCGCACGTCTCGTGTCCTACGGACGACTCAATCAGGATACCAAAATTCCGAAACTGTTGCAAGCACGAAAAGCACGGAAGTCACCGAAAAACCGCCACATTTCCCGGAAACGTCAAATTTCCACCGATTTTTGTCATGAAACAGTTGCAGAAAATTCCGCTTTCGAGTATTTTCATGCGCATGAGTGATCGCAACCCACGCCCACCGCGACCGGGAACTGCCCGCCGCTTGCTTGCCATTGCCCTCTGTGTGGCGTGCACAGGCGTGGCCGTGGGCTGCGCAATCGCTCAGGAAAAACGCGAAATTCAAGCTGAAAAACAGCTCGTTTCGCTCGCCTTGCGTCCTCTCGTGATTCCGCCCGCAGTCTCAGGTCAAGGCTGGGGTGTCTGCTACGGCCCCTTCCGAGATGGCCAAGGCCCGGACACTACAGCCCAACCCACCAAAGAACAGATTCGCGAGGATTTGCACATCATCGCCAAGCACTGGCGAATGGTCCGCATGTATGGCCAAGGCGAACTCACCCGCTGGACGGCTGAGATCATCCGCGAAGACAAACTTCCCTTGAAGTTGCTCGCGGGCATTTGGATCGCTCCCGAAGTGCAACTGAATGACAAGTCTGAGATCGTCAGCCGAGACGAATCCCTCGTCGCAAAGAACCGCCAACAAGTCGCCGACGGCATTAAACTCGCCAACGACTTTCCCGATGTTGTCATGGCGTTAGGCGTGGGCAACGAAACGCAAGTCGCGTGGTCAAGCTATCGCACCACCGCCGAGGTCCTGCTCGGATACATCAAACAAGTTCGCGCAAGCGTCAGTCAACCCGTCACCACCTGCGACGATTACAACTTCTGGAACAAGCCAGAAAGCGTCAAAATCGCCCAGCAATGTGATTTTATTGCACTCCACGCCTACGCCATGTGGAACAAACAACAGTTGCCCGACGCACTGCCTTGGACGCGTGAACAAATACAAGTTGTCAAGAATCTGCACCCAGATCGATCCATCGTGCTGACAGAGCTTGGCTGGGCAACTCAAAAAGGCACCGAGGGATACCAAGCCATCGGCATCGTCGCAGAAGCCGGCGAAAGGCAACAAGAGTTGTTCTACCGAGCGCTGGAACACTGGGCAACCGATGCAAACCAGCCCTACTTCTACTTCTCAGCCTTCGATGAAAAATGGAAAGGCGGCGGCGCGACCAACGAAGTAGAAAAAAACTGGGGTGTGTTCAATTCAGATCGCACCCCCAAACTCGTCATGCAGGAAGATCACAAACAGCCAATTCCAGCAAAGGCCAAGTAAGCGTTCAGATCATGCAATTGTTTCAGGAAATCGTCAAGGTGTCCCATAACAGCAGATGCCTAGAAATCAAAGGTTCTAGACTATCTTTGCTAGACAAAGTCGGGAAGTTCCAGTAGTCTATCGGTGTTCCACCGAAACTGTTTCAGAAGAGTGTTTGCATTAGTCAGGAGTGTCCAATGAAGAAGTTGCTTTCAGGTTTGTTTGCCGTCGTCGCGGGTTGTTCAGTCGCGCAGGCCATCGTCGTCAGCCCAGGGAATTCCACGCAAACTTGGCTTGGTTACATGAACGTGTCCGAACTGCCCTCCAACGGCGGTTTCTTCGTGTTTGGCAGCCCGTGGGGCGTGCAAGATCTCGTCACGCAGTTCAACGATGGTGCAAACACCATGACGCTCAAGGTCAACAACATTGGCGACCCCAATCCATTCTGGTACACGCCGTCAGGCGGTCCAGGCGCGACGGGCAACAAGATCATGGAAGCCAACACGTACATTGAAACGACCAACGTGCTCAATGGCCAAACGGTTGACTTCCAAGGCACCGTGGTGTCCAACACACTGTCACCGTCGCACACCGCTATCTTGTTCATCAAGGACTTTGCGCCCGACTACTCCTCATTCACTCAGGCGACTCTCCCGTTGCCAGCAAGCGGCTCGTTCAGCGTCAGCCTCGCGACCGACCCCGGCGCAGGCCGTCACGTGCAGTACGGTTTCGCCGTCACTGGCCCGTGCGTGTGGGTTACTGACGCTGGAAACTACGGCAGCGTCGTGATTTCCACCGGCCCAGCTGGCCCCACCTGCGACTCCATCGACTTCAACAACGACACCAGCGTCTTCGATCCTCAGGACATCGACGCCTTCCTGAGCGTCTACTCCGAAGGCCCGTGCATTCCTTCGACCGCGACCTGCAACGACATCGACTTCAACAACGATGGGTCGGTCTTTGATCCCTGCGATATCGACAGCTTCCTCGTGCAGTTCAGCGAAGGCCCCTGCACGCTCTGCGGCGTCTGATAGCTGACTTTCAGCTCAAAAGCCAATTTTCACGGGCGACTCGCCCGCATTGCCAGCGACGGGAAACTCTCGCTGGCGGTTTGGTTGAATGTTCACGAGCGAGAGCGGCATGAGGGCATTTTCACGAGCGCCCCGTGTTAGGTCTCGTGGCATTGTGCGGTTTTCAGGAGCGTGCACCTTTCCGAAGGACACGCAACTGCAATGTTCGAGGCGGCGAAACTTTCCGGTTTCCTCGCCAAGAGAGACTTTTTAGGAGAGAGACATGAAGACGTTAATTGGTATTTCTTTGTTGGCATGCGCGTGCGGTTCTGCGCACGCAGCGGTCGTGACGCCCGATTCTGCGGCACCCTGGCTTGGATTCATGAACGTGTTTGAGCTGCCCTCGAACGGCGGCGGGTTCGTGTTCGGCAGCCCTTGGGGCATTCCCGATCTGAACGCGTCGTTCAACAACCCGGCGCAGACGCTCACACTCTCGCCCAACACCATCGGTGATCCAAACCCGTTCTGGTACATCGGCGGCGGCGGCCCGGGCGCGGCGGGCAACAAAATCATGGAAGCAAACCTGTACGTCGAAACCACCGGCGTGTACACCGGGCAGACGTTGACGTTCCAGGGCAACATCCTGTCCAACACATTCACGGGCGCACACGAAGCCATCATCTTCATCAAGGACTTCGCGCCTGACTATTCGTCCTCAGTCACGACGACGATCCCGATCACGCCCGGCCCGTTCAGCCTGTCGTACGCGACCATTCCTGACCCGGCCCGTCACGTGCAGTACGGCTTCCAAGTCAAGGGCGTGAACGTGTGGTTCACGGATACCGCACCCTTCGGCAACGCGGTCATCTCCACGGCGATCCCCGCACCGATGTCAGCCGTCGCGCTGCTCGCGGGCGGCGCAATCGCAACGCGTCGGCGTCGGCGTTAATTCGTTTCATGAGTCCATTGAACACGTCCAGCAGCCATCGGTCACGTGACCGGTGCTGCTGGGCGTTTTTTGTGCGCGAAGCCCTTGAACTTGTGGGATTGCAAATGAAAAACCGACGAGCACTCGCTCGTCGGTTTCGCTCTGTCAATTTGATATGACTCAATTCAACTCAACAATCCGAATGTTGCGGAACTCCGTGCGAGCCCCTTCGCTGTGCAGCGCAACATGTCCAGCAAGTTCCGCCGCCTTCGTCGCCTGATTGACGACTTCACCATTGACGATATAGGTGATATCGCCATGCATCGCGATGATCTCAAACTCATTCCAAGCACCGGTGGGCCGCTCGGCGTCATGCGTTGCACGTGTGTTCTTGCCCTTGTTTCTCGCCTGATCCGTTGAAATCGGGAAGTTCTGAAATACCCAGAAGTCACCCGTCCTGCCGTGCTGCAACTGTGCTTCCACGCACTTGGGCCACGTCGCCCATTCCTGCCCTTGCTCGGGCGGCTGCACTCGCCACAAGATGCTGCTGTTACCAGGCTCTGCAGGCCAGCGCCATTCAGCCTTCAAGACAAAGTTGGTGTACGTGCCATTCGTGCGAATATGGCCAACTGGTTCACCCGCACACGTCAGCACGCCATTCTCCAGCGTCCACGGACTCTTCGCATCCGCTCCCGCCTTGGGATCAATGAACACCGTCCAATCGCTCAGGTCCTTCCCGAGTAAAGCCTTCTCGCCCGGCATTGCACCCTTAAGGTCACGAATTTTGATGTTGCGATACCACACATCATCGCCGTGATCCTGCAGCGCAATATGCCCGGTCGGCTGCACCCCAAAGCCCTTGTAGTCCTTGAACTTGCTCTTCGCGATCTTCTCCTTCCACGCATCATCATCAATGCGCGTCTCTGCAACCTTCTTGCCATTCAAGTAGTGCGACAACCACCCGTCCTTGATGCGAATCGTCGCGCGATTCCATTCACCCGCCGGTGCCGCAGGCTTATCCGCGGGCGGCTCCATAATGTCATACAACGATCCAACCGTGTGGCTCGCCGTGACGGCGTCCTTGTGTCCCTTGTCATCAAGAATCTGATACTCAGGCCCGGTCATCCACGGGTAATCCAGCGTTTCATTCACGCGATACATGATGCCGCTGTTCGCACCCGGCGCACACTTGAACTCAAGCGACAATTCGAAGTCTTCCCACTCCCCAATCGAGATGATGTCGCCCCCGCCGCCGCCTGCCTTGACGTGCAGCGCACCATCTTCAACGTTCCAGCCCTTCTCAGGAAACCGATCCTTCTTATAGCCTCGGAACGCGTCGGTGGAGTTGCCGTCAAACAGCATCTTCCAGCCCGATGCGGCTTCTGTGTCAGTCAGTTTCTGCTCGCCCGCGGCAAAAGCGGGAATCGCGAAGAGCGACAAAGCAACGATGAGGGATTTGGGCGTTGTCATATGTCTGCAACAGTACGAACGTACTCTCCATCATGCGAATGCTGGGCTGGATCATGCTTCTGGTCGGGTTGGCCGTGGGCCTGTGGGGCTTCATGACCGCTTTGGAACCCATCGCACAGTTGTACAAGCAGGCCATGATCGACCCGCTCAGCGACAAGATGCCCGACGATGGCAACGCCGTCGCTTCCAAGATGATCGTCCCCGCAGTCATAGGCGTTGGGGGCGGCGCCGTTGGCTCGGCGGGTTCGCTCATCCTCTTTGTCGATCGCCGCAAGCGGAAAATGCTCAAGAGAATGCAATCGCAAAGCTGACTTTTCGCCCTGCTGCATCCTTCGTCGAATACTCTTGCCGCGATGTCGCCCGTGAGCGAAATATCCGCCGCACAACAGAACGACTCGCGACAAGAGCCGCGCGTGCTGGAAACCCTCAAGCGATATTGGGGCTACGACTCGCTGCGACCGCTCCAGCACGAAGCAATCAACGCCGCACTCTCGCGCCAAGACTCGCTGCTCGTCCTTCCCACGGGCGGCGGCAAAAGCCTCTGCTACCAACTCCCGGCCGCCATCGCAACGGGTCTCACCATCGTTGTCTCACCCCTCATCTCTCTGATGAAAGATCAGGTCGATGGTCTTCAACTCAACGGCTATCCCGCCGGATGCCTGCACAGCGGCATCTCGCCTGAAGACGCCAGCACGCTCCGCTCACAAGTCAGCGCAGGCGCAATGCGTCTGCTCTACGTCGCGCCTGAACGACTCCTGCAATCTTCGTTCCTCTCGTGGCTCGCCCGCATCGCCGACGCAGGTCAACTCGAAGCCTTCGCGATCGACGAAGCACACTGCATCAGCCAATGGGGCCACGACTTCCGCCCCGAATACCGCCGCCTCGCCGAACTCCGCGACATCTTTCCGCGCGTCCCATTCCACGCTTTCACAGCAACCGCAACACCACGCGTCCGCGAAGACATCGTCCACCAACTGCGACTGAAAAACGCCCGCGTGCTCGTCGGCACATTCGATCGCCCGAATCTGACCTACCGAATCGTGCAACGCACCGACCTCGTCACGCAAGTTGCCCGCGTCCTCCGCAAACACGACGATCAAGGCTGCATCGTCTATTGCATTAGCCGCAAAGACACCGAATCCCTCGCCGCAGACCTCACATCGCTCAAAATCAAGGCATCCGCGTACCACGCTGGCCTTGACCCGCGTAAACGCGCGAAAGTGCAAGACGACTTCATCAACGAACGCGTCAACGTCGTCGTCGCGACCGTCGCGTTCGGCATGGGCATCGACCGCAGCGACGTCCGCTGCGTCATCCACGCCGCAATGCCCAAAACCGTCGAGCACTACCAGCAGGAAACAGGCCGCGCTGGCCGCGACGGCTTGCCCAGCGAATGCGTCCTCTTCACATCACCACAAGACGGCTTGCGCTGGCGAAAACTGATGGAACGCTCCGCCGCCGAAAGTTCCGCAGACGCAGAGTCCATCGCCGAAGGCCTCCGCATCCAGCACGAATTACTGCAGGAAATGCAGAACCTCGCCAGCAGCGCAACCTGCCGCCACCGCGCACTGACTGAGTACTTTGGTCAGGAATATCAACCCCCATCCAACATCCAAGGCCCCGGCTGCGGCGCATGCGATGTCTGCCTTGGCAACATGGTCGCCGTCCCGGGCTCAACGACTATCGCACAGAAAATTCTCTCCTGTGTCTATCGCATGGGACAAAACTCCGGCGCAGCAATGGTGGCCGACGTCTTGCGAGGTTCACGCAACGCAAGAGTGCTCGAACGAGGCTTCGACAAACTCTCAACATTCGCCCTGCTCGCATCGATCCCCAAAGAAGTCCTCACCACCTACATCCAGCAACTCGTTCAACAACGCTTGCTCGCCGTCGCGCCGGGCGAATTCCCCGTCATCTCACTCACAAGTGCATCTAGAGAAGTCCTGACCGGCAAACAAGAAGTCACGCTCTACCAGCCACGAGGCGAAGAAGTCTCCAAGGGCCAGACAACTCCTATCCGCGCGAGCAACGCCCCCGCGCTCTCCAGCGAAGAACAAGCCTTGTTCGATTCACTGCGAACCTTGCGTCGTGCGCTCGCCGAAGAACGCAACGTGCCCCCATACGTGATCTTCAGCGACGCCACCCTCGAAGAACTCGCCCGCGTTCGTCCAACCACGCTCGAATCCATGAGCACCATCAAAGGCGTAGGCCGCATCAAACTCGCCGACCTTGGCGAGAAGTTCTCCAGCCACGTCGCGCAGTACTGCTCTCAACACAATCTCTCGACCGACCTCACGACATCTCCAATCGACACCGCGAAAATGGCGTCAGTCGAAGTCGAACCCCGCGACAAGTTCAAACGAGTCCCCCCTCGCGCCGCAACCCTGTTCGAGCAAAAGTTGCCAATCGCACAAGTCGCGGCACAACTCGAACGTTCGCCCTCCACCATCTGCGAATACCTCACCGCGTGGATCGAACAAACCAAGACAAACGACATCTCCCCGTGGGTCAACAAAGCCACCGAAGCCAGAGTGCGCCTCGCAATCGAGAAAGTCGGCGCAAAGACTCTTCGCCCCCTATTCGAAGAATTGGGCGGCCAAGTCACCTACGAACAGATCAAGTTGGTTATCGCATTGATGCGAGCCGAAGCGTTGTCGTGAGTCGTTCAACCACAATCCGATACTCACCAATGTCTACAACCAATCACATCCTCGGCCAACGTCACACAATCGCGCTCGCAGCCGCCGCCGATGCTCTCACTTCACAGCACTCAAACAGCGTTCACGCGCTTGTGGGCTTTGATGGATTCGTCGACGTCATCCTCCGCCCCGTCGCAACCCGCCACTCCATGCGGACGGAAGACTTCTCGCCCATCACAAACATCCCAGCCTTCGCCGACCGAATCCACGCCGCCGCTGGGAAAAGTGCTGGAATCGAGTTGGTCACTTCCGAATCCCGCTTCGGCGGAAACGGCCCCCTGCTCGCGAGCGGCCTCGCCAGCCTCGGTGCGAAAACCACATTCATTGGCTGTATCGCCTCCGATTCCAACACCACTCAAGTCCATCCCCTCTTCACCCACTTCGCACAGCGATGCAATCAAGTCGTCCCGATCGCACAACCCGCGCTGACCCACGCACTCGAATTCAGTGATGGCAAAATCATGTTCAACATGCCCGACCCCATCCAGCGTGTGTCGTGGGACACGCTCGTACACACAGTCGGTCGCGACACCCTGCTGAAGATGTTCGACTCTTCATCACTCATCGGCATTGTGAACTGGAGCATCATGGCAGGCGTTGAGTCCATCCTCGAAGGACTGCTCACTGACATCCTGCCCGCTCTTTCGCAATCTCACAAAAAACATAATCGTCACCTCTTCATCGATCTCTCCGATCCCTCGAAGCGCACGCAACAAGACCTCTCTCGCGTGCTGACTTTGCTCTCCCGCATCAACACATTGATTCCAACCACACTCGGACTCAACCTCAACGAAGCAGAATTAGCAAACGCAGCACTCACCGCGACAGCAACCTCACATCACAACGACAGCACCAACATCGCCAACCGCAGCATCCTTCTCGCAAGATCAATCCGCGATTTCCTCAACCTCGCCACCGTCGTCGTCCACCCAAGAGAAGGCGCCGCGGCATCAACCTCGCAAGAAACACTCTGGATCGACGGCCCATTCACTCCATCGCCCGCTCTCTCAACCGGCGCGGGCGATCACTTCGGCGCAGGCTTCGCGTTTTCGCAATCACTGAATCTCCCGCTCGACGCATGTCTCGCGATGGCAGTCGCCTGCAGCGGTGCCTACGTGAGAGACGCCGCATCGCCCTCCGCCACCCGTCTCGCCAACTTCTTGCGTGCGGGCTGGTAGTGCCGTCCTATATCTCACACGCCGCTCACCCATAACCGCTCGTTGCAAACGTTACAGGTCATGCACGCGGAATCGCTCGCCCTAAAACATGCGATTTTGACGAGATTTCCTTATGCGGCGCACGATTTTGCAACTTTTCTGGTACCCTCAGCGCACACAATATGTGTGCCACTGTTCCTCTGGGCGTGCGCGTGGACACGCCCAGACGGATCGTGGTTTGGAGAGTTCGCTATGTCGATTGTGCTTGCTTCGTGTGTGCTCGCCGTCGCGAGCGCGAACGCCCTGAACGGCGTGTCGCCCGTGTCTGCCTCTGCCGTCGCCGCTGTCGTCGCGTCCAACGCGACCGGCACCAACTTCGGATACATCGCGCCGCCCGGCAGAGTCCGCATCGCCAAGACGTACTACTCCAACCACACGCACGATAACGTGAATGGCAAGGTGTGGGTCAGCGACCGCGTGTACATTGGCCCAGGCCCCAGCGCCCGCCAAGACAACTGCGAAGTGCCAGGCCCGTCGTACTACGGAGTGTCCGCCGACGACAACACCCGCATCCTCGTCCGCGTCGGCATGACCAGCTTCGGCATCTCCCCCTGGCAGCGCATCGAAGGCCGCGCTCTGCGTCGCCTCGAAGAAGCACGCCAGTGCTGGCTCAACAGTCACGGCTACGGCAGCGGCGTCCGCACGTTTGTGAACGACGCATACGTGAATCACGTCGATCACGCTGAACACGCACAGGCTGAACCGCTGCGTGCGTTGCCCGCCGCTGAAGACGTGCAAGTTCAGGCTCCGATCAACGTGCGAGACATCCAGCCCCGCGCGACGATCCGCATCCCCAGCGACATGCCCCGCTTCCGCAAGCGCATGGACGTCCGCAACAACTTCAACGGGTTCAACGGCATCTTGGTCCGCCGCGTGCCGCAGATCAACGTCGCGAGCGTGTGTCAGCCGCGCTGCACGGGCCAACCTGAAGTACGAACGATCTCCGGGCGTGGAAACTCTTGGGGCACGACCATCGTGATGCCCCGCAACACGACGGTTGCGATGGCGAAGTAATTCATTACGAGCCCTCCGCGCAAGCGGAGGTCGAACGCCACTTGCTCAAATCACGCACAACGCGCCCGTCCTCCGCTGGCGCGGAGGGCTCGTTGTCGCGCCGTTATGCCATTGCTCCAACCTGCGCGGGCAACACTTCGCCTTCAGTGACTTCGCTCTTCTTATGCCCCGCCGCGATCAGCACGTAGATGCTGGGCACGACAAACAGCGTGAAGAACGTACTGATCGTCATACCAGCAACCAGCACGATGCCGATGCTGTTGCGAGCCTCAGCGCCCGCGCCAGTCACAAGCACCAGCGGGAAGTGCCCAAGCACTGTCGCCGCGGATGTCATTAGAATCGGACGCAGTCGCGTGAGCGCGGCTTCGCGAGCCGCTTCGAGTTTGGTCTTGCCCTGTTCCTGCAAGTGGTTCGCAAACTCCACGATCAAGATGCCGTTCTTCGCAACCAGACCCACCAGCGTGATGAGACCGACTTGCGAGTAAATATTGATGGTCGTGAGATCAAGGAACGTGAACACGAGCGCGCCAGAGATCGCGAGAGGCACACTGCCCAGCAGCACGATCAAAGGATCGCGGAAACTGCCGAACTGCGCCGCAAGCACCAGATAGATGAGCATCAACGCAAAGCCCAGTGTCGTTGCAAGCGACGCACCTTCCGTGCGAATCTGCCGGCTTTCGCCTGCGTAGTCAATGTTGTAGCCGGGCGGCAAGATATCGCGCGCCGCCTTTTCAATCGCGACGAGCGCTTCTTCCTTTGTCACGCCGGGAGCCGCACCACCATATACCTTGAAACTATTACGTTGCTGGAATCGCGTGAGTGATCGCGGCGCAGTCTTGGTTTCCAAACTGACAAACGAACCGACCGCCACCGTGCCGCCCGAAGGTGTCTGCACCTTGAGCTGCAGCAACTGCTCAGGAGTGACGCGTCCCTTGTCTTCAATTTGCGGAATGACCTTGTAACTGCGACCTTCGAGATTGAAGCGATTGACATACCCGCCACCCAGCATCACGCCGAGTTCTCGCGACACGCTCGCAAGGTCCAGCCCAAGGTCCGCGACTTTTTCCTTATCGATATTGAGTCGCACCTGAGGCAGGTCGATCTTGAGGTCCGTGTCCGCGTACAAGAACTTGCCCGATGCAAACGCCGCACCGACCAGTTGACCCGCATACGGAGCCATCTGCTCCGCTTCATCCGTGCTCGTGATCATGACCTCAACGTCAAACTGTCCCGCACCAGGCAAAGGCGGCGGCCGACCGGGGAACGCACTTACGCCCGGCACCTGCGACAGCACACCGAACGCTTCAGGCAGTACCTGTTCCGTCGTGCGCTCGCGCGTCTTCCAATCCTTGAACTTGAGCCCACCGAATCCACCGTTGAGGAACGTCACGTTGAAGAACATCTCGCCCTCAGGAATTGCCATCATGCCGCGCGCCGATTCATACACGCCCTTGAGCGTGTAGTCGAGCGAAGCATCGGGCGGTGCCTGATACACGACGAAAATAAACCCTTCATCTTCCGTCGGCGCCAACTCACTGCGCGACATCGTGTACAACGGATATGCCGCCGCGGCAATCAGCACCGCCGCGATCGCCATCGTCCAGCGAATCTGCAGCGTGAATCCCAGCAAGGTCGAATAGGCCTTGCGGATGTATTCAAACTGCCCGTTGATGAACCTTGTGAATCGCCCTTCCTTGCCGTTCTCCTGCACGAGCCACGAACTCATGATGGGCGACAGCGTGATCGCGACGATACCCGACACCACCACAGCACTCGCAAGCGCGAACGCGAACTCACGGAACAGCACGCCCGTCAAACCACCCTGAAAACCAATCGGTGCATACACCGCCGCGAGCGTGATCGTCATTGAAATTACCGGCGCGAATAGTTCTCTCGCACCAATCAACGCCGCCGATATTCGCGATCTACCTTCGCGAACGTGCCGCTCCACGTTCTCCACCATCACGATCGCATCGTCCACGACCAAACCCACCGCAAGCACGATCGCGAGAATCGTGAGCAAGTTCAGCGAGAAGTCCAAAAGCAACATCGCGATGCACGCACCCACCAGCGAGATCGGCATCGCCACCAGCGGTACCAGCACACTGCGCAGCGAACCCATGAACAGGAACACCACCACTGCCACGATGGCAATCGTCTCCGCAAGCGTCTTGGTGATCTCCTTCAGCGCGTTCGACATGTAATACGTGCCGTCGTACGCCATCGTCATATGAACGCCCGCCGGCAAGTTGGGCTTCACGCGAGCCATGACTTCGTTCAATTGCTTTGAAACATCGATTTCATTCGCCCGAGGCAGCGGCCACACCGACAGATAAATACCAGGCGTCGCATTCACGCCCGTCTCAGCCAGCGGCTCCTCGTTGCCCAATTCAACCCGTGCAATATCCCGCAATCGCACCAGCGTCCCCTCATTCTCACGAACAATCAGATTTTCAAATTCACGCGTGTTGCGCAAATCGGTGTTTGTGAGCAAGTCAACCTGCACCGCCGCACCCCGCGTACGACCAACCGCTGCGACGTAGTTGTTCCGCTGCAACGCATCCCACACCTGCTGGCTCGAAACATCAAACGCGTCCATCTTCGCGCTGTCAAGCCAGATGCGCATCGCCATCGTGCGAGGCCCTTCGACACCCACTCGCTGCACACCCTCAATCGTCGCGAACTCAGGCTGCACCTCGCGCACCGCGTAATCCGTCAACTGCTTCAGATCGAGCGTGTCACTCGTAAAACTCACATAAAACGTTGCGTAGGGCTTGTCCGCACGCTGAATATCGACAACGGGCGCTTCGGATTCCGCTGGCAGTTCGCTGCGCACCTGATTGAGTCGCGCCGAAATCTCCGCCAGCGCCGCGTTGCTGTTGTGATTGAGCCGCAATCGCACGGTCACCGTAGAAATACCCGCCGTGCTGTTGGATTCGATGTAATCAATCCCGTCAATCGCCGACACCACTCGCTCGATGGGCGTCGTGATAAACCCGCGAACCGTTTCCGCGCTCGCGCCGATGTACGCCGTCGTGATGACAATGCTGCTGGATTCAATCCGCGGATATTGACGCACCGGCAAGTTGCCGATCGCACGCCAACCCACCGCGAGAATGATCAAGTTGAGCACAATCGCCAGCACGGGCTTCTTGATGAAGATGTCCGTGAAGGATCGGCGCGCAGCCGCGCCACCCGGCGCTTCGCCCGTGTGCTTGAGGCTCAGCCCCTGAAACGGCCCGGTGATACTGGAGTTGTGTTCAGATTTGTGCGGATTTGAATCCATATCCCGCTCATTCTCGCGCGTCAGCAAGGCTCACGCACGTTGATTGAAGTTCGATGATCAACAAAAACAGCTTTACTTCTTTGCTTCGGGCTCTGCACCGGGCGCACCAGGTGCTCCCGTTGGAGCCGCGCCCGCCGGCATCACCATCGCGCCTTCGCGCAGTTTGAAGGACCCTTCGCTTGCGAGTTCGTCGCCTTCCTTCAAGCCATCCAGCACGATGATGTCTTCGCCAAGCGTCGGGCCAGTCTTGATAAACGTCTGGAACGCGCGAAGAACCTTCTTCGACGAGTCCTTTTCGTCGGGCACGCTGCGCACGACAAACACGTGATCGCCAAAGCTCGCCCGCCGTACGGCCGTCAATGGTGCAACCACCACCTGCTGTTCCGCGCCCACCGGCACACGCACATCGACAAACATACCCGGGCTGAGTTTCTGTTCTTTGTTATCCACAACCGCACGCAAACGCACGTTGCGAGTTGTCGGGTTCGCCGCAGCGTCGATCGCCACAACTTCCACGCGCTTTGGATCCTTGCCCAGCACCGTCGAACGCACCATGAACTGCTCACCCACGCTCACGCGCTGCGCCTGATCCTGCGGCAATCCAAAGTCCAGGTAAATCTGATCCGTGATCCCTTGCAATCCCACGATCTGATTGCCTTCGCCGATGTACTGCCCAACGTGCACATTCCGCAGTCCGGCTTTCGCGCGGAACGGAGCACGCAGAGTCTTCTTCGCGATCTGCGCCTCAATCTGTGCAACGCGCGCCTTCGACTGATCAACATCCGCCTGCGCTCGCTGCTTCTGCGCGCGAGCAACATCAAGATCCGCCTGCGCTCGCTCAACGTCCGCCTCAGCCGCCGCCTTTGTCGCCAGCGCCTGCGTCAATCGCCGCAGCGTCGACTCAGACAACTTGATCTGCGCGTCCGCAACCGCAATGCCCGCTTCTGCGACCCCGACGTTGGCCCGCGCCGCCTTCAAGTCCGCTTCTTCCATCGAAGCATCAAGTTTCAGCAGCACCTGGCCCTCTTCAACGATCGCGCCAGACTCAAAGCCCACTTCCCGGATCGTGCCCGCAACTTCATTGCTCAGCGTCACCGTGCGGAAAGGAAACACCGTCCCCACCAGTTCCGCTTCGGGCTGATACGGAGCAAGCCTCGCCTTCACGATCTTCACCGACTGCCCAAACTCGGGCATGGGCGGCGGAACATTCGTGAACTGGCGATACTTCCACGCCGCCAGCCCACCGCCGACGACTGCCAGCAACGCGAATACCACACCGGCTGTCACAACTGCCTGACGTTTCACGCAAAGACTCCTGCAACATCGAATGACGACAGCGTCAACTCGGGCTGATCAAACTTTCTCTCACAACAATCCGATTGCTCATCCCCCAGTGGCCAAATCCTGTGATTCAACCCGTACCGCGCGGGTTGGATGCCACGCACTGCCAATCGATGCTGGCAGAATCCTAACAAACTACCGACTATTTTCGACAATTACACTCGATATCGCGAAGAAATCAGAGAAATCCCCCCATGCAAATCTACATTATTCTGTGTAGAAAAATACAAAACCGCCCTTTGAAGGGCGGCTGTGCGAAAGACCGTATTAAGGAAAGATCGACTTAGCGGCGACGGCGAGTCGCAACCAATCCACCAAGACCAAGGAGAGCCGCCGCACCGGGCGTCGGAATGTACAGGAGCTTGTCCTTGGAGATGATGAAGTTCTGACCCGGGTTCAGCGTGATGTCCCACTGGAATGCCCAAGTGATGTCGGTGGGGCCCAACGGTCCGCCGAAGTCGTTCAAGTTCGTCACAAGGCCATCACCAAAGAGGTTGACGATGCTCGGGAACTGGCCAATCTGAAAGTGGTCGGGGCCGGGGGTGACAACAGTCTCATTGACTGCAAGGTTGCCGCTTGTGTCGTATTGATAGACACTGTCGCCGCCGATGATTTCACCGAAGTCACCGCCAATGGTTCCACCAAGGTCGAAGTCCACGTACTGGAAGAAGCTCAGCGAGATCGGGGCGAGGCTGTTATTCTGAATGCGAATCGTTTCTGCGAGATCGCCCGTGCCCGAGCCCGGTGCGCCGCCACGCAGGGTGTACGAAATGCGGAACTCAAGGCCGCTCGCCGCGGTGTAACGAGTGGACAATGTGTCGAGACGCGGATCGTCGAAGAAGTTTGTGTCAGTCGCCTGATGACCCGTGAGGGGCAGCGAATCGACGGCAGCTTCATCACCCATGAACGCGTCACGGTAGAAGAATCGCTGATTGAACAGTTGGTTCACGCCATCAACTGTCCAGTTGATCTGATTACCACCAGTCAAGTTGAAAAAGGAACTCGAGTTAAAATCCTCAAGCGTGTATGTCTGTGCCATCGCGGGAATCGCGACCCCGGCGGCAAGCGCCAAAGCAACTGAAATAGCTCGCATTCTCTCTCTCCTTCACAAAGAAACCCCCACAGCGCAACGCGGTCTCTCTTCGCGTGCATAGGCCATGAGTACGGGATGATGATAACGCAACCTAGCAAACGTTGCAACCGTGAAGTCGGGAAATTGCGCGTTCTTGACACACGTGGCACGTCGACACAAAAATGAATGTAAGTACTTTATTGACAGAATATTACGAAACTCACAATGTCGATTACCTATACAGGGGATATACAAAACCGTCCCTTGACCCCAGTTTCAACCATTTTCTGATCAGAAGCTTTTTCGTACACTATTTTTGCAATGAGACACTGTGAGCCACAGATGACAAAGTCCTCGCTCGGGCAACTGGCGACAAATTGACCCTCCCGCGCGCGCTTGCTACACTCGCTGCCAGAAATTAAAGGAATCCGCAACAAATGGCACTGCTCACCGACGAACGCAAACAAGTTGTTACCAATCACCGCCGCCACGGCACGGACACCGGTTCACCGGAAGTTCAGATCGCGATGCTCACGGCTCGCATCAATGCGCTCGCTGAGCACATGAAAGGCCATGACAAGGACTTCCACAGCCGCCGCGGCTTGCTCATGATGGTCGGCAAGCGCAACCGCTTGCTCCGCTACTTGGCGAAGACCAATCCGGACAACTATCAGAAGCTCATCGGCAAGCTCGGCTTGCGCAAGTAAAGTGATTACGTCGGCCCAAGGCATTCCGCCGTGGGCCGGTTTTTTTCGGGGGGTTCGGGGGGATCGGGGGTATGTGTTTGACATCTTGTTGTTGGTTTTGTGCCGGTCGCGTGCCTCTGGTATTTCAAGTGTGAAGAGGTCGGGAGCGGCAGTGGGCAGTGCGCAGCCCCGGCCTGAATAAATCTCTATGGTGATTTGTTCAGCCTTCCTCCTCACGATTTGTTGTGAGTCGCCGGTCTCTGCGTCCTGCCTTCTGCCTCTCAACCCCGATCCTGTGACCTTTCAGGTCGCGAGCCCCACCACTTCCGATTTCGGATTCCGACTTCTGAAGCGTGGACTCGAGCGATCCTCATTCAAACCTGTGTTCGGCTTTCTTTTCGCCGTCCCGGGTCGGTGTGTGTGATTCGAGACTTCATCACTGTTGAAAACCACCCAGGGGCCCGCGATTGCTCAGCGTCGCAGGCAACGGTTGCTCTGCATCGCGAGTGGTTTCGATGATGACGCTCAGTCGCGTTCGTCAAGCCCGCACAACCCACAACCTATTTAGCAGGAGCCTTCTTATGGCAACATTTTCTGATCCCAACCACGGCCTCATCCGCATCGAACGCGAGATCGGCGGCCGCACCCTCACCCTCGAAACAGGCGTCATCGCCAAGCAGGCCAACGCCGCAGTGATGGCGACCTACGGCGGCACCACTGTGCTCGCCACAGTCGTCCGCTCTTCGCCCCGCGAAGGCATCGACTTCTTCCCGCTCACCGTTGACTACCGCGAGAAGCTGTCTGCCGCCGGCAAGTTCCCGGGCGGCTTCAAGAAGCGCGAAGGCTCGCCCAGTGAGAAGGAAATTCTCACGATGCGCATGATCGACCGCCCGATCCGCCCGCTCTTCCCGGATGGCTTCCTCGATGAAGTCCAGATCCAGGTCTTCGTCATGAGCCACGATGGCGAAAACGACAGCGACGTTCTCGCAGGCACCGCCGCGAGCGCGGCGCTTGCTCTGAGCGATGTTCCCTTCGAAGGACCAGTCGCCACCGTTCGCGTAGGCCGCATTCACACCGACAACGGTCCTCAGTATGTGCTGAACCCCACCGTCACGCAGATGGACTACAGCGACATCGACGCCGTCGTCGCGGGCCACAAGGATGGCCTCAACATGATCGAAGTCGGCGCGGCGGAAATCCCCGACGACGCAGTGCACGGCGCCTTGACGCACGCATACAACGAAGGCATCCTGCCCCTCCTCGCGATGATCGATGAACTCGCGAAGAAGGCGGGCAAAGCCAAGAAGGCAGGCGAACTGCACCTGCCCAGCCCGGAAGTCACCGAAAAGGTCAAGAAGATCGCCGAGAAGGACCTGCTCCAACTCCGCCAGATCAAGGGCAAGGCCGAGCGCAACGACAAGATCGCTGAACTCTTCAAGCACGTCCTCGATACGCACTTTGCCATCAACATGGATGGCAATATGAAGCAGATGGAAGAGAGCAAGAAGCAGCGCTCTCACGCCAAGATGGCCCTCGCTCGCTTGGACGAAAAACTCACCCGCAAGCTGATCGTCGAAAAGGGCATCCGCGCCGACGGCCGTCAGCCCAAGGAAATCCGTCCGTTGACCGGCGCAGTGGGCATCCTCGCCCGCACGCACGGAAGCTCGATGTTCCAGCGAGGCGAAACGCAGGCAATCTGCAGCGTCACGCTGGGCACTGGTCGCGATGAACAAATCATCGATGGCTTGCTCCCCGAATACAGCAAGAAGTTCACGCTGCACTACAACTTCCCGCCCTTCTCAACAGGCGAAGTGAAGCGCATCTCGGCTCCAGGCCGTCGCGAAATCGGTCACGGCGCACTCGCTGAACGCAGCTTGATGCCCATCATGCCCAGCCCGGACGAATTCCCATACACCGTCCGCGTTGTCAGCGACATCACCGAGTCCAACGGCTCGTCGTCGATGGCGAGCGTCTGCGGCGGCTGCCTCGCGCTCATGGACGCAGGCGTGCCCATTCGCAACACCTGCGCCGGCATCAGCGTGGGTCGCTTCGCGGATGACAACGACAAGAACGAAATGTTCGTCACCGACATCATCGGCGAAGAAGACTTCTATGGCGACATGGACTTCAAAGTCAGCGGCACCCGCGAAGGCATCACCGGCATCCAGCTCGACCTCAAGACCCGCGGCTTGAACCTCGACCAGATCGAAAAGATCTTCGCACAAGCCAAGGTCGGTCGCCTCGAAATCATCGAGGTGATGGAAAAGATCATCGACAAGCCCCGCAGCGACATCAGCCCCTTCGCCCCGCGCATGGTCACGATCAAGATCGATCCGGAAAAGATCGGCAAGCTCATCGGCCCGGGCGGCAAAAACATCCGCGGCCTTCAGGAACGCTGGCAGGTCACGATCGAAGTCGAAGACGATGGCACGGTGCAGATCGCTGGCGTCGGCGCAGAGAGCATGAACGGCGCACGCAGCGAAATCGAAGCCCTGTGCGAAGAAATCAAGGTCGGCACCGTGTACAACGGCAAGGTCGTCAGCATGAAGGACTTCGGCGCGTTCATCGAACTCGCCCCGGGCACCGACGGCATGTGCCACATCAGCGAACTCGCTGAGGGCTATGTCGAACGCGTCAACGAAGTCGTCAAGATGGGCGACCTCATCAAGGTCAAGGTCATCAGCGTCGACGAACAAGGCCGCATCAAGCTCAGCCGCAAGGCAGTGATCATGGAAGAACGCGGCGAGGTCTACGTGCCGCAGGAATCCGGCTCACGCGGAGGCGGCGGCGGTGGTCGCGGCGGATTCCGTGGTGGTGATCGCGGCGGCGACCGTGGCGGTCGCGGCGGCGATCGTGGCCCACGCGGTGATCGTGGTGGAGACCGCGGCCCACGAGGCGACCGTGGTGGTGATCGCGGTCCAGATCGTGGTCCAGATCGTGGCCCGGATCGTGGTCAAGATCGCGGCGGCGAATTCCGTGGCGGCAACGATCGTGAGGACTAAAGCCTCAGTCATCTAGAAATAAACGAACGAAGGCGAGTCAACACGACTCGCCTTTTTCATTTTGCGATGCATCGTGATGTGCTGCGTTCAAACCTGCTGTTCTTCAACGCGCCGCACGTAGATCGACGCGTCTTTGCCTTCGATCTTTTCCTGCCGCACCGCAACCTTGCCGTTGCGCACCAATTCAAGCAACGCCAGAAACAGCCCCACCATCTCGCTCCGCGTGCGGCTCACAAAGAACTCGCGGAGTTCCATCTCGCCTTCCTTCGCACCGCTGCCCGTGCCCGCAGCCCGCTCCGACAACCGAGTCACGATGTCCGCCGCATGCAACTCAATCGGCGTGTCATCAAACGTGACTTGGTGCTCGCCCAACTTGTCAAAGTTAACGGTGTCGACAATCTTCTTGAACGCCTCGACCAGATCGACGAGGCTCAGGTCTTCCATATCAAGGTCGCTCGCATTCGCCGCGAGAACCTCCCGCATCGCCTCATTGTCGATGCCCGTGCGAGCGATGCCGAATCGCTTGGACCATTCCTCCGCCCGATCCTCAAGATTGTCCGCCGCGTCGCGATACTTCTTGTATTCAAGCAACTGCTTGACGAGTTCCGCACGCGGATCTTCCACTGCCGCGGGATTTGCAACATCACCCGTATCCGCACTCGCATTCGTCGCGAGCTTGGGCATCAACATCCGGCTCTTGATCTCTGTCAAGGTCGCCGCCATCACCAGAAACTCACCCGCTTCGTCAATATCCAGCCTCGCGTGCGCGTGAATGTCCCGCAGATAGACCAGATACTGATCCGTGATGTGCGAAATCGGAATGTCATGAATGTCCAACTGATCCTTGCGAATCAGGAACAGCAGGAGATCCAGCGGCCCTTCAAAGGCCTCGAGTTTGACGCGGTAATCGTCGCCTTGCACGGGGCAAGAGTAGGTCAAACCCGCTCAATTCGCCCGATTCGCATACTTCGCACAAACCGCCGCAGATTCGCATGAACTCCACTACTCTGCAGCAAAATGACGCCGCCTGCATCAAGCAACATGAACACCAATCCGGGCATCAAGCCCCAGCACTACGTCTCCGCCGAAGTCCCAGGCCTTGGCGGCGTCATCAAACAACGCCCCGAAGACTTCCTCGTTGATGAGCAACCCCTCTACCAACCCAGCGGCGAGGGCGAACACATCTACATGCTCGTCCAGAAGAAGATGATGAGCACGCTCGAAATGATCGGCATCATCGCCAAGCACTTCGGCGTGTCGCGCAAGGATGTTGGCTTCGCAGGCCTCAAAGACAAGCACGCCATCACGCGGCAAGTCGTGTCCATTTACGCACCGGGTAAGAAAATCGAAGACTTCCCGATGCTGCAACACGAATCGCTAGGCGTCCTGTGGGCGGATTATCACAACAACAAGCTGCGACCTGGGCATCTCCGCGGCAATCGCTTCTCAATCCGCATCCGCAACGTCGAACCCACCAAAGTTCGCGACGCACTCCGCGTCATGAACATTCTGAAACGCACCGGCGTCCCCAACCGCTTCGGCGAACAGCGCTTCGGCATGCTCGCAAACAATCACCTGATAGGCCGCGCGATCATCTGCGGAGATTGGGACGTCGCAGTCCGCGAGTTGCTCGGACCAAACGCGCAACACCCCGAGTTCAACGCCGATGCACGCCGTCTCTTCACCGAAGGCAAGTACCGCGAAGCCATCGTCGCGTACCCGCTGCAAGCCACCATCGAAACTCGCGTGCTCAACGCGCTGTCGCAAGGCAAAGACGCACGCCGCGCCTTTCAAGTCCTCGACGAAACCTCGATCCGCTTTTATCTCTCCGCGTTCCAAAGTGCCGTCTTCAACGCCGTGCTCGACGATCGCCTCGCCCGCAACACGCTGGGCACGCTGGCGGTTGGCGACGTCGCCATCAAGCACGAAAATGGAGCCGTGTTTGCAATCGACGAACCAACACTCGCCGATCCGGAAACACAGCCCCGTCTCGCAGCCTTCGAAATCAGCCCGTCAGGCCCGATGTGGGGCACACGCATGCTCCAAGGCACTGGCGAGTGCGCGAACGCGGAGCGCAGAGCACTCGAAGCTGCCGGCGTGACACTCGCCCAACTCGAAGCCTTCGACCAATCTTCGCGGTACCCGCTCGAAGGTAAACGCCGCCCGCTTCGCGTCCCCCTCATCGATCCCGAAGTCGAAGGAGGCGTCGACGAGCACGGCCCATACGTGCGATGCGCGTTCGAACTGCCTAAAGGCAGTTTTGCGACGGTGGCGATGCGTGAGGTGATGAAGCCAACGGAGGGAGCGGCGTTGGCAGACGAGGACGCAGAGGACAGCACCGGGCGTTGAGTATCAAGAAAAAGCGATGAAACGATGAAACGATAAAGCGATGAATAAACGCAGCGGGAACCAGCAGGCCAGCAGCTATTCATCGCTTCATCGTTCTTCGCTTCATCGCTTTCTTCACGCCCCTACAAATACTTCAAAACCGCCGTAAGTCATCTTCTTCATGTCAAACGGCATGTTCTTGGGGTCACACGCCGCCTTGAGGCGTTCGTCGCTCATGACTTTCTTGTTCACGCTGTCGCGATGAGCCTTGTTCTTGTACGTGATGAAGGAGAAAACAACCGTCTCGCTCTTCTTCGCGTTCGCGAACTTCGGAAAAGCTACGCCGAATGGCACTTTCATGTCTTCGCCAACGCACTCTGCATATGCGAGCGCGCCGTGGTCCATCCACACCTTGCAGCCGATCTCCGCCATCTTTTTGTACGCGGCCATCTTCTTGGTGGGAATGACAAGCACGAATCCATCAACGTATCCGGTTTTGCTTTTTGATTTCTTTGCCATGCGAAGATCTTAGCTCAAGATTCATCGGACGGTGTATCTTGCGACGACGCAGTATCTACGTCCCATTCGCCCGCGACTATGACACCGCGCTCGACGTGGTACGGAATATTTGGGAGAAGACCATTTTCTCCAATTCGCCCAACGACAAGACCTCTTGAAGTTCTGAAAACTAAAACAGACCCATGACCGCCCTGAGCCGTGCCTTGGTTGACGATTGCAACGCTGTTGTTGCGGACGATCGCGGTGCCGCCGAATCCAGACAATGCACAGGCGTTGTTTCCAGCGTCTGCGTGTGTAAACTCATCGGTCGCTATCGCGATTCCTCGATCCGCAGCACAAGCCCGACCCCAATGCTGCGCGATAGCGACACCTGACTCGTCGGCAACTGCCTTTCCGCTGGTCTGAGCTATTGCAATACCACGTTGTCCCACGTGAGCTTCTCCCATCGAAGACACTGCGACTCCCATGAATCCACTGCGAGCATTGCCGTATCTGGCACCAATCACAAGTCCCCTGCGCTGAGAAACAGTCTCTGTGTTGACGCCGATGAGAATGTCGTGCGTATCGTCCGCTGGCACTGGTAGCCCGCGAGCAAGAAGCCAGTCACAAACGCCTCTCGGATGCCCGCGCCAGATCACATTTGCGCTGGCGTAAGTAATGTCGTCAGCAGAAAGATCAATCTTGCCGTCTTGCAGTTCAAGCACGATCCACAAAGAGCGAATCAGCAACTCTCGCGACTTGCATCGCGGTTCGAGCGCCCACATGTCAAACGAAGCGTCCTTCGGAATACGTTCCAGAATCATCGTAGAGTCAAATGGTCCAAGCGGCACGTACGGAACGACTTCTTCAAACGACTTGTGCCAGCAGGATGCGATCGCGTAACGAACCGGTATTGAATGTCCCATTCATAGTTCCGAACACGATGGTTCGGCGAGTGGCCCTTTCGTATGGGCACAGGATCATAGGTCGTTACTTTCTCAGCTCACACTTCGCTCCAAACTCCCGACAAATCGGATGATCACAGCACACCCCGCCAGGTGGTCTCGCCTTGCACGCACGCCTGCCGTGCCAGATGATCATGTGACTCGCGTCGCACCAACTCTCCTGAGGCAACTGCGCCATGAGCCACTGCTCCACTTGCGCGACGTTTGCGTTCGCTGGCGCAAGACCGAGTCTCTTGCTCAAACGATCGATGTGCGTATCGACAACAAAGCCCACGTTCGTGCCAAACGCGTTGCCAAGCACGACATTCGCCGTCTTTCTCGCAACACCCCGCAGCGTGAGGAGTTCGTCCATCGTCTGAGGCACATTGCCGCCAAACTTTTCCACCACAGTCGTCATCGCCGCGTGAACCGACTTCGCCTTGTTGCGAAACAACCCAATCGACTTGATGTAAGGCTCGATGTCTTCCGGCTTCGCCGCCGCGAAGTGCGCAGGCGAAGGGAATCTGCGAAAAAGTTCTGGCGTCACCTTGTTCACTGACGCATCCGTCGCCTGCGCAGACAAAATCGTCGCGACCAGCAACTCGTGAGGTGTCTTGTAGTCCAATTCACAGTGTGCATCGGGGTAATGCTCTCGCAGCGCATCAAGCAATCGCAACGCGCGAGCCTTCTGCGCGGCAGTCACTTTCACGGATGCACCAGACCCGCCCGTCGCAGCAACACCGCGCGACGTCTTCGTCTCACGCTTGATCACTCGTGGCTTCTTACTCATACAAACTTCTTACATCACCTTGGTCTTCGGATTGCGCCCAATACTCGCCGCCGTCAACACCATATTGACCAGCGTCAGCAGCACCATCGCACCCAATATCTTCGACGAAATCGGATGCCCCTTATCAAACGCCGCCTGTGCGGCTTTCGCACCTTCGACATCGCCCTTGTCCAGCGCATTCCACATCGTCGAGAGCTGATGCCGCACATCGGGCATGAACGAAAACAAGTAATACGCCAGCAGCGCCGCACTGACGATGACGAGCACAAGCCTCGCACGCCACAACACCAGCCCAATCATCTGCCCACGCTCGCGCAGCGATTGAAACACCGTCAGCACGACCATAACCGCAGCGCACGCCAACTGCACCCAGTCGCTCATCGCAAAGACTTTGAACTGCACCTTGCCCGCGATGTACTTCCAGTGATCTTCCGTAGGCAGCACCAACCCTGGTACGTTCGCATGCATGTCGCGAATCGTTGGAAAAATGATCGCCGCGTTGAACGCCGCCGTCGCCAACACACCTAGCCACAGCGTCAGTGCAACGACAATCCACGCATCCGTCTGCTCGCCATGCTTCCACATGATGAACGGTAGCGACGCAGAAGTCGCTCATTCAGGCCGCAGGAAGTGGCAGTAAGGCGTTTTCTTGTTCACCACGTAGTAGTCCTGGTGATAATCCTCAGCCTTGTAAAACTCCTGCGCAGGTTCATTCACCACCGCGATCGGCTTCTTGTACTTGCTGGCCCGCTCAGCCTTCACCTTCTCCGCAATCTTCTTCTGATCCTCGCTGTAGTAGAACACCACGCTGCGATATTGATCGCCAAGATCAGGCCCCTGCCCGTTGACCTGCGTCGGATCGATCATGCGATAGAAAAAGTTGACAAGCTGCTCGTACGACACCTTCGAAGGATCAAACTTCACCTGCACCACTTCAACGTGCCCCGTGTCCTCGTAGCACACCTGCTTGTACGTCGGATTCTTCACGTGCCCGCCGCTATACCCGCTCACGGCGTCAATCACACCCGGCACTTCCTTCTGGAAGATGTGCTCCACACCCCAAAAACACCCGCCGCCAAACATGGCTGTTTCGATTTTCGCAGACGCGGGGGACTCGTTCGATGATTGCTGCTTCACTGATTGACCCTCAGAACTTGATGCGGACTGCGTCGAGGACGATTGTGTCGATGTGGAAGGCTGCGTTCCCGAACTCTGCGACGTTGAACCTTGACTGGCCGAACTCGCAGCCCCGTTACCCGTTGTCTGCGACGACGCACCTGGCACGCGCCCCGCACGCTCACCACACCCAACCAAGCCAATCAACCAAGCACCACACAACACCACCATCCCCAACTTGATACCCGCAACATTCCGCATAGTAAATTCCAATCTCTTCGTCTCTTCGTCTCTTCGCTCACCTTCGTTGCCGCTCGTCAAATTTCGTCACGTCAACCACCTGCCACCATCCACCCGCACCACCTGCCCCGTCACATACGTTGCCTGCGTCGCAAGCCAATACACAGCCTTCGCCGCGTCCTCGGGCTCGCCAAATCGACCCAAAGGAATACGCCGCAAGTACCGCCTTTGTTCGTCCGAAGGTTTCTTGCCACTTGGCCCCGCCGATGCCCCACCGGAGCCTTCCGCATCAAATCCAGGCCCATTCGTATCAATTTCAGGCTCTTCCCAAGACACCACGCCCGGCGCCACCCCATTCACTCGCACGCTCGGTGCAAGGTCCTTTGCAAAATTCAGCACCATCTCATGCAGCGCGGCTTTCGACATCGTGTACGCCGCATAATTCCGCCGAGGCTTGCCCATCGCGTGAATATCCAGCATCGCAACCACGCTGCCACCACCATCAAAAGGCGACTCACTCAAAAGCCTTCGCAGATGTGCAGTGAGCACCAACGGAGCCAGCGCATTCACACGCAAGTGCCGCGCCGCCGCCTCACTATCGAATTCATCCAAAGGCGTCGGCTCATACGCCGCAGCGTTATGCACCAACACATCCAGCCGAGGCAGCGTCTGCGCGAGTTGCTTCGCAATCTCCTCCACTTCACCCGTCTCGCCAAAGTCCACACGAAAACTCGTCACCTTTCGCCCCAGCGCCGAGACCTCGCGCGACACTTCGCGTGCATCATCTTCGCTCGTGTTGTACGTAAACCACACATCAAACCCATTCCGCGCAAACTCGCGAACAATCGCCCGCCCGACTCGCTTTGCCCCGCCCGTCACCAACACCACAGGCCGCGAACCCCCTTCACCACTGGGCACCGCACTCATCCCCCGCTCAGGCCCACGCTCCTTTGAGCCATCATTCCTTCCCCCACCAACCCCCGCCGACCCGCCGAGCCCTCCCGCCTTCCCACGCAGCGACTCAGGCGAAGCCCCACCCTCCTCATCCCCCGCCTCACGAACCTCATCCAACTCGCGCGGCACCTGCATCCGCCGGCCCGCTTCCTCCCACGCAGAAACCGGCGGCTCGCTGCTGATCTTCTGCCGAGCCGCCGCCTCGCGCTCTCGCTCAAGCGTTCTCCGACGAGTAATAACAAACAACACCAGCGCGACAAGAGAAATCAGTCCGATCAACGCAACCAGCATCGTGTACTGCGACACCTGCTGCGCGACAACCTTCTTGTCCGCTTCACCCAATTTATCAATCGCCGATTGCGGCTGATCAACATCCAGAAACGCGAGAATGGCGACAATCCAATGCACCCACGAGAATAACGCCCCTCGCCCTCAAACGAAACTAGTTTGATCAGCACTCCCCCTGACAGTTGCACAACATCCCCGCAAACTCGCCCGCACCCCTCTATACTCCGCCCTTATGCACTTTGACGCCCATCTCCCTGTCATCGCCGATCTTGAGGCGCGGATTTCAACCATCCGCGACTCTCTTTAACTACGACTCCAAAGTCAAACGCCGCAAGGAATTAGAAGACCAGATGGCAGGCGACTCGTTCTGGAACAACCAGACCGCCGCCAAGAAGGTCGTCTCCGAATCCAAACTCCTCAAAGCCCAGGTTGAGCCGCTCACGGCTGCGATCCGGGACTTCGAAGACGCCAAAATCGGCTACGAAATGGCGAAAGAGTCTGGCGATAACGATCTTCTGAAAGAAGCCGACGCCGCTCTCTTTGGCCTCGTTCAACGCATCGAAAAAATCGAACTCCAGTCGCTCCTGAGCGACCCGCACGACTTCCGCAACTGCTTCGTTACCATCAGCGCAGGCGTGGGCGGCACCGAAGCCAACGACTGGGCCGAAATGTTGCTTCGCATGTACATCTTCTATTGCGAGAAGATGGGCTTCGCGATGGAAGAAGTGGACAAAGGATTCGGCGCCGAAGTCGGCATCGACAGCGTCGTGCTGCACATCAAAGGCCCATACGCCTTCGGCTACCTGAAGTGCGAACGAGGCAGCCACCGCCTCGCCCGCGTGAGCCCCTTCAACGCACAAGGCAAACGCCAGACAAGCTTCGCGACCGTCGAAGTCACGCCCGAATTCGAAGAAAACGAAATCGAAATCCCGGAGAAAGACCTGATCGTCGAACCCTTTGTCCGCGCTCGCGGTCCTGGCGGTCAAAACGTCAACAAGGTCGCAACCGCGATCCGCTTGACACACGTCCCAACCGGCATCCAGATCGTCGCCAGCACGTATCGCGACCAGCCGCAAAACAAGAAGCAGGCGATGACCGTTTTGCAGGCTCGCCTTCAGCAAATCGAAGACGACCGCCGCGAAGCCGAAATCGCCAAAGCCACTGGCGGCAGCCTCGAAATGGGCTGGGGCAGCCAGATACGCAGCTACGTCTTCTACGACAATCGCGTCAAAGACCACCGCACCAACCACGAATCACGCGACTACGAAGCCGTGCTGCGCGGCGAAATCGCCGACTTCATCGACGCGGAACTCAAACGCCGCCGCTCAGGGCGCGAAAAGTCTCGCTAATCCCGTGCCACCGACTGCTGCTTTGAGCGGTCGGTGCCGTTCGGCAACGCATGTAGATCAACAACTTCAAGCACCGACCACGCTTCGCGTCGTCGGTGGTACGTCAATATCGTCAAGTCAAGTCCCGCAGAGCATCCTTCCCAATCCACCGCTCCGTTTTGTCCTCTGACTTCGACAACTTCGTCGCCAGTGTGATCGCCTCTTTGCACAATCGCTCATTGCGTTTGCCAATCCCCCGCAACGCCCAACTCACCCCCTTCTTCACAAAGTTCCGCTCATCGTTCGCCGCCGCCTCTATCAAAGGCAGGAACGACACAAAAACCGCATCTCCCTCCGCACCAAGCAGCGTCTTCTTGTCATGCAACGCCATCCCAGCAATCGTCGCAAACGCCGCCCGCTTCACAAACTCCTCTTTCCGCTTCGCCCAAGCACGAATCATCTTGATCGACACGCTGGGCCGCTCGGGCGGCGGCGGCACGCGATCAAACAAAGTAAAACACGCCGTGTCACACGTCGCCCAGTTATCAAAGCCCTTCGCCCATCGCTCCATCTGCTCCGCAGTCACAAGCGCCGGCACATCAACATACGGAGCCATCTGCCGCGCGTCATACTGCCCCGTCGCCCACAACTCCGCCGCCAACTCATGCCGCCAGATCGCCGACTGCTCCCTGTCCTTAGGTCCATCCTTCTTGATTCGCTTCGCGATCGCCTGCACGTCCTTCATGCTCACGCCAAACGCCGTCGCTTGCGTCGCGCCAGAAATGCCAAATCGCTCCGACATTTGCCTTTGAAACGCCGGATCGCCAAGTGCCTTGAGTTCTTTGAGAATCATCGCCGCCGTCGGCAAAGACCCATCTCGCGCTGCGCTTGCAGTTTCCCTCGTCGCGCCTTTCGTTCGAACGACCTTCCCCGCCACCTTTTTCACCGCACGCTTCGCCATGATTCACTCCTCGCAAATCACGGTACGCCGCAACTAAGCCACCACACTTACCGCACCGCGGCAACCACCACCGTCCGGTCATCACTCCGCGACGTCAACCCCGCAAACTTGCCCAAGTCATCGATGATCGAGTTCAACACGCCAGCCGCACTCCCCGGCACGTCGTGCGAAGGCATCTCGCCATACAACGAAGCCCCGTAAATCGTCGCCGTCGCCTCGCCATTCTCACACTCAACACAAGGCAGGCACGAGGTGTACCCACGCCGAATCGCGTTGAACATCCCTCGCTCGCCAAACATCTCCTTGCGCTCGTTGAACGCCTCGGTGATGCCATCCGTGTACAACACCATTGCATCGCCCGGCTTCAGTTGCAGCGTCGTCGTCGCGTACGTCGCGTCCTCGACGATCCCCAGCGGGAAACCCGACTCTGGATACTCGTGATTGCTCACGCTGCCATCGCGAGAGCGAATGATCGGCGCAGGATGCCCCGCGTTCGCATAATGCAGCGTGCGCGTCTTGTCGTCGTACACCCCATAAATCATCGTGACAAACGCACCGCTGTCACGCGTGTACTTCTTCGACAGCGACTTGTTGATAAACGCCATCGCCTCGTGAGGCGGCCACGCCACGCCCATCTGCTTCGTATCGCCCGGCATGAGGTGCGCAATCGCATGCACAATCGCCATCATCACCGCGGCCGGCGTGCCATGCCCCGACACGTCCGCAACCAGAATCCCCCACTTCCCATCAGGCAATTCAAAGAAGTCGTAATAATCGCCACCCGCCCGCTTGCTGGTTTGATAATGCGTCGCAATCTCCAGCGAAGGAATATTCGGGGCTTCCTGAGGCAGCAGCGACAACTGAATGTCCTGCACGCTGCGCAGTTCCGCATCCAACTGCTCGTACGCCTCGCGAAGATCTCGCGCCAGCACCAGATTCATCGTGCCGCGCCCGAACAAGTTGCTCTGCAACACGAGTTCCGGGAACTTTTCAACGTCAAATGCGTTCTCGCGCAGCCCCGTGTGCAACACCATGTTGAGCCCCACCCCGTTCTCATAGTGCGGAATCGCAACAAGGCTCTTTGCGTGCTTCAAGTACTCCGCCGCAGGATCGTCCTCCGCGATATTCAGCGCTGGCATAATCCGAGGCTTGTCGCCCCACACCAGTTCACTCAATAACCCACGATTGAAAATCGGCAGTTTGTCCCGCTCTTTCCACGGATCAGGCTGATGCGCCCACATCGTCGTACGCGTCAGCCGCACATTGGGGTGCTGCAATCCTCGCCGCGAAATCGCGATGATGTGCCCAGGCTCGATCGTGCCCCGCATGCGCTTGGAATACGCATTCACCATCGCCTGCGGATCCGTCTCCTTACTCACCTCTCGCATCGTGTCTTCGATGTGCGCAAGCCGATCCTGCCAAGTCAATTCCGCAAACCTCGCAGGCACGGCATCCCCCACCACCTGCGCGATTCGTGACGAAGAAGTTTGTGGAGACTGTGAGCCCATATCAGTTTGATGCTAGCCGCGCTCCCTGCGCTACACATTCACCGCACCTGGCTATTCCAAGCCAAAAATCATCACATATTGACGCCACAGTCATCCTGTCGATAACCCACCCGTGAAAAAACGCTCAGGAATCCTCGTGCTCGGCGCACTCACCCTGCTGGGCACGTCACTGCTCTTCCCCATCGCAACAAGAGAAGTGCGAGCACGCCTGGGAAATGCCACCGTCGAAAGCCGCCTCAAAGAAATCACACCTCGAGTCGCTCCACTCTGGAAATCACGCCTCCCATGCGACGCGCGCGACATTGATCAACTCACACTCGTCGTCCTCAAGCAAGAAAAGAAACTCATCGCCCTCGCATCACACAATCAAGCAACACACCGCATCGCCGAATACCCGATCCTCGCCGCCAGCGGCACCTTGGGCCCCAAACTCAAAGAAGGCGACCGCCAAGTCCCCGAAGGCTTCTACAAAATCTCATTTCTCAACCCCAACAGCCGCTTCCACCTCTCCATGCGCGTCGACTACCCAAGCACCGAAGACATCGCCGCCGCGAAAGCGGACGGGCGCGACACAACAAATCTTGGAGGCGACATCATGATCCACGGCGGAGCCGCCTCCATCGGCTGCGTCGCAATCGGCGACCAAGCGATCGAAGAATTATTCTGGCTGGTGGCGACAGTGGGAATCGAGAGGACCGAACTCATCTTCGCGCCATCCGCACAACTTTCAGACAATGGACGCCTCGACCATCAAGATTTGCCCAAGTGGCTGACTGACCGTTACGCACGACTGAAATCTGTACTTGAATCACTCGCTATGAATTGAACATCCACTTTGTAATAATCAAGAATGGGTAAAGCCGATTGGCAGTCTCCACCATTCCGCCTGCTTGGCCATTTGTACGAACACGCCGAGCCGTTGCCCTACGCATTCGCTGTCATAAAGGACCCCTTGCTGGCAAGAACGTGGATCAAAGGCCTGGTCACTACGGGTCTACTGGAATGTTCACGAGACGACGCAACGCTCCCTGCTAGCGAAGTGATCGAGTTGCTGCGAGCTATCGAAGGCGCCTCATCAAGGACAGTTGCTGACGTACTCATGCGCCCATCACCAACGTGCAGAGCTGCAATGGAAGCAAACAATCAAGGCGCATTCGCACGGGCTTGGTCGTTCACTTCAGAAACACCATCGAGCAAATAGGACTACAGCGATCTACTTCGCTGAATCAAATGCAAAACACAAAAACAACAACCGCCGACTTTCGTCGGCGGTCATGGTGTAAAAACACGTTGACAAGAAAAACAGTTGGAGCCGCTTGAGCGTCTATTACTAAACGAGTATCTCTCGGTTCATCGCTCCCTTGCGAGAGCAGTTTTGTGAGTTCGAGAGACGAGATTGTGTTGAATATACCGGCTGCGGATTGCTCCGCGTATTGACCACTGTTGTGTGATCGATGTACCGGTCTAAGGAAATCCCTTAGAAAGGAGGTGATCCAGCCGCAGGTTCTCCTACGGCTACCTTGTTACGACTTCGTCCCAGTCACCTGTCTTGCCGTAGGCACCACTGAGATGTGGCGACTTTGGGCACTCCAGGCTCCCATGACGTGACGGGCGGTGTGTACAAGGCTCAGGAACACATTCACCGGAGCGTAGCTGATCTCCGATTACTAGCGATTCCGGCTTCATGCAGGCGAGTTGCAGCCTGCAATCCGAACTGGGGCGTACTTTTTGCGATTTGCTCCACCTCGCGGTCTCGCATCGCTCTGTATACGCCATTGTTGCACGTTTGCAACCCTGGATGTAAGGGCCATGAGGACTTGACGTCATCCCCACCTTCCTCCGGTTTGACACCGGCAGTCTCGCTAGAGTACCGCTTGCGCGGGCAACTAACGACAGGGGTTGCGCTCGTTAAAGGACTTAACCTGACACTTCACAGCACGAGCTGACGACAGCCATGCAGCACCTGTGCTGGTTCCGGTCTTGCGACTGTGGCTCTACTTTCATAGAGTTAATACCAGCATGTCAAACCCAGGTAAGGTTCTTCGCGTTGCCTCGAATTAAGCAACATGCACCACCGCTTGTGTGAGCCCCCGTCAATTCATTTGAGTTTTAGCCTTGCGACCGTACTCCCCAGGCGGTACGCTTATCGGTTTTCCTACGACTGATACGGCTTCAAAACCGCACCAGTCTAGCGTACATCGTTTACGGCGTGGACTACCAGGGTATCTAATCCTGTTTGCTCCCCACGCTTTCGTGCCTCAGTGTCAGGACAGGCCCAGCTGGACGGCTTCCCCATCGGCATTCCGGTCGATCTCTACGCATTTCACCGCTCCACCGACCGTTCTTCCAGCCCCTACCTGCCTCAAGACCCGCAGTTCGCCCTGCTGTTCCTCAGTTGAGCTGAGGTATTTCACAGGACGCTTGCGAGCCCACCTACGCACCCTTTAAGCCCAGTGATTCCGACTAACGCTCGTGGCCTCTGTATTACCGCGACTGCTGGCACAGAGTTAGTCGCCACTTCCTCTGGGGTCAATCATTGTTTCTGACCCCTGACAGTAGTTTACACGTCAGAGACGCTTCATCCTACACGCGGTATTGCTCCGTCAGGCTTGCGCCCATTGCGGAAGATTCGTTACTGCAGCCTCCCGTAGGAGTCCGGACAGTGTCTCAGTTCCGATGTTGCAGGTCGTGCTCTCACACCTGCTACCCGTCTTCGGCTTGGTAGGCCTTTACCCCACCAACTACCTGATAGGACGATCGCCGCTCCCAAGGCGCCAAAGCTTTGCTCCTTAGAGATCATGATGTATTACCCGCAGTTTCCCACGGCTATCCACCACCTCGGGGTACGTTCGATCGTATTACTAACCCTTTCGCCACTTACCCTTGCGGGCCCGTGCGACTTGCATGTTTTAGCCATACCGCCAGCGTTCAATCTGAGCCATGATCAAACTCTTCAATTGATTTTCCTTTGATCCCAACCGCACCTTGCGGCACGGCGGGAAGTATTTCAACGGAAGCGACCATGTTGCCGCAGACCACCCAATCCCTCACCCTTTCGAGCGGAAGAACCAAGCAGCCTGCGTCGGTCTCAGCATTGTTCCCTTTCGGGACATGTGCTGCCTCTCGTCGGCTTGACGAGAGGAAAAAAATTTGGTCTCACTTATGCGATGATCATTGGTTTGACAATAATCATCTGCTTGCACTTGAATGAACCATGAATGACTGTGAAGAACATTCATCGACCTGTATCATGAATCTGCCTTGTACGGGACAGACGATACATTTAGGATCCCTTTCCAGATTGCCGGGTCGGCGACTTCGTCGATGCAAATCGACTACTGGAAAGGCACATTCTCGTGCGGCTTCCAACTGTTCACTTTTCAAAGATCAGCCACAAGTCCTGACCCATTGCTGGGTCCCTTCCCGGGATCGTTCCGACGTGTCGGCACGACTTCCGCCAACCTTTCGGCCAGCAGTCCCGTTTGACCTGCGGGGGGAGAGCATAAGCAATCACCCGCCCTCGGGTCAAGCCAAGTGTACAACTTCTTTTTGATACCGTGATCGCAAACGCCTGATATTTATGCACTTAAATACTCCTTGATTCTGCTCACTCCCCACCGTTTCCACAGAAAGTGCACCAACGCCCCTGCGTCCTATACCCTATCCATGGCGGCTGCCACTGAACTCCCCATTCGACCCGTACGCTATGACTCGCGATAGCCCGGGCGACTCGCGCTGGAGTTCCAGTTCTCGTGAAGACCATCATTGAGCCGTTCCGCATCAAGTCGGTTGAACCGATCCGAATGACAACCCGCGCCCAGCGCGAATCACTGCTGCAGCAAGCCCACTTCAATCCGTTCTTGCTGAGAGCCGAAGACGTGCTGATTGACTTGCTCACTGACTCCGGCGCCAGCGCCATGAGCAGCGAGCAATGGGCCGGCATCATGCGAGGCGACGAAAGCTACGCTGGAAGTCAGTCGTTCTGGCGACTGAAAGAAACGCTCCAAGACCTCACAGGATTCACCAACATCCTGCCCACACACCAAGGCCGCGCAAGCGAACGAATCCTTTTTGAACTCGTGGGTGGCAAAGGAAAGGTCGTTCCCAACAACGCCCACTTCGACACCACGCGTGCCAACATCGAACATGGCGGTGCGAAGGCGATTAATCTGCCCATCCCCGAGGCATCGATCCCCAACAACCGACACCCCTTCAAAGGCAATATGGACGTCGCCGCCCTCGAACGCCTCATCGCTGATGTTGGCGCAGAGAACATCCCACTCGTCATACTGACGACAACCAACAACACCAGTGGCGGCCAGCCCGTGAGCCTGGAGAACATCAGAGCCGTTCGCGCCGTCTGCGACAAACACCATCTGCCGCTCTACCTCGACGCCTGCCGCTTTGCAGAAAACGCGTGGTTCATCAAGACTCGTGAAGCCGCGTGCAGTTCTATGAACGTCCGCGAGATCGCGAAGGCGATGTTCGATCTTGCAGACGGTGCGACAATCTCCGCCAAGAAGGATGGCCTCGTCAACATTGGCGGATTGCTTCTCCTCAAAGACCGATCTCTCTTCGAGCGAGCCTGCAATCTTCTCATCTTGACCGAAGGCTTCGTGACCTACGGCGGACTTGCCGGGCGCGATCTCGAAGCGATGGCGCAAGGCTTTAAGGAAGTCATGGACGAGGACTATCTCTCCTATCGCATTCGCAGCGTTGCGTACCTGGGAGAAAAACTCCTCGCGTCAGGCATTCGAATCATCGAACCACCGGGTGGCCACGCGATCTACATCGATGCCAGCCACTTCTGTCCGCACATCCCCAGAAGCCAGTTCCCAGGCCAAGCCGTCGTCTGTGGCCTCTACAACATCGCTGGTATTCGATCGTGCGAAATCGGCTCCGTTATGGCAGGCCCTCGTCCCCAGACACCACCCACCTTGGAGCTAGTGCGACTGGCGTTGCCCCGCCGAGCATACACGCAAAGCCACTACGACTACGTCGCCGAAGCCTGCGCCGAACTCTTCGCACAACGCAATGAACTCCGAGGCCTGCGCATCGTCGAAGCCCCAGATGTACTCCGCCACTTCACCGCAAAGTTTGCTCAGATATAGCGGATACTCCGCCGTGTCATCCAACCAAGACATAAAAAAACCCCGCTCAACGCGGGGCTTTTTTCGTTCTATCGAGTACCAAGTTTAGTTGAAGATCGCCCGCTCAAGCCCTCGAACCTGTGCAATCTCGGTCATCCCGAGGCCCACATTCGTCCCCACGCTCGCACCTGGCGGCACGTTCGCGGGCATGTTTGAGTTGCTGCTGGAGGGAGGCATCCCGCCATTGGCCATCGCTTCCGCCGCGGCTTCGACCGCCGCGAGGGCTTCCTTGTTGCCAAGGAAGTGCGCTTCGAGCTGGAGACGAATCTTCTCCATTGCCTTGTTCTGGATCTGACGCACGCGTTCCTTCGTGACGCCGATGATCTGACCCACCTGCTCGAGCGTCATGGGCTTCTCAAGGTCGCCGCTCTCGAGGCCGAATCGGTGCTCGATGACGGTGCGCTCGACATCCGACAGATCAGCACGGTTGTCCATGACGATCCGACGAACTTCTTCAGCCGCATCCTTCTCGAACGCGGTGCGCTTCACCTCAAGGAAGTTGGACTTCTCAAGCTTGGGATCAAAGTCGGTTGGGAAGCGTTGGCGATACTTGCTGAGCTTCATGCCCTGACGGCTGAAGGCCTTCAAGATCGCTCGGCACGCGTACGTGCTGAACTTATAGCCACGCCCCGCGTCGAACTTGTCGACCGCGCGGAGCAGAGCCATATTGCCTTCGCTGACGAGGTCAGCAAAGTCCACTTCGCTCATACGCGTGCGCTTCGCCATCGCAAGCACCAACGCGAGGTTGGTCTCCGCGATCTGCTCGCGAATCTGATCACTCTTGCGGAACCACTTCAGGATCAATTCAGCCTGCTCGGGAGTGGGCTGGCGATTCTCGCTCTTCCACACTTCCTGCTGAATCTTCCAGATCACGTAGCGCGCATAGTTGAATTGATGAAACAACACCTTTTCCTGCGCACCCGTCAGGATGACCTGCTGCGCACTCTTCACAGTGCGACCTCGCGCGGCGGAGAGATCGTCCATCACGGGGTGATACCACGTGGTGTCGGGCTTGGGAACGTCAGGCGCGTCCTCGTAAATCTTCCCCTCAGCACCCTCTTCTTCAAAGGCGGGGCTGGGAATGAAGTCCTGCTCGCAGGACATGATCTGCGTGAGCAGCCGCTCGTCCTCAAGCGAGAAACGACGCTTCACCGACGACTTTGTCGCGCGCGACGTGGGAACCTCAACAGCAGTCTGCGCACCGGCGACCTTGGTCCGGCGACGAACCTGCTCGAGGGGGCTGACTTTTTTCGTAGTACTCTGACGCATCGAATCTTCCTTGCCGGCCTTGGCTGGTGTGACGATCTCGATTCAGTGAGACTCGCCCGGGAATTCGCACTTCGCTTGATTGTCTTGCCGCGTTGCCAAACTCCCTTTCAAAAACCTTGTAGAAACCTGAAGCCCCATGTAAGAGTGTCGCTCTTCTTGCTCAACCTTTCACAAGCCCTTTACACAACACAAGATGCACCAAGCAGCGAATCGTGACACGTTCTTGACTTGAACACTTCCAAATTGAACTGCAGCCTCTTTCGAAACTGAATTCCATCTTTTTCTTACGTCCCGCTTGTCTCTCCAGTGCGAAGCATCCTACATTTGTTCGGTATACGTTCAGGTTGTTCGATCTAGGCCGCAAGAAACCCGCTCGGTATTGGCCGAACCGCCCAGACCCCGTCCCTATTCGTGATTCTCGAACTTCGTCGCGTCAATCCGTCACAACGAAAGACCCCAGCCAGGCGTTCACAGAAGCTCCGCAACAGCTCTAACACGCCTCGCCGACACCATATACGCCCCAACCGCCCAGTGGTTTCCCACAGGGGGGCTTCCGTTCCGAATTCGTGCCTTCCTAGCGTCCCAAAGGTGGCATCATGCCACCCCACAAGATCAAATTGTGCTCACGCGTACCGTCTTGACGGGACATGTTCGCCAGATGAACACCGGAATACGTCCCAAAACCTACAAAACGCCGCGCTCTCAAGTACAGACTCCCAGCATACATGAAGAAATCAGGTTTGCCAAGGGGGAACAAGCCCTCAATTCAATAATCGGGAATTTTTCCACATCTCGCTCACATTCGATAACTCGCGTGACACCCATTCACGTGTCCGCTCGGCAAAATCAGGACATATCTCGCCGTTTCCGCCGCAATAAATGCCGCTCCCGCGCGGGTACCCTCGCCAAAGAAGTCTCTCACCAAACCACACAGGAATTTCCCATGCTCACCCTCCCCCCACTCCCCTACGCACCCGAAGCCCTCGAACCCCACATCGATAGCCAGACCATGCAGATCCACCATGGCAAGCACCACAATGCTTATGTGACCAACGGCAACAAAGCCTTGGAAGGCACCAAGTTCGCCGACATGGATCCCGTCGCCATAATCCAGAGCCTCTCCGACCTCCCCGACGACAAGCGAGGCCCCGCCCGCAACAACGTGGGCGGCCACGTCAACCACTCCATGTTCTGGCAACTCTTGGCCCCAGCAGGCAAAGGTGGTGGCGGTAACCCGACAGGCCAAATCGCAACCGCCATCAACGAAGCCTTCGGCTCCTTCGACGCATTCAAAGAAAAGTTCGCAGCAGCCGCGACAGGCCGCTTCGGTAGCGGCTGGGCCTGGCTCGTGCTCAACGCCGACAAGAAACTCGAAATCGTGAGCACCGCAAACCAAGACAACCCGCTCATGGGCCGCACGATCGCGGGCTGCGATGGCTACCCCGTGCTGGGCTTGGACGTGTGGGAACACGCCTACTACCTCAAGTATCAAAACCGCCGCCCTGATTACATTACCGCATTCTGGAACGTCGTGAACTGGGCCAAGGCCAACGAGTTCTTCGCACAAGGCCTCTCACGCAACGCGTGGTACGAAGTGAAGAAAACCGTCGACGGCAAGTTCATGTTCAACCTCCGCGCAGGCAACAGCGAAGTCGTCCTCACCAGCGAAACCTACAACGACAAAGCCGGCTGCATGAACGGAATCGAAAGCTGCCGCAAGAACGGCGTCTCCATCGACCGCTTCGAACCCAAGTCCTCACCATCAGGCCAAGCCTACTTCGTCCTCACCGCCGCCAACGGCCAAACCATTGGCAGAAGCGAGATGTACCCGAGCGCAACCGTCCGCGACAAGGGCATTGCAGCAGTCACCAAAGCCGCCGCGGCGACGACGATGGATGACAAGACGGCGTAACTGATAGTTCAAAACAGCAAATCGAAAAAGCACGAGCAATCGCTCGTGCTTTTTTCATACCTCTATCATTACACACTCAAAATGCAATCCGGGGCCTCTCACACAACCTGCCTCACCTGCGGCTACGAACTCGAAGGACTCTTCAAGCCGGATGGTCGTGTGATGTGCCCGGAATGCGGCAGAACATTTTCAGCCGCACAGTTGAAGACCATTCACGAAAACAAGTTCTATTGGGGACCGTTCCGCTGGGTACTCCCGCTGGGCGTTGTGATCGCCTTTGTGCTTCGCAGCGGACTTTCATCCAAAACCAATGCACAGGCGAGTACTTCAACATCGAGTCTATTAGTCTTTGTTTGGATCTGGGCGTGCGTCTTTGTACTCATCGAACAAAACTCTCGCACAAGGTTGAGTGGCTTCGCTGCGATCGCCGGACTGTGCGTGGGATTTATCGCCGCAGCGATCGCAACCGCATTGCTCGTGGGCTGCGCGTCCATGTTCTAGTCCACGGAATCATTGAGGCGAATGACTTCAATCGCAGCACTGCGTTTTCTTTTCTCATTTCATCCGTATTACTGAGTCACTTCTGCGTGCTTCCATCGCCGCCCAAAGTACTTCGCCACATGCACCAGCCCAATCAACACCGGCACCTCGACAAGTGGCCCGACCACCGCGGCGAACGCAGTGTCTGACGCGATGCCAAACACCGAGATCGCTACGGCTATCGCAAGTTCAAAGTTGTTGCCGCTCGCGGTGAATGCGAGCGTGGTCGCGTGCTCGTAATCCGCGCCGACGCGCTTGGCCATGAAGAACGACACGAAGAACATCAGCACAAAGTACAGCGTTAGCGGAATCGCGATCCGCAGAATGTCCAGCGGCATCGAGATGAGCTTGTCGCCCTTCAGGCAAAACATGACGACGATGGTGAACAGCAGCGCAATCAGCGTGATCGGGGCGATCTTGGGCAAGAAACGTGTCGTGTACCACTCGCGGCCTTTCAGCCTCGTCAGCACTTGCTGCGTCACGATCCCGGCGACAAACGGAATGCCCAAGTAGATCAACACGCTGACGAAGATGCTCGCGATGCTGAGGTTCACCTCGACTCCCTGCAACCCCAGCTTTGTTGGCAGGTATCCCATGAACAGCCACGCGTACGCGCCGAAGAACAGCACCTGAAAAATGCTGTTGAACGCAACAAGGCCCGCCGCGTACTCGGCGCTGCCCTTGGCGAGATCATTCCACACGAGCACCATCGCGATGCAACGTGCAAGCCCGACAAGAATGAGCCCTTGCATGAAGTCAGGCTTGTCGCGCAACAAGAGCACGGCGAGCCCGAACATCAGCAATGGCCCTACGAGCCAGTTCTGCACGAGCGAAAGCAGCAGCACTTTCCAGTTGCGGAAAACCTCGGGCAACTTCTCATACCGCACCTTCGCAAGGGGCGGATACATCATCAAGATCAAGCCGATCGCGATCGGAATGTTGGTGGTGCCCACCGTCACCGACTCAATAAGGCCGCCAACACCGGGCGTAACGCGCCCGATCAAAACGCCCAGCGCGATCGCCGCAAAAATCCATAGCGTGAGGTAACGATCAAGAAACGACAGTTTCGTGACACGATTGTCGCACGGCACACACTGGGCCTGCGCAGCCAGTTGATGGCCGCTCACGCCTTCCTCGCGATCACGTCAAGGCTTGTAATGAAATCACTCGGCTTCGACCCCTTCGGCAGTGCTTCGATGATCTTGCGATACAACGGATCTTCCCAGTTCGTCATCGCGTCGATGTACTCAGGCTTGCTGGTCAGCTGAATGTCAACAAGCCCGGCCGCCTGCGCCTGCTTTCGCGTCTCGTTAACCAAAACCGCACCCGCAACACATCCGACAAGCGCCTCGACATCCTTGAGCACCGAGTCAGGCAACGGCTTGAGCAGCGCAAGATCAGACACCGCAACGCGCCCGCCAGACTTGAGCACACGCGCCACTTCGTTCCACACGCGCTGCTTGTCGGGCGAGAGATTCAGCACGCAATTCGAAATCACCACATCCGCGCTCGCATCTGCGATTGGCAGATTCTCAATCTCGCCCAGCCGAAACTCAACATTGTTGAGCCCCGTCTGCTTCGTGTACATCGCGATGTTCTTGCGAGCCTTGGTCAGCATATCGGGCGTCATATCGACACCGATCACCTTCCCCTTCGCACCGACCTTCCGCCCCGCGATGAAGCAGTCAAACCCGCCGCCCGAACCAAGATCAACAACCACCTCGCCTTCCTTGAGCGACGCGATCGCCGTGGGATTCCCGCACGACAAACCCATGTTCGCTCCCTCCGGAGTCACGGCGAGATCCCCCTGCGAATACCCAATCGCCGCCGCAAGTTGATCAGGCGAAAACGTCGCGGGCCCGCAGCACCCACCACCCGCGCAACAACTCTCACTCTGCGACGCCGACCACGAACCCGTCTGCGCGATCTTTGCATACCCATCGCGCACCTTGGCGCGAAGTGCGTCGTCGCGCTCCGCATCTTGATCTGCCTCGCAGCAGCCCGGTTCGCAGCATGGGGCTGTTTGCAGTGCAGCAACATTCGCACCGACCTTTGCATCAATTTTTTCATCCGAGCAGCAACTTGGACCACAGCACGATGTCTTGGACGTGTTCATGGACTTCTCCTTGAAACGAACTGGTGTGAGCAGTTCCGGAATCGTTCTGACAAATGCCCCAATCTCATCCCGCACGCGTCGATAATGCATCAACGCCTCATCCTCGCTCGCCGTCCCTTTCGCCAACCTCGGCGGGTCATCAAAGCCCCGATGAATCACCTTCGCGCCGGGAAAGAACGGGCACGTTTCGTTCGCCGCGCCGCAGACAGTGATGACAAGATCAAACTCACTCGCGATCTCTTCAGGCCGCTTGCTGTACTGACGCGAAATGTCGATGCCCACCTCGCGCATCGCGAGCACCGCTCGCGGATCAATCTTCGTTGGATGCGTGCCCGCCGAGAACGCCTCAACAACGTCCGCAAGCAACGCACGAGCCCACCCCTCCGCCATCTGGCTTCGGCATGAGTTTCCCGTACACAAAAACAGCACGCGGGGCTTTCGTTCAGCGTTTGACACAGCACCCTCCTTGGCAAACCTCCGCCGAAACTGGCGAACTTGACTCAATCGCATCCGCCAACTTGCGCAGCACATTCGACAAGTGTGAAAACTTCACGCTATAGAACATCGTCCGCCCCTGCTTGCTCGACACAAGCACCCCGGCGCGCTCGAGCATCTGCAAGTGCCTCGACACGACCGAAAGGTCCACCGAGCAGCACTCGGCAATCTCACTCACTGCACAAGGCCTGCCGCACTTGCACAAGCACGCCACCAACTTCACCCGCGTGGGATCACACAGCGCCTTGAACAACTCCGGGTCAAGCAGATCGTCAATAGGCCCGCAGCAGGCGGAAGCCAGAGCAGGAGTACTCGGACGTCGTTTGCGTACTTGCGTCATCATGCAAGTATTGGATGCATGATGCGTATTGTCGATTCAGTTTTTGCAAATTATGCTTTGTCGTGCTACAAACCGGTGCAACTTGCGTTCCGCACAGACCGCTCAAAGCAGCAATCGGTGGCACGGCGGTGCTAAAACGGAATATCCAGCGAGAACGTGAACAACCGCTCGCGGTCCGTGTCTTCCTTCATGATCGGGAAACCAAAGTCAAACGCCAGAGGCACCGAACCCAGCGCAGGGATCGAAAGCCTGAAACCGGCACCGATCGATACGCGATATTGATCAAACCCAACTTCGTTCGACACAGTACCCGAATCCACAAACAGCACGCCCGCAACAACGTCTTGAAACAGAGGTCGCTGGTATTCCGCGCCCGCGAAGAACAGCCAATTGCCGCCAATCGGGTCGTCAGTGAGGTTGCCGTTGATGTCGCGCCCGACTGGCGACGCGCCGCGGTGCGCGAACCCGCGGAAGTTCTGACCACCAAGATAATTCCGCTCATAGAACGGCGCGACATCGTCTCCGCCTGGGATGTACGACCCCCTCGTCCGCAGCAGCAGCGTCGTCGATCGCCCCAGCACGTCCTCATCAAGCTTGAAGTACCGCGCATACTCCGCACTGAGCACCGAGAACGTTTCATCCCCGATCAATCCAAACTGCTCGACGCCCAGAATGATCTTTTCACCCTTCGTCGGGAACAGCAACTGATCCAGCGTGCTGCGCGTCAAGTTGAATCCCACGCTCGCGAGCAATTTCCCTTCGTCCTCGTCGAAGTACTCCGTCGGCGCATCCGCATCGATGTTCGACAAGTCCACCGTCTCAATCCGCAGCGGCACATCCACCTTCCACCGCGAACCAAACGACTGCCCGATGCCGAACTTCGCTCCAACGCGCTGCTCGTCATACGCGCGATACAACCGCTGGTTGTAATACACCGCCGCGTTGCCAGAAAAGTCCGTCGCGCCCAGGTAAGGATCACTCAGCGAAATCGAAAAGTTGCGCTGACGATCGCCAGGCGACAGCGAAATGCGGAACGTCTGCCCGCCGCCGCGGAAAGACTCGCCACTGAAAAATTCGCCAACGGTTTCAGGCGTATCCGTCACGTCAAAGTTGCGCTCGGCAATCGAAATGATGCCCGACAATCCACCGTCGCTGCCCGCCGCGACGCCAAAGTTAAACTCACCCGTGTTGGTCTCTGTCACTTCCGCGATCACATCGCGATAGCCCGGCTCATCAGGCGAATCAGGCTGAATCGCCAATTTCACGCCCTGCTGAGGCGAGAACAACCGCAAGTTCTGAAGCCGCTTCTCGCTCTCCATGAGCGCCGTCGCATCCAAGGGCCGATCAGGCTGCAACTCGATGTGCCGGCGCACGACTTCATCACGCGTGATCGAGTTGCCGACGATCTCTACTAATCCCGTCTTGAACTGCTGCCCCTCTTCAATCACATACAGCAGATCTACTTCAGGCTGCCCAGGCACACGCAACTCGCGCCGACCAATCCGCGCATCCGCATACCCAAGTTTGCCGTACGCCGCGCGCACCTGATCGATGCTGCGTCGAATCTCGCCATCCCGATATACATCGCCCGGCTTGATCTTCGTCAAACCCACAATCTGCTGCGCCGTAAACACGCCCGGCACCTTCGTCGCCGCCTGATCAAAGATGTCATTCTCGCCATACGCGACCTTCACTTCGCGCACGTGAAACAGAGGCCCTTCTTCAATCTGAAAATCAACCAGCACTTCGCGATTGTCAGGCGAAGGCGTCAGAATCGGCGCGCAGCGCACATCGATGAACCCGCGATCTTTGTAGTATCTGACAATGCTCGCAACGTCGTTGTCGAGCACGTCATCATCCAGTTCGCCCGGCTCCAAAATCGAAAACAGCCACGCCGCAGACGTCTTGATCTGCCCGTCCAGTTCCGCGCTGCTGAGATTGTTGTTCCCCAGAAACCGCACGCGCCCCACGCGAAGCTTCTGCCCCTCGCGCACCTGGAAAATCACCGCGCCAGTATCTTCAACCTGTTTCGCATCCACCGTGACGCGCACGTTGTAGAAACCCTTCTCACGATAAAACGCCTCAATTCGCCGCGCGACGCGCTCAATCGCCGAGATATCAACCGGCGCACCTTCGATGAGGTCGATCATGGGCTTGAGCTGATCATCCGTGATCGACGTATTGCCCACCACATCCACCGTCGACGCCAGCGCCTGCACCCGCACCGAATAAATCAATTCCACCGACCCATCGCTCAAAGGCTGCCCCAACGCCTCAACCGACTTGAACCGCCCCAACCGATTCAGCCGCTGTAAGTCTTCCGTCACCAACGCCACATCAAACGGCGTGTTCTCCCGCAAGCGAAGTTGATTGCGTGCCAGCAGTTCAAGGTCCGCATCCACAACTCGCCACTTCTGCTCCGCTGGCTTCGTCTGCCCCGCACTCCCCACACCATCAGGCTGACGGAACGTAATCGTGCGAATAGGCCGCCCCTGCAACGCCGCAAGCTGCCCCGTTGCATCAATCGGAATCGCAGACTGCGCAGTCGCGGGTGAAGGCTGCTGCACCTGCGTCGATCCACTCGACTGCGGCTGAGCCGACACCGTCGCCACACTTGCCGCAGCACCCGCAAGCGCGCACAGCCAACGCACCATCCCACGCGAACACCCGCCCCCACGAACCTGCTCAGGCGACTTCAAAGCAACGGATTGACAATTCATGACGCGATCCAATGGGCGGACAGTACGCGGGAAATCGGGCGAAAGTCGAGATTCTAAACCAGCCGCCACACTGCCTTCGGTGGTTCAAGTTCGACCGGCGTGTATTCACTATTGCCCGGCCTTGATGCCTTTTCGATAACGACAGGTGTCCAATCACACAAATCCGTCAAGTTCAAAGTCTTGAACTTTTGATACACACGCTGAGACAGGTATATCTGGCGGCGCCAAGGCCTGTGCTGTCTCTCGTAGCTGCACGCTATGTCCCATTTCGGCAACGTCCTGATTTCGTCAGAGTAAAAACGCGGCTGAAAATCGTCGAACCCTTGATCACGCATGTACCACAGATTCTCGATTATGCCCATTCCCTGACCCCGACCTTTGCTTGTCCCACAGCGAAGCACCTCGTGAACGACCGGCGGCAAAATGACCGCACTACTCACTTCTTTTACGCAGTCCCATTCCAAGTCAAAGGAAACCTGATGCAAGACCTCGCCTCGAAGCGCCGGTAGAAACTTCACGCCTTTCCACGACTTAACTTTGAGCTTTTTGATGAGTTCATTTTTCATCCACATCTGCCTGCGTGGATAGTCTTTGATCCCGAACAACGGAAAACTCGGCGTTCTATGACCTTTGAACACAGAGAGTCCTTTGTCTTCCTCGTCGCAAAGCTGAAAATGTCCAGCGACGGGAGTCGCGAGAAGAAAAGGAGCGGCTTCGCGTTCTGATTCGTCATACCGACGATACACCCAAACGGAGATGTGCTTCTGCTTTGTGTCGCTTGAGTCTCGAACAATCTTGATGCCTAAGTCTTCCGCTTCACGCAGCATCCTGCCGACTTGTGGAATGGCGGCATCTAGCAGCTCGTTTTTAGTCACAACTCCCGCACCCCACACGTGCGGATACTTTTTCTTGAAGTATGAGGCTAGGTCATCGCCGATGTCCCAACTACTCGCGCTGATCCTGACCAGGTACTTCATGCACGCATTCCCACACTAACCGTATCGTTGTACGACGCTCGCTTTTCCTACGGTATTCATGTACACAATCCTGCCGTGTTCCAAGTCGTCCTCGTCAATCCCGAAATCCCCAACAATACCGGCAACATAGGCCGCACCTGTGTCGCCACGGGCTGCTCGCTGCACCTCATCCACCCGCTGGGCTTTGATGTCACCGAAAAAGCCTGCCGCCGCGCGGGCCTTGACTATTGGCCGCGCCTCAACGTCCAGCACTACGCCAACTGGACCGACTACATCACCAAACAACTCGTGGAGCCGACGGCGCAAGCCGTCGGGACGAGAGACTTGGACATGTCGATAATCGCGCCGGATACCAGCGCCTCTTGTCCCGATGGCTTGCGCCATCGGCTCCATAGCAGTACCAAACGCCAACTCCACTTCTTCACGACCAAACCCCCCGCCAAACAAGGCGGCCCGACCTGCTATTTCAACGCAACCTTCCGCCCAGGCGACGCCCTCGTCTTCGGCCGTGAAACCGCCGGCCTCCCCCGCGAACTCCTCGAAGCGCACGCCCACCAATGCGTCTTCATGCCCATGGCCCAAGGCGAACGCTCCTTGAACCTCGCCACCGCAGTCTGCGCCGCCGTCTACGAAGGCACCCGCCAACTCATCGCACGCAACGAAGTGCAACTCGACGACGCAGGCCGGATCATCATTCCGAAGTAAGACCTACACATACCGTGCCATCAATCGCTGCTCTGAGCGATTGATGCAACCATCACTTCTCCAGCTCCCACACCAACACCCGATACCCAAAATCCAACGCCTCAAGCGTCAGCAGCCCAGCATTGCGTTCCCGCCAAACGCCACTGCGCACATCCGCCGCCAACTTCCGCAACCCCTCCTCCGCATCGATCTTCGCGAAAGAAGAAATCGAACGCCGCGCGATCGGATCAAGATACACCTCAGGCCGACGCCAATACGCACACAAAAACCCATCCAAGCAATCATGCGGCACAGGCACGGCAATCGACTTGAACGCTCCCAACTCCTTCTCCAGCGCACTCATTGTCGGCATCACCTTGCGATCGAGGTCCTTGAGTTGAGGCAAGTAATCGCGCATCAACCAGAAGTCCGCCGAATCGGTATCAAACGTCAGCAAGACAACCCGCCGCCGCGCCACGCGCCGCAACTCGCGCAATCCAGTTCGCCAATCCGACCAGTGATGAATCGTGAGCACCCCCATCGCCGCGTCAAACGATCCTGACTCAAAAGGCAGCGCCTCCGCGAACGCCTGCACACACGGCGCCGCGCCCGCTGGCCTCTGACGAATCATCATCTCCGAAGGCTCAACTGCCTGCACAACCCGATCCGTCGGCTCATACGAACCCGCCCCCGCGCCAACATTCAGCACTGTCCGCGCGTCCCCCAACGCCTCCCAAAGCAACGCCGCGATCCGCGGATCGGGCCTCCGACGCTGCGCATACCCCACGCCAATGCTGTCATACACCACTTGTTGCACGCACGCCTCCTCTATAAATCACTCGCTGAGCCCGTCGCCCAAACAGTTTACAAAGCACCCAACCTCGCCGAGCCAACCCACCTATGATCACTGTCTACTGAAAAACGGTATATGTTCGGTACTGAAAACGACCCGATTTGGGCCTCAACGCACGCTACTGCCCGCACTTCAAGCGATTTTCATAGCCCAATCGCCACTGCCATACGAAGATTGAAGTACACCCACGCACTCAAAGAGCACTCAATGACCACCATGCAGAACAACAAAACTCAAGTCCCCGGCGCCCTCTCGCACCCTGAGAATCTGCCCACCAATCCCGCATGGAAGCGCGGCCAAGCCAAGCGCCCCAGCGAACTCGTCTCCGACGCAACCGTCATCAAGTGGCTGCGCGACATGCTCCTGATCCGCGAGTTCGAAAACCGCTGTGGTCAAGCCTACCAGCAAGCCAAGATCGGCGGCTTCTGCCACCTCTATACAGGTCAGGAAGCAGCCGCCGTCGGCACGATCAACTCACTCAATCACGATGACCCCATCGTCACCGCCTACCGCGATCACGGCCACGCCCTCGCACGCGGCATGGACGCCGGCGCATGCATGGCAGAAATGTTTGGCAAGTCCACCGGCTGCGCCAAAGGCAAGGGCGGCAGCATGCACATGTTCGACAAACCCAACTGGATGTTCGGCGGCCACGGCATCGTCGGCGCGCAAACACCATTGGGCACGGGCCTCGCTTTCGCCGCTCGCTACGAATGGGAAGTCATCGGTAAGAGCCTCCCCAACCCGGGCGTGAAGGACAACCAGGACGCAAAGAAGAAAGTCGCGCTCGCATATCTAGGCGACGGCGCACTCAACCAAGGTGCTCTCCACGAAGCGATGAACCTCGCTGGCCTGTGGGACATCCCCGTCATCTACATCGTCGAAAATAACGGCTACAGCATGGGCACCGCAATCCATCGCGGCACGACCATGGCTCACGATCTCACGAAGAAGGCCGAAGCCTACGGCATCCTCGGCGCCATCATCGACGGCTTCGACATGATCGACCTCTACGACCACTTCAAGCCCATCGTCGACTGGTGCCGCGAAAACCAAAAGCCCGCCTTCATCGACCTCAAGACCTACCGCTACCTGGGTCACTCCATGAGCGACCCGCAGAAATACCGCACCAAGGAAGAAGTCGATCAGTTCAAAGGCAAAGACTCCATCGACCGCATGGCGCATCACTTGATGAACGAACGCAAGGGCAAGGACGGCAAGCCCCTCCTCAACGAAGCACAGTTCATGGACATCCAGACCGAGGTGAAGGAAGTCGTCCGCAAAGCCATGGAGTTCGCCGAAAGCAGCCCCATCCCGGACATGGACGAACTCTACACCGACGTCCTCAAGAACCCCATGCCCAACATGAGCCCAAGCCGCGACTACACCCACGGCGCGAAGAACCCGCTGTTGTAATACAATGAAGCAAAGGGGAAAGTATGACTAGCGATCAAATTAAGGCCGCTCTCGCTCGCGCACCGTTCAGACCTTTCCGCCTCCACATGGGAGGCGGTCGTCACGCGGATGTGCTCCACCCAGAGTTTCTTTCGATAAATCCATCGGGTCGGATCGTTGTGGTTTATGGTGCCGGGGAGGCCATGGAGATCATCGACGTCTTGATGATTCAATCAATCGAAATGCTGCCTCAATCTTCGCACGGGCACAAACGCCGCAAAGCGGGCTGAATCATTTGCTGCCGTACTTCGAAAGCGCCCCATGCCAGTAATTGCACTCGATGGAAGTCGGCTGGCTTCATACGATTCGTTCCACGCAACATTCGCCCAAGTCATGGGATTCCCATCGTTCTATGGTCGCAATCTGGACGCGTGGATCGACTGCATGACAAGTTTGGATCAACCAGCCGATGGGATGTCCACCGTCCACTGCATTCCACCAGATGTCGTGACGCTCAACATCAACAACGCCGAAACGATTCCCGACGACATATGGCTGGATCTGTTGGAGTGCGCGGCGTTCGTCAATTATCGACGACTCGAACAGGGTCAGCCACCTGTACTCGCAATCAGTGCACATCGTCCATCACGTTGAGGTTACTTTCTTTGTTTGACGGATTGTCACTGCAACAACGACGGCAGTGACCACACCGACAGTCGTCAACACCAAAGGGTCGATGTCTTTTTGTTCTAGCCCCATCACCCCCTTCTGCACCAACCCCCACGCCGCCAATCCACACAGCGGCCCCACCGTATATCCAACACCAATGAGTGCCTCGTGCGTACCGCCAGCGTCCACTTCCGCTTTTCCAACTTCAAGCGCGTAGTAAATCGCGCCGCTATACACAATCGACATCCCAACACCAAAGAACGCGAGCCCCACGCACAACAACGCAACTGCGGCTGGCTGAACTGACGCTGTCGCGACATCGCCGCCGTTTTCATGACTTCCAAAGATCATCCCCGTCACGGTGCAGCACGCAAAGCCCACAACCAGGCACGCCGCCCCCAAAATCGCCGGCCACCACTTGCCGTGCCACGCACTGGCGCGATCCAGCACATAGAACCCGATGACGCGAGGCAGCAACCATGCGGAGACGACGATCGTGCTCCACGCGGCGGGCACACCAAGCCGCGGCATCAACCCTGACAAGTACGGCGCGAGCGCACTGCTGATGAGATACCCAGTTGGCAACAACATCCGAAACGCAACCAACAACTGATTGTAAATCGGCGGATGCGGCGCGTGGTCCTCATGAACGTGAGGCGCGGGTTCTTTCGCAAAAGTCGCAAGCAGCGCGAGCCCCACGATGTGCGACAACCCAAGAATTAAAATCGCTTCCGCAGGCGTCTTCTCAATAAATCTCGCAACGCCCCAGTACGCAAACACCAGCGCACTCGACCACACCACGTTCCAAGTCCCCACCGCGCGCCGCAGCGTGTCGCCGCTCTTGCCGCCGGAGAGATAACTCTCCACCATGGGCCACAGCACGCCAGTGAGCGGGCTGTACGTCGCGACGATGAGCCAGATGGGCCACGCGGACTTGGTGCCGTGTTCGCCGCCGCTCTGCATTCTGATCGCAAGATACGGAATCGTGCACAGCAGCGCACACACCACCATCAACCCACCCAAAATCGCTCGGCTCGAAAAACCAAATCGATCGCGAAGAAAACGCGTCCCCCACCCTGCAACCATCGCACCCGCGATGTACGTCACGCCAAGCAACACACCCAGCACAAAGTTCGCGCCGTCGGAAAATCCGTACCCCGACTTCGTCAAAAAGAAAATCCCGCTCGTGACAATCCCCGTCCCGACGCTGTTGATAAACGAGAACGCCAGCACGCTCGAAAACGGCGTCTTCGACTTGTCACCGGAACTGCTCATGGGCCGCGATGGTAGCGGCGAGGACGCAAATCGATGAATCGATAAAGCGATGAAACGATAAATAAATACAAAGACAACTCACAGCAACCTTGCAGTGTTTATCGCTTCATCGCTTTTCGCTTCATCGTTTTCTTAGAAAGCGTGCCCGACAGGAGTCGAACCTGTAACCTCTGCCTTCGGAGGGCAGCGCTCTATCCAATTGAGCTACGGGCACAACACGTGAGTTTAGGCCCGCGCGCTCGCAGAAAACTCAACTCGAAGGCTCGACCTCTCACACGATTAGAATGCACAATGCTCCACGGCGCGGCCAAACTCGCACGCGAGAAATCGCTCCGGCGCACCCGCAAGCGCCGACGCTGGATCGCCGCGCTCAGCACGATCTTGTTGATCACTCTCGCGTTCTCGGCGGTCAGTCACTGGTGGACGATGGGACTTGTGTGGTGCCAGAGCCCAACAAGCACGACACCGCTTCCTCCGAACGTTCTAGCAATATCCGCTCTCCGCACGTTCACGCTTTCTCGCTGGAAGTTTCACATACGCACTCAACAGTTCACAACTCCAACCCCCACGAACTCGTCGTTGATGTACGTGATCGAGCGATCCAACACGCCCTCAACGCATTTACCACTCGGCGCGACTCAAGTTTCGAAGGCAACCCACATCAGCGTTCCCGTGTGGATCACACTCTTCCCAATCCTCCTCCCACTCGCATTTCTCGTCGATGCAGAACGCAGCGCACTCCAACGCGCCAAGCGCGGCTGCTGCATCGCCTGCGGCTACAACCTCAAAGGCATTGAGCCAGTGAGCAACCTCATCACCTGCCCCGAGTGTGGTAAGACCAAAGCCGTGCGACCCAAAAACAACTAAGTCGTTCACTTTTCACTTGCCGAGGAGTTGTGAAGCAGGTACACTCTACCGAACGCAAGCCGTACTGTCGGGTTTGCGAGGTTCCGGAATCGGGGTCGCGAGTGCTCGTCGCGTATGTCGAGCGGCTTTGCAAACCCACACAGGAAAAGTTCAAATGTCTCAGCAATTCAGCATCGTTGTCGTCGCAGGTCTCGCTCTTGTTGGTCTGACTGGCTGCTCGAGCCAGCACACTGCGCCCAAGTCCAACCTTGATCCCGCCGCGCAGGCGATGGCCGACATGCAGGTGTACATGCAGTCGGGCACGCCGGGCGAGATACATAAGAAGATGGCCGAGGGCGCAGGCGAATGGACGACGACGAGCACGATGATGATGCCGGGCATGCCGCCCACCGTGTGCCACGGCACGGCGAGCACGCGCATGACGATGGATGGTCGCTTCGCGATCACCGAAGTCAGCACGCCGATGGAAGGCATGGGCACCATGAACGGCATGTCGATCATGGGCTACGACAACGTGCAGAAGAAGTTCGTCGGCACGTGGATCGACAACATGGGTTCGGGCATGATGCAGGGCGTGGGCACCTCAACCGATGGCGGCAAGCGCATCGACTGGGTGTACACGTTCTCGTGCCCGATCACAAACTGTCAGCGCACCATGCGCGAAGTTCACACGCATCCGGACAAGGACACGCTGATCATTGAGTCGTTCGCGAATGATCCGCGGACGAACAAGGAGATGCAGTGCATGAAGTTGGAAGCGAAGCGCAAGAAGTAAGACTCGCTGCGAGCGCACAAACGCGGACACTTTGTGTCCGCGTTTTTTTTATCGCAGCATCGACTTGCGCTCGCCCGATCGCAATATACCGACGAGCATCGCGTAATCACGCTCATCCGAAAGTCCATCGACGTTTACATCGCCACCCGCTTCGTGCCACGCGTACAGATCGGAAAGATCGAGTTGTCGATCCTGTGTGACATCAAGCCCCGTGCATCGCGGGCCCCCAGCCTCAGCAGGGACGACCGCTCGCAGTGCATCAAACTCAGCGCAGGTCACAAACTGGTTGACACCGCCCTGCGTTCCGGAAATTTCGATGCCCGTAATCGTGATCGGTGCGGGCAAGCGATAGGTCAGTACCTGGAAGGGACTCAGCGGATCGAGCGCTTGCGTCGCTACGGCCGCTATTGGCGTCCATGTGCTGCCAATGCGCACTCGCAGCACCGGATCGATGAAGTAGCCGCCATTGGAGGTTGCGTCACTGAATCGATCCCCCTCGATGAAACGGATTGCCGACACTTCAACAGGAAACGAATGCTCAACGCGCAGCGTTGCGGTTGCGGGCGGGGTCGGACGCTGCGTGGTGTAGAAAGGATCCTGAAACCAGGTTTCGTCGACGCCCTGCTGATTGGATTCTCGTCCGTCAGCGATGACCGCAATCGTGCTGCTGCCGCGCCCGGCGGGCGGATTGCTCACGACTGAACTTGTCGTGGTTACGCCCCAGCCCTGACTACGCACATAACGCGTCGCGCTCGCGAGTGTTTCGCGATGTGCTGGATTTGCGAAGAGTCGAAGAGATGATGGCGTTGCAGTCGGCGCCAGAGTCCACACCGGATCCTGAGCGGAAACATCGATCACACCGCCGCACGCAAGCACATTCGCCCTCGCAAGATCGACCATGCGCTGCGCCATCATCGTGAATGTGTCTTCGGCGGTTGGATCATTGGGCGTGTAGTCCGGCAGCGCATCGCGTGTGCGAGAAATCCAATACGCATCACTGAGAGTGCGCTCCGGAAACTGCGCGCGAACCCACGCTGCACCGTGCATCAGTCCAAGCAACCCGCCCATCGTCGCCGTGCCATTATCAGAGTCCCAGCCGCTCAGCGTGCCAATCTGCACCGTCCGGCGGAAGTCGCCTTGGCCATACAGCAGCGCCATGACACCCGTTGCAAGGTTGACGCTCGACTCTGTCCAACCAAAGTAGGTATACCCGTATTGGCTCGCGTGTTGATGATAACGCTCGTACACGATATCGCGTGTTCGCTCCCAGTCGTTCACATCAGGATTGGCGAGAAAGTCATTGAGAACAGTGTTGATGACACTGCGTGCCTTGGATGTCGTCGGGAGATAGTCACGCGCCGTCGTGACAAGCCAAATGGCCTGATCCCGTCCACTCAGTTGCTGATCCACCAGCGGGGCGAGAGCATAGAGCACCGCATAAAACTGCGACGCATGCGATGCGTGACCAACCGAGGTTGTACGAATGGGCAAGTACGACAACTCAAGCGCCAGAGTCGGATCACCCGGGCAGAGCGCACCGAACATTTCTGTCGTCAGTTGGGCGTCGATCGCAAGGCGGTGATGATTCGCCGCAGACATGCCCGTCGCGGGCGACACGACGCCGCGTTCCATTAGCGCGCGAGCATTGAAGTTTGAGACCCAGATGAAGGAATTTACGTGCTTTCGCCAAGCATCACGAATCGCCTGAGGAGAAAGCCATGTCGATCCCGTGCGAGCCATCGCGTGCAGATACACATATTCAATGTCAGTATCATCATCGCTACCCCACGGTGTTTGGAACTCAAAGTCCAGCGGCGCTGGCCCCAACACCAATCCCCAATCCGCATCCGTCAAGAAAGGTGGATCGATCCGCCGACCTTCAGTACGCAGCCCGGTCCAGTTGGCGATGGACTCGCCAAGCCACATGCCCGCGTAGCGATCAAGAAGTTGAGACTGGGTGAAGGAAACAGACTGCGCCAGAACGGCGTGTGCACAAAACGCTGCGGCAAGGCAGGCCAGCCGCTGGAATCGATCTCCGAGTTGGCGAGACTGCATCATCGCTCCGCCTCCACAAATAAGTGTATCACATGTGTCAACAACGTGATTGTTTCAATCTCCATCCGTGCGCCCGCGGAGTGTCGCAGAGAAGACACAACATTGCGCACAGCGTTCTGAAAAAACCAGCGGTGTGCGCATGGTGATGGTCAGTCAGTGCGGACTAGCGGGCGATGGTTGGCGATCGAGCGTTGTATTTTGGGACTGGGTGAGAGTGACCGTGGGTGAGAGCAAAGTTGTGGTGATTGGGATTTTGTCGTTTCATGTCGGTCGACTTCTGGTTTGAAGCACTTCGAAAAGTACGTCTGCATGTAGTAATTAGCGATGCATGCGATACCATCGCGTCGATGACCCCTTGGTGGAAGAAGTTGATGAGCACGCGGCGAGATCGGGGAACGACCCACGGTGTTGCTGAATTGCCGCGATTGAACAGGGCAACGATCGCGCACTTGCTTGTCACTCGCTACAAGTTGCCACAGGTCGATTGGGACATAGCGGATGAATGGCTGACGAAGCATCATTCTCAATCAATCGAACTCATGCGGCGAGCCGTGGTCGCAGCCTGGCTTGAAGAACTTCGCGATGCACTCGACGTTGATCATCAGTCGTGGCGAATGCTGCAGGTTGAAGGGCTGACGCCGCTGGAGAGTTCGTTTGGACTTCGCACGAAGAAAGCCCTTGATCGTTCCATTACTGAAGTCCAAAGATCGCTTGAGCCCGTCCGAGGTGGTGCGACCATTCCGGCGTTTGCGCTCGTGGGATTGAGAACTCAATCTGACTACATCTCCTTTGAGTCTCACTTTTTCTCCGGCGAAGGCCAATGGGCGACGAGCGGCGGGTGTTACATTCGCGCTCGCGGGCCGAGCTTTCCGCTGATTGTGCTCAATCTGTCGAGCAAGTTTCACGCTGAGGCAACCATCGCACACGAACTCACGCACCATGCGTTGTGTGAGTGCAATATTCCGCTGTGGATAGAAGAGGGTTTGACGCAGATGATGGAAGAACGCGTGACGGGAATTCAGAACTTCTCGCTGAGTGCTGAAACGGCGGGCAAGCAGCGTGCGAGATGGGCTGGTGACGCGCTGCGCGAGTTTCTTGATGGCGAAGGATTTTCATCGCCCGAAGATGAGGACCAACAACTTGCGTATCACTTGTCACAGTGGATTGTTCGCAGATTGCTAGATGAGCAACCGAAGCAGTTCTTTGCATTTCTCAGAGACTGTGCGGACACTGAACCGAATGCATCATGTCTGAAACATCTTGGATGTAGTGAGGAAGAACTTGCGAGATCGGCGGCTGGGATTCCTGATGAGGAATAGGTCCACGGACATGACTACATGTCCGTGCCACGAGTCAAGCGACGTTCGGCTGACTCAACAACGTTGAGCAAGAGCATTGCGACTGTGACTGGGCCGACGCCGCCTGGGACGGGGCTGATGTGGCCGGCGACTCGGGCGGCTTGGTCGAAGGCGACGTCGCCGACGGTTTTGAGTTTGCCGTCTGTACCGGCCCCCCGGACTCGATTCACGCCGACGTCGATGACTGTTGCGCCGGGTTTGATTTTTTCGGCGGTGATGAGGCCTGGGACGCCGGCGGCGGCGACCAGGACATCTGCGCTGCGGCAGTATTCTTCGAGGTAAGGAGTCCACTTGTTGCAACTGATGACCGTTGCGTCGTGACGCATGAGAAGGACCGCGATGGGCTTGCCGACGACGTCGCTCGCGCCGACGACGACGGCGACTTTGCCTCGCAAGAGAGGCGCGGCCATTTTTTCGCCGAAGGTTTCGTTGAAGCCGAAGTGCGGGCCGTGGACGTGTTCGACCATTTTCACGACGGCGAGAGCGGTGCAGGGGGCGAGGCTGCTTTTACCGTAGACGATGTTGCCGATGTTTGCGGGGTTGACGCCTTCGACGTCTTTCTCGACGTGGATCAAACGCTGCACGTAATAGGGATCGATGCCTTCGGGCAGTGGGACGTGCATCATGATCGCGTGGCAAGCGGGATCGGCGGAGAGGGCGCGGACCTTTGCGGCGATGGCGTCTTCGGTGGAACCGGCGGGCAAGCGATGCAGGACGTATTCGATGCCGACTTTTTCGCAGGTTTTGGCCTGATTTTCGGCGTAGACGCGGGCACCGTTGTCGCCGCCTTCGGCGAGAATTGCGTCGAGTTTGACGAAGCCGCCGGCGTTGCGGACGGCTTGCGTGCGGAGTTTTATTTGCTCGCGCAGGCTTGCGGCGAGGGCGTTGCCGTCGATGATTTTGGCGGTGGAGTTTTGGGCGGGGTCGAGCGCCATCGGGGGAGCGTATGTCGTTTGTGATCTTTCGTAGTTGACGGTGGTTTGCTCAAAACCGAATTCACCACAAAGACACGAAGGGCACGAAGAAGAAAAGACGGGATGTGGAGAGGGGGTGTTTGTGTTAGTTGAAATTATTGTACAGGCGTGAATTCCTGTGCCCCTGCCGGGGCACGGTTGTACATGAGTTGCTTACCACGGGCGAGCAAGGCTCGCCCGTGGCTACATTCCGACGACCCTTCGGGTCGAAGATAACGCAAATTGCGATTGTGCAGTTGTTTTGCGTAACTGACGTATAAAGAAAGCCCGGCAGTGATACCGGGCTTGGTCAAGTTGATTTTCTTTGCGTGCTCAGCATTGAAGATTTAGTCTTCCGGCACGTGGTCGCTGGTGACGACTTCGCGGAACTTCATGCGGAGTTTGCGGGTGATTGTGCCTTCCTTGCCGGTGCCGATCTTGACGTTCTGGCCGTTGCCTGGGCCGTCGACGTCGATGGCGTTGACGCCGATGATTTCGGCGGCGGTGCCGGTCAAGAAAATTTCGTCAGCCTTCAGGACTTCATCGAGGCGCATTTCCTTGACGACGCACTGCACGCCGACGGCGGGGCAGAGTTCGGTGCGGACGAAGCGTTCGGTGATGCCTTCGAGCGAGCCGCTGTTGCCGGTGGTGTGGGGCGGCGTGTAGACGACGCCATTCTTGATGACGAAGAGGTTGTCGCCTGTGCATTCGGTCACCATGCCGTCGGTGGAGAGCATGATGGCTTCGTCGCAGCCTGCTTCGATGGCTTCGACTTTGGCGAGAATGTTGTTGAGGTAGTTGAGGCTCTTGATGCGCGGGTCGAGGCAGACGCGTGGGGTCTTGGGGCGCTTGGCGACGACGACTCGCATTCCTTCTTCGTAGAAGTGTGGTTCGTAGAGGCGGATTTGATCGGCGATGCACACGATGCCGGGCACGGGACAACGGCGTGGGTCGAGGCCCAGTGTGCCGAAGCCACGAGTGACGACGAGGCGGATGTAGCCTTCTTGAATGCCGTTCACTTCGATGCACTGGCGCTGAACGGCTTCCATCTCGGCGGGCGTGATGGGAATCGTGAGGTGGATTTTGGCGGCGCATTCGTAGAGACGATCCATGTGCTGCTTGCACTTGAAGATCTTGCCTTTGTAAATGCGGATGCCTTCGAAGACGCCGTCGCCATAGAGGAGGCCGTGGTCGTAGACACTGACCATCGCCTGGCTCTTGGGGAGCATCTTGCCGTTGACCCAGACCATGGGCTTGTCACCGATGTCAGCGGCGGAGGGCCAGAGTTTTGCGGCTTTGCTTACCCACGCTGGGTCGGTCCAAGGCTTGGCCTTGGAAGAGGTCTTGGGGTCTGAAGCCAGAGTGGAAGTGTTTGCCATCGGGGGATCCATCCTCTATGAAGGTGCGGACGCAGTCGTGACGGCCTCGTCGCGGCGTTGCAGCGGGGGGTACGTCGCATGATGGTAGCAGGTTTGGAAAGTGGGTTGTGCGCGGTGCGGACGAGTGTGCATTGACAAAAACGATGCCCCCCGCGAGTGGGCGAGGGGCATGTGCGAGTTTGGTCTCACCGACCGCCTTCGGCAGTCGGTGGCACGGCGATGCTCAGACACCGCACGGCGTGCACGGGCCTTCGCTGTACACAAGTAGGAACGAATTGATGTCGCAGGGGTCGAAGACGCTGGTGTCGTTGTTGAAGTCGATGTCGTCGCAGGTTGCTGTTTCGGGGACGCAGGGGCCTTCGCTGTAGGTGCTGAGGAATGCGTCGATGTCCATTAGGTCGAAGAGGGAGCCATCGTTGTTGAAGTCGATGTCGTTGCAGACGGTTTGGGGTGTGCCGATTCGGGCGAGGGTGATGCGGTAGGTGTCGAGGGGGAGGGCGTCGATCATTCGTGAGTTGGCGAAGTAGGTCACGCCGGCATCGCTCGCGATTGAAGCGACGGCGTCGCCTCCGACGATTCGAGAGACTTGCATGGGGACGGTGTCGAGGACGGTGCCGGTGGGCGAGACGCGTGCGGCGTAGACGTCTGTGGTGTTATCGAAGAAGAATGCCTGATGGCGCTGGTCGTCCCATGCGACGACGAAGTTGGTGCCGTCGAAGGAGACGACGGGGCGGAGTTGGCGGCCTGTGGCTTCGGCGATGGTGAAGTGACCTGTTGCGAACGAGCCATCCGCGTTCATGATGCGGCCTGCGATGAAGTTGTTGGCGTTGGCGAGCGAGTTGTTGCGCCAGACGAAGAGATACTTGCCGTTGCCGTATGCGACGTCGGGAGTGCCGGATGCGCCGGAAGTGAGCAGCGGGTTGTTTGATGTTGTGAATGCGCCGTTGGGCTCGACGAAGTTGTACGCCATGTCAACTTGCGAAGAGTTGTGCGTCCACTGGGATTGATACGTCACGATCCAGCGATTGCCGTCGCTGCTGACGTTTGGACCTGCGTTCACGTAGCCGCCACCGATGAGCGCGGGGTTGGTTTGGATGGTGCCGGAAGGGCCATCGATGATGCTCATCCATGCGTTTATAAATTGCGGATTGGTTGAAAACTTCGCGCAGGCGATGAGGAAGTCTTCGCCGGTAGCTTCAACGTCTGGGCTGAAGCCTTGCATGACTTGGAAGGCATCTTCGGGAAACGTGCCGTTGGCATGCATGCGGCGGGCCATGATGTTGGTGCCGGTGTCCCATGTCACGAGGTAGACTGAGCCGTTCCATGCGATGCTGGTACGCCCCACTGTCGGAGAAGATGCGACCATGATTGGCTCGGTCGTGCTGGGTGTGCCGTCAGAGTTCAAGAAGTGGACGAGGACTTTGCCTTCGTTGGCGTTTTCGCTGATGAAGGCGACGGCGCGTTGGCCTGAGTTTCCAATCGCGATGCTTGCGGAACGCTGCGTGTTGGAACCGATTGAAACGACTGACGAGGGCTGTGCCTGGCCATTCACATCGACTGGTGTGACGTGGACGTCGGAGTCGTTCAATGTGGACTCCCACCATCCGAACATTGCGCCTTGGCCATTTGCTTTGCCTATGAAGTTGCGGTACACGCTCATGGGGCTGGTGAAGAGTGTGCCGCCCGGATCAACCACGTTGCCATTGGCTGCGATGCGCATGGTGTGTTGACCCGCGGGGTCTTCCCATTCCATCCACCAGCGCTGGCCGTCGTGTGTGACGTTTGGGATTGCGTAGGGATTGATGTTGGAGACGAGGGTTGTTCCGCTGGGTGTCAGAAGCGTGCCGGTGCTCGTGACGCGGGAGCCAACGAGATCGACGAAGGCGCGTGTCCACGTGACGTAATACTCGCCTGTGCCGTTGGAGGCGATGTTGGAGCCTGGGAGGTTGAATGAGGCACCGATGGGCTGAGCACTCGCATTGATGCGGCGTGCTTTGGTCACTGCGCTGTCGTTCCAGTCTGGGCCAACGGCGAGATACTCGCCGTTATTGACGAGCAGTTTGGTTTGTCCGTAGACCCAGTCGTTGAGCATCAGGGGTGATGTGTCGATCAGTTGGCCTTGTCCGTTGATGCGCTGGCCTGCGAGATAGGTGCCGTATCCGTCGTTGTGATAGACGCAGCGAGTGACGAGCCATTGGCCGTTGAGTCCGGCGATCTGCAGACCGATCGTGCTGGGATCGAACTGCGATGCAGGGAAGGTGATGGGGGTTGTGTCGAGGACTTGGCCTTGCGGAGAGACTCGCACGCCGCGAAGTTGATCGGCGAAGTAGCCGCCGGTTGCATCTTGTGACGTAAACACCACCATGAAGTTCTCGCCGTTCCAAGCGACGCGCGGGCTGCGTTGTTCGCCGTAGCGGGAGCAGATGGCGAAAGATGCGGAGTCGATGGGTTGACCATTGGCGTCGAGGCGGATGCCGTAGATGTCGCCTTGGGATTGATTGGTGCCGCCGCCCACTTGCTGGGAGCGCCAGTCGGCCCAGACGACGAGATAGACGGCGTCGCCATTGGGCAACGAGCCGCGTGCGATGACGTGATCCTGTTGGGCATTGACGACAGGGGTGATGGCGGTGTCGCCGGGCAAGAGCCCGATTTGCGTCACTGTGGGCGTTTGGGCCCACACACTACCGCAAGAGGCGAGCACACCGGCAATAGACAGACGAGCGAGCAATGTCGCGTTGGAAGAGGCGAACTTCATACAAGACTCCTTCAAGACCCGCGTGCTCATCCCCTCCACCCGGACGGCGAGGCAAAGCTCTGACGGGGTCTCCCTTTCATGCGTCACAATGGAGCAGTTTATGGCAAAATATTGGACCAATTTGTCCGTTGTTGTAAACTATAGCTAATATTGCGTTTACGAATACTCCGCACGGACGGAGTGAAGCGGCGAACCACCCAGTCCAAGTCAGGTTCAGGCAATTCATCTACCATCGTGGCATGTCGATGCTCATGCTCTCCGTCTCGGGCTGCCGAGGCGTCGTTGGTGACACCCTGACCCCAGAACTCGCGGCACGCTTTGCAGGGTGCTTTGGTGCGGTGCTGCGTGCTTCAACGTCCACAACGCCGACCGTGATTCTCGCTCGTGATGGGCGACGAGGCGGCGAGGCGATTCATGCGGCGGCGATTTCGGGGTTGCTGGGGAGTGGGTGCAATGTTGTCGATGTTGGGATTGCGATGACGCCCACTGCGGCGGTGATGACGGATGCGGTGGCGAGTGAACGCAAGGGGTCGCTTGTTGCGGGGATGGTGATCACGGCGAGTCACAATCCGCAGCAGTGGAATGGGCTCAAGTGTTTGCTGCGCGAGCCAGAGGGGTTGCATGGTGCGGGGGCGTGCGCGCCGCCTGCGACGCTGGCGAACAAGATCATTGAGTTGTTTCGCGCGGGGAGGCCTGGGGTGGTTGATTGGAGCAAGTTGGGCGGGCTTACTCGAAGTGATGATGCGGGTGATACGCATATTGAGCGAGTGCAGGAGGCGCTCGCGGAGAGCGGGCTTGCTTCGATGCCCAGCAAGTTGGGCGAGGGACTCAAGGTTGCGGTGGATTGTGTGAATGCGAGCAGCAGTGCGACTGCGCCCAGGTTTTTGCGGAGTTTGGGGTGTGAAGTTGTTGCGCTGAATACGAATTTGGAAGGGGCGAATGCGGGACTCTTTCCGCATCCGCCCGAGCCGACGTTTGAGAATTTGTCGGGAGCGGGCGGCTTGTGTGACACGGTGCGGGCGCAGCGGTGTGATGTTGGGTTTGCGCTGGATCCGGATGCGGATCGGTTGGCGCTTATCGATGAGCAAGGAAGGTACATTGGGGAGGAGTACACGCTGGCGCTGAGTGCTTGGGCGATCTTGGCGGGCGCGAGTGTGAATAGGCATGCGTCGGAGAGTGCTGTGCTTGTCACGAATCTTTCGACGAGTCGGATGCTGAATGATGTCGCGGCGACGTTTGGGGCACGGGTGTTGCGGACGCCTGTGGGTGAGGCGAACGTTGTTGAAGTGATGAAGCGCGAGCGGGCGATTGCGGGTGGTGAGGGCAACGGCGGGACGATCTGGCCTCGCAGTTGTTATGTGCGTGACTCGCTGAGCGGCATGGCGCTGACGCTCTGGCTGCTGAAGAATGCACACACGACCAAACTTGGGAAGGCGCTCCCTGCGCTGGGCGCGGGTCGCAAGGGCGGGGGGCATGCGTTGAGCGCAGTCGCGGCGTGTGTGCCGAGTTATTGCATTGAGAAGCGGAAAGTTGATTTGGCTCGGAAAGAAGATGCGACGGTTGCGGTGGAGAAAATCGCGAAGCACTTTGGAGCCAATGAGATTGATCTGTCGGACGGTGCTTGGGTCAATTTCACGAAGGGGCCGCATGCCGGGAAGGCGTGGTTGCATGTTCGGGCGAGCAATACGGAGCCCATTATGAGGCTGATCGCGGAAGCGCCTACCAAGAGTGACGCTGTTGGCATTTTGAGCGAGGCGTCGGACGCGATTGCTAGGTGAGGGCTAAGCCTGTCTTGCGAATGCACTTGCGGCGATGTAACGAAACGCAGAAAAACCGAAGAACTGTTGGGTGTGACGCCGGCGGAAACGGCACTTTCTGCCATCCGTGTGGGCGGCAGGGGAATGAGGAAGGGTCAGGACATGAAAATGTCGCGAGTCCGGCCTAAAGAGGTCGGGTTTCGCTAGGCAATCGGTGAACTTTCGGGTATGCTGGGTGCTTCTTTCCGAAAGCGAGCCTGAAGGAGCCTCGCCGCGCATCCAAACAGTTTCCTGTCTCCTTACTTGTCCGCTTGTCGATGTTGGAATCACACGCTTCATGCTGAAACCTCTTGCAACAAAGCCGCACGATGCAACCGAACTTGCCCGGGAGTTCGAGGGGCAGACGCTTGCGCTGTTGCGGAGTCGGTTTCTGTGGTGTACCGGGGTGCTGGGGTCGATTGCGCTGTTGATGCTGCTGATCACGGTCGCCATCGCGTTTGCGATGAGGTCGGCGGATGAGTCGGTGATCATCTCGCTATTTATTCCGAGTTTCAAGACCAAGACTGGCAGCGTGCTGCCGTTGATTTTGTCGCTGGCGGTGCAGGGGCTGTTGGTCGCGTGGTATGCGGGGTGTTTCTGGACGGTGCGGAACAAGGCGATGAATGGGCGCGAGCTTATTCGTTTGTCGTACGCGCTTGTGGCGGTGAATGGTGTCCTTGCGGTGGTGCTGTCGCGGTTGCCAGGAGCGCAGGGATTTGGCTTGCTGCAGGCGTGCCTTGTGCACTTTATTGCGTGCTGCTTCCTTCCTTGGTCGCCAAAGCAGGCGATTTTGCCCTTGGTGCCGGTGTATGCAACGTGGATTATTTTGAAACTGATTGTGGGTGACGGGAGCTTTGTCGAGAAGATGCTGTCGATCCCTGCGGGTGCGCTGCTTGCGCTGCCTGCGATTGGGTTGTGCGCGTTGCGACACACGGCGCGTGTGCAGGAGTACGAGCGTTCGTTCTTTTATAAGCGGTATCGCGATGTGCGGCGCGAACTGGTTGACGCGCGGCGTATTCACGAGTCGCTGTTTCCGATACAGGTTGATGCGGGGCCTGTGCGGCTGCATTACAAGTATGAGCCCATGCAGCAGATTGGTGGCGACTTCCTGTATGTGCATCGGTCGGACGATCATCCGGAGCAGTTGTCGGTGGTGCTGTTGGACGTGACGGGGCACGGCGTGATGGCGGCGCTCACGGTCAATCGCATTTGGGGCGAACTCAAGCGATTGTTTGCGGAGCATCCGAATATGGCTCCGGGGAACGTGCTGCATTTGCTCAATCGATATGCGCACTTGACGCTTGCGCCGTATGGCGTGTATCTCACTGCGAAGTGCGTGCGGATTGATGCGAAGCGCGACACGCTCGAGTATGCGAGTGGTGGGCATCCGCCGGCGTTCTTGTATCGAGCTGATGGCACGATGGAAGAGTTGGATTCCACGGCGACGGTTTTGGGGGCGTGTCAGGATGATGAGTTTGTTCCCGAGCCTCGGCAACTGGCGATGAAGCCGGGCGATGTGCTTTTGCTGTATACAGATGGCATCAACGAGGCTCGCGGGATTTCCGGGCGGCTGCTGGGGCTGGACGGGCTTCGCAAGGTCATTCAGCAGGTCGGCATGACGCATCCGTTGCCTGGACAATGGGCACAGCTGATGTTTGATCAGTTGGAGCAGTTCCGGGCGGGTGCACCGACTGATGACACGATTGTTGTGGAGTTGTGTCGGCCTAGTGCGGTTGCGACGGGGAAGCCGTCGCAGCGGAGTTCGCGGGTGCCGGTTGGGGTGTGACCCTGTTCGCGGAGCGGTTACGTATACATCTCGTTTCTTTGCGGTTTGCACCGACCGACTTCGCCGGTCGGTGGCACGGCGGATTCAGTTCGTACACTTTGATATGCGCATCCTTGGTTTTCTACTTTCGTGTTTGATTGCGATCACAAGCCACGCTCAACTCACGCACCGTGATGATGTGCATCGATTCACCATTGTCGTGCCCAAAGGATGGGTTGAGTCACCTGACTTGCTCAACTTCATGAACTCGTTTGTGAAGGAGAAGGTGGCTGATCCGGGATTTGAGTATGTCGCCGCGTTTGTGCCGGAGAGCAATGTGACGGATGACAGTCCGTATGTTGTCGTGCAGTATTCGCCTTTGCCATCGGGTGGGACGACGTATGAAGCGGTTGAGGCGGCGCTGAAGGCGCAGTCGCTGCAAACTGCTGTGGAGAAGAACACTGAGAAGGTGAAGGACGAGTTGGGGAAGTTTGAAGTTGGCGTGCCAACGTTGGATCGGGGGACGAATCGTGTGTACTTGCGGATTCATGGCGGGGGCGAAGCGACGCAGCCTGATCAGCCGCCTTCGCAGAAGTTTGATTCGCTGTGCGTGGGGACGCTGACGAGTCATGGGATTATTCAGATCAACAGTTATGCGATTGAGGGGTCGGGCGTTGATCCGGTCGCGCAGGCGGAGACGTTTCTTACTGGGCTCAAGATTGATGAGGGGACGAAGTTCACACCGCTGACGGTTGGGCAGGCGCACACGACGGGCGATGTGGTGAAGGGGGTTGCGAAGAATCTTGGCAAGAAGTTGTTGCAAGTCGCGGTGATAGCGGTGATTGTCACGGTTCTCGCGCTGATCTGGGCATTTTGGAAAGTCGGCCGCGAAAAGAAGCAACAGAGCTAACTTCGAAGGACGATGCGAGAGATAACCAATGCCGCTTGTGTGGTGCCGTTGGCGGGACCAAGTTTTTCGAGGGATGCTTGCATTGCGGCGAGTTTGGCTGGGTCTTTGAGCAGGGATGCGAGGACTGGGCCGACGGTGCGCAGGTTTTCGCTATTTGCGGTGTCCTTCAAGACGATCGCGCCGCCTGATTGCTCGAGTGTTCCGGCGTTGAACTTTTGATGTTCGTCTTTGTGGAACGGGTAGGGCAGAAAGATTGCGGGGACTTTGTTGGCCCACACTTCGCCCACGTTGCCAGCGCCGGAGCGGCAGATGGCGAGGTCGCTGGCGCCCCACCACACGCCGAGATCGTTGACGAATGCGGAGACGACTGCGGGGATATTTTTTTCTTGGTAGAGCGTTCGCAGGGCTTCATCGATGGCGGAGCCGGCTTGTTGTGGACCGACTTGGTGGAGGATTTGCCAGCCAGTGCGCTCGCCGGTGTGGAGCGAGCCTTGTTCGATGTCGCTGGTGCTGACGAAGTCACGCAGGAATGCGTTGATCGTGCCGGCGCCTTGGCTGCCGCCCGTGATCATCAGCGTTGGACGATCGGGGTCGAGGCCTAGTTTGATTCTGGCTTCGCGTTTTGAGCCGGTCCAGGTGGCGTTGCGACGGACGATTGGGGGGATTTGTTTCCAGTGAGAGAACGAACTTGTTTTGGCGAGGTGCGGCGCGATTGGGGCGGCGGTCACGATCTCTTGTGCGTGGCGGGCGATCCAGCGGTTGGCTTTGCCCGGGACTGCGTCGAGGTTCACGAGGATGACGGGGACTTTTTCGGCGCGGGCGGCTTGCACGCAGGGCGCGGCGACGAAGCCGCCCATTGCGATGAGGACGACGTTGGAATCGCGCTTTGCGGAGCGGATCACACGGCGTGCGGTGCGGACGCTTTTGCCCCAGGAGTTGAGGAAGCGCAGGAGTGCTTTGGGGCGCACGCCGAAAGGTTGCGCCGGGATGACCACAAAGTCGGGTGATATCGCGCGATCACCAACAGTGATTGTCTGGCTTTGGAGAATCTTTGTGTCGAGCGGGCGCTGGGAAACGAGAAATCGGCAACGCACCGACGTGCCACCGACAAGGCTTTGCTTGTCGGTGGTTGAGTCACTACTTGGTCCGGAGTTTTGTTGCGTGTGTTCCCGCTCTCCACCGACAGTCAGAGCACTGTCGGTGGCACGGAATAATTCTTCGGCGATTGCGATGGCGGGGAAGATGTGACCGCCGGTGCCGCCGCCTGCGAAGAGGTAGGTTGTGCTGATGTGCGTGCCGGTCATGCTGCGGCGACTTCAGATTGCGTGTTCGCGGCAGTGCTTGGGAGGCTTGACAGTGGCTGTGGTTCGACGTGTCGCTGTGTGCGAGAGACGGCGACCACGACACCGAGCGAGAAGGCGGTCAAGATCCAGCCTGTGCCGCCTGCGGAGATCAGCGGGAGGGCGATGCCTTTGGTGGGAGCCATGGCGGTCACGACGAAGAGGTTGATGACGGCTTGGAGACCAACGGTTGCGATGATGCCCATGCTCATGAGCCGCAGCAGTTGTGATTGTTCTTTTCTGACGATGAAGTAGCCTCCCCACAGGAGCAGCGCGAAGAGGAGCACGACTGCGGCGCAGCCTGGGAGGCCTAGTTCTTCGCAGAGGACTGCGAAGATGAAGTCGGTGCGGTCTTCGGGGAGGTAGCCCAGTTTTTGCATGCCCCCGCCCAGGCCTCGGCCTGTGACGCCGCCGTTCGCGATCGCGACGAGGCTTTGCACGGCGTGGTAGCCGATGCCTTCAGGGTCTTCGTAGGGATTCATGAACGCGGTGATGCGCTTCATGCGGTAGTCGCTGGTGATGATGGCGAAGACGATGCCAGCGATGGGGAATGGCGTGAGAATCAGGAAGTGCCAGAGTTTTGCGCCGCCTGCGAGCAGCACGAGTGATGCGACGGAGGCGATGAGTACGCCTGTGCCGAGATCTTCAAGGACGATGAAGCCAGAGGCGAGGCCGATCGCGGCGAGGGCGGGGACGAGGCCCAGCCAGAACTTGCCGATGAGGTCGCGGCGCTTCACGCAGTAGAGGGCCATCACGGCGACGAGCGACCACTTCGCGATTTCGCTGGGTTGAAAGCCAAGCGCGTCGGCACCGGGGATGTACACCCAGCGGCTTGAGCCGTTCACGACGCGGGCGAGGCCCGGCACGTAGACCAGTGCACAGATGCCGGTGAGCACTGCGACGCCAAGGAACAAGCCTGTGAGGCCTGTGTACCAACGAGTGTCGCTCACCGTTCGCGGTTCCCCGTTCCCCGTTCCCCCCTCGAACATCGCTGCGATCCGACGCACGGGGAGGAACGCCGCGCCGCAGAGGGCGAGCATGGCGATGCCCGCGTAGACAAACGCCCGGCTTGTCAACATGTCCAAAATCGTGACGGCTTTCGCGACCGGCTCGCCCGCAGTCACGGAACGCACCACGACGTCAGCGGAATTGACCATGATGACACCCAGCATGAGGAGCGTCAGGACAGCGAGCACGATGACGTGGTGAGGGCGGAGGACGGCGGGCATAGAGCGGGGAATATCGGCAAATATCGCCCGTCCCGTCCAGAAGCGGCCCGAAAGTCGTGGCACCGACTGCCGAAGGCGGTCGGTGCTGAATACCAGAATGCGATAATTCCTTGAGCAGTTTCACCGACCGGCTTCGCCAGTCGGTGGCACGTCGGTGGCGATCAGCGGATTGCGAGGGTGACGCTCTTGGTTTCGACGCTGAGTTCGTCGGGGAGGCAGAGGGCGGCCATGGTGGCTTCGCGGAGGTCGTCGGCGTCGATTTCGGTTTCAGCCGCGACTTCGGCGATGCATTGGACGAGTTCCTTGGCGTCTGCGTCGTGGAAGGGGAGCAGGTCGCGCGGGCCTGTGATGGAGACGACGGTGACGGCTCGGGACGCGGCGGCGCAGGGAGTGCTCAGTGCGCTGGCGAGTTCTTCGGGGGCGGCGGTTGAATCGCCCACTTCCTTCACAGCCCACTTGAAGCAATCGCAGTTGGACTCGTCGCCTCGGTAGACGGCCATCACGAGGGAGCGATCGCCTGTGAGGGTCGGGATGCCGCCGTTGATGATGGCGGGGTCGAGGTGGGCGAAGCCTTCGAGGCTTTCGATGGTGGATTCGTTGGTGACGCGGGCGACTTCGACGCGGGGTGTGGAAGCCGCTTTGGGATCGCGCTGCTCAGTGGGCTTTACTGCAACTGCGTGGGAGTTGTTTGAGGTTGCGGGCTTGGTGATCGCGAGAGTCTTGTTGTTTGCAGGATTGACAGGAGCTCGCAGGACGAGGAACGTGCCGACGGCGATTGCGGCGGCGGCGGCGATGGAGCCGACTCGCATCCAGGACTTCATTGAGCCGGACGCGGCGACAACTGCACTGGCGCGGTTCGCGCCGGTGGGGAACTTGTAGGAAGTGGCGTCATGACCCAGTGCGAGTGCTTCGAAGCGTTCGGCTTCGAGCGAGTCTTGCACGAGGTCGTTCATCAGCAACTCGTCCGCGGGCGACAGGGCCTCGGGAGCGTGTGAGTGGTTGGAGGGTTCGAGCGTCATGGGTGAGTTGTTCACGATGTGACTTGGACATGGATTTGTTTGCCGGGCGGGGGGTGGTGTTCAAGGTTGAAGTGGAGCAAATGTGTCGGGGATTTCAGTCTGTAGGGTGTGTGAGGGGAAGCAAGAACTTCCGTGGCCCTTTCGGGGTCTAAGCACAGTCAGGCGTTGCCCATCAGGCCCAACTGCACCAAGTAGCCTTTGAGTTTGGCGTATGCGCGCTGTTTGCGGACGTTGACGTTGCTCGCGGCGATGCCCATTTTTTTGGCCAGGACGCGGTCGCTTTCGCCGCCAGCCCACGCGCGAAGAAGCCAGCGTTCGTCGTCGGTCAGTTGTGCGGCGGTGTCGGGTGTGCTGAGGGCGCTGCGGAGAGCATCGAGCACTGCGCCGTGGGCCATCGAGTCGGAATCTTCGTTTTCGGGCGCGGTGCGGGAGACTGCGACCAATCGTGTGTAGCGATCGACTGCGGCGTCGCGACGGCCGGTGGCTCGCATGTGTTGGAGCCAGACTTTGTGGCCAACGGCGTAGGCGAAAGTCGTAATCGCGGAGCGGGTTGGGTCGTAGCGGCCTCCCTTCAACGCTTGCCAGAGGCCCAGGAGTGATTTCTGGGTGAGGTCGTCGACCAAGTCCATTTTGTTTTGGCAGCGTTCGCGGAAGAACACGGTGTAGGCGGGTCGTAATTGATGTGCGAGTGCGGAGAATGCGGTTTCATCGCCTGAGGCGGCTGACTTGGCGAGTTTGGCGATCGCGGCGCGTGCGTCGTCGCGCGGGTTCTTTGCGTCGGTCTGCGATAAGACTCGTGCGTCGTGGTCCGCGAGTGTTCCGGCGAGAGACAGAGAATGGGCGTCGGCGTTGGTCACAGATGCAGCACGGTCCAAAGGCACAGCCTGTTTCGGCTTGACGCTGCTCCGCGCTTGCGTGAGCGCGTCAAGACCGACCCCCACCCCCCCGATCAAACGCAGGGTCCACGCACCGACAGAGGCTGTCGAAGACATCTCCGACATGCTTGTTTGTTCGCCGGGGATGGGGAAATGTTCATGAAAAAGAGTTTGGGATTGGGATGGGAGGGGGTTGGTTGGGTATTGGCGTTTGATACCCGGACCTTCGCTCCAAGACTCGCTCAGGTCCGGCGTGGGGTGTTGGCGTTCTGTCTCAATTTAGATCATGCAACCACGCGTTTTGCGTCGGCGCCTTCGGTGATCAGGGTTCTGAGGGAGAGCGGCGGTTCAGCGAGGATTTTTCGCAGGCGCCAGGTGTCGATGACGACGCTGATCAAGCCCAGGGTGAAGAGGGCGGCGAAGACGACTCGCATGATGGAGACGATTGCTTCGATGAGTTCTGCGTTTGCGCCTTGGTTCTTGATGAGGGCAATGGTTTCAACAACGCCCAGGAGCAGCACCACGACGATGAGCGATGCCATTTGCTGGCGATCTTGTTGGCCTGTGCGCATGAGGAACGAGCGGGCGGCGAGCAGGCGTGCGTTGGGACGCAGGGCGAACAGGATGATTGCCATCAGGACGCAGCAGGCGATTCTTGCGAACTGCGCGAAGGTGCCTGTGACGCTGGAGCCAGGCCAGAACACGACGAATTCTGCGTAGAGGCAATAGACGAGTGGGCCGTATAAAGCAACGCCCATGCCTGCCATTGCGCTTGCGGCTCCGGAGAGTTTGCCGACCACGTGTGATGAGGCGAGGGAATCGAGTTTGTGGGGCTTCACCATTGCGATGGCGCAGATGCCTGACAACGCTGTGAAGCCTGGGACGAGCCACGCGATCCAGTCGGGTGCGGTCCAGCGTTGCGAGATGTGGCTTGCGAACATCAGCCACGCGGCGAGGACGCCTGCGAGGGCGAAGGCGCTCCAGAGGAACAGGCCCCATGCGGTGAGTTTTGGATGGAACAGCGGCTGCAGTTCGTCTGCGTGCGGATCGACCTTCATCAGGATCGTCGCTCGGACGGGCGTGCCGCACTCGGGGCAGATGCTGGTGATGGACAAGCCTTTGAGGTCGTAGCGACAGCGCACGCACGGCAAGGACCCTTGAAGGTCAACATCCGCGGTCAAGCCCGACCTAGATTGCCCAGCAACGCCGCTGAGCTGTTCCATACAAGCCCCTTCACGAACCCCCGCCCCCCCGAACCCCGACCCCCGAACCGCCCGAACTCCCGAGCAACATACACAATACACGATAGGGCAAGCCGAGTGGAGACCGAACGAAATGTGCCACCGACAAGGCTTTGCTTGTCGGTGGTTCGACGTCAGTCAGTTTTGGAGATTTCGGCGGGTGGAAGCGCCATCTCCACCGACAGTCAGAGCACTGTCGGTGGCACGCAAGCCCCTTGCGCGTCAGTCGGTGGCGTTGGTCGTGATCAGGCCTGTGTCTTCATTGAAGTAGCTGGCGTGGATGGTGTAGTTGTCGAGTTCCCAGACCCAGCCGGCGGCTGATGAGCCTCGGGTTCCTGCGGCGACGACGTCGATCATCGAGGCTTCGGGAGCACCCGCCGGGTCCCATGCGGGGTTGGCGGGGACGGTTTTGAAGTATGTGTTTTCGCCTGCTTCGATGGTGCCGTCGCCATCTTCGTCGCCGGTCATTTCGTCCCAGTCAGCCGGGCCTGCGCTTGAGGGGAAGGGGAAGTGGCCGTTCCTTGCGTAGAACAATTCGACTTGCCTCTGCATCATGGAGAGCTGGGACTTGATGTTGCCGGCTTTGGCGTCGCCCGTGGCGGATGCAAACTGCGGCGTGATGATGGCGGCGAGGATGCCAAGGATGACCACGACGATCATGATCTCGATGAGCGTAAAGGCGCGCTTGAGCGTGCGTCGAATTGTGTGCGAATCCTTTCGCGTCATGAGTACCTCCGAAAGTGCAGTGCCCGCACATATTTATCGACGCTGCGGCACTCACACGATTGCGTGGATTGCATGCGATGACAATCAAGTGCTTATCGAACCGGAATAGGTGGTAGCAGTTCGTCTGATTCGTCCGAAAAAAGACACCGCACGCCTGTGGGGCGTGCGGTGCGAATTACAAATTCAGACAAAGCTCGACACACTCAAGGAGTCGAAGGAGTTACATTGCCGGCTGCTTCATCGAAGTATGAAGCGAACAAGCGGTTCTGGTTCTGGGCAAGCGCTGCACCCGAGCCATTCCACACCCAACCCTGCGTGTTTGCACCAAAGGTGTCGTTGATGGTGGAAATACCAGACTTCGCGACTGCAGTTGCAGAGGCTGGCACGGCGGGGTTCACCGGGGCTGACTTAATGTAGTTGCCAGCAATCAATGGCGTCCAGCCATAGTCAGGGCCAGTCGCGAGAGTGGACCAAGTCGGGTACGCGTTGTTCTTCGCGTAGTACAGCTCGATCTGGCGCTGCAGGGTGCCGAGCTGGGCCTTGATGTTACCAGCCTGGCTGTCCTGAGTCGCGCTGGTGAACTGGGGCACCACGATCGCGGCGAGGATGCCGAGGATGACCACGACGATCAGAATTTCGATCAACGTGAAGGCCTTCTTGATGTTCTTCTTGACGTTACGCATGCGAATTCACTCCTCAAATAATCTGCGAGCAACCACGCTCGCCGTCCGGCAGCCTGCGGGCTTACACGACCCCAAGGCTGGCCCGTTGTTCGGGCCCGCCCGCCCGCTGACCACCAGCGGCACATCGAGCTGCCCGGACCAAACATGTCCAACAAACCGTGCCGGGGCGTTTCCACCTCAACACGAAAAAGTGCTTAGTCGGTTGCGGTCGTCGTGACAAGACCGGTGTCTTCGTTGAAATAGCTGGCGTAGATCTGGAGTTCGGTTGCTTCGGCGTTGAACACCCAAGCCGCGCTGCTTGAGCCGCGGACGCCAGCGGTCGTGACTTCAACGACGCTTGACTGCGTTGCCTGCGTGGGCCAGGCGGGGTTCTTGGGGATTTCCTTGAGGTAGTTGTTGGTGGTGAGGTCGTCCCAGTCGGCAGAGAGGTCCGGGTATGCGCCGTTGCGCTGAGCCGCGAACAACTCGATCTGGTTCTGGATGCTGCTGAGTTGCGCCTTGAGGTTGCCGGCGCGGGCGTCGCTGGTTGCGGTTGAGAACTGCGGGACGACGATTGCCGCGAGGATGCCCAGAATGATCACGACGATCAGGATTTCGATCAGCGTGAATGCGGTGCGGAGTTTTGCTCGCGAAAAGTGTTTCATCGTGCCGTGAACCTCTCTGAACGTTCGACGCAGGTTGGTCCTGCGCCTGATTGCTCATGGCTGGTCATCGGCGACAAACACAATGCGATTCAGTTGCGGAGCATGCAAGGTGACGTGCGGACTGTTTTTGCATTCCCAAACTTCATAAACGGCACAGGCCACCCCTGCACGCCGTCATTATTCAGACATGGAGCGTGCAAGCGTGCCACCGACTGCCGCTTTTGGCGGTCGGTGAAGACCCACCAGTTGTTCCAACTCTTTGCACTCTCGGCACCGACCGGCTTCGCCAGTCGGTGGCACGACTACTTGAGCCGCCTCAATAACCCGTCATTTGCTTTCCAGAGCATGTCGAAGACGCGCTGGAAGCCGTCGTTGCCGCCGTAGTAGGGATCGGGGACTTCGATTTGGTGGTCGGGCAGGTGTGCGAGTGTGTCGTCGAAGCGTCTCATAAGGAAGACGCGGTCGCGCGGTGCGCCGCGATCGATCATGTCGGAGCGATTTCGTTCGTCCATCGCGAGGAGGATGTGGAACTTCTCGAAGTCTTCGTCGGGGTCGAGTTGGCGAGCGCGGTGACTCATGCTGACGCCGTTCTGTTCAGACACCATGCGTGATCTTGGGTCGGCGTCTTCGCCTGCGTGCCAGCCGCCCGTGCCGCAGGAATCGACGATGAAACGATCGAGCGAGTTTTGCTCGCGGGCTTGGTGATCGAAGATTGCTTTTGCGAGTGGGCTGCGGCAGATGTTGCCCAGGCAGACGAAGAGGATGCCGGTTGGTTGGTGAGGATCGAGTTTCAGGGACTGGCGGAGATCGGCGGGCGGGTGGGCCATGGGGGAGTTTAGAAGAATGAGATGGGGAACGATGTTGGAGGCTACTTCAAGACCATGTGAAACCGACTCTGTTGAAAAAGCGTTTCACCACGGAGGACACGGAGCACACGGACACGAAACTGTGATTGACGGTTTAGTCTCTGTATGCTCCGTGACCAGCGTGGTGAAGTCTGATCGTTCAGGCGATCAACTTCTCCTACTCTTTCTTATGCCCAACACGCTTACGGAACTCAAGCCGAACGTTGCTTCAAACTCACATGAGCCCACGCTTCGCATCAAGCGGCTTTCGCCTCAGGCAACGATTCCGGCGTATCAGACTTTGCACGCGGCGGGGCTGGATCTTTCGGCGTGTTTGGAAAGTGCAGTCGTGATTCAGCCGGGGCAGATTGTGTTGATACCGACGGGGCTTGCGTTGGCGATTCCGCATGGGTTTGAGGGGCAGGTGCGAGCGAGGTCGGGGCTTTCGACGAAGCATGGGATTTGTCTGCCCAACGCGCCGGGCACGATTGATAGTGACTACCGGGGTGAACTACGGGTTGCGCTGATCAACTTGGGGAGAGAGCCTTTTGAAGTGACGCATGGGATGCGGATCGCGCAGTTGGTGATTGCGCCGGTGGCACATGCGGTGGTTTTGGAAACGAGCGAATTGGATGACACCAAGCGGGGCGCGGGTGGGTTTGGGTCTACCGGGATTTAAGTGCTCGCCGTGCCACCGACAAGGCTTTGCTTGTCGATGGGGTGAGGATGAACATTTGCCGGGATGCCGGGCCTCTTGATAGGCCGACCACCGACAGTCAGAGCACTGTCGGTGGCACGATGTGTGTCACGCGATGTGGTGTAACGACCTCATCCCCACCCCTTACAACCACCCTATCTTTAGGTATGACGAACTTCTCTAACCCGTATTCGGCCATGCCGGGCGAACCGATTCTTGAGCAGCGCACCAGCGTGATGGCGATCATCGCACTGGTTTGCAGTCTGATCTGCTTTCTTCCCGCGCTGCCCGCGCTTGGCGTCGTACTTGGCATCATCGCACTGGTCATGATCGGTGGGTCGAATGGCCGGCTGAGCGGCCGGGGGCTTTCGATCGCGGCGATCATCATCGGGTTGATTTTGACGTTCATTCAGATCGCGATTCTTGTGTTCGCGATGAAGATTCCCAATATGTTCAGTTCCGCCGTCGTCACCCCGACGAGCAATGTCATGACGGCAATCGAGGCGAAGGATTACGCGACGGCTCGCACCGGGATGATCACGGGCGCTGGCGATCGTTTGTCTGATGCGGACTTCGAGCGTTTCCGCACGGGCTATCAGGGTGAACTGGGCGCGTTCAAGCAGTTCCCGCAGGGCTGGGAGATTTTCTCGTCGTACGGCAAGATCGGCCCGCTGATGCAGGACTATCAGAACAACAAGGGCGACATCATTCCGATTCCGGCGCAGTTTGAGAATGGCTTCGGGCTGGTTGTGATTCAGATGGATCAGGCGGCTCAGCACAGCAGCGGTCAACCCGTTGTGAAGCCTGCGAACATCATCGTTGTCGCGCCCACGAAGAACAAGTGGATGCTGTATGAAGGCACGTCTTCGACGCTTCCGATTCCGGGCAAGGAAGGCACGACGATCGAGGGGCCAGCGGGCACCAAGATTGAAATTGGCGGCGAGAAGAAGAAGCCTGGCGTGACGATTGAAACCACGCCTGACAAGCCCAAAGACCCCAAGTAATCCTCCTCGCGATGCCACTTAGGATGGCAAGTGTCTAGTGAGAGCGAGTCACCCTTCACGCCCTTCCAAATTTTCGCTTTTCGCTTTCCCGCTTCGAGTTTTTCCCATGCCTCCTGCCATCATCGTGCGAAACCTCGTGAAGCGCTTCGGGGGGCGTGCTGTGCTTGACGGCATCAACCTGGAAGTGCAGCCGGGCGAGACGATGGTGATTATGGGTGGCAGCGGCAGCGGCAAGAGCACGTTGCTGCGGTCGATCGTCGGGAGTTTTCCGCCTGACGAGGGCGAGGTGCTTTTGTTCGGCAAGAACATTTGCGGACTCGCGAAGAAGGAAATGGACGAGACGCGCAAGCGCTTTGGGATTTTGTTTCAGAGCGGGGCGCTCTTCAACAGCATGACGCTTGCGGAGAACGTTGCGCTCATCTTGCAAGAGCACACGGACCTTGACGCGAACATCATTGATATTCAGGTCAAGATCAAACTGGAACTGGTTGGGCTGCTGGAGGCGGCGGATCGGTATCCGTCGGAAATCTCGGGCGGCATGAAGAAGCGTGCTGGGCTCGCGCGGGCGCTTGCGCTTGATCCGGAGATTTTGTTTTATGACGAGCCTAGCGCAGGCCTAGACCCGGTGACAAGCGCGGAGATTGATCAACTCATCATCAGCCTTTCAAAGAAACTGGGAGTGACGAGCGTTGTGGTCACGCACGAGATGGACAGCGCGTTCACGATTGCGGATCGCATGTGCATGCTGGATAAGGGACAAATGATCGCGGTCGAGACTCGCGACTGGTTTGACAATCTGCGAAAACTTTCGGATGCGGACGCGGCGAAACTGCAAACGCGCGAGCGGCTGATTCGACAGTTTCTGCGGGGAGATGCGGCGGGGCCGCTCACGGAGCGCAAGCAGACGGGGAACTATGAGCGTGCTCTGTTTGGCGAAGAGCCGACGCCGATTTTGGCGACGCCGAGTATTCAGCCGACGAGAAGGTAAGGAAGAGGCACTGGGGATTAGGCACTGGGCACTGGCAAAGGTGTTTGGATTGTTCAAACGCTCTGCCAGTGCCCAGTACCTAGTGCCTTCTAGAACAACCCCAACTGCCCCACGACATCCCGACCACTCAGTGCGCGGAAACTTTTTGTGTCTAGGACCGGCATTCTTGCGGCGAGTTTGTACTTTTTGCGGAAGACTTCGAAGGTGACGCGGATTTGGTCTGCGAGTGCGCCGGTGCCTCGGCCTCGCTCGAAGAACTTGCTCTGGTACAACTCGCCTTCGCGCGTATCGCGGATGAGGGCTTCGATTTTTGCGGCACGCTGTGGGAAGTGACGCTGCAGCCACTCGATGAAGATCGCTTTGATCTGGAAGGGCAGTCGCAGCAGGACGTACCCAGCCCCGATCGCTCCGGCGCGCGACGCCTCGCGCAGGAGCGACGGGATTTCGCTGTCGTTCAGGCCCGGGATGATCGGGGCGGTCATCACCATCACCGGAACGCCTGCGCTTGCGAGCGTGCGGATGACGTCGATTCTCCCGCGGGGAGCCGCGGCTCGTGGTTCCATGATGCTTGCGAGTTGGTTGTCGAGGGTTGTCACGCTGATGGCGACGCGGACGAGGTTTTTCGCGGCGAGTTCTTTCAGGATGTCGATGTCGCGCAGGATCAGTTTGCTTTTGGTGATCATCGTGACGGGCTGGCGTGTGTCGAGCATCACTTGCAGGCATTGGCGCGTCAACCCAAGTTCGGCTTCGATGGGTTGATAGACATCGGTCACGCCCGCCATCATGATGGGTTGGACGACGGGCTCGCCATTTTCATCTTTTTGAATCCATGAGGGCTTGCTGAGTTCTTTGCGGAGCAGCGTGGCGACGTCGCGCTTGGCGAAGATTTTGGTTTCGAAGTCCAAGCCACTTGAGAGACCCAGGTATTCGTGGCCCGGTCTTGCGTAGCAATAGATGCAGCCGTGCTCGCAGCCCCGGTAGGGGTTGAGCGTGACGCTGAAGGGGAGGTCGGGGGACTCGACTTTGTTCAGGACGGACTTGGAGTCGTCGTCGAAGATGTGCGTGTCGATGCCTCGGCGGATGGCTTCGGTTGGCTGGGCAGCGAGTTGTTCGCAGCGGACGCTTTCGAGCCACTCACCTTCGGCGACGAGACTGGTGGACTCGAAGCGGTTGGCTGGATTGATGCCCGCACCCCGGCCTTTGAGCAGGCCAAGCAGGGCGGCATCGGCGAGACCAGATACATCCTGGGCACCGTGCGGGCTGGTTTGCAGCGGGGCACGCAGCCTTTCAAACATGGCGGCTTGTTTGAGGGAAACGGTGCGGTTTTGCTGGGGTTGTGGGTTTTGAGCGACCATACCTAACTGATACTTTACAAGATCGCGAATGCTTTGTCAATACTTTGTACGGATCATTGTGCTTATTTTGTTCGGTGTGTCGTGTGGTGGATTTTGAGTCAAAAAAAAGCGGAAGCGCTTTCGCGCTTCCGCTGTGGGTGGTCAACATTTGGCTTTGTTCACTTAGCGAATGCAGGGGCCTTCGCTGAAGACGCTGAGGAACGCGTCAATGTCCATCGGGTCGAACAGCGAGCCGTCGTTGTTGAAGTCGATGTCGTTGCAGGTTGCGTTCGCGGGGATGCAGGGACCTTCGCCAAAGACGCTGAGGAACGCGTCTATGTCGAGCGGGTCGAAGATTGAGCCGTCGTTGTTGAAGTCGATGCCGTCGCAGCCTGTGGGCAGGGGCGGCTCGCAGACGGGCGTCAGTTGTGGGGTAATGTAGACGGAGAAGCGGTTGATGAAGCCTGTGTCAGTTGCCGCCTGATCCACGACGCGACACGTCCAGTTGCCGTTGGCGTTCTGGCCATTGAAACTGCTGAGTAGACCTTCAGGGCGATACGTGCCCGACCACGGCGCACCGCTTGCGACGATGGTGGTGATCGAAGTTGCCGCGCTGTCATCAAAGACCGTGTTGCACATGTTGTTGCCACCAACGCCGCGACGATTGCTGAGCGTCACGCTGGTGCCCGCAGGGCTAATCAACGAAATGACAGTGTCGCCCAGATAGCTGTGGGTCAGACCGTTCGTCAGCGAGCCAGCGGTTGCGTTGCAGGATGTGCCGTCGAACGAGAAGTTGACGTCCGCGATCGGGTTCGCGACGCCGGAGATGTTGAGGATTGCGCTGCCGCCCGTGGCGTTGTTGTCGGGGATGGCGACGGATGCGCCGGCGTATTGGTAGCGGACTGGAGTGCCCGGGCCGCCCGGCGTGCCGGACGAAAGAGTGAAGTTGATCGGTGCGGGCGTGCCTTGGTTGGTTGCGACGTTGAGACGCAGGTTGATGGGTGCGCCGCAGACGTGGGAGTTGCTCACGTTGATGACGTAGCCTGATGTGTTGACTTGCGACGCGCCTTGGCCCACGAGGTTGTTGTAGGGGGCGCTTGCGGTTGTGACGGTTACGGTGGGCGTGAGGCTTGTCAGCGTGCCGACAACGCCTGTTGCGGTTGTGAGACCGTTGTTGATGAGCGGGACGAACACTTGAATCGCGGACTCGCCGCTATCGATGCGGCCGTTGGAGTTGCCGTTGCCGGTGTTGTCGGTGATGACCTGCGTCCCGCCGCTCACGACATCGATGCCGGGCGCGGGAGCGCTGACGGTGATCAAGCCGCCTTGGTTGATGTTGAAGAAGATGTTGCCGACTGCTTCGACGCGGATGCGGCCTTGAGTGGTCGCGATGTTGGGCACGGTGATTGCCTGCGAGCCGTCATTAGGCGTGCTTGCGAGGATCGTCGTGGGCCAGGTGTTGCCGCCGTCGGACGAGAAGAGAACCTTCACGTTTGCGCAGTTGATGGGTGCTGCGTTCGTGCTCGCAACGTTCCACGTGATCGTCTGCGAGCTGCCGCCGGACCATGTTGTTGCGCTTGCGGGGCTGGTGATTGAGAAGGGGCCAGCCGTGGAGACGGTTGTCAGATTCATGTCGTCGAAACCTGCACCGCCGCCACCCGCGCGATTGTCGCGAACGACGCAGCGCCATGCCATGGTGCGCGAGGTCGTCGGGAGCACTTCGCCCACGGGCAGGGTGTTGTTCAGCAAGTTGGACAGACGCGGAACGACGCGGCTGGAAGTTGTTGTTGCGGGCCAGACGCGGGCTATTGGGTTATCGCCAAGGTCTGCGAGGGGCAGCGGGTCGGCGGTGCCGCCGTTGCGCTGTTCCCAGGAGTATGTCAGTGCGTCGCCATTGGGATCGCTTGAGCTGGTGATCTTGAGTTCGAAGGGCGTGCGTGAAGGGATGGTGTAGTCGGGACCGGCGTTGACGACGGGGTCAGCGTTTCCGGTTGCCGTGAGCACGTCGCAGGTGCTGCCGCTGCCTGTTGAGATGTAGGGAACGATCTGATCGAAGATGTTGATCGACGCGAACATGGCGTCGGAGTTGGGCTGGAGATCGTCGGTGCCGCAGATGCCGGCGTAGCCCATGATGGTGCTGCCACTGCCGGGCTCGTGGGCGATTGCTGCTGCGTCGCCAGGGCCGCCGCCGCAGCTGTTGAACGAGTGACGACCGCCAAACTGGTGGCCTAGTTCGTGTGCGACGTAGTCGATGCTGAAGGGATCACCCACTGGTGGTTCGACGACGCTGATGCCGCGGCCTTTGTTGCCAACGACGCAGACGTTGCCGATGGAGCCGGCGACGCCGTTGTTTGCGCCACGGTGGAACAAGTGGCCCACGTCGTAGTTCGCTGCACCAACGAATGTGTCGAACTGCGCTTGTTCTGCGTTGAGCGTGGTCGTGTTTGCGCCCGGACTGGTGTATGGGTCTGTCGCTGCGTTCAGGAAGAACACGGCGGTTGAGCCGGCGACGAGATTGAGGCGGACGCCAAGGTCGCGTTCGTACACGCCCGTGACGCGGTTGACGGCGGTCGTGACTGCTGCGAGCACAAGCGGGACGGTGCCGCCGTGGTATGCGCTGTATTCGCCTGTCGTTGTGATTGCGAGGCGATATTCACGCAGGGAGCCGCCCAGGAAGACTGGGCCGGGGTTGCCATGCGCGACTTCTTCTTCATTGCCCGCGTCTTCGGTCAAGCACTGGAAGGGGCGGGCTTGTCCGAGACCACGCTTGAAATATGACGCGTAGTTGTTCACGTCGTGACGGGTGACGGGATCAATGTACCAATCGCCATCGGGGCCCAGCACTTGTGCGTGGAAGCCCGCGGGGGTCATGTCCATGCGAAGCGTTTCGGCGGGGTTGGAAAGGCCTTGGCCGACGTAGGTGCGGATTTCTGGATGCTGGGCCTGGAGGGCGGCTTCCATCACCGGTGCTTCCCAGACGCTGAAGAACTTGTACTCGCCTGTCGGGGTCGGCAGTTCAAGCACGATGGCTTTGCCGCGGTAGTCGGGCGTGCGCTCGAGGGGCGCGGCGGCGAGGCGGTTGCGCATCGCTGTGGTGTCCAGCGAGATTGCCTGATATTCATCCGGGCGGACCCATGACTCGCCCGCGAGCGTTGCTTCGGCGTGTTCTTTCAGAATCGTCCACGGCGCATCCGCGGCGTCGTTTGCCACCTGCTTTGTCACTCTCTGCGCAGCAACCATCGACGTGCATGCGGCTCCTGCGCATGCAACCAACAACCAGCATCCAAAACGAGTCATATCTGCTCCTTGCAAGCCCGATGGGACCATAAAGCCAACGAAAGGCCGCCTAATCCTACCGCATGCCCGAATAGGTGAGAGTCGATTTGCGTGGCGGGGTACTAATTTGTCGGGTTTTCACAAAAGTTATCGCACATTCCCGGTTCTTAGGCGAACAAGTCGGACTTGGCGGGTGGATTCGTGGTAGCGGGATCGCCCCCGCCACCTACACCGACCCCCTTCCCCATCAGTACCATCGGGGTGGGTGATCGACGTTCTTGACGGGGCCTTTGGTGCAGGGGACATTCATGCTGATGCACAGCAAGTTGGTTCGTCGTGTGGCTGAGTGCGTAGTGATCGCGCTGTGCCTCTTGCTGCCTACACGCGTTCACGCACAAGAGACGGTGTCGAACGAGGTGTGGCTGGGGAGTCAGTTGTTCACGGTTGAAGATCTGGACAACCTCACCATCGCGTGCAAGTTGTCTGACGATGAGCGGTCGGCGGCGCAGGAAGTGATGCGTGGGGCGTTGGTGCGGGCGCGAACGCTGAGCGTGACCTGGATGCGCGAGTGGGAGAAGCGCAACGAGGAGGCACGCGATGCGGATGATCAGGATGATTGGAACAAGCGGCGCGAGATATACAAGAAGCAGATGGATGAACATCTCAAGGAAGTGTTGAGCATCGAAAAAGGCGTGATGAACGATCTGCGCGATCTGCTGTCGGATGAACAACGCAACACAGGATGGACAGCGTTTGAGCGGTCGCGGCGGAGGCTGCTGCTGCGGGATGCGGAGCAAGAGGGCGTGGATGTTGATCTCGTTGCGATGGTGAAGGCGTCGAAGATTCCCGAGGACGATGTCGCGAAGTTTGCGGTCACGCTGGATCAGTATGTGACAACGCTCGACTCGATCATCGTGGATTCGCGGCCTTTGCTCAAGATTTTTTCGCAGGGGCCCATGCGCTGGTACAACAACTACGAATCCACGGAAGCACAACAGCAGCAGTTCACTGATGCGATGAAGCGAATCTGTCAACTCAACGTGCGCACGGCGAAGCAGATTGAATCACAATTGTCGGGACAGTTGCTTGAGAACTTTCAGCGACAGCGTCTGCGCATTGAGAGCAAGTGGCAGTGGAAACCGATGTTGAAACTGCCGCAGGTGGTAGCGGTACTCAAGATTCGCTCGCTCACGCAGGAGCAGAAGGACACGATCAAGCAATTGGCGCTTGAAGCGGATCGCGCGATGCTCAAGAAAGCGCTGGATGAACGACACCGTCGAGATGATGAGATTCTGCTCGACAAGCAGCAGGAAGAGAAAGACCAAGAACAACAGAAAAAGGACCGGCGGGAACGCCGACAGGTTCGCGAGAAACTGCTTGCGGACATCGTCGGGTTGCTCTCACCTGATCAGAGGCAGGCGTATGACAGCGGGCTGGAAAACGAGTCGGACCTCTCGACGGCGTTTGAGCGAAAGCGGTATGGGACGGAAAGCTGGGAGGCGGATCGGGATATTTGGAATTCGCACGACACGGCGAATGCCGATGAAGAGTGACGGGGGAAAACGATGAAGCGGAAAGCGATGGAGCGATAAATAGCTGCACAAACAAGGGACGCTCACGCACTTTGTCGAGAAGTTGTGCGTAACGAAGAGCGAGTTTGCGGGTATCGGTCTTATTCATCGTTTCATCGCTTTATCGTTTCATCGCTTTGGTCGATCCTTTTGCACCGATACTCTTGTTCTGCCATGTCTGACTCCCTCTCCAACCTCGGACCTATCCCGGGCCTTCGCAAAGGGCCTTTGAGTGGTGTGTTGGGTGGGCTTCGCAAGGGGCCCGGCATTGGCGAATCCATTGATTCGGTCACGGGGTGGTGGAAGGGGCGGTCGCCACAATTCCGCAAGCGTGCGTTGGTGGCAGCCGCGTTGGTGCTGATTGGTGGCGGCGTTGCGACGTACTTCGTCGTGCGGCCTGTGCCTCAGCCTGACTATGACATGGCGGGGTTGGATGATGTATTCAACTACACGCTGCTGACGGACGAGTTCAACAAACTGCCGGTCGAGAAGCGGCTGGCACTGATGGGCAAGCTCGTCAATCGCCTCAAGAACATGTCGGCGGGTGACTCGATGCTGCTCGCGGCGTTTGCGTCGGGCATTGCAGGATCGGCTCGGGATCAGATTGAGCGCAATGCGTCGAAGCTCGCGATTGATGTGTGGGACAAGTACGCGGCGGATTACTCGACGGTGAAGACTGAGGATCGCGAGAAGTTTCTTGAGACGACGTTTGTCGAGTTCACCAAGATGATGGAAGTTGCGGTGGATGGCAAGCCCAGCGATAAGACCGACGAAGAACGCATCAGCGAAATGAAGAAGCAAGTTGAGCGAGATCGCGAACGCATGCGCGATCCAGATCGCGTTCCCACGGGTCAGGAAATGGGACGGTTCCTGTCGTTCGTCAATGGCAACGTTGGCGGGCACGCGAATGCGCAGCAGCGCACTCGAGGGCAGGCGATGCTGCGCGACATGGCGCGGCACTTCCGTGGCCAAGACATTTCAACAGGCAAGGAAAAAGGCCCGGGGTAGATTGGCGGTCCCCGCCAATGCGAAGTCGGCGGATGTCGCTGAGACGGTGAGACGGTGAGACGGTGAGACGGTGAGACGGTGAATGAATTTTGTAGTGCTTTGGGTTGCACGGCGCTCTCTTGAAATACGGGTGGTCCAAAAGAACTGAAACGCTGATTTATTGGGCTGTGGAATTCCTGACAGGGATCGTCTTGCGGTGTCGCATGGTGTGAGCCGAAGTGACGCACTTGTTCCGATTGTCACTGGCGGCACCAAGGACTTTCACATGATTCGCTCAGCCGCGCTTGTTTGTGTTGCGACTTTTTCATCTGCGTCGTTTGCCGCGATCACGGGTAGCAACGATGCAACGGGAATGATGCTCATCAATCGACTGTTTGAAAACAGCGGCGTTCCGGTGTCGGCGGTCAATCCGAACAATGTTGATTATGTCGGGCTCGTGAACGCGGGTTCGCAGGGCGGCGTGTTTGATTCGCTTGTGCTTGCGGGCGCGAGCGGCACTTCGCAGACGCTGGGGCAGGGCATTGTCCTGTCTTCGGGTCTTGTGACGGGCGTGCCCTCGTCCAACACCGTTGGCTGGTATTCGAACGCGACCAACTCGGGCAGCAGCAACTTTTTCCGTGACTTCCCGGCGAACACCGGAAGCCCTCGCCACAGCGGGCGTTTGCAAGAGCGCGACACCAACGCGATCACGTTTGATATTGAAGTGCCTGAAGGCGTTGTGGGCGTGCAGGCGGACTTTGTGTACGCGTCGGAAGAATTTCCGGAGTGGGCGGGCACGATGTTCGCCGACGGGTTTGCGTTTATTGTGGATGACGTGAACTACGCGAAGTTGCCGGATGGTCGGCCTGTGTCGTTGTGCTCGCAGAATGACAACGTGCACTTCATGATCAATGGCGATTGGTCGGATGCTTCGGTCGCTCAGGTGAATCCGATTGAGTACGACGGGATGACGCGAGTTTTGGAATTGACGGCGCCTTTGAACCCCGGGCATCGCCAGACGATCACGATCGTTGTGGCTGACACGGGTGATCAGATTTATGACTCCGCGGCGTTTGTGTCGAGCCTTCGATTCATCACGGGCGATGCGCCGATTGATCCGAATGACTGCCATGTACGCGTTCGTCATCGCTCGTCGGACGACGATTCGTATCAGGAATTGAATCTGCCCGGCGCGCAGTGCGACAGCATTGACTTCAACAACGACACATCGATGTTCGACCCGGCTGACATTGACGCGTTCTTGTCGGTGTATGGCGAGGGACCATGCATTCCTGCGACAGCGGTGTGCAACGACATCGACTTCAACAACGACGGCTCCGTGTTTGATCCGTGCGATATTGACTCGTTCCTTGCGTCGTTCAGCGAAGGGCCTTGCACGCCCTGCGGACAGTAACTCTTCTTCACTCTGCGTGTGTCTCACGTGCAACGCAGGGTCTTTTGATTCGTCTACCCGAACGCTGACGGCCGACATGCACGCATGTCGGCTGTTGGCGTTTTGGTGCTGACTATGTCTGCGGCTCGAGTTCGCCCTCGCTGTGCGCGACGACGACTGCGGCAGCCGCGTCGCCTGCGACGTTGACAACGGTTCGGCACATGTCGAGAATGCGATCGACCGCGAGGATGATCGCCATGCCTTGCGCGGGCACGTTGACTGCTTCCAAGATGAACACCATGAGGACGAGGCTTGCGCCGGGCAGGCCTGGGGAACCGATCGCAACCAGAATTGCCATGAATGCGACGGTGACTTGGTCTGCGAGCGTGAGATCGACGCCAAAAAGTTGAGCGAGGAAGGTCACGCACATGACTTGATACAACGCTGTGCCGTCCATGTTGATTGTTGTGCCTAGCGGCAGAACGAAGCCCGTGACTTGCTCAGAGACACCAAGTCGGCGGGTGCATTCCATCGTGACGGGGAGTGTTGCGGCGGACGAAGAACTGGAGAATGCGAGCAACTTTGCGGGAGCCATCGCGCGGAAGAATGTTGTTGGCTTCATCGCGCCGCGGGTGAATGCGAACATGATCGCTGGATACTGCACGAAGAGAATAATCGCGAGTCCTCCGGCGGTTGCGGCGACGAAAACTGACAGAGCGGCGACGACGCTCCAGCCGAGTTGTGCGACCATAGACGCAGTGAGGCAGAAGACCGCGATGGGCGCGAGTTTCATCACCAAGCCCACGACTTTGAGGCACGCGGCGGCGAGAATTTCGAACATTTCGTGCGCTTTTCGGCGTTGATCGTCGTGCAGCAACGTGAGACCGATGCCCAGCAACAGCGAGAGCGTCACGACCTGCAGCATGTTGCCCGTGGATAGCGCTGCGAAAGGATTTGCGGGGAACGCGTCGAGAATCTGCGACCAGATGGTGTTTTCCGCGCCGAACTTGTCGGCGGTTTGCACGCGAGCCGCGGCGGCGGTTGCTTGCTGAGCGAGCAACTGTTCCTTAGTTTCAGTGCTCACGAATCTGCCCGGGCGGACGACATTTGTGATGACAAGCGCGATGCAGACTGCTGCAACGGCTGTCAGTGCGAAGATGCCGAGCGTTTTGCCGCCAAGACGACCCAACTTGCGGAAGTCGCCCACGCCTGCAACGGCGGCAACAAGGGAGAAGAGAACGACAGGCACGGCGATGAGTCGGAGCAAACGAACGAACAGATCGCCGATGAACTTGTTGAAGTCGATCGTGAACCTTGCGACGTGCGCGAACGCGCTTGCGCTGGAATTTGCATCGCTGGGCTTCGCAGCGAGAAACGCAGCGGAATCGCCCACGCCAACACTTTGCCAGGACCACATCGAGGACAGGCCGACGCCGACAAGCACGCCCGCGATGAGCGCGAAGACGATCCACCAGTGAGGAGCGATTTTGGCGGGCTTGCGTTCTGAGTGGGTTGGCGACATGAGCGAGATTAGGCGGTAATCTCAAGTCGAAGTCGCTGATGCAGAACAAGATATTCCGCGACTCAAAAACAACACGGGTCCATGATGGACCCGTGTTGAGTGCGAATGAGTTTTTTTTTGATTCTTGGAGTGCAGCGGTCCAACACTCTTGAGGAACTTAGTTCCCGCCGTTGTTCTTCAGCCATTCTTCCTCGGCCTTGCGGCGATTGTGAATGCCTGGGTCAACGCGGAGAATCTGCTCGAGAGCGGCGTCGAACTGGACGCGGTTCTTCTCGTGGGTAAACCAGCGGCAGACGCCATCGGTGCTGATGATGAGGAACGCTGGGATTGGGGTTTCGCCGCCGCCCGTTTGGCCTCGGGCTTGCGCGTACACATCAGTGGCGAAACTCTTCGCGATGGTGTGTTCGAACTTTCTGGACTGCGTGTACTTGTTGAATGCTTCTGCGAGTTTCTCGGGGTCTTTGTCGGCGTCCGTCAGATTGATCACGCCGCCATTAAGTTGCTCAAAACGCGTCAGCAGCCCGACAACGACAACGTCTCGACCGTACTGGCGTTGGAGTTGATCCATCTGAGGAATGGACTTGTTCCATGCATCAAAGCGTGAGAACTTCGGATGGAACACGTATGCGACGATCACGCGGCCCTTCATTTCGGGCTTCTTGGGGAACCAGCCTTCGTCGGGCAGCGTCACGGCGTTCGCGGGAAGCTGTGCACCTGGTTCAGCTTGCTGTTTGCCATCGTCGAGAGGTCGCTTGGGCCACCTTGCGTCTTCGTATTCCTTTTCCTTGGGGCGTTCGAACGGTAATTCTGGAATGTTGACGAAGGTTGCCTGATTGTTGATCGCGTTTGTCTTTCGGGACGCGGCGTCTGCGGCGGCCATCTCTGTTTTGATACGGTCGTTGAGCGAACCGGCTTTGTCAGCAGTTTCGCCCGCGACGATTTCGCATGCTTTTTCCACGCCTTCGAGCGAGACGTCGGCGAAGCGCAGTTGGCCGGCGCGATCGATGACGTAGAAGTCAGGATCCTGATCAACGTCGAGCGCTTTGCGGAAGTCGCCCTTTGTGTCTTTGGCGACGAGGATCGTCTGACCATCACCGCCCTTGGGCTTTTTGGCGTTGGCCCATTCGGTGTCTGGATGCACCATGACCACGATCAAGCCCTGCTTGGCGTACTTCTCGGCCATTTTCGTTGCGGTCGAGACGGCGCGGTTTGCGGTTGGGAGATAGTCAGTCCACGTCAGAATCAGAACGGGCTTGCCTTGGATCGACGTGTTGCTCAGTGCGGGGCCGTTCTGCCAATCGCTGAGCATGCCCCACCATGCGGCATCGAAACTGGTGCGTTCGCGCAGATCAAGTTTTGCTCGGCGAGCGCCTTCGCCTTCGCGCGCGACCTGCTTGTCGACGGCCAACGCATCCTGAGCGTTCGCGACTGACACAACGCTGCCGGCGAGAGCAACGACCAACGCAAACAGACTTGAGCTCACACCTGAACGATTCTTCATGACAGACCCCTGAAAAACAGGCCTTGAAAAACACACCGTGACAAGGCACGCGCTTGCGTTCCAAAGAATGGGCAAGCGTAGTGCAGATCGAGGCACGGCGGAACGGAATCCAAACTGATGGAGTTAGACTCGTCATTGCAGCCGCGGTTGCATGTTGTGAATCAATACCAAACGCTCCCCGGACGATTTGCAGGCATGGTTCGATTTCGGGCTTTGGATAACGACTTTGTACTTTGGCGTAGAAACGCCGTGACTCAAGCCGCTCCCAGCAAGCCCAAGACCTCACTTGAAAGTGTGCCGACGTACTTGCGTCGGCGACTATGGATATTTATGAGCATTATCGCAGTGGGGAGCGTGGCGTCGTTTGTTGTGCCGCTGTTGGTGATGGGGCGAGTGCCGATGGGTTTTTATGTCGCAGCATGCGCGTTGCCTGGATTGGCGATGGGCGCGGCAGCAGTTGTCATCAATATCGGGTTCGCGAGCGAAGTCCGGCGGGCGATGTTGGCGAAGTGCAAGGTGTGCTGGGATTGTGGGTATCCCCTCGATGGGCTTCACGAACGCGGAACGTGCCCGGAGTGCGGGAGGCAATACGAACTCAGCGAACTTGAAGCGTTGTGGAAAGCGGCTGACGACAAGCGGCAAGGGAAGCGACGGAAGTCGGACGTTTCGGCCTGAGTCATTCCTTGTGGGGCACTGGGTCGTTGCCGCCTTTGGCGAAGGGATGACATCGCGCGATGCGCTTTGCAGCGAGCAAGGCGCCCGTGAAGCCGCCGTGCGTGCGAAGGGCTTCGAGGGCGTACCAACTGCATGTTGGGTGGTAGCGACACTGGCGGCCCATGATCGGGGAGAGCGTGAACTGATAGATTTTGACGAGCACGATGAGCGGGAACGCGACGGCTCGGGAGATGAGCGGCAGCTTTTGGTGCGGCGTGTGCTGCGAAGATGATTTGGAAGACTCGTGCGTCACACTTTCTCCTCGGGCGGAGTTTGCTTTGTGACGCCACGTCGCTTCCATGATGCGTGTGACTTGGTGAAGGCTTCGAGGAGCCATGACTGATACTCGGCGAGTGATGCGGGCTTGTGCGCTCGTGATGACACGACGTAATCGAAGAATGGCGGGTGCGATGAGTGTTCTGCGCGCGTCAGGCGGAAGGATTCTCGCAGCATGCGCTTGAGGCGGTTGCGAACGACTGCCCCTCCCACTCGCTTGCCGATGGAAAGACCGAGGCGACAGAACGCGCGATCGGTGGGAATTGAAAAGACTGTCAGCGGACCTGCGCTCGACCTGACTTTCGACGCGAAGACGGCTTCATACTCGCGATCATGGGCCAACCGACGCGTGCGGGGCAGCGTGAGGCGAGGTCTGGGCTTGTCGGCCGCCGTCATGAGAGATTGTACGAATGTCGGTTGGACGTTCTCGATGATGAAAGAAAGGTCACGTCCAACAGGCGGTGAGTTTTATCCTTGCCACGGGCCTTTGATCGCCAGCGTCAGGCCATCGCCTTGGATATTGACGAACATGGTGGTGCCGTCGGGCGAGAAGCAGACTCCAGCGAATTCGCTGTCGCTCTTGGCATTTTTCGCGAAAGTGCTGACTTCGCCAGTCGGTGACACTCGCAGGAGGCGATTGCTTGGCGCTTCGCTGGTACTTGGGCCATCTTCGCAGACGAACAAGTCGCCCCAGGGCGAGACAGTGAGATTGTCGGCATTTTCCACGACTCGGCCATCGTTGGGTTCGACGAAGAGTTCGATTGAGCCGGGTTGTTCGGTGGCGGTGCCTTCGTTCTTCCCGGGCGTGTACTTCCAGATTTGTCCTTTTTGATTTCTGCCGCCGATGGTTGCGGCGTAATAAAAACTGTCGCCCCCCCACCACATGCCTTCGCCTCGCGCGAATCGTGCTGCGCCGCTGGCGAAGCCTCGGTAGCGAAGATCGTTCTTCGGGCTTTGGATGTCTTCCATGTCGATCCACTTTGTCGCGAATTTGGTGCCGCGTGCGATTTGCTCTGCGCCTTCGTGGTTGGACGTGTCGCAACTCTTGCGGTCGACGATGGCGAGCGCTTGCAGTTTGCCGCCCGCGAGGAGAACTTCTCGTTTTTCCGGAACGTATCGATAGATCAAGCCATCGGGCTTGTCTTCGCTCATGTAGACGATACCAGTGCGAGGGTCGATCGCGACTGCTTCGTGCATGAAGCGGCCCATGGCTTTGATGGGCACTGGTGTTTCGATGCCAATCTCTTCGCGGGCTGGCACTTCGAAGACGTAGCCGTGATCTTTGTCGCCAAACTCCGGGCCTGCGAGGTCTTCTTGTTCTTCGCAGCTCAGCCACGAACCCCAGGGTGTTGGACCGCCTGCGCAGTTGTGATTGGTGCCTGCGAGCGAGAGAAATTCTCGCTGCACGCTTTGTGTGCGCGTGTCGAAGACGATATTGGTGCAGCCGCCAAGCGAAGGACGCTTGCCGTGGCCCAGGTCATACACCTTGGACTTGTCGACGCTCGCGAGCAGGGAGTTGTCGGAGCCGAATGGGCTGTGCTGATTCCAGTCTGGATTGATTTCGTGATTGCGCACGAGCACGGTGACGCCATTCTTTCCGTGGAACGCGGCCATGCCGTCGGGCAGGCCTGGGACGAGCAACCCATCAGTCATCTTCGTGCCCGAGCGTGAAATGACTTTGTATGAAAAGCCTGCGGGCAGGTTGAGAATTTTGTCTGTGTCGTCGACCAATTCACCATACCCGGCTGCTGCGTTGCTGGTCAACGCGCGAGCGATGGAGTGACCCGATCGCTCCATCAGCAAGTTCATGCCAGCAAAGCCAACAGAAAACGCGACGCTGCGACGGAGGAAAGATCGGCGGGTATCCATGCGGGATTGTTGCAGGCCTGCTTGCCGAGCGAGGTGAAACTCACGGAACGCTCATAATTCCCTTGTGAGCGTTCGAGCAGCAGACACTCAGCCGACTCGCGAGCCACGCTTTCCTGTGAATGCGGGTGAGGCGGTGGTCCGCTGCATGGAGTGCAACTACGACCTGAACGGAGTTCCCGAAACTGAACAGCACCGAACGTGTCCGGAATGTGGACATCACAACCCATTAGTGGGTCCACCTGATCCGCCTGCTCCGAAGATCGCGAAGAGCGTGGTGCAATCGCTGCTTGTGACGGCTGGGCTCTTTCTGCTCGCGATGATCGCGGCCTGGCTTGAGCCAAAGCGCGTCGGCACGTTGCGGAAGTTCATGGAAATACTGGCGATGATTGGCGGGATCGGTGCGCTTCTTGCCGCGGTCACATTTTCCGTTTGGCTGCCGATCCGAGTCTTCCGTCAATGCTGGCGTGTGCATGGACCGGGGATCCTTGCCGGAGTGACATTTGTGATCACAGCTGGGTTGCAGATTCTGCTGCTGGTCGGGCTTTTTTCGCTCGCTACTTCCCTAGAAAAATAGCCTGATTCACATGAATTCGGGACTGTGGATTCATTCTCGGACCACCATCAAAAAGACTTCGTGAATAGGTCGATTTTGTATTGATCAACCCGGCTTCCTCCGGTATCTTGTGGTGCAGTTCCGCCCGTGGAGCGAAGTCCGCTCGGCCTTCAAAAGCCTGAACGCAGGACTCAGCAAGTTTGTGGCAGCAGCCTTTGGAGAGAGAGGCTGCTGTCGCTTTTTTTGGAGATGTGGAATACACGTCTCGTGCCACCGACAAGGCTTTACTTGTCGGTGGGGACATGGCTGATTGTGCAGCCGTTGCACACTCACCACCGACAGTCAGAGCACTGTCGGTGGCACGACGCTCTGAACAGTTCCCCGAAAAAAAAACGGGCCAGTCCTTTCGGACTGGCCCGCGTTGATTTCTACTTCTTCCAACTCAACACGCATTAGAGCGGGCAGAGTTCGCAGGGGCCTTCGGAGAAGACCTGCAGGAAGCTGGAGATATCGCACGGGTCAAAGACGCTCGTGTCGTTGTTGAAGTCGATGTCATCACAGAATGCTGAGGCTGGGATGCAGGGACCTTCGCTATAGACGGAGAGGAAGGCATCGATGTCCTGAGGATCGAAGAGTGAGCCGTCGTTGTTGAAGTCGATGTCGTTGCACTCGGCGCCGACGGTGGCGCGGATACGGAACATGCCGTTGCCGTACCACTGGGTCGTGTCACCGAAGCCGTAGTTGGAGACACGGATCCAGATGGGCGTGCCTGCTGAGTAGGGTGTGGTCACGGTCGAGTCGAAGATGCTGCTATCAGAGCAGTTGCCGCCCGCTTGGTCGTTGCAGGTGATTTGACCACCACCGCAACCATTCCAGAGGCTGAGCACGGTGTCGACGCCTGGAACGCCGTCACTGCTGAAGTTACGCGAGCCACACGTTGTGACCGTCAGCAACCCTGAGTTGGGGCTGATGAAGCGGTACCACGCGTCGCGCTGTGAGCTCAAGCCACCACAGCTATCACCAGCTGCGCTGGGGGTGTTGTCGTACAGCGAACCGATTTGCGGAGTGCCACCAAGGAGCGGCGTGCCTGTCGCACAGTTGTCAGCACTCGCGCGGGCGGGTGCATCGATGTTGAGTTGCACGTTGCCGGTCTGGCCTGCCCAGCCGACGACGCGGATGATGTAGGTTTCACCTTGGACAGCGGTGAAGCTGACTGCGGACTGGTTAGAGAAGCCTGATCCACACACGTTGAACGCCTGATCGTTGCAGGTGATCTGGTTCGCAGTGGTCGCCGGGCATTCGCTGTGAATGCTCAGCACGGTGTCAAAGTTGCTGCCGCAGGTGTTGATGTTGGCAGTACCCGTGGTCGGGCTGGTGAAGAGCCAGTAGACGTCGCCCGCAGGATTGAATTCGCAGGTTGAAGAACCTTCCTGGTTGTTCGCGGCGGTCGTCGTCGCGAAGTAGGAACCATCTTCCACGATGCGCTGTGCAGTCGCACAGGTATCGCCACACGAAGAAGCAACAACGTTCATGCGGAAGAGGCCGCCGTTGTTAAAGTTGTTGAAGAAAGGCGAGACACGAATGAGGACGGTTTGTCCTGCATTCAGCGTTGCGGTCACGAACGAATCGCGAATGTTGCCCGCCTGCGTGCAGCCGGGGATCGCACCGTTGTCATCGTTACACTGAATGAGCGTGCCGCCACAGCCCGTGTAGAGCGAAAGCACAGTGTCCATGCCGTTGTCGGTGCCGCCAGCCCAGTCGTGGGTGGTGCAGGTGTCAACGTTGATGGTCTGAGCGCAGGGAGCGGTGTAGCTGTACCAGATGTCGCGCGCAGTGCCAGTCGAGCCGCACGCACCCGCTGCGTCGTTGGTCGTGCCAAAGACGCTGCTGAAGTAGGAACCTGCGCTGACAGCCGTTGCCGAACCACAGGCGTCGCTGCCGAAGGGGATCGAGCCCGGACCGCTCACATTGAGCGTGAACGCGCCGGTTGCACCGGCGTAACCAGCGACGCGGATGAGGTACGTTCCACCGTAGCTTGCGGCGAACGTCACACTGCTCTGCGTTCCGCAGCTGTCGTCGTTGCAGGCGATTTGGTTTTCCGGCGTGCCGGGGCACGCACTATGAATGCTGAGCATGGTGTCGAACGCGCTTCCGCAGGTCGACACGGTCACGTTGCCAGTTGCTGGCGCCGTGAAACGGTACCACACGTCGTTTTCGCCGCCGCCTGCACCGCCTGAAAGGGTAGTGCAGCCCGTTGCGCCGCCATCGGTGGTAGCATTGAGGGTGGTGCCGGTCGTGACGTAGTCGGTGACAACAAAGGCGTTCTCGCAGTTGTTGTTTGCCGGAGGCACGCCGCCATTTGTCAAGCAAGCGCGAGAGTCACGGTGGGTGTCGATTTCAGCAATCGAGCCTGAGCCAGGACCGTTAAAGGTATTGGCGCAGGTGATGAAGGGGTTCATCGTGCTGCTCGTGCACGTGCAGTGGTTTGCAGACCAGTTGTGCCCGATTTCGTGGGCGACGAGGTCGGTCTGGCAGCCGAACGTGCCCGACCAACTGACTTGCGACACACCATAGGCAAAGCCGTTGGTATCACAGATCACGCCGACGTATGCGAGACCGATGGTGCCACCGGTGGGTCGGCTGGTGAACAGGTGAGTCGTATCACGTGTGACGCCTGGACGATTTGCGTTCCAGTCCGTGCGCAGCGCATTCAACAAGTCGCCGATGACGTTGTTGACGTAGGGTTCTGCACCGGTGCGTGCGAGCACAAAGGTCAGACGGTGAGCGATGTTGAGCTCCGTCGTGTACTGGTGGTTCATGACGTTGATCACAGCTTCTGCACGATCCTGTGCGCCGACAGTACCTCCGTAGGTGGCGAGGTACGTCGAGTCCATGTCGATGGCGAGTTCTGCGATGCAGATGCCGCCAGCGCATGAGCCGCGTTCACCAAAGCCGTTGGGCAACTGGTGGGCGGACTGCTCGGGGGTATTGCCGCACACGCCGATGCAGGACGTGTCTTCGCCGCGATACACGACGTGGAGACCACGCTGCGCACCGGGGATGAAGTCAGACAAGGGCTGCACGACCAGGCGTGAGCCGTCGGGCTGCCAGATGCTGGCGATGAGGCCATTCTGCAGGAGCGAGCCACGGGCGTCGCTACCGTTCACGCCACGGATCGAACCCATGTACGTGCGGACTGCGGGGGCAACCATCGGCACTTCCATGCCGTTGGCCAGCTGCTGATGCATCGCGAAGTTGTCGCTACGGATGCTGTTCAGCGACAGCGAGATTTCGGTGTTCTTCCACGCGGTGCTGGGGATGTCGATCGACCAGTCCTGCGGAATGTCCGCCGGGAGATCGAGCATCACGATGTCGCCCGCGACAACGCCATTCAAGTTCATCGTGCCGGCATCGCCGACGATGCGTGCGTCGCGGAAGTCCTCAGCAACCGGCGCACCCTGTTGATTTTGAGCGCGTGCAGTCTGCGTACACAGACCGACACAACACCCTGCCACGACCGCAAGTGCGGCCACGCGCTTCCATCCACTAAACCTCATACTGATCTCCTTCTTCCAAACGAAGAAACCACGATGCTCTCGCTCAGCAGACACCACGAACGCGGCGTCAACGCCTTGCCCATGCACCAAACTGGCGGGAAGAGCGAAAGCTAATGACCATTCAAACCAAAAATCTCAAAAAAGAAAGCGAACAGTTCAAAAAGACTCAAAATTGTCCATCTCTTGTTTCTCTGCAAACAAAAACAGCCATCTAGGGGATGGCTGTTTTCGCTCTCGTGATTTGAGAAAGGGGTTACTTTGGTTAGACGCCGCACAGCGTGCAGGGGCCTTCGCTGAAGACCAGCAGGAAGGAATCGATATCGCACGGATCGAAGAGCGAGCCATCGTTGTTGAAGTCGATGTCGTTGCACGTCGCAGTTGCCGGGATACACGGCCCTTCTGAGTACACGCTCAGGAAGGCGTCGATGTCCTGAGGGTCAAACAGGCTGGTGTCGTTGTTGAAGTCGATTGAATCGCAGCCAGAGGGGTTGCCGCCAACCCAGAAGCCGCCGGTCAGAGAGAACGAGCCGCCCACCATCGGGCCGCCTGCGTCGGGCTGACCAATCGTGCCGGAGAGGGAGAACGCGCCGCCGGTCGAAGTGCCGCCGCCGCCATCGATCGTAAACCAAGAGAGGTCATAGGGTTGCGCGTTGGCGATGGAAGCCGTTGCAAGGCAGCCAGCGAAAGCGGATAGAACGTGAGCGGCGCGGATCTTCATAGGTGAAACCTCCAGACGAACTCGCAAGTGCTACGACGGCGAGGCAAGCCTTCCGTCGATCGAACTGAAAAAACACTTCCCTTCACTCAGAATAGCGAAAAATCGAGCCTGCTCGGACAACGAATTTGGAAATTGCGTCAAAAACCCGAAGTTGTGCGGCGGTCCATTGACAACGTCTTATAACTTCACAGTCTACTCATCGCCTGTGCCGCGTTTCGCTGGACGCTTGCGGGCGGGTTGGTCGGCGGGCACTTCCACAACCTTGCCATCGGACTCGAAGAGGCTGATGCCTTTGTACACCACCTGCATGAACTTCTCGTTGTCGAGGTTCTTGGCGCGATGGTTCCACAGCACGGCCATGACGAACCACTTGCCGTCGGCTCGTTCGAGCATCCAGACGCCAGTCTGCACGCCTGGCTCGCCGCTTGATCCTTTGAATGCGACGGTCTTCCACTTTTCTTCGTCTAGGCCGATGCCTGGGTTGTGGCGGAGCGAATCGGCGATGGGCTCCATGCCTTTGCGAAGTTCCATGGCGTGCAACTTTGCCATCAGTTCACAGCATTGCTTGGGTGTCGCGTACCAGCCGATGGAATCGACGCTGACTGGTTCGAGCCAATCTCCCAGCGCGGGGCCGAGCGTTTCAAGGACGTTGCCTCGTTCCTGGAGCACGTTGAAGGCGTCGCCACCTTTGCTCAGCATCGTCAATTGATCGTCGTCGTCTGCGTCGACATAGTCGGTGCGGACTTCTTCTGGTGCTCCGAGTTTCAACGCGAAGAACTCGCGTGTGTAGAGATAGGGCGTGTTGCGAACGGTGTTGTCGTTGATCGCGGCGATGTACTCCTGCATGTGTTCGCGGCCTAGACGATTGAGAATGTGGTCGGCGGCGGTGTGATCGGAGAGTGTGATCATCTTGATCGCAAAGTCGCGCAGGGGGAACTGCTTGCCGGGCTCTTCGAGTTGCATGGTGCCGCTGGGCAGGCTCTTGAAGCGATCTTCGATCGTGAGTTTTTCGTCCCAAGTTGCTTTGCCCGCTTCGACTTCATCGCCTAATGCCGCGAGCAGGTACAACATCGAAATCATGTTGATTGCCATGGGCTTTTCTTCGCTTTTTGCGGCGATTGGAAGCAATTCCCAGGGGCGCGTGGGATCAACACCATCTTCGCCCGGCGGGGGCGGCATCATTTCGTACGCGGCGAATGCAGTGTCTCCGCCAAGGTCTTTCAGCATGTCGGAGAAGGCGTCCCAATCTCCGTTGCCTGAATCACGACCATCTCCCCCACCACCATCGCCCGCGTCGCCGCCGCCGCTTGCGCCACCACTCGATGCGAAGCGCAGGCTGGACAACTTTGCGGACTTGTCGTCGATTGCGAGAAAAACGTCGAGGGCGTTTTTGCCAGACTCGCTGGTGATTTCAGCGACCATACTGTCGCCTCTCTCTTCAACGGATGCTTTGACTGCAAAGACGTCTTCGCCGCCAAATGCTTCTTCGCGAATTTCCTTGAAGATCGTTTTCATCTCGTCTTTGGAGACAAACGACAAGAGGTCTTCTTCGCAGTGCTGTTCGGCGTCGGACACATCGCCAGAGTTGATTGCCTTGATCACCCAGCGAAGCTGATCGCCCACTTTGGAATCGGGAATCTTGACCTTGCGCGCCTTGGCGCTGGGCGGAAACATGCGTGCGGATTCTGCTTCCATCTGCTTTTGATTCGGAGGCGGAGCGGGCAACGCGACGGCCAGTTGTGTCGCGACGATCGCACACACGCTCGCCCACACGGCCGATCCCCACCACTTCCGACGTGCATGCTTGCTCATGAGTTTGCTCCGACCAATTCGTGACTAGGGCGTTCGCGGCGTCCCATAGTGTCCGCACTTGCGAAAGCACATTCGATATATGGAATAGTTAGCCTGCCCGCAGAACTTCGCATTTCCACCCCGCTTCTTGACCGATCGTGTATGCTGTCCACATGACTTTCTTCGCTTCACGCACATGTCGTTCGCTCAGTTGTCTGGCATTGTTCGCCGCGGCGGGGCTTGCGAACGTAGCCGAGGCGACGTGGTCGATCATTGTGGTCGATACGCGGACGAAGGAAGTCGGAATCGCGTCTGCGACGTGTTTGCTCAATCAGGACCTGCGTGCGATCACGCCTTGCGTGGTGACGGGTGTTGGTGCTGGTGTTGGTCAGTCGTTTGGCGATACGACGAATGTCAATCGAACGTTCATTCGTGATCGACTTATCGATGGCACTGCGCCGGCAGACATCTTGACGGGGTTGTCGCTGATCGACACGGGTCATCAAACGCGCCAGTATGGAATCGCGGACGTCTTGGGTCGCACGGCAACGTTTAGCGGCAATCAGAACGGAGCGTGGGCGGGCGGGCAGACTGGACAATTTGAATACACGTATGGGGGACAAACGGGAACGCTTGCGTACGCCGTGCAGGGAAACGTGCTGACGGGGCCGGGCGTTGTGCAGGCGGCGGTCAATGCGCTGCATGTCGATGGTGACTTGCCCACACGCCTGCTCGCGGCGATGCAGGCGGCGAGATTCGCCGGGGGTGATGGGCGCTGCAGTTGTGGCAGTGAGTCGCCCACTGCGTGCGGTGATCCGCCTCCAACGTTTACGAACAGTTCGTTCATCGCGTTTTACATCGTGGCGCGGGCGGGTGATGTTGACTCGTGCAATCCGGTGTATCTGTTAAACCTGTTTCGCGATGTTGTGCCCAGAGATCTGTTCGATACCACGCTGCCGGACATTGTGACGGCGAGCGGCTCGCCCGTGGGACTGCGTGTGTATCGCAACACGACGCGACCCACCATCAGCGGACTGCATCACTCGCCTCCTGCACTCAGTGTGCCGCAGATCATTCCGCTGCCGGGTGGGGCGAATGCGATTACGACGGGAGAGATTTATGGATTGCCCGGACCTCGGCCTGACATTGTGGTGCCGATCACGGGAACGCCTCCTCGCATCGTGACGCTGCAGAATCTGGAGAATGGAACGTTTGGCATTCCAGACACTGCCGATCAACTCGCAGATGGCTCATCGGTGCTTGTCGGGAATCTTGATAATGACCCTGATGAAGATATTGCAACCTATCAAACATCAGCGCAGCGGCTGCAATTCTTCCGCAACTTTGCGCTTGAAGGGCAGACACCGTTGCTCGCGAGCGCGGGCACACTGACCACGTCGAGTTCAGGCATTTCGCCAGTGCTTGGTGATTTTGATCATGACTTGCAACTTGATGTTGCTTCTCTGTCAGCGACTAGTGCGCAGGTGCGTGTGTATCGCAAGACGGGGGACTTCACGTTCGCCGCGCCGGTGACGTTTACGTGCGCGACCTTCCCGAGTGCCTTACTCGCAGGCGATTTTGATGGTGATGGCGACCAAGACCTCCTCACGCTGCACACTAGCCCGGCTCGCATTCAGCTGCATCGCAACACAGCGATCACGCCTGGTACGATTGCCTTTACTTCTTTCCCTGCAATTACGTCGCCCTTTACTTCCATCACTGGAACGGGCATCGGTGACGCGAATGGTGACGGACGCACCGACCTCGCGGTGTGCGGCGGAGCGAGCATCGCGTTTTTCCTGGGTACTGATGTCGGTGCGGACGGGCTTGTCACTGCGGGATCGACGACGTACCTGCTCAGCAATGTGGCGCCCAGTTTCAGAGCGGTTCGCTTCGCAGATATGGATGGTGATGGCGACGCGGACATGGTGGCGCGAACGCAAACCGGACCGCTGTCGTTCACCATTTTGGAACAACGAAGAGAGCAAGGCGCTGCGTCCTTTGGAAGTCCTGGCACGTTCCTCAGCGTCACGGGCTGTGCGGCGGGCACGTACTTCATGAATTACAACATACTCGCGCCGGGCTTTCCGGCGCCTGATCCGGTGTCGGTGTTGCAGCAGCAGTTTGACACGCAGCGAGCAGCGGCGGTTGGCAAGGTTGACGCTGTGCAGTCGATTGTCAACGTACCGACGCTGCGCGTGGGCGATGCAGCGGCGAACGTGACGATTCAGTTGCGGGATTTTGCGGGCAATCCGGTGACTTCACTGATTACATCGGTCATCGCGGAGAGGATTTCAACGGGCTTGCCAGCAACCAGCGGTATTGAAGTGACGGGCGGTGCGAATGGGCTGTACCAACTTGCGCTCACCCCCGTGAGACAAGGCACTGACGAATTCCGCATCACGGCGTTTACGTCGGGCGAGCGGCCCATTGTGTTGATGCCGACAACCACTGTCAGTGTCGGTGCGCCGATCACGTGCGACTCGATTGACTTCAACAACGATTCGAGTCTCTTCGATCCGCAGGACATCGAAGCGTACTTGAGCGTGTATAGCGAAGGGCCTTGCGTGCCGGCGAGCGCGACGTGCAACGACATTGACTTCAACAACGACACGTCGGTTTTTGATCCGTGCGATATTGCGAGTTTCCTGACTCGCTACAGCGAAGGACCTTGCACGCCGTGCGGCGGATGATGAACTGGGCTACGGCAGGATCAGCATCGCGTCGCCAAAGGAGTAAAAGCGGTATCCCTCGCGAACTGCGGTTTCGTAGAGGTTTTTGAGGCGAGTGACGCCCGAATGCTCGGGGGATCCGCGCTGCAGCAGGCTTGCGACCATCGCCATCAGTGTGCTGCGGGGCAGGTGGAAGTTTGTCAGCAAGCCGTCGACCCATCGCCACTGGTATCCGGGCGTGATGAGAATGTTGGTGCTGATCTGGCCCGGCTCATTTCTTGCGGCGAAACTCTCGATGGTGCGTGCGGCAGTGGTGCCAACGGCGAAGACGCGTCCACGTTGCTCGGCGAGCGATTCGCGAGTGTGCGTGATCGCATCCATTACGTCTTTTGTCATCTCGCACCACTCATGGTGCATCGGATGCTGTTCGATGAACTCGGTCTCGACGTTGGCGAACGTGCCGAGGCCAACGTGCAGGACAACTTCCGCGCGACGAACGCCCATTGCGGCGAGGCTCGCGAGCAAGTCGGGAGTCAAGTGCAGCCCGGCTGTCGGAGCCGCGACCGAGCCGCCCGTTGCAGTGTCTTTGGCGTAGGTTGTTTGATACCGCTCGCGATCGGTAGCTTCGTCGGTCGCGACTTGGACTCGCTTTCGGGCGGCACGTATATAAGGAGGGAGAGCCGTGAGACCGACGCGATCCAAAATCGCTGTGTCAGACTCTTGAATCGCTTGTCCGTTCGCGTCTTCCACGCTCACGAGCCATGCACCGTGTTGAGACGCGAGATCGCCCGCGGCGTGGGACAGAAGCCGTAGTCGGACGCCGCTGTCGTTTCCGCTGTGGTCGTGCAAGCCAACCACGCCGTTTTCGCGAAGGCGCTTGCCACTGAGGAGCACGCTCCAGGTGCGCTGGACTCCGGGGATTTGCGCTGGCGACAGGTACAAACCTTGTACTGCGCCGCCCGTGTCGATGCGGACGCCTTCGAGACGCGCGGGAAGCACTCGTGTTGCGTTCAAGACGAGCAAGTCGTTGGCTCGCAGGTAGCGGGGAAGGTCTTTGACCTGCGCATGCTCGATCAACGATGGATCGCTAGCCCGAACGACCATCAGCCGAGCGTCTTCGCGGCGGGGCGCGGGTGCGAGGGCGATGCAGTGTTCCGGGAGTTCGTAATCGAGGTCACGCGTGGGGAGCACCGTTAGTTGTAGGGTGCTCGGATTGTGTTCACCGCGGAGGTCGCGGAGAGCGCGGAGGAGTGAAGAGTGTTGCAGTGCTGTGCTTGAGCCTGCGGATGTGTCTGGGCAACGTCGTGTTGAATTGAATCAACAAGCAGCAGAGTCGTTTCCTTAGCATTTGTGTAGTGCAACGCGACTGGTTTTTATCAGGCGTTCATCAACTGGCATACGGGTTTCAACGTGTCTTTCGCTGCGTTCCACCGCAGCGTTCAGGACACACATATGCAGATCAGCGCCTCCTTTGAAACGCAGTTGTTGTACATGCTCCTTGCACGGGCGATTCGGGAGGCGAGGTCCGTTGCTCCCGCGTGCGAACATCGCTGTATTGAATCATCGTGCGAAGCAGACTGCCGGGATCAACAGGTTGCTCGGCCGCCCCAGCCGGCGCTTTCGACATCCCTTGAATGCGACAATCGCGTTCGTTCGTATGACGTGTACATTCTTGAGCGAAACTCGGAACGATGCGATGATCGCGAGCCCTATTGGCACCACTTGGAACGCGGGAATGAGCGGCATTGCTCGCAGCGCGGACGGGGCGTGCGTCGGCATCGGTTCGATTGTGACACAACGGGCTCGGTACTTGACTTGTTGGCCTAACTTGTGAATTCACCACAGAGACACGAAGAAAGACAGGGTTGGGTTTTTCGATCTTTGTAGAATGGATGAGTCGTTCGATGCCGCAGCGATATGCTCAACCCCGCGCGAATGCGGACCATGATCCATCTTTTTGTGTGTTCGACAGGCCCCACTGCCAGATAAGACATCCGTGGTATTAGCGCCTTCGTCACTGACTTCAGAGATTTGAGTTGCGTTCATATGACTCAACACCGACGCCCCGCGAGTCAGCGCGTTACTATTTTGGCATGCCTCAGCAGCCGCCGCATCACGGCAACACACATGACCTCGCCGTGATGCTCGAACCAGCCCTGCATTGTGCATGTGGCGGAAACGACAGTGGAGACGGGCAGATTGGCAAGAACAGTCGGCTGGGTTCTATTGAGTGGTTTCATGCAAGTTGGCAGCGTGGAGGCGCGGCGACGGGATTTTCCACGTATCGCATGCATGATTACCAAGGCACCAAAGACACTGCGTCGCTGCATCGCGGGGCGATGATCAAACTGCCGCTCTCGCCTAGTGAGTATCACTGGACGACGTCGCTTGGGTGCGTCGCGCACGCGGAATTTGATTCGCCGCACGCGTGCAACTTGCCTGTGCCGCGAGTGTTTGCGCATGGCGTTGAGCTGGGCGGGCATGATCTTGCGTGGGTCATTTGCGAGCGACTCACTGGCGATCACATGCCCAAGCACATGCGCGCGCAGCAAGTGGAAGAACTAATGTCGCGCGTCTTTGCGTTTCACCAACTTGCGTCGCAAGTGAAACCCGTAACGCGCGACAAAGTCCACACGCCGGATTGGGGCGCGCTGCTTGAAAAAAGCCGCGACCAGTGCCGACAGCATCTTGTCGCTGAGTATTCGCAGTGGGCAGATGCCATCCGCAAAGTTCAACGCGCCCTGCCCGCACTCAAGAATCGCTGGGATGATCGCGAACTCGACACGTGGTGCCACGGCGACCTTCACCCTGGCAACGCGCTTATGCGAACGCTGCCCGACGGCTCGCAACGCTGCGTTCTCATCGATCTCGCGCTCGTGCATCCTGGTCACTGGATCGAAGACGCGCTCTACCTCGAACGCCAATACTGGGGCCACGAAGATTGGCTCGATAATGCAAAGCCGATTTCGATTCTCGCGCGATTGCGACGCGAAGCGGGCTTGCCCACGCACGGCGACTACACGATGCTCGCGAATGTGAGGCGAGTGCTGATGGCCGCGTGTGCGCCGGGGGTGATTGATCGTGAAGGCGCGAACGCGAAGTACTTGCATCGTGCGTGGACGTTGATTGAGCAGCTTTTGCCGCAAATACCGCATTAGGCACATTGGCACTCCGTGCCAATACACATGCCTCCTACATCACATTGTCTCGCAACTCGTATCCTTGTGGTATGCGGCTCCGCGACTTGCTTGGAATGTTGCTACTGCGCTATTACGGCCTGAGCCTATTCATTATCCCTGTTACTACAACGTTGTTGATGCTTTGGATCAGACACTACTTACCTTGCTTTGTCGCCCCGATCACCATTGTCGTCTCGTTGATCATCTCCGAAAGCATGATGCGTGCTCTGACCGACCTCTTGCTCCCCGGCAATGAACGGACTTGGACACTGTGGCTCATTAAAGCCAGTCAAAGTACTAGCGAGGAGGCCAAGAGCACGCTCGAAGCGATTTCCGCTTCTCCAAAATCTAGGCCTTTCCTGACGCGCATGCAGCACGTTCCGACCCTGCGAACCGTCGCTGCAAAGGCTCTCAAGGACATGAAGTAAGCAGACTCGTCCGAACAGCCCACCTCGTACCCTCCCCCATGCACCGCCGCGACTTTCTCGCTTCCGCCGCATTGGCTGCTTCTGCAGGTCTCGCTCGCGCCTCGCACGCGCAAGGCTACTCCGACCCACCCAACCGACCCTCCGGCACTCCGCGCACCGTCCCGGCCTCGCGACTTGCGTTGCTTGCTGCTGGCGTCAACCTTTCACACTGGCTCTGGCTGCCCAAAGAACAGAATGCTGACGATCGCTGGAAGTTCATCAAGCGCGAAGAACTCGACGCACTTCGCGCGGCGGGGCTTTCTCACGTGCGCCTGCCGCTTGATCCCGCGTCGCTCTGGGACCGCGAAGCCAAAGCCCTCCGCCCCGGCGCATGGGGCGAAGCGCAGTACGCCATCGACCTGTGTCTCGCCGCGAACCTTGCTGTTGTGCTCGACATCCATCCGCGCGGGGGCCAATCCAAGTGGATTATGCCCGATGATGCAACCGGGGCGACGCAACATCTCGAAGCACTATGGACGGCACTTGCCCCGCGCTGCACGCAGTGGGACGCGGAAAAAGTGTTCCTTGAAATCATGAACGAACCGCATGAGATCAAGGAACCCGGCGCGTGGGCCATCGCGCAGCAGCGTGTTGCCTCAATCATCCGCGACCACTGCCCCAACCACACCATCATCGCCACCGGCGACGAATGGGGCGGCGTCGGAGGCCTGAAAAAACTCGATCCACTCGATGATGGCAACGTGGTGTACTCGTTTCACTTCTATGAACCCATGACGTTCACTCATCAAGGCGCAACCTGGGGCTGGGAAGGCTGGAAGAATCTCCGCAACGTCCCCTACCCCTGCACGACCCAGCAAGCCAAAGACGTTGCAAAAACGATCGACGACGAAAAAGGCCGCAAGGGCTTGATCGGCGAACACTCCGACAAAGAAGAAGCAAAGCAAAAGTTCGACGGCTGGAATCGCGATCACATCGCAGCGCGAATCGACGAAGCCGCGGCATGGAGTCGACACAACGCTCGCAAAGGCGAAGCACTCCCGCTCTACTGCGGGGAATTCGGTGCGATCAAAGAGTTTGCGCCGCAGGAATCACGGCTTGCGTGGCTGAAAGACGTTGCGGCAGTCTGCCGTGAGAAGAAGATTGGGTGGGCGATGTGGGATTACTGCGGGGGGTTTGCGATGAGTGAGGAGAAGGACGGGAAGAAAGCGTTGGATGCACAAGTACTGCGAGCCGCATTGAAAAGATAATCGAGTTGCCGCTACCTATCGATTGTGTTTCGGTTCATGCGTGCGCGCAGCTGCGCTATCTGCTGCTCTGCGATCTTCCACTCGGTGTCTTTGTTTATGTCGATCTCACAAATCCGGCTGCCCGTCCATTTCTTTGGTTCGCCCTGCCACAGTCTCTTTTCATGCTGTCTGGCCCAACTGCGCTCCAAGGCTGCGATTGACTCGGTGTAATTTCCCTGTGCGGTGTCGATCGCTTTGAGGGTGTCTTGGTAGTCGCGCCAAGCGGAAATCGCTCGCTCCGTTTGTTGTCGCCACGCTTGTTGACTACCAGCTGTCAAGTAGCCAGATCCTTCACGGTAATAAACTGTTACTGTTGCTTCAGGACTCGCCCTTTCGGCCATTTCTCGACGAGCTTTAGCGGCGTCGATTTTTAGATATACTTGCTCTATGTTCTTCTTGATTCGCGTACGACACTCTTCTACCTGCTTGTCGATCGGCTTCAGGACAGATGTTGTACGTCGCATAGGGTCAGAGTTGCTCGACTTCACTTCTTCCCACTTGGTCAGCTGCAGAATCTTACCAATATCTGGTAAACCACCCGTTGGAAGCTTTTGACCAAATCCGATCGATTCTGCCAACCGCGGCGTAAGCGACAAAACCGTTTCTTTCGTATCAAGCTCGCGGATATTTATAGCATTAACGTCTTCCGGTCGACGTCCATCAACTTTCAGCTCTCCTGCGATGGTCCAAGAAAACAATTCAGCTTCTTGAATCATCATTGCGCGATACACGTCAGCGGACTGATTGTGCCGCTCTGCGGCAGTCGCTATGGTCGCCCACCACCCGCTTGCAAACTTCGCCTCGACCGCTGTCGGCGCACCATCCTCGCCTTTATTAAATATGACTGCTGCGCCAGCCGCGTCCTTTCCGTCAAAGAAGATGTAATCGCTATTGCAGAGTACCCACACCGACGCACTGAACGCCTGCGAAACGATCGTGATTACCTTCATATTGCCGATATCTTCACTGAGTACATTGTGAATTGCTTCTGCATCTTTCACAAAGCCACCCGCACTGTCCAATTTGAACACAATGTGCGTTGCGTTGGCCTTTTTCGCATCAGCAATTGTCGCCTTTATTCCCGGCGCATGAATGTCCTTGCCAAACTCGCCCGCGAGTTCAACAACAAAGTACCTTCCTTCGCCCTCAGCCGCAAAGGCGGAGTGACAGGAGGTTGCAAGTGACACCAAGACACCAGCCGCGAGCGTGAAACGAGTCATGTGCCGATTGTAAGACGCGTGTCAAGGGCCGCAAAGTGCCGCGTTTTCAGCGGTCAACGAAAAAGCGAGGGCCAGAGCCCTCGCTTGTGTGATGGACATCAAGATCGCAAGCAAGCCCTACCGCCCCTTGCTATCCCCTCTCGCAAAGATGCTTGCGACATAGTTCAGCACGTCCGTCGCACTCACCTCGTTATACCCAAACTGCTTGATCAGCCGCTGCTTGACCACGTCGATCTTCTGCTGGGTCTCGTCATCGACGACGCTGCTCACCAGATTCTTGAGCTTGATCGTGTCGCGCTGATCTTCGAACAGTTTCAACTCCAGCGCGCGGTACAAGCGCGCATTCGTGTTGTACTCAAACTTCTTCCCATCCAGTGACAGCGCGCCGATGTAGTTCATGATTTCCTGCCTGAAATCATCTTTCCGGCTGTCTGGAATGTCGATCTTCTCCTCGATCGACCTCATCAGCCGTTCATCCGGCTCTTCGTCCTTGCCCGTGTACTTGTTCTTGACGCGTTCCTTTTGCGTGTAGGCACGCACACTCTCGATGTAGTTTGTGCAAAGGCGTTTGATCGCATCCTCGTCGGCGGAGATCGCACGCTGCACTTCGCCCTTGATGATGTCTTCGTATTCCTCTTTCACGACACTGAGCAATTCGCGATAACGCTTCTTGGTGTTCTCGTCGCTGATGAGACTGTGGTGAGACAAGCCGCTCTCGAGTTCGTTGAGCACCATGAACGGATTGATGCAGCGTTCCTCGATCGCTTGGCGCGAGACCATCGCGTTGCTGACTTTGTCTTGAATGTACCGAGGCGAAATGCCGCCCATGCCTTCGCGATGGGCCTCTTCCTTCAATTCGCGCACGCTATCTTCGGTGAAGCCCGGGATGCTCTTGCCGTTGTAGAGCTTCAACTTCTGCATCAGCGTGAGCCCGGCCTTCCTAGGCTCCTCAAGCCGCGTCAGCACGGCCCACATCGCCGCGACTTCAAGCGTGTGCGGCGCGATGTGCACGCCCCGCACTTTGCTCGTGTTGAAGTCCTTCTGATAGATGCGAACTTCATCATCCAAACGAATGTTGTACGGCACGTCAATCTTGATGGTGCGATCACGGAACGCCTCCATCATCTCGTTGGATTGCAGCCGCTTGTATTCGGGCTCGTTGGTGTGACCCAAAATCACTTCGTCGATGTACGTCTGCGCAAACTTCTTGGGCTTGATCGTGTGCTCCTGCGATGCGCCCAGCAGGTCGTATAAGAACGCGACGTCGAGCTTCAACACTTCGATGAATTCGCAGATGCCACGGTTTGCGATGTTGAGTTCGCCGTCAAAGTTGAACGCGCGCGGGTCGCTGTCGCTGCCATACTGCGCGATCTTGCGGTAGTTGATATCGCCCGTGAGTTCTGTCGAATCCTGGTTCTTTTCGTCCTTGGGTTGGAAGGTGCCGATGCCCACGCGATCCTTCTCGCTGAGCACGATGCGACGGACTTTGACATGGTCCATGACCTTTCGCCAATCACCGTTGTAGAACGCCATCAAGTCTTCGAGAACTTTGCGGCAGAACGGATCAGGATCGCCCGTCACTCGCAATTTTCCGCCGTGGTACTTGGGTTTGTAGGCCTCGTTCAGCCGGGCAAGCACGTCGTTTCGGGCTTCGCGCGGAATCAGCACGAGTGGCTCTTCGTGCATCGGGCAGCGGAATTCATGAGTCTTCGCAGCCAACTTTGTGTCATGTTCTGAAGGGGCAACTTCGCAGTGCTCGTCCAGCATCCATGAGAATGAAAACATCGCGCCGTCTTGGCCGCGCGAGTAGTTCTCGATGCCTTTCTTCAGCAAGCGAGCGATCGTGCTCTTGCTGCTGCCCACCGGGCCGTGCAAAAGAAGAATTCGCTTGTCCGTGCCATAGCCTTCGGCGGCGGATCGCAGGAAGTCGACGAGCGACATGAGTGCGCTATCCAGCCCGAAAATCGCATCGGCACCGTTGTCGAATGGATCGTTGAAGAAGTTGTACTTGACAACTTCCTTCTTGAACACCTTGTACCGCTCAAAGCCTTGCGTCATCACGGCGTCGTACAAACGCTGATACGCGTTGCGCACGACTGCGGGGTCTTTCGCGCAGATATCCAAGTACTCCCAGAACGTCCCGCTCCAGTGATTGTCCTGAAATCGGCGACGATCGAGGCGATTCTCAACCGACGCGATCAAGTCCGCGCCGCTCACGTTTCCGATGCTGCCCGGCGCGGCCGACGCACTATCTCGCACAGGCCAACGCGTGTCAGACACCGGCTCGCGCTTGGGACCACCAGCGTCAAAGCCCATCGGACTGAATTGCACGGAAGAGAAACGATGCGCGTCCATAAGTGCGGCCTCCTACACGTTCCCACTCTGCGTGCTGGCGCTGCCAGTACACGTTTCCATCATTCTGTACGCTGAACATGAACGCCGGATCGGAATTTGCGAACCGTCCGCGCTGCATTGCACGTACATAAGTGAGGTATCGACAATTAGTTGGGGGGGCTCTTCAAGCAAACTTGCGAAGTTCGCAAGTCGATGTGTCTGTGCGCGTTTGCACGCTCCATTTGAGTACTTTACAGCAGACACGGACGATAACCACCACCAGTCTCAAGGCGTTTTCATGCCATGGTCCGGGTATCTGGGCTGTGTTTGCGAAATTCGACTGCATCGTCCCCGCGCAAACCAAACACGCCGCGCACGGCACACGCGCGGCACGAGTGGCGTGCCTCGTGCAGATGAGTTACACGGCGTGCTGACAATCACAACTGTGATTGCGAATAAAGCGTGCTTCTGCGAGCAGTGAATCTCGCCGAATGAAGGGCAAGTGGCATTCGCTTTCAAGAGTTTGAGGATTCGCCATCGCGGCGCATTGGTCGCGGCGACGCTGTCGCTGCAGACACTGGTGCTCGGCGCGGGTGGCTACCTCATGTTCCAAGGCACCAAAACAGGTTTGCAATCCCGCGTGGGCGAAGGCCTCTCTGCGGAGAACGAACGCCTCGCAGAAAACTTCCTGCAATTGGTCCGCCGACACGCCAAGGAACCGTTCACCTATGGCTCTCCAACGTGGAAGTCAGTGCAGAACGAAGTCGAGCAATTCAGCCTGCCCGCGAATGCGCAGCTCATCGTGCTTGATGAGTCCAACCGCGTGCTCTGCCACAGCGATCTGCAAAGCACGCCCGCACTCCGCCGTCTTGACTTGTCTTGGCAGCAAGTGCGTGAGATGAAGGGCGATGAAATCTCGACTATTGCCGCGACGCTGCCAGTTGGCAAGGCGGTGTCCTTGAAAGACGCGCTGAGTGAAGGCGCTGGCAGTTCCGCGATGGCCCTGATTTACGATCCGGACGTTCACGTCAAGGTGCTCGTGCACCGCCCCGCCGGCACCGCACTCATCGCATCCTCGCGCCTCACCGACGAAGCCCTCCTGTGGGCCGCAGCCAGCGGCGTGATTCTCGTCGGCATCACTCTCGTGGGCTCCTCGATCCTCGTCCGCAAGTACGACTCCGCCCTCCAGCGCCTGAACGGTCATCTCGAACAGGAAGTCGACCGCCGCACCCGCCAGGGCCTCGTCATCCGCAACGGCCTGATCTTTGGGTTAGCCAAACTCGCCGAAGAACGCGACAACGACACCGGTCGTCACTTGGAGCGCATCTGCCAATATTCCGCCGTGCTCGCAAGCGAACTCCGCAGCGAGTTTGGCGAGATCACCAACGCCTGGATCGAACGGCTGAAACTCGCGGCGTCCATGCACGACATTGGCAAGGTCGGCATCCCCGACAACATCCTCTGCAAGGCCGGCCCGCTCACACCGCAAGAGCGCGTCATCATGCAGACCCACGCGCAGATCGGCGCGGAGACACTCGCCGCGATCCGTCAACGTGTGGGCGACGATGAATTGCTCAACATGGGTATTCAGGTCGCCCTCGCCCACCACGAACGCTTCGACGGCGCAGGCTACCCCCACGGCATCAGCGGCGAAGCCATCCCGCTCGCCGCACGCATCGTCGCCCTCGCCGACGTCTACGACGCCCTCACCTCCAAACGCGTCTACAAGCAGGCCATGACCCACGACCAGGCCCGAGCCGCAATCCGCGACCAACGCGACAAGCAGTTCGACCCCAGAGTCGTCGACGCCTTCGAACGCATCCAACGCCAGTTCGACGGCATCCGCAAGGAACTCGCCTGCGACACCGACGTTGTGGAAAAACCCCGCACCTTCCGCCTCTCCGAGCAACACGCCGAAGTGGCGAAGAAGAAAAAAGCGGCGTAACCGATCTTCGCCAGCATTCGTGCCACCGACTGCGGCTTTGCGCGGTCGGTGCTTCAAGCAGATTCGCACCGACCGCGCAAAGCCGCAGTCGGTGGCACGTTGGCATACCCGTACAACGGCGGCTCTGTCCTCCCACACTCGCCCGCCTATGCCCTCAATCACCATCAACGGCAAAAATGTGACTTCACGCCTGGCCAGATGATCCTCCAGGTCGCCAACGCCAATGGCGTTGAAATTCCCCAATACTGCTACCACGATGGCCTCTCCATCGTCGCCTCCTGCCGCATCTGCCTAGGCGAAGCGATGGTCCCCGATGCCAAGACGGGCCAACTCGCCCCGTTCATGGGCGGCAAGCTCTTCCCCACCTGCCAGACCCCCGCCAGCGATGGCATGGTCGTCTACACCGACAGCCCGAAGGCGACCGCCAACCAGAAGGCGGTCATGGAATTCCTGCTGATCAACCACCCGCTCGACTGCCCCGTCTGCGACCAGTCGGGCGAGTGCTTCCTGCAGGATTACTCCTATATGTATGGCCGAGGCGTCTCCCGCTTCGAAGAGCAAAAAGTCAAGCAGCCGAAGAAAGACATCGGCCCCAATGTGTACCTGTACAGCGATCGCTGCATTATGTGCACCCGCTGCGTCCGCTTCACGCGCGAAGTCACCGGCACCAGCGAACTGAGCGTCACAGGCCGAGGCAACAAGGAAGAAATCGATGTCTTCCCGGGCGTGCCGCTCGACAACGAACTCTCGGCCAACGTCATCGACCTCTGCCCGGTCGGCGCACTGCTCGACAAAGACTTCCTCTTCAGCCAACGCGTCTGGTTCCTGAAGGAAACGCCGTCGATCGACCCCCTCACCGCCAGTGGCGACAACATCACCATCCACCACAACGAAGGCAAGGTCTACCGCGTCAAGCCGCGAGCAAATCTCGCCGTCAACAAGTGGTGGATCACCGACGAAGTCCGCTATGGATGGAAGTTCGTCCACAGCGACAACCGCCTGCGTAGCCCCATGCGCCGCCAATACGGCACGCTCGTCGAAAGCGACTACACCCGCGCCTACGACGAAGTGATCGAAGGCGCGAAGAAAGCCGTCGCTTCCGGCAAGCGCCTCGCGTTGCTCGTGAGCCCCATGCTCTCCTGCGAAGAAGCGTACTTGCTGGCGAAGTTCGCCCGCACTGTTGATCCGCTCTGCATCTTGGGCGTCGGCCCCGTGCCCATCTCTGGCGAAGACAAGGTCTACCCCGTCGGCGCCAAAGCCGAAGACAAGAAGGCCTTCAAAGTCTGCTCCGAAAAAGCCCCCAACGCTCGCGGCGTCCGCAGAGTCCTCGGCGCGTTTGGCCCCTTCCGCGAAGCCGACGGCTTCCTCAGCGGCCTCAAGTTTGGCGAGATCGGCGCCGCCATCATCACCGGCAATTACCCCAGCGAATGGATGACCCGCGACTGGCGCGAAGCCCTCTCAGGCAAGTTCTCCGTTCTGATTGACACCCTCGCCAGCGAAGCGATGGATACCGCCGACGTCGTCCTGCCCGGTGCAACCTTCGCCGAGAAGTCCGGCACCTTCGAAAACTGGCGCAACATGCTCCAAGCCTTCGAGCAGGCAATCCCGGTCATCGAAATGGCCAAGAGCGAAGGCCAGATCGCCCTCGATCTCCTCGCCGCCCTCGCCGGCAAGCCCGTCCCCGAGCACGAATCAAAGTCCATCGTCATCGAAACCACGCGAGGCCAAGTCGCCTCCGGCACCCAAGTCTCCGTCCCCCGCGCCGAACTCTACAACGCCGCGAACATCCGCGCAATCATGGCGAAGTTCAATCCGTCGCTGAGCGCATTCGCAAACGAAGTCGCTGTGCCCGTCACTTCAACGAAGCAGGCGGATATGGAACTGGTCACGCTGTAATTACAAGTTCGGTATCGGAAACTACTTGTATCGCAAACCCGCATCAGGGCGATGCATCAGCGGCTTTTTGCTTTTTGTGCATCCACATGGCGATGGGCATTGTCGCGATGTAAAGAACGCTCAAACCAGCAAGCGTGAGCCAGGTTTCTTTGAGCAACAAGACTGCAACAACTGCGAGCACAACCATGACCGGTGCGACGCTGCGTCGCGAAATTTTCAGGCCTTTGAGTGCGAACATCGGAATGCGGCTCACCATCAACAGGGCGATGGCGAGTGTGTAGATTGCGATTGCCCACTCGGGCAACTTTGTGAGATTGAGGTTGAGAGTGTTGCCGCTCTGGACTGATGCCTGCAGGTAAGCGGGCACAAGAACAGCACCAGCGGCGGCTGGCGTGGGCATGCCCACGAAGAACACTCGGGTCTTGTGCTTTGTCGCGGGCTTGGGCGTTGCTGGAGTGGGATTGCCGATGGCGGACGTGAATCGCGCGAGGCGAAGCGCGGAGCAGACTGCGAACACCATGACCGCGACCAAGCTGAATGTGTCGATGACACGCGTGGTTTTGGGCAGCAAAATCCATTGATGCAGGAGCATCGCTGGTGCAACGCCAAACGCGAGGAAGTCGCTGAGCGAATCAAGCACGGCACCAAACTTACTCGACACTCGCAAGAGCCTCGCCGCGCCGCCATCGAGTACGTCAAAGATCGCTGCCGCGAAGATTGCGGCGAGCGCGTGCGTCCAGCGTTCGCTCAGGATGAAGTGCAGACTCGCGAGGCCCGAGCACAGAGCAAGCGTCGTGACCATGTTGGGCACGAGCACAGCAACCGGCACTTCACGTCGATTTGGACCGAGTTTGATGAACATAGTTCAGTTCCGCCCAATTCCCCCGAACTCCCGAACCCCCAAACTCCCGATTCGTGACACCCACGTGTTTGACGACATTTGTGTTTACCACCTCGCGACGGGCGTCGTGCCGCCAAGAGTCTTATCGCCCGGCTTCACCAAAACCAGTGCGTCGGCGGGTAGATACAAGTCCGTCCTTGAACCGAAGCGAATCAGGCCGAAGCGTTCGCCTTTTTCGTATGTATTGCCTTTTTCGGCGTGGCAAACGATTCGGCGGGCGATAAGACCGGTCACTTGCGAGAGCGCGACAACCCGACCATCCTTCGACTTGATCGCGATGCTGCAACGCTGGTTGTGATGCGCCTCGGGCTTGCCGGCATGTGCAAATCCGCCAGCTTTTCTTGCGACTGCAAGAATTGTCCCGGCAATCGGCACCCGGTTCACGTGTACATTGAACACATTGAGGAAAATGACGACGCGCTGCGTTGGTCCGATGTCGCCAAGACCTAGTTCCTCTGGCGCCCTCCACGGCTCAATCGCCATCACAACGCCATCAGCGGGAGCCACGAGCACGGCTGGGTCGCTGGGAATCGCTCGCTGCGGATTGCGGAAAAACCACAGGCAAAACAGCACGAGCAAGCCGCCAGGAACTGCGACCAGCCAGCCCCACAGGTCGAGTTTTGCAACTGCGAACCAAGCGATACCCGCGGCTGCGAGCATAACGGCCAAAATAATCAGCCACCCCTCCTGCGCAACAGGGGGGCTGGGTTTATCGGGCATGAATGCCTCGGACTTGGTAGGTTGCGGGGAGGTTGTTGCAGTCACGGCAGATGTCTTTCCTTGCGCCACTTTTGACTGTAGCGGTCTCAAACACCGCCAAGTTCTTGGCAATAAGCATTCACAAACTGATACAAACGACCCAAATCGTCTCTTCTTTCCGGAAAACCCTGAGGCAACATTGAAGCCGCGCGATCTTCTTTTCGATGCCATCCTGCGTGTCTATGCAGAGCAAGGCCACCATCCTCGTGTGCGATGACGAAACAGCGATTCGCTCGATCGTGGCAACCAAGTTGCGCTCTGTGGGTTTTGAAGTTATCGAGGCGCGCAATGGGCTGGAGGGGTATTGCTGCTGCGATCACTCCGCCGCTCTCCCCGGTACATTGCCCCGCACGCAAGTGCCGCTCGTTCCTTCGCTGGTTGTGACGGATCTTCAGATGCCGCTGATGTCCGGCATTGAACTGGCGATGAGCCTGAAGAAGTTCGGGCCGACTTCAAACGTGCCCGTGCTCATGCTGACTGCTCGTGGGTACATCGTGGAGCAGGACCAGATCGCCCAGTCCAACATCCGGGTGTTCATGTCCAAGCCTTTCGGGACGAATCAACTGCTCGAAAACGTCCGCAGTCTGCTTGCGGATCCCCAGACCCAATTGCAGATGCCCTCTGCGAATCCTGACAGCCAGGCGAAGGCTGCGTAGTTTGCTTTCATGAGTTCACAGACTCCGCCAACTCCGATGCAAGTCGTCCTTGAGCGCTGCGCCGGGCTGGGGATCGTGTCGTGCACGCTGTCGCCTCAAGGCACAATTCAGCAAGTTCGCGCAACTCACGACGGCTGGGACGCGCTGCTTCGCACTCGCATCGTGTCTGACGCGATCCGCACGACGTGCCTTGCGATGCTGCCCAAGCATCTCAAAGGTTCCACGCCCCCCACTGCGGTGCTTCCCGGTCTGTGGCTCTCGCTGAGCCCGCACAGCGATGACTTTGGATTGCATGGCTGTGTGGCGCTGTTGTATCCGGACTCAACTGCGACGCAAAGTGCTTCATTGAAAGATGCACTTGCATCCACCAGCGTGCCAGCTCGCGACTTTGACGCGATGATTCAGAGCGCGTTGCCGTACTCGGCGTCTACGACGCCTGCGATGAGTGCGGTGCTTCGAACCGCCGTGATGGACCTCGCGACTGCACGCCGGAGCGAAGAGGAAACCGAAGGCTTCACGAAGCAGCTCACAGGTGCGTTTGAAACGATCGATCTGCTGTATTCGCTGGGCCGGGCCATGAAAGCCCCGTTCTCGCCCGCTGAGTTCTTGACCTCAGTCTGCGCTCGGGCTCGCACGACGCTTTCCTTCAACTGGGTCGCCGTGTGCTTTGGCGACTCGATGCGCACGCCTTCAAGCCTTCAGAGGCTGCTCGTCGCGGATGGCAACTTGCCGGTTGATCGTGCCGCGTTCCGCCCAGCGATCGCAACTGCGATGCAGGACGTTGATACAACGTGCAAGGTGCACACAGATCTGCCCGCGCTGGCTTCGCGAACGAATCCACAGGTCATCACGCAGCCACTGCTGTGCAAGGGTCATCAGATCGGTGTGCTCGTCGCGGGCGACAAGTTTGGCGACGATCCGATGGTGACGTCGTACGACACGCAGCTCGTCGAAGCGTGCGCTGGGTTCCTTTCGACGTTCGTCGAAAACGTCGCGCTCTACGACGAACAGCAGGAACTTTTCGTCGGCACATTGCACGCATTGACCGCGGCAATCGACGCGAAAGATCGGTATACACGAGGTCACAGCGAACGCGTTGCGCTGCTGTCTCGCATGCTCGCGCAGGCTGCAGGCATGCCCGAACCCCAGTGCGAACGCATCCGCATTGCTGGACTCGTCCACGACGTGGGCAAGATCGGCGTACCCGAAGCCACGCTGCTCAAGCCCGGCAAACTGAGCAACGAAGAGTTCGAACAGATCAAGAAGCATCCGGAAATCGGATTTGAAATCCTGCACCAGGTGCGATTGCTGTCGGACGTGCTGCCCGGCGTGCTGCACCACCATGAACGCTACGACGGCAAAGGCTATCCGTATGGCCTGTCAGGTACGGACATCCCGCTCATGGCCCGGATCATCTCTGTCGCGGACACCTTTGACGCGATGAGTTCTGATCGCGCGTACCGCGCACGGATGCCTCGCACGCAGGTGCTCGCGGAAATCACCCGCTCTGCTGGCTCGCAGCTTGACCCGCGCATTGCTCAACTTATGCAGAAACTGTCGCTCACCGAATACGACGCGATGGCGGCAAGACACGCAGCCGCAGAACTCAAGGCGGCGTAAACGCTCGCCTAGGTCTTTTCGATTCCGATTGATTGCTGATTGTGTCGTGGGATGCGTCACGCGTTGTGATCGTTCGCGAAAGGTCACTTGATTGTCTTTCGCCTCGCGCGACAGACGCAATCAATATCTCACAACGCTGCGATCAACCACTTTGAAATCCGTTGGGTACGAGAAGCCGATCGGAGTGCCTTCGATTGGATAGTACTGCACGTGCAACTTGCCCTGCAATCCCACCGTGCCCGTCGCAAAGAACTGCCCTTGGATCGAGAGATTTTGCTTCACGTTCACATCGCCATACACATAGACCAATCCACGAATCATGCTTGGATATGAATCGACCAAGTCTGAGTCCGTCGCACCAAGAAACGGAGCACCGGCGGGATTGAAGTTCTTGGTTTGCAACAGCTCTGACAAGTCACTGGACACTTGGTCAAACGTCACACCACCAGAAATCATCAACGCGGGCCTGTCTGGTGATGCCGGTTCCAGACAATTGGATTGCTCGAACTTCACCTTGTTCGCATTCTGAGCATAGATAATGAGTGTGCCGTATATGCGGTTGTTCTGAAACGTGACGGAATTGCTCTGTGCGTCGATCACATAAATGCCGAGTGCGTTGGTCGCTCCCAAGGGGTTTGAAGTCGGGCTGAACACCTGCTTCTGAATGGTCTGGTCAGCATTCAGCGTGATGCGCGTGCCCAACGCGGCCCAGTAGTCAATCACCTTTTCGTTCGGCAGACGCACATCGGATGCATCGTCCATCGTGTTCGATGATGTTTGAGCGGTTCGCAAATCCTGACCAGTCGCGTTGCCCAGACCGGTCCAATCCACGAGAATCGGATCGGACGTCCCGCGAGTGCCATACTCAACCGACGTTGCGCCGAGTGTTATGAGAGTGCCGCCAGAGTTCGAGAACTTCTTCGCTGCTGCGGCAAGATTGAGACATCGCAGCCGCTGCATCGTGGGCCGCAGCGTGACGCCGATCTGTCGAGCAAAGTCGCCCGTGGTTGCACGCACACGACAATCAACATCGCCCCAGACGCCGTTGGTCAGGTCATCATCAAGCGGATCTTTCATCGCGACCTGAATCGTGGTGCTGGGATCACCTGTCGGCGAGGCGAAGCTATCGGAATATCGCGCGGCTTGGCGCCAATATCGACCACCCGGGTCTTTCGCGATGCGCTGCAACATGTATTCCAGACCTGCCTGTGCCTGACGAATCGCGGTGTCACCTTGCTTGCGTGCGCCTTGCGCCTGCACATTCGCAGTCGTCACGCGCACCGCCGTCACACCCGCGACAACAACCACGAGCGCGCCGGTGAGGAGCAGCACATATGCAGAGCCATTGCGGCGACGTCGCCTTCGGACGTGGTTCATTGCATGTACTCCCATGCGCTGCTGCGGAGTGCCTTTGTCTCCAGGAGACGAACGCCATTTTTGTATATCCCGACCTCAACGCACTTGAGACCGGTTTCGCTTGTGCGCGTTACCGAAAAGTCCGACGCCTGCACCCAATACACGCGCACTTTCGCGCTCCACGTTGCATCACTGATCGCGCCGCCTGTTTCAAGCGAGATGGGCCTCATCTCGAGCGAGGCGTAGTCGTCGCAATCGTCGTATGACTCGCGATTGCTCGCCACTTCGCCCGGATCGAGTCCTAGCGGAGGCGAAGACTCCTGCGGGTCCACATACGCCTTGCTTGCGATCTCTTCGATGATCTGCTGGGCGAACGCCTGCGCGAACGCACGATTCTCGGTGATTTTCCTTGCTTTCGTCGCTTGCGTGACCGCAGTCAACCCGGCACCAAGCAACACCGCAACGACGATTGAGCCCATCGTCGCTTCTATCAGCGTGAAACCTGCACGAGTGGTGCGCTTCATGACAGACGCCGGCATCATGGCACCTCCGGCTGGTTCCAGAGTCGAGTTGACAACGCCGCTTGCTCACCCGTAGACAATCGCACTGCAATCTGTGCTCGCGTAGCGACCTTGTACGTTTGCGCCGCAGTCGCTGGAGTGCGCGTTTTTCCGTATGCCTCAAAGAGCAACACCTTATCCCGGCTGCCATTCGCCCATACATCGAGCGCAACCACACGGGTGCGGCCATCCGTGTAACACATATGCCCGGCGGTGCCATATGGGACATCGTACTTCGCTGCGACGGACGTTTGAGTCCCAAGCACGACCCAGAGAGACTCGGATGCAGTTGTCCAAGGCAATCCGGTCGTTGCAACGTCCATCCAGAGCGACTGGTCAGAAGTGGCGACAACGCCAGGCACATCAATTGTGGCAAGCACCGTGGACTCATCGACCCATCCCTGCGAAGTTGCACTGTGGAACTTCAATCTGTGTGTGTAGGAACTTCCTAGGAATGCCTTGATCTGATAACGAAGGCGAGTCAGTTGCCAGTCTGTCACATCGCTCGACAGATTGGGAACGATGCACAAGCCGATGCGAGTGGTTGAATCAATGGTCGTCGTCCCGGATGAGTCCCCTGTGTACGCACACAACAGTTTTTCTGCGCTATCGGTTGTGCCGCTCGTGATCGTGCGTTGTCGGGATTCCTGAGTGAGGGTGATGGAGAGCGAGTCGACGCCTGAAATCATCGCGACATCGGATGCGCTTGCATCTGTTCTTGCGAAAGCGTCTCCTGTGCTTCCAGACCAGCGATATTTGATGGTTTCGTCAGATCCGTCGTTGTCACGATCCGGCACGACCAACGTGATGCTTGTGGGCGTCACAGATGAGATCGACTTCGCGAGTGAAAAGTCGTTGCACACGTCGCCGAGTCTTTGACGCAGCGTGCTGACTTTTTGATCCGAATCCGTTTCCTTTGGAATCGCGCGAGCCGAGAGCGACATCATGCTCGCGACGGCACCAAGCAGCAACGCAAGTATGGCCAGACTAATAGTGAGTTCCAGCAGCGTGAAGCCAGCTCGCTGCGTCGTGCGTCGAGTTGTCTGAGGAATGTTGATCATCGCACGATGCTCGACACTTTTCACTTGAACGACACAATACCTGCAAGGCGTGACTATTTATCCGTGTCCTTGCCTGTCAATTTCACGTTGACGTTTAATCCGGCGACATTCACGTTCGCAGTGACGCCGCTTCCGCCCTGCGCGTTCGATGTTTCTGTCGCAGCAGGAGCCGCAGCAACTGCGGTCGCATTCTGGCCGAGGGTTGCATTACGAACATCGCCAGCAAACTTCGCCGGCAGCGTCGAACAGACTTCAACTTCGCCCGAGCCACCAGTCACAGTCACCATGCGCCACACGCCGTTCATGTTGATGCCGACGACGAATTCGTTGTCGGGAACGCCGTACGCGTTGAACTTAACAACATTGACGCCCGCCGTGCGATCTAATTGAATGCGCGATTCGACGGGCTGCTTGGTGAGATCAATGGTTTTGTCTGATTGGCCCGAAGCGGTGACGGTGGTGATTGTGTACGTTGTACCGGAGAACGTGATGGTCTGTTCCAGGCCATACGTCTTTGCATTCTCACGAACGCGGCTGATGTCTGCGGCGAGCAAAGACGCGGCGCGTTCAAGTTTGGTGCGCTGCACGGAAGAGCTGACGCGCGGAATGGCGATCACCGCAGTGACGCCGACAATCGACACCACCATGCCGAGTTCCAACATGCTGAATCCGCGATTGCGACTGACCATCGTTCATCTCCCGTCCCACATCAGCTCACGCATTGACGTTCATGCGACCCATTTATGCAAACCGCCGACAGCCGCGTGTTGTCGCGAGTCTGTCGGCGGTGTGTGTGCACAGTTCTCGAAGTGCTTTACCAGTCGCTATACAGCGTCTCGTCCTGTCCCTTTTGTGTGCCGGTATTTGGTTTGAGTTCCCAAGTTGTAGCAGTGGGATTCGTGTACAGCCAGCCGATCCCCACCGCGTCTGCGGTTGCAACGCCGTTTTTGCCTTTTCTGCCTGCAACACTGCTATTCACCGGCAACTTCGGAATCTCACGCATGTAAGGACCGTAGATGTGCGTGCCCGAAGTCGTACCCACGTTGCCGTCGATGTCCGTGTTCTTCGTCATCTGATCCGCGAACGTCGCACCCGTAGTGCTGGGCAACTTGCCTTCGTGTTCTGTGACGAACAGTTCAATTGCGTTGCGCATGACCGCCAGATTCGCTCGCAGTGACGACTCCGCAGCGCCTTGGCTACCACGGCTCATACGAGGAATCGCGATCGCCGCGATGATGCCGATGATCACGATCACGATCACCAGTTCAATCAGGCTGAAACCGCGGCGGATGTTGATGCGGTTGCTGAGTTTGTTGTGCAAGTTCATCGCGTTCATGCTCTACTCCAGACCGGAGACAAACAACCCATCCCTAGCCCGACCAAGGATCCGGGTCACTCACTGGTCACACAAAGAACATCGGAAAGGTCTGCAAACTGCTTGACCAGGATCGCGCAGATTTTGTGCACGAATTTGTCTCCACACCCATAGAAACGAGCCCTACTTGTGTTTTTCGGACTGTTCGATGGCAAGAGATATCCGGACGCCGTCCACTTCAATAACCGCACTGCCAGAGTTATCCTGCGAACGAGGTTCGACCGAAATCAAGCGAACTGTGTTGATGCCCGCACCGCCGCTCCTTTGCTGCTGACGGAGTTCTTCCTGTTTCAGCACGCCGAACTTCCCGTCATTACACGCCCCGAACGCGTAGCTTTGGCCGACGCGAATCATGTGTCCGTTGACAACCGCTGCGATAACCGGCCTTGTCATCACACTCGAGAGGCGGAACTGTCCGATCGCTGCTGAGTCACTCCCACCAACGCCAGATTCCTGCGTAATTTTGTCGTTCATCGCCCAACCTGAGGGCACGACAAATGCATTCGCAACCTCAGCCTGGTTAATCGCAACATCGTCGAAGCGTGAGACTCGCGTCGTGAGCGATTCCAGCGACGTGCTGGGTGCTGTGTCACAGATTCGATTTGCGGACGAATTCGTAACCGCAGCCGCAGCCTGGTCTGGACCGCTGATGCCTGATGACAAGACCGTGCGATCAAGAACGACCGCACCGCCTCCCAAGAGGAGAATGCCTGCCAAGACCTTGTGTTGTTTGGTGAGTTCCACGAGCACACTAGAGCAAATGCCAGCTCATCTTGCAACTCACGAACAAACAAAACTACTGCCCTTGTTCGCCAGCGTCTGCACGACCACCCTGTGCGGCATGATCGTTCTTTTCGGCACGAGCATTACCCTCTGCAATTGTGCCCTCGGGAAGCGTGTACCACATCATCGACAGCGAGCTGGTCGCCATGATTCGGGAACCGACCATGTGCGTCGCGAGCGAACATGCAACGACATCGGTATCGCGATGCGAATCGTGCAGGGCACTCAGGAATCCGATAATGTCCTCGGGCTTACCTTCACACTTGAGGTCCAGCGGCACGCGTCCATAGTCGGCGCACACTGACTGATATTCGCCAGGCTTGGCCTCAGATACCTTGCAGCGAGACTGCTCCGCAAGATCGATGATGCGTTGAACGTAGCGATTGAGCTGCGAAGATTCCTGAAGTCCAACCGCACCGTTCAATTGCTCAGTCAGCAATTCCACATCATCCTTGGTTTTGTTGATCCGGTGGATCATCTCGTCCAATTGACGTGATCGATCATTGAGGCTTTGACTCATCTCGTCAGCCTCACGGCGAGACTCATACGAAGGCTTGATGACACCAAAGTACAACGCCAATGCCAGCGCGCAGCCAAGAGCCGCGCCCGAGGCATGCACCATCATGATCTTCGAGTTCTTAATCGAGTTGGGATTGGCGCTCATGGCTTACCTCCAATCCGGCGTTCTTCGATCTTGCAGATGATTTCAAAGCGAGTGGTGCGCACGCTCCCGCTGCTTTCGCTATTCGTCGCGTCTTTCAGTCGCACTGCGTCAAACATGTTCAAGTCTTCCAACACAAGAACGTAATCCTGTACGTCTGAAAGTCCCTGTGCTTGTCCAGTGAGCACAATCGTCGCAGTGCGAGGTGCGGCTTCCTTGCCTTTGTCCGTCTTGGCCTTTGCTTTCGACGCTGCTGCATCCCCGGCCTTCTGTGGTTCTGAGACACTCAGTGTCGTCCCCGAAAGAACCACTCGGCCATTTGCTTTCGTCGCGACCAACGCCAGCACATGACCCCAGTCTGGATGTTGTCCGACTGCCTCCGCTGCACGCAATTGCTTTCGCAACGCACTCGCGCGACCGCTGGCGTCTGCCAGTTCCCGTTTACGGCTTTCGATTTTCGAATCCAGAATCTTGCTTGCGTCCTGAAGTTCTTCTCGCTTGCCGCCGCTTCCCCAGAGCATCGCTGCAAGCCCTGCCAGCACGATCGCGTAGACCGACAATCCCTTGGACCAATGCTTTACGAGCCGACGTTGATGAGACGCGGCGACGAATGTGCGTGCCATCAAGTTAACGCCGCCAAGCCCTTTGACACGAATGGTGCTCACGCTGCACTCCTCTCTCGCATGGTCGCAGCGACTGGTGAGAACGAAGCCAGTCCGATCGCGCACACCAGTTCACACGCGTCCCGGAAGATGCTCTCCGAATCGACCTGCACAAGTGCCGATGGCAATATCGGAGCGCATTCCAGCGACAATTCCTGCGCGAGTTTTCCTCGGAGCCCGCGGATGAGCGCTCCTTCACCACACAGATACCCGCCGCACAATGGCAACGAGGAATAACGCTGACTCGCATAAGAGATAGATCGCTGCACTTCGGGCACAAGAGCTTCGAAAAATTCGTTTTGCAATTGCCTTACCTGTCGCATCAAGTCCGACATTTCAGGGCTCATCGGCGTTCCATCGTCGATGCGCGCCCCTCGCAACGCAAGCATCGCGGCTGCCGTGTCTACTCCCAACCGTTGCTTCACACTCTCAACAACGTTGCGAACGCACGCCTCTGTGATTCGACGTTCGTACACCAGCGTCCAATTGCTGTTAGTGCAGTGAAGCAACAAGACACGCGTGCCGGACCAGCCCACTTCGATCAACCCCACAAGCCCAGACACAGTCCCGATGGCTCCAGCGCATGCGCGAGCCAACGAACACATCCGCGCGTCCACCCCCACCACTTCAAATCCCGCGTTGCTGAGCGTGCGAACGAATTGACTGGATGATTCCTCGGGCAACGCGACCGCCATCGCTGTGGGACCGCTCTTGGCTCGATCCAACACAGGCAAGTCCCAATAGCCCATCGAAATGCTCTCGCCATTCACGCGGAAAAGCCTGGCGACTTCTGCACGAGCGATCTCATCAAGCGGAGCATTTGAACTCGCGGGCGGCAGTTCTAGGTGTGCCGTCATCAACGTTTCGTCCGGAGCCGCAACGATTGCTTCCCGTCCTTCAAACCCCGCCCGCTGCAACGTCTGTGCAAGATTCGTCGCTTCCGAGGCACTCAAGGCACCAGTTTCTGTTCGGTCGATCACGATCCCGGCACGCAGCCGCGCGGGTGAACCTCGTCTACCCGTCAATTGTGCGGCCGCAATCACTCGCTCGCCAATATCGAGCCCGATGGGGCTCAAGCCTCTCGAAAGCCTCAGGCCACGATCGGGCGGCCAATTCTGGATTGATGTCTGTACGCTCACTGAGCACCTCCGCCGCCCGCCGCCGTCAGGTCAAAGAGAGGCAGCAACATCGAAATCGCCATCGAGCCCACCACCAAGCCCAGCACCAGAAGAATTACTGGCTCCATCAAGCCTGTCACAGTCTTGATGGTCTGTTCTGTGTCTTCGTCCATGAAGTCTGCAACGCTGGCGAGCACCGGAGCCAGGTTGCCGCTCTTTTCGCCGCTGCGCACCGCTTCGATGACGGATGCTGGCAGCAGTTCGCGATCATTGAACGCGACGCTGATCGAATCGCCTCTCATCACAACTTCTTCCGCACGGTGCATCAGCGCGACGTAGTATGAGTTCTTCACAATGTGCTTGGACAGCGCTAGTGCCTCCAGCATCGGCACCTTTGCTTCAAGCAACGTGCCCATGACTCGCGCGATGCGAGCGGCTGAGTACGCCTTCGTGAATTGTCCAAGTTTGGGAAGCCGCAGCGCAGCCGCATCGAGCGTCTGCTGCCCTTTGAGAGATCGAAAGTACGCGTAACCGCCTCCAATTGTCGCGATAAGTCCGCCCACGACAAAGTACCACTGCGCTCGTAGGAAGTGATTAATGGTCATCAGCACCTTCGTCATCGCAGGCAAGTCTGTACCGAGCGATGCGAAAAGGCCTTCGAATCGAGGCAATACAAACGTCACCATGGTGACAATCACGACCGCAGCGACACACATTAACACGGCCGGGTAGATCATCGCTTGGCTGACAGTCTTGCGAATGCGTACCTGCTGGCGAATGAGTTTCGACAAACGATCCGACATGACGCTCAATTGCCCACCAGCTTCACCCGCAGCGATCAGACTGATTGCAACAGCATCAAAGTACTGCGGATGCTGCCCCATCGCCTCTGCAAGCGTTTTGCCTTCCTCGACTTTTACGCGAATCGCACCGACGACTTTCTTCCATTCGCCTTCACCTGCTTGCGAGTGCAGCGACGCGAGCGCTTCCACAACAGTCGTGCCGGTCGCTACCAGCAACGACAACTGCCGCATCATAAAGGAAACTCGTTCCAACCTCGCTGTGTTGCCACGAATGCGACGTTGGTCGTGATCTTCCATCATCGCCAACCCGCCAGCTTCAGCGGCGCGCAATTTCACAGCAAAGATCGACTGCTTCCGGAGCGAGTCCTTTGCGTCGTTGGTGTCCTTGGCGTCCACCACGCCACGCACGGCTTTGCCGGCCTTGTCGTATCCCTCGTATATCAGCTTCATGCGGCCTCCTTTTTGGCCGAGTCGGCCGCGTTCTTCATGGAAGCCGGAGCCTCTTCATCATCGTTCTGAGTGACGCGCAGAATTTCTTCGAGGCTTGTCTGCCCGTCAATCGCGAGCAACACCCCTTCCTCACGGAGCGAAAGCCCGCCGCCTTCCTTCATCTTCGCGCGAAGTTCATGGCTTGGGCGACCATGGTGAATCATGCGACGCACTTCAGGCGTTACTTCAAAGACCTCGTACACGCCGGTCCGCCCAAGGAACCCGCTGTTGTGGCACCGCTGGCAGCCACCACCCTTGCGGAATGGCCGACCCGCTTCGTTTGGAATACCGGCATCACGCAGCACCTGCTCCGACGGAAAGTACTTCGTTTCACAGTGCAGGCAGATTCTTCTTGCAAGTCGCTGCGCAACCGCACCGTTCAATGCACCACTGAGTAAATATGGCTCGATGCCCATGTCCACCAATCGCGCAACCGCACCCGGAGCATCGTTGGTGTGCAGCGTCGCGAGCACCAAGTGACCAGTGAGAGCCGCCTGCACCGCAACGCGAGCCGTCGCTTCGTCGCGAATTTCGCCCACCATGATGACGTCGGGATCCTGACGCAGAATACTGCGCAACGCACGCGAGAACGAAAGCCCGATCGCTTCGTTGACTTGAATCTGATTCACCATGTCGAGTTGGTACTCAACTGGATCTTCAACCGTGAGAATGTTCGTGTCGGGACTGCGCAGCAAATCAAGCGCGGAGTACAGCGTCGTTGTCTTGCCACTGCCCGTTGGGCCAGTCACCAGTGCCATGCCGTGGCTTAGGTTCAAGAAACGTTTGAACGTCTCCATGCACTGCGATCGGAAGCCCAGGTCTTCGAGACGCACCTTCAGGTTCATCTTGTCGAGCACGCGCACCACAACTTTTTCGCCCAGCAGCGTCGGCATGCTCGACACTCGCAAGTCGATCTCGCGCCCTTCCGCAACAATTCGAACTCGGCCTTCCTGCGGCAGTCGCTTCTCAGCAATATCCATCTTGCCAATGACTTTTACGCGAGACACAACCGCCGCGTGCATGCTCGCGGGCGGCTTCATCAAAGGCCGCAGCACGCCGTCAATGCGATAGCGAATGCGAGTACCCTTCTTGTCAGGTTCGATGTGAATATCGCTCGCCTTGTCCTTCACAGCAGTCAACAACGCAATGTTCACTAAGTTGATGATCGGATTGCCCGCGACCAGCTTGTCCAGATCGGTTTCAGGCCCTTCATCGACAGCCTCGCGATCAACAACTTCAACATCCTGCTCGGTGAGGCTTGTGAGGAATGCGTCGATATCGACGTCGCCTCGTGCGTAGCGATTCACAAACTCGAGCAGATTGCTCTCAAGCACGAGAACAGGACGCACTTTGCAGTTTGTGAGTTGACGAATGCGATCCAGCGTCGGCAGATTCTGAGGCTCTGACATCGCGATCGTCAACGTGTCGCCCACGCGGAACATCGGAATGACTTTCAGCCTAACACACTCTTCCGCGCTGATCAGGGATTTGATGAGTGATGGATCGATCAGACCATGCCGCAGCACACAGCCAGGCACTCCGATCACCTTCGACAACGCTCGCACCAGCGCGCCCGGGCTAATCACGCCCTGACCCACCAGCACTTCGCCGATCATTTTCCCCACGCTCTTTTGTTCTGACAGTGCTCGCTCAAGCTGCTCTCGCGTGAGTGCACCCTCGGCAACAAGCACATCACCCACGCGCAACCTTTTTGTTCCCTGAACCGGCATGTTCGCCGCTTGTGTGGAGTTTGCCACATCGACGCTCTTGGACGGCGCAGGATATTGCTCGGACGATTGCCCGGAGTTGTTGCTGCTGGCTGAGCCAGTCAGAGGATTGCGCGCCTCGTCCTTCATCGTTTCAGTTCTACCAAACTACAGAAAACTCCTCACCGCCGAATTCACATCCGCAAAGTGCTCGAATCGATCCGCGTTTCCGGTCAAGTCCAACACCTCGCGAAGCGTTTCAGTCGCTCCGCACAATCGCACGCTCCGCCCGCTTCCTGCAAGTTCATCGCTCGCTGTCACAAGCACTTCAAGCCCCTGACTATCCACAAACGCAATCATCGATGCGTCAAGCACGAAACGACCTAGGCTGCGTCCCATCACCTCCGCGAGTCGCTGACGAAACTTCACCGCGTCCTGCTGCACGAGAGGACCCGTCGGCTTGACAACCGTGACTGCACCATGGCGTTGTTCGACGACATCCATCTGTGCTCCTCCTCACACCGACACCAGCCCGACTCCGTTACGCCGCCATCCGCGATGAACCGGCGACCGCAGTCGACGCCGGCAAAGTCAATACGAACGTGCTTCCTTTATTCAACTGACTTTCAAGCGTGATGTCCCCGCCATGAAGGCGTATGACTTCTCTCGCGAGCGACAAGCCAATACCAGAACCCGTAATACTTGAAATTCGTTTGTCTTTGCTGCGGTAGAACTTTTCGAAAACAAGTTCTTGTTCTTCCGGTGCGATGCCAATGCCGTTGTCTGTGACTTCGACCATCAAGCCGCCATGATTATCACTAGCCCGGACAGTCACTCGCCCGCCGACTGGCGTGTACTTGAGTGCGTTACCCACAAGATTGTGCACCGCCATGCCCAGTTTGTCGCGATCTGCCCGGACCGAGGGCCACTTGGGCGGAGCTTCAAACTTCAGCGTGATTTCCTTGTCTGCTGCAGTAGCTTGGTAATCCTGCTCAAGTTCCTTGAACAGTTCCGATGCATCCACATCATCAGGCCGCAGACTGAATGTACCCGCATCCATCTCCGCGACGCTCAGCATGTCACCGACAATTCGTTCCAATCGCCGAGTCTCACCCGTCAGCACATTCATGCAGCGAGCCTTGACGAGCGGATCCTTTTCACCCTCATCAACCAACTGCTCAAGATGCAAGCGCATGCTTGTGAGAGGTGTTCGCAGTTCATGCGTCGCAGACGCAACAAACGCGTTGCGGGAGTCGTTTGCAACACGCTGCTGAGTTACATCCTCGAAGACAAGAATCGCCGCGCAGCCATCTTCACGGCGCATCGGACGTAAGGTCACGCGAAGAATCGTCTTTTCACTCGCCGCCCCAGAATCCAGCGACACCTCGAAGTTTGCTCGCTGACGCTGCTGCCCGTTCACCACCATAGCCGCGGCTGCCGTCACGTCCTGAAACGGCACGACAGTGGTGAGCAACTTGCCATGCGCTTCCTGCTTCTGCACGCTGAGCATTGCCGCCGCAGCACCATTCATCGCACGAATCTTGCACTGTTCGTCCAACACCACCATTCCAAGCCACACCGCGTCAAAAGCAGCACCGTATTCACCTGCGCCTGATCCATGAGACTTGAGTCTCTCGGCCGCTCTCTCCAACTTGTCACGCTGCTTGAGATGATCTCGTTCAGACAACAATCTGTTCCAAGCACGAGCCTCATCGCCCAGATCATCTGCAAGACGCAAGCCGGTCGTGGGAAGTTCGCCCTGTTCAAACTGCGAGGCGTATCGCAACGATTCCTGAATAGCACCCAGCGCCCGCAACCTCGCGCGCAGCAGTCGATACACGAGCAATCCACCGCCCAAAGCTGCTGCACTTACAACACCAATGCCCACCAAAGCGTCTTTCTGCGCGAACAGCGAGTACTGGTCCTTGGCAGAGATTTCAACAACAAGATCGCCTCGACCAACAACTTCGCAAACACTGCGAACTGTCAATACTCCATCGTCATCGCGAGTGAACCGCACAATGTCCTTCGCCGCACGTCCCCACGTCCGCGGCAACCTTGCGTTGCTCGCCTTTGAATCTGATTTGTCGGCAATAACAGGACCTTCTGCAAGTGTGACACTCGCACTTTCCAGACTCACCCGCGTTGCAGTTTCAGATACCAAGGATTGCACATTTGTCAGCTGATCTCGTTCAACAAGTGGCTCTATCGCCTTCGCGAGCAACTCCGCCGTCTGAGTGAGCTTGTCCTGATGAGCCAGGCGTGCAGTATCACGCTGCACCCACAACGTCCATACACCACCAGACACAACCACCAGCACGACAAGCACTGCAAGCCACGCCCCGGCAGCAACCACAACCTGCTCTCCACGCAGGAAAATCCAGCTGCGGATCCAGCCCAGCGGATCGCCCAATTTTGTGTCGCGTGTCTTCACGTGTACGTTCCTTGCGCGCCACCGCCTGCAGAGCGAAGCGCGTCAATAACCGCTATCGGCCTATAGAACCCGCCTCTAAAGCCGCGAATGCCAATCAATACCGACTTGACAGATGCCCAACATTTGTGTCACGCGTTCAACTCGATACACCCCCGCATCCGCGTTCCGCGTTCGCAACTTGGCGCAACACGATAACTTGTTGTCGTCGCTGTTATCGAGAACTGCGTTTCTGACATGCACGCGAAACCACTTGAGCAAGTGCTTTTCCGGACTCGACGCGCAATCAAGTGCACGTTGCTCGTTTCGCGAGTCGTTCGTGACGACTATTTTGCGGATTGCGAGGCAACTCTCGCAAGTTCATTCAAGTGCTTTGCTCGAATGCTCGCATCACCGTCATCGGCGCTCATCACCAAGTTCGCATGCCCCACCTTGCGCCCGGCTCTTGGCGACTTGCCGTAATCATGCAGTCGAACACCCGGAACACTGAGCAGTTCGTGAATGCCCGGCAAAGCACCGATAAAGTTCACCATTCGAGTGTGTGTCCCAGTAACGCACGAGCATTCACCTAGCGGCAATCCCGCAATCGCTCGCAGGTGATTTTCGAACTGGCTCGTCACAGCCCCATCCATCGTCCAGTGTCCGCTGTTATGCACGCGCGGTGCCATCTCATTCGCGATGAGCGTCTGCCCGCCATTCGCCTCCTGCACAACAAAGAACTCCACGGCTAACACGCCAACATACTTCAGTTGATCCATCAAATCCCGCACGTGCGCTTCTGCATCGCGCTGCATCGACACACTGACATTCGGCGCCGGTGCAACGCTCTCTCGCAAAATCCCGGCTTCATGCCGATTTTCAGTCAGCGGATACGCACAGAAGTTGCCCTTTCGATCACGCACGCCGATCAACGACACTTCTCGCTCGAAACGCACAAACTCTTCCACAATCAATTCGCGCTTTCCCAGCAACTCCCACACGCGCCCCGCATCTTCAACTGTGCGTACGACACACTGCCCCTTACCGTCATACCCCCCGCCCGTGGTTTTCGCGACGCATGGCAAGCCCAATCGAATGCACGCATCGCGAGCCTCGGCCGCCGAGTTAACCTGTGCGTATTGCTGGACATTGAGCCCGCTCGCGGCGAACATCTTCTTCTCGCGAATGCGATGCTGCGCAACTTCCAAAGCGTCGACGCTCGGAAAAACTGGCACGCGCTTGGCTACTTCTTTCACCGTCTTGACGGGTACATTTTCAAACTCATACGTGACGACATCAAGCCCATCACAAAACGCCGCAAGCGCCGCGGAATCATCCCATTCGCCACACCGCAACTCCCCCACCTGCCCCGCACACGCCTCGCTCGCCGGATCATAAAACCGGAACGTCATCCCCAGCGGATACCCCGCGAGAGCAAGCATGCGACCGAGTTGTCCACCACCCAGAATGCCGATGCGCATGCGCGAGCGTAGGGAGATTTTTCACCCGCAGCCCACAAGCACAAAATAGGATTCAGGATTGCTCGCTCGCGGCATCACGACTTCCGCGGATCTCGCTCGCGCAACACTGCCGCCGTCTGCTCATCCCTGAACACTACCACGCGCTTCGCGATCTTCGCATCGTGCAACGCCAGAATCTGCGCGGCAAGCACCGCAGCGTTGCGAGCCCCCGCTTTTCCAATCGCAAGCGTTCCCACGGGCACGCCCGCCGGCATCTGCACGATCGAAAGCAACGCATCAAGCCCCTTCACCGCGTGCGGCTCAGAACTCGTGCTCACAATCGGGACGCCCAGCACAGGCAACGTCGTCTTGCTCGCACACATGCCCGGCAAGTGCGCCGCTCCACCCGCTCCCGCGATAATGACCTTCAGTCCGCGAGCAACCGCAGATTCGGCATACTTCATCAGCCAGTCAGGCGTGCGATGCGCCGACACCACGCTGCACTCGTGATCAATCCCAAACTCATCCAGCATCGCGCTCGCGTGCTGCATTGTGTCCCAGTCGTTCTTGGAACCCATGATCACGCCAACGACCGGCGCGCCGCTTGTCTTCGAAGTCTTTCGTTTCGCTTTCGCCTTAGGCATGCCTGAGGATAGTGCATCTCAATCGCACTTACACGCTGCAAGGCCCTTCGCTATACACACGCAAGAACGCGTCGATGTCCCCCGGATCAAACACCCCGCCGTCTCGGTTGAAGTCGATTGGGTCACAGTTGCCAGTCGAGCATTCCCCCTCGCTGTAGACGCGAAGAAAGTCATTGATGTCTTCTGGATCGAAGAGACCTGTATCGTTATTAAAGTCGATGTCGCCGCACGGAGCGTTCAAGAGACTCGCCCCGCCACTCTCCAACGCGTCGAAGATCAATCGTGCAACATATTGCCCGCCACTGGTCGAAAAGTGAAGTCCATCTGGATCAAGCAAGCCGTTGGACTGAAAAAACTGATATCGCCCAGCCGAAGCGTTTAAGTCAATGAACCCAACACCAGTCTGCATTGCGAAATCCCGCAACTGCGCAGCGAATTCCGGCAAGATCACACTGCCGGAGTCGTACGAACTCACCAATACCACTTTGATACCCGGCACACCTGTCTGCACGCGCGCAATGAACTGCTCCATCAACTCCCGCCATTGTGTCGGCGACCACCCAACATCATTCTGTCCAAGCATGATAATCACAAGCTGAGGTGCAAGCAGTTGAAGTTGACGATCAAAAGTCCAGTTCCGGCGAAGAAACTCATCAACACCCCAGCCACCATTGGCGACTCGATGTATCCGCGGACCAGGTTGGTCCGACAGATTCTCTGCGCCAAGCAGCACGACATTCCCCGTCGACTGGGTGTAAAAGCGAAGCTGCTGATACTCCCAATCCTGAAAGTTGTACTCTAAAATGCCGACGTCATTCTGACCTGCAGTTTCAATGGTGCCCACGAGCGAGTTTCCGGAAAGGCCGGGCACTCCCGGATGAATCACGGTCATTGAGCCGCCGTCAGGCTGCACAACGTAATGAAACTTCACGTGCCGATCTTGCATCTGAAATGTGACTGCGCCGCGATGCCAGTAATTGGACATCAGCCACATGCCGTCCAACGACCAGTGTGGTGCAGTATCCGCATTGATTCGCCCTTCTACCCATGAAGGCGAGCCGTCAATGGCGCCGGTCCATGCGCTGATTGCTTGATATCCAAACCCACCGTTGCCATACTGCTGCTGCACTATCGCGCGAAAATTCTCCCAGAACGCATGTTCACGAAACGTGAGACTATCACCAAGACACACAATGCTGCCACCGCCCGCCAGCATCTCTGCTTTAACTGGTGCATACGCGTCTTCAAGATTCAGCGACATCGGCTGCTGTCCGTGTGCCGCTTGGACCATAAGCGCACAAGCCACGAGAACACTCGCCCCATGTCTTGCATCCGATGAAACAAATGTCGAATTGTCCAACCACTTCATTTGCTGTTTCCGTGATGCATGCCACCAGCACCCAAGTACGTACAAGAACATACATCAGGATGCCCAAGTTTCCACAAAAATGAAATATCGTGTGCCAATTTGGCCCTGTAATCGCTTCAATACCCGCATTTCACGTCACGTTCCAGCTTTGTTCATCTGCGAAATGAACTGATTCGCCTCGTCAATAGACGCCTGCATCTCCTGCACGAGCCGAGCGACGTCGCCCTGAATCCGCGAGACTTCGCCCTGCAACCCAGCCACGGCTGACGCGTTCAAGTTCGCCTTCAGGAACAACACCTGATCCTGGAACGCGACCAACACCGGATCCATCTTCTTCTCAGCCGCCCGCATCGCGTCGATCATGCCATCAAACTTGGTGCGTGAGTCGTTCATGAGCCGAACCGCCTCGCGCTTCAGATTCTCGCTGGAGTACTTTTCGTTGTCCGCCGCCCACTCGCGGAACATCGAGTTGCCAACCGCCTCGACCTTTGAGATGCGCTCGCGCACGTCCTCAGCGCGATCCTTGCTGCGATCAAACTCCTTCTGCAGCTTCTTGTACTTGCTCTCGAGCTCACCGCCCGACTGATTCGTGATCGCGATGAACTCGTCCAGCGCCGTCGCAAACTGCTTCTTCGCCGCCTCCTGCGAATCACGAGCCTCCTTCACCCGATCCACCAACTGCTCGCGCTTTGCAATCCCAAACACCTTTTCGCGCACAGCAATCCCCGTCGACGTGCACCCCGGCATCGCCGACAACGCCAACGACGCAAAAATCGCACCACAAGCCGCACGGACGAAGTTGGAAGTAGTCATGCTGGATGATAGTGCCCTCATCTCTTGCAACGATGACAGGGCATTCCTGCCATATGCCTTCCTTGTCTTCACCCGCTTCGCTCCACGCGAACAATACGGGAATGTCTGAAGTTCCAACCCCAGCCTTGCCTCGCAGCGACCAAGCCGCCGCTCTCACCCTCCTCGCCCGCGACATCAAACTCGCCCACTCAGTCTTTGCTCTCCCCTTCGCGCTGTTCGGCGCGTGCTACGCCGTTGCTCGCAGTGACTCCGCAACATCAGGCACTCAACTGCTCACGCCGCGCTTCGCTGGCCAGGTCGCTCTCATCATCGCGTGCATGGTGCTCGCACGCACTTGGGCGATGCTCGTCAATCGTCTCGCCGATCGTGCAATCGACGCAAAGAACGCTCGCACGCAGCGCCGCGCTCTCGCGAGCGGTGCCGTCGTCGCAAAGACCGGCTGGTCCGTCGCGATCGCATGCGCCGCGGGTTTCGTCGCTTGCTGCTCTCTGTTCCTGATCTTCTTCAAGAATCCTTTGCCACTCGCGCTGTGCGTGCCCGTCCTGCTCTGGATCGGCGCATACTCGTACACCAAGCGATTCACCTGGCTCTGCCACGCGTGGCTGGGCATCTCGCTCGCCGCGTCGCCAATCTGCGCCGCCGTCGCCCTCAATCCCGCAAGTCTGCATACCCCCACTCTCTGGCTGCTCGCGGCGTTCATCGCCTGCTGGGTCGCGGGCTTTGACATCATCTACGCACTGCAAGATCAAGACTTTGACCGCTCACAAAAGCTCCACAGCATCCCCGCCGCGTTCGGCTGGCGCGGCGCACTGTGGATCAGCCGCGTCCTACACGTTGTTTCTATCTGTGCGTTAGTCGTAATGTGGCGCCTCGACCCAGTCTTCGGCACGCTACTGCTCGTCGGCATCATCGCCGCCGCCGCGCTGCTCGCGTACGAACACCTCACCCTCGCCAAGCTCGAAGCCTCCGCCATCAAGCCTCGCGAAGACGGCTCCGACAACCCACCCCCCGCACTCAACATGATCTTCTTCACCCTCAACGGCGTCTTGAGCTGCGTCTTGGGTGCGTGCGCAATTTCCGACCTGTTTCTCTAAACGCGGCTGCTGAAAACCTCACAATCCGGATCGAAAACTCCTTATTTTGACTCGGTACGCGTGAAATATGGCTTATCCACGGTAAAACCTATGGACCGCCATCGCGTTTTCATATATCATGTCAACGAAGTGTAAATTCCCACATGCCCCCCGAGCGGGCGGTGAGTGCTGGCTGATGCCGCCTTGCCGCCCAGCTTTTTTTACAACCCAAGTCGCAGCCTGAGCAACTTTCGCAACGCTCCCGAGGACGTGCAAACCGCTGGTCGCTTTGGCACTGGCTCTCGCCACCCGTCAATAAATCCGTTCATCACGCAGTTCATTCGATCAACATCAAGCCCCGCTGCACGAAGGGCGGTCGCAAGATGCAGCGCGAACGCGACGAGCATCACCAACGGATTCTGCTCATGCCGCCGAACAAGCCACACCCAGTTGCGTGTCGCCAGATGCAACCATCGCTCACTCTTTCTCGCCGCGGCTGGGCTGTCATGCCACACGACCCACTCCGGTCGAAACGCAATGCCCCATCCTGCACTCAGCAACTTCAACGCAAGATCAACATCGTTGCGATATAGAAAAAACGCCTGTTCGTATCCCTGCACCTGCCGCCACGCGCTCCCTCGCACGAGATTGCCACACCCCATCACAGGAAACTCATCGCTTGCACGTGTCGCGAATGGCCACTCACAAATACCCGTCGCCGGATGCTTCGGCAGCAACGCAACACCGCCAACCTCATTGTGCTCTTTCAAGTATTCAAGCGCATCGCACAGCACGTCAGGCTCAACCCATGCGTCGTCATCAAGAATCAACAGAAACACGCCCCGCGCCCGCGCTGCACCAATATTGAAACCTTGAATCGCTTCGTTCGAATGCAGCGCAACCAACTGCACATCAGGAAAGTTCTCGCGCACTGCTTCTGGCGATCCATCCTTCGACGCATTGTCCACGACAATCACTTCGCGCGAAATACCCGCATCGTTTCGACCGCGATCGTGACAAACCATCTGCCCAAGCGTCCGCAACAACGCCTCGCGCCGATTATGGCTGAGGATCACGATGCTCAGCAGAGGCGTGGTCATGTGGAATCTCGATTCAACTCGTGCCACCGACAAGGCTTTGCTTGTCGGTGGCATATCGACGCATCGCTCTGCGTTAACGGATCACTGCAACCTGCTCATGATGCTCCGATGACGTTCCGTTGAGCGATGGCGCAGCCATATGTCCGCTCACCCGCACCTGCGACGGAATCGGAGTCGTGCGCTTGGGCGCAGGAGGCAGATCGTGAATCGTCGGCGTGCGCTTCGCACACCCAATCGCCGCCTTCATGCCGCGCACCAGCGTCTTGAACCCAGCCTTCAAACGATCATGCGCCGTGACCCTGCGAATCACAAAGCCATCAACCGTCAGCAGGAACTGCGTGTCGCCCCGGAACCACGCGCTCGGCACGCCCGTCGGCACAATGCTCACATCCGCCTGCTGAGCAATCAGCCCACGCCACAACGCCTTCGCGATGTCGCTCTTGGGATTGCTGCCCAGACTGCGATGATGCCAGTACTTCCAGTCCGCTGGCTTCTTCACGTTTAACTTCTGCAATTCTTCCTTCAGCCCGGGCAGATCCTTGCTGCGCAACTGCATCAACGGATGCACCCAGAGCGACGCGCCCGTCCCGCGCTTGGCAAGTTCTTCCCGCACCGCGTCTGCAAGTTGCGACATAGGTTGCGCCTTCGTGCTCTGAATGATGGGCCCCATCCCGCCCTTCATGTGATGGCCCACAGTCCTGCAAGCCGCGGCGTCCTCCAGCCCCTGCAAGTGCAAGTCCGCAAGTTCATCCATGCCCGTGATCGTCTGGCCCCACGCGCGTAGCACGTCCACCAGCGCGCGCCGGAATCGCGTCTTTGCCCCAAAGCCCATGCAATCAATCGGCGCATACGCGTTTCGCGTCGTGTAATACCGCACCCACGTCTGGAACTTGCGATTCCACAGCGGATGTCCGACCCGACTCCGCGGCACGCCCACGATGCGCTGCTTGGTCTTCTTGCGCATCTGCAACATCCATTCAACGTCATCGCCGTGAATGAAGATGTCGGGCATCAGCCCGGTTTTCTCAACCGCCTCACGTCGCACAAGCGTGCTGCACGCCGCGAGATAGTGCGCCTCAATCAACTTTCGCTTGTCCACGTCATGCCGAGCCGCAGGCACAAAGAACCCGTTCTTGGGCTCCATGCGTCCGCCGATTTCATACGTTGTTCGCGTGGTGAGATCGACCAGTGCCGAGCCCGCCGCGCAAATGTCATCATGCTTCACAAGCACTCGCAGCAAGTGCCGCAACGCCTTGCGAGTCACCCGCACGTCGCTGTCCAGCAGCCAGAGGAAATCAGGCGGATCAAACTGTGACGACAATCCCTCACCCGAAAGCACCCGAGCCATGCCACGCCCAAACCCGCCCGCGCCGCCCGTGTTCTCGTTCAAACGATAATGCTCAACTCGAACATTCGCGGGAACTGATATCGTCGAAAGAGGCTGGGGCGAGTTGTTATCCACCAGCACGCACCACAGCGTGATGCCTCGCGTATCCAGCCGGCCCAAGTCCTTGAACAACTTCTCAAGGTCCTCCCGACGGTTGTACCCGGGAATGACAACCGCAACCCGCCAAGGCTCGGACCGGCGCGTGCCCGCAGTGGGTTTGACTTCGTGGAGCGTGGCTCGGGAGGGGGCGTTGGCGACGTCGTGCATGGATGATGAATCTATGTTGGTGACTAGCTGGCTGGTCAGGGTCTTCGCTTTGCCTGAACCATAAACCCGTCCGGTCGGAATATGATCGGGTCAAACACGCGCTGGAACACTGTGCTCCGCACGCCTCAATCAGTCTGAACTCCAGTATATGAAGCCAGATTTGCAGCCAGTATACGAACAACATTCGCAACATTCTTGCGCTTGGATTCGTATTGGTTTGGACACTTGCACCGTCTGCCACTGCCCACCTTGCGTCAGGCAGCCCACCACCCGTACCATGCTCGTTGCCGCACCCTGAATGCGGCGAGGCCTTTGGATTTCCCGGTGCAAGCAGGCAAATGCCCAAAATTGCACCGCCGTTGCCCAAATGCGCGCATAATCGTCAGCAGCATAAGTTGACCCTATTGATCCTTGAACCAACCCCCGTGACCCCTTAGAACCCGGAGTCTTCGTCGTGAATCCCAACTCCCGCAAGCGTGGCGTCGTTTCTCTTCTCGCTCGTGCCTTCCGAACCGCTGTCGGCCTCGATGCCCGCAGCGAAGTCATCAGCAGCCTCGACCGCCTCGAAGAACGTGCGCTGCTCAGCACCTCGCCCCTACCAACGCTGTCGATGCTCGAATCGCCCAACAACGCGGTCGTCCGCATGGAGACCAACTTTGGCGAAGTCGACATCGAAATGTTCAACGGGACCAACCCGAACACGGTCCGCAACTTCCTCGACTATGTCCGCAAGGGCGCATATAGCGAGACGTTCTTCCATCGCTCCGTCAACAACTTCGTGATCCAGGGTGGCGGCTTCTCATATTCCAACACTGGTGGAGCCACCATCATCCCGACCGACGCCCCGGTGAACCTTGAGTACAACCGCCCGAACGTCGAGCGCACCATCGCGATGGCTCGCACAAATGATCCTAACTCCGCAACAAGTCAGTTCTTTTTCAATACCGCTGACAATACCACAAGCCTCGGCCCGGGCGGCAGCAGCCCACAGGGCTACGCCGTCTTCGGCCGCGTGATCCAAGGTTGGTCGGTCATTCAGCAAATCGCCGGTCTCACCATCCGAGACCTTCGAAGCGATTCGGGCGTCTCGTCACTTGGCACCAACGTGCAAACCACGCCAGTGACCGCAGAATACAACCAAACTTCAGGCGTGCGTGAAAGCTCCCTCGTCACGATCATCAATGCCGAAGTCATCAAGCCCGCAGAACTGCAGGGCTTCTTCACCAGCACCATGGTGATGCCCGAGGGCTGGCGCAGCGACTTCACCACCGAAACCGTCGACCTCTTCAACCCCAACGTCGTCGATGCCCGCTATCAAATCGTCGCGCACCACGAAGTGGGCGGCAAGAACACCAACTACGAAGACGGCTCGCGCGACCGCGTGCTGTCCGAAGGCGTGATCCCCGCAGGCCGCAAGATTCAGGTCAAAGTCTCCTCGCGAGGCGACACCAGCTTCACCCCTGTCGTGCGCGCCAACGAAGGCTACGCGATGGTCCTGAAGTATGGCTTCGCCGAAGGCTCCACCAACACGCAGCCGATCTCGGCGGACGTCACCCGCACCGACTTCAACGCCCAGGCCAGCGAGAGTTTCATCAACCTCGACGCCCTGAGCACTCAGCAGAAGCGCGAATGGGCCTTCCCACGCATCGAGCGCAACCCGCTCTCGAAGGAATATCTCACGTTCTGGAATCCCAACGCGACTGACGCCGCGATCACCATCGACTTCGTCACACCCGAAGGCCCGCGCACGTTCAACATCACGCTGAACGCCTACCGCCGAGGCGGCTTCGCTCTGGAAAGCCAAGGTCTCGCAGAAGGCATCCTCGCCGCACGCGTCCGCAGTTCATCAGACATCGCCGTGACGCTCAGCGACTGGGACCTCGCAACCGCAGGCCAAAACGTCTCGCAGACCTACATGCCAGGCTTCATGGTCAATGGCGTCGCAGGTGGCGGCGCAATCGTTGGTGGTATCGGCCAAGTGATTGGCAGCACCGACAACCGAGGCGACATCTCGCTCTACAACCCAACCGCAACATCCACCAGCGTCACGCTCACGGCGTACAAAAACGACGGCTCAACCTCGACGCAGAGCATCACGCTCCCCGCCCGCTCGCGAGCCAGCGTTGGCGTGAACGCCTTCACCCTCAACGACGGACAAGCCGCAACGGTTCTGTACAACTCAGGCACCGTCGCAATCGCGGCTCAATACACGTCGATCCCCGAAGCCAACCGCAACCTCGCGACGACCACCAAGAACGATGGCGTCGCGACGATGTTCCAAACAGGCATCGCAGGCGAGATCCGCTTCGCCGGCACCTACAACCCGACGATCGCCGAAGTCGCAACCAACCCGCCGGGCTATCGCGAGACGATTTCAATCTTCAACCCCTTCGCGACTGACTCACTGGGCATCCGCGTCCAATACGCCTTTAGCGATGGCACGATCATCGAAGCCGCCAACGCCCCGCTCCTGGCTCGCCAGCGCGTCGAAGTCAGCACGCTCAACCAGTCCGCCGTGCTCGCCAAAATCAGCAGCGGCGCGGCCTTCCGCCACTACGAAATCATCGTGACAGGCACGATCACCCCCACCGGCGCGAGCGGCACTACGCCAGGCCTCGTGAGTTACTTCCGCGATGACCGCCGCCTGGGCCAAAGCGTCATGACCGACGGCACTGAGAATAGCCAGTTGCTGCCTTTGAGCAGCCCGCTGCTGATTGGCTCAGCGCCAAATGGCACCGGCATTTGACCATGAAACGGTGAAACGGTGAAACGGTGAAACGGTGAAACGGTGAGACGGTGACCCGGTGAAGGAGCATTCGGAAATTTGTGATGACAGCGACGATTCGGTCACATCGAGACATGGTCGTCTACAAGCGGGCACAAACTGCTGCCATGAAACTCTTTGAACTCTCGAAGGAGTTCCCGAAAGACGAGCGATACTCACTCACTGACCAAGTTCGTCGCTCGTCTCGCTCCGTGGTCGTCAACTTTGCGGAAGCTTGGCGCAAACGCCGGTATGAGGCGGCATTTGTCAGCAAACTATCAGACTCGGAAACCGAGGCAGTAGAAACCCAAGAGTGGATTATCTTCGCAGTCAAGTGCAACTACCTGAAACGCGCTGAGGCGGAGCAACTCTTCAACGAATATGAAGCAATGATCAAGACCCTCGTCGGCATGATCGACAACGCCGAAAAGTGGACTATCAAACCCAAATAGCATACTTCTCTCACCGTCTCACCGTCTCACCGTCTCACCGTCTCACCGTCTCACCGTCTCACCGTCTCACTGGCAAAATCTCAAGCCCATCAGCCCGCGTCCAACTCCCGGCCTTCAATTGCCCCTCATGGCGCGTCGCGACTTTCTTGACCCCAAGGCCCTGCAAGGCGATCCCTTCTGGGCGTTCGCCCGCGCGATGTGGCGCTACCGCTCACTGGTCATCGCAACTTTTGTAATGACGATCATCTCGGGCACGTCGCTGGCGATCGGGCTCGTCGGCACGCAAGGTGTCCTCGACGCGATCTTCAAGCAGAAGCACAACCTGCAGGACTTCGCCCACAAGTTCAACGACAAACTCCAGCAAGCCACCGACTTTGCTCCGTTCACGAAGCGAGTCTTCGGCCCACTCTTGAGCACGCTCTCGATTCCCGAAGGAACAGTCCAAAGACTCCCCACCGATACCTTCGAGAGTCTGCTCTGGATCATGGGCGTGCTGTTCGTACTCACACTGGTCGGCGCGACCGCGACCTTCCTCCACCAATACATCGCCCTCACCGTCGTCAACCGCACCATCACCGCCGTCCGTCAGCGTGCCTATCGAGCCACGCTCCGCGCCCCGCTTCGCACCATCATCGCCCGCGGCCCGTCCGACGCGATCTCCCGCATCGTCAACGACACGACGCAGCTCGCCAATGGCCTCAACATCCTGCTGAGCAAAACCATCCTCGCACTCGCAAAGGGCGTCGGCAGTTTCATCGCTGCGTTCTTCGTCAACTGGCGCGTCAGCGTCGTCGCGCTGCTCGTCATGCCGCTGTTGTACACCGTGATCCGCAAACTTGGCAAGCGCATCAAGCGCGCCAGCGAACGTGCGATGGTGAGCCAAAGCGCCCTGATGGGCGTCACCAGCGAAGCCCTGCAAGGCCTCCGCGTCGTCAAAGCCCACGACGCAGAGCCCTACGAAACAGGCCGATTCCATCGCATCAATAAAGACATGATCCGCGAGCTCAACCGCGTGCGCACCGCTCGCGCCATCGCAAGCCCGCTCACCGACACACTCGCCCTCGCGATGCTCAGCATCATGACGCTGGTCGTCGCCAAAAACGTCCTCGCGGGCGGCATCGACGCATCGAGTTTCGTCCTCGCCCTCGTCTGCCTCGCAGTCGCCGGTGCATCGCTCAAACCCCTCACGGGCCTCGCCAACGACATCCAGCAAAGTTCACCCGCTGCAACCCGCCTTCGCGAACTGATCTCGCTCGAACCAGAGCCCGGTCGCAAACCTGGACTCCCCAAACTCCCCCGCCACAACAACTCCATCGAATTCCGCGACATCAAGGTCATTTACCCTGGCAGAGACATCCCCGCGCTGCAAAACGTCAACATCAAAATCAAACACGGCGAGCGCATCGCCTTCGTGGGCCCCAATGGCAGTGGCAAGACCACCGCCCTCAGCCTCGTCAACCGCATGTTCGATCCCGACGCAGGCCAACTGCTCATCGATGGCACCGATATCACCACCATCAGCGTCCGCAGTCTCCGCGAACAGATCGGCGTCGTCACGCAGGAAACCGTGCTCTTCAAAGGCACAATCCGCTCCAACGTCCTCTACGGCGCACCAACACTTCGCGCAACCGACGAAGCCATGATCGACGCCTGCAAACGAGCCCGCGCCCACGACTTCATCGCCAGTCTCCCGCAGGGATACGACACACCAGTCGCCGAACAGGGCCTTAGTCTCTCTGGCGGCCAGCGTCAACGCATCGCCATCGCCCGCGCCATTCTCCGCGATCCATCAATTCTCATTCTCGACGAAGCAACCAGCATGGTGGACGCCGAGAGCGAAGCCAAGATCGCCGACGCGGTGCAAGACTTCAGCAAAGGCCGCACGAGCCTCATCGTCGCCCATCGCCTGAGCACCGTCATCCACTGCGATCGCATCGCGGTCTTCAGCGCGGGCCAAATCGCCGACATCGGCAAGCACGATGAGTTGCTCCAGCGCTGCGAGGTCTATCGTCTCCTCGCCAAACACCAATTGCTGGGCGAGTCATAGAGCAAATCTCTAGTTGACATCGCCATTCCCTAGAACTTCCAAAGTTCGGGCGATTTTTCTCTTGATTTACCTGTCACCTTCGAAGAGAATCGCAACCGCCCCCTTGGGTCTTGCCGAACGTAGACATACTCCTTTTTTCTTTTCCTCTCTGCGGAGGTTTTTATGCGGACGTTGCTCGCTGCAATCGCCAACTGTGTCGCCGGTTCAACGCTTTCCATCATTCCCATCGCCGTCGTTGGCACGATGTCCTTCACCGCCCACGCCCAGCAAGCCACAGCCCTGCGCAGCGGCGAGCAGCACTGGACCTCACTCGCCGCGATGCCTCCGCAAGTGGTTGCAGGACGCGAATGGGTCCGCCCCGCGATCTATCGCGCGTACCAACTCGACTTCGCGAGCATTCGTCAGTTCCTCGCCACCGCGCCGCTCGAATTCAGCGGGCGCCAACGCCTGATGATTGCTCTCCCGAATCCCAAGGGCGAATTCTCCTACTTCGAAATCGCCGAAAGTCCCATCGTGCATCCCGACTTGGGCGCATGGATGTCGGCTCAAGGCGCTGAAGTGCGCACGTTCGTGGGCCAAGGCTTGGACGACCCGACCGCCACCATCCGCCTCGACTACACGTCTCAAGGTTTCCACGCACAGGTCTTGGGCGCCGCGGGTGATTGGTCGATTGATCCGTTCACGTTTGCAGACACCACGCACTACGTGTCCTATGACATCGACGACCTCGTCGCTCGCGAAGGCTGGACCTGCCACTTGGGGCCAGACAACTCGCCACCCGAAATCGAAAACCCATTCCTCGATCGCGCCACCGGCACAACGCTGCGAACCTATGACATGGCTGTCGCCGCGGTGCCAACCTACACCAACTTCCATGGCGGCACAGTCACCGGTGCCCAAGCCGCGATCGTGACGATGGTCAATCGCGTCAACCAGATCTACGAACGCGACTTCTGCATGCGCTTCCAACTCGTCGCGAACAACCAGAATCTCATCTACACGACCGCGAACCCCGGGCCGTATACGGACGGCACGCTGAGTTCGATGCTTGACGAGAACCAGGCCAACATCAACGCCGTCATTGGCAGCGCAAACTACGACATCGGTCACGTCGTCTCAGGCCTCAACCTTGGCGGCTTGGCACAACGCCCCGCAATCTGCGGCACAGGCAAAGCCCGCGGCGGCACCGGTCTCTCAAGCCCAACGGGCGACTTCTTTACCGTGAAGTATGTCGGTCACGAAGTTGGTCACCAATGCAACGCCAGCCACAGCTTCAACGCTGACGATTCTGCAGGCAACAACACGTGCCTTCCAAACCGCTCCAGCGCAGCCGCCTACGAGCCAGGCAGCGGCAGCACCATCATGAGCTATCAAGGCTTGTGCGGTGCTGCAAACAACCTCACAAACTGGGACACGATGTTCAATCAAGGCGCGTACGCCAACGTCGATGGATACATCAACGGCACAGGCAACTGCGGCACGAACACCGCAACCGGCAACAGTCTCCCGGTCATCACACCGCTGTTCGGTTACGTCATCCCCATCGGAACCGCATTCTCTGCGACCGCTGTCGCAACGGACTCAAATGGCGACGCAATGACTTTCTCCTGGGAACAGCGAAACCTCGGCCCCGCCCAACCCGAAACCGGCGCAGGCAGCGAAGACAACGGCACCAGCCCGCTCTTCCGCGTCTTTGCTCCAACCACCGATCCCACCCGCATCTTCCCCCGCTACGTCGACGTCCTCGATGGCTCCGTCCAGATTGGCGAGCAATACCCGGCGGTTGGCCGAACCCTCTCGCTCCGCTGTCTCGTCCGCGATAATCGCGCGGGTGGCGGCGCAGTGCGCACCGCTGACGTCAACTACACCGTCGTCGGCACCGCAGGCCCCTTCCGCATCAACGTGCTGAATACCACGGGTTCCACCGTCGGCCCAAACACCTACAACCTCACATGGGACGTTGCAAACACCAACGTCCCACCGGTCAACACCGCAAGCGTCCGAATCTTGCTCTCAATCGATGGCGGCACAACATGGCCGTACACGCTGGAAACTTCAACTCCAAATGACGGCAGCCAAGTCGTGAACTTGCCGCCCGTCACCAGCACAACTGCCCGCTTCCGCATCGAACCCACCAACAGCGTGTACTTTGACGTCAACGATGCAAACTTCAGCATCGCGTGCCCTGATGTCTCCGACGTTTCCGCAACCGACAGCACACTCTGCGATCGCGTCACCATCACATGGACCCCAGTCGTCGGCGCCACAAGCTACCGCGTCTTCCGAAACACCACCAACAACTTCGCAACGTCCACCCCCATCGCCTCGGGCGTGACCACCACCACTTACAACGACACCACCGCGTCCCCAGGCCTGCAATACTGGTACTGGGTCCGCATCATCAGCGGCCAGTGCAGCACGGGCGGCCCATCAGGCACGGGCGACCAAGGCAGACGCGAAGCCACCACATCAATCACGCTCAACCCTTCTAACCAAACCATCCCGCAAGGCCAAAACGCGTCATTCAACGTCATCGCAACTGGCGGCAGCCTCGCATATCAATGGCAGCGCAACAACGTGAACCTACCCGCCGATCCACGCTACACCGGCATCAACAGCCCGACGCTCGGCATCAGCAACGCACAGACGGGCGATCAAGGCACCTACCGCTGCGTCGTCACAGGCTTCTGTGGCGCCGCCCAAAACAGTGGCGGCGCAACGCTCACTGTCACCACAGGCCCAACCTGCGACGGCATCGACTTCAACAACGACAGCTCGCTCTTTGACCCCGTCGATATCGACGCATTCCTGAGCGTGTATGGCGAAGGCCCATGCATCCCCAGCGGCGCAACCTGCAACGACATCGACTTCAACAACGACGGCTCGCTGTTTGACCCCTGCGACATCGACAGCTTCCTGCTCGTCTTCAGCGAAGGACCATGCACACCCTGCGGCGTCTGACCGTGCCACCAACTGTGCTTTGACAGTCGGTGGTTGACATTGCAAAGCCATCATCTCATTCAATCCTCCACCGACTGTCAAAGCACAGTCGGTGGCACAACTTCCCCTCGCGGAGCGAGGGGGTACCCTACCAACATGAATATCGCCGTGATTCTCCCGGCGGGGGGCGCATCCGTTCGCTATCACTCCGCTGGTGGGCTTCGCAGCAAGCTCGACGAAGACATGGGCGGGAAGCCGCTCCTCCAGCGCACCGTCGAAACCTTTACAAAGTTCGACGACGACGATGTCAACATCAGCACGCTCATCGTCGCGGGCCCGAATGACGACGATGCATTCCGCGAATTCAACGAGCGGCACGGCGACCGCCTGACATTGCTCGGAGCCAAACTTGTCAAAGGTGGCAAGGTCCACCGCTGGCAAACCGTGCACGCCGCGATCGCGCACGTGCCCAAGGAGTGCACGCACATCGCAGTCCACGACGCCGCACGCCCATGCATTAGTTTTGACCTCATGCGCCGCGTCTTCCGCGCCGCCAAGAAGTTCCCCGCAGTCGCGCCCGCCGTTGCATGCACCGACACACTGAAACGTGCCCGCGCCACCGACGAGTTGATGGGCGGAGACGACCCAGTCGCTGCAATCCTTGGCGAAAGCACAGCAAGCAAGCAGCCCGTTCGCATCGTGAGCGAAACACTCGATCGCACTGGTCTCGTACTCACTCAAACGCCGCAAGTCTTCGAAGCAAACCTGCTCCGCAAAGCCTACGACGCGTTCATCGCGATGCCCGAAAGCAAACAACACAACGTGACGGACGACGCAGGCGTCGTTGAACTCTCAAACCATCGCGTCGTCATCGTCGATGGCGAAGCACGAAACATCAAAGTGACGCTGCCCGAAGACGTGTCGCTCGCACGAGCACTCATGGGCTTCAAAGAATCCGAAGGACGCCCCGTCCACAAGAAGTTCTGAACTACACAAGAGCCGAGGTGCGCAAGCACCCGGCCGGATTGCCATATCCCACAACCCTTTCCGCGTTCCTCTGCTCCCCTCCGCTTCTCCGCGATTGCAACTTCAAACGGACACCGTTGCACGCTCATGCCGAGTGCTTGCGCACTGCGGCTCTTGTCAGACCCCACAATTCGTGCAAGGCCCTTCGCTATACACCAACAAAAAGCTATTGATATCACACGGATCAAAAATCCCCGTGTCGTTGTTGAAGTCAATATCGTCGCACGTTCCCGTCGCCGGCACACAAGGCCCTTCGCTGTACACGCTCAAGAACGCCGCGATATCCTGCGGATCAAACAGACTTCCATCATTGTTGAAGTCGATGTCATTGCACACAGGCCCATCACAAGGCCCGTAGCGAGCAATTCCATAGCTCGGCACATCGCCCGCGAGTTGGAAGTCGCCTCCAACATACAGCGATCCATCGTGCACCATGAGTCCAAACACGCTCGGGAAGTTCCCCGCGATCGGCACGCTCATGCCACCACCCACCGCCGTCCACACATTGTTTTCGAGTCGATACAAATACTCCTGCTGCGCGTCAGCCGTCATGCCCATGTAGAGTTTTTCGCCCGTGCCGTCATCAAAGGCCGCGAGGCTTGTCCCGCGCCCACCCAAGTTCTGCCCGGCGCGAGACCACACACTGCCGTTCCAGATGACGACAGTCGCCGCACTTGCACCGATGCGCAGGTCATACCCACCCGCGTACAACTTGTTCCCCGTTCCATCGTTCCACACGTACATCGAAGAAATATCCGAAGTCGCGCCGCCACTACTGAGCGTGCCGGGTCGCTGCCACGCCGTCCCGCTCCAGCGAGCGACGTTGGTGACTGCAACACCATTCACGCTGGTGAATCGCCCGCCAATGTACAACTGATTGTTGAAAATCGTTGAGCAGAACACCACAGGCGAGAACGTACCGCCGATGCCAGTGTCGTTCGCTCCGCCAATGTTGTTCCAGGCTTGTCCATCCCAATAAGCAATCCCGTCGGCTGTCGCCGCGCCGATCGCGTCCCAGCCGCCCCCCGCGACAAGCCATGTCGTGCCGTTGGGTCTGGGCCACTCAAGCAGCGACCACACGCTTTTGCCGGTTGCCGGTGCCCAGCCTGTGTTGAGCGAGTTCCACTGCGAACCATCCCACGCCGCCAGCGCAGTGGTGTTGGCAACTGCAGAGCCATTGGTTTGACGCACATTCGCGAACGATCCGCCCACAACGAGCCCGAGAACTCCGTTCACCGGATACTTCGCAAGTGCCGCGACAAATCCGTTCGTGTTGCCATTATTGATTCCCCCGCCCACGCGGGACCACGTGTCCGTCGCTGGATCAAACAGCGCGAGGTTGTTGGTCGACAGCGGACCAGCGATGCTGAACGTCCCGCCGAAGGCGATTTGCCCGTTGTACACCGTCATGGGCTGCACGTACGCGCTGAAATTATCAGAAATGCCCGATTCTCCCGGTTCGCCCGGCTGAAAAGCGGGCGGGCACTGCGCCAAAGCCATGGATGGGGTCAACGCGATCAAAAGCAACGCACGCACGATGCACCTCCGATTTCTTAGACCATTTCTCTCATTCGAGACTCTATAGCCTACCGCATCTGTCAAGCGTTGAGACAAGCGCTCATACGATTCGTTTCACAATGGCAAAGAAAGCCTCTTCATCTTCAGCACGCAATCTCCGCCGATTCGTCATCGGAATCTCCGGCGCCAGCGGCGCGTGGTACGCACAACGCCTGCTGCACCTGCTCCTCGAAAACCCCAACCACGAAGTGCATCTGGTCGTGAGCGACTATGGCCGACGCCTGCTCTTCGACGAAAGCGCAATAAAAAATCTGTCGCTCGCAGAACTCTGCCCGCTGCTCGCAAAACGCAAAGACGCAAAGTCCATCAGCACGCGCCTTTTCATCCATCCGCACAAAGACGTCGGCGCCGTCATCGCCAGCGGCAGTTTCATCCACGACGGCATGGTCGTCATCCCCTGCAGCAGCGCGAGCCTCGGCGCAATCGCAACGGGCAGCGGCAGCAACCTCCTGTGCCGCGCTGCAATGGTGACGCTCAAAGAACGCCGCCCACTCATCATCTGCCATCGCGAAATGCCGCTGAGCCTCATCGACATCCGCAACATGGAAACCCTCGCCCTCGCCGGCGCAACGCTGTGCAGCCCCAATCCGGGCTTCTACCTGTTGCCCAAGACCATCGAAGAAATCGTGGACTTCACCGTGGGCAAGGTGCTGGACCTCTTGAAAGTGGAGCACGACCTAAAGATCAGGTGGGAAGTGCAGCATTCGGACACTTCACGCAAAACAAATTGACGAGAAAAAATGCGATACGCGACCACAATTGAAATTGTGCTGGGATGGTGGGTCGCTGGTTGTTTCCTCTGTCTATTCGCTCTTGTGCTGGTTGATATGTTCGGGTCAAGATTGACGTATACCCCTTACGTCATTCTCGGTTCCGTGACTTTGATTGTGTTTGGCTTGGCGATTGTTTTCAGGCAGCGAGCCTTTGCAAAGTTGCAAGCAGTAGACATGATGCTCTGCCCATTTTGTAGGTACGATCTCCAGAACTTGCGCACAAACACAGAAGATGGTCACTGGCGCTGTCCAGAATGCGGATCATTGATGGATAAAGAACTCGTCACTCGTCTATGGACTGAAGCCTACAAACCCAAGCCAGAGGAATAGGTAATTCAGTTTATTTTCGCGCCCACTGCATCGTACAACATCGTTCGCCAAAATCACAAACACTCATGACTACCTCCACACCATCTGCACTTGCTCAGACTAAAGACGAACAGTGGCACGACGTCGGCTCCGCAATCGACCTCGCCAAGTCTGAAATCCATCAAGTCATGGCGGGCAGAGCCAAGATCGCTCTCATCCACAAAAACGGCGTCTTCACCGCGATCTCCGGCGTCTGCAACCACGTGGGCGGTCCGCTGGGCAAAGGCCACCTCGATGGCGACTACGTCGTGTGCCCGTGGCACCATTGGAAGTTCCATCACGCAACCGGACTAGGCGAGCCGGGCTACGAGGCAGACGCCGTGCCCGTCTATCCCGTCAAGATCGAATCAGGCCGGGTGCTCGTGTGCGATTCGCCCTCCACGAAGCGCACCAAAGCCCCGCACGATCCGCACCCGCTCACGAAACTCACCATCCGAGGCGAGCCGGGCGGCCCGTCGATGCAAGACCCGCTGCGCGTCGCCTGCATCTCAACCACCAACATGGACGTCGCGTTCCCGCGCTACTCAACCTCCGACGACCTGCTCGAACACGCCATGCGCCACGCATCCACCGCAGGCTGCGAAACGCGGCTCATCCGTCTTCGCGAACTGTCGTTCCGCGCGTGCGAGGGCTACTACAGCAAAAACGCCCATGCCTGCACCTGGCCATGCTCCATCACGCAGATGGACCCCACCGACCAGATGGACCGCGTCTACGAAGCGATCGTGCAGTGGGCCGACGTGTTTCTCATCGCAACGCCCATCCGCTGGGGCCAGCCCAGTTCGCTCTACTCGAGAATGATCGAGCGCATGAACTGCATTCAGAATCAGCAAACTATCGCCAACCGCGTACTCCTCAAAAACAAAGTTGTCGGCTTCATCGTGACGGGTGGCCAGGACAACGTCCAAGCCGTCGTGGGCCAGATGATGATGTTCTTCTCCGAACTAGGCTGCCAATTCCCGCCCTTCCCCTTCATCGCCCACTCGCGAGGCTGGACCGCTGAAGATATGGACAAGAACATGGCCGTCGTCCAGCAAAGCAAAGAACTCCACGACGGCGCCGCCGCACTCGTTGATCGCTGCACCACAACCGTCCGCCAACTGCTCGCCACCACCCAGCCCAAACTCACCCGAGGTGGTCGAAAAGCCCACCCATTGGGCGGCGAAACGCACTGAAGTGTCCAAACACTGCAAAGCCGCTAAAACAGACTGTCGATTGTTTTCAATTCTTACTGAAAGAACTGCGCCTATGATTCTGCATGGCCTCCAATGGTCAAAACCGCTCCATCGACCCCGCCTCGCTCCGCGCGGCTGAGGACCGCTTCATCGCCGTCTGGGGTCAGATGGCTGGTGCCTGGGGCATTTCGCGCACCATGGCCGAGGTCCACGCACTCCTTTATATAACCGGCACGGAACTGTGCACCGACGACATCATGGAGCGCCTCCAGATCAGCCGAGGCAACGCGAGCATGTCGACGCGAGCACTGGTTGACTGGAACATCGTCTCGCGCGTCAACAAGCGAGGCGACCGCAAGGAGTACTTCATCGCGGAACAAGACGTCTGGTCCCTCTTCCGCGCAATCGTCCGCGAACGCATGAACCGCGAGGTCGATCCGCTGCTTGCGTCGCTCTACGAAATCCGCGACATGACGGGTGTCGAGGGCAAGAGTGAAAAGGGTGACGACAAGTCCCTGAAGGCACAGGCCAAGGCCCACCGCGAGCGCATCGACGCCATGCTCAACTTCTTCGAGACGCTCGAAAAGTTTGGCCAGCGATTCGTCAGCCCGACCGGCAAAGGCCTGCAACTCGCCGCGACCCTGCTAGGAAAACTTCCCGACTTTTCGGGAGCATTGGGAGCCACGGGCGGCAAGCGCAAGCTCACCACGACGACGGAGGATGACCAATGAGCATCCTGCATCGCCCCTGCCCTTCGCAAGTCCAAACCACGCCCTCAACATCGCTGAAGGCCACGTGGCGCGTCCGCTCAGGCTCGATCGACGAGCCCACGTGCAAAGCCTGGCTGCAATCACAGGTTTCACCTGACAAACCAGTCCTGCTGCAAGTCGCCGTCACCGAAGACGACGCAACATTTCACCTCACAACAACCAACGGCGAAGCCCTCGACCTTCAGCCCCTGTTCGCAACTCTGAATATCCACATCAATCAGATTTTCATCACTCGTGAAAACTCCGGCTTCATCCACGCCGAAGTCGCCGCGACTCGCAACGGTGAACACCTCTCGCTGCTGCGCGCAAGCACCGTTCACAACTCCACTTCTGACTCTTCGCGTCACATTCGTTACGCCGTGACACAACTGTGGTCACTCCTGCAAGTGCCCGGCGGGCGATACGAACTGGTGAGCGAGTAATTCGCGACTCTCCGCGAACTGTGCATGCAATTGAAAAAATCTATCGCGAGCATTGCTTGGACACCGCACGTTTGCCCCGGGTTGATTTTCCCCATTTCCTGATTTCTTCATGCTTCTGGGTAACCCACCCCGATACGCTCCGCGTACGTGAAGGGAGTCAGAGTCGGGGTTCGGGAGGGCGGGGGGATCGGGTTCGGGGGCGCAACGCACAGTTCCGATTTGATTCGTTCATACTCATGTCAAGCACACCAACTCTTCCAACGCTTCCCCTGCTCGCCGAACTCACCGTCGCAGACAGGTCGATCGACATCAAGCCGCAAGGCACCGACCACGCACACGACGCGACTGTCATCGAGCGAGTCTCGATCCCCGCGTCCCGCACCGAACGCATTGTGACGTTTATTGCAGTCGTCCTGCCCATCATCGGCGTCATCACCGCGATGGTGCTGCTCTGGGGTCCGGCGTTCCATTGGGTCTACCTCGCAGTGACCCTCGCGATGTACATCATCACCGCGGGCGGCATCACCGTCGGGTACCATCGCTACTTCACGCACAAATCGTTCGAAACGGTCCGCCCGATCCAGTTCCTGCTGGGCGTCGCGGGCTCCATGGCCTGCCAAGGCCCCATGTACCGCTGGGCCGCGTATCACCGAAAGCACCACCAGCACAGCGACGACACCGAAGATCCACATTCGCCTCACGCCTACGGCAGCGGCGTCAAAGGCATGCTCAAAGGCATGTGGCACGCCCATACTGGCTGGCTCTTTGAGAAAGAACCCAGAGGCGTGTCGCGATACATCGTGGACCTCAAGAAGGACAAGATGTACGAGACGATCAGCCGTCTCTTTCCGCTGTGGGTTGCAATTGGCATCATCCTGCCGGGCGTCGTCACCGGTCTGGTCACCATGTCATGGGTGGGATTTGGCCTAGGCATCCTCTGGGGCGGCTTGGTCCGCGTCTTCCTCGTCCACCACGTTACGTGGAGCATCAACAGCGTCTGTCACATCTGGGGCGGCAGGCCCTTTGAAAGCCACGACGAAAGCCGCAACAACGTCATCTTCGGCATTCTCGCATTGGGCGAAGGCTGGCACAACAACCACCACGCCTTCCCCGCCAGCGCCCGCCACGGCCTCTTCTGGTGGCAGTTTGATGCCAGCTACGTCTTCATCAGAACGCTGAAGCTGCTGGGCCTCGCCAAGGACATCCGCCTGCCCACGCAGGAACGCATGGAAGCCAAGATGGCGGCACGCGCGAATCAGAAGTAAGACATCTCAAACTCACAGAGTTTCCAATCAACCGACAAGCCCTCGCTTGTCGGTTTTTCGGTATGCACTCGCTTCAATCCAAACTCTCCGCATCCGATCCGACTCAACCAATCTTCCGTACGATTGCACGTGAACGAACCTGCTGAGTCATCGAGTGGCCCGCACCAACGCTGGCCCCTCCCGCTCCTCGATCGCATCGAAGACCGCGTGCGTGCCATGCTCATCGCGTGGGTGACGCTGTGGTTCGCCACCACCGTCACGCTGATGGCCCTGAAACGCGACCACATCGCCATGCCGCTGATGCTGGTAGGCATCGCGGGCCTGCTCACACTCACCCGCGCCACCAAGTTTCTGCAGACGCGCATGCTGAACAAAGCCCAGCGCGCCCAAGATCAACTCTGCACCCGATGCGGGTATTACCTCACGACAGACACGCTCCGCTGCTCCGAGTGCGGCAACGTCTACACGCTCGCCGACACACGCACCGCATGGCAATCTGCGCGTGAACTTGCACGCCACACGTGATCGTGTGGTTTTCTTCACACGAACAAAACTCGCGCACAACAAGTAATTCCGTTTTCGGACTTGTCGCACACGAAAATCAAACGACTGCGGAACAAACGCCCGAGAGCCGAACTACAATTTCGACCATTTGCAACGAAACCCTCGCTCGCGGCTTGTCCAAGTCTCGCCGCGTGCAACAGTTATGCTCCAGCCAACATGGGTGATCGTTGGCCATTGGAGATTTGCTGTCGGGGTCGGGGGGTGGGGACGCGAAGCTTGTTCCGGGTTGCTTATGGGGGAGCTCGCGAGTTGGACTGACAAGGTGGAACTCATGCACATTGCTCGCAACGCATTCTCATTGTCCTGCGCGATCATTCTCGCTCAAGGTCTTCTTACGCACCACGCGCTCGCACAAAACGCTCCGCCCAACACGCCGACGATTCTGGAACCGCAAGCGAACCGTCCGCTCGATCCGTACGACGTGCACATGGAAACCGCGCCGTTCAGCGACCCCAACCCGGGCGACCTGCACGCGTGCAGCGACTTTGAAATCTGGTCCGTTACACCGTCTGAACCCGTGTGGGTCGCGTCGTGTGTCTCGGGCGCAATCGCAGTCCACACACACCTTGGCGATGGCACGTTCGTCAATGGCCTCGCGTCAAGATTGGCACTCAATCCAGACACGCCATACGTCTTCCGCGTCCGCCACAAAGACAACAGCGGCGATCCTGCCACCGAATGGAGCGATTGGTCCTATCGCGACTTCAGCACAGGCAGCCTCTCACAGGTGTACTCACTCGAACTGCACGACATCGCGCAGGCTCCAGTACCGCAATTGACAACGCCCCAAGGCGCACCATTCGTTCTCCCGAATAGCACCGGCAGCAAAGCCGAAATTCGCGTCGTCGCCGCATGCTGCAATTCCCTGCTGCTCTCGCTTCGCGCCAGCGCGAATGGCAACGTCATTCAGAATCCTCCGCCGCTGTCCATGCACATGCCGCTGAAGGTGACCGTGATCGCAGGAAGCGACACGCTCAATCTACCCGAGTTGGACCTGCAATTCGTTGGTGGCAACGGCAAGCGAGAAACAATCTTCCTGCCCAGCCTGTCGCTCGCTGCGGGTGACGAAATCTCCTACTGGGTCGCAAGCGAAGGCAGCACGTACAACATCGAACCAGGTCACATCGAGCCACACTTTGACAACGTGGCACGCCGCAACCTCGCGCCGTGGACAACAACGCCCGACTTCAAAGTCTCCGTCTTCGCAACTGGCCTGCAACTGCCCGTACACATCGCGATGATCCCCAGCGCGGGCCCAAATCCAACCGACCCGCTCTTCTACGTCACCGAGTTGTACGGCAACATCAAACTCGTGCTGCGCAATGGCACCGTCACCGACTTCGCAACCAACCTGCTGAACTTCGATCCCCTGGGCGGCTTCCCTGGCTCTGGCGAAGGCGGCTTAGGCGGCATCGCAATCGATCCCCAATCTGGCGACGTCTTCGTCAGCATGCTCTACATGTTCAACCCCAATCAGCCCGAACTCCTATCGGGCCGTGTCCAACGCATTCAAGCCCTGAACGGCGGTCGCGACGCAGGACAGATCTCAACCATCCTTGACATCTCCCCCGCCCTCCTCGCACCCTCTCATCAGATTTCCAACCTCATGTTCATGACCGACGGCAGCCTGCTCGTCAACGTGGGCGATGGCTTCAACATCGCAGTCGTGCAAGACATCGACGATCCGCGAGGCAAGGTCCTTCGCATCACGCCCACCGGCTTGCCCGTCATGACCAATCCGTACTACAACGCCAACGACGGCATCACCACTCGCGACTACGTCTATACCCGTGGCTACCGCAATCCCTTCGGCGGCGATCGTCGCCCCTTCGACAACACCTACTGGGTCGTCGAAAATGGCCCGGGCGTCGATCGACTCAGCCTCCTCATCCCAGGCCGCAACTATGGCTACGACGGTAGCGATGAAAGCATGGGCATCTTCGCAACGTACAACTGGATCCCTTCAACCGCTCCGGTGGACATCGCGTTCCTGTCCGCCGCCCGCTACAGCGTCAGTGGATTCCCCAGCAACTACACAGGCCGAGGCTACGTCACGCTCTCAGGCAGCACATTCGCCGCAGGCCCGGGCTCAGGACTCGAAAAGTGCATTCAGGAGTTGATCCCCAACTTCACAGAAACACTCCAAGCCCAACCCCGCGTCGTCGCTCGCTACGCAGGCACAGGCGTTGCAAGTTGCAGCGCAATCGCGCCAGGCCCGGGCGGCTTGTACTTCGCAGACCTGTACAAAGACGACTCTCTCGAAAATCCAATCGCCCGCGGCTCACAAATCCTGCTCCTGAGTTACCAAGCCCCGCCTGACTGCAACGCAAACTCACTCGCAGACATTCAAGAATGCCTCAACGGCACAACACCCGACTGCAACTGGAACCTCGTTCCCGATTCCTGCGACATTGTCAATCAGTTCTCGACGGACTGCAACAGCAACAACATCCCCGACGAGTGCGACACCACCAGCGCCGAGTTCACAAACTTTGAAGCGGGCGCTGGCCCCTTCTTCGTCAATGGCGGAGCACTGTTGTCTGACGGCGTGATCGATCTCGATTCGACATTCGACGGCGACGAAGGCGCGATCATCCATCCCGCACTGCGCGGCACTCCCCTCACTCGCCTTCAAGCCTCCTTCGACTTCCGCATGGGAGGCGACCTCCAAAATCGCGGCTTCTCGTTCTCGATCTTTGAACAATCACGCCCTGACTTCATCTTCTTTGGCGACGCCGGCGCAACCAACGCCCCGCTCACGCTCCGCTTTAGCTTTGATCCGGGCGAACCGGGCGGGCCAAACGTGATCGAAGTCCTGCGCGATGGCGTCACGCGCGAAAGCAAAACCGTTGGCAACTTCGCCGACGGCCAGTGGCGCACGATCCGCGTCGCGATGGGCCCCGAAGGCCTCACAGTGCAAATGGGCCTCAATGGCACGTTCACGCCAATCTACGTTGGCGACGTCGTCGATGGCTTCGTGCCCGATGTCTTCAAAATGGGCTTCGGCGCTCAAAAGTTCTCGCCCGACGCTTACTACCACATCGACAACGTCACGTTCTTCATCCCCAACTCCGCCGACGGCGAAGACCAGGACTTCCTCCCCGAATCCTGCGACGGCCCGCCCGCCTGCGACTCTATCGACTTCAACAACGACAATTCCATCTTCGATCCCCAAGACATCGAAGCCTTCCTAAGCGTCTACTCCGAAGGCCCGTGCATCCCGGCAGCCGCAACCTGCAACGACATCGACTTCAACAACGACGGTTCCGTCTTCGACCCCGAAGACATCAACTCCTTCCTTCGCGTCTACAGCGAAGGGCCTTGCAGGCAATAAAAATCGTCGCCTTCTTTGATTCCCTCACGCCCGGGCACTCGCCGGGCGTTTTTTCTCGTATACGCCGCAAATCATCACTGTGGCACCAGTGTGAAGATCAACTCTTCCGTGCCGATCACATCCCCCATTGTGTCCGCACATGTCGATTCCGTGCGAACATAAAACTCAACTCGCTCTGCATGCAAGAGTGTCGGATCCACACGCACAAACTGATCCCACAAGTCCACCAATCGCTGTTCACGATTAGGCAGCGACCATGCACGATTGCACAGCACTCTCGCGCGAGCGGAAGTCGTCACGCTATGCAGCGTGGATTCACGCACCACAAGAGTTAACCCATCTTGCATCGTCACCCGCGCAATGAGCACAGGCGTCTCCCCAGTTGCCCGCCGAGCAAACGTCGGGTAACACCCCAAAGGCCAATCATCGCGACGAGTAACGCCTTCAAATACTTGAGCACCGACAAGCATCACGCCAAGGATCATTGTCGCAATCACACTACACCGAAATCTCGTCGGCCCGCTCGCGACCATTCTCTGTGCCGAACCACCTCGCAATCGTGCAAGCAGCGCATGCCAATCAATCAACACAACCTGACACGCCACCATGTGCAGAAAGTTGATTCGCATCAACAAAAACGTTCCGATGTGAAATGAACTCGCAACCAACGCCGCAACCGCCCGACACTTTGGCCCGCCCAACAACAGCATCCACCATCCGACCTCAAACACAATCGTGCCCGTCGCAAGCATCGCGCACAGCCAGCGGACCTTGTCGACGCGGAACATCGGCATCCAGCCGCCCAACTCATGCCACTTGCCGTCGAGCATGTGAATGAAGTTCGTCGGCGTCATCCAATACGAGCCAACCCGATCAACCTTCCAATACCCCGGAAAGAAGTACGCAATCGCAAGCAGCACCGCCATAAATCGCAGCGGCAGTGCATACGCAATGTCGATCATTGCGCCGTTGCCGCTCCGCTCCGTTCGCCGCAGCGACAACGCATGATCACAGGGACTCGCAATCAATAAAATCGTCGCAAACACAAGATGATTGCAGTGATTGATCCGCCCCAACACCTGCGGAATCGTGAGCACCAGCCCACCCGTCACAAGCACAACCCCCAACATCCACCTCGCCCGCCAACCCACCATCGCCAGCAGCGTCGCAATCACAAAGATCACGCTCGCAGCCACCACCACTTCCGACGACCTTGGCAACTCCACCCCAGCATCCCGCAACACACCCCAAAACCCCGTCGGCTCCGAAAGCGAACCCGGCACGCCAACAAAGTACAACGCCTCCAAAGGCTTCACCATGAACAGCCACACGATGCACGTCGCGACGCGGAAGATGGCGAGGTTGAGGGCGTGGGTGGGTGATGTGAACCAGAGCAAGCCGCGGCTTCGCCAGTCCTTGACGTTGCGGTAGTTGTGCTGCGGGATTGTCATGAAGTCGATCTATGATAACGACAGGACGTATTGTGCACTGGAATTGCTGAAAGGGAAACTATGAGAACTTATTTGCTTGTGTTTTTTGCAATAGGATTGTCCATGGCGTCGGGATGTGCGTCGCGTGCAACAAGCAGTTCGACTCAAGCACCCGCGGATAAGTCTCGTGTGACCCGCACGGAGCTTTCAGCATACACCTATTCCACTCCGTCCGTTGTTGAAGGCGGTTTCAAAGTGCTGCTGACGACACTCGAACTCACTCGAAACTACGCGTTTCAGGCTGGCAGGCCGCGCGACACGTCACCCGGATCGCGAGGACATGTCATTTTGTTTTTAGAGTCTACCCAAGAAGCAAGCGGACTCATCTGGAGGCAGAGCAAGAACGCCAAGATACTTGAAGTGCTTGATGAAACAGGAAAGAACGTGCTGATCAGCAGCATCCCGGACTACGGATTCCGAAAGATTCCGTTCCAACTGACGGGAATCGGAGGAATTTCAAGTCGAGACGACTGGGAAAACGGGCAATCCAAGATCCTGCTCTCGCTCACGTCGCTTCCACGCTCGATTCAGACGCTCCGAGGCGAGGCATATGTTGAAGTTGCACCAAAGCTAGCAACCGGCAGCGGCATACTCACCAATGACCCTATCGAGTTTGACGTCTGTGAAGGTGTTCGAGCCAAAGCCTGGAAAGTGCAAGAGCCGCTGCACAATCGCACGCAAACATATGTCAACGTGGAAGTGCGCTTCAATGCACAACGCCGCGCTACGAATGCCGTGTTCCAGTCAATTGAATTGAGCAACATAAATTCTGCTAGAGAAGTGGTGAAGATCGGCGAGGGCATCAACGAATTGACTCAGTCATTCGAAAATGACGAAGTCGTCGTTCGCACCACCACTGATCGAGTTAAGGCGGACGGTGGAACCATTTCCGTTCGCGTCACTGTCGTGCCCGAAGTCCGTGCGATCACCATTCCTTTTGCCTTCGGAGACTTGCCCGGATCAGAGCCTTGACACCAAATGGGTTCTACCGCGAACACCTTGCTCGCGATATGATCCCTCCTTATGTCAGCCGAAATCCCCAACAAACCCGCTTCCTCCGCCCCCGCCCCCAACGCCCCCAAGTCCATGGACGCCATCATGGCACTCTGCAAGCGCCGCGGCTTTATCTTCCAAGCCAGCGACATCTACGGTGGCATCAACGGCTTCTGGGATTACGGCCCCCTCGGCGCACAACTCAAGAAAAACCTCCGCGACGCCTGGTGGCAAGACATGATCCTCCAACCCTGCTGGGGCCGCAAAGGCCCCAACGGCCAGCGCGTGGAGTGCGTCCCCGTCGAAACCCGCATCATCCAACATCCCAAAGTCTGGGAAGCCAGCGGCCACGTCGGCGGCTTCAACGATCCGATGGTGGATTGCAAAGACACCAAAGGCCGCTATCGCTACGACCACGTCATGGTCTTTGTCCCCGCGAGTGGTGACGCAGGCGACAAACAGGTGTTCGCATATGTGAGCGATCAGCCCAGCGAAGCAAAGCAAAAGAAGAAAGCCGAAAAGACATTCGGCACAATCAAGAGCGTGCCGCTGTCATCCATTCCGCAGCCATGGACACGCGTCATCGCACCCGATGCAGAAAAGCCCGGCACACTCACCGAACCCCGCCAGTTCAACCTCATGTTCAGCACACACGTCGGCGCCACCGCATCAGCCGACGACAAAGCCTACCTCCGCCCCGAAACCGCACAAGGCGTCTTCCTCCAATTCAAAAACGTCGTCGACTCCTCGCGCGTCAAAGTCCCCTTCGGCATTGGCAACACAGGCACCAGTTTCCGCAACGAAGTGACGCCTCGCAACTTCACATTCCGCTCGCGTGAGTTTGATCAAGCCGAACTCGAATTCTTCTGCCACCCTGACGAGTCCTTTGAGTGGTACAAGTTCTGGCGTGACTTCCGCATGGATTGGTGGAAGCAGATCGGCCTCGCTGGCGAAAATCTCATCCTCCGCGAACACGCCAAGGACGAACTCAGCCACTATTCCGTCGGCACCAGCGACGTCGAATACCGCTTCCCCTTCACGTTCCCGGAATTCGGCGAACTCGAAGGCATCGCCCACCGCGGCAACTACGACCTCACGCAACACCAAAAACACAGCGGCGCGAAGCTCGAATACTTCGACCAAGATCGCGGCGAAACCCTGCCCAACGGCTCCAAGCGAGGCGAACGCTATCTCCCGCACTGCATCGAACCCGCCGCGGGCCTCGACCGAGGCGTGCTCGCAATCCTCTGCGAAGCCTACACGCGCGACGAATCCCGCCCCAGCCCAGAAATCATGAAGTTCAACCCGCGCGTCGCCCCGATCAAGGCCGCCGTCTTCCCGCTCGTCAACAAAGACGGCATGCCCGAGATCGCCGAAAAACTCCACGAAGACCTCTTCAAAACCTTCGGCAAAGGCGGCTTCATCGAAACCGATCCCAAGCAAAGCATCGGCAAACGCTACGCCCGCATGGACGAAGCAGGCTGCCCCTACTGCTTCACCATCGACGGCCAAACCAGCCAAGACCAAACCGTCACCGTGCGCGATCGCGACACAGGCAACCAGCAGCGAATCGCGATGGATCAAGTCAAGTCGTTCCTTGTTGAGAAACTCGGCGTCTAAGTACAGCCGCAACATCGTGACTACCGCCCCCTTCCAACTCTTCGGCACCCCAGGCGACGACTTCGACAAAGGCTCCATCGATCAACTCACTCGCGCCTGCTCGCTCCCCGTCAGCGCCGCTGGCGCACTCATGCCCGATGCGCACGTCGGCTATGGCCTTCCCATTGGCGGCGTGCTCGCAACCCGCAACTGCGTGATTCCCTATGCCGTGGGCGTTGATATCGCTTGCCGCATGAAAATGACCGTGCTCGACATCGACCCGCGCTGGTTCGAAAAAGATCGCCGCCGCAATGGTCTCGCTGAAGCCATCGAGTCCTGCACACGCTTTGGCGTTGGCTCAGAGTTCGCGATTCCGCACGAACATCCAGTCCTCGACGCAGACTGGAACATCTCCCACATCACCAAGGGCATGAAAGACCGCGCCCGCAAACAACTCGGCACCAGCGGCTCGGGCAATCACTTCGTCGAGTTTGGTCTGCTCACCGTGCTGGGCGAACAAGCCCAGAGCGTCGAGCAATCAAGCATCGGCGGCTCACACGCCCGCTGGAATCTCCCGCCAGGCGAATACGTCGCGCTGCTCAGTCACTCAGGCAGCCGCGGCGCAGGCGCACAGGTCTGCAATCACTACTCTGCCCTCGCCCGAAATCTCCACCCCGAACTCGAAGGCGAAGTTGGTCGCCTCGCGTGGCTCAACTTGGACGACCAGTCAGGCCAGGAATACTGGAACGCCATGACCCTCATGGGCGAATACGCCGCCGCAAACCACGCCTGCATCCATCGCTCCATCACGCAGCATCTGGGCGCAACCGTCCTCGCCGACGTTGAAAATCACCACAACTTCGCATGGAAAGAGCGCCACGTGATTGATGGCCGCGAAGAAGAAGTCGTCGTGCACCGCAAAGGTGCAACTCCCGCCGCGGCAGGTGTGATGGGCGTGATCCCAGGATCAATGTCCGCGCCGGGCTACGTTGTTCTTGGCAAAGGCGGCTCAGGCTCGCTCAATTCCGCAAGCCACGGCGCAGGTCGCCAACTCTCCCGCACCAAGGCCCGCGAAAAGTTCCGCTTCTCCGCCGTGAAAGGCAATCTCGCCAAGCAAGGGATCGACGTTCTCTCCGCAGGTAGCGACGAAGCTCCCGGCGCATACAAAGACATCGAGCGCGTGATGGCATGTCAACGAGACCTCGTCGACATCATCGCCCGCTTCGATCCCAAGATCGTGAAAATGGCTCCCGAAGGTGAGCAAGCCGAGGACTAAGCAGTCCCGCATCACTGCCGCATCATGGGCGTCCACAACCCCACACAGTTCCCCTCCGGATCCTGAAACCACGCGAACCATCCCATCCCTGGTACTTCCATCTTGGGCACAATCGTCTTGCCACCCAACTTCGTCGCCTGCTCCAGCGTCGCGCTGATGTCATCCACCTGCGCATAGACAGTCACATACTGATGAGGCGGATGCCCAAGCGAATTGATATGCCCACCAATCCCCACCGTCGGTTTCGCAACATGCCCGCCCAAATTATTGATCATCCCCATAGGCGGCATCCCGGGCGGCGTGGGCGAATACTCCCACCCCAGCAACGCCGAATAAAACTGTTTGGTCTTCTCAAGATTCTGACAACCAATCTCAAAGTGAACAACGGGTGCGGGCATGGAATGCTCCTTGTAAAAAACTGAACCACAACTCGGGAACGCACATCCGTGCAGTTGTCTGACTTGCCTTAGCAAGTCGACGCAAAGGATGCCGATCTTCAGCATCCAACGACGGCTGGCTCAGCCACGCCGCTGATGCAGAGTTGTATGTCGCGACGCATCACGTCGTTTCGAGATTTCATCGAATTTCACTTGTGAACATAGCCGGAAGTTCAGCAACTCGTGAAACCCAATAATTCATCGACGCAGCTATCCATTTCAAATCCAACATTCTTCACCGCCACCACCGCACCACAGCGTTCCGAGCGATCACTGATAGCATTCCCCATGCGAACGCCGCCCCTGCGCCCAATCCTCGCCTCACTCCTCTTCATCCACCCCGCTTCTCACGCACAGCCCGTCGCCCCCGTCCCCCCTCCACCACCGCCCGCCCTCGCCACACTCCAAACTCGCGCCGAAGCCACCGACTGGCAAGCCACCTGCACCAGCGCCGAAGTCGTCTCGCTCCTCGACACCATCGCCGCGAAATCTCCCTTCGCGACGCGCGTCAGTATGGGCAAAACTCGCGAACAGCGCGACATGCCCGTCATCATCCTGAGCGATCCACCCGTCAAGTCCGCACAAGCCGCCCGCGAACTCGCCGCGAAAGAACGTCGCGCCATCATCTTCCTCTTTGGCAACATCCACGCAGGCGAAGTTGATGCCAAAGAAGCCTACCTCATGCTCGCCCGCGAGCTCGCGCTCACAGATCACCCGCAGCGACCCGCCGACTACTCCGATCTTCTCAAACAACTCATCATCTGCATCGCTCCAAACTACAACGCCGACGGCAACGACCAGTTTGGTCCCATCGAAGTCAACCGCCCAGGCCAAGGCGGCCCCGCATGGGGCGCAGGCAAGCGCCACAACTCGATGGATCTCGACCTCAACCGCGACTGGGGCAAACTCGAAAGCCCCGAAGCCCGCAACATCGTGAAGTTCATCCGCGACTGGGACCCGCACGTCATCATCGATGGCCACACCACCAACGGCAGTTGGCACCGCTATCTCCTCACCTACGCAGGCCCCAAAGTCCCCGCAGGCGATCGTCGCCTCATCGAATGGACACGCGACGTGTTCTTCCCGAAGATCGATGCCGCGATGCTAAGCGAACACAAGATCAACACGTTCTTCTATGGCGACTTCGAAAACGTCTACGCGCCAGACACTCAAGAGACCCCGCAAGGCACCAAGCGCGAACATTCCAAGTGGGAAACCTTCCCCGCACAAGCCCGCTACTCCACAGGCTACCTGGGCCTTCGAGGCAGGATTGGATTGCTCAGCGAGAGTTACTCCTATTCCACGTATAAAGATCGCATCTTGGGCTCACGCGCATTCGCCCTCGAAGTCCTCCGTCAATGCGCCCGCGACCGCGCCACAATCCGCGACCTCATCGCCAAAGCCGACGATGACGGCGCAGGCAGGGGCGCAACCGCCTCGCGCGAAATCGCTATCCGTGGCAAAGCTGCGATGGCACCATCCAAAGTCACCGTCAAGGGCTACGTCGAAGAACGCCGCAATGGTCGCTGGGTCGCCACAGGCGACGAACGCAACTACGAAGTCGAACTCTGGAACCGCTACGAGCCAGAAAAATCCGTGACTCGCCCCGCAGGCTACGTCTTCCTCCAAGACGCCCCGCAAGTCATCGCCAACCTCGAAGCCCACGGCATCCAAGTCACCACTCTCTCAAAGCCCACCCAACTCGACTGCGGCGTCTACACCATCACCAACATCAGCAACACCTCGCGCCTCTTCCAAGGCCACCTGCTGCTCAACATTGAAGCCACCAGCACAACACAAACCATCACACTCCCCGTCGGCACAAAGATCGTCCCCACCAACCAACCACTCGGCACACTCGCCGTGTATCTGCTCGAACCCGAGTCCGAAGATGGCCTCGCCACATGGAACTTCTTCGACACATGGCTGGGCGTTGGCGAACGCTTTCCCGTCGCCCGCCTCAGCACTCTGCCGCACTCAAAATAATCTCCAACGTCACCAAGAATTTTTCCTCGTTTTCACAGCATGCAAAAACGAACAATTCCACTCACGCATAGTACAGAAATCTCCCCGCTCGCTGCGTCCGATGAACCCCTCGTTTCATCGTTCTCGGGCACAACGCGCAAAGATCGACGATTTCTATCCGCTTTTCCTTCGTCCACGCAAGCGACCCGCTGGACTTCCCAAGAAAGCCTCACAGAATAATCGTTCTTAGTCCGCTATTCGCGCCCGCTCGACACCGTAACACAATCACTTTTGCCTTGAATAAGGACAGAAGACTCGAAGGGCCCCCGACTTTCGGAAATAGCAGGCAAACAATCGCGGCGTGGGTGATTGGTGTGGTTGGAACGGGTCGGAAATCGACGCTTGAGGGGCAGGAGTCTTTGCGTGTGGAAGTGGCTCATTGCGATCGTGGTGGTGCTGGTGGTGATCTTCGCCGGGCTCGGATATGTCGTGCAGACATCGGGCGTGCGTGAGAAGATCGAGCAGCAGTTCAACACCAAACTCAAACCCATGGAAGTAAAGTTCGGCTCGCTCGTGCGAGGCGACGTCGTCCGCGCCGTCAACGCGCCGGGCGAAGTCGAGCCCAAGACCAAAGTTGAAATCTCGGCGCAGGTCTCCGCCCGCATCATCGAACTGCCCTTCCGCGAAAACGACAACGTGAAGAAGGGTCAAGTCGTGATCCGTCTCGACAACCGCGACCTCGCCGCGTTGCTCGACTCCGCGAAAGCGCAGCTCAAAGGCGAAGAAGCCCGCCTCGATGGTGCCCGCGCCGCCATGACCAGCGCGGAAGTCGAACTCACCCGTCGTCAGAAACTCGCCAGCAATGGCGACATCCCCAAAACCGAACTCGAAGCCGCGCAACTTGATTACGACCGCGCCCGCAGCAACCTTCGCCAGATCGAACACGCAATCGAAAGCGCCCGCGCCAACATCACGCGCGCCGAAAAAGACCTCGACAACACCGTCATCGTCGCGCCCTTCGATGGCGTCATCGTCAAACTCAATGCTGAAGTGGGCGAAACCGTCGTCGTGGGCACACTCAACAACCCAGGCAGCGTCATCATGGAAATCGCCGACCTCGACCGCATGATGCTCAAAGCCCGCATCGACGAAGCCAACATCGCCAAAGTTCGCGAAGGTCAGAAGTCCGTCATCTACGTCAACGCATACCCCGACGTCAGACTCAGCGGCACCGTCGATCACATTGGCCTCAAGCGCATGGTCGACACCAACGGTACACGCTACTTCGAAACCGAAGTGCTGATCGACCGCCCAAAGGACATGCTCCTGCGCTCAGGCCTCACGGCGAACGTCGACATCCAAGTCGAAGAATTCACCAACGTCTTGAAAGTGCCCAGCCAAGCCGTACTCGATCGCAAAATCGACGACCTCCCCGAAAGCGTCATCAAAGACAACCCCGTCATCGACAGCACCAAAAAGTTCACACGCGTCGTCTACGTCGAAAAAGACGGCAAAGCCTTCCCCGTCCCCATCCGCACCGGCGCCAGCGACGAAACCCACACGGTTGTCCTGGGAGGTCTCGACGAAAACGCCAAAGTCGTCGTAGGCCCCTTCAAAGCCCTGAGCAAAATGGAAAAAGACCAACTGATCGTCGCCGAAGGCACGCTGAAGAAAGATAAGAAAGGCGAGAACTCCCCAACCCCCGCCCTAGCCGACAAAAAGTAACCCACCCCAACATTTTCGCTTTTCGCTTTACAGCTTTTCGCTTTTCCCCATGCTCATCCGCATCCGCCAACTCAGCAAGGTCTACGTCATGCAAGGCGGCCGTGGCATCGCGCGCGAAGAAGTCCACGCCCTGCGAGGCGTCGACCTCGACATCGCCAAAAACGAATTCGTCGCCATCATGGGCGCCTCTGGCAGCGGCAAAAGCACGCTCATGAACATCATCGGCTGCCTCGACAAGCCCACGGGCGGCTCCTACGAACTCAACGACAAAGGCGTCCACAAAATGTCCGCCGCGCAGCTCTCTCGCGTGCGCAACGAAGAAATCGGATTCGTCTTCCAGAGCTTCGAACTCCTGGGCCGAGCCACCGCACTCAAAAACGTCATGCTCCCCCTGGTTTACTCGCGCCGCCGCTTCTGGGGCAGCAAGCAGCGAGCAAAGGAAGCACTCACCCGCGTGGGCCTGGGCGATCGCATGGGCCACAAGCCCAACCAACTCTCGGGCGGCCAAAAACAACGCGTCGCCATCGCCCGCGCACTCGTCAATGGCCCCAGCATCCTCCTCGCCGACGAACCCACCGGCGCACTTGACAGCAAAACCAGCGAAGACATCATGGCATTGTTCGAAGAACTGCACGCACAAGGCCAAACCGTCATCCTCGTGACGCACGAAGAAGACATCGCCGGCTTTGCAAAGCGCATCGTCCGCCTCAAAGACGGCCGCATCGTCTCCGACAACCCAACAAACCTCGATCCAATCCACCAGGATTACCTCCGCCGCTCTCTGGAAAATGCCCAGAAAGCAGCCGGTGCCAACATGCAGTCTGGCATGCAGCCCGACCGTGAGGGAGGGCTTACCCCGAGCGCTCCGACCTCCGTGCCCACCATCGGAGATCGTCCATGATCCTCATCCGCCTCCTCATCCAAACCGTGGGCCTCGCCATCGCGCAAATCTGGACCAACAAGTTCCGCGCGATGCTCACGACACTGGGCATCATCATCGCCGTGTGCTCCATCGTCGCCGTGACCGCAGTGGGCGAAGGTTTCAAAACCTTCATCCTCGATCAGTTCGCAACGTTCGGTGCCAACAAAGTCTGGATCTTCCCAAATCGCCCCGACAACCAGCGCGAACGCTACTCGTGGCGCCAAATCCGCATCACCGACAAGCAGGTTGACGGGCTGCTCGAAAACGTCCCCAGCATGCTCCGTATCAGCCCGGTCATGAACTTCAACGCGAGCGTGCAGGTGGGCGACGAAATGCGCGACTTCGTCACCATCACCGGCATCTGGCCCGAGTGGCACGAAATCGAACAACGCTTCGTCACCGTGGGCCGCACGTTTAACTCAACCGACGAGCGCGATGCCCTGCAAGTCTGCCTCATCAATGACAAGGGCGTGCAGGAACTGCAACTCCCAACCGACCCCACCGGAATCACGATGCTGTTAGAAGGCCGCCGCTTCAAAATCGTCGGCGTCATCGAAACCCGTTCCGTCAACCCGATGTTTGGAGGCGATCGCGACACGCAAGTCGAAGTCTTCGTCCCCTACGCAACCGGAAAACTCATGCGCCCCGAGCCCCGCATGTACATCGTGGGCCAGACCAAGGCCCCCGATCTCTACGAGGACGTAAAGGAAGAGACTACCTTCTACATGCGCCGCATGCGCAACCTCGAGCCCGACGAACCCAACACGTTTGGCGTCGAAGCCATCGACCAGGTCATCTCGCAATTCAACAAAATCGCCAAAGGCATCACGCTCTTCCTCGCAGGCGTCGTCGGCATCAGCCTGCTCGTGGGCGGCATCGGCATCATGAACATCATGCTTGTCTCCGTCAGTGAGCGCACACACGAGATTGGCCTCCGCAAAGCCATGGGCGCACAGCCCAAAGTCATCCTCATGCAATTCCTCGTCGAAGCCGTCACGCTCTGCCTCGTGGGCTGCGCAATAGGCCTCGCTATCGGAGGAGGCATGGTCCTGCTCTTCCAGATGATTCCCGAATCACCTGTCACCAAGGCTTCGATTCCCACTTGGGCAATGGTCCTCTCCGTAGGCTTCTCCGCCGCCACCGGTATCATCTTCGGCATGGGCCCCGCCATCAAAGCCAGCCGCCTCGACCCCATCGTCGCCCTGCGACATGAGTAGCAAGTGCCACCGACTACGGCTTTGCGTAGTCGGTGGTCGAAGTCACACAAAGCACCTGTTGATGTTTTTCACCCAGCCGCTCAAAGCACAGGTCGGTGGCACGAGTTCGAGCGAGATTCAGCAACATCAGACACCAACACATGCGCACACACACAACAATCTCCCTGTCCATCCCCCTGCTGCTCCTCGCCGCAGGCTGCGCACAGAACCCCTTCCTGCCCCACGATAACGACTACGCCCGCCGCGTCGCGATGGAACGCCTCCGCGCCCTGCCCCCGGCGAATCTCGATCAATACCGCTCCACTATCCCGGTCGACACGTCCAAACTCGACACCGTCCTCGACTCCGTGCGCCAAGCCCGCGAGCGCTTCGACGCGATGGAAAAAATGGACTTGGGCCTCGAGCAGTGCCGCAAAGCCACCATCGAAAACAATCTTGACCTGAAGGCCGCCCTCATCGATCCCACCATCGCTGCCGAACGCGTCCGCGAAGAAGACGCAAAGTTCAACGCCGCTTTCACCCTGCAAACCAGTTACGCCGACGCCGAGTTCCCAACTGCAAGCCGCCTGAGTTCCTCCGCGTTCAAGCAATTTCAAGTGAACCCAGGCGTTCGCATCCCAACCCGCACGGGCGGCAACGTCGTCGTCGACTTCGTAGGTAACCGCAGCGAAACCAACAACGAATTTAGCCTACTCAACCCCAGTTACGAAAGCGACCTGCGCTTCACGCTCAGCCACGCCCTCATGCGAAACGCGGGCCGCCGCGTCAACACCGCAGGCATCGTGATCGCGGGCTATAACGAACAAGCCAGCCAAGCCCGCACCAAACTCGAAGCGATGCAGCAAGTGACCAACGCCGACCGCGCGTACTGGCGCCTGTATCAATCCCGCGCATCGCTCGACGTGCGTCTGCAGCAATTCGAAGTCGCGATGAGCCAGATCGAGCGCGCCGACCGCCGCGTCCGCGACGGAGCCGCCGCAGACATCGAAGTCGATCGCGCCAAAGCGGGCGCCGCGCAGCGCCTGGAGTCCATCGTCCTCGCTCAAAACGACGTCCTGCTTCGTCAGCGCGAACTCAAGCGCGTCATGAATCAACCCGGTCTCGACATCGACACCAAGGTGATGGTGATCCCAGCCAGCCCGCCCGACCCAGTGCAATACGTCTTCGATGTCACCACCCTGCAGCAGTTGGCCCTCGCCAGCCGCATGGAACTGCTCGAACTCCAATTGCAACTCGCATCAGACGCAGTCAACATTGGCGTCGAACGCAACCGCATGCTGCCTCTCGTTGACCTGCAGTTCAGTTACCGTCTCAATGGCCTTGGCGACAACTTCGGCAAAGCACTCGAAACCACAGCCGAGCATGAATATCCCGACTGGACGCTGAGCCTCAACGCCGAGGTGCCCTTGGACAACGAAGAAGCCCGCTCGCGCGTGCGTCGCTCCCTGCTGACTCGCATGCAGCGCATCGCAACCAAAGAGGCACGCGAACAAACCATCCGCACCGAAGTCCTGAACGCCGCGGACTCGCTCGAACTAGGCTGGCAGCGCATCCTCGCCGCCCGCCAAGCCGTCATCTCCGCAACCCGCGCCCTCCAAAGCGAGCAACGCCAATTCGACCTGGGCCGCAGCACCAGCAACGACGTCCTCAACGCCGCAAGCAATCTTGGCGACGCCCAAATCGCCGAAGTGCAGGCCCTGACCGACTACCAGCAAGCCCAGATCGACCTCGCCTTCGCGACCGGCACGCTGCTGGGCGCGGCCAAAGTAGAAATCGAGCCCGCTGCCGCCATCGATCTCAAAGACCATCCACAATCCAAAGACCCCGTCCCGCTGGAAGATGTGAAGTAAGCCATGCGTGCCACCGACAATGCTCTGATAGTCGGTGGACTACGCGCAGTAACCTTGCAAAAGCACCGAGACTCGCTGATGTTCCTCCACCGACAGCAAAGTGCTGTCGGTGGCACGAAAAAAAACCGGGACGAATCCCGGTTTTCTCTTTACACACAAAATTCATCTCACTGCCCGCAAGGCGTGCAAGGCCCTTCGGAGAACTGCAGCAGGAAACTATCAATATCACACGGATCAAACACGCTCGTGTCGTTATTGAAGTCAATGTCGTTGCACGTCGCCGATGCCGGCACGCAAGGCCCTTCACCATACACGCTCAGGAACGCGTCAATGTCCTGCGGATCAAAGAACGACGTGTCGTTGTTGAAGTCAATCGAATCGCACGTCGTGGGTTGGCAGACGTCTGGCACGCCATCGTTGTTCGTGTCAGGCGTCAACCCCGCAGCGATCTCGCAGTTGTCGATGATCCCGTTGTTGTTGCAGTCAGGCGCACCGACCGGCCCGGCAAACACGCGGAACACTTCGCCGCCCGTCTGATCCACGATGTACAACTCACCCGCCGCGTCTTCACCAAAGCTCGTCACGTTCTGAATCGTCTGCGTTCCCGGCGGATCAAGTTCCACCGAGCGATCAACAAGGTTCGCAATCGTCCCGTTGGGCAGTCGCTTGAACGACCAGATGTCGCCCGAGCAGTAATCCGCGAAGATGTAGTGCCCTTGGAAGCACGGAATCGACGCGCCGCGATACACATACCCGCCCGTGATCGAGCAACCCAGAATGTCCGTCGGCCCCACCACCGTCGTATGCCCGTAATCCAAAATGGGCGGCGTGTGCGCCGGATCACCAAACGTGCAGCCCGAAAGTCCCGTGTTGCGGAAACCTTCCGTGCATCGCCAACCCATGTTCCGCCCACCGCCCGTGCCAAACGGAATGAAGTTGATCTCTTCACGCACGTCCTGACCCACGTCCGCGATCCACAGATCGCCCGTCGCGCGGTCAAACGAAGGCCGCCACGGATTGCGCACGCCATTGATGAAAATCTCATCGTCGTTCGCGTTCGCAACATGCGGGTTGTCCGGCGGGATTGAATACAACTTGTTGGGATCAGCCGGGAACCCATCGTCGTCCGCATTACCCGGAATATTGTCCAACCCGTCCACGTCAATGCGAAGCATCTTCCCCAGCAAGTTGTTCGTGAGGTCCTGAGCATTGCCACCCGTTGAGTGTGCGAACACTGAGCCACATTGTGCCGTGCTGCTCTGATCGTTGAAGCATCCACCGTCGCCCATCGAAATGTACAAATAGCCATCCGGCCCGAATCCGATCCAACCGCCATTGTGATTCGTCTCAGGCTGAGGAATCTCAAGCAAAATCGTCGCGCTCGCCGCGTTCGCAGAAGTGCTCGTCGCAAACGGCGCATTCGCCTGATAGCGAACGATGCGCGTCGACCCCGCGCTGATGCCCGCCTGCGCACTGCGCGTGTAATTCACATAAAAATACCCGTTCTGCAAAAAGTTCGGGTGGAACGCAAGGCCCAGCAACCCCTGCTCGTTGCCCGTCGAAACGCCCGTGACACTCAGATAGATCGTGCCAGTCAACCCGCCCGGCAAGTTGATCACGCGGATGCGTCCAGTCGTGCCAGAGCGCTGCTCAATCGCAAACAACCGGTTGTTGTCGCCATTTGGAGCCGTCACATACAGCGGCAGAATCAATCCACTCGCCACGCTCTGCGTGCGAAGTTGAAACTGTGCGTTCGCAGCACTCGCCGCACCCGCCATCACGCTCAAAATTGCCAACGGCTTCATGGCATTCACAAAGAACTTGCGCATCGTCATCCTCCGGATGATGGTCATCGACTCAACGAAAAAGCACACTGAATCCCACGGATCAGTTATGGTGAATCATTCGCTCAAAATACGCGATTGATGCACAAGTCCAACGACTTCTTGTGAGTTTTTCGTTTGCATGCATGTTCCGAGAACCATGCGAATCAACTTTTCTCGCTTACTCGCTGATGCGCCTGAATTCGTAAGGCCCCTTCACCGCGCCCCACACCTGCTTTCCCTCCGCATCAAACCCGCGGTCCCAGGTCTCAAGCCCATCCTTGTTTATCAACACCTGACTCGTCGCATACGTCGCGCCCTGCAGCGTGCTCTGACACATCGACCCTTCCGTCCCACCCTCAAACACATTCGTGCGAATCCGCCGCAGATGCACCTCGCACCCATCCTTGCGAGTCAGTTGCGACGGATTGAGCAAATCAAACGCTTGAGGCGTGCGCCACATCCCCGCATATCGCGCCGCTCCCGCCGCGCCGCCCGGCAACTCATACACCTCGCTCACCACCATCGCAGGCAACGACCCGCTCGTCACTCGATAAATCCGCTGGCGATAAGGCTTGTCAAGCGCACCCGCCGCCGCCTGCTCGACATACAACCACTTGGTGTTCTCCGTCGAACGATCAACCCAAATCTGCGTCATGTGCAACTGAATCTCTCGATACTCCGGATCGCGTTTGCTCTGCTCATAACTCGTAAACGTCCCGGTCATCAGCGCAACCGCCTCCGACACATCCCGCACAACCACCCGCTCCTCACGAACACGCCGCGTCATCGCATTGCCCGAACACCCCGAAAGCATCGCGGCTACCGAACCAACCGAAAGAGCAATAAACAACGCGCGTGTGAGATTCATGCAAAATGATAGAAGTACCACGCGCTCACGACCGAACGACCCGTCGCAACGAATTCTGTAGTGAACCTATCGCCGCAAACGCAATCACACGATCAAGCACCGCACCCCATCATCACACCCACTCAACAACCCCATTACAAAAACACACCCCCCCCTCTCTTGTCTCTCTCTGTGCTCTCCGTGCTCTCTGTGTTAAATTCAGCCACCAAGCAGCCCCAATCTACACAATCCGAATCAACCCCCCCCGCTCCTCATCACTCAGCAAGTCCTCCATCTCCCGCAACCACCGCTGCGCATCCAACGCATACCCCGCCGTCGGCTTGATCTCCCGACTCGCCCGCGCCTTCGCCCTCGCACCCCACACCCGGTTGAACCGATCCATGCACGTCTCGCGCACCAACTTCGCGATCATCGACGCCATCGCGACCGGCAAGTGCGCCTGCTCTCCCTCCACCAAAAACGTCACCCCCGCGCGCCTCGGCGTCCCATCCATCGCCCCCTGCGCATCCTCCACCACATACCGACTTCGCAACTCGCTCTCTTCAACAACAGTGATCGCCGCCCCCGGAAAACACGTCTGCAAAAAGTGTCCATACTGCATGCGCCCGCCCTGCCGATCACACACAATCCCCAGCCGCCCTTTCAACTCGCCACTTGGCGAAACACTCGCCTGCCCCCACCGCTGCCACACCAATTGCATGTGCTCACGCACCGCCTTCCCCGTCGTCGCCGCCTTCCCCACAGCCTGCACAACATCTTCCCCAGCGCTCTCGCTCGCCACACCCCGCGCAGTCTGATTGAACTCACCCTCCCCCATCACCCGACATCGCATCGCGAGCGGCGTGACCCCCTTCTTCTCCAACGTCCGCTCCAATAGCGCAGCCGCAATCGCCAACTGCCCCGCACTATGCGCCAAAGGCAAGGACTTCGCCTCAACCGCATACCACTCTTCCGCCGGCCAACTCGCACACAACGCCGTCAACAACTCCGAATCCGTCCGAGGCAAAAATTCGCTCTCTTCGCTAACCTCTTTCGCACCCTCGCACTGTCGCTCTCTCGCTCTTCCCATCGCCCGCACCATCGTCAAAACCCCGCGCTCCAAGTGCACCAACGGATGCGTCGTCGTCACCGAACTCGATAGTTTTAATTGCTTGGAATCCGCAATTGCAATCCGCCCCCGCGCATCAGGCTTCCCGCCGCGTCCCGCCTCTCGGCACACGCCCTCCGACAACATCTCCCAAAGATTGGGCACTCCCCCCGCAGGCAACCCCGCCCCATCCGTCTCAACGGGCACTTCAAAGACACTCAACCCCACGCACAAAGGCCCCAGCAAAGGCCCATACCCCGCCTCATCAATCCCGGCGAGGATCACGCTCTTCGCACTATCCGCACTCGCCTCCATCCCCGATGCTAGCCGCCCGAAACCCTGCATTTCTGGCCCAAACAGTCCGAGAGCGCGAAGATCATCACCCATCCGCCGCTTTCCCGCAACAAATCCCAAAATCCAGTACAATACCGTTCTTGTCCGTCTCACCGTCTCACCCTTGGCCATTTGGAAATTTGGCAACTTAGAAATGTGAACCCATGCCACTACTCGCCGAACACCAAAAAGCCGCGACCGAATTTCCAAAGCTCGCCGAGCTCATCACCTACCTCGATAGCCTCAAAGGCCGTGCTGATCTCAAGACCCTCGAAAAAATCCTTGCCCGCATCAACATCACGCGCGAAGACATCCTCCCCGCCTGCGTCTTCGGAGTGAAAGGCTACCGCCGCAACACGATCTGTAAAAGCGAGCACTACGAACTCCTCGCCAACTGCTGGCACAGCGGCCACTGCACCCCCATCCACGATCACAAAGGCGTGAGCTGCGCATTCAAAATCATCGAAGGCATCGGCACCGAAATCCGCTTCGAAGTCACCCCCAGCAAACTCATCTGCCCCGTCGGCACCGTGACGATGCAGCCCGGCTACGTCTGCGCCGCCGACGAAGCCGACATCCACGAAGTCGCCAACATGCAGGCCGCCGACCAGGACCTCATCACCCTCCACATCTACTCGCCCCCCATCTCAAAGATGAACGTCTACGCCTACGGCGAAGCCAGCACCGCCGAGTGCGGCGATTGCTACGAAAAATGCTAATGCCTCAAAAAGCCCCTCCCCCCGGGAGGGGTTGGGGTGGGCGAGCGAACACTGACGCAAGATTCCAGCTCTTTGCGACATTCACCACCGACAATCAAAGCATTGTCGGTGACACGAAGTGCTATATCCCATACACCGCCGCCGCCCGTCCCTTCAAATGCCTCATGAGCGGCGCAGCCTCCAACTTCTTCCCCGTCGCCATCTCACACAACTCACTCGCGCTGAACTGCCGACCATGCTGGTGAATGTGCGTGCGCAGCCAAGCCAGCAACTCGCGCGTCTGCCCCTTCGCAATCTGCTTGGGCAGCGTCGGAATCTCTTCGTTGATCGTCTCCCAGAACTGCGCCGCGTACAAGTTGCCCAACGTGTACGTCGGGAAGTACCCGAGCAATCCAAAGCTCCAGTGCACGTCCTGCAGACACCCGCGCCGATCATCCGGCACCTTCACGCCCAGATATTCCTTGTACTTCGCATTCCACACGCCCGGCACGTCCTTCACCTTGAGATCGCCGCTGAACATCGCGCGCTCAATCTCAAAGCGAATCATCACGTGCATGTTGTACGTGCCCTCATCCGCCTCAACGCGAATCAGGCTGGGCGTCACAGTGTTCGTCGCCGCAAAGAAGTCGTCGACATCATACTTCTTGAAAGCTCTTCCAAATCGCTTCTGCACATGAGGCAGCGCCCACTTCCAAAACTCTGCGCTGCGCCCCACAAAGTTCTCCCACATCCGGCTCTGACTCTCGTGAATCCCGAGACTCACCGAATCCGCAAGAGGCGTCCCAAACAACGCCTTTTCACCCAATGACTTGGGCAACCCCTGCTCATACAACCCGTGCCCGCCCTCGTGCATCGTGCCATACAACGCATCCGTGAACTTCTCATCGCGATACCGCGTCGTGAGCCGCGTGTCGCCGCTCGCAATCCCCGAGCAGAACGGATGCGTCGTCACATCCAAACGCCCCGCATCCAAATCAAAGTTCATCATCTTCAGCACAAACAGCCCAAACTCATGCTGCAACTTCGGATCGACGGCTTCCTCAAGACACCGCGTATCCACAAAGCCCGCCCCTTTCGCACCTTTCGCACTTTTCGCACTTTTCGCACTCTTGCTTTTTTCCGCCACCTGCCCCACCAACTCCGTCAACTCCTTCCGCAGCGGCACAAACACATTCTCAATATCCTGCGCGCGCGCATTGGGCTCATACTCATCCAGCAGCGCGTCATACAACTCGCCACCTTTCGGCACCCCATAGCACTCCGCTTTCTTCCGCGTCAGTTCAATCATCTTTTCCAGCATGGGCCGAAACTTCGCAAAGTCGCTCTTCTCGCGTGCCTCTTTCCAAAGCTGCTGCGACAAACTCGCCGTCTTCGCAAGTTCCTCCACCAGCGACCCAGGCAACTTCGTCGCAAGTTCATAATCCCGCTTCATCTCCCGCAGGTTCGCCGCCACTCGCGCGTCGCTCGTGAGCTTCGTGTCGCTCAGGCACTGATCAATCAAGTCTCCGACCCGCTTCGCCGTGCGCCGCTCATGCACAATCCCCGCAAGCAGCGACATCTGCTCCGCTCGCCCCTCCGCACCACTCTTGGGCATGTACGTTTCCTGATCCCACGAGACCAGCGACGACACAGAACCCAGCGTGCTGGCTTCGCGGAGGAGTTTGCAGAGATCGGCGTAGTGTGCAGACATGTGTTTTCCTTATTCGTTGAAAAGAGCGGCAACTGTACACGTAGCGACACAGGCTTCCCACCCGAAGCACAGCCAACCAAAATACTTTGAATCGATCCCCGCCAAATTCACGTCGAATTGCTTCCAATCCAGCTCCGTCGTTATCCTACATCTCGGATATGCGATTGAACCACGGAGGACACGGAGGGCACGGAGAGAATGCTTGAAAAGAAGCCATTTTCTTTCTCCGTGTGCTCCGTGTCCTCAGTGGTGAATAGGTTTTTTAGATTGCATTCCAATCCTGTCTAAATGCATTTCTTCTTCGTGCTCTTCGTGTCTTTGTGGTGAATTCAGCCATTCCCAACTCATGCGAACGCTCAGTCAATAAAGAACCCCCGTGGCCTTTCACCGCCGGGGGCTCGGGGTTGCACGCAGCGCGTGCTTCCAAGAGGAAGTGGTATCTCAAGTCATCTATCACACCCCGCACAGCGTGCAAGGCCCTTCGCTGAATTGCAGCAGGAAACTGTCAATATCGCACGGGTCAAACAGCGACCCATCGTTGTTGAAGTCAATGTCGTTGCAGGTCGCGGTATCCGGAATGCAAGGCCCTTCCGAGTACACGCTCAGGAACGCATCAATGTCCTGCGGATCAAACAGGCTCGTGTCGTTGTTGAAGTCAATCGAGTCACAGGGCGGCCCGCCCAGCGGATAGGTGCCGCCATCCAGCGTGCCGCACGAGTTCGTGATCTGCACGCGGTAGTTGCCGCGATCTTCGATAGTGAAGTCATTGACGACGATTTCCGAGGTTCCCAGTCCCGTGATCCGACCGCCATCGTCGCTTGTGATGAGCACGTCGTCTTTGTACCATTCATAGGTCATCGCGCGAGACCCAGTGACAGTCACGCCAGCGAATTCGAGGCAGCCGACGCCGCACCCGCCCCAAAAGCCGATGAAGCCGCCCGGCGAGTAGCAATCACCGTTGGTGTCGCCGAAGAACGCCCAACTTTCTATGGAATGTGAAGAGTCCGCCAGACCGGTCCCTGCGGTGAAGCCCACGAACGTCTCGCCATTTGCGTCGTACACGGTGGTGCCGTTCACATCGCCAAGGTCGATGATGGTCGTGAGTACGAGGTGATTGTCAAGATACACGCGCATCTCGCCCTCGTTCGGTCCGCTTGGAGGCGTGTATTCGATGTGTCCTTCGTGCGTGCCGATGATCGAGGGATCGCCGTTGTCGGGGTCGAGTATGTAGTGGCCATAGGAATAGGTGTCGCTCGCGCTCAACTCGCCATTTTCATCTGGTCCTTGCACAGACACGTGCATGCCCTCGAACTCGCCCTGGAAGTAGAACGTGTCAAACTCAATGGCAACGCCGTTCTGAATCCCGCCGTACCCAATGTCGCTTCCGCCAGCGCCGAGGGCATTGACAGACTGATTTTGAATGACGAATGCAAAGCCGTCGCCCGCAACGACGTTGCCGGGCGTCACAGTAAATCGAAACGTAGTTTGAAACCCATTCTGAACATTCTGCTTGGGCGAATAGAACATGCTTCCCGCGTGCCCGCCGCCTTCGGTCAGAAACACCTGCCAGTCGTGGTGAGTGCAGTTGTTGAGAACGACTTCTTCTGGAAGGCCAAACGGGAATCCAATCGCAAAGTCCGCCGAAGCCTGATTCATTCCCGCCAGCGCCAGCATCCCAACGACACCCATCGAAGCATGCATCTTCCGTTTCATAACAACCTCTTCCTTCTTCACCCAGAGACCAACCCAAACCTCTTGGAAATCGCCGCACCACTCGGTGCCGCCATAAGGCCCTAGCCAACCAGCCAACCATGTCTGACAAAAACGAATCAAAGTTGTGACTCATCACCGCCCCAATTCACGGTTGGTGTTTGTTCGCTGCTCTTGACGTGGACGTGCTGCCCTCCCACTATGCAGACCCCAAACTCCTCCACTTTCTCACTGGGCGTCGCCGATTGCAGAACTTGTTGGAGCCAAAGGGACCGGATAGACGAATCGTCTTGTCTGGGCAGGCTATTGGATCACCCGAGAGTGAGTTTTCCTACGTTGGGCGAACTCTGTCGGAAGTGGTTTCATCGCCTCACACTTATGTTTGGCCTTCTGGGCCTCACGGGAGCATTGCATGGCCGGTCGTACCAGCGCCTCCACGGGAACCATCGTCACTATCGCCGTCCTCATCTTCCTGACGCTGTCCGCGTTCGTCGCGTTCGCGATCTTCTTCGGGAAGTACAACGACGCCAAAGCCGCGCTCGCCAAGAACGAGCAGGACAACCGCGAAATCATCGGCAGCGAACGCAACCGCGACGACATTCGCGCCCTGATCGCCGCCGCTGGCCAGAGCCAGGAAAAATCGCTCGTCAATTACCTCGCCGCGGAACGCTCCCGCCTCCTGACCCGCATCACGGGCGACGCCCGCGACAACCTGACCAGCGTTGACAGCAAGCTCCAAGGCGTCGAAGGCGCGGACGGCTCGCTCGTCTCAATGATCTCCGCCCGCGAGCAGCAAATCGCCGCGAACAAGGCTGAAATCGCGCAACTGACCGCCGCCCGCGATCAGGCCCTCGCCGATCTCAAGAACGAAACCTCCCGCATCGCAATCATGACCGATCAGCACAAGAAGACCCTTGAGCAGATCAACAACGACGTCGCCGCGTCCCGCACGATGGACGACGACATGCGAGCCAAGTACGAGAACCTCCAGAAGGAACTCTCCGCTCAAGTCGAACGCGCCAAGACCGAACGCGACGAAATCGAAAACCGCTACGCCCAGCAGGTTCGCGATCTCACCGAACGCAACTTGATCCTCGAGTCCAACGTCGCCAACCTCCGCGGCCAGCGCAGCAAGGACCTCTTCAAGGGCGCAGACGAAGCCAGCCTCGCCGACGGCACGCTCGTCTCCGTCAACGAAGTCGACAACACCGTCGTCGTGAGCCTGGGCCGCAAGGACCGCATCCCGCTGGGCATGACCTTCACCGTCTACGGCTCAGCCAACGCCATCCGCCCCAACGAAGCAGGCGACTACCCGCCAGGCAAGGCAACCCTCGAAGTCATCAACGTCGCTGAAAACACCGCGACCGCTCGCATCACCAGCGAACTCAAGGGCAACCCCGTCATCCGTGGCGACGTCATCGCCAACGCCGTGTACGACCCCTCCAAGACCTACAAGTTCGTCGTCTTCGGTAACTTCGATTCCGACCGCGACGGCATCCCCACCCCCGCCGAACGCGCAGGCATCGAAGCCATGGTCAAGAACTGGGGCGGCGCGACGACCGACGATCTCTCAGGCGACGTCGACTTCCTCCTCCTCGGCGCACGCCCGCTGCTCCCCCCGCGCCCGGACGGCAACGCCCCGCTCGAAGTCGCCCTCGAATTCCAGCGCCGCTTCCGCGACGTGGAGCGCTACGACGCCCTCTCACGCCAGGCAGTCGCCACAGGCGTCCCCGTCCTCAACGAAAACCGCCTCTACACCCTCATCGGCCGCACCCCAGCACCGCTGGCCCGCCGCTGAGTTGTAGATCAATTGCAAGAACAAAAAACCGCAGCCCACGCTGCGGTTTTTTCATGCACACACAATCCTCAACTTTAGAAACAAGGCCCCTCGCTATACACACTGAAAAACGCATCCATGTCAATGGGATCAAACACACTCCCATCGTTGTTGAAGTCAATGTCGTTGCACACCGCCTCCGCAGGAATGCAAGCCCCCTCCCCATACACACTCAAGTACGCCTCAATATCCGTCGGCGAAATCGAACAGTCATTGTTGAAGTCAATCGAATCACAAACCCCAACCCCGCCCCCAATCACCGTGAGCGAAATCGGCCCACTCGTCACCTCCGAACAAATATTCGAAACCACACACGTATACACGCCTTGATCCGCAGCCCGAGGCTGATCAATCACCAACCGAATCGTTCGCTCATCAACATCAATCCGCGAGCGGATGCGAAACGTCGAGAGATCAACAGGCTGCCCATTACGGAACCAATGAAAGTCAAAGGGCGCGGTACCGGCAGCATGCACAACCAGTTGTTGCGAAGTACTGGCGCAGGTCGTGATGGTGGGCTGATCGATCAGGAGTTGCGGTGGTGTCGGTGTTGAGTAGTACTTCCAATAGCGAGAAATAGGAGTTCCCGGCGTGCTCGGTTGAAAGATGTCGTATCTCCCCGCCACGACGACTCCATCTGCCGTCGCCGCAATCACAAATCGCTCTGTTGTTTCGTCGATTGTTGTCCAAGCCTCGCCGTTCCACATTGACACTCGTGACGGAAGGCTGACATTCCCAGTACGCTCGAGCGTGTAGAGTCTGTCTGCATACGACGAAATCGCTCGAACAGGGCTGAGCCTTCCTGTCCCTATTGCTTCCCACCCTGTGCCATTCCAGCGAGCAATGTTACTCGCGCTGACTCCCGCGACAGACGAGAACGCGCCGTGGAGAATGAGATTGCCTTGGTACGTTCCAATGCCGCAGTCGGGTGGCAGCTGCCCGAGTGCCGGGTCGAGCAATGACCATGACGTTCCATCGTACTTTTGGAGTGAGCCTGCTTGCAAGGTCTGTGCATATACGATTAGGTTGTTGCCAAGGCTCACAAATTGTCGCGGCAACGGGCCCTGAAACGAATACCCAAGGCTTCGCCACTGCGTTCCGTTCCATGCAAACACAAAAGGACTCCCGAACCTGATGGCAATAACGTCGTTTGCATGAAACCCAATATAGTTCGGAGGCCAGATGGGCGGTTGAGGTACTCGCGTCCATTGGCTTCCATCAAAGGTGGCGATCACATCCTCAAATAAGTTGTTGGTGGCACGTACTCCAGTGATTGCAATTCTGGATCCGTCGGTGCCGACAGTATTTATCCAAGCATCAGCAACCGCCTCGACACCGAATTGACGCCAGGATGCGCCATTCCAGGCCGCGAGCAGTCGCCCCGTGCCATTTGAAGTGGGCATGTCAAATTCCCCAGCAAGGACAGCTTCGTCTTCATATTGTGCGGCTGAAGCAAAGAAAGCGTTATTCCGATTGGCGGAAGGACAAACGCCTGCTCCAAGAGCGTGCCAGGCATTGTTTTTCCACATGACGATATTTCGTACCGGGAGGTCACCCGCGCGGTTGAAGTATCCGGTCACGACGATATCTTCGCCAAACTGCATCACATCCGTGATGCTTGCTCCAAAGGAATTTGCATACGCGTGTCGAAGCCGCTGCCCGGCAGGAACCCAAGCGCCGTTGACGAAAAAGTGCATTTGCACTTCGAATGCGAAAGGTTGTCCGGGCAATTCATGCAGAGAAAAGCCAACAATCCCTCTCGGAGAGCTCGTATATGCAAAGGTTGACTGCGATCTCTCGACTCGCTCCCACGCTGTCCCGTTCCAGCGTGCGAGAGTTGCGTCAATCGTATTCTGAATTCGGAATACGCCGGACGCAAACAGTTGCCCTTCGTGCCGAAATAAGCGAGCACCGGTACGAACAATTGCAGTGTTTGTCATAGGCGTAGGCTGCCAGAAAGCGCCGTCCCATCGCCACACTGCGGAAATGTCTTCAGGAATCATCAAGAACAGTTCCCCGTGGTGTTCTACAAATTGTCGTTCAAATGTCCCGTAAGTTTGTGACGCAAAGGGCATCGCGTGCCATGTCGAACCGTCCCAACGGGCGACGCGGCATCGAACCCCGTTAGTATCAAAGAGATTCTCGCCGCCCGCTATCAGTTGACTTCCAAACGAACCCAATCCAGAAACATACCCATAAGACAAGATGTCCGGCGTATTCAGGCCATTGCCAACGACTTCCCATGCACTTCCATTCCATCGAGCGATTCGCTTGTTTGCCAGCGGTGAAAATGGATAGGTAAACGATCCTCCCAAAAACAAGCTTCCATTGTGTTCGTAATACACCGGCTGACTTGCACATTCTGTTGACGGAACTTGCGTCCATCGGTTGCCATCCCAGCCAGCCGACTTTCCGAAAACCCGAGTGTTCCCAACATCGTTGTTGTCGAAATAAGTACTCAGCACAAGCAATCGGGGCCCGATAGGTCCGTTGCTCCATTGGGCGAGCTTCTGAGTCCCGGAAGAGTCGTAATCCGACGTTGTGTTTCTAGTTGCAATTCCCGGCACCCCCTGCTGCGGACTCGGCACCCACTGCAACGGACACTGCGATTGCCCCCGCGCCGTCATCACCCCGCCGCACATCATCGCGAGAAACGCCGCCGACCGCACCACCCGATTGTTCTTTGTAAGTTTCATGAGCATTGCTCCCCTTTGAATCCCGTGACAATCGGCGTTCATCAACACGCAACGTGAATACCAGCTCGCCCGCAACACCCCGCGCACAAAAACGCCCCCACAAAAAGTCAACCCCCTCCCCAGCACCATCTCCATCACGACCATCACTTCGCGCACACTCATGGTCGCGTCTCACAAGTCCCAAAATAACTCCACCCATCTCAAATCAACCCCTTCGCTCTCCCCACCATCATCCACACCCGCGCGCACAACGCCGGTTTTTCAAAATCACTGTGCGCAATTGTTTGACCCCGTTTGCAACCACAAACAACCAACAAAAAAACACGGACATGTCTCCATGTCCGTGTCGCTCAACTGCTTCGCCGAATCAATCCTCAACCCAACGTCATGCATCATCCAACTTTCCTTCGAGCCAGTCGCACGCCATCGCTATCGCCCGTTCCAAACCGTTGGGGCCGCACGCGACGTGAAGTTCTTCTTTCTCCTTGTGCATGAAGATCCAATCGTCATCAGATATCTCTTCTGCCACCGCTTTGCACGGCTTGTCCGCTCGCTCAGTTTCCTCAAGATTTATCTTGATCGACCAGCCCGGATTGTCCAGCGTGTCAATCTTGACGCCCCAGGAATGTTCCCAGTCACCATCGCAATGCGAAACATACCAACGCTGCAGCCGCGAAATCGGGTTCAGCACACATCACCTCACGCCACCGTCACGCTCTTATCCAGATACACATCCTGCACCGCATGCAGCAGTGCCGCGCCTTCCTTCATCGGCTTCTGGAACGCTTTGCGGCCCGAGATCAAACCCATGCCGCCCGCGCGCTTGTTGATCACCGCCGTCATCACGGCTTCCTGCAAGTCGCCTTCGCCCTTGCTCTCGCCGCCGCTGTTGATCAGCGGCACGCGGCCCATGTAGTTGTTCAAAATCTGGTAGCGGCACAAATCAATCGGATGTCCGCCGTTGCCGAACTCATCGCTGCCACACAACTGCGTGTACACGCGCTTGTCCCACTTGCCGTACGACGAGCCACCCGTGTTGAGCGCGGCGTATCCGCCGTTGTTGGTCGGAAGCTTCTGCTTGATGATGTCGGCCTTGATCGTCGCGCCCAAGTGGTTGGCCTGACCAGTGAGGTCCGCACTGCTGTGGAAATCGACTGGTTTTTCAGGCGTTGGCGTGCCCGCGGCGTGCGCCGGGAACGTCTTGAACTTCGCGTTACGCGTATAGCACCACAGCACCGTCACCATGCCGTAGCTGTGCGCTTCTTCGAACATATCGCTGACGTATGCGATTTCATCGCGAGCCGAGTCGTTGCCAAAGTAAATCGTTGCACCGACCGCAAGCGCGCCCATCTCGTAGCACTGCCGCACGCTGCCAAAGTACGACTGCTTGAAGACGTTTGGATACGTCAGCATCTCGTTGTGATTGAACTTGACGAGGAACGGAATCTTGTGCGCGTACTTGCGAGCGACAGCCGCGCACACGCCGATCGTCGACGCGACCGCGTTGCAGCCGCCCTCGATCGCGAGCTTCACGATGTTCTCGGGATCAAAGTACTCGGGATTCGGAGCAAAGCTCGCACCTGCGCTGTGCTCAATGCCCTGGTCCACCGGCAGAATGCTCACGAACCCGGTGCCCGCAAGACGACCCGTGTTGAGGATCGTCTGAAAGTTGCGAAGCGTCGGCACGTTGCGATCCGTCTGCGTAAAAACGCGATCCACAAAGTCCGGCCCAGGCAAGTGCAAGTTGGACTTGTGCACCGTCTTGGATTCATACCCAAGCAGCTTGTCCGCAGCGGGTCCAAGGACTTGACGGATGTTGGTTGAGGGAGTGGCGGTGGAAGCGTTGAGCATTTGTTTCTCTCTTTGAATTCAACTACACGCAAGCACAATCTGGCACACTCAGATTTATCGGCCGCATCGGGCTCTGTGGTGAGGACTGCTGCTGCAAATCAGTGTATCAGAGCACCCTTCATCAGTGCAAGCACAGGAGATAGACTTTCATTTTGCGGTTTTCTGCTGTATATTACGACATGAATAGTGGTCTGCACTTTCAACGATCTGTCTTGATTGTCGCCATGTGCGGTTGCGCGATGTCAACACCCGGGCAGATAATGTTCACTGAAATCGGCCCGGCACCAGGAGGATTCGGGTCGGGCTTGAAGGCGATGGCTTCTGATGGTTCGATGGCGATCGGCACAAGCCAAAGTCAGATTCGCGGATACACATGGTCGCCAGCGAGTGGCATCGATTTGCTTCCGCTGCTTGCTGGCGGATCGCAGTCGTTTGCGAATGACCTGAGCAGCGATGGAACTGTAGTCGTCGGATCGTGTTCGATTGGAGTAGTCCGACCAGTTGTTTGGATGCAAGGTGTACCGCAGGACATAGGTACTCTCGACGGCTTTCCGTCAGGCACCTGCAATAGCGTTAGCGAAGACGGGCGGGTTGTCGTTGGAACAAATTCGCTCAACCTTTCCACGCGCGCGTGGCGATGGACTCAAGAATCTGGGCTTGAGAACTTAGGCTCACTCTCGCCCGGCTGGAGCGCAAGTGCGAACGGCGTGAATGCCGACGGATCAGTCGTGACCGGTTCGGGTTCTCTGCCGACAGGACAGTTCGCTATTCGTTGGACCGCTGCTGCTGGCATGCAGAGTCTTGGTGTCCTGCCTGGTGCGGTTCAGTCTCGTGGCAATGCCGTGAGCGGCGATGGATTAACCATCGTTGGAACGAGCGGCACCTCGTTCTCAAGCGCGAACGCGTTTCGATGGACCGAGACGACAGGTATGCAACCCTTGCCCCTGCTCACGGGCACGCTTACTTCCATCGCCAGCGCGGTCAATCACGATGGTTCGGTCATCGTTGGATCCGCCTCGTTCACTGGCGAATCCAAGGCGATGCTCTGGCACATCTCGTTCGGAGCGTTGAGCGTGCGTGACTTTCTAGTGTCCAAGGGCATCAATCTTGCCGGTTGGCAGTTGGTATCCGCATTGGACATCGCGTCGGACGGACGAGCACTTTGCGGTATTGGATTTCTCAATGGACAGCAGCGTGGCTGGATCGCTATTGGAATTGACTTCTTGATGTGCGACTCCATCGACTTCAACAACGACGGTTCCACGTTCGATCCGCAGGACATTGAAGCCTTCCTCTCCGTCTATAGCGAAGGACCTTGCGTGCCTGCGACTGCGACCTGCAACGACATTGACTTCAACAACGACACGTCGATCTTTGATCCGCAGGACATCGCGAGTTTTCTGAGCGTGTATAGCGAGGGGCCTTGTTTGTGATCAGTCGTCGACGCGTCGGCGGCGTTCTTTGCGTTCGCTGTGGGCTTTCTTGCCTTCGAGCCGTCGCCTGATCGCGCCCTTGCTTGGCTTGGTTTTCTTGCGGACCATCGGCGCGACGAGGCTTCGGCGGATGAGGTCGCTCAGGCGTTCGATGCATTCGTCGCGATTCTGATTTTGCGAACGGTGCTCGCCCGAGTCGATCACAAGTTCGCCTTCGCTGGTCAGGTAGTGCGACGCGAGCGAGGCGAGGCGATGTTGCTGGCCCGGCGTGAGGTGAAGCGACGAAAGCGCGACGCGCAGCACGCACTTGGTTGCTCGCTTGTTGACATTCTGGCCGCCCGGACCTGCGCTGGCGACGAACGAAAACGACAACGCGCTCATCGGCGCGATGGTGTGCCCATTCACGATCAGGTTTCGGCGTTCTGCGTCGTCCGTCGATTCGGGCGTGTGCCACGGACCTGATTGGCTTGCATCTGCGTCGGGGAGCATGATGCAGAGTAGACGGGATTGTGATTTGCGGATTGATGCGGGCGAGTTGGGACGGTGAGACGGTGAGACGGTGAGAATTGTATTTTCTCTTTCACCGTTTCACCGGGTCACCGTTTCACCGTCTCAAGAAAGCAAAGCGTCCCTAACGGTCGGGCCGCATGTCGCATGAACAGACTCGCATCCATACGCTTGCGTCATGTCCAGTCTTTCGAGTGCGTCGATAGGTTCGCTGGCCCGGGGGGCGGGCGGGGGGTTGCCAGCGCTTCAAGCACAGCAACGTGAGCAGCATGTGCGATGGCTTGCGGAAGTGACGAGCATTCCGTCCGCCGCGGGTCGTGAGCAGCGAGTGGTGAATTGGCTCGAGCGATTTGTTGCGGAGCGACCTGCTTGGCGGATGTCGAAGGATCCCGTGGGCAACTTGATTGTGGAGCGAAGCGCGAAGTCGGATGCGTCAACTTCTGGCCGACCCATATTCATCACGGCTCACTTGGATCATCCCGCGTTTGTCGTCGAGCGAGTGATTTCGCCGAGCGTTTTTGAAGTCAGTTTCCGGGGCGGCGTGATGGATGACTACTTCAAGGACGCACGCGTCGTTGCGTATGACAGCAACGACCAGCCGCATCGCGGTGTGCTCACCGGCACAATGCCTGGACCCGACAACGGGCACGCGGGGCCATTCAAGCACTACTTATTTGAATTGGATCGCGCGACGGACGCGCTCACGATTGGTGACGTTGCGGTGTGGGACATTGGCCCGGCGGAAGTGATCGACAACCAGATGCACACGCTCGCGTGCGACGACTTGAGTGCGGTCGCGGCGATGGCGTGCATGCTGGATGTGCTGCAGCATGTCGAGCCGACGCAGGATGTGCGATTTTTGTTCACGCGTGCGGAAGAAGTGGGATTCATCGGCGCGATCGCGGCGATTCGTCACGGCACGATGCCCAAGGACTCACGCGTTATTGCGCTCGAGAACAGCCGAGCGTTTCCGGAGAGCCCGATCCATGGCGGGCCGATCGTTCGCGTTGGTGATCGCATGAGTGTGTTCAGTCCCGTGCTGACGGATGCGATTGCAAAGCGTGCGGAAGAGATTGCGGGTGCACCGAGCACGGTCACAGCGTCGCAGAAGTTGGCGCAACTTCCACAATGGAGGTGGCAACGCAAACTCATGGCGGGCGGGGCGTGCGAGGCGAGCGTGTACTTCAATGCGGGGTATGAAGCGACCTGTGTGTGCCTGCCGCTGGGGAATTATCACAACATGGCGGACTTGACCGCCGTGCAGGCAGGCACGAACGCGACGCCAGCGAAGGTTGGGCGCGAGTTCATCGGGATTGACGACTTCCATGCGCTGGTTGACTTGCTTCTTGCGTGCGCGGTCAAGTTGCCGGAGAGCGGGAAGAAGGGGGAACTGTTTGAGAAGTTGTGGAACGAGCGGAACTTTGTGCTGGCGTGATGCTGGTTGGTGAAGATCGGAAAGGCGTTGAACGCAGAGGAAGACAGAGAAAGAAAAGAGAAACACAGAGGGGAACTTGGGAAGCGTGGTCTGAGCTTACATGACATGCTTCTCAAGCACTGGCTTCCGGTGACGGCGCTGAACCACTATTCTGAATCATCTCACTTCTCAGTTTTCTCTCTCTTTTCATTCTCCGTTTTCCTCTGCGTTCGCATTCTCTTCTGCAATCACGCCCCGCCCAACCGCATCTTCCATGCATCAACCAGCTCATGATCCGTCAGGTCAAACTTGAGAGGCGTGACGGTGATGTAACCCTGCATCAACAGATCAACGTCGCTGCCGGGCTCTGTTGCGTGGAAGTCCAAGCCGTGACCTGCGGCCCAAAAGTAAGTATCGCCCAGCGGGCTTTCGCGGCGTTCGTACTTGTCGATCAAGCCGTGGACGTTCATCGGGCAGGCGCGGATGGGCGGCATGATGGTTGGATCATCGTGCGCGGCAGCCGGCGCGGGATCGAAGCGGCCTCGCTCCTGCGGGCGCGAACCAGACCAACCCGAGCCACCGCCCTCTCCCTTGCCTCGCTCTTCGGTTGCGGGAATGTTGATGCTGAGAATTTCGTAGGGCCTTGGGCCGCCGTTCGCGAGCACGGCGTCGAGCGCGTATCGCGCACGCGCGGCGGCGAGGTCCCAGCGGACTTTGCCGCGACCTAATCGCAGGCTGAGCGCGATGGAGGGAATGCCCAGAAATGCACCTTCGATTGCCGCGGCGACAGTGCCGCTGTAGATCACGTTGATGCCGCAGTTCGCGCCGGCGTTGATACCGCTGATGAGCAGATCGGGCTTTGAGTTCGCGCCGAAACGCTGAGGCCACACGCTAGAGACGGCGAGTTTCACGCAGTCGGCGGGGCGGCCATCGACGCCAACGCCCATCGTGTTTTCGCGCGTGCCGGGGAGGTCTTGCAGGTGCGGCAGTGTTTCTTCACGCATCATGAGAGGCGTGTGAAAGGTGATACCGTGACTTGTCGCAGATTGCACCGTGAGCGGCGCAACAACGAGGCACGATGGCTCGTTGGAGTTTGTCGAACAGCGCAGAGGGCCTGCCGCTCGGGGGGTGCCGCGAGTGATTGCGTCATGAACCGCGAGAATGCCGGGAGCACGGATGCCGTCGTCGTTGGTGAGGAGAATTCGCACCGCGGAGGGTAGCGATGTACGAAGATGCGGCGCGACCGTTTGGACGTGGCTTGTTGGAGAGTGACGAAGTAACGAAGTGACTTAGTGACGGAGTTGAAACCTTCGGGGTGATTCAGAGCGAGAACGGAATTCACCACAAAGACACGAAGAGCACAAAGAAAATACAAGACGGAAATGGGGAGTGGCGTGATTGGACTTGTGATCTGCTTCGGATGCGTGGCTTTGAAAAGCACCCTTTTGCTTTTTGTAATTATCTTTCTCTGTCTTTTCCTTTGTGTTCTTCGTGTCTTTGTGGTGAATCCCTCTTCCAAAAACAACAACGACCGGCTGGACCGGTCGTTGTTTGTTTGATAGTCAGAATTTGAATTAGCCCAACGCTTTCACTTCCGCTTCGGTGAGCGTGCGGGCCTTGGTGATCACGATTGGGGTCACTGGCACGTCGCCGTGGTGGCCTTTGTTGCCGGTTTTGACGACGCGGATTTGATCGACGACTTCCATGCCCTTTACGACGTTGCCGAACGCTGCGTACGCCGCGCCGTCGGGTTGGGGTTGGTCGAGGAAGGCGTTGTCCTTGACGTTGATAAAGAACTGGCTGCTCGCGCTGTCGGGGTTGCCGCCCAGGCGGGCCATGGCGACGCTGCCACGCTTGTTCTTGAGGCCGTTGCGCCATTCGTTCTTGATGGTGGCGCGAGTGGACTTCTGCTGCATGTCGGTGGTGAAGCCGCCGCCCTGGATCATGAAGTTGTCGATGACGCGATGGAAGATCGTGCCGTCGTAGTGGCCACTGTTGACGTATTCGAGGAAGTTCTTGGTGGAGATGGGGGCCTTGGCTTCATCGAGGGTGAGGACGATATTGCCGAGGGAGGTTTGGAGTTCGACGTGGGGCATGAGATGCTTTCTCTGAGAATCCTGTGAATGTAAACTCTGAAAAAGAATCAGGGCCCGTCGGGGCCCTGACTCACTTGGCCTGCTCAGGCCTTTGGTTCAATTACTTGATCAGTTTCTTCGCGTCTTCTTCGGTCAGGCGCGAAGCCTTGGTGATTTCGATTTGCTCGACGGGCCAGTCGCGCATGCCGTTCTTGACGCCAGTCTGCACGGCTTTGATCGCGTCAACAACATCCATGCCTGCAACGACCTTGCCGAACACGGCGTACGCCGCGCCGTCGCGGGCCATGTCGAGGGCTGCGTTGTCCACGACGTTGATGAAGAACTGGCTGGTTGCGGAGTCGGCGATGTTGGTGCGGGCCATGGCGATCGTGCCGCGCATGTTCTTGAGGCCGTTCTGCCATTCGTTCTTGATGGGGGCTTCAGTTGCCTTGGGGGTGCCGTCCTTGGTGAAGCCGCCGCCCTGGATCATGAAGCCGTTGATCACGCGGTGGAACACGGTCCCGGCGTAGTGGCCTTTATCGACGTACTTGAGGAAGTTCGCCGTTGAGATCGGGGCCTTCTCGTTGTTGAGTTCGAGGACGATGTTGCCCTTCGTGGTTTCAAGCTGCACGTAGTAGACCTTTGCAGCAGCCGGTGCTTCGGCCTTCTTCTCGGCGGGAGGCGTGGTTGCCGGGGTCGTGCCGGCGGGGGTCACGGTGCTCGCGGGTTTGGTTTCGGTGGGCTTGGTCTCGACCGGCTTCTCGGCGGGCTTCGTTTCCGCTGGCTTTGTTTCAGCAGGCTTGGGCTGCTCGGCAGGCTTCGTCTCAGCAGGCTTGGTCGCGGGCTGAGCGGCTGGCGTTTCTGCGGGTTTCGTTTCAGCGGGCTTTGTTTCCGCTGGTTTGGTTTCGGCAGGCTTCGTCTCGACGGGCTTGGTTTCAGCCGGCGTGGTCACGGCGGGCTTGGTCACCGGAGGCGTCGTGTTTGCCTTTTCACAGGCGACGAGCGGGAGCGCGAGAATGAGCGTTGCAAAGAGTTTGTGCATACTTGTTTCCTTGTGAATTCGACTGGACGCGGAATCATCCCGCCCCCCACACCACCCCCAACCCCCGATTACCCCGATCCAACAAACGAAAAAGCCCCAAGGGGTGACCTCGGGGCTCATCGTCGGAAGTGGAGGCAAGGGGACTCGAACCCCTGACCTCATCCATGCCATGGATGCGCTCTACCAAAACTGAGCTATGCCCCCAGGAATCCCCCTTTGGTCCCAAGGTCCACAATTTCCGTGTCGACAAGCCGACCGTTGGAGTATAGGTTGAGGTGCTTGGTTTATCCAAATTTGTGAGACATTCCGCCGCACACCGAACAAATCCCTCTTATACGATGCAGTCGCTGCGTGCGGATTCGTGCCGATTCCCGTTCGGGTGGGGCGTCGCCAAACAAAACGACCGATGACAATCGGAACGCTCGGCTGGTGCCGACCTGTGGTTTTCTGCGCGTTTGTGACGTTGGCAACCTCCGCATGGCCCCCACCTCGCTCCAACTGCTGCAAGAGACCCTCCGCGTCGCGCAGCGGGCGGCGGATCCGGCGGCGGCGATCGAGCGACACTGGCCCAAGGCACTGCCGGGCAATATGTCACTGCTGGCGATCGGCAAGGCGTCCACAACGATGCTCGCGGCGGCCTTAGAGCGGATGCAGAAGTATGGACAGCGCGTGCCCGCTCCAGAACACGTGTTCGTGACTGCACCGCCCGAACTTGCGGCGAAGTGTGCAGCGCAACCTTGGGGCAAGCGCGTGTTTGCGTGTGATCATCCGCTGCCGACGCAGCGAAACATGGACGCCGCGCGAGAATGTCTTGAATGGATCGCGACGAGGCCCAAGGACCATGTGCTGGTGGTGCTGCTGAGTGGTGGCGGGAGTGCGCATCTGTGCCTGCCCAGCGATGGGCTGACGCTGGATGATGTCGTGCGTGTCACGCGCGAACTGCAGCGCAGCGGCGCGGACATCAACGACCTCAACTGCGTGCGCAAGCACATCGAGCAACTCAAAGGGGGCAGGCTCGCGCAGGCGTGCTCGGCGAAGCAAGTTTTTGTGCTTGTGCTGTCGGATGTGTTGGGTGATCCGCTCGATGTGATTTCTTCCGGGCCTTTCACGCCTGATCCAACGACGTTTGCTGACGCCGCGCTTGTGATGACGCGGCTGACTCGCGTGGATGCTGCGTCGCAAGGCGCAATTGAACGTGTGAGCACGCATCTTGCGAAGCAGCAGAAGTCCGCCGAGACTCCCAAGACGCAGCAGGAACTGCCCTGCCCGGTGTCGCATCGCGTGATCGCGAACAACCAGAGCGTTGTTGAAGCGGTGAGTGATCATTTGCAATCACTCGGGATTGATGTGTTTGCGACAACGTCGGGCGCGACCGGAGATGCGGCGAACGGCGCAAGAGAACTCGCGGAGCGCATGGCACCGGAGGCGGCAAAGCGGGGTTATGGAAACAGCGATCCGTTTGCATGGGTGATTGGGGGTGAATGGACGGTGTTGGCGAGTGGATCGACGGGTGTTGGCGGGCCAAGCCAGGAGTTTGCATTGGCGTTTGCGCTCGCTGCGGCGAAACATGCTGCGGCGGGTGAGCGATGGTCGTTGCTGGCGTACTCGACTGATGGTGTGGATGGACCGCCGCCTTCGGATGCTGCGGGGGCGATTGTTGATAATCACACTGTTGATGCATTGAAGAAAGTTGGCATTGACGCTCAGGCGGCGCTCAAGAATCATGATGCGCACAGTGCGTTATCGAAGGCGGATTCGCTCATACGAACGGGACCGACGGGCACGAATGTGAATCATGTTGTGGTCGCGGTGTGGTCGCAAGAAGACTCGCAGTAATGCCCGCGTGCCACCGACTGCCGCAGGCGGTCGGTGCCTTGGCGCCGTACGGCACCGACCACGCTTCGCGTAGTCGGTGGCACGACAAAATTAAAAACGACCAGCGCTAGGCTGGTCGTTGTGAACTTTGTTCGATTCAATTTACTGCTTCACGGGCTGCGTGTCTGACGTTGTCGCCGCGGCTGGTGCTGGCTCCGTCGGCGTGACGGGCTCGATGTTCAGCACGTCGATCATGTAGTAGAGCGTGGCATTGGGGCCGATGCGGTCGCGTTCGCGGCCTGCTTCTTTGTACGCGAGCGGGCCGGGGATCACGAGGCGACGCTTGAGACCCTTCTGCGCGTCAGCGACGCCGCGGGTCCAACCTTCAATCAAGCGACGACCATAGTTGTACACGAAGGGAGAGTTGCGCTGATAGCTGCTGTCAACGACCCAGCCGTTTTCGAGACAGCCAACGTAGTGCAACGTGATCTGATCGCCTTCAGCGAAGGTCTTGCCTTCGAGCTTGCTGGGATAGGTCAACATCACGAGGCCATCGGGGCTTGAATCGACCTTGATGGGGTTCTCGATCTTCTGGAACGCGTAGCTCTCGCCCGCGGCGGGGCCCCAGACCACCTGACCATCGGCGCCAAAGCCGCGATCAGCGCTCTGGAACCGGCCCGGACCAAAGGCGATTTCGCTGGTCATTTCACTCGCGCCGCCTGCGCTGGTTGGGTACGGATGTGGCGTCGCGCCCTTGTAGCCATCGCCTTCGGCAGTCAGTTCGATGTCGAGGGTCGTGACGAGGTCGGCCAACGAAACGCTCTTGGGGAACGCCTGAGGCGCGGCCCACAGACCGACGAGGCTCTGTTGTTCGCCCTTGGGACGACGGAATTCCATCGTCTTCATGCGAATCTTGCCCTTCACGCGGTGCAGTTGCAGCACGATCTGGCGATAGGGTCGATCCAGCGCGTCGCCTCGAGCGACTTCGCCGTAGAACGCGTTGGGAACATCGGGAATCGCGACGGGAGCGAAGCTGGTCACGACTTCAAACGAGTCTGAGCCAACCTTGACAGGAGCCGCGCTCTTCCACGTGCCGGAAATCATCCCGGCGATCTTGCCGAACTCCGGGTCCGTCCAAGTTGCGGTGCTTGCGGCGGGCTGAGCGGCGTTTTCCTGTGCGAGGGCGACATTGCCAGCGCCGAGGCTGACGCCTGCGATCAGCGCGAGCGTGCCGATCTGAAATCGCTTCCCAAACAATACTGTGCGAGCCATACGTACTTTCCTTGAACCTCGCTGCGTTGGGCATTGGCCCTGCGTGCGAGTTGGTGTGCAAATTGCAAACGTTCTTAACTACCTTCAACAACTACCTTCAACGAACAGCCAAGTATCGGCTTGTCACGCCTTCGCGGACAAGCCACAAACCTACGCAACGAAATCAGGCCACTTCCGGGACGACCTTCTGCGTGACAGCAATGAGGTCGCGGACGTGGCTGATGCTTTCGTTCATGTACTTCTGTTCTTCATCATTCATCTTGAACGAGATCACCTTCTCAACACCCTTTGAGCCCAGCACGCAGGGGACGCCTACGAACAGGCCCTTGCCCTTCTTGCCCGGCGCGATGCCGTACTCATCCTCGCAGTACGCGGCACAGGCAATCACGCGCTTCTTGTCGCGCACGATGGCCTCCACCATTTCGATGGTGCCCGCACTGGGCGCGTACCAAGCGCTCGTGCCCATGAGCTTGACTACTTCTCCGCCGCCCACCTTCGCGCGCTCAACGCATGCGGTGATCTTTTCTGCAGGGAGCAGGTCGCTGACGGGGATGCCGTTGACGCTGGTGAGGCGGGGGAGGGGGACCATGTCGTCGCCGTGACCGCCCAGAAGGATGCCTTGGATATCCTCCGCGGACACGCCTAATTCCATTGCCAGGAAGGTCTTATAGCGGGCAACGTCGAGGGCACCGGCCTGGCCCATGACGCGGTTGGCTGGGAAGCCGGTGATCTTCCACATCACGTACACCATCGCGTCCAGCGGGTTGCTGACGACGATGACGATGGCGTTGGGGGCGTACTGCTTGATGTTCAGGGCAACGCTCTTCACGATGCCGGCGTTGATCGCGACGAGGTCGTCGCGGCTCTGGCCTGGCTTGCGAGGAACGCCCGCCGTGACGACGACAACGTCGCTGCCTTCGATGTCCTTGTAGTCAAAGGTGCCGGTGATCTTGGAGTCAAACTTTTCGACCGGAGCGCAGCAGGCGAGGTCGAGTGCCTTGCCCTTTGGCATATGCAATTCTGGCTTGTCTTTGTTGGGAATATCGAGCAGGACGACATCGCCCAGTTCCTTCATTGCAATCGAGCGGGCGCACTCGCCGCCAATGTTGCCTGCACCAATCACGCTGATCTTCGCACGTCGCATCATGGGAAACTCCGGGTCGGGGGAAAGAAGGCACTGGGGACTGGGCATTGGGCACTGGCGAAACTACCCGGCCAGAATGCGAATGCACGTCCCGGTTGTTCGGAACGAGAGTGGCAAGGATAGGTGGCGTTGGGGTACCTGTCTGAAAACTTGAAAACACCGAGTTTTTGCTTATTGGAACAGTGCATTTGTGATTCGGAAACCCAAAGGTGGGGCTGCACGGACCTGACTGGACGAAATGACGAGATTTCTATTGCTCGATCAAGAATTTGAGGTACCTTGCACTCCGGACACTCGTCATGGGTCCACAACCGGAGACTCGGCATGAATCGCGTTCTGCAATCCACGACCTCAATTGCTCTCATTGCGCTGGCTGCAAACTTTGCCTCGGGACAGATAGGCGAACGACCTGCGGTCGATCGGCACATCAATCAAACCGACGTCAACGCGGGGCGAAGCAACTTCAGGCAGTTGTTCAATCAGGGAAGGCTGATCTTTGATGCTCGCTTCAACAGCCTTGATGGGCGTGGTCGTCCTGCATCCACCGGCACCGGCGCGCCGCGCGTGCCCGATGAACCAGCGTTTATCCGCACCTCGGGTCCTGACGCAACATCATGCGCGGGATGTCACAACCAGCCTCGCTCGGGCGGCGCGGGTGACTTTGTCGCCAACGTGTTCGTGCTGGCGCAGGCAGCCGACCCGGTGCAGATGTCCGTTTCGCCAATGTTCAGCAACGAACGCAACACTCTTGGCATGAACGGCGCGGGACCGATTGAGATGCTCGCTCGCGAGATGACTGCTGAACTTCAAGCGATCAAGACCAGCGCGACGCAAGCCGCGGCTCAGTCGGGGCAGAACGTCACTCGCTCGCTGACGGCGAAGGGCGTGTCGTTTGGCAGCATCACGGTGTTGCCCGACGGACGTGTTGATCCGACGAACATTCAGGGCGTTGACTGGGACCTGATCGTGAAGCCATTTCACCAGAAGGGTGCGGTGGTGTCGATTCGTGAGTTCAACAACAACGCGCTCAATCACCATCACGGCATGCAGACTGTGGAACGTTTCGGCGCGGGGGTTGATCCTGACCAAGACAACGTGACGAATGAAGTGACTGTGGGCGATGTGACGGCGCTCACCATTTATCAAGCCGGGCTCAACGTCCCTGGTCAAGTGATTCCTGACGGGAGAGAAAACCGGGAACGTCGCGAAGCAATTCAGCGTGGTCAACAGGTTTTCGGCACCATCAGCTGCACGGCGTGTCACATTCCAAGTTTCACGCTTAATAGCCGAGACTTCACCGAGCCCAATCCATACAACCCGGTTGGCAACCTGAGAGTGGCGGACGTGCCGACGGTGTATCGCTTTGACATGACGCGCGATGGCGAGCAGCCCGGTCTCGAACGCGCCAACGGCAATCGCGCAATCATTCGCCCTTTCACCGACCTCAAGCGTCACAATCTCAATGACGCACAACTCAATCACTTCGCGAACGAACAGGTGCCGCAGGGCACTCTCAACGGTTTTGCTCCTGCATCGCAGTTCACCATTGCTCCCTTACCTCGCCCGACGAACCAGTTTCTGACACGCAAACTGTGGGACTGCGGCAGCACGGCTCCGTATGGCCATCGCGGCGACCTCACGACTATCACCGAAGCGATCTACTGGCACGGCGGCGAAGCCCGCGCGAGCCGGGATGCGTTCATGGCGCTGCCTCAGCGGGACAAGGACTGCGTTGTGGAGTTCTTGAAGTCGTTGCAGATACGCGATGTGCAAGGGCATTGAGAATAAGGCAGGTGGCACAGGCGTCCTCGCCTGTGACGGAAGTCGCTTGATACTCGCTCACAGGCGAGGACGCCTGTGCCACCACCCAACTCCTACCCCCGCTACTTCGTCCGCACTCGTTCCACGATTTCCAAGCCAAAGTGCTCGATGCCGGGGAGGCTTCGGTCGCTGTTGGTGATGAGGCGGAGTTTGCTGAGGCCCAGGTCGCGGAGGATCTGGCAGCCCACGCCATACTCGCGAAGAGGCATGACGGACGCGGCTTGTGCTCGGGCTTGAAGATCGGGCTTGTCTTCGTTGACGACGCCACTGCGCAGCGTTTGGATCGCGCCTTCGAGATCGGTGAGAGCGTCGGGCGCGGCGGCGGCGTTGGTTGTTCGCAGGTAGACGATCGCGCCTCGGCCTGCTTTCTGGATCATGCGCATGCTTTCGTGGAGGGTGTCGCCGCTGGCGCCATCTGGACTCGATGCAGTGTCCATGAAGATGTCGCCGAGCAGGCTGCGACGGTGCATGCGGACCAGCGTTGGGGTGGCGTTGTCGCTCCGCGACAACGCTCCGCCCGAGACGGGCGGAGCTACCCAAAGCACGACGTGCGGCAGCGGGTCGGTCACGCTTTGATAGAGGTATGTCTGGAACTCGCCGAACTTTGTTTTGATCGTGCGGCCGCTTTTGGGTTCGAGCCTTTTCACGAGACTCTCACGCGCCAATCTGTACTCAACGATCTGCGCGACGCTGCACATGAGCAAGCCATGCTCTGCGCAGAACTTTTCGAGATCGGGCACGCGGGCCATCTCGCCGTCGGGCTTCATGATTTCGATGATCGCCGCGGCGGGCGTGAGGCCCGCGAGTCGGCAAAGATCAACGCTGCCTTCGGTCTGTCCATTGCGGACGAGTACGCCGCCGTTGCGGGAACGCAGTGGGTTCACGTGCCCGGGTTTGACAAAGTCGTGCGGTCCAAACTTAGGATCAATTGCCATCTGAATGCACTTGGCGCGTTCTTTCGCGGAGACGCCGGTCGTGCCGCCATACTTGGGATGCAGGTCGATCGACACCGTGAACGCCGTGCCCCGCTGACTCGTATTGGTCGCGGCTTGCGGCACAAGCCCGAGGCGATCGCAATCTTCTTCGGGCAGACACAGGCACAAGTACCCCAGCGCCTTGCTCAACATAAACGTCACGGCTTCGGGCGTCACGAACTGCACGGGCAGCACAAGATCGCCCTCGTTCTCACGATCCTCGTCGTCAGTCAAGACGACCATCTGGCCTTTGCGGAGTGCTTCGAGAACTTTGGGGATGGGGGCGAAGGGCATTGCGGAACGGTAGACGTGTAGACGAATTCGGCGATGGCGCGGGGTTACGCAATCGTGACGAGAAAATGGGATCATCATCACGCCTTGGGCATACAAGTACACACATGACAACAGTTCCAAGCACAACTTCTTTGCTTCAACGCGTTTCAAGAGCATTGCATGTCGCTTTCGCTCTCACTTGCTTGGCCGCGCTCGTTGGATGCAGTTCCGCGCCGACTGATCAGGACTTCGTCATGCGCCATCCGCAATCATCGTTCACCAAACATCCTCGTCTCAACACGCCGCCTCCAAGCGCCGTTGAACGCTCACTGTCGCAGTACTTGTCGTCGTTGGTTGGAGCGTGGGATATGTCTTTTCCAGAACAACAAGAATCGAATGGGATTGCACTATTCTTCAAAGAGGTTCATGGCAGCCAAACGCTCTTTCGATTCGTGTACCTGCCTGAAACAACAGGGCATCCTGAGACTGATGTCGTTTTTTTCGTTACAAACAACCGCATTTGGCATGTAGAGCGCTTCCCGGAGAATTCAAAAGAAATTCTTGTTTCAATGTCAGACTCAGGCTGCGCCGCCGAATCGGGTCAGATTTTTTTCAGCAGGATCTATGCTGCTCCACTCAAAGACACAGAATTCATGTTTTGGCCTAGACTGGTGTCTATTCGAACTGAATACTCGGAGAACAACTCAGTTCAAAGTTTTTGCCAACTATGTCAGAGGTTTGAGTTGTGTGGAACTCCAACGGAAACCGGACGCTTTCCGGATCTACTGTTTCTGGTTTCGTTCTGTCGAATCAACTAGAGCGAGACACGCGAACGCCATGGGCTTCGATTACAAACTCACCTGCACACTCATATTCCCTCACGGTTACACTCTGTGATCCCCGTGAACGCGCTTGGGGTCCTTAAGGAGACCTGCAATGTTCAAGTTCAGCTCCGGCGTTTATTCTCGTTTGGCCCTCGGTAGCGGCCTGCTCCTCCTATCCCTCGTCACAAGTTGCGGCACCTGCGACAAGTGTGTGACGGGTAATGGCGGGCACTTTGCGGTTGTCGGCAAGGCGTCCGACACGACCAAGGCCTCATTCGAGAAACTCAAGACGCTCGCCGGGACATGGCAGATGGAGAACCCGGAGAAGAAGGGCGAGTGGAACGACGCGATTACGTTCAGCGTCACGTCGGGCGGCAACGTCGTCCGCGAGATCATGTTCGCGGGCGCTCCGCATGAAATGACGAACACGTATCACCTTGATGGCGACAGCATCGTCGTGACGCACTACTGCGCCGTGGGCAACCAGCCGACGATGCGAGCGACGACGAGCAACCAGAATGGCAACACCATGCACTTTGTGTTTGATCATGTGTCAAACTACACCGGCAGTGATCAGACCGTGATGTGCGACCTGACGCTGACGCTCAACAGCGCGGACACGATCAACGAGAATTGGAAGAGTTGTGTCGATGGCAAGCTGACCGATCAGCACAATGTCGGCATTGAACTTCGCCGCAAGAAGTGAACAAGTATCGAAGCGTACTTTGTCGTCCCTCGCCTGCGAGGGATTTTTTATATGCTGATCTCACGACTTTCAGAAGTTCGTTGAAGCAGCCAAGGCACGAATTGGCTGATTTCCCAGGCTGAAATGCGAAGTTGAATGCACATGGCTATTGTCGCGCATGCTGCAACGACTGTGCAAGGAACGCCTGCTCGAAGCGTCGATCTGGCTTCCCACGCCGCTCGAGACACTGTTTCCGTTTTTCGCGGACGCGGCGAATCTCAACACTCTGACGCCGCCTTGGCTCAACTTCAAGATCGTGACGCCTCTGCCCATCGAGATGAAGTCCGGGGCGTTGATTGAGTATCGCATTGGGCTGAAGGGCGTGCCCATGAAGTGGCTGACGCGCATCGCGGAATGGAACCCGCCCCACCGATTTGTCGACGAGCAACTCAAAGGCCCGTACCTCTTGTGGCACCACACGCACGAGTTCAAACGCGAACAGCGAAACGGCAAGGACGGCACGCTGTGCATCGATCGCGTGCGATACAAGCACATGGGCGGGCCAATCGTTGAGAAGTTGCTCGTGAGGCGCGATATTGATCGCATCTTTGCATATCGCAAAGAGAAGATGCAGGAGTTGTTTGGCAAGGAGTGAGCGGCGGCTTTGCTTCTTTATGAAGTTGCTCTGTAGAAATCCTACGGGTTGGATGATCGATTTTCACCACGGAGGACACGGAGGGCACGGAGAAAATGCTTGGAAAGCACCGCTTTTTCTCTCCGTGTTCTCCATGTCCTCCGTGGTAAACAGTTTTTATGCGGCAGTACTTGCTTCACATGGCTGCGATTCGCTTGTTCAGCAAGTCGCGCACGCGGGGCCACTCTTCGCGAATCACGCTGAACATGACCGTGTCGCGTTGATAGCCGTCGGGCATTGCCATGTGCTTTCGGAGTGTTCCTTCGTACGTCGCACCCATTTTCGCGATGGCTCGCTGACTGACTTGATTGCGAGCGTCGCACTTGAGTTGCACGCGCTCGCAGCGCAAGACATCGAAGCAATGCTGGAGAAGCAAGAACTTGCTTTCCGGGTTGACCACTGTGCCGCGGGCATCGGACGAGTACCACGTCGCGCCGATTTCAACGGCTTTGTGGGCGCGTCGCATGTCGAGCAGAGAGGAACTTCCAACAACTCGCGGCGGACTTGAATCAATTGATCTCGCGAGAACCACAAAGGTCCAGCGAGCCTTGTCCGCAAGTGCGTCGCCAATCAACGACTCAAATCCGGCAACGTCCCACGTCGGTGGTCGCATTGGGAAGTAGTCAAACGTTCCAGGCGGTGTCGCTTGAAAGAGATTGCCGACGTGCGACATGGTCATCGGTTCGAGCATGACATATCGCCCTGACAACGTGGGCTGCACGCTCCATGCAGAACTCTCACAATGACTCGGAACGCCGCTCGACATGCTCAATCGTATCGAGCGCACGGACACAATTCGTCGGCTCAACGCTGGGTGCGTCAATGCTGTATGATGCTGCGTGAGCACCTCCCCGAGTACACCTCCGAATTCCGCTTCGCCGGGCCCCGCGGCGGGCTCGGTCAATCTTGATGCGCTTCGCACGCAGATTGACGATGTTGATCGCCGCCTGATTTCGCTCCTCAACGAGCGTGCGGCGCTCGTCGTGCAAGTCGGCACGCTCAAGCGCGACACGGGCACGCCTATCTACGCGCCGCATCGCGAAAGTCAGGTGCTCAACAAGGTCTTGGGGCTCAACGAACAAGTCGGTGGGCTGCTGCCACCCCGCGCGATCGAAGGGATTTATCGTGAGATCATGAGTGGCTCCTTCGCGCTCGAGCGTGGGCTGACAGTTGGTTTCCTGGGGCCGCTGGGCTCTCACAGCCACGTGGCAGGCGTGCGGCACTTTGGAAGCAGCGTCACCTTTGTCACGCAGGATCAGATTGAGGGCGTCTTCACGAGCGTCGCGCGAGGTCACGTTGATTGCGGGCTCGTTCCAATCGAAAACAGCATTCATGGCGGCGTCGCCGAAACGCTGGAAGCGATGACGTCGTTCGCGGGGAAGGTACACATTTACGCTGAGGCACAAGTTGAGATTCATCACGTGCTCGCATCGTTGTGCGAACCTTCGAAGATCGAAGTCATTTACAGCAAGCCCGAGGTGTTCAGTCAGTGCCGCACTTGGCTCAACGACAAGTTTCCGCAGGCGCGGCTCGTTCCGACGCCAAGTTCCAGCCGAGCGATGCAGATCGTCGCGGAAGAGGCACAGGCGGGCAAGAACAACTCCGCCGCGATCGGGAGCGAACTGGGCGCGAGCCTGCATGGATTGTCGGTGCTGTTTACCAACATCGAAGATCATCCGCACAACCTCACGCGCTTCTTCGTGCTCGCTCGCACACCCGCGCAGCGAAACGGCGACGACAAGACCAGTATCATGTTCAAGACCGCCGACAAACCCGGCGCACTCGCGAGCGTGCTGGGCGACTTTGAGCGCAGCGGCATCAACCTCACGCACATCGATAAGCGCCCCGCGGGCCGCGTGAATTGGACGTACACGTTCTTCATCGACGCGCAAGGGCATCAAAGTGACGCCACGATGCAACTCGCGATCGAACGCGCGAAGCAGCATTGTCAGGAACTTGTCGTGCTGGGGAGTTATCCACGCAGCACGCGAGTGCTGTGATCAAATCGCACACCAAGCAAGTTGATTCGCGTCGTCGCGTACCATCCTGACGTGCCCGACACCGCATATCCAAAGCCGCTCGAAAAACTCATCACCGAGTTCGCAAAACTGCCCGGTATTGGCCGACGCAGCGCGGAACGGCTGGCGTTCTACATCCTCAAGTCTGACGAACCCACGGCTCTCGCGCTGGCGCATGCAGTCCAAGAAGTAAAAAAGTCGCTGCGGCATTGCCACAACTGCTGGCACCTCGCGGACGCGAACCTGTGCAACATTTGCTCCGACGCGTCGCGGGATCGAGGGCTTGTGCTGGTGGTTGAGCAGCCGCGAGATTTGCTTGCGCTTGAAGCGACGGGCATGTACAAGGGTTTGTACCACGTGCTCATGGGTCGGCTTGCCCCGCTCGAAGGCATCGGCCCCGACGCGCTCACGCTCTCGCGACTCTTTGAACGCGTTCGCGACGCGGGCACGAATCCGGGCGAGGTCGCGGTGAGGGAGATCATTCTGGGCCTCAATCCAACGCTCGAAGGCGACGGCACGGCTCTCTACATCACCGATGCACTCAAGCATGCGAAGGTACAAGTCTCTCGCCTTGCGCGGGGCCTGCCCAGCGGCAGTCAACTCGAATACGCGAGCAAAGCGGTGCTTGCGGATGCGATTCATCATCGACAGGGCTTGGGGCAGTGACACGCATGTTTCACCCGCACGATTTAGTTCACCACGGAGGACACTGAGAACACTGAGAAAATGACTGTGTTCTTTTGCTCCGTGCTCTCCGTGTCCTCCGTGGTGAATTGAATTCCTCACGCGTCACGGGGCGACATCGTGCTTCGCTCCGCGCCACAACCCGATGCCCGCCGAGCCCGCGCTGGGTAGGTACGTTTTGATATTCGCCCACAGCGTGTCCGCCGCGTGCTGTGCGGTACGAGCGACTTCGTCGACGTGCTGCTTGAGTGATGCGACATCGTCGGCAGAAAGTCCCAAGCCCAGTTTGTGAACGAGAATCGCACCACCAACAAGCAACCCGCCCAGAATCAATCCCCACTTGATGGCTTTACGCACGAGAAACGCAAACACAAACGCGGCGATGAAACTGATGCCAACGCGCAGCGCCCACGGCGCGGCGTCTATCGCAAGACTTGGCATCGACCCTGACGCCGAGCCTTCTTTCATCGCGTTGGCAACCATCGTGCCGCCTCCAAAGAGCACGCCCAGGCACGCGAGCATAAACATCTTTGATCGCAGTGGAGAAAACAGCAGGCCCAGAAGACTGCGCGAGTTCTTGCGGCTTTCCGGCTGCGGCGCACCGACTGGCGATGCACCGACAGGCTGCACGTGATTTGCATCGGTCGGCTGATTGCCCATGAACAAGTGTATGAACTTTGAAGACAGCGTTCCGTGCCACCGACAATGCTCTAATTGTCGGTGGAGAGTGAAACAAGTACGTCGTTACGACGATCACCATCGACAGTCAAAGCACTGTCGGTGGCACGATCAAATACTATCAATATCAGTGGCCGCCGCCCTTCTTGGCTTCGCCGGGCTTCTTCTTGCGGTCGTCGAGCGTCTTGTTGATCACGCTCTTTGAGTCGGCCGAGTTGAGGACGGGTTTCTTGACTTCTTTCTTGCCGCCCTTGGCATCGCCGTGCCCGCCGCCATGCCCTTCTTCTTTCTTTGCTTCGCCATGGCCGCCTGATTCGGCTTTGCCGTGCGAGTTCTCGCTAGCTGCTTCTTCATGCGAAGCCTGCTCAGGCTCAGGTGTTGGCAAGCCAGACTTCTGGAAGTCAAAGGGCTCGGCTTCAGCAGTCTGCACATGCGAAGGGCGGAGGAACAACGCGTACGCCCAGAACGCACTCGCGACGAAGAACGTGTACAACGCAATCAATCCCAGCGAGTGCTTGAACGCGTTGGACTTGGTCGCAATAGGTTTGCTCACAACTGCGAGCATCGCGATCACCTTGGGCTCGACATGCACCTTGAGCCACGACCCTGCTGCCTTTGCCTTCGGACTCGCGTGCGCGATCGCCGTGTGCATCGCAGCCTTCGCCTGCTGCGCTCGGGTGCCTGCGCCCGCTGCGTGATGTTCTTTGGACGCTGGTGTCGGATGTGCAGGTTCTTGAGCCACTGGCTCAGGTGCCGGTTCTGGAGTGCGCGCCGGCGCAGGAGCGGCAGGCACAGGCGCGGGCGCAGCAATCTGCTCCTTCGCGAGCATCTCGTTCGCAACTCCAGCAAGTTCACGATCAAGATCCGCAAGCGTTGGAGTCGCCTCAGGTTTCGCGGCTTCGCTTGCTTGCGGCGGTGCTGCTTCGGCAACCTGTGCGACCTCAGGCTTTGTTTCCTCAGCCTTTGGTGTTTCGACCGCAGCTTCCGGAGTTTGCTCGGCGACGTTCTCAACCACTGCCGCTGCTTCAGCAACTGGTGCAGCCGCGACTTCTTCCGCAGGTGCCGGAGTCTCCGGTTCCTTTGCGGCGACCGCAGGAGTTGTTGCCTCTGCAGCGTTCGGCTGCTCTTGCTGTTCCAGCAACGCGTTCACCACATCGGTGAGGTTGTCTTCCTCTGGCGGTTCTGTCGCCGTGTCCGCCGTTGTTTCTGCTGGCGTCTGCGAGGCGTTTGTCATCGCCGCGAGATCCGCCAAGTCCTGCTGCGTTTCTTCCGCAACCGCAGCCTTGATGTTCTTCTCCGCCTCGTCCATCTGCTGCAGCAAGTCTTCGACGGCCTGCTCAAGCAACGGATCATGCCCGGGCTGCACCTCTTCGGGCGCAGCACCACCCGCCGCGTCTTGCGGCTGCGCGCCTGCGGGCTTGTGGTCGCTCGTGTCGGACATGAATCAACTGACGCAAACAGTGCAACACGCACGCGCGGAATCCGCGCGGCATTCATTTCATCATCGGGGATTTTGAGGGTTTGATCAAGCCCGATATGCCATTCAGCCCGGTTTGGTCGGCGTCTACGCTGAGGCACAGTTGCAGGCACTAAGCCTTGCTCAACAGCAAGGTGTTCATCTCACCCATCGCGCATTTTTCAAGCAATTTCGACCACTCGCCAATGCCCCACATCGTCTTCCAGCCTGATCTTGATGCTCTGAACAAGGGAGACTTGATTCGCATTATCGGCCCAGAAGCCCACCACGCCGTGCGCGTGAAACGGCTGGAAGTTGGCGACGTTCTTGCGATCCGCAACGGACGAGGCTTGATTGCGGACGCCGCGATCAGCGACATTCTGAAGACTCGCCAAGGCGAATGGACCATCGACGTTCGAGTCCAGCACGCGGAGATGAGCGACAAGCCTGCCCGACCACTGCACATCTTCAGTGCCGCTGCGAAGGGTGATCGTCTTGAAGAGATTATCGACGGCTTGAGCCAAATCGGTGCGACCTCATGGACGCCGATCACTTCTTCGCGCAGCATCGTCGAACCACGCTCGGGCAAACTTGAACGGCTCACGCGAGTCGCGGAAGAAGCGCTGAAGCAGAGCGGTCGCGCATGGATGCTTGAGATCGGCGCGATGACGACGTTCGCCGAGGCCTTGACACACGCGCAGCGCGAACAGTCACTCGTGCTGCTCGCGGATCAATCGGGCGACGCGTGCCGCACGCTCGCAACCGACATTGCACGCGGCTCATCGTCCATCAGTCTCTTCATTGGCCCGGAAGGCGGCTGGACCGAGCAAGAACTCGCGAACGCACGAAGCGCGGGTGTCAAGATCGTCAACTTCGGTCCTCACATCATGCGCATCGAAGTTGCAGCGATCGCGGGCGCGGCGGTCATCATGCAGTCGTTGCAATGATCGTGCCACCGACTGTGCTTTGACAGTCGGTGACGAATCACCAACGATTTCGAAAGCTTCAACGACTTTCCGATGACACGCAGACTTTCCACCGACAGTCAAAGCACTGTCGGTGGCACGTCAAGCTACATATCCAAGTTCTCGCTCAATCCCTTCCACAAAGATGTGCAGGATCAGCATGTGCAGTTCTTGAATGCGATCCGATGTCTCTCCGCCAACAACAATCGCGTGATCGACCTCGCCTTTGAGCACACCACCACCCTTGCCGAGCAATCCAATCGTGGTCGCCCCCGCAGCTTTCGCAGCCTTCGCCGCGGCAACACAGTTTGGAGAGTTACCACTCGTGCTGAGAATGATCACGACATCGCCCGCCTTTCCGTGAGCCGTGATCCACCTTGAAAAGATGTGATCGAACCCGTAGTCATTCGCAGTACACGTGATGTGCCCCGCGTCATTGCATGCGAGTGCCGCGAGTGGCGGGCGATCCTTGCGAAAACGCCCGGTCAATTCTTCTGCAAAGTGAGCCGCGTCACAGCAACTGCCGCCATTGCCGATCGCGAGCACCTTGTTCCCACGCGAGTACGCCTGGGCGAGCGTTTGGATCGCCCCGTCGATCAACTTGACCTGCGCCACGCTCGACGCAAGATCACTCAAGACACGCTGGGCCTCACGCAGACTGTTCAGAGAAGAAAATGCCATGTCAGCAACTTTAGCGTTTGAGTGCGCCCAGCAGATTCGTGTAATCGTCGGTCCACAACACCTGATTTTCCCGAGCCCGCACCGGAATCCAGCCGGGTTGAGCCTCAAGCCCGCGAAAGTCCGCGACTTCCTTCGCCATCACCATCCACGTCGACGCCTTGCGTGCGTCGGAGTACTGCTGCTCGATCGGCACGTCATTATCAGCCCGCATCAAGACCTTCAGCTCGGTCTCTTGAGCGATTCGAGCCAATGGCCCGGACAGGTCAAAGTACCGATTTGAAATGTGCATGAGCAACACGCCACCGGGCTTGAGCCGAGGCACATACACATCGCGGATTGCTTCAAGCGTGACCAGATGTGTCGGAATCGAGTCCGACGAAAACACGTCGAGCACGATGAGATCAAACGAACTTTCGGGCGACTCAGCGATTTTCATGCGCCCATCGCCCTCGACATATCCAGTCGTCGCTCGGCTCTTGCTCACATATGTGAAGAACTTGGGCTCGCCCGCGATCGCGATGACTGCTGGATCGATTTCGTAGAATACAAATGTCGCGCCGGGCACGCCGTACGCCGCGAGACCTGCTGCACCCATGCCCATGATGCCAACGTTCTTGAGTTTGCCCGCATTCGCCATTGCGCGGAACACATCACCCGCGGGCCCGCGCGGATCGTAGTAGCCGCGGGGCAACAGACGATCCTGCTCGGGCAACCACTTCTGCAAGCCGTGGCTTGTCGTCCCGTGTCGCAATTCGTGCCACGCGCCGTTGGGCGTCTGGATGACATCGTGAACACCAAAGAACGTCCGCTCGCGATGCAAGGACTGCGCACGGCCTTGAAGCAACTGCGTTGAGATCAAGATCACCGCGAGCACCGGTGCGGTTCGACGAACGCCCAGAATCGCCGCAAGCAACACAAATACGCCGATGGGTCCAACCACACGAATCGCAGCGAGCGTCTGTGGCGAATACTGCTTCGCGTGATTGTTGAAGTATTCGTCAAGATTGACGAGTGCGACAAACATCGCGATCACGAGCACAATTGCAATCACCCACGACCACGCCAACGACTTCGTGCGAATCTTTCGTTCTTGACTGGTTGCTGGCTGATTCTTCGTTTTCACGCCGTTGCGTTGCCGAACGATTGCTTCTGCGGCGACAACTCCAACCAAGCCCAAGACCAGCGGATACTCCAACACCGAGTTGAACACTCTTGGCGCGAGCAGCGAGTTCACAATACCACCAAGCATACCGCCCACCGACAGCCAAAGATAAAACTCTGTCAATCCCGACGCATTCGGTCGTGCATCACTCAGCAGTTTGTGACAGAGCCACGCACACACGAAGAACACGCCGCAATGCAAAGCGATATTGATCCACGGGTGCGATTCACTCGCCCACAGCATTGACGCTGCAACTACGACAAGCAGCATGATCACGATTTTCGCAAGCGTCGCGCCGGCAAGTCTCACTCTGCTCGAAAACGCAACCACAAAACTCAGCAGGTACAACACCAGCGGAATAGCCCACAATAGTGGCAACGTGCCGATGTCTGTCGTGATGTGCAGTGTGACTCCCAGCAGCAAACTGCTCGGAACAAACGCAAGCAGCACCCACCACAATCGCTGCCGCCATGAAATCGAAACCGATTTCTCTGTCGCTGTATTTTCAAGTGCTTTTTCATCACTCCCCGTTGCCTTCGCACTGCGAATCGCAACCACACCCGCGCCTAACACAAGCACCACCATCACCACAAAGCCAATCGACCACACGTGCGTTTGCTTGCGCAATCCCGCGAGCGGCTCAAGCAACAACGGATACGCGAGCAAACCGAGAATGTTGCCGACGTTGCCCACACCATACAGGAAGTACGGATCCTTCGCGTCTTTATGCGACGTGTAACTGAACCATCGCTGCACCAGCGGACTCGTCGTCGCGACAACCAGAAACGGCAGCCCGACCGTGATCGCGAGCGTCCGCAGCAGCCAAAACACCGGATCATCGCCCGCCGCGGGAGGCTGCAAGTCGGTCGGCGGCGGCAACGTAAGCCCCGCCGCGATCAACAGCACGCCATGAATCAACACCTGCACATGCACGCGTAACTTCGACGTCAGCACGTGCGTGTATCCGTACCCGGCGAGCAACGCAGCCTGAAAAAACAACATGCTGCCGATCCACACCGACGGCGCGCCGCCCAACTTTGGCAGCACGATCTTCGCCGCCATAGGCTGCACCAGAAACAGCAGAAACGCCGACGCGAGAATCGCACCCGTGAATAACGCGAGCATGGGCCGAGCGTATGCCTTACACCGCAGACGATGAGTTACGCACGCTCACCACGCCATGAACACGCTCAAGATGTCCGACCGATCATCGGTCCACAGCGAACCGACAACATCAGGCTGGTACCACATCGCTGCCCGCGCAAGACCACTCAGGCCCTGGTCAGTCTTCGCCATCACAAACCAGTGCGACTCAAACTTGCCTTGCTGCGCTTCCATCGGGCTCGCGAACATATCTGCATTTTTGCGCGCGATGAGTTTCATGTCTAGGGCATGTCTCGCAAGCACAGGCGCGAGATCAAAGCTCCGATTGGAAATGTGAAACGCAAGCACGCCGTCATCGGACAGTTTTGATAAGTACAACTCCATCGCTTCTCGCGTCAGCAAGTGTGTTGGAATCGCGTCCGACGAAAATGCATCGATCACCAGCACATCAAAATGCCCGCTCGCTTTCGCCAGTGTCAACCGACCATCGCCCGGCACCATCGTAATGGTCGCGCCGCGGTCGCGCGCATCGCTCACAAACGTGAAGTACTTCGCGTCCTGCGCGATATGAATGACCGACGGATCCAACTCAAAGAACGTGAATGAATCGCCCTCACGCGCGTACGACGCGAGCGCACCCGCACCCAGCCCGATCAACCCCACTCGCATGTGCTGCCTTCGCTGCTGCATCATGCTCATCACGATGCCGATGGGTCCGCTGGGGTGGTAATACGCGCCGGGCACTTGCCGCAACTCTTCAAATCGCTCGCTCTCGCGCGATACCTGCACGCCGTGGCTCGTCGTGCCATGCCGCAAGTCGTGCTGCTTGCCGCCGTTTGTCGCAAGCACGCGATGCACGCCGAAGAACGTGCGTTCCTGATGCAACACCTGCACACCCGAGTCCACAAACTGCGACGCGAGCAGCAATCCCGCGCCGCCCGCAACAAACACCGCCTTCGACGCGACGGTGTGTCGATACTTCTGAGCAGCGAACGCGAGGATCGCAAGGAACAGCGTCGGCACGCCCCCAACAAGTGCAGAGCGTCCGAGTTGCGAGATCGTCATCTGTGACGCAACACGATCAATGATCAACACCAATCCAACACACGCGGCAATGCACGCAACGCCAACAACAACTAGCGCTCTCGACTTGAAGTGCTTGAGTGTCACTTGCACATCAGTAGAATCAATATCGTTGCTGTCCCGCGTTTGCTCCGCCGCACACAACTCTCGCAACGTAAGCAAAAGACCCAGCGCAATCGGGTACTCCAGCACTCGATCAAACACCGCCGGCGCGACAATCGCATTGAAGATGCCGCCCAGCACACCCCCCATCGCGATCACAAAATAAAACACCGTCAGGTGCTTGGGGTCAGGCCGCCGCTCGCTGAGCGACTTGTGACACATCATGCATCCGACGAAAAACACAACAAGGTGCAGCGACAAGACCACGACGATTGGCGTTCTCGCCTGCACGAGCAGCGCCAACGCCAACGCCAACACCGGCACAACCATCGCCCGCCCCCACCACGCCGCGCCAGGCTGGCGAACCGGAGCAAACGCCCACGCGAAGCTCAACAAGTACATGAGCAGCGGCACAATCCACAGCAGCGGCACCGGCGCAATGTCCGTACTGATGTGCTGCGTCACGCCAAGCATCAAACTGCTGGGCACAAATGCAAACGCCAGCCACGCGAGACACGTTCGCAATGTTGGAGAATAACTTTGTCCAGCGCGGCCAACGTGCCACCGATTGCTGCTTTGAGCGGTCGGTGCCAGTCCCCCATAATTCTTACTTTGCACACTCGCAATTGAAATCCGTGTCACACCCAAACCTTCGCTCGAAGACTCGCTCAGGCCCTGCGTAGTCGATGTCTGATTTTCATTCGGACTCGGTGTCGCGTTGCACGACGAGACCATCTCGCTCTTGGAGTTACAACCGCGCATCGCCACAATCGCACACATCACCACCAAAACAAACAACCCCATCACCCCATACCCCCACCACAACCACTGATCACGCAGCACCAGCGTCCGCTCAATCACCAGCGGGTACGCGATGAGCCCCACCGCACTCCCGATGTTGCTCGCAACGCTCAGCACATACGGATTCGCCGCCTTCGCGTGCCGCGTCGACGCGAACCACTGCTGCAGCAATGGCGACAACATCGCAACGCCAACAAATCCGCAGCCGACCCACATTGCGAGCGTCACCAGAACCCACAGCCCCGGACTCGATTCGGGCGGCGTTGACGGCACGTCAACAAATCTCGACACCGCCGCCGCGCCAGCAAGCACCACCAGCGCCACAATCACACGCGTAACGCTTGTCCCCAACTTCCCCCGCATACCCAAGTGCGACACCGCATGCGCGATGCCGTACCCCATCAGCAACGCCGCCTGAAATAACAACATCACGCTCGTCCACACCGATGGCGACGACCCCGCGAGTGGCAACAACGCCTTGCCCGCGAGCGGCTGAATCACAAACAGCAAAGCCGCGGCAACAAACGCGGTCGCGGCGTACAAAACAAGCATCGCGAAGCGTACGGCGATACTCAGAATTCAAATGGAGTGACCTCTTCGAAACAAGTGGAATAAACGGGCGATACCAATTGAACGCGAATTAGTCCTTCACAACACCCGGGCTCGCATTCTCTTGGCATCAACTCAACTTCGCTTCCACAATCACCGCCTCGCGTTTCGCTGGGGGCCGCGAACGGATGCGATCCTTGATGCGCTTTGCCTGTCTCACCATCTTGAGGCCGTCACTGACGACGCTGATCTTTCCGCCCGCCTTGTGTTCCCAGTGCACACCCACTTCGCGGAATTGCCAGCCCGCGTGCTTACACAGCAGGAAGTGCTCGATGTCGAACGCGAAGCCCTCTTCCTGGCTGTTCTGCCCGAGATATTGAGCCAGGTCGCGGCGGTACAACTTGAAGCCGCACTGTGTGTCGCGAGCAAGATTGAGGCCCAAGAGCATCAGCGCGCTCTTGAATCCATACCCGGCTAACTTCCGTGGCAAAATCGCGACGACATCCGCGTCGTTCGCGCTGCGCGAGCCGGCAATCATGGCGACACCTGGAGCGATCGCTCTCGCAAGTTTTTCCAGTTGATCAACGCGTGTCGCGTTGTCCGCGTCCATCACGATGGACCACTGTCCCCTCGCGGCTTTCAAACCTGTCCGCACCGCCGCGCCCTTGCCTCGATTTTTGTCGTGTGTCAGGACGTTTGCTACGATGGGCGCGATCGCAACTCGTGTTCCATCCGCAACATCGACGCGCAACTGCGACAATGTTTCGAGCACGACGTTTGCTGTGTCGTCTTTGGAACCATCATTCACGCACAAGATTTCACACGCAAACGCGCCGCCTGTCACATTCGTCGTCACACCCGTTGCATAGCCCTTAATCGGCGCATCGCCAGTATCAAGCCAACGCCGCAGCGTGCGCACCAGATCATCCAGCGTGGCACCGATGCGCTGGCTTTCGTTGTACATCGGAATGATGATCGACAGCGCAGGCGTCGCGGTTGTTGGCACCGCAAGAGCCGCGATCGCACTCGCTGACAGAGCACGTGTGTCTTCCAAGAGCGCGTTGGACGTATCGCTCCCGCCCGGCCCGGTTTCAGTTTCATCATCGAGTAGCGCGTCATACATCGCACGCTTGCGCGCTGCGACATCGTCGATCGCACGCTCTGCGTCGAGTGCTCCCGCCTTTGTCTTGGAGCTGTCATCGCTCATACATCAAGTCATGTTCTGCGCCACGCCGCGCCCGCTCTGGGAGCAGTGCCCATCGACGCAATCCGTCGCAGCACGTCCTTTTCCAAGTCGGTCGCTTGCGACGAGGCATTTGCTGGCGGCACCACCTGCACGATCGCCACCAAGTCGCCCTTTCGTCCATCATCTGTACGGATGCCCATGCCGCGCAGACGCAGTTTTTTGCCGCTTGCAGTGCCTGCAGGAATTGTAACTTGCACAGCACCCGTCAGCGTGGGCACGTCCACAGTCGCGCCGAGCGTTGCTTCGCTGATCGATAGCGGAAGGTCCAAGAAAAGGTCCAATCCTTGCCCGGTATCTGAGTTTTCGCCCCGCCGCCAGAGTTCGTGGGGCAGGATGTGGACGGCAAGCACCAAGTCGCGAGGGCGACCCCGCGAATCGTTGAGCACGCCTTTCATCCGAAGTTGTGCGCCCTGATCAACGCCCGCAGGAATCTTCACTTCCAACGACTTCGTCCCGCCCCCTTCAACCTGCACTCGCACCGTCTGAGTGCCGCCCTTCGCGGCGGTCAGAAAGTCAATGCGAGCCTCCTGCATGTTGTGCATCGGAGCGTCGTCTTCGTCATCGAGATCAACACCCGGAAAGCCGCCCGCCTTCGCGCGAGCACCAGCACGGCGAGACGAACCCCCCCCAGCCCCGCCCCCGCCCCCGAAGATCGCGTCGAAGACTTCGCCCAGATCATCCATGTCGAGATTGACCTGCTGCCCGGGCCGCGCTCCCGCCCCGCCAGGCCATCCACGCGGCGCACCACCTGAGCCCGGCGGTGGACCAGCACCATCAGCCTTCAAACCCGCTTCGCCAAATTGGTCGTAGAGCTTTCGCTTGCCTTCGTCCGACAGCGCTTCGTACGCCGCCTGCACTTCCGCGAAGTTCTTCGCTGCGTCGGGTGCTTTGTTGACGTCAGGGTGATACTTGCGAGCGAGTTTGCGATACGCGCTGCGAATCTCATCCGTCGAAGCCGAGCGCCCAACGCCCAAAATGTCGTAGTAGTCTCGGCCTGGCATCCATGAATACTAGGGAAGTTCGCTCGATTGCTTGTTCTCTCGAACATCGACGACATTCGTCCGGCTTGGAAAGCCGGAGTACCCCGATTACCCGTGCCTGACATGCCACGGATACCCGACAATGCTGTCATGCGCTCTTCGGTCTTCATCGGGCTGCTGAGGGTTGTATGAGTGTGTGACATAATACAGCAGCCCGGCAGGACTATCACCCACGGTTGCGGCTCCATGCCACAAAGGTGGCGGGATGACCATGATGCCGGGCCGCTTCTCGCCAATCACGAGCAGCCAACTCACGCCGTCTTCTTCGCGATGCACGCCCACCTTGATATGCCCCATGAGGCACATCCAAAAGTCTGTCTGGAGGCGATGGCGATGCCACGCCTTGATGACGCCCGGGTATTGCACGCTGTAATTGACCTGTCCCTGAGCCGACATCACGCCCTGCATCTGGTTCATCAGGGAATAGCCGCGATCATCCGCGAAGTACTGAGCCGGAACAAACACAGGCTCCTTCTCCCGCTTGGCGTGTTCCCACGCAGCTGGCAAGTCGGCATTGGTCCAGGTCTTGGGCGAAATCGTCTTCATGGGAGGTAGTTATATCGGTTTGGCAGCGAGGGTGTCTGATATCAATTTTGTTGAAGTTGGTGCCGATGACGGGGCGTCTGGGAATGACATTCCGATGACTGTGAGTACGCTGATTCTGCACGCCGAAGGCGTGAAAACGCTGCTATTCACCTTATCTCATTTGTATTTTGCTAAGCCTTAGTCCGTGGCACGTTCGCACGACGTTTGTCTCGACTTGATGCCGATTTGTCAATTTTAGGCCAATTTCGCGCAATTGCCAGAACGCGGCCGATCTGTTCGGCTAACAAGATGTGAGTCAATCGACGATTGGTGAAGTGCGTGCCCGGGTCTGCTCACGCGGCCCCCTCCGGTAACGCCCCAACGGTTTGACGAGTCGCCGAGAATAATACAGGATTGCGAAAGAAAGCAATCGCGCGGCGCATCAAGACATGAGTGTTCATAAGGAGTTGGCTATGCGTACGACGTGCAAGTCTGTGTGTGCGATTGTCGGTGGGCTTGGTGCGTGCCTTGCATTGGGCGCGATGTTGGGCGGGCTTGGGGTCATTCCGCGCCGCACGCCAACGCCTCGCACCCCGCCAAAGCAGCAACCCTCAATCATCGTGCCGCGCACGCCAGGCGTGACGTTCATTCGCATCGACGGCGTCAACTACAAAGTCTCGGCACAAGCGACTAGAAGCATCGGCGGCGCGCCCGGGCCAATCGACATCCCGGCGACCAATATTGTCGATGTCGTACTCACACTTGTGCGCGTCGATGGACGAGCGATCCCCGCCAACTTGCCTATCCCGAGCCTGGTGTGCACACAGGGCGGCGTCGCGACCAATGTGCCACTACAGCCCATCGCGTATAACACGCTCGTTCCAGAGCGCATCGACACGCGGCGGTATGGCGGGCCGGGCAACGTCGCGTGGGCAGACGATGTTCTCATCACGGGAACTGTTCGCGTCCAAGGCGCTCGTGGCCTTGCGACCAGTCGCATCCCAGTTCCGATGCAGGTCATTGCGTTGCCATGATGGCGCGCGACGTGCCACCGACAATGCTTTGATTGTCGGTGGAGAGTGGGTCAATACACAGTAGAACCGAAGTCTTTTTGATGGCCCCCACCGACAGTCAAAGCACTGTCGGTGGCACATCACCACTATTCAATATTCTGCACTTGTTCTTTGATGCGATCAATACAGCCCTTGATCTCCACCGTCGCTCGCGAAATCGTTGCATCAGGGCTCTTGCTCGCGATCGTGTTCGCTTCTCGCAGCATTTCCTGCGTCAGGAAGTCCAGCGTGCGCCCGACCGGCTTGCCAGAATCGCCCTTGAGCAAGTCGTTGAACTGATCAATGTGCGCACCCAGTCGCTTGATCTCTTCCGCGATGTCCGTGCGCTCCGCATACGCCGCTATTTCGCGAATCAGATCGCCCGGCTCGACTTTGTGCTCCATCTCGCGAAGCATGGCTTCGATGCGGGTCTTGAGCCGCACTTCGTAATCCGCAATCACGCCCGGAGCCATTTTCTTGATGAGAGCCAAGCGATCGGCAATCGCATTGAGGTTCTCGCGCAGGTCATCGACCAGCACCTGCCCCTCGCGACCACGCATCTCCAGCAGCATTTCGCACGCCTTATCCACCAGCGGCATCACCGTCGCGCGTGCGGCTTCAAATCGTTCTTCTTCGCCCGAAGGTGGCTGCAACACGCCCGGCAAGTGCAGCAAAGCAGACAGCATCTGCCCCGCATCAACCTTGCCCGCAAAGCCCGGCACGGAACCAATCTGCTTCGCATACTTCTCAAGCGCCTGCACGTTGATTTCGTACGCCGCGCCTTCAGAGTTGTTGTTCACGCGTGAATTGAGCGTGATTGTGCCTCGCGATAGTTTCTCGCGCAACCGTGATTCGAGTTCCGCTTCCAGCCCTTGCAAGTCTTCAGGCAGGCGAATCGTGGACTTGAAGTACTTGTTGTTGAGCGAGCGAATCTCAACGAAGTAGTGCGCCCCGTCCTGCGTGGTCGAGGCTTCGCCGTACCCGGTCATGCTGCGGACGCTGGTGTTGCGAACTTTGGACATAAGAATTACTGCGGATTCGCGGGCTGCTGCGGGGGCGTGGTCGGGGGTGTTGTCGGCGTTGTGGTCGGCTGCGTTTCTGGCGTCGTCGCCGGGGTTGTGGCAGGCGTGCTCGGCGCAGTGTCAGTCGTCGCGGGCGTCGTGACAGGCGTCGTCACTGGCGTTGCGTTCTGATCACCCTGCGGCGCGGGCGCTTGTTCCGTCGCGGGCGCGGTTGACGTGTTCGCAGGCGTCGTGCTTGATGCAGCAGTGCCAATCGCCGCCTTGTCGGGCTTCATGGAGATATTGAGCATCACCGCGACCACAAGGAACGCGAAGAACACCAACACCGTGAACACCGTGAGCGCGTCGCCAGTCTTCGTGCCGAAGGCAGTCTGGCCAGAACTTGCCGAACCACCACCAAAGGCCGCGGCGAGACCGCCGCCCTGTGGCTTCTGAATCAAAATCGCCAGCACCATGAAGACGCTGACAACGATGAAGAACACCAGCAAGCCGCCAGTCGCCCACGCGGGCCACTGGGCAAGCGTGATCAGGTTCATTGAGTCCATCATGTTCAGGGCGTCGCTACTCATGGTGCAATCCGGGCACAAACCAGTATTCCAAACAATATCCGTACACAAAGAGCGTGTGGAGAAAGTGATAGTAGCGCGCAAGTTCTTGTCATTCGTGCCATCAATCTCGAAGAGATTGATGGGATGTCATTCAGATAAGGAAACTGACGCTGAGTTTTCACGCCGAAGGCGTGGCAGTCAGTAGCCGGGGGTGGAGGAGGCTTTGCGACGACACCCCCGGATCGAGCGCGAAACGCTTCGCAGTCCGAAGGACTGATCCTACAAATATTGAATTTCACACGCACTACGAGCAGTCTTTCAGACTGCCATCGCGACGGCACGCGCGTCCGGGGGTGTCGCTCGCAAAGCCTCGCTCCACGCCCCGGCTACTGAATTCCAGGCCTTCGGTCTGAAGTCGAAACGCTCACTGAATGGTGCTCAAGAGATTGATGCCTGCCGTATATTGCCCACACCAATCTGCCTCAAAGCAGGCAGATTGATGGCACGACGGCACAATCAGCCGATACCATCGCCTCGACTGAGCGCAATAAGAATCATTCCACAAAATGGGCCTTCCACCTGCACCTCAACCCGACCTTGAATCCCCATCGGACGGGGCCGGGGGCGACGCGCAAGACTTGGCGCTCGTGGCACGCATCCGCGCGGGCGAGTCCGCCGCGTGGTCAGAATTGATCGTCCGCTATCAGGATCGCCTGTTTTCCGTGTGTCTGCGGATGGTTCACAACCGCGACATGGCGGCGGACTTGACGCAGGATTCGTTCGTCAAGATCATCCGAGGCATCGACACATTCGACGGCCGGGCCAAGTTCTCGACCTGGGTCATCCGCGTCACGATGAACGTGTGCCTGAGCAAGTTGAGGTCCGAGAAACTTCGCAAGCACGCCAGCCTCGATACTGCTCCTGCGGGTCAGGACGACAATGCGGGCTGGCGCAACCGCGTGGGGTCATCAAGTCTTGAGACTCGGGAACCGTTTGGCGATTCGGAGGTCCAACTCCGTGAGGAACGCACCCGCGTGCTCAAGGCGTTGAGCAAGCTCGACCCGGACCAACGCGCCGTGCTCATCCTCGCAGACTGCCAGGGTCTGCCGTACGAACAAATCGCCGAGTCGCTTGGCGTCGCCGTCGGCACCGTCAAGAGCCGGGTCTTCCGAGCCAGGACGGCGCTGCGTGAGATCGTCGAACAACTTGGTCGCGTGTAGTGTTGGTCGCGTGTAGTGTTCTTAATTTTCGCTTTTCGCTTTTCACTTTTTCGCTTTGTCTTCAAACCACAACAACTCCCACAAGCCACTTCCTCTCTCAGAGGATCAGTTGTGCGATTGGATTGACGGCAATCTCTCCGACGAACAGGTCTCACGCATGCTCGCCGCGTCCGGACGCTCGGACCTTAATGACCGCGTCGAGCAGATGCAGTTGCAGAAAGCCGCGCTCGCGAGTGTGCCCGTGGAGCGAGCCCCGCGCGACCTGCACGACCGCACGCTCGCGGCTCTCGAACGTGAAATGCTGCTGGGAGCAGTCGAAGAAGAACGCAGCAGCAACGGCAGCACGCCTTCGCTGCGCCTCGTCTCCGATCCCGACGCCGCATCGCTCGCCAAGGCCCGCTCAGAACGCACCCGCAAAGCGCTCCCGGGACTTGCAATGGCCGCCGGTCTGTTGCTGGTCGTTGGCGGCACAACATACTTTGTGGCACAAACAATCAGCCTCAGTAAGAAGCCGCTGGCTGCACCGTCACTCGCGCAAAACGACACGAAGCCAGCAGACGCCGCTGGCGCAACCGAACTTGCAATGAACGACGCGAAGCCCGAAGCAGCAAGCCTCATGAAGATGGAAGGCGACGCGCCCGGCGCATCCACGAAGCGTGCCGCCGACACGATGAACAGCAGCGCATCGCGCGAAGCGGCATTCGAGCCAGTCACCGTCGCCCTCGATCGCGCGGCTGAACTCGCATCCGAAGGCCGCCTCGCCATCCGCGTGATGTCCGACGATCTCTCGGGCCTCAAGACCTTTGAACAAGTTGGCACCAACGGCGTCCAGAAAAACTGGCGCGTTCAGAAGGACGTGCCCGCACAAGTCGTCGCTAGCGTGCTGCCCGCCGCGTTCCCAAGTTCGCACGAAAGCGTGATGAACGACCCGCGCATGCTCGCGTCAGAAATTGTGACGCCGCTCGCAGGCTTCGGCGCGGCGTTCGGATCAAACATCCTCCCGATCAACTCCGTGCCCGTCGACTCCTCGCCCATCTCCAAGGTGCGTGCAAGTTACCTCGTCACGATTCCCGCAACCGAACTGGGCCTGGACGTACTCCGCACCACACTCCGCAACCGCCTCCGCGGCGCAGTGGAGTTCATCGAACTCCCGGCTGCTGTCACAACGCAAGCCGCGGACAACGCCCGCGACGCGCTGTGGTGGACGCAGGCGACGAGCCAGTGGACTCCTAAAGCGACCATCCCGCTGCTTGTAGCGAAGCCGTGAAGAAAATAACCGCGAATGGCCACGAAGAGGGTTTGGCTCCATTCCAGTTCTCCGCCGCGGTTCGGTGCGATGCGCTCAAAAGTCAAGTAGGGTTTCTAGTCGGTTGTACGTATCCGTTCGACTTGCACCACAACCAACAAACTGGCCTGAAAACTCTAAAAACCGTTTCGTCGTTCGAATAGTAATAGTTGTGGTGTGACGGATTCGCAGCAAATGCACGAGGCAAGGGCCCAATTGCAACCGGTTTGTTGTCTCGATTCTCTTCATCAAAGATAAATGCGCCTTGAGAATAATCAAGACAAACACAAGCCGCAAGCACATACAGAATCAAACTAACTGCCAGCAAACCGCAAACTCTCATGAATTTACGGCGCGAATCGCGGCAAGCCGCTGCCGCTTGGCTAGTTTGCTTCCCAACACTTTTGACAAGACTCGATTGTGTTTGCGCCTCCATCATTGGGTCGTTCCTCAAGAACCCCAACATCACTTCGCCACAGTCACCGGCTTCCACTCAGGCTCCGCAAACTTGAACTGCGTGCGCGATCCACGCAGCACAAAGAACGCCACGCGCGTCGGCTGTTCCTTCGCGATCGCTTCCATCGCCTTGCGGTAACTGGGAATATCCGTGATCTCGTAGTTGTTGATGCGCTGAATGAGGTCGCCCTCGAACACGCCCGCAAGCCCCGCCCAGCCCGCACGCTCGACGCTCGCAACCATCACGCCCTTGATATTCTCGTCCCAGCGGTTTTCATCGAGATCAAAGAACGTCAATTCGCGAACCGTCAATTCAAAGTCGCGGTTGGAATCGCGCAGCGCTTCTTCCTGCGTGATGCGCGTGCGTTCTGTCGCCAGCGTGATGTCCTTACTTTCCTTCCCGCGCATCACCGTCAGTTTCGCTTCGCCGCCAATCGACAACTTGCGCACGGCTCGCTGGAACATGCCCGCGTCCTGCATCGATCTGGGCGCAACGCTCTCGCCATTGAGTTTGGTGATGATGTCGCCCACCTGCACGCCGCTCTGCGCCGCAAGCGTGCGCGGATACACGCGCGTCACGCGGAAGCCCATGTTGGCTTCGCTGCCAATCTGCTTTGCGAGTTCTTTGAGCACGGGCTGCGTCGCAATGCCGATCCACGCCTTGGGCAATTCGCGGGGTGGATCGTCGGGCTTCTCAGGACGAGGCTTGATCAGCGTCAACTGGTTCTTGCCGTTGCGATCAAATTCAATCGTGACGAACTCAGGCATCGGGTCCTGCGTCGCGAGCGCCTTGTAAATGTCCAGCGCGTCCTGCACTGTCTTCACCGATTGCCCGTTGATTGCTTTGATGATGTCGCCAAAGCCAATCGCCGGCTCAGCGATCTGGGCCGGACCGCCGCCGCGAACGCCAATCACCAGCGCACCTTCCTTGCTGGCAAGGTTGCGTGCGAGCGCCATCTTTTCCGTGATTTCCGACAGCGAAATGCCAAACACACGCAGAGCCATTTCCTTCCCGCGTTCCTTCAGCATCTTCTCCGTGACAGCAGTCACCTTGCCTTCCTGATCACCCCGCTTGTAACTCATCTCAATGCTCGTGCCGACCGGCTTCTCCGCAATCGTGCGAAGCACCAGCGGAATTTCTTCCGGGAACTTCGCCGACACAGCCTTGCCGTCGATCGCTGTGATCACGTCGCCCGCGCGAAGCCCGGCTTTCGCCGCAGGTCCATCATCCTGCACGGAGTTAATAAGCACGCCCTGCTCAAAGCCCGCTTTCTTCACGCTCTTGAAGTTCGCGCCAATCGTGCTGCGCGTCACTTCGCCGCTCGCGATGAGTTCATCCACGATCCGCTTCACGAAGTTGCCCGGGTTGGCAAATCCCATCCCGCTGCCGCCTCGTGTGTTCACGCCGATGATCTCGCCCTTGAGATTCACCAGAGGCCCGCCCGAGTTGCCCGGCAGAATCAACGCGTCATGCTGCAGCCAGCGAGTGAAAATATCGCTGGAGCGATCAAAGTCAAACTCCTGATCCTGAATGTCGTCGCCGCCGAAACTCGTGAAGACTCGCTCGGTGTTCGAGATCACCCCCAGCGTCACGCTGCGATTGAGGCCATACGGCGCACCCATCGCAATCACATAATCGCCCGGCTCAAGTTCATCCGAGTTGCCGAAATTCGCCACAGGCAGCGGCGTGTTGCCCAGTTCCGTCGTGTTCAGTTTCAACACTGCAAGATCCGTCATCGGATCATCGCCCACGAGCGTCGCCGAGACTTCGCGCTTGTCCGCGAGGGTCACTTTGTACGTCTTGCCATCTTCCACAACGTGGTGATTGGTCACGACCAGACCGCTGGGCGAAATGATCGTGCCCGAGCCGGTCGAGCCGCTCTTGCTTTCCTTGCCTTCCCAGAACGACACGCTGATCACGCTGATGTTGACCAGCGCGGGGAACACCTTGTCACGCGCCGCTTCGATGGTCGCCTTCATGTCATTCGCGACTTCTCGCCCCTCGATCGCGGCTTTCACATCCGTCTGCGATCCGCCAGCCGACGCACCGCCGTGCTGCCCGCTCGCCTGCGTCGACCCGTTCGAGGCACACCCCGCCAGCAACAACAACGCCGCGACCCCGCCAAGCCCGCGCCCATCCATGCGACACACCATGCAAATCTCCTTAGATAGACAAACATCCGGAACCCGAGCGTAAGCGAGCGGGCGTCCGTCATCAGGTATCGACATTCCACACTGATGCGCTTGGAAGACACGCCAATCTTCGCGGCAGATCGCTCAAAAGCCGCAAAGTCGCTCGCAACTTGTACTTGAGCCCGCCCAAAGCCCCGCTGCGAAAGCACCCGGCACCTACAAACTCGCCCGAAACCGGGCTAGAATCGCCGGTCAATTTGGGGTATGGTGTAACGGTAGCACGAGTGACTCTGACTCACTTAGTCTAGGTTCAAATCCTAGTACCCCAATTCATGATCAAACCCGTAGCCAACTCGGCTGCGGGTTTTTTTCGTTTTGGGTCTGCTTTTCGCAAGATTGAACCGATCGTTCTGAACATGCGGAACAAGAAATCGTGCCTTTGCTGACACACGCCCCCCTGCTTCTTCGTATATTTCAATGAAGTTGTGTTGCTCGGTTGCACGTGCTAACGGGGCCTCGAAGTGTTCAGTCGTATTCTCTCTCAAGCCGGTTCACTTCAGATCGTCGGCGTCGAGTTTGCACGACCCGCGCTGCTGTTATTCATCCCGATATTGTGCGGCATCGCGTGGTGGATCGCACAAGGGTCGCTCAGCAGCGGACGCGGTCGTGTTCACACGGTCCGATTGGTGCTTCGCTGCATCGTGACGGCGTTGCTCGTGTTTGCCCTCGCCGAGCCCAGCATCAAGTGGGGCGCCAAAGACGTCGCCGTCATGGTGGTGCGCGATGTCAGTCGATCTGTGCCGCCGGAAACACAAACTCAGGTCGATGACTTCCTGAAGGCATCGTTGCAAAAGAAGACCTCAACCGACCGCATCGGTCTCGTGACGGCGGCGAGTGATGCGTATGTGCAGATACTCCCTTCAACAACTCGAAACCCATCTGAGATTGGGCACATCGGTGATGTCAACGCGACGAATCTGGAAGAGGCAATCAGGCTTGCAAGAGCACTTGTACCTTCCGATGCCGCGGGAAGAATCCTGCTGATCTCAGACGGCAATCAGACAAGTGGAAGTCTCGCCGCGGCTGTCCAATCGGCATCCATTGATCGTGTTCCTATCGATATCGCGACCATCGAGTACGACCGCACTGGCATGATCAAGATGCAGGACGTGGTTGTCCCGTCGTGGGCTCGCCAGAACGACACGATCAACGCAAGAGTTGTGATCGATGCAGGACGCGAGGCTTCCGGGCGCCTGAGTCTGCTGCTCAACGGCACCTTGATAGACCTTGATCCTCAGTCCACCTCAGACTCAACAAGCGTTCGCTTATCGCGGGGCTTAAACGTTTTTTCAGTTCCGCTTCGTCTTTCCGGAGCACCAGTACACGAATTCAAAGCGGTCTTCGAACCAACAGCTCGCGTTGCTGGCCAACCAGACCCGCGAGACGTACCCGAATTGCTCAGCGCAACCTCGATCACATTCACCGATGCTCGTGGACGAATACTTGTGGTGACCGAAGACGAGCGAGCACTCACGCCCTTCGTGCAGGCAATTCAATCACAGGAAGTGACCGCCGAAGTTCGTTCAGCCGGGAGCGTCGCACTTTCGCTCAACGACTTGCTGGCGTATGACGCCGTCGTGCTTGCAAATGAAAATGCGTCGAACTTTTCACTCGCGCAACAGAAGAACCTCGTCAAGTACGTGCGCGATGTCGGTGGCGGCATTCTGCTGCTGGGCGGACCCGAAAGTTACGGCGCGGGGGGCTGGATCGGCTCCGCGCTTGCGGAAGTCATGCCGGTGTCGCTTGATCCGCCCCAGAAACGCCAGATGCCGCGCGGCGCGCTTGCGCTCATTATTGATCGCTCTGGCTCAATGACGACGTGGGTCCCGGGCACACAGGTCACGCAACAGGAAATCGCCAATCAAGCGGCCATCCTTGGAATAAACGCACTCAGCCGACTCGATCAGGTTGCGGTCATCGCCTTTGACGATGTCGCGACGACTGTGGTGCCGCTCACGACCTGCACAAAGGCTGATGAAATCGTGACGCAGGTGCGTTCTATTGCTCCTGGCGGAGGAACAAACTTGTTTCCCGCCATGGACGCGGCCATGGTCGAGCTGGCCAAGTCTGACGCGGGCATCAAACACATCATCATTCTAACCGACGGCAAAACCATCGGCGAGCCGAGCGACGGTTTGGCAAAGGCCGCCGCGCTCGCACGTCAGAACATTACGATCTCGACAGTTTCGATCGGCGATGGATCTAACGATGATCTGCTCAAACAGATTGCACGCGTTGCAGGAGGTAAGTCATACCCCGTCAAGTCGGCAAACGCCATCGCCGTCCTCCCGCAGATATTCATCAAGGAAGCACAAACGATTCGTCGTGCTCTTATCTGGGAGGGTCCCGCATTTTCTCCAAAGGTTGATCTGTCAAACGACTCGTTGCGAGGAATTCCCACGCCGCTGCCAGGAATCAGCGGCTATGTGGTGACCGCAGAACGCGGCGGGCTTGCAACCGTCGCTCTTCGCGGACCCGAAGGCGATCCGATTCTCGCGCATTGGCAGCACGGCCTTGGACGAGTGACCGCGTACACGAGCGACGCGACGACCCGCTGGAATGCAAGCTGGACTTCATGGCCGTCGTACGCGGCGTTCTGGAAACAACAACTGCAGCGCACGATGCGTGCCAGCGGCGATCCAAACTCTCGCATCAATATCGAAACCAGTGGAGACCACGCCAAAGTTGTCGTCGAACTCTTTGATGAACGCGGCGAGCGGCTGAACTTCGCAAATATCGAAGGGCGAGTCCTCCATCCTGAATCCGATTCTCGCACATCTTCTGATATTGACACGATTCGTTTGGAGCAGGTCGGGCCCGGTCGCTACGAAGCAGTAGTCGCTGTGCAAGAAAGTGGCGTACACCTCTTATCGCTGCTCTACAACGCGCCCACCGCGATGGACACCACTGGCACGTCCGGCACACGCAACGGTTCGCTTCGCGCTGCAGTTGTTCGTCGGGGCGGCAATGAACTCGCGAACCCGACACCAAGCACCGAGACGCTCTGGGACGCCGCACGCGAGACAAACGGCCGGATATATCGATTGGATGCTGCGGGTGCCGACCTATGGATCCGAGATCACCTGGTGATGCCCACCACAAATGTCCCGATTTGGAAACTGTGCGCGTTGCTGGGCATTTTCCTGTTCGTGACAGATGTCGCCGCTCGTCGAATCGTGCTCGAGCCAGAACGCTGGAAGAAATGGACGCTTGGTCTATTTGCTACAGCCCAGTCAAGCGGCAGTGCCTCACTCGCAACACTCTCCGCCGCAAAGAAACGCGTCACAATCTCAGCCCAGACGCAACGATCTCAGAGTGATGTCGTCTCGACCGAGCAGAAAGCCGCTTCGCTTTCAAATGAGCCAAATTCTCCGGAAACATTCGCGACGACCAAACCTGTACAAATGCCCGTATACAGACCCGCACACAAGCCGAGTGCACCGCAACCACAATCCACGGCTGACACGATGCAACGGCTTCGCGACGCAAAGAAGCGCTCAACGAAGGACACATGACGCTGAAGACACTCTCAGCATTCTGACTAGTGCATTGGTTGAACCACTAGCGAACCTTGGCCAACGCCTTTTCCTGCTGTGCCTCGTTCATCTGGCTCCATTCGTCGATACACCCTTTGCAGCAGAACCCGACCTTGCCACCCTTGAAATTGACTGTGGCGGGGCTCGCGGGCAACGGGCAATCGGGCTTCATGGGGCAGCGCGAATTCATCAGACCCATGTCGCTGCGAGGCGAGGACTGGCACCCAGTCATCACTGCAAAACAGCTCAGCAAAGCGAGTGGGGTTGCCATCAAAAGAACGTCGCGACGGGTTTGCATGAGAATCTCCAAAAGAGCAAACTGGAACGAGACATGGTAAGCCCGCCACACACAGAACGGCTCGCCCTGCATGTATCAACCAACTTTTCACCTCGCGTCGTGATTACTCTCCCTTCTTGCAGCCCCTCCGTATCGTCCAATTCCTGAAGTGGATGCGCCGCCGCGATGGCGGCGTCGTCAACACCGTCTCGCTGCTGTGCCCCATGCTCACGCATCTGGGCCATCGCGTCACGCTCCTGAACTGCGGCGATGACGACCTGACCGATCCAATCTGGCTGCGCCAGCGCCCCAAGCCGGGCGAACCGATCCGCCACGAACGAGGCAAAGTCGCGTGCGTGCGCGTCCCTATGCAAGACCGCATCGCAGAGTTGCGAGGCAAGTCGCTGGATCAAAGCGAACGCGACGAACCATTCCAACTCATCACGCAAGAAGGCCTCGACGTCTGCGAAGCCGTCCTCAAAGACGCCGACGTGCTTCACCTGCACGGCGTGTGGGCCTCTTCCAACATCCAACTCGCCAAACTCGCTCAAAGACTGAACATCCCGTACGTCGTTAGCCCGCACGGCATGCTCGACGACTGGAGCCTTTCCAAAGGCTCATTCAAAAAGAAAATCCACCTCGCGCTGTTCAGCCGCAGCGTGCTCAACAACGCCTTGCGCGTGCACTTTGAAGTCGAAGAAGAAGCAAGACAAGGCAGAGTCCACGTCACAGCGCCCGTCGTCGTTGGCCCCCCACCACCAATCGACCCGCGCTCCTTTGAGCCTCTGCCAAGCAAAGACCTCGCACTGAACGCATTCCCGCAACTCCGCACCAACGCGTTCAAAGTGCTCTTCCTAGGAAGGCTCTCACAAAAGAAAGCCCCCGACGCCCTCATCCGCGCCGCCAAAATCTGGAAAGACCAGAACCTGCCCATCCAAACCTTCATCGCAGGCAAAGGCCACCCGCCCGAGTTTGAAAGCGAACTCAAAGCCCTCGCCAAATCGCTCAACGTCGAAGACACAGTCCACTTCCTTGGACTCGTGACAGGCGACCTCAAGTGGTCGCTCTTCCAAGCCGTGAACGCCACCGCGCTCCCCACCAGCCAGGAAAACTTCGGCATCGCCCTCGTCGAATCCATGATCTGCGGCACGCCCATCGTGACCACGCGCCAAGTCGACACGTGGCGAGAGTTCGAGCACGCCGGCGCCATCATCCTGCCTGGCGGCACGACTGTCGCCGAACAGACCGCCCAAGCTATCGCCCAACTCGCACAAACTCCCGAAAAAGCCATCGAACTAGGCAAACAAAGCCAGACCTGGGCGACCCAAACCTATACCCCCGCCAAACTCGCAAATTGGTATGTTTCGATCCTCAATCCCTCGAAAAGAATGGGGTGAACTCGCTAGTCACCACCCGCGATTGACCCACCCGTGTGATGCGTACGGTCCCACTTTCCATAAAAATCAAACGATTTCATACGGTCTTCTGAACAAGTTGCAATGAACCAAAGAAAAATGCTATACTGTGTCATAGATTTTCTATCTATTGCTCGACCAGCAAATCGCCGAACTAAGTGTTTGAGATTCGCTGTAGAGATTCTGAAGCCCAAACGACATATTCAGTGGTATCGCTTGCACTCCAATCCGTCCCCAAAAACATGAACTCAGGCGTCGCACAACCTGCGAAACGCCCGTTGCGTGTTGCCTTTTGTTGGACGCAGGTGTCTGGCTACATGGCCAGTTGCTGGCGAGCCCTCGCCGCACAGCCCGGCATCGACCTGTGGGTCGGTCTCTACAGACTCACGGCTTCCGCAAACGCCGACTTCCAGGAATCCAAAATCCTCAACGGCGTGAATCACACCTTCTTCGATCCCGACAAGTTCGGCGAAGAACTGACTCCCCACGTCACCAAGTTCCAGCCCGACGTCGTCGTCCTGTGCGGCTGGCATCATCCCGTCTTTCGCAACATGCCCTTCGTCCCCGAACTTGCCAACTGCAAGTTCGTCATGACGATGGACACGCCTTGGGTGGGCAAGACCCGACAAATCCTGGGCCGCTTCGCCTATCGCGGCTACTTCTCACGAATCTCCCGCGTTGTTGTCGCCGCAGAACGCACGTGGCAATTTGCCCGCTGGCTAGGCTTCGAAGAACGCCAGTTGATGCGCGCGATGTACTCCGTGGACTTCGATCACTTCTCACCGATGCTGCAGGCCCGCAAGAACCTCGCAACTGGCTGGCCTCGCCAATTCCTGTTCATGGGCCGCTACGCAGAAGAAAAAGCACTCGATGTCCTCGTCGAAGCCCACGCCCGCTACAGCCTCGAACAGCAAAACCCTTGGACACTCGCCTGCTGCGGCAGAGGCCCACTAGGCCACCTGCTCAAAGCCCGCCCCAACATCGTCGATCACGGCTTTGTCCAACCCGAAGACGCGCCCAAGCACCTGCTCAACTCAGGCTGCTTCGTGCTCCCCAGCCGCTACGAACCGTGGGGCGCCGTACTCGCAGAAGCCGCCGCCGCTGGCCTGCCCATCATCTGCAGCGAAGCCTGCGGCGGAGGTCTCGACCTCGTCCAACATCTCTACAACGGCTTCCGCGTCGCAACCAACGACCCCACCCATCTCGCTCAAGCGATGTCCTACATCCACGAGCAACACGAAAACCTGCCCATCATGGGCGAACGAAGCCAACAACTCGCCAGCCCCTATAGCGCGACCGAATGGGCCAATCGCTGGGAAACGATGCTCCGCGAACTCGCGCACAAAACCGCGTAACACTTTCCCCCAACGCAGCACCATTGCTGTCTCAACACACTTCAAAGCCCTTCCCTAGCATTCCGCCCGATGCAGGTGACCATTGCGCCCAAACCACACATTCCCGGCGGATTCCGCGAACTCGATCAAAACCGCGCTGGCTTCGCGGAGTACTTCGCCAAAACGATGATGCCCGATCCGCGTCTACGAGGCCGGGTGCTGGACGTAGGCTGTGGCAGCAAAGGCCCTGACCTCGCGAACGCAAAAGGCGAATTGGTCTTTTATCCCGTCATCCAACAAGCATCGCAGCTTGACGGCCTTGATCCCTACGCCTCTGTCCACGACAACCGGCTCATCAAGGAAAAATGGCATTCCACGCTGGAAGACGCACCCTTTCCCGAAGGTGCTTACGACGCACTCGTGTCGTTCTTTGTGCTTGAGCACGTCCAGTACCCCGAAAAGTTCCTGAAAGCCGTACACCGAGCCCTCAAGCCGGGCGGCGTTTTTTACGCATTAACGCCCAACGCAAACCATCCCTTCGCATGGGCCGTACACCTGATAGAGACGTTCAACGTCAAACGAGCAGTGGAACGAGTCACGAAGGAGGGAGAAATCAACCGTATCCCAACCTATTACCGCCTGAACACACCGAGCGCAGTCGCTCGCCAAGCAAGCCAACTTCAGTTTTCATCGCTTGAAGTGTTTTACTATCCAGCCCTGAATTGGTCGACTTACTTCCCGAAGTTTGCAAGGTTTGTACCAAGAATGTACGATTGGTGCGTGGGGACGCGTGTCAACACTCTTGGGCAGCAGGTGCTGTTCAAGCTTGAAAGAGCCAGTGCCTGATCCACTGGCGTGTTACTTGGCACGATAAAAGCGAAAAAGATCGTTTGAACCGGAGTCTTTGTGGAGTTTGCACTCGGTTGGATAACGCTGTTTCTGGCCGCGGCGATTGTCACGCTCGTCGTGTGGCAAGTGCGCACGGGCCGTCACCCAATTGTGAGCGCCCGCAACTTTTTCTTTGCCGGCTTCATTGTGTATCAGTTGACCAGCGGCAGCATTGCGTTCTTCACCCAGCAGTATTGGGAAGTGCCCCTTGCAAATCCTGAAGCAACAGGCATCTTGTATGTACTCTGGTGCACTATCTTCCTTGTTGTTTTTCTGGCTGCGTATCACACAGGCTGGTTCACCCTGGGCCTGCCCAAGTTGCTCGCAAAGCCGTCGCCAGCGCCCGCACCGGCGACCATGATGTCGCTTGCATTAGGCTTTCTCGTGCTTGGATACGCGATGCGACTGGGGTTCCAATATGTTCCAGTCATCGGCGTATTGGGCACGATGACGGGTGTCACGCTCGCTGTCGCTGCAGCTGGCGTTGCCTGTTGGGTCTGGGCAAAGCAGTTATTCAACCCAACCCGGGCCGCCTTTGCCATGACGATCTTTGGCGCAGCGACAGCGCTGGCGATCTTCCGCACGTTTGGTCGTCGCGACCTCGTGAGTGTCGCGATCGCTTGTCTGTGGGGTGCCTATCACGGACACTTTAAGAAACAAGACCTGCGGCGCATGGCGTTGCCCTTTGCTGGCGTCGCGCTCGCGGGCCTGCTCGTGATTGCGGCGTACACAAGCGTCCGAAGCCACGAAAGCAAAGAGCAGGGCTTCGTGGCACAGCTTTCCGCACTCGCAAACGCAGACATCAAGTTTGGTCTCGTCGACATCTTTGCGGGTCAGGGCACAGCACCAATCAGCATGTGGCTGATGGAATCTCGCCCAGACTCGTTCGAGTACGACACGCTCCACTCGCTTCGATATACCTTCCTCAACATCATTCCGCGAGAGTGGTGGTCAGGCAAACTCAGTTCGTTGGGCCTTGACATGGTGCCGCAAGCAGGCATCTCAAACAAAGGAACAGGTTTCACCGTGGGACCTGGCCTTATGGGGCACATCGCAAACGACAACCCATACATATGCCTGGTGCTCTATCCGCTGCTGCTGGGAGCCTTTCTTCGAATATTGGACGAAATGGTCGCCCGAGAGCCCGACAACCTGTTTGTCGTCATCCCCGTCGGGGTTGCACTGGGCGAAATCGTCGCCATTCCTCGAGGCGAACTAGGCCTGTTCACCTTCCGCACCATCCTCGCAGTCGTGGCGGCCTATATCGGCATGCGAGTGGTTGCCAAACTCCTAGTGGGCTTTGGCCTGCGCTACAACGTTGCGATTGGAACCGGCGAAGGTGGTTCGGAATCAGCACAGACCGCTGACAGATATGGCGATTCCTCGCAAGCTCTCGGACTCGCAAGCGAGTCCAACCACGAGCCAGGCTATTCGGGCTCTCCTGATCAAGCAGGCGGCGCCGTGGATGCAGGATCTGTCGCGAATGCCGACGGCGCGGCGCAGGCAACTCAGGATGCAAGCCGCCCAAGCGTTCCGTGGGGTCTGCAACGATCCTGAGGGCATCGTCGTGCAAACGATTTTTCAATTGCAAGGAAAGTCGTCGCGGAATTCGTGAATTGTGCGTCGATCCGCGGAACTGCACCAGCCGTACTTGATCTGGCGGCGGTATCAAGGCTGCTGCTTTGGAAGTGCAGAGAACACGCGTTGAGCGACTGCTTTTCCCAAGTTCACACGCAACGAATTCGATCTTCATGGCACGGACGCAGTGCCACTCGGGCACGACGCCGTAATGAGGGACCTTGGAAATGCAATCCACAATCGTCAGCAGCGTCTTGGTGTGCGGGCTCGCGATCAGCACGAATGCGATCGCGCAGCAGATTCCTGCTATCGAGACAGGCCCACGTCTCGTCACCAGCCAGCTCATCAACGGCGAGTTGGAAATGCGCGATGCCGCAACCAACAACGTCATCATCGCCCGTCAGCGCATCGAAGCCATGCGCGGCTTCGGAGACTTCGTCACGAATGTCCGCCTCCAGCAGCAGCCCACCGGCGCGGACATCATCATTGATGTTCGCAACGCAAGCAGCTCCGCGAAGAAGCTTGGTGTGATCGGTGTCGGTGTCATCAACCTTGGCGAGAACGTCGAGTACTTTGACTCCAGCGAAGCGGGCGTGTGGGTCGCGAAGCGTGCCAGCACCATGGTCGGCAACTGCAAGATGTACCCGGACGACCTGTACTCGCCCGCGATGGTGCTCCGCAACAACGAAATGGCCGTTGGCGTATCGCTCAACTACCCGGTCATGGACTACAAGCACGATGTCAAAGTCCTGATCGACAGCCCCGGCGGCTACATGGCTCAGGGCGACGCCGGCAAAGGTTGGACCGTTCGCTTCGGCCTTGCCAACTACGGCACCGAAGGCATGGTGATGAATGAAGGCAAGCTGAACGCAGGCGAATCTCGCACCTACGTCGTCAGCATCCGCATCACGAAAAACCCGCAGGAATGGGTCTCCACGCTCTTGCCCTATCGCAACTTCTTCCGCAGCACCTATGGCGGCGTGCAGTATCAGCGCAAGACTACGCCTGTCCTGGGTGTGACGCTGGCAGACCCCTCGCAAATCAGCGCGGCGAACCCGCTGGGCTATCGTGGTGACCTTCGCCCTGATATCAACGGCTTCGCACGCACGAAACAATTCCTCTTGCGCCCCGTCGGCTGGCCCTCCACCATGTTGTGGATGCCCACGGGCCTGTTCAACGAACACCAGGAGCAGAACTTCCCGTATCAGGTTGGTAGCCAGTGGAATCGCAGCCCGCAGATGCAAACTGCACTCGACCCAGTCAATGGTCTGCCGGGTGTTCCCGCTGCAGGCCGCGAACTTGGCATCTGGTGGGGCCGTTCGCTGCTGCAGTCGCGCACGTGGAACAGCTCAGACGCGATCAAGTTTGATCCAGACAACCCCGAGCATCGCGCCCGCGCGTTTGCGGAATTGGACGGCATCGCGGCGACCGGCGCGACCATGGTGGGCCTTGATACCTTCATCCAGCCCCACACGCCCATCTGGAAGAGCATCCCCTGGCTTCGCGCCATGAAGGAGCGTCACCCGCAGCTCAGCTTCGTCACCGAGCCCGCTCAGTGTGACGTGCTGCACACCGTCGCCGCGACATACGTCACAGGCTTCAACCTGTTCCCGCCTGACAACACGACGGACGCGTCCAAGCTCTACAACATCAAAGGCCCCAACATCATGGCCGACTTCATCAACCCCGGTCACGAAACCTGGGGCTCAATGAGCTACCACCAGCACCGCCGGTTCTTCGGCAGCGTGCCCGATGCCACCAAGATGGAAGACGACATGCGCAAGTTCGCGGAATGGGGCTACCGCCCAGTCTTCTTCGACATCAGCACGATGCCCACGAACGTCACCACAGGCCCAAGCTGGGAAACCAGCCTTCCCACCGCGATCGTGGCAACGGACCCGGTCATCCAAGCCCTGAAGCGAGGCCAGCGCCCCAACGGCGCACAAGCCAGCGCCCCCGCGCCAAGCGCCGGCAGCAGTTCTGGTAGTTCGGGCAGTTCGGGTACTTCAGGCAGTTCTGCAAACTCTGGTAGTTCTGGCTCCAGCAACTCGGGTACCTCAGGCAGTGGCTCTTCCCAACAAGCGCAGGCAACCAAACCTGCCGAACCCAAGAAGTCTTCTGCCTCTACCAAGCCAGTCGTCGTAAAACCCGCAACGCCGCCGGCAGCCGCAGCGAAACCTGCAAAGGCGTCGGAGCCCGCGAAGACCGCTCCGAAAACTTCAAGCTACGCGACGATGTCTGTCCGCAAACCCGCGAAGAAGTAAGCGATCCCTCCGGGAAAGCACCCGGTCCCTCTCACAACAAGCCCCGCATCGCGCGGGGCTTGTTGATATTTTTGAATGAACAAACTTCATCGGGCTCGGAGTCAATCCGCAACGCTCAGCGTTGTTTTACCCAACTCCCGGCAAGTGCTTATCAATCCAATCATCCTGCCGCAACACGCTCGCGCGGTTTCGTCGATCATGCGCCTCGTTGCGACGCTGCGCCCATTCAAAAAGCCTGAGCATCCCGGGCGTCCCCGTCAGTTCCGGTGAAGTGCTCCGCTCCCGCGCGATCCGGCTCGCCCACTTGGCAAACTTCTTCACCAGTTCATCTTCCAGGCTCACGAAAATCTGCGCGCTGCCCGGATCGCCCTGTCGCCCCGCACGCCCGATGAACTGCCGGTCGATCCGCTTCGCACCGTGCATCTCTGTGAGCACCACGTGCAAGCCGCCCGCCTTGATCGCCGCCTCATCCAACTTAATGTCCGTGCCGCGGCCAGCCATATTCGTCGCGACCGTCACGCTCGCGACACCGCCGCTTCCATGATGCCCGCTGCCGTGCCCCGCTCGCGCGATGAACTCTGCTTCTTCCTTGTCGTGATTCGCGTTGAGGACCTGATGCTGAATGCCGCGCTGCTCAAGCATGCGCGCGACATGCTCGCTCGACGTGATCGAGCGTGTGCCGACCAGAATGGGCCGACCCTGCGCGTGAATCTCTGCGATTGAGTCCGCGATCGCGCTCCACTTGTCGCGCTGCGTGCGGAACACGCGCGTCGTCATTTGCTTGCGAATCAGCGGGCGATTCGTTGGAATCACCATAATGGGCCTGCGATACGTCGACTCCATCTCGCCCGTCGCGTCCGCCGCCGTGCCCGTCATCCCCGTCAGGAACGGATAGCTGCGGAAGTACCGCTGGAAACTGAGCCGCGCGAGCGTCTCGCGATCCGCCGTCACTTCGACGCCTTCGTTGGCTTCAACCGCTTGATGCAGCCCATGCTCCCAACTTCGATCCGCAAGGAATCGCCCCGTGTACTCGTCGATGATGACCACCTTGCCATCAACAACGCCGTACTGCTGACCCTTCAAGTAGCAGTGCCGCGCAATCAGCGCCTGCCGAACCAATTCCTCCGCGCGCCGCGTCGCCTTGAAGATGGGCTGCGCTCCGCGCGCGAGCGCATCAGCAAACAACCCTTCCAGCCGCTGCTCGCCGCGAATCTTGATCTTCACCTTGCGAAGCACGTAATCCACTTCGTAGTCGTTGCCCTCGTCCAACTTCTGCGCGATCTGACTCGCCTCGACATACGCCTTCGCCATGTCGTCCTCGCGACGCGACCTCGCGATAATCAGCGGCACAACACCCTCGTCAATCAACACCGCGTCCGCCTCGTCCACGACCGCCGCGTGCAACCCCGGCACCATCGGCAAAATGCCCCGGCTCTCGCCTCGATTCATCGAGGCCAAGCCAGCCTGCATGCTGCGCGCCGTCCAAGGAGTGCGAGCAGGCCCCAAACGAATCTGATCGCGAAGCCAGTCCGCGACAATCTGCTTGGGCGTGCCATACACCACCTCGCGCGAATAAATATCAAAGCGATCTTCGTTGGGCGTCTCCTGCACAATCGCGCCGGTGCGAATGCCACACCGAGTAAATATGCACGCCCTGCTCTGAGCATCGCGCTGCGCGAGATAGTCGTTCACTGTCAGCACATGCACCTTGCGGTGATGCCAAGCAATCAGCGGAATCGCAACACTCGCCGTGAGCGTCTTGCCTTCACCAGTGAGCATCTCAATCACGCGCCCGTGATACATCGCGAGCGCACCCATGATCTGAACCGGGAACGGCTCTTCGCCCGTCTCACGCCGCGCCGCTTCACGAATGAGCGCGAGCGCCTGATCCACATGGTCTTCCTGCTGCCGCCGACGCACAAAGACCTCGCGAATATCCGCAAGACTCTGCGTCAACACCGCGTCCGACATCGAGCGAGGCTGCGCCGACCGCGAACAAATCCGCTCCGCACGCGCCAGCAACGCCGCAGGCTTCAGCGACATCCGATCCGCCGCAACCTTCGCCTGAATCGCAACATGATCCAACCCCGTCGGCGCGACAGGCTTCAAACGCCTGCTTCGCAGCGATTCATACAGCGTGGAGTAGTTGGAGAGGGCGAAGGTGGACATTGTGATTGCAGCACTCAAGCTAGACCGATGCGAAAGGTCGGGGTTGTTCGATCACCACAGAGACACAGAGGCACCGAGAAAAGAAGAGAAGAGAACGAATGTTTGCGAACGCGAAAATTGACGTGTTCATTCAATCTATCCGCTTTGCTTCACTTCCCCTCTCTGTGTCTCTGTGCCTCTGTGGTGATCGAGCCACCAATTGGTTCCGATGATTGTTCAGTCGTTTCCTAAATCCTCGCCCTCCCCTGCAACGTCTTCTCCAGCCGCCCCAGCCACTGCGTCAGCAAAGGCTTCTTGGGCAACGTAAACCGCAAACTCACTCGCTCGCCCGGCAATCCAATATCAGGCGAGCCTCCCGTCGTGATGCCGGGCTCAACCGCCATCGCCACAAAGTGCCCCGTAAACACCGCACTCTTCGCAAGCAACTCACCCTGCTGCCCCTGCTCGCTCGCAATCGTGCCGCCACCCTGATATAGCAGCGCGCTGTGCGCCACATCCTTGCGAGCCGCCGGCACAATGTCCGCCGTCCTGCCCTCAATCACTTCATGCACGCGCGACTTACGCCGCATCTCAACCTTGTACGCATCTGGCGGCAGCGATGCAATCCAATCCGCCTCCGACTGCGTGAGCGCCGCTGACACGCGCAGATCCTTGTCATCAATCACATCACAAATCGGCGTTCCTTCCTGAATGAACATCCCCACCCGATCAATCGCCTGCGCCAACACCACTACCCCATCATGCGGCGCGCGAATCACCAACTTCTCAACCTTCCCCTGCGCATTCGTCAGCGCCTGTTCCAGCGTCTCAACATACTCCCGCGCGATCTGCGCCTCAGTCGCCGACTTCGCCGACGCCTGCATCTCGCGCGCAACCGCTTCCGAAAGCTGCGCCTTTGTATACGCCAAACGAGCAATCAAGTCCGGATTCTCAATCGTCGCAACAGCATCCCCAGCCTTCACATGCTGCCCAGGCTTCACATGCACCGCAGCAAGAATGCCATCCGATCCCGCATACAGCCCCGCAGTCTTCGCACTCTCAACTACCCCCGCCGCACGCCGGTAATCCGGAAACTTCACGACACCAATGAGCAGCAGCCCACCCGCCACCATCGCGAGCGTCGCCAGAATCGCCCGGCCGCGCTTATGCGACAATTGCGGCCCCGTTGCCAACCAATGCACCAACTGCCCAACCGGCAAAATAAACCACATCGCCGCCGTCCACACCGCAAGCACAAGCCCAAGCCCGAACATCTTGCCCAGTACATACAACGTCACTGAGATAAAGATCACCACGCGATAGATCATCGCAAGCACGCCATACACCAGCAAGATCAATGCTTCCCGCGCATCACCCGTAGGCTGGGGCGGATTCTCAACGCGATACACATGCTTCAGGAACAGGAACTTGAGCATCGTCATCGAGCGCTGCATCAAGTTGGGCACGCCCAGCAAGTCGCTCAGAATGAAGTACCCGTCAAATCGCATCAGCGGATTCGCGTTGAACACAATCGTGCTCACACTCGCCGAGATCAACACGTTGTACGACAGTTGATGCACAAGCCCCGGATTCTCGCGCGTCCCCAGCCACACAAACGCCGCGATCGACGCAAGGAACAACTCAAACATCATCCCGCCCGCCGCGACCACGATGCGCTGCCACTTATTCGGGAAACTCCACGCCGACGAGCAGTCAACGAAAGGCGACGGAATCAGCACCAGCATCATCGCGCCAAACACAGGCACCTGCCCGCCAAATCGCTTTGTGAGTACGCCGTGCCCAAATTCGTGCCACAGTTTGACGGCGATAAACACCACACCCATCCAAATCCAGTTGGACGGAGCAATCGCCGTATCAAAACCACTTCGCAGCGCCTTCCACTGCGGAATAATCGCAAAGATCGCGGCGATCACCAACGCGAACCACGCAACAAGCCCCACACGATTCAGAATGGGCCTGAAAATCGGCTCAACCTTCGTCAGCAACACATTCGGATTGAACAAAGGCACACGGAAGTACATCAACCCAATGGCCTGCCCCAGCGCACGCTTCTTGAGTCGATCACGCCCGCGATTGAGCAACTGCTCCGTCTCTGGCGGCACGTCCGCCTGCAGCAAGTTGCCCGCGTACAGCTGCCCCAACACCTGAATCACATCATTCTGCGTCAGCGCCCCATCGCCATGCCGAGTGAGCCCCAACTGCCACACTTCATCCACCGTGCGCGTGCCATCGAGAAGCCCAACAAACTCATTCTGCACAGGCGACAAGCGATAAAACGCGTTCGACGACGGATCATGCGCCACGTGCCAGCGCCCACCTTGAAATCGCTGACGAGTGATCTGCACGTGCGGCCGCAAACGAGGCTTAAGCGCCCGGACTCGGTGCCAGAAGGGAGAGAATGTGTGGCGTTCAGACATGGGAAGAGACGTAGAGACAAAGAGACGGAGAGACGAAGTAATAGGTGCTTTGCAACCAACGCGAAACAGTCACGCACTTCGTCTCTTCGTGACTTCGTCTCTGCGTCTCTTTTCTTACCACCACAACCACTCGCGCAACTGATCCACAATGCGCCGCGACAAAATCCACGCGAAGCTGCGGCGTTCAGTATTGAACTTCGCCTGCCCCTCAAGGCCCGGCAGCAGCCACTTCTTGTCCTTGTCGCTCCACTGCGCCGCGTCCGCAAAGTGTGCCCGCACTTCAAATGCGTTCACACCCTCCGACGCCTGCGATAGCGGCACAATCTGATCAACCGTGAACGCCAACGTCTTGCTCGGATCGGCCTTCGGGCTGATCTGGCCCGTCTGACCAATCTGCACAAAGCTGATATCGCGATCATCCACCTTCGCGACGACTTTCATCGTGGAAAGGTCCGCAACTTCCATGAGCGGATCACCCAGCTTGATCGTCGTCCCGACGCGATCGCGAAGATCGCGGGAAATGATCGTGCCGTTGATCGGTGCCCGAATCGTGCTGCGCTCGATGTTGAGCATCGCAAGATCCATCTTCGCCCGCGCCTGCGCCGCCCGCGCGGTGGATTGCGACGCCGTGGCGTTGTCGCCCTTGCGAAGCGCATCGTCCGCCTGACTTTCATACTGCGCAACCTGCGCAATTGCTTCCTGCTTCGTGAGCAGCAATTCCTTCGTATCCAGTTGAATGAGCACGTCACCCGCATTCACAGGTGCGCCGGGCCGAATGTTCTCTGGGATGCTCTCAATCTTCCCCGCAACCGGCGCGGAAATCACTCGCTGCGATTCCGCCTTCAAACTCATCGGGGCACTCACGCGATACGTGGTCCGGCCAAAGAACAGCACGCCCGTCGCAACCATCAGCGCGATGCCCGCGACCTTCCACACCGTGTGCTTTGGTCCCACCACCCACGCCGCGCCTCGCAGCGCCGAGTCATACGCACGCAGCGCGAGGTTGCGATCATCACTGGCGCGAACCGCAAGCACCGGCGCGACAAGATCAAGCGTCGCTTGCAAAAGTTCCACGAGCGCAACGTCCAACTTGTTCTTCTCGCCCGCTTCAACCAGCATCACGCCCGTGATCCGCTCGCCCCGCGCATCAACCACCCGCAGCGGGAAACTCGCGACCTTGAGGTTCGCATCATTCCGCGCCAACTCGCGATGCGCATGCGTCACTGCGTGAGCAAGCGACGAATCCCCGCCAGGCCCGATCGGCGCTGGAGGCGGGAACAGCAAAGGCTGCTCCTGATCCAGGCACTCTTCCATCGCGCCTTCGATCTTCCGGCACATCTCAAGCCGGCGATCCACATGCTCAGTATCGCTCAGCGAATGTAGATGCACATTGAACGCAGGCTGCGACATACCACGCGCCCCCTGCTCTTCAGCGCTGCCGCGCCCAGGCAACTTCGCGGGCGAACCCGGCACCCAACCCAGCGCAACGCGATCCAGCGACAACTGTCGACACACATCGTTGACCAATTGGAAACACGCCGCCTTGAAGCCCGACGTCGCATTGATCGAAGCGATCAATCGCCCGGCAAGATCAAGCGACGCCGACGCGTGCTTCGTGCGACGCAGCGCCTGCTGCGCTTCATGCGTGAACACATATCCCGTGAGTACTTCCACCAGCGCAAGCGTGCTTTGCAAAGCCTGCCGCGATGCCGCATCACCAATCAGCGTGATCACGTGCTTGATGGGCAGCGTGCCCGACTCATTCGCTAACCCCGAAGGCACCGGAATCGCAATCACATGCGTCTTGGCCTGCGAGCCGCCGGTATACATCTGGCTCTCATCCAGCGAAAACACCTGCAACTGCCGCGACGCCGCAACACTGCGCGCTGCGCCCGCAATGTCCTTCGCCCGCTCAATCGAAGTCAGATCCAACTTGGACGGATCAACCAACTCTTCCAGAGGCCGCAAGGGCCGACCCTGCGGATCAATCACATCCGCCGCGAAAGGCCACACCTGCGCCGGCTTCACTTCCGCAGGCGAACCCTCCGAACCAGGCAGCACCGAGTGCAACACACCCTGCCGCGAATTGCTCACGAGGCCCAGCGTCGCCAGCAATCGCAGCAAAAACACGCGATCATCAGGCAGCGGCTGCGACAACTCCGCAACCACGCGATGCCAGCCCGGGCTTTTGATATTGGAAACGTCGATCACTTCGCTTGCCCCTCTGCCACCTGCTTCGCAGGCTCATTCATGGCGATAGGAGATTCTGTCTTGATCACACGCGCCCCCGCCGGCAACTCCGCCACATCAGGCTGCGAAAACCGCACCCACATCGCCTCGCCCGCCAGCAAACGAATCTTGCCGTTGGTCGCTGGCGGATTCGGCACCTCAACACGAATACGACGCGTCCGGCTCGCAGGATCAGATGTCGGCGCAACTTCAATCACTTTGCACTCAACAACGCGGGGTTCACCCGCCACATTCGCCATCGCCCACGCCTTCGCCCCGGCAGTCAGCGACCACGTATGCGGATGATCCGTGGGCTCAGGAATATCAACCCACAGCGGATCAACATCAACCACGCGCACAACCTTCTCGTTGCCCGCAACCACTTGACCGACATCCGCGTTCACCAAGTCAATCGTGCCGTCAAACGGCGCAACGATCGAATATCCCTTGATGCGTTCCTGCAGCCGATCAAGCTGCAGTTTCTCCTGCTTGTCATTGCTCACGGCCAGTTCCCAGTCAATCCGGGACACTTCCGCCTGCAATCGCGCACGATCCACTTCCTGCGTGCCCGAGCCACCCCGCGCAAATGCTTCTCGCACGCGCGTGTACTCAACCTCAGACAAGTCCATCGCCGCCTTCGCGCGATCAATATTCAGCGGCTTGGCAATGCGCTCCAACTGCAACTTCATGACGACCTGCTCTTCAGCATCGTCGCCCTTCACAATAACGTCGCCCTTCTTGACATCGCCGCTGCGCGTCAGAATGGCCTTCACTGTCGTCGCGTTGACGCTCGTGGGCAAACTAAAGCCCATGATCGCATCCTGACTCGGACGCGACACGCCCTTGGTGCCCGCGAAGTTCGTGAGCGCCTTGGCCCAGTCGCTGTCGGAAATCTGGGGCGAGGTTGCAACGCTCTGGTTGTTGGACGAATTGTCTTGGGGGCGGGGGGTGGGAGTGGTGGTCTGCGTGCCGTCCTGCGCTGCACAAACACTCACGCTCAGCCCGAAAGCCGCAACGATGGTGCCTGCTGCAAACGTCAAACGACCCGCGCTCCGGTTCCGGCGTAGTTCAGCTCGGACGGGAATCCCACCAAGCCGCGCATTAGCTGTTGGCATGGTGCATCAATATACGCAAGGTTCTCCACCTGCAGTTGCACGACATCCGAGCCAACACGGAAAAATACCAAACAAACAACGAATATGCGTCTGAGAACCGCGCATCGCCCTCGCGTGCCGCTATCCTTCCCGTTACTCCCGCCCTCCCACGAGGGCACGTTTCGTTTCTGACTCAATAGAAGGACCAGGCCAGTGCCCACCATGACGCCCGTTCGCTCCGCCCGTCGAGACATGATGCTCAAAGAACTCGCTGCATTCGGCGGCAAGCCCATCTCCGACAAAGCCGTCCCCTTCATGTCCACAGCCCTCACGCAGGCGGACAAAGACGCGGTGATCGCAGTCCTCGACAGCGGCATGCTTCGCGCGGCGAAAAAGTGCGAAGAACTCGAGAAGCGTTGGGCCCAGTTGACCGGTGCACAGTTTGCGCTCACCTGCGCCAACGGCACCTGCGCACTGCAACTCGCCTACGAACCCTTGATCCAGCCGGGCGATGATGTCCTCGTCCCCGCATGGAGTTACATCGCGACCGTCAGCATGGTCGTCGCCCGTGGCGGCAACCCGATCTTCGTCGACGCACTGCCCGACACGTATCAGATCGACCCGGTCGACGCCGCCCGCAAGGTCACCAAGAACACCACCGCCATCGCCGCGACGCACCTCTATGGCTGCCCGGTTGACATCGACGCCATCGAGCAACTCGCCGACAAGCATCACCTCAGCGTGATTTACGACGCAGCACAGGCCCACCTCGCAACCTATCAAGGCAAGGGCCTGGGCGAATTTGGCGACGCCGTTACCTACTCGCTCTACGCAACCAAAAACCTCGCAACAGGCGAGGGCGGCATCGTCACTTGCAATGAAGACAGCCTCGCCCGCGAAATCGGCCTGCTCCGCAGCCACGGCGAAACCGAAAAGTACCTGCACGAGCAGGTCGGTTACAACTACCGCATGAACGACATGGCCGGCGCGATCGGCTGCTCACGCCTCGATCGTCTCGCCGACCAAACCGCACAGCGCCAGCGCAACGCCGCGAAGTACGACCGCCTCGTGAACGCCATCGACGGCCTCACCTCGCCAACAACAACAGCCGGCGCGACCAGCGCGTTCCACCTCTACGTGATCCAGATGGACCCCAAGCGCTTCGCCTGCACCCGCGACGAGTTCTGCGCGGCACTCAAAGCCGAAGGCGTCCCCACCGCAGTCCACTACCCAAGAAGCCTCCCCAACCAACCCGCCTTCGAACACCTGAACCAGCACGACACACCCATGGCCGACGCGCTGGCTCACAAGGTGATGGCCCTCCCCATGCACCACGACCTCACCGACGACCACATCCGAATCGTCGGTGAAGCCCTGCACCGCGTGGCTGAGGCATACCGAGCCTAACCACGCTCAACACTTGAGCCGACGGCGCAAGCCGTCGGGACGGGGGACATCGAGTGGCCGCAAAGCGATCATTCTTCCAAGACCCCGAAGTGCGTCTGGCGATGCGCGTTCTTTGGGTTGGCTTTTGGATCACAATGGTGCTGCTCACCGCTTGGATCATTCGCGATGGTCATTGGCGGACATTCGCATGGGTGTCATACGCCACGATTCTTTCCAGCACGCTCGTTGGGTGCGTTGTATCCATTGCTGATGTTTCTGAATCACCAAAGCCTGTGCAACGCCACGAGACAATTCAAGTCTCGACACGTCGCAAGTGGCTGTTTATTCCAGTGCACTGGTGGCCATTCATAGGACTTCTGTCGGCGTTCCCAGTTTTCTTACTCACGGCCATTGCGTCGACCAGGTTGGCCGACGATACAGGCTATTACGCAAATTCTGCCATAGTCGTCGCCAGGAGCGGCCCTTCCGTACAGACTTTGGTATTTGACACCGTAGAGCACCACTCACAAAACCCAGTTCGCATCACCCTCGTTCTGAAGAGTTCACAGGCTTGGCCGCTCGCAATGGTCCGACCGTGGGATGGACTGAGCGTATCTGCTTCTGACCTTGCGACTTCCCTGCAAATACCGCAAGGAACACTAATCGAAGACATCAATCCTTACTTCCTCGGCTCTACACCAGTCGGCAGTTTGCACTTGCCCCCAAAACTTCACCCACTCGGCAAACAACTCGTCGTAGGCGATCATCTCATCATGCGATGGAACGCGTTCTGGTTTGACGCCGCGATGCTTGCGTCGATGGCTTGGATACTCGCCATCCTCGGCTCTCTAGTCCGCATGTTCCTCACCACCCCCGCCGAACGTCGCACACTCCGAATCGCCGCCGGCCTCTGCCCCACGTGTCGCTACAACGGCGGTCACATCGGCAAGTGCCCCGAATGCGGCAACGTTGCTTCGTAAACGAACCCCCGTGCCATCGAAGTTCGCTGCTCTGAGCGAACTTCGATGCGATTGCACTTGTTCATCGATGTCGTCCAAAGCGACGACATCGATGGCACGTCATTCGTCGCGAGTCGACCACATCCCCGCACAAATCGCGTCCACTCAAAAGTCAACCGACAATCTCGCCGCAACTCCCGATCACCACAACTTTTCACACGCTCATGGTCGCGACCTGCTCGTCCTAAAAAGTCTCGAACACAGCCCCGCCGTCGCCTGCTCGCGTCTGGCGATCAACCACACCCGTGCGCGCGCTCGTGGACTTTTCAGATCGCTGTGCGCAATATTCTGTCGCTCGCCGCGCGTGCGTCGTACACTGTTGTGTTCGGTCAGGACGACGCCATGGGCAAGACGGAGCAACCAAAAACAAACACCCCTGGCGACTCTCCCCACGCGGAGCGTGGGGGTACCCACCCCCCGACATTCACCCACCTTCACCTCCACACCGAATATTCGCTGCTCGACGGCGGCAATCAGGTCGACAAACTCGTCGATCGCATCGCCGAACTGGGCATGACGAGTTGTGCGATCACTGATCACGGCAACATGTTCGGCGCGGCGGTGTTCTATCAGGCGTGCAAGGAAAAAGGCATCAAACCGATCCTTGGCGTGGAGGCGTATGTCACGCCGCCCGGCAAGCCGCGGCAGGATCGCACGTACAGCGGCGGCGGCGAAGGCGGCTATCACCTCGTGCTGCTCGCGATGAACAACGTGGGTTGGCAGAATCTGCTCGTGCTGTGCAGCGAGGCGTATCTCACCGGCTTTTACTACAAGCCGCGAATCGATCGCGAACTGCTTGCAAAACACAGCGAAGGCCTGATCGCAATCAACGGCCACCTGGGCAGCGAAATCGGCGAGCATCTTCTTGCGTTCGAGCGAACGGGTGATGACAAGTATTGGAATTTGGCGAAGGAAAGTGCGGAGTGGCATAAGAAGGCGTTCAAAGGCACTGGGGACTGGGCATCAGGCACTAGCAAAGACGCTAGTACTTCGATCGCTTCTGCTGATGCCCAGTGCCCAGTGCCCAGTGCCTTTCCTCGCTTCTACGTCGAACTCCAACACCACGTCCCCGAGCAAAACGCCATCAACAAGTGGCTGATCAAGCTTGCTCGCGAGCTTGATGTGCCGCTGGTGTGTGATAATGACGCGCACTTCCTTCGTGAAGATGATTACAACACGCACGACACGCTGATTTGCATTTCAACGGGCAAGGGCAAGCAGGACAACAACCGCATGCGCTATCCGCGCGAGGTGTTTGTCAAGAGCCCGGCGGAGATGGCCGAACTTTTCGCGGGCGAGGAGTACAACAGCGGCGCGTATAAGAACGCCGGTCTCGAAGCGCTCGCGAACACGCAGCGCATTGCTGAAGCGTGCAACGTCACGCTCGCGATCGGCGCGAATCACGCACCGATGGTGCGCGTCGTGCTGCCCAAGCCCAAGGATCTGCCCAAGCATGACGATCCCAAGTACGCTGGCGATCTCACGGCGTGGTACGCGGACTATTGCAGCAAGTTTGAACTCAAACCCTTCCGAAACGAAGACGGCAGCGAACTGAGCGACGCGGACAAGGCAAAGTCGAAGGTGGATTGTGATGCGGCGCTGCGGTTGCTGGCTGAAGGTGGATTTATTTGGCGGTATGGACGAGCTGCGGATTCGCGTGATTCGGCATTCGTGAACCGTGATTCGTCTTCGAATACGGACTCTTCTTCAACGAATGCCGAACCACGAATGCCGAATGCCGGTTCGCAGGACGATCACGCCGCGAAGGTTGCTCGCCTTGAACGTGAACTGAAGATTCTCGCCGACAAAAACATCTCGGCGTACTTCCTCATCGTTTGGGACTTTGTGAACTGGGGGCGCAGCAATGGTGTTCCTGCGCTCGCGCGTGGTTCGGGCGTGGGCACGATGGTGGGATATGTGCTGGGTCTTTCCAACGCGTGCCCGGTGCGGTATGGGTTGCTGTTTGAACGCTTCACTGACCCGGACCGAAGCGAGTATCCCGATATCGATATTGACTTGTGCCAGGATGGGCGCGGGCGCGTCATCGACTACGTGCGGCGCAAGTATGGTCACGTCGCGCAGATCATCACGTTCGGAACTTTGAAGGCCCGCGCGGCGATCAAAGACGTCGGGCGCGTGCTGGAGATTCCGCTCGCGGAAGTTGATCGCATCAGCAAACTCGTGCCTGAACAACTGGGCATCACGATCGAAGAAGCGATCAAGAAAGAGCCCGAGCTGGCGGGTTTGTACAACAAAGACCTGCGCATCAAGGACCTGCTTGATCAGGCAATCGCGCTTGAAGGACACACGCGACATGCTGGCGTACACGCGGCGGGCGTCATCGTCGCAACGCGGCCCCTGCATGAAATCGTGCCTCTGTACAAGCAGACGGCGAAGGAAAAGGACAACGGAAGCGGCGAAGTTGACGCGGTCATCACACAGTGGGACGGGCCCACGTGCGAAAAGATGGGCTTGCTCAAGATGGACTTCTTGGGCCTGCGCACGATTTCAGTGGTCGCGCGGGCGAAGAAACTTATTCGCGAGACGATGAGTGAGAAGGAGATTTGGGAGGCTGTGGGGCGGGGGGAGGAGTATGAAGCGAGCGAGCGAGCGAGCGAACAAGCGAACGAGGGGAAGAAGAGTCGCAGCGACGCATCCTCTCGTTCGCTCGTTCGCTCGTTCGCTCACCCCCTTGATCTCGACCGCCTCTCGTTTGCTGATCAGCGTGTTTTTGAGATCTTCCGCCGCGGCGAAACCACTGGCGTGTTCCAGTTTGAATCTGGCGGGATGCGCCGACTGCTGGTGGAAATGAAGCCTGACCGCCTCGAAGACCTGATCGCGGCGAACGCGTTGTTTCGGCCAGGGCCGATGGACCTGATTCCGGATTACAACCGGCGCAAGCATGGCACGGAAGACGTGCCGAAGGTGCACAAGATCGTTGATGAGTACACACGCGAGACGTATGGCGTGATGGTGTATCAGGAACAGGTCATGCAGATCGTGCATGGCTTGGGCGGCATCAAGCTGCGCGATGCGTATTCGCTGATCAAGAACATCAGCAAGAAAAAGCACGACAAGATTGAGAAGGAACGCCCCAAGTTCATCGAAGGCGCGGTGAAGCAGGGCCTCACAAAAGACGGTGCGAACGATCTGTTTGAATTGATCTTGAAGTTCGCGGGCTATGGCTTCAACAAGAGCCACAGCACGGGGTACGCGATCGTCGCGTATCAGACGGCGTATCTCAAGTGCTTCTATCCGGCGCAGTACATGGCGGCGTTCCTGACGTATGAAAGTCAGGCGAACAAGGCGAGTGATTGGATTCCGTACTTGGAAGACTGCCGACGCACGCGAATCATTGATGCGCGCCAGGTAGACGGGCGGGGTGGGCCTGAAGAACGCAATCCGACGACGATCGCGACGGGTATTGAGGTGAAGCCGCCTGATATTAATTTGTCGCGAGCGGACTTTGCGGTGGTGGGTACGCCAGCTTTGGGTACCACGCCTCTCCGAGGCGGGAGTGGAGTTGCAGCCGACGTGAAATCGGACGCGGTTGCAGGTTCGTCCGGCTTGGAAAGCCGGGGTACCCAGGGGACGCACATTCGCTTCGGCCTCAAAGCCATCAAAGGCATCGGCGAAAAGGCGATTGACTCGATCATCGCGGAGCGTGAGAAATCGGGGCCATTTACGAGTCTTTTTGAGTTCTGCGAGCGCGTGCCGCCCGGAGCGATCACGAAGGCGATGCTGGAGAGTTTGATCAAGTGCGGCGCGTTTGATGGTGTGCATGGGAGAGAGAATCGCGCGGCGATGGTGGGGACGATTGACGCCGCGATCACGGCGGGGCAGCGGCTTGCGCAGGACAAGGCGGCGGGACAATCGGGACTTTTTGGTGGCGGCGACGACAAGAGCCGAGGTGCGCAAGCACCCGGCAAGACCCCGGCTTCAACACAGGCTCCGCTAGCTCGTGTGACTGCGTGGGCCGAGAAAGATCTGCTCACGTATGAGAAGGATGTGCTTGGCTTCTATGTTTCGAGTCACCCGCTGGAGAGGTGGAAGTATTGGTTTGATGCGTTTGCGTCGGCGAATACGGCGCGGCTCAAAGAGTTGCAGCAGGATGCGCGCGTGGTGCTGCCTTGCATGATTCAGAGTGTGCGGCCCATCGTGGTTCGCAACGGCAAGAGCGCGGGGCAGAAGATGGCGATTCTGACGGTCGAAGATCACACCGGCGCGGCGGACTGCGTGCTGTTTACAGATAACTTCACGAAGTACGGGCATCTTGCTGAGGCCGACAAAGTTGTGTATGTGCTCGGTCGGCTGGACTTGTCTCGCGGCGATCCGCAGGTTGTTGTTGATCGACTCGTGCCGATCGAGGGCGTGCCCTACGACAATGGCAAGGTGCGGCTGTTCCTCGACGAAGTTCGCTTGAATGGCGAAGCGGCGAACACGCTCAATCGCGTTGTAGCGTTGCTGCGGGCGCAGGATGTTGCGGCCGTGGTTGATCCGAAGGCAAAGCCAGCGGCGCAGGTTGAGTCGAAGGCGACGGAAGCAATTCTCAAGAACGCACAGGCGGGGATTCGCTTCCCGGTGGAAGTCATCATCGGCACGGAATCAAGCGTTGCAATCATCGCGGCGGATCCAAAGCTGCGCGTGGAACTCAAGCCCGACTTCATCAAGGCGATGGAAACCGAACTGGGTGCGGGGATGGTGAAGGTCGTCGGCGGGTTTACCGTTGAGAAAGACAAAAAGCCTTGGGAAAACGGCGGAAAACGCAAGTTCAGCCGGGATGAGGAGTGAGCGAGTCTCTCACGGGGCGGGCTTCTTGCCGCTGCGTCCCAATCGCATGAACTGCACCATCGCGCGCTTCGCTTCGTTCGCTGGCACGGCGGGGCTGCCCATGTAAGCAGCACCTGGCGGAACGTCGCTCAGCACGCCTGCTGCAGCAGCAACTTTCGCGCCCGCGCCGATGTTGACGTTGTCGACGATCGCAGACTTTGCGCCCAGCATCGCTCCGTCGCCAATCGTCACGCTGCCGGCAAGGCCGGCTTGTCCACAAATAATGACGCAGCGGCCGACGCGGCAGTTGTGCGCGACTTGCACGAGGTTGTCGATCTTGGTGCCTGAGCCGATGGTTGTGCTGCCAAACTTGGCGCGATCGACGCAGGAGTTTGCGCCGATTTCAACGTCGTCGCCGATCACGGCGTCGCCAATGTGCGGCACTTTGACGACGCCCTTGCCGTTCGGCGCGGGGCGATAGCCAAAGCCATCCGCGCCGATGACGACGCCCGAATGGAGAATGCAGAGCGAGCCGACGCGGCAGCGTTCGAGGACTTTGACGCCCGGGTGGAGGAGCGTTCTTTGGCCAATGTGCGCGTTGGGGCCGACGTATGAACCTGCGAGCAACGTTGCGCCGTCACCAATCGTTGCGTTTGCTTCGATGACGCAGTGCGGGCCAATGTGGACGTGTGCGCCGATGGTTGCGGTGGTGTGGACGGAGGCTGATGCGTGGATGCCTGGTTCGCGTGCTGTTGCGGGTGGAGCGAGGAGCTTCAAGACTTCGTTGAGCGCGAGATCGGCGTCGGGGACGATGATCAAGGCGCGTTTGTGTGATGTCGAGTTTGTTGGTTGCCAGTTCGCGGCGCCGGTTGCTGCTGTTTGAGAAACGAGTGCGGCGGATGCGCCGCATTCGTTCCATTTTCGTGCGAGTGATTCGGTGCGGATGAAGGTGAGTTCTTCGGGCTTGGCTTCGTCAAAATTTGCGAGGCGGCGGATGACGGCTTCGTGGTCGCCTTGGATCGTTGCAGAAATGCCTGCTTTTCCGAGCGTTTCTGCGATGGCGCGCGCGGTGTAGGCGGGCCCGGTCGCCTGTGCACCAGATTGTGTCGGCGATGCGTGCATTGCTACTGGTCGATCCTATTGAGTGACGAATTACTTGTTGCCGGTTGCGGGTGCCGCGCCGCCTTGCTTGCCTGCGGCGTAATCGTTTTGCATAACGGTCAGCACGCGCTGGGTGATGTTGATCGTTGCGTCGTTGGCGTACAGCACGCGCTTCTTGAGGATTTCGTCGTTGAGCACGCCGCCGTTGCCGTTGGGCGTGAGGGTCACGGGGCGATCGTCGAGAATGACGAGGTCGTAGCCATCAGCCTTGGCGACTTGTTCGATTGCAGCCTGTGCCTTGGTGTACAGGTCGCGGATGTTCTGTGCGTTGCGCAGATCAAGCAGCGAGAGGATCTTTTCCTGACGAACCTTGAACGTTGCTTTGCGCTCCTGCAGTTCGGCGATCTTTTCCATCTGGGCGTATGCCTGACCGGGCTGAGCGCCGGCCTTTACTTCGTCTTCGAGCAACTTGATCTGCGCTTCGTCGGCTTCCAACTGCTTCAGGAATGCTTCGCGAGCGGCTTTGGTCTGTGCGTTGCGGTCTTCGAGTTCGGTCAGGCCATTGATGAGGACCATGATGTCGATCATCGCGACCTTGGTGGGCTGCGCTTGTGTTGCCTGAGGCAATGCGTTCGCAGAATACATCGTCATGCCCGCGCCGAGCATCACGCCCGCGGCAACAGCACCCATCCACGCACCAGAACGACCAAAGAACTTCGCCATAGTAAAGAAACTCCGCGCACAACAAGCCCGCCGACCTGAGGCGTGCGCTTCCCTTGCGCGAACGCCTTCGTTCGGTTTGTTAGTGCTCATTGTACTCGGTTCAGACTCGCAATGTTCGAATCGGTTGCATGCGTGGTTTTTCGCTGCAAAGAAGGTACATCAGCCGCAGATGGAGCAGGGGCCTTCGGAGTACAGCTGCAGGAAACTGGCGATGTCGCAGGGATCAAACACGCTGGTGTCGTTGTTGAAGTCGATGTCGTTGCAGGTCGCGCCGGCGGGGATGCACGGGCCTTCGGAATAGACCGAGAGGAACGCGTCGATGTCCTGCGGGTCGAAGAGGCTGCTGTCGTTGTTGAAGTCGATGCTGTCGCAGACCGGGGGCAGCGTGTAGGTCACGATGAGTTTCGGGCGGTTTGCGGCGACGCTGAACTCGCGGGTGTCGAAACGCTTTGCGGTGCCGATCCCGCTTTCATTGCCGATGAGTATCCAGCCAAAGTTTGTTGCAGGCGCTGCACGCCAGGCTTGCACGTCGGCGAGCAAGCCGTCGGTTGAGAGTTCATAGGTGCCGACAGCGCCGATGTTCTTTGTGGCGCTCGCTGTGCCGATAAACGTGCCGCCTCCTTGGAACCACTGCAACGTCGGGTACGTGCTGTACTGCCATGTGGCATCGCCTGCGAGCGCGGTTGCGCCGCCGCCTTCTTGACCGCCCGCGTTCGATGCACCTTCACCCCATTGAGCGCTGACGCGGTGCACTCGCATCTGCGCGATGTCGGCGATGCTCCGGGACATGTTGAGGCGCAGCGTGACTTCCTGGATTGTCGCGTTGGCGGGAATCGACGAGAGATTGAATTGCAACAGTGCGCGGCGTGCGTAGCCGCCCTGGGTTTTGCCGATGAACATGTGCTCGCCCGCGCCGTTGGACAGTTGGGTGGAACTGGACGGCTGGTACATCGTGTTGTCTTTGGAGGATGTGAGTTCAACCGTGACCTGCGCGAGGCTTTGAGCGGCGAAGGCGGCGGCGCACACACTTGCGATAATACCTGATGGTTGCAGCATGAAGTTCTCCTAGAAAATTGTAACCGACGGGGCGATGGTCGTGAAGACATTTCGGAAGATTAAGTCGTACAAATCGAGCATTTCACTCTTGAAGTACACCTTTTTCAAAGCGGCTCAGAATGAAGTCGTCGCTCTCTGGACTGTTCTCGGTCCATCACGCGTAGGATGGGTGTGCGCATCACTGAATACCAATCGACACCCAATCCCAACGCGATCAAGTGTGTCGCGGACAACGCCGTGCCTGCGGCGAGCACACGCACGGATCGGCCTCGCTCGTACAACTCGGTGGACGCGGCGAGCAATGATCCGTTTGCTCGAACGCTCTTGCAAGTCGCTGGCGTGCGGAGTGTGCTGGTGACGGATTCGTGGTTCACGATCAGCAAGGACGGCGCGGCGGAGTGGAAGGCGATCAAGGCTGATGTTGAGCGGGCGATCGCGGATATTTGAAGCGGTGAAGTTTTGAACGTGTGTCTCGTGTTCTTCTCACTATTTCGCGATGGCTCCACGAAAGCGAACAACTGACGCAGCGGTACAGAAAACGACTCGCCGCGACGATGACGCGGTTGATGCCGCAGTTGTCGCGATGTTGATTGAGTGGTTTTTGAAGCATGCACGCGATTTGCCATGGCGGGCGAGTGATCCGAAGACTGCGCTGCGCGATCCGTATCGTGTGCTGGTAAGCGAGGTGATGCTGCAGCAGACGCAGGTGTCTCGCGTCGAGCCGAAGTTTCGCGATTTTCTGACGCGGTTTCCGACGATTCGGGATTTGGCGAACGCGCCTGAGAGCGATGTGCTCGCGGCGTGGACGGGGCTTGGGTATTACAGGCGGGCGCGCATGCTGCATGCGGCGGCGAAGAAAGTTGTTGAGGATTTTGCGGGTGATGTGCCGCGGAACGTTGAAGCACTTCGCTCGTTGCCAGGGATCGGTGCGTATACGTCCGGGGCGATTGCTTCGCTTGCGCACGGCGAAGCGTCGCCGCTCGTGGATACGAATGTTTCGAGAGTGTTGCTCAGGCTTGCGGGAAAGCCCATGAAAACCAGCGATCCGCTCGCGGTGGAATGGTGTTGGGCGCAGGCGACGAAGTTGGTGCGACACGCGAAGGAATTGAACGCGAAGTTGAGTCGAGAGAAAGCGATCAATGCTCCGGGCGCGTTCAACGAGTCGTTGATGGAACTTGGGGCGACGGTGTGCACGCTTTCCACGCCTGCATGCAATCGCTGTCCGGTCGCGTCGCGATGCGCGGCGTTCAAGGCTGGGATACAGGATCAGATTCCACTCGCGCCTGACCCAAAGAAACGCACGGCGATCGTGCATGCGGTTCTGGTGGTTCGTGACGAACGCAAGCGTGTGTTGGTTGAGCCGCGGAGCGACGCGGCGCACAAGAACGCGCTGTGGGAGGGACTTTGGCAGGCGCCGACGCTGGAGTGTGCCGGAGCGCCGAAGTCGGCTGGGGCGTTGGCGAAGAAGTTGGGAATTGATCTTGAAAAAGAAAGGCGATTTAGGAAGTCGCACGACTTTGTGTTCAAAACGACTTTGCGAGATGTGCGATTTGTCGTGTGGGAGACGGAGATTGAGGATGGAGCTTCGCTCGTGCGAGGAAGCAGGACGTGGAAGACGCTGTCGGAAGTGGAATCGCTTGCGATGTCGAGTCCGATGCGGCGGATTTTGATCGCGAAGTCGAAGTGAGTTGTGTTTGCGAACGCGAATGGCGCGTCTTGCTTACCGAAACGAAGTTACTCGGCTCCGAGTGTCATACCAGCAAGTTTCACGGTCCCGGCGTTGCTCTGCAGACTCACGATTTGCACGCGGCGACCATCGGGCAAGCGCACGGCTTCGTGCGTTGCGTCGGTGATGATGCGTTCGAGTCGGGCGATGTGGCTGGACTTGCTTGCCAAGGCGCGCGGGACACTCATGCTGCCCACGCCGAAGCCGTTGGCGTGGAGAGAGCCGTCGCGCCACGTGACTGTCGCCCACACGATGCGGCCTGATTCGTCGCGCACGCCGAGCGTTGGGGAATCGCATTCGCAGCAGACTCGGACGTCGTGAGCATGAGACACGATCTGCGATTGTGCCTGTGAGTTTTCGTCACGAGTGTCCTGCATGCTCGCGATCCACTCAGGAAATCGCTGCATGAGCCACGCGTTGCATTCATCTTGCGTGAGCGTCACTTCCCATGGCGTGCCGGATTCGCTGCGGACTCGCGAGGCTTCGGCGATGACGCGGTGTTCGGCGGACGTGCCAAGCACACGCATATCGCCCAAGGGTTGACACTTTGCCCACCAATCTGGCTCGCGAGTCGCGAGAGCGGCGCAGACGAGCACGAGGGAAAGGCCACTCGCGAGGACGAGACCCAGCACGCGGGCGATGCCGAGGCCTTTGCCAACGCGAGCGTCGGCGGAGACATCGCTCTTGATTGTCGTGTGATCGCTTGGCATCCCTACTCACGCTCAACTCGTCCTTGAGTTGCTCCTGACTTCCGCTATCAAGGCGAGCATAGGCACGAGCGAGTAGATGATCGTCGCGAGATTCTGCCAGCGGTGCTGTTGAGTGGTAATCGCCATGCGTTCTTTAGAGAACTACTTCGCGCCTTTTTCTTTGGGTGGCTTTGGAAAGTCGAGAATCCATCGCAGTTCATCGAAGTTGCCAGCCTGTGCGGCGCGAAGTGTTCTGGGTGGGAACACGCTGAAGATGATTTCGCCGTCGAGGCCGCCTTGGCGGAAGGCGAGTTCGGTGATGAAGTCGACGCCGCCGTCGGGGCGAGTGACGAACGGGACGACGCGATCCCACGCGACCCATCGCACGGTTTGGGGAAGTGTGCGTTGTCGCCAGCCGGCTGTTTGCAGCAATTCGTCGGCGTTGGCGGGCACATCGTCGGTGAAGCCATCGCGGAACGGACCGTGTCGCAAGCCGTGGGTTGGAGAGGCGACGAAGACGAGAGGCACGTCGGCGTGGACGAACGACGCGTCGATGTCGTCGCGGTCGTACACGATGCGGCCCATTGAGGCGTATGCGTATGACCAGTAGAACGGGCCTGAGAAGTAGGAATCGAATCGCTTCACGCCTGATTGCACGGGCCAGTCGTCGCATCGCACCGGCATGAGCACGGCGTGCGGACCCGGGTCGGGCAGTTTCGTTCGCATCGCTTCAAAGAGTGACTGCGTTGCGTGCCAGCGGAGTTGATAGCCTCTTTGCACGCCGATCATGCACACTGTGCCGACGATGGTGAGTGGGGTGACGATGCTGATGAGTGCGAACTGTGCGATCTTGCGATGCGATCTGTGACTGAAACCAGTCAGCAATCGGTCGGCGACTGTGGCGAAGAAAATCAGCAGGCCAGCGATGACGGGCGCGAGCATGCGGGGGCGGACGGTGAGTTCAACCATCGCGAGGGGTACGAATGAGCCGATGGCGATCGTTAGTCCAGCGAGCGCGAGGGAGATTCGGCGGGCGACGGGGTTGATAAACAGGTTGTTTTGATCGCCGAAGACATTGCGTGATGAGTTCGGATGCAAAAGCCATTTGCGGATTGCGATAAAGGCACTTCCTGCCGCGCACGCGAAAAGAAACGCGACGATGAGAACATGCTCTTTAACAGTTGTCCAACCCAAACGCCATGCGGCAAAGCCGGTGCTTTCGATGCTGACTTCGCGGATGGCTTCGTTGAGGCGATTCAGAAAGCCGCGGGGCCACTTCGACGGCGGCAAGAACTGGCCTGAGCCGCCAACGCCGCCATCGGCCTGTCGGCCTGCTTGCAGGAAGACGTACAGCGCGACGGTCATGGCCATCAAGATGAGTGGCAACAGCATCGCTCGCACCGATACGTGCCATCGTTCCTTGGGCGGCTTTGCGACGACGTATAAGAATGGAAAGGCGATCATCGCGCCGGCGGGTTGTTCGTGTGTGCAGGCGACGCAGAGTGCGCCGATGCACAGCAGCGGGATCATCCACCATGAGCGATTGCCGCGAGCCCAGAACATGTAGAGCATCGCGACGGCGAGCAGCACGCCTGTGCCGACACCAACGAGGAAGCCATTCGCCCAGAATGCGGCTTCGAAGTGCTGTGGCAGCGCGATATAGAGCAGCGCGGCGCAGAACGACACTGCTTTGCTTCTGCCCGATGTTCTAAGAAAAACGCCAAGCAAGAGCGCTGTCGCGACGTGCAGCAAAGCCATGACGGCGTGGACGATGCGGGGCGATTCCCACAGCGAGCCGACCATCGTTGTGACGCCGACCGTGAGCGCGGGCCTCCACAACCATGGGAGCGAGGTTGGTTGATCGAAGGGCGTGGGCGAGGGCAGCGCGACGATGCCGCCTCCTTCGCGCAGCCACGCTTCGCGGAGATAAAAGTCGTCGTTCCAGAATCCAAGATCGCCGCCGAGCAGCCACAACGCGGCACACGAGATTGCGAAAAAAATCACGCCGCATGCGCACAGCGTCGTGTGATCGCCGCGCGGCGTGGGCAGTTTCCAAGAAGACGGTGTGCGTGCAAACAAACGCATTGAGGCAGCGTAGTCCGTGCGACATCTTGAAAGTCCGGCGCTACCTTCTCAGACGCATGCGAATCGCCCTGGTCAGCAAAGAGTTCGCTCCTTTCCAAGGCTGGGGCGCGGGCACGTATGCGTCGCTTGTGAGCGCGGCGTTGCGTGATGCGGGGCATGAAGTGCATGTCGTGACGCAGCGGCCTGAGGCGCGAGTTGAAGGGCCGAAGTTGCGGCCGGGCGTTCACTTTCATGTTGTCGATGAATCGCTGCCGCATCTTTGTGTCCCGGGGCACTTGGGATTTGCGTCGCGGTATTCGCTTGCGGTGCTGGACACACTGAAAAAACTGCATGCGACACATGCGTTTGACTATATTGAGTTTCCAGATTTTGATGGGGAGAGTTACTGGCCGCTCAAGGCGCGGGAAGCATCGGGCGAGTTTGCTGGCGCGACGATTGGTATTCGACTGCACATGACGCTGCAGGACATTCGGCCGCTGAATCAGTGGCATTGGCTGGATTTTGAGCAGGCGGTGGTCGCGCATCTGGAAAATGAATCCATTGCTCGCGCGGATGTGTTACTTGCGTGTTCGCAGGGAATTCTTGATCGCACGCGAGCGCGACTGGGAGAGGTTGGGCCGCTGCGCGAGCGTGCGTTTGTGATACACAATCCGTTTGACATGGCGGCGTCGCTTCGCGAATTGGGCGCGGATCAACCAGCGGAACCTCGACCCGCGAATTGGAGTGCTGGTGAGCGCGAAGTTATTTTCGTTGGACGCGTGGAGCGGCGTAAGGGACCGCAGGTGCTTGTGGAAGCCGCGTTGAGTTTGCTTGAAGCGGGTTCGCAGCTACGCATTCGATTTGTCGGCGCGGATACGAACACGGGGCCGATGGAATCGTCGATGATCGCACATCTTGTTTCGCGGATTCCGGCGAAGTGGACGGATCGTTTTACGTTTGAGAACGCCCAGTGGCCTCGTTCAAGGCTGGGGCCTGCGATTCGTCGCGCTGATGTGTGTGTGTTGCCTTCGTTGTGGGAGAATTTTCCATACGCGTGCTTGGAGGCGATGGCACTTGGAGCGTGCGTCATCGGCACAGATGGCGGCGGCATGGCGGAAATCATCGAGCATGAACGAAGCGGCTTGCTTGCGAAGGCAGGAGATGCGGCACACCTTGCACAGATGATCTCGCTCGCGCTGGGTCACGAATCGCTGCGGAAGAAGTGTGCGGAGGGTGCTCCGCAGCGTGTGAAGTCGTTGTGTGATCCTTCGCTGATCGCGGCGGAGTCGCTGAAAGCAATTGAAGCGGCGCGGCAGACTCGGACGGCGGCACAACGACCCTCTGTTCGCACGGCATCACATCAAGACGCGGCAGATGTTTCCGTTGTCATCCCGATCTTCGATGCACACGGGTTTTTGCCAGCCGCGTTGGAGTCTGTCGCGGCGCAAACGGTTCAGCCTCGTGAAGTAATCTTGATTTCTGACGGCTGTACCGACGCGGCGATGTTGGCGCAACTTGATGATCTCGAAAAGAAGGGAAAGATCGGCTCGATTCCATGCACAGTGCTGCGGCAGCAAAATCGGGGCTTGGGTGCGGCTCGCAATGCGGCGATTGAGCATGCGAAGGGTGCTTGGATTTTGCCGCTGGATTCTGATGACATTCTTGCGCCGCACTTCATTGAGCGAACCTTGCTCGCCGCTCGTCTTAATCCGCAAGCGGCGTTTGTTGGCACGCTTGTCGCGCGATTTACGCAAAGCACTTCGACAATCGAGGCGATCTACACACCTCTGGGGCTTGATCGCGACTTGCTGTGTGTTCGCAATATCGCTTCGTGTGCCGTGGTGCTCATGAAGAAGCAGGCGTTGCTTGACGCGGGCGGATATGCGCACGATCTCGTGTATGAAGATTGGGACTTGTACGCGACGCTTGCGGAGCGTGGTGCGTCGTGTGTGATTGTGCCTGAAGTGCTGTTCTATCACCGCACGAGGCCAGGATCGCTCATGCATCAGGTGGATGCGAAGAAGCATCAGTTGCTGCGGGCGCGAATTTTGGATCGGCATCCGACGCTTGCGCTGCATCCAGAGCGGGCGCTACGGGCACTTGCGGGGGACTTGTTTGATCTGAACACTGCGACGACGAATACGGGGAGGATCAGCAGAGTCGATGTGAATTCTCGCGCGAAGGCGATGATTCGCGAGAACATTCGCTATCGTGTTGCGGACAAGATCAATTCGGTGCTGGTGTCGATGGGCATTCAGAAGGCAATCAAGAAGTTCTTCGGAAAGTAGTCGCATCGTGCCACCGACAAGGCTTTGCTTGTCGGTGGAGGAACGGTGAACACTCATAGAGATACTTACCCAGAATGACACTCGACCACCGACTGTCAAAGCACAGTCGGTGGCACGAAAAAAGCCCCGCTCTTGCAGGGCCTTTTTCACGCATTATTGTTCATTCACTCTTCGCGAAGCGATACTTACTCGCCCGCCGAAGCCGTCGTTGCGCCCTTCACGTTCACCTTCGCAAGCAACTTTGCGTCGTCGAGGTATGCGCTCGCAGCGGAGATCTTGCCTTCTTCCATGCGCGTCATCGTGAGGCGCATGACGAGCTGCTGCGAGGTGCCTTCGGTCTTGAAGCACTCGATGACGCAGGAACCGTCGGTCTTGAACTTGATGTTCTGCGTGTAGGTCGCGTTGTTGCTGGTGCCGGTCAGGGTCTGATCGGTGCCGCTGCTGGCGAGCGTGCCGGAGAAGTTGCACTGCCAGTCGCTGCGTGCGTCGTAGGAGTTGCAGGTGAGGGTGTTGCCGCTGACGCTCCAGTTGCTGACGCCATTGACGGACTTGCCGCGGGCGTAGCTGTCGTAGGCGAAGAGCACGCCGCCGTTGTCGTTTGCCTTGACGGTGACGTTGAGTTCGGTGCTGGTCACGTCGTCCTTGGCCCACTGCACTTCGCAGGTGCCGGTCCATTCGCCCTTGAGCTGCTGCACATTCGCGCTCACGGTGTTCTGCCATGTGGTTTTGTTTTCGTTGCCGGGCGCTCCAGCGAAGGAGCAGCAGCCAGCAATCAACGTCAAAGCAAGCGCGGCGGTGCGGATCGTCGTCATGAGTCTCTCCTGGATCTTCTACGTATCGCAGTACGGCGCACCCGCGCCGACATTCTCTGCATAGACCCAATCGACGCGAACGCGCAGGTTCTGCGGCGTATTTCCGAAGCAAGGCGAGTTGGAAATTGCCCAAATGGAATAAACGGAATGTCTGATGTGGTGGCACAGGCGTCCCTGCCTGTGGCTGAAGTTGGCTGACGTTCGTGCACAGACGAGGACGCCTGTGCCACCAATCTGCGACTACCCCACCCAGGCGCGGCCAACTTCGCGGCCCACGATCTTCGCGTGATCCTTCCCGGCGGCGGCAATCAATCTGGCGAGCGGCTCGTCCATCGGTTCGTCGCTGAGTTTGAACGTGCTGTGGTGCATGGGCAGCAGGTACTCGCCTTGTGCTGAGGTGTGCATGTCCCAGACTTGCTCGGGCGAGGCGTGGGCGTGAATCCACGGGTCGTATGCGCCGATGCCGAAAATCGTGAGATCGATCGGTCCCACCTTGTCATAGCTTCGCGAGTGAGCGGTGTCGCCTGCGTAGAGAACGCGCGAGCCGGTGGAAGCACTTTCGGCGCCTGCGGGTCCTTTCGCGCCGCGAAGGGCGTGGTCCACAAGATCAACGAGATAACTGTTGAAGCCTCGGCGTTTGTCGAGGATAGTTCGTGCGCCCCAGTGCGCGGGCATGATGGGCGTGACGCGAAGATCATCGATCATCACCGGGTCCCGCCAGCCTGCTTCGATGACTTTGCCAAATCCCCGCGGGACGAGGCCTTTGGTGCGAACAGCAGTAATGACTTGTGTTTTCTTGTCTCGCAAGGCGCGAAGGCTGGGCACGTCGAGATGGTCAAAGTGTGCGTGCGAGAGCAGGATGATGTCGGGCTTTGGGAGCGAACCGGGCGCGAACGCGGGCATCAGGCGCTGGACGCCTAAAGCGAGCGGGCCAAGGTGTACGCCCACGCGATGCGAGAAGACGGGGTCGGTCAGAATCCATCTGCCGTTCATGCGCAGGAGAACGGTTGCGTGACCCAGCCACACTGCGCCAAGGTTCGCGGCTTCGAGCATTTCGCGCTGCGCTTCGTCAAACTCGACTTGCTCGCCTCGACCCAAACCCAGCACCCGACTCAGGCCTCGCGAGTAGCGCTTCGCGGTCGAGTTCGCGGCTTGACGGGTATACCCCGGAGGCAGCACGAGTTTCGCGGCTGCAGTGGGCAACGCTGGGACCACTTTCTTGGCCTTCGCCCCCCCACCCCCCGCACTCCCATGGCTTTTCTTCGATGTCACGAGCGTGTCACGACCTTTTCATGAACCGGAACCAAGACGGCAAGACAATCGTCTATCCCCAGTGGAAAGGTACACCACTGAGGTTCACGGAGAAGCACGGAGCAACGGTTCGAAGATTCAAGCAGTGCCAAACGGACACAACACTTTTCTTCCGCGTTCCTCAATGCCCCTCCGTGGTGAATCTTGTACGCAACTGTGTTTGAATTGTTCGAATCTTGTCGATCCACAGCATGACTGCTGTTTATGAGGAGGTTTTCATGTTTGCCGTTTCTTCACGCGTTCTTTCCCTCGTTCTTGTCGCCGGCACCGCACTGTCCGCAACCGCCGCGGATTCTGCCCGCAGCATCACGATCTACTCCAGTGCGCAGCCAGGCGCGATCGATCCATCGCTGTACCGCCCGGTGCGGACTGGCGCGTATTACAACCCGTATCAGCAGCAGCAGATTCCCGGATACGCCGTGGTGCGCGAAGATCGCAAAGTGAACATCGCGAATGGTCGTGGCGAGTTGCGCATCACCGACGTCGCGGCGCTGATTGATCCGACGACGGTGAGTTTCCGGAGCCTGACCGATCCGGTCAACACGCGGGTCATCGATCAGAACTTCCAGTTTGATCTCGTGAGCACAGAAAAGCTCATGCAGAAGTACGTTGACCATCAGATTTCCGTGGTCGCGCCGCGCGGCGATGGCGTGGAAGTGATCGACGGCACACTGCTGTCCTCGCAGAATGGCGGCTTCGTCCTGAAGAACGACAAGACGGGCCAGATTCACACGCTCGCGAGTAGTTACGGCGTCACGCTGCCGGAACTTCCGTCTGGACTTATTACTCGCCCGACGCTGGTATGGAACACCGCGAGCAACACCGGAGGCGAACAAACCGCACGCATTTCGTACCAAACCGAGGGCATCACGTGGTGGGCAGACTACAACCTTGTGTACACGGAAGGCACGAACGCCAACAAGGGTGTGCTGGATGTCGGTGCGTGGGTCAGCATCCTCAATCAGAGCGGCGCGAGTTACGAAGATACTCGACTGAAACTAGTCGCGGGCCAAGTGCAGCGCGCCCCGCGTCCAAATGAAGGGCGCGTTGCTGGCTATGCACGCAAAGAACTAGCAATGGACTCAGCGGGCGCACCTGAATTCTCCGAAAAGAGTTTTTTCGAGTACCACCTGTACACGCTGAGCGAGCCCACCACGATCCCGGAAAACTCAACCAAGCAACTTGAGTTGTTCCCGACGGCGCGTGGCGTGCCTTGCGACAAGGTGTTGGTGTATATCGGCCAGGACTACAACGGGTACTGGTATGGCGAGCCCATGACCAACCAGGACTACGGCATACCGACGAAGAAAGATGTCGATGTCTATCTGCGGTTTGACAACAAGGAAGGCAATGGCCTCGGCATTCCGCTGCCATCAGGGCGCGTGCGCGTCAGCAAGCTCGACGAAGCCGACGGCGGGCTTGAGTTCATCGGCGAAGACGTGATCAAGCACACGCCGCGAAACGAAGAAATACTGATTCGCCTAGGACAGTCGTTCGACGTCGTCGGTGAACGCAAGCAGGTGGACTTCAACTACGACGCGAGCCGCAAGCGCATGGACGAGACGATCGAGGTCGAGGTCCGCAACCGCAAGAAGGAACCCGTGCAGGTCATCATCCAGGAACGCATGTACCGCTGGACCAACTGGCAGTTTGTGGGACAGGTGCCAGACAACAAGAAACTCGACGCCACAACGGTGCAGTTCCCGGTCATCATCGAGCCTGACGGCAAAGCCGTCGTGAAGTACACGGTGCGGTATACGTGGTGATTCAACACTGAGACCAACGCCCTGCGGCGATCACACGCCGCAGGGCGTGCATGGTCCTTCGCTGTACAACACCAGAAACGAATTGATGTCGCAGGGGTCAAAGAGCGATGTGTCGTTGTTGAAGTCAACGTCGTTGCAGGTGGCGTTCGCGGGAATGCAGGGGCCTTCTGAGTACACGCTCAGGAACGCTTCGATGTCGGTGGGATCAAAGAGCGATGTGTCGTTGTTGAAGTCGATCGAGTCGCATCCTGAGCAATTCGTCGGGACGCGCCACCTCGCGAAAAAGGCTGACGTGTTCGAGTCTGCGTATCCAAACAAGCCTCCGGCGCAGAGGGTGCCATCGGGCAGAACCACTGTTGAACTCACGCCTCCAGACGGTGCGTAATCGTTGTAATACGACAATCCGCTTGCGCCCATCGCGTGCCATGCGCCGTCCCAGCGTGCGATATTTGCAGTGGCAATGCCGCCCGCGAACGAAAAGTTGCCCGCTACTACAACGCTTCCATCTGGAAGTCTGGAAACGCTACCAACAATTTCAGCATCCGTGGGATTGTTCGGGCCGATGCCCGAACCCAGCGCACCCCATGAACTGCCGTTCCATTGTGAGACGAAGGCGATGAACTCGTTGTTGGCGTTGACGGAGTATCCGCCAGCAACGATATTGCCGTTTCCCATCGCGTCAGCCGACAACACAGAGGTGTTCGCTGTTTGAATGCCGTTTCCGTAGGCGTTCCAGTATGTGCCATCCCACCGTGCGACTTTGTTGACAGTGACAGAGCCTGCGGTTGCAAACGAGCCCACGGCGAGAAGGTTGCCGTTGGGAAGAAACTTCAACTCGTACACGCTGCCGTTCACACCACCGCCCACTGACGTCCACGATGTGCCGTTCCAGCGTGCGAGATGCTCGAACACAGCGCCATTGATCGTATTGAACGAACCACCCGCAATCACGTCTCCATTGGGAAGGCCAACCACCGCGCTGACTGTCCCGCTGAACGTTCCCATTCCCGACCACGCTGTTCCGTTCCACTTCGCAATGTTGTTTGCCGTAACACTGCCGATCTGCGAGAAGTTGCCTCCCGCGACAACATCACCATTTGCGAAAGATGCCAGCGCAGAAATATTGGCTCCAATTGGCAACCCTGGGAACGCGAAAGTCCCACCAAGAGCAGTCCATTCGTTCGTGGCGAGATTGTGCCGGAACACACCGGCGCTATTGATGTTGTTGAAGCCGCCCGATTGTCGCAGATAGGTTGCCGCGAATACTTCGTTATTGTTTGTCGCAGACATCCTCGCGATTTCCGCTGGTACGCCGTGACCCAGCGACACCCAATCCGTGGAATTCCAGGCTTTCACGTTTGGAAATGTGTCCGGGTATGTTGCGTCTCGGCCAACAACATATTGCCCTCCATAGACCCAGGCACACGTACACCTGCTGTCATTCACCGTGCCCAGTTGATGCCAGCCGCTGCTGTCGCGTATGTTGAACGTACCGTTTATCGAGCTACTTACAAAGACGCCGGACAGCTGGTACGAAAAACCGGAAAGGCGTACAAGGAGTCGGCGAGGTGTTCCACTTGGCAGCGGACCGATTGCTGTCCAGGTGTTCGCGCTCGGGCTGTAGCGGACGAGCTTGGGAATTGGGCTGGCCCCGATGTTGTTGAAGTAACCACCCACAAACAACACTTCGCTTCCGATCGCATCGCCGGTATATTGCGCGAGTGAGGTCACGGTGTCGTCGGGCTGCCCAACGGCAGACCACGATGTGCCGTTCCACCGGGCGAGGTTGTTTGCGGCAACTCCGCCGACCGATGTGAACGAGCCGCCAACATAGAGGCTGCCAAAGAACGAGAGGAGCGTGTACACCGTGCCGTTGGTATTTGTGCCGCCAATGTTTGACCACTGGGTTCCATTCCAGCGCGCAAGACCATTGACTGGAATGTTTGGACCGACCGTCGGAAAGAAACCTCCGACATACAACGAGCCCTGATGCACCGCAACCGCACGAACCAGGTAATTTCCCAACACGCCTTCGCCCAGCGGACTCCAAGTGGTGCCGTTCCAGCGTGCAATGTTGTTGGCGGGAACGCCATCAATGGACGAAAACCTGCCAGCCACGATCAACTCGTTGTTGAAGACCGTCATCACTTCGATATACGCACTTGGGTTGCTCTGTTCATGATCGAGCACTCGCCATTGCACTCCATCGAACCCGAGGATTTTCTGCTCGCTCATGCCGGGAACAAATATGTTCCGTCCGCCCGCAATCAGCATCAGTGGCTGCGGCCCAGCACCGTCGGGATCAAACGAAGCCAGCGCGTGAACTTCGCCTTCAACGGTTCGTCCAATATCGCCCGGCAGCCATTGAGGGTCACAGCCTTGCGCCAAAGTCGTGGCAATGTCTGGCGAAAACCACACTGCTACCAATGCCAGCAGCATGTGAACCAAGCGATGAGAATGTGAGATTGTCATGGGGATATTCCACAGAAACGTAATGAAGGGCCTGCTTCTGCGGACTTATAGCGCATGACTTTCCCCTGAAGACCCCGCGATTCTGCAGTTTGACCAAAACTTGCCCGCTGTCACTCGCCCGAGAACCTCTATCTCAGGCAAACTCCCTTGCAAGACCTCCAAAAATCCTCCGTACACTCGTTCATGTCCAATCCCAACACCCCCACCCACGGCGTTACTCACCTCCCGGCTCACACTCCAGGTTCTGACATCGCCCTCGCTCGCGAGATTTCTCCTCGTCGTCACACGACTCAGGCTGGCGATGTCGCCGGGCTCGTGGATGAACAGCTCAAGCACTTTGGTCTTGATCCCAAGAGCGAGTATGGCAAGCGCATGGGGATGTTTGCGGATCACTTGTACCGCGGGCACGCCGAGCTTCGCCGGATGTGGGAGATTGGCGTGGGCGAACTGGTGTCGCTGCCTCGGCAGGATCGCATCGAGCGGTTCGCGGCTCAGAAGTTCCTGTGCTTCCAGCTTGCGAAGATGCTCGACACGCTCCAGCACGGCTTTCGCACGCACTATCAGAGCATCGTGCCCAGCACGAGCCAGCGATTGCCCAAGGGGCCTTACCCGATCTTTGACAACGTCACGGCGATCTTCTCTGCGAAGCCCGTGATCACGCGCACCGCGACGTATATCTACGCGTGCGCGGAATGGGTGACCGACGCGTTTCAGGGCAAGGAGTTGATGCTTGAGGTCTACTCACGTCTGCTCAACCCCACCAACGTCAGCCTCGCGAATCACATCGTGGACGTTGAAGCCGGGCCTTACGCGGGTGAGTACTTCGCTTGGAACTTCAACAGCGGCATGGCAGCGGTCGACGCAACCCTCGCGCACCTCGTGGGCCATCGCGACATTCTGCTCGCCAGTCGCAACGTGTACGGCGGCACATACCAATTGATGCACGACTGGTACGCGAAGAAGGGCAATATGGATGTGTCTGTCAACTTCTTTGACGGATACACGGTTGAAGCGTTTGTCGCAGCCCTCGAAAAAGTGATGAAGGACAACGCCGATCGCATCAAGGAAGGCAGGCACGTGTATGTGTACATCGAAAGCCCGTGCAACCCGCACGGCTATGTGCTCGATGTGCCCGGCATCTGCAAAGAGGCGCACAAGCGGGGACTGACCGTGATCTGCGACAGCACCGTGGGCACGCCATTCCTGCATCGCCCGCTGCAGAAGAAAGACATTCTGGAACGCCCTGACTTTGTCATTCACTCGTACACGAAAGACATCGCCGGGCATGGCAGCACGACCGCCGGCGTCGTCATCGCACGCAACGAACGTATGTTCATGGGCAAGCACGACACCGTGCGCGGCACGGCGCCCGACGGCAAGCCCCGCGACTACACGGGCGAAGAAACCATGTTCTGGAACGTGTACTACATCAAGGGCGCGTTCCTCGACAGCGACAAGGCGTACGAAGTTATTAACGGCATGCACACGCTGGAAATCCGCATGCTGCAGAAGGTGATCAACACGCTGACGTTCGCCGAGTTCCTGCAGGCACACCCGGACATCAACGTCAAGTGCAACGCCGCGCCGGGCAACGAGAACGCCGCCGTGCGCGAGAAGACGATGTTCCTGGGCTTCCCTGCGCCGCTGTTTACGTTTGATTTCGAGGGGAAAATGGGTACTTCTGGCTCAAAGAGCCGAAGCGAGTCACCAGAAGCCGCTGCTCGCTCAGCACGCCCCAACATCGACCGCATCACCTTCACCCGCTTCTTCGACTGCCTCGACCCCATCTTCGGCCACCAAGTGAGCCTTGGCCAACCCAACACCGTGGTCCTCTGCCCCGCTATCACCAGCCACAGCGAGATGAGCGAACAGGCCCTCGCCGACGCAGGCATCAGCCCCACCACCGTGCGAGTCGCCGTCGGCGCCGAAGACCCCCGCACGCTGATGGCCCACCTGATCAAAGCCGCAGAAAGCACGATCGATCATGTCGTACCGGGTTTCAGCAAGAAGTTCCCCAGCGCCGAACAGTGCGACGCGATTTACGCGAAGCATTACAAGGCGGTGCATGAGAAGTATCTGGCGAGTCAGCCGAAGATGGCGGAGTTGTTGGCGTAGGCGACCAATAACTTAGCCGATCAACAATAAGAAACATCCGTTTCCAACGGCGCGTACTTCTTCGCCGTTGTAGCTTTCGCATACACTTTTTGTGTGAAAGGGGTGGTTCATATGAACTTGCTTCGACATACGTCTCTGTTGGCCCTCATGTTGTTTGCACGGCTCTGCAACGGGCAGTGCGAACCGCAGTGGTCCGACGAATTCCAATTCAATGGCGTTCTTGGGACGGTCAACGCTATTCAACTTTGGGATCCCGATGGAGCCGGCCCTCTGGAGCCAGTCATCGTTGTCGGGGGAGATATCGATCTCTACGAAAAAGGTGAAATCGTTGGTCGCGATCTGTTTACGGTTGATCTTTCAACACGCCAATGGCACCCCTTTAGTCAGTTGCCATCTGAAAGCGTGAACAGTGCGGTTCAAGCACTCGGCATCCTTCCGTCAGGCGAGTTGATTGTTGGAGGCGCTTTCACTTCAGCAGGGTCGCTGCAGGTAAATCGAATTGCAAAGTGGGACGGTTCAACGTGGTCTGGGTTCGGCACAGGACTCGCTGGCGGGATTGTGAACGCGCTCGCGGTCGCTTCTGATGGTTCTGTCTTTGCAGGCGGATCGTTCTCGTCGGCAGGGGGCACGCCCGCGGCCGCGATCGCAAAGTGGAACGGATCGCAATGGGAACCCTTGGGCTCGGGCGTTTCGTCGACTGTGTTTGCTCTTGCGCTGACCCCCAACGGTGATCTGATTGCGGGCGGAAACTTCACAATCGCAGGCAGCACCACAGTCAATCGCATCGCACAGTGGAACGGATCTCAATGGCAATCGCTCGGCAATGGCATCACTGGCTCCTCCGTCTCTGTCCTTGCATTACGCGTCGCGCCCAATGGCGACATTCTCGTCGGTGGCAATTTTAAAACACGGCGTGGAGCAAGTTTCAATAACATTGCACGATACTCGGGAGGATCCTGGTCGGGGATCGGCACAGGATTTACTGGTTTTGACGATCAGGTCCGAACCCTTGCGTTGCTCCCGAATGGCGACATTCTCGCGGGCGGAAATATCAGTCTTGCCGGCACAGTACCACTCTCCTGCATCGCGACTTTCAATGGCCAGGCTTGGCAATCGGTTGGCAGCATCATCTCCGCGGCAAACACGGCGCTGCAGCTTCCGAATGGCAACATCATCGCTGGCGGAGACTTTTTCGAGGCTAACCAGCCTCGTAGCTGTCTCAAACTCTGGAACGGTTCACTGTGGAACTCGGTGGTTGATTTTTCCAACGCCCGCGGGGTGTGGAACAGTGGGAATATCCCGGCTGACGTGCGCACGATCGTGACCGATGGTCCCTCCGGTGTCATCTTGGGCGGCTACTTCAATTTCGCGGGAAGCACCTCTGTAAGTTATCTCGCGCGATATGAAAACCGGACTTGGTCCGTGCCTCCCGCCGGTCGAACCGGCGGCATTCCAAATGTCATGCTCAGACTGCATGACGGCAGGCTCGCGGTGGGCGGATCGAATTTTGTCAACCTCTTCGACGGATCAACGTGGACGGACCTCAATGTTTCCAGCATCATTGGCAACACGCCTGTGCATTCGCTCGCGCAAACGACGAACGGCGACCTCATCATCGGGAGCGATCTCTCTCAGGTCACTCGTTGGAATGGCTCTTCGCTCAGTGTTCTAGGCTCGGGAGGACCAGCCGGCACAATTTTCGCCCTCCTTGCAACGCCGGATGGTGATCTGATCGCGGGCGGTCAGTTCACGAACCTGGGATTCAACCGCATCGCCCGGTGGAATGGCGCTTCGTGGGTCACGATGGGCACAGGCATGAACGAAACGGTGCAGGCACTGGAGTTGTCAGCGACCGGCGAGGTCATCGCGGGCGGGTTCTTCACTCAGGCTGGAGGCGTACCCGCGAATCGAATCGCCGCGTGGAACGGCGCATCTTGGAGTGCAGTCGGAGGAGGCGTCGGTGGGCCGGTCTATGCAATCCACCGCACTGGGCAGGGCGATCTCATAGTGGGTGGTAATTTTGCGTCGGCAGGCGGCGTGAGCGCGCGGAATGTTGCCCGCTGGAATGGCGCAACATGGTCCAACTTTGGTGACGGGCTCAATGATGTGGTGTACGCCGTAACAGACACACCAGATGGAGATGTCATCGCGGGTGGATTGTTCAGACGTGCCGGCACCATCGCGAGCGATTACCTAGCTCGCTGGGCAATACCCAACGATTGCGTTCTGTGCGATGGCGTTGACTTCAACAACGACACGTCCCTCTTTGACCCTCAGGACATCGAAGCGTTTCTCAGTGTGTACTCCGAAGGCCCCTGCATCCCCTCCACCGCTGTCTGCAACGACATCGACTTCAACAACGACGGCTCGGTCTTTGACCCGTGCGATATCGACTCGTTCCTGCTCGTCTTCAGCGAAGGACCTTGCACGCCTTGCGGGACTTGAAACTGTGTTGGCTCACACCGCAATCAGCGGCGTCTTATCCACGCTGCTCACGATGACATTAAGCCCGGGACTGCGTTTGATCATCTCTTCGCGCAGGCGAGGCAGGTAGCCTCGCTCGGTGCTGGTGTGTCCGCCCAGGATCACAGACATGCCTGCGTTGAGCGCACCCAGCACGTCGTGATGCTTCATTTCGCCAGTGACAAACACTTCACAGCCTTCGGTGCGTGCGAGGCGGGAGAGCGAGCCGCCCGCGCCGGGCACCACGCCGATGATGGACACATACTTATCCGCATGCACGCCCGTCTCAGTCGCGGCGAGTGCGTATCGAACCTGATCGCGCCCCACCCATGCCTTCAGACGCACGGCGAGATCATGAATCGAGATGGGTTTGTCGAGCGTCAGACGCCGCCCCGCGCCGGCACCTCGCTTGGGCTGCCGCTTCAATTCATACACATCAATCGCGGGTTCTTCGTACGGATGAAACTTCCTGAGAATCTCTAGCGCGAGCGCGAGCGCGGACTTGGAACAGACCATCTCTAATCGCGCCTCTCGCACCGACTCAAGATGCTCAGCCGATCCGACTGTTGGATTGGTGGACGCGTCGCCGAGGAACGTGCCGGTACCTTCCGTCGTAAACGAACAGACTTGATACTTCCCGATGCGCCCTGCACCCGCTGAGGCAAGCGCGTTGCGAATCGTCTCGACCTCTTTCGCCGCAACAAACGTCACGATTTTGACCTGCTGCGATTGGGGCAAGTGCTCATTGGGCGAGAGAGCCCTGCAATCGCCCGCGATATGCCCAGGCTTCGCCGAACCCGACAATCCCTCGCACAGCCAGTCCGTCACGCCGTGCGGAATCGCGTCGAGCGCAGTGTGCGGCGAGTAGATCGCGATGTTGTGCTCCAACGCGCGAAGAATCACACGCTGGCGAGGCGTGGCATCGGTGATGCGTGCCAGAGGCTCAAAGATGGGCGGGTGATACGCGATGATCGCCCCGGCCTTCAGTTGAATCGCCTCGCTCATCACAGCTTCTGAAAGATCGATTGTCAACAGCACAGGCCCGCGAACCGCGCGAGCACTGTCGCCCACCAGCAATCCCACCTTGTCCCAATCCTCCGCATAATCGAGCGGTGCGATCGACTGCATCAGTTCAACGAGGTCGCGAGTGAGCATGAGGAATTGTACGTGCATACTCAGGAACTTCGAGATGAACCGAACGGTGCCCAACAAACATTGATTGCTCTTTTCGTGATTTCACATTCGCAGTTGTCATCATGCGGACGAACTGCACAATGTGACGTCCAACGTGTATGCAGCAACGCGTTTCCAGCCGTTTCTTCAAACTTTCTAGACTGCCTCATGCATGTTCACTTCGCGGTATACGGTGCATGTTCATGCCGAACGCCCCGACATCCCGACGCGCATACGCGAAACTCAACCTCATGCTGTCGGTGGGCCAAGCCTTACCCGCCGAGCACGAAAAGGCTGGCTATCACCCAATCTGCAGTTGGTTTTCGTGCATCGACCTGTTCGACGACATCACCGTCGAGCCGTCAAAAGGAACAGCGTCAAAATACAACATCACGTGGGCTGACAATGCTGTTCGCAAGAGCGACATCGACTGGCCCATCGAGAAAGACCTCGCAGTCCGCGCCCACAAGGCGCTCGAAGCACTCACAAACAAACCGCTCCCTATCACACTCACTCTCCACAAGCGCATTCCAGTAGGCGGCGGTCTCGGTGGCGGCAGCAGCGACGCCGCGGCATGTCTGCTCGCCGTCCGCAAAGCGTTCTCGCTGGATATCGAGGACGACGCGCTGCGCGATATCGCGATGACGCTGGGCAGCGACGTCGCCTTCTTCCTCGACGATGAAAATCAAAGTTCTGACGACACCAACACCGCAGCACGAAGTGCGATTGTGTCTGGCTTAGGTGAAGTAATAGAACGCGTCGAAGCATTCGACTACCCGATCATCCTCGTTGTACCACACTTTGGCTGCGCGACGGGAGCGGTGTACAAGTCATTTGACGAAACGCTCGAGGCGGAACTCCGCGAGTATCGCCTTGATCGCGCGGTCGCGGCCGAGCACGGTCAGAATCTCGGTCGCGAGCGAAGCACTGGCCCGCGCGAACAAATGGTACAAGGTCGCGTCGAGCGAATGATCCGCGAAAGAAAACTTGACACCGACCTGCTCTTTAGCGACCTCGCCAAACCCGCATTCGCCGTCGAGCCACGCCTCGGACAACTCGTGACAAACCTCTCCAACGTCACACGAAGCGCGGCTCACGTCACCGGCTCAGGCAGTTGCGTGTTCCTGGTGCCGCGCCGTGGCAAAGAAGACTGGATGCTGGAGCGAGTACATCGAGTCTGCGACACGCTCGGCAGCGAACCCGACTTTGGCGGCACACCCGCCGTGATTGTGACAAAGTTGATCGGGTAGATCAGCATGAACCAAGCCCACGAATTGACCGATAATAAAACCGTGAAAGCCACAAAACTCAGCACGCACGCAATAGAATCCTCACCGTCTCACCGTCTCACCGTCTCACCGTCTCACCGTCTCACCGTCTCACCGTCTCACCGTCTCAAAAATTCATCGACCGAGATGGTCGATGAAGACCCATCGGCGGCGACCGCCGATCTACCCTGAAACCCCATGCCCCCCACTCGCCCATTCCTCGGTATTGATCTCGGCGGCACCAACATGCAACTGGGCGTGATTTCGCCCGAAGGCAAAATGCTTGGTCAGGCCAAGAAGAAGACCAAAGCAGAAGATGGCGTCGAGGGCGTCCTCAATCGCATCGTCGAAGGCATCAACGAATGTTGTGCCGTCGCGAACGTGACGCCTCAATCGCTTGGCGGCCTTGGCATCGGCGCACCGGGCGTCATCGAACCGACCAAAGGCGTCGTCGTCGAAGCCGTGAACCTGCGATGGAACGACGTGCCACTCGCGGAGATGCTCAGCAAGCGCCTCAAGCTGAAAGTCGTTGTCGATAACGACGTCAACGTCGCCGTGTACGGCGAAAATCGTCTGGGCGCGGGCAAGGGCAGCAAGCACATGATGGGCATCTGGGTCGGCACAGGCATCGGCGGCGGCCTCATCCTGAACGGCGAACTGCACTACGGCCAGTTCAACTCCGCAGGCGAAATCGGTCACACGATCCTCTTCCCATTCCATCCTCTGGGCTCGCGCACACTCGAAAACAACGCAAGCCGCACCAACGTCAGCAACCGCATCGTCAAACTGATCAACAGCAACTACAAGAGCAAGTTGACCAGCGAACTGGGCGACGATCCTGAAAAGTGGGGCAAGGAAGTCAAGAGCAAACTTATCGCGCAGCACTATCGCGGAGGCGAACGCGAAGACAACCTCGTCGTGCAAGTCGTTGACGACGCGGCGGAGATGATCGCACACGCAGTCGCAAACGCCGTCACGCTGCTAAGCCTCGAACGCGTCGTGCTGGGCGGCGGCCTGACCGAAGCCTGCGGCAAACCCTTCGTCGAACGCGTGTCGAAGGCCGCAAAGGACCTGATCTTCCCCAAAGTCGCGGCACAAGGCGTCGACATCGTCGCGAGCAAACTCGAAGACGCCGCAGGAATTTACGGCGCAGCGATGCTCGCGATGGAACGCAAGTAGCAAGCACATGCAGCCCGACCGTCAGGGAGGGCTTACACAGAGTTTCCGACCTGCTTCCTGTTCAGTGAATTTGGGATACTAGCAGAACGCTCGTATCGCTGCATCGTTGTATCGCTATCGCCTAAACTTTCCAATGCCTTCTTCCAGCGCACCGTCCACTGACTTGCGCTCCGTCGTGGAGCCCAAGCCTCACTCTGCCACCATGGCCCACATGAAAGACTCCATTCAATCGCTCATCGATGCTGAACTGCCCGCGCTGCGAGACATTCGGCGCGATCTGCACCAGCATCCCGAGTTGTCGTATCAGGAAGTGCGCACCAGCCAGGTCGTGAAGCGCGAACTCACCAAACTTGGCATCGCGTTCAAGGACGGGCTCGGCAAAGGCACGGGCATCGTCGCGCACTTGCCAGCCAGCAACGCAGCAGACAACGCGAAAGGCAGCGTGGGCCTGCGTGCGGACATGGACGCACTCCCAATCGAAGAACGCACGGGCGTTGCGTATTGCTCCAAGACTCCGGGCGTCATGCACGCCTGCGGTCACGATGGTCACACCACCATTCTGGTTGGTGCCGCGCGAATTCTCAGCAAAGTTCATCGCCCCAATCCCGTCACCTTTGTCTTTCAACCCGCCGAAGAAGGCGGCGGCGGCGCAGAAGTCATGTGCAACGAAGGTGCGCTCGAAGGCAACACCACTCTGAAAAATGGAAGCAAAGGCCGAGGCATCGGCGCACCAGTGCGCACCATGTTTGGCCTCCACGGCTGGCCCACAGTCGAACTCGGCAAAATCGCGTCACGCGTCGGCCCTCTGCTTGCCGCGACCGACGACTTTGAAGTCGTCATGCGAGGGACCCAAGCGCACGGCGCGTATCCGCATCAAGGCAACGACGCGATTCTCGCAAGCGCACAAGTCATCACGCAACTGCAAAGCATCGTCGCACGCAACATGTCGCCGCTCGATTCGTGCGTCGTCACGGTCGGCGCGATCCACGCGGGCACCGCAGACAACATCATCCCCGAAACCTGCTCATTCATCGGCACGATCCGCACACTCAAGGCCGAAACTCGCGCACTCGCCAAGAAACGCTTCTTCGAAATCGTTGAACACGGCGCACGCGCGATGGGCTGCGTCGCTCAAATCACCTGGAAACCGGGCTACCCCGTCACGCACAACGACCCCAAAGCAGCCGCGACTTTCTTTGAAATCGCCGAGAGCATCATGCCCGCGGGCACAGTGGAGCGAGTCGACAACCCGACAATGGGCGGCGAAGACTTCGCCTACTTCGGCCAGCATGTCCCCAGCTGCTTCTACATGCTGGGCCTCAAACCCGCCGACGCCGCAACATATCCAACGCTGCACCAGCCCGACTTTGACTTCAACGACGATGCACTGCCGATCGGCATTCGTGTGATGTGCGAGCTGGCGCTGAGGGCATAAAGCGAAAAGTGAAAAGCGATAAAGCGAAAATGAAGACAGTCGTCCTGAGAACGCTGCCTTCTTTTTCGTTTTTTGCTTTCACGTTTTTCGTTTTACAAACACGCCCCCTCGCTATACACACTCAAGAACGACTCAATATCCCGCGGATCAAAGATGCTGCCATCGTTGTTGAAGTCGATGTCGTTGCACGTCGCGGTTTCGGGGATGCAAGCCCCCTCGCTGAACACGCTCAGGAATGCCTCTATGTCCTGAGGATCAGGCGCAGACGCATCGTTGTTGAAGTCAATCGAGTCACAGGTGTTGCGGACAGTGATCGACACAGTTCGCATCGCGCTTCCGGCGGATGCGAGACTGTTGAACATACTCACGCTGACGCAGCCAGGCAGGTTCGACGTGAAGTCGTACAGGCCTTGTTCTGCTTGCGTCATGTCGGTAATGGTCAAGACCTGCGTCGTCGTACCGGACACCTGTGCTCCACTTGGACGCGGACCGCTCACGATCGGCACGCCATTGAGTCGCCATACGCCCGATGTAAACCTCGTCGCTCCACTGTTGATAACGAGGGTCTCGCCCGGATCAATCTCGTAATCCTGATGAGGCGAAAACTGCGAATTCCAACCGGGTTCAAGCCGTGCGAAGTACGACATGGCTCTGCGGAACGGATTCGCGCTGCCCGCCAGTAACTCATGACGACCAATAAACGCGCCTGCGATAAACACGTCACTCCCTCGAGCGATCGGAATCCCGCCCGGCGACGAATTTATCCAAGTGATCGGCTGGCTTGGTATGTTCATCGGAAGCCCGCCCGTGTTAGACCATGCCGTGCCATCCCAAATCGTTCCAGCAGGAAACGTGAACCCATTCAGATCACTTGCTGTGCCGCTGGGGATCAGGAGATTGCCCGACTCCGTCACTCGCCGCGTGCGATACCCCATCGTCAAGTTGTAGACGCTGCGAGGCGTTGAATAGTCGCCGACATACTGCCATTCTCCACTCACCAACCGATACATTGCAGAGCGAAGCAGGTTGGGCGTTTGCACGTAATAGCCTATCGCGAGCACGCTGCCTTGATACTCGCCAATCAACGACTTGCCGTTGGAAGTCAGTGGCCCGACATCCTCCCATGAGTTTCCGTTCCACCGAATGACCTTCGCAGTGTAAATGGTCCCCGTGCGTGTGCCCCAGACTTGCCCAAGGCACTCTTGCAGATTGGCCACGCTAAGACCTGGATTCTGATCCCACGAATCTCCGTTCCATCGGAAGAAGCGAGGGATCTCGCCTCCTCCTCGCGAAGTCTGCACCTCTGCCCACAACTCATCACCCGCGACCGTGAACGTCTCAACCGTGCCGTTCGGCGGCACAGGCATATCAACCCACTGCGCACCATCCCATCGGCGAACAAATGGATTCACCGTCGTTCCAGCAGCGTTGTATCCACCGCTCACGATGGGCTGACCTTGATAGATCGCAACCGATCGCGTCTGCCGTTCAAATCCGTTGTTGTTCGCCCAAGGCCTCCATCGATTGTCCGCGCCAAACACCGCAATGTTGTTGCAGCGCTGTCCGCCCGCACTCCCAATGCGCCCCACAGCGATGATGTCCTCACCAAAGAGTGCCATATCGCTGATCGCATTGTCCACACCCTGCGAAATCGGCATCCAGTAGCCGTCCGAGTTGACGTATGCGAGCGATTCAAGAAATCGGACGTTGTTGACAGTCTGATCCCCGTCCTGCACACTCGCGTATCTCCCGCCCATAATGGGCTTGCCCTGGTATGAGCCCAGCAGGCGGCCAGTAACGTTCGCAGAACTCCCTATTGAAGTGCCGCCATTCTGAGAACCCAACTGAATCCACGTCGATCCGTCCCAGCGTTCGGCAATAAAACCCATCGAGCGATACAGAGAGCCGTTCCCATCAACAGCGATACTCACAGTGCTGCTCGTGTTGATGCCCAATGGGTTAGAACCGACGATCTCCCAACCCAGCCCGTTTCCAAGATATCGCGCAACGGAGCGGAACGTGCCGTTCTGCAAGAGATAACTGCCAGCAACGTACAACTGCCCTCCCGTGCTCACAAGTTGCTGCGCACCGCCACTGCATGACCCCTGACAATCCAATTGCGTACTCATCACGCTGCCATTCTCCAGCACGCGGACCACACGCTGATCAAAACTGAACCCGCCTTGCAAAGTCCCCGCGACAAACAACTCACCATTGTGCATCGTCATGCTGCGAACAACATTCTGCGAACCAATGCTGATCGAAGTGACCGGCGTCAATGTCGAATTTGGACCTGGATTGCTGTAATATCCCAACGACCACCATGTACCATTGGAGGAGTACGAGAACGATCCACCAACGTACAGCCTGTTGTACGCGAACTGAATCGCGTTGATGCGAGCGGTACCACCGTTTGAATTATCCTGCCCAATCTGCTCCCACGTTGAACCCGTCCACCGGGCAACGCGCAGTGGAACTCCGCCCGCAGGCGTTGTGAACGCCAATCTCCCCGCGGCGTACAACGTCCCGTTATGCACTGTCAGCGCAGTGACTTCTGAATCCAAATTGATGTCCAACGCTCCAGGCGTCGCGCGATTAGGAAAACCATTCCCAATCGCCTGCCAAGTCGATCCATTCCAAGCCGCAATCGAACTCGCCGGCACGCCGTCAATCGATCGAAACGCCCCTCCCACCACCAGCATCTCCGGCTGAGGCCCGTCTCCATCCGGATCCCATAGCGCCATCGCATTCGTGCGAGCAGACGGCGACGTATTCGTCGAACCATTTTCATCCGACACACCCATATACCCCATGGGAATCAGCCCCGTCGTGCACTGCTGCGCCACCGCAACCGAGCCGAGCGCTACGGCGAACGAAAACGACATCAAACAAGCAATCGATTTCATAAACAGTCTCCGAGAGAATGTCACGCGTCCCTTGATGAACAGGTGCGCAATATGCGATGAAAGTTATTTCGAAATTCCCACTACGAAAACACTCAACCCAAAGCACACAAGAGCGCCGAGCAACAATCACTTTCTTTCTCTGTGCTCTCTGCGTTCTCTGTGTTAAGACGAACGCAAAAACCCGTCCACAGCCAACTCTTCACCCACGCACAACCAATACACAACCCCACTGTGTAATGCCCCCACAAAACTCGGTTGCACAAATTCTCAAATCGCAGATTGCACCGCAATCGCCAGCGCCGCCTTCATGCTCCCCTCATTCGCAACGCCCTTGCCCGCGATGTCAAACGCCGTCCCGTGATCTGGGCTGGTGCGCAGAATGGGCAACCCCACCGTCATATTCACCGCACGATCCCACGCGAGCGTTTTCAGTGGAATCAGTCCCTGATCGTGGTACATCGCAACCACCAGATCAAACTTCTCTGGAGCCTGACCGGGCCACGCCAGCGCACGCTGAAACACCGTGTCCGCCGGATGAGGTCCCGAAACCTCGCAGCGTGAAAGGCTGGGCAACTTTTTCGCCGCTTCAATTGCAGGCGCGATGATCGCATCATCTTCGCTTCCCAAAAGTCCTTGCTCCCCCGCATGCGGATTGAGACCTGCAACCGCAATCCGAGGCGAAGCAACGCCCAACTTCTGAAGTTGCGCCGCACCCAGTTCAATGCACTCAATCACTCGCTGCGTCGTCAACGTCGCAGCCACCGTCCGCAGCGGCTGGTGCACCGTCGCCAATATCACATTGAGCCCCGGCCCCTCACGCGTCTTGCCCGCTCCCGGCTCATGGTTCCCTGTTTCCCTTGTGGGCGGTGCATGAAACATCATGGCGAACTTGCTCACGCCAAATCGCGAAGCAAAAAGTTCCGTATGCCCCGGAAACCGATCAAACCCCGCCAACTGCCAAGCGTGCTTACTGATCGGAGCCGTACACACCGCACTCGCTCGCCACGCATCATCCACGCCGCGCTTCGCAAGTAAGATCGCCTGCTCCACACACGCATGCGAAATCGCCCCGCTCTCCGTGCATGCCGTTCGATTCGACAAAGCCCGCGAATACCAAGCCGCAACTCTTTCCGGCGAGTTGAGTTGCCGCAAAGCCGCGCCGCTCGAATCAACTGCATCGACATGCACACAGACAACGTCCCCAGCATTCCGAAGAGCAGACGCAGGTTCCCCAACACTGCTCGCCCCAACACTCTTCCAAAACGCCGAAACGTTCGCCCGCTTCGCCACGTCTACCAACGCACACGCTGGCCCAAACACCACCCACCGCGCCCGCGCACGAAGCGATTCATCGGCCAACGCCTTGAGCGTCACCTCAGGCCCAATGCCAAGCGGATCACCAAGTGAAATTGCAATAAGTGGAGTCAATGCGAATCGTATCGCGGCAGCTCAGTCGGTCATTTACAGCCCGGCAACACCAAATTTCGTCCCGTCTGGAAAGTGCAGATGAAATCGTGTCGAGAGCACATCCAGCAACTCTCCGGTTGATTTCAAAACGCGTTGCTCAATCACAAAGCCATCGGCACGCCTATGCACATAGTCCTGATTCAGCAATGTGTGCCGAGTGCCATCACTGTTTGCACACGCCGCCAGAATATTCTCACTGAACTTGGAAGCAGGGTTCGTCCCGGTCCACCAGTTTGCCACCTCTCGATCAATCGGGTGCATCACCTCCCCCGTGAACTCGCAAACGTCGCACCACTGCTCGCCCAGAAGTACCTGATGAAAAAAGACACCACGCTCATGAATAATCCGCCGAGTTTCATGCGGTGTTGTCTGTGGTTCAGCCGTGTCCATTCGGAGCGGCGCCGTGGGTGTCATTCCACCCACGCCCATGTCCGCAAGCCAAGGCACACCTTCAATGTCAACGCGCAGAAACAAGTGCGTTCGCGGCGGAACAAACTCTCGCGGCTGCTGCACTCGAACGCGAGCCGAGATAGGTGTTACGCGAAATCCTAGCGATTCCAGCACATGCAGAAGAAACCCGTTCTGTTCAAAGCAGTACCCGCCGCGACGATTGCACACAATCTTGTTGTAGAGACTCGCAGCGTCGAGTTTCGGAGGCTGCTTGAGCAACACATCAAAATTCTCAAACGCTACCGCGCACGCGTGGTGCAACAGGATGCTTCGCAGCGTCGCCAAGGTGGGGTTGCTTGGCCCCGAATACCCAATGCGTCGAAAGTACGCGTTGATGTCAACAAATTCAGAAATAGCTCACTCCTCAAGCTGATACGTCTAACCGCAGTGTACGACAACGGGGAGTGAAGTCATCTCTCTACGTCACGCACTACGCTCTTGCGTGCGCATCGACGTCCTCACCACATTCCCCGAAATGTTCACGTCCCAATCCCCCGCCGTCCTCGGCGTGAGCATCCCCAAGCGCGCAATCGACGCCGGAAAACTTGAAGTCGTCGCAACCGACATCCGCACCTTCACCAACGACCCGCATCGCAAAACCGACGACCGCCCGTTCGGCGGCGGCCCCGGCATGGTCATGATGTGCCAACCCGTCTGGGACGCCGTGCAAACCGTCGAACGCGCCCGAACCGACAAACCCCGCCGAATCTATCTCTCTCCGCAAGGCGAACCACTCACGCAGCCGCTCGTCGAAGAACTCGCGCGAGAACCGTCGCTCCTCATGCTCTGCGGCCATTACGAAGGCATCGATGAACGCGTCATCGACGCGCTCGCGCCAACAGAAGTCTCACTAGGCGACTTCGTGATCTCAGGGGGCGAAGTCGCCGCACTTGTGCTAATCGACGCCATCGCCCGCTGCCTCCCGGGCGCGCTGGGCGACGAACTCAGCGCCGCACAAGACAGTTTTTCCAACTTCCCGCCCCCCGAAGGCTTCTCCACCGCGCGAGACGGCTTGACCGCCGCCAAACAACCCAAACGCCTCCTCGATTGCCCCCAATTCACCAAACCCCGCGAGTGGCAAGGCCGCGAAGTCCCCGACATCCTGCTCTCAGGCGACCACGTCGCCATCGCCAAGTGGCGGCACGATCAAAGACTCAAGCGAACTTTTCTGAGAAGACCAGACTTGATGTAGCGAACACGCACGACGAAATGCCGATATTACCTGCAATTCGTCTTCAGCACAGACACACACAGATCAAGAGCGGGATGAGGGAAAAGCTTGATGCCTTGATGCCGCTCGGGGGCGTCCCTCTTGCCTTCTTTTTCTCAACACATTCCATGCTCCATCTCTCTCCTCTTCCTCGCGATCTCTGTGTCTCTGTGCTGAAAAAGGAACACCCCACGCGCGTCCGCGCGTACGCTTCGTGAACAACAGGAACCCCCAATGACCCAACCCCAACTCCCCACCGATGTTCAAGCCGTGCGTGATGCGTACTCGACGCTGCGCGAAGAAATCCGCAAAGTCATCGTGGGTCAGGACGAAGTCGTCACGCAGATGCTGATGGCGATCTTCTGCCGAGGTCACGCCGTGGTCGTGGGCGTGCCGGGTCTCGCCAAGACACTGCTCATCTCCACAATCGCTCGCTCGCTGAGCCTCCAGTTCTCGCGCATCCAGTTCACGCCCGACCTGATGCCCGCCGACATCACCGGCACGGAAGTCATTCAAGAAGACCGCTCCACAGGCCAGCGCGAACTGCGCTTCGTCAAAGGCCCGATCTTCGCAAACGTGATCCTCGCCGACGAAGTCAACCGCACGCCCCCAAAGACCCAAGCCGCACTGCTCGAAGCGATGCAGGAGCGCCAAGTCACCGTCGGCGGCCAGCGCCACCTGCTGCCCAGCCCCTTCTTCGTCCTCGCAACGCAGAACCCAATCGAACAAGAAGGCACCTACCCGCTGCCTGAAGCGCAGCTCGACCGCTTCATGTTCCAGATCCAAATCGGCTACCCCACCCTGACCGAAGAAATGGAAATCGTCCGCCGCCAAGCCACCCGCGCCAGCGCGAACGTCCAGCCCGTCCTCGATCTCGCGACGATCACGCGCATCCAGGAAGTCGTCCGCAACATGCCCGTCGCAGACCACGTGATGTCCTATGCCCTGCGTCTCGTCCGCGCCACCCGCATCAAGGAACCGATGGACGCGGGCGTCGTTCGTCCCGAGAAAGTAAAGGACTATCTCGCATGGGGCGCAGGTCCCCGCGCCAGCGAATTCCTCCTACTCGCCGCCAAAGCCGCGGCTCTCATCGGCGGATCTTCACACGTGACCCCTGACCACATCAAGCAAGTCGCCAAGCCCGTGCTGCGTCACCGCCTGATGCTCAACTTCAACGCCGAAGCCGATCAAGTCACCACCGACCACGTCGTCGAAGACCTGCTCGCCCACATCCCCGTCGAAGGCATCGCCGGCGCAGACAAGAAGAAGCTCGACGAAGTCTTGCGTTAACAACAAGAGCCGAGGGGCGCAAGCCCCCGGCACGAACTTCAAACACTACCTAATCCACACGTGGTGACCGTCGACAAAACTGCAACCCCGCCCGGGGGCTCGCGCCCCTCGGCTCTTGCCTTGATCATTCATGCCCGGCACCTTCTACCTCCAACTCAATAAACACCGCGTCCCAAAGCCCCTCGACGCCTCACACGCAACGCCGCGCGATCGCGAGATCATGGAGCGAGCCCTGCAACTCGCCGCCAAAGCCGCAAGGCTTGGTGAAGTCCCCGTCGGCGCAATCGTCTACGAAACGGACACAGGCAGAGTCCTTGGCGAGTGCTACAACACCCGCGAACAAACTCGTAACCCCCTCGCCCACGCCGAGCAACTCGCCATCCTTGAAGCCGCTCAAAAGATCGGCGATTGGCGCCTCGACTCCTGCACCCTCGTCGTCACCCTCGAACCCTGCGCGATGTGCGCCGGCGCCATCGTCAACTCAAGAGTCGGCCGCGTCGTCTTCGGAGCAATGGACCCCAAAGCAGGCTTCGTCGGTTCTTTAGGCAACCTGCTCGAAGACGACCGCCTCAACCACCGCGTCAAAGCCATCGCCGGCGTCCACAGCGACAAAAGCGGCTCCCTGCTCAAGCAGTTCTTCGCAACACTGCGAGAGCAAAGAGCAAGCACGAAACGTGCCAATCAACGCAAGCCTTGACAACCAGTTTCTTCTCTTCGTGCTCTTCGTGCCTTTGTGGTGAATTGCCCCCTGCAAAGTCACCGCACTTTCGCACTTTCGCACTCTCGCACTCTCGCACCCCCCGCCCTCTTTCTTACGATCCCTCATGCCCGAACTCCCCGAAGTCGAATGCGTGCGAAAGTCCGTCGAGCCGCTGCTCCTCGGCAAGCACGTCCAGCGAGTCGACATCGCTCGCCCCGACATCTGCGAGTGCTTCTCAGGCCCCATCAACAACCTCAAGTCCACGAAACCAACGCCCGCAAGACTTCTTCAGGGCTGCGACATCACGCACCTCATTCGTCTCGGCAAGCAAATCGGCATCCTCACCAAGCAAGGCCCATCGCTCTGCGTCCACCTCGGCATGTCAGGCCAACTCGCCGACGCCGCGACGATCGCCGAGCGAGCCAAGCTCAACGCAATCCAAGGCAAACACGTCCACATCACCTGGCACCTGAGCGATGGCAACGCCGTCTCCTTCCGAGACCCACGCCGCTTCGGAGGCATCTGGTCCTACGAATCTGAATCAGCACTGCGCGAACACCGCTTCGCTTCGCTCGGCCCCGACGGCCTCAAAATCATCGGCCCTCAACTCCAGCAAGCCGCGTCTCACTCACAACGCGCCGTCAAAGCCGCACTGCTCGACCAATCCATCGTCGCAGGCGTGGGCAACATCTACGCCGACGAAGCACTCTTCGTCGCCAAAGTCTCGCCCCTGCGAAAATGCACGAAACTCAGAAGCGAAGAGTGGAACACCATCGCGCACGCCATTCACCAAGTCCTCAAACAATCAATCGCCGCAGGCGGCTCCACCCTCCGCGACTACGTCAACGCCAAAGGCGAACGAGGTCGAAACCAGGAAACCCACGCCGTCTACGGCCGATCCAACAAACCGTGCCTGATGTGCAACGCACCGCTCCACCGCGCGACAATCGCACAACGAACCACCGTGTGGTGTACCAACTGCCAGCACTAAGTTGCCGACGTCTGCAAGATCCCATGCTCAGTTGCAATCAGCCGCCGCCGCTTCGTCTCCTCACGAATCTGCGCATTGAGTTTGACCTTCTCCTCACGCACATACCCGCGCTCATGATGCAAATGCACCAATGGCGTGCGAAAGCGAATCTGCACCGCCTTCAATCCCGCATGCACCAGCCGCATCCCAAATTCCCGATCCTCCCCTCCCCATTCCATCCGCTCATCAAACCCGTTGACGCGCACCGCATCACTCTTCCAGCACGATGAGTTGTGCCCGTTCCAAGTAGGCCGCGTCGTGGTCAATGCGTCAAGCAACTTCGCCGCAAGTCCCTGCTCAACTAATCGCGACCTCAGCCGCATCGTCGGATCGAGCCCAATCGACTGCAAAAATCGCAAGTCAGTTGCTTTCCCTTCGCGCACATGATCCGCACTCAACGCCTCGCTCACGCCTTTCGGCATCAACAAGTACCCGCCCGACAAAAAGCACCCCTCACGCGCAAGCGCAACATGCGTCTCCACAAAATCCCGCCGAGGCACACAGTCCCCATCCGAAAAAATCAGATACTCCGCATCCGCCGCGACAATCGCGCGATTGAGAATCGTGCACTTGCGAAACCCAACATCCTCATGCCACACATGCTTGATGTCCATCCCCCAATCCGCACGCGCCCTCTCAATCACCCCGCGCGTCTCCGCCCCCGATCCATCATCCGCAATCACCACCACACACCGCCGCGACTGCACGGAATACCCCGCCAACACCCGCAGCAAATGTGCCGGCTGGTTGTACGTGCTCAAAATGACCGCAGTGCGAATCGCCACAACCAAGCATATGTGTGTGGCGCAGGCTATCAGCCTTTATGTAGCATCGGGGGTGGTCTTCTAGGCTGTGCGAATACAAATCAAGTCGATATGTCTCTGGCTCTTCGAATCAACATAGAGAGCACAGAGAACACAGAGAGAAAAATCTGGCCAGACCCATTCGAAACCATGACTAGAACTCAATACGAGGTGCCTCCATCGCGCCTTCTCTCTCTTCCTCTGCCTTGATCCTTCGTGCTCTTCGTGTCTTTGTGGTGAAATTGATCTCGCAAACCCTAATACAAACACCACTCACTCAAAATACACATCCCTTCTCCGCGCTCTCCGCGCACTCTGTGTTGAATGTCTCTTCCCGCTCTACTCCTCCGGCCCCGCCGCCGTCCCCCACAACGGACCCACCTCATACTTCTTCTCATACCAAGCGTTCGTATTCCGCCGCAACTCCAGCAAAAACCCCATGCAAGTCAGCTTGTCCGCCTGAATCCACAGCGTCAACGCGTTGGGCGAAGTCTCCAAACGATCAATCACCAGCCTATTGCGTTCCGCCAACGACCCAGCCGCGGCTTTCACCACATCAGCAATCCCCGGATCAGCCAAAGGCTTCCCGGACAGGGCCCGCAAGCGAACAACGGAAACTTCAGCCATGTTTGAGCGTACGACCGCGTGCGGGTCGATGTTGTGGGCTGAAGTAACCAAGCATGCAGAAGTTTCTTTCCACGGAGGAAGCAAAGAACACGAAGTCCCGAACAAGTTTCAGTTCTCTTCTTTCCTCTCTTTTTTCTCTCCGCGCTCTCAGCGTCCTCCGCGGTAAATTTTGTTCCTCACCCGTGAAACACAAAACCCCCATCCTGATCACCCTCTGCCTCGCCGTGACCATCGCCTTCGTGACGTGGAGCCTCATCCGCGATCACCGCCGCGAGCAGCGCATGGCCCTCCTCATGACGCAGCGAGCCGTGATCGATCCCGCCGCCGTCGCCGCCGCCGCCCGCACGATGAAGTTGATCACCGTGCAGGTCACAACCAAAGTCCGCGTCGAAAAGAACGTCGATAGTTTCTTCTTTGGCGAAGGCAAAACCGCCGTTGAAACCCCAGTCGTCGTCAACTTCGGCACCGACCTCTCAAAGTTGGAAAGCAAAGGCGTCGAAGTGCTGGGCGCAGGCGAAGGCGCACGCGTCCGAGTGCGCGTCCCCCGTCCCACATGCGTTGGATTGAGCGTCATTGGCGACGCAACAACAACCAACGTCGAAAAAAATTGGCGCCGCTTCGGCTGGTGGTCCGGCGAATCCCAAGTCAAAGACGCCAAACTCGAAGCCTTCGACCAGGCCAACCGCATCCGCATGCAGCCAATCGAAAAGTCCCTCACCCCCGCCGATCTCGACAAAGTCCACACCATGACCCGCGAACAAATGGCCACGCTGATCAAAGTGATCGTGGGCGAAGGCATCGACGTCGAAGTGAAGTTTGAAGGTGAGTAATCAACACACGCGCGGCAGATACTTCACACCCACACCTGTACCACCAGGTGCGTCTCTTTTCCAAGTTTCCCCGCCCACTCCCCCACCGTGCTCGTCGTGTGCTTCACCTCATACTGCGGGTGCGCATCCAACCACTCGTTGATCTGCTGATCGACAAAGTGCAGCGCATCCTCACTGAACTTGCAGTGAAACGTCCGCACATGAATCGCGCCCGTCCCCGTCACGTTGGGCGTGCGCTTCCAGTTGTCCTCATGCTTCTTGTGCATCCCGCCGCGATCAAACTGAATCTTTGATGGTGCCGGCACCGGTGCGGACGCGGCTGGAAATTGATCCGACAAGTTTGGCTGCTGCATAGTGCCTCCTGAAAAGTCAGGCCCAAACGGCTCAGCCCGGAATCAACAGCATACTTGAAGTCGCGCAGTTCCGCAAGCACATTCGCTCTCGTTCTCAATCGCAGCACTCACACCCGCACAAACAGCCACTCATCCCCGCGCACCACCGTCCCCACAAATCGCCCCACATCCAGCGCGATCGCAATCTCGCCCGCCCCCTCCACCACCGACAACACCTTCCCACTCGCAACGCGAGACACAGTCCCCCTCCCACCAGAAATCTCACCCTCATATTCCAAGTACACCGCCCGATGATCCGCCAACTTTGTCGCCACAAATTCCGTCACCCCAACCTCATCAACACGCACCATCACCCGAAACGTCAGCAACGCACCACCCACCACCCGCTCAATCATCCAATCAAAATGCCAATCCACCCCCGACACCCCCGCCGGCCCCGGCACGTCATGCCGCAGCAAAACCCATTGCAATCCCACCGGCTGTGCACAAGGTGTCGACAAAGAGCCTCCTAAATAAGCCCCTCCCTCTGGGAGGGGTTTGGGGTGGGCGGACATCACAAATCTAACGTTTCAACGCTCGCACACAACCCACACAACTCATCCCGCGGGTACTATACCGCGCAAGGAATGCCGACCCTGATACGCGATCTGCCTCGCCGCAGGGCATCGAAAAACACGGAGGTTTCAATGCGTCGCCACACTGTCACACTGCTCACCGCTCTCGCCCTCATCTCGACTGCAAGCGTCACCATCGGAACGCTCGGCGGCTGTACATCACGCCGTCCGCTCCCCACTGTCCGCAACGACGCCGACCATGCGTTCAGCATTCGCCAGTGGGCCAAGGCCGAGACTGACTATCAGGAATACCTCAACCGCAAGCCCGAATCCAACGACGTGCGCTTCCTGCTCGCGCAGTCGCAGCTCGAGCAAGGCAAGACCCGCGAAGCCAACTGGAACTTCGGCATCGCCCTCGACGTCGATCCGCTCAACGACTCGATCCTCGATCGCTCCGCCGAAAGCCTCTATCAATCCGGCAACCGCGAAGCCCTCACCGCCTTCCTCCTCCGCGCTGCGTCCGAGCGAGGCCGCGTCTCCGACTACATGCGGCTGGGCAAGTACATGCAGCAGATTGGTCACCCCGACGAAGCCGTGCAAGCCTACATGACCGCCGCGAAAATCGACGAAGGCAAAACCCCCGCCGTCCAACTCGCCCTCGCCGATCTCTACAAAGACCTAGGCGACCGCCCCCAAGCCACCCGCCGCCTCCGCATGGCCTACTTCCTCTCCCCCGAAGACCCCAAAATCCTCCAACGCATCCGAGACCTCGGCGAAATCCCCGGCCCCACCTTCGCCCTCGCGCCTGTTGAAATGGGCCAGATGGTGATCGTGCCGGACACGTCGAAGTAAGACGATCGCGAAGAAGCAGAGAAGAGCGGAGGAACGCAGAGAAATTCTGTGGTTGTGTTGTTCACATTTATTTCCCTCCGCGTTCCTCAAAAAACTCCACGGCCTCCGCGATCACCCTTTCATTGGTCATACGCCACACACCGTACACGGCCCCTCGCTGAACATCACCAGAAACGAATCAACATCGCACGGATCAAACACCGACCCGTCGTTGTTGAAGTCAATGTCGTTGCACGTCGCCGTCTCTGGAATACAAGGCCCCTCGCTATACACGCTCAGGAACGCGTCGATGTCCATCGGATCGAAGAGCGATGTGTCGTTGTTGAAGTCGATGGAGTCGCAGGCCGTGACGGTCAAACCGGTGACCTTGGCGTTTGACCAGAAGCCGCATCCGACCCGGACTTCAGACACTTCAGCAGCGCCGGGAAGCGGAGTGACACTGATCAATGACGCGAGCCCCGGTTCTTCGAAGGTCTGCAGTTGTACTTCGATGGTGTTCGCATCGCTCGCGAGATGCATTGTGGGTGTCCACGTTGAATTGATGACCGGGAATGACTCGATGTGCGTCGTGGTCGGGCCGGACCATATTCCGAACGCTTCCGTGTACGCTGAGACTCCGGACGAGACAGTGAACGAAGTGGTGATGTTGGGCACGACGCTGGTGCCGGGCAGAGGGCTTTGAACTGTGATGACTCGCAAATACTCAGCGGTGATCGCAGACACATCGATCTCGATCAGGTAATTGGATTCTGCCAACGTCGCGCCGTCAATCACACGCAGCGACCATGGTGAGGCACTCTGCAAAGCCTCAAGCAGGCCGGTTGCCGTTGCGAATGCCACACTCCCGGTGTAGGTGCCGCCCAGCGACGGGCTGGCAGTTTGGCTGGCAAACATGTTGTGAGCCGATTGAAGTCGCACAAAGTTGCTTTGGTGCAGAGGATCGGTGAAAAAGTCGGAAAGGACACTAGTTCCCGGAAAGAACGCATAACTGGGCGCGCCGCCGTTCAGGGTGCGAACAGTTGCCGAAGCTTGGATCGTGACATCAAGCTGCGCGGAGGCAAGTGCGGCGAATGCGAGAGTGGCACAAGCTGCGAGTTTCATGCAGAAGTCTCCTGAGTCCGTTTGGCCGGACACAAGGACCTAGCACGGGCACAGGCGCGTCTGACACGCGTTGCGAAGATTTTCTTTGCTGGAATACCAGGAGATAGCCCGCAACGGGCCGTAGACCAGGTATCAGTTCCCACACACCGTACACGGCCCCTCGCTGTACATCGTGAGGAACGAGTCGATATCACACGGATCAAACACAACCCCGTCGTTGTTGAAGTCGATGTCATTGCACGTCGCGGTCGCCGGCACGCACCCCCCCTCCGAATACGCCAACAAGAACGCCTCGATGTCCTGTGGGTCAAAGAGGCTGGTGTCGTTATTGAAGTCGATGGAGTCGCATTGGGTCGGTAATTCGGCGACAAACGCCTGAAATGCGCCGTTTGACAGCGCTGCAGTACCAGTGATCCATCGGCCATCTCCGGATATGGCTGCCACTGACCTCAGTTGTACACCACCCACCTGCATGTTGCCGCCGTTGATCAGCGACGTTCGAACATCAAATGGAACTCCGTTGTTCAGGCTGTAGGTTGCTCGCGATGTCGCTCCATCCGGCGTATTCGCAGCAATGACTCTGCCATCCCAACTAATGTCGGTCGCCGTTGAACCAGATGCAAATGAAAGTGGCTGCCAACCCGTCTGCGCAGTCCATCTATGAGTCCCAGAAATCAAAACAGTTGCACCCCACGAACCCGCAATCGGTTCTGTGGTGAGACGCGTCACGTCAGTGCCTCCCCTCCACACAGCGCCGGGTCGCATGACGTCGCAGTCCCACATCAGACCAAGAACATATCCATCCGGAGTCACGCCATAGCCATGACTGTAAATCCAGTCGTCGGGCTCGCAACCTGGTTCTGCAGTGTCGTATGCAGCCAACTGCACCACGCCATATGACGTGCTAAACATGCTGTCGTACCCAAACTGCGTCCATGTTCCACCCGCCGCACCCGTCGCAGAGCATCCGGCGACAACATGAGTAATCGTCGAATCAGTTCCAAATGCGAACTGTGGAACCGAACCAACAACCCACCGAAACATCTTGCGCGGACCAATCGGAATGCACTGCGGTCCGCCAGCAGATCCCACGACGCGGGTGCCATCCGCCGAAACAAAAACATCGCCAGAGACGAAGCAATATCCTTGGGCGAAGGCCGGCATGACAGACAGCCCAACCCCTCGCTCCCAACGCCAAACACCACCGCTCGCAAATGTTCCAACGACAATTGAACCACTTTCATTGATATCCGTGGCCCGCATCGCCCCGCTTGGGCCGGAGTTGCCAATGAGATCAAAGCGAGGCACCTGGGACAGTGCCGAACTCGTCACAAAGAAACCCACAAAACAAACGAAACCACGGAGTGACCTGGAAATCTGCTTTGCGCTGCGTTTCATCGCGACTGCTCCCTTCGATTGTTGCCCGACTCTGAAGCAGCTCAGTCCCAGGCAGGTGGCACAACTTTCGTGCCGCAGGCTGCGTGCATTGATGCTGCCTGTTTTCTTGCAACGTTGAACAGTACGCGGCGCACGACCACAGCCAGTTGCGTAGTTTGGTGTTGATTGCAGCGGCGGGATCGTGAGTGCGAACACGACGAACAAGAAGTTGAAGATAGCGGCGTGAGCGTGTGAAAACTCAGAGCTCAAAGCGGCAAAGCTCAGATAAACCAGAAAGGCCGGGTGTCTTGCGGGACATCCGGCCTTGTTCATTTGAGTTTTCAGCTTTTCGCTTTGAGCTTTTACGAGCCGCACGTCGTGCAGGGCCCTTCGCTATACACAACTAAGAACGAATTGATATCGCACGGATCAAAGATGCTCGTGTCGTTGTTGAAGTCGATGTCGTCGCAGGTGGCGCTCGCGGGGATGCAAGGCCCTTCCGAGTAGACCAGCAAGAACGCCTCGATGTCCTGCGGGTCAAACAAAGAGCCGTCGTTGTTGAAGTCGATGTCGTTGCACACTGGCCCGCCGCCCACTGTGCCGTTGAGGACGAAAGACACATCCTGCCCCTGCGGCGTGAAGTTGCCGGGCGAGAAGAACCACTGTCGGCAAGGGGGCTGCGTGATCGTCGTCGCGGGGGCCCAGCCCCACTGTGGCTCGTTCGCGCTGCCGCCGCGATCAAGAATCGCGGTGACACTCATCCAATACTGCCCATCCGACGGCACAACAAAGTTGGTGCCCAGATTCACCGTGTAGTGATAGCCGCGAACCGTGCCCAAGCCCGGGAAGTTCGTTGAGTAATACTCCGTCTCAGTGAACGTCGTCACGTCCTGCGCGAGCAGAAGCGGCCCGACAGTGCCACCCGAGCCGTCGTAGAAACGGATCATGAACCCGTGCGTGTTGCCCGGCACGTCCGTCACGTACCCACCCCAGAACTCAACGCTCGACACATTCCACCCGGCGTGCCCCTCAAAGTTGTCCACAACCTCGCTGAACCATCCAAGCCCGCCCGGATTACGAGCATCCTGCGCAGAAAGCCCGCCAAAAGTGTTGACCGGATTCTGCCGGTACAACTCGTCGGCGAAAGACGAAGAGGAAGCAAGCAGAAGAGAAACGACAAAGGCGCGTGTGAACATGTGACAGGCTCCTGAACGAAATCGAAAGACCAGCCCCGCCAAGTCGGAAGGGAGCGACAATCGCTCGCCACGAAGACGCAGTATCACCGAAAAACCCCCGCCTGCCAAGCAAAAAGCCGCACCAATCACAAGGAAATCTCGCCGAATCGAAGCCGAACGTGCCGTTTCATGTTCACAACTACTGCCTCCCCCGAACCTGTCTCATCACACCCCGCACGGTGTACACGGCCCTTCGCTGTACACGACGAGGAACGAACTGATATCACACGGATCAAACACACTCGTGTCGTTATTAAAGTCGATGTCGTTGCAGGTTGCAGATGATGGAATGCACGGGCCTTCGCTATACACGCTCAGAAACGCTTCGATGTCTTGTGGGTCGAAGAAGCTTGTGTCGTTGTTGAAGTCGATGGAGTCGCAGGTGGGGCCGGTGATGGGGTGCCGCGTCACTGTCACGCTCCCGGCGGTGAACTCGAGGTAGCCAGCGCGGATGATGGTGCTGCTGCTGATCAGTGTCACGTTGGTGATGTTGAAACTCGCGATGTTGTCCGCACCAATCTGCGCGGCAAGCACGGCATGCAGAGTCACCGTTACGCCCGAACTCTCGGCGACGGCGTCGAGTACGGTTGGTTCCATCGAGAACGGGTGCGTGCCCGCGGGGTTTGGCGCTTCGGACGTTTCCGGAAAGTCCGCAGTGGGATCGCCGGTCAAGGTTTGCACTGCTTGATCCAGCGACACCGGGTTGGGCAGCAGGGTCGGCAGGATGTAAAGCGCGAAGCCACCCTCGCCACGACCTCGCACGCGGGTGTCGGGGCTGAAGGTCACCGTGTAATTGTTCGCCGGGTCGATCTGGTTGGGCGAACTGCTGCGCGACTGGGTCACGTTGTTGCGGATGACAACGCCGGTCAGATCTATTGACACGCTTTCAGCGGCGAGTGCTGTGCCGCACGCCATGAACAAACCGGCAATGACGCAACCCTGTGCGAACTTCATCGTGAGACTCCAAGTGTGAGGTCGACCCCTGTTTTCAACTGCATTTGACTACTAAAGAATACCACAAGACCCGTACAACACAAACAACTTTCTAAAATCAGAAGGCGGCCGTTATGGGGCCGCCTTCTGTCAGATTTGAGATTCCAACCACTGGGATTTACCAGTCGCTGTCGCGGTCGCGGCCACCGCCGCCGCCACCACCGCCGCCTTTGTTGCCCCAGCCGCCACGGCCACCGCCGCCGCCGTCGCCGCCGCGATCACCGCCGCGACCACCACCGCCGCCGCCGCCCCAGCCGCCGCCACCACCGCCGCCGCCGCCGCCGCGATAGCCACCGCCACCGCCGCCGCCACCGAATCCGCCACGGCCACCGCCGCCGCCACCGGAGAAGGAGCGGGGACGCTCTTCACGCGGGCGTGCTTCGTTGACTGCGAGCTTGCGACCCTTGAGGTCGAAGTTGTTGAGGGCTTCGATGGCCTTCTGCGCCTGCGTGTCGTCGCTCATTTCGACGAAACCAAAGCCCTTGGAGCGGCCGGTTTCGCGATCGATGATGATCGAGGCCTTGTCAACCGTTCCATACGGGCTGAACATGTCGATCAGCTCCTGCTCTGTGCAGGCGTACGGGAGGTTACCAACAAAAATATTCTTCATGAAACGTCCAGACCTTTGCCCGGGCTCACACCAAACCACCAATGAACCTTCGACTGACCACCCAGGCACAATCAATTCGGTCCAAACAACCCCCCGCCCCCCCGAACATCACACCCCGTTGCCTTGCAAGTGTTTGCAAACGGCTGAGGGGTGAACCTCAAGTATAGCGGAGAATGAACTTTCGCACAATGGGGATTCGGGCGGAAACGGCGGGACGGGCGAAAAAGAGCGGGGATTTGAGGAATTTAGAGCGCAAGAACACCCGGACAAAGGCCTGTTTGGGGGGAAGTTGGGGGAATCTTGGGCGGGGTGGGGATAAGGGGTGGCGAGGTTGAGGGGTCGTGTTTGCGCTGCGCGCGGATGTGCAGTGAGTTGTTGTGGGTGGCTCACGTTGGTGTTTAGATTTACCACGGAGGACACGGAGGGCACGGAGAAGGGAAGAGGGTTGTTGGACGTTTGTGAGAGTTGGTTGGTTGGACCCGGACCTTCGCTCGGGAACTTGCTCAGATTTGGTGTGGTGAGTGTGGAGATTTGTTTGGGTGGTTGTGGGTGAGTGAGGTTCGTTTGTATGTCAAGTGTGGTTTGCGTTGATGTTGTCGGGGTGTGCGACTCGCGTTGATCTGTGGTGATGTCGCCAACGTCATCTATGGCACGGGTCGTTGTCGAGTGACTTGGGGTCGCTTGCATCGAAGTCTGCGGAACGCTGCGGACTTCGATGGCACGGGGGCGTGCATATTCGCACGGCCTAGAAGGCCGTGCTACAGACTTGGTCAGTTCGAGGTGGCGGAGGATTCGCGTTGCGGCGCGGCGGATGAGGTTGGGGTTGCGCTCGCTCGTGAGAGTGATGTCGAGAGCATGAAGAGCCCGTTCGCGGCGTTCGTTGTTCTTGAGCGCGTTGATCGCGGTGATCCAGGCTTTGAGGGCAGGGTCGCAGAGTCGTTGCACAACATCAAAGAAGTCTTCGCTCAACTCGTTGGCGAGTTCGGTGACGTCTTGATCGACATTCAGAAACTCGGCGAGGACGCGACGAGATTCGGGCGAGAGGGGTGGAAGATTGGTCAGTTGTTGTGAGGTTTCCCAGAGCATGAGGGATCATGACGTGGATTCTGGGAGAATGCAAGGGGGAAAGTTGGGGTGACCTTGAATTTGCGCACAAGTGCCGTCCGCTTAGCGATTTTGTTGGTCGGTCCATTCAACTTCTGACAAAGTTGATCAATATAGAATTGAAACTTCCACCTTGTCACGGAGTCGATTGAGGCTTTCCTGGAGGTTTCACAGGAACCTGCCAGAGAATCAAATCGTGTGCCCAATCCTTTGCTCCAACATTGCGCATTGCTGCCGCTGCGACCCATGTGTCGTCTGACGGAATTACAAATCGCGGGGCGAAGTTCTGTTGAGGTAGCCGTAGGAATGCCCGCCAACTTCGACGACGTGTATCTCGTACCAATATCTCAGGCTGATTGTCAATAAACAAAAGACTATCGTCCGCGTTGAATCGCATCTGCGAAGAACTACCTTGTCGCGTTTTTAGCGAGTTGGTTGGCTCGCTGCTACCAGCAAGCACGCCGTCGAGAGAGTACTTGTTGATTTCAACGGCGAGTCCTGTGCCCGCTCGGTGGTCAGTAAACAAGTACATATTTGTGCCATCGCAAGAGAATTCCGGGGCCGTCCAAACACTCACTGATGCTCCGAGATCAATCTTGTTCAACACCGCACCATCTTTGTCAAGCAAGATAATGTGGAAGTTGTCGTTGCCATAGGCTTCTGAAAAGTCTGAAAACGCAACAAAGGCCACTTGGTGATTTCCGGGAACTATCGCGAATCGACGCGGCGACGGGAACGGTGAGTTTGCAGTGGCTCCACTTGGAACAACCGCGATTTCCTGAAGTTCCCCGGTGAAAGTGTTCCATGAAGCTAAGTGACTAGTGCGGGTCTTTTCTTTCGAGTATTGAACGAACGCCTTAATGCCATCGTCGGAAAAACCTACCACCATGTTCTCGCCAGGCATTCCCGGATACGCATCTTCGACAACTACAGAACGACGTATTTTTCCGGTTGCGAGTTCCACATCCTCGACTCGCACTCCATTGTTCGCGTAGCGCCGCACGCAGATTCCCTTGCCGTCCGGTGTCAGCAATGGCGACCGTTCGAACGCACGTGGCATTGCAAAAAGTCGCGCCCAGTTTCCAGAGCTCGGATTGACTGCGACAACCACGGTTTCGTCATGTTGAAAACCGAACGGCATCCGGTATCCTCGCGCCTTAGCCTCTTTGTAAAGACGCTGTGAACAGACGTTCAGACTTCCAAACCACCTGATGCTGTACTTTGGTATTCCCCACCACGCAACGGGAAGAAATGCGAAACACAAGCTTCCTAGCACTAACCAGAAGCAGCAGCGACGAATTAGTTTTCTGCCTGCTTTGGCAGGTCGCTTTGCGAGTTCAACACCGCACTCCGAACAACGCGCACTTTTGTTCGCGGTCAAGTTGTAGTTACAGTTCTGACAATACTCTTCAACTTGACTTTGTCGCGTTCGAACGCATCGCACTACTCGCCTCAGTGCGAGCAAGAACACAATTGCTGCCAGCGGCATTGTCCACCAGTGAAAATAGTGATCAAGAACACCACCTATGTTGAGCGATTGCTTGTGTATTCCAACGTATAGCAGTTGGCCATCCGCACTCGGCACAAGCATCGTCACGCTGTCGCCATATGGAAACTTGATCACGTGATCCGGCATTGCCACGCCGTAGGGCAACTCTGTTTCGCTGGATGCAGTAGAAGCTGCACCTTCCGAGCCTTCTTCGGCTTGACTGTCTTGAAGGAAAAATGTCTCTTCAGCACTTCGCAATCGAAGCCCCCTCTCTGATGTTCTCTTACTTCAAAATCTTTAGCCCCACCTTCTTCTCCAACTCACTCACTGGCTTTGCGACGAGGTCGTAGCCGTCCCAGTTGACGATGGCGCAGCGGATGAGTTCGCCTGGGACGAGTTTTTCTTTGCTTTGGACGTAGGTGACGCCGTCGATTTGGGGGGCCTGCGCGTAGGTGCGGCCTTGGTACAACTTGCCGCCTTCGGAGACGCCGCTGGTTTTTTTGCCTGAGACGTTGAGCGGGGCGTCGATGAGGACGTCGCGGATGGCGGCTTTGACTTTGCCGGACTTGTCGATTGGGTGGGCTTCGTCGAATTGCTTGGCGAGTTTTTCGTTGCGGGCGAAGACGATCTGCTGCTGCAACTCCATCACTTCGTTGCGGCGGCGGGCTTTGGTTTCGGCGGGCACGGCGAGTTTTTTGTCCTGCTCCATCGTGCCGGCAACGGTGCCTTCTTCGTGGCTGTATTCGAAGACGCCGACGTTTTCGAAGTCGCATGTGCGCACGAAGTCGAGGAGTTCTTTGTGGTCTTGCTCGGTTTCGCCTGGGAAGCCACTGATGAACGTGGTTCGGACTGCGAAGCCTGGCATGGCGGCTTTGAGTTTTTTGATGAGGGACTCTTGTTGCGCGCGGGTGGCGTTGCGGCGCATCATCTTCAGCATGTTGTCGCTGGCGTGTTGAAGCGGGATGTCGAGATATGGGAGGAGGATGCCGCGTTTGGCGAGTGCGGCGAAGGCTTCGATGATTTCGTCGGTGAAGTTGGTGGGATATGCGTACATGAGGCGCAGCCAGCCGCCACCCGGGCCGGAGACGTCTTCGACGGCGTTGGAGAGTTGCTGGAGGAGGCCGGGGAGGCCTTTACCTGTGGAAGGGGATTTTGAGGATTGGAGTTGGGTGAGGCGGATTTCTTTTGATGGTTGCCCACCCCCAACCCCTCCCGGGGGGAGGGGCTTTGAAGACGCGAGGCCTAGGCCAATGTCGTCGCCGTAGCTGGTGGTGTCTTGGCCGATCAGGAGCAACTCGAATGCGCCGTCGACGAGGAGTTCGCGTGCTTCGCCCACGATGTTTTCGGGGTTTTTGCTGCGCATTTTGCCGCGGATGCTGGGGATGGTGCAGAAGGCGCAGTTCTGGTTGCAGCCTTCGCTGATGCGGAGGTAGGCGTAGTGGCGCGGGGTGAGGCGGAGGCGCGCGGAGTCGTCTTCGAAGTAGCCGATGCCTTTGCCGTCCTTGCCTTGGACGGTGAGGCCGGTGGTTTCGACGCCGCGGTCTTTGGCGGCGACGAGGGCGTTGCCGGAGATCCAGTACTTGGGTTTGTCGGAGGCGTCGACAGCGCTGGCGTGTTTGGAGCCTTTGGTTTTTGATTTGGGTTCGGGTGCGCCGATGGCGCGTTCGCCCATCACGGCTTCGACGATCTTGTCGCGATCGAAGACGCCCACCATGGCGTCGATGCCGGGCGCCCATTCGAGCATTTTGGCGCGGTGGCGTTGGACGAGGCAGCCTGCGACGACGACGCGTTGGATTTCGCCTCGTTCTTTGGCGGCGATGGCTTCTTTGATGACGCCCAGCGATTCATCTTTGCTGGCTTCGAGGAATCCACAGGTGTTGACGACGACGGCGTCTGCGCCGCCAAAGTTTTCGGTTTGGCTGGAGACGGGGGTCAAGCCGCTCTCGACGAGGAGGCCCAGCATTTTTTCGGAGTCGACGAGGTTTTTGGGGCAGCCCAGGGAGACAAGGGAAACAGTTTGGGTTTGGGGCTGTTCGAGCGGGCGGCGCTTGGCATCGACGCGCTTTTTGGGCGTGTTTTTGGAGGTGGATTGCTTGGTGGCGGCGTTGGTCTTTGGCACGCAAGATGTTAGGTTGGATTGTATTGACAGCAATCAAGAATTAGGTTATAGTTTGGTATTGCAAGGAGGCGCAATGAGCCTAAATCCAGCAATTCCGAGCGCCGAGTCGATTGCGCGGTACTTTATTTATCTCGCGGGGCGACAGCGTGATCCTGTACCGCTGACGCAGATGCATTTGCACAAGTTGCTGTATTACGCGCAGGGGTGGTATCTGGCGACGCGCATGAAGCCGCTGTTTGCGGATGAGTTGCAGGCGTGGCGGCATGGACCTGTGGTGGCGTCCGTGTATCCAACTTTCAAACACTTTGGGAAAGACGCGATCACGTTTGATCAGGGGCGCGAAGGGAAGGAGTTGACGCTCGATCAACGTGCGGTTGTGGAATCGGTGTGGCGACGACTGCGCAATCGCTCGGCAGCGTCGCTTCGGAACAAGACGCATCGGGAATCGCCTTGGATCGAGGCTCGCAAAGGGCTTGGAAAGAATGATCCGGCTCGAACAGCGATACCACACGAATCGCTGAGGAACCACTTTGGCAGTCTGCACGTTGAGCGTTGCAGGAAACTTGGCGTTGATCCTGTGATGTTTGCTGAGTCCATCGCGCAGGCGGAGCGTGGGGAAGGCGTTGACATCAATCTGCTCAATTGACATTAACTCGTGGGGAGCGCCTGAATGGATGACAATCCATCTTTTCTGATCGTACTGACGCCGAGTGCGATTCAACAGTTTTCGAATCTCGATGCGTCACTTCGAGATGAGGTGAGACAGCACGCCGCGATTGTTGGAGAAGACCCTTCGGGGGAACTGGTTCGCCAGCCCGCACGAGACTATGGCGAAGGCGTCTATGCATACGAATTTGTTTCGGACGTGGTGCATGGCTTGACCATTCGACTTGTCTTTTCGTCTGTTGACTTTCACGCTCGGATTGCTCGCATGATTGCGATTGTGCAGCTCTACAAATCCGACTGAATTTTCGACGTATTTCAACTTCATTCAACCCCGCGCGGTATCCTTGCACATGGCCCGCTTCCTCACATCTGCACCTGTGTTGTCGCCCAACGAATCCGCCGCTGCCCGTTCACTGACGTATGCGTCGGCGGGTGTGGATATTGATCGGAAGGACGCGTTTACGGAGTCGCTCGACAAGGTGTTGAAGCGGACGTATACGGATCGGGTGCTGCCGAATCCTGGTGGTTTTGCGGGGTTGTTTCGGCTGGATTACAAGGCTCGCCTGTTTCAGCGGAACTACAAGGATCCGGTGTTGGTGGCGTGCTGCGATGGAGTGGGGACGAAGGTGAAACTCGCGGCGGAGCTTGGGATTTTTGATACGGTGGGGATTGATCTGGTGGCGATGAATGTCAATGACCTGGTTGTGCAGGGTGCGGAGCCCCTGTTTTTTCTGGACTATGTCGCGACGCCCACGCTGGATGATCGGTTCTTGCATGCGTTGGTGCGGGGGATTGCGGACGGGTGCAAGCGGAGTGGGTGTGCGCTGCTTGGGGGCGAGACGGCACACATGCCTGACTTGTACAAGTGGGGTGATTTTGACTTGGCGGGGTTTTGCGTTGGGGTTGTTGAATTGAAGCGGGTGCAGAAGCCGGCTCGGGTGCGGGCGGGGGATGTCATTCTTGGGCTTGCGAGTGATGGGATTCACAGCAACGGGTATTCGCTGGTGCGCAAGGTGGTGAGCGAGGCGAAGCTGGACTTGAAGAAGCATTATCCGGAATTGAGCGGGGATGTGTTGGGGGGAGATGTGTTTGGGGATAGTGAGCCGAAGCGGAAAACGAAAAGCGAAAAGCGAAAAGCGAAAATTGGAAGCGACGAAGAAGCTACGAAGGCACCGGCGAAGATTGATGGGCCGTCGCTTGGGGAAGTGTTGCTCACGCCGACGCGGTTGTATGCGGATCCGATTGTGCGGCTGATGCACAGTTACAGCGTGAAGACTGTTGTTTCGGGCATGGCGCACATCACTGGCAGTGGCATGGCGGGGAACTTGTGTCGGGCTCTGCCGGCGAACTTGGATGCGAAGGTGGATCGCGCGGCATGGCCTGTGCTGCCTGTGTTCAAGTTTTTACAGGAGAAGGGGAATATTCCGGAAGACGAAATGTGGCGAGTGTTCAATATGGGCATCGGTTACTGCGTGATTGTGAAGCCGGCGTTTGCGGAGAGTGTGAAGGAACGGCTGGAGAAACTTGGGGAGAAGGTGTATGTGATTGGGGAGGTGGTGAAGGGGAAGGGGGAGGTGAGGTGGGCGTAGGCGAGAGACGGAGAGACGGAGAGACGGAGAGACGGAGAGACGGAGAGACGGAGAGACGGAGAGACATTTTATTCGGCGGTCCGTAAAACTTTGTCAGGAATTCATCGGCGGGACAGGCGATGGAGACGAGTTGGCAGGGGACCGCCAGTGCAATTCGCCCCACGCGGAGCGTGGGGGTACCCTTTGGTGTGCCTTACGAAGAGAAGCAAACTCGCGCGCAGTTTCTCCGCAAGTTGGCGTATTACCTGTCGGGGATAGCGATTGGGTTTGTGTTGCTTGGGGTTTTTCAGAATCAGCGCAAGGCGCAGATTCAGAGGCAGGCGGAATTGCAGAGGCAGCAGGAAGAAGCGGCGAAGAACGCGCCGTCGCCATTTCCGCCGTTGCCTTCGGCGACGCAGGGTGAACCGAAGAGTGACGCGGGAAGCAAGTAGCGAGATTGATGTTTGACCCGGACCTTCGCTCGAAGACTTGCTCAGGTTCGGCGTGCGGTTGACATCGGTTACTTACGAATTTCGCACATTGCACCGACCGCTCAAAGCAGCAGTCGGTGGCACGACTGAGATTCTCCGGTATTACACGTTTTTCACGAGCGCGATGGGGGCGGGTGGTGCGAACTGCGCTTCGGCGATCGCGGCGTTGCAGGCGATCATGAGGCGTTCTTTGGTCGCGTCAACGTCTGGCGTCTTACACCAGAGCGTGACGTTGAACATGTTGGCAGCGCCCATGCTGATGAGGCCGCAGCCGGCGGGCTTGTCGGGCAACTTGCCGGTGAGGTTGTTTGCGGTTTTGAGGAGCAGGGCACGCGCGGCGTCAACGCCGACGGCTGGGTTGGTTGCGACTTGCACTTCGACCATGCGCTCGGTGTTGGCGGTGGAGTTGATGATCACGCCGCCCACGATTGCGCCGTTAGGGACGATGATGATGCGGTTGTCTGGTGTGGTGAGATAGGTTGAGAAGAGGCTGATTTCGTTGACGATGCCGGTCTGGCCGCCCGCGGTGACGAAGTCGCCCACTTTGAAGGGGCGGAAGATGAGGAGCATGACACCGCTGGCGATGTGGCTGAGGGAGCCTTGGAGGGCCAAGCCGATGGCGACGCCGACGGAGCCGAGAATCGCGACGAGGCTGGTGACTTGGACGCCGAAACTGCTCAAGCAGGTAATGACGACTGCAGTTAGGACGAGCCAGCGGGCGAAGTTGCCCAGAAACTTGGCGAGGGTTTCGTCTAGTTTGGCGCGGCGGCAGGCGTTGGTCACGAGTTTGGTGACCCAGCCAGCGATCAGGTAGCCGATGATGAGCAGTGCGATGGCTTTCGCGGCAGGAACGCCGTAGGTCTCGATGAGATGTGTGACTTGGCTGGGCGAGAGGCCTGATTGCTCAGTCTTCGGTGGTACGTTGGTGCCCGTCTGGCCCAACACGAAAAACGATAAGAAACCCTGCTGCACAGTCAACTCCTTCCATTAAAGCGAGATCAGACGCGGTGTTGGCGGCATGATAGATCGCGAAGTGCTCAACATTTGATCTTGTTGTAACGACTTTGGAACTGATCGAGGTTGCCTTTGCCCCTACTGGGGCAAACTAGTGTGTCCATTGCTTTCCACGGGCGAGCAAGGCTCGCCCGTGGCTACAAACCTTCGATCCTTCGGATCGAAAAAGAGCATGAGCTGCCGTGTGAATCGCGTGTTTGCCAGACGTGCTTTGTGGGCTTTTCATCCTACAATCGCCTCCACCGGTGCGATGGCCGAGCGGCCGAAGGCGTCCGACTTGAAATCGGATAGACCCGAAAGGGTCTCGGGGGTTCGAATCCCTCTCGCACCGCTTGCGATGAAGCACGACCTTGTCGTGCTTTCGTCGTTTTTGGGGTGGTTGCGTTGGGGGGTTCCTTTTTCAGCACAGAGACACAGAGATCAAGAGGAAAAAGAGAAGGGTTTTGTGTTTAGACAAATGTTGGATGCGGGAAGTGCTAGCGGCTCACTTTGAGGAGTGAGCGGAGAGTCGTGAGGTTGTCGGCGTCGGGTGGTTTTTTGTCTTTTCGCCAGCGGAGGATGCGGGGGAAGCGCACGGCGACGCCTGAGGCGTGCCTGGCGCTTTCTTGGATTTGTTGGAACGCGATTTCGAAGACTTGGGTGGGTGAGAGAAGTCTGACGGGGCCTTTGCGATCGACGGTTGTGCGGCGGATGATGGCATCGACTTCGTGGAGTTCTTCGTCGGTGAGGCCTGAGTAGGCCTTGGCGAAACTCACGAGGCGAGTTGCGTTTTCGTTCCAGACTCCGAAGGTGAGGTCGGTGAAGAGTCCGGCGCGGCGGCCGCTGCCGGGCTGGGCGGCGATGAGGACTGCGTCAATGGTGAATGGGTCGAGTTTCCATTTCCACCATGCGCTGCGGAGTTCGGTGGGGGGTGATAGGGGGTCTTCGGATTCGTCTTCTTGTGATGGTGGATTCGCTGTTGGCGTGGTTGAGCCGCGGAGGCGACCGACGTGGTAGATGCTGTCGCGGCGCTTGAGCATGAGGCCTTCGGCGTGGCCGTGCTGTTTGGCGCTTGCGCGGAGAGCGGCGGCTTGTTCCCAGGTTTCGAAGGTGAGCGTGGGTGAGAGACGAACGGCGAGGGCTTTGGCTTGGAGAGGTTCGATGAGAGAGCGGAGGAGTTGGCGGCGTTGCTCCAAGGGTTGTTGGCGGATGTCTTCGCCTGCGAATTCGATGATGTCAAAGAGCATGAACATCACGACTCGCGGTGTTTCGAAGAGTGATGGTTGCTGGACGTTCGCGGCTTTGCGGCCCAGCATGGTTTGGAGGGCTGCGAAGCCCAGGGGTTTGCCGCCTTCGGGGAAGATGTTGTTTGAAACAGTTTGATCGTCTTGCCAGGCGAGGAGTTCGCCATCGAGGACTGTGCCGACGGGGAGATGTTTCGCGAGGGCGAGGACTTGGGGGAATTGGGTATCCAAGAGTTCTTCGCCGCGAGACCAGAGGGCGGTGGCGTTGTTTCGATGGATGAGTTGAGCGCGGACGCCATCCCATTTCCATTCGGCGATCCATTGTGATGCGTCGCCCAGTGCTTCTTCGAGTTTGTCGGGCGGGATGTCTAATTGATGCGCGAGACTGAAGGGGTATGGGCGTTTGAGGTCGTCGGCGGTTGCCTCGGGCGAGAGCAGGCGCGACATGGCGTCGGCGGTTGGTTGCAGGAGGCCGGTCAGGCGGTGGGTCATCACGGCGACAGAGACGCCTGCGATATCTGCAAGTGCGCGGGCGACGAGGCGGGTTTGCACTCCGAAGCGGAACGTGCCTGAAAGCAGTTTGTGCATTGCGAGACGCTGGTCGCTGGGGAGAACTTTCCACGCGTCGAGAAGGGCTTGTTTTTGGGCTTCGCGAGACGCGCCTTGAAGCGGGAGCCAGATGGATTCGATGGCTTCGTGCAGGGAGACATCGCGCGGGGTGATCGGTGGCGGCAACAGCAGCGCGAGAGTTTCTGATGTATCGCCAACAACTTCGCGACATTCTTCAAGCAGCCATGCGGGCAAGCCCGAGGCTTCGACGGCGGCGTCGCGCATTGCGGTGGAACTCATGACGCGCTTCAGGCGTTGGCCTGTCAGGACCATCAGCGCCCATGCGGCGTCGCGAGGGTCATTGGTGTTTGCTTCGCGGATGTAGTCGGTGACGAGTGTGATCTTTCGGTTTGTCTGGTTGGTTTGATCGAGATCGTGATACAACTGCGCGAAGCGAGCGAGGCTCATGGGGTCGCCTCCTCGGGGTTTTGCGAACCTTCGTCGTTGTCTGGTGCTGGGCCAGCGACGGATTCGATGCGTTCGCCTTCGTAGCGAGAAGGGACGACGAAGGCGTCGAGATTTGTCGTTTCTTTCAGGTAGCGAACGAAAGGATCGACGTAACCATGCGTGACGCCCACGCGTTCACACTTGCTTTCTTTGATTGCGAAGAGCAAGCCATCCCAGTCGGCGTGGTCGCTGAGCACGAAGCCTCGATCGACGCTGCGGCGGCGACGTTGGCCTCGCACCATCATCCAGCCAGACGCGATGGAGGTTGCGAGGCCTTCGGGGCCGCGGAGGCGAGACATCCAGCGTGTTGCGTTGGTCGAAGGCGGCGCGACGATGAGGCCTTGACCTTTGAGTTGTTTGACGTTGTCGCCGGTTGCGCGAAGAAGTTTTGGAAGCTGGACGCCTGCATGTGTGTATGCGTCGCACATCACTTCGACGCTGCCGTGCACGCCTATGGGGCCGATTGAGGCATCGAGGCCCGCGAGGACGCGCTGGGCTTTGCCGAGGGCGTAAGCGAAGATGATGCTGGTGCGGCCTTCGCGAGCGTTGTCGCGCCACCACGAGTTGATGTCGCGGAAGATCGCGTCTTGATTGGCCCAGCGATAGATTGGAAGGCCGAAGGTGCTTTCAGTGATGAGCGTGTGACAGCGGACGGGTTCGAAGGGATCGCAGGTGGGGTCGAGCGATGCACCGTTGGCGGAGACCTTGTAGTCGCCAGTCACGACGCAAACTTCGCCTGCGGGGCCGTCTTCGCTTGCGGTGATTCGCTCGACGCGCACTTGTGCAGAGCCAAGGATGTGACCGGCGGGGCGCAGCGAGACGCGGACGTTGTCCATCGTGATGGACTTGCCGAACGGAACGGGTTCGACTTTTGCTTGCGGGCCCATTCGCAATTGCAAGACGCCTGAGCCGCGGGTACTGGTTAAGTAGGATTCGCAGCCGGGCGTGGCGTGATCGCTGTGGGCGTGGGTGACGACGGCTTTGGCAACGGGAGTCCACGGATCGATATGAAAACCGCCCTCGCGACACCACAGACCTTCGCTGGTCGGGACGACCAAGGAGGCTGATTTTCTTGATGCTGAACGAGAGGTCACGGGCAATCGTACGAATTGACGACGAGATGCTGACGTGAAGCGTGGATGAAAATCGGCCATACGCTGGTTGAAATCGCGGCTTGAATTGGCTGTTTTTGCATGAGTGCTTCGAACCAACCCCCCACCACTGCTGGCAACGACGCGGCTTCGCGCGGCGGCTTGACGCCCACGAGCGAATCAGCATTGCTCAAACACATTTTCGCGCGCTCGCAACTTGTGTCAGCGCACTACGAGCAGGTGTTGGTGGGACCCGGGCATGACTGCGCGGTTGTGAATGTGTCGCGAAGCGGCGGCGAGTCGCCTGTGTTGCTCAAAGTGGATCAGTTGATTGAGCATCGGCACTTCACGAGCGCAACGCCCCTCAGCCTGATTGCGAGGAAGGCGCTGGCGCGACCGCTTTCAGATATTGCGGCGATGGCGGGCACGCCTTTGTGTGCGTTGGTCGCCGCGACTTTGCCCAAGGGCTTTTCGCAGGCTTCGTCGAGCCAACTTGTTGACTTCATCAATGACGCTGGCGATTCGTTCGCGTGTCCGATTGTCGGGGGCGATGTTGCGACGAGCGATCGCACGGATTCACCTTTGCACTTGAGCGTGACGGTGATTGGGAAGCCTCATGCGACGCGCGGGCCTGTTCTGCGATCGGGCGTGAAGCCGGGAGATTTTCTGTATGTAACTGGGTCGATCGGCGGCTCGTTCATCAAGGACGCGAATGCGGAGTTTGCGTTTGCTGGCGGCGGGAAGCACTTGACGTTTACGCCGCGACTGGCGGAAGCGCGATGGCTTGCGGACACGTTGGACGATCAACTGCACGCGATGATGGACATCAGCGACGGGCTGGGCATGGACGCGGCGAGATTGGCGAAGGCGTCGAACGTTGTGATTGAGATCGACGCGGCGATGATTCCGCTGTCGGCGAACGTGCGCGAGGCGATGCAGGCGATGCGCGATGGGGAGGATTATGAGTTGTTGTTTGCGACGCCCGAGGCGACGAAGTGCGAGGTGTGTGGCGAGACGGGAACGACGGCGAGGCGGATTGGAGTTGCGAGGGAGCGAGGAAACGGCGAAGAGGCGGGGTGTTTTGTGCGTTTGGCGGATGGGGCGTTGATGTCGACGGAGAATTTTGGATGGGATCATCGGTGAATGATGATGTTGTCCCTATCGCTACATCGATTCGTCTCGATCGTCAACTTCGCTAGATTCGGGGTATACGTCGAAAAACAGTTCAACTTCTGCGATCGCCAGTTTCTTGATTGTCTCTGGCTTGAGAACACAACAGCTTCCCATTGATTTGACACCCAAGAATCCGATGCTGATTCGCACGCTCAGGTTACTCAGGCCAGACTCACGTCTTGCGAGCTATGCACGTTCACCAAAGGAAACAAGAATGGGATTGATGTCATCGTGTTCGCCTAACACTACTTGATGAGACCAATATCCAACGTTCCAAGCTGTTTCGGGAGTGCGCTGTTTGCTCGGGTCTCTAGGAATTCGTACCCGAGTTGGTTCGATTCGAAGAATCTCTCCGAGCTCAATGACTCGATCACTTTCGGAGAAGAACAAAAGTGTGACGGTGATGTTTCTCACGACATTCTCCGATTGCTTGGCGATTGCACAGTCAGCGATGCTGTATGACAGTTGGCCTAGTTCATGTAGTCGCTGACTTAAACCACTATAATTGAACATGCTACGTGCGTCTTTTGATCTTGTCAGCCCTGAAGCGACTCATGCCCTCGCGCAGGGGTTGGCAAGCGTGCTCAAGTCGGGGGATGTGATTGCGCTGACGGGTGATTTGGGAGCCGGGAAGACGACGTTTGTTCGTGGTGTGGTGCAGGCGATGGGTGGAGATCAGTCGCTGGTCGCGAGTCCGACGTTTGTGTTTGTGCATGTGTATCCGATTGGTCGCGACACGAAGCGAGGTTCGGGGGCGACAGGACGCGCGAAGACAAACAGCACAAACACAAGTTCAGGTGACACTGCGATCTGCCGCGTTTCGCATATCGATGCGTATCGTCTCACGAGTGCTGAGGACTTGGAGCCTTTGGGATGGGATCGGTTGTTTGACGAACACGCGCAGGCGGCGGTCGGATCAGTCGCGTTTGTCGAGTGGCCTCAGCGCATTGCGGCGCATCTTCCTCGCGAGAGCGAACGAGCGGACATTGTGATTGAGCATCTTCGCGAGGGCGTGCGGCGGTTCAACTTGTCGCTGCCTGATTCGTGGAGCGGGCGAACGGGTGTTGACTTGTTGCTTTCGAGGCCGCCTTCGGTGTGTCCCAAGACTCGGCAGTGGGTGTCGCCCACGAATCCATCGTATCCGTTTCTCGATGAACGCAGCCGGGGCGGGGACTTGTATGGGTGGTTGACGGAGTCGTATAAGGTGTCGCGGGCGGCGAAGGATGACGACGCGGACAACTCAGGGGAGTGATGCGTCGTCGCAAGCGAGCGTGCCGAGTTGCCAACAATTGATTGATGTCGCACATGTTGCCACCACCAAGCGGGAATGGGTCACAGGTTGATCCTTCGCCTTTGCCGAGTTCGGGTTCGTCCGGGCCTCTCGGGCGATTTGTGTCGTCGATTGTGGGGTTGTTGCTGAGTCTGGTTGTGATTGGTGTGGTTGTGGCGATTGCGATCATCGCGATACCCGCGGCGTTGGCGATCGCGATTGTGGTTGGTGTCGTGCTGTTTGTGGGATTGATTATTTATGTGGTGAAGGCGAAGTTGCGAAGGGCGTTTGGGAGCGGGCCTGGAAGCGTGCGGGATGAGCGGAAGAATGTGCGGGTGAGGATGCCGCCGAGGGAGCCGTGAGACGGTGAGACGGTGAGACGGTGAGACGGTGAAAAAAGCGGGAAGTGTTGGCGGCTTGCCCACCCCAACCCCTCCCGCTGTGCGGGAGGGGCTTTTTGGAAAAAGGCGCGTATCCTCGTGCATGATTGCTCCGCACCCTACGTCCAAGATTGATCCGACTGTTGCTCGCGGCACGCTGCTCGAAGTGGTCGCGGCTGGGGTCACGAAGCCCAGCTATGTGAAGTTTGGCGTGCCCAACACGAATTACGAATTGCATCTGGTGCCCATCGGGCCTGTGACGGCGCAGCCAGGGAAACGGATGCTGGGAGTCATCAAGGCTCAGGCGCGGCGGATTGATGTCACGCAGACGGGCGGGCAATATGTTGAGCCTGTGTTCGGACGGCCTCGCCGCGTGCAGGGGACGATCATTGCGATCAAGGACGGGGCGATTGTGGTGGATGCGGGCGTGCCGATTCATTGCACGCCGACAGATGCGCGGCAGAAGGCCGAGCAGTTTGAGGTTGGGCAATTTGTGGGGTTTGATGTGTTGGATGGGGCGGGGATTGATCAGCGGTAAAACAAGAGACGAAGAGAAGTAGAGACGGAGAGACGAAGTGTGGAACGAAACCACTTCGTCTCTCCGTCTCTTTGTCTCTACGTCTCTTTCCCACTACTCTTGCGGATGAAAGCGTTTCAGCGTTGTCTTTACGCGCCGTGTGGCAAGCAATTTCCTGTGTCGAGCACGTTGGTTGCATGTCCGTCGTGTGGCAATTTGCTGGACGTGGATTATGACTGGAACGCGCTGCATCCAAGCGGGTTGACGTGGCAGCGATTTGAAGCGCGCAGTTCAACGCACGGTGCGCGCAACGCAGCCGGGCAAGCCCCGGCGACGGCTTCGATGCTGGACTTTTCGGGTGTGTGGCGGTTTCGTGACTTGCTGCCTTTTTACAACGACGAAAACGAAGTCGTGACGATTGGCGAAGGTCGAACGAACTTGCAGAAAGCGGATCTGCTTGCGAAGCAGATTGGATTCGATGTGTCGGGGGCCGGCAGCTCGGGGGGAGGTGGGTTGTATCTTCAGTATGAGGGGTACAACCCCAGCGGGTCGTTCAAAGACAACGGCATGACGGCGGGGTTCACGCATGCACGCATGGTCGGTGCGACGCGGGTAGCGTGTGCGAGTACCGGCAACACGAGTGCGGCGCTTGCTGTGTACGGCACGCTGACGGGCACGAAGGTGTTTGTGTTTATTGGCGATGGCAAGATTGCGTATGGCAAACTGAGCCAAGCGCTGGATTACGGCGCGACGACTTTGCAGATCGCGGGCGACTTTGATGCGTGTCTTGCTCGCATCAAGCACATTGCTGAGCACATGCCGGAAGTGGGCGTGTACTTGATGAACAGCGTCAATCCGTTCCGCCTTGAAGGGCAGAAGACGATCATGTGCCGAGTGCTCGAAGGGCTTGATTGGCAGGTGCCGGATTGGATCATCGTGCCGGGCGGGAATCTTGGAAACTGCAGTGCGTTTGGCAAGGCGTTTATGGAGATGAAGGCGCTGGGGTTGGTGAAGAAGGTGCCCCGGCTGGCGGTGATTCAGGCGAAGGGGTCGAGGACGCTGGATCGGATTGTGAATGAGTTGGGGGTGCAATGGCTCCCCTCCCGCGCGGCGGGAGGGGCTGGGGGTGGGCAGAGTTCAATGAGTGAGGGAGATGCGCACGTTGCCCACCCCAAACCCCTCCCAGGGGGAGGGGCTTTACAAACGCCGCTGCGCGGCTTGTGGGATGTTGAAGCGGTGACGAAGGAATATGCGCGGATGGATGCGACGAATGAGCGGGCGCACACGGTGGCGACGGCGATTGAAATCAATCGACCGGTGAACTTGCCGAAGGCTCTGCGAGCGCTACATGAGATGAATGGCGTTGTGCGAAGTGTCGATGACGACACGATCGTCGAGCACAAGGCGCTGGTTGGGCGATATGGATTTGGCTGTGAGCCAGCAAGCGCGGCGAGTGTTGCCGGGGCGAGGATGCTGCTCAAGGAAGGCGTGATCAAGCCTGATGAGCGCGTGGTGTGTGTGCTCACGGGGCACCAACTGAAAGACCCGGATGTGACGGTGGAGTATCACACGGGGATGAAGAAGAGTGACGGAGTGACGAAGTTACGGAGTGACGAAGTAGCGCAACCCAAGGGGCTGATTTCGAATCGGCCGATTCGGGTGGCGGATGATTTGGATGCGATTTTGCGGGCGATGGGGGTGGCGAAGAAGTAACGAAGTGACGAAGTAACGAAGAGACGGAGAGACGAAGTAAGTTGGGTACTCGCCGATCGCTTTACGCGGCTTTGCTTCTTTGGTTGGCGAATTGGCTTTGAGTGATTAAGTTCATCACGCGTCTGTCGCGGAGTCGTTTTTTCTGCAAGTACCAGTATGACTGTGGCGGGATGAAGCCGCGGCACTCGGTACGAAGTTCTGCGAGGGTGATTGGGGTCTTGAGTAGCCGCGGACTTGTGATGAGTATCGCGTAAGCGACGTGACGGTTATGGAAGTATCGAAAGAACTCGGAGCGTGAGACTGCTGAGGTCTGGCTCAACCTTGTCCACAGTTTGCTCGGAGGCGCGGCGATCACTGACTCGACCGTGACTACGCCGAGTATGGCTGCGGTGGGCTTCGTGCAGTAGATCACGACTTGATCGCCCGACTCGACTTGTGGGCGAACTTTTCGCAGTTCGGCTTGTTTTGTGCCGCCAAAGATCGCGTTTGCGAAGCGCGGGTGGAGCGAGATCAGCAGAGATTTCGGTTCGTGCTTTGCTTGTGATGGGTTGACGGTTCTGGTGCGTGGCACAATGTTGATTTGATCGTCTTGCGTTGACATTGATTTGCCCGGTCGCGCTTTCTGTAAAGATGCGCTGTGATATTGAGCGTGGAATTTGACGAAGCTCACCCGGATTTGGGAGCGTGTACGGCTGCATCTGAACGGCGCAACAAAACTGGCAGAGACTGCGCGACGCCGTGACGAGAGATATGCAAAGGGTTGCGTGTTGCACGAGGTTTTTGTCACAGGTGTTGGTTTTGCAATTTGCGGTGTTGGCCGCTTGCGGGGAATTTGAAAATGTGGTACTTTGATTTGCCTTGCTGCAGCGCTGTTGCGCGGCGTGAGGTTTTGGGGGTGTGTTGTTCCGGCGTGTGGGTTTGATTGAGTGAAGGCTGCGATCAGGAAAGGGAACAATCGTGATATCAAGTGCAATGGGGCGTGGTGTGGTTGGCGGCATGATTTGTTCGTTGCTGCTGTGCGTGGGCTCGGTGTTTGGGCAAGTGTCGATTCGACCGGGCATGGGCGCGATGCCGTACTCGGGCGGCGTGACGTTCCGCGTGTGGGCTCCGAACGCGACGGCGGTGCGGGTTGCGGGGACGTTCAACGCGTTTTCTGCGACGGCGAATCCGCTTACGAGCGAGGGGGCTACGGGGAACTGGTCGGTGGACGTGCCCGGTGCGTCGGCGGGGCAGGAGTACAAGTTTGTCATTGTCAACGGTGCGAATACGACTTGGCATAAGGATCCGCGCGGCACGGGTGTGGTGAACAGTGCGGGCAACTCGATCATCACGGCGGACAATTACAACTGGTCGGACTACGGCGTCGTGACCACGCTCTTTTCGGATGGTTTTGAGTCCGGGACGTTCGGTCCGTCGTGGGCGCGCACGGGCACGGGCACGTGGCGGGTTCAGACCTCGACAACATACAAGGCCGCGGGCACGCGGGGCTGCACGTTCGACAGCACCACCAGCGCAAGCCTTGAGACCAGCCAGCTGACGCTGACGGTGAACGCCGCGAACTACGCGCAGCTCAATCTTTCGTACAAGATTCGCAACGTGGGCGACGAAACGCATCCTGAAGACGGCGTGTACATCTCGAATAACGGGACGACCTGGACAAAGGTGAACGGATTCCCGGCTATCGGCTCGACGTTTGCGACGCAGACGATTGATCTGTCTGCGGCTTCGATTTCGGCGGGCTACACGCCCGGTTCTTCGTTCAAGATTCGCTGGCAGCAGCGGGATGACTACGCGCTGTCGACGGATGGTGTTGCAATTGACGACGTGTCTGTGACGGGTCGCCCCAAGACGAACTTCACGCCACCCAACTGGAATGAGATGGTGGTGTACGAGATGCACGTGGGGACGTTCAATGACACTGTGGGCGGCTTGCCGGGTGGTTTCTCCACGGCGATTTCTCGGCTTGACCAGTTACAGGCGCTGGGCATCAATGCTGTCGAGGTCTTGCCCGTCAACGAATTCGCGGGTGATTTTTCGTGGGGCTACAACCCCGCCGATCCCGATGCGATCGAGTCAATCTATGGGGGAATGGCGGGGTACAAAGCGTTCATCGATGCATGCCACGCGCGCGGCATCGCGGTGATTCAGGATGTTGTACACAATCACTACGGGCCCAGCGACCTTGGCATGTGGCAATTTGATGGATGGCAGCTCAACAACAAGGGCGGGATTTACTTCTATCAGGACTTCCGCAGCAGCACGCCTTGGGGTGATACGAGGCCTGATTACGGCCGCGGCGAGGTGCGGACCTTTATTCGCGACAGCGTGATGCGGTGGCTGCAGGAGTACCGCATTGACGGGCTGCGCTGGGACTCGACCGTCAACATCCGCAACACCAACAACGGCGTGGGCACGGACATTCCTGATGGATGGAGTTTGATGCAGTACTGCAACAACGAGATCGATTCCCAGTACGCGGGACGGATCTCGATTGCCGAGGATCTGCAGAACAACGACTTTATCACGAAGACGACAGGCGCAGGCGGGGCGGGGTTTGACAGTCAGTGGGACGCTCAGTTTGTGCATCCGATCCGCGATGCGATCATCACGGGCACGGACAGCGCTCGCAACATGTTCAGCGTGCGCGATGCACTCACGCACTACTACAACGGGAGTTCGACGCAGCGTGTGGTCTATACGGAGAGTCACGACGAAGTCGCGAACGGGCATTCGCGCGTGCCGGAAGAGATTTGGCCGGGCAACGCCGGGTCCTGGGCGAGCAAGAAACGCTCGACGCTGGGTGCGGGGATTGTGATGACCGCACCGGGCATTCCGATGATCTTCCAAGGGCAGGAAGTGCTTGAAGACGGGTTCTTTGCGGACTCTGATCCTGTTGACTGGACCAAGCTGACGACGTACGCGGGCATTCAGACGATGTACCGCGATCTGATTCGGCTGCGTCGCAACTGGTTTGATACGACGCGCGGGCTTCGCGGCAACAACATCAACGTGCATCACATCAACGATACCAACAAGGTCATCGCGTATCACCGCTGGCAGAATGGCGGCGCGAAGGACGACTGCATCATCGTGTGCAACTTTGCCAACACGAGCTACGCGAGCTACAACCTTGGCTTCCCGCGGGGCGGCTTGTGGCGCGTTCGCTTCAACTCCGACTGGAACGGCTACAGCGGCGACTTTGCAAACTCCGCGTCCAACGACACGACGGCGAACGCCGGTGCGAAGGATGGCATGGGGTTCAATGGCAACGTTGGGATTGGGCCGTACACGATGATTATTTTGTCGCAGGATAACTGAGTGATGATGTGTGCTTGTGGATCGCACGCGAACTACAGAACAGTTTGATTCCACAAGAAAGAACGCTCTCGCAGGAATGCGAGAGCGTTTTCTTTTTCAAGACGCAGACTTATTGGCGTTCATCACCGACCGCTCAGAGCAGCAGTCGGTGGCACAAAGCGGTTACTTCAGGTCGCCTTTTTGTTTGTAGCGATCAAGATACTTCTCTGTGAGCTTGGTTTGCTTGTTGGAGAGATCGACTTGGCGGCCATCGAGGAATGCCATGATGACATCGCTCGTGACTTGCAACGGGTCGCCTTGCGTGACGATGAGGCTGGCTGACTTGCCTACTTCGAGCGAGCCGTAGCGGTCGTCGATGCCAAGGACGGTTGCGGCGTCGATGGTCAATGCACGCAGCGCGGCGTCGACGGGCAAGCCGTGGGCGACGGCGGTGGCGGCGACGTACGGGAGGTTGCGTTCGTGCGCGGTGTCGTCGCTGGTTGCGATGGTGAAACGCACGCCTGCGTCGTAGAGGCGCTTGGGAACAGTGAAGCCATCGTCGGTCGCGCTGTCATCGCGGCGGGGCATGTTTTGGGCACCGGTGACGATCACGGAGACATCGTTTTTCTTCAGGAGTTCAGAAACGAGCGCGGCGTCGCGGCCGCCCACGATGACGCAGCGGATATTCAGCTCGGCGCAGAAGGAGACGGCGGAAGCGATTTGATCGGCGTCTTGCGCGTGAATGAAGACGGGGAGTGTGGGATTTTTGGCCTTCGGCTTGTCTGCGTCGGTTGCTGCTGCCTGAGTTTCATCGCCCGATGCTGCCTGACTAAAGAAGATCGGAACCATCTGTTCCCAGCGCAGGTCGATCGCTTGTGATGGATCGTGCTTGCGAGCGAGGGCGTAGTTTTTCGCGGTGTCGAAGAGTTTTTTGATGTCGTCGAGCTGCTGGCGGATGTCCTTCAGTTGGTCTTCGTCACTTTTGTCCATCCACCATGCGCTGATGGGACGGACGTTGGGCCAACGCAACACCATGCCGGCGCTTGCGAGACTGTCGCGCGGCGCGATGGTGGTGTCTTCGATGGTCCATGCGTCGAGGCGCGCTGCGCAGCCTTGGCCCGGCACCAAGCCACCTTCGGGGAAGATGCCTGCGATTAGGACGCCATTGCGGCGGGTGACGGGGATGAGCGTTGAGTCAGGATTGAACGCGGTGCAGGCTTTGACTTCGGGCGTGATGGAGCCGACTTCGCCAAGGTCTTGCGTTGCGCGGACGGATTGAATTTCGGTGAGGCCAAGCTGGGTGTACGGCGCGATGAACGCCGGGTACACGTGCTTGCCGTTGCCGTCGATGCGCGTGGGCTGCTTTTCCCAGAGCACTGTCGCTTCGATTTCCTTCCACTTCTGCTCCGTCGCGACGCTGCGGAGGATGCCATTTGAGAAGTAGAGTGTGCCGACGAAAGGCTCGGCGGAAATTGGGTGGATCGTCGCGTTGCTGATGATCACGGGCACAGACTGCGGCGCGGCTTTGTGCGTCAGGTCTTGAGCGAGACACGGGGTGGCGAGCAACAGAGATGTGAGGAGGAGGGTTCGCATGGGGCACTTGGAAAGAGATTTAACACAGAGAGCACAGAGAACACGGAGAGGAAAAAGAGTTGTGATTCAGTGTCATTGTGACTTGGACTACGCGAACATTTCTATAAGTCCATTCAACACGGCAAGCGGGCAGAGAAGTTTCAAATACCTGCTTTGTCTTTCTCTGTGTCCTCTGTGTTGAATCAGATTTCACAAAGAGCACTGTCTTGCTCGAATCATTCCCAACTGTGAAACCCACAGCCGCAGACGCCTGGCATGTAGCGTGGGTCGCGGCCGCTCATGTATTGCTGCATGTAGAGGTCGTAGAGCTGTTGGCGTTGTTCGTTGGTGAGATCGTCAGACTTGGTGTCGCCATCCTCGGGGCGACGACGGCGGCGGCCTTCGGGTGGGCCGCTGGGCGAGTCCGATTTAGCTTCGGGCTTGGCATCGGCTTTCTTGCCTTTCTTTTCTTCCTTGAGGAGTTTGTTAATGAGGCGCTTGCGCTCGGAATCGATCTTCGCGCGGTGTTTGGCGTCTTGTTCCTGGCTGTAGAGTTCGCGACCATCGACCCAGGTTTTTTCGACGCGGGCGAAGGTGGACATCGGGAAGCCTGACCAGAGAACGAGGTCGGCGTCGTAGCCTTCCTTCACCATCCCGACGCGATTATCGATCTTGAGTTGCTTCGCGGGATTGAGCGTGACGAACTTCCACGCTTCGCTTTCGCTGATGCCGCCCACTTCGCGACCATACTTGATTGCCTTGCCCGCTTCGACGTTGAGGAAGCGGGCGAGGTTGTTGCTGTCGCTGTTGAAACTAGTCGTCACGCCCACTTTGGACATGAGCGGCAGACCAGCGGGAATCGCGTCCTGCACTTCGATCTTGTACGCCCACCAGTCGGAGAAGCCGCTGCCGCCGCCCGAGTAGTCGCGAACGTAATCGGCGACTTTGTAGCCTTCCAAGATGTGTTGGTAGGTGCCGATCTTGAAGCCGAAGTCGCGTGCGACTTGCGAGAGCATCACGATTTCGTCTTGGCGATAACTGTGGCAGTGGACGAGGCGCTTGCCCGCAAGAATTTCGGCGAGGGCTTCGAGTTCGAGGTCTTTGCGAGGCGGATGATCTGTCGCTTTCGCTGCCGCATACTCCTTCGCGGCGGTGACGCGATCACGAATGAGCATCTCGACGCCCATGCGGGTTTGCGGATAGCGTGCAGTCGCTGCGCCCCAGTTGACTTGCTTGGGATTTTCGCCCAGCGCGAACTTGATGCCGGGGGTTGCGCCTTCGAGATGCATCTGCTCGGGGCGAGCGACACCCCAGCGGACTTTGGTTGTCTGGCTTTGACCGCCGATGGCGTTCGCGCTGCCGTGCAGTTGGTTGACGGCGGTGACGCCTGCGGCGAGTTGGCGATACCAATCGATAGAGTCGGGATTCGTCACATCCTGAATGCGGACTTCGGAGGTGACGGCTTGGCCGCCCTCGTTGACGCCTTTGCTGATGCCGGTGTGCGAGTGGCAGTCGATGACGCCTGCGGTCAGGTGCTTGCCGGTGCCGTCAATCATGATTGCATCGGCACCGACGCGGAACCGATTTTCTGTGTCGCTGCCTGCGACGATTTTGATGATGCCTCCTGAGAACACGACTGTTGCGTTCTTGAGGATGCCCGCGCTAGGAAGACCGCTGGGTGGGTTTTCGAGAGCGTCTTCTGTGCCGCGTGAGTCGTCGTTGGTCCAGACAGTGACGTTGCTGATGACGACGGTGTCTTGCGTGGGTGTTGCGTCGAGCGCGTAGGGGCCGAAGGGTGTGCCGAGATTTTCGGGGATGTCCTTTGGAGTTTCGTCCTCTTCTTCCGCTTCCTTCACTTCAATGCGTGCGGCGTACTCGTGCTTCGAGCCGTCCGGCAACGTGCTCACGCCTCGCAGTTCGCCATTGAAGCGGGTGATGGTGTCGGTGCTTTGGCCTTCGCCACCTATGGGCTTGAGATCGTGCGTGAACGTGATGGTGCCGGTTTTTTCGTCGATTTTCAGGTCTTCGGCGTCGATGCGGACATCGTCTTTGCCGGGCTTGGAGAAGACGACGACGAGTTTGTCTTTGCTGAATTCCAGGCGGACTTTGTCGTCGTTGGGATCTTCTTTCGGCGTGGGTTCGGGCTTGCCATCGACGCGCACGACGATCCACGTACCCAGCCACCACTTTTCGGCGTCGTCGATTTTGCGGGCGGTGAAGGGGAAGGAGCCGGTGGAGTTGGTGACGGCACCAGCAAGCACTGGCGGCGTCTTGGACCAATCCACTTTGGCGTTGATCGTGACGTCCGGGTATTGGCCGCCCATGTCGCTGCTGAGGAGTTTGTATGAGAGTTTTTCGCCGTCCCAAGTCACGTCGCGTGCGGCGACGGTTTGTTGCTTGCCATCGTCGGTTGTCATGAAGATGTCGAGGGTGGTCTTTTTGTCCGCGCCTTTGCCGGTGTCCTTGGCTTTGAGGATGCCGCCGACTTGATGGGCGACGTCGGGGACGTCAAAGAACATGGGCCAATCGCCTGCGAGACTGCGCGGTTCGCGCACTGCGGTGTATTGGATCGTCGAGTTGTCGGGCAGCACGACGCGGCCAGTGGCTGTTGGCGGCGTGGTTGACAGGTCGAAGATCATCGCGACGCTGGCGATGCCATCATCGCCAAAGTCGTCGTGATCAAAGATGTAGGTGAGGGTGTTGCTGTCCTGGGCGACCTTGCGGGCTTTGGCTTTGACGGTTTTTTCTTTCGCTTCCGTCGCGTCGGGTTTGGCAGGATCTGCCGGAGCGGGGGATACGGGGGGCGTGACTTTGATGACGGTGACGGTGCCATCGGCATCGATTTGCATCGAGCGCGTTGCGCCGTCTTTGTTCAGATTCGTGACCCATGTGCCAGAGAGATCGACTTTTTCTTTTTCGAGTTCGTGGAGTGTGCCGTCGACGAAGATCGCGCGGAACTTGGTTTTCTTGTCGAAGACGTCGCCCGTCGTGAGGAGCACGTTTGCTCGCTTGCCCTGCGCGATCGTGCCGAGTTGATGGTCAAGGCTCAGCAGTTTGGCGGGCACTGTGGTGAGTGATGCGAGCGCCTGCTCGGGCCTCAGGCCGTGCTGGATCGCTTTGCGTAAGTTTGGAAGGAACTGACCACGATCCTTGAGTTTGCTGCTGGTCAGTGCGAACTCGATCCCGGCTTGTGCCATGCGGCGCGGGTTGGTCGGTGCCTGCTCCCAGCGCATCATGTCGCGCAGTTCCACGGCTTCAGCTTTGCCCGGGCTGGAAACGTCGGGGGCCTTGATGAAGTTGAGGGGCAGAATGAACGGATGAGCGTCTTCTTTGATTGCGCTCAGGCGCATGTACTCATTTCCGTTGCCGACCATCAACATCCCTTTGCTTTGTCCGCCTTGATCCTGATATTCCTTCCACACTTTGTGGGCGCGGAGTTCTTCGAGTTCGTCGCTTGCGTCAAACGCGAGCCACTTGTTGGCCATTTTGCTGTAGCCGAGATACTCAAGGCAGCTCGCGACCTCGTCGTCGCGCGTCTGACCGTTTGACGCCTTAGGGCCTTTGTTCTGATTGGATTCGCTACCAAATTGCCACAATGCATCGCTGAACGTCTGTCTCATCAACGCGATCGCACCCATCTGGCTGTCGGGATATCCAACATTGCTCGTATCAAGCGAAATCGTTTGATAGGAATCCTCCTGATACACGGGCGGCTTATCCGCACTTGCAATCGCGTTGGGTTTGGCAAGGCTCACCACCGCGCTGCGGCCACGAAAGATGCCGCCTTTGGGGCTGATGCACGCCGCGGCGAAGCCCATGTCGCGGAGGGACTTTGCGGTGCCTTCATCGATGCCGGCACCATCGAGCACGTTGCGCTGCGGAGTCACGGCGGAGTTCCAGTGCGAGCCAGTGGCCGCGCGGCCTTCGACTCGAACGGGCGGCGCGGGTGCATCAACTTCGACAAACGCATCGATGAACGCCGGGTACACGTGCAGGTTCGTGGCTTTGAAGTTCGCGGGCCCGATCGGCGCGCGGGCGGGAACGTCATCGTCGGTATTGGGCTTCTGATCCTTGCCAATATCACCCGGAATCACGGCCTGAATAAAACCATCTTTGAACACAACGACTGCGCGATACAACGTGTCGGTGGGCGTTGTGTGCACAGTGCAATCGGTGAGCGCGATCCACGTCGGGTCGGCGCGGCGTGGGCCATTCGCTGGCGGCGCGAGTGGCGAATCTGAATTCGGTTGAGCAAAAACGAGTGACGAAGCGCACACGAAGGTGCACAATGCCGGAAGCGCAAAGGGCTTGAGTCGCATGGGGGAGAGGTTAGGCAGTGACGAATGCGCGCTTTGATCGCGCGAGACGCGAATCGCCCGTGTTGGTGGTTATTTCACCCTAGCAGCGAGCATTTTCGACAGGCGATCCTGCGCTTGGTATGCGAACTTGGACGAGGGCCAGTCATACCCAAGTACCTGCGCGTAACACACAGCGTCTTCTACGTACTGCTGCGCGTCACGGAGCGAGCGACGTGGGTCCTGTGCCGCAAGGTCCATTTCGCACTGAGCAAGCTGCGTCCAGCGAATGACCTCAACCCACGCAACTGCCTGCGAACGACCTGCACGAGATTCGGCGTCCATGCGATCCATGATGACTTCTCGCGCGCGTTGCGGATCACCCTGCGCGCGAATCGCCCATGCCCACAGCATTTCGTGGTAGAGCGCCCAGCCATCGCCCTGAGCGAGATCCGACGCCGACGCATCAACCGCAAGACGTGCAACTCTCTGCGCTTCGTCGGTATTTTTCCCAAAGCCCAGCAATGCGCGGGCGACTCGTCCCTCTGACTTCGTGGTATAACCCGACGTGGGCCCCAGTAGCTTCTGGGCGATGTCTAGTTGTGCCCGTGCCGCAAATTCGGTGGTTTCTGCGTCACCCAAGTCCATGGAGATCGCGTACATATTGGAAAGCCACTCATACGCAGAATGGCTATGGTTGCCGTACACCTGTACGCTGCGTGTGAGCCCTTCAACGGTCAAGTCTTGTGCAAGCGTCAGGTTCCCCGCGTTTCGATGCAGCGACATGACCTCAAAGAGCAGGTTCACTTGAACTTGCGCCGAATCAACTGCGATCGCTTCTGCACGCTTCAAGCACTCCTCAAGGCCTACCAAGGTTTGTTCAAATGACGCGGTGTCTGATTGCACGCGCAGCATCATCGTGTCGCAACCAATCTTGAACTGATCGTCTTCTTGACGTTGCTGATCCATGGCTGCACGGGCACGCCTGAGTACGGGCAACACGTCGTGAGGTCGTCCAAGCGCGCGGTACGAAGAAACGAGCGTTGCACACAGAGAGTTGAGCAGGCGAACATCCTGCGGATCGTTGCGTGCCAGAACCAACTCGATATCACGCTGCAGATCGGGCAGAAACGATGTTTCCCCGTCAAGAACCGCACCGCTGTACCTGCTTGCACGTGACGCGAGGGTTCGAATGTCGTCACGGCCAAACGTGCGCTCAAAGATCTGTTCTGCCTTCAACGCAAGGACACGCGAACGCTTGTCGGACAAGTCTGCAGAAGTTTGGGCAAGCAGCGCGGCTACGTCTGCCTGCAACTTCAGGTCGCCCGGAAAACTTTCTTCCAAGTGTGTCGATGCTGAATACAGCAAGTCGCCAACCGTGGGCGCGCTGCCTTCCGAGGCTACGGAAGGCCAAGGCGGCAGACGCGAAGACTCAAAGTCAAGCTTGGAGTCGAGTTTCGGACCACCGAAAAATCCAAACTGGTTTGGACTGCCTGAGCGAATCATGTTCAGCATGAATTCGGAGACGCGATTCGCGCGGTCCGCCTGCTGCTTTGCGAGACGCTCACTGTCCTTGGCTCTCGCAAGCCCTATCGCAAGACCCGCCACGCCGATCGCAATTGCGACGGCAACCGTTGTCGCACCCAACATGACAGCCTTGTGTCGACGCGCGAACAGGCGGGTTTGCTTCCAGACTGATGCCGGGCGCGCAAGGATCGGCTCAAACGCGAGGACACGCCGAATGTCGGACGCAAGTTGATCAACCGACTGATATCGCTCGTCCGGATCGCGCGAGATCGACTTGGCAACAATGGTCTCGATATCGCCCTGGCACTCACGATTCCTGCTGCCCAGCAGCGGAAGCGAGCGCGATTGAACGACTCTGCTCGCTTCAGAGGGTGTAAGCTCGGCAACATCAAAGGCCGGACCACCTTGCAGCAACTCGTACAGCGTGACGCCCAGAGAATACACGTCCGCACGGGTATCGAGCGAATGCACGCCCTTCTCAAACGCTTCGGGCGGCATGTACGCAGGCGTCCCCACAATGTCGTGGGCCTGCGTGACCGTCGCCGCCCCGCTGTCGAGCAGCTTCGACACGCCAAAGTCGATCACCTTCGGAACGCCGTCAGCATTGACAAGGATGTTGCGAGGTTTGATGTCGCGGTGCAGCACGCTCTTTTGATGCCCGTGATGAATTGCATCACAGACATGAGCGAACAGTTCGAGCGTGGCGCGAGTACTCAGACTTGCATCGCGGCAATACTTCTCGATAGTCTTCGCGCCCTGCACCAGTTCCATCGCAAAGAACGGCACGCTCAACGCTTTGCCAACAACACCCGGCGCGGCAGAGTCATACACGCCGATCTCAAAGACTCTCGCGACATTGGGATGATCCAATCTTGCGAGAGCTGCGGCTTCAGCATCAAAACGCTTGCGAGCTCCGGTCGACGCAAGACCCATACTCAGCAACTTCAGCGCAACGGGACGCTGCAATGCTGTATCAAAGGCTTCAAACACACTTCCCATGCCACCCGATCCGAGCAGCGAGTGCACTTCGTATCGGCCTATGCGTGTGCCTCTCCCAACCCCGGGCGAAGCGAGCGCGTCCGCAAGCGTCTGGCCCGGAACACCCTGCTCGCTCAGCACATCTCCCGCAGTATCAAAGGAGCGAAGCAGATCAAGCACTTCGGCTCGCAGGGCCGCATCATCCGCGCAGGTTTCTGCGACAAATGCATCACGCTTCGTGTGGGGTAGTTCGAGCGCGTCCGCGACGATTGTTTTCGTTCGCTGCCATCGCCCGGAGATGTGCGTGGTATTCGCCATCGCAAGTCTTAGGTATGTTCGATTTTGCGAAGAAGCCATGCACGCGCGACCATCCAGTCGCGATTGATCGTGCGTGCGCTCTTGCTGAGCGCGAGCGCCGTTTCTTCCAACGTGAGCCCGGCGAAGTATCGCAGGTGTACAACTTCGGCAAGCTCAGGATCGTGTGTCTCCAGCATCTTCATCGCGTCCTCAAGTGCCATCCAATCTGTTTCTGGCGAGTTCGGCACATCAGATTCGTCCGCGTTGGGCGAGCCAGCCTCGCTCCACGTCGCGGGCTGGTCCCACGACTCAAGCGAGAACTTCCGGCGACCTCCGCCACGTTTTTCTCCTCTTTTCGCACGAGCGTGGTCCACCAGAATGCGTCGCATCGCCAGCGCCGCTGCGGCGAAAAAGTGTTTGCGGTCGTTCCAGGAACGATCTCCTCGAACTAACTTCAAGTACGCCTCGTGGACTAAGGCAGTTGCCTGCAGCGTGATGCCAGCAGGCTCGCTCGCGAGTTTTGCGCGAGCCAATTCGCGAAGATGCTCGTAAATCAGTGGCAACAATTGCTCAGTCACCTGCGGATCGCCTCGCGCGGCTGCAACAAGCAACCCGTCGATGCCAGGATCGGGCGGGGGCGTTGCGGTGTTGGCGGCAGAGTCAATTGCCACGGCGGAACTTGATTGCAGATAGAAGTGCGGTGTATGTCGATCCAAACGGTACTGGATCATACTGGAGAATTCGTGCTCCTGTGACACCCTCTTGGTTCTTGGACGCAGGAAAGTGGCGGCAAACAACGCGAGTATGGATTAGGCAAAATAGCGAAAGTGAATACTCTGACATTCAATTCGTTCAGCAATACGTGATTTGTCATGTTCCCACGCCGCGTCATCCTGTGCCTTCGACTCCTGATGCTCGCCTGCTTCGGCACTTGGCTGCTGTTCATCGCCCTGTGCCTTGCGTTCGGCTTCGGCATGATCGCGAAAATGATCGTTGTCAGTCCCCTGCACCTCATCGCGATCGGCTGGATACCGACGATCATCGTCTGGCTGCTGCTCATCGCATATTGCCAGCGTGTACGCAAACAGGTCAAGGAGATGGACTATCTCATTTGCCCGCAGTGCGGCTATGACTTGCGAGGATGCGACTCGTTTGGTGCGTGCCCGGAATGCGGGCGGGCGTATGCACGAGACAAACTGCCTCTGGAGTGGCATCGCGGCGGTTTTGCGTCGCGGGAGGTCTTCTGGAAGTTCTATCGCAAGCGATGAGCCGCGTTTGTTTTAGTTTTGTTCGCGTAAAAAAACCAAATTGCCGCATTCGTTCTCGGCCTTCATTCGGGCAAGCAAAACTCTCTTGTTTGCACTAAACTATTGGCTCAGACGAAGGACCGTCGATCCTCTTTCTCAGCCGCGGGATGAAGTGCGGCAGGAACACTCATGGCAGATACCAAACAAGCCGCGTCCGGCACGACTCCTTCCAGCACCGCTCCCGCAGGCAAGAAAGCGCCTGCGCGAACATGGGCAAGTGCGCGCGAGAGCGCGAGCCAGATTCCCGAGGGCGTGTGGCGGCGTTGCGAACGCTGCGAGAAGATGCTGTATCGCGGGCACCTCGAAGAAGACCTGTGGGTGTGCCGAGAGTGCGGGCATCACCATCGCGTGTCGGCGACCCAGCGCATTGCACAATTAGAAGACACGGGCTCGTTCGTTGAAATGTTCACGGACATCGCGCCGAGCGATCCGCTGAAGTTCAAGGACTTGAAGGCGTACCCAGATCGCCTGCTCGCCGAGCAAATCAAGACTGGTGCAAGAGACTCGATCAAAGCGGGCACCATGTTCATCAAGGGTCGTCAGGCGATGGTCGCATGCCTGGACCCCGCGTTCATGATGGGCAGCATGGGCAGCGTCGTGGGCGAAGTGCTCACGCGTTCCATTGAATACGCCACTGAAAACGACCTCCCACTTGTCACGGTTTCATGCTCAGGCGGCGCGAGAATGCAGGAATCAGGCTTGTCCCTGATGCAAATGGCCAAGACGTCCGCCGCGCTCGCGCGTTTGGACGAAGCGGGCGGCATGTACATCAGCGTGCTAGCTGACCCCACCACTGGCGGCGTGACGGCGAGTTTTGCAATGCTTGGCCACGTCATCATCGCCGAACCTAACGCACTGATTGGCTTCGCCGGCCCGCGCGTGATTCAGCAAACGATCCGCCAAGAATTGCCTGATGGCTTCCAGCGGTCTGAGTTTCTGAAGAAGGCCGGATTTGTCGATCGCGTAGTTCCGAGAAGTCAGTTGCGAAACGAATTGGCACGACTGATCGACTATGCCGGGAAGTAAGGTGCCTTGCCTTTGGGTACCTCGCCTTTCCAAGGCGAGCGTGGAGGCGAAGCCGACACGTAGTTTCCCGAACAAAACAGCACTCTCGCTTCCGTCGAAAATCGACAACGTTCCCAATCAGTACCGGTAAGGCGACGACTTGTCGGCTGCGCCTCCAAGCTCGCCTCGGAGAGGCGAGGTACCCAGACCATGCCCGCTTGACACGTGCGTTATAACTGATTGGCTTGGGCTGTTGGAGTATTTCAATGCTGTACACCCGATTCGTTCTCGCGCTCGCGTTGTTTGCCGGCGTCGCGCAGGCCCAACAAGCCTTCACCACCATCCCAAATATCCCCGCTGAAGTCGTTGCACAGAGGCCTTTCGTCAGACCGACAACCGGCCACTGCGCCCGCGTCGATTGGCAAGCGCTTCAACAACAATTGACGCAGGCACCGGATGAGTTTTCGGGCAATGCGCCAATCTTCGTCTCAATCCCCATGCCCGATGGCTCGCTCCAGCGATTCAGTGTCGTCGAGTCCAGCGTCATGGAGCCGGGCCTCGAAGTGCATGTGCCGGGCATGAAGACCTATCTCGCACATGGCGTTGACGATGCCGCCGCCGTGATGCGCTTTGACGTGTCACAGTTTGGCTTCCGCGCCATCGCGAGAACGAGCGCGGGCAGCGTGTTTATCGATCCATACTCCGCGGGCAACCGCGAGTACGTCTCGAGTTACTTTCTGAAAGACCTGCCCGAGCCCAATGAACAGTGGTCGTGCAGCGTCGGTCCGGAACACGGCGCGGGCCTCCCGCACAATCCAGATGTTGTGGACAACGATGTGGGCGAACATCCCTTCGACGAACGTGCAATCGTCAACATCCGCACCTATCGCTTCGCGATGGCGTGCACAGGCGAGTACGGGGCATATCAGTGCGAAGTCCTCGCCCACCCACCGAACTCCGCCGATCCGCTCGCCGCGATTGTCACGATCACCAATCGCCTCAACCTCATCTTCGAGAACGATATCGGCGTGCGATTCCTTCTCGTCAGCAACAACAACCTGCTTGCGTTCTTCGATCCAAACACGGACCCCTACCCCAACGCAGACCCCGCCTGCACAATCGACCCCGCCGCGGATTGCTCGGGCACGTACTTGTCCGTCAATCAATCCGCGATTGATAACGTCATCGGCAGCGCGAACTACGACGTGGGCCACCTCTTGACCCGCGTCCGAGGCGGCGTTGCAAACCTGAACTCCCCTTGCGGCAACAACAAAGCACGCGGCATCTCCGGCATCCCACGCGGCGGCGAAGAGTCCCCGATTTCCGCTCTCGTTGCCGCGCACGAGTTAGGACACCAATTCGGCGCAAACCACACATTCAACGGCGTGCTCGGACGCTGCCAGAGCAACATCAACAGCACCACAAGTTGGGAACCGGGCGGCGGCTCAACGCTCCTCGCGTATCCCGGCGCGTGCCCTGTGGGAGGCGGCCTCGCTGGCGACAACCTCGTGATCTTCGCCGATACATACTTCCACGCGGGCAGCATTCTCGAAATGCGGAACTTCCTCGCAAGCCCAAATTCCGCGTGCAGCGTGCCCGTCGCGACGACCAACAACGAACCGGTCATCGTCAGCACCACCACAGATCAACTGAGCATTCCGCCCAGCACGCCTTTCAAACTTACAGCAAGCATTACCGACGACAGCCCGAACGTGCTGTGCGTTTGGGACCAATACGACGCCGCCGCGCCCCGCGCACTCGGCGCGCCCGACCCTGGCGTCGGTCCTCTGTTCCGTTCGTATCCGCCCGCGCCTCCCACAGTTCGTTACTTCCCCAACTTCCCCTCACTGCTCGCGGGCACGCCCGATCGAGGCGAGCAATATGCAACATTCTCGCCCGCAACGCGTCGCTTCCGGTTTGTCGTTCGCGACAATCAAGGCGGTACCGCAGTCTCGCCCAACGTGCGTGTGAATATCGCAGGCACCACGCCCTTCGCAATCACACAGCCCACTTCCTCCAGCAACTTCCGTGGCTCGCCCATCAACGTGACATGGACCGTCGGCACGACAAACGCCGCGCCGTTCAATGTCACCACTGTCACCATCAAGTTCTCAAACGACAATGGACAGACGTGGTCCACAATCACATCATCCACCCCCAACGACGGCTCGCACAGTTTCTCAGTGACGCCCACAACCGACGAACGCGTGTGCCGCGTGATGGTCGAAGCGAACGGCAACATCTTCTTTGCGTTGTCGCCCGCGTTCGCCGTGCCGCCCTTGTGTGATTCCATCGACTTCAACAACGACACGTCCGTGTTTGACCCGCAGGACATCGACGCCCTGCTCAGCGTCTACAGCGAAGGCCCTTGCATCCCTGCGTCCGCGCAGTGCAACGACATCGACTTCAACAACGACACCAGCATCTTCGACCCGTGCGACATCGGCAGTTTCCTGCAGATGTATAGCGAAGGCCCATGTGCATTGTGTCCGTGATACGTGCCACCGACTGCCGCTTTGGGCGGTCGGTGGTCGGTCCCGCAGACGACGACGATGTATCAACCAAACCGCTTGTGGTCGCACACGCTTCGCTGAGAAGACGGTTTGAGTAGTTCACCACCGACAAGCAAAGCCTTGTCGGTGGCACGATGCGCGATGGCACACCTACCCGAAACGAAAAAACCCCTCCATCCAGAGGGGTTTTTCATAATTGCAAAGAAACTTGCGTTAGGCCTTCTTGCCGAGCAACCAGCCGATCACGCCACCCAGCAGGGCAACGCCTGCACAGATGCCGACGATCATCAGGAAGTTGTTGCCCAGTTGGTCAACCAGTCCGCCGCCGCTGCCGGTCATCGCCGCGATCATCGCGAAGATGCCGACGAGCAGAGCGCCGATCGCGCCGATCGCCAAGCCGCCCAAAAGACCCGAACCCGGGCCGTCGTACGCCTCGACATACGCCGCCATCGCGGGCGCTGCGGGCTCGAAGCTCTCGGAGCTCGTCGCGGGGCTTTCAAACAGTGCGCCGCCGCCAACATCGGAAGCCGGTGCATCACCCGCATCAACCGCTGTCTGCGACGCAACGGTTTCCGAGCCGTACACGTCTTCGAGCAACCCAGCGCCAAGGCTCGTGTCGTCGGCTTCGCGCGTGAGGTCCAAGAGACCTGCGCTGCCCGTCTTGCTCTTCTTGTCTTCACCCGGATCGACCAGCGCGCCCGGCGCATTGCTGATGCGCGTCACAGCGTTCGCATCGGCTTCTTCAGTCTCTTCAATGTCGAGCAGAGCGATGCCCGTGCCCGTGTTTTCCTTTGCGTCCATGCCCGGCGCGCTGCCGGACGAAGCCAGCCCGATCGGCTCAAGTTCGCCCGAGTCAGCCAACTTCAGCGGCTCTTCCTCGCCGCCGCCCAAGAGGTCAACCTGTTCCTTCTTGAACATCAGACGATCGCGGTCGCGGAACTCCGCGAGCTGACCACGTGCGGCCATCTGGCGGACTTCGTCAGCGGACTTGCCCAGACGCTGGGCGGCTTCTTCGAGCGTGTAAAAGAGTTTTTCCATAAACGCAAACTCCAGAAGTGCTTGAGCCTCAGCGCGGTTCAACCGCAACGGTGGTCAACAGGTCGATGGTCTTCATGATATGGGCTGACGTCCTTGGCAGCCTGAAGGGGAATCAGGAGGGAAGGATAGCAAGGTGCAGGCTTGTAGCCCAGACTGATCGATCTACCGATCCCCAACTCATCCCAAACGAAGATACGGGCTAGGGACCTCGGCGGTTGCCGCCAACCTCCGAAACTCACAATCGTGCCATCAATCTGCTCGGCTTTACGAGCAGATTGATGCGGATGAGCGGTTGGGGTCGTTCAACATCAATCCGACCGCAAAGTCGGTCAGATTGATGGCACGATTATGGCACCACCACATACAACGTGTACTCAAAGTCATGAGCCGTGCCCTTGAACACGGGCCGCAATTGAGCCATCAGCCCCGCCCGCTCGTAGGCAGGCAACTCTTCAATCCGCCCCGGCTCGCGCGGCTTGCTGTCCGTACGCAGCAGCACAAAGTTGCCCGCTGCGGGTAGCGGCGGAACAAGCGAATTATCACCAGCCGTGCCGACAAGACTCAGCGGCATCCACTTCGGCACGATCATGAGGCCGTGCGTTCTCGCTTCGCGTGCCGCGGACATGGCGATCTCGGGGCGAATGTCGAGCATTTCATCACCCCAGAGTTCGATGATCGAATTTGGATGCTTTTTGAATGCTTCCGCGAGAGCGGCACCTTTTCGAGAATCGGCGGGCAATCCAGGCTGAAAGTTCGCCACAATCGCTGCGCCCATTCGCACGCCGTCGGTTTCTCCCGTCGTACGCACAGTTCGACGATGCTCCGCATACACGCCAAGCCCAATACACGCGATCAGCAACACCGCTGCGAGTACGACGAGTGTGTTCGTAAGACTTTTGCAAAGCGCTTGCGCCTTTAATTCACTCTCCGCCTGCTTCGCTCGCTCGAGCAACCACCAGCACGCACCGCCCACAACAAAGGGCACGAGCGCGAGTGTCGGCAGTGTGTATCGGGAGTTCGACACGCCCAGCAGCATGGACAGCAACACGCCGACGACCACTGCGAACGCGATCGCGCGTGCAAGCACGGCTCGTTGACGCACAAACGGATCGATACACGCCCGCAATGCTTGCGATGGCCTCAAGAACACGCTGAAAAACGCCGTGTGAGGCAGTGCGCTGATGATCGCCGCGACCGGGAGTGACACGATGCCAAAGAGTTTTTTGGGCGTGAACAAAAACTGCGTGAATTCCTGCGTCACTGGCGTTTCGCCAGATCGTGCAAGCGCACTTCTCGCGGCGAACATCCAACCCACGAACACCAAAGCACCATACAGAAACGCGGCGGCAACCGTGAGCCAGTCGCGACGTGGCGCGGGTCGCAGCGTGATGTTCTGTGCTCTTCCCCACACACATGCGATCATCACGGCGAGCAACGTCGGCACGCCCGCAGGCCCTTTCGTCAGCAGCATCGCGGCGAACGTGATCGCGAGGAACGCGTGCGCGAGAAAAAACGTCATGCGTCCCGACGGCTCGCGCCGTCGGCTCCAAAGGAGAACGTCAAACAGCGCGAGCGACGTTGCGAGTACGAACAGGTTGTTGAGAGCTTCAATCTCCGCACTCAACGCGGGCGGCGGATACCAATACCACACTGGAAACAACGCCCATGCGCATCCTCCAATGAAACCCGCCACTCGCCCAAACCATCGTGATCCAAACGCGTACACGATCAACGCGCCGAGGATCGTCGCGAATGCACTTACTAAGCGTGATGCAACCGTGTCCGACAAACGCAGCGGCGAGTGCTCGCCCAGCGTCGCCTGCGACGCCGCAATCGCCCACACCATGCCGGGCGGCTTCCGCAAGTACGCCTGACCAAACAAGTGCGGCACAAGCCACTGATCCATCGCCTCGCGCGACGACCAAGGCACGCCGCTCGCGAGCATCTCTATCGCGGGCTCAACTCGCTGGCCTTCAGCATGCGCCAAGCCGGATGGCGGCTTGATCCAGAATCCGAATATGGGCGGGATTGTCAGAAGTGCGCTGAGGACAACAAGAAAAGCGAACGAGCGAACGAGCGAGGAAGCGAACGAGGGAGGAGGAGTGGATCGCGAATCACGAACCGACGGCGAATCTAACCCTCGCTCGCTTGTTCGCTCGCGCGCTCGTTCGCTCTCCCTCACGGCATTTCCCCGACTTCTCTGCCCGCCCGCGGCGCATAGATCGCGCTGTGATGCGTGCCTGGCGCGGCACACACGTCGCGAATCGGCCCTCGCTTAATGCGTTCCATCGCGCGAGCAGCGTTCTCCGCACTGAATTCTGTTCCAATGAAGTTGCGGCCCAACGCTCGTGCAACAACTCCGGTCGTGCCGCTGCCAGTAAACGGATCCATCACAACGTCGCCCTTCGCGCTCGTGCTGCGAATCACGCGGGCAAGGTACATCTCAGGCAGTTGATTGTCGTGATAGTCGCGCCGCTCAAGGTTGTTGCCCTGCACACGCGAGAAGTGCGATCCATACCACACATCCAGCGGCACGCGAAGTTTGGGCGGCATGCCGTCCTTCTTTTCGAGCGTGCGCTTGTCGCCATAGATGGCGGCGCGGTCGGAAAGTTCCGCGATGTCTTCAGGGTTCCACGTGCGCTGCGTGCGGACGCGAGAAGACTTCGGCATCGATGCGTTTTCGTCTTTGACGAAATAAAACACATGCACCTTGCTATTGATGAATCGCTCGACGGCGTTCTGCCCAAAGCGGTAGTGCCAGATGCACCAGTTTTCAAGATGCATCTTCGTACTGGGCTTGCGATCAAGCCGACCCTTCAAAAAGCACGCGATCTCCGCCGCCCAGTCATCTGGAATATTGATCCACAGCGCCCCGCCCGGCCTCAGTGCCTTCACGCACAGATCAATCCATTCGTACGTAAAGTCGAGGTACTCGCCCTCGTCCATGTCGTCGTCCCATTCGTCATAGCCGCGCTTCCAGTTGAAGGGCGGATCGGCGAACACAAGATCAACGCTGCCCGACGCGACTTCCGCAATCTTTGGCAGTTGTTCCCGGCAGTCCCCAATATGGATCGTCGCCGACCCCAGCGACTTCGCCGCGTCCGCAGGAACATGCAACGTATCTCCCGCCATGAGCGGCTTGCCCTCAACCAGAGCCTTGGGCTTTGTGCCCTTGCGCGCAGGAGTCTGCCGAACGCCATTGCGCACGTGCTCGGTTTTCTTGTTTTTAGTCGCTGATCCTCGGGACATGTCACGGAGGATAGGAAATGGAAGGTGATTGCGCCACCCCGCAATCAATCAATCGCACCAACACCCAAGCCACCTATGATCCCGCGTTCTTTGTCGCATCGCCCGTCTTGTCGCTCGGACTCGCTGCGGACTTGGTCAAAGGACTGCCATTGTGGGCCTCTGCATCCCACGGCACACTCGCACACGCGCTGACGCTCTCCACCAACGCTCCGGAGGGTGCTCAGGGGCTTTCATCCTCATGAAACCCGAACATCGCACAGCCAGAGTTGATTGAGACATGAACGAGATCGAGAACGGCGGGCACAACGAACAGTTTCACAATGATTCAGCCGAGGCTCACATCGAGCCAAAGCCCTTCGACGCGGGTGAGAAGCACGATGAAGGCGAAAGCCGACGCATGGCGGGCGATGGCGACGTGTCCGACACGTTCGACACCGCCCACACCTTCGCGCAATTGGGCCTGCGCAACAGCGTCATGAAGGGCATCGAGGCGTGCGGGTTCAAGTATCCGACCAAGACGCAGGCGATGCTCATCCCATCGATCCTCGCTGGCAAAGACGTGTTTGGCCAAGCCAAAACCGGCACGGGCAAGACAGCAGCGTTCGGCCTGCCCCTGCTCAACTCCCTCCAGCGCGACGTGCCGTTCCAGGCGCTGGTGCTCGCCCCCACGCGCGAACTTGCGATCCAAATCACGGGTGAAATCGAAGACCTTGGTCGTCACACGCCCATCCGTGCAGTCACGGTGTATGGAGGCCAGGGCATTCAGGCGCAAGCCGACAAACTCCGCAAGGGCTCGCACATCATCGTGGGCACGCCCGGCCGCATCATGGACATGCTCGAGCGTGGCCATCTGCACTTTAACAACATTCGTCACGTCGTGCTCGACGAAGTAGATCGCATGCTCGATATTGGCTTCCGCGACGACATCAAGAAGATTCTGGGCAAGATTCCCAATCCCGATCGCCAGACGGTGTTCGTCTCCGCGACGATCAGCCCCGAAATCGAATCGCTAGGTCGTCGATACATGAAGGACGACGCCGAGAAGATCATCGTCCACTCCGGTTCGCTCACCGTGAACCTCGTGAAGCAGTTCTACTGCCCCGTCAATGCCTGGGACAAGAAGCGATTGCTCCTGCACCTGCTGCGCCACGAAACCCCCGCGCTCACCATCGTCTTCTGCCGCCTCAAGCGCCACGTCGACGAAATCGCGTATGGCCTCACCACTCGCGGGATCGACGCACAGGCTATCCACGGCGACATGAGCCAGGGCAAGCGCAACAGCACTATGAAGCGCCTGCGCGATGGTCACCTCGCCGTCTTGGTCGCAAGCGACCTCGCAAGCCGCGGCATCGACGTCGAAGGCATCACGCACGTGATCAACTTCGACCTGCCCGAAGACCCCGAGGTCTACGTCCACCGCATCGGCCGCACCGCCCGCGCAGGCCGCGATGGTGTCGCGTGGAGTTTCGTGACGCCCGAACAAGGCGAGTTGCTGACCAACATCGAGTTGCTCATCAACGCAGAGATTCCGCGGCTTGAGTATCCCGACTTCAAGCCCGCCGAAACGCCGCCCGAGGGATATCGCGCACCCAGCGATCGGCGATTTGAAGGCTTGAAACCCGTACTCCCCGGCGGCGGTCCTCAACCACCCGCCGCGCAGCCCCCGCAATCAAAGGCGAATCGCATCGAAGCCGCCGTGCGACCCACGCTGCCAGTGGTGGCACCCGCCGCCGACGGTGCCGCGCCCGCTGTCGACGCCAGCAAGTTCCCGGGCGGCATCGTGCCAACCAAGTTGCCACCGCGCGTGTTGGTCAAGGGAATCAAACGCGGGAAGCGGTAGGAATCAGTGCGAAGGTGCGAAAGAGCGAGAGTGCGAGCGTCATGTTCCGCCACTCTCGCACCTTCGCACTCTCGCACCTTCGCACTTCAAATGCCAAGCAGCCTTACATCCTCGATCGTGGTTTGGGGCACAGTGTTCATCGCTGCGTCATTCCTCTCAGGCTCAATTCCCTTCAGCCTGCTCGTCGGCCTCGCAAAAGGCGTCGACATCCGCAAAGTCGGCAGCGGCAACCCCGGCGCAACAAACCTGGGCCGCGCGTTGGGCAAGAGATGGTTCTTCGTGGGCTTCCTGCTCGACATGCTCAAGGGCCTCGTGCCGGTGCTGCTCGCCGGATTCTTCATGAACACACTGGGTCATTGGCACACGCCAGTTGAACGCACGTGGATCGTGATCGCGTGCGTCGTCGCCGCTGTCCTCGGGCACATCTTTACTCCATGGTTGAAATTCAAAGGTGGCAAAGGCGTCGCGACAACATTCGGCGCGTTGCTCGGTGTCTTCCCAATACTCACGTACGCGGGCCTCGGCGCACTCGCAATCTTCCTCATCGCCTTCGCCATCTGGCGCCGCATCAGCGTGGGATCAATCCTCGCCGCGCTCTGCGTCCCAGGAATCGTCCTACTGCTCGCAAAATACGCCCCCAACAGCGGCGTCCAAACCGAAGGCCTGCTCTCAGGCAGCACCGCCATCTACTTCTGGGTCACCACCGCCCTCGCCGCCCTCGTCATCCTAAAACACCGCACCAACATCAAACGCCTCCTGAACGGCACCGAACCCCGCTACGACTCAAAGGATGTCGCGAAGCAATCGGCAGCACAGTGATGTTCAAGCGACTCGTCGCGAAGTATGTCGACGTATCAACGCAATCTCGCCGTGCTGTTCTTCGCTTCGTCAGCATCAAGCGTCGTATTAGCCACACTGTGCATTTATCTCCGCTGGCCTATGTGGGTTGCTTTGACATCAATAGCCACAATCAATCTGCTGTGCATCGCGCGATTTTGGCAGCATACCCACACGCTTCATCGCGAAAATAAGCGATCAGGAAACATGTTGTGTCGGCAATGTGGATACGACCTCGGTAATACCGATGCCACACGCTGTCCAGAGTGTGGTAAAGATTTTGATCCCAACGAACTGCTTCTATGAAAAAGCCGAGGGCACGAGCGCCTCGGCTTCATTCTCAAGACTCAAGTTGCAAGACATAAACACAGTTTGACAGCGTTCACATTCGGTGAGCAAGCAGCGAGTTCGCTCTACGCAACCCCAACCGCCACCGCATCGCGTTCCGACAGCATCCCGCCGTCGCTGCGCTGCTTTACGGTGCCGTCCCGCTTCCAACTCCGCTCACATCGCGGCTCAGAACGCAAGTCCTGCACCTTCGCTTCCTTCGCATTCGCATCAAACGACACTCGCGACACGCCCAGCAAGTCGGCGATATCGACAGCATCAAACCCGTTGAACAAGTTTTCCTCGCTCGGCAGCACCAGCCCGGCATCCAGCGGATTGTCGATGCCTTGGGTCTTGGCATGCTCGATCGCAAGCTGCGCCTGCTGCACAACCGCCATCACCTTGCTCCAACGCGCATCCACCTTGACATCAAACGCGCTCGCCTTGCCTGAAGACGCAAAAGTCTTGAGATGCACGCTCGTCGCATTGTCCGTCGGCGCAACCCGCCACAACGCGCGATACGCCTCGTCCGCCGTGTGAGGAAGAAACGGCGCGAGCAGCCTGCACAATCCATCCGCAAGATCAAACAGCACCGTCTGCGTCTGTCGCCGCCGCGGCGCGTCGGGCTTGTCGCAATACATGCGGTCCTTGATCGCCGCGAGATACGTCGCGCTCAGTGTACTGTTGCAGAAGTCGAAAATTGCCTTGTGTACCGTCTGGAAGTCATACGCGTTGAACGAATCAACCACCGTCTTCTCCAACGCATTGAACTCACCGAGAACCCACGCGTCCAGAGACGTCGGTGAGATGTGTGAAAGTGGCACACAATGTCCCTCGCCGACGGAGACCGTCGGCGAAGACGGATTGGCGGGGACCGCCAAAGTACTCGTCGAAGGCGTGAAGTCATTCAAGTTGCTGAGCATAAACCGCAACGTGTTGCGAACCTTGCGATAACTCTCGCCCGCCAGCGCGAAGAACCCAAGGTCCACCTTGACGTCATTGTCATACACCAGCGACGACACCCACCAGCGCATCACGTCAACGCCAAACTCCACCGTCAACGAATCCACTTCATACCGCGCCGCGTCCGCTCGGCTCTTACTCAGCTTGCGACCATCCTTGTCCACCATGAAGCCGTGCGTGAGCAACGTCTTGAATGGCGGCACGCCCGTCGCACCAAGCGCAGGCAGCATCGACAACTGGAACCATCCACGATGCTGGTCGCTTCCTTCAAGATACAAGTCCGCCGGATAGCCCAACCCGCGTGCGCGAAGCACCGAGTTCCAACTACTGCCCGACTCAAACCACACGTCGAGAATGTCATTGCCTTTGCGCAAGGCATTGGGCACTGGGCACTGGGCACTGGCAAAGAAAGTCCGCTGTGCGTCGTCCAGACCCTTGTCACTCTTCCAGTCATACTCCGCAAGCAGTTCGGCGGGCGACATCTGGAACCACGCGTCACTGCCCTTGGTCTTGAACACCTTCGCAACCCCCGCGACGCTCGCCGCAGTCATCAGCGCCTGGTCGTTGCCCTCGGCGTCTTTATACAAAAACGCCGGGATCGGCAATCCCCACGCACGCTGACGCGAAATACACCAGTCAGGCCGCGACTCAAGCATGCCGCGCATGCGGTTGCGGCCCCATTCCGGAACAAACGCAACGCGCGACGAGTTCTCCGCCGAAACACTCCCAAGCGCAAGCTCACGCATCGACTTGCCCTTGGTGTTCGCGGCCGTCGCACCCGCCATCGGATCATCCACACCCACAAACCACTGCTCCGTACAGCGGAAGATGACCGGCGTCTTGCTCCGCCAATCGTGCGGATAGCTGTGCATGAACTTCTGATCAAAGAACAAGTGCCCGCTGTCGCGCAGATGTTTCACCACCGCGTCATTGGCCTTCCAGATCGATTGCCCACGCAGCCACTCCGGCACCGTGTTGTCATACGTGCCGTTGCCCTTCACCGGGCAATAGATTGGCAGCGTGTGCTTGAGGCCCGACTGATAGTCCTCGGTACCGTGCCCCGGCGCAGTATGCACAAGCCCCGTGCCGTCTTCAGTCGTGACATAATCCGCCGGCACCACGCTCCAGATTTTCTCAACCGAGCACGCACGCTGCAACGCGCACGCGGGCGGCGTGCTCACAAACGGATGCTTGTACCGCAACCCGACCAACTTGTCGCCCGTCGTCCGCGCCAACACGCTCACTTCTTCGCTGCGTGCCTGCTGCGTCACCTTCTCGATCAACTTCGTCGCCATCACCGTGACGTTGCCATCCACCCACACCAACGCATACTCAACATCAGGATGCACCGCAACCGCAACGTTCGCCGGCAGCGTCCAGGGCGTCGTCGTCCAGATCATAAAGCAAGGCCGCTGATGAGGCCGCACGCCAGGCTTCAAGGCGCGAGACTTGATCGCTGAGTTCGCAGAAGATGATGAGGAACGCGGAGAAGATGCAGATTGATCTGATTCCCCACCCTCTCCTCCCTCCGCGTTTTCTCCGTCTTCCTCCGCGGCCTCCGCGATTGGCAACCCAAACGCGTCATACACCTTGTCCGCATCCAGCGCCTCGAAATCAACATACACGCTCACGTCCTCGCGGTCGTAATACTCCAGTTCCGCGTCCGCAAGCGCCGTCTCATTCGCGATCGACCAGTGCACAGGCTTCACCGCGCGATACACCAAGCCCTGCGCGAGCAGGTCCGCCAGCACTTCGAGCGTCGAGCCCTCATACTGCGGCGCCATCGTGAGGTACGGGTTGTCATAGTCCGCGAGCGTGAGCAATCGCTCCATCTGCCCGCGCTGCAACTTGATGTACTTCTCCGCATGCTTCTGACACTCGCGCCGCACCGCAGCCGAACGTTGCCCGGGCTCCAGCGACGACAGTTTCTCCAACTTCCCCGCCTCCGCAAGTTCCGTCATCACCTTGTGCTCGATGGGAAGGCCGTGGCAATCCCAACCCGGCACGTACGGCACATCAAACCCCTGCATCGTCTTGCTGCGCACCACAAAGTCCTTCAGACACTTGTTCATCAAGTGCCCCAAGTGGATGCCGCCGTTCGCGTAGGGAGGACCATCGTGAAAATTGAACACGCCGCGAGCAGAGTTCTTCCGCTCCTCGCGCACCTTCTTATACAACCCCATCGCCTGCCATCGCTTGAGCGAAGCCGGCTCGTTCTGCACCAGGTTCGCCTTCATGTCGAACTTGGTCTGAGGCAAGTTGAGCGTCTTGCGATACCGATTCTTCTCCTCCCCACCCCCCGAACCACCCGCACCACCGGCGCCAGCCTTAGGCGTCGGCGCAGAAGCGGGCACTGCATCACTGAGCAAAGGAGAAACAAACAAGTGAAAAAGCATGATTGACCTGCTGAAAAAAACGCCGCTCAGGAAACACGCCGCACCACGCCGGGTTCGGCTGCAATTCCAAAGAGACAAGTGACTTTGACTGGAAAATCGACGTGATAGTAGAAACGAAAAGTGCAACAAACACAACCCAAACAAGCCGCGTCGTTCGCCGCGCCTGCTAGGTCATTCTCGCCGCCCCATCATGAACCAAAGTGTGCACACCGCAACCTCAGCCCTGACGGGGCAAGGTAATTCGAATGGATATCGCGAGGCGATGCATCCCGAAGTATATCGGCCAAACTCCCCCACCGCTTCTCCACGAACCCCACCGCGCCAGCGTGGGCGAACATCAACACACTGATGATCTTCTAAAACATTCACTCACACACGTCCACATCACCGCTGCAAATCACTTTCTTGAGCCGTCCCTTCGCTTTTCAAAAACATCTTTGCGTCCTATCGCTCCAGCCTTGCTCATCGACCAAAGACAATCACAATAAGCAACGACAGGACAAAGCTCGCAAGCAAGACCACCATGTTCACAATTCCAAGTCGTTTGCTGGAGCAGTCGCGCCGAACTTCCTCACGCATGAACAGCAAACTCAGCAGGCCGACCGCTGCAACGCCCAATCCCACGAACATCGTGATTTGCACCGCCTTTGCCCAAAGCCACACCGCATGAGAAACCTGAGTGACTTTGCCGTGATCACTCAGTTGATACGCCGCCCCGTCTAATGACTTTTCAGGCGAACCGCCGAGTACCTTATAAAACGCGCCCATCAACCAGAACAGACTCGCACCGACAACGACGACCGACATACCCGGCGAGTTGCCGAGTTCGTTCGCTTTGGCCTTGTCCGGAACTTGGAGCCAATTTTTCAACACGGTGCTCAATTGTTCGCTTGTCTCACCCCGCGCACAAAAGCAGTCGCCCCCAAAGTCAACCACCGTTTCGCAGCAAAACCACCATCACCACAACCTTGCGCACACTCCTGGTCGCGTGATTTCGGTCCTAAAAAACCTTCACTTCATGTCAGTCATCGCCCCTCGCCCCCACCATATCAACCACACCCGCGCGCACACGCACGGGCCGTCAAGAACGCTGTGCGCAATCTTGTGTCGCGTTAACTCAACTCAAAAATCGTCTGCGTCCGCAGCACCAGCCCGCCCGTCGCCACCATGTGATAGCTCTGCGCATGCGCCTGCCCGTTGTACTTCTGCAGGTCCACCATGCTCAGGCACGGCCCCTCCTCGTTCTTCCACAGATGCACCAATGCCCCGTTCTGCCGGCCGAAATCCATCAGTTCTTCATACGTCTCGCGGTACAAACTCTCCGGCAGCGTTTCCGTCTGCACACTCGTCATGTACACCAATCCCCAATTCGAAAATCGATGCTCGTAATCCTTCTCCTGCGGGCAGGAAAATGACACCACACGATGCTGCAACGGCACAACGCGATCATGCTCGTTCACGAGTTCCACGATCGATTGATCCTTGAAATCAAAGCGCAACGCATGTGCCCCGGACATCACCAGCGACTCAATCAGATACTCATGATTCGAAAGTGCACGCCGACCCTTGGGATACAAAAAGTCCTGCGGCAGCGTCGCGTCAAACAGAGTGACTTGAAAAGCATGGAGCGTGCTGGGCTTGGGGAGGAGACTCATGCCACACCTCCCGCGATGATGTTTCGGCTGGAACTGCTCAACCTGCAACAGTGGTCGGGATCGTTTGGTGCTTTCTTCATAAGTTCCCCACGAGTTCGATGGATTCCTTCCAACGACATTTCCGAAACCAAGACGCGGCACGAGTGGTTGTCTGAAGGACCGAATAAATATGGCGCGCAACAACGTGCGCCCCGATATCGCCACCATGTTCTGAACGTCAATCCCTCACGACTCGGTGACTTCCAGTTGATGGAACCGCCGTGCTTCTGTTGAACGACTCCGCAAGACCACTGCGCAGTCGATGAACAGGCATTTCGTCCAAGATACATACGTTTGCATACATTGTCTAGAGGAAATGTTACAGAGTTGCGAAAATTTATTAAAGAAAGTTGCAAGGGTGCGATTGATGACAAGTTCTCGCCAAGCTTCGCGCGTAATCCACGGTTGATGCGCTGCGTTTTCGAGTTGCGCGTCGTGTGTGCCTGAAGATGGGCTTGTGTCGATATCAGATTGTGCCTGAAAATGGCCATGTTCGCACTACGCAGTCTGCATCGTTGTCATGAACGCACGTCGCACAAAACTGTGGTCTTTCAAAGCATCAACACACAGCGATGCAGCGGCACGTCATGAAGCCGAAGAAATTCCACAACCTGCTCAAACCTTGCATGCGGATTCGCAGGATTCTCACACAATTTTGAATCAGTTGAAGTCGCTCGACCCAGTCGCGCAGGTTTTGGCGTTGCACGACGCACTCATTGAGCATGCGCAGAAGGACCAGACTACGACTGAGGTGTTGGCCTCGGCGTTGTTGGAGCGTGCGTTTGAGCCGGGACACGCGCCCGCGCGTGGTGATGAGCCGCGCACTTCTGCGAGTCCTTCGCAACGCACTTCGACTTCTCGAGCGGATCACCCCGATTCTCCCAGCCAGGAGAGTGTGGCCCCGGCCGAAACTTCCAAGCCACTCTCCCGGCAAGAGCAGTATCGTGCCCTGCGGGAGAAGTATGGCTTGGCGGAAGCCCATACGGGCGAGTCGCTCGGGCAGTTCTGGAAAAACAGCACAAAGTCGATTGGTCGGCTCGCGAATGCTGCGATGGAAGCGTTCGGCGGCGCGTCGACGGCCCAGCGTGAACAGGCCCGGAACCTAGCTCGCGAGGCGATCGTCGGAACGTGGGCGATGTTGCCCGAGTCGGTTCGCAAGGCGGCGACCAGTGCGCCGGGGCTTGATCTTGGCGGGGCGTGCGGGCGGCTATTGGCGATGCCGGTGGATTCCAATGGTGTGCATCACGCCGGGGCTTGTGCGTGGGCGGTTGAGAAGTGTGAGCCGCGGCATGTTGCGTTGATGGTGCCTTTGCTCAAGTCCAAGGCGACGATCGCGCGGGTTGCGGCGGAGCGGGCGCTGTTTGCGATGTGCTATGTATTGTCGACGCCACGGATTCCTGAATGGATGACGCTCGCGCTTCAGGGCGTTCGCACGGGCGAGGACGATGAGTTTGCGGTGTTGCCTGACGCGGCGTGGGCGGGGTGGGAGTGGGTCAACACGCTTCGACATTCTGATCGCATGGCGGCGGTTCAGGAAGTGCATCGTGCGCTGACGAGTGCGTTGGAATCGTTTGATGAGCACAACAGCCGAAGCGTGCTTACGAGTGCGTTGGTGTGGCTTGATCCGACGCTGCATGGGCAACTTGCGGGCGAGCGCTCGGCTTGGGATGTGCTGCGCGTGGATCAGCATCCGGCACAGTCATCGCTGGCGGGGATGCTGCGAACGAGTCGGTGGCCTTTGACGCGACTGCGTGCGCTTCAGTGGTTGGGAGTTTCGGGGCTGTCGTCGCGTGTTGCACGCGCGTGTGCGGCTCGGTTGTCGATTTCGCTTAGTCCGCAGGATGAGGAAGCGACGTTGAACGCGGCGCATCTGTGCTTGCGTGCGTCCCGCTCAGAGGTGTTGAGCAAGGTTGTGGCTCGAGGAGCTCGCGGAGCGACGCGTGCGAAGCATGAATCGCACATGGCGGGGATTTCGCAGGACACGTTGGATCGAATCACGGCTCAGTCCAAGAGGATGATGGGATTGTGGCAGTCGAAGATCGGCGTGGATGCGCCGCTGCGTGAGCGAACATTGTCGGTATTGCTGACGGACGCGTCGCCTGAAGTGCGCATCTGCGTGTGTCGACGCGGGACCTCGTCGCTGCGGCATGATTTACTCTTTGATCGAGATGAGCGGGTTGCGCACTCGGCGCTTCTTGCGATTGCTGATGATCTGCATGTTCGGACGGGATCGAAGACTTCGACAAACAGCGATGCGGAGCGGTCGCTGCGTGTGCTGCAACTTTCGGCACTTGAACCACTGCGTGCCGGCGCGGCGAGAGAAGCGCAAGGCGTTGGCGATGCGTTCACGGACACGTCTGCGGGTCGGCTGCGAGCGATTCGCTGGTTGAGCGAGAATCGAATGGCGTGCCTTGACGCACTGCGTGATTCGTTGCAGAGGCCTTCGCAGAAGACTACGAATTCGCTTCGAGTGGTACGACTGCTGCGGGTTGCGTCTGACGTTGAGGAATCGTTGCTGCGTCTGGCGATTTTGAGCGAGCCCGCGCACGCGCGGATAGCAGCGATGGCGGTGTCGCTGCTTGCAACGGTGCGCTCGGAGCCAACAAAGCGAGTGCTGCAGTCATGCCTTGCACATCCGGATGCTCGCGTGCGGGCGAACACGATTGAATCGCTGGGCAGACTCGATGCGCCGCTACTCGCGACCGCGATTGTGGAGATCAAGCATGACAAGCACCATCGCGTGAGTGCGAACGCGATGCGCGAGAGTTTGGTGATGACGATTACGGGGAGAGGTGCGGACACAAGCGGATCTGCGGCACACGATTCTGCATCGCAGCGTGTTGAACCCAAGACTATTTCCTCGATGTCACTTGCTTGGCGCGATGATCTTGCGTCTTTGCTGACGAATGACTCGGTCATGCATCGCCTCGCGGGCGTTTGGCTGGCAGCAAGGACGTTGCCTTTGCTGCATTCGCGTGTAGATCGGATTGCATGGGCGGAATCGTCGCAGCGAATCGCTGAAATGGCGGACTTTGATGGTGATATGCGCGTGCGCAAGCGAGCCGCGGCCTGTGCGGCGCTGGTGGAAGGGGCGACGAAGTTTCAGTGGCGCGAGAGTGTTGGTTGATTTTCAATCCGCTGCAATCAACCTCGGCCGACCTGCATTGAGAAGCGTTCGCGAGTGGTTGAGTATTCGAGACCACCCAAGCGACCGATCGCGTCGAGTTTGGCGGGATCGATGTGCATTCGCTCGTTGATGATGTTGTCTGCGACCCAGATGTGTACGACTTCGCCAAGAACGATGTTGCCGCCGCCGGGCTGGTTTGGGTTGGTGCGGATCACTTGTTTGGTTTTGCATTCGTAACTGATGGGTGATTGCTGCACGCGTGGTGGTTTCACGACCCGGCTGGGCTGGGGCGTCATGCCGGTCGTGTCAAATTCGCTTTCGCCATAGGGCAACTCTTCGGCGCTGATGGCCATGGGCTTTGCGAGTGCGTGCGAGACGATGTTGATGACGAATTCGCCTGTGCCTCCTTCGCTCGCGGGCTTGGCGTTTCGCAGCGAGTCTTTTTCGGAGCCGTCGGGTTTGTTTGCGGGGCAGAAGAGGAGCGTCATGGGATTGCTGCCCACACCGGCGAAGAACGAAAATGGCGCGAGGTTGAGCTTGCCGTCGGGGGACATCGTGCTCACCCAGGCGATGGGGCGGGGGATGACGCCGCCGATCATGAGTTTGTAGCGGTCGGGGATGGGGAGGGAGGCGGGGGAGAATTCCATGTGAGAGCGTACTTCGCTACTTGGCGTGTGGATGTTGGGCTTGTTTGAAAAAGAAATGTCACCACGAAGACACGAAGAGCACAAAGAAGAAGAGAAGGGTGTGAACGCGCTGCGGTGTTGGATGTCTACATGCCTTGGTTTCTTCGTGGTCTTTGTGCCTTTGTGGTGATGTTCCCGGCTAGGATCGAGTGTGAAAAGTCAGCCAGAGAAAAATATCACATGGGCATTGCTTCTTGCAAAGTGGGCGGAGTTTGCGAAGGCGAGCGTGGCTTTGCCTGATGATGGCGATGCGGGGCGGGTCAAGAAGAGTGTGCCAGCGATCATTGGATTGCAGAGTGTGGCTTGTGCGCTGAAGGAAGTTGATTCACTGTCGGCGAAGGAGCGGGCGGCGGGGTTGGATATGGCGCAGGTGCTGATTCGGCAGTATGCGGCGGATATCCATGCGATTTGGAAGGGGGAATCGTTGCATCCGGGAGTGGAGGAGTTGATCAACGATGCACACGCGGCGCTTCGGGAGGCGAGCAATGCGGGGACTGGGTGGGTGTTGACGCAGCCGGACTTTGTTGGAGAGCATCCGGCGGAGTTGATTGCGGCGTTGGTTGAGGGTGGGTTTGCGGGCGACTTGTACTTGCCTTCGCCTGGTGTGCGGCTGTTCAAGAGTTCGCCGCTGGCGTTTGTGCGGGAGAGCGCGGGGCCTGTGCGTGAAGATGTGCGCGAGGCGGTGACGGAGTTTTTGGGGCACAAGGTGGTGCGGACGCAGGCGCAGCGGGAGTGGTTGCAGGTGTATCGGCAGTTTGATTTCGGGAAGGGTGGTGCGGTGCGGGATGTTGTGGTGGGTGAGAACGCGCTGGTGCCGGGGCAGCCTTTGCTTGTGCCGGCGATTTTGAAAGGGGAGGCGCAGGCGATATCGCTGCCGATTCGTGGGGCGAGTGAGCAGGGTGTTTTGCCGGTGGTGTTTGAGGTTGAATGAAGATTTGGCGCGTGTGCGCGGCTTGGATTCAGCACAGAGACACAGAGATCAGGAGGGGAAAGAGAAGATGATGAGATGATGGGAATTGAGATCGCATCATGCCATCATCACATCACCTTCTCATCTTTCTCTTGATCTCTGTGTCTCCGTGCTGAGAAAAGGAACGCCAAACAATCCCTCGTTGTTACGGCCGATCGTCTTCTTGTTCGGTGGTTTCGCGCTTGCCTGAGACGCGTTTTGCGGGGAAGAGCCAGAGGAGGACGCCGCCTAGTTCGTAGAGGAGGTAGAGCGGGATGGCCATGGCCATCATGCTGGCGGGGTCGCCTGGCATCACTGCTGCTGCGATGATGGCGCAGGCGAAGATGGTGTGGCGGCGGTACTTTGCGAGGAACTTGCGGTCAACGAGATTTGCCCAGCCCAGCAGCAGCACGATGAGCGGGGCTTGGAATGCTGCGGCGAAGGCGGCGACGAGGGTCAAGATGAGACTAAGGACTTCGCTGACGCGGTATTGCTGGCGGATGCCGCCTTCGCGATAGAGATCGACGGAGAGGACTGTCGCGGGCGCGTTGGCTGTGGCGTCGGCGATGCACACGCGGGCTTTGTGCATGGACTTGTTGATCCAGACTTGCCCGGCGGTAGGTGCGTCGGGATCGACTTCGAGCACGGGGAGTGATGGCAACACGACGCCAGCGGGTAATGGTTGAGTTGGGATTGGTTTTGAGCCGAGCGTTGTGCCAAAGGTCACGAGGAATGCGAGGATGAGGGGCAGGATGATTTTGTAGAGGAACACGACGCCCGACGCGGTGAGGATGCCGGACAGCGGCACGAGAAAGTACACGAAGCGTTTTTCGTGGCGGTGCAGGCCCGGGGCGACGAAGCGCCATGCCTGATAGAAAATCCACGGACTGCCCACGACGAGCGCGGCGATCATGCTGACGCGCATGTATGCGCTGAAAGTTTCGATCGGGCCAATCGCGACCATCTCGGGCTGCTCGTGGCGCGCGAGGGCGAGTTTGGCGGGTTCGAGGATGAAGTCGAGCAGCCAGTCGCCAAAGTAAAACGCGGCGGCGATCAAGGGCACCAACCCCAACAGGGCGCGCACGAGGTGCTTGCGAAGTTCGTCGAGGTGCTGGCCCAGCGTCATGCGGCTGGAATCGCCTCCGAAGGACAGAATTCCGGGACCAATGTTTGCAGACTGTTTGGTGTCCATGGTGATTTTCTTCCGCGGATCGCAGGTGCGGACAAAGTCTGGCGACGGTATGGGGTTTGAGGACTGCAGCGGGAATTGTGAGTGGGTTTTGGTTGCCTGCACGACAGAAACTGGTGTGGTGCGCATCTCGTAATGGAGAAGGACGAAGTCCGAATCAGATCTGGCTCCTACAGAATTGAAACACTCCCCCCGCCCGCGCCCCTTGGGCGAGACCCTAGTGCATGGCTGAGTCGCAACCCAGCGCGTCGTCCCTCGCAACCGACTTGCAGTCGCGGGGTGATTGGCTGCGCGATTCGTGGACTGCGAATCGGCGGTGGGTCGCCGCGATTTTGCTCGCGCATAAGCCTCGATGGGCAGACTTGGACGACCTGCTGCAGGACGTTGCGTTCGCGGTGGTTCGCAAAGGGAGCGAAATTCGCGATCAGGCGGCGTTCAAGCCCTGGCTGAGGACGGTTGCGATCAACGTTGCTCACGCGGCGGCTCGCAGTGGCAAACTTCGCGAAGGGCGTGCGGGGAACGTTTCGGTCGATGGCGGCGACGATGTCATGGCGCGGATCGGGTTTGACGCGGATGACACGCCTTCGCATCGGGTCGCGTTTGATGAAGAGGGGCGGCGTGTTATGGAGATGGCGATGACGCTGCCTGATGGTTATCGCGAGCCGCTGCTGCTGAAGGCTGTGCAGGGGATGAGTTATCGGGAAATCGGGGAGGTGCTGGATTTGCCGGAATCCACGATTGAAACTCGGATTGCTCGGGCACGCAGAATGCTGCGGGAAAAGGCGCAAGTTGTGGAAGAGGCGTGACGGAATTTTCTCCTTCGCGCATCTCAAGAGTGTGGTGGAATTCAGGTGGATTTGAATGATCGCCGCTGCGGGATGGATGGCAGATTTTGTCGCAGCAAAGGCAATGACGATGACGACGAACCAGAACAATTCTGAGAACCCAGAGAACTTTGAAGGCCAGTTTAGCGGCGAGGCTGATCGCTTGCTGTCTTCTGATGACGTGGACCTGTTGATCTCGCGCACTGTTGACGGCTCGGCGAGCGCGACGGAGTGGGTGCTGCTGCAAGGGCACGCGCTGCGCACGCCTGGCGTGTGGATGGACCTCGCGACGACGTATCGCGATGCGCAGTTGATTGAGCAGCGTGTTGGACAGGCGACTCGCACGGCTGAGCATGTTGTGCTGCCTGATGCGAATGACGTTCGCGTCGCGCGGCATGATTCGCATCCGGGCGGAGCAGCACGCAGGGCTCATGGATTTACGTTTGCCCGGGCTGCGGCGTGGGGCGGATGGGCGGCGGCTGCGGTGTTGACGCTTGCGATGATTTCTCGTTCGATGGTGGAATCGCCAGCAATGCCAAGCGGTTCTCCAAACAAGATGAATACTGCGGGCATCGATATGGGTGTGGGCGACTTGCTCGACTCGTACCTCAAGAAGGGCAAGGAAGAGGGCGTTGTCATGGGCGAGTTGCCCGAGAAGCAAATTCTGGGCACGATCCCGCAGGATGATGGCTCTGTCGAGGTCGTGTACGCACGGCTCATCGTGGAACGGGCGAGCGTTGATCGCTTTTATCGCTCGACGATGAATGAAGCGGGCGTGAGGCAGGGCGTGCCGATTCGGATTACAACAACGACGGCACCGACCCCGACTCGGCGGGCGGTTCGCGAGGTGTATTAGTTTTCAGGAATGAGCGGCTGCGTCGTTTGTTTTGAGCCGGTCGTTTCAATGTGTTGATGTTATTAAATTCAATCGCACGATCAGGCGGACGTGCAGCAAGGGAGTTTTGCAGTATGAACAAGTCTCTTTCCAATGTGCTCAAGAGCGAAGTCTCGGATAGAACGTGGATCACTCGCATCACTGTGCTCGCGGCGGCTGTCGCGACCATCGCGGGCACGACGCTCGCGTTTGGGCAGGACAAGAAGGACGGGTTTGATCGGCCGCTCAATGGAGAACAGGCGGAAGCGGAGCAGGATGCGCAGGGCGAATCGACTTCGACCACGTACATGAGCTTCAGCGAGAACGGCAAGCAGTACAGCGTTGAAGCGCGGGATGGAAAGATCGCTCGCGTTGAGTTGGATGGCAAGCGACTTTCGAAGGATCGCTGGCGTTACGACGGCAAGAAGCTTGAAATCCTCGACGAAAAAGGCGAAGTTGAGAAGACGATTGATATGCAGATGGGCGGCAAGTTCGCTCCGGGTGCGCCGCGGCTGCGCGTGTTCCAGGGTGATCGCGAGGCGCTTCGTCGCGATGCGAACAGAGCGTTTGAGGAACTTCGCAAGGCGCAGGCGGGTCAGCGGGGTCAGCAGAACTGGCGCAACCTCAATGGCGTTGTTGCACCGCCTGCGGAAGAACAGCCCAAGGTCATGCTGGGCATCACGTTCAGTGAAGTGGGCGAAGAGGAAGATGGCGTTGTCGTTGACAGCGTTGTTGAGGGCTTGCCTGCGGACAAGGCCGGCCTCAAGGAAGGCGATGTGATTTTGAAAGTGGGCGACAAGGAAGTGCTGGGCAACGGCACGTTCCGCTCAATGCTCCGCGACTTCAAGCCTGATGACAAGGTGGACATGACCGTGCTCCGCGATGGACAGAAGCGCACTGTGACGTTGGTGTTTGAGGCGTACGACGCGGAGAAACTTGGGAATGCGAATGCGTTTGCATTCCCGGGCGGCGATGGTGTTTTCGTTATGCCTGGTCAGAACGAACTTGGGCTTGCGGAACGCGAGCGCATGGGTCAGTTGTTTGGGCTTGCCAACCCGTTCGGAGGCGCTGATCGCGCGAAAATCAGGGAACAGTTTGACGAAGCCCGCGAAGAACTTCAGAAGGCAATTGAGAAGTTCAAGACGATTGACAAGGTCGACTTTGACAAGGCCCGCGATGAAGCGACCAAGAGCCTGAACGAGGCGCTTGAGAGTCTTGAATCGCTGCAAGAAAAACTCTCGGCTGGAAACTTGCATCGCGTTTGGACCACCACCCCTCGGGGCGATGTGCTGGTGACGCCCACGCCGCTGGCTCCGGCAACAACTATCGAGAATTCGGCGGACATGAAAAAGTTGCTCGAAAAACTCGAACAACTCGAAACGAAGGTTGAAGAACTGCAAAAGAAGAAGGAGTAGTTCGCGCGGCACGCAATGCGTGGCATGAAACTCCCAACAACGAAGAACAACCAGATGTCATCCGCAGTGGGCGGCCGATCATGAGGGTGTTCCTCAATCGGTCGTCCATTTTTTCTGTGGGACGAGTGAGTTCCTTTTTTAGCACAGAGACACGGAGATCAGGAGGAAGATGAGGTGGTGATGAGATGATGGGATGATGAGGCGCTTGGATCGAACGCTCTTGTCATCGCCAGGTGATCTCGTCAACACACCATCCATCTCTTCTTCCTCTTGATCTCTGCGTCTCTGTGCTGAAATGGAACACCCGCGTCGTCCACTACTTTGACATTTCGTCCACGATGTGCTTTGCGCCGTAGAGCGTGGACATCACGTGCATCATGCCTCGGATGTCGACGGCGACGGCGCGGTTGATGGTGTTTTCGTCGCCATAGTCGAATGCGCCGACGAGGCTGTGGATGTTGCCGTCGAAGATGAGGCCTATGACTTCGCCTTTGGTGTTGACGACGGGGCTGCCGGAGTTGCCGCCGATGATGTCGGCACCGCAGACGAAGTTGTAGGGCGTGGTGCGGTCGAGGGCGTCGGCGCCGCGGCCCCAGCGCTCGGGGAGGACGAAGTCGGGTTCGCCTGCGCGTTCTACTTCACGGGCGTACAGGCCTGAGAGACGAGTGAATGCGGGGACGTTGCCTCGGACGGGATCGGTGTAGCCTTTGATTGGTCCGAAGGAAAGACGAAGGGAGCCGGTTGCGTCGGGGTAGGCCTTCGCGCCGTCGATTGCGAAACGAGCCTGCGCGATCTTGGCGTATGCGGCGCGTTCGACGCTTTCGACTTCATCTTCGTAGCGCTTGTTGATGGGTCGCCATGCGGCGTCGAGTCGGCTGGCGAGCGCGATGAGCGGGTCTTGCGATGCTTTGACCCAGGCTGCGCCACCGTTGACTGCTTCCTTGATGCTAGTGGTGTTGGTCAGGCTTGTACCTGAGATGCATTGCTGCGCAACGACGGCTGGGCTTTGGCCGTTGAGTAGGGCTTGGGTGATGGGGGAGGAGCCGCCCAGTGATTCGGCGACCCACGTCAGATAGTTTTCGAGTTGGTACTGCTCGTATCCGAGGTTGATGGGCGTCTCGGCGTACAAGCCGTTGTAGAGGGCGGGCAGGGCGGTGTCGTTGTATTCGCGGAGGCGTTGGTCGTTGGGCTTGGGCAGTTCTTCGGCGAGGCGAACGACATGCAGGGCGCGGCGCATGAGCGAAGACGAGCGGGCTGTCAGCGCGGAGAGTTCTTTGAACATCGCGCGGTGTGCGGTTTTGGCTTTCGCGACGTCGTCCCAGGCTGTGCCCCACTGCTGCTTCCATGTTGGGTTTGCATTCACAGCATTGCGGATGCGCTGCTCGTCGGCGTTTTTCTTTTGCATGATCGCGGGGTCGAGCAGGCCTGCATATTGGCCCGTGATTGCCTTGCGACCATTTGCGACACCATCGAGATCGTCTTGAACGAAGCGGAATTCTTCTTTGCCTCGGCGACCAAAGACTTGCAGTTTCACTTCGCTGCGCCAGAGCGAATCGAGGCGCCAGGGGAGTGCGACATCTCGCTGGAACTCGATGTCTGCCATGGTCAGCAGACGTTGTGTGCGGCCTGGGTGACCAAAGACGAGCGCGAGGTCGCCTTCTTGGGCGGACTTGGAAACCTTCAGATAGTGCTGGGGCTTGTAGGGTTGGCCATTCTCGTAGATGCGGAAGAAGCAGCAGTCGAGATTGAAGCGGGGAAACTCGAAGTTGTCGGCGTCGCCGCCGAATGCGGCTGCGGCTTCTTCGGGCGCGAAGACGAGGCGCACGTCGGTAAAGGTCTTGTACGCGTAGAGGTGGTACAAGCCGCCGTTGTAGAGTGTGACGACGCGGCAGTTGAGGCCCGACTTCTCGCTCTCGGCTTTTTCGATTGCAGAAATGGCTTCACGGCGGAGTTTGCCGGCGTTGGCTTCGTCGCCAGCGTCTTTGGCGGCGTCGTTGACGGGCGAGGTGACATCGGTGATGTTCATCAGCACGCGCAGGTTCATGCCCGGCGCTTTGAGTTCTTCTTCGCGTGTTTTTGCGACGAAGCCTGTGGCGAACAGGTCGCGATCGGGAGTCGAAAGATTCGCAAGTGCGCCCGAGCCCACGTGGTGGTTCGTCATCACGAGGCCGTCGGCAGAAACGAACGAACCTGATGCTCCGCCAAAGTTGATGGCGGACTTTTGCATCGCTTCGAGAAATTCCGGGCTTGGCTCGAAGTTGTACTTTTGCTTGAGCGTCTGCAGAGGCGGGTTATTCACCAGCCACATGCCCTCGTCGGCGAGCGCGAGGGGCGAAGCGAAGAGCGCGGCGAGGGAAAAAAGCCGGAACGAGAGTGATTGCATTGAGAATCGTAGCAAGAGCGGGGCGGCGCACGCTGCTGGCAAGTTGGCTGGTTCATACGGCTGTTTGCAATCGTGCGAGAACGCACAACTGCTGGCATATCCGCCGGGGGCTTGCGCTCAATCGGAGGGCAGCTCTTGTTCTACACTTTGCCTCACATGCGTTCCCTCATCAAACATCACGCCGGTCCTGAACTACAACTTGTTGATCGTCCAAAGCCCAAGCCAGGGCCGCGCGAGGTGCTTATTCGCGTCAAGAAGGTTGGCATTTGCGGGACTGATCGGCACATCTGGGAGTGGGATGCGTGGGCGGCGGGGCGCATTCCGGTGGGGATCATCACGGGGCATGAATTTGTTGGCATCATTGAGGAAGTTGGTTCGGCGGTGACGAACTACAAGCCGGGGCTGCGCGTGAGTGCTGAGGGGCACATCACGGCGTGGAAGGACTTCAACAGCAGGACAGGCAACGCACATATCGCGAGTGACACGCGCATCATCGGTATTGATCGCGATGGGTGCTTTGCTGAGTACGTCTGCGTGCCGGAAGAAAACGTGTGGCCTGTGCATGCGAGCATTCCGGACAAGATCGCGGCGGTGCTTGATCCGCTGGGCAACGCAGTGCACACAGTGATGGCGGCGAACGTGAGCGCGAAGAGCGTGCTGGTGACGGGGACGGGCATCATCGGGCTCATGAGCATCACTGTCGCGAAAGCAGCGGGTGCGAGCCGGATTTTTGCGACGGATATTGATCCGCGTCGGCGTGCGCTTGCGAAGAAACTGGGCGCGGTTGAGGCGTTTGATCCTCGCGACAGTGACTGGATCAATCAGGTTCGCAAGGACTGCCGGGGCGAGGGTGTGGATGTGTTGCTGGAGATGTCGGGAGCGGAGGCCGCACTTTCGCAAGGGTTGGAAGCACTTCGCAATGGCGGCCGAGCCGCGCTACTGGGACTTTTCAAAGGACCCATCGGCAAGACGGCGGGCTTTGACATCAATAAGTACGTGGTGTTCAAGGGCTGCACGGTGCTGGGCATCAATGGGCGAAAGATGTTTGAGACGTGGTATCAGATGGAAGAGTTGCTGCTGAGCAAGCGGCTTGAACTTGACGACATCGTGACGCATGAAGTGCCTTTGGAAGACTTCAAGCGCGGGCACAACTTGATGATCAGTGGTGAGGGGATCAAGATTGTCATGAGCGTGGGCTGATCGCTCACTACCATTCTGCATGATCCGCATCGCCCTGCGAATGCTGATGGGCGACACCACGAAGTGGCTGGGTGTGCTGCTGGGCATCATGCTCAGCACGTTTCTGATCACGCACATGCTGTCGATGTTCACGGGGATGATGAACCGCAGCTATGCGGTCATCTCGGACATTCCGCAGGCGGATATCTGGGTGATGGACCCTGCGGTGGAGTATGTGGACGAGCCCATGCCCATGCCTGATACTGCGCTGGAGCGAGTGCGCGGGGTTGAGGGAGTGGCGTGGGCGACGCCTTTACATTCGGGATCGCTGCGGGCGAGGTTGCCTTCGGGAGACTTTCGCTCGGTTGCGATCATTGGGATTGATGATTCAACGCTTACGGGTGCGCCGGCGCACATCGTTGAAGGCGATGTCATGCAGCTTCGCACGGCGGATGCGGGGATTGTGGACACGGCGTCCGCGCGGACGTTTCTTCGTGTGCCGCAGGATCCGGCGAAGCACTGGTCGCACGAGGGGCACGTGAATGATCCCGGGCCAATGCGCGATCTTGCGATTGGTGATGAGTTGTTGCTCAATGATCGACGCGTGCGGATTGTGGGGTTCGCGGAACTTGGAACGAGGTTCTTGACGAAGCCCGTGTTGTACACGACGTATTCGCGTGCGGTGCAGATCAGTCCGGCGCAGCGGCATATGTTGTCGTTTGTGCTTGCCAAGGCGGCGCCGGGCCAGGATGCGACACGGGTGGCACGAGCGATTGAGAAGGTCACTGGGTTGCGGGCACGCACGAGCGCGGAGTTTGCGGATGACACGTATTGGTACTACGTGCGATATACCGGTGTGGTGAGTCGAATCGGGATGATGGTGACAATCGGTGTCGTGACGGGCGTGTGTGTTTCGGCGTTGTTGCTGTACTTGTTCACGAACGAGAATGCACGAATCTATGCGACGTTCAAGGCGCTTGGCACTCGCAATCGCACGATTTTGCTGATGGTGATTTCACAAGCGGCTCTTGCGGGCGTTGTGGGGTATGGATTGGGCGTCGGAGTGAGCTGCGTCGTGGGTGTGCTGCTTGCGGGCAAGGACATGCCGTATCAGCCTGTGTGGTGGACGCTGGGGATGAGTGCCGGCGCGATGATTTTCGTGTGTTTCATTGCGACGGTGCTGAGTTTGCGCCGCGTGCTCACGCTGGAACCGGCGGAAGTGTTCAAGAACTGAGTCGATTACTCGTCGCGATCGGGCTTCTCGTCGTTTGCTGCAGCTTGCGTCACGTTTGCTCGCCATTCGCGGTCGAGTTCTTCGAAGCTCATTTTGAGCACTTCGCGGGTTGCTTCGTCGATTGTTTTGCCGGTTGCCATGCTGGTCAGCCACTTGATGCGGGACTCGCGGCCGAACTTGTCGCTCACGTACCAGACCATGTGCAGGCCTTGGGTGTAGACGTGGCCGTGGAGGTTGGCGGGGACTATGTTGAAGTCGGCGAGGTCATTCCAGGCTTTGAGGTTGTCGTTCTTTGCCCATCGCTGCACGGCTTGCTTGGCGCGCATGATTGCTTTGCTGTCGAAGGGCGTGGTGGACAATTCTGCGACGCCTTCCAAGACCCACCAGGGCATGTTGTTGGCTTTGTCACCCAGCGCGAAGGTGCAGACGTGGCCATACTCGTGGCTTAGGAGGCCTTTGAGCGTTGCTTCGCCCGTTTTCTTGTTAGCGAGGATTTTGATGGATTCGCCGGGCTCGTTCCAGCCGCCGAGCGGGTGCGGGTAGCTGAGGTAAATCGACTGCTGGAGATGGGCCATGCGGGTGTAGAGTTTGATTGCTTGCTTGGCGTCCCTGGGTGCGTTGTCGAGTGCGAAGCCTTCGAGGACGCGGGGGCGGATTTTTTCAAAGGTTGCGGCGGCGGCGTCTGCGACTTCTTCGAGGCCTTCGTCGAAGTAGACGATGACGTGGTCGGTCTCGACGCGTTTCCACGCTTCGCCTGCGTACTTCCATGAGGAGTGCGCGTCACTGGCGGACTTGCGGAACAGCGCGTTGATTTTGATGTTGCGATTGAATGTGGGGTTGCCGCCTTCTTTGTCTTCGGGCTGCGTCCACTTCATTTCTATGGTCTGGGTCCACTCGTTGGGGTTTGCTGGGGTTGGGACTTCGGCTGGCTTTGCGTCGTGGTTGGCTGCTTCTTGGTTGTCTGCGGATTCTTTTTGTTCTTCGGTGGAAGTGTCCACCAGCACGATCTCGAATGAAGTTGGCGGCTTCTTTGCGAGGTCTTTGGCCCAGTTGCGTTGCTCTGTCGCGAAGACGGGTTCGGAGAGGTCGACGCATGCGAGGTACTTCTCGGCGTTGCCTTCGCGAATTGCGGCCTCCATGTCGCGGATGACGCTGAGCACTTCTGTGCCCACGCCTGTCGCGACGAGGCGGGCGCTGGGGGAGACTTTTTCTGCGGGCAGTTCGGATTCCGGGTCTCGTTGATGCGCGAGGCACGCGGCGACGCCGATGGTGGTCGCGACGATGGCACATGCCACATTGATCCGATTGCTTGTTTTGCGCCACGTGTTCATGACCACAACTCCCATGGGAAACCTCTCGGGATCAATTCGGGCCGACCTTGTGTCCAGCCGACCAGCCATTCATACGCATCGACCAATCGGGGGCCAGGGCGGTTGAACATTTGGTTGCCATCCACGATTGCGACCTGGCCTTTTCTGACTGCTGGCAGATTGTTCCACCAAGTGTTTGCGGCCATCGCCTGGGTGCATCGCTTTGCTTGCTCCAAGTTCATGCCGCAGGGGCAGATCACAAGGTATTCGGGCTGGGCGGCTTCCAAGACTTCTGCGGGCATCCGAACACTCATGCCCGCGACACGCTCGCCCTGCTGGGGGCCTGCGGCGGCGCCCACGGATGCGCCGTGTGCTCGAACTCGGATGTTCGTCGGGTTGAACGGGTGTCGGCAGCCGGCCCGCTCGATCAATTGCACTGTCCAGTGACCTGCACAAAACAGCGGGTCGGTCCATTCGAGAAACGCCATGACTGGGCCATCGTCGTATGGATTGACGAATTCGCTGGCTTCGTAGAGGCGACCTCGCAGATCGACGACGACTTCGATGCCTCGCTGGGGCCTGCCAATAGCTTCGGCGACCTTCAGACAATCGTCGAAAACGTCTTCCACGGTCTTTGGATTGAGGGACACTATCTTGGGCTGTTTGGGGAGGCCCGCCGCGACCCGGCGGACGGTATTCAGATCTATCGAACAAACCTCGCACAGATCCTGGGTCAGGATGATGTCCGGAGCGAGCGCGGCGAGTTTGTCGGCAAACAGAGCGTAGAGAGATTGGCCTCCCCCAGAGCTACTCGATGGTGCTGCGGTCCCTTGATCATCCGGAGAAGGCGAATTCGCCGATGATTGCAGGGCTGCGCGAACCTGCGCGTCGATCTCGCGAGGGTCGGTTGCGGTGATGCGGGGGGCAGTCAGAATCGGGATGTGGTTGAGGCCCGCCGGGTAATCACACTCGTGAGACCGCCCGACGAGCAGGTCCTGCCAGTCTGGGCCCGAGACGGCACAGAGCAGTTCGGTTGCTGAGGGGAGCAGGCTGACGACGCGGGGGGATGAGGAGTTGGATCGGGGCACGGTTGAGGTCGTGGGGGTCGTGGAGATCTCGGGGGTCGGCAGGCAGGGAATTGGCGTCGTATCGTTGGCGTCAGAACCGGGTTAGGAAAACGGGCGGTTTCAGGAGCGAAGGTCATGAGAGACACATCTACACACCAACAACATTCGCTCGCTTCGGTGGCCCGCTTCGGCTTGCTCGCGTGCGCTTTAGTGCTGTGTGCAGGGACGGCAACGTCGCTTGCGCAGACAAAGCCCGAGGAAAAGAAGCAGGAACAGCCCGCTTCGAAGGGACCTGCGGTTGCTCGGCCTGTGCAAGACCCGGTGCAGGACGTGAAAGAACGCCTCCGGAAAGCTCAGGAAGCCGCGGCTGCTCGGCCTAATCTGAACATGCAACAAGGCGGGCAGCAGATTGCTCGTCCGGGCGAAAAACAGCCACAAAACCCGATGAATGCGACGCCGGGGATGATCAATCAGGTTCCGGGTCAGGTGGCCCAGCCTGCGGCGAACCAGCCTACGGAATTTGGCGGCGTGGCGGGGGATGACGAACTGGTCACGCTGTCGGACTTTCGCGAGCCGGTGCAACTGACTTCGCTGATTGAACTGGTTGCGCAGACGCTGCAGATCAATATCAGCATCAAGGGCGATGTGCAGGGTGCGGTGACGTTTAACGCGCCGGTGCCTGTCAAGAAGAGTGAGTTGATTGATCTGCTCGACATGCTGCTGGAGCAGCAGGGCTGGACGATCGTCAAAGACCGCTTTGGCATTTACAACGTCGTGCAGATGGGTGAAATCAAGTCGGCACTCGCGACGGAACGCCCGACGACTCGCATTTTCCACACGCCAAACGTTCGCCCCAGCAGCCTGCGGCCCGCGATCGAAGCCCAGTTGGGTGGTGGCGGTGGAATTCCAGGTCAAGGCGGCGGTGGTGCTCGTCAATACACGTATCTGGATGAGCTTGGCATTATCGTCGCGACCGATGTGCCTCGCAAGCTCGTGCAACTCGAAGAGATCACGAATCGTCTTCTGGAAGAATTCAACAAGACGGTGTACAGCCGATTCGAACTGACGCATATTGCCGCGCCTGTGGGAAGAGAGCGCGTGTTGCAATTAGTCGGACAGATGGCGCAGCCTAACGTCAACCAGGGGCAGATCAATCCCAATATTCAGCAGCAGCAGTTCAATCCTCTGGGCGGCGCGCAGGGCAGCCTCAACAACATTGGCGATCGGCTGACGGTTGATGCTCAGGGCAATGCGCTGGTGTTCCGCGGGCGGCCCGAAGAACTCCAGCACATTCGCCAGATTCTTGAGATGATCGACGTGCCCAATGCGCTTGTGCCCAAGCAGTATTTCGCGGGTTCGGCGGCGCGGCAGATTGCTGATATTGCTCGGGGTCAGGGTCTGGGTGAAGTGACGACGATTGATTCGCTGGGAACGGGGGCAAACGAGATCAATCTTGGTGGGCGAGGTTTCCTGCAACAGGGACAGCAAGGCCTGCAGGGCAGCGCGAGCGCGTTTAGCGTTGGCGGCTCGGTGATGGTTGTGGACGAGCAGCGGGGCAACATTATTTATTACGCAACGCCCAGCCAGCAGGAACGCTTGGCGGCGTTGATTACTGAATTGGACACTGGTTCTGATCGCGAGACGATTGAGATTTACAAACTGAAGAACAGCAAGGCGGAAGATGTTGCTGATGTCATCAACAACCTGCTGAGCAATACTCAGCCGCAAGGGCAGGGCTCGCTGCTGCCTGATAGCGGGCAGCCTGCTCGTCGCACTTTTTCGCCTCCGCGTGCACAACAACAGGGCGCGCAGGGCGAGGCGGGTGGCTTTGCACTTGATACGAACGCGTTTGTCATCGCGGATGTCGCGAACAACCAACTGCTCGTCAAGGCTCGCGCGGGGCAGCAGGGCGAGTTTGCTCGTGTGATTCAGAAGCTCGATCTGCGCCGGCCGCAGGTGTATGTTGAGGCGAAGATTATCGCCGTGACGACGGATGATCGCACGCGATTGGCGTTTGAGAACCAACTGATCAACGCGAACGGCACGGGTGGCGTACTCAACACCAACTTCGGGCTCGGTACGCTCGGCACTACTGGCTCGCAGCCCATCTTGAATCGCAAGACTGTCGCTTCGGGTCTCTCGGGCTTCACGGCGGCGATCATCAAGAGCGATCAGATTCCGATTGTGATGACTGCGCTCGCGAACGAGACGGATTCGCGCGTGGTTTCGACGCCACAGTTGCTCGTCGATGACAATGAAGAAGCAAGCGTCGTGAGCATCGACAAGCAGCCCACGAGCACGGCGCAGACGACCGATGGCGGCAATCAGATTGTGTCGGCGGGGCAGTCTGCTGAAGCGGGCACAAAGCTGACCGTGACGCCTCAGATTTCTGATGGTGGATATCTTCGCTTGCAGTATGAGATCGAGTTGTCTAGCTTCACTGGTGAGGCGCAGACTGTGGGCAATACGGTGCTGCCGCCGCCCAGTCAGGTCAACACGCTGAAGAGTGAGAGCGTGACGGTGCCCAGTGATTCGACGGTTGTCGTCGGTGGTTTGGTCGTGGATCAGGACACCAAGAGCGTTGCAAAGATTCCGCTGCTGGGAGATATTCCACTTTTCGGCAAGCTGTTTGGCGATGAACGCAAGGGTGATCGAAAGACGGTGCTGTATGTGTTCCTCACGCCGCGCATTCTGCGTGATCCAGGGTTTGAAGATCTGCGTCTGCTCACCAGCGGGCCCCAGGCTGCGTCGAAGATTCCCAATGAATTCCCGTCGCTGTCGCCTCAGATGATTGATGTGAATGCGTCGTCGTTTGATATTCCAGCGGCTGCGGCACCGGCGGAATCAACACCAGCGCCAGTGCAGCCCGCGGCACAGCCGGCTCGTCAGCAGGCTGTTCCGAACAATGGCAAGCCGGTTGCTCGGCAAGTGACGAAGGTGCCGCAGACGCCGCCGCCCGGGCAGCCCGCGAAGCCTGCTCAGGAGCCGCTGAATCCTGATGATTGATTGCCAATGAGTTCGCGGCGTGCTTGATACCGTTTGTTGTTCGCTCTTGACTGACTTTTCGCTTGGCCAAACTCTCCTTCAACTCCGCTTCGAAAGCTCTCGCGAAGAGCAATGGCTCGCACGCTGACCACAATGGTTCGGCGCATACCGCTATTGATCTTTCGCGTCTTGCGCACATGCTCGCGCCGATTCCGATTTCGCCCGAGCAGCTTCGCCAGTTTCCGCTTGTGGAGGGCAGCGATCAAGAACCTTGGGACGTGCTGCTGTCGATGCTCGCGATTGATGAGCATCAGGGACTGGAACTGCTGAGCAAACGCACGGGTCTTCGCTTCATCTCAGAACCCACACTTCACGAATCGGCGAGCAAGTTCTATGAACTTGTGCCGCCAGATTTGGCGCGTTCGCGGCTTGTCGCGGGTGTGGAATCCGACGGATTGACGATGACGGTTGCGACGGCGCAGCCACTGTTGCCGCAGGTCTTCAACTTGCTTGAAGACTTGCTCAATATGCCTCTGCGGGTTGTGCTTGCTCCTCGCGCGGGTGTTGCGAACCTGATCAACCGCGGGTTTGAGCAGCGTCAGGACCTTGTCACCGAAATCATCGAGGAAATGCCGCTCGATGATCGGGCGATTGCGTCGGCTGCGGGCACACTCAATCAGACGACAGACCTTCTGCAACTCGCTCGGCAAGGGCCGGTCATTCGGCTGGTGAACATGATTCTCTTCGAGGCACTGCGTCGGCGCGCAAGCGACGTACACGTGCATCCGATGGAGAATTCGCTGGTGATCCGCTTCCGCATCGACGGCATGCTTGTCGATGCGTTCAGTCCCCCACTCTCACTCGCACCGGCGATCTCGTCGCGCCTTAAGGTGATGACGGAACTCGATATCGCCAATCGGCACAGCCCACAGGACGGACACACCAGCGTGCGCGTGGGCAGCCGCAAGGTGGATATTCGCTTCTCGTGTATTCCGACGGTGTATGGCGAGCGGCTGGTGCTGCGTTTGCTTGATCAAACCGCGACGCAGTTGTCGCTGGACGAGATCGGCATGACGCGCCCGATGCAGGCGCAGATGCTTGACCTTGTCGAGCGGCCCACGGGCATCTTGTTGGTCACTGGTCCCACCGGTAGCGGTAAGACGACGACGCTGTACGCCGCGCTGCAGCGGATTGATCGTGCGTCGCGCAACGTGATGACGATCGAAGATCCCGTTGAATATCACCTTGAGGGCATCAGCCAGATGCAGGTGAACGTGAAGCGCGGCGTGACGTTCGCCGCGGGTCTTCGCGCGTTGCTGCGTCAGGACCCCGACGTGATCCTCGTGGGCGAAATTCGCGATAAGGAAACGGCGCAGCTTGCGATTCAGGCGTCGCTCACGGGTCACTTGGTGCTTGCGACGCTGCACACTAATGACGCGCCGAGCAGCATTCCGCGTCTGATCGATATTGGCCTTGAGCCGTATCTCGTCACGAGTTCACTGCTCGCGGCCCTTGCACAGCGACTGCTCCGCCGAGTGTGCCAGACGTGCCATGGCTCGGGCACTTCGCCCGCTGGTGGTCGCTGCGAAACGTGCTTCGCCACGGGCTACAAGGGCCGACTCGCGGTGTATGAGATCATGACCATGACCGACGAACTGCGTCGCCTGACGGCTCAGCGCGTCGACGCTATCACTCTGTACGAGTGCGCGAAGCGCGAGGGCTTCCGGCCCATGCGCGAAGATGCGCTCGACAAGGTTCGGCTTGGGTTGACGGATGAAGCGGAAGTGTTCCGCGTGCTGCACTGATGACCAGTTTTTGATTACCAGTTCTTGCCGCCTGGCGTGTACACGGACCACGATGTGGTGGGACGCGTCGGATCAACCAGTGGCCGGCCCGTAAAACTCTCCGGCGTATTCCATGCAAGATACTTGTAGTCTTTGCCAGTGCTCTGGTACAAGTATCCCTTGTTTGCAGAAGGAATTGCCGGGTTTGGATCACGCGGCAAAGTCTTGATGTATGTCGGCGCAAGGTCCGGGATGTATCCGGTTGGGCCCGTATACCCCTTGCCGCCATAGGCGCCGGCATCGCCTGACCAGCCGCTGACGACCGGGTAGTCGCCATTGTCGTTGGCCCACATTTCCAGTGCCTTCTCAACTGCGCGCATGTCCGTTTCGCGAGTCGCGTCGCGAGCTTCGCTGCGTGCGCTGGACGCCTGCGGCACAATGATCGCGGCGAGGATGCCGAGGATGACGACCACGATCAGCAATTCGATCAGAGTGAAACCACGATTGCGGAATGAACCTTGCATGTACGCCTCTCCACAAGTTGATTGAAACAGCTGTACTCGCCTTGATGAACCAATCAGTCACCACACGCCGAAGTACAAGTTACCAACTCTTGCCGCCCGGGGTGTAGATTGCCCATGAATACGTTGGACGTACCGGATCAACAAGTGGACGAGACGAGTCAAAGCTCTCGGGGGTGTAGTGCGCCAACATTTTGTAGTTGGCACCCGTTGAGTAATACAGATATCCCTTTGCGCCGGTTGGATTCGAAGGATTGGGGTCTCGGGGCAGTTGCTTGATGTACGTTGGCGCGAGGTCTGGGATGTATCCAGTTGGGCCTGAGTACCCCTTCGCGCCGTAGCTCGGGGCATCGCCAGACCAGCCGCTGACGACCGGGTAGTCGCCATTGTCGTTGGCCCACATTTCCAGTGCCTTCTCAACTGCTCGCATGTCGGTCTCGCGCGTTGCGTCGCGTGCTTCGCTGCGTGCGCTGGACGCCTGCGGCACAATGATCGCGGCGAGGATGCCGAGAATCACGACGACGATCAACAATTCAATCAGAGTAAATCCACGACGCGCACAACGAATCCCTTCCATGAGACAAGCTCCATGCACGGCACGCCCCCGTGCCGTTGAAACAAGTATCGACGAGCCCACATTGGGGCGTTTGCCCCTTCAAGTATGATTTAATTCTCGTGTTTTCACGGATTTGATTGCAACGACTGTGCCGGATGCGCGGGCAGAACGCCGACTGCAAAGAAAACTTATCTGACACTCGTGCGTCCTCATCGCCCGGCGAACATCAACACTCGCTCACTGGCGCGAACACTGTTAAGCAGCAACGCACGGTCCGCGTTGTCCGCAGTCGCGCTGCGATTGATGTCTTTCGCGGCTGCGCCTGAAGGCAAGGCCTCCCACGCGTAGACATCATCAATGCTGACTCGCTGATTTGAGTCGATGTCTTCATTGCTGCGCGTGCATCGCGCGAGCGGTTCGCCCACGCTCATCTGCATCCAAGACAGCGTCGGAATGCTCGCCCAACTTGCCTCAGCCCAGCTGAGATTGCCCAGAAGGAAGAGATTCGTGAGTTGCAGATTGTCGGGAATAGTGTCGGCGAGGGGCTCCCACACGTTGCAGATTGCGAACGTGCCACCCACGTTCAGGAAGTCCGCGGCTTGCATTTGCTGTGCGAACGTCAACTGACCAAGACCGCCAAAGTCACGGCCATTGAAGCTCTCAATTGTGTTGAAGATCGCACCCGGCGCGTAATTGAAACTTGTTGCGTACAGAATCCCGCCGTTGCCTCCACTGGTGGTCTGGGGGACGCCTCCGCCGTGATTCGCGCCGTAGCTTGCGAGAAGTACGACTGGCTCTGTCCGAAGAATCCCGCCGTTCCAAGAGAGCTGTGGACCGACGAAGAAGTTGGAAATACCGCTTACGTTGTCGTAAAAAACGTTGGGTGGCGCCGACGGAAACGTAAAGGAAAATCGTCTGTCGTTGACGATTGCCGTCTGAGTGAGCTCGTAATCGTCACCACCGTTTGCAAGGCTGAACACGCCACCTTGGTTGTCGAGGTCCGAGCCGTCTTCATCCAGGAGCACGGCGGCCGTGTTCGTGTTGATGTAGATATTCTGCGCACGGTTAATGATGCCCTGAACAGCGCTCACGGAGCGACCGTCCAAACGCGCGACCATATACAAGTCGCCCAAACCTAAACGTGTCGGAGAACCTGCGGCACCAGCAATTGCCCAATAGGGTCCGACGCCGTTCGGGGCAAACGTCTTTTGCACCTGGATGTTGGCGTTATTGATCACACTCACTGAGCGCGTTGTGCGCCAGAATGGATTTTGAATGCACCCGTCGGCCCGGCTGTCTGATCCGCCGCCGGCTTCGGTGTTGTTCAGGTCTTGCCAGAGCAGCGTGAGTTCGGTATCGACGCTTGCTGCGGTTTCATCGTTGGCTTCGAGTTCTGGAATGAAGGCGCCGATGCCCGTGGTTGGGAAGTCGGCGTTGTTCGGATTGTTTGTGTCCTGCACGCGATGCGGCAGGCCCTTGGTCATCACCAGACAACGAACGCGAAACGCGAGGTTGTTGTTGGTAAGGAACGTTCGCAAGGGCGTGCGGAGTCTTGTGACAAAGTCGGCGTAGGAAATACTGCCGGGACTTGTTGCGGGAACACCCAGTGTGGAAAGATCAACGGTCCACACGAGGGGACGCACGCCTGCGAGGTTGCCTGCGCCGCCCGGGACTTTCCTGGAGCCTGCGTAGAACTCCGCGACGGCTTTGCTGTCGGGAATTCGGCTGTCGTACACGACCAAAACCTGATCCTGCGAAATCTGTGCTTGTGCGGTTGCTGCGCACGCCGCGATGAGCGCGGCTGCCGCGATTTGCTTCAATCTGATGTGTACACCACCATCTGCCACGCCAACACCTCGCCTTGCAGAGTTTCGCGTTCTTGTTGATGCCGCTGTTCTCGGTCCCCAAGAGAACACACTCATTCTACAGCAACGCCCAGAAATCGCCAGACTTTTCTCTTCGCTTCGTGTTTCCCACACGGAAACCAACCAAAAGTTCCATAGTCGCCCGCGCCAGCCGAAATTGCTGCATCCCCGGCACATTCGTACCGTTGGTGCGTGTCTGGCAGCAGCGAAAACACGTTTGCAAGCGATGTGCAGGGCGCAGGCCCCGCGTGCGTGCTGCGGCTCAAGGTGGTTCCGGGGAGTCGGCGCGATCAGGTGGTTGGTACTTATGGAGATCGGCTGAAAGTGAAAGTCGCCGCGCCGCCTGAAGATGGTCGGGCGAATCAAGCGGTGTGTGAGTTGCTTGCAAAGCATCTGAAGATAGCGAGCCGCTCAGTCACGATTGTGTCCGGGCAGACGAATCCGGAGAAAACGGCGCGAGTTGAGGGCGTGAGTGCAGAGGATGCGACGAAGGCTCTTGCTTAGATTGTTGTGAGACAACTTACGGTGCTGCTAAGTCGGCGATTTGCTGCCTGCGCCACTGCGTCGCACCCGCGGCATCGCCAAGGCGATCGCAAATGAAGATCATGTGCTCGATCAGTCGCACTCGCCATGCAAATCGTGACGAGTTGAAGTACCAAGGCTGATATCCCTCCTTCCAAGTTGATTCGAGCAGCCGCTTCGCTTCTCGCAGATTGTCCTCGCCGCCCACCTTGACAAGATAATTTGCTCTCGCAAATTGAATGTGCGCTCGCTGGTCACTGTGCATGACTTCGGACGTCTTCTCGACCGACAGGGCGTGCGCAGTCGCCTTGTCTGCCTCTTCCATTCGCCCCAGGGCGGTAAGCGATGCTCCGTATCCCGCCTCGCACAGCGCCACAACGTGGTGTGTCTCCGGCAGAAACTCGCGAAGTTCGTCCAGTGCCTGCTTGAATACCTGGCTCGCTTCCTCGTGCTTGCCATCAAGCTCAAGGAACCACGCGAGAATGCGCCGCTCGTTTGCCGTTGCGAGCGGATCGCGGATGTTCTTCGGTATCGCATCGGCAAGGCCAACCGAACGTCGCATGATGTTCGCGGCTTTGCCCGCCTGCCCGATCATTGCGTATGTGCTTGACGCTTCCTCAAGGCATGATGTCACAGACCAGTGATCCTGCCCGAATTGTCTCGCCAGCAAGTCGGCGGCTTCTTCCAGCGCTGCACACTTGACCAAGGACAACCCTTCGCACTCCGCACTCGTTCGCAGGCTGATGATTACTGCAACCTGCGCGTGATAGTCGTTCGGCAGCAACAACTTGGTCAGCGCAAGCAACCGCTGAAGCGCGTTGGCCCGGCCGGTAAACACGGGCTCCAAAATAGATCCGCGATCCGGCTGCGACAGCAAGACAGCGTCCTCCCGCAATTTCAAAAAGCCGTTCGTAGTATCCCACGACTTTGAAAATAGCGAGGCCAGATCGCAACTTGTGCACTTCTCAGCAATATCAATGCTCAAGTTCAGCGATTCGATCAATTCCGGGTCATACGAGGGTAATCGGCGCAGGCGGCGGGTGAGCGCCTCTTGTGCAAAGCCCGATGCGCCGCACGCATCTTCCTCGCCAAGTTTCATTCGAGCCTTGAGGACGAGCATCTGTGCAACCGCCAAGTCGCTCTGCGTTTCGGGCTGCTTTGAAAGCACGGCAAGCGCTGCGTCCGCTTCGCGAGTTGCCTCCTCGCGACGGCCAAGCGCCTCAAGAATTCTCGCGAGAAGTGCCCGAGATTGAATCACCTCCGCACTGTCTATCGCAAGTAGCTTTCGTCTCATCGCGAGCGCCTGTTCACAAATCTCCAGCGCTTCCGGCGCACGTTTACGCACCAGCACCACGCTCGCGAGATTGTGCAAGCCCGCCGCGATCTCAGGATGTTCCAACCCATACTTCTCTCGCAACCGCACCAATCCGTTGCGGAGCGAAACTTCAGAATACTCCACCGACCCAAGCGCCTTGCCGCTGTAACCTGTATACACCTCGCCCCACAGTCGTCGAATCGCTTGATCCAATTCGGGCTGATCCGCAAAGCCTGCGGTTTCCAGTCGCATGAACAGTCGGCTGAATCCACTGCGAATCGCTGCGGCAAGTTCGGGGTGATTGGGGTCCGCGTTGGGCAGTGTTTCGCGAAGTAGTTCGGTGACGGCCCGGGCTCGCACGGATTCTTCCGCCGCGCGTTCACGCTGCAGTTCTTCGCGCTTCGCGGCGTCTGCGGCTCGCGATGCGCTGATTGCGACGGCGCTGATCGCGGCGACCAGCGCGACGAAGCCAATCGTGCTCCAAGCGAGGACACGTTTGTTGACCACGAGTGCCTTGCGCAGCACGTACCACTGTGAATGGCTTCTGGCTTCGACCGGCTCGCCCGCGAGATATCGCTCAACATCCTTCGCAAGCGCGGCAGCGGACTGATATCGCAGTCCTTTTTCTTTTTGCAACGCGTGGAGAATCACGGCTTCGATGTCTGCGGGAATCGTTGGTTCTTTTTGTCGGGGCGGCACGGGCGGCCGTTCGCAGATCACGCGCGCCATGTCGAAGATGGTGCCTTCGAGTTCATACGGCAGCGTGCCGGTCAGCAATCGGTACAGCACGACGCCAAGTGAATACACGTCGGTCAACGCGTCGACCTGACCACCCTTGCCAGCGGCTTGCTCGGGTGAGGCGTACGCAGGCGTGCCTGCGAAATCGCCCGTCATGGTCGTGTGCACAGTGCCCGCTTTAGCGATGCCAAAGTCGAGCACGACGGGGCGACCTTCTTTCGTCACGAGCACGTTGTCGGGCTTGAGGTCGCGGTGAATGACGCCGTTGATGTGTGCGTGGTGGATTGCGTTGCACACTTGCACAAACACTCGAAGCAACTCGCGGCGTTTTTCGTCGGGTGTTGTTCCCGGCGGCACCCATTGGTCGAGTGCGACGCCATCAACGAATTCCATCACGACTGCGAACTGGCCGTCCCACAGTGTTCGACTTTCGAAGACAGTCACGATGTTGGGATGTCGCAAGCTCGCGGCAATTTCTGCTTCGCGTTCGGCGCGAAGGCGCTGCTTCATCGTGGAGCCACGACCCGCGACGAGCGTCTTGATCGCGACTTGACGCTGAGTTGATTCCTGAACGCCTTTGTACACGACGCCTTGTGCGCCAGCACGCAGGATCGTAAGATTTCGGTAGCCTTCGATGCGAAGTGCGCCGCTGGGGTCGCGTCCTTGAATCGCAAGCGTTCTGACTCGCGACAAGAACGTCGCGTCTTCCTTTGCGGATTCGAGTTTTTCTGTGCACGTTGTACAGTGGGCGAGATGCTGCGCGATTGCTGCGGGAATCACGCCGCCGCCAGCGATTGTTTCGAGGTCTGACGTTGCGGGGCACTCGCCAACGTCTTTCGCTTCGCGAGAGAGCTTTGCGAACTTTGTGCCGGAGCCGCCTCCTGATGACAGGCCGCCATCGGCGCATCGATGCACCGTTCCCCACCATGCTCGCGAGCACGGGCCGCTCACTTGTCCTCCTCGAACGCCTGTGTGAGTTCTTCGATGAGTTGCCGGAGTCGCTTCACGATGCGGCTCTTCGCGACATACACCTGATCGACGGACATCCCGCTCTGCGCCGCGGCTTCAGTCGCTGGCACGCCTCGAAGTGCGACGAGTTCGAAGGCGAGCAGCGTGCGATCGTCAACTCCGGACTCGCCCCGCAGGATGCCCATCGCCTGCGCGAGGATCGCGCGATCGCGTTCGTCTGTCCAGATGGATCGCAGGGCTGACTCGTCGGGAATTTCTGACAGCACGGTTTGGCCAACGCCTTTGGCCGCGTATCTGGTGCTACGCAGCGAGCGAAGGGTGGTGTGGTGGGCGATGCCAAGAATCCAACTGGAGAGACGACCCTTCGTGCGGTCGTAACGACCTTCGCCATACGCGCGAACGAATTCGCTCAACGTTTGCTGCGCGACTTCTTCGGCGTCGGAGTCGTTGAGCCCTAAACGCCTCGCGAGCGCGGCGATCACGGGGCGATATCGTGCGTCGATCTGTGCCCACAGCGGCGCGTTATCGTTTTCGTGGAGGGCGTCGAGCAGGCGAGTTGTCGTTCGCGTGGCCAAAAGCGACGTCCCGCCACCAGACTCGTATGGAGCGGACGAAAGGGTCGGAGTTTGCAATCGCCGTAGCACCGGTGGAAACACCCTGCTGCCCCGATTCATAATACGGGATCGGTCAAGTAGGATCATAACCTCTCAAATGGACGCCCCGACCTTGGTGAACCCCGATTGCTCGCCACGCCCGCACAGACACGCTGCGCGGAATCGGCCACGTTTCGGCTTTGTGGCAGGGCTCGCGCTGAGCATTATGGCGGCTGGTGTCGTGTGTCTGTCGGCATGCACGACCCGGCTTGGCGGCAAGCAGACTCTGGAGCAGGCGAATGACGCACTGCGGGCGGAGAACGCGGAACTCAAGGCGAACGCGGCGAAACTCGAAGCGCGAAATGCTGAACTTGATGCAGTGATCAAGGCGTCAACGTCGAGCGGCGTTGCTGATTGGACGAGTGATTCGGAAGTGTTGCTGGCAACGCCGGTCGTCACAAGTGTGGAGATCGATCGGCTGTCCGGCGCGAAGGGCAGTCAGCCCAATACGTTTACCGTGTACGTGCGGACGCTCGATGGTCTTCGGCGGTTCACGCAGGCGGTAGGCAAACTGTCAGTGGAACTTCGCAATTCCAAGTCGGATGCGCCGTTGCATTCGCGGGTGTTGCTTCCTGTTCAACTGCGCGACGCGTATCGCAGTGGGTTTGCGGGCACTGGGTATGTCGTGACGTTTCCGCTTGAAGATGCTCAAAAAGCCGCGGGAATCGATATGATTCGTGCGACGTTCACCGATGCGCGGACTGGCCAATCTGTGTCAGGGGAACTGGTGCTTGAAAAGAGCGTTAGCCAACCGCCATCGCGTCCATGAACTGGTCCAAGTGTCGCTCGATGAATGCGTCGACTGCTGATGCCGTGCTTTGGGCATCGATACCCCACACACTGGCGACTGGGATGCCGTCGTTGGCGTCCATCTGCACCATCATCACGCCATCGATCGCCATTGCGCTGGGGAGGCGATCTGCGAGATATGCCGAGAGTGCGGACACGCTGGGGCCGCCCACGCTGATTGTGGGCAGTGTGCGCAGGTGGTCTTGATTGAGATACCACACGTCTGAGCAGACCACGACTCGTAGGTGTGCGTCGTTGACTTCTTCGTCGGCCAATCGGCGCACGATTCGGTCCCGCACGCGATATGCCTGGGGGCGGTCGCACAACTCTGCAGACAAGTGCGAACCCGTCACGATCACGACCAGCGGCGCGGGGGGCGGGGTCTTGTTTGAGTGCAGTTTCATCGCGGCTTCCTTCTAGCACAATGCAGGAATGGCTTGATACAACCCAGGTGGGTCCTTTGACATCGGCGACTTTTCGCCCCCAAGCGCGTTTTTACCGGTCGGAAAATCGATTACAGGGCGAATTTTCATATTTTGACGCGTGACTTTGGGTGGCGGGACGCGGACAATTCTGCTAGAAGATGGAGTTCTTGCCGTGACCTTTGTGTGCAATCCCTTAGAAAACAACGACTTGGAACCAAGCGCCAGCCCTGCTTTCTCAACGGGTCCGGTCTGCGAAGGTGACTCGCCAAAGGCTCCGAGCACCCCTGAACGGCCTGCCGGAAACGGTGGAAATACGGCTGTTGCAGAGCCTCCCGCGAAGACGAAGACGCAGCCCCAGAAGCCCCGTCTGGATCAACTGCCGCCCTATCAAGTACTGCTGCACAACGACGACATCAACGACATGCTGTATGTGGTGCGGACGGTGATCGAGATCACGCCTTTGAATAAGGAACGGGCACTTGAGGTGACTTTTGAGGCGCACCTGTCTGGCGTTGCGATGGTGCTTGTGACCCATAAAGAGCGCGCGGAACTTTATAGGGACCAGTTCCAGAGCAAGGGGCTCACGGCGACCATTGAGCCTGTGTGAGTTTTTGGACCTCGCGAATCGCAGATCGCTTAGAACGCGTGTTCTTTTCGGACATCGAGGCATTCGATGGTGCTGGGCATGGCATTCCTGCACTGGCCAGCCAACTGGTTTTCTGAATTTTTCGTTCCGCACCACCACATTTGTCCATCGCACCACTCACACTCGCCCTGTGTGTTTCGCACGAGAAGTCTGTTACGCGCAACGCCAACTATGAGTGATTCGCGAGTCGCACGATGATCGTGCGCACATTCTTCGTCGATGCTCCTCTCGCACTGCGGCACACGCCGCGTCGCGAAGGAGCGCTGGAACATGAAGCACTTGCAACTGGGCGAACTACTTGTACGGCACGGCGTCTTGACGGAGGCACAGCGTGATCAGGTGCTGGAAGCGCAGCGTCATCGGGGCGGGCCTTTCGGGGTGCTTGCGGAAGAGATGTTTGGCATCGCGCCCAACGCCGTTGAGAAGGCCTGGGCGGAGCAGTATGCGTGCATGACGCCTTTGATTGATCCTCGCACATACGCGGTGCAAAGCCGGGCGCTTGAGGTGATCAATCGTCGTCAGGCGTGGCAGTTCCGAGTACTGCCCTTGGAAATCAGCGGCGGCAATCTTGTCGCGTGCACGACCAAGGACAATCTCGTCCGCGCGTTGCGATTTGCGGGGTGGAAACTTGGGCACCAGACACACTTCCTGCTCGCGGAGCCGCTTGCGCTGGGCGAAGCGATGTGTGAGTATTACCCGATGGCGGGCATGACGGCACAGAGCGTGTGTGAGAGTGTCGCGGCGTGAGTCGTTCAGGCGTGCCACCGACAATGCTCTGATTGTCGGTGGTCAAGTTCTGACGAATTCTCGGAATTTGCTTCGGTGTTCAGCACCAATTCCACCGACAAGCAAAGCCTTGTCGGTGGCACGACAACCTCATCCCCTTTACGCGGCGCGGCGCTTGTTTTGCCCGCCGCTCTTTTTTATTGCGGCTTGAACGCGTCCGCAAACCTGCGGCGATTTCTTGCATTTGTTGAGAGCAATCGACTCGGATGGCAACTAACCTTGACGCCCTGGATTTCTGCCGCGTTCCCGCTACGGAACAACGCCAGCAAAGAGGGAGTCGGGGGGAGTCATGTCGAGCGCAGCAATACTCCCAAACCCTCCTCTTGTTCATAGCGCGGCTGAATCCCGACCTTGGCTGCTTCCTGCGCACATCGGGGCGGTGTCGCTGGTGCAGGGAACATCGATGGCGGTGCAAGCACTGCTGCCGGTGATTGCAAAGAAGGAACTGCAAGCCAACGTCTGGCAGGTCGCGATCATCACCGCGGCGACAACGGCACTGTTTTGTCTTTCGATTTTCTGGAACGACCTGTTCTCGCGGATGCGGGTAGGTCGGTACATGCTGATCTACTGGACGATCTGTTGCATGCCGCTGGGGTTGTTTGGCGTGCTCAAAATGGCTGGCGTGACGCTCTCTGTGTGGCACTTGATGGGGTTGCACCTCTTCGCGTGTTTGGGACTTGCGGGATACCACCCGGCAGCGGGCGAGTTGTTGCGTGCGTTTTATCCGCCACACTCGCGCGGGCGCGTGTATGCGATCATCTGGGGCGTGTCGCTCACCTTCTCTGCTGTGTGTGGATTCGCAATCGGCAAAGCACTTGAACGCAATCCCCAGGCGTATGAATGGCTCTTTCCGAGTGCCGCACTCGCTCAACTGGCTGGCGTCTTGTCGATCATCACGCTCGCGAAGGTCACTGGCGCGGACGCTTCTCGCACGCTCGCGAAAGACTCTCGGCGTTTTTACTCGCGCGTACTTGAACCGGTGACGCACATGCGCGAAGTGCTGCGGGCGGACAACACGTTCTTCCGGTATGAAGCGGCGTACATGACGTACGGCATTGGTTGGATGATCGTGTATGTGCTGATGCCCAACTTCGGGCCTGACAAGTTGCACACTACTTATGAGCAATACGCGCAAAGCACACACGTTGCGTATCTGGTTGCGGTGATTGCGATGATTTACCCCGCTGGGCTGATGCTCGACAAACTGGGTCCGATGCGCAGCACCGGGCTTTCGTTTCTGATGCTCACGCTGTATCCGCTTGGGCTCATTTTCACCAACACCGTGAGCATGCTCACGATCATGAGCGTTATCTACGGACTCGCGCACGCTGGGGCAAGCATTGGATGGATGATGGGACCGGTGTCGCTCGCGCCGTCGCCAGACAAGGTGCCGCAGTATGTCGCGATTCACGCGACGCTCGTCGGCGTGCGCGGCATGCTGTTCCAGTTTGTTGGGGTCGCGCTTTTCTGGATTGCGAGCGAGGTGCTGCATCTGTCCGCCACGTGGGCGTTTGGAATTCCCTTCGCCATCGGTGCGGCGGGATACTTGTGGTCTGGCGTGCAGATGATGCAACTGTCGAAAAAGAGGCCCGCTGCAACGTGAGTGGTGTTAGTCTGCATCGACGATGGCGGCGGCGGATGGGGCGGGCATCGTCTTGGGCATCTTCAACGTCTGATACACGGCTTCGGAGTCGCCCGTCCACGCGGCGTTGTCAGGATACAGAATGAACGTGTCGGGGTCGTATCGAAACGCGGCGTTGCCGAGTGTTTGCGCGGCGCTGATGCGAATTTCGGTGCTCGTGGCGAACGGATTGATTGGGGCTTTCTGCAAGTATGGCCCGAATGCACCGTTGACGTACAACACGCCATTGATATCAGTCTTTTGCAAGAGGCGATTCATCAGTGCGATGTTTGAGACCACAGTGCCGCTGGGTGTATGCGCCGCGGATACGCCGTCGTGTTCTTCTTTGTACAGATCGAGCGCGGTTTGTGTGTGTCGCAGTGTTGCGGCGAGTGCGTGCGCCTTGGCTCTGTCGCCCGCCGCGCTCATGCGCGGAATCGCAATCGCGGCGATAGTCCCGATAATGACAATCACGATCACTAGTTCAATGAGACTAAACCCACTTCGCGCAGGGTACCCAGAACGACGACGTAATGCCTCCGTGCATCGCGCCATGCTGGAGTATCGCTCGTGAACCAGAGACGTTTTGCTGAAAAGACGCGAGAGTACGAACAATTGCGAAGAAACGGTCCGTTTTCCCCTGTGTGTGGACACGTGTTGGCGTGGAACTCGTGCCGCAAGGGCCTGATATTCTCTGTCACACGTGATGTAACAAGTCCTAAGAACTGAGATTCATACATGCCTGAACTGCCGGACATCGCGGTGTATCGCGAGGCGCTGGAACGCCGCGTGGTGGGGCGTGTGCTGAAGCGCATTAGCATCCGCAGTCCGTTTCTGGTGCGGACGATTGATCCGCCGATCGACGCTGCGGAGGGACTGCGCGTGTGCGAGGTGGGCACGCTTGGGAAGCGAATTGTGTTTGGAATTTCTGATGCGTCGGCATCACAGAAGTCACCGTCGTTGTTTCTTGTGCTTCATCTCATGATTGCGGGTAGACTGCTGTGGAAGTCCGTAGGCACGAAGCCCACTGGCAAGATAGATCTCGCGGCGTTTGAGTTTGAGCCAGCAAGCGAAGATGGCGCGACGCTGATATTGACGGAAGCAAGTCAACTCAAACGTGCGTCGTTGCACGTCGTGTCGAATCGCGATCAACTCAAGGACATGGATCCGGGCGGCGTTGATCCGTTGTCGTGCTCACTCGATACGTTCGAGAGTGTGCTCAAGGCGCACAACCGCACGCTGAAGCGAGCACTGACCGACCCGCACACGATCAGCGGCATAGGAAACGCGTACAGCGATGAGATTTTGCACGCGGCGAAGTTGAGTCCGATTCTGCTGACTTCAAAGTTGACTGATGCACAAGTGGCGTCGCTGCACACGTCCATGATGTCGACTTTGGTTCTTTGGACTGAGCGACTCCGGCGGGAATTCGGGCTTGTGGATGAGCGCGGCGTGCTGCAGCACGGGCGATTTCCGGGTGTTGGAGAAATCACTGCGTTTCGGGCTGACTTTGCGGTGCATGGCAGGTTTGGCAAGCCGTGTCCGGTGTGCAAGAACAAGGTTGCGAGAATCGTGCGGGCGGAGAGCGAGTTCAACTATTGCCCGATGTGTCAGACGGGTGGGAAGTTGTTGGCGGATCGGTCGTTGTCGAGGTTGCTCAAGGATGATTGGGGGGCGGAATGATCATGGAGCCGATTGCGCAAGCAATCGGGACGCGGACAGTGCGCCGTCAACACACCTCATAGAAAATCAAATTGCTCGTCCCGACCGCTTGCGCGGTCGGCTCAAAAGTTAATCGTCACGGCGATGGTTCTTCTTCCGCTCATCACGCCCCTTACTTCGCTGGCTGCGTTTCTCGGCGCCGGTCTTGCCGCCGCGCCACTTGCCGGTGTCTTTGTCCCAGCCGCCTTTGCCTCCGAAACCTGCACCGCCTGAACTGCTCATGCCGCCTCCGATAGCAACGCCGCCAAAGCCGCCTCCGATGACGTTACCTTTTTTGTCGTGAGCAAACTTCGCTTTGCCTGCGGCGCGTTTGTCGGCGTCGACGACGACACATTCCATTTGTCGCTTTGCGAGATCGACGCTGGCGATGCGCACCGTGACGCTGTCGCCAAAGTTGAAACTTCTGCCGCTGCGAACATCAACGAGGTTGCCGGTCTTTGCGTCGACTTTCCAGATGGGCGTCACGTTGCCGCGCGTGACATCGCCCGGCAGGTCTTCGGCTTTGACGAAGCCATCTGCGAGGTACTTATCGATCTGGATGAAGATACCTCGCGGCGAAATGCCGGTGATGACGGCTCGGAAATTTTCGCCGACCTGCTTTTCGAGCAATTGCAGCACGAGGAAACTTCGCAGTTCGCGCTCCGCGGCTTCGGCGTTGCGTTCGCGCAGGCCTGCGTGCTGACCGATCTCGACCAGTTCCTGTTCTGAGAGGCAGCCGGGCGTTTGATTCAGCACCGTGCCCAAGCGTTTTTGGTCAGCTTCGCCGCGCGGGCGTTTACGACCGTTTTCGGTTCGCTTCAAGTACTCTGCAAGCGCTCGGTGGACCGTCAGGTCGGCGTAGCGACGGATAGGACTTGTGAAGTGGGCGTACGCCGCGCTCGCGAGCGCGAAGTGGCCCACGAGCGCGGGGCTGTACTCGGCTCGGCTGAGTGTTCGCAGAATCGCAAAGTGCACCGCGCGTGCGGCGGGCGTTCCTGCGGTCATCTTGAGCAGCCCTTGCAGTTCTTCGCGCGTCGGGCTCTTGGGAATTCGGAATCCTGCGACCATCGCGACCTTGCGGAGGTTGTCCGTATCGCCCGGAATCGGTTCCGGGTGAATGCGGCGCAGCAGCGGCACGTCCATGTTTTCAAACAAACGAGCGAGCACCTCGTTGGCCTCGACCATGAACATTTCAATCAGTTTGTGCGTGAACGCATCGTCTTCACGTTCTGCGTCCACAACGTGCCCGCGCTCGTCGTACACGAGCACGACCTCGGGCAGATCGAGCACGATCATGCCGTTGCGATCACGACGCGACTGAATCGCCTTCGCGCACGCGTTCATCTCCCGCACGGTTTCGATCAGTTGATCGGTGTACTTGGGCGGCGTCTTCGCGTGCCGGCGAGCTTCTTCGAGGTCGCCATCAATCAAAGCCTGCGCTTCCAGATACGTCAGGCGCTTGCTGCTCTTGATGAGCACCTGTGCAACACCTTCGCTGCGGCAGTTGCCGTGCTTGTCGTACGTCATGAACGCGCTCTTGCAGAAGCGCGGCACGCCTTCTTGTAGGCTGCAAATGCCGTTGCTGAGCACTTCGGGCAGCATGGGTATCACATGCCGAGGCAAGTACACGCTGTTGCTGCGATCGCGGGCTTCGACATCAAGCGCAGAGTCGGGCGGGATGAAGTGAGCAACGTCTGCGATATGAACCGCGAGTTCCCAGCCGCCTCCTTCGATGGAATCCGTGCGCCGAATCGAGATCGCGTCGTCATAGTCCTTCGCGTCGGGCGGGTCGATGGTGATGATGAATTCGTCCGTGAGATCAAGGCGATTGTCGAGCGTTTCGCTGCCCTTTTCCTTCCAGTTTGCGATCTGACGATCAAAGTCGCGCGACGCTTCGCGGGCCTGCTCGACGCACTCTTCCGGGAACTCGCCCGGCAGGTCATACGCGGCAATGACGGCCTGTGTTTCGACATCGGGCCGACCTGCGTCGCCCAGCACTTTCGTGATGACGCCCTCGCCCAGCATGTCGCCTTCGGGCCACACAAGCAGTTCGACAACGACTTTGTCGCCATCGCGCGCCTTGGTGGACTCCGCGTCCTTGATCACAATTGGATTGGCGATATTGCGACCATCGGGCAAGACCACCCACTGCTGGCCGCGCTTCTGGAGCACGCCCGTGTAGTTGCTCTTCTGGCGCTTCACGATTTCCACAACGCGCCCCGCGTACCCCTGCCCGCCCTGCGCGCCGGGCTTGCGGTCGTGAAAAATCTTGATGCGGACCGTGTCGCCCGTCATCGCGTCCGCCGTGTCCTCTGCGGAGACAAAGATCGAGCCTTCACGAACCTTCATCGAAGGCTCAACAAAGCCGAAGCCACGCGCGTTTTTGCGGAAGACGCCCTCGATCGAACCAAGATTGTGCTTGCTGGGATTTTCTTCGTCGTCCGCTGCGAGTGACGCCACCGACGGCAGCATCACGTGCCCGCTCGCGCCGATTTCCAGCAGGTTTTCATCCGCGTATGTCTTGATCGCGGCGAGAAACTCGTTGAGTTGATCACTAGGAATGTTCAGATCGCGAGCGACATCACCCGCACGCGCAGGCGTGTACGACTCGTGCGCGAGGTGGTCTAGAAGACGGCGTTTGTACTTGAGGCTCAAAGTGTGAAATCTCTCTTGAGCGACTCGTTCGCTCATTCTGCGTTGCGTGCTGCACGCGAACTATTGTAGTTCGACAATACGTGCATCGCCGCTCTCGCGGCTCATTCGCAGCGCTCGTGCATCTTCGCTACGCTCTCCGCGTGCTGCCTCTCATCACTCGCAGACTCGCACAACTGCCGCTCATTCTGGGAGCGATCTACACCATTGCGCTCGCGTTGGCGTGGGCGATTCCGGGCAATCCACTCGAGAATCCCGAGGGGCGTCGGCCGCCTCCGGAAGTTCAGGAGGCGATGAAGCAGCAGTACAACCTTGATAGTTTCTGGCGGTTCTATTGGTCGTATCTGGAGAACATCTCGGGTATCAAGTTTGCCCGCGATTCGGTGTCGGGTGCTCGCGAGGCTGAAGTGCAGAAGGCTCAGGATGCCGGTCTTGCGCCGCCTGTGCGGCATGTTTTCGATTTTGGTCCATCACTGCAATACCGCGACCAGCGCGTCAACGACATCATCGGGGCGTCGCTGCCTGTTTCGATGACGCTGGGCGCCGCGGCGATTGTCATTGCATTGTTCGTAGGCGTGACTGCCGGAGTCGTCGGTGCAGCAAAGCCCGGATCGGCGGCAGATGTTGCGACGCTGCTTGTCGCGCTCGTGGGCGTGAGTGTTCCGAGTTTTGTGATTGGGACGGTGCTGCTCACCATTTTCTGCCTGTGGCTGAATTGGTTTCCGGTGGGCGAGTGGCGACCACCCAGGAGTCTTCTGCTACCTGCGCTCACGCTGAGCCTGCCGTACGCCGCGTACATCGCGCGACTGACTCGCATGGGGATGATCGAGGCGCTGGGCAGTGACTACATCCGCACGGCGCGTGCGAAGGGAGCGGGTTGGGGCAGCATTCATCTTCGTCATGCGCTCAAGAACGCGTTTTTGCCGGTCCTCAGTTACCTTGGTCCTGCAACGGCGCTTGCAATGACAGGCTCCTTCGTCGTCGAAGTTGTCTTCAGCGTGCCGGGCATTGGGCAGCACTTTGTAAATGCAGTGCAGAACAAGGATTTATTTCTGATTCTGGGTGTGGTGCTGGTTTTTTCGACGATTCTTGTGTTGCTCAATCTTGTGGTGGATGTTCTGTATCGATGGGTTGATCCGCGGATTGAGTGACACGTTGCGAGTGCTGCATGAATCTCACTTGTTGTGTAATTCCGACCACTTCCACTTGATGTTTGTGTTTGATTCCTTCGCGAGCAATCGTTGATATTCCGCTGCGGGAATCGTGTAGAGACCAAACTGCTGCAAGTGCGGGTTCGCCATTTGCGCGTCGAGCGCGACGAAGCCCATCACTCGCAGATTTTCAACGAGATGCACGAGACACACCTTGCTTGCATCAGTGCCGCCCAACTCTGGGAACGAGAACATCGCTTCTCCTGCGAAGACGCGCCCGAGCGCCACACCATAAAGGCCGCCGACCAGCACGCGTGTACCTGATTCGATTCGCCACGCTTCGACGCTGTGGGCGTGACCTTCTGCGTGGAACATTTTAAAGAGCGCGATGATGTCTTCGTTGAGCCACGTGGTTTCTCGCCCGGGCGCGCTCTTGGCACATGCGCGGATGACTTCGGAAAACGCCTGATCGCAGGTCACTTCAAATCGACCGCTGCGGACGCGGCGGGAAAGCGATGCGGGAATGTGAAACCGTTCGTCGAGCGGGATCAGCCCGCGAATCGTGGGCTGTACCCACTCGGCGATGCTGTGATGATCTTGTTCTTCATCGTCTCGCGCCGGTGCGCCGGCCTCCTGCCAATCAACCTCGTCCTTTGCCATGAGAAACCAGCCCTGCTTGTACAGGGCGAGTGCTTCATCCACGATGGAACGCCGACGCGACGACATCGCTACCCCGCGGATTCCGCAAAAGTCGCGGCGTACACCCGCAGCAATTCCGCGACGCTCCACGCCTGCATCGGGCAGCCCTCGGGCCTGCGTGCACCGGCCACGCCTTGCGAAGCACTACGATCGTCGGCGTCGTATATCTCGGCGATGTTGCCGATGGGCTGAATCGGCGCGGCGGGCTCGGTTGGAATCGACAGTGTTCGCATCGCGCCTTCGAGCATCGCGCGTGCCTGCTTTCGTGAAGCTTCTGAATGCCCGTCGTTGCGCATCGTCGCGTCGCAGAACGCGCCCAGCAGCCAGGGCCAGACTGTGCCGTTGTGGTACGCGCCATCCCGATCAAACAACGAACCTTCGTAGCGAGGTTGATATTGGTTCGAGCCCGGCGCGAGCGTGCGCACGCCTTCGGGCACGATCAGGAAGTGCCGCACCGCTTCGACGATCGCGCGACGCTTGGGGACGGGCAGGGGCGAATATTCCAACGCGGCGGCGAATATCTGATTGGGCCGCATCTCGAAGGAGTTGGCGTATGCGACGTCATGCAAACACGCGTGCGCACTGTGCCAGTATGCGGCTTCGAAGTGTGAGCCACAGACGTTCGCGTGTTGACGGATTTCTCTCGCGGTGCGCGGGTGCTTCGCTTCCAACACGTCCGCAAGCATCAACAGGGCGGCATACCACAGCGCGTTGACTTCGACTGGCTTTCCAGAACGCGGCGTAAACACCACACCGTCGCGTCGAGCATCCATCCATGTGAGCTGAGTAGTCGCGTCACCCGCAGTGACCAATCCGTCCTTCGGATCGACGCGAATCCCGAAATCAGTGCCCTTTTGATATGCTTCGATGATGTCAAGGCACGCTTGACGCAGGTGTGTTTCAAAGCACGGTGTGTCGCCGCTGGCTTTGGTGTATCGGCAGCACGCGAGAATGAACCACAGGCTCGCGTCCACGGTGTTGTACTCGGCGCTGCCTGCGGCGTTGTCGAAACAGTTGGGAATGAGCCCGCGCCGGCGCATTGATGCGAACGCACGAAGTGTGTCGAGCGCTTCCGTAAATCGGCCGGTCGTCAGCATGAGGCCCGGCAGTGATACGAACGTGTCGCGACCCCAATCGCCAAACCACGGATATCCGGCGATGACTGATGACAATGAGCCTTCACCTGCTGCGGCTCCGATTGCTCCGCTCCGCCGAACGACAAACGTATCGCTCGCAACGACGAGTTTCGCGAGAGTGTCTTTGGACTTTGTGTCGAGGGCTGTACATGACTTCACAACGTGGCCCGCGAGCGACGCCAAACGTTGTCCTTCGCTCTTTGCGAGTTCGTCAAAGCAGTCGCTTCGCGCCAACGCCTGTCCGCGCTGAGACTCGTCCGAGTCCCCCACTCCCGCCGCGCCGCCCACGCGAGCCACGATCTCGACTCGCTGCTGCGGCTCATTCGTACGGAGCGGCACAACAAAACAACCCGGACTGAACAGGTGTTCGCGGTGCGACTGCCCCCGCGCGAAGTCTCGCTGGTAGACAAAGTTGTACCACCATTGCCCGCCGATATTCTGCGAAAAGCGTCCGCGAGGCTGCGCTGAGAACGACACTGGCGCGCGATCACGCAGGGTCATTTCGAGCACGACGCCGTTAGCCACAACACGCACGCCTTGCTGCTGACTTGAGTCATTTGTCGTTCCGGGCGAGTGCGCGTCAAATACTTGGTATCGCGACGAATCATCGTGTTCAACAAGTTCGTGGAAGTCTCGCATCGCGACCAGCGGGCGACATTCGAGATAGCAATCCCACTCAGGCGTGCTCTCAATGTCATACGCAATCGTGATCGCGTTGGAGCCGCGATGCATATGCAAACGCCGCGTGACTTTCGCCGAGAGGTTCGCCGCCTCGTCGCGCACTTCATAGGTCCACGACACTGAAGATGGACCTCGCTCAAATCGCACAAGTCTCGAAGTGCCCGCTGGGCTCACAACGGGATTTGTTGGATCCGCAAAGTGAAATGACGCGAGATCAAAGCGCAGTAGAGAATGATCGGTTGGCTGTTTGTTACTCCGCTGCGCGGTGCTCTTGCGACCCTTCTGAACTACCAGAGCATCAGCACACGACGACAGCGCAACAAATCTCCCGCCCGGTGGCTGTGTCGCGGCAACCAGCCAACCGTGATAGCGACGCTGGGGCACGCTCGATGCGGTACCAAACGCGAATCCGCCCAAGCCATTCGTGAGCAACCACTCGTCACTGCCGCGTGCAGCAAGCAGCGGCTGGTCCATGCGAAGCACGGGAAGGTCTTGCGGGCCGAACGCCGTCGATGTTGCCACGCTCGCAACTGTCTGTGCGGATTGCTGCTTGGACTTGGTTGCCATGATGCAGTGTAGTTGCCAGCGGCTGATCTCAGTTTCTATTGAAAGTGACGCGAACACCGATTTCGGGCATTGGGCTCGTGAATTCGCGTTGAAGTAATAAGAAAACAGTCGAACGGATTGGCCGTTCGACTGCTTCGTGATTCAACTTGTTGGTTTCAGGTGTTTATTCGTCGTCTGGCTTTGACCGACGAGCCGGGGCGGGCATGCGTTCCATGACACCGTCCACGAGCCCGTACTCCAGCATCTCTTTTTCATCAAGCCACTTGTTGCGGTCGCAGTCGCGTGAAATGCGATCCTTCGACTGGCCCGTTGCTTCGCTGTAGATGGAGTAGAGACGCTCGCGGATACGGAGCATTTCGCGTGCTTCGATTTCGAGGTCCGTTGCCTGGCCTTCCATCACGCCGCCCAGCAGAGGCTGGTGCATGAGGTTGCGGGCGTTCTTCAGCGTGTACCGCTTGCCACGCGTGCCCGACACGGCGATCAGGCTGCCCATGCTCGCGGCTTGCCCGATGATGTACGTGCAGATGTCGCACTGGATGAACTTCATCGTGTCGATGATGCCCAATCCCGCTGACACACTGCCGCCCGGCGAGTTCACGTACAGGTGGATGTCCTGCTTGGGGTCTTCGTTCGCGAGGAACAGCATCTGTGCGACGATGATGTTCGCCATGTCGTCGCCCACCGGGCCGCCCAGGAAAATGATGCGGTCCTTGAGCAGGCGCGAGTAGATGTCGTACGCGCGTTCGCCGCGAGATGTTTTTTCGATGACGATTGGAACGAGGTAACTCATGGGAAGAGGCACTGGGGACTAGGGACTGGGCATTGGCAAAGCTCTTCGTTGCTCTGTGTGCTCAGTGTTGTTTCCGGTACCGTGTCTCCTATAAAAATGTGCGAGTATCAGTCTTCTTTGCTAGTGCCCAGTGCCCAATCCCCAGTGCCTTTACTTCACGGGAGTCTTCAGCACTTCATCCGCCAATCCGTACGCGACCGCTTCCTCTGCCGAGAAGAACTTGTCGCGTTCGCTGTCGCGACGAACGTCGTCGGTGCTCTTGCCGGTGCATTCTGATAGAATGCGGATCAATTCCTGTTTCATCTTGATGATCTGTTCCGCCTGAATGCGGATGTCTTCCGCCTGGCCCGTGATACCGCCGTAGGGCTGGTGGATCATGACCTTTGCGTGGGGCAGGATGTAGCGCTTGCCCTTCGCGCCCGCCGCGAGCAGCACGGAGCCACCGCTGTAGGCTCTGCCAATGCAGTAGGTATTGACCGGGCTGGTCAGGAATCGCATCGTGTCAAAGATCGCGAGCGTGTCATCAACTGCGCCGCCCGGCGAGTTAATGTACAGGTTGATGTCCTTGCCGCGGCCTTGGTTTTCAAGATACAGCATTTGCATCATGACGCGGGCCGCGGACGACTGGTTGATCTCTCCGATCATGAACACGACGCGATTCTCAAGCAAGAGCTCGTCGATGGTCATTTCACGGGTTCGTTGATAGGTCACGCCTGCTGCGGGCATGTTTTGCTCCAAGTCTCGCGCCAACTTCACACGGCGCTTGTGTTCACTTGCTCTTTGATGTCACACTCAGTCTGTTGTCACGTACTCCGTCACGCGTTGGGTGTTATTCCGGACCATCGCCCGAAACACGCTCTGTATCACTATCGGCACATCTCATGCCAATGATCCGCTTGATCCGCCGGAAACCTTGAGCAACCATGCCAATCCCACACAAGCCCCTACAAATCAAGGAATTGGCGGCAATATGAAGGATGGAGGAAAGCGACGACTCGGCGGCGTGATCCCGTTCTTGGGGATTGGTTCTCGGTTTTCATGCCACCAATCGGGTGCCCGCCTGTCAGTCTGGCAGCATTCAGACGAGCACTTTGTGACAAAAAGTTTGCAATTTGATATCCGCAAGCGTTTTTTTCACGCTTGTACTTTTAGCAGCGTGCTGTTTTTGCTCTGGGATGGCCTTCGCGCTGCTTTGGAAGTTGTTCCGGGCGTTGGGCTTGCTGCGTCCTGATCGCGCTTTTAGCATGTGCTGGAACTATCATCTCTCCTTACGTTTTCGGAGATTTCGGATTGCCTACCGCCGTCATTAGCGATGTTCATGCAAACGCCTCGGCACTGAAAACAGTGCTCGCCGACATCGACGCGCGCGGCATCAGCCGGATCATTTGCCTGGGTGACACCGTGGGGTACGGCCCCGATCCTCTTGAATGCGTTGACCTGGTCCGCGAACGCTGCGCGTGGTGCCTGATGGGCAACCACGACTATGGCGTGCTGTATGAACCAACTAACTTTAACCCCGCTGCCGAAGCCGCCGCGTTCTGGACTCGCGACCAGTTTGACTTGGAGCCCGACGAAAAGCTCCGGGCTCAGCGATACCAGTTCTTGAATCACCTGAAGGTCCGAGTCGCCGAACAGATCGGCTCCGAAGGCGCGATGCCGCTGAATGGCACGCCGGCGACGATCCCGCTGCTTGCGGTCCACGGCTCACCTAGAAAACCCATCAACGAATACATCTTCCCCGAAGACGCGACCAACAACACGGACAAGATGGAGAGCATCTTTGATCGCATCGGTCACGTCTGCATCGTGGGTCACACGCACGTGCCGGGTGTCTTTACGAATGAACCCGACTTTTACCCGCCGGGCGAACTGGGCGAAAACGGCTACAAGTTCCGAGCAGGCGAAAAAGCCGTGATCAACGTGGGCAGCGTGGGCCAGCCCCGCGACGGCGACCCGCGCTCGAGCTACGCGATTCTTCACGCCGACCGCGTTGAGTTTGTACGCTTGCCATATGACATTGACGCAACGGCGAAGAAGATCAAGGCGATCACGAAGCTGCCTGAGTACAACGCTGATCGGTTGTATGTTGGGCGGTAGATTGGCACTCCGTGCCAATTTCTACAACTTCTACCAGTCCTTCTGACGCATATGTGTAACGCAATTCTCTTGGTGCCGAGGCCATGTAGAAGAGGTAGATATTGGCACGGAGTGCCAATCTACCTATGACTGCGCAAACCAACGCTCGTGCAGGAATCGAATGACGAGCATGGCCAGCACACACCCCACCATATTGCTCACGAGATCCCAGCCTGTGTTCACAAAGCCGCCCACGTTGGTGTGAGGCATGATGCGGGTCGCGACGAACTCGATGACTTCGTTGACGCCGCCGCAGCCCATGCCGATGAGCCCCGCCGCGACTCGCGGCCCAAACGTCGGCTTCATCGCGTGCTTGCTGCCCACATACAACCCGCGCCACGCGGCGAGCGAACTCATGAAAAAGCCAAAGGCATGGACGAACTGGTCATACCGGGGCAGCCAAGGCAACAGACGCACGTTGTAAAGCGTGTCGTTGATTTCGGAATTGGTTTGCTGCGCCTCTTCGATGACGCCCTTGTCGACCAACTCCATCGGCACGTCGATCATGCCGCCCGCCAAGTGCAGAATGAGCCAGAGAAACAGCCCCCACAGCACGCCCATGGGCAGCCTCACCCGATGGTCGAGATACGCCACGCCCAGCATGATGACGAGGAGCGACCCGCCGTAGTAGAGAAATTCGTAGTTGTGCTTTGAAATCGCCAAGCCCATGCCACCGGCGACGATGAGGGCACTAAGGGCTATGAGAACTTTGCGCTGAAGGTCCATCGAGGACACTTCGCAAGGGGTGTGCCAAGTCGGGGCCAGATTGGCTCTCCGGGCCACTATCTACCTGTTCGAAAAGCCTCGACGCACGTGTCATGCACTTTTTCGTTGTCGGCGGACCCCATGCAGAAGCGACGCAGCAAAGATCGCGGCGGCTGCAGGTGCGGGAATCGTCACATACACCAAGTCGCTGATCGCCCCCATGCCGCTCAGTTGTAATCGGGTTCTCGCGCCAGTGACAGCATCGATTCGATCAATCACACTATGGCCGCTTGATCCTTGGGTCGGGTTGAAAGACACCCAATAGGACCCGTCCTGTGTATTTACATCGAGACCTTCGGCCCACATGTTGGCGGCAGGATACGAGAACGAGAGCGTGGGCGCTTCATAGATCAGGTAACTTGGCTGATCGCCATTCCACGAAATGAGATTGAACGATCCCGCGCCAGGCAATCGGTAGTTGCTCACGGTTACATACCTGCTACCGCTCCACGCGATATCGTCCACCGCCTCGCCTAATCCAAAGGTGGTGTTTGGCAGATAGGATTGTGACGAGAAGAAACCACCGGATGTCGTGTGTCGAACAACACTCGGTGTTGTCAGGCCTCCCCAGTTTGCCAACACCAAGTGTGGCGACCGCGACGCCAAGCCAACCGGGCTGAATCCATACAGATTGAGGCTCAAGGACCCGGTTTCCAGATTGACTCGATCAATTTCGTTGTATTGACTTTGCGACGTGCCCTTGAAACACACGTACGCCTCATTCCCGACAATCGCGACACCTTCCAGTGTTCGATTCGTGTTCGTGGGCATCGCAACCGAAGAAATCTGCGAACCACTCACTGCGTCCAGCAGACGCAGCGAGTTGTTCGTTCGGTCGGCAACCAGAAGTGTGTTAGGCTGAAGCACAATTCCCCCGAAAGCGACAGACGCGCCCAAAAGAACTCCCGAAGCAGCAATAAAACCAGTGATTTTGGTAATATCCATGCCTGTGTGTACAGGCATTTGCGCGATCGGTTCCAAGAAGTTCCCGGCGACCCATAAACTCCTCGAAATGGACCATCACTCGCCGTACGACACATACACCAGCCCCCTGGCCACTCGCAACGCCAGCGACGCCATGCTCCGCCTCTGGAGCCCGCGTCACAAGTTCAACACGTGGCGGCGGATCTGGCTCGCCGTGGCTGAGGCGCAGCACGAACTGACGAAGGACGCCCCCGCTCCGCTCGTCACCAAAGAACAACTCGAAGAACTCCGGGCCGTCGTCAACAAGCCGGGCGGCATCACCGATGCTGAGATCAAACTCGCCGAGAAGTATGAACGCGACCTCCGCCACGACGTGATGGCACATGTTCACGCGCTGGGCGACTCGTGCCCGAAAGCCAAGGGGATCATCCATCTGGGGATGACGAGTCAGGATGTGGTGTGTAATGCGGACAAACTCGTGCAGTTCGATGCTGTTGACTTACTTTCCTTGAAAGTACGTCGGCTAATCGTCTCGCTGGGCACATTCGCACGTTGTTACGCCGCCATTCCAACTCTTTCATTTACTCACTACCAGCCTGCTCAACCAACAACAATCGGCCGACGCGCGGCTGGTTGGGCGAATGACTTGCAACTCTGTACCTTTCGACTTGAAGATCACGAAGCGAGCGGTGCCTTTCTTCGCGGTTTCAAGGGTGCAACGGGCACACAAGCATCGTTCCTCGCACTCTTCGGAGGAGATGCAGACAAAGTCGATGCCTTTGAGGTCTTCGCAGCGACCAAGCTGGAACGAACACCAATTCCTGGCGGCACCGTCGCAAGACTGTCTAATCAGACATACCCGCGCGTGGAAGATTGCTTCCTTCTTTCAGACCTCGCAAGCACCGCCGCCGTCCTCCACAAAATCGCCACCGACATCCGCCTCCTCTGCAACCGCAAGGAAATCGACGAGCCCTTCGAAACCAAGCAGATCGGCTCCTCCGCCATGCCCTACAAGCGCAACCCCATGCGCTGCGAGCGCATCTGCGGCCTCGCCCGCTTCGTCATGAACCTCGTCGGCAACGCCTACGACACCGCCGCGACGCAGTGGCTGGAGCGCACGCTCGATGACTCGTCCAACCGCCGACTCTCGCTGCCCGAAGCGTTCCTCGCGCTCGACGGCGCACTCGACCTCATGCACAACGTCGCGAGCGGCCTCATCGTCCACGAAGCGATGGTCAGGAAAAACCTGATGGCTGAACTGCCATTCATGGCGACAGAAAACATCATGATGGCTTGCGTGAAACTTGGGGGGGACAGACAGGAATACCACGAGATCATCCGCGTCCACGCCCAAGCCGCGGGCTCGCGAGTCAAGGACGAAGGCCAAGACAACGACCTCCTCGATCGCCTCAAAGCCGACAAACACTTCTGGAGTACCAAGCGAGGCGGCCCCTTGCGCGAAGAACTCGACTGGGACAACTTGCTGGATCCCATGAAGTACATTGGTCGCAGCATCGAACAGACGGAGCGATTCATCAAAGAAGTCGTCGAACCGCTGAGAGAGCAATACAAGGATGAGTTGGCGAAGTTGGAAGAGAGTTCACCAAAGGTTTAAGGAAGCGTTCCATGGGATCAAAACGGCTCGGATGGGATGTGTGGAAGAAGTCCTTTGAGCATAAAGGGTCAGCGTCCGCGTATTGGCACCTAGAACGCGCCAACACGAAGGGAGTTTGCTTCTGTAGTTGTCCGAGGGCGCTCGTCGCACTTTCAAACCAGATGGATTGCCCGTGGTGCGGTTGTGGTTGGCTCTTTTGCTGCTGCCAGTGTGGCAAAGCCTTCACCTACGCAAAGCCGGTTGCGATACAAATGCCATTGGAAACAATCGTCAGACAAGACTTGGCGGCACGCGGTCACACGCTGCATAAAGAGTTCTTGTCTGAAGCAGTCGAAGAAATGAAGGGCTTCTTGAGTATGGTTGACGACGACGCTGACGAGTACGTCTACTTGGACGGCGTCCCGATCCCGTTGAACGAGAAGAACGTGAAGTTCAACGGCATGTTCGCGGCCCACAAACTCAAAGTGCTTCCGCACGCACTGGAACTGAGCAAACCGGGGTTGCTGGAACAAACGCTTGGAGATGTTGACTACTGGACGTCGCGAGAGATTCAGCACGAAGATGAGTAATTCCCTCTCAATGGTCGTTGTGCCGGCTCGCAAACACATGCAACTGATGCCCCCGCATCGTCAAACCGCGCTCCTTGCACAACTTCTCGCATAACGCCCGCACCTCCGGCAAGTCCAACACCTCAAATCGCTCGCCACTGGAATCGCCTACTGTCGCGCCGGTTTCAACATCCGTCCTGATGATCAGGTGATTCGCGGCTCGTCCATACACACACTGGAAGTACGACTGCTCCTCGGTCACCAGCACCCGCTGCACGATTCCTGCCTCTATGAGCAGTTTGAGCGTGCGATACATCGTCGCCTTGCTCACGTTGAAGCCCGCCGCACGCACGTCCTGCAGCACGCGCTCAGCCTCGAAAGGCCCGCCCAGGCGAATCACGGTGTCAAGAACCTGGGCGCGTTCGGGCGTGTACTTGAGCCCCTCGCTCTTCAGCTTCCGTCGAAACACCGCACACAACGGCTCGAAAATAGCGATTTCTTCGTCGCCGTGCGGCACGTTCGCAGGCACGCCCTCGGCGCCGCGATTCGCCTCAATGTTGTCCTTCGCGTTTGACGACATGCCGCGTTATCGTAGTGCGACGTTTCGTTGATCCCGCAGGCCGCCCCTCGAGTTCGCATGCCCGTCTCTAGAAATTCCAGCATCTCCGCGATCGTCCAGACTTTTTTTCCCGGCAAGTCCGTGCTCTGGGCAGTCATCGCGTTTCTGGCTGGCTTTGTCGCGTTCGCCTGGAGCGACGACTTGTCCCTTGGTCCAACTTGCTTCCTCGAAGCAATAACGCGATTCGTGTCCGCGTGGTGGATGCCCGCAATCTACATATTGAGCGCAAGCGGGCTGGGCCGAGCGATCGCTCAACTCTTGCTGCAATCCACATCGCAAGACAATCAAAAACGCTCCCCGCTGTTCTCTCTTGGCCTAGGCCTAGCCGCACAACTCACCATCTCTCACGCTCTGGGAGTGTTCGGAGCGTTCGCACACAACGCAAGTTGGTGGATTCCATTTTCGTTCGCGTTCGCGGCACTTGTTCCGGGCCTCGTGTTTCGATTCCTGTTCAGCGCACGCGCCTTGCGGACGTTGAAGACCGGCGGCGAGTACTCCCGCCCTTGGATTCTTGAGTGGAGCACCACCTGCACCCGAATCTGCGCCGTCCTCTTCGCGTTCCTCGCCGGATTGATGTTCGCCGCAAGCACATCAACCCCCGGCGCGCTCTGGCGCAGCGAGTTTGGCGGCTTTGACGCTCTTTCGTATCACCTGCAACTGCCGCAAGAGTGGATTCTGAACGGTCGCGTGTCGCCTCTCCAGAACAACGTGTATTCCTACTTGCCGAGTTATCTCGAATCAGTGTTCACACACCTCGCCGTTCTCTGGCCACAAACCGCCGCCGCACCGAAGCCCCTGTTTGACGGCGGCGGCATTCCCATCTTCACCGCCCAGTTCCTTCATGCGCTGATCGCCGTCATCGCTGCAGTTCAATGTGGTTCAGTCGCTCGCGCAGTCGCACTTCGCGTCGGCGGTCATCGCTGCAACGCCGATGTCGCTGCTTGGGTCGCAACACTCGTCGTCCTCGCAACACCTTGGACAATTGTTACTGGCTCGCTCGCGTACAACGACATGGGCGTGGTGCTCATGTTCGCGTCCGCCGTACTCGTGTCGCTCGAAACCAGCATCGCTCCGCTTCGTCGCACAATCGCCGCCGCGATCATCATCGGTGCCGCGTGCGGCATCAAGCCGACGGCTTTGTTATTTGCCGGAATTCCAACAGGCATCGTTCTTCTCTCGACATTTCCGCGTGAACGCTGGCTCAAACATGCCGTGCTGTGTACAAGCGTCGGCAGCGTCGTCGGCCTGCTCATGCTCGCCCCGTGGATGGCACGCAACTATCACGCGAGCGGCAATCCCGTGTTTCCGTTCGCGGCAAGCATCTTCGCACATCAGGACGGCTCGATGGGCCATTGGAACGCTGAACAGGCAGCAAGATTCGCACAGTCGCACCACTTCGATGGCTCGCTCGTAGATCGCGTAAAACTGACCGTCCTCCCCGATCCACACGACCCCGCAGGCAAAACCCACCGCGGCCTCGCTCATCCACAATGGGGCATCACTGCACTCGCAGGCGTGTGCATTTGCTTTGGCCTGTTGCTGTGGGCAACGCGAGACGCCTCCAAGACGCTTCAATCACGCGCGGCTATTTTGATGCTGTGCATCGTCCTGAGTCTGCAGCTCTTGTTGTGGCTATTCACCACACACATTCAGTCCCGATTCCTGATTCCATGCCTGCTGCCACTCGCCGTCGCTTGGGGCGTCGCCGCTGGACTATTTTTTCACTCCCGCCCGCTCGTCGCAACACTCACACCCATCGCGCTCTTCGCCTCGAACGCACTACTCGCTCTTCCAACGATGGGTCTGACCAGCGCTGGGCTACTTTTTCTTCCAACTCACATCGCAGGCGACGCGGCATTCCAAAAGAACGTCGATCGCAAAGACTGGTCGCCGCAGCAAGTCGTCAATCTCATTTTGACGCCGTCAGATCGCGTGCTCTTGCTGGGCGATACTGCCCCGCTGTACTTTGATCCGCAGCGAACCACGTATGCAACAACCTGGGACAAAAATCCGTTCGTGACAACGCTGGGCGTCGCTACTTCCAAAACACCCACCGCCACACTTCCGCCGCCAGACAAGTGGTCCGCCGAACTCAAACGCGCCGGCTACTCCCACATTCTCATCAACTTCGCAGAACTAAATCGCCTTCAAGTCTCCGGCTTCCTTGATCCCTTGCTCGATCCTGAACAGATCGCCGGATGGGCACAATCGATGGAAGTTGTTCAAGCGTGGCCTCAGACCGGGCAAGTTCTGATCAAACTCCGCTGACGTTGCTCTTTCCGCCTCCCATAAACTCCGCATGCGCATCGCGCTCTGCACCATCAACCCCACGGTCGGCGACCTCACCTTCAATGCCGACTTGATCCGCCTCGCCGCGAAGAACGCGGCAGTTCAAGGTGCCGACGTCGCACTGCTGCCCGAACTGGCGCTCTCTGGCTATCCGCCGAAAGACCTGCTCTCTCAGCAGGGATTTATTGATTCGTGTCTGGAGCACGCACAGGCAATCGCTCGCGATCTCGCGAAAGACGACACTACGAAATCGCTCACGCTGATTTTCGGCACGCCGCTTCGTCGCAGCCGGGACGGTGCAAACACAAACTCGCTCCTTGTCTGCAGCAAAGGCGTGATCACGCACCGCTACGACAAGCAGTTGCTCCCGACCTATGACGTCTTCGACGAAGATCGCTACTTTGAGCCGGGCGATAACGATGTTGTGATTGACGTCGTCTCGAAGAACTCGCCCCACCACACGCTTCGCATCGGCCTCACCATCTGCGAAGACCTTTGGAAGGGCGAAGACGCCGGGTTTTCATCGCGCTACGCGAACAACACAGACCCAGTCGCTCAACTCGTAGAAAAAGGCGCGAAAGTCATCTTGAGCGCGAGCGCAAGCCCGTTCGTTCTTGGCAAAGGCCAGAAACACCGCGACATCCTCGCGGGCCACGCCAAACGCCACGGCGTCATTGTCGCGTCAGTCAATCAACTCGGTGCCAACGACGAACTCATCTTTGATGGTCATCGCTACGTGTTTTCGTCTCGCGGCGAACTTGCAGCAACAGGCAATCTCTTCGATGACTCGTTACTTGTGTTCGATATCGAATCGGACACCGCTGGTGGTTCGATTTCACCACAGAGACACAGAGACACAGAGATAGAAAGAGAGGAGAACAAATGGGATGTGTCGGCGAGAACCTTCGCGTCGCCGATGTCTTCACCGTCTCACCGCCTCACCGTCTCACCGTCTCAGCCTGCTTCAGGCACCGCGCACTCCGCCTCCTCAGCCGAGCACCTCTTTCACGCCCTCGTCTGCGGCATCCGCGACTATCTCCGCAAAACTGGCTTCAAATCCGCACTCATTGGCCTCTCTGGCGGCATCGACTCCGCACTCACGGCGGCACTTGCAGTCGCAGCAATCGGTCAACAAAATGTCCTTGGCCTCGCAATGCCAGGCCCCTACTCCTCACAGCACTCTATCGACGACGCTCTCGACCTCGCAAAGCGACTCGACATGCGCTGCGATGTTGTGCCCATCGAGAAACCCATGGAAGGTTTCCGCACAACTGTTGACAACGAATTTTCGTCGCTCACAACAAAACGCCTCGGCGAATCGCTCCCCGACCTCACTGAAGAAAATCTCCAATCCCGAATCCGCGGCACGATGCTGATGACCGTCTCAAATCGCACCGGCGCAATCGTGCTCACGACTGGCAACAAAAGCGAAATGGCTGTTGGATACGCAACGCTCTATGGCGATATGAATGGCGGCCTCGCCGTGCTCAGCGACGTCACGAAGCACTGGGTCTACGAACTCTCGCGATACATCAACGAACACTACAAGATGCTGCCAGGCCTGTCGCATTGCACAAAGCCTCCGATTCCAGAAAACACGATTCATAAGCCACCGAGCGCCGAACTGCGTCCCAACCAGACCGACCAGGATTCACTGCCCCCCTACGACACGCTGGACGAAATCATCGCTCGCTACATCGAGCGCCACCAGAGCGCAACCACGATCGCGAAGGAGACCAACTTCGATATTGCTCTCGTCAAGAAAATCACTCGCATGATTGACATCGCGGAATACAAACGCCGCCAAGCCGCCGTCGGCCTCAAAGTGACGACCGTCGCCTTCGGCACAGGCCGCCGCTATCCAATCGCACAGAATTGGCGAACTTCATAACCATGCCCGCCGTCTCCGTCATCCTCTCCACCCACAACAGCCCGCACTTCCTCGAGTTCGTGCTCACGGGCTACGCGCGGCAGAACGTCACAGACTTCGAAGTCGTGATCGCCGACGACGGCTCGCGCGAGCCCACGCGCGAATTCATCAAACAAGTCCGTCCGAAACTGCCCTTCCCGCTCACCCACGTCTGGCAGCCACACAAGGGCTACTACGGCAAGATGTCAATCATGAACCGCGCCATCATGGCGGCTCAAAGCGACTACCTCATCCTCGCGGATGGCGACGTCATCCCGCGCCACGACTTCGTCAAAATGCACCTGACAGTTCGCCGACCCAACTGCTTCATAGCCGGCGCCGACTATCGCCTCATGGAACAAACAACCAAGTCACTGACACTCGACGATGTCCGCAGCGGCAGAGCCTTCAAACTTTCATTTCTCCGCACAATTGGCCAACCCTTGTCGCGTCAATTCGTCAAACTCCTTCCCGCCACACTTTTCTCGCTCGCCTTTGACGCAGTCAACATCTCTCCCGCCCGCTGGAGTGGCAGCAACGCCGCAGCGTGGAAAGCCGATCTCATCAAAGTTGGCGGCTTCGACGAAACGATCCACGCGCCGGGCAAGGACGACACAGAACTAGGCCACCGCCTCTGGAACGCCGGCGTGAAAAGCCGCCACGCCCGCCACAACACAATCTGCCTCCACATGTACCACGGCTCTGGCAACTACTCAACAGAAGGCCGCAAGCGCAACCTCGAAATCCTCCAAGACACCATCAAAACCAAAAGAACCCAGGCACGCCAAGGCATTCCCGACATCAAAGTCGGCGACCATACGGTGGAGCGGTAGTTTCGCTCCGCACGCCTTTGAAACGAAGTGTGCTGGCGTTTTTTTTCAGCACAGAGACACAGAGATCGAGAGGAAGAAGAGATGATGCGATGATGGAAACAATTTTCTTACGTCTCTTCAATGACAAGTGTTCATCATCACTCCCTCACATTGTCTTCTCTTCCCCCCCTTGATCTCTGTGTCTCTGTGCTGAACACGAACTACCAAGCCGCCCACTTTCGCACCCCCCCGCTCTCTCGCACCCTCGCACTTCCCCATGCAGATCTCCTCACGCCCCATCTCACCCACCACCATGCCCTACGTCATCGCGGAGTTGGGCGTCAATCACGACGGCTCGCCCGACCGCGCGTTGCAACTCACAGAACTCGCATGCCGAGCGGGTGCCGATGCGGTGAAGTTTCAACTGTTTGAAGCCGATCGCCTCATGAGCAAAGCCGCGAAGCTCGCTGCGTACCAAAAAGCCGCCGGCGAACGCGACCCCATCGAGATGCTGCGCCGCCTTGAACTCACCATCGACCAACTCGCGCCATGTGTTGATCTGGCTCACTCGCTGGGTAAGCACGCGATCGTCAGTGTCTTCAGCGTTGAACTTGTTTCTGTTGCCGAGCAACTCCCTTGGGACGCGTACAAAACCGCAAGCCCTGACATCATTAACAAACCCTTGCTCGACGCACTCGCCGCAACTGGCAAGCCGCTCATCGTCAGTACGGGTGCCGCAACTCTGCAAGAGGTCGGCCGCGCCTGCAACTGGCTCCGCGACATCCGCGATCAACTCGCCGTGCTGCAATGCGTGAGCAGCTATCCAACTCCGATTGAAAACGCCGAACTTGGCGGCATCGGCGCGCTTGCAGACATCTTTGATGGCGTCGTGGGCTACAGCGATCACACGCCGCTTGAAACTACCGGCGCACCCGCAGTCGCCGCCGGCGCGATGATGCTCGAAAAGCACGTCACCTATGACAAGAATGCCCAAGGCCCGGACCACAGCGCGAGCCTCGAGCCCGAGCAGTTCCGCCGATACCGCGCATACGCACGCATCGCGAAACGCTACGAGCAAGACCCGCGCACCAAGCCTTATCTCGACAGTTTCGTGAGTCTCGATCAGGAAGTACAAGCGCACGATGTCGTGCAACAACTCCGCGCCCGCTGGCAAGCGATTCCCAAGACCAAGCAAGTCCTCCCCATCGAAGAAGACGTCCGTCACGTCTCACGCCAAAGCCTCGTCACTACGCGCTCGCTCCCCGCAGGCCACACGATCACTCGCGCCGATCTCACCATCAAACGCCCCGGCACGGGCCTGCCACCGTTCTTGCTCGACAGTGTTGCTGGCTTGCAGATTGTCAGTGAAATCCCTGCCGATAATGTGCTGACACAAGAACACTTTGTGACGCGTCTCGTGCCATAGCACAAAGCCCTCTATGATTTCGCATGGTTGCCAAAGGCCCCATCACGATTGTCGACGCGGTTTTTGAAAAAGGCGTTCTGCGCCCCGAATCTCGGCTGAACCTGGCAGAACACCAGCGCGTCCGAATCACAATCGAAACACAGCCTCAGCCAAACGGTGTTCACAAAAACTCGCTCGAAGATGTCTGGAAGATGGCCGACCAAATAAACTGGCGATCAACCGGACCATATCCCACTCGCGATGAACTTTATGATCGCCGTTGATACCAACATCCTCGTCTACGCATTCGACGCGACCGACGATGCCAGAAAGCACAGGGCACGCGCCGTCTTGGATCAACAGTCGTCGCTTGCGATTCCATGGCAAGTCGCGAACGAGTTCATTGCTGTTGCTACTCGCAGAGGACTCGCCGCCGCCAGCGCGTGGGCGCTCTTGGATTCCTTTGTCTCACGAAACCAACTGCTACTGCCGAGTTCCTCAACACACGACTTGGCAAAGGACCTGCATATCAATCATCAGGTTGCTTTCTGGGATGCCCTGCTCTACGCAAGTTGCATCGAACACCACGTGTCATTGCTGCTCTCAGAAGACGTGCCCGGAAAAGCGATCCCGAACCTGAACATCTCCAATCCATTTGCACAACGCCAAGGGAACGATGGCACATGACCGATCAGCGTCGTGCGTCGCAAGCATTAAGTCCACCTCGCCTCGCCTGCCTCATCTCCGGCGGCGGTCGCACCGTGCTCAATCTGCTCGATTCCATCGAGCGAAGCGAACTCAACGCGACCATCCCGCTCGTCATCAGCAGCAACGACACCGCCGCCGGCGTTCAACGGTGTCGCGACCGAGGCCTCTTCGTCAAAGTCATCCCGGGCGTCATCCCAGCCGACACGCTCGAAGCCCTGCTCCGCGAACACAACATCGACCTCGTGCTCCTCGCAGGCTACCTCAAACTGCTCAAAATTCCACCCTCCTACCACCATCGCGTCCTCAATATTCACCCGTCCCTCCTCCCCAAGCACGGCGGCAAAGGCATGCACGGCCACCACGTCCACGAAGCCGTTCTGAAAGCCAAAGACCAGGAATCTGGCTGCACGGTTCACTACGTGGACGACCAGTTCGACACCGGCGCCCCAATTCTCCAATTCCGCTGCCCAGTCCTGCCCACAGACACGCCCGAAACGCTCGCCGCCCGTGTTTTTGAACTGGAATGCAAGGCATTTCCACAGGCCATCCGAATGGCCCTGTCCTGTTCCCCTCCCGCGGGCGGCGGGAGGGGTTAGGGGTGGGCGACCTACAAACCCGCCCGATTACCCCCTGAGCGCATCCACCCACCCGGCAAACTACAATGCACTTCCGACCGATATTTCCGCGCTCACACTTCGCGAATTGAGATACTTATGAAAACGATTGCTATGAAGTCCACTCTTCTCCTGACCCTCGCTGCATGCCTCACGGCAAACGCCCAGGTCGTCACCCCCCCACCTTCACAAGTGGACCCGATCGATTGGAACATCCCCAAGGACCCGCCCGCACCGGCGGAGCAGCCCGAGATCGTCCAACCCGTCTCTCGCCCCCAAACACCGCCGATGGCTCCGTTGCCCGCGCTGGAATACAAGTCGCTCGTCGAAAAAGACGCGGACGGCAAGATCATCCAGCTCCGCGAGCCTATCCAACTCGCCGCGATGCGTCGCAACCCGATGCTGACGCCCGACTTCCTCCCCTCCATTCAGAAGTTCCTTGACGATCGCCAAGTGTCTATCAATCACTTGACCGTCGCAAACCTCGACATCATCGAGCGCGTCGATGACGGTGCGTTTGAAAACGTCGACTTCCAGAACCGCGCATCGATTCGTTCGCTCACCGACATGATCAAGCCCTTGACCGGCTCAAACAAGACCATGTGCGAACAACTCAAGGCCGATCAGAAGATGACGCAGGAGCAGTACCGCTTCAATCACAAGATCAGCATGGAGTACATTACCGCCGTCACCAAGGAGCGCGACGCCGCGAAGGGTCTCGACAAGGGCGGTTCGGCACAAGCCCTTCTCATGGCGCTCTACAAGCAGAACGTGGATGAATACCTGACCACCTACAGCCGCTCGATGGAAGTGGCTTGCGCTCGCTGGAACGAAGTCGTGAGCGGCATCGAACTTGACGCAGCAGCGAAGGCCCGCGCGATCGAAGTCGGCAAAGCCGTCGCCGCCGCACCAACCGAAGCAGAAAAACTCACCGCGGCGAAGGGGCTTCGCGAAGGCCTGACCATCGACCAGCGCAAGCTCTTTGTTGAACGCGCAATCAAGTTGTGGATGGAACAGAAGGCGTCGAACTAAATTATCTCTCTTCAGAAACGACAAAAACACCAGCAAACGCTGGTGTTTTTCTTTTACGAATACCGAATCACGAACGCCGAACGCCGGATATCACCCCAGCCTCACCACCACCCGCCACACCTCGTGCGTCCGCCAAGCATCTCCCAACAGCACCTCCGTCGCCTCGCCGTCTCGCTTCACAAACCCTGCATGCCGCGCGACTCGCTTGCTCGCTTCGTTCTCCGGCGCAATGGCCGCGTCGAGTTGCACGAGCGCCAATCCTCGCGGCGTATCGGCAAACGCATGCTCCACCATCGCACGCACGCCCTCCGTCGCCAAGCCGTGCCCCGCGAACTCTTTGAACACCCACCAGCCCGCATCCGCCTTCGCGAGCAGCGCATGGTCGATCGCGAGCAAGTGAACCATGCACGCGATGCGTCCGTCCGCAAGCACGCCCACCCGCCGCCATTCCTTCGCGTGCATATCGCCCGCGTGCGTCGCGTCCAACAACCTCGCGAAGCACTGCTCGGGCGTCTCGCCCGCCTGCCTCACATTGATCCCTGCCGTGAGATACGAATCGCTCTCACGCAGCGACTTCACGAACTGATCGCGATCTCCCGAATGCAGTCCACGCAACGTCATGCGCGCCGTCTGAATCGTTTGCGGCGGCAAAACCTCAACAGGCCTATCCGCACCACGCCTGGGAAACGGCTTGGGCTCAATCACCGACGCGACTTTCTTCGCGCCAAGCGAAAACGGCCCGTCTCGCGGTCCGCGATCATCGCCCACCAACTTGTCCTTTGATTCCGGCACACTTTGTCTATCGACCACACCCGCTCCCGCTCTCAAAAAGCCCTTCTTTGTGTTGGTTTGTATGGTTTAAATGCGACAATCAACACCACCGGCTATCGTTCAACATGATCACTCGCACACTCTGCCTCGCCGCCGCCCTTGCATTCCCCAGCACACTTTCATTCGCCCAAACCACGCCAACGAAAGAAACCTCTCCTGCCAGCACGCTCGACTCCACTCGCACACGCGCGAAGGAAATGGCCCAGAAAGCCATCTCGTGGCTCCGCACCCAGCAAGACCAAAAGACCGGCGGCTGGGGTATTCGCGAAGGCGCACCCGTCTTCCCGGCCATCACCGGCCTGATCGTCAGCGGCATGGCGGCCCACAAAGATGCTCTCAACATCACCGACAACGACACGAACCTGCAAGCAGGCATCAAGTTCATGCTCGACAGCCAGCAACCCGACGGCGGGATCTACCAAGGCATGCTGCCCAGTTACAACACCGCCATCTGCCTCACCGCACTCTCAAGCGTGCAGACCCCGCCCCAAGTTGTTGACGCTCGCAAACGCGCCATTGCGTTCCTCACTTCACTCCAATATGGCGACGCCGCAATCACCTACGAAAATCTCGGCGAGTCTGCCAAGGTCGTGACTGAAGCCGATCCGTACTACGGCGGATGGGGCTACGGCCGGCACGGCAGACCCGACCTCTCCAACTCCGCGTTCGCCATCGAAGCCCTTCACGCCGCAGGCGTCTCCGAGAACGATCCCGTCTTCAAACGCGCTCTCGTTTTCCTCAAGCGTTGCCAGATGGTCGAAAAGATCGGCGACACCCAAGTCAACGACATGCCCTACGCCAAAGGCAGCACGCAAGGCGGCTTTATTTACGCGACAGCAGTGAACAAAGACAGTGGCGGCATTGGCCAAAGCGCGGCGGGCGAAATCGCTGAAAGCCTGAGCGGCACCGCAGGCAGCGCGACCACCGTCACCCTTTCGCAAAAAGGTAAAGACAACAAGCCCGTCACGCTCGCTCGCAAGACCATCGAAGAACGAGTGCAGAAAGCCATCAACGACACCATCGAACTCTCGCGCGGCATCGTTCCCACAGAATTCATCGTCGTCCTCGGACCAACCAGCGACGGAGCCTCCGCAAACTCCTTCACCATTCGCAGCAACGGTCCAGCGTCTCTGATGTCCGAGCTCGCAAAGCAAGTGTTTGAAGCTGAACTCGCTGACTCTGGCAGCGTCGCAACTGAATCCGTCGACAACTGGCGAGCGAAAATCGAACACCGCGCGTACGGCTCGATGAGTTACGCCGGATACAAGAGCATGATCTACGCAGGACTCCGCGCCAACGACCCGCGTGTGCAAGCCGCGCTCGCGTGGATGGCAAACAACTACACACTCTCCGAAAACCCGGGCATGGGCACGGACGGCTACTACTACTACCTCTTGACCTTCTCTCGCGCAATGAAAGCGTCAGGCCTCAACACACTCCCACCGGCAACCACGCAGCAGGCCTCGTCAGACTCCACCACTCCGCTCACCCGCAACTGGCGCGAAGACCTTGTCAACACCCTCGCCAAGTACCAAAACCAAGACGGCAGCTTCCGCCCCGTCGACGACCGCTGGATGGAAGCTGACCCGCTCTTGGTCACGGCTTACTGCCTCGTCGCACTTGGTTCAGTGCAGTAAGGCTGGATTCAAGGCGGATTTCACCACAAAGACACGAAGGACACAAAGAAAACAAGACTGAGAAAATCAGCATAGATCAGAAGACGGCGCAGCACCGACAGACCGTTGCTATCCGTCTGGGCGAGTCTCTTCTCTCTCTATTCTCTTCGCCGTTCTTTGTGCTCTTTGTGCCTTTGTGGTGACACTCCCACGCGAAGCGTCATAGACACGGCCCCTCGCTATACACACTCAAGAACGAATCAATATCCATCGGATCAAACACGCCGCCATCGTTGTTGAAGTCGATGTCGTTGCACGTCGCGCCGCTGGGCAGGCACGGTCCTTCGCTGTACACGCTGAGGAACGAATCAATATCCGCTGGATCAAAGACGCTTCCGTCGTTGTTGAAGTCAATCGAGTCACACGCACTGAACGGCCCCGTGCCAATCTCGTTGAGCGAGAACAAGTATCCATTCGTCGTGCATCGCACACGAATCGCGTTCAACCCGGCGTGCAAGTTCGCATACACGGGCCCAAACCACTGCGGCCCTGGCTCCGATCGCTGCTGCAAAGTGATCGCGCCAACCTCAACGCCATTCACTCCAATGAAAATGTCACTGCTCGGAATAAACGACGTCGCACGCACCGCGATCGGATATCGCCCCGCCTCTTCCGCTCGCACCAAGTAATACCGCACATCATTCGGTCCCATCAACTCGTGCGGCAAGTTCTCCCACCCGCCATGCCGTTCAAGATGCCGCCTCGCATCCACCGTTCCCGGATACGCAACGCCCGCAGTCACCGCAGGCGGCCCGCTCTCCTGCATGAGTTTGATCGCTTCATACTTTGGCGAATCTTCCGCGTACGACTCGATGATGCTCCAACTGCCATTCGTATTGATCCAACTTCCCGCGCCCGCGTGAAACCACAAGAATGCGCCGCCGCCCGCGCGGAACCAATCATTCAAGTACTGCGTGCAAATGTCGCGCATGCGCGGTTCATAACTCGCGCGTCGCTTCGCCTCCTGATTGTTCGCGCCGCTCGTGTCCGGCGCACCTTCGTATGCGACGAACGGCTTCAAACCATACCACGCCGTCATCGTTGCGAGATGTTCATACTCATATCCATCACGCAGCGAATTGAGATTTCGCTGAAACGCGTCGAGCAATGTATCTATGTTCTGCCCAGCCGTGTCATCCTCTGGCCTCGCATTAAAATATGGCCCCACCGCCATCGCCCACACATGCTCGCCGGGCGGCCCGTACACATCGTTGATGAACGTCAGCATCTTGTCATGCTGCCACGGGGCGACAAACTGCGCACCAAGCACTGGACGAACACGCGTGTTGAGTGAACCCGGTCCAAACTCCTCCGCAAAGATTCTGCCTATTTCCACAGTCTTTTTCGCATATCGCCGATGCCGCCACGTGTCGATATCCTGCGACCCGTCGTAGCGCAGCACGCTCCCAGGTTGCTCCGCTTCTTCAATCGCGCGATCGAGATTCCAACTCGCCTGCGTAAACATGTAGTTCCACACTTCATTGCTGTACTCAACATACACGTTGAGCGACGGATCAAGATTGTCGCGAATCAGCCTCGCCAACTCGCGCACAAACGCATCGTCCGCCATGTGCGGCACATTAATCCACATGTCCTGATGCTGCAGGTTGCACAACTGCACACAAATCTCATATGGCACACCACTCTTCGCGCGATATGTTGCATCCTCAACGCGCGTCCGCTGACTCCAACGCGATATCGTGCTGTCGTTGGTCTTCGTCCAGGGCATAAACCGAATCACGCCAAACGGCAGCAGCAAATCCACAAATTGCTGATTGAACAGATCGCCATCATGTGCCCCGGGCCTCAGAAACTTGAAGTCGCGCAGCCCATTCTTTGTGCTGCCCCACGACAGAATCAGTTTGTCGCCATTCTCCGGAAAGAAGTATTCGCCCTGCACAAGCCCCGTCGCGCGATCATGCGTCATCGACAGCAACGAACCCGAACTGTCATACTTTCGCATGAGCGGATCGCCCTCGCACACAAATTGAAATCGATACACGCCCCCAAGCCCAATGTTCGCCGGCTGTGCCGTGTAAAACACGCTGCCGCCATCGATGATCGGAAACCCGCGCGAGTCCGCAGGCACCGGATCAAGCCACGGCGCGGGGTGGGGCCCAAATTGCCTCGCCTGCTTCGTGAGGTCAGCAAACTCATGCGTGCGCATCCAGTCCGCTAGCCCGCCAACATTCGCGCCGACAAGCGGATTGTTCCGCCCATCCTGTGCGATCGCGCGCCCTGCACCCAGAACGCTCGCCGCAAGCGATGCAACCAACGCGACCCGACTTCTTGTCCGGACACAAGAGAGCATGCGCCCCTCCATTCTTGACGAATGTTAGTATGCACACCCCGCTCGCCATGTCACTTCTCGCTTCGCGTACACGTGTCAACAACTGTTTGCTTACGCCGCAGACTTCGTGAACGTGAGTCCGCCGGGTCCAGCGTCCACGAGAGCGCGATCTCCGTCGCCAAACTCGCCCGACAAAATCCGCGTCGCCATCGCGTTCTCAACTCGCTGCTGGATCGTCCTCTTGAGAGGTCTCGCGCCAAACACCGGATCCCAACCTTCCGTCGCGAGCAACTGCTTCGCGCTGTCAGTCACATCGAGTGTGATGCCCCGTTCCGCCAGTCGCTTGCGCAGCCGCGCCAACTGAATATCCACGATGGAACTCAGCGCCTCCTTGGGCAATTGATGGAAGACCACGACTTCATCAATGCGGTTCAAAAGTTCCGGCCGCATCAATCCGCCCTGCATCTGCATCGCCGCCCTGCTCATCACATCGCGCACCTTCGCCGGCACGCCCGCGGCTTTGCCGACTTCTTCCGTCATCATCGCCGCTGGCCCGCGCTTGAGCATCTCGCGAATCGCAGCTTCGATTTCCCAATCTTCCGCGCCGCTCGCCGCGAGTTCCTGAATCTGCGCACTCCCATAGTTGCTTGTCATCACGACAACGGTGTTGCGGAAATCAACTGTGCGTCCTTGCCCATCCGTCAATCGCCCGTCATCAAGCACCTGCAGCAAAATGTTGAACACATCCGGATGCGCCTTCTCGATTTCATCGAGGAGCACTACGCAGTATGGTCGCCGCCGCACGAGTTCCGTGAGCTGCCCGCCCTCGTCATACCCAACATATCCAGGCGGCGCACCAATCAACCGAGCCACGGCGTGCTTCTCGCCATACTCACTCATGTCAATCCGCACCATCGCTTCTTCAGTGTCAAACAGGAATTCTGCAAGCGACTTGCACGTCTCGGTCTTGCCCACGCCCGTCGGCCCAAGGAACAAGAAACTCCCGATGGGCTTATTGGGATCAGACAAACCAGCACGCGACCTGCGCACTGCGTCGCTCACAGCCTTGAGCGCATGCTGCTGACCAATCACTCGCTTTGCAAGTTGTTCTTCCATGCGAGTGAGCTTGTCGCGCTCACTTTCCACAAGCCGCGACACCGGAATACCGGTCCACCGCCCCACTACTTCTGCGATGGCCTCGGCATCAACCTCTTCCTTCACAAGCGAATCACCCTTGCTGCGCCGCAGAGCAGTTGCAACTTCCGCGTTCTTGAGTTGTGATTCCAAATCACGCATCTCGCCATACCGAATGCGAGCCGCAACTTCAAGCTGCCCCGCACGCTGCGCTCTCTCAAGTTCAACCTGCTTCGCAGCCATCTGCTCCTTGATCGCCTTGATGCTGTCGAGTTCCTTCTTTTCTGACTCCCACCGCGCTGTCAAGCCGCGATTCTGCTCCTGCAATTCCGCGAGCTCCTTCTCGACTCTTTCCAGCTCTCGCGCCGTTCCATCAACCGCCCCCTTGTTCGCTCGCTCGCTCATTCGCTCGCTCGCTTCAATCTTCAACGCCTCTCGCTCAATCTCGAGCTGGATGATCTTCCGCCGAAGTTCGTCAAGCTCGCTGGGCATGCTGTCGATCTCGATGCGCAGCCGCGACGCCGCCTCGTCCATAAGGTCGATGGCCTTGTCGGGCAAGAACCGATCCGCGATATAACGATTGCTGAGCTGCGCCGCCGCGAGAATAGCTGAATCAAGAATCTTCACACCGTGATGCGCTTCATATCGCGGCTTGAGCCCGCGCAGAATCGCAACAGTTTCTTCGACGTTGGGCTGATCCACAAGAATCGGCTGGAATCGCCGCTCAAACGCCGCGTCCTTCTCAACATGCTTGCGATATTCATCAAGCGTCGTCGCGCCGATGCATCGCAATTCGCCGCGAGCCAGCGCAGGCTTCAGCAAGTTGCCCGCGCTTACAGCGCCCTCTGCCGCACCCGCACCGAGAATCGTGTGCAACTCGTCGATGAACAGAATGATCTTCCCGTTGCTCGCCTGCACTTCGCGCAGCACCGCTTTCAATCGCTCTTCGAATTCACCACGGAACTTCGCGCCCGCAAGCAACTGCCCAACATCCAGCGCCATGATCCGCTTGTCACGCATTCCTTCCGGACAATCACCATTCACAATGCGTAGCGCAAGCCCCTCCGCGATCGCCGTCTTGCCCACGCCAGGCTCACCGATCAGCACCGGATTGTTCTTGGTGCGCCGCGATAGCACCTGCATCGTGCGGCGAATCTCTTCATCGCGCCCAATCACCGGATCTAGTTTTCCTTGCTGCGCTTTCTGCGTCAGATCAATCGCATACTTCTTGAGCGCCTCGAAACTGCCTTCCGCTTCCGGATCACTGATGTTCGACACACCACTCGCTTCGCGAATCTGCTTCACGGCCGTCTCGATCGCCTTCGCCGACAGATTGCACGATGAAAGCACCTCTCGCGCCGGCCCCCCCACTGTCGCACACGCCAGCAGCAAGTGCTCACTACTCACATACGCGTCGCCAAGACGCTTCGCCTCGGCGTCCGCCTTGTTGAGAATTTCCATGAGTGCTCGTCCAGGCGATCCGGCACCCGCCGTCGTCGTGGGCAACTTCGCCAACTGCTCGCGCGTCGCCTGCACAACCCGCATCGGCTCCCCGCCAGCCTTTGTAATCACCGACCACGCGTTGCCTTGCCGATCCTCAAGCAGGCCTTCTAAGACATGCAGCCCGGTCACTTCGGGGTGGGATTGCCCGCCCGCCGAACTTTGTGCACTCGCCAACGCCTGCTGAGCCGCCGTTGTAAATCGATCCGGACGCATAAGTCACTTCTCCATAAGGCGCAATACTCGCCCCAGAGACTAATGCAACCCGCGCGCCAAACCAAATCGCTGCACCCACAGCCCAAACCAGCCTTTATTTCCCAAGCTATTGGATGCCGGACATCGCAAACCCGGTCCCCCACTGCCGTTCCGGCAGTTGTGACGCGACAAAGTCCCAATCCCTACCACAGGCAGACGGGCCGGGAAGCCAATCGCCAATCCTACTGCCCTCACCACCGTTTCGCGGAACACCCGCCCGCATCTATGCGGATACACTGGAGGCCCTAGGGTGGGCCTAGGACTTTGAACTGTTGATGGGTGCGTCGGCTATTTGCCGATGAAACTAGCCCGGTCCGAAACCTCTTACCATTTGCAGGAGTCTGCACGATGCGTCGTTCCACCGCTCTTCGTTGTTTCTGCGTTGCTTCGCTCGCCACTCTTGCCTTTGGAGTTGGTGGATGTGCCTCGACCAACCGCAATGACGGCGGCCGGCACGCCGCGATTCAAAGTGATGTGACCCCCGAACTTGACACGCTCACCGAGCGCCCCATCGACTTCGATAACCGCATGTCCTACACGATGGACGCAAACGACCGCATGTTGTGGGCTGACTTCCAGCGCGTGATGCTGCTGGATCGCCCCAGCCGCCTACAGCCAATCACATCTCCTTTCTAAATCTCATCCCGAATTAAGCAAAAGAAAAAACGTCCGGCTTAGTCGGACGTTTTTTCTTTTTGTTAATATGGAGAATATTACTGCGCGTGTTTACGCAGCCGTGTACTGACCGCGCTCAACCTTCTTGAATTTATTCTTGTGCTTGATCAGTGCTTGATTGACCATGGTCCGAAAATTCGCGGCGTTGGTGTTATAACCATTCTTGCGAACTGCTTCCGCCGCTTCTGTGACGCCCATCGTCTTGCCTGCAAGCGTTTTGTGTAGAGCCTCAACCAAGCTCATGCTGTTGGTCGGACGAACTCGACCTCCGCCAGCCGAACCACCCAACTCTCTGATTTTGGCCTCAATTTGAGCAAGTTTTGCTGCGATTTTGTCTCGCCGGCGGATGAGCGAGCCCACGCCTCGTTGACGACGACGGATCTCTGCGTGAAGTTGGCTCATTGGAAGCGACGCAAGTGACCCCGATCGTGGACGACGACCCATTATCATGCTCCTCGAAAAAATGCGATGTACAAAAGACTCACCACTCGAGCAATGATGAGAACGTACATTATTACAATCGAATCGAATCAAGTCTAAGTCTGTATAATGTTTTGAGTAACAAAGGATGTAAATACTCAATAACACAATCCAAACGACCACCTGTTTGTGCGGCGTTTTACGCGCAAGTTTTACACTGTTCTGAGTCCCATTTTCGCCAACAACCCGTCAAAGTGGTCGATGCCATAATACTCGAGAATAACTCGTCCGCGTTTGCCTTGCTTATCGGCGATGATATTCACCTTCGTCCCCAAGTGCTGACCGAGCTGTCGCTCAAGGTCACGAATCACCGCATCGCGCGGATTGGTTGTGGTTTCGTTCTCGATCTGCTTCTCCGTCGATCGCGTCCGCGCGATTTCTTCAAGCTTGCGAACAGACCACGCAAACTGCGCCGCCGCCTGGGCCGCACGAAGTCGCTCTTCTCCCGCAGGCAACCCAAGCAATGCTCGGCCATGACCAGCGGACAACTTGCCCGCAGACAGCATTTGTGCAATTTCAGGCTCCAAATCGCACAATCTAAGGAAGTTTGCAACCGTCGCTCGATCAAACCCAATCCGCTTTGCCACTTGCTCCTGAGTCAACCCAAAGCGATCCACAAGCCCACGCAGCGCGAATGCCCGATCCATCGGATTTAAATCTTCGCGCTGAATGTTCTCAACCAGCCCCCACTCCGCGGCTTCTTCATCGCTAAGTTCCCGCACAATCGCCGGAATGGTCTGAAGCCCCCCCATCATCGCCGCGCGCCACCGGCGTTCGCCGGCTACCAACTCAAACTGGATCTCTCCTTCAGCAATCTTCAGCCGACGGACAACAACAGGCTGCATCAGCCCACTGTGCTGAATGGACTGCGACAACTGCTCAAGCTGAGCCGCATCAAAGACCTTTCGCGGCTGAAAGCGCGACGCACGAAGCGAATTGACCTTGACCGAAACAAGGCCCGATAATAAAATGTTTGTTTCTGGTTGCGGTGCAGGTATTGTTGTTGTGGGTTTTGGTCCCGTTGCCTGTACCGGCACCGGTGTCAAGTTAATAAGACTTCCGATACCCTTCCCCAATCGACGAACCTTGTTCTCGGCGTTGGCTTCCATGCGTTGCCTCCTCAAGTGTGCAGCTCAAATGTTTCATGTGGAACAATGATTCGTTCACTCTATTGGCAATAGGATAACATCCTTTGGATCAATTGACACGGTGCATTTGCTCGGAACTTCAAAATTCCTACCCGGATTGAGCGATGCAACTTCAATTCGCTGCCCGTCAACCAGCAAATTGACTTGGATGGTGTCTCCAAGATATGTCTGATCAATCACTTGTCCAATGAGCATATTCTGCTTTGTATTTCCGATGGACCACGCCTCAGGTCTCGTCGCAAGCACACAGCGGTCGCCATCTTTCAGTGAGCTATTTCCAGGCACTGCACGAATCGTTGCGCCCAAAGCCATGACTTCAATCTCAGTGGATGTTGCACGTGAAACAGTGCCTTCACAGAAGTTCGCCTCCCCCAAGAACTGTGCCTCAAACTTACTGCGCGGCGACGAATAGAGATCTCTCGGTGTTCCTATCTGGCGAATCTTGCCCGACCGCATGATCGCAATCCGATCCGCCATACTCAGCGCTTCACTCTGATCGTGCGTCACGTACACGGTCGTAATCCCAGACGTCTTGCACACACGCCGGACCTCTGATCGAAGTTCCACGCGCAACCTCGCATCCAGATTCGACAAAGGTTCATCAAGCAGCAGCACACTAGGCTTTACAACGATCGCACGTGCAAGCGCAACCCGTTGCTGCTGACCACCCGACAACTGGGTTGGCTTGCGACTCGCATACTCCGCCATCTTCACCACATCCAGCGCCTCTCGAACCAGCTTGCCACGCTCCTCGGCACTCACGCCGCGAACCTGCAATCCAAATCCAACATTCTCTTCCACCGTCATGTGTGGCCACAGCGCATAACTTTGGAACACCATTCCCGTATCTCTTTTTTCTGCAGGCAGATACGTCACGTCGCGCTCACCATTCGCACCACTAAACAAAACATTACCGGACGTTGGCTCGATGAATCCCGCGATCATTCTGAGCAGTGTTGTCTTTCCACACCCAGATGGCCCCAGTAAAAAGAACAACTCGCCCGCCTCAATCGTCAGCGACACGCTATCAACCGCCCGCGCGGCCTCGCCCTTTGCGGTCCCTGCGTATTCCTTGACCAAGTCCTTGATGACAATCTTTGTTGACAAGCGCAGCCTCCAAAATTCAAGTTTCGAGCGTAGCCCACACGCTGACCATCCCGAATAGCATGGTCTATGGCCCGCACGATGTCAATCCGCGACATTGAGAATCTTCGCAAGCTGCGAACGCGGGCGCCCAAAGACCTCTCTGTTGCAAGCGAAATCACCGCTCTTGCCAGGCAATTTCGCTCGGCGTCGAACAAAGCCGCATCTGTTCAAGAGCAGTGGGGGAGCTTGCTGCCCGCCAACCTCCGCGATTCGCATTGTCAAGTCCGCTTTGCGCGCGGAATGCTCACCATCACCGCTAAGTCCAATCCCGCCGCCGCCGCTCTTCAACAGTGGTTGGCGAATGGCGGCGAATCCCTCATACGCTCAAAGATCCCAGGCGTCCGGGCAATAAAGATTTCGACACGATAACTCGTGGTCTTTGCGTGTCTGACGGAGTCTCTGGCTTCGCGCATCTACGTGTGTGCAAAGCAACTTTGGCGGCCAGCACCTCGCGATTCCGCCCACTATCGCACTCTTGAAGTAGAGCGAGAGGTTGCTTTGCACCGGTCACGCGTTCATTCGTTATGATCTGCTGTGTCAACACCTCAATCTCACCTGAACACCGCGCCGCCGCGAACCATTTGTCGATCGCAAACGTCAAAGTGTCGCGCGACGTGATTGCATCTTTAACTCAATCAAGAACACGCACAATCCAGCTTTCGCCTCTCGCGGAGACAATCTCATGAAGAACACTCTTGCTCGTTCGCTTTCGATGACCACCCTACTTGCGTCGCTCGCGCTCGCTGCCCCTTCCATGGCGCAGGCCGCCACAACAACAGACACGCAGCCAACGGCGACTTCAGAAGACTTCGCATTTGCAAGACGTCTTTCTCGCGTGTTCGGCACCGTCGCGAAGAAAACCGAACCTGCAGTTGTTCACATCACACAGCAACGCATGATGTACCAAACCGACTTCTTTGGTCGCCGCGTCGGACGCGGACGCATGATGCAGTCAGGTCTAGGCTCGGGCGCGATCATCGGCAGCGACGGCATCATCGTCACCAACAATCACGTGGTTGAAGGGGGCGAAACGCTTCAAGTTAAACTCTCCTCGGGCGACGAGTACCCCGCAAAGCTCTTGGGCCGTGATCCGCAAACCGATCTCGCCGTGCTGCAAATCGAAAACGCACCCAAAGACCTGCCCACACTTTCCTTCGCAAACTCCGACGACATCGATGTGGGCGAGTGGGTTGTCGCTGTGGGCAGTCCCTTCGGCCTCGACAACACCGTCACGCAAGGAATCGTCTCTGCTCGAGGCCGCAGCGTCACGCCTCGCGAAACCGGTCGCAGCTACGAAGATTACATTCAGACCGACGCCGCGATCAACCCTGGCAACTCTGGTGGCCCGCTCGTGAATCTGTCCGGCGACATCGTCGGCATCAACTCCGCCATCGCCTCTCGCACGGGCGGCTACGACGGCATTGGCTTTGCAATTCCTGCCAACACCGTTCGCCTCGCTGTCGACAGCATCAAGAAAAATGGCCGCGTGATTCGCGGTTGGCTTGGTGTTGGCTTCGCGCCCGACACATCCGAAGCCAATCAGCCTCGCGTGCGTGTCGAGACCGTGATGAAAGGCAGCCCCGCAGAAGTCGCGGGCTTGCGAGAAGGCGACATCATCACGCGTTTCCAAGGCGTGTCGATGGACGAACCTCGCCTGCGAAACGCGATCGCGTCGCTGCCCGCAGGCTCAAACGTCGCAATCGACGTGCTGCGTGATTCTGAAAACGTCAAACTCACCGCGCAACTCGGCGACCGCGAAGCCGCGACAAACACAACATTCTCACAGGAACTGGGCGCATTCGTTGCCCCGCTCGAGCCACGCGCCGCGAAGTCCTTGGGCTTTGAAGGCGTTCTCGTCTCTGAGGTACAACCCGGTTCAGTTGCAGAAGAAAATGGCGTTCAGGCCAACGACATAATCGTTGCTGTCAACGACGATGACGTCACCGATCCTGCAAGTTTGAAGAAGGCGCTTTCAGACGCGAATACACGCCGCGGCGTGCGACTCAACCTGGTTCGTGGCGAAGACCGCGGCTACATCATTCTCCGCGGCCGATGACGGCGAGGCAAACATCACCGCTTCATCGCACCCTGCAACAAGGACATCACTGTTTCCTGCCGCGAATCTGTCGCGATCTGCCGTGTGGCAATCGACATCTGCTGCAAGATTTGTCCTCGCACCAATTCCGAAGTCTCCGCGGCGTAATCCGTATCGCCAATCAGCGACTTCATCTGCGTGATGTTCTCAAGTTCCACGCGCAGTGTGTCTCGCTTGCTGTCAATCGTCTTCGCATAATTGCCAATCGCCGCACGCTGGCCGCTCGCCCAACTCACAAGCGAATCTGCCATCGACTGCGCCGCCTCGCGATCGCCATCGATGAGGTTCAGCAATCCACCGCTTCGCAGAGATGCGAGCGAGAGTGATTGCGTGGCCTGCGATCCGTCAGCGTTTGTGATCGTGCGCTGTGTCTGACCAAGGTTCATTGAGCCAAAGCCATCAAGCAACTGTCGCCCGTTGAACTCAGACGTGCGCGTCACAAAGTCGATGCCGTCGATGATCCCATTCGCCTGCTGCTGAATCGCGTCGCGTTCATCCTCGCTCATCGCACCCGTGTTCGCCGACGCCACAACCAGAGACTGCAACTCCACGAGCATGTCGCTCACAACACTGATCGCGCCATCGCGAGCGCCCAGCCACTTTTCCTCAGTATCCAGCGACTTGATCTCTTCGTTGATCTCTTTGATCCGCCCCTTGAATCCCTCGACCGCAATCATCCCAGACGGATCATCACTCGCGCGATTGATCTTTTGCCCCGTCGCAAGCCGTTCGAGACTCTTGTCCACGAGCCGCGACGCGCGCGAGATCGCCGCATTGCTCGTCAGCGCTCGCAGATCGGTGTTGATGGAGATGCCCCGCATCCATCGCACAATCGGCACAGAACTCGCAGCAGTTCTGTCGACTCACGGAAATCTGGAGTTATGCCCGTCTGAATGTTGCGTCTTCGATCAGACCAACGCGATTCTTGCCGCAAATCGCAGCGACACGGCCAAATAACCGCTCGGGAACGATCAGTACTTGCGCGACGACGAAATCACCAGTGTCGTGATAGCCCTCGCTCACTTGTCCTGCTGAGTGACGTTACTTGATCTCACTCTTGTGCTGCCTGAACCACTCAATCGTCCGCTTGAGCCCCTCCTCAAACGGCACCTTCGCACGCCACCCCAGCATCTGCGCCGCGCGATCAACGCTCAGTTGCCGACGCGGCTGCCCATCGGGCTTCGTCGTGTCCCACACGATGTTGCCCTTGAATCCAACCAACTTCACAATCAACTCGACGAGATCCTTGATCTTGATTTCGAATCCCGCGCCCAAGTTGATAGGAGTGGGGGAGTCCATCACTTCCGCCGCACGCAGCGTGCCTTCTGCCGCGTCATCAACATACAAAAACTCTCGCGACGCACTGCCAGTGCCCCAGCACACGATCTCCTTGTCACCTCGCTCTTGTGCCTCGATTGCCTTGCGGATGAGCGCGGGGATCACGTGACTGCTGAACAGATCAAAGTTGTCCCAAGGCCCATACAAGTTCACCGGCAGCACATACGAACTCTTCATGCCGTACTGCAGCTTATACGCATCCAACATCTGCCACGCGGCTTTCTTCGCCACGCCATACGGCGCATTGGTTTCTTCTGGATATCCATTCCACAACTCTTCCTCGCGAAACGGCACGGGCGTGAACTTCGGATACGCACAGATCGTCCCCACCTGCACAAACTTCGCCCCGCGCGAGCACAAGCCCTCCATGCGGAACTGCTCAATCAAGTGCAGCGCCATCGCCATATTCGCAAAGAAGTATCGCCCCGGATTCTTCTGATTCGCGCCGATGCCGCCGACTTCCGCAGCTAGGTGAATCACAAGATCAGGCGGAAAGTGCTTAAACGCCGTGCGATACAGCCGCGCGACATCTGCCTGCTGCGTCAAGTCAAAGTCCTTGCGCCTCGGAACAAAGATGTTGTCCTTCGGCACGCCCCGCGCAAGCAATTTTTCGATAACACATCGCCCCAAAAACCCCGCACCGCCCGTCACGATGACCCGTGTGTTCGCCGAAATCTGCTGTGTTGGTGTAGACATGCAGCAACGGTACACCGCTTATTGCAACACGACCGCCAATTACAAAAGCGGACGTTGAGCATCCCGATCCAGCAATCAACAGGCTCACTTCATGACCCAGAAGATTGAACTTCTTCAACGGTCTTTATCGGAGGAAGCATCTTCTCAATCTCAGAGAACGGAATCGCCTGCCCGGACACTAACACCCTGCTCAATCTGTACACCAGCGGCGAAGTGGGTTTGCGAACCTGTTTGTTGGCTTGATACCACGACCATCCGTCGCGCACACCCCTCAGACAATGCTTGAGCCTGCCATCACGAAAGCCAACTCGGACCTGATTGACCAGCACTCCCGCCATATGCGTGATCACATGAGGAAATGGAACATGCTGCATCGTGTAAATCACTCGATTCATCGCGCCGGAGTACGCAATGTGGTTCTCGTCGCGCTTCTTCACAATCGGGTAGTGATTGACCCACCCGGCGCACGCGATTCGCACGATGTACCCCGCGCTGAGCATCTTGATGCAGTAATTGGATTCCTCGCCCTGGCGCCCCACGCCTCCATACCCGCCAAGTGCCAGAAAGAGATCGCGCCGCTTCGCGTTGCCGCCCCCGGTGTACGAAAATGTCACGGGAAAATCAGCGGGCGTCTCCTCGCTGATGGGAAGCGAGGGCTTCTGCGCCACCCCGTTGATGTGATCAATCAGCGGCAGTGTCACCGCACCAACGCGCGGATGATCAAATCGCTTCAAGACCCGCTCCGCCGTCGTCGCGGAGGAAAACGTCGCATCGTCGTCAAGCGTGAACATGATGTTGTGAGTCGCTTCGTGCGCCGCGCGATTTCTCGCGGCAATGATGCCCAATGGCTTTTCGTTCCGAAGCAACTTCACCTGCGGAAACTCGGCACGAACCATCTCGCTTGTGCCGTCCGTCGAGCCGTCATCTACCACAATCACCTCAAGCGGCGCCGTCTGCTCGAAAACAGACTTGAGCGCGATACGCAAATCATCCTTGCGGTTGAGCGTGTTGATGAGAAGGCTTGCAACAGTGCTGGACATGCGATAAATGCCGATGAATGCCTGACATAAAACGGAACAACCCAAACACGTCGTTGGGTCTCAAAAAGAGTATGACCTGCTCGATCAGATCAATCGACTCTTCGTATCGGCTAAATATGCCCGATGCGTCAGCCTCGCCAAAATCGTTGGCGTTCGTCCTAGATTGTGCACTCATCACATTCACGCCGCTTACTGCACCGACCCATACTGAATCGCCAGCGGCGTAATCACCGAAGTCCGCCATTCCCCATCCGGCCCCTGAATCATGTCCAGCCGCCACCACGAAAGATGCGGCATGCCATACGCATTCGAAGTGACACGCACCTTGACTTGAACCACCCCGCCCGCCTGCCCCGCGTTGATGCCCGTCGCCTGATTAAGCGCCTGCGACTGAAACTCCACAATTGAATAGTCGCGAACGCTGTATTCCTTGCCCTGCCCCATCACCGATTCAACCCGATCCAAAATCCCTTGCAAAGGCAGCCCGCCAAAGTACTGCAACTTCGCGTCCCGCGTCAGTTGCTGTCGCAAATCGTCAATGTCAGCCCGCGTCACGGAATCAATCAGCTGCTCCGTCGCAATCCGCATTTGTTCGTGCCGCGTCTCGATGAGCGACGCCGCGAGCACCCAGACGCCCGCCAATATCAGCAAAGGCCCGCCGCGCTGCGCCCCCAGTTTGAGCTGCTCGCGCTTCGCGTAATACACCAGCAGTCCAACACCTGCAATCGCCAACACCGCAACCCCAACCCACGGCTTCTCAAACAAAAACGCCTGAAATCCGCCGTTCGCAGGAAGTGGTGGGGGAGCCGGGATATCGAGGATGCCGCTGAGCCCCCCCGACCCTGAGCCAGATGTTTGTTGCGTGAGAAAAAGCACGCCCAGTTGTACGCACCCCTCGCGCGAAAGATCACAAAATCGACATCAGACAACTATCGCATGCCTCCCACACGCAAAATCTGCCGCGATGCCACGCGTTTTTGCTTGGTTTTGCACGCATTTTCCGATGAAACCCAATCCCCGGCAGGATGCCGGCGTCGTCCCCTGCGCGGAGCGCCCTGTGACCAATACCCAACCCTCTCCACCACCCTTCGACCACAACACCCTCGAGCGCAACCTCCAGGCACTCGCGTTCCGCAGCCCGTCCGCAGTGCGCGACATCCGCGCTGCCCAACCATCCTTCGGCGTCACCTTCCTGCAAAGCGACGACAACCACCTGCTCGCCCGTCTCGAAAACAGTGGGGGACGCCTGCTCGCAAGCGCCCGGGCCGCAGACACAGAGGGCAAGCGTCTCGCCGACAGCGTGGACATCAAAGCAAGCGCCGCGATCGTCGTCCGAGGCTTTGGCGTCGGGCACCATCTCCGCCACCTCGCGCACCGCATCGGTGCAACCGGACTCATCATCTGCTTCGAACCCGATGTGTCTCTTCTGCGTGATGTCTTGGGCCGAATCGACTGCACCAACTGGTTCAACCAATCGCGCTTCATTCTCATCACTCGCGCTAACGAATCTGGCCCGCTCGCCGCTGGCCTTGAAGGTCTCGAAGGTCTCGTCGCCGCAGGTGTCACCCTCGTCGATCACCCGCCCAGCAAGCTGCGACTTGGCACCACCGGTGAAACTTTCGCCAACACGCTCACAACCGTCATCAAAGGCGTCCGCACCAACGTCATCACAACGCTGGCACACTCAGAACTCACGCTTCGCAATCTGATGGGCAACGCGAGCGTGTACCTGCACGCACCGGGCGTCGCTGATCTCAAAGACTGCCAGAAACATCGTCCAGCAATCGTGGTCTCGGCGGGCCCAAGCCTCCGCCGAAACATCGATCTTCTTCAAACGCCCGGCATCCGCGATCGAGTCGTTATCGTCGCCGCGCAAACTGTTCTGAAGCAACTGCTCTCGAAGGGCATCAAGCCCCACTTCGTCACCGCGCTCGACTACCACGAAATCAGCACGCGTTTCTACGAAGGTCTTACCAAAGAAGATGTCGAAGGCATCACACTCGTCGTTGAACCAAAAGCCAACTGCGCGATTCTCCGCGCATTCCCCGGCACAGTTCGCTGCGTTCAAGACGACACCCTCACGCGCGTGCTGGGCAAGTCCCTCGCTCGCGAGATGGGGCAACTGCCCCTCGGCGCAACTGTCGCACACCTTTCTTATTACCTCGCTCGCTATCTTGGCTGCGACCCCGTGCTGCTCATTGGCCAAGACCTTGGCTTCACCGATGGCCAGTATTACTCACCAGGCGCGGCGATCCACCAAGTCTGGTCCGCAGAACTCAACGACTTCTGCTCGCTTGAATTGCTCGAGTGGCAACGCATCATGCGCATGCGCAGTCACCTCCGAAAAACGCTCGACCAACAAGGCCGCCCCGTCTACACCGACGAGCAGATGGCAACATACCTCCTGCAATTCGAGCGCGACTTCCTTCGCGACAAAGACGCCGGCAAAACCACGATCGACGCAACCGAAGGCGGCGTGCTCAAAAAACACACACGCATCATGCCGCTGCGCGAAGCCCTCGAACAACTCGGCATCTTGCAAACCACATTACATCAAAGCACAGTCGCAAGTAGCACCGCGCTTCAAACATCCACGCTCGATATTTCCTTCACTGCCGACGTTGCACCAGCAGCCGAAGCACCCCTTGCGCCGACACAACCTCTCGCCGCGTTCCCAAAACCAACCGCTCTACCCGATCAACGCGATGCTCTCTGCAAACGCCTCGAGAAACTCTCGCAAGAATGCGAAACAATCAAAGACGCGTGCCCGCTTGCTATCGAAGATTTGAACAAGATGCTCAAGCATCATGGTGATCAGGCGCTTGTCAGCCGGCTGATCGACCGCGTGCAAAAACGCGCCGCAGAAGTGACATCGCTCGAAGCCAACTGGCTCGTACAACATCTCAACCAAACAGGCCAGCTCAATCGCTTCAAAGCTGACCGCTCCATCGAACTCGACGATTCACTCTCCGCCCTCGACAAACAGCGCAAGCAAATCGAGCGCGACATCCAGAACATCACGTGGCTCCGCGAGTCCGCAAGCTCCGCCGCAGAAATGCTCGCCGACGCTCTCGTCGCAACCAAGACCGGCGTTGCACCAACCCGCAGCGTCACGCCCCAATCCGCCGAACTCGCCGATCAAACCGGCGTTGACGGCCGCCGCCGCAACGTCTGGGCCTACATCTGGGTCGACCATCACCGCTCCGCGATGAGTCCAAGATCGCTCAACCAAGAAGTCTACTTCGCAGGTAAGAACCACTCCTCGATTCTCGCCGCAACTCTTGATCGTCTGAGTAATCTCAAAGAACTCGACGGCGTGCTGCTCATCACAAACGACGAAAAACAGACAACGTCCCTGCTTGCTCGTTTCAGACACAACGCCAATATACCAATCCGCGTACACACCGTCACCGAACTTCAGTCTGAGCAAATCCAAAGCCGCCTGCACGCCGTTCGCGCCGCGCGCCTCTGGTCGCGACACTCCTGGCGTACCGGCGTCGCGAACATGAGCGTCTACGACGAACTCCTCCACCCCGCAATCTGGAACACGCTGGCTCGGCAATACAACATCGATGCCGCGCTGCTCGTCGGTGCCGATTGGATCGCCCTCGATCCACACACAACCAATGCGACAATCGCTCGCTATCGCGAAGCCCCGCGCCGCCACGCATTCTGTTTCTCGCAAGCAGGCGTCGGGCTCGCTGGCGCAGTCGCGAGCAGCGATGTGCTGTCACAACTTGCAGGCTTCACGCAAAAAAGCGAAAACGATCCCGCCAACGGCGCCCGCACAATCCTGGGCACGCTGGGTCAACTCGTTGGTTATCACCCGCGTACGCCCCAACTCGATCCGATCGCCAAACCTTTCTGTGTGCAAGTGCCACCAACGATGCGCGACATGCTCGTGCGCTGCTCATGGGACGACGCCAACTTCCGCGCGTTCATCGAACACGCATCACAAACAAATCTCCCGCTTTCAGCCGGCTCACAAGTCGCCTCGGCTTTCTCTTCGTGGCTCGCAAGCGACGCAACCAAACTTCCCGAAGTCCTCGAACTCAACATCTCCGCACACAACATCGAAGAAACCGCGACCCTCGCCTCTCGCCTCAAAATCGCTTCGCACGCAGCGTCCGACGCCGGTCAACCACTCGCGCTCACGATCCACGACGCCGCTGGCACCGGCCCCTGGCGCGAGCTCGCATGCCTCGCAAAACCCCTGGGCTTTGCTGGCGTACACATTCGCACCTCGCACGAACACATCACTCGCACACAAGGCGAGTCGCTCGTCGACGCGATGGACCTTGGCGTAGACGTCGTGAGCGTCGAAATGCCTGGCGACACTCCAGCAACATGGCTCGCTCGCTCGAATTCAAACTCCATCGAGCAGTGCTGGGAATCAATGCAACACGCTCTTGACGAACGAGCAAAACGAAGTTCAACGTGCCTCCCTCGCACGTGGTTCGTCCCACGCCTCACCCGTTGCGACGCAACGTACGAAGATATCGAGTCCTTCGTTGATCGCTGGATGCTCACCGCAGGCTGCTGCTCACTCGACGCACCCACATTCCTCGACTCGCCGCCCGGCTCTCGCATCGAAGCCCTCCCTCTGCCCGCAAACGTCCTCGCCAAGCGCGCGTGGTCACACATCTCTATCAGCGCGGACAGCCTTGTAACGCCGCGTCCACTCCAAAAACTTCTGCCCGAACCGTCGTCACACATCGTGTCCGCAATCTAGCATTGCTCGACACTCTCGTTCACACTCTGTGTTTTCTCTCCGTGTTCTCCGTGGTGAAGTTCATGCCAACCATCGCCATCATTCTGGGCAGAGCAGGCAGCAAAGGCGTGCCCGGCAAAAACACTCGCATCATCGCGAACAAACCATGCGTCGCGTGGACCATTGAACACGCCCTGCGTTCCAAAACCGTCAATCACGTCGTCGTTAGCAGCGACGATCCCAACATGCTCGCCATTGCCAAAAGCAAAGGCGCACTGCCAATGCAGCGTCCACCCGATCTCGCGACCGATACCGCGCGAGTCGACGACGCGGCACGCCACGCCGCCCTCGAAGCCGCGGCTCACTTCCGCCACCAAGGCCCTGACCGCGCCAAAATCAATCTCGTGATCTTGTACGCAAACGTCCCCGTGCGCCCCGACGATCTCACCGACCGAGCCGTCACGCTGCTTCAAAGCAGCAAGTGCGACAGCGTGCAGAGTTACCAGCCCGTCGGCAAGTATCACCCTTGGTGGATCGCTCGCGTCGACAACAAGTCCGGACAAGTCGCACCTTGGGAAGGCGACGTGCTCAATCACAATGTTTTCCGCCGCCAAGACCTGCCGCCTGCCCACATTCCTGACGGCGGCGTCATCGCAGTAACTTGGAACTCCCTCTTCTGCGCAATCCCCAAAGCACAGCCCGGCCCACATCAGTTCTTTGGCGTTGACAGAAGAGGCGTGCTTAATCCTGAAGGTTCGGTCATCGACATCGATCGACCAGAAGACGTGCTCGTCGCCGAAGCGATCTTGCGATCAACGATTGGTTGACTTGGCTGGCACATTCGCTTACGTCATCCCCGCAACGCGTTCCACTTCATCAATCGTCGTAAGCCCCTCGGCCACCATCTTCCACCCGCTCTGCTGCAGCGTCGTGAACAGTCCCTGCTCGATCACCTTCTTCATCGCCGTGATGCTGGGCTTGTTGAGCACGATGTCGCGCAGTTCGTCGTTAAAGTCCAGCATTTCAAACAACGCGCGCCGCCCGCTATATCCCGTCCGCAAGCACTTCCCGCACCCGGTCGCGGCGAACGTGTGCGTCTTGCCGCTCAGCCACTTTCCGATGCGCGTGGCTTGGCCCGGAGTCACCGCCGCAGGATGCTTGCACGTCTGGCACAAACTCCGCACCAGTCGCTGTGCGAGGACAAGATTGAGCGAGTTTGCAACCAGATACGGCTCAACTTTCAGGTCAAGCAATCGGAACACCGCCGTGATCGTGTCCTTGCTGTGCACACTCGAAAACACCAAGTGCCCGGTGAGCGCAGCCTGCATCGCCGTGCGCGCTGTTTCCTCGTCGCGAATTTCGCCAACGAGAATCACATCCGGATCCTGTCGCAGCACGCTACGCAACAGACTGCCGAAGTTGTTGCCCTTGTGTTCATCAACCGGAATCTGCGTCACGCCCGACAGTTGATATTCCACCGGGTCTTCAATCGTGATGACGTTGCGCGCCTGCCGGTCGATTTCGCGGATGCAGTTGTACAGCGTCGTGGTCTTGCCGCTTCCTGTCGGCCCGCACGTTGCGATTAGCCCGCTGTCCTGATTGCACACCTGCCGAATGCGGTCTTCCATATATCCCGCAAGCCCAAGTTCTCGCACGCTCCCCGGCGCACCGCGCTGGTCCAGAATGCGCTGCACCAACTTCTGCCCGTGCATGCTGGGCGTGAAACTGATTCGATACTCAACTCGCCGATCCGGATACACACAGGAAAAGTGTCCGTCTTGCACAGCATCGCGCCCCGCGAGATGCATATGACACGCGCTCTTCACCAAGCCAAACGTCAATTCGCCCACGCGCTTGGGTAACTCGACAATCGGCACCATCTCACCGTCAACACGCATGCGAATGTTGTAAAACTCGCCCTTGGGCTCGTAGTGAATATCCGTGGCCCGGCACTTGCTCGCTAATTGCAGCAACAGCCGCATCGCGTTTGGCCCATCACTCGTGCCCGAAAGCACATCGCTCGGAATGCCGTTGGCATCAATGACAGACACCGCCTCGGGCTGCGTCTTTGGTGGCAGGCTCGCCATCATCTCTGCAAGTTCCAACATCCATCCGCCAGTCCCCGCAGCCGTGACTGGTGTCGGCGCAACCACCGCCGGCGCATTCTCCAGCGCCTTGTCCACATGCTTCTTGCTCGCGATCTCATCTTTCGAAAACTCGCATACGACAAGAAACTCGTGCTGACCAACGCGCAAAATGTCGCCCGACTTCAGCGGAATCGCTTCTTCGATTCGCTGGTCGTTGACCTTCGTTCCGTTGCGCGACCCCTGATCTCGAACCTGATACCCGCCCCGCCCATCCCCCTCAACCACCGCATGTTTGCGGCTCGCCATTTCGTCAATCAGCGGAATGACATTCTCCGGCCCTCGCCCGATGGTGATCTTCGCCCCATCCAAGTCGACAACCTTGCTGTTCCCCCGCACCGGCTTCAATTTCCAAGTAGGCATGTCTCGTAGTTTAGTGACCAACTCCCAAACGGTTGCGTCCCTCAAAAAGCCCCTCCCGCCCAGCGGGAGGGGTTTGGGGTGGGCGAATGGCAATAATCTCCCTCCTACGCTCGCTGATTCACATAAGGAGTCCCTCTTGAATTCTCTCTCTCGCGTTCTGTGCACGTTCGCTCTCGCATCCGCCTCATTCCTCGCGCCGACGGCCTTCGCCGCCCCCGAGGCCCCCGCGCAAACCGCCGACTTCGCCGCGATGCTCTCCAAGGGCAGCGCGCCGATGGTGACCATCAAGTACATCCTTGATTCCGAGGGCCAGGAAGAAGAAAACGAAGTCACCGGCATCCTCATCGGAAGCGATGGCCTGGTCCTCGCCAGCAACTTCTTCTTTGGTGGAGGCCGCGGCAGCAGTGGTGCGACGCCCAAGGACATCAAGATCCTGCAGGGCGAAGACACCACAGGCCTCGACGCCAAGTTCATCGCTCGCGACACCGAACTCGCCCTCGCCTGGCTCAAACTCGAAAAAGCCCCGGAAAAGCCGCTCCCCTTCGTCGACTTCTCCAAGAACGCAACCGCTAAAGTGGGCGACGAAGTCTTCGCAGTCCGCAAAATGGGCAAGTTCTTCGGTCACAACTTCAAAGTCGCCGACGGCCGCATCTGCGCCGCAGTGACAAAGCCCCGCGATCTGCTCATCCCCTCCACCAGCATGGCAACCCGCGAAGACTGGGCACTCCCCGTGTACAACAGTGCGGGCGAACCCATCGGCGTCAACACCTTCATCCTCCCCGAAGAAGATGAAATGCAAAACGCCAAGAGCAACCCCCTCGCCGGCGCCGAAGCAGGCATGATCCTGTCCGCGAAGGACGTCGCCGAAGCCACCAAGCGCGCCCTCGAAAACGCCGCGAACGCTCCTGCCGAAGAAAAGAAAGAAGAGCCCAAGGAAGCACCAAAGGACGCCCCAGCCGAAGCGCCAAAGACCGCTCCCGAACAACCCAAGTGATTCGTGCCACCGACTGGCGAAGCCGGTCGGTGCCGATGTACACCCGAAGGCTGATTGTTCTTCATCAACCGACCCCCGAGGTCGGTTTTTTCTTTTGCTCCCAAATTCAAATCACGACTGCCGAACCACGAATGCCGAGTGCCTTTGCTATTGCCCAATGCCCAATCCCCAATGCCCAAATACACTCCCCCATGGACTTCCTCCGCCGTCTCCGAACTTTCCACGAAGGCGTCCTCGCCTTTGGCGAGACCTTGGGCGATGTCACCGAGCCCTGCAAGTTCGTCCTCGATCCACTCTCGGGCGAACCCACGCTCCCGGTCGCCGCCGAAGCGATCCGTTCACAAGACGTGATGCTCTTCGCACCCGACGATTCGCTCGACAATCCCGAATGCCTGCAAGTCTTCGCGACGTGTACCGAGATCAACCCCAACACACACGAAGCCGCCGACCGCTGGCTCGCGTATCACCTGAAGCCCACGCACGCCCGCTGGGCCAAACTCAACATCCAGAGTGTCAAGCGCCTCGACGAAGTCATCGATGGCGACCTCGTGAGACTCGCCAACCCGCTGCGCCAGCATGAAGGCGCACTCTGCAAGTTCGCAAATCAACACCAAGCCGCCCTCGCCAACGCGTGCGAACGCCAACTCCACACTCGCCCAGAAAATCCCTTCGCGGTGGGAGTCGACCCCTGGGGCCTAGACCTCCGCGCCCGCTTCGGCGTCCTCCGCCTTGAGTTTGAAACCCCCGTCAGCACGCCCGAAGAAGCCCGCACTGCAATCTCGCGCACGCTTCAACTTGCGCAATGATGCCAACTGTCATTCGTTTCAGCACAGAGACACAGAGATCAAGAGAAAGAAGAGACTCTTGCTTGATGCCTCGATGCCATATCCCTAGGTGCCTTCTTTCTCCTCAACCAACAAAATCCCCCCTCATCCCCCTCTTGATCTCTGTGTCTCTGTGCTAAAAAGGGCCTCTCACAGTTGGCCATCTAGAAATTTAGCCCTTGGCCATTTGTCCTACGCGCGCTGCAATCTCTCCAACTGCTTCACATCCCGCTCACTCTGCTCCACCACTGCATCAACGTCCGCGCTTGTCATCCAAGGAAGCGCAAGCATCTTCTCGCGAAGCGCGGCAGGAAACGGCTTGTTCATCCGCTCATGCGCAGGCCGACTCCGCCATATCCGATGCATCCAAAAATACTGATCCGGCGCACGCCGAATCATCGCCTCCATCGCCCGCCGATACCGCGCCGTGATGTAATACAACGGATCAGGCTGCGCGTTCCAATCCTCCGGCCCATACGCATCCGTCACCTCCACCGCATATCGAATCCCCGACTCGCGATGTCCGTCCGTCGCCATCTTCCCATGCACAAACTGCGATCGATCCAGCGGCCCGCTCGGCACGCGCTCTCCATGTTCCAATCGCCGCGCCACGCCGCACACCACCGTCGCGTTGAACCGCATCGCCAAGAGCCCGATCATCTTGTATGTGCTCGTCAATCGCCCAAAGAAAGGCGTGAACACGCCTCGATCCCCGCCCGACTGATCCGCGACAAGCCCAACCGGAAACCCCGCTTCCATCGCCGCTGGCACACCTCGCGCCGCCCCAAACTTGCTGATAAGCCGCAGCCCCTTTTCTTCACGTGATCGCTTCACCCAGTCATCGACGCCCCTCAAATCAAGCGGCCGATACACCGCGCACATCTCAAGCCCCAGCATCGACACCGCATATCCCACCATCTCCCAATTACCAATGTGCCCCGTAATCAAAATCGTGGGCCGATCGCGCAGCAGACTGTGCAGCGCCTTGGACATATCCGTAAACATCATGTGCCGATGCACCGCATCGCGCGTGAGTAATCGAGGCGTGTACGCAAACTCCACAGACAACTTCATCAAGTGCCGATGGCACCCAACTACACACTCGTGCAGTTGCTCCTCGCTCCACGCGGGAAACGCATCACGCAGATTGTTGTATGCCCGCTTGTAATGCTTGCGATCAATCGCGGCGAGCCCCCGCCCCATCACATCCGCAATCCGCATCGCCCGCTCATACCCAATCACATTCACCGGCACCATCGCCGTCCGCGCAATCGTCGAGAGCGGCGCGTCCAACCACATCGGAAATTTGGGCTTGCGAGTAGAGATCGTTCACTGTAGTGCGCCTGCTTCTAAGCAACTCTTCGGGCGGTTCTCTTGAAAAAAAGATTCAACACAGAGAGCGCAGAGAGCACAGAGAAGAAAGAAAAGTGAATCACAATTGCCTTCTCTGTGCTCTCTGCGCTCTCTGTGTTAAATTCTTTCTTCCCACTACAACGCCGCCACACTCCACACAAGTTCCCCTCCGCGTTTCTCCGCCCTCCCCGCGCCCTCCGCGATCGCCTCTACTTCACCTCAGAAATCGCTTCCTTCTCCACATCCTTCTTCGTCTCATCTGGCGTGTACTTGATGCTCACGCTGTTGATGCAGTATCGAATCCCGGTCGTGTCCTCCGGCCCATCTTCAAAGACATGCCCAAGGTGCCCGCCGCAGTGTGCGCACATCACTTCCGTCCGCACCATGCCAAACGTGCGATCGGTTTCATACTTGATCGACCCCTTGATCGCCTTGTCAAACGCAGGCCACCCGCACTCGCTGACAAACTTGTCCGTGCCCTTGAACAAAAGATTGTCGCACGCCGCGCAGCGATACTCGCCACTCCCGCCAGGCGTGTCCCAGTACTTCCCCGTAAACGCGCGTTCCGTTCCCTTCTCGCGCAGCACGCGATACTCCTCGGGCGTGAGTTTCTGCTTCCATTCCGCGTCCGTCTTGGGCATATTCGCCATGGTCTTGGTACTTTCTGTCTTCGCTTCGCTCGCGGGCACGCTCGTCACACCCGCCGGCGCACGCTGATCACGCGCCGCCGAATTCGCAACAGGCTTACACCCGGCGATCACCACCAATCCCATCACCAAACCGATGTTGACACAACGAAGCATCCTGATTAGATGCCGCAACCCCCAACGAAGATACGCCCCACAAAAAGCCCCTCCCGCGAGGCTTTGCGAGTGGGAGGGGTTTGGGGTGGGCGAATCGAGTTTGACGCCCCCTTCACGCTTTCCCGACCCCCATTCTCTCTACGATGCAAAATGCTCCGCTTCTTCCCGTTCTTCCTCGCCCTTCCCGCATTCGCCCAAATCGCTCCCGCACCACTCGCGAGCGTCCTTCCCGCCATGCTCAACACCGAACCCCTCTTCGCCCACAACCCAGATCGCGACGTGGTCGCCATCTCCAGCGCCGAAGGCCTCGCTGATATCTCCGTGCGCGTTCGCCAGAGCGACAACAAAACCGTCTCGCTCATCCTCCGCACCATCCACCCGGACGGCTCCACCTCCGACCGCCGCTTCCAGATGCGCCGCGATGGCTCCGCAGGAGCACTCGACGTCTACCGCATCCGCCTCAAAGCCAACACGCCGAAGATCCGTTACAACTTCCTCGTCAGCGACGGCTCAACGCAGTCTGAGTTCATCTGGAACGAAGTCACACTCGCGCCAACTCCCGCAACACCCGACTGGGCCAAAGGTGCCGTCTGGTATCAAATCTTCCCGGAGCGCTTCCGCAACGCCGTCCCCGAAAACGATCCCAAAGGCCCCAGCGTCTTCCTCGCCGACTGGCACTGCAACTGGTACGACATCCAAGAAGGCGAGCTCGATGCGTGGATGAAGCGCCGAAATATTGACGACGCTGAAAAAATCAAAGAGCGTCCAGGTGGCCCACTCTATAACGTCATCTTCGACCGTCGCTACGGCGGCGATCTCCAAGGCATCGTCGAGAAGATGGACGAACTCAAAGACCTCGGCGTCACCGCGCTCTACCTCAACCCCATCTTCGAAGCCGAAAGCCTCCACAAGTACGACGCCAGCGACTACCGCCACATCGACGAACGCCTCGCCAAACCCGCAAGCGCAGGTCCCTCGCGCCCGCAAGACGGCACCTACACGCCACCAAAATCTGAATCAGGTCTCTTCGAAACCGACGATCCCAAAACCTGGCAATGGACCCCCGCCGACAAGTACTTCGTCGACGTCTTCCTGCCCGAAGCCAAAAAGCGCGGCCTCCGCGTCATCCTTGATGGCGTCTGGAACCACACAGGCAAACAGTTCTGGGCCTTCCAAGACCTCGTCCACAACGGCAAACTCAGCAACTACGCCGACTGGTACATCGCCGACTTCGATAACGAAGGCAAGCTCGCAAGCTGGTCAGGCTGGCCCGGCAGAAAAAATGGCGATCTTCCCGAGTTCCGCCAGGTCAAAGGCGGCCTCACTCCCGACGCACAAACCACCGTCGAGCGAGGCGATCTCAACATCGGTGTCAAACACCACATCTTCGACATCACCAAGCGCTGGATGGACCCCAATGGCGATGGCGATCCCAGCGACGGCATCGACGGCTGGCGCGTCGACGTCGCAGGAGAAATCGGAGAACAGTTCTGGCGCGACTGGCGCAAACACGTCAAAGCCATCAACCCCAACGCCATCATCATCGCCGAAATCTGGAGCAAGGTCGATGGACTGGGCGCAGGCAGCGGTTTCGACACGCAAATGAACTACCCGTTCGCGTACCCCATCCTCAACTGGCTCACCAACACCACGCCGCGAACAGATTGGTCCAAAGAACCGCAGCCCTTCACCAGCGAACAACTCGCCACCGCGCTCGACAAAGCCTTCAAAGACACCCCGCAAACCAACCTCATCGCGCAAAACCTCTTCGCCAGCCACGACACCCCGCGCTACGTCAGCATGCTCCAAAACCCAGGCCGCGAATACGACCGCGACTGCACCATCCAAAACGGCGACGGCGCTCCCAGAGAAAAAGACCCACACTACATCCCCTTCAAAGAATCTCTCCCCGACGAAGAAACCTACAAGCGCTCCATCCTCGGTGTCGCCATCCAAGCCACCTACCCCGGCGCCCCCATGATCTACTACGGCGACGAATACGGCATGTGGGGCGCCGACGACCCCAACGACCGCAAACCCGTCCCGTGGACCGACGTCGCCGAAGGTACAAATAAAAATCCCGACGACAAACTCATCCCCGAAGTGCGCGACCAATACAAAAAGTGGCTCCGCATGCGCACCGATCCAGAAACCGCCGACATCCTCCGCTACGGCGACGTCCAACACTTGGATAGCGGATCCCCCGACATCTTCGCATTCATGCGAACGCTCAACGAGAACCGCCTCCTCGTCGTCATCAACCGCGGCTCCACTGACTTCGATATCTCCTCACTCAACATCACCTCCGCCCAAGACTCCATCCCCGCTCTATCCGCCAAAACGTTCCTGCTGAAAAACTAACCGTGCCATCTAAGTTGCTGCTTTGAGCAACTTCGATGCTATTCCTTCCATGCCTACTACAACCTGTTGCGCCTTGCCACAGCACGTTCATGCTCGCGCACGTCGCGATACATCCACATCACAAATCCAATCGTCGCGAGAATGCATACCGCCAGCGGCAGCGTGAGCCACCAGTTGTTCTGTCCAACCAATCGCGACTCGCCTAATCGGCGCGGAACATACTGCACCTCAATCTTGCTCCCCTTTGCAAACTTCGCCTGCAACGTCGCATCGGCGTGCGCTCCTTCGATCCGCTCCTGCCCATCGTCGTCTTTGAACGAGTAGCGCACCTGTAGATGCGATGAATTGCGCCGCCTTTGGTTCTCAACAACTTCGCAGTGCCGAACCGTTGCCGTCGTCACTTTTCCAAACGCCAAGTAGCGAAGCTCCGAACACGACGCCCACAGGGACACAATGAAGATAACAACGATGCCAATCGCCGCCTTCACCCATTGGCCATTATCCAAGTCATCCACGCAACACCTCCCCTGCGCAACCACCGACCCGTCACCACAACGATACCCTGCCTTCCCATGCGCCTCGCCGACCTCCTCTCCTCCATCTCGGCCCACCCCGCGCTCAAGTCTGAAGTTGGCCCTTCCGCGGTCCCCACCCTCCTCAACCAAAAAAACCTCCCTGTCTCCACCCTCCCAGGCGACATCGCCAACACACGCATCTGCGACATCACCGAAGACAGCCGCACCGTCGTGCCCGGCTCGCTCTTCATCGCCCGCAAAGGCCTCAAGTCAGACGGCAAAGCCTTCGTCGACCAAGCCCTCCGCGCCGGCGCAGTCGCGATCCTGACCGACGATCCCTCGCTCACCACAACCAACACGAACGTCCCCGTCCTCCACTGCAAAGACGCCCTCCTCGCCTCCTCCCTCATAGGCGAAGTCTTCCACGACAACGCCTCCCGCAAACTCGACCTCGTCGGCGTCACCGGCACCAACGGCAAGACCACAACAACGTTCTTCATCTGGCAACTGCTCAACGCAGCAAAAATCCGTGCTGGCCTCATCGGCACCGTCATGATCGACGATGGCGTCGAAGTCGCCCGCGCGCACATGACTACGCCCCCCGCGATCGAAGTCAGCCGCACCCTCGCCCGCATGCACGAGTGTGGCTGCACCGCCGCGGCGATGGAAGTCTCCAGCCACGCCCTCGACCAACACCGCTGCGACGCCCTGCGGTTCAAAGTCGCCGTGTTCTCAAACCTCACCGGCGACCACCTCGACTATCACAAGACCATGGACAACTACGCGCAAGCCAAAGCGCGTCTGTTCGAGTTGCTCCCCAGCAACGGCACCGCCCTCATCAACGCCAACGACCCGTGGTCCCCGCGCATGGTGCAAAACTGCAAAGCCAAAGTCCTCCTCCTCGCCGTCGTCGCCGTGCCACCGACTGGCGAAGCCGGTCGGTGCTCAAGTGCAGAACGTTCTCCCACTGAACCAACCAGCACCGACCACGCGAAGCGCGTAGTCGGTGGCACGCATGGTGCAACAAATCCCGACTGCACCTGCATCGTCCACGCCCAATCCATGGAAGGCATGGACCTCACGCTGCAAGGCCCGTGGGGAACGTTTACAACGCGCTCGACTCTCGTTGGCCACTACAACGCCTTCAACATCCTCGCCGCCGTCGCCAGCGCCCACGCGCTGGGCTGCGCGCCCGAACACCTGAAACACGCCGTCTCCGCCCTCCGCGCCCCGCCAGGCCGCCTCGAGCGCGTGACAACGCCAACCGCCCCAACGCAAGTCTTCGTCGACTACGCGCACAGCGACGACTCGCTCGCAAATGTCATCGCTGCAGTCGCCAACGTCATGCCAGGCCGCCACGCAAAGGCAATCGAAGCCGCCGCCGGCGCGCCGCTTGCATCGAAGCGCCCCGGCAAACTCATCGTCGTCTTCGGCTGTGGAGGCGACCGCGACAAAACCAAACGCCCCCGCATGGGCAAAGCCGCCGCCGAACTCGCCGACCACATCATCATCACCAGCGACAACCCACGCACCGAAAAGCCCGCGGCAATCGTCGAAGACATCCTCGCCGGCATCGACAAGTCACTGCGCCACAAAGTCGAAGTCCAAGTCGACCGCGCCCGCGCCATCAAAGCCGCAATCGAAGCCGGTGCCCCAACACCCAACACCCACCCCAACGTCATCATCATCGCCGGCAAAGGCCACGAAAACGAACAAATCTTGCCCGACAACAAAGGCGGCACAATCTCCACACACTTCGACGATTACGAAGTCGCGGCGACCGAACTCGCAACCCACAACATCCCCGTCGAACGTCGCTTCGCGTTCGAATAGCCCCATGTTCAACGAACCTCACGCGCCAGCGTGAGCGAAAGCATTGCGTATGAATCACGCCAGTTGCCGTCCGTCCTCCGCTCGCGCGGAGGGCTCGTCAACTCTTCCCCGCCCTCTCATACACCGAAACAAACTTCCCAAGCAACATCCCCTCGTCATACGTCCTCAAAACCCACCCCGGCGCACCACTCCCCATCTTCTCGCGCAGCGAAGCGTTCCCCGCCAACTCCACAATCGCGTTCGCAAACGCGTCCGCAGATCGTTCGACGATCTTCACGCCGCCGCTGCTCTCAAGTTCGCGCCAGATATCCGTCCCGCGCGTGGTGATCACCGGCGTCCCGCTCGCGAGGCTCTCGGTATACACCAACCCAAAGTTCTCCTGACTCGTCGGCAACGCAAACAAGTCGCACACTTGATAGAGACTGTACTTGAGCGCGCCCGACACCTGCCCCACAAAGTGCGTGATGTCCAAAATCCCCCTCGTCGCGACCTGCTGCTTCAATTGCTCCGGATACGGCGCGTCCCCATCACCCGCCAACACCAGCCGCACCTTCGCGCCCTTCGCCTTGGCAAGCGCAATCGCATCAATCAGAACATCAGGCCCCTTCTTGTAATGCAGTCGGCTTAAGAACAACACGCTCACCAGCGAGTCGTCATTCAAGAACGCCCACTTCTCCCGCGCCATCGCCTCGCCCGGCAGCTCGCGATAAGGCTGCGTGTCGATCAAGTACGGAATCACCACCTCGCGTCCATTCGGAAACCACTTCTTGCTCTGATCAAGTTCCCCCTGCGCCGTGCAATGCACAAACGCCGCCTTCTCCAAAAACGCACGCCCGCCCAGCATCAAGTACGCCCGCTTCTTCCACTGCTTCTGCGCCATGCTCCAGTCGTCAAGCATGCCGTGCACCGTCACGATGTAAGGCGTCCCCTGCGCCCGAAGGACTTTCGCCAACTTCACAAACATCGTGTTGAACACGCCATGAAAGTGCACAACATCCGCCCCGCGCGCAATCTCCGCACCATGTGCAATATCCCGCATCGTGACAACGCTGGGCAGCGCAGCAACACTCCCATCCCAGGACGTAGGCCAATGCGCCGGCGCTTCACGCGGATCAGGCGTCACAATCGCCGTCGATATTCCCTTCGCCGCGCTCAACCGCGCCAAGTCCAAGGCCACCCTGGGCGGCCCGCCAAACTCAGTCGCCGTCGACGCAATGACATGCACAACTTTCATGCTGCCGACTATATCGACACCCGTGGCACAGACATGTACTCATGTCCGTGCTGCACTCCCCCAAAAACAAAAACGCCGCCCCTTCCTCAAGGGCGGCATCACACACACCGAAGTTGAAATTCAATACCGCATGAAGCTGTCGACCGGCTCCTGCTCGCTCTTGGGCTGCCAAGCAGCGCGAATGCTCGCGGCAAGCAGCTTGAGCTCCGTCACGAAGCCAGACTTCTGGTCTGTATTGCCTTTGCGCTCTGGGGCGTTCGACAACAACCCTGTGATAATGCTTGACATCTTTGAGCTCCACTACCCTGACAACGTGGTTTGTTCGTCGGGCACGGAGAGAGTGTGCCAGACACTACAACATGCACCACGCCGGTAATTCGGCAAGAAAAATGGCAGAAAAAAATGACAACAGCGCATTAGAAACGCGCATTTTCTCGGGCCTGAGCCTTCTCGCACAGTGGTCGGCGTATCGAATCGCCTGCTCCATCCCGTCCACCATGCGCTTCAGCGAGTGTCGTTCTGTAATTGTTTGGTGTGCGTTCCGACTCATTGCTGCCTGGCGTTCCCCGTCTCGGCACAACTCCCCAACCGCCTCGGCAAGTTCATCCACTCTCTCTGGCGTGTACAACAGCGAGTTGTACCCGTGCTGCAACGACTCAAACTCCGGATTCTGAGCATTTGGCTCGTCCGCAGTCACGACAGGAAGTGCATATCCAAACGCATGGATCGCGCTCAGCCCTATGTTCGCCGGATACACAAACGCCTTCGCCGTCAAAAACCAAGGCGCCAACTGTTGCTCACCATAAATCGCCCCTCGGAAAAAGACTCGATCTTCAAGCCCCAGTTGCTTGGTGAGCACACGCAATTCCCCCTCCGCTTCGCCCTTGCCGATGATGTTGACAACCAGATTCGGATTCGAATCGCGGAGCTTGACCAACGCCCGAATCAACAAATCAAGCCGATTCTTCGGATCAAACCGCGACACAAACAACACCGACTGTTTGCCCGCAAGCCCATGCTGCGCCCGAAACGCTTCAAGTTTCTCAGGCTGACCCAGCCATTCATTGCGAGCCGCCTGAATCTCCGTCTGATCCAGCGTGTTGAACGCAACAAACACCCGCATCGGATTCGCATATCCCGCGTCAACGTACTGCCTCGCAGTGCTTCGGTTGTAAAACAGCAACGCATCCGCAAGCTGCGCAACCCCGCTGCGCGCCTTCATGCTCACCGCGGTTTCTCGCTTGGAATAGCCGTGCCCCCACAACACCGTCCCAATGTGCTGCCGACGCGCCTTGAGCAGCGCGGGCACCAGACTCATGTACCGTGTACTCCAGGACAACACCACCACATCCGCATGCTTCTGATCTGTCCACTTCGTCTGCGCCGAATGCCATCTCGCCTCGTTCCCAAAGAGACGAAACTTTGACATGGGCACCATCGTCGCCTTGACGCCCACAGGCTCAACGCTGGGAATGTCTGAGTCATTCCCGTACAACAGATGCACGTCCAGTCCAGGTCGCTTCGACAACTCCTGATACACAGGCAATCGATAGCGCGCCAGATTCGGTTGCTGGATCACGACACGTATCGGCTTGTCAACTTCCGACGCGCGCGCCGGCTCGTTCGACATGACTCCATCTTATAACGGAGTTCTTGCTACGAAATGATGAAATTGCTGCTTTTGTCGCAGATAAACGCAATGTGCGCTATACCTTCGATAGTTTTTTTCTCTCTCGAACCCGTTGCGCGGGATTCCCAGAGTAAATGCTCCACGCTTCAAGATTCTTCGTCGCCACACCCCGCGCCCCAAGGATCGCGCCCTCGCCCACCGTCACCCCAGGCCCCACGAATGCGTCCGCCGCAACCCACGCCATGTCCTCAACCACGATCGGCGGCCGCAACAAAGGCATGTCCGCCTGCCGGTAATCATGCGTCCCCGCGCACAAGTGCGCTCCCTGCGACACCGACACGTGCTTCCCGATCGTGACCGGCCCCAGGCAATACACAATCGCTCGATCACCAATGCTCGAGTTGTCCCCAATCGACAAGTTCCAAGGCTGCTCAATCAACACCGTGGGCCGAATGCGCACGGGCGAACCAACCTTTGCCCCAAACATTCTCAGCAACGCATTCCGCAACCCGTACCAGTTGTGAAACGTGCAGCGAAACACCTTCTGCCCGAAGTAATTCCACAGCACCCGCCCGATCTTTTCTTTCGTCGTGTACGGACTCCGCGCCCGCTCAAACATCAACGCCGCTTCCAGCGCCTCGTCGCGGGATTCATCTGCGGAGTTGTGTTGCACGTCGCTCATCACTTTTGCTTCGGGGGGCGGGGGGCAGGGGGCAGGATGGGCCTTTGACCCGTCCTTCAATCATCGTACCAATTCCACACACACTCCACATCCGCGTTCCCCCGAATCTTCTCAGCTAGTTCCGTGTACTTGATGCCTTGATGCCGCTCAACGGGCTGCCTCTTGCCTTCTTTTCTTTCACCCTTTTCGTGACGAGCATCACCACCCACCGCACCAACAAAGGTGCCCCTATCCCCGCCACAAACCCACTCCCAATTTTCACCCCCGCCGGCACGTCCACCTTATACCACAACACACAACTGATCCCCACAGGTATCAAGTGCGTCAGATACACCGTCATCGACGCCTGCGCCAGCCAGCGCACCCGTGCTCCACTCCACGCCGCAACCCGCTCACACAAACCCACCACCCCAAAGCATCCGCACACGCTGAGCAACGCCGCCCCCGCCATCACCTCATATCGCTGCCAACTGAATCCTTCCACATCAGGCAAGAAGGGCAGCCGGGGCCATCGAGGCGGCTCGGGCCACACATTGTCGTGCAGATGCGTCATCCCGACCAGCAACATCCACGCACCAACACCCGCAAGCAACAAGTCCGCAACCCACCAGCGCGTTGCATGATGAACACAACGAATTGTTCGCCCGCTCTGCACACCACTGGACTCACCCCGCTCAACACACCGCGCCAACATCATCCCCCACACGAAGAACAAAAAGTACTTGATGAATTGTCCCGGCTCAGGAATAAACCCATTATGAAAACTCACCACGCACGACGGCCACAACGTCAGCACCGGAGCAAGCACACCCAGCGCCAACGCAACACGCTCCACTGGCCGCACAAGTATCCGCGCCACCGATTGCGGCACCTTTGCAAACATGGTTTTCCACAACACCGCCGCGATCAGCGAGTACAAAAGCAAGTACTCAAGATACCACAGATGCCCCAACCCATACAAGTTTGGCTGCACCGCCGGACCAAAGCGCACATCCGCAACGTTCCCCCAAGAAGCCCATCCCCGCAGCGTCCATCCCCACGCCCAGATGAAATACATCACTGGCAATATCACGGCAACACCAAGCAATAGCGCCCCGCCAAGCCGTCGCCTTCGCTCGTGCAAGAACGCGTTCACACCCTTTCGCTCCAACGCCCGCATCGCGACAAAGCCCGCGGCAACGGTCACGATGGGCACGCCCAACCCACGCACGAGATGAAACAGCGCATCAACCCAGTACCACCCAATGTTCTCACCCTTGACGCCAGAAACCGGCGGATCCTGCACAGGCCACAGCAAGCGCTGCATCGGAAACAGCATCGTCGCAACGCACGCATGTTCCAACACCACAAACGCCATCGCAACCACACGAGCCACATCCAACCCCGCCTCCCGCGAGGTTGAGCGCGTTCCCGTCGATGATGAGACTTCGTTCACTTGCATCTGTCCAAAAACATGCAGCCCGACCGTAAGGGAGCGGCTCACCCATCGCTCCCAGAACCTCCATCAACACAACACCATCGACATCCAACCAATCAAGCCAACAAGTCACTCAGCCTTCCCTCCGCGCTCTCCGCGACCTCTGCGGTAAACCTTCTCTGAACAACTCTTGCGCCCCTTGGCATCACCCTTCTCCACATCACTCACATTCACTCAACCAGCATTCTCCCTCGCTTGCGTCTTCCCCTTTCTATAAGAGAAGTATTTAGTAGTCGTCGTAATAAGCTCTGGCGCAATGTGGAAAACTCCTGTGGATACTCCTCAACACGCTTCACTACCACCACTTGCACCAACCAACGCATCCGAATTCCTGTCACTCACCTGTCGCCAGCGCTCACCCGCGCTCGGCTTCCCAACCAAAATCGCCTCCCAACCCTCAAACCCTTGCCCGCAATCGTTCCCCTCGCGCCACCCCGGCGCAAGTCTTCCACGCTTTTTCCACATCCAATCTGTCAACTGCGCCACGCGCCAAAACATGCAGCCCGACCGTAAGGGAGCGGCTTCAGTATCCACAGACATTCGCTTTTAGCACAGAGACACAGAGATCAAGAGAAAGATGAGAGAACTTTTTGAGATGCGTCCAGCCGCGCGCCGCCTCTCAATACTCATTCTCATTTTTCTCTTGATCTCTGTGTCTCTGTGCTAAATCGAATCACCAACGACTCACTCACGTCTGCTCATCAAACGGCGGCTCTTCAATCCCCTCCCCGCCCGTGAACTCCATGCCGCCATCCGACGTCTCAGGCCGCTGATCGCTCCCGCCGCCATCCCTGTGATACTCAGGTGGCCCCGTCTTCGCCCGATTCCCAAACGCACTCCCGCGCGCCGGTCCCTTTGGCTCCGCCGCCGCACCCTGCTGCGTCCAAGGCACACCAGCCCCGCCGCCGCCGCCAAATCCACCCCCAAACTGATCCGCCGCATCTGATGGCGACGAGTACCCCTGATTCTGCGTGGCCTTAGGGGCGTGCTTTTCACCAGGGATATCAAACGTCTGACCCGCGCCCTGATACGCCGCACCTTGTTCAAGATTGCGGAAGCGCGTGGTCTTGTTGTCCCAGAAGAGTTTGACGATGCCTGTCGGTCCGTTACGTTGCTTCGCGATGATCAACTCCGCGACGCCGATCTTGTCCGGATTCTCCAACTTCCAATCTTCATCCTGCACGTGGTAATACTCCTCGCGGTGGAGGAGAATGACCACGTCTGCGTCCTGCTCGATGCTGCCCGACTCGCGCAGATCGCTCATGCGAGGCCTGTTGCCTTCACGTGACTCACTGCCGCGGTTCAACTGACTCAAACAGATCACCGGAATATTCAGTTCACGCGCCAGCGCCTTCACACCACGCGAAATTGTCGACACTTCCACCTGTCGACTCTCGCGCGCTGCCCCCGGCGCACTCATGAGCTGCAAGTAGTCGATCATGATGCACTTGACCCCATACTGCTGCACCATGCGCCGTGCTCTCGCTCGCAAATTCAAGACAGTCAGATCGGGGGTGTCATCCACATACACCGGCGCAATCTTCAAATCCTCCGCCGCAAGCATCAACTCGCGCAAGTCACGATCCGGAATCTTGTGCCCGCCGCGCAGCGACTGACTCGATACACCCGACCGCGCCGACAACAAACGCTGCACAATCGCGCTCTTGGACATTTCCAAACTGAACACGCCAACGGGTACGCGCTTCCCACCCTGCGCGCCCGCGGCTAATCCACCCAGCGCCATCTGCTCCGCAAGATTCAGCGCAAGCGCCGTCTTCCCCATCGAAGGACGCGCGGCGATAATGATAAATTCTCCAGGCTGAAATCCCCGCAACATCTCATCCAGTTCGTAGTACCCCGTCGCAACACCGCTATACCCGCCCCCTTCAAAGTCCGCCTGCTCAATCCGCCGCAGTTCGTTCTCCAGCAAGTCCGCCAGCGCCTGCGGATCACTCGCCACCTGCTCCTGCGCAATCTCAAACACCGCCATCTCAGCCTTGTCGAGCACCTCACGCGCGCCCTCAGGCCCCAGCGCACCCGCGTGATACGCATCAAACAAAATCTGCCCCGCCGTATCGATCAACCGCCGCAACTTCGCCTTCTCGCCCACAATCCGCGCGAAAAACCCTGCATTCGTCGGCGCAGGCACGCTGTTGGCAAGCTGCTCAAGATAATCAATCCCGCCAATCTGATCGAGCACCTTGCGATCGCGCAGCATGTCCACCAGCTGCACAAGATCGCCCGTATTCCGCTGGTCATAAATATCCAGCAGCGCGCGATAAATATGCCCGTGCTCTTCCTTGTAAAAGTCGTTCTCGTTCTTCACGAGCGACAAAATCTCCGGCACCATCTTGGGCTCAAGAATCAACGAGCCCAAAAGACTCATCTCCGCCTCAAGCGCCATGGGCGGCTCGCGATCAAACAAGTTCTGCGCAGACAACGCCGGCCCCGGATTGAACCGCCCGCGCCCGCCGCGACCACCCCGCTCCTGATTGAACTCGCCCTCGGCCATCCATGCCTCCAAAGTGCAAACAACACAATATCGCCGACGTGACAAAACCGCCAACAACCGACAGCACTCATCAGGAATAGTTTTCAAGCCCCGCACCACAAAAGACTTGAGCGAAAGCACCCGCTCTCCACGAACTCTACACAACAAACGACAGATTGTGGAACAGCCAACCCAACTTCTCGGACGGCAACACATTCAAGTGATTGCCGTGGACTGCTCGCCAACGAACACCCTCAAAATCACTACAAATGAGCCGCAAATACGAATTACACCAACAAACAGACTTTCGCTGAATCAGGCAACCCCACTGCTCGATAAAACAAGAAGCGCATAGTCCCGGACCGGCCGGAGCGTTGTGCTATGGCGTGCGTTCATGGAAGAGGAGCAGCATGAAAGTGAGACGACTGCTCAGCGCTGGCGAGGTCACAGACCTCCATCTTGCGTTGCAAGGCAAACTGGAGACAGTGGGCCTCTGCAGCCAGCCCGAAGTCGCTCTCAAACTTCTCGAACTCTCCAATAACCCCCGCGCGCAACTCAACGATTATGCAAAGCTGATTCAAAACGATCAGGCAATCGCCGGCCGCGTGCTCCGCCTCGCCAACTCCGCGTTCTTCGCTCAGCGCAAGCCCGTCACCGCGATCGACCGCGCCTGCATCGTGCTGGGCGTTGATCGCTTGAAGGCCGTCTCGCTGGGCTTCAGCCTCAGCCGCGCCGCACAAAGCCCGTCAGACAAAGACTACTCCCGTAAAATCTGGGGCGAGTCTCTCTTCCGCGCATGCATGGCCAGCCAACTCGCGCGCCTCACCGCGCCGGGCCTGCTCAGCGAAGCCTTCGTCATTGGTCTGATGATGGACGCAGGCCTGCCGCTCATGATGAAGTTGCTGGGCGACAAGTACCAGCCCGTCTTCGCCAACGCAATCACGCCGGGCCGAATCTACCGCGCCGAATTCGACACGCTCGAATTCACCCACGTCGATCTCATCGTCGCGATGATCACGCGCTGGAAATTGCCCGAATTGCTGGTAAAACCCATCGAGTGGCACCACACCAAGCCAGCGGAAGCCAAGCGCGACGACCCGCTCTCGCGCCTGCACCGCATCGCATACGTCGTGGGCCTCATCGAACTCACGCAGCGCAAGCAGCAGATCGTCCCCGTCTCAATGACCACGCCCGGCGTGCAAACCGCCCAGCGCCTGCTGTCGCTCACAGACACAGAACTCACCCACGTCGTCAAACAAAGCTTCGGCGAATACAGCGCAACCAGCGAAATGTTCAAGGAAGTCGCGCAAGCGATGGAGTCTAACGGCGACATCATGGAGATGGTGCAGCTTGGCCTCGCCCGCGCCGTCGACAATGTCATCGAACTCGAACTCTCCCAAGCGATGGACGCCAAGCCCGCCCGCATGGTCCTGGGCGGCCGCGTCGTCGAAGTCGTCCGCGAAAGCGACGGCGCAACCATGGCCTACCTCTACGACAGCGAAGGCCGCCGCATGCTCAGCCATCGCTTCGTCGCAAACGCCTCTACGCCAAACGACGTCTGCGAAGCACTCGGCATCGAGAAAGTCCACACCATCGAACTGGAAAAACTCGGCCAAGCAATGACCCGACTCGCGGCGTGACCTCGCGACGAATCAATCGCGATAGTCTGCGTTCAAGAAATCGTCACACCGGAAAACGAAGCGTCAAGTGCCGCGCGGCGCCACGACGAGACGACGTTTGAGATCCGGAACCCAAGTGCCGCCCGGCTTCTCGACAGTGACCGCAAAGAGAACGACTTTCCCGACGTCGATCCCGGGATGAATGGGCACGATTACTTCGCCCTGCGCACTGGCATTAAACACGCCGCCGGAGACTTTTTGCTCCATGCCTCGCTCGTCGATGACCCAGACCTGATATTGCTCGACCTTGGGGTCATTCGCTTTGAGACCGGTGAAACGCAGATACCCGGTCTGTTGCTCGTCGTTCCACACAACGTCCCCCGCGATCCCAGGCTGTTCAGCGGGTGCTGCGCCTTCAAGATTGAAGGGCGACCATGCGAGTCGAACGGTTCCCGGCACTTCAAGCAGCTTTGTACGTGAGCGCTGGAGCTCGACAGGATCCACAGGAGCTTCAAGCTTCGCGATCTTGATCTCAGCCAGCCTGTGCTCAGCGTCTAATGCGGCATACTTCTTCGTCACATCCGCAAGTTGTTCGGCGAGCTTGAGCTCGCGCTGCCCGACGATTGCCAACTCTGACTTTTGTTGCGCCAGCTCCGCGCGAGCTGTTGCCAGGAGCGAATCATTTTCCTTCGCCTGGGCCTTGAGTTCATTGAGCTGCGAAAGCGCGGCGGCCAACTCGTTTTCGCGCTGAGCGGCGCTTCGGCGCATGACAATCATCGTCGTGGTGAGGGCCAAGACCGCGGCCGCAGCGAGCGACCAAGGCAGCCATGCTCGCTTGCTTGCGAACTTCGGAGAAGCGATGACATCGGACTGTGGCATGACGCTGCTTTCTGTGTCGTTCGTGTGTTGAGAGGAAAGTCCAGCATCCACCATCGCTTCGAGCTTGCGAACCAGGTTGTCGGGCATTCCCTCCATGATCACCCCAGCCCTGTGAGTTGCGGCTGATGCAAGTTCTTCGGGCGTTGCGGGCCACACTTGCTGCGAGACGTCCGCGCGAGCGTTGCCCGTCGCTACGTCCATCGCGTGCGTCGATTCCGGGCCGCCAGCGCTTGAGATTGGGTTGCGCGTGTCGCTCATGACGCACGCCCCCTTTCTACGCCCGGAGCCCGAGTTGCAACAAACCCATCCATACGCGATTGTTCGCGGTGTTTCGAGACCATGTCTCGGATCGCCGCAAGTCCGCGGTAGAGGTTGCTCTTGACCGTCCCCAGCGGAATGTTCAAGTGACTTGCGATTTGTTCATGGGTCAAACCATGAACGATTGCAAGCACCAGCACAGACTGCTGCTCGGCTACGAGAGTTGTCAATGAGGACCACGCAACCTTCGCCTCTTCATCGCGTCCCGCAACCTGCGCAGTGTCAGGCAGCGACGCTTGCTGTAGCAAACGATTCTCGAGGTCCTTTGGTTTCGAATGTTTGCGAATCCAATCAATAAGACGCCGACGCGCAAGCACCGACACGAATTGAAGTTCATTCCCGAGCGCAGGATCGTACTGCCCGGCCTTCTGCCACAGATGCAGGAATACGTCTTGCGAAGCGTCTTCCGCGTCGGTCGGAGAACGTGTCATGGAAAGCGCAAGCGACCACACCAGCGCGCCATACTGCGAAATCAACTCCTTCATCGCCGACTTTTCGCCGAGCGAGATGCGCCTGAGCAAGCCGGGATTTTCTGGTGGCTGAAGGATCGACATCGCAGGCGAGATTGTTGGCGACGTTCATTCAGGATTGTGTCTCACCGCACAGTTATTGAAACGATTTCATGCGCAATATTTTTGCAACGCATTTGAAACCGCGCAGCAGACCGCGCTCGTTGATTCATCCGGAGAGTGTCGTGCCAATCGCCTTCGCGATGATCGGCACGAATTTATTTCGCTCGTGCGGCTTCAATGAGGAGAAGGATGTCCATGAAAAATATCACCTATTTCACTGCGATTCTGGGCGTTTGTGGAGCTGCGCTGTCGGCTCGAGCAGAGTTGGTGTATGGCGTCACGCAGCAGCAGACGCTGGTGAGTTGGGACAGTGCTGCGCCTGGGGCTTTGCTCACAGGCATGGCGATCAGCGGACTGCAATTGAATGAAACGATTCTCGGAATCGATTTGCGCCCCGCAACCGGACAGATTTATGCGTTGGGCAGCTTCAATCGGCTGTACACGCTCAATCCTTCGAATGGACAGGCGACGCAAGTTGGTGGGACGTTCTCGACGGCGCTCAACGGGTCAAACTTCGGATTTGATTTCAATCCGATGATTGATCGCATTCGTGTGGTGAGCAACACGAACAACAATTACGTGCTCAATCCCAACACGGGCGACGTGCAAGCGGTCGCGACGAATGTGTTCTTCGCCGCGGGCGATGTGAATCAGGGCGCAGACCCGAATATTGTGCACTCCGCGTACTCCAACAACTTCGTTGGCACGACCAGCACGCAGTTGTTCGGTCTTGACACAGGGCTCGATGTGCTCGTTCGTCAGGCCAACAGTGCAGGCACACTCAACACGGTTGGTTCGGTGAACACGGACTTGACAGAACTCGGAGGATTCGATATCTCCGGCGCAACGGGCGTTGCATACGCCGTCGTGCGCGACAATGCGCAGATTCGCTCAACGTTCTGGACGATCAACCTGACAACAGGCGCAGGCTCGATGGTCGGACAGATCGGCGGCGGAGAAATCATCACTGCGATGACGGTTGTGCCATCACCCGGCGTGCTGGGATTGGCCAGCGCGTGCATCATGGTTGGTGCGCGTCGTCGTCGTTCGTAACGCAACAACAAGCAGCAAAAAGAAAACAGCCGCCATTGCTGGCGGCTGCTTTTATTCAATCACAGGGTAGAAACTATTACTTGCTCTTCTTCTCAACGGTATCGCGGAGTTTATCTGTGTCGTGCTTCAGTGCACCGCCGCTATTGGGGGCGTTTTCGCGGGTGCCGGGCTTGCGGGTGTAGGTGATTTCGAGCGTCTTGAATTCCGTGCCGTCCGTCCAGGTTTCGAACATCTCGAACACCATCGTGTTGCGATCGGTGAACGTCGTCGTGCTGCGGCTGGTCTTGAGTTGCTTGCTCATTGGGTCGGTGTAGGAGCCGGTCCAGGTGAGCTTGTTGTCGCCTTCTTTGCTGCCGATGCTCATCATCATGCCGGTGGAGCTTGAGTCCATCCACACGTTCTGGAACTTCTCGGTTGCGTTGTCATAGCCGAAGTAGCCCAGGCCCTTGAATGGCATGCCCATCATCTCGCCCGTGTGTTCCATCTGCACAAAGCGGCCCGTCATCTGCTGCGTGCAGACGCAGGTGCCGGTGCTGCTCTGGGGCTGTGAGTTGGGCTGCATCCAGAACTGGCTCTTGGCTTCCCATTCGCCCAGCATGTTGCCCAGCAGGAACGCATGGTTCTTGCCTGGCATGTTGGCTTTGATCCACTCCTTCATCGGGTCAGACTTTGAATCCTGGCCCAGCTGAGCGATCACGGGGAGGCAGAGGGCGAGGCCAGCGATGACGGCAAAACGAGTCTTCATAAGTTCGATTCCTATATGACACAGCGGCGCAGAGCGACGCGGCATCGAGGGTGAAGGGCTGCCAAACAGCCCGAAACGCCATGAAAAACAAAGGCACAAAGCCAGCCGAAACCTCGGCCAACACCACTAGGAACATCGGAGGGGAGAGGTGGGGAGGTTGAGCGGAAGGAGAGGGTTGGAGGGAGGATAGTGCGAAAAACGGCGTGAATTGCGCGGGGTGGCATGAGGCGATTTCAGGGTGAGCCGGCGGAGATAAAAGCGTCCTGAGAATTGCGCACAGCGGTCTGGAAAAACCACGAGTGTGCGCGCGGGTGTGGATGATCGGCGCGGAGAGAGGGGCGATGGCGTGCGGCAGGGGATGTTTTTCTTGGACTTGGACGGAGCAACCGTGACTGCGCGCACTTGTGTGGTGCGCGGGGTTTTTGTGGTGGGGTGTGGGTTGACTTTTTGTGGGACAGGATTTGTGCGAGGGAGAAGTTACGAACTCTCTCGCGAGAGGGCGTGCGAATGGCGAGTTGTGAAGATTGATGATTCAGTGGCGGCGATCGGAAACGGTCGGCAGGGACAACCACAAAGCCGGGGGGTGTGCACAGGGGGAAACTCGCAACAGTCCGACAAAAAATAGCAAATCCAGTTGAATTAATGGTTGCGTAGACGAAAATGTGTGGTACTTTATTGTCACACCCAACATGGGGATTGACAAAGGGGTCCGGCGCAGCTCCAGCAGTCAATTCATATATTCGTGCAGGGTTTGGTGTTCAATGAGACAATCGAGTTTATTCATTGTTTGGGGCACAATAGCGCTGTCTGGAACTTGCAGCGTCCAAACGTCAGCGCAAGTCAGCCTCGCGCCCAACAGCTTGATCGCGGCGACCTATGGAAATCAATCTCAGTCAGCGAAGTTGTTGCAACTAGACTCAAGTACAGGATTACAAGTTGGTGAAGTGACGCTTCGAACCGTCACCAACCAAGCAATAACAGAGTTTCGTTCAATGACGAGGATCGGCGACCAGATCATATGTTCGTATGTTTCAGGCACGACAGAAGCGGGCCTGGGGTACATTAATCCATCGACTGGCGTTGTGAGCAACATCCCGAACGCCCCTTATTCGCCTCTCGGGCTTGGCAATCGTGATGGACGAATATTGCTAGGAGATTTTGACTATATCCAAGAGTTCGATCTGACAACAAACACCATAACCTTGCAAACGATCTTGCAGCTTCAGGGAGGTGTGTATTACGCATTTCGTGACGTGACTTGGGACGGATTTCGGTACGTGCTTCCGTATGACGGTGCGAGTGTTGGGCCGGGCGGTAGGAATGCGCTGACATTTTGGGATCCGGGCACAGGTGAATTTCAGGGAAATCCACGTATCGAGACTGCCGGAACGCATCCAAATGGTGTTGATTTTGATCCAACGTCGGGCCGCTTTTGGGTCGCGTCATATCTAGAGGGGACATCGACAAGCCGCCTGTCGGCCTATCCGCAGAACGCGATCTCACAGGTGCCGGAAGTATCGTTCACCATCAACAATGCGTTGCTGGCTGATGTGCTGTATATTCCGGTTCCTGCACCGGCGGCTGTCTCTCTATTTGGCGTGGCGGCACTGACGGGTGCGAGAAGGCGGCGCATTGCATAGTTCACCCACGCTGGCGCGGTGGGGTTTGTAGGCACTTGCCAGTTAGTTCCCCCGCAAGTGCGCCCTCAGTGTTGTTTCCGGGAAGTACTTGCCGGGGCTCGTGGTCGGTGCGATTTGGCTGTGGAGGTAGATCCGTTCTGGGGGGATGTTTAGGCGTTGGGCGAGGAGGTCGACCAACTGGAGGAGGCGGCGGGTTTGGGCGGGGGTGAAGCGGTCGAGGTCGCCGTCGCCTACGAGGCAGATGCCGATGGCGTTGCGGTTGAACCAGTCGGCGTTTTGGCCGGCGGCGTGGGCGCCGAAGTCTTGGGTGAGCCAGCGGGCTGTCGTGTGGAGTTCGCCGTCGACCATGCCGTTGCCGTTGCCGATGACGAAGTGATAGCCCAGGCCTTTGAGGCCCATGCTTTTGGCGCGTTGGTCGAGTGAGCCTGGCGTTGCGACGCGCGATGCGCTGTCGTGGATGACGATGGCTTGCCAGCGGCCCGGCTGGATTGGGGTTTGCACGGCGCGGAGGACGGATTCAACGTCGGTCGCGCTGGCGGTTGCCAACATGGGCTGCACGGCAAGGGTGCTGGGGTTGAGCTTCAGGTTTTTGGCGTTGCCGAGCCACAGGCCACCCGCGACGAGGGTGATGGCGATGATGAAAGTTGCCCAGACAGCGAGGACTCGCTTTGGGTCTTGCGGCGGCTTTTTGGCGCGGGAGCGAGTCGGCGCGGGTCGCGAGTTGCGTGATGGCTTGGGCATGGGCTCGAGGCAGCGCATCCGAACGCTGCGAGGGGCGGAGGTGAGACGCTGACTTCGCATCCGTGCGAAGCTTTGCGGCGCGAATCCAATCGGCAATGCGAAGGAGGCGCGTGCAATAGTCTTGAAGAAAAGTATGAGTCGCGCGCGGGCGGGGCAAGTGAGTGGAAGATTTCAACGCGAAGAGCGCGAAGGGCTCGAAGAGATAGGACGTGGAGAGAAGAGATAGGGCGCAGGGATCAGGTTGCGGACTGCGGCTGGTGGATTGGCGTTGTTGTTAGAGCGCGAGTGAGAGAAGGGTGGATTTCTGCGGCGTGTTGCAGATTCGTCACCGACAAGCAAGGCCTTGTCGGTGGCACGAGGGGATTACTGATTGAGCAATCGGCCTCGGATGTTGGGTTTGCGGGAGCCGTATTCGTTGTAGACGAATTGCTCGGGGCGTGTGTCGCGGAGGGAGTCGGCGCGGTCGTATTGGCTGCGCGGGGCGCGGGAGTCGTAGAGGGGTTGTTGGCAGGAGGCGAGGAGGAGGCACGCGGGCACGAAGGCGCAGAGGCACAGGGTGCGCAGGGGCAAAGGCACGGAGGCGCGGGGGCTTGGAGTGGAGGTGGTCTTCACAAAAACAGTGTACCGGCGCTCTGGAGCGCCGGCACACCGGAGGAGAGAGAAGGTATTGAAGAAGACTCGCAGTTCTTTCTTGTATGAAGTACGTTGCGCGGGGCGCAAAGTTCGTTGGGAAAACGGCAAATATTGCGTCAGAATGGGGGTTTTTCGGGACGTAGGGATGTGGGGGAGTGAACGCCGGGGGTGGTGTTGGGAGCGTTTGTGAAGGGGTTGGCGACGGGCGAAGATTGCTGATGCGGCGAATCAATCCCAGATGGCGGAGAAGTCGTTTGTGGTTGGGCCTGCTTTGGTGAAGATGCTCATGAAGGCGTTGTCGCGGTTGTTGGCGTCGGGTTCGTCGAAGAAGAAGACGTCGGGTTTGTAGATTGGTTTGGCGTTGGGCGTGGGTGAGGCGAGGGGGTAAGTAGCGGCGTCGGTGAAGACGTTGGTTTCGAAGTTCACGTGGTTGTCGTTGTAAGCGATGTTGCCTTCCCAGGTGGTGCGACTGCCGTGGATTGAGAGCGTGACGCTGTTGGGGATTGCGAATTGTGGTTTGATGGTTTTGGATGACGAGTCGACGGCGGTGATTTGTGGGCCGCGGTTGCCGACGATGGCTTCGTTGGATTGGAGCGTGTTGTTCCAGCGGTCGTGGCGATCTGCGGCTGGGAAGTGGTGGGCGTAGCTGGTGTTGCCTTTGACTTTCGGGTTGGTGAAGTCGGCGGCGAAGGTTGGGTCCCAGAGGGCGTTGGCGGGGTCGATGGTGTTGGGTGGAGTGGTGAGGTGATAGTCGGTGTCGACTTCGATATTTGCAGATTGTTCTGCGGGCGAGGCCATCAGTTCGGGCGAGAAGTAGTTGCCGTAGATGAGCATGGAGTAGATGTTGGCGGTGGTGTCTTTGGAGGATGGGTCTGGGGCGGCGATTGTTTTATTGTCTTTGTCGTCGATGGAGGGCATGGGGTACTTGTCGCGGTTGGATGCTGCGAAGAGGACCATGCCTTGGTGGACGCCGCGGATTTGGGTGGAGTCTTTGATTTGGCGGGTGCAATGGCTTCGCCTCGGAGTCAATGCAGGGACCATCACTAAGAACAAGATGATACATCCGCACGAAATCGCGACAAGCACTTCGATGATCGTTGTGCCTGGGCGGGACTTGACGAGACTGCGAGTGCGCATGTGAAACCCCTTTCGTGGAATACGAAAACTCTTTGAAGCACTGGATGTGAACGAGGCGGAGAGATTCGAGCACGCCGCAGAACGCGGCTGCTTAGTTGTACGGGCGGGGTGGGGTCGGGTGTTGCTGGGAATTGACGGAATGGTGGCAAGTTGCGGGGGGACGGGTGCTTTTGGAGGGTTTGGGGCGGGGGTGGTCTGCCTTGATTCCAGGCCGGGGGAGGGGCTTTTTGTGGGGTGACGCGCTATGATGATGCTTCGCGGTCGTGGCGAAATTGGCAGACGCGCTAGTTTCAGGTACTAGTGGTAGCAATACCTTGGAGGTTCAAGTCCTCTCGACCGCATTCGAAGGCATTGGGGATTGGGCAATAGGGGAAGGCCGAAACGGGGTAGTCGTTTCTGCCAGCGGCTCGTTGACGGGGCTGGGTTCAAGAAAAACTAAGAAACGCGGACCGAATCTTTTGCGAAGAAGGCTAACCGCCCGACGTTTTGGGCTGTCGCCGCGCTATTGGGGTGCGGTGTGCATTTTTGCACTGGTGGAGTTTTCTTGCGGATTTTCGCACCCGTCGAACGGACTCGTGCAGACTAAGGAGATTTGTGATGGCGATGTCAGAAGTGTCGTTCAAAGGGATGGTGGCGGCGATATTGATGGCGACGGGGGCGGCGAATGTTGGTGTGGTGTGGGCACAACCACCGGCAGAAGCAAAGGCAGACGAGAAGCCCGAGTTCAGGCCTTGGGCGGAAGTCTCAAAGGGATTTGAGAAGATCGATGCGCTCGATGGCGACAAGAGTTTCTACACGTTGTGGAAGAAGGAGAAGGATTCGTCGCTGCTCGCGGAATTGCCTCGTGGGTATGAAGGGCAGAGACATTTCCTGGCGCTCACGATCGCGAGCGGCGAGGAATATGCGGGGTTGCAGTTTGGCGAGATGTATGTGTATTGGAAGCGGGTTGACAATCGCCTCGTGCTGATTGAGCCCAACGTTGATACACGCTCGACGGGTGATCTTGAGAGCAAGAGCAGCGTCAAGAATCTGTTCACGGATCGCGTGATCATCGACGTGCCGATCGTGACGATTGGACCTAGCGGGCAGCCGGTCATCGATATGAAGGACTTGCTGGTTGGGAACGGCCGGACGTTCTTTGGTGGAGCGATGAATGGCGCGAATACGCGCATTGCGACGTTGAAGAAGGCCAAGCCCTTTGAAGAGAACGTGGAAATCGGGTTTGAGATTCCCACGGCGGGCGGGCGGATGAAAGAGTTTCACTATTCGATTTCGTTGATCCCGGACAACACGGGGTATAAGCCGCGTGAGGCGGATCAGCGGGTTGGATACTTCACGACGGTGTATCGCGATCTTGGCAAGATGAAAGATCAGGACAAGTGGATTCGCTACATCAACCGCTGGAATCTTGAGAAGCGCGATCCGTCGATTGCGATGAGCCCACCCAAGAAGCCCATCATTTATTACCTGGATGCACGCATTCCGGTGCGGTATCGTCAGGCGGTGCGCGAGGGCGTGCTCGAATGGAACAAGGCGTTTGAGAAAGTCGGCATCATCAATGCGATCGAGGTGTATCAGCAGGATGAACTGACCGGCGAGAACATGGAGAAGGACTCCGAGAACGTCAAGTACAACTTCATCAAGTGGTTGTCGAACGACGTTGGCACGGCGATCGGGCCGAGCCGCGTGCATCCGTTGACTGGACAGATTCTCGACGCGGACGTTGTGCTGACTGACGGGTGGATTCGTTACTTCTGGGGTCAGTTCAATGAAATAATGCCTGAACTTGCGATGGAGGGCATGAGCCCGGAAACGCTGGCGTGGCTTGAGTCGCGACCCCAGTGGGACCCGCGCGTGCGTTTGGCTGATCCGGCGCAGCGGCCGTTCATTGTGGCGCAGCGCGAGCGGCGCGGGGTGACGGCGTATGGCGGGCACCCGATTGCGATGGGTGATCCGGAGCATGCGAGCGATCTGCTGGGCGAAAACGGCGGGCGCATGATGGGCACGCGCGAGTATGACGGGCTTGTCGGGCGCACCAGTCAGCAGAACGGGTTCTGCATGGCGGCGAAGGGCAAGGCGTTTGACATGGCGGTGCTGCAATTGACCAACGACATGCTCATGGGTACGAGCAGTCTGGTTGAGATGGCGGCTGATGATGACAAGGATGCCAAGAAGGACGACAAGGCTGACGACAAGAAAAAGAAGAAGGCGCAGCCTGAACTGGATGGCATTCCGGATTGGTTTGTGGTGCCGCTGCTCAAAGACCTTGTGGCGCACGAAGTTGGTCACACGCTTGGCTTGCGGCACAACTTCAAGGCGAGCACGCAGTACACGCTGGCGGAGATCAACAGCCCGGCGGTGAAGGGTCAGAAGACGCTAGCCGCGAGCGTGATGGATTACATCGGGCCCAACCTTGCGGTTGTTGATGGCAAGTTGACGGGCGATGTGGCGATGACTGGCATCGGCACGTACGACTACTGGGTCATTGAGTATGGCTACACGATGGATGATCCGAAGGCGGTGCTCAAGCGCGTGGGTGAACCAGGGCTTGATTACGCAACGGATGAAGACACTGGCGGGTCAGACCCGCGTGCGCGTCGGTATGACTTTGCGAAGGATCCGCTGTCGTGGTGCAAGCAGCGCATGGAGCTTGCGAACTATCACCGCGGGCGGCTCATCGATAAGTTTGTGAAGGATGGCGAGAGCTGGAGCAAGGCGCGGCGTGGGTACAACATCACGCTGGGGTTGCAGATGGGTTCAGTCGGCACGATGGCGAACTGGATCGGCGGCGTGTATGTGAATCGCGACAAGAAGGGCGATCCGGGCAGCCGGAAGCCGTTGGAGGTTGTGCCTGCGAAGGACCAGCGCGATGCGCTGCGGTTTGTGATTGACAACAGCTTTTATGACGAAGCGTTTGGCCTGACGCCCGAACTGCTGCAGTACATGACCACGGATAAGTGGCTTGATGCGGGCGGGTTCAGCGAAGCGGTGCAGGAGAGCGCGTGGCCTGTGCATGATCGCATCGGCGGCATGCAGGCGAGCGTGATGACGATGCTGCTGAACCCGACGGTGGTGCGGCGCGTGTACGACAATGAGTATGCTGTCGCGAGTGGCGAGGATGCGTTCACGCTGCCAGAACTCATCGGCACTGTGCACGACGCGGTGTGGAAGGAACTGGACAAGAGCCCCAGCGGCGCAAGCATTCGGAAGCCCTACATCAGCAGCCTGCGCCGCAACTTGCAGCAGGAGTACATCGCGCGATTGGTGGATCTGACCAAGCCCGCGAACCAGTTTGGCGAGGCGAGCAAGTCGATCTCGAACCTTTCGACGACGCGCCTGCGTGGCCTTGCGGACAAGATCACGTCGATCATCGGCAAGGACGGCAAGGACAAGAGCGGGTTGGATGAATACAGCTATGCGCACCTTGCCGAGGCGAAGATTCGCATCGAGAAGGCGCTGGATGCGCAGGTGATATACAACACGCAGGACATTGGCGGCGGCGGGTTTGGTGGGTTCTTCTTTGGGAAGACGACCGAGCAGACGCAGCAGTCGGAGAAGTGAATCGTCAAGACAATTGAGTAAAAAAAGCCCCGCTTTGCAGCGGGGCTTTTGTGTTTGTGCCACCGACTGCTGCTTTGAGCGGTCGGTGCCGTGCGTCATGAGCTCGCAATGTTGCACTTCGAGCACCGACCACGCAAAGCCGTAGTCGGTGGCACGAGGATTAGTGCACCGTCACGCGTTCAAGTTCGGCTTCGCCGATGACTTCTTTGGCGTATTCGTTCATGGCGTCGCGGAGTTGTTCGAAGCTTTCGAGGACGTAGTAGATGGGTTGGTAGTGGTCGATGTCGAAGTCGGTGTTGCAGATGCGTTCGAGATCGAATTCGCGCCATTCGGGGACTTCGCGGGTGCTCTTTTCGATGGCTGGGCTTGCGCCCTTGCCTTCCCACTTGCCGGTGAGGCTGTACTTGCTTTCGCCGTGGCTGCTGACGAGGCCCGCGCCGTAGACCTTGACGTCGCCGTTTTCGCGGATCAGGCCAAACTCGACGGTGAACCAGAAGAGGCGGCCTAGGCGCTTGACGTGGTATTCATCGTTGCAGAGCAGAGCGGCTTTGCCGTAGGTCTGGAGGAAGTCGGCGAAGACTTTGAGTGTGTGCAGGGGGACGTGACCAAAGACATCGTGGAAGATGTCGGGCTCGGGGAGATAGTCCATTACTTCGCGCGGGCGGATCAAGACTGTGGTGGGGAACTCGCGCTGGGCGAGGCAGGCGAAGAAGGCTTTAGGTGGGAGGTAGCCCGGCACGCCATAACTGGCCCACTTGCTTTGGGCGCGGAGGAACTGGTTGATGCCGTCGATCTTGGTGCCTTTGGTGAGTTTCGCGCCGCCGGCGATTTCGATGTCGCGGTCCAAGACGAGGTCGTCGAGCAGCGGGAGGCGATCGCGCGTGAGGCGGAGGATTTTCATGCCTTCGATGAAGGTGTTGGAGACTTGCTCTTTCAGCACGGCCCAGCGACGGTCGTAGAGATCGCGCCAGACATCGTGGTCTTCGCGGGTGTACTTGTGGTAGTGCTGGGTGATGTAGAACTTGTCGGCGTCGATGTCGCCCGCGTCCATGTCGGGAGCTTTGTCGGCCCAGGCTTGGGCTTGGCGGGCGTCGTCGCCATCGATGATGTTGTTGTACTTGATGTCTGAACGCATGGGGAACTCCAAATCGTTGAGCGGGCGAGGCTCGCATCGAAGTCGCTCAGAGCAGCGACTTCGATGGCACGAAACCCGCACGGAACAGGCCGATTGACAGGCGTGTTATTGTATCGAATACAACTCGGGGCGTGGCTGTGGGGCCGCGGCGGGGTTGAGGGTGATTTAGCATCGTTTGGGAGGGTTTATGGCAATCGATCCATTGATGTACGAGAAGTATTCAGGCCGGAAGGGCGATCCGATGATGCGGATGGGTGCGGCGTTGGCGAAGGACGTCAAGGCTCAGCACGAGCGCGATGAGATGCCCAAGGGGGTTGAGGGTGGGATGAAGGTGACGCGGATGCCGGGGATCTGGTCGCAGATCTTCTTTTGGCTTAAAGATAAAAAACGCGGAAACTGAGTCTTTTGATCTCCGAAGGAGTGAGCATCGCACACGTAACGACGCGTTGCATACGCAGTACCATCGTGTGATTCGATGGAGGTCGCGGGCTGGGTTCTCGCTCGCGTAAGACGATGCTCACACTCACAGGTTTGAAAAAGTCGTTTGGCTCGGCGAAGGCGGTGGATGGGTTGTCGCTTGAAGTCAGGCGAGGCGAGGTGTTTGGGTTGCTTGGACCCAACGGTGCGGGGAAGAGCACGACGATTGGGATGGCGGTGGGGCTCATTGCGCCGGATGAGGGCAGCATTCAGATTGAGGGCGCGGGGTCGCCACTCGAAGCAAAGGCTCGGCGGAGTCTTGGTGTTGCGCCGCAGGCGCTTGCGTTGTATGAAGAGTTGACGGGAGAGGAAAACCTGCGGTTTTTCGGCGGGTTGTATGGGCTTTCGGGTTCTGAATTATCCGCACGGGTGACGAGTGTGCTCGATGTCGTCGGGCTGACGCCTCGGCGTGGCGATCGTGTGAAGACGTATTCGGGCGGCATGAAGCGCCGGGTGAATCTCGCCGCGGCTTTGATTCATGATCCGCCCTTGCTGTTGCTCGACGAGCCCACGGCGGGTGTTGATCCGCAAAGCAGAAACAACTTGCTGGAAGCGGTGCGGTCGCTTGCGTCTGCGGGGAAGACGATCATTTATACCACGCATTACATGGAAGAGGCGAGCAAGTTGTGTGATCGTGTGGCGATCATGGACTTTGGAAAAGTGATTGCGCTGGGGACGGTGCCAGAACTTATCGCGAAGCACGGCGGCAAGAGCGTGGTGAAAGTGGATCGGGGTGTTGGGCAAGAAGAGCGCATAGAAACGGACGCGCCGGTGCGAGAGATTGAGCGAGTGATGGCGAGCGGGGGGCGGGGGGTGACGAATGTGCGCATCGAGCAGCCTGATCTTGAGGCGGTGTTTTTGTCGCTGACGGGAAGGACGTTGAGGGATGAGTAGTGGGGTGGGGAAGAGATGATGCGATGATGGGATGATGAGACAGCGCGGAGACAGACGTTTTTTCTCATCATCCCATCATCTCATTGCCACATCATCTTTTTCTTGTATCTCTGAGCGCTGAAACGAATGTGAACGTGTGACCTTGGAGTTTTCATGGAAGTGATTGCGATAGCCATTAAAGACCTTCGCCTGCTTGCGCGCGATCGCATGAACTTCTTTTTTACGTTCATCTTTCCGATGATCTTCGCCGTGCTCTTTGGGATGATCTTTGGGGGTGGTGGCGGAAGTGGCGAGAAGTCGGGCGTGCCGATTGCGGTGCTGAATGAAGATGGCGGGCGATCGGCGACTGAGTTTGTGCAGGACCTTGGGAAAGACGATTCGCTGCGGGTAACGAGTGTTGGGACTCGCGCCGAAGGCGAGGCGATGGTGCGCAAGGGGGATGCGTCGGCGTGTGTGGTGGTGCCCAAGGGATATTCGTCTTCGGGATTGTTTTCGGGGACGGCGTCGAAACTTGAAGTGCTGGTTGATCCGTCGCGAAGCGCCGAGGGTGGGCTTTTGCAGGGCAAATTGATGGAAATTGCGTTTCGCGGCATCAGCAGAGCGTTTACGGATCGGCCTCGCATGCTTGAGATGCTCAGCGACGCGCGCGGGCGTGTCGGTGCGATGCAGGACTTGAATCCTGCGCAGCGCACGGCGTTTGAAGGGATGTTTGGTGCGGCGGACGAACTTCAGAAGCAGTTGGATGATGAAGAAGAGAAGAAGTCGAGCGCGGATGGTGCGAAGACAGACGAGGGTGACAGTGGCACATCGTGGACGCCGGTAAAAATCGACATTCACGAACTCGCGCCGAAGGAAGTGACGGGACAGCCCAAGAGTTCGTTTCAGATTTCGTTCACGCAGAGTGTGGTGTGGGGGCTGGTTGGATGCGTCGCGGCGTTTGTGTCGTCGCTTGCTTCGGAGCGTCAGCAGGGAACGCTGGGGCGGCTGATGAGTTCGCCATTGGCGGGCTGGCAGGTGCTTACGGGCAAGGCGCTGGCGTGCTTTGTGTCGTGCGTGGTTGTGCAGACGTCGCTCTTGGTGCTCGTGATGTTGTTCGCGAAACTGATTGAGCGCAAGGCGTTTATTGTGGGCGACTGGTCGATGTTGATCGTGTCCATTCTGGTGACGTCGGGCGCGTTCACGGGCATCATGATGGCGTTCGCGGGGTTCACCAAGTCTGAAGCGTCGGCGGGTGGGCTTGCTCGCGCGGTGATGTTGGTGCTTGCGATGATTGGCGGCGGAACGGTGCCGCTGTTTCTGTTGCCTTCGTGGATGCAGAAGGTGTCGAGTTTCAATCCGTTCCGCTGGGCGGTCATTGCGCTGGAGGGCGGCGTGTGGCGCGGAATGACATGGGGCGAGATGATGCTGCCGCTTGGTGTGTTGGTGGCGCTGACGGTCGTTGGGTTTAGTGTGGGTGTGTTTGGGATGCGCCAAGTGCGGGCGTGAGCGATTAGCGAGTGCCGTCGTCGGGTGTTGGGCCAAGTCCGGCGGCGAAAGCCACTGCAGGTGGATGCGACTTCAACTTCTTGTAGCGGACTTCGAAGAAGTGTGGGTCTTTGCGGAACTCGTCGACCATGGAGCGGACGTAGGTTCTGCCGCACTCGGGGCATCGGCCTGTTTCGCTGAGGGATTCGAGGGAGTATCCACAGTGAATGCAGAACGCGTCTTTGCGTGCGGCGACGCCTCGCTTGATGGCGGTGAGAACAAGCGTGATTGCGCCGCCCACGGCGAAGATCCAGAGTTTGATTTCGCCACTAAAGCCCCGCATGAAGACACCCGGCAGTACGACTGCGAGAATGGGGACACCAAGTACGACGCAGAGGCATGGCAGGAGAATGAGCCACTTCCAGCCGAGGGCTTTGGCGATTTCCGCCGCGCCTGGTCGCCAGAAGGGAACGTCAGCGCCTTCGAACATGGTGACAAAGTCGGGTGTCAGGCCTTCTTGAACGCCAGCGCCAAGATCAGCGGGCGATGCGTGGATCGCGGGCGGGTGCGGGAGCGAGGGTTCTCGTGGGGCTTGCGACACGGACGAAGCGTAGAGGGCATAGCCTCTGGGCGCGCCGTGCCTGATGTGTGGTGGGGCGAGTCGGGGAATAGTTCGAGTGAGATGGGGAAGCGATCATGAGCCTGCCGGTCACGACAACGTTTACTTTTGATGGTCATCGCGTGAAGGAATATCGCGGCATCGTGCGCGGGATCATCGTGCGAGCCCCAACGATTTCGCAGGGCATTCTGGGCGGGTTCAAGTCGATCATCGGCGGACGCATCGGCGCGTACACAGAGATGTGCGAGCAGGCGAGGCAGCAGGCGTATGAACTCATGATCGATCACGCGAAAGCAGTGGGCGCGAATGCGATTCTCGGGTTTCATTACGACGCGTCGGACGTGGGCGGCGGGGGCAAGGCGACGGAAGTGTTGTGCTATGGCACGGCGGTGGTGATTGAGGCTACTCAGAGCGAAAATCGATAAAGCGAAAAGCGAAAAATGAAGAGCGGTTAGGAGTTTTGTAAGAAGCAGCGCCATGCGGTGTCGGCGTCGAGCGCTTGTGTGGGGGCGATTGCGCGCGTTGTGGGGGGGCCAGCTGGGGAGCCGGTGATGCGTTTTCGATGGACGGCGGCGTCGATGCTGTCTTGTGGATTTGCGCGGACGATGGGAACGTCGCTGCCAAAGAGCAGGGTTTTGCCGGGGACTAGGCCAGCGTTGAGGAGATCGCGCAGCGGCATGACGCGATCGAGGCGGGTGGGGCACTGACGCTCTAGGACCTCGATGTCGTAGAGCAGGTGGCAGGGTTGCACGCTGGCGGTGACGTTGAGTTTTGCGAAGCGGGGGATGTCGGATTCGTCGATGAGTTCGGCGTGTTCGATGCGAAGAGACGAAGAGATGGAGAGACGGAGAGACGAAGTGGCTGCGTTACTTCGTAACTTTGTCACTTCGTTACTTTTTTCCTGGACATCCAGCACGGCACGCACGGCGGCGTCGCCGATAGCGTGGCAGGCCAAGCCGAGGCCGTGGCTTGCGCACAACTGCATGGCGTTGGCGATTTGGGAGTGGGTCAGGAGTGGGGTGCCAAGTGGGTGTTGGGGGATGGGGTCGGCGAAGGGGTGGAGCATCCAGGCGGTGCGGGCGTTAAGGGTGCCGTCGACGAAGATTTTGCCGCCCAGCAATTCGACGTGGCCTGGTCTTGTGTAGTGCTTGGCGGCTGCGACTTGGTTGTTCAAGATGTCGACTTCGGCGTACAGGCCGACGCGTATGGGCAGTTTGCCTGCGTCGTGCAGCGCGGCAAGGGTGTCACCCAGCCATGGCGTTGCGAGCATGTCGTGGACTTCTGAGAAACCTAGGCGTTGAAGGTGCTCGATGGCGCGAGCAATGGCGGCGGGCCGCTCTGCAGGAGCAAGGTCCGGAATCGCGTCGCGGACCTTGCGGGCCATTCCTTCTAAGAGCAAGCCGGTGGGAACCCCCCCAGCGTCGCGGGAGACGACGCCAAAGTCGGCGGGTGGGTCGGGGTCGTTGTCACGGATGTTCGCGGCGGCGAAGGCGAGTTCGTTGGCGACGAGGGAGTGGTAATCAAAACTCAGCACGACGACTGGGCGAGGCGGGGAGCCGGCAGCGGTGAGCGCGGCGTTCAATTCCTGGCGAGTGGGCCAGCGCGGATCGCGAAAGCCTTCGACACGCATTCCTTGGGCGACCAGCCAGCGGTGATACTGGCCGTTGCTTCCGTCGTTGCTCCGGCCTGTGCCCCGTGAATCCAACAAATCGGCATTTGTGAGGTCTCTCGCCGCGACGCGGAGGGTTTCCAGTACTTCCTCGACGCTTGTACACGCAGACAAATCGGTCATAGTGAGCGATCGTGCGAGGTGAGGCAGGTGCACGTGGGCTTCGCGGAGGTTGGTTGCCTGACGAGTCATGGAGGATCATTCGCGTGCTGACGAAGTGTGCCTGAGATGCCGGAGTGTTTCGTGGCGGATGTTGGTGGCGACATCGAAGTCGCTCAAAGCCGCGACTTCGATGGCACGAGTGCTGATGAGAACTCATAAATCCTTGTGACAGCACTTGCTATTTCGCGCAGATTCGTTATCTTTTGTACGGTGGTTGCACTTTTTGCGAGCGGGAACGCTCGGGAGTTGTTGCTCTCACCCGCTTTGGCTGGCGCCCGCGTGACCGCCTGCTGAAACCGAAACCCGTTCGCTCCTCGCCGCGGCACTGCCCGAAGTTCGGGAAAGACTTGCCCTCGATGGCCACGATTGCAACCCGTAGCGCTTTCATTCACGGTCAATGGAGTGTTTCCGATTCCGCTCAGCTGTATGGCGTGCCCGATTGGGGCAAGGGCTATGTGAGCGTGAACAGTCTGGGCAACGTCTGCGTGATGCCGACGAAGGAGCCTGGGAAGCTGGTGGACCTGCACGAAGTCGTGCAAGGACTCAAGGAGCGCGGCATTCACACGCCGGTGCTGCTTCGCTTCAATGACATTCTCAATCATCGTCTGCGCGAAATCCGCAAGTCGTTTGACGACGCGATGAAGGATCAGCATTACGCGGGCGGGTATTCGTGCGTGTATCCGATCAAGGTGAATCAGCAGCGGCACATCTGCGAGCAGATCGCGAGTCTGGCTGTGGAATTGGACTTTGGTCTTGAAGCAGGCAGCAAGCCCGAATTACTCGCGGTGCTTGGTTTGTCGGCGACGGCGGGCGGGCCCGGCGTCAATGGCATGCCGATCATCTGCAATGGCTTCAAGGATGATGAGTTTATCGAGACGGTGATTTTGGCGACCAAGCTGGGTCGCAACATCATTCCCGTCGTTGAAAAGTGGACGGAACTGGAACTCATCGTCAAGCACGCGAAGCGATATGGCGTGAAGCCCAAGATTGGCTTGCGCGTGAAGTTGTCGAGCAAGGGTGCGGGGCGGTGGGAGTCGTCCGCCGGGATGCGCAGCAAGTTTGGCTTGTTTGTGAGCGAACTGCTGCAGGCGGTTGAGTATCTCAAGAAGCACGACATGCTGGACTGCCTCAAACTGCTGCACTGCCACGTGGGCAGTCAGTTGTATGACATCCGCGTGTTCAAGAATGCGGTGAACGAACTCTCACACATCTATTGCGAACTCGTGCGCCTTGGCGCGGGTCTTTCGATGCTCGACATTGGTGGCGGCATGGGCGTTGATTACGACGGCTCGCAGTCTGCGTGGTCGAGCAGCATCAACTACACCGTCGCGGAGTACGCGGCGGACGTTGTCTATCGCATCAAGAGCGTGTGCGACGCCGCGAGCGTGCCGCACCCCAAGATCATCAGCGAGAGCGGGCGCGCGATGGTCGCGTATGGCAGCGTGCTGGTGGTTGATGTGCTGGGCAGCAGTAAGTTCGAGGCGAATCCTGATCTTGCGCGCATCGAAGCGCTCATCAAGGCGGAAGCCGCGAACACGGGCGGCGTGGAGCGGGGCGAAGTGCCTCAGCCCGTGCTTGACTTGCTCGACGCGTACAAGAATCTTTCTGATCGCAACCTGATGGAGGCGTATCACGACGCGACGCAGGCGCGTGATGAGGCGATGAGTTTGTTTGGGCTTGGGTACATGAGCCTGCCGATGCGCAGCGTTGCAGAACAACTGTTCTGGGCGATTGGGCACAAGCTTTTGGAGAAGGCGAGCAAGAAGGGCGAGTTGCCCGACGAGTTTGAGAACTTGCCCGAGCTGCTGAGCGATATTTACTTCTGCAACTTCAGCCTCTTCCAATCCATGCCCGACAGTTGGGCGATTGACCAGTTGTTCCCGATCGTGCCGATTCATCGCCTGGGCGAGCAGCCGACGCGGCGCGGCATACTCGCGGATATCACGTGCGACAGCGACGGCAAGATTGATCACTTCGTCGACAAGCGCGAAGACAAGAAGACCCTCGAACTCCACGAACTGCGTGACTTGCCGGGCGAAGGGCAGGGCTGCGAGCCGTATTACCTGGGCGTGTTCCTGCTGGGGGCGTATCAGGAAATTCTCGGCGACTTGCACAACCTGCTGGGCGATACGCACGCCGTGCACGTGTCGATTGATGAGAATGGCGAGTGGGAGATCGACGAAGTGATCGAGGGCGACACCGTCGAGGAAGTGCTGTCATACGTGCAGTACGACCCCGAAGACCTCAAGCGAGCCATGCGCATGGACATTGAGGCGGCGTGCAAGCAAGGGCGGCTGACGGTGGGCGAGGGGAAGAGCCTTTTGAAGTATTATGATGATGGGTTGGAGGGGTATACGTATCTCGAAGGGTGAGATTCGCGGTGTAGAACCCATCTCCGCGCAACTGGCTCAAACGGGTAGAAACAGTAAGCACCTCTCGCCGGTGCTTGTACAAGAGCACAAGCTAGCGTGGCAGCCAAACATGCTCTCTTGTTTCGGGCAGAACTTCGGCCCTCATTTGTTTGGCACAAACATTTCCCGCGTCGGAAAAGGGATTTTTTCGTGCTGCGTTCGATTCGTAGTGAACTGGTGTGTTACGAACTGTGATGGCGTCAATGTTCGCCCGCGTTCGGTTTTCGTTGCGCCTATCAAGTCTGCCCCGTAGGTAAGGTTGCCTTGGCGAAATGGGGCTTCGACGACTTTCTTGTTTGAGGACGAGATCAAAGACAAGCAAGCACGCCCCGCCAACGGCGCCATCAAACAGGAATTCTTCGCTGCGACTATGTGAGAGTGGTTTCAACGGAATACCTGCATGGTTCAGGTAATGCCTACTGTAATCCTGTGGAACCTCCAGGTCGCTTAACCAAGACAGGAGATTACATATGGGTAAGGCATTCAGTGCGTGCTTTATCTTCGTCGTCAGCGGAGTGGCGTGCTACGCGCAATCAGACTTCGGCGCAAGCTTTCAAGTTCTAGGCGATCTGCCGGGAGGAACCGTGCTTTCTATTCCTAGAGCAATCAGCGCCGATGGTGGCGTTGTTGTCGGAGAGAGTAGTTCAGCATCTTCCTTTGGTTCGTGCCCGCAATGCAGAGAAGCGTTTCAGTGGACACTCGGCAGAGGAATGATTGGCTTGGGCGATGCTAGCGGCGGAGTCTTCTGGAGTTCTGCGGCTGCGGTGTCTTCCGACGGATTGGTCGTGGGGATTGAGGGCAATATCACGGGTATCACGGGGAAGTCAAGGGCGTTGCTTTGGACCTCGACTAATGGTCTACAGGACGCCCTGTTGTCTAATTCGTCGGGAGACTATTCGTGGTTGTTTGGATTCGATGATTCAAACGACCTGATCGCCAACCACTTGGACGACGCTGGGAGCAATCCGGTTCGAGGCAATGTTTTTTCTGGCGGAACTCGCACGCCGCTTCCTTCGCTCGATTCGCACACCATCTTGACACAGCACTACAGCAATCATGCCCCCCATTGTGTGGACGCAATCGTGACCGGCGTGTCTCCTAATGGCAGATTTGTTTTCGGTAGCGACTACGACCTTTCAACGTATACCGGGTACTGCCTTCAGGAATCACTAGGCAATCCCTCGACAGTTCGCGGCTTCAAGATTGACCGCGACCAAAACACGATTGAGAGTTACACCTTTGGTGTCGACGTTGGTACATTTTTCGCAGTTAGTACTTTGGGATCGAGCGATAACGGCACGACGGTCTTTCACGCGCACCAATTGTGCCGCCTGGGTCAAAATTCCGAAAGGTGTTTCAGTTATATCGAAGGCGATGGTCCGGTGTATGACTATGCGGATCTTTCTGGCGACGGGATGATCGCCGTAGCGGTTGCCTACGGCGACGGGTATTTCGGCGCGAGCGTTTGGACTCCGCAGTTCGAACGTGCAGATTTGGTTGAACTCCTCGAGAGCGCGGGCGCGACTGTGACTCTCAGCGACCTCCGAGTTACCACGATTTCTCAAGACGGCCGTGTCGTCGCGGGATATGGCAGCGACGGTAAAGATACGATCGCGTGGCGTGCTGTTCTACCGTTTGGCTACCCCTGCGACTCGATCGACTTCAACAATGACACTTCATACTTTGATCCACAGGACATTGATGCCTTCTTGAGCGTCTACACCGAAGGGCCGTGCATTCCCTCGTCTGCAACTTGCAATGACCTCGACTTCAACAATGATGGCAGTGTGTTTGACCCTATTGATATCGATGCATTCCTGAGCGTGTTCTCCAATGGTCCGTGCCTCTTGCCGTCGTAGACGGGCGCGTAAAGGCGCTCAATTGATTCCGCTGGCGCGTGGTGCCGCCCATGCTGTCTACCTCGCCTGCTTCGTGATAAGGTTTGTGCCGAATGTACAGCACCACTACTCCCGTTCTGCCCGATGGGAGTAGTGGTGCTACAAACACTCTCCGCCACGTCAGGCTCTCTGCGCCCGGATCGCCAAAAGCATCGGCAGGTGGTCGGGACTTGAACAACAGCGTGGCACGGACATGTAGTCAGGACCGTGTCGAGCGTGCAAGTGCTCCCGCGTTTTCCTCGTCCAACAATCCAAAGCACAGAAATGACTACATGTCCGTGCCGCGACTAAAGGCACTTTCTGCCACCTCAATCGCCCGCGCGAGTGCCGCGGCTTTGTTCACTGTCTCCATGTACTCATCCTCCGTCACCGAGTCCGCGACGATGCCGCCGGCGGCTTGGAGGTGGTAGGTCCATTGGGTTGCGCCGTTTGGGGTGAGGTTTTTCGCGAGGGCGAGGGGGGCGACGATGGTGCGGAGGGTGAGGGCTATGTCCATTTCGCCTCCCAGGCCCACGCAACCCAGGCCGCCGCCGTAGGGGCCTCGGCGGATGGGTTCGAGTTCGTCGATGATTTGCATTGCGCGGAGTTTGGGTGCGCCGCTGATGGTGCCGACGGGGAGTGCGGCGCGGAGTGCGTCCCAACACGTGAGGTTGTCGCGCAGCGTGCCGGTGACGGTGCTGCTGATGTGCATGACGTGGCTGTAGCGCTCGACTTCCATCACGCTGGGCAGGTTGATGGAGCCGGGCTGCGCGACGATGCCGACGTCGTTGCGACCAAGGTCCACGAGCATGATGTGTTCGGCGCGTTCCTTTGCGTCGGCGAGCAGTTCGCGTTCGAGTCTGGCGTCTTCTTCGGGCGACTTGCCGCGGCGGCGCGTGCCGGCGAGGGGACGGTTGGTGACAACAAAGTGATTGTCAGACTTTCTGACCCGACACAGAATTTCTGGACTGCTTGCGACCAAGATGCATCCTCGCGACTGCAAGTAGACCATGTAGGGGCTTGGGTTTACGCAGCGCAGGGCGCGGTAGACGTCGAAGGGGTCGACGGGGCTTTGGCGTTCGAAGCGCTGGCCTACGACGACCTGGAAGATATCGCCAGCGGCGATGTATTTTTTCGCTTTTGCGACTATCTGGGCGTGCTCGTCGCGGGTCATGTTGCTGGGCAGGGGTGCAACGGGCTTGGGCTGGGGCATTGCGCCGACGTGCAGCGGTTCGGTGTGCTTTTCGAGGAGATCGATGCGGGCGCGAATGCGAGCGAGCGCGGCGTCGTAGGCTGACGCGGACGCAGCGTTGATGTCATTGGTCTGTGTCTCGACGAATGCGAGTTCGATGACGCTCACGGTTTTGTCGACGTTGTCGAAGACGACGACGCCCGAATAGAAGCCGAAGTGGAGGTCGGGGAGGTTGCGATCATCGCGCGGCGCGGATGTGAAAGGGAGTTTTTCGAGGTTGCTGTAGCGGACGCTGTCGTACGCCGCGTAGCCGACCCAGCCGCCTTTGAAGCATGCGGGGAGTTGTGAAGCGGGCGGTTGACGAAGAGTGAAGTTGGCGGCGATGGATTGGAGAGTGTGGAAAGGGTCGGCGGTGTTGTTCGCGGGCGAGTTTGAAGAGAAGACGGCATCGAGGCACTGGGCATGTGGCATCGAGGCGTCGAGGTGGTTGACGTTGATGTTGTTGGCGTGGGCTAAGACTTCGGCGATGGGGTTGGCGCTGAGGATTGAGTAGCGACCTTGGCGCTCGCCGCCTTCGACGGATTCCAAGAGGAATGACGGGGCTTCGCGATGGTCGTGCGCGACGAGTCGGCGATAGGCGACGACCGGCGTCAGGTGATCGGCGATGAGGCGCACGGCGACGGGGATCGCGAGGAGTGGAGTTGAAGCGTGCGACGAGCGCGCAAAGGCAATGAAGTCATCGCGGGCGATGGAAGGCATGCGCGATGTTACACCTTCTGCAGAAGGTCGCAATCGGTGGTTGTGTTTGGCGTTGGCCGCCCGGCTTACTTCGCACCGCTCAGGGAGTCTTCGCCATTGCGAAGCACACGCGACAGAAGGTCGGTCAGCGTGAGCATTTCTGAGTCGTCAAGGTGGCCTAGAAGGCGCTGGAACAAGTTGCGGAGCATGGGCTCCACCTCGGCAAGAACGCGTTCACCCTTGGTGGTGATGCAGACCAGCACGATGCGACGATCTGATTCGGCGCGCGAGCGACTGACTAGGCCCGCGTTCTCAAGTCGATCAACTAGGCGAGTGACGTCGGGCACGCGAGCGGTCATGTCGTCCACGATGGCCGATGCGGAGCGCCCTGTGTGTCCGGCGGATCGAAGGCTTCGAAGGACCATGTACGTTGCGAGTGAAAGGTCGCGAGCGCGAAGTACCCGCTCGCCTTCGTTCGCGAGAACGCCGCTGGTGCGAAGCACGGCGTGAAAGACCTGTTCCTCGGTCCCGTTCGCAGTGGCAACAGACTGAACAACAGAGTCTTGTGAGGCTAGCGACTTCCCCGACGACATACACACCTTTCGTGCCCGCCGCGAACATACACGGCCCCGGTTTCTTCCCTAAACGGGTGCAGGCGGGGATCAAGATACAGCAAAAAGTGAAATCCCACAAGTGGGTGTGTTACATTTTCTTTCAAGAACCCCAGTTCGGTGGCATCGGAACAAGGCAGCCAATTCGACCACAAACAACACAATTATGGGATATTTTGGGTGCTGTTGGAAGTCGTTTGTGGGGGTGGGGTTTGGGGCTTGCCGGACGAGGAAAGGACAATTCGCTCCGGTTCATCGGTGCTCTTGGTCTTGAATCGCTTGTGCTCGTCGTCAGCCCACTTGTCCATGTCGCGCCACCAAATGAGAATGAACGGCACGCCTAGGACGACGCACGCGCCAATGCTGACCCACATGACGGTGGTGATGGTGCCCATTAGTGTGCTCGAAGGGACTCGACGGTTTGCTTGGGGTTCATCATGAACTTGCCGGGGAGTTCAGGACACGGAGTCGCGTTTTTGCGGATCGCTTCAATCAATTGCGCGGCAGTCAATTCGGGGCGGACCGCCAGCACCTTGGCTGCGGCGTTGGCGGCGACTGCTGCAGTGTGAGTTGGACCGCTGGTGGTGATAGTTTTGTTGTCTGCTGCGGTGCCGGAAAGATCTGTCGCACTGACGAAGCACCACACAGGATCGAGCTTGGTTGTGAAGATGCAGGGTTCTGCCGAATTTTTCATAGCTCCGACGACGAGCAAGTTGGGTTCGTTCATTGCCGCGGGCAAGAAGCCTGTCCAGTCTGCCGGGGCTTCGGAGAAAGGTGCTGAGCAAACGAAGAGAATCTCGGGAGCGGACTGAAACGCCTGCTTCAGGGCGTTGCTCATTGTGTTAAAAATAGTATCAATACGCGCGGTGCGCTCTTTGGGATTCTTAGCACCGACGGTTTGCAGCGCTGACTCAAGACTCGATTTAGAGAGCACGTTCTGAATGACGACGACGCGAGCTCCCGCGGCTTTCAGATACTTGACGCTATCCTGAATGGACTTGCAGCGACGATTGACCCACTCGTCTTTGTAAGTCACGCGAGACACGTCGAGGTGTTCGATTGACATCCGAACACCGACCACCTTCGCAGCGGGATTGCCTTGAATAGCGAGGCTTGCGGCGAACGTGCCCAAGCGATGTTCACGCAGCAGGCGGAAGTCCTCGAGCATCGGCTTCTGCTGTTCACTACCGATCCAGCGCACCGTTTGAGCGAATTCAACTGCAGGGGTCGTTCGAAGGGCGGCGGAGTACTCGAATGCGCCTAGGTAGTATGTTTCCAAGAGAGTTGGCTCACAACGCATCTCCAGCAGCGGCAAAAGCAGATCTTTTTGTGGATAAGAATCGATTCCGAATGCGATGCCGTGAATGTCGTCGACGAAGCCGTTGTTATCGTCGTCAAGGTTGTTGGGCTGTTCGCTCGGGTTGGTCCAGAGCGAGCCAGCGAGTGAATCAGCATCGATGCCGCCGCCGTTCCACACGCCGATGACGACTGGATTCAATGTGTCCTTTGCCCCAAAGTTGATCTGGTTTGGGGTCCAGACGTCGGGATAAATAATCGTGTTCTGTGTAATCAGTTCTTCGATGACCTTGGGCACTTTGTGCACAACGGGAACCATGTTGTCGGCGCTGGCGCGCATGCCGAGCAGTCCGTACACGACGTTCGTGTCAACCTTGCCGCCGTCAAGGTCAAAGTATGGATCGAAGCCGCCAACAAGCGTGCGGCTGATGTAGTCCATGCTCAAGATGGCCGCGCGGCTTTGGATTTTCTCGAGTTCGGGCTTGATGGCTTTCCAAGGAAGGGCGTTGAGCCGGCGCTTGATGTCCGCCTCGAACAACTCCGCGTGCTTTGCAGCGTCGCCATTGGCCTGCTTTGCGGTCGTCGCGGCGGACATCATGTACTGGCCCGTGAGCGGCTTGGTGCCTGGGTTGTCGTCCAGATCGCGCATGATGTCGTAATAACGCTGCGCGGTTTCCAAATCGCCTTCAACGGTTGCAATGGTTGCGAGGACGCCGTAGACGCTCATGCGGTTGTGGGCATCTTTGATTTCGTACTTGGCGAGGTCGCCTTCGAGATTGGTTTTCACCTCGCGAGCCAGCGCAAGGATGTCTTCGCGTGAGTTGAAGAGTTCGCTGGGCTTTTTCTTGATGACGTAGAAGTGCTTTGGGATGTCGTCGACTCCCGGGACGATGATTTTGCCGTCGGGCGTTTTTTCCTGTGCCGCTGGCTGGGCGGCGGGCGGCTGGGCCGGGGGCTGTGAGGGAGCAGCGGGGGCGCTGGTTTGAGCGTTGGCTGCGAAAGCAGCGCCACAGAGTGCGTACAGGGCGAGCGATCGGATTGGGAGTTTCATGGTATCAGGATTATATGTTGGACCCGGAGCGTGATTACGCTCCCAGCGTGCAATGCCCGTACTGCAATTCTGACGACGACAAGGTGATTGACTCTCGCAGCAGCGATGCGGGGAAGGTCACGCGCAGGCGCAGGGAGTGCCTGAAGTGCAATCGTCGCTTTACCACCTACGAGCGCGTGGAACAAACCGCCAAGTTGATGGTGATTAAGCGTGACGGCAGGCGCGTGCCGTTTGATCGGGAGAACATTGTTCGGGGTGTTACGGCGGCATGCGGGAAGCGCAAGATTCCTGAAGAACTCAAGCAGCGATTTGCGGACGAGATTGAGGAAGAACTGCACAAGGAATTTGATCGCGAGGTGGAGTCGATCGTGATCGGACAGAAAGTCATGTCGCGATTGCGGGAAGTGGATGAAGTCGCATGGATTCGCTTCGCGAGCGAGTATTACAAGTTCAAGAGCGTCGATGAACTGAAGAAACAACTGGAACTGCTCGACGAGCGCGTGAAGGATGTGAAGGATCAGCAGAAGTTGTTTTGAGGAAGTGACGAAGGGACGTGGGCACTGAGGTACGAAGGGGAGAGTGTGGAGTGACGATGAAGACGATTGGAATTTTGGGGTTGGTTGGCGTCAGTGCTGTCGCGCAGGTGGCGCGTGCGGGTGACACGCAGAGTGTTGCGGACTTTGAGCTTGCTCGGCTTGATTTTGCTCAGGCTTCGGGACAGGGCGGAGGCTCGCAGGCGTCGTCGTCTGCTTCCGATACAAAGACACAGACGTCTGCGGACTTTGGAACATACAACACGACCTGGTGGACGTTTGGCGCGGGCACTTCCACAGACTTTGACGAACTGAGCGACGTCAACGTCACGATTGCGTGGTCGAAGTTTGTCGATGAAGATGTTGAGTTGATGGTTGAGCTCGCGCTGCGCGAGTTTGATATGCCCGGAGACGATCAGTTTGGCATCAATCCGATGCTGGTGTTCAGAAAACACTGGAAATTGGGCGAAGATCACACGTGGACGGCGTTTGCAGACGTGGGCATCGGCTTCATGATTTCGCCTGATGACGTGCCGCAGAACGGGACGAGTTTCAACTTCACACCCAGAGCCGGCGGCGGGTTGACGTATGCGATTAGCGAAGATTGGCGAGTGGTGGCGGGGCTGCGATGGTCGCACATCAGTAACGGGAGAATCTTTGGCGATGACGACAACCCGGCGAGTGACGGGGTGATGTTTAGTATTGGACTGATTACGTCATTCTGAAACACTAGAGGCTATTGGCAAATCCGATTCACCACAAAGTCACGAAGAACACAAAGAAAACATCGGGCTTGAACGCACGGTGACAAAACAGCGCCGTCAAAAGACCGTGCGCGTTCGACGAACAGGTTTACGTATAGGCCATAGCAATCCGCGGGTTCTCGGCGATATTGGCGATTCACGCTGCGAGAGTTGGTGTCGCCGCCGCGTATATTCGTGACATTCTCTCGTGTTTCGCCATTGCTACGCTCGCACATGACCACCCAAAGAACCACCGCTGACAGCCTGAAATCGCTCGCCATGCGAGTTGCGACGCTGCCGCGCGATACGAATCACTACGGCACGATTTTCGGCGGCGTGATTCTCAGTTACATCGACCAGGCAGGATTCATCGAGGCTCGGCGGCATGGTGCGCATCGCTGGGTGACAGCCGCGCTTGATCGCGTGGAGTTCAAGAGCCCGGTGCATGTTGGCGATGTGGTGAACTTGTACACCTACACCATAAAAACCGGCACCAAGAGCGTGACGGTGCAGGTCGAAGTCGAGGCGGAGCGGTTCACAACGGGCGAAGTGGTGTCTGTCACGAGCGCGACGATGGTGATGGTGAGCGTTGATGAACACGGGAAGGCGATTGCGTTTGCGAGCAAGGCGACGGTGTGATCAACTTCAGAAAGAGGTTCACCACGGAGGGAACGGAGATTTGAATGGGGTGCTGTCGTTGCATTTGTTTTGTTGTATTTCTCTCCGTGTTTCTCCGTGTCCTCCGTGGTAAAGTAGTTTTTCAGGGCGCGATGATTGTCAATGCCCGTACACTCGCCCCATGATTGGTGACGGATGGGATGACACGCCAAGTGTGAGGCCGGGCGGGCGCGAGTCGGAAGCGGCCGCGCCTGGTGCGAAGTTGCGCGTGTGTGTTGTGACGGGCACGCGGGCGGAGTTTGGATTGCTCAAGCCCGTGATGCGGGCGATCCATGGGCATGCGAATCTTGAGTTGGCTGTGATCGCCGCGGGTAGCCACCTCGTGTCGCCTGCGCTGACGTTGCACGAGGTCAAGAAGCACTTCAATATCGCGGAAGTTGTGCCCATGCAGATCGCCGGAAAGACCGGGCGGGCGGAAGATGTTGAGTCGACTGCGCGGGGCGTCGCCCGATTCGGCAGGGCGTTTGTCAATTTGCGTCCGGACTGGGTCATTGTGCTGGGCGATCGCATCGAAGCGTTCGCGGCGGGGATCGCGGCGTCGATTGGTGGCTTCGCGCTCGCGCACATTCACGGAGGCGACCGCGCCGAGGGCATCGCGGACGAATCAATGCGACACGCACTCACCAAACTCGCGGCGATCCACTTTCCGGCGAGCCCGATGAGTGCGGAGCGAATCGTGCGAATGGGCGAAGACGCCACGCGCGTGCATCTTGTGGGTTCGCCTGCGATGGACGAACTTGGTGCAATCGAAGTCCTGCCAGAAGAGGAATACACGGCGCTCGGCTCGCCCACGGCGGTTTTCCTGATGCATCCGGTTGGGCAACCGCTGGAAGTAGAAGAAGCACAGGCGTCGGCGGTGCTGGATGGTTTGCGCGATGAGCGAGTTGTTGCGCTCATGCCAAACTTTGATCCGGGTCGTGATGGTGTTGTGCGGGCGATTGGTGCGGCGACATCGTCGCGGACGAATGTTGTTGTTGCGGAGCATCTGCCGCGAGAGAAGTTCGTGGGTCTGCTCAAGCGCATCCGAACCGCGAAGGGCGTGCTTGTCGGAAATAGCAGCGCGGGATTGATCGAAGCCGCGGCTCTGCGTGTGCCGGTCGTGGACATTGGTTCGCGTCAATCTGGTCGCGAGCGGGTTGGGAATGTGGTCCACACGCCGTTCGCACAGTCGGATGCTGTTCGGCAAGCCGTGGCGAAGGCGCGGGGCCTGGACTTATCGAACCTTGCGCATCCATATGGAGACGGTTCGTCTGGAAAGAAGATCGCGAAGGTGCTGGCGAGCGTCAGCCCGCGCGATGGTCAATTGTTGCGAAAACGCTGTGCTTTTTGAGAAGTGCGCGACTCTTTGGTGTCGCCCCAAAGTCGGTGACTTATTCAGTCGATGTTCAGCGGAAGCCATAACACGGACGTGATGGCGCGTGGGTCATTTGCACTCCGGAGCATCGCATGTCGGTCCTCACACAAGAGCGTGAACAAGTCGTTTCGAGCGCGATCCGCGAGATCAGCCACATCGCAACGCTCCCTGAAGTGACGGTGAAGGTTGTCGAACTCGTCGAAAACCCCAAGAGCACGGCGCAGGACCTGAACAAGGTCATCAGCACCGACCCGGCTCTCTGCTCGCGCATTCTGAAAGTCGTCAACTCGTCGTTCTATGGCCTGCCTGGCCAGATCGGCAACATCAACCGCGCGATCGTCATGCTGGGCTTGAACGCCGTCAAGAACATCGCGATTGCTGCGAGCATGGCGAAGCTGTTCCGTGGTGGCGAAATCGGGCCGAACTTTTCGGGCCGCGAACTTTGGAGCCACTGCAACATTACCGCTGCGGGCGCGAAGATGATCGCCACCAGCATCAAGCTTGGTCTCACGGACGAAGCGTTCTTGGGCGGCTTGATTCACGACCTTGGCCTCATGGTCGAGATGCAGTTTGACCGCAACAAACTACAGGAAGTGCTGCGTCAGATCGGGCAGGACAGCACGGGCACTCCCGCGTGTGACATGCTCGAAGTTGAGCGAGCGATCTTCAACGTTGATCACCAGGACTTTGGTGCTGGCCTCTGCGAGAAGTGGAAGTTCCCCAAGAGCTTTGCGTATGTGTGTGGTTTCCACCACAAGCCGCTGGATACCGACGCCGAGCACCGCATGCTGCCCGCGATCATCTACATCGCTGATCGCCTCGCGTGCGAAAGTGGTCAGGGCTTCCGCGGCGACGTCTTCGATACGAAGATTGATGCGAACGTGCTGGACTTCGTGAAGCTGTCGAGCGAACGCCTCGAAGAAATCCGCAAGACGATCAAGGAACAGGCAAAGGACTTCGCGAACACGCTGGCCTGAGTATTGGTCCAACCAAACAACACGAACACCGGCAGTCGGAGGAGGGCTGCCGGTGTTTCATTTTGCGCGGGAGTTGCCTCGCGTGAGTATTCAGTTCAGCACAGAGACACCGAGTTCAGGAGGGGGAAGAGAGAATGTTGTGAGAATGTGACGACAAGGTGATATTGTGATGCGAACCGCGATCTGTTCCCGCTTCGCTTCGCCTCATCTTTCTCATGAACTCTGTGTCTCGGTGCTGAAATAGATTTACCATTTGTTATCGAGCGGTCGGTGTTGTGGAAGTCAGGCGAGCGAGCGCTTTGTTCGCAATCGCGCCGCAGATCCATAGAGCAACGAGCGAAAGAGCGATGCCGCCAGCGACGAGCCACCAGGGCTTTTGTTTGGACGCTTCGCTCGCGAGTTGATTTTGGAGTTGGCTGCCCAGCCAGACGACAACTGTGGTGCGGGGAATCATGCCGACGAGCGTGCCCAGCATATAAATCCACAAGGGGACGCGCACGCTTGCGAGCACGAGGTTTGTGAGTGCAAATGGCGTGAGCGGCACGCGCACGAGCGTCACAATGCCCAGCGTCTTCGCGTTTGAGCCGCCCACCAGTGCGTCGCGAATCGTTTTGAGCTTTGCGTTCTTGGCGAGAATCTTCTCGACGCGAGTCGCCGCGGTTGGGCGAGCGATCGCGTACGCGAGCAGTGCACCGCCTAAAAAACCAAGTAGTGCGACGACCACTCCTTGCTCAAGTCCGAATGCCCAGCCGCCCAGAAACGCGCACACGTGTGTCGGCGCGATCGCGAGGCCTGCGAGCAACGCGAATCCCAGCGAATACATCACAAGCCCTTGCGAGCCGTGAGACTTCAGCCACTTACCAACAGTGTCGACATACGTCGCGAGTGCCGCGCCGCCCACTGCTGGCAGAAACGATGCGAGTGCCGCGAGAAGACCGGCGGGTCCGAGACCGGCGAGCGTGTCCGCGACGGAGCCGCGTCCTTGCTGGGGCGAACTTTGTTGTGGTGAATCAGCCGACATGGGGCGAGCGTAGGGAGAGGCTCGCCGCGAACGCCGAGCCTATGAAACCACTACTTTCCCCGGCCCAGCAGGAAGTAGAGGATCAGCCCGACCACGGGCAGCAAGAGCACGATGAGAATCCAGACGATTTTCATCGAAAGAGGTTTGCTGCTCTTCACGATGTCCACAACAGCGATGATCCAGAGGATCAGGTGCAAGAGGCTGAGCAGGCCGTAGAGGTTGTTGGGCATATAGAAATGTAGACAGGGCAAGCCCTACAACCGACTCGCCGCCAAGCTCGCCAATTCGCTTCGTTCGCTCTTCGCCAAGGTCACGTGGGCGAACAGGTGCAGGCCTTTCATCTTTTCGATGGCGTAGGCGAGGCCGTTGCTGCTGCTGTCGAGGTAGGGGTTGTCGATCTGGCCAATGTCGCCTGTCAGGATCAGCTTGGTGCCTTCGCCCACTCGGCTCGCGATGGTTTTCACTTCGTGGGGGGTCAGGTTCTGGGCTTCGTCAACGATCATGAACTGGTGGGGGATGCTTCGGCCTCGGATGTAGGTGAGGGGTTCGAGCACGAGTTTGCCGTCGGCCATGAGTTTCTGCACGCGTTGTTCTGCGGAGTGGCTATCAACGCCGCCGCCGCCCGAGCGGTCGCCTGCGCTCGCTGCACCGCGGGTGCTGAGGAGGTAGGTGAGGTTGTCGAAGATGGGCTGCATCCACGCGGTGAGTTTTTCGTCCTTGTCGCCTGGCAGGTAGCCAATGTCGCGCCCCAAGGGCATGATGGGACGGGCGACGAGCAACTTGTCGTAGCGCTCTTCGGCGAACACCTTTGACATGCCCGCGGCGAGGGCGAGCAGTGTCTTGCCCGTGCCTGCGCTGCCAAGCAGCGTGATCATCTTGATGTCTTCGTCGAGGAGGACGTCCATGGCCATGGTCTGCTGGACGTTTCGGGCCATGATGCCGAAGACGGGCTTGCGCGGGCCAGTGACGGGGATGATGTGCTGGGTGTCGCCAAGGCGACGGCCCAGACCCGTGTGAGTCTCGTCGGACTTGTCTTTCAGGACGACGAACTGGTTGGCGAGGAGTTCGCTGGTGTAGGTTGAGCCGTCTTCGAGGGTTTCGGTGAGGGCGGGTTCGAGGCGATTGAGTTCGACGAGGCGATCGCGGTAGAGCTCGTCGATGAGGGAGCTTTCGACGCTGGCGGTGATGAAGCCCGTGTACAGGCGATCAGCGTCGACCTTTTGATTGGTGAAGTCTTCGGTCTTGATGCCCAGAGCGTCGCTCTTGATGCGGGCGGAGAGGTCTTTCGTGACGAAGACCGTGGGGTGCCCCTGCTTGTATAGGTGATACGCGACGGCGATGATGCGGTTGTCGGGCGCGTCTTCGTCAATGCCGGCGGGGCGCGGGTAGTCGGTGACATCAATCTTGACGGTGCCAGTGTTGCCATCAGGGCCCGCGCTGAACGCGCCGCGTGAGGGCGCGGGCAGGTCGCCCCAGTTCACGCCGTCGCTGAGTTTGCCCAGCGCGCGCAGGCGATCGAGGTTGCGGATCGCGCCGCGGCTGTTTCGCCCCAGGTCGTCATCCTTCCGCTTCATCTTGTCGAGTTCTTCGATGACAGTGAAGGGGATGACGACGTGGTGCTCCTTGAACACAAACATCGCGTCGGGGTTGTGCAGGAGGATGTTGGTGTCCAGCACGAAGTACTTGACGAGCGTTTCGCCATCGTGGCGCTCGCTGGGCGATTCGCCGGCGCGAGCCTTCGATGCGGGCTTGGTGCGTTCAGACGATGCGGCGTTCTTGCCCGAGTCCTTGGCGGACGCGCTGGGCTTGGGTTTGCTTGGCATAGGTTGCTTGCTGGTGGGCATGGAGGCTGCCGAGCGCACAGTACGACTGCTGGTTGTGCGTCGGCCTGTTGAATGCTCTTCCATGAGCTGTGAACTGAACCGTGAGCCGTCTTGGGGTGCTGGCTCCGCCCGCACAAATGAGGCCATGCGATCCTCTCTACTCCGGGATGAAACTCCCGGTTCAGATGGCTTGCGTCGAAGCACATCCTGTTTTTCGACGCAAACTCAAGGGTGATTTATGCTCGGACAGTAGATTCTCGGGCTATTCCTGCCCGATTCCGCACAACTTTGCGCAAGAATCGTGTGAAGGGTTCCCAATTCTGACTCATTGAGAGTGGGAGGGTTCCGTGTTTGGGCAGGCTGTGAAGACCAACGACATGAACATGGGCATGAGGTGTTGCAACAGCTAGCCCGAATCGTGGAAAGGTTGTCGGCAGCGCCTCGGCAGATGAGATTGATTTCATGAATGACCAACATCAAGGCAATCAATCCGCACTGATGCTCTTGGGCCCTTGCTTGCCAGCGACGCGCTCCATGTATCCCTTGCCCTTGCGTTCATACTTGGTGAAGCCCATTCGCTCCAGGTTCTTGTTGGAGAGCGCACCCTTGCCCTTGATGTCGCTCCACTTGCCCGCGATGTTGGGCGCGACGATGGCGCGCCGACAGGGCTTATCCGTCTCGGGCTGCTTCGTCAGCGCGTCTTCCTTCATGGATTGAACGACTTCAAAGGTTTCGCCGGTCGGTTTGCCGTCTTTTCCGAGAACTTCGTACACGTACGTTGGCATGTGTCATGGTAGGGTTAGGGTGTGGTGGGGGGATGGGGGGTGGGGGTGCTGGGGGTGGTGTGGTGAGAGTTCTGTGTTGCAGAGTTGTGATGAGGTGCACTAGTGTTGGATGTGAAGACCAGCTACCCCAAAGAGAAGATCAAGATCGTCCTGCTCGAAGGTGTCCATCCGCGAGGCGTGCAGATGATGAAGGCAGAGGGCTTCAGCGTCGAGTCGCTGCCCGCGTCGCCCGACGAAAGCAAACTGCTGAAACTTGTTCAAGACTGCCACGTGCTTGGGGTCCGCAGCAAGACGCTGGTGCCCAAGGCGGTGCTGGACAACGCTCCCAGACTGCTTGCAATAGGGTGTTTTTGCATCGGAACGGATCAAGTAGACCTTGGGTACGCACGAGAGAAGGGCGTGCCGGTGTTCAATGCGCCGTTCAGCAACACGCGCTCTGTCGCGGAACTCACGATCGCAGAGATCGTGATGCTCACGCGACAGGTTTTCACGAAGAGCCAGATGATGCACCAAGGCGTGTGGGACAAGTCCGCGTCGGGTTCGCATGAAGTGCGAGGCAGGACGCTCGGCATCGTCGGATATGGGCACATCGGAAGCCAGGTCAGCGTGCTTGCTGAAGCGATGGGCATGCGCGTGTTGTTCTACGACCTCATCTCCAAGATGCCCCACGGCAATGCCAAGAGTGTCCGCACGCTGGCGGAATTGCTGAAAGAGAGCGATGTCGTGACCCTTCACGTGCCCGCGAACGACTCGACGAGGGACATGATCGGTGCCAAGCAGATCAAGATGATGAAGAAAGGGTCGCTCCTCATCAACAACGCACGCGGAAGCGTTGTGCAGATCGGTGCGTTGGCCCAAGCGTTGAAGGATCAACACATCGCCGGAGCAGCGCTCGATGTGTTCCCGTATGAACCCGCAAGCAAAGGCGAAGCGTTCGAGAGTCCGATGCGCGGCATGCCGAACGTCATCCTGACACCGCACATTGGTGGTAGTACTGAAGAGGCACAAGAAACCATCGCGATGGATGTCGTTGACAAACTCCTGAAGTTCGTCAACGTGGGAACAACGACCGGTGCTGTGAATGTTCCAGAGGTGGAGTTGTCACTGCTTGCGGGCGATGTTTCTGGCTCAGGAACGGCAAGCGACGACGAACCCGCAAAAGTACGTAAGTCCCATAGAATTTTGCACTTCCATCGCAATGTGCCGGGGGTTTTGAGCCAGGTGAACGGTGCTATTGCGAAGCTTGGCGTCAACGTGACTGCGCAGTCGCTTCGCACCGACGAACAGATCGGCTACCTCGTGCTTGATGTCGATCCATCAGATGCGGAAGCGGTGCGCAAGCAGTTGCTCGCGATCAAAGAGACGATCAGGGTGCGCGTGTTGTGGTAAGACGCGCGTCGCGTGACGATCAAGAGCGCGAGACGAGAGGCGTTGTGGTGCTTTGGAGGTTGATTGAGATGATCAGCAACGCGTTCGTCGTGATGATTGAGCACTCAGATGTGTCGATGCGAGTGTTGATCATCGATGTCATCATCAACAACATCATGCGTGTGTGATCATCGTTGATCCGCGCAACAACACACACGAAAGCGCGCTTGTATGGCACTCAACACGCGCGCGAGAGAAAAAATTTCACATCTTGTTCACATTTTTTCACATTTGTGCAACACAAAGTGCCTCGCTTCCGATATGCTGTAGAGGTCACGTGAGTTGTGCGCGGTTTCGCAGTGTTGCGTTTCGTGTTCGACTCGACAGTACCAAGGAGTTTTACCATGGCCAAGAAGGCAAAGAAGAAAGGCAAGAAGAAGGCATCCAAGAAGGCGTCAAAGCGCTAATCTGGTAACTTTTTTCTTCCAGCCGCCTCGTGATTGACCAAGTTTGACTGTGCTGAGGCTTCTGCCTTGCCCCTCAAGCTCGCTCATCGGACCAAAGCCCATCCAAGCGCGACACGCTTTCGAGTGATGTTGACGCTGGCGCACAACGCTGAGTGCTCGTTTGCGAGTCTCGCGGCGCCAAGGAGTGGTGCGAGTCGATGAAGCCCACGAAGTGCGGAGACGAATGACTGACGCGGGGCCCGAAACGGCCCCGCGTCGCTTTTTGTCCACAACGCTCGTTCTGTATGTGTTCGGTGCAAATCGGCCTTGGGGCGACAAAAACCGGGGTGCCCGCCATGAACCCTGCCGCCAACACCTATATATAGAAGGGACGAGCCCCGCATCGGCGATGAAGGATCGTCCGGGTCTTTGCCCCCTCTGCTCCACAATCCACCCCCATCACGGCCCATCTTGTCGGATGACAAACCCGTGACGAGTATTTTCGCCCGATTTGGTGACCAAGCGCATCAAAGGGACGAATCAATAGGGCCGGAAGTGGTGAAAACCACGATCCCCAACGTTCGTCACGATGAGGTAGGCAACGATTCGCGAACAGATGTCTGAGCAGCACGACGACAATTCGCAGCACACCGCCGGACCATCCGGTTCATCCGGGTCATCAGCCCCGGCCGATCCATCGGTCCGCCCCGAGAGCGATCAACCTCAGATCGCGATGAGCGAACGCCGATCGGAAGAAGGCGTGGGCGGCATCGCATCCCTTACCGAATCGATCGGCCGGCTGCGATCCGCCATCAAACTTCAACTCCTCGTCTCGCGCGTTGGTCTGATCGCCGCGGCGTACATCGGTGCGATGGTGCTGGGCGGTGTCGTGGACTACCTGCTTCGCTTCCCCGCCGCGCTTCGGTCCGTCGCGTGGGTCAGTGCCGCGGGCCTGCTCGTGTTCCTCGTTTGGAAAGTCCTGCTGCCCATCCTCCGGTTCCATCCGTCGGATACCGACCTCGCGCTTCGACTCGAAAACACACCCGTCGGCAAAGAGCGAGGCTGGCAAGGCCTGCTTGCCTCGGGGTTGGAACTCTCAAAGAACAACACCCTCGCTGGCGACGAGCGCCTTGCAAGAGCCGCGACGGAACTCGCCGGAGCGCGATTTTCCAGTGCACGAGTTCAAGTGCTGCGCCTGCTTGATCCCAGCGACCTGCGTCGCAGTCTCCTGTTCGGCGCGTTGGCCGCTGCGACGATCCTGGGACTGTCGTTTACCGCGCCCGAATACCTGCGAATCGGCACGCGCCGCGTCCTGTTGCCTTGGGTTGAGACGCAATGGCCCAAGCGCACCGGCGTGATGCTCGCCAACCGCCCGATCGCACATCCGCTGGGCACCGCTCTGCCGTTGCGAGCTATTCTGACCAAGAGTTCGCGAGCCGTCGAAAAGACGCGCGTCGAAGCGACCTATCGCCTCACGATTGACAAGAAGGAAGTCGCAACCCAGCGTGCGTTGCTCACGCCCCAAGGCAAGAAGGGTGCAACCGATGCCGCGCTTGGTGCGCAGTCTGTTGAAGGCGATCTGTTCGAACGCTTGATCGACGTACAAGCCCTGCTCCCGACCGATCGCGCCGCGTGGGCGGGCAAAGACGTGTCGCTTGAGTACTGGTTCTCAACTCGTGACGACGAAACCGAGCATTGGAAAGTTGCAATCGTGGAGCCACCTGCTGTCGCGAACATGCGAGTGCTGGTGACGCCCCCGGCGTACCTCGAGCGAGTGGGCGACGCGCTCGCGGGTGTCGTGCGAGGCGAAGTTGTTGCAGGCGACGGCTTGGACGGCCGAGCCGATGTCGGCCCGATTCTCGCCGGCTCGCGCGTTCGCATCGAGATGAACCTCAACAAGCCGCTTCCGAAGCCCGACGCGGCGGACGCAGAGTGGATTGCAAGAACTCTTCCGGGTTTCGCCGAACTTCCCATCATCAGCAAGACCTTGAACGATCAGCAATGGTCGTTTGATCTGGAACCTCAAACCAGCATCCGCACCAACATCGTTCCGAAAGACCAGTTCGGCATCGGTGCTCGCGAGGAAGCATCGCTTCGGCTCGAAGTCATCGAAGATCGCCCGCCCACCGCCGCGATCATTGAGCCCCCGCAAGACGAAAGCGTTCTGGCGACCGCGCAGATCCCGGTGATTGCGGAAGGCCGCGACGATGTCGCTGTATGGCGTACTGGCTTGTGGCAGCAGGTCGCAAAGGCCCCCGCAGATTCTGTCGGTGCGCCGGCCGTTGCAACAGGCGAACCAAGCGAACTCAAACTCGCGGCACGCGAAGACGAAAATGCCGCAGCGACCACAGACACCACCAAAGACGCAAAGCAAGACATTCGCACGTTGCGAGTTACGCAGACCGTGGATCTTTCCTCGCTCGCGCTCTCGCCGGGCGATGAAGTGTGGCTGAATGGTCGAGTCGCCGATGCGAGGGGCGCTCTCGGTGCCGAAAACCCTGCCGAAGCATTGGTTTCTTCGCCGACTCGACGTCTCAAGATCATCTCTGAGAGTCAGTTGGTTGAGCAAGTCCGTGCCGAACTCAATGGGTTGCGTGACGCCGCGCGTCGGCTTGAACAAGATCAGCGAACACTGGGCGAACAACGCCCCGCGGCGACCGAGTCCGCGAACATCGACAACGCCCAGCAAGCCGCGCAAGCTCAGGCCGGAAAGCAACAGTCAATCTCCGAGCGTTTGCAACCTCTTCGCGATTCGCTTGAACGTCTTGCAAAGCGCGCGGAGCGAAACGCGATCTCTGACACCGCGCTGCGAGGCGTGTTGAGCGACGCGAACGAAGCCGCAGATGCCGCGCAGCAGGAAACTGGCAAAGCCGCAGAGGCACTGAAGCAACTGTCCACGGAGCGCGATGCCGGCGCGCGCGACCAAGCTTCGCAAGCAACGCAGCAATCACAGGAAACCGCGCAGCAGGAACTCGCCAACCTCTCCGACATGCTCGGACAAAACGATGACGGCTGGACCGTGCGTCGCCAACTCGAGCAACTGCTGAGCGACCAGCGTCAACTCCGCAACCAAACCGCAGCCGCCGGGAACGAGACGGCGGGTTTGGATTCCGACGAGTTGTCGCAAAAGCAGAAGGACGACTTGGAACGCCTCTCGCGTCGTCAGTCAGAATTGAGCCAACGATCCTCGCAAGTGCTCGATCAGGCACAAGAACGCGCCTCGCAACTCGAAGAAAACAAGAGTGCGCAAGGTCAGGCAATGCGAGAAGCCGTGCAGCGAGCCCGTGCCCGACAACTCGCGCAGCGTCAGCAGCAGGCGAGCAATCAGATTCGTCAGAACCAGACGGGCGGCGCGCAGCAGAGTCAGGAAGACGCTGAAAAAGCTTTGGAAGAGGCGCTGGACGCGCTCGATGATGTGCAAAAAGCCAAGGACGAGCAACTGCGCCGAGTGCTTGCGGACATCATGCAGTCGCTCCAGCAGTTGATCGCTCGCCAGCAGGGTGAGATCGACAAACTCGCACAGGCGATTGCCGGCAAGCCCGCCGACAACCTGGATCGCGCGATGGTGACGCTCCAGCAGAACACGCTGGGCGTGCTGGACAAGATTCGCAAGGAAGCCGAAGAAGCCACAAAGCTCGCGTCGCTTGTTGAAGCCGCGACTGAATCACAAGCCGGCGCGATCGTCGCACTGCGAGCGCAGCCCGCAGACCTTCCCAGCGCAGACCAGCAAGAACGCGCAAGCCTTCAGAAGCTGAAGGAAGCCGCCGATGAAGCAAAGAAACTCGACGAAGAAGCACAAAAGCGTGACGACGATCGCGTGAAGCGCGAGTTGCGAAAGTTGTACGCCGAAGCCCTCGAAATCGAAACACAAATGCGAGGCGACGCGGCGAAACTGCTGAACATCGAAGCAACCCGCAAGACCAGAATTCAGGCCCGCGCGATCGGCGAAGAGCAGGAAAAACTCCGCCAGCGCGTCGAAGAGATGCGGTCAAAAACGCAGGACTTGAAAGACGCCAAGGTCTTTGACTACGCCCACACGCGCCTCAACCGCGCAATGAGCGACGCGGCGACCGTGCTGCGTGCGGGCGAAGTCACAAAGGCCTCTGATCGCAATCAGGCCGCAGCCGCGGCGATTCTGCGAAGCCTCGTCGAAGCCCTGCGCGAAAGCAAGAAGCAGGAAGACGACCTCCAGAATGGCGGCGGTGGTGGTGGGGGCGGCGGTGGCGGGGGCCAAAAGCCAAAGGCAATTCCAGACCTCGCCGAATTGATGCTGCTGCGAGGCATGCAGCAGGAAGCTGCGGATCGCACCCGCACGCTTTCCGAGAGTGGCGAAGACCCAGAAGAGTTGGAAGCCGTCTCACAATTGCAGGACGAACTCGCCAAGGAAGCCGCGGCGTTGTTGGACAAATTGCAGAAGAAAGACCAGGCGCCGCCGGAAATCGACACCAAACCCGTCGACGACAAAGGCGAACAACCAGCCGACCAGCCCGGTACTACAGATGATGGCGAGAAGGGAGATCCGCAGTGAAACCACGCACGGCAATCTGGATGCTCGCAGCGATGGCGACCACGTCACTCGTGGCGCACGCGCAGCAACAGTCTGATCCACCCAAAGACGACAAGGCGAAGCAGACCGAGCCCAGCAAAGACGAACAATCGCTGGATGAACTGCTTGGGCTCGAGAAGAAAGACGAGACAAAGAAAGAAGACGCGGGCAAAGACGCTGGCTCTGCAGCGAAAGGCGAAAAGAAAACGCCGCAGGACGCTGCGCTCGAACGCGCACTCAATCCAACTGAAGATCAAGACGGCTTCAAGCAAGCCGTCGAGTTGATGAAAGAAACATCAGTTCGCATGGTGTCGAGCAAGGATGTCGGCCTTGATACGCAGCGTCTGCAGGAACAAGTGCTGCGCAAGCTCGACAAGATGATCGACGACGCGCAGAAAAATCAGAGCAAGAACTCCAAGCAAAAACCGCAGGACCAGCAACAACAACAGAATCAGCAGCAACAGCAGAAGCAGTCGTCGCAAAGTCAGTCTGCGACGCAAGATGGCAAAGAAGCGAAGGGCGGGAATGTCGCGCAGCAGAACGCGCAGCCTAACTCCGTCGCCGCGGGCGCGACCGCCGCGTGGGGCGGCTTGCCTCCACACGTCCGCGACGCCTTGATGCAGGGCCTGTCTGATCGTTTCTCGACCAGCTATCAGCGACTCACCGAAGAATACTACAAGCGCCTCGCAAGCCAGGAACGCGTGCAGGGCAGCACCAAGCCAGAAAACAAGTAGTCGCGAACAACGAACACAAGGGTAATCAACAAACGCAACACATGAGTATTGTCGAGACCATCACGATCAGCGCACTGATGATGCAGGCGCACGCAAAAGAGTTGGCTTCGCCAATCACGCCGCCTCCGCTCGTCGCAACATCCGATGACGTCGCTCTCTCGCGAGTCTTGGCCGCGTCCGAAGCGCTCGCGTCGCAATCCAGCCAGGTTGATTGGCAAGCAGTCAGAAATCAGGCTCTTTCCGACGTGCTCGGCGCGCCGGCGTGGCTCATGCAGGGCGGTCAGGTTGCCGACGAAGCCCCCGCCAACACCAAGTCAGCCCAGAACAACCCGCTCGAAGGCGAGATGACGCCGCAACTCGACCGCGTCGTCACACGAGGTCTCGCAAGACTCGCCTCGCTGCAACGTCCCGATGGCTCGTTCGGCGAACCACAGTTTGGCCGCTCGGTCGCAGTGACGGCGCTCGCATGTCTCGCATTCATGGCGGACGGCAACCTGCCGGGCCGCGGCTCGTATGGCGATCAAGTCGCCAAAGGCCTCGACTTCATCTTGAAGTCCAGTTCCGAGTCGGGCCTGCTCGCAACCGACAGCTCGAACAGCCCGATGTATGGCCACGGCTTCGCGACGCTCTTCTTGGGCGAGGTCTACGGCATGACGCAGGGCGGCAGCGACACCGAACTCGCCGACCGCACACACAAAGCGCTCGTCCGCGCAGTGCGACTGATCGAAGGCACACAGAACAGCGAAGGCGGCTGGCGATACAACCCCGTCCCCTTCGATGCCGACACGAGCGTCACCATTTGCCAGATCATGGCGCTGCGATCAGGCCGCAACGCGGGGCTCGAAGTGTCCAAGGCTGTCGTCGACAAAGCAATCGAGTACGTGCGCGGGTGTCAAAACGCCAACGATGGCGGATTCAGATACCAAGCCGTGCCCGGGCCCAGTGCGTGGCCTCGTTCCGCGGCGGGCGTAGCAAGTTTGCAATACGCCGGCATCTACCAAGATCGCGCGATCGACAGTGGCATGAAGTACCTGATCGATACCGCGCTGCCGGGCCGTAACAACCCCAACAACCAGATTCACTACAGCTATGGCATGTACTACGGCGTGCAAGCCGCGTTTCTGGCGGGTGGTTCAAACTGGGCAACCTGGTGGCCCGCGGCCCGCGACGAACTGATCAGCAACCAGGCGGTGGACGGCAGTTGGTCCGATAGCGGCATCGGTGAGGAATATGGCACTGCAATGGCCCTCATTGTGCTGCAAATGCCCAAGCGATACTTGCCGATATTCCAGAAGTAAGGCGTTGTTTTGGTAGGCAGTTGAAAAGAAGTCTCGCCACGCCGAACGCGAAGAAGCACGCAGAGAATTGATTGTTTCTGCGTGAACTCCGTGTCCTCCGTGGTCAACAAAGCATCAAAAGCGTTCGGGAAAACTCGGCACAGCATGTCACACCGAATTGTTTCATCCCCAAGTCAACAAACCGCGTTGAATCGCGTACAGAAGTGTGTGACTGCGCGATGGAACATCGTGATGACAATGGTCGCTGGCCTCGCGATGAGCGTTGGCGCTCACGCCTCACAATCAGACGGCAGGACCGAGCGCGAAGCACTGCTCGAACGAGTCGTCCTCGATGACAAACTCGAACCGACGACGCTGCGCGTGATGTCGATGAACGAGTCGGAGCTTGTAGGCCGCACCAACGAAGGCAAGTTGCTGCGATTGCCCGTCGACAAAGTCTTTGCAATCCTGCCCGCGTCATTCGAATTGCAATCTGGCAAAGCCCGCCTCTTCGCCCCGCGCGATCCGCGCTCAAACGATCAATCGTTCTTCGATGGCCTGCTCCTCCTGACCGACGGTCAATCGCTCGCTGGTGGTCCGGTCAAGGACGTTTCAACCCTTGACGCGCTCCACGAAGCGTTGCCCTGGCAATCGCCAATCCTCGATCGCATCGTGATCCCGCTGGAACACATCAGCGTTGCGTTGATGCGAGGCAAAAACGTGATGTGGCCGACCGACATGTCCAGCGACGTGGTGATCCTGAAAAATAGCGACATCGCACAAGGCTACATCGACACGCGATTTGAGCCCGGCGATTCCGAGGTGTCGATCCTCGTCGAAGGCGAGAACGGCAAGACCCGCCGCATCCAGCAGAAGCGCGTCAGCAGTATCTTCCTGAGCAACCCTGTGAGCCACGAAGGCGGCGCTTGGGTGTGGCTCTCCGATGGCTCGGCCCTGCGTACGACGGGCGTGCAATTTGGCCTCGACATGCAGGGCGGCGTTACTTCGGTTTTCACGACCGCCATGCTGCTGGGCAAGCAAGTCGACGATTCGCGCGAGCCAGCCAAGCCACTGCAGTTTGAGCCCGGCACCGTACTCGCGTACACGCCACATCGAGACGCGCTCTCGTCGCTCGCCAAAGCACCGTGGAGCACACAGTCAACCGACAAGTCGCGCCGCTGGACCACGCCCCCGATCGTTGGCGATCCCATCCTCGCCCCGCTCGGCGCGGCAGACATCGAACTGCCGGGCCCGATGAGCGTGACATGGACCTTGCCCTCGCTCGCAACGCGCATCGCGGGCGTACTCGAACTGCCTGAGTCTTCTCGCGTGTGGGGTGACTGCAACGTAACGATCCTCGCCAGCGACGGCGGTAAACTTTTCACAACGCGCCTCAACGCCGACAAGCCTCAGGTGCCATTCAACATCGTTTTACCAACCAGCAAGCAGTCGCTGACAGTGCGAGTCGATGCTGGCGAAAACGGACCGATCGAAGACCGCGTCCTCATCCGCCGAGCACTCATTCTTCTCGACGTGAAAGACCCTGCTAGCGCACCTTCAACGAAGCCAGCCCCAGCACCACGAGGATGATGGTGACAATCCACAGGCGTACGACGATCTGCTGCTCAGGCCAGAGCAGTGATCCGTCCACGTTGCGATTGAGGTGATGATGAAACGGCGCACAGCGGAACACGCGTTTGCCGCCCGTCATCTTGTAGTAATACCGCTGAATCACGACGGACGCAATCTCCGCGACAAACACGCCCGACATCAGCAGCACCACGAATTCCTGACGAATCGCAACCGCGCAGTATCCCATGATGCCGCCCAGCGCGAGCGCACCGGTGTCGCCCATGAATACATGTGCAGGGCTGCAGTTCCACCATAAAAAGCCCAGCGCAGCGCCAGCCGTCGCTCCTGCGATCACCGCAAGTTCGCCTGATCCTGGCAAGTGTGGCACGAGCAAGTACTTCGCCGCGTCCTCATCGCCCGCAACCAGCGCAAGCACAAAGATGCCCAGCGCAACCACGCCCGAAATGCCGCTCGCCAGCCCATCCATCCCGTCCGTGATGTTCACGGCATTGCTCATCCCGGAAATCATCAGCGCGGCGATCGGAATAAACAGCCACAAAGGCAAGTACCACAACGACGGATTCGGAATCCAGCTCGGCTCGCGCAGCGAAGGCGTCTGGTCCGCACTCGGAATGCGTGCAGGTTGCGTGGGCTGGCTTTGAGGCTCGGCCGGAGTCGGCACACGCTCCGCGCGAACATACGTCTTCTGCAGTGGCAGCGTCAGCACATGCGACATTGAGTGAGGCGTGCTTGCCGCGTCTGGAGTGATCGTTGTTGGCAATGCAGGCCGCGAAAACAGGAAGTAACCAACGACAATCCCGATTCCTAACTGAAAGACCAGTTTCTCCCACTCCTGCAACCCCTGCCGCCCACTGCCCCGCTGCTTCGCTGTGAGTTTCAGCCAGTCATCGACCAACCCCACGCCCGCAAGCCACACCGTGACGATGAGCCCCAGTTGCACAAACCGCTCTGAAAGATCTGCGAGCAGCAACGTCGAAGCACAAATCGCCCCGACGATCAAGATGCCGCCCATCGTTGGCGTATTCGCCTTGCTCTCGCTGGTCGCCCGCAACAGTTCGGTATCAGTCTGGCCCGTATCGCCAATCTTTTTGCGAGCAAGCCATGCGATGGTCCGGGGGCCCATCAGAATGACCGCCAGAAACGACAACGCCGCCGACGCCAAGGCGCGAAACTGAATTTGATCAAGGACGCTGAAGACCCAGTAAATCCCGTGGTCAATCAGCCATTGCTTTGTGAGTTGGAGGAACAGGTAGAGCATTCAGGAGCAGGAGCGGCGTGCAAGTCCTTTTCAGCACAGAGACGCAGAGATCAAGAGGGGAATGAGGTAGAGGCGAGATGATCCGATACGCACAACAAGGCATTTTCCTATCATCTCATCATCCCATCACCACCTCATCTTCCTCTTGATCTCTGTGTCTCTGAGCTGAAAAAAGGAACATTCACGAGCGAGCAACCGGCACAGCGTCCGGCTTGAGTTCCACGCTGGGCGACGTAAACAGCCGTTGCGCCGATGCCAAAACTCGCTCCAACCCCATCGACCGCGAACCCTTCAGAAGCACACAATCTCCGGGCTTTAGTGCACGAGCAATCTGATCCGCACCGCTCATCCCGCCTTGTCCGGCAAGCGACCCAATCAACGTCACGTTCACGGTCGCAGGAGCGGGCGAGTAGCTTTCCCAAGTTGACTTCCAAATCGGACCAACGAGATAGATATCGCTGGCTACACCCGTCTTGAGCAACGCCGCGATCACCTCGCGATGCAGTGTCGGGCCATTCGAACCCAATTCCAGCATATCGCCCAACACCACCACGCCCCGGCCCGACACGCCGCCAGCCAACGACTTCGTGACCTCGGCAAATGTCGCAAACGCCGCGATCATCGATTCCGGATTCGCGTTGTACGCGTCATTGACAAACCGAATCGGTCCGGTCTGCGTTTGAACATCGATCCGCTGCAGCCTCATCGGTGCCGGCGTGGTATTCGCAAGCCCCCGCGCGATCTCGTTATCCTGAAGACCCAGCAATCGAGCAATCGCGATGGCCCCCGTCGCGTTCGAGGCGTTGTGCGCTCCCAGTAGCGGAATCGAAAACTCCGCCCGCTGCGCCTGCCCCGCAACTCGCGACGTCACGGTGAAAGTTGTCCCGGAAAGCGACTGCTTGACATCGCTCACACGAATATCAGCCGACGCCGCGTTGCCAAATGTGATGATGTTGACCCGCCGCCCGGCCTTCGCAGCTCGATCGACCTCCTCGGCCGCCGCCGCAAGCAGTTCAGGCGAATCCGCGTTGAGCACCACCGTCCCACCATCACGCACGCCCCGAATCAGCGACGCCTCTTCGCGAGCCACACCTTCAATCGACCCCAGCCCTTCCAAGTGCTCCCGTCCCAGACTCGTGATGATTGCAAGATCGGGTTCAACCAATTCCGACAGCGGCGAGAGTTCGCCCGGCGCATTGGTACCCAATTCGCAAATCACACATTCCGAATCAGCCGGTGCCCCCAGCACCGTGATCGGCACGCCCACGCTGTTGTTAAAACTCCTCTGGCTGCTGTGTGTCCGCAGCGAGGGAGAGGGCTGCCCCGCCAAAGCCGCGAACAAGAGCCGCACAGTCGAGGTTTTGCCGTTGCTCCCACCCACGCCGACAAACTTCGCCGAAAGGCTGCGCCGATACGACCCCGCAAGATCAAGCAACGCCAACGCCGTGTCCTGCACAAGTACAACGGCAACGCGCTCTGCTCCCCGCGCATCGCGCACCTTGTGCCACGCCTGCGCATCGCTCACAATCAGCGCCGCCGCGCCGCGCGCAATCGCCTGCGCTAAAAACTCATGCCCATCAAACTTCTCCCCCTTGAGCGCGAGGAACACTTGTCCCGCCTCAACTGCACGCGAGTCTGTCGACAGGCCGTTCAATCGAGCCGTGCGCAGCAACTTGCTCGGCATCGCAATCCACGAACCGCGAATATGCGCCGCGAGGCTGTCGAGATTCCAAAAGTGATTCCAAGACATAGAGCGTCCTTGCAATCCCACCGCGCGCGAAACAACGCGAGAGGCCATCCGTGGCTCACTCAGTTTATGTCACGAAAACCAGCAGAAAGCAGCGAAATCTCGCCAATTTGCAAGCACATTCCGCCCGACAAATGACTCCAACCCGTCTTCTACAAACCCTCTTTCTCCGTGCCCCTCCGCGCCCTCCGCGGTGAATCTCTTTCTGTTTCCCCACTACCGATTCGCCGCCGCCAACGCCCCCAGCACTTCCCCAGGCTTGTGCATCAACGCCGCGATGTCTTTCGGAGCCAGCATCTTCGGAATATACACCGCCAGCGACGTCGGTCCCGTGATGATCGAGTAGTCATGCCCAGGCTGCGCCAGCAACCACTCACGCAAACTCGGCACAAGAAAGTTTGCCGCCGAGTCGTGATCAGGCGACTCCACCCGAAACTTCTTGTCAAACACCTCGTCACCCAGCGGAATGCTGTGCTTGCCAAACAGCGACGCGAGCTTGTCCCCAAGCGTTCTCTCCCTCACCAGCAGCGAGGGCAGCCCCTTCATGTTCGTGATCGCCGCGAGCGTGTGATAGTGCGTTTGCCGAGACTTGCCCGACCCCGTGCTGTACTGATGCTCAAACAGCAAAACTGGCACGCCATTCACGGTGCCGCGAGCGACCCACTGCACGCCAGCATCCGCCACCTTCCAGTGTGGAGGCGTCACTACTTCACTAAACGCCTCAAACTTCTCCGCAGGCGTGGGCTTCAGCACCACCGCGAACCCCAGTTGCGAAAGCTCAGCCAAAATCTTCTTCCGCCGAACAATCGCCCCGACAATCGCGAGCGCAACGATCAAGACGAAGAACGAAATCAACAATACAGGAATGAGCCAAGGGGGCATTGGAGTCATATCGGCTTAGAAGAGCTTTCGGATTGTATTACGTGGCACCACATTCGACCCGATCCGCTCTACTCTCCCAGTGTGCCAACAATTCTCTATGAGCAAGGCTTCCGATTCGCGTTCTACGCGGCCGACGGCAACGAACCGGCGCACATCCACGTTTTCAAAGACGACGCGGAAGCAAAGTGGTGGCTCGATCCCTGCCGGGAGGCGTACTCGCGAGGATACAACGCGAAAGAGCGACGCAGGATCGAGAAAATCGTTCGGACGTACCGCGACTACCTCCTCGAAGAGTGGAAGCGATTCTTCGGCGCGTAACTCACGCAGTGCTTTGCGAGATAACACACTTCGAGCAATTGCTGTTCGAGTCTTAAAAGACTTCGTGCAAGTAGATCTGGAAGACGGACGCCGAGTCAGCACCCCGATTTCATTTTTTCCAACGCTCGAAAACGCGTCGCCCAAGCAACGCGGCACGATGAAATTCTTGGGTGGTGGTGCGGGCGTTGAATGGCCGCTTTTAGATCTGTTGCTCTCGACGCAAAGTATTGTCGAAGGAAGGCGCGAGCATGTTCCGGGCAGAGATTGGCAAGAAGGTGCGGCGGCACGGCTGACAAAATTTCGAGACAACCTCAAATCGTCGACGTAACTCAGCGATGCGTCAATGCAGCGTTTGAACAGCCGCATCGTGTTAGCTATTCACCGCATCATCGTTCTATCGCTTCATCGCTCTCTCCCCCTTACCCTCCCTCATGTCCACCCACGCCCGTCTCTGCGCCGCCGGTTCCGTCTCTATTGGCCCCTCCCGCCCCCTCGCGATCATCGCCGGCCCCTGCCTCTTCGAATCCCTCGAAATGGGCCTTGAAATCGGCAAAATAGTGCGAGATGCCTGCAACACGAATGGCCTCCAATACATCTTCAAAGCGAGTTTCGACAAAGCCAATCGCTCCTCCATCAAGTCCGCCCGCGGCCCGGGACTCGCGAAAGGCATGGAGTGGTTTCAGATCGTGAAGAAGGAATTGGGCGTGCCCGTGACGACCGACGTCCACGAACCCGCGCAAGCGATGGACGTCGCGAAGGTCGTCGACCTGTTGCAAGTGCCCGCGTTCCTCTGCCGCCAGACTGATCTTCTCTGCGCGTGTGGCGAAGCCGCAAACAAGTTCAACCGCGCCGTCAACGTGAAGAAGGGCCAGTTCCTCGCGCCCCACGAAATGAGCGGCCCAGTTCGAAAACTCGAAGAGGCAGGCTGCAACAACATCCTTCTCACCGAACGCGGCACCACCTTTGGCTACGGCCGACTCGTCAACGACTTTCTGGGCCTTGGCGACATGATGGAACTCAAGTTGCCCCACAACCCCGCAAGCAAGTCGCCCCCAGTCTGCTTCGACGCCACGCACAGCACTCAACTCCCCGGTGCGGGCGAAACCACCGGCGGCCGCCCCGAACGTGCACCACTCCTCGCCAAAGCAGCAGTCGCAGCAGGCGTCCACGCCATCTTCATGGAGTGCCACCAAAATCCGCCCAAAGCGCAAAGCGATGCAAGCACCATGTTGACGTTGGAGAGCGTGCCCGCACTCATCAAACAACTCGCGGCGATTCGCAAGGCTATCACTTGATCGTGCCATCGAAGTCGGCTGCTCTGAGCCGACTTCGATGCTCTGAATTCGTCCTAACCGCAGTGCGCATCGAAGTCGCTCAAAGCCGCGACTTCGATGGCACGTCATTCATCCGCGAAGCACGCGCATGAACACCCCCGCCTTCGCCAACGTCTCCCGCCATTCTTCTCCGGGATTTGAATCCGCCACAATCCCCGCCCCCACCCACCAATCGACAACACCATCAACCATCTGCGACACCGTTCCACTCGCTCTCGTTCCAGTAACGCACGCCGTCCGAATCGCAATGTTGAGCGTCGCCGAGTAACTGGGCGCTGGCATCCACAACCCGATTGACCCACAATAAGGCCCACGCCGGGCAATCGTCTCGCCGCGATGTGTTTCTAATTCCTCGATGATCTGCATCGCACGAATCTTGGGCGCACCCGTTATGCTCCCACCCGGAAACGTCGCCGCGAGAATGTCTGACCAACTTGCGTTCGCACGCAGCGAACCGGCGACCGTCGCCGTCGTCTGAAACAACGTCGCATCACCGGACCCATGTGTTTCAAGCCGTCGCGCTTGTTCAACCCGCACCGACGCAAGATCGCACACCTTTCCAAGATCGTTGCGCATCAAGTCCACAATCATCGCGAGTTCCGCCTGATCCTTTGCAGACGCAAGCAAATCCCCGCGCGTGTCCGCGTGCGCGGGCCGAGTGCCTTTCATGGGTCGCGTGCGCAGCGTGCGCGACGCCCCGTCGAAATCCAAAAACAACTCCGGACTCGCGCTCGCGACGACAAACGCTTCGTCGCCTCGCGAATATTCCATGTACGCCCCGTGCGCCGGATCGGCAACCTCCGCCAGCGCGGCGAAAAACGCCCGAGGACACCCACGAAACGGCGCAGAAAACCGATGCGCCAAGTTCACTTGATAAATGTCCCCCGCGCGAATGTACTCCAGCGCACGCTCCACCGCATGCTCAAACGCCTCTTGCGAAGCGTTCGATCGCGGCGTCCCAACGCGAAACTCACGACTCACGTCGGACGTTGAACCAGACTTGGTGCCGCGGCGCTCACTCCCTTCAGTCTTCAACGCCGCCCGAAACGCCAAAGGCCATCGCCGATCACTCTGCCCAATCGCCTTCCCTGCACAACTCGCCGCAGGCTCCAAAACACTCCCAAGGTCATACGTCAAACACGCCAACGTGGGCAGATCAACCTGCTCCAATCCCCGCAGCCACCCCGCCGCATCCCCCGCCCCCGAAGATTCCAACACCTCGCAATCCGAAGTCTCCCCCACAACCCACGACGCTCCCCGAAACGCACCAACGGGTACATCCTGATGCAATTCCAGCAGTTGTCGGCGGAGCAAACTCAATCGAAGATGGTTGTAGGAGCACGAACGCCCGCCTCGCACAACCAAATCAGCAGATCATCGATGAAGCCACAAACCCGGCACATTTGAACGATTCGCCAAGTTCGAGGCGATCCAAAGCCCAACACCAACATAACCACCTGCAAAATAGAGTCTTGTGCAATATCGGCAATTCCGACATCTCCTCTAACCAACAACCCATGTCGCAGCACGCCTCAAAACCCTCCAAACCAACAAAAACTCGCGTGTTTTGCTCAGGGATTTCAAGAGCAAAGGCACCTAAACTTGCAGTCCCATGCACGTTGCGCCGTTCCGGACCCGTTTGGGGCCTCCCGCAGGCTTTTAGACGCTAAATCCGGGTTCGGCGCTGCTGCGGCAAAACGGGTGGCTCGGGGGTTCGGGGGGTGGGGTTGTGTCAGGCCGTCCGCCTGTCAACCTAGCGAGCAGGTGCGGCGTTGCCCAGCGATGCCGTTTGGCATTGACGGGAAACCGTCGCGATTTGGAAAGGTTTGCAATGTCAAAGACTTCGAAAAAGCCAAGTGTGAAGTCAGTCGTGAAGTCAGTCAGTGTTGGATCGCCGGTCGTGCATAAAGCCGGAAAAGGAGATACGGGTTTGAGCAAGGTCATCAAGAAGATCGACGTCCCCGCAGTGTCAGGTTCAGGTGTCGGCGGGCCGGCGATGCGCAGCAAGCCCGGGAAGATGGTCTATTACTTCGGCAAGACCAAGTGCGAAGGCGACCCCTCAATGAAGATGCTGCTGGGCGGCAAAGGCGCCAACCTCGCCGACATGGTGAGCATTGGCCTCCCCGTGCCCCCGGGCTTCACGATCACCACCGACACGTGCGCTGCGTACTACCGCAATGGTCAGCGCCTCCCGCACGGCTTGATGAACGAAGTGCACAAGAACATTTCGTACCTCGAAGCAGAAACCGGCAAGAAGTTTGGCGACAACCACAACCCCCTGCTCGTCTCCGTGCGCTCCGGCGCAGCAGTCAGCATGCCGGGCATGATGGACACGATCCTGAACCTGGGCCTGACCGACCTCTCTGTCGTGGGCCTCGCAAACAGCACCAAGAACCCGCGCTTCGCGTACGACGCGTATCGCCGACTGATCAACATGTTTGGCGACGTCGTGATGGGCGTTGATCACCACTACTTCGAAGACGCGTTCAACAAGATCAAGAGCAAGTACAAGGTCACGCTCGATACCGATGTGCCCGAGCAGGGCATGATCGAACTCTGCGAAGCGTACAAGAGTGTCTATCAGAAGTACGTTGGCGAAGTCTTCCCGCAGAACCCCTTCAAGCAACTCGAACTCGCGATCGAAGCCGTGTTCAAGAGCTGGAACGGCGATCGCGCCATCTCCTACCGCCGCATCCAAGGCATCCAAGGCCTGAACGGCACCGCCGTGAACATCCAGACCATGGCCTACGGCAACATGGGTGAAGATTCAGGCACGGGCGTCGCGTTCACGCGCAACCCCGCGACGGGCGAAAACGCGTTCTATGGCGAATACCTCGTCAACGCTCAGGGCGAAGACGTCGTCGCCGGCATTCGTACGCCACTGCAAGTGGATCAAATGCCCAAGTGGAACAAGGACGTCCACAAGCAGCTGCTCGACATCAAGGCAAAACTCGAGAAGCACTACAAGGACATGCAGGACATCGAGTTCACCATCGAGCGCGGCAAGCTCTACATGCTGCAGACCCGCACGGGCAAGCGCTCAGGCCCCGCATCGGTCCGCGTCGCGTGCGACATGGTCCGCGAGAAGCTGATTGACGAAAAGACCGCCATCCTCCGCATCCCGGCGCAGGACTTGACGCAACTTCTTCTCCCCAGCTTCGATCCCAGCAAGAAGAAGAACGCCGACGTCCTCACGCGCGGCATTCCCGCCAGCCCCGGCGCAGCCGTCGGCAAGCTCGCGTTCACCGCGAACGAAGCCGTCGAGCGTGCACAGAAGGGCGAGAAAGTCATCCTCTGCCGCAAAGAAACCAGCCCCGAAGACGTCGAGGGCATGCACTCCGCTGCAGGCATCTTGACGAGCACCGGTGGTCGCACCAGTCACGCCGCCGTCGTCGCGTGCGGCTGGGGCAAGTGCTGCGTCGTCGGCGCAGGCGAACTCGAAATCGACGCCAAGGCCGGCACCATGATCATCCGCGGCAAGAAGTACGGCCGCGACGACGTCATCAGCATCGACGGCAGCACGGGCGAAGTGATCTCTGGTAGCGTTCCAACAGTTGAACCCAAGCTTGGCGGCGACTTCAGCCAGGTGATGAAGTGGGCCGACAAGTACCGCACGCTGGGCGTCCGCACCAACGCAGACACGCCCGACGACGCTGAACGCGCCCGCGACTTCGGTGCCGAAGGCATTGGCCTGTGCCGCACCGAGCACATGTTCTTCGAGGGCGACCGCATCCGCGCGATGCGCCAGATGATCTTGTCCGAAACGCAGGCAGACCGCGTCAAGGCGCTCGACAAGCTGCTGCCCTATCAGCGCGACGACTTCATTGGCTTATTCAAGGCCATGAAGGGCCTGCCCGTTACGATTCGCCTGATCGATCCGCCGCTCCACGAATTCGTCCCACACGAAGAAGCGCAGCAGGCCGAACTCGCGAAGATCATGGGCATCCCGCTCTCAAAGGTGAAGGCCCGCGTCAGTCAGTTGCACGAAGCCAACCCGATGCTGGGCCATCGCGGCTGCCGCTTGTGCGTCACGTATCCCGAAATCCTCGACATGCAGGTCCGTGCAATCGTGGAAGCCGCGATCGACTGCCTCCGCAGCAACATCAAGGCTCTGCCCGAAATCATGATCCCGCTCGTCGGCACGAAGAAGGAACTTGCACACCTGCGCACACAGGTCGAAGCGACCATCGCTCGCGTCAAGGAATCCGAAGATTACAAGCCGCGTCTTGACATCAAGATCGGCACGATGATCGAAATTCCCCGCGCCGCAGTGACGGCTGACGAAATCGCCGAACACGCCGAGTTCTTCTCCTTCGGCACCAACGACCTCACGCAGATGACCTTTGGCTATTCGCGCGACGACGTGGGCACGTTCCTGCCCGACTACATCGGCAAGGAAATCCTCCCCGCCGACCCGTTCCAAACCCTCGACACCGAGGGCGTGGGCCAGCTCATCGACATGGGCGTGACCAAAGGCCGCAAGACACGCAAAGACCTCAAGGTCGGCATCTGCGGCGAACACGGCGGCGACCCCAAGAGCATCTACTTCTGCCACAAGGTGGGCATGGACTACGTGAGCTGCTCGCCGTTCCGAGTGCCGATCGCTCGCCTTGCGGCGGCGCAGGCGGCGCTGATGGCCGAGAAGGAAGGCAAGAAGTAAATCGTGTCACAACGTTGAAAGCACACAAACGCCCGATGAAAGTCGGGTGTTTTTTGTTTTAGACAATCTTCAAGAATCTACGAGGCGCGTGTACTACTTGTCGACAACTTTCACCAAGAGCGGTGCTGGCTGTTTGTCGTTTGGATCACTTTTGGGTGCCGGCGTACTTCGTTTGGATAACTCAGCGGCGAGCATGCTGAATTGGCGTCGAATCTTTGCATCAACTTCGCGAAAGCAAGCACCTGACAACAGAGCGACACCCGCTATTGATACCCCAACAAGCAGCCAGTCGCACTGCGGAATCACATCGTTAATCGTCTTGCTGCCGCTTGTTCCCCAAAGCGCGCTCATTCCAAACAAGCTGCGGCATAAAAGGAAGAACACGTGGAGACATGCCAGCATCGCAAGCGAGCTGGCGAGCGCAAACGGGAATCGTTCCTCAGCAGCCTTTTTGACGATGAATCGGCTCTTGTGAGGCATGTGTTCCTTTAACCATTCATGCAGGTTGCCATCGCCGCGCGATGACGAGAGCGCTTCAAGCGATGGCATATCAGAATTCTTTGTCCAAAAATCAGCTAGGATGACGGGTTCGAGATTTTTCTTTCCATCGCTGTCTGCCGCTCGCCAATCCTTGTCTCGCGAGTACAAATCAAGTTTAAAGTTCTCTAGGTGATTATTCCAGCGCTTTTCAGCAACTTTTCGAATCAGCCGTGTCGGTAGTGATGCACACACAAAGCCAAGCGACCATGCAAGGATGATGACGCCGCCAATGGCTAGAATCTGAAACACGGCTGACGTTTTTTCTTCGACAAGCAAACTTATTGCTTTGCCAATGCGGTCGGGCCATTTCGTAAGTAGCAATCCTGTCAGCAAGACAGACCCGGGAATAAAGCGAGTCAAGAGATCAAAATATCCTTCGGGCCAAAGCACATCAATCGCGCTGACGTTCAAGTCTTCTTTATTCATTTGCAATCTCCGTGAAGTATACTAGCTGCTTTGAAAGAATATACAAATAGCAAGCAATCGGTTAGTAACTGATCGCGATCGGGAGCGTTGACATGTATATTCAGATTGTCACGACCCACACGCCGTGCAAGGCCCTTCACTGAACACCAGCAAAAACGCATTGATATCGCACGGATCAAACAACGAAGTGTCGTTGTTGAAGTCGATATCGTTGCAAGTCGCTGTGCCGGGAATGCAGGGCCCTTCGCTGTACACGCTCAGGAAGGCGTCGATGTCCTGCGGGTCAAAAAGACTCGTGTCGTTGTTGAAGTCAATCGAGTCGCAGGTTGGTCCACAGGTCGCTGCCGGAGCCCAACGCGCGAGGCGTGTGACAGGAATGCCGCCCGCAGTCGTGAAGTCGCCCGCGACGATCAGGTCGCCATTGGGAAGCACAAGCAGGCTGCGAACCAGATCATTCAAGCCGCTGTCAAGCGTTGACCATGTTGATCCATTCCATCGCGCGATGCGATTCGCAGGCGAACCCCCCGCGATCGTGAAGTTGCCCGCGGCGACAATATCACCATTGGGCATCTGCTTGATGTCATACACGCCGAATGTTGATGGCGAGACATCCATGCCCCCGCCCACGGCGTTCCACGTCGAAGTTGAAGCATCCCATCGAGCGATGTACTTCGCAGGATTGCCATCCGCCGTGTTGAAGTCACCACCCATGTACACATCGCCGTTCGGCATCGCAAGCAAACAACGCGCGAGCACATCAACACCGCTCCCCATCGGGAACCAGTTCGTGCCGTCCCATCGCGCGACGCGATTCGCCGGATTACCGCCCGCAGCAAGGAACGCGCCCGCGGCAACAACGTTGCCGTTGGGCATCACGGCGAGCGCAGCAGTCGTGCTCGCAAGCCCGCTCCCCAAAGGCGACCACGCACTGCCGTCCCACGATGCAACACGCGAAGCAGGATTGCCGCCCGCGCTCGTGATCGCGCCCGCGACGACAACTGAGCTGCCGCCCGTCGAAGCAACCGCAAGCAAAACAGAATTGACACCCGCGCCCAGCGCAGACCAACCCGTCGCGTTGTTCCAACTCGCGACTCGGCTCGCCGAGTTGCCTCCCGCAGTTGTGAACGCACCCGCAGCAACCAAGTCACCATTCGCAAGTGCGGCCATATATCGCACTTCGTTGTTCACACCAACACCGAGCGCGCTGAATGTCGTGCCGTCCCACGAAGCAACGCGCGACGCCGGCACGCTCCCGATGTTTGTAAATCCACCCGCCAGTGCAACCACAGGTCCACCCGGCCCAGCGCCGTCAGGATCCCACAACGCAAGATTGTGAACGGTGCCATCGGGCGAACCATTCGCGATCGCGGACCACTCAGGAGGGCACTGCCCAAACGCCGCACCACACGCCAAACACAACGCAGCAGGAACAAACGCTTTCATGGGCAAACTCCTTGATTGAAGAATCAACCACGAAGTGCCATTAGACAGGTGTTTGTGAACTCATGCAATCGAATTGTCGTTCAATTCAGTCTTATTAATGTGGCGAGACGTTCAACCCTTTTCAGCGATCACAGTGCCACATCCAAAATTAGGTGCATTCTAAATCGCTTCACGGCAATGATTTAAGGAATTTGTTTTCCGATCATACACCAAACACTTGACGCTCGTTTGGATTTCGGTATACTGATTCTACCAGCCTCGCGACCATCGCCGCCGCTGGTTTGGACAGGCCCCTTCGGCCCCAATTGGGGTAGCGCGGGTATGGAAGCCCGCCCGCAGGTTTAGCCGCAACCTTGCGATGGAAGTTCTGTGGACCTTTCCGTTACGGCGGCGAGGGCACGGACGGAAGGGTCATCATGGCAGAAGTCGAAACGAAGGGTCGTTCGCGCGCACGTTCTGAAAAAATCGAGAGCGAAGTCGAAGCGAAGGACGAACGGGGTTCGGGGGCAAACGAAAACAAGCGTGAGAAGAAAGCTGCTGTCCCGCAGATGGACAAGGAAAAACGCCGCGCGCTTGATCTGACGCTCGCACAAATCGAAAAGACGTTTGGCAAGGGCGCGATCATGAAGATGGACGAGGACGCGTTCCAGTCCATCCCGGGCATTTCAACAGGCTGCTTGTCGCTCGACCTTGCTCTTGGTGGCAAGGGCATCCCGCGCGGGCGCATCGTTGAAATCTTTGGCCCGGAAAGCAGCGGCAAGACAACGCTCGCGCTCACCGTCGCGGCTCACGCACAGAAGGAAGGCGGCGTCGCGGCGTTCATCGACGCGGAACACGCGCTTGATCCATCATGGGCCCGCAAGATCGGCGTCAACATCGACGATCTGCTCGTGAGCCAGCCCGATAGCGGCGAACAGGCACTCGAAATCTGCGAACTGCTCGTGCGCAGCAACGCGGTTGATCTGATCGTCGTCGACTCGGTCGCGGCTCTCGTGCCCAAGGCTGAAATCGAAGGCGAAATGGGCGATGCGTCCATGGGTCTTCAGGCGCGACTCATGAGCCAGGCGATGCGCAAGTTGACGGGCATCATCGCTCGCAGCAGCTGCACCGTCGTGTTCATCAACCAGATCCGCGAAAAGATCGGCGTGATGTTCGGCAGCCCCGAAACCACAACGGGCGGCCGAGCACTCAAGTTCTACTCAAGCGTGCGCATCGACGTTCGCCGCACCGGCGCGCTGAAGGAAGGCGACGTGACGGTGGGCAGCCGGACTCGTGCACGAATTGTGAAGAACAAGATCGCGCCGCCCTTCCGCGACGCTGAGTTTGACATCATGTACGACGAAGGCATCTCCGCGAGCGGCGACCTCATCGACCTCGCGGTGGACACAAAGGTCGTACAGAAGTCGGGCAGCTGGTTCAGCTACGGCGACACGCGCCTCGCACAAGGCCGCGAAGCCGCGAAGCACTTCCTCAAGGCGAACCCGGAATTGTTCAAGGAAATCAGGCTGCAAGTGCTCGCGGCGAAACTCGCGAGTGCGCAGGTGGATGCGGGGCAGCCAGGGCCGGGCGAGGGGGATGATGATGACAAAGATCCGTATGCGAATGAGTGATCAAGTCAAGTAGCGTTTGAGACACGGATATGGAGACATATCCGTGTTTTGGCACAACAGTGTTTTGCGAGTGCTCGAATGCTTGCTGATTGGAAGCACCGGAGAAATGTCGAACACACAGCCGTCTGTCGAGCGTAAGCGAGTTGGAGGGTCGAATGAAGCAGAAATTTGAACATGAGCAAAGCCGAGCGAGGGACGCGGGCAACAAGACACTGAAAGCGCTATCGAGCGGTGAGATTTTGCTAGAAGACGCGTACGGGACTGGTATCTCGAAAGCAAAACCTGGAAGAAAGCGTAAATCGAAGAAGAAAGCTCGAAGTGGCGTATCCAAGCGCCATCGACTACAAAAGTTCTTGAAATCACCAATAGAGAAGACGGGCACAAAGCAAACAGTTGTTAGTCGTATCGATGCAAAGTGCTTTCCACAATCCATCGAATTGATAGATCGAGAAAGGGTTTTTGATCGTCGCAGAAAGTGTGACTTGGTGTGTGTTCAAGCAGTTTCAGCGCATGTGAAAAAATATGTGGAGCATTTGAAAGCTATTCAAGGCCCGATCAACCCACGAACCGCGTGGCGTTCGAGAGTCAAATTCAATGGCACAAGGCTGGTGGTTTGCACATACTACTACCGCGGACCGACGATTATTATTGAGGCAGATCGATTTTCTGAAAGCACTTCGATACAAAGCATGGGTAAGTATGTCGCATTCGAATAGACAGAAGTTCGAGCTGAATGCGAAGCGGGCGAGTTGCGATTCAGCTGTGGCACGGTAAAGTAGTCTGCCTGTGTTTGTTGTTGTGCGAGCCCTATCGCGCAAGTATGGGTGAATGTAGCGCGTTCGATGAGACCTGTTTACGTTCACCCACGCTCGCGCGGTGGGGTTCGTTTAAAAGTCTTACGCCGCGCGTAGTGTGTGTTGCTCGATTGCATTCGGCACAGGCGGCATCCATGGGGCGATGACTGGTGGCGAGCCTTCGCGGCGGCCGTGGGTTTGGGTGAACATCGCGTCGATGAGTTTGCCGGGTTCGAGGGTGGCGAGCAGGAGTGCGTCGGGGTGGTCGGAGTGGGTGACGAGTGTCGCGCCGAGTTCGTGGACGACTCTGGTGATGAGCGGGGTGTCGTCGCTTTCTTCGATGAGGGCGAAGCGGGTGCAGCCGGTGGTGGTGTGGGGGAGGAGGGCTTCGCGGGCGGCGGCGACGCCTATGAGGCGGTCCCATTGTGACTGCGTGAGCGGGCTGCGTTTTTTGGTTGCGAGGCGCGTGTTGAGGACGCGCAGCCATTGTTCGAAGTCTTGTTCGCTGATCCAGCGACCGGCGCGGCGGAGGGCAGCGCGCAGCATCAGGCGCATCGCGTCGACGCGCTCGTGCTCGGGTGCGTAGATATGGACGACATGGAGGCGGTCCATCAGCCAGCGGCCGACACGCTGCGCGTCGCGGCGGCGATCGCGGACTCGGCGGATGGTGATGAGGCGCGGATCGAAGACGGTGGAGTAGCCAGCGCGCAGGATGTTGGCGGCGAGGTCGAGTTCGGCGGCGAAGCCTCGCAGGCCCGGAGTGAGTTTGTCGCACGCGAGGAGGGCTTCGCGGCGGATGGCGAAGGATGCGCTACGAGCGACTTCGGGGAGGCCACCACCAGCGCGAACGGGTGGAGCGCCTTGGTAGCGGTTGTAGATATCGGCGGCGACTATTCCGACTCTGGATCCAACTTGTTGTCCGGTGTGAGGCGACCACTCGTTGAGCACTGCTTCGAGGTCGGTTTCGCGTGGGGTTGCGAGCGTGGTGTCGTCGTCGAGCATGACGAACCAGTCGCTGGCGGCGTCGGCGATGGTTGGGACGCAGAGGCGGGCGCGTTGGCCAAAGTTTTGGTCGAGGGCGATGTGCTTGAAGGGGACGCCGAGGGTGGTATCGTTGTCGATGATGGGGCGTTCGAAGGACGCGTTATCGAGGACGATGAGTTCGGCGGCGGTGTTGGAGCGTGCGATCCACGCGCACAAATCGCGCACCCGGCGCAGAAGCGCGTGCGGGCGATTGCGCGTCAGGATAACGAAGGAGATCATGAAGGGGCTCCGGCGATGATGGACAGTGCATCGCAAGGCGGATGCCTAGGCGTCAAAGGCGGAATAAACGGACCGTGCGGATTTGGGATGGGAGTTTGTTCGGCGGTCACCCAATTCGAAGAATGCGGTCGGGAATTGTGAGTTTGCGCGTTTTTCGCTTCTGAAAGGCACGATAAGTCAGTGTTGATGGAGATTTCGCGCTTCTCGCCTGCGCATGGATCGCTTGCGAGTGCGGATCGTGGTTGAACGCACTATGAGAGTCGAAGCCGACACGCTCATATTGATGCTCGCGCCTGGCGCATCGCTGGAGAAGTGGCAGCGCGCGGGGATTTTGGAGCGCGAGTGGGCACTGCCTGTCGCGCTCTTTGAGAAGTATGCGCGGGGCGTGCTGGTTTCGTTTGGCGGGGAGCAGGAAGCGGAGATTCTCAAGACGATTCTGCCGGCGACGCTGTCGGAACGGGTTTCGCTGGTGTGCAATGAGCGAGGGGACATTGATTCGGAATATGAGAAGCGATTGCGTGACGCGGTGTTGTCGCATTGCAAGCATGGCTCGCGAGCGGTGATTCGTACGACGCAGATGTCGCGCGGGCGGATTCCGGTGCAGGTGTGTGAGCGGCTGCGTGCGGCGGGAGTGCCGGTGGCGCTCATTGCGCGGGGCGGGCACTTGTGGACGCGGTTCCTTGCGAATAGTCACGGGGCGGATTCGGATATTGCGATCGGCGCGGCGGATGAAGAAGGCGCGTTGTGCCGGGCGGCGGATGTCATCATTGGTTCCACTGAACCCATGGTGAAGGATCTGGCGTGGCGGTATTCGTTTAGCATGGACAAGACGCGGATCGTGCCGAATTACTTTTATGGCACGACGCTGGGTGATCCATCAACGCGTGATCGCGGGCTTGTGGTGCACACTGGGCAGTTGGTGGCACGCAAGCGCGTCGATACCTTGGTCAAGGCGATTGCCGAAGTCGCGAAGATCCAGCCGCACGCGAGGCTTGAGGTGATTGGCGATGGGCCTGAGTTGCCATATCTCACGTCACTCACGAAGCAACTGAATGCGCCGGTGACGTTCTATACAAACTTCACGCATGAGCAGCGCATTGAGCGGCTGCAGCAGTGCGGGGTGTATGTACATGCGTCGGACATGGAGAGCCAGCCCAAGAGCGTGATTGAGGCGCTGTCGTGTGGGTGCGCGGCGGTAGTCGCGGCGTCGCCTGGGCTTGGTATGTTGGTGCAGCATGGTGTGACGGGGATTCGCTGCGACGGCACGGTGGATGGATTCTCACTCGTGCTGCAGGAATTGGTGGTTGATGATGAATGGCGCGCGGCGATGGGGCCTGCGGCGGCGCAGGACATTCGCGGGAAGTACACGCTGTCGAGCGTGATCAGCCTGGAGCTTGAGGCGCATCAGGAAGCGATGCGCAGGGCGTTTGGGGATGGTGATTCGCGCGTTGCGGCGTGAATCGATTTGAATACATGACGAAGCATCAATCTCTTCGAGATTGATGGCACGGATCGCATGTCGCAAAGTTTATTTTTCTGGTGGAACAACGCGGACGCCCAGCACGGATGTGCTGCCGGAGCGTGGGTCTTTGCTTTCGCCGAACTTTGTGCCGCCCTTGGTTCCGCCTTTGGTGCCACCCTTGAGGCCTGACTTGGTGCCCATGCTGGTGCCGCCCTTGGTGCCACCTTTGCTTGAAGCGGGGTCGTAGAGCGCGAAGGAGTCGGCGTTTTTGTTGCCGTTGGTTTTGCGGCTGGCGCGGATCATGCCCAGGATCAGTTGCAGGCGATCGCAGACGAAGCCCATGCTTTCGGGGCGATCGTTGGGATCAAGCTCAACGCAGTGCATGATGAGTTCGTTGAGTTTGGGATGGCAGTTGGGGTCGATCTCGCTGACGGGCTTGGGCTTGGGCAACAGCGAGGGGTCCACCTTGCTGATGAGCGAGTCCTCGTTGGTCATGTTCATCGGCGTGGGCACGGCTTGCTTCGTGAGCACCCAATACATCGTTGCGCCGAGGTTGTAGATGTCGGTTTGCGGGGTGATGGGTTGATTCTTCTGCGATTGCTCGGGCGCCATGTAGTCGGGCGTTCCCTGGATGCGTTCTTTGGTGGCGTTGATGGCGCAGCTTTGCCCAAGGTCGATGATTTTCGCGACGGGGCCCGGCAGCAGCATGACGTTGTTGGGCTTCATGTCGGCGTGGACGTATCCGCGCTCGTGCATGTGCTTCATCGCGCTGGCGACCTGATGGAAGATTTCGACGGCGTCTTCGTAGTTCTTGGGGCGCTTCTTGTCCATCGAGACGCCATCGACGTATTCCATGACGAGCATGACGTCGGTGAGCACCGTGAACAGTTTCGCGCGGCTCTTGAAGATCTTTGGGATCGCGCGGATCGCGGCGTGATTGAGTTTGCTTGCGACTTCGTATTCGCCGACGGCTTGCTCGAGGAAGCGATCGTCTTTTTCAGTCGAACGATGGACGTGCTTGAGCGCCCAGATTTGCTTGGTCTTGGGATCCTGCGCGAGGTAAACCGTTGAGGCCGCGCCGTGTCCCACGAACTGGATCACGCGGAGTCCTTCGACAGTGTCACCCGACTTGTAAAACGCCACCGGATCCGCCATGCGCTATCAATCCCTCGTAAGACGCGACTGTAGAGACAAAGACATTGAACCGGGTCACCCAATGAATTAGTCACCCAAGACCAGATTCAATTCCAACAAACCAAACAAATCCCAGACGGATTCTGCCCTTGTCCGAACGGGGAGACAAATGTAGGACACCAGACCCGCTGGGTTTTGGTCAACCCGAACAGAGCGAAGCGACTTTCCGGCATCTTGTTCCGGGAAGAGCGACGATGGGTTGCATTTGGGGCGAGGAAACGGGCGAAAAAGGGCGGGTGGTTGTTGGAACAGGCGGTTTGAGAGCCGGGTTTGGGTGAGAGGCTTTGGTCAAGGGGGCGGTTGTGTGCCTGATTCGGTTGCGCGCTTCACGACATCTTGGTCGCGGTGGTTGGTCTTTCGATAGTCGGCGCGGGTGCGCATGTATTCCTCGGGCGAGACGCGCAGGTCGGGTTCCTTGCCTTGTTGATGGAGCGCGTGCAGGTGTTTGAGGAACGGGACACACCACATGCAGCCTGTGCCTGCGCTGAGACACTCGCTGATGAGCGAGGCGACGGGCGGGTTTTCGCGCTGGAGGTAGTTGCGGATTTTCCGCAGGGAGACGTGGAAGCAGAGGCAGACTTCGTCGTCGGGTTGCACAGGGGAGTGTATGAGAGTGACGAGGAAATCGCGGAGGGGCGGAGTGGGGCGGAGGAACGCGGAGATGGTGTTTGGTCCGGCGGGGCGAGTGCAACGCGAGATTTTCTTTTTAGCACAGAGACACAGAGATCAAGAGGAAGAAGAGAGAGGGCTTGTGGTTCGTGCTTGAGCACTTACTCATTTTTCTCTTGATCTCTGTGTCTCTGTGCTGAAATGGAATATCCGCAAGCATCCGTGCTGAAAGAGTGGGATTTACTCTACACGAGTCCGCACATCATGGCGATGCCGAATAGCAAGAGCGCGACGCCGACGATGAGTTGCACGCTGCGGAGTGTGACTTTCTTGACGAGGCGTTGACCGATGAGTGAGCCGACGAGGGCGGCGACCGCCCCGGCGAGGACGAGGGGCCAGATTGATTTGTCGGATGCGGCGCGGAGGTGAGTGCCGAAGTCGGTGACGTGTGAGCCCGCTTGAATGATGCCGAAGGCGAAGAGCGCGTAGACCAAGAGGCGTGTGCAATCGACGCAAACGGAGGTTGTGACTCCGGTCGCGACGAAGGTTTCTTTATTGAGATTGCAGCGGATGAGAAATGCGCTGCGGAGTGCGCCTTGGTGGCCTGAGAGGCCGCCAAAGAAGCCTGAGAGGACGCCGCCCAGCGGGAGGTACTTGCGATCGAAGGAGAGTTTGTTGAATGCGGGGGAGAGTTCGAGAAGAGCGAAGGCGACCATCACGAGGCCCAGGACGAGTTTGATGATGGTGATGGAGAAGGTGTGGTTGTTGATGGAGTAGGAGTGCAGCACACCTGCTTTCGCGCCTTGATCGCTCAGGATGCCGAGCAGCACTGCGCCGACGAGTGCGCTGATGACGGCGGGGATTGTGAATTGTTTGAAGACTTTGGCGTCGGCGTTTTTATAGACGAGGGAGAGTTTGAAGAGGTTGTTGGCGAGATGGACGAGGGCCGTCGCGCCGACAGCGATTTCGACGGGCATGAAAACGGCGAAGGCGGGCATCAGGAGTGTGCCGAGGCCAAAGCCAGAGAAGAAGGTCAACGCTGACGCGCAGAGGGCGACGAGGATGACGAGGGCGTAGTCCATGGAGAAGGGATTCACCACAAAAACGCGAAGAACACAAAGAAGAAAGAGAATAGTGTCGCTGTGAGAAGTGAGTGGGCAGAGAACGGGGTTGTTCAGCTTTTCAAGCTGAAAAGGTGATGCGCCTGTGCCCCTCCGGGGCACGGAATGACTGATCGAGTCTTCCACGGGCGAGCAAAGCCTCGCCCGTGGCTACATCCCTATGACCCTTTGGGTCAAAGAAGAAAGAAAGCTGATTGCCGTTGTGATGTCATTCAGAGTTGACGCACCAGGCAGTTTGCTGCTTCTCAATCGCGATTTTTTCTGTTTTCTTCGTGCTCTTCGTGCCTTTGTGGTGACTAGGCCAACTGCAGCATGCCCATTGCCTTCTTCACGATCGCTTCGTGGTTTAGGCCGCACATGGCGAGGACTTCTTCTGGGGTGCGGCAGCTCTTGGGGATGCGGCGGACGTGCATTTGTTCCAAGCGGAAGCCGTCGCCTGAGTCGACGATGGCGTCGGCGACTGCGCTGCCGATGCCGCCGCCGAAGTTGTCTTCGAGGGTGAGGACGAGGCCGCCGTTGCTCGACACGAGATCGAGCAGGCCTTCTTCGTCGAAGGGGAGGGAGTAGAGATCGACGAGTGTGGCGGAGATGCCGGACTTGTCGAGTGCTTCGAGGGCTTTGTTGGCTTCATGGACCATCGAGCCTGCGGCGCAGAGGAGGATGTCTTTGCCTTCGTTGAGCACTTCGAAGCCGCCAAGGTTGAAGACGGTTTTATCGCTGTAGAGGAATTCGTGTTCGGGGCGGAGCGTTCGCATGTAGCAGCAGCCTTCGTACTCGGCCATGACTTGCGTCAGGGCGTACGCGGCGTATGCGTCGCTGGGTTGGAGGATGTAGCAGCCTGGGTTCCCGCGATGATCTTTCATGGTGCTGAAACTGCGGAACCACGAGACGTCGGGGAGGCTCATTTGGCTGGGGCCGTCGGCGGCGAGGGTGATGCCGCTGTGGCTGCCGACGATCTTGAGGTTCGCACCGCTGTAGATCGCCATTTCGATCTGGTCGTAGGCGCGAGTGAGGAACTTGCTGAAACTTGAGCAGAAGGGAATCTTGCCGGCGGCGGAGAGGCCTACGGCGACAGAGATCATGTTTTGCTCAGCGATCTTGCACTCCATGAAGCGGCTGGAGGTTGCGGGGTCCTTGCGGACCATTTCGCTGAAGGTGCTGTTGGAGACATCGGCGTCGAGCGCGACGACGTTGGGGTTGACCTTGCACAGTTCGCGGAGAGCGATGCCGTAAGCGCGGCGGGTGGCGAGGCTGCCGCTCTGGAAGATGATTTCCATGTCCATCTTCTTCATCGCGTCCGGAGCGTGGGGATGTCGGTGTGGGTTTGTTCGACTTGCTTGGATTGTGCAGGGGGTTGGATGGTGAAGGCGTCGGTGCTGCTGAGTGCGCTGGTCAGTTCGACGCGGCGTGATTCGAGTTCGGCGATTGCTTTCTTGAGTTGCTCGCCTGTCGGGGGCTTGCCATGCCAGCCGCCGCCCTGGATGCTGGGGCTGCCCCAACCCTTGACGGTCTTTGCGACGACGGCCATGGGCTTGCCGGATTTTTCGCCAGCGACTTCGGCGAAAGCGTCGAAGGCCTTTTTGATTTGAGTTGGGTTGTGACCATCGATGGCTTTGACGTCGAAGCCCATTGCTTCGAGGCGAGCGGCAAGATTTTCGGCGTTCTGCTGTGTGGAGACGCGGTCGGCCTGGCCGTAGTCGTTGCAGTTGAAGATGGGGAGGACGTTGCGGAGTTTGCGGTCGATGATGTAATCAATCGCTTCGGTGATCTGGCCTTCGCGGGCTTCGCCATCGCCAATGATGCAATACACACGGCGGTCGGTGGCGTCGAGGCGGGCGGCTTCGGCAACGCCTGCGGCTGCGGAGAGGCCTTGGCCCAGGCTGCCGGTCGCGGCGTCAAAGAAGGGGAAACCTTCCATCGGGTTTGGGTGACCATCGAGGACGCTGTTTGCCATGCGGAGCGTCTTCAGGTCTTCGACCTTGAGCTTCACGCGCTTCGCGGGGTCTTTGCCGACCATCACGCCAAGCTTGGCGCACGCGGCGTACACAGCGGGAACGGCGTGGCCTTCGGAGAGGATGAGGCGGTCGCTCGTGGGGTAGTCGGGGTGCTCGGGGCTCCAGCGCATCGCGCTAAAGAGGAGGACAGTCACGATGTGACCAATGCTCGCGGCGGAGGTTGGGTGACCACTGCCTGCGGCGGCACACATTTCCAGGGAAAGGCGGTCAAGTTCGATTGCCTGGGCGTGGACGACTGCGTCAAAGGACATGTGTGCCTCCTTGCACCCGCCAATTTCGGCAGGCGACATGCTGGTTATGGTGCTTCGAAGGCGAGGGTGACTGCAAATCAGCCGCCAACGCCGTAGAAAGCCTGAATTCAAGGGAGAGCGTAGCGCGGGAGGGTCAAAAAGCCCATGCGCGGAGACACATTCTCTGAAGGATTGCGGCGTGAATCATGGTTACGCACACAATGGTTGGCACAGGCGTTCCCGTCTGCGCCACCCTGAAAAATCAGAACACAATCTGGAACTGCACGCGGGCGTAGATTTGGTCGTCGGGTGCGGCGAGGAAGGCGTTGGCTGCGCTGGGGCGGACGATGGAGCTGCTGCCGGCTTGGTCGTCGAAGGCCCAGGTGAGGTCGGTCACGAGTTTGGCGGCGTGGCTCTCGGGGATGATGAAGTGGGTGGCGCCGATGGTTGCTTCGCTGAAGTCGGCGCCGTTGGCGCGGTCGTCATCGGGCGAGATGAAGTTGTAGCGGGCGAAGAGTTCAACGTTGTTGGTCACCATCGTGCCGCCTTGGAGAATGAACGCGAAGTCGTCAAACTCGGTGGCGGTGGTTTCGGTGCGGCGACCAATGAACGCGGCGAAGACGTTCCAGCCGTCGCCTTTGGCCATCGTGTCGACGGTGTATTCGAGCACCTGCGTGTCGGTCGTTCCGCCGGTTTCGCCGCCATCTTGGAAGTGGACTGCGCCACCGATGTAGCCGGCGTACTTGCCGCCTTTGAACGAAGTGAAGGAGTCAAAGTTCTTCCAATCACCAGCCCACTTGTACTCGACGCGGCCTGTGAGGGCGTAGTCGGCCTCCGCAGTTGAATCAAACGACGTGTTGAGCGTCTTGATGCCATCGCTGAACGCGCCGGTCAGGCGGATGGAGTCGTCATTCCACTGGAAGTCGATGCCTTGCGAGCGATCTTGTGTGAACACGGCGTTTGCGTTGGTCTTTTCGACGAACTGTTGCTGCGTGTCGGAGATCAATTCTTCCTTGAGCAGCGGGATCTTGAACTGACCCCAACGCATGCGAGAGCCGCCGTCGAATGTCCAGCGGCCGTACGCGTCAAGGATTTTGAATTCGTCGGGCGCACCGTCGCCCTCGATCTTGAAGCTGAGTTGCTTGTTCAGGTCGCCCTGCATTCCCATGCGAACGCGGCGGGTGGAGAAGCCGGTCGTGAGGTCTTGCTCTGGATCAACAACATCGTTGCGGCTGTTGAGACTGAAGCGCGATTGAAGGAAGCCGCCGAAGTAGAGCTTGGCTTCGCCCGACGCCATGTAGATGCCCTTGGCATCTTTGCCAGCGGTGCCGGCGGCTTCGGCGGGAGTGCTTTGAGCGAGGGCGGGAGTCACGGCAAGGGCCAGGGCTGTCAGAGCAAGACTGGAGTGCATGAGGATTCCTTTTTTCAAAGCGAATTGAACGAAGTGTGCGGCAAATTTGATGTGAAAAGGCTCGGCGCCTGAACACAATCATCATGGAGTCTTGACAAAGATAGGTGTGGCTGGGCAGGAGGCCCGGTTTTTGACAAACAATTTACACATCCTTCACATTTGGGCGGAACTGCTATCCTCTTTGCAATGGACCCGATTTCAGTTGCGGATATTTCAATTCGTCTCGGCGCGGCTTTGGGACTTGGCGCGCTGCTTGGTCTTGAGCGCGAGCGCAAGAACCGTCCGGCGGGGTTTCGGACGATGATTCTGATTAGTTTGGGAAGCGCGGGATTTATGCTCGCGGGACTTGAAGCCATTCAGTCATTTACTGCGCATACCCCGAATGGGCAGGCGCCGCTGGGCGGCGCGGATATGAGCCGAGTGTTGCAGGGGTTGATGGGTGGCGTTGGGTTCTTGGGCGCGGGGGCGGTGATTCAGAACAAGAAAGCGGTGCGTGGGCTGACGACGGCAGCCGCGGTGTGGGTGACGGCGTGCGTGGGAGCGGCGTGCGGGATGGGGCAGGTGAAACTCGCGGCGGTGCTTGCGGCGTTTGCGCTGTTCACGCTGATCATTCTTGAGATTGTCGAGAACAAGTACTTTCCTGAGCCGGATGATCAGAAGAAGAGTGTGGATAGCGAAAAGATCATTGATGCGTGAGGCTCAGCCCAGCGTTGCGATGCGAGCCATGCGACGGAGGAAGAGGGGGTGTGACAGTCGGAAGACCCGTTCGGCACCGATGGTGTCTTCGTTTTCGTTCGCTTGCTGAATCTGTCGCTGCAGTTCGGGCCAGTTGATTTTCTGCGCGACTTGCGGACCCACCATGAGCATCGCCAACGCCTGTTGACCAGCGGCAGCGTCGCGGAGCAGCGAGTGTGCGACTGCGTCGGCGGAGAACTCGTCGAGGCGAGACAGGGACGGCAGATTTGCACTGAGCGCCCCTCGGAAGAGCGATGTGTGGCCCAGCGCGTGGTGAGCGAGTTCGTGCGCGAGGATCCACTCGAGTGCTTTGGGGTTTTTGATCATTTCGGCGCCGTACACCACTTCGTCAAAGAGCACGACGTACAGCCGCTGACCCATTTTGGTTGCGACCGCGTTGGGTTGTGCGGAATCGAGGACGAGTACTGTGGGGTCTTCGCCCAGACCAAGGCGTTGCGACATTTGTGTCGCCATTCGGTGGATCTCGGGAAGTTGATTCGGGCCAATCTGCAGCGCACTGGCGTGCAGCGCAGCGCGAGACTTGGAGAGGCGGAAGTAGTACAACAGGATGCCGATGCCCCAGAAGATGATCGCGACGCCGAACGTGATGCCAACGGTTATCAAAACGGCAAGGATGAGCACGATGACTGCAAGCACGACGCGCATGCCGGTGCCGGGCGCGATGTGTTCACGGGCGTTCACTGGGTGCTGTGGTGATGGTGACGAAACAGGCGCGATGCCTTGTGATGAACTGGGCTGCAATGAGAACGTCGGTGCAGCACTTGTCGGGCCCGGAACGTGAGTCATGGCTATTCCCCAAAACAGCGATGAGTAGATTGCCGTCCGAGCAAGCCCCCTTCGCACTAATACCTGTGTGCATATTAGCCAGCGTGACGTTGCAAGATTACAGCGATTTCTCCGCCTCAAGTTCGGTTTTTATTGCTTTGGCAAGATACTCATATTGCTCAACGCTGTTGTATAACTGAGCGGAGATTCGCAGGGTGCGGTGGCCAGTGTTGGCGACGGTCCAGATGGGGACTTGGATTTTCCATTTGGCGAGGAGTGTGTCCCACAGTGCGTCGTGGTACTTGGTGGGGCGTTGAGACAGGCGTGCTTGCAGGTCTTTGGGGTGTGGCGGCAAGATCATCGTGCAGATGCTGCCCACCATGGCATCGGGTGCGGCGGGGGTCATGCCGAGAGCATTGCAGAGGATGTCGCGGCCTTTGAGGCAGAGGTCGTGATTGCGGCGCATGACTTCGGGCCAGCCGGCGGGGACCATGCCATTCATGACGCGGATGGCGTCGGAGATTGCGTAGAACGCGCTCATGTCTTGTGTGCCGATGTACTCGAATTCGGTGAGGAATTGCGAGCGGCCTTGCTTTGGTTGCTCGGCGTTGTTGGAGAGCGCGAGCGGGCGGAAGTTACTTTGCAGGTCGCGGCGAACGAAGAGGAACGCGCCGCTCTTTGGCGAGCAGATCCACTTGTGGCAATTTGCGGTGTAGTAACTCGCGCCCAAGGTGCGGAGGTTGATGCCTGGCACCATGCCTGGAGCGTGTGCGGCGTCGACGAGTGTGCGGATGCCTTTGGCTTCCAGGGCGGGGACGATGTGTTCGAGAGGGAAGATGAGGCCGCTGGAACTGGTGACGTGGCTGAGCAGGGCGTACTTGGTGCGCGGAGTGACGGCGGCGAGGATTGCGTTGGTAACTTCGTCGGCGGAGCGGATGGGGAAGGGAATTTTGGCGACAGTGACGGTTGCGCCGTGTTTGCCTGCGTACCAGCGAGCGTTGTTTTGACAGGCGGGGTATTCGTGATCGGTGATCAGCACTTCATCGCCTGGCGAGAGATTCGCGTTTGCGAAGACGGTCGCGACAGCGATGGTCGCGTTGGGCACGGGCGCGATGCAGTCCCAGTCGCAATTGAGAAATTGGCCGAGGGCTTTGCGGGATTGATCGATTGCGCCCGAATGTTCTTCGACGAACCACTTGACGAGTTCGCTTTCCATGCGAGATCGCCAGGCACGTTGGGCTTCGAGCACGACGCGGGGCGTGGCGCCGAAGGAGCCGTGGTTGAGGTAGACGGTGTTGGGGTCGATGTCCCAGTGGGCGGCGAAGTCGGAGGGTGCGGGGAGAGTGGGGCTGGGCATGGGGGAGCGTAGCGAAAGTCGCGAATCTCAGCCGATTTTTGTGCGAGGATGTGCAACATGAAGTGGCTTACGCTCGCCAGTTGTCAGAGACTGCTTCAACATCGCAGGGAAGTACACAGGGATCGCCACGGTGGACGTGGAAGATGGTTGTTTTTGTAGTTGCGGCGTTGGCGTGCGCTGTGCCTTGGAAGATTGATAATCTTGCGTCGTATTCGCTTGCGTTGGGAATTGTGTTTGGGCTTGCCGGGATTTCGCCCTGGCCTAAGCACGCGAAAACTTTGTCGAAGTGGCTCATTCAAGGAGCGATTGTCGCGCTGGGGCTTCGGCTTGATCTTCGCGAGTTGGTGCATGCGGCAAGCGACGGGCTTGCGCTAGCCATCGGAACGATTGCGGGCGCGATGATCTTGGGGCTCTTGCTGGCGCGTGTGCTAAAGCTGACTCGCGATCTTGGATTGCTGATTTCTTCGGGCACAGCGATCTGCGGCGGGTCGGCGATCGCGGCGGTTGGATCGTCGATCAAAGCCAAGAGCAGCGACATGGCGATTGCCACGGCGATCGTGTTTGTGCTGAACGCGATTGGTGTCGTGGCGCTGCCCATCATCGGGCATCGTGCGGGGATGAGTGATATTCAGTTTGGCACGTGGGCTGGTGTTGCACTGCACGACATGGCGTCGGTGAACGCTGTCGCGAAGGACTATCACGCGTTGGGTGCGACGACTCCGATCGACGCGATGGGAGTTGCGCTGGATACGGCGAATGTCGTGAAGTTGACTCGCGTGGTGTGGATTGCTCCACTCGCGCTCCTGAGTGCAATTTGGATTCAGCGATTGGGCGCGACGTCGGCGAGTACTGCCGACAAAGCTGCGAAGTCTGGGTCGTGGCGGAGCGTGATTCCTTGGTTTATTCTGTGGTTTCTGGCGGCGTGTACGTTGCGGACTTTAGTCCCAGCGATCGCTGACTTTGGGCCCGCCATCAAGTTGGCTTCGAGTTGCGCGTTTCAGTTAGCGCTGTTCTTGATCGGGACGGGCGTCTCAGTGAGTGCACTGCGGCAGGCGGGTTGGCGTGCGGCGGTGCATGCGACAGTGTTGTGGGTCGTACTCGCGACGGCGAGTTTTTTCGTGATCACGTTGGCGAACGGCACGAATTAGCGAGTAGTGATTGTTGCAGTCTCATTCCTGAACGCTACTGCTTGAGACACTCGCTCACCACAGAGGCACAGAGACACAGAGTTAGAAAGAGAAAATGGAAGCGTTGTACGCGCACTGGCGCATCCCACGCGTTTCCTCTCATTTTTACTCTGTGTCTCTGTGCCTCTGTGGTAAGCGAGCAGCAAGTGGCGTGCAAATACTGACCAAATTAATGGCGTTCTCCCCCGCAAGCCCTCCCTGACGGTCGGGCTGCATTTTCTTACACAGGCCGTGCGCCTTCGATCGGGCGGTCTTCCAACGCGATTGCTTCCGCACTCTGTGTCCGCACGCGTTCGCCCGGCATGGGGTTGAAGCGAGAGCCGTACATCGGGATGCGGCGGTTTGCGCTGCCTTTCGGGATGAACGGGAACACCGCGAGCAGCAGCAGCACGATGCCCACGTTCGCGGCGAGCATCGGGACGGTTGTGGTCCAGCCAAAGTGGATCATGACGCTGATGACGACGACGTGAACGAGGGAGAGCGGGATGACGACGTTCCACGCGCTCTGCATGATCTGGTCGTATCGCAGGCGGGGGATCGTCCAGCGGACAACCATCATGAAGCACACCACCAGCACGACCTTGAACATGTACACGCCAAACTTGATGAGCATGGCAAGCACGCCGGTCGCGGCGGTGCTGGTCATTGGATCGTCGACGAATGGCAGCAACTGGTAGCCACCAAAGAACAGCAGCACCCAGAACGCACTGCTGGTGACCAGGTGTGCGTATTCAGCGAGGAAGAACAGTGCGAAACGCATCGAGGAATACTCGGTGTGGTAGCCACCCACGAGTTCCTGTTCCGCTTCGGCGTTGTCAAACGGCGCACGGTTGCCTTCGGCGAGGATTGACAGGAAGAAGATGAGGCATGCGAGGGGTTGGCTCAGGATGAGCCAGCCGTGCTGCTCTTGATATCGGATCATTTCGATGGGCATTGTGGTGCCCATGACAAGCAATGCGGCCATGAGTGACAGGCCCAGCGGGATTTCGTACGAGATCATCTGGGCGCTGGCGCGAAGGCCGCCAAGGAATGAGTACTTGTTGTTGCCCGCGTAGCCACCAAGGGTGACGCCATAGACGCCAAGAGCCGCGACTGCGAGCAGGTACACGATGCCGACGCTGATATTCGCGCCGGCGACGTGGACAGGACCGCCTTCGACGTACCACTTAAGAACGGGGATGGTGAAACTTGGCACGTTGACGAGGCCGCCCCAAGGGATCAGGATGAAGCCCATGAGTGCGGGCGTGATGATGAAGATGGGGGCGAGGGTGAAAAGGACCTTGTCGGCGCGGAGGGGCGTGTAATCCTCCTTCAGGAGGAACTTGATGCCGTCGGCGAGCGACTGGCCTAAGCCGATCATGCCCTTGAGTGGCGCAAGTGCTTTCAGGCCAAAGTCAAAGCCCACGCGATTGGGGCCTAGGCGATCCTGGATGTACGCGGAAATCTTGCGTTCAAAGTAGACGAGGTACGCGCAGATCACGAGAATCAAGTGCACGACGATCGCGATTGTCGCGATGTTGACGAGGAGTTGAGCCGTGAACCAGGAGGGCTTGTCCATAGGGGCGCAAGGATACGCGGGGAGAGGAAAGCGGAAAACGAAAAGCGAACGGCGAAAATGAAGAGTTGGGGGAGGTTGAATTTTCAGACTTGCCAGTGTCAACTACGCTTTTGAACGCAGAGGAAAACAGAGAGAAATAGAAACAGGAAGACAGAGGTGAGAAGGGTTTAGAGTCAAGTAGATCGTTGCGCTCGCCCATGTTTTGTACCCACTATTCTCTCTGTCTACCTCTCTTTCCTCTCCGTCTTCCTCTGTGTTCGTGAGTTCCCGATTGCTCCTGCCAAATGCCCACCTTCCCAACATCCGCCGTCGCCGCAGATCACGCACTTGCTTCGCAGGCTGGGTTGGAAGCACTTCGCTTGGGCGGCAACGCCGTGGACGCGGCGGTTGCGACCAGTTTTGCGCTGTCTGTGGTTCGGCCGTACTCCTGCGGCATTGGCGGCGGCGGGTTCATGATGATTCAGGGGCCTTGCACCAAGAGCGATGGCGCGGTGGTCTTGGATTATCGCGAGGCAGCGCCGGCGGTGGTCACGCAGGACTACTTCGAGCACAACGAAGACCCGCACGCGAGCACGCGGAGCGGCAAGGCGGTTGGCGTGCCGGGGACTGTGGCGGGGTTGCTGGAGGCACTGGAGCGCTTTGGAACTTTGTCGCGCGAGCAGGTGCTGGCCCCGGCGATTCGGTTCGCTCGCGCGGGGTTTGCGATCGATCAGCATTACGTGACAAGCGCAAAGGACATGATCGCGTGGTTCACGGGGGGGAGCGACGCGGGACAGATTGCATCTCGCAAACAACGATTCGCGTTTACCTGGCAGCGATTTTTGTTCGACGGGTCGCCAAAGGTGGGCGATGTGTTGCAGTTGCCCGAGCAGGCGGCAGTGCTTGAAGCGATCGCCAAGCAGGGCAAAGAGGCGTTTTACTCCGGTCCGATTGCACGGGCGATCATTGATGCGATTCATCACGATGGCGGCGAGATGACGCTTGACGATCTTGCGTCGTTCGCGCCCAAGACTCGCGTGCCGTTTGTAACGCGATTTGGCGAGTACAACGTGGTGTCGATGCCGCCGCCCAGCAGTGGGGGCATTGTGCTCGCGCAGGTGCTGTCGATGCTTGAAACGCGCTCTGTCGATCTTCGCAACGCAATTGCGAAGGGGCACAACTCGGCGGACTATGTGCATCTGGTGACAGAGTGCCTGAAACACGCCTTCGCGGATCGCGCGCGGTGGCTGGGCGACGCGGACTTTGTGGACGTGCCGATTGAAACGATGCTTGATCCCGCGCGGCTTGAAGCCGCGGCGAAGAAGATTGATCTCGCGTGTACGAAGACGCAGGATTTTTACGGCGTTGCCCCCGCACCAAAAGATCCGGGCGGCACGTCGCACCTGAGCGTTGTCGACGACAAGGGCAACGCCGTCGCTTGCACGGAGACGATCAACCTTGAGTTTGGCTCGTTTGTGTCGTCGTCGCAACTGGGTTTTTGCCTCAATGACACGATCGACGACTTCGCGGTGCGAGCGGGCAAACCAAACGCGTTTGGATTGATGCAAGACGCACGCAACGCACCGGCACCCGGAAAACGCCCCTTGAGCGCAATGACGCCGACGATTGCAACACGGGTACCTCGGCTCTCCGAGCCGAGCGAGTTACCAACGACTCACGTTTCATCCATCACGCCATCACGCTCGCCCGGCTTGGAAAGCCGGGCTACCCAAATTGTCGCTGGCGGCTCAGGCGGCCCGCGCATCATTACGGCGACGTTGCAATCCATGTTGAACGTCATGCTCTTCGGCATGACGAGCGAAGATGCGCTCGCCGCGCCTCGGTTTCATCACCAGTGGAGCCCGCACACGCTGCAACTAGAGGACGCACTGCTTGAATCGCCGCTCGCGAACGCGCTGCGCGCAAAGGAACATGATGTGTCCAAGCGCAATCCGATTGGAACGGTGCAACTGATTCAGCGAAAAGACGGTCAATGGAACGCGGCGAGCGATCCACGCAAGGGCGGTGCGCCGGCGGGGATGTGATTCGTGCCACCGACTGTGCTTTGACAGTCGGTGGTGAACAGCACGACGGTGCCGTCATCAAAAAAAACAGCACAAGGACATGCAGAAGTTCGGCATCGTGACCATGTTGACTCATTGCGCGATCTCCACCGACAAGCAAGGCCTTGTTGGTTCCACGCTTACGCCTCAACGTCAATCGCCCGGCCACTCCAGACGCCTGTTGCTGCGACGTTTTTGTCAGCGGGGTGCCGGTACATCGGGATCGCCGCGTTTGGAGAGGGTGTGGCTATGTCAGAAGAGAAGTCGACTTTGCCCGGCACGGTCGCCGCGACGAGTTTGCTCACGATGCGAGCGCGGGCGGCGGAGGCTTGCGGATTTTGAACCTGTGCAGTGTCCTGATCCGCGCGAGTGCTTTGAGGTGCGTTCGCAGGTTGTGTTGGCTTCACGCCCGGCATCGCTTCAAACGCGCGAAGTGCGGCGGCTTGCCTCATGCGTGCAACAGAACTTTGAAAGTTGATCGCGTCCATGCGTGGCACAATGTACTCGGACTGCATCACATTTCAAAGGCGATTTGTGAGTTATTCACAGACTCGCCCCGATTTGTCCACAGGATTCGGTCTTGGTAGGTGCGAGAAGTGCGCCGGTGTTTGTGAATTGAACGGTATGGTTTTATGCGAAGATGGTTCTGAACCTGCCATGCGTCCGCTTTGGGAGCATCGAGCACTCGACTATTTATTGTGACGTGTTCGCCAATCCGTCTCCCATTCCATATGCGCTTCGGTACATTGATTGCAGACCCAAGCCCACCAAGACTTCTTCACATTAATCACGCACCCTTGGCGTGGCGCATTTCCCGCTGTGTGCGGAAATCGCTCGTTCTTTTTCCAGTATGCCGGATTCGGTTCGTCATACAAGATTCTCACTTGGTCCCATTTCATTTGCACATGATGCAATTCACACACAGCAGGATTGCCAAGAGGTGGTGCGACATAGGCATTTGATGTCCCGCAGCCCGTCAAGAGCGTCAGCAAGCCAAAGAGAACGAGCAGTCGCTTGAGCATTGTTATTCCCCACGACAGCAAGTCAATTCATCGTGTACTAAATGTACGGGCTGGCAAAAGCATGGATGCACCGACTACTTCGCGATCTCAAGAATCCCCTGCGACAGCAGCACAAACAGCACAATTGCAAGCACGATTCGATACCACCCGAATGGCGACAAGCCGTGTTTGTTCAGGAAGCCCACAAGCCACTTCACAGCGATCGCTGCGCTGATTGCGGCGACGATGATACCGACGACGACTGGCAGCACGCCGAGTTTTTGGAACATGTTTTCGCCGCCCGTGTCGTGTGCGTGCTTGAGGTTTTTTGCGAGTTTATAGAGCGTCGCGGCACCGAGCGTGGGCAGACCCAGCAGGAAACTGAATTCCGCGGCTTGCTTGGGGCGAAGTCCTGCCATGACGCCGCCCGCGATGGTCATCATGCTGCGACTAGTGCCAGGCCACATCGCGAGGACCTGCATGCAGCCGATGAAGAACGCTTGCTTGACGGAGACATCAAACACGTCCGTCGTTTCGCTCGTGTGGAACTTGGGCGTTGACAGTCGTCCTTCGCGCCAGCGATCAAGGATGATCATGAAGAAGCCGCCCACGATGAGCGCGCCCAGCACTGGACCAGCGTGAAACAACTTTGCTTCGATGATTTTGTCGAGTGCGAGGCCGATCACGGCTGCAGGCAAGAACGCGACAAAGAGATTGACGAGCAGCGAAAGCCCCTTCGCGTCTTTGCCCACAAGTCCCTTGAGCATGCGCACGACGCTGGGCCAATAGAGCGTCATGACCGCAAGGATCGCCCCACCCTGAATCACGATCATGAACGCGTCGATGGCTTCCTTGCGAGCCGGATCATTGAGCTTCATCAGCGCACTGGCGAGGATCAAGTGCCCCGTGGAACTGATAGGCAGAAACTCGGTGATTCCCTCAACAAGTCCAAGGACGACGGCGTGCCAGAGTTCGAGCTGATGTGTGGGCATGGGGAGTGCGGAGGTGCGAAAGAGCGAAAGAGCGGGCAGAGATGAAACGCAGCCGCACTATCGGCATTTTGGGTGATGCAGGCACAAGCACCGAACGAAGCAAGTACAGTTGCTGCGACACGCAAATACGGTTTGTATCTTTCGCACCGCTCGCCCTATCGCACCTTTCGCCCTCTCATGTCCCTGAAACCTGACACCTTCATCACCGACGCCTCCGATCCGCGGCTCGCGCCTTACGCGAATCTTAAGGACGCGGAACTTCGGCGAACGGAGTGGGAGGGGTCGCATAGTTTGTTTCTTTGCGAGAGCGAGTTGGTGGTGCGGGCGTTGTTGGCTTCGCGGCATGAGATTGCGTCCGTGCTATGCACGCCGGCGGCATACGCGCAGCTGGCTGGAGCGATGGAGACGGCGAGAGCGGGTGATCGTGGCTTGCCCGCGAAGCGATTCGAGACGTTGATCGCGAGCGAGGAGTTGCTGCATTCGATCACGGGTTTCAACTTCCATAGAGGTGTGATGGCGGCGGGCGTGCGAGGGACGCAGCCGACACTGAGCGATGTTCTGAAGAACGCGACGAGTGTTTTGCTTCTCGAAGGGATCGCGAACCACGACAACATCGGCGCTCTATTTCGCAACGCAGCGGGGTTGGGTGGCGAGCGGCCTGTGATAGTGGTCGGGCCGCAGTGCTGCGATCCGCTGTATCGCAAGGCGATCCGCGTGTCGATCGGGCATGTGTTGCATGTGGACTGGATTAAGGTTCAGACGTGGCATGGTGTTTTTGAAGCCGTGCGTGCGGCGGGATTTGAGGTGATTGCGTTGTCGCCTCGTCCGGATGCAGTTGCGATTCGTGAAGCGAGCAATCGGATCAAGAAGCCTGCGTTGCTGCTTGGGGCCGAAGGTCCGGGGCTCACAGACGCGACGATGAACGCGGCTGATGTGCTGGTGCGCATTCCGATGAGGCAGGGCGTGGATTCGCTCAACGTAGCGACGTCTGCGGCGGTTGCGCTGTCTTGGTTTGTGCGGCAGGAGTGAGTTACTTCTTCCCGGGCGTCTTGCCGGAAATCGTGAGCGTGGTTTTGACGCCTTTGCTTTTGCGGCGGAGCGGATTCCACTTTTCGGGCAGCACGGCGCGCAGGATGTAGAGCAAGCCGCAGAGGGCGAGAGCGGAGACGACCCAGAATTGCCAATCGTGGAGAGGCACGTGAGTTCAGGGTACCACGCTGGAGTGCTGTGCGATTCGCGAGCGAGAGAGAATTCGATCTACTTCATGACTTGATAGACGATGAGTGCTGCGATATACGCGAGGCCACACATCCACACGAGTTGGAGCGCGGCCCACTTTGCGCTGCCTGATTCCTTTGCCGTCACGGCGAGCGTCGGCAGGCATTGCATGGCGAGGACGAAGTAGACGAGGAGGGACCACGATGTTGCGGGCGTGAACATGGGCGTCACGCCGTCATCGCGGGTCGCGCTGCCGATGCGTTCGGCGACGCCGTCGGCTTCGATGTCTTCGCTGCCTGTCGTGATGATGGACATGGTGCTTGCGAAGACTTCGCGTGCGGCGAAACTTGCGAGAACGCCAACAGTGAGTTTCCAGTCGTAACCGAGCGGGGAGAAAACGGGTTGCACGGTGCGGCCTAGACGACCCAAGAAGGAATTTGATGCGGCGTACGAGGCTTCGAGGGCGTTGGCTTGTGATTCGTATTCAGTCGCGGCTGCCTCGTTCTTTTCGATGACTTGCTGAGATGCAGCAGCCTCACGCGACGCGGATTCGCGCAGAGTCGCAGCGGATTGTCGCAACGAGGTCGCTGCTGGCGGTGCATCGACTTTGGGATACGAACTCAACCACCACAGCACCACGCTGATCGCCAGAATCATCGTCCCGGCTTTCTTGAGGAACGCCATCGCGCGATCACCCGTTGCGAGCAGCGCGGTTCGCAGGCTGGGGCGCTTGTACGTGGGCAACTCCATCACCATCGCGCGGCTCTTGCCTCGCAATATCGTGCGGCGAGCGACGAGCGAAGAAAACAAGCCTGCGGCGGCGCCAAGTGCGTAGCAACTCATGAACGCGAGTGCCTGCGAGCCGGGTTTGCCGGGGAACAGCAGCGTTGTGAGCAGGACGTAGACGGGAATTCGCGCGGAGCAACTCATGAACGGCGCAACGAGAATCGCGGCGAGGCGTTCTTTGCGGTCGGGGATGCCGCGCGTTGCCATCAGGCCCGGAATCGCGCACGCGTGGCTAGACAGCAGGGGGACGAACGCGTTGCCGGAGAGGCCAAAGGGACGCAGGAAGCGATCGGCGAGGAACGCGGCGCGTGCGAGATAGCCTGTGTCTTCCAAGAGGCAGATGATGAAGAAGAGCAGGCAGATTTGCGGCAAGAACACGAGCGTGCCGCCAATGCCGGCGATGACGCCTTCCGCAAGGAAGTCTGAGATGATGCCTTCGGGGAGTGAGGTTTTGACGAGCGAGGTGAGCTTGCCGAAGATCGCTTCGATCAATCCCATCGGGACTTCAGCGACGCGGAAGATCGAGTAGAACAGGGCGAACATCACGATCGCGAAGACGAGCAGGCCCAGTACGGGATGCGTGAGGATGCGATCGACGCGGTCGGTGAGCGCGTCTTCGCGGAGACCAACGCGTGCGCCTTTCGCTGCGGCTTGGCGGGCGAGAGCGGTGAAGGTGTTGTGGGCCCACTCCTCAAGGCCTTCTTGCGTGCCGGGGGGCGTGACGTTGGGCACGCGGGCGACTTGAAGATGTTGCGTGATTGTGCTGATGCCGTCGCGTTGACGTGCGCTGCATGCGATGACGCTGCATCCAAGAAGTGACGACAGGGCACCGGCGTCGGGTTCCGCGCCGCGCTTGCGGGCAACGTCGATCATGTTGAGTGCGACAACAGTGGGCAGGCGACGGCGAAGCACTTCGCCCACGAGCAGCAGATTGCGCTCGATGTTCGCCGCGTCGACAACGACAAGCACCGCGTCGGGCGCGGCGGCGACTTCGCCGGGCGGTGCGAGCGTGCCCGCGAGCACGCTGCGACAAATCTCGGCTTCGCTTTGCGCGAGTTCGAGCGAATACGTGCCCGGTAGGTCGATCAGATGAATTTCGCGAGATTCGCCTTGTGGAGGATCGCTAGTTTCAACGCGACCGATGCGGGCCTCTTGCGTCGTGCCGGGGAAGTTGCCAGTTTTGTGCCGCAAGCCGCAGAGGGCGTTAAAGAGCGTGGTTTTGCCCGTGTTGGGATTTCCCACGAGCGCGACGCGCATTGCACTCGTGGGATGTTCGCCAGCACTCTCAGACATGACTCGACTCCTGCGGGGACTGAACGCGAAGACGTATCGTAAGACGTTGTTGAGTCTTGGGCAGTACATCACGCATCAAATTGCTTACCAAGATGAAGTGAATGCGTGATGAGTTGAAGATGTCTGCATCGAAGTGTGCTTGGTTGAGATCGCTGCGATAAGCCGTCAGCTGTTCGGGTGTGAATTGCTCGGTTCTGTAGAAGCATACTTGAATCAAGGAACTGGTGCGCACCGCACAACTCGATATGCGCAGGGAAGCGTGTGCGTCGCAAACATGCGTGCTTGCGCGATCAGTTCAGCATTCAACGTTGCTGTATCCAAGCCGAGACAATCGAGCCAACGAGCCGCTTAGCCCTGATCGTGCGCTCGTTGGTACACGCGATGTCCTGCGTCGCGGAGGGTCTTTTCGCGTTTGGCCATTTCGAGGTCGTGGTCAACCATCATCGCCGCGAGTTGTTCGACGGTGGTGGTGGGGACCCAGCCGAGTTTCTGCTTCGCCTTGGTCGAGTCGCCTAGCAACAGATCGACTTCAGCTGGGCGCAGGTAACGCGGATCGAACGCGACGAAGTCCTTGTAATCAAGGCCCACGTGCGCGAACGCGAGTTCGCAGAATTCACGCACCGTGATAGTGCGGCCAGTCGAGACGACGTAATCGTCGGGCTTGTCCTGTTGCAGCATGATCCACATCATCTTGACGTAGTCACCCGCAAATCCCCAGTCGCGCTTGCTGTCGATATTGCCCAGGAACACCTTGTCCTGCAGGCCCATCTTGATCCGGCCGACGGCTCGCGTGATCTTGCGCGTCACGAACGTTTCGCCGCGGCGCGGGCTTTCGTGGTTGAAGAGAATGCCGCATGAAGCGTGCAAGCCATAGCTTTCGCGATAGTTGACAGTGCACCAGTGCGCCATCAGTTTCGCGCACGCGTAGGGCGAGCGCGGGTAGAACGGCGTCTTTTCCGTTTGAGGTGTTTCAATGACCTTGCCGTACTGCTCGCTGCTGCTGGCCTGATAGAAGCGAACCTGCTGACCGGATTCCTGCTGGAACTCGCGGACGGCGTCGAGCAATCGAAGCGCGCCCATCGCAACAGTGTCCGCCGTGTAGATCGGCATATCAAAGCTGACACGCACGTGACTCTGCGCGCCGAGGTTGTACACCTCGTGCGGCCTGACCTTGCGCATCATGTCGCTCAGGCTGCTGCCGTCGCACAAATCGCCATAGTGCAGGCGCAACTTCGTGCGGCCTGTGTGGGGATCTTCATAAATCTGCTCGATGCGGGCGGTGTTGAACGAACTGCTGCGCCGAATGACGCCATGCACTTCATACCCCTTCGCAAGCAAAAACTCGGCGAGATATGAGCCGTCTTGCCCGGTGATGCCTGTGATGAGAGCGCGGCGTGGTTGAGACATTGAACTTTCCTATCTAGCAGTCAAGCGGTCCGTCAAACAGTGCAGCACCATACGTCTTGGTCTGCAAAAAGCGAGCGAGTGTGGCTCGCTCAAACATATGCCGAACACCCCGATTTGTACTTCTACACCATCGGCTATCCAATGACGTTGTTTCAATACGAGGTCCTATACAAAGTCAGACAAGGCCCAAACCCGCGCGTTTTTTGCGTACAAAAGTCATTCGTCTGCGATCGGCATGATGGAAGGCCCAGTACGACCGGATGTCGACGGCTGTTTGCGACTTACGAGCCAAGCCCCTTCGCCAGCAAAAACGCCATTTCCAGGCTTTGCTGGTAATTCAGCCTGGGGTCGCATTGGCTGACGTAATTTGTTGCAAGGTCTTGTTCGGAGAGGCCCGTCGCGCCGCCCACGCATTCGGTGACGTCTTCGCCCGTCAACTCAAAGTGCACGCCGCCCGTCGGCACGCCCTCGGTCCGATGGACGTCGTGCGTTGCGCGAAGTTCGGTCAGGATGTCGCTGAAGTTTCGCGTCTTGATGCCCGTCGAGGTCGTGCGTGTGTTGCCGTGCATGGGGTCGCAGACCCACAGGCCACGCAGGTTGTGATGCAGCGCGGCACGCAGGAGGCTTGGGAGCACTCGTTGCACGTTCGCCGCGCCCATGCGTGAGATGAAGACGAGTTTGCCGCGTTCGTTAGACGGGTTGAGGACTTTCGCGAGTGCGACGAGTTCGTCGGCGGTGGCGTTGGATGACAGTTTGATGCCGATGGGGTTGCGAATGCCGCGGAAGTACTCGACATGTGCACCATCGATTGCGCGGGTGCGCTCGCCGACCCACGGCAGGTGTGTGGAAAGGTCGTAGTAGCCTTCACGCCGAGGCACGCGTCGCGTCTGCGCGGCTTCGTACCACAGGCTGAGTCCTTCGTGGCTCGTGAAGAACTCAACACGCGTCAAGTCGTCGACGGTTTTTTCGCCCAGCGCTTCCATGAACCGCAAGCCGTCTGCGAGATTGTGGCACATGCGTTCATATTCGCCACGCAGTTCCTGCGAAAGTCCGGCGCTGCGCACGAAACTCAGGTTCCAGTACTCGGGGTGATGCAAGTCCGCGAAGCCGCCATCGACGAGGCTGCGGACAAAGTTGATCGTGAGCCCGGCGTGGAAGTATCCCTGCAAGAGCAGTTCGGGATCGGGCGTGCGCGATTCGATGGTGAATGCTGAGCGATTGATCATGTCGCCGTAGTAACTGGGCAACGACACGCCATTCCGCACTTCGGTTGTGCTGCTGCGGGGCTTTGCGTATTGGCCCGCGAACCGACCGATGCGCAGCACGGGCTTCTTGAGGCCATGCACCAACACAAGCGACATCTGCAGCAGGATTTTCAGTTTGTTCGTGACGCTGCCGGGCGTGCAATCGTCGAGCGATTCCGCGCAGTCGCCACCTTGCAGCACAAATCGCTTGCCTTCCTCGGCTTCGGCAAGTTGCGAGCGAAGTCGTTCGATTTCCCAGCTCGTGACGAGGGGCGGCAACTTCCGCATCCGCGCGATGACGCGCTCGAGCGAGGAGGCGTCTGGATACGCGATCTCCTGCGCGTTGGGCTTCGTCCGCCAAGAAAATGGATCCCAGTCGCTCACGGGCGATCATACGTGAGTAACTCGCAGTCACGCGGCGATGCCGCGAGCATTGTCGCAGCGGATTGAAATCATCGATTTTCCACTTCGTTTCGCTTGCTGGCTCTGCGTCGATTGTGAATTCGCGCTACCAACGAAGTTGATTGATCATGACGACTTCCACACAGCTTCGTGCACGCTCCAGTAATGCTCGAAACTCCGCGCCATTGAAAACTGCTGCATGAATTCATGGGCGGCTCGGCCCATTCGTTGGCGGAGTTGTACGTTCGTTGCCAAATCAACCATTCGCGCCGTCCACGCGTCGAGATCGCCCGCCGGCAGAACGAATCCGGTTTCACCATCGCGGACAACTTCCTTGGGGCCGCCTTGATCTGTGACGAGCACGGGCAAGCCGCTGGATTGGCTTTCCATCACGACTTGGCCCAGCGTGTCGGTCGTGCTTGGAAAAACGAACACATCGCAGCTTGCGTACAGCGTTGTGAGTTCCGTGCCGTATCGAAAGCCCAGGAATTGTGTACGAGTGCCGGCGAGTTCCTGCTCCATCTGTGCTCGATATGGGCCGTCGCCAATCAGCACGAGTTGTGCGGCGACACCTTTGTCTCGCAGTGCGGCATCGACGCGCTGCCAGAGGCGGCTCAGCATGGGCATGTTCTTCTCAACGCTGATGCGGCCGCAGTAGAGGAATCGAACAGCGTTGCTGTCTGGGCTGTCGCCGCACGCTTTGCATATCGCGTTGAGATCGCGAGCGTGCGGGTGAAACTGTTCGGTCATGATGCCGGGCCGCAGCGTGTGGAGACGATCACGCGGAATGCCCATGCCTAGCAGCCGCTGCGAGTACGAATCGCTGCGAGTGAAAATGCTCGCGAAGCGACGATAAAACGCACGCATGTACCACTCGCAGCCCTGCGTCATGCTCTCGTTGTGAAAGAGTTTCTCGATGTACGCGGGAAAGTCGGTGTGATACACGCCAAGCAATTTGCATCGCAAAACTTTGGCCGCACGCAGCCCTACCAGCCCGACGCTGCCGGGCGTTGACACATGGATGACATCAGGCCGCAGCGACGCCGCGACCTGCAGCATTTTCCTGATCGGCGGCACGACCAATTCCAAGTTTTCGTACTTGGGCATCTTCGTTGCAAAGATCGGCTTCACGTTCACGATGTTGGGCGCGTCGGGCACTTCAAAGTTGGTGCTGGTCAGCACGGTCAAGTCCCGGCCCGTCAACCGAGCCATCTCCGCGGCGTTGCGGATGAAGCGGGAAACGCCGTTGACATCACCCAGCGTGTCCGTGAACAACACGACGCGAGGCGATTGGTGCGTGTCGCCCCGATCAGAGCCCGCCGGCACTACTTCACCTTCCCGAAGGTGACTCGGTCTTTGACTTTGTCGAGCGTCTTGGGGCCGATGCCGCTGACTTTGTCGAGCGCGGCAAGATTTGTGAACGGGCCGTTCTTGGTGCGGTACTCGATGATTCGCTTCGCGAGTGCGGGACCAACGTCGGGCAGGAGTTCGAGTTCCGCTTGCGTTGCGGAATTCACATCGATCAACTTCCCGACGCGTGGTGCAGTCTTGGAATCTCGCGGCGTGGTTGTTGATTTCTCGGCGTTAGGCGATGTTGCGTTCTTTTCCTTCTCGCGGCCGCTGGTTTTCTTGGGTGCATCTTCTGCCGGACCCGGCTGTTCTTTGGATGTCTGCTCGCTTTCAACGCCCGGCCCAACTCCATCGCGCTTCACTTCATTCTGCGGCGCACGCATGGGGATCAGGTCTTGCCTAGTCGGAAAAATCCCAAGCGTTCCATTGCCGACCGAACTGCCTTCAAGGGCATTCACAGGAATCGGCAACGCTTCGAACACGCCCGGGCCCATCTTTGATCTGTGCACGATCATGGGGCGGGTGCTCGCGTCGATTGCATCGCCATTGCCGTTTGGTGTCGCGGGCTCGCGTGTTGCGTCCTCTATTACATCGCGAGCGACAAGAACGGGTTCGAAAGGCTTTTCGGCTAGTGCTTCGCTGGTTGATTCGTTCTTGTGAGTCGCGTGCGGTGCTAAGACGCTTGGTGGTTTGTCGGCACTGGTTGGTGCGACAGGCGAGCGGCTTGCGTACGCCCAGATGGACGCGGCGATTCCCGCCGTGCCGACAACGCCCACGGCGAACCACTTTGCCGGTCCGGCAACGCTGGAGAACTTGGAGGCCACCACCGCCATGTAATAAGCGTATCCCATCTGTCAAGGGGGTTGGCGGTATCACATTTGTATTAGGTTCGCGGCACAAAATCGCGTGCTGCTTGACCCTTCAGCGTCAACCCTTCAGCAAGGTGAGCGGGCTGCGGCCTTCACGCAGGCATCGGCGGATTTCTGCAAGTCGTACCAGTGATTGCTTGGGTGCACCGGTTTGCGAGATCAAGCCGCCCGTGGGGATTTCGGCGGACGCGTTGGGTGTGTTGTCGTACAACTCGTGCCACGCGACGCCTTGAACATAAGGCTTTGAGCAGATGATGCTCATCGCCTGCGTCATCCAGTTCGCCTGCGTCGATTCGCTCCAAGGCGTGCGCCAGTAGCCCGGCTCGTATGGATCAGTCGCTTCCGCGCCGACGCGGGGCACGAAGGGCTTCGGTGCGATCATCGTGCTCGGAGCGCCGATGGCGTTCACAAAGATCGGCTTCTCCAGCGCGGCGAAGCGATCCAGCATCGCGGACAGGCTCATAAGGTCGCGAGTCGAAAGCCCCGGTTCAGCGTGACCCATCTGCACTCGCAGTGCAATCGCATCAATGGGCAGGCCAGTCGTCAGCACCGCTTCGGCGTACATATACGGAGGAATGCTGCGCTTATTGGTGACGAGATACTCGCCCCACGGTTGCTGCAACTCGATCTGCAACTTTGCGCTTGGGTGCAGTTTCTTCACGAGCATCACGCACAGGCGCGTCAGGTCGAGAATCTGCTCGAATGAAATCTTGAAGTTGGTATTGACGTGCAGGCCCGACACAACCGTCCAGCGCGACACCGTCTTGCGGTACCGCGTCACGACCGCCTGCACGTGTTCAAACACGAGGTCGCGCAGCGTCTCGTAGTCGTTTTCCCAGATGAACAGCCAATCGGGTGCGCTGCGCGGGCGGAAGTCAACGACAGGCCCGCCAATCACGGGCAGTTTCGCCGTGCGAATCGCCCACTCGATCCACTTATCCGTCGAAGTCCAGTTGTACTTGCCTTCGGTGGGCTCCATGTCGCTCCAGCGCATGGGCATGGTGACGAAGTCGCAGCACGACTGAGCGGCTTTCTGCAAAGGTTCGGCAATCACCGCGGGAGAAACGGCGCAGCCAATCGCTGGGATGCCCGCGACAGTTGCGTGACCCGCACCCGGTACAACAACAGGCCCGTGATTCGCCGGAGCGTCTTGGCCAGTCTTCACAACCTGAGCGACAGCGTTTTTGTACGCATCGCCCGTCTGGCGAGCCTTGAGTTGGCGGACAGATTGCACCAGCGCGAGTTCTTCGCCAGCCTCAAGCGCGAGCGCGAGTGCTTGTGCCGCTTGTCGATCTGCTTCAGGGTTGAGGCCATGCACCGATTCGCCGTTCGCGGGCTTCATCCGCTGCGAGACTAATGCCTCGTTGAACCGATCGCGGGCCAGTTCAAACTGCTGCATGATCGGATGGTCGCTCGCCAGGTCCGACAGTTGCCAGTCCTCCATTTTGTTGAGGAACTGCATGATCTGCCGGCGGGCCAATTCGATCATCAGCATGTAGGGCTGCGGGCGATCGGGCAGGAGTGTCGTGTGCAGCGTTAGCAAGCCCATCGAGGGACTCAAGCCGCCCGGCATCAACTTTGCCAGATGTTCGGGCAATTGAGGGCGAGGCACCTCAACCTGCACCGCAAGCCCGACAGACGTGTTCGCCTGCTTCTCCGCCTTCACCAGTCCTTCGTCGAGTTCCACCGTCCCCTGCGTCGGCACCTCATCGGGACCGACCAAAAACGCATGCCGAGGAGGGAAATGCTGCGCGTCCACGCCGTCATTTTGGAAGACAATGAAGCTCAGCATAGCAAATCTACGGTCAACGGAACACACACGACACACGCGCGACGATTCCCGCCGGTCGTTCCGGCTGCACATTGCGCGAAGAGACATTGTTGCAACCCTGCGGCAAGAAAGCGCACACAAAAAGCCCCTCTCTTTGGAAGGGGTTTAGGGTGGGCGGACGTCCAAAGAGTCGCAAACTATTTATGAATTGCAGTCTCAACACAGAGATCACAGAGAGCACAGAGAAAAAAGACGTATTCTCCGTGTTCTCTGTGTCCTCAGTGTTGAAATCGATTTTCAGGTTGCGTCGTTCCAAAGTTTGTCCCCCACAAACACCCGCTTACGCTCCCGCATGCTCCCCGTGATCGAGAGTTCGCTCAACCTGCCAGGCCTGCGCCGCGGCAAAGTCCGCGACGTGTATCAGTTGCCGCACGCGATGCTTCGAGGGGTCGGGGGGGAGGGTGCTGCCGCGAAGTGGGGGATCAGTGCTAATGACCAACTGCTGCTGATTGTCGCGAGCGACCGGATTTCTGCGTTTGACGTTGTCATGCCGACGCCGATCCCGGGAAAGGGCAGGTTGCTCACGCAGTTGTCGCTCTTCTGGCTGCGGATGATCGAAGACTCAAACGTCTGCAAGACGCATCTTCTGAGCAGCGATGTCAACGACCTTCGCGACGAAGTGTTCAAAGGCAGCCCACAGCCCCGCGACGCGTTCGCTGGCAGAATCATGATCGCGCGAGCGGCGAAAGTCGTGCCCATCGAGTGCGTCGTGCGAGGCTACATCGAAGGATCAGGCTGGAAGGAATACCAAGCAACCGGCAGCATCTGCGGCGTGCAACTGCCCAAAGCCTTGCGCCAGTGTGACAAGTTGCCGCAGCCCATTTTCACGCCTGCGACCAAGGAAGAACTCGGCAAGCACGATGAAAACGTCACGTTCGAGCGTGCCGCGCAAATCGTGGGCGAACCTTTGATGAAACAACTCCGCGAGACTTCGCTTGCGATTTATTCGCTCGCCGCAACGCACGCGCACAAGCACGGCATCATCATCGCGGATACAAAGTTTGAATTTGGCCTGTTGGGCAATCAGGTGATCCTGATCGACGAAGCCCTGACCCCAGACAGCAGCCGCTTCTGGCCCGCCGCGACGTACTCGCCGGGCAAAGCCCAGCAAAGTTACGACAAGCAGTATCTTCGCGAGTATCTCGAATCGCTCGTTGCCAAAGGCCAGTGGAACAAACAAGCCCCCGGTCCCACGCTACCCGAATCCATCGTCGCCGCGACCCGCGCGAAGTACGAAGAAGCTCAATCCATCCTCGCACGCAAGTAATCTCCCATGCCCTTCCGCCGCGACAACTCTCGTTCTTCTCGTCCGTCCCGATTCTCCAAGGATGCTCGCGGGCCAAGGGACTCAGCCCCTCGCGATCGCGGCTTCGCCCCGCGCCGGCCCCGCTTCGATGATGCGCCCGCGCAGGCGGAGTCATATCGCACCATTGGCGGCGGCGTCAAAATCGTCCACGAGGACGAGCACATTCTGGTGCTCGACAAGCCCGCGGGCCTTCTCACGAGCAAAACCACCGCAGCGCAGGGCTCACGCACCAACGACAGCGTCTTTGACCTCGTGAAGCAATACGCGAAAGCAAAGTCCAAGAAGCGCGGCGCCCGCGCGTGGATCATCCACCGGCTCGACAAAGAAGCCTCGGGCCTGCTCGTATTTGCAAAGAACGAAACCGTATTCCAGGCACTCAAGCAAGAGTTCCGGACGAAGCGAGCACATCGCCTGTACGCAGCAGTCGTCGAGGGTGAGTTTGAAACGCTGCAACCCACAGCAACGGTTGGTGGACGCAAGCGCCCGCAGCAACTTCCGAGCGGCACGATTCAGAACTATCTCTACGAAGATGAGCGAGGCTTGGTGCACAGCACCGACACGCCAAGCGCTGTGCCGCGAACGGGTCGGTTTCGGGGGGCTGATGATGACGACGCTGATCCAACGCTGCCTCGCCTCGCCGTGACACATTATCAGGTGCAGGCACAGTCGATCACCAGCGAAGGCCCACGTGCGTTGCTGCATGTTCGCCTGGAAACGGGCCGCAAAAACCAGATTCGCGCACACATGCAGAGCCTGAAAAAGTCGATCGTGGGGGACCGTCGCTACGGCGCGAAGTCCGACCCGATCGATCGGCTCTGCCTCCACGCGACTGAACTTGGCTTCGCGCATCCTGCAACGGGCCAGACTGTCCGCTACCACAGCCCGATCCCGCGTGAGTTCTTCAAACTAGTCGGTATCAAGCCAGAATCATTGACGAACCCCACGCGCGAGCGTGGGGGACTTGATGAAGACGTGACTACATCAACTCCGCGTCCGACAACAGAAGAGTCCGAGGACGTCGCACTCACATCAACCACCAGCAACGCCGCTTCGATTCTCGCCTCTGCGGGTTCCACACAACTCTCGTCGCAAGATTCCGAAGCAACCGCTGAAGTTCCACACGTCGAAGCCGAAATCACGCCGTCAAAGACAACTAAGCGTCTAACGCTCGCGGATCTCGAACCGCCAACTCCCAAGTCGGCGCAGCCGAGCGCATCCGCCACCGGCTGGGACCATGTCGCCGCGTGGTATGACAATCTCCTCGACGAACGAGGTTCCGACCACCACGAGCAGACCATTCTTCCCGGCACGCTTCGTCTGCTCTCGCCAACCAAAGGCATGCGAGTGCTCGACATCGCGTGTGGGCAAGGCATTCTGTGCCGTCGTCTCGCCGAGCAGCGGGTTGAATGTGTGGGACTCGACGCCGCGCCAAACCTCATCGAGCGTGCTGCGATTGTCGACAAGAAAAGCACGTACATCCCTGGCGACGCGCGCGAGTTGCTCGCACTCTCGCAAGAACACGTCGCCCTGCAAAAACCCTTCGATGCAATCACGTGCGTCATGGCGCTCATGAACATCGAGCCACTCAGCCCCGTCCTTGCAGGCGCGGCGAAGCTCTTGAAGCCCCACGGCTCATTCATCGCTGTCATCTTGCATCCCGCGTTCCGCGCACTCGGACAGTCGTCGTGGGGTTGGGACATCCCGCCCGATGAGCGCCCAACTCGCAAGGACAAAGGCAAACGCAAAGGCAAGCGCTCCGAACGCAGCAAGACCGAGCCCTTCAAAGGCACGCAGTACCGCCGCGTCGATGGCTATCTCTCGCCCTACCCGCGAGAAATCGTGATGAACCCCGGCGCCGCTGCGCACGGCAAACAAGCAATCAAGACCGTAACTTTCCACCGCCCGATGCAGCACTACATCAAGTCGCTCGCGGAAGCCGGGTTGCTCGTGAGTGCGCTGGAAGAATGGTCGAGCCAGCGGCAGAGCCAGCCTGGCGTGCGAGCGCAGGAAGAAAATCGGGCACGTCGCGAGATCCCGATGTTCCTTGCACTGCGTGCCCAGAAAGCCTGATGATGATTGGTCTTTGGAATGTGCCATCAATCTCGAGGAGATTGACGCGCGATGCACACGCCCAGTATTGTGCGACAATTGATCTGAATGGCCCCGTCGGGACTTGAACCCGAACGCCCGGTTAAAGGCTGCGGATTTTAAGAGGGCCGGATATCGGCGGTAGTTGCCAACTGGCGGGGGCGAACCGCGTTCTAGCGGCCCTAGCGGGGGTCAAGCGGGGTCGGGGCGGACGCCCAAGGCCCGGCCCGCCACACGGCCCGGCCCGCTGTCCGGCCCGCCAGCCAACCCCGCCCGCGTCTACGGCGAACTGGCGGGGGCGGGGCGTACACGGGCCTACACGCCGCTATACGGGGCGGTGTCTGTGGGGCGGCGGCGGGGGCGGGTTCAACGGGGACCGGGCCTATACGGGCGTGTAGCGGCTGCAACAAAAACGGCCCCACACGCGGCGGGGCGTGCAGGGCCGGGGGCAACGGGCGGGGCCGACAGCGGCGGGGGCGGGCGTCACGCGGGGCCGGTGCCGGTTGCAAGGGGCGGAGCGGCGGCGACCAACTTGTGCAGCGTGTCGAGGCCCGGCTGGTTGTAGTTGTTCAATGTCATCGCGAGCGTCTTGTGGTTGAGGATGCGTTGCACGAAGCCGATGGGCACGCCAGCTTCCTGGAGAAGAGTGCCAGCGGTGACGCGGAGCGAGTGGAAGTCGAAGGGCAAGCGACCCTCAACCTTGATCGCGAGGAACGAATCGTCGGCACGCTTCGCACGCTCTTCGGCCGTGCGGCCCGCCTTCACGTACGCGGCCTTCGCCGCTGTCATGTCCTGACGCACCATCCAAGCCGTGTCGCCACAGCGAGGACAGTTCAGGGCAGGGGCGTGCGGGGCCTTCAACGCGAATGCACGCTTCAACTCCGCGACGACATGCGGCGGGAGCGGGATGTTGTTCTCGGTGCGATTCTTCTCCAGAGCCTTCGGCACGCGCACGCACGGCACGCGATCATCGAGCCGGAAGTCCTTCACGCACAACTGACCCAACGCACTGGCCCGCAAACCCGTCTGGAGTTCAACGAGGTACACGAGAAACCGATCCTCGCCCGTGCCGCTCCAACGCTTGTTGCGGAGAACGTCGCCGGTGCGGGCCGCTTCGAGCAACCACGGCACCTCCTCACGCGACAAGGCCCGCCGATGCATCGAGCTCACGCGGGTCTTTCGCATCCTCTGGAGAGGATTGAACTGGGCACGATCCGCCCGCACCATGAAGTTGGCGAACGCCTTCGCCGCACCCATGTAGCCGTTGCGGTTGCGTGTGGTGATCGGGTTGCCGCCCTTGTCCCGCAGCTTGTCCATCGCGGCTTGCACGCGAGCGACCGACAACGCCGACCACGACTTGATGCCGCCAGCTTCGAGGATGCCGCGGACACGCCGCTCGACGTCGATGATGTGCTTCTCGGTGCGGCCCTCGCGTCGCATGTGTTCGGTCCATGCGTCAACGTGCCCACTGATCGGCGTGATCGCGGACAGCGTGGCCGATTCCACAAGGTCCAACGCGAGCAACCGCTTCGCGTCGTCTTCTGGGAGTGAATCAACCCACTGCGTCAGCTCGGGCGTGACAGTGCTGCTGGCTCGCCGGGCGTTCACGAGAAGTTCCAATCGGCGGGCGAACTCGGTGCTGCTGTGCTTGTCGCTCGTGGCGGGGATGCGGCGAGGCACGCCGATGTGGTCGGTGAAGTCCACGTAGAACTTGCTGGACTCCTCACAGAACTTGGTGGTGTCGATGCGCAGTGCTTGTGCGGCCCGTGTCAACGCGGCACGCTGAGGCTTCTTCTTCCCAGAGAGGATCGCGGCGGCGGCTTCCGTAGCGATGCTGGCGTGCTGGGCGAGCGTGGCAGCGTTCACCTTGCCCTTGGTGGCAGCGGTGCGAATGGCGTTGGCGAGTGCGGCGTCATCACGACGGGACTTGCGAGCGATGCGATACATGGTGATATCTCCTGTCAGAAAGACAGCACGCCCGGCGTGGTGACCGGGCGGCTTGGGGTGCGATTGGTTGTGAACGGGGCTCAGGCTTCGGACGACTGCGAGGACTCGGCGTCCTTGATCGCGTCGGCAAGGGCGTACGACAGGCACGCGAGAGTGCGGCGGGCGTTCAAGCCGATGCGGGCCGGGCCGCTGCCGAACTCGTCGGTCTCGGTGGCTTCGTCGATGGCGTCGTCAAGCAGACGCAATGCATTGGGCGACAGGTGCCGCAGTGCGAGGTACAGGTCCTTGCGGGTCATCAGATGGGGTTCGCGGTTCTTCATTGCTGCCTCTGGGCCTCTGGCCCGGTTGGTGGTTGCGGCGGGGATCAGCCGCCGCGAACCCGTAAGGGTTCCGTTAGTTATTGGCAGCGTGTTTGCGGTTGGCCTGTCCGCAACCCCCGAAATCGCAGGATGTTGCGAATGCGACGGGAATCGCCGCTCGGAAATCTGATGCGATCTTCTGGGAAAAAGGGCGGCGGGCCGGGTGCCGGGCCGGGTGTCGGCTAAATCGCCGCTCGCCAACTCCGTACAAGCTTAGCGTGGCTAAAGTTGGGCATGGAAGACACCATCTCCCAGACCGCAGGTAGCGAGAGCACTCCCATTGCTGCGTCCCCCGCAGTCGATGAAGCGGCTGGACTTCAACGGATCATCGCAGAGCTTCGACAGCTTGATGACGACGCCAAGCTACGGATCATCAAGACCGTCTGCATGTTCTTCGGGCTGTCCGTAGGCGACGACAGTGCGGTGTTCTCGGTGCGGTCTGCACGCCAGTCGGTGCAGGCAGCGGTTCCGGAGTTTCGCTTTTCTGAATCCGAATCGACACCGACCGCCAAGCGATTCCTTTCTGATAAAGCACCCGCTACTGACGTCGAACGTGTCGCGTGCTTGGCGTACTACTTGACGCATTACCGGGGCACCCAGCACTTCAAGACCAAAGACATTACCGAACTCAACACCGAAGCGGCCCAGCGGAAGTTCTCGAACACTGCGGTTGCGGTGGACAACGCCACGAAGACTGGGTATCTCGTGCCATCGATCAAAGGCAGCAAGCAACTGAGTGCCAGTGGCGAGAAGTTCGTCGAGCTTCTCCCGGATCGGGATGCCGCCAAAGCGGCGGTGGATCGTCCTAGGCGGGCCCGCACGAAGAAACCGACTCAAAAGAAGTGAGCACACATGCCGCCAACAACCTCACCCTCAGCCAGAAAGCTCGTGCTGTTCAATCACAAAGGTGGCGTTGGCAAGACAACGCTGACTGTGAACCTTGCCTACGCCCTGGCAGAGCAAGGGAAGCGTGTACTTCTCGTGGACACCGATCCCCAGTGCAGTATGTCTTCGTTCTTTCTAGACGAGAAGTACCTTGACGGCCTACTGGATCAGTCCGAGTCGCCCAGCGGCAACACTCTTTGGTCCGCTCTCAAACCAGTGTCCGAGGGTTCTGGGCCGTACCGATTAATCAAGCCGGTGCCGCTGTCCAGCGAACGACTACACATCGCCGTCGGCGACATTCGGCTCGCTGAGTTTGAGAACAGTCTGTCAGAGTGTTGGAATCTCGCCATTGGCAGGAACCGACGAGGCTACTTGTGTTCCACTGCCCTCAGCAGCCTCGTGGACGAACTGGCAACAACGGTAAAAGCTGATTATGTGTTCTACGATGCTGGCCCAAACATCGGGCCGCTCAATCGCGTGGTCGTGCTGGACTGCTCGCACTTCATCGTTCCTGCGGCGTGCGATCTGTTTTCGACGCGGGCATTGAAAACGCTCGGCTACGCGTTGAACGAATGGATTGCCACATGGCAGACCGTCGTTGAACGTGCTCCAGACGGGACACACTTGATGAAGGGACGTCCGAAGCTAGCGGGCTTTGTGCCACAGGGCTTTCGCATCTACGGCGGGAGAATGGCCTCATCCCCCCTCGCAGAACTCAGCACTCTCGAAGCAAAGATCATCGACAACGTTTGGCGAGTGTTGCAAAAGGCGTACGGGCACACCGGAAAGGAAGCAGTGCCCAAACTCAAACTCGGAGAAGTTAAGGACTTCGGATCGCTTGTTACTGCAAGCCAAAGCGAAGGGGCGGCCATTTGGAACGTGTCAGCGGGGAACGCGGACAGCAAAGCAGACGCCCGTCGAGCGTTCACCACACTTGCCAAGAACGTCATCACTGCGACGGCTTGAACATATGGCCCCACTTCCACAGAACATCCTCACACAAATCGACGAGGCAGTCGCACACTACACGGCCAAGCTGTCAGTGTTCGAAGCAGATGCTGAGAATCTGCGGACTCGGTTGTTGGGCGACGCTGTCCTCAAGAAAGCCATTCATTCAGTGAAGTGGAGAGTCAAAGAGCCTTCGCATTTGCGTGACAAGCTTGTCCGGCGGGCCGTGAAGGCCACGGCGGAGAATGCCGTGTTCGCGGTGACAAAGGACAATCTCTTTGATTCGATCCATGATCTTGCAGGCGTTCGTTTGCTTCATCTCCATATGAAGCAGGTTGAGATCATTCACCCTCGCCTTGTCCAGTTCTTTAGCGAAGAGGGGTACATTCAGCACGAGCCGCCAGAAGCCAAGACCTGGGATCTCGAATACGAGAAGCTACTGATCGGCTTGGGGTTAAGCGTCAAACGTGACGAGTCGCTGTACACGAGTATCCACTACAAGGTGCGTCAGAACTCGACAAACCCACGCACCTGCGAACTTCAGGTGCGAACACTTGCGGAAGAAGTATGGGGTGAAGTAAGCCATACTATCAACTACCCGCACCCAACAGAATCTGTTGCGTGCAAGGAACAGCTTAAAGCACTGGCCCGATTTGTGTCCGGTTGTTCTAGGCTTGTAGATTCGATCGTTGCTTCGCACGAGGACCACAACGGCCGAATCTCGCCGACTCAGCAGTAGCGGCTTCCTTGCCCGCAACCCCACGCCGGATTCGCCGGGGGATTGTGCGCATCCGTCTTCGCCGGGCCGGGGAGCGGGCCTTTTCTGGAGAGGAATCTGCCGGATCGGCGGCGTTTGCGTCCTCTCCATCCAGCCGCGTATTCGGTTGTCAAAGATCGCGGGCAGTAGACAACTCGCACGCGGAGTCGCGTGTGGGTCGTGGTGAAGGGCTTGTGTTGAAACGCCCCGCCCGGCCTCTCGACCGAACGGGACGCAAGGAGTCGGCCCGTCAATCGCGATGGACGATCCGGCCGAGAAGGTCACGCTCGGTGGGCGGGTGTTCAACGCCGGTCACGCGATAGCCCTTGCTGCGGTACTTCTCGACGTCAGTGGCGTCGATGGTCCGGCGGTCGCGGGCCGTCTCAACCACAAGCTGCGTAAGGGGCGGGAACACCTTGCCCGAGTTCAGGTACGGCATGTTGCGGTACCAGTCCTCTGGCCACGGGTGCGGCCACACCTCGCCCGCTTGTATCAGTTGCTCGTGGACGTCGCGGCGGTGGCTCTCCATCTCCTCCTCGCTCGCAATGACGAACAGCCGCCCGATGGCTTCGCCCTCCTGGGGAAAGAATCGAGTCGGCCCACCACCCAGCACGGCGAACGCCTCGCGTGCAGACTCGTAGCGGCGGAGTGCTTCGCGGTCGGTCGGGGGCGTGCCGGTGGCGAATGCTGCGGACATTTGGCGGCGGACCTCCTCGCCCGACGCGGGGCCGTGCAGCACACGCTCTAGCCTTTGAATGCGTTGGCGGAGTTGGTGGCTCACGACCGGCCCCCTGCCGTGCGGTTGGGACGCGAGTTGGGGCGGCGGGGCTTCCGTGCAGCCCGGCGAGCTCGCACGGCCTCCGCGTGCCTCATCTCCATGATCTGTGCGGCCTCGTGGCGGTCGGTGATGCCGTTCTCGACCATGGTCTCCATGATGATGTCGGCGATAGCCCGGACAGCGGCGAGGTCCTCGCGGTCTTCTGGGGTACGACAGACGAGCGGGTGCATACCCGACAGGTAGTCCATCACCGCCAGCGAGAATCGAGTGGTCGGCTCGCCCTCGATGCGCATCTTGGCGGGATGGCTGCGTCGCAGTTCGGCCTTGAAGATTCGTTCCTGTTCCTTCGGTGGCAGCTTGCGGCGGTAATGGAGAAGTACCTTGCGGATGCGTGCATCGTGCCACTTGCTGAACGCGGCGTACTCGTCTTCGTCCATCGTCAGGATGCGGCGTTCGAGTTCGGCGTCGGACAGGTGGTAGAGGCTCATGAAGTCGTAGCCGTCGGCCCGCCGGGGGCTCTTGCGGTGCGACTTGTCCTTGGGGGCGGGGCCGTCAGTGGTGTTCGCGTTCATCGTCCAATCTCCTGTTCAAGCTGTGCGAGGCGTTCGGCCAGTTGGTCTGTTTCGATACTGCGGCGTGCAAGCTCCACGAGCGATGCCAACTTCGCGGCGTCGTCGGTGCCCAGCTTGCCGTTGCGGACAGCGGCGATGATGGCGTTGCTCGCCCTCACCGTGTCCTTCGTGGTGGCAAGGTCGGGCAGGTCGATGCTCGCGAGGTTGTCGGCCACGCGGGCCTTACCCAGCGTGCGGTTGAGCAACTCGCGGATCGCGTCGATCTCGCCGCGAAGGGCAAGCCGCTTCAACGTGACAAACACCTCGCGGAGTTCCTCTTCGCTGACGGCGTGTTTCAACGCGGCGGTGTACGTGGCGATCTTGATGGCGTGCGGATTGCCGGGTCCACCGGGGTTGCCCTTGACAAACTTCCCGTTTGGTCCCGTCATGGGACGCACGTTTCTGACGTCCTGCGATTTTGGCCTGATCTTGATCTTCATCTTCTTCTTCATGGTGTGACCTCCATATCACAAGCCGGGGTCGCCGACTTTCGTCGACGCCCCGCGTTCCAAGTGTCAGACGATGCGGGGTTCGGGGATTACGCCCGCCGTTTCGTTGATCTCCTCGATGGCGAAGTCCCGCAGCTTCTCGTAGCCCTCCACAGCGTCCACCAACTCGGCAAGTTCCTTCGCCACGGCGGGGTTCTGCCTCTGGGCGATGGTGTCCTGGGCCTGCTTGACGACGACCGGGTCGATGGGCGGGACGCTGCCGCGAGGGGCACCGACGTACGCCTCCAACAACTCCTGCCCGCCGTTGCTCGCGTCGTCGATGATGGCCTGCCCCACGGCGAGGTTGTCCATCGAGCGGAACCACGCCCGAATCTCCGACGCCCGCACAGCCTTCACCACCGGGTCACCCTCGATGGGCCGAATGCGCATCTGCTCGCGCATCTCTGGGATGAGCTTGGTGGCGATATCGACGAGGACCGCCGACTCCAAGCGATGGATGTTCTGGCGGTACTGGTCCGCCGCCTGTCCGACCTTGGCCTTGCGGCCGTCAGCGGAGAGGAAGCGGTCCACGTTGATCTCGGTCACGCGGTTGCGGAACCCGAGCAGGTTGTCCATCACGCCCTGCCACGCCTGCCCGTATCGGTGCAGAGCAGACCCCACGCGGGCATCGGCGTAGGGGTAGCTCGCGTGCCCCGTCAGTTGGAGCATCAACAACTCAGTCTCGTTCGGCCTCATGTGCATCTTGGTCATGCCAACACTCCTTGATTTGCGCAGGCGATAGCACGGGCACAACAAGTGCCGCCGCTGGCGTCTGGCATCCTTCTGGACGAGAGACAGGCCCGGCTACAGGCCCGTCGCTTGATGAATCACACCTTCACCCGTCACTCTCGCATCTGGGTTGCGGGTCTCACACCCGCCTTGCTCTCGCTTCGGTCTTCGCTTCGGTCGCGGCCAACGGTCAACCGGGGGCCTTAAGGCCCCCCGGGGGTGTGACCGTTTGAGGGCCCAGTTCGTTGACCGGAACTTGACCGCAACGACCGTTTGACGGAAACACGCGGTTTCTCAGGTGATTGACGCGATTTCAAACGGTCAAGCCCACTTGACCGCAACGACCGTTTGCCCCCAATCTTCCGGTCATAGGCCTTGACCGTTTGACCCCCGCCACGACCGTTTGAATCGGCGACACGCCACGCGGCATCGTGCTTGTTCCCCTTCCGCTCCGCCAGCCCCGCCCGCACGAGATCACGCAGCGAACGCCGGGCGGTGGAATCACCCACGCGAGCCTTCGTCTTGATCTTGCTCAGCGACATCCAGTCCCCATCCTCCTCCAGAGCACGCAGGACCATGCCGGACTTCAGCTTGTCGGCCCCGGCGGCGATTGCTGCAGCGGGGTCCACGGCGACAAGCCGGACAGATTCCTTGTGAGGCTGCAAGGCGAAGTGCATGGGATCGGGCGGGGCGAAGTCGCGGCACTTGTCGAACGTGACGGTGAGGGCGTTGTCGCGCAGCTTGCAGAACAGCATCACGTCACACGCCCCGCGAAGGGCGGACGATCCGCGTTCCGTGCTGCCATCCTTGATGGTGTGGTGCAGAATCAGGACCGCACACCCAAGGGCGTCTCGAATCTTGTCCACGCCCGCGATGAAACTGCCCATGTCCTGTGCGGCGTTCTCGTCACCACCCGGCATACACCTCGCCAGCGTGTCAAGCACGATCAGCTTCGGGGGCTCTTCGAGTTCGCGGGCACGTTCGATGATGACGGCCGGATCGTCCTGTCGGTGAATGGCGGGGGCATCGCCCGTGATGAGCAGTCGCGATAGGGCGAGCCGTTGCTTTTCTGGAGGAAGAGCGGAGATAGCCGCGTCGATGCGTTGGCCGAACGTGCCAAACCCTTCGGCGTTGACGAGCATCACGTAGCCGCCGTCAACCTCTCGCCCGTGCCAAGGCGTATCCGATGCGACGGATATGGCGAGGTCGAGGGCGAGGAACGATTTGGCGTTCGCCGGGGGTGCTACAAGCACGATCACGCCGGGCGGCATCACGCCATCGACGATGTACCCCGGTGGCTCCGTGTTCATCACCTGATCCGCCGTGAGGAAGACAAGCCGGGGCCGTGTGGGGCGTTCGTCGTCTTCAAGTTCCAGCGGATGTAGACGCTTGATGATGCCGTTGTTGAGGCATTCTGTGAGGGGTATCTTCGTCTTGCGAGCGTGCGTCACAAAGTCGCGAAGGTCCAGACCGTCCGGCCAGTCGTCGTCGTGACACCATGCCTTCGCGGTGACGCCAGCGGCCCGGAGTTTTGCGTGGACTTGCTTGGTCCCGCTCTGCCCGGCGTCGTCCTTGTCGAACAGCGTGGCAACGTCCATGCCGACGAACGGCTTCGCCCAATCGTCTTTGAACACGCCCGCCCCGGGGCAACTGACGACAACATCCTTGTGCCGCCCGTTCTTCTTCAACAGATGCAGCATCGCCAGCCGGTCAGACTCACCCTCGACGATGTAGACGCGGGTGCCGGGCTTCGCTCTGGAGAGAGAATCAAGGCCCCACAACCGGACCTTGCACCCCTTCGTGCTCATGGGCTTGCCGTTGAGCTTGCGTCGGCGGATGTCAAGCACCGTGCCCTTCTCGTTGCGACTGGCGAACGTGTAGGCGTTGGTGTTGGGGTCGTATCCGACGTCGTCAACGAGGACAGCATCGACCGGCAACCCGAAACGATCCGCGAGGGCCTTCTGCTTGTCGGGCGTGGACTGTTCGCGGTAGTGGTCGGCCATCCTCTCCAGGAAAGTCCAAGTGTTGCCCGACACGCCCAGTTGCTTCTCGTCCCACTTGCCGGTCGCGGGATCGACGTAGAAGTGATCGGGCTTCTCGCTGAACGGGGCGGTGCCGCACCATTGGTCGTCGCTCTGGGATGAGAACTCCACGCCGTGATCGACGAATGAGTAGAGAGGTTCGGGGATGCCGTCGAACTTCGACTTCACCTGCCACCCCCGTTCCATCGCCACTCACGGCGAGCGGGGCATCCTGCGGCAACCCATGCGAGCACTTCGTCGCGGCGGAACCGCGTGCACTTGCCAAGCTTGATGGGGGAGGGGCCGAAGCGTCCGCTCCGATTCCATCGCTTCAACGACACGAGGGACACGTTGATGAGTTGTGCCGTCTCCTGCCGAGTCAGAAGGGCGGGCGTTGGCAGTGGGATCGGCTTGACGGGCGGGGCGGTTGTCTGGTTGACGGTCATCGGCGGGCTCCTTGCAGAGCGACGAGGTCGCTCTACCCTTGCCCGACCCGCTGAAGATTCCGCTCAAAACCGCTTTGGCACGATGCAAACCGCTTTGGCGGGCCATCACCGCTTCGGCAAGTTGCTCGCTGCGATCGCTCCGAGTCCTCTCACGAACTCATCGGGGTCTCGTTCGTAAGCCCGCTCGGCATCCAAGGCACTTGGGTACATCTTTTTCTCGACGGCGAACCTCAGCAGCATTCGACGTCGATCCGCCTCGGCCTCACGCCGAGTTTGGCCCGTCGGGGGTCGCGGGACCTGAGGTTGGATATCGTCTCGAACTTTCACGTATGCCGGGTGCCCACTGACGTAAGGTCGTGTCGGAGGTCGCTCGCCGTTCTTTGCGAGTCGCTTGTGGATTTGCACGGCGGTCTTGTGGACTGCGGTATGGGTGAACGTTCCGTTCCGTACAACTTCATCGACCGCCTCGCGAACGCTCTGGTCCAACAAATCCCTTTCCACTGGTGACATTTTCCGAGTGTCTCGTTTCGGTCGGCGGGTACGTGGCGGGGCGTTTCTTTCCATCTTCTGGAGGAAGATGCACAGGGTGCGGGCACGTTCGGCATCATTGCCTGCCCATGATCCTTCCCAGAGAGTGCGAGCGGGGCCGGAGCGGGCACCACGCTGCCGACGATCCAGAGTGCGGACGTACTTCTCTAGCCGTGCGCACGACTTGAAAGGTGTGAACCCAACCACGCCATTCCTTGCGAGGCGATTAGAGCGTGCGAGAATCTCCGCAAGCGTGTCGGCGATCTCTTCTGCCATGTGTTCGGCGGCTTCGTCTTCATCGTCCCACTTGGCGAGGACCGGGGCCAGTCGCCTGGACGTCGCAGCGAGTTCGCGTGCGAGAAAGTCGAATGTGGGAGCCGTCGTGTTCATGCTGCCTCCAATCGCCGGGCGACCCGAGCGGGCGGCGGTGAGGCAGCAACCCCAGCCAACCCGCCCGAGTCTTCATGCGGTGATCAAGCCGCATGCCCGACACTTGATTTTTGGTCGGCGGCAACGCGGGCGGCGGTGGAACGCGTGGGAACTTGAAGGGCACTTGAAGAGGTCCAGCGGGGTCCTATCGGCCCCCCGGCCCGGATTCCGGCCCGCTGGGTGTCGGGCGGTGTGGGGCGGTTCGCGGAAAGTTGCAAAAATGCCCTGAAATCAAGTGGCCCCGGTGGGATTTGAACCCACACGCCCAGTTACGGGCTGCGGATTTTAAGTCCGCTGCGTCTGCCATTCCGCCACGGGGCCTACTTCAATGCGGGCGACAGGGGTCGAACCTGCACAGCCTTGCGGCCACGGGATCCTAAGTCCCGCGCGTCTGCCAATTCCGCCACGCCCGCGTTGATTCATTGTACGAACGTGCCGTGCACAACGCGCATGATGAAAGACACATGCGTCATCGAGATATTGATTAACTTGGCTTGCTTGATGTCGGGCCAACTTTCCGCTTCGCATGCCGAATGATCTGCCCCTCCGCCAAATACACCACATCCTCGGCAACGCTCGCCATCAAGTCGCCGACTCGCTCCAGTTCGCGGCCTGCGCGATAGAGCAGCATGCCCATCGCGAGCGCGCCGTCGCTGCGACCCTGCACACGCACCCACTCCTGCACTTCTTCAAACAACCGACGTTCCTGCTGGTCGATGAGCGAATCTGCTTCGACCAACTTGCGCGCCGCCGCGGCGTCTTCATCAAGCACCGCTCGCAGCAATTCGTGGCACATTCGCGGCACGCGATCCATGAGTTCAAGTAGCGCAGTGGGCCAATTCGGGGCCTCAGTCGCAGTCGCCGAATCAAGGAACGGCTGCATTCGTGTCACGACCTTCGCGATCGACGATGCGTGATCCGCGACACGCTCAAAGTCCGCATTCGCACGCAATGCAAACGCGATGGTTCTGAATCCGCGCGCGTAAGGCTGGTGCAGCGAGAGCAATTCATAACTCTCCTGCTCAATCTCAACTTCTTCCGTATCGACTTCGTCATCCGCACGCCGCACTTGCCGCGCGCCTTCAACATCCACCGCGCGAAACGCGTTGATCGCTGACTCAAGCATCGACACCGCAAGCACACCTTCGCGCACGAGCCGCTTCTTGAGCGCGACGATGCGTTTTTCAGTGTCCGTCGACGAGCCGCCAATCACGAAGGGTCGGCGCTCCGGCGGCGTTGCGTTCGGTGCGGCTTGTTCTCGCTGCTGAGTTGTGTCGTCTGCGTCCATTGCCTCTGTGCTCACCTATCCCCCGCACGCATTCTGCTACGTGTTTCCTGTGTTTCCCGAGCAAACTCTATGACGGCTCCACCCGCCGCGCCCGCGAGCCTCGCGCGGGTGCCGAGCGATTCGACTTCGCAGGCGCTGGGGTGGGCGACTTGTCCACTTTGCCCGCTTGCATTTCTTTCTTGTCGAAACCGTCACGTTGCCTGATCGACTCTGGCGTCGCCGGTAGCAGTCCAAGCCTTGCCCTAAGCACTCGCAGCAACGTCGCACCCTGCAAGTAACTCTCAGGAGGCCTGAAATACACCATTTCAAGATCGTTGCCGCTCTCCGGAGGCAGCACGCGAATGCTCGCCTCACGCGCGGCGGCCGTGCTCGCTCGCGAAGCCAGTTCGTGAGCCACCGGCGCGGCCTTTCGACAAAGGAAAATCACATCTCGCTCGCGGATGCTCACGCCCCGCACGTCCATCGCGCTCAGCGCGATCCGCAACTGCGCGACTTCCAGCAAAGACACCAGCGGCTGGGGCGGTTCGCCATAGGCCTCGCGAATTTCTGTGATTGCTTTGCTCAAGTCTTCCTGCGACTTCGCCGTCGCGATGCGTCGATACGTCCCGAGTCGGCGTTTGTCGCTGGGGATATACGCCTTGGGAATGTGCCCGCTCACGCCAACTTCGACGCTTGTGGAACTGACCTGTCGAGGCTTTTCTTCGTGCCGCAACTCATGCACAGCGTCTTCAAGTAATCTGCAGAACATCTCATATCCAACTTGGGCAATATGCCCGGACTGTTCCGCGCCGAGAATATTGCCAGCGCCGCGAATTTCAAGATCGCGCATAGCGATCTTGAACCCCGCGCCCAGCATCGAATATTGCTCGAGTGCCTTCAGTCGCTTCTGCGCCGTCTCTCGCACGCTGCGATCTTCGGGCAGCAGCAGATAGCAATAGCCGCGATGTTTGCCACGTCCTACTCGTCCGCGCAGTTGGTGCAAGTCTGACAATCCAAAGCGGTCCGCATCATGAATGATCATCGTGTTCGCGTTGGCGATGTCGATGCCGCTCTCGATGATCGTGGTCGAGACAAGAATGTCCGCCTCATGCCGAATGAACTTCAGCATGACTTCTTCAAGTTCATGAGGCGACATCTGGCCGTGACCGATGACGATCCTCGCGCCGGGCGCGAGTTTCAGAATGTCATCCGCGAAGCTCTTGATGTCATGCACGCGATTGTGGACGACAAAGACTTGTCCCTCGCGGGACAACTCACGCTCGATCGCCTGCTGCACACGCCGCGCGTTGAACGGAATCACCTCGGTCACAATCGCTCGACGATCTGCTGGCGGCGTCGTCAGACTCGAAATATCTCGCAGCCCCAGCATCGCCATGTGCAGCGTGCGCGGGATGGGCGTCGCGCTGAGCGTGAGCACATCAACCGTCAGTCGCAGTCGCAGCAAACTTTCCTTGTGCTCCACGCCAAACCGCTGCTCTTCGTCCACGATCACCAAACCAAGATCGCTGAACACCACATCCTGACTCAGCAATCGGTGCGTGCCGACGATGACATCGACAGAGCCTTTTCGCAACTCTTTCAAGACCTCGCGAACTTCGCCGTCAGTCTTGAACCTCGAAATGCTCTCAACTCGGAACGGATATCCCGCGAAGCGACTCTTGAATGTGCGCTCGTGCTGCTCCGCAAGCACCGTTGTCGGCACCAGCACTGCAACCTGCTTTCCAAACTCACACGCCTTGAACGCCGCGCGAATTGCAAGCTCGGTTTTGCCGAATCCCACGTCGCCGCAGATCAGCCGATCCATAGGTCGCGCAGCGTGCATGTCTCGTTTGATTTCCTGCAACCCCGCGAGCTGGTCGGGCGTTTCTTCGTACGGAAACTCCGCCTCAAACTCGTTCTGCCAAGGCGTGTCGTGCGGAAAACTGATCCCCGGCAAGTGCTCGCGCGCCGCGCGCACTCGCAACATCTCGCCCGCAAGATCGCGAACGCTCTCCGCCGCCTTTTCCTTCTGCGTCTGCCAACGCTGCCCGCCAATCACCGACAACTGAGGCTTGCCCGAAAACCCGCCGACATACTTCTGCACCTTGTCGATGTGCATCGCCGGCACATACATCTTCGCACCCTGCGCGAACTCCAGCACCAAAAACTCTTCGGGCTCCGGCGTCTGCTTTTCATCCCGCCAAGGTCGCTGCGCCTTGGGCACCTCTCGCGGCAGCATCAACTTCAGCCCGACATACTTCGCAATGCCATGATCTGCGTGAACGACGTAATCGCCATCATCAAAGTCCAAAAACGCATCCATCGTGCGAGCCGCACGCACGACGCGAGCGGACCGACGGACGTGGAAGCGAGAGAGCAACTCGTGATAAGGAACGAGTGCAAGAGACGGAGAGACGGAGAGACGACGAGACGAAGTGTTTTGAACCCCGTCTCTTCGTCTCTCCGTCTCTTCCTCTCTCTCAACGATAAACCCTCGATGCAAGTACCCAACCACCGCCTCAATCAGCGGCGATGTCGTGCCTTCCGGCAATCGCTGCGCCAGCAACTCCACAAATCGCGTTTGCTCGCCTTCATTCTGGCACACGACGATCACTCGCATTCGCGCAAACGAGCGTTGGTCGTTTTGTCTTAAAGCCCCTCCCTCAGGGAGGGGTTTGGGGTGGGTAGGCGCGGCACGCCTCTCACTTGCTAATTCGTCGCTCTCATCCGCATTCTCTTTTCTACATTCTCCTCCCGCCATCGCAATCAATTCCCCGATCGCCTCCCCCGCATCCTGCGGAAATGTCGGCACGCTCGCAAACGCCAACTCAATCCGCGCTTCGCTCGCCGTCGCGCCCGCAGAAAACTGATTGACCTCGCATAGCGCGTGCGACTTCTGCTCCAGCAACTTCAGCACCGCGGGCGGCCCGAAAATCCCCTTGGGATCCGTCGCGCGTTCGTAATACCCGCGAGCCTGCTCCACGATCTCCATCGTCTCCGCGAGGATCGTGACAAACCCCGCCGGCATCAACTCGGCAAAGCACACGCCCGCGTCGTCGCGCAGCACGCTGGAAAAATCAGCCGCGACAATTTCCGCTGAATCGATCGTGCGATCGGACGCGAGCGTCTCCGCATCGACTTCGCTGATGCGATCAATCTCGTCACCGAAAAAGTCGAGGCGAATCGGCACTGGTTCGCCCGCCGCACTCGCTCCATCGCTCGCGTTCGTCACGCTCGCTGTCGCAGGAAATACGTCAAGAATGCCGCCACGCAGTGAGAATTGCCCCGGCTCTTCCACCGCGTCCACACGCAAGAACCCAGCCGAAGTCAGCCACGCCGCGAGCGCCTGAGGCTGTATTCGCTCGCCTTTTGTCAGCGTTTTCACGAGCGCAGAAGACTTCCCCGGCGCGGGCACGCTCTGCATCAGAGCCTGAATCGGTGCGACGATCACGCTAGGCCCGCTCTGTGGAACCAAAGACCTCGCCAGCCGCACGCGTGTCGCGAAGAGATCGCTCGCAACGCCCGACTCCGAAGGCGAAGCCTCCAGTGCCGGAATCTTGATCGCATGCACGCCGCTGCAGATCAGTTCTTCAGTCGCTTCGTCCGCGTCATCCAAGTGCGCGACGACAAGCAACACGGCGCGATTCGTCGCCCGCGCCACGGCTCCCGCCGCCAGCGCAGTCGAACTCCCCACGCTCCCCGTCGCAACACACCGCCGCCCGTCGCCCAACGCACGCGCCATCGCTTCCACACCCGGTGCGCGCGACACTAACTTCACCAAGTCTGTCGAAGCACTAGGCAAACCACACCCCCGATCGCATGTTTTCGATGTGAGTGCGCGGAATCCTCCGGCGCACCGCAGTGAACCCGGCACGGGCAAAGCCCGAAATCACGCTGCATCCAGCGATGCGCAACGGCGCACCACCGCCAACACAGTTCATCGACGAATCATACTCCCCAACTACGTGCCTTCGTGCCCACGTGCCTCCGTCCCTATTCCGTCACTTCTTCCAAAAACTCCCACCGCGCCGCGTCATACACCTTCTCATCCCCAGGAAAATCCAAGTGCCCACCCGGCAACTCCACAAACGTTCCGCGTTTTGCGAGAGCCGCCAGCGCCTTCCCATGCGAAAACGGCACCGTCCCATCATCCCGCCCATGCGAAATCAACACCGGACACGACAACGCCGGAATGACCTCATCCGTCCGAAACGGACTCGTCACCACAAATCCCGGCACGCCATACCCGCTCGCGTACGACGCGATGCTCGTAAACGTGCAATCCAAAATCAACGCGGCGGGCTCCGCATCCTTCGCCAATTGCGCCGCGATGCCGCCGCCGAGCGATCGTCCGTGATACACAACTTTGTCCTTCTTGACAATCTCGGTCCCGTTGAGTTTCGCCCGCCAATACCGCATGTCCTCCGCAATCGCGCTCTGCGACGGACTGCCGCCACAGCGTCCATACCCGCGATACTCAGGCAACAACACGCTGAACCCGCGCTTCGCGTATTCCTCCGCGATGGGCATCCAGTTGTCGATCAACTCCGCGTTGCCATGAAAGAGCATCACCGCCGGTCCGGGCGACTCCGCCGTCCTGTCCGCACCAACGAGAAACCACGCCTCCACCTTCACGCCATCCACATCGCGCGTCCACACATCCACGCCGCCCGGCACTTTCTTCAGCGGCCGATTCGCGTACTCGCGCGGAAAAATCAGGTCGCCTTGCTTGAAAAACAACGCAAAGCACCACGCGACGTATCCCAATGCGATCAAAACCCCCAAGCGAAGTAATCGCCTGCGAGTGGGCATTGCCTTCTTCGCATCCACCTTCACCGCAGCCTTCTCCGAGCCATTGAGGTCCATATCCACCCTTTCGGAATCAGGCCTTTCACAATCAGGCCTTTCGCACCGTCAAACCGACTCGTTCCCACATTCCATTCCACGAACTATCCAATCAATTGAATGCCAGCCGACTTTCTCGGACGCGGCGAACTCGTTCGATGCGATCACTGCACGCAAATTGCACGCAAAGAACTTGATCCCCCACGGAAATCCGCGATGATGGTGCGTTCCGTTGAGGTCGTATTCACCACAAAGACGCAAAGAACACAAAGAAAGCAGGAGAGAAAAACACTCTTTGAAAAGCGAGACAAGTGATTCTTGTTCTCTTGTCTCTGCTCGCGTTTCTTCTTCGTGCTCTTCGTGTCTTTGTGGTGCATTCTGATTCACAAGGTCGCAGGAGGTTCACAGTGGGCTCATTCTCTCGCCGCACGCAAGCGACGTTCGTCGCCGCGATGTTCATCGCATCGCTTTCGCACGCTCAAAACACGCCGCCCACGACACCGACCATCCTTGAGCCGCAACTGGGTCATCCGCTCGACCCCGCCGACATCCACATGGAAACCGCGCCGTTCGAGGATGCACAAGCCGCGCCCAACGGTTCGCAAGTCCACCTCTGCACCGACTGGGAAATCTACACCGTCGAACCCGACGAACTCGTCTGGTACTACCCGTGCGCCAGCGGCTTCTCGCTCGTACACACACACCTTGGCGACGGCACGTTCGTCAACTCCCATGGCTCGCTAACGCAACTCCGCGCCGATACGCAATACCGCTTCCGCGTCCGTCATCGCGACAATTCCGGTGATCCGTTTACTGAATGGAGCAATTGGAGCGAGCGAGTGTTCACCACAGGTCCGGTCGCGCAAGTCCTCCCGATGGAACTGCACGACGTGGTCCTCGCACCTGCTCCACAGTTGATCACGCCCGCAGGCCAGCCCTTCACACTGCCCGCCGCGCCGACAACGCCCCACTCAATCAAACTCGTCGGCGCATGCTGCGGCGCATTGATGCTCGAAGTTGCAGGCCCAATCACGACGAGCGCAACGCAAAACAATTGGACCAATCCCGAGCCGCTACCGATGCACATGGTGGTGAAACTCGTTGTCAACGCTGGCGACGCCCCGCTGTCACTCCCGCAACTCGATCTCACACTCACAACGGGTGCCGGCAAAAACACCAGCGTCCTCCTTCCCGCGATCTCCCTCGCCTCTGGCGAAACCGCCGAGTTCTGGGTCACGACTAACGGCAGCACCTACGTCAAACTCGAAACCGAAACAGAACCAAACTTCACAACCATCGCCCGCCAAAACCTGACTCCGTGGACCACGCGCGAAGATGTCCGCGTCTCCCTCGTCGCGACAGGCTTCCAACTCCCCGTCAACATCGCCTTCATCCCCAACGCAGGCACGCAGCCCAACGACCCCTTCTTCTACGTCACCGAGCTCTACGGCAACATCAAAGTCGTCACCCGCGACGGCACAGTCAGCGATTACGCAAGCAATCTCCTCAACTTCAACCCAACAGGCAACTTCCCAGGCTCAGGCGAAGTGGGCGTCACTGGCATCGTCATCGACCCTGTCAATGGCGACGTCTACGCCACAATGGTCTACGCCAACGAACTCAACCCCGAAGATACGTACCTGTATCCCAAAGTGGTCAAGTTCACCTCCACGGATGGGGGTCGAACCGCCGCGACTCAAACGACTGTCCTCGACCTCTTCCCCTTCACCTCCGCCCCGTCTCACCAGATCTCGACCATCCTCCTCGGCGCCGACGACAACTTCTACATCCACGTCGGTGACGCCTTCGACATCGAAGCAGGCCAGAATCTCGACGACTTCCGGGGCAAAATCCTCCGCGTGAATCGCTCCTTCCAGCCCGTCGCGACCAATCCCTTCTACAACGCCAACGACGGCATCACCGCCCGCGACTTCATCTACACGCGAGGCTACCGCAATCCGTTCGGCGGCGCATTCCGCCGCAGCGACAACCGTCACTTCTGCGTCGAAAATGGCCCCGGCACTGATCGCCTGTCCGAAACCATCATGGGCCGCAACTACGCGTACGACGGCACCGACGAAAGCATGCACACCTTCGCGATGTACAACTGGTTTCCCACCAACGCACCAGTCCAGATCGCCTTCCTCGAACAATCCATCTTCAATCGCTCAGGCTTCCCCGCTCAATACGAAGGCCGCGCGTATGTGACGCAGTCGGGCGGCACGTGGAGCACCGGCCCATCCATCGCGGGCGACAAACAAGTCACCGAATTCGTCATCGGCGCACAAGACACGCTCATCAGTGGCCCAACACCGATCGCCATGTACAACGGCCAAGGCAAAGCCTCCTGTAGCGCACTCGCTGTCGGCCCCGACGGCATCTACTTCGCCGATCTCTACAAAGACGATTCGCTCTTCGACCCAACCGCTCGCGGCAGCAGCGTTCTGAAACTCTCATTCCTGCCGCCACCCGATTGCAACGCCAACAACATCCCCGACGCTAAAGAAATCTCCGAAAACCTCACGCCCGACCTCAACGCCAACAACATTCCTGACAGTTGCGACATCGCCCGCCAGTTCTCGCAGGATTGCGACACCAATGGCGTCCCCGACGAAGCGCAGACAACAACGCCTCTCATCACCGACTTCGCGAACGGTCCCGGCCCCTGGTTCGTGAATGGTCAAGCCGTGCTTAGCAACGGCATCGTCGAACTCGACACGATTCCCGGCGGCGACGAAGGCGCAATCGTTCTGCCACCCTTCACCACCACCCCGCTTTCATACATAAGAGGCCAAGCCGAGTTCCGTCTCACAGGCCCGCTCAACTACGAAGGTACAAGCCTCTCCTTCGCCGACGAAACGTTCTCAGGCGACTATCACTTCTTTGGCGAAGACGGCCCGCGCAACAACTCCCTCGCCGCCCGCATTGATCAGGCTTTCGGCGATCCCGACGCACGCGAAATCGCCATCCTCCGCAATGGTAACGTCGTCGCCAGCAAGAAACTCGACTTCGCACTCGACGATGGCGAATGGCGCACGCTCGAACTCGTCTCAATGAACAGCGGCGTCACCGTCCGCCTCGAAAAATCCCCAGGCAACTGGCTCACGATCTTCGAAAACGTCATCGTGCCGGGCTTCCAGCCCTACATCGCCCGCGCCGGCATGGGCGCAAACCGCGCCGCGTCGACCGCAACCTATCAAGTCCGCAAAGTGAGCATCTGGGTCCACGCCGGCAACGACCTCGACCAGGACTACATCCCCGACCACTGCCCCTGCAACGACATCGACTTCAACAACGACACAAGCGTCTTCGACCCGCTCGACATCGACGACTACCTCAGCGTCTTCGGCGAAGGCCCCTGCTCGACGCCAGTCTGCGACGACATCGACTTCAATAACGACACATCCCTGTTCGACCCCATCGACATCGACACATTCCTGCGAGTCTTCGGCGAAGGTCCGTGTGTGCAGTAATTCAAAACAAGAGCCGAGGTGCGCAAGCACCCGGCAGCTTTCCCAAGTATCAAACTCTTTCACGCGCCCGCGTGCCCTCAGCCCGCGAACTCACTCACGCCGGCAACGGAAACTTCGCACAAAGCGCCTTCACTTCCTCACGCACCTTCCCAGCCTCCGCAGCAAGCGCATCCTGCCCCTTGAGCCCCGCGCTCAGCACGCGATCCACAAACGCCGCGACCATCTTCATCTCATTCTCTTTGAACCCACGCGTCGTCGTCGCCGGTGTTCCCAATCGAATCCCGCTCGTCTGCTTCGGCGGCCGCGGATCCTGCGGCACGCCATTCTTGTTGCAAATCAGCCCCGCCATCTCCAACCACTTCTCCGCATCCGCGCCGATGAGGTCCGCACTCTTCCCGCGCAGGTCGACAAGCATCAAGTGATTGTCAGTCCCGCCACTGGTGATCCTGAACCCGCGCTCAGTGAGCGCACCCGCCAACGCCTTCGCGTTCTTCACGACTTGTTCTGAGTACGTCTTAAATTCAGGCCGCAGTGCCTCGCCAAACGCCACCGCCTTCGCCGCGATGATGTGCATGAGGGGCCCGCCCTGAATCCCAGGAAACAGCGAGCGATCATACTTCTTCGCGAGTTCTTCATCATTCGTGAGGAACAACCCGCCGCGAGGCCCGCGCAGCGTCTTGTGCGTCGTTGTCGTCACCACATGGCAGTGGGGGAACGGCGACGGATGCACGCCGCTCGCGACCAGCCCCGCGATGTGCGCGATGTCCGCATGCAGCAGCACGCCGCACTTGTCCGCGATCGCACGGAACCGCGCGAAGTCAATCACGCGCGGATACGCCGAGTACCCACACATCAAAAGTTTGAACTTGTCCCCATGCTGCTGCTTGGCCTCAAGGCACACGCGCTCCACCGCGTCATAATCAATCCGCTCATGATTCGCCGAAGCCTTGTCGTACACCAACGGATAATGCACAGGCGAAAACCACTTGCCCGACATGTTCACTTTCAGTCCATGCGTCAAGTGACCGCCATCCGCCAACACCAGACTCGCAAACACATCGCCAGGCGTGAGGTATGCAAAGAACAACGCCTGATTCGCCGTTGCCCCCGAGTGCGGCTGCACATTCGCAAACTTGCAGTTGAACAACTTGCAAGCCCGCTCAATCGCGATCCGCTCCACATCATCATGAAACACACACCCGCCGTAATACCGCGCCCCCGGATACCCCTCCGCATACTTGTTCGTAAGACAAGTCCCCATCGCATGCATCACCGCCGCCGACACATGATTCTCACTCGCAATGAGCTCAATCGTCGTCGCCTGCCGCTGCGCCTCTTTGCCAACAAGATCACCGATCGCCGGATCATGCTTGGAAAGTTCTGCGAGGATGGAAGAAGTGATAGGGTCGTGTGCCATGCAGTAGCGTAGTGGCACTCCGAAAGCCCCTCCCACGAGGCTCAGCGAGCGGGAGGGGTTGGGGGTGGGTGAACTTCACTCGATGTCCGATTCAAACGGTGTTCATAACCAGTTCGGGCCCCTTACCCATCAATCCCACTATCAAAACCGCCATCAGCATCGCAACCACAGCAAGCACAATTCCAATCAACCACGGCCGAGGCAACTTCAAGTATCTCCCAGCAAAAACACTCCACCATATCGCAGACAAGACAAGGCAGTAGATTCCAAGAAGCCACGGTGTCTGTCGAACAAAAGAGCGTGTCGGAAAGGGCATGAAGTTGGTCATCTGCATCCATCGAAGCATGTTGTAAGGCAACGCAACGAGTGCTGGAAGATGCAGTATCAAGAGCAGCCATCCGATTGAATACGCCGTGCCTCGGAGCAGGTGAACGCGCCGGACTTTTGCCTTCTGAAACGAAAGCGGAAGCAGCAAAAAGCAAATCGGCATGAGTACCCACTGCACCACGGCGAGAGTGAACCATGTGAAAGGCAGCATCGCCCGCCACCTATTCGTATCGAGTACGCAACCGAACGGAACAAACGGGCTGAGGTGCCACCGCTTATTGCTCCACGGTGCTGCAAGTTGCCCTTTGAAAAAAAAGTTCTCAAGCGGCTCAAGATTCGCCCACCCAAACCACGGCACCGCCACCGCCAAGTACCACGCCAACACACAACTCACAACCACTACCACAATCCGCACCCGTCGAATCTCATGCTGCATCTTCAGCCTATTCCATAGAGGCCAGCACAGCATCATCCGCCACAACGTCTTGAACAGCGCCCTGGCCCTTTTCTTCTCATCCACCTCAAACAACCCCGTCAACTGCCGCACCGGCGCAAACAAGTCCGCCCACTCAAACACAAGCCCACACTCGCTACAAACCCCGCCGACCGGACACTTTGCCCCAACGTCTTCCTCTCGCACATCCCCGTTGCCGCTATTGACGGGTAAACCATACCCCGGATGCCACGCATCCACCTGCCCACGCAAGTCATACCCGCACCGCGGACAAACTACCGATGGATTCTGATGTGTCCTCGATTCCAATCAAGATCACTCCCACACGAACCAAAATCAAAACTGGAGCCAAGTCCATAGCCAGTACCGTGGAAAGGTGTACACCATGGCCACGATTACCATGATCGCGACCGGCACGGCGCACGCAACGTACGCCACGAGTGCTTCACGCATCCGCCACCACATCCGAAGTACGCACCACCAATACGTGTAACACCAGATCACCGTCGCTCCGACGAGCAAAAAGCGAGTGTACTGAGACTGCAGAAAGTCCACAACTTCACCGATGCCGTCCATGAATCCAATTGCCGTGGGCGACGGAGCCGCTTGCGTGGACATGGCACTGTACATTCCATCAAGCGTTGCTGTCACTATTCCAAGCAGCAGCGGCACGCACAGCCACGTGATCGAATACACCATAGCCCGGCCAACATGCGCCGTCCGCACCTTCGCGTTCGCACGTGTATCCGGCAGCACACTCATCATTAGTGCGAAGCCCAGCGAACAGACAAACCCGACACAGAACCAGTTCTGCCCGCCAAAGAACTCCAGCTCCGCGATCGCGCGAACGATGTCCGTAGGCGAATTGGCAAATACAACATACGACGCTGCGCCTAAAGGTTTGCCCATCGCAAACCACATATATGCCGCACGCCAAGCCTGCTGAAAAACAAATCCCACGCAGGGCACCAAGATCATGAAAATCGCCAGATACCACAACATCCTCCGTAGATGAAATGGTGTTTCAATCTTCATTCCGATGTCGCGTCGGAAAAATGGGCGAAGCAGCAGTACACGCCGAACAGTCGCAAACCACGCGCGCACCCTTCCCACCCGCCGCGTCTCCACAAACCACCCCGGTCCCGCCAACTCAGGCCGAAACACATACTTCCATTCAAATCCTAATCCGCACTCGCTGCACGTCCCCTCCACCGGACACTTCGCGCCAACCTCTGACTCCAACACCTCACCACTCTCAAACCGCACAACGTCCGCCTGCGTCGCCAAAGGCACGCGCCATGTGTCCACCTGCCCACGCAAGTCATACCCGCACCGCGGGCACACCACCGAGTTCGCCGCAACTGTCCCCATACGTCACCGGCTGAAACTTACTTCTTTGCTTTCTTCTCCCGCACCGCTCGCTTCTGTTCCATCACATGCGACGGCTCAACTCGGCTGCCCTTGTGCGAAGTGCTCGTCGCCGACCGCTTCTTCGCCGTCGAACCCCGACTATTCGTCATCGCCGCTTTAGTTGTACGTCCCATGACTATCTCCTGATCCCGGAACTCACGCACATTGTAAGTTCCTCGCTGCGCCGGACACACCTGGTCGTCAGGAGTCTAGTTTTCTCGCTCAAACACCACTCCTCGATGCCTCGATGCCGCGGCTCTGCGATGCCTCTTGCCTTCTTCTCATCATCAATCGATCTGCCACGCCCACCGTTCACCGCTCCCCGTTCCCGGTTCCCTTCTTCCTGAACTTCGTCTCTCCGTCTCTTCATCTCTCCGTCTCTTCCTACCCTCCAACATGCCGCGCAAAGCCAGCACTTCCATCGCCCCGCTCTTTCTCCGCGTCGCTCTCGGCCTGACGTTTTTGTGGGCGGGCATTGGCAAAATGGAAGCGATGATGAAGGTCAAGGGCGAGTCCGCCGCGACGCTCGCGACGATGGGCGTCCAGCGCGTTCGCGACAACTTCGGTCCCAGCAAAACGCTTCGCCCGCCGACGCCGGAAATCAAACAAGAAGCAAAGCCCGAAGCCAAACCAGAAGCAAAACCCGAACAGCCACAAACAACTCCGACAATCAACCCGCCCGCGGCACAACCAACAAATCCACAGCCGACAACAAACCCTGCAACACAGCCATCAACACCACCCGTCGAACCAAATCAAACTCCACAACAACCCAATCCACAACCAACCACGCCGCCGCAACTTTCAGTCGCCGCCGCGCCGTTCCCGATGCTTGCACAAGTCACCGCGCCGCCGATCAGCCCCGGCGCGGGTCAGCCTGATCCCAACCGCGTCTACACCGCGAGCGAATTTCCCGATGAATTTGAAATCCCGCGTGTCTACTCGCTCGCGCTGCTGATTCACAAGTCCGCATATCCGCCAGCAAAACCCGCCGCGCCGGACGCGACGCAATCTGCAAACGCCATGATGAAACTCTGGCCCCAGCGCCTCGCGCACGGCATGTGGCCGGTCCGGCTGGCGTGGGCCGTCGCCGTGACAGAAGTCGTTGCTGGCTTCTTCGTGCTCGTTGGTTTGCTCACCCGCGCAAGCGCATTGTGCCTCGCGAGCACGATGCTTGGTGCCCTGTGGCTCACTGAAATCGGCCCTGCAATTCAGTCAGGAAAAACAGTCCTGGGCATTCTGCCCGATCGCCCGCCGTTTGACATCGACGCGTGGAAAACGCTGCTCTGGCAACTCTCGCTATTCATGTCAGCAATCGCGCTGGCGTTCCTCGGCAGCGGCGCGATCGGCTTTGATCGCAAACTGTTCCCCCCGCCGCCCCCCGCGCCGCCGATTCCAAAGCCGATGATTTGAGTTTGAAGATCACGACCAAACTTTGCGCACAGCGATCTTGAAAAACCATGCGCGTGCGCACGACTGTGGATGATCGTGGTGAACACGCAGGCGACGTTGTGGAACGCCGCAGGTTATTTTGGGACGCGATGTGCACATCCATGGTCGTGCGCAATCTCATGGTGATGCGCGTCTCATCTTGGAATTCAATTTGACTTTTGAACGTCAGCAATCGCCGCGAGGTGGTGTCCGACGCCCATCGTCTAAACTTCGTCATGCTCTCGACTCATCGCGCGTTGCACGTGGTCTTATCACTTTCGATCGTGCTTGCGGCATGCAAGCCAGCAACAAGCCCAAGCACTCCGCCGAAACCGGTCTCGCATGAACCCGCGCCGCCCGCCGCGCTTCCGGCCTCCGCCGATCTCCGCCCTCATCTCACGCAACTGGGCTTCACGCCGCGACCGCAAGGTCATCGCGGCACATGCTCGATCTTCACGACATGCGAAGCGATTGAGTTCGCAATCGCAAAGCGCACCGGCACGGCAACGCGCTTGAGCCCCGAGTTCGTGAATTGGGCGGCGAGCCAAGCGGCGGGGCAACCTTCCGACGGCAACTTCTTCCACAACGCCCTCGCTGGCTTCGAACAGCACGGCGTGTGCAGCGAGGCATCGATGCCGTATCAGAACGATTACAACGCCGCTCACGCACCGTCGTCCGAAGCGATCGCGGAAGCGCAGACGCTGCGAATTTCAACCAAAGACGGCGTCGCAATTCGCTGGATCGTGCCGTGGCAGCCCGATCGATTCGGCGTCAACGCTGAGCAGTTCGCCGAGATCAAACGCGTGCTCGCATCGGGCTACCCGGTCGCTGCAGGCTCGGGCCACAGCCGACTGCTGGTGGGCTATCAGGACAATCCCGAAAAACCGGGCGGCGGCACATTCATCACCGAAGATTCCGCACTCAATCGCTTCGATGAAGTGACGTATGAGTTTGTGCAGAAGGAAGTGGCGGATGTGTTTTGGGTGGAGGCGTTGAAGTGATCCATCTACTGAGGCTGAAGTGCATCCGTGATTTTCTGTGCGAGCAGCTTGGCGTCATATGTGCCCGCCGCTTTGATGTGCAAAATGGGCAACCCTGCGGACGCACACGCCGCATCGACAAATTCGTCGCGTGATTGTCGATCGCTTCGAGAGTGTGAGTTGTCGTCAAGTTCGATCACCATCAGCGGTTCGGTCGCGACCGCGTCGCACAGCACGAAGTCTGCCTGTTTGCTAGTGATGCGATTCAGTGCCGACCGCCTTGCGGAGTTGTTAGGCGGATCGTCAACTTCCAGAAGTTCCGCGAATCGAACGCTCGGAAAAATCACTATCTGGTTGGATCGACCTGAGAGGCCTAGTGCTTGAAGCAGGACAGGCAGCAATCGTCGTTCGGCCGGCGTCAGAACGGATTCTCTTTTTCTGTATTCAGCCCAGCGACCACCTTTCGCGGGCGCTTTGTTATCGAAAATGCTCTTGATGATCCCAAGCCGCTTCGCGATAAACAAAATTAGCAACATCAGCGCGCAAACCGCAATGACAGCGACATACAGCGAGACGATTCCTTTGGGCATACTCGCAGCGTATTACATTGTGTTCGAATTTGCTACATATACAAATTCGAAGAGGTTGCGTAGGAACGCATTTCGGATTGACCGAGTCCTTCCGTCATCCGTTAACAACCACACGTGTGGTTCCTCACGGCACACCCACCACAAAGCTCGGCTGAATAATCGGTTCCTTCGATCCCTTCGTGCGCACCTCGAGTGTTTGTCCATTCACAAGATTGTGCGGGAACTTCGCGCGTGCGGCCATCAGTCGCGCGCTTTCGTAGGGGCGGGGGAGTTGTGTGGTGTTGCCGTCAGGGCCTTTGGTGGTGGTGACGTAGTCTGCGTCTTCGAAGAGGCCGATAGTGACGGTGCTGCCCGCCGGGCCGTGGTAGAAGTACGCCTCGTCGCCCGCCGCACGGAGTTGCAGCACGGCTTCCTCGGCTGCCTGGCGGAAACTCGCGAGTTCGTCTGGCTTGGGGCGCGTGTTGTCGAGCAAGCCGTAGCGAGCGACCTGCAGGGTGTAGATCGCGTGCGATCCAACGCGCTGCTTTGCGGTTGCGAGGTCATATTGAATGAGCGCGGCGACCGTTGCCTGATCGCGCCCGACGCCGATGATCGCTTGATCTCCAAACCCCGTGGGCAGAGGCCTCGCCGTCGATTCTTTGGATTGCGAACTTGAGGGCAAGTCAAACATGTTGGCGATGGTGGTGTTGCTCACGTTGCCCGACGCATTTTTCCGCAACGCCTCGCGCTGCGCGTCCGCAGTCGTGTTGGTCGCCTGAGAGTTTTCAGCGAGTTCCTTCGCGAGTCGCTGCTGCTCCAGCAGTCGCTCGCGATCTTTGCGGCGGAGGAACAGAACAGGCGGGGGCTTCTGCGCGGTCGCTTCTTCTTTAGGTTTTGTGACAGGTTTTGTGGTTGCACACGCGCCGATCATCGAGAGTGCGCAGAAGCAGATGCAAAAACGGATCGCGGACGATGCCGAGCCGCGCAGGGCGTGCGGGGTTGTTTGCTTTGGAGAAAGAACGAAATTATTTTGTTGAGTCCCCATTGGTGATTATCACGCCAAGTCTATTCATCCCAAAGACTTGCGAAATCCGATACCCTAACAGGCTTTTTTATGGTTGAGAGCAACCCACTCCGATACCACTGCCGCCTGATGAAGGTTGCAGCGAGTTTGTCAGTGAGGCAAGTTCGCGAAAGGCGGCCCATGCAAGGCGAGTGAGAGTCGTCGCGGCGCAGGACGCGCTGATTCGAGGTGGAATGCTTCGCGGGAGCGCGGAGCGACCATCGGTTGGCGTTCAGAAAGACACATGGCAGACATCGCTTCCATTTCCGGTTCATTCATCCCGCAGTCCATGGCTGGTGCTCAGGCTTCGCAGGCGTCGCAGGGCGCTGAGCGTTTGCGAGACGCGGCGAGGCGCGCAAGGCTCGCCCAGTCGCAAGCCGCGGCGAGCGACGATGGCGACGACGTGCAGTTCTCGGCACAGGCGTACTTCACGAGCAAACTGCGCAACCTCCCGATCCGCGAGGACCTGGTCGCCCGCGTGCGCGATGAAATCGCACGGGGCAAGTATGACAGTCCGGACAAGCTCGATAAGGCACTCGACGAGATGATCGGCGATCACGCCTGATGCGGATTTGCGTAGGCCCGGCGTCTCGCCGGGCAGCGAATGGCAGTGATGGTCCGTGCCCGGCGAGACGCCGGGCCTACTGAAAAACTCCAAACGGCCGGACGTTCCACGGTGGGCGTTCGGCCGATTTACTTTTTGCGGGGCAGTCGCAACCCACGCTCCGAGATGATGCGGTTGAGTTCATCAAGGCGGTTGTGATAGTCAGAAAAGTTCGGGACAGAACTGCCGCACTCCGGACATCGGCGAAAACCAATGCCGTCCGGCACGCCGCTGGTGTCGTAGTCGCAGTAGGGGCAGCGGTCTTCGAGAAGGGGTTTGTTGTTGAGCGCGATGTTGCGACGCCACACGACCAAGATAGGTATTGCAATCACGCAGCACAATGCGCAACAAATGGCGATGGAGTTAAGCGTGTTGAACAGCACGTGCGGAAGTGTACTGGAATCACGCGGGGTGAGCGTGCTCTCGCGAGGCGGGGCGCGAAGCATCGATAGAAATCCGCTCGCCGCACTCTGGGCACGTCTTGGTGCCCGCTTCCGCGTTAGTACCAGAAAGGTCGTACCCGCACTTCGTACACCGACCGACTTTGAGGGCCTTGCGCACGCGATACTCACGCAATCGGCTGCGGATCAGCCACGGAAGTCGGAGGATGGTGACGAAGAGATAGGTCGAGGACACAACAAGACCAACATTCATCGCAAATGCGAGCCAGTCGCGCCATTCGACGAGGTCGTTGCCGGCACGAACCGCAGCGATCTCCTTTCCGCGAGTGCTGTTTGGCCCTAGGTTCTGTGTGAGAAACGTCAAGACTTGGTCCTGAATGTCATCGGGTGGAGTTTCTCTCGTCGCAGAACGGACACTCCACGCGACCCGGCCCTCAAAGTGCCACGGGATGAGCCAATGCTGACACGCTAGCATCCGATCGCGATCAACGAACCATGTGTTGCTGTTGCGGTCAGTGTACAGCGAACCAAAGTTGTCCCAACTGCCTTCTTCTTCGAGACGCGAGAGTGTTCCGTCGTTATTAACACGGACGATGTACGTTTCCTTGGTCCAGGAAAATGGATCGTTAGAACTGGCTCGACCTCTTGGTAACGGATTGATGCTACGGATAGTGCCAGGAGCAACACTGACGTTTGGTCGTATAAGACTGCGCAAGCGATACCCGACAAAAGAATAAATCGCGTGCTGCCACAACCGATGAGCGCATGGGATTAGCACTAGGATCGACAACAACACCCACAGCCGCGTACGTTGCCACCATCGCCGCTGATGCGGTGGTACAGTCGAGGGTTCCAGCGATGTGTTAACAGTGTTCACCGTCGCCCTTCCTCGGTTCTTATCATCGAGTCATGGATGCCGAGCCCAAGCACAATTCCATCGACGTCCTCAAGGTAGCCAAACTCGCACGCCTGCATGTCGCGCCCGCTGAGATCGATGAGACGCGGGCGAAGTTGGGGGCTGTGGTGTCATATATGGATCGCCTTCGCGGCTTAGATCTCGCGGGAGTGGAGCCGCTGGCCCATGTCGGGGACGTTGCCGCAGCGACTTCGGGTGGTTTGCACAACAGGCTGGATGAAGATGTCGCCAAACCCGAGTCCCTCCGCGGGGTGCTGCCCATGCTGACGCAGCACTTGTACGAAGATTCAGGCCAGGTGTTCGTGCAAGTGCCGAAGGTGATTGGTGATGCTGGTGGGTCTGCGGCGGGGGCGGGGGCGGGGGGTGGGGCGTGACGCAAGTTGCCACGGCGTTCCAACAGCACGACAAAGGCCATCGCACTGCGAGTGACATCGCGGCGAGCGTCAACAGCCGAGCGCAGAGCGCGACGGACATCGTTCGCGACGCGCTGAAGTCGCTCGACACTGCCGAAAAGTCGCTGCACGCGTGCATCGACACCTTTCATGATGCCGCGATCAAGCACGCATCGAAGGTGGATGAACTGATCGCTGGCGGAAAGCGGCTGCCGCTCGCGGGCGTGCCTGTTGTCATCAAAGACAACATTTGCATCGGCCCCAGCACAACGCAGCACGCGAGCGCTGACGACGCGGGCAAGTTGATCGACGCATCGGGCTACGGCGGCAGAACAACCTGTGCCTCGCGCATGCTCGCCGACTATCGCTCGCCGTATACAGCGACCGCCGCTCAGCGGTTGATGGATGCCGGCGCGATCGTCCTCGCAAAGACAAATCTCGACGAATTCGCGATGGGCTCATCGTGTGAACACAGTTGCTTCGGTCCCACATGCAATCCGTGGGACACTTCGCGCGTGCCGGGCGGCAGTTCAGGTGGCTCTGCGGCGTTAGTCGGCGCGGGTGTCGTGCCGCTCTCGCTGGGCAGCGACACAGGCGGCAGCATCCGCCAACCCGCGAGTTTCTGCGGCATCGTCGGCGTGAAACCAACCTACGGACGAGTGTCGCGCTACGGCCTCGTCGCGTACGCCAGCAGCCTCGACCAGATCGGCCCGATGACGCGCAGCGTACACGACGCGGCTCTTTCGCTCGAAGTCCTCTGCGGCATCGACAAGTATGACGCAACGAGCATCGACCGACCCGACACCGAATTTCTCGCTGATCTCGAACGCCCCGTCCAAGGCCTCACACTGGGTGTACCGCGACAAGCACGACAACTCGCGAACCAAGACGCTTCCGAGATCTTCGAAAATGCACTCGTGAAGTTCCGCGAAGCGGGCGCGAAAATCGTGGACGTCGATATCCCGCTGCTTGATGACGCAGTCGCGGCGTACTACATCGTCGCGCCCGCCGAAGCAAGCAGCAATCTCGCGAGATTCGACGGCATTCGCTACGGCAGGCGTGCGACGCTCGAAGCGGGCGAAGGACTGTTTGAGTTGTACTGCAAGTCGCGCAGCGAAGGTTTCGGCCCGGAAGTCCGCCGACGCATTTTGCTCGGGACGCACGTGCTCAGCAGCGGCTATTACGACGCTTACTACAACACCGCACTCAAGGTCCGCCGCAAGTTGCTTCATCAGTTTGAGGGTGTCTTTGGCGGCGTTTCGACACCAAAGTGCCACGCGATCCTCACGCCCACCACGCCTGGCCCTGCATTTCGCATCGGCGAAAAGACCAGCGACCCGATGTCCATGTACTTGGAAGACGTGTACACGGTCGCGATCAATCTCGCGGGTTTGCCAGCGATGAGCATGCCGTCAGGATTTGTGACGGAGAAAAACCCAGACGGCAAGAGCGTTCAATTGCCGCTGGGTCTTCAGATCATCGCGCCCGCATTCGAAGAAAGCATGATGCTGCGGATCGCGCGGATGTTTGAGCGAGTGTTCTGAGTTGCGTTATTAAGTTGCGAACACGTGTCGCAGCCTAGTGAGGCTGCTCTTCATGCTTCTCGCCCGACGGAGCAGGTGCCTGAGTCTGCGAACTATCCGATGAAATCGAATTGTCAAGATTCGCATGCACGCCGTATTCGTGGACAAGCAACGCGCCGAGGTGCCCGGTGTTTGCCAGCGCAAGCGATCCAAATCCCCAGCCCAGCACCGCGAGCACGCTGCCCACGACGACAAACTTCGCCTTCGGTCCCGTACCGATCTTCAACGCGGCGACCGCGAGCGCGACCGACAGCAGTGTCTCGACGATGAACACATTGCGAGTGAGTTCCGCCATCTCTTCGTGCCTGTGCGCAGCACGATGAATTTCGCGCGACATATTCGCGGCGTGCTCGGCAGCATCGCCCGTCGCCAACGCAAGAAACGCGGCGATCGTGCCGGTGACAAACATCGCCGCCGCGATCATGAGCAACGTCGTTCGCTGCTTGCTCCACACAAGCGACATCAGCAGGGGCACGCCCGCGATTGTCAGCAGCACGAGCGGGAAGTGAACCATCAAAGGATGCAGGTTTTCCCAGGTTGGAAGAGTGGGGAGGGAAGTTGGGTTCATGGGTTTTTCCTTACGCGCGTCAGGTGGAACGATGATCGCGGACAGTTTATACGTCCAATCGAACATCCCCGCTTCCTAGCATTAGGTATTCGAGTGATCGGCTTTTGAGTACCACATGCAAACACCATCTGCGTCCGCACAGCATCCTGCACACCACGGCATTTTTGAGCCGAAGAGTCAGTTGATCGGCGCGATTGTCGCGGGTGTTCTGCTGGTGGCGGGTGCGATCTGCCACAACTGGCTGGAGATTCCAAATACCGAAACCTTGCACTGGGGCAGCCTCGCAATTGGACTGTTTTTCGGCGGCAAAGCGGCGTGGGATGTGCTGCGCGAGGGCAAGTTTGACATCGACGTGCTGATGATCATCGCGGCGGTCTTGTCCGCGGCGGTGGGCCATCCCGAAGAGGGCGCGTTGCTGCTGTTTCTCTTCACGCTCGCGGGCGCACTCGAAGACCTCGCGATGGAACGCACGCAGCGCGAAGTTGAAGCGCTGCACGCGTTGATGCCCAAGGGTGCGCTGGTACTGCGCAATGACGAATGGGTCGAAACAGACGCGGAGTCGCTGGTCGCAGGCGAACGTGTGAAAGTGAGGCCAGGCGAGCGTGTACCTGTGGACGCGAAAGTGGTCTTGGGCGCGACAAGCCTTGACCAATCGACGATCACGGGCGAGTCCATCCCGCGCGAAGTGGAAGTGGGCGATGAGATTTACGCGGGCACGATCAACGCGGACAACGCGATCGAAGCGGTCGTCCTGAGGCCCGCGAAAGAGAGCAGTATTCAGAAGATTCTCAACTTGGTGACGCAAGCACGCGAGCAGAAAGAGCCCGTGCAGCAGATCATTGATCGAATCGGCCAGTGGTACTCGATCGGCGTGATGGTCCTGTCGGTCACTGTGTTTTTGTTCTGGTGGCTCATCCTCAAACGCGAAGTGATGCCCGCTGAAAATCGCGGGTCCGGAGCATTGATGACAGCGATCACGCTGCTCATCGTCGCGTCGCCCTGTGCACTGGTGATCGCAACGCCCACGGCGACCTTGGCGGCAATCGCTCGCGCAGCGCGTGCTGGTGTGTTGTTCAAAGGCGGGAGCGCACTGTCGCGATTAGCTGGCATTTCAGCGATGTGCGTGGACAAGACTGGCACGCTGACATTTGGCCGACCCAAGATGTACGAAGTGCATCCCGTCGCATGGTCGAATGCGAACGAACTGCTGTCGCTCGCGGCGGGACTTGAAGCCGACAGCACACACCCGATCGCGCAGGCAATCCGCGACGCGGCGAACGAGCGCGGACTTGTTCCGACAAAGATCGAGAAGATTGACAACGTGATCGCGCGTGGTCTCGAAGCGACGCACCATGGCGCGAGGGTTCGTCTCGGACGATACGCGTTCGTGGAAGAACTGATTCCCGTCTGCTTTCGAAATCGCGTTCAGGAAGTACTCAGCAAGATTCAGCATCGCGGGCACATCGGCGTTGTGATCGCTCGCCAGGATGCAAACGCTCCGGATGGCGGAGAGGCGGCGGTCTTGATCATGTCAGACAGTGTCAGGCCCGGCGCGGATACGTTGACGCGAGAATTGCACGCGCTGGGTGTCAAGCCACTGCGCATGTTGACGGGCGACAATCGCGCAACGGCGCAGCGTGTCGCCGAGGCACTGAAATTGGACGCGTTCGACGCGGAACTTTTACCCGCCGACAAACTCCGCATCATTGGCGAGATGAAGCAACTCGCCGCGAAGGAGAAGACGGGTGTCGCGCTGATCGGAGACGGTGTCAACGACGCCCCTGCGCTCGCGGCTGCCAGCGTGGGCCTGGCGATCGGCACCATTGGCACCGCCGCGGCCCTCGAATCGGCGGACGTCGTGCTCCTTTCAGACAGCCTCTCCCCTGTGCCCTGGTCCATAAAACTCGCGCGAAAAGCCCGAACAATCGTTCACGCAAATCTAACAGTTGCCCTCGGAGTGATCTTGATCATGGGGGTAGCCACCCTGATCGGGTCCTACCTGCACCGCCCAATCCCGCTCGCGATCGGCGTTCTAGCGCACGAAGGCGGGACGATCCTTGTGGTGCTTAACTCCTTGAGATTACTATGGTTTAAGGCTCTCAAAGTGATCCCGAAACACCAAGAATTGCGCTCAAAGACGGCGGCTCTGTCACCTATTCAGCCGGCCAATTCCTGAAAAATTCAGAGTTTTTTAGAACAATTCGGACAAACGAATCGGACATTGTTCATAATATTACTTCGAGCCGAACGGGTCACGCGTTGGGGGGTTCCGGGTGATGCTCACACACCTGACCTGGGGCGGGTTCGGCTGATTGCGTCGGATTGGAGGATCAATGTTTTCGCAGACGACTGAATACGCGCTTCGGGCTATGTCATGCCTTGCGCTGGCTCCGAACCAGCTTGTGCCAACAAACACCCTGGCTGACATGACCAAGGTGCCCAACAACTATCTCGCGAAGGTGCTGCAGCAGCTTGCGACGGCGAATCTCATCACGGGTCGTCGTGGCGTAGGCGGCGGGTATCGCCTGGCGAAGCCTGCGGATCAGATCAACCTGCTTGATGTGGTGCGCACTGTCGGCACGCTCAATCGCATCACGACGTGTCCGCTTGGGCTCTCCAATCACGGAACGAACTTGTGCCCGCTTCACCGCAAGCTTGATGAAGCCGCGGCGAACATGATCAAGATGCTCGATGGCGTGACGCTGCAGCACTTGATTGATTCGCCGGGGGGCAACAACAAGCCTCTGTGCGATTCCAAGGCGATGCAGGAGATCACGGTGTCCGGCAGCATTCGAGTAAGGCCCAGCCAGCCTGCGAAGGGACCGGCTGACGGGACTGTTGCACACTAACGAACGTCCACAAAACAGAATATGTGTTTCGTGCGTGCGCGTGTTTTCCTGTCACGCGATTATCGCCACGTCTTTGGTGTGTTGAGAGAATAATTTTCTCTGTGATGAAGCGCACGCTGCATCGCGAGGGAATGTGCGGCATCACAGGCGTAACGATTCCGGATTTTTCACTTAGGAAACACATATATGTCACGCATTGCACCAATCGATCCAGCGAAGGCAACCGGCAGAGCGAAGGAAATTTTTGATGGGCCTCTGAAGGGCAAGCACTTCAATATTTTCAAGAGCATGGCCGTGAGCCCAGCGATGTTGGACATGTACCTGGGCATTGGCGGCGCGATGAAGAATGCATCGCTGTCGCACAAGGAGCAGGAAGTCATTCAACTTGCGATCGCTGAAGCGGTGCATTGCGGCTACTGCGCGGCGGCACATACGGCAATCGGCAAGTCGGCGGGGTTGACAGATGCGCAGACGATTGAAGCGCGTCGCGGGCACATGGCGGATGCGAAACTCAACGCGCTTGCGAAGTTCGCGCTTGCGGTGCATGAGAAGCGCGGGTACGTGAGTGACGCAGATGTCGCCGCGTTCCGTGCGGCGGGGTATAGCGATCAGCAGATGGCCGAGGTCGTCGGCTCGTACACGCAGATGATTTTCACGAGCACGTTCAATCACTTGAACGACACCGCAGTGGATTTCCCGGCTGCGCCGAAGCTGTAAGTTCTCTGAAAAAGTGACAAGAATGAGAGCGCGGACGTGAAGAACGTCCGCGTTTTTTCGTGACATTATTTTGCGCGCGCGAGGTTGGAAAAACCAGAGGTGTGCGCACGCGGCTGGTGGATCGTGGCGATGTGGGCGGTGTTGGTGAAGCAATAGTGGAGTTTTTTTCGGACGAGGAGTCGATGACCATGAGTGCGCGCACTTGATGGTGCGCGTGGCGGCATCGCCGGATTTTCTGTTGACTTTTGAAGGCGTGCTTTTGAAATCGCAGGTCACGATTGCTTGCGGAACAGCACGAGTGCGAAGCCCAGTGTGTCGCGGCCCCAGTGAACGTAGCCGCGGCGCCAGGATCGGCTGCGTGCTAAGAACTGCGCGGATGTCGGTTCGCTCGGATGCGACTGTGCGTACGACTCGATTGCGCGCGAGTGTGACCATTCGTAGTCGTCGAAGTCTTGCTCGCTCGCGGTGGTGCTGAAGTCGCAGAGCAGGTTGAGACCTATGGCGGGCTCAAAGAGTTCGTGGTAGAAGGGCATTTCGTCGCGTGCCAGGCCAAATTCGTGCAAGTAATCTTTGCTGGGTTCTTTTTTCCAGTAGCCTTCGCCTACGAGAATTTTGCCGCCCGGTTTGGTGAGGCGTGTCAATGTTTGGAGCATTTGTTGATAGCCACCTAGCGCGTGCGACGAGCCTGTGCAAATGGTGAGGTCGAACGTCGCGGGTGGGATGGTCGCTTTGAATGTTCCGGCGTCGCCTTCGTGGATGCGGATGAGTTCTGGTGGCACGCGTTTGGCGGCGCGTTCGCGCGCGACACCTGCGATCAAGGGGGAGAGTTCGACGCAGTCGGCGTGAGCGCGGTATCGCTCGATGATGCGGAGGGCGCATTCGGCAAATCCACAGCCAAAGTCGGCGATGGTGGAGCCGGGTGACAATTCGAGTAAGTCGATCACCTGAGTGAACGCTCGCGTGGACATGGGGTTCATGAAGGAGAGGGACTTGTGGCCCACGAGCGTGTAGAGATCGCGCGACATGTGCGATGGTACAGCGAAGAGATCGCGAGGCAGTTTGGCGGCCGCGAGGAGTTGTTGCTCGGGGGTTGGCGCGTGTATGATCGGGCTCGCCGGGCGTAATGGAATCCGGCTTTTCTAAGGGTTTTGATATGCCTTTCGGTCATCTTACGGAACTTGTCAAGGGAAACGCGGTTGTTGGTCAGTCGGGCGGGCCTACGGCGGTCATCAATCAATCGCTGGTGGGTGTGGTTGAAGGATTGCGGATGGGGCTCAAGTCCGCTGGGTTTGTGGATCGCATTTATGGCATGCGGCACGGCGTGAAGGGGCTCACGAAGGATGATCTTGTTGACCTGACGGATACGCACCAGGATCGTTTGGACAAGTTGGCGATGACGCCCAGCGCGGGGCTGGGCAGCACGCGCGATAAGCCGGACGCCGCGTACTGCGATCGCATTCTGGATGCGTGTAAGAAGCACAACATTCGTTATTACTTTTACATTGGCGGCAACGACAGCAGCGATACGTGCAGGATCGTGCGCGAGAAGGCGGCGGCGAGCGGTTACGACATGCGCTGCTTTCACGTGCCCAAGACGATTGACAATGACTTGCTGGAGAATGACCACACGCCGGGATTCCCGAGTGCGGCGCGATTTGTCGCGATGGCGTGCATGGCGGACTTCATGGACAACATCTCGCTGCCGGGCATCAAGATCAACGTGGTGATGGGAAGGCATGCTGGGTTCTTGACGGCGGCGAGCGCGCTGGCGCGGCGGCGCGATAGAGAGTTTGATGAAGTGCCTTCGCACACGACGGACGGGCCGCAGCTTGTGTATTGCCCGGAAGTGCCGTTTGATCTGGATCGATTTGTTGCGGACGTTGACGCGATTTACACGAAGCGGAATCGCTGTCACATTGTGGTGAGCGAGGGCATTGCTGACAAAGATGGGATTTCGATTGGCGCGAAGCTCATCAAGAACGCGCAGGTGGATTCGCATGGCAATGTGCAGTTGTCGGGCAGCGGCGCGTTGGGCGATCAGTTGGGCGATTTGCTCAAGGAAAAACTGACCCCCATCGGCGGCAAGGCGCCCCGCGTGCGTGCGGACACGTTCGGATATATTCAGCGCTGCTGGCCAGACGCGAGCGTGATTGACCGGATCGAGGCGCGGCGCAGCGGGCGATTTGCGGCGCAGCTTGCGATGCAGGGGCATCAAGACGGCAGCGTGGCGATTGTCCGCACGAGCAGCGGCAGCGCGGCGTTCCTTGGCGAGCGCGACGGCGAGCCTTACGCGAGCAACTACAAGCGCGTTGAGTTATCGCAGATTGCGGCGAAGACGCGGCACATGCCGGCGGAGTTTTTGAGTGGGCATAATAACGTGAGCAAGAAGTTCATTGAGTATTGCTTGCCGCTGGTGGGGGACTTGCCGGGGTTTGAGAGGTTGTGAACAGGCGCAACGAGCGATGCGAATCGCTCAGAAAATCGCGGAGTTCGCGGAGGGTCGAGAGAAACGCGGAGAAAGTGGTTGGCACAAACCGCTTCTTCTCTCCGCGTTTCTCCACATCCGCCGCGAACTCCGCGATCATTCTTGTTTTTCGCGTACCCGGCCCCGATGGATTCATGAAGTGAGTGCGCGAGTGATACGCTCCGTCATGCGACTTGCCGCGATCAACTTGCCTGGGTGGCAGCCTGTGACGCTTGCGCCGGAGAAGACGGTGATTGTCGGGCGGTCGTCGACGTGTGACATTGTGATTCCGGATCCGCGCGTGTCGGGGCGGCATGCGTTGATTGCGCATCGCGCGGGGCGATGGACGATCACGGACCTTGCGAGCAAGCATGGGCTGCGGGTGCAGGGTGTGGTTGCGACGCCCAACACGCCGGTCGAGCTGATGCCAGGCGACTTGATTCATCTGGGGCCGGTCGCGCTGCGATTTGGTGAGGGGTCGCGCACGACGACGGTGAGTCGGACGTTTGAGGATGGGCCTGGGACGATTGTCGCGCCGCCGACGCCTGGGCAAGGGCCCGCGCTGAGTGCGCGGATGATGGAGGCGATTGCGGGGGTGGTGTCTGCGCCGGATGAAGGCAGTTTGTCGCAGCGGTTGGCGGACTTGACGGCGGAGTTGTCGAGTTATCCGCGGGTTGCGGTGTTGGAAGCGCCTTCGGGTGATCTTGGCGAAGTGCGCGTGCTTGCGTCGGCGCCGGCGAGTGGGTTGTCGTCGCTGCGGTTGTCGCGGTCGCTGGTGCGCAGTGCGATGGATGGGCAGTTGGTGGTGCTCAAGGGCAATGAAGTGCCGACAACGCACAGCATCATGTCGCTGGATATCAAGGAAGCGTGCTGTGCACCGATTCGTGTTGGGGATACGACGCTGGCGTTCCTGTATGGTGATGCGAGGGGCGTTGAGGGGACGAGTGGCGGGTTGTCGTATGAAGTGGTGCGCGTGATGGCGCAGATTGGGTCGGTTGCTTGGAGCAATATTCAGCGAGCCGCGCTGCTCAAGCGACAGGAACAGATGCAGCGCGATCTTGAAGCGGCGCGGCGGGTGCAGGAACGCATGTTGCCGCCGCCGCGAGGAGTGATTGGTGAGTGTGAGTATGCGATTGAGTGCACCGCGGGTCGCACGGTCGCGGGTGACATGGTGGACGTGTTTGAGATTCGACCTGGCGGGGGGGTGAATGGATCGAAACCCAAGCTTGCGATGTTGCTGGGCGATGTGATGGATAAGGGGGCGGGGGCGGCGCTGCTGATGGCGACGTTGCAGACTTCGGCGCGGCATCTTTTGAACAACGGGCTTTCGGCGGCGCAGGTGGTGGGAATTCTCAATCGCGATGTCGCCGAGCGATTTGCGCCGGCGATTGCGTCGTTGTGGCTGGCGATTTGGGATGGGCAGACGCTGGAGTGTGTTGATGCGGGGCATGGATATTGCGCGCTGCATGAGATGGGGGCGGATGGGCAGGCGCAGTCGAAGTTGCTTGAGTCGGACGGCGGCGCTTTGCTGGGTGCGGATAGCGAAGCGGCGTACGGCACGACGAAGATGACGCTGCAGGCGGGGTCGCGGCTGGTGATTTACAGCGACGGGATTCCGGAGCAGCGCGATCAGAGCGGCGAGATGTTTGGAAATCAGCGTGTGCTCAGTGCGCTGCGGGCGAGCCCGGACTCGGCGAGCGATGTCGAGGCGATGTTGGCGTCGCTGGAAGTGTGGGCGAATGGGCGGGCGTTTGCGGATGACGTGTCGGTGTTGTCGGTGATGTTGAAGTGAATTGTGCCACCGACAAGGCTTTGCTTGTCGGTGGTCGGAAGCAACGTTTGTTTCGATGTGTCGAGCCGTGTCGTGGTCGGGACGACGATCTAAAGCAGCGCGTGTTCAACGCATCAATCTCCACCGACAGTCAAAGCACTGTCGGTGGCACGGGAGCAAGATTGTGGTCACGACCAAGTGCCCGGCGAGACGCCGGGCCTACTACGCTTGTGTTATGACGCAGTCGATGTTTCATCGTGTGGTGGTGTGTGGCGCGGTTGTTGGGATTGTGAGCGCGCTGGGCGGGTGTCAGGTGACGCGCTTGCAGAAGTTGCATGCGAAGTCGGACAAGGTGGAACGCAACCTTGTGAAGGAGCGCGATCGGGTGCTTAAGACGGATAAGTCTGATGAGCGACAGCCGCGGCTGGCGCACTTGTCGTCGCTGCATGGCACGCTGTCGCTCACGAACGTTGCACTGGGGACGATTCCGCTGATTGTTCCTGCTGACCAGCGCGATGTGGCGTATGACGTCATCGACGAGGCGTATGACACGATTGATTGGAACATTCCGCTCGGTCCCAACGACGCGAAGAAGCCCATGCCGATGCAGTTGCAGGGGTCTGCGCTGCGGCTGCAGTGAATTGGTCGCGTGAATAATCAGATATCACCACAAAGACACGAAGAGCACAAAGAAGATAAGGCAAGAAGGATTTTCTTTGTGTCTTTGTGGTGAATTTTTGTTTTTGAGCTTTATGGGTATTCACCACCGACAAGCAAAGCCTTGTCGGTGGCACGTGTGACGGTGGCACTTCTACACGCTTGACAGCCACACGACGCGGCGCATGGCTTCTTCGGGCGTGGGGGGATTTGCGAGGTCGATGGGGAGGAATGTGCCTCGGTCGTGGTCGCTGGCGAGGATGATGGCGTTGGGCGGGACGAACTTGACGCCGTCTTCGGCTTTTTCGTGGCCCACCAAAAACAAGTAGACGCCCCAGCGTTCGACGAGGTCTTCGAGACCTTCGGCGTCGTAGCCTCGGCCCCACGTCATCAGATACGCGCTGCCTGTGCGCGGCTGATAGTCATCGTCGTGCAGGTCGCGCTTGAGGATGTTTGCATCGAAGCGGGCCATCGCGGCGGCGGGGGGCACGCTATGGGCACAGAGAATCGTGCCGCGTGGCGTGTGGACTTCGAGTGCGATGGGCATGCTCTTGATGAAGTCGTCGCTCGCGGCTTTCACGGCGGGTGCGTCATCGCCGAAGACAAACTCGACGGCGTCGTTGTAGACGTCGACGCAGCGCACGCCATCTTTGAGGACGCCTGCGTTCATGAGTTGTGCAAGTTCGTGGTTGCCCAGGAGCGTGTGGACGTACTCGGGATAGCGGGCCTTGAGGTCGGCGACGCGGGCGAGAGCGCGATAGCTCATGTCCATGCCGTTCACGAGGCGATCGGAGTGGATGATTTCGTGGAGCGTGAGGTGTGCGACGTCGGGATTTGTGAGCGACGAGCCAACGTCTCCATCTGAAACGCCCGGTTCGTTCAGCGTCATGCCGGCTTGCTTGACGAGTTTGGAAAAGTTGACAGGATTGTCGTGAAGATCGCCTGTGGCGATGAGTTTGCCCGGTGCGTTGATTTCGTCGATGGAACCTCGTCGGCACGATGCGGAGCGGTTCGCCGCGGCTCCTGCGTTGAGCGCGTTGATCACGCTTTCGGCGTTTTGGAGTTGGAGGAGCGGGAAGGGCAAGGTGGGAGCGTAGGGTTCGTTTCGGGTTCGATGGTTAGAATGACAGTTGCGGGTGTTGTTCGTCGTTCGCGTTTCTCGTGGTGTTCATGACGCAGTCAGAGGGTGCCATTTCCGATGTGATTCATGCGCCGCTTGCGCTCGTGAAGTTTTATTTGTCCAGCCCGGGCGGATTGCTGCGGCTTTTGCAGGCGCAGCATGCGAAGAAGTTGCCGCCGCGGAGTGCGACGATGGCGGAGTTGTTTTCGCTGCGCGAGGATGGCTTGGATGGACAGGTCGTGACGTACGCGAGCATTCAGGCGGTGCGGAAGGGTGCGCCGGTGAATTCATCGCGGCGGTTGCTCACGCGGCTGAAGAATGACTGCGAGCGATTGGCGACGTATGCGATGCCTCCAAAGCGGATTGTGGTGTCGGGTGCGAATGGATTGATTGGATCGACGGTGCTGCCGCTTTTAGTGGCGGGTGGGCATGAGGTGACGAGGCTGGTGCGCGTGAAGCCTTCGGCGGATGTCGCGGCGGTGGACTCGATGGGGACAAAGTCGTTGTTTTGGCAGCCGACGGGGCAAGGCGCGAGTGCGCTTGATCCTGCGGCGCTTGAGGTAACGGATGCGATTGTGCATCTTGCGGGCGAGCCTGTCAGCAATGGGCGATGGACGGCGAAGAAACTTGCGGCGATTCGAGATAGTCGGGTGGAGAGCACGAAGTTGATTGCGAAGACGCTGCAGCAGATGAAGTCGCCGCCAAAGGTGTTGGTGTGTGCATCGGGCGTGCATGCGTATGGGGATCGCGGCGATGAGGAGTTGACGGAGAGCAGTGATATTGGGAGTGGGTATTTGGCGGAGGTGGTGAGGGACTGGGAAGCGGCGGCGAGTGCGGCGCGGGACTTGGGTGTGCGAGTGGTGTTTATTCGCTGGGGGCTTGTAGTGGGGCGATCAGGTGGCGCAGTGGCGACGATGCTGCCTTTGTTCAGGCTGGGGCTGGGCGCGATTCCAAGTCCGGGGACGCAGTGGTGGCCTTGGGTGAGCATTGATGACGCGATTGGGCAGGTGATGTGTGCACTGGCGCGGAGCGATGTGTCGGGCGCGATCAATGGCGTGTCGCCACAGCCAGCGACGGCGAATGAGTTTTGCAAGGTGCTTGCTTCGTCGCTTGATCGACCTTTGCTGGCGCGTTTGCCTCGCTGGATGCTCAAGGCGGTTGCGAAGGGGCAGGAGGAAGTGATTTGCACGAGCACGCGGGCGATGCCGGCGAAGCTGCGGCATGTAAACTTTCATTGGATTCATGAGTCGCTTGAAGATGCGCTGAAGTGGGAATTAGGGACTTAGACGGGGCGATTCTGAAATCCAAGATTCGATAAAAACCGGCACGAAACCAAGTGTTCAGGGTTCATCTGTACTTTTTTTCCATTTTCCTGCAATTGAGTGAAGTTCCCTGCGTTGGTCTGCTTACCGGGGGAACGATCTGGCCGCGAATGTGTCGTGGCGTGGTCGTCCACAACAGAGTCAGAGAAGGAACGAATATGAAGCACTCAACAAAGATCGTGCGCCCGGCTGTTGTTTTGCCACTCACCATCGCGGCTCTTGGAACGTATATCGCGAACGCCGCGATTCCGCCTGTGCCTGTGCCACCGCAGAATCCGATCACTGAAGCGAAGCGCGTGCTGGGCAAGATGCTTTTTTGGGATGAGCAACTTTCGAGTTCGAACGTCGTGTCGTGCGGCACGTGTCACGTGCCTGCGACGGGCGGCGGCGATAATCGCATTTCTCGCAATCCTGGCGATGACAACGTGCTGAACACGCCCGACGACATTCTGGGCTCGGCGGGCATTATCCGTTCTGACGCGCTGGACAACTTCGAGCGCGATCCGGTGTTTGCCTTCAATCCGCAGATCACAGGCCGCTCGGCTCCGACGATGATCAATGCAGCGTTTGCGCCAAATCTATTCTGGGATGGTCGCGGCACGAGTCAGTTTACTGATCCGCAGACGGGGAACGTGCTGATTCCGGTTGGTGGGGCGCTTGAGAGCCAGGCGGCGGCACCGATTCTGAACAACGTTGAAATGGCGCACGCTGGGTTTGCCTGGGGTGACGTTTCCGCGAAACTGCAGCGGGTTGTGCCGCTCGATCTTTCGACGACCTTGCCACCCGATGTGCTTGCGGCGCGGAATGCGAATCCGTCGTACCCAGCGTTGTTCAACGCGGCGTTCGGAAGTTCGCAGATCACCGCTGCCCGCATTGCGATGGCGATTGCGACGTATCAGCGCACGCTGATCAGCGATCAATCGCCCTTTGACGCGTTCCGTGCGGGCAATCCGAATGCGTTGAATCCGCAGCAAACGCAGGGTTTCCAGGAGTTCCAGAATCACAATTGCAACGCGTGCCACAGCATCGCTGGTCCCAACCAGGACTTGTTCACGGATCACACATTCCGCAACCTTGGCTTGCGGCCTATTGCAGAAGACAACGGGCGACAGGCGATTACGGGCAACGCGGCTGACGCGGGGCGCTTCAAAGTGCCTTCGCTGCGCAACGTCGCGCTCAAGCGCACGTTCATGCACAACGGGCAGTTCCAGACGCTGCCTCAGGTGCTAGGGTTTTACGCAGGGCCCACGCAGTTCCCGCAGAACGTTGATCCGGCTCGCAACGCGGTCCGTCCGCTGCCGCCGCAGGATGCGAACTTGATCGTGCAGTTCCTGGGTGCTCTTACTGACCCGCGCGTGCAGAACTCGACGTTCCCGTTTGATCGTCCAACGCTGTTTGTGGATCGCCCCGGCGATCGCAACGTGGTGCTGGGCGGCGGTGTTGCTGGCAATGGCGGGATTGTGCCGCAGATCATTGTGCAGGCTCCGGCTCTGATCACGAATCAGGAGTTCCGCGTGGGCGTCGCGAACGCTCGCGGCACTTCGAACGCTCGGCTGGGCGTGTCGCACACTGGTCCAGTCAATGGCCGAATCGTGCCTGAGTTTTTCTTCCCGACCATCGTGACGAGTGCGGATGGCACTTCGACGCAGCACTGGCCTCTCTCGACGGAAGTCGCGCAGCCCGGCGAAACGTTGTTCGTCCAGTGGTTCGTGACGGACGCGTCCGCGCTGGGCGGCACGGCACTGTCCAACGTTGGTCAGGTCCGCATCTTCTGCGGCTCTGGTGGCTGCCCCTGCGATGACATCGACTTCAACAACGACGGCTCACGCTTTGACCCGATTGATATCGATGCGTACCTGAGCATGTTCAGCGAAGGGCCGTGCGTCCCCGCGACTGCGGCGTGCCAGGACATCGACTTCAACAACGATGGATCGATCTTTGACCCGCAGGACATCGATGCATTCCTCAGCGTGTATAGCGAAGGGCCTTGCATTCAGTAATCGCTGAGTCTTCCATCAAACGAAAAACGGCACCAGCGGATGGTGCCGTTTTTTCTTTTGTTGTTGTGCTCGTGGATCAGCGCCATTCGTTCGCGAGTTCGGTCTTCAGCGCCTGCGCGAGGTATTCGTACTCGGGCAGCGTGTTGTAGACCTGGGCGGAGATGCGGACGATGCGTTCGTCGTTGCTGGCGAGGCGCCAGATCGGGACGACGATGCGGTACTTCTCATAAAGAATGTCCTGCAGCGCGTCGTCGTAGCAGGTTTTGCGGCTCAGCAGGTGCTCGGGCGGCTCTGGGATGCGGAGCGTGACCATCGAGCCGACCATGCTGTCGGGCGTGGGGGGTTCGATGCCCAGTGCGTTGCACAGCACGTCACGGCCTTTGAGCACCAACTGGTGGTTGGAGCGAAGCAGTGCGGGCCAGCCTCCTGGGAGCATAGTGCCGAGGGATTCGATTGCGACGGGCAGGCTGAGGAACGCGGAGTAGTCGTCGGTGCCCTGGTAATCAAAGTCGCGGAGGAACAGGGCGCGTTCGGGGCGAATTTTGTTAGCTCGGCCTGAGAGCGCGAGCGGGCGGAAGATCGATTGGCGATCGGGGCGGACGTACATGAACGCGCTGCCCTTGGGGCCGCTCAGCCACTTGTGGCCGCTGCCAATGAAGTAGGTGGGGGCGAGTGCGCGGACGTCGGTGGGAATCTGGCCTGGCGAGTGTGCGCCGTCGAGCAGCACGTCGATGCCCCGAGCGCTCAATTCTCGCAGGATCGGGGCGACGGGGAAGATCATCGCGCTGGTGCTGGTGATGTGGCTGATGATGGCGAGGCGCGTCTTCTTTGTGACGCAGGCCATGAACTGCTCGATCACTGCGGAGGGCGACGGGCAGGGGTAGGGAATTTTCGCCTTGACGACGACGATGCCATGCTCGGCTTGCAGGCGCTCGAGTTCGTTGGAGAGCGAGCCATATTCGTGGTCGGTCACGAGGACTTCATCGCCCGCCTTGAGCAGTTTCGCACGGATGTTCGCATTCAGGATGGTGCACAGGGCGTAGGTCGCGTTGCGGATGGGGGCGAGGTCGGCGGGGTTCACATTGATGAACGCGCCGAGTTTTTCGCGGGCGCCGTCGACCAGATTTTCAAGGTCGCTCTTGAACAGGCGGACCGGGTCACGCTCCATGCGGTCGCGGAAGGCCTGCTGATAGCGGAGTGCTGCGCGGGGCGTCGCGCCGTAACTGCCGTGGTTCAAGAACGTGAGGTTTGGGTCCAAGGCCCAGTGCCGGCTGAGGCCGTCGGGCTTGTCGAGGGCGAGGTCGCGCTGGCGGGCCAAGGTTGGTGTCGCGGCGGGAGCGGCTACCGCGCGGTCCAAAGCGCGAGTCGTGGCCAGATCAAGCGCGTCGTCGAGAGCATCGCGAGTGCGCTCGCGGACAGGAGTCAAAGACGTCGCGTCGGCGAGGGCTGGGTCAAAGAGTGGGGAGGTGTTGTTGGGCAGTGACATAGCGGCCAATCCATCGGCACTTTCGCGCGCACCACTCGCGGAATTGGCAAGCAAAACGACTCGCCTTCGACGCGGGCAATTTCGAGCGACACGACCATCATGGTCATGGCGACGGGAGTGTGTTATCCGTCACAAGGAGGAGAGTAGACGGGACTCAGCCAAAAGGATTCCAACCGACAAAGACTCAACGCGTCGCACGGCTTCCAGCCCGTGGATCACTGCGGGCGGCGGCCAATTTCCCTGAACAAAACGCGAAGGCTGCAGGGAATGGAGCCGGGACGCTTTAGAGCGTTCAGTTCTCACAAATAATGCCCCAATTGTGTGCGTATTCGCCCGTTTTTTGGTTGCAGAGGCAGCCCATTCCAGTACACTGATCGCTGGAGTCAGGGGAGACAGGCCTAACGGAGGCTTGTCGATGCAAACAACTTCAGAATCGCTCGGAAATCATTGTGCAATTGCACAGCGTGGTTGTCGCGTAGCCGCGTTGGTGGCGGTTGCGGGCGTGGCGTCCTGCGCGGTTGGGCAGATCATCCAAGAACCAGTCGGCGCAATACTCCGGTATCAAGTCGCCACCAACGGCGGGGCATGGAGTTCAAATGTTGCAATTGGCCCCGGCGACCGCGTGGAATGGCGCGCGGTGCTGACGTTTACCGGCACGGCGAATGCCGTGGGACTCGGGCGAATCTATTACCAGCCGGTCATTTCGAACGTAGACAATACTGGCACCGGCGACCAGATCGATCGTCTCGGCGAGTGGCGTAACGGTGGTGTGAGTGGTCAAGGAAACACGACGCTCGCACAAGGGATGCTCTCGGCGGCCGAGGGTAACAACTCGGGTCCTCTCGCGAGCTATGGACGAGTGACGTACGGATTTACCAGCCGGAGCACGACAGCGGGCAGCAGCGGTGCGCTGGTGGGGCATCGCCACTCGAGCGACAGCGGATCGCCGCCGGGTTCGTTCATTCGCATCGCGGGTTCGAACAACACCACGTGGTATCCGCCCACCATCCCGGATGGTTCTGTGTCGCTGAATAACCAGATTCTGTGGGGCGTGGTGTCTGACAACAACTCTGCAACGAATACATGGTTCGCGACGGGCACGCAAGGCATCGTGATATTCCGGCAGGCATTTATCGCCAGCGTTGATCGACCGTGGCAGGGAGGCGGCACCGTCACCATCAACAGCGAAGCAGCAACCCTCCAACGCGCCGGCGGCAGTAGCGGCCCCGACGACACTCGCTTCATGACATGGGCGCAGCCTGGCGAAGGCGGCAGCACCGCCACCATTCGCTGCGGAGTGCAGTATGAAGGGGCGACGATTAGCTTTTACATCCCGTCTCCGGGTGCAATCGGAGTAGCAGGACTTGGATGTGCAATGGTGCTACGTCGGCGTGAGCGTCGGTGAGCATTGACTGAACGAGAGACGTTCGAAGGGGTTTTTATGCGATCAAAGGTTCTTGATGCAACTTGTCTCATCATCGCGTGCGGATCTACGAGTGTTGCTCACGCGCAATCCGATCCACAAGCCGGTATTATGCCTGACACGATTTTTCAGTATCAGGTTGCGCTGCCGGGCGGGGCGTGGGGGTCGAGTGTTTCGGTGAATCCGGGCGATCGCGTGGAGTGGCGTGTCGTGCTGTCGTATGTCGGCACGCGTGATGCGGTCGCTTTGGGGCGTGTCTATTACCAGCCGGTCTTTTCAAATGTCGATAATGACGGCGCGGATGCGCAGGTTGATCGCCTGGGCGATTGGCGCAACGGCGGCATCAGCGGCCAGGGCAATACGACTTTGCAGCCTGGGATGCTGTCCGCCGCGGAAGGCCAGAGTTCTTCGGTGCTGCCCAGCTATGGCCGAGTTGTCTATGGATTCACCAGCCGGAGCACGAACAGCACCAGCAGCGGGGCGTTGACAGGGTTTAGACATTCTGCGGGCAGCGATGGTGCGCCTGAGGGGAGTTTTCTGCGAATCGCAGGTTCATTCAATCCTCTCTGGTACCCGGAGAGCATTCCCAACGGGTCCATCGAGCTGAACAATCGAATTTTGCGAGGCGTCGTGTCGGACAACAACTCGCCGACCTCGAGTTGGTTTGCGCCGGGCACGCAGAACCTCGTTCTCTTCCGCCAATCGTTCATTGCAAGCAGTGAGACGAGCGACATGGAGCGAATCGTGCGGTTGTACAGCGAGCCAGCCTCGCTCCAGCGTGCTGGCGGCAGCGCGGGCACCGACGACACGCGATTTATGACGTGGGCCATGGCAGGCGAAAGCGGCTCCAACGCAACGCTGCGGACGGGTCCACCTTTGATGCAGTACATCTCCGCCGAAATTCGAATCGCGCCGGCACCCGGAGCAATTGCTGCAATCACGATGTGCGGCGTGGTGCAGTTGCGACGTCGGCGTTGACAGCGTTCTTGCGTTTTCGTTCCATCAAGTTCGGGAGTATTTACATGAGTGTGTACAAGTCGTTCAATCACCTCGCAGTCATCGCCGGCACTTGCTGCGCTCAATACGCACTCGCCCAAGTCCCCCAAGAACCCATCGGTGCAACTCTACGATATGAAGTTGCTGTGAATGGCGGTGCGTGGGGATCGAACGTGGCGATTTTTCCCGGGCAGCGTGTGGAATGGCGTGCGGTTGTCAGTTACACCGGCGTGAATGCCGTCGCTGAGTCGCTCGGGAGCATTTTCTATCAGCCTGTACTCGGCAATGTTGATAACGATGGCTCTGGAACGAATGTGGATCAACTCGGCGCATGGCGCAATGGCGGCGTGAGCGGACAATCAAGCACGACGCTTGCCCAAGGGTTGTTGACTCTTGCAGAAGGGTCGAATTCATCTGAGTTGGCGAGCTACGGGCGCGTGCACTTTGGGTTCACCAGCCGAAGCACCAATGCAGGCAGCAGCGGTGCGCTCGTGGGACATCGACACTCTGGCGGGTCGAACGGGTCGCCCGCAGGCAGTTACATTCGTGTCGCGGGCTCCAACAACATCAACTGGTATCCATCATCGATTCCGAACGGCTCGGTCGCGCTCAACAATCAGATTCTTTGGGGAGTCATTTCAGATAATCCGGCACCGAACAGCACGTGGTTCGTTTCGGGAACGCAGGATGTTGTCATTTTCAGGCAGGCATTCATCGCAAGTGAGGACGAGGGTGATCGCGTTGTGTCGATTTCCAGTGAAGCCGCGACGTTGTTCCGCTCGGGTGGTTCAAGTGGCGAAGATGACACGCGTTTCATGCGCTGGAGCGGCGATCCGGTCACGATTCCGGTGGTTCGTACTGGCGTTGAGTACATTCCCGCGACGATTCACATCATCCCTGCGCCGTCTGTGACCTGCCTCGTAATCGTCTTTGCCTTATCTGCTCGTGTTCGACGGAGAGAATCATGAAGTTGAGTGGCCGATACAAGTGTGTGACATTGCTCCTTTCGGCAGGTCTCGCATCGATTGCGAACGCGCAGGTCACGCAGGAGCCCATCGCCGCAACGCTGCGGTATGAAGTTGCGTTGCCGGGTGGGGCATGGAGTTCGAGCGTCACGATCAATCCCGGCGATCGCGTCGAGTGGCGGGCGGTTGTGTCATACACCGGCACGCAGCCCGTTGCCGCACTGGGCCGCATCTACTACCAGCCAATTCTCAGCAACGTTGACAACACGGGCACCAATGCCACAATCGACCAACTCGGCGCGTGGCGAAATGGTGGCATCAGTGGTCAAGGCAACTCGGCGTTGCAGCAAGGCATTCTGCCGCCATCGGGACAGGAAAGCGGCGACGACTCCAGCACATTCGTGAATGGCTATGGCCGAGTCGGCTACGCGTTCACCAGCCGCAGTACAACCGCAGGCAGCAGCGGCGCATTGGTCGGCCACCGCCACAGCGCAGGCAGCAACAGCGCGCCACCCGGTGAACACATCCGCATTGCTGGATCGAATGTCCCGAACTGGTACGCTCCAACTATTCCCCAAGGGACCGTGATTCAAAACAACGGGATTCTCTGGGGCGTTGTTTCCGATAACAGCTCAGCAACCAGCACCTGGTTCCTCCCAGGCACGCAGAATCTCGCCCTATTCCGCCAAGCCTTCATTGCAAGCACCGACGCCCCAAACGGCGAGCGAACCGTCACCATCAACAGCGAAGCCGCGACCCTCCAGCGAGCCGGCGGCTCCTCGGGCTTCGACGATACCCGCTTCATGACCTGGGCCTTCCCAGGCGAAGGCGGCTCGACCGCAACACAGCGAGCGGGTGTTGAGTATGTTCCTGCAACAATTGTGATCGTGCCGACGCCGAGCGTGCTTGGCGCGATCAGTATGGTGGGGTCGGGTGTGGTTTTTGTCTCGAGGCGGAAGCGTTCTTAAGGAGTTTGCGATGTTTCAACTTCAGAAAATGAGTGCGTTTGTTGTTGGTTGCACTCTGTTGGCTGCTGCCGCGAACGCGCAGATCGGGGCGACGCTGCGATATGAGGTCGCGTTGCCGGGCGGCACGTGGGGCTCGAGCGTCATAATCAATCCGGGCGATCGCGTCGAATGGCGTGCTGTGGTGAACTTCACGGGCACGCAAGCCGCGGCTGCTTTGGCTCGTATTCGCTACCAACCTGTATTGAGCAATGCAGATAACGAAGGAGCGATGGATCAAGTTGGAGACTTCCGAATTCTTCCGAACCCACTGCTTGATGTCTCGGAGGGCCAATCAACGCAGTCGCTCGCAACGTACGGACGCGTGACGTACGCGATGAGTCTTGCGCCGACTTATCTTGCTCATCGTCATAGTGGTGGAACCAACGGCGCACCCGCTGGCGACTACATACGCATCGCGCTCACCAGCGGCACACAGTGGTACCCGCCATCTGGTGGCGGCACTACTCTGAACAGCGTTGTTTCAGACAATCAGAACACGGCCCTCTTGACGGGCACGCAAAACCTCACAATATTTCGGCAGGCGTTCATCGCGAGCAGCGATGTCCCAGCGACGGTTCGTACGCTCAGTTTGTACAGCGAGGCGGGTGCGACGGGTAATGTCGACGAACCGCTGATGACCTGGGCGCTGCCTGGAGAAAGCACAACGACTGCAACCGTCCGAACGGCTGTTGCGTTCATCCCCGCAACAATCAATATCGTCCCCGCTCCGGGAGCAATCGCTGCGGCTGGCGCTGTTGGAATATCGGTCCTTTGCAGACGCAAAAGGCCTGTTCGGTAAGTTGTACGTTGCGATATACTCCCCTCACTTGGTGTGATGCCATCGTGCCTTGAGAGAGGGAGAGACAATTGAAAGAGCAACACAGTGTCGTGTGCCGGCTGCTTGCTGTAGCTGGTCTTGGTGTGAGCGCGTGCGCAAGCTACGGACAGGTTCCGCAGTTTCCTATTGGCGCGGTCATGCGGTATGAGGTCGCACTGCCGGGCGGACAGTGGGGATCAAGCGTAACGATTCAGCCCGGTCAGCGGGTGGAATGGCGCACTGTTGTCAGTTACACAGGAACTGAACCAGTGGTCGCACTTGGTCAGGTCTATTACCAGCCGCTGTTGTATGGCACAGATAATTTGGGAACGGGAAGTCAATTGGATCAGCTTGGCGCGTGGCGGAACGGCGGCATCAGCGGACAAGGCAACACGACACTGACGCCTGGAATGTTGAGCACCGCAGAAGGAGAGAGTTCGCAGTCTCTAGGCAGCTACGGACGAGTTCGTTTTGGCTTTACCAGTCGAAGCACGTTAATTGGGGGTAGCGGGCCGCTCGTCGGGCATCGCCATGGCATTTATTCTGGTCCTTTGTTCAACGACACGTTTATCAGAATCGCCGGAGCGAACAATCCGCTCGGATATCCCGACAGCATTCCGGTGGGCACGCTGGAATTGCTCAATCGAATCCGATTCGGTGTCGTTTCGGACAATCCGAGTACTGCCAGTACATGGTTTCTGGCTGGTACTCAAGATGTAGTGATCTTTCGGCAGGCGTTTATCGCAAGCACGGATGACTTGCCAGCAAGAGGTGATAATGTCATCACGCTGACAAGTGAAGCAGCTTCTCTTATCAGAGCGAGTGGCAGCGGCGGAACAGACGACACTCGATTCATGACATGGGCTTTGGCGGGACAAAGCGGTGCAGCAGCTTCAATTCGCGTCGGCGTTGAGTACATTCCAGCCACCATCATAATTGTTCCTGTTCCCGGCGTCCTTACCCTTGCCACCCTCGGCGGTTTCTGCGCATTCCGCCGCCGCCGCTGACGAAGCACCCGGTTTGCAACGCAGCAACTCAACTTTCCAGCCGATAATTCGGCATGGCCGTCACCACTACGTACTCATCCCTCGCCTCCACCTGCCCCGCTGTTCGGCGGATCGGCATCTTGACGGGCGGCGGCGACTGCCCGGGCCTCAACGCCGTCATCCGCGCCGTCGCGCGCGATGCGTTTCACTGCGGCATCAAAGTTGTGGGCATCGAGGATGGATACCTGGGCCTCATCGAGAATCGCTGCCGGATGTTGGAAGAGGCGGACATCAAAGGCATCCTCAACATTGGCGGCACGATCCTGGGCTCCAACAACAAGAGCAATCCGCAGCGACACAAGGTCGGTGTCGATGCCGCGGGTAAACCAATCTATAAAGACGTTCTTGATGACTGCATGCAGACCATCAAGCGGCATCAGATCGAAGCTCTCGTGACAATCGGCGGCGACGGCACACACACCGCCGCCGCGCTGTTTGCGAGACTTGGCGTTCCAGTGATCGGCGTGCCCAAGACGATCGACAACGACATCGAAGGCACCGACGTCACGTTCGGCTTTCAAACCGCAGTCGCAACGGCCACGCTCGCGCTCGATCAGGTTCGCACCACAGCAGACAGCCACCACCGCGCGATGGTCGTCGAAGTCATGGGCCGCAACGCGGGTTGGATCGCCCTGCACGCAGGCGTCGCGAGCGGCAGCGACATCATCCTGCTTCCCGAAGTGCCGTTCTCGCTGGACAACGTCTACAAAATCGTGCGAGAGCGTGCCGAGAAGGGCAAGCGATCAAGCCTGATCTGCGTCTCCGAAGGTGCCCGCATGATCGGTGGCCAACAAATCGTCGCACGCCGCGTCGAAACTTCGCCCGACCCTATTCGCCTTGGCGGCATCGCGAAGTTCCTTGCGGAAAAAATCGAAGATGAAACCGGTGTCGAAAGCCGGTACACGATTCTGGGTCACACGCAGCGAGGCGGCACACCCGTCGCCGCCGACCGCGTCATCGGCACGCTTCTCGGTAGTCACGCGATGACTCTGCTTCGCCAAGGCCGCGTTGGCCGAATGGTCGCAGTACACGGCAATCAACTCGCAGACGTCGACCTCGCGACGCCAGCGGGCAAGCAGCGACTCGTGAAACTCGATGACCCGCTGATCCTCGCGGCGAGAAATGTCGGTGCGAGTTTTGGTGATGAGTGACGAACCCCATCGCGCGAGCGTGATTTTCAGTCCGCAATCCGATCCTGCGGCGACTTTCTCGCCTCGCTGTTCGATGACACAATCTCCGCGATCGCCGCGTCAAACATCACGTCGGCCTGCGGATCATCGCCCGACTTTACTTTGCTGCTGATGAGTTTGCTGCCCTCTTCCGTTTCGTCCGCGGTGAACGAATATCGTGCGATCACTTCGGAGAGCCGCACTCGCAGCATGTCGCGCACTTTCGCGACGCGTCGGCTGACTGTCGGTTCAGACGTTCCAAGCGTTTCGGCGACTTCTTTGCCAGGCATGCCCTCAAGCACGCGCATCTGGTAAATCGAAAAGTCCGTGAGGTCGGCTTCCTGGCTCACCCAGCGCACGGCGGCCTCAACCTTCGCGCGAAACACGGCGAGTTCGTACTGAGCGTCCGGCGCGGGGTCTTGCCCCGCGATCATCCAGCCTTCTTCGAGCCCGAGCGCTTTGCTGTTGCCGCCGCGCTTCTGCGCGCCGCGTTTATCGAGTTCATCGCCCAGCACGTGCTTTGCGATCGACAGCAGCCAAGTTGAAAATCGCACGCCGCGTCCGGGATCGAATCGATCGATGGACTCAGAGAGCGCTGCGAGCGTTTCCTGCGACAGGTCGCGCACGGTTTCCTGGCCAATGCGTCCGCGTCCCCACTTGGTGAGTTGCGCCTGCACGACAGGCCCGAATGTCTGCCACAATTCATACCACGCCGCTTGATCGTTGGATCGCAGGCGATTGAGAAACGTTGTGGTGACGGGGCTGAGCATGGTGCGAAGGGACAAGGGTATACCGATTGAGCGCGGAATCGTGACAACACTCACGCGAGAAAAGATACTGCCAACCGCTTACTCCCCGCGTTGCTTTGCTTCCAACTGCTCCCAGCGCTCGTACAACTGAGCGACTTTCGCCTGCGATTCGCTCAGCTTTGTCGCAACGTCATGCAACTTGCGATGATCGCTGGAGACGGCGGGATCGTGCAACTGCTGCTCGAGCGCCTGCACCGTCGCCTCATGTTCCATGATCGCGGGCTCGATTTCCGCCATCTCGCGTTGTTCTTTGTATGACAACTTCACTTTCTTGGGCGTTGCTGTCGCTTCAGGCGCAGGCTCAGACTTGGGCCGCTCCGCTTGCTTGCTCGCGGCCTTCGCCGCAGCGGTTGCTCGCTGGTGAGCCGTTTTCCACTGTGAGTAGTCGACGTAATGAGCCGCACCGCCCAGCCCATCGAGCGCGAGAAAGTGTGTGCAGATGCGAGCGAGCATCGCGCGATCGTGCGTGACGAGAATGACCGCACCGGGAAACTCTTCGAGGCTCTCTTCGAGCACTTCGAGCGATGGGATATCGAGGTCGTTGGTCGGTTCGTCGAGAATCAGCACGTCGGCGGGCTCAAGCATCAGCCGAGCGATGTGAATGCGAGCTTGTTCGCCACCCGAGAGTGCTCGCACGGGCTGCTTGAGTTGCTCGACAGTGAACAAGAACATGCGCGCCCACGTGTTGATGTGCAGCGTCGCGCCGCGATAGATCACGCTGTCAGAGTGTGGACTGAGCGCGGTCGCCAGCGTCTCAGCGGGATCGATCTCTGTGCGATGCTGCGAAAATAGCACGATTCTCAGGTTGTCCGCATGTTTGATCGTTCCCGGTGGAGGCGTGCCGGGCGGCACATTGACCGCCCGCGATGCTTCCGCGAGCGCACGAGCAGTGGGAGGGTCGGGCGGCATGTCGCCCATCAGCACTTTGATGAGTGTCGACTTGCCCGAGCCGTTTGGACCCATGAGCCCAACGCGTTGGCCTGGCGAAAGCACGAGATCAACGTCGGTGAAGAGTTGTCGTTCACCGAGCCGCTTTGAGATCGCGCGAGCGACGAGCAACTTTCGCGTGAGCCTGCCCGTCGCGCCCCAATCGATGCTCGTGACTTTCACATCCGCGTTGCGTTCGCGAAGTTCTGCGAGTTCATCCATGCGGTCATACGACGCCTCGATGCGGCTCTTGGATTTTGTGCGACGTGCTTGCGCACCGCGCCCAAGCCAACGCAAGTCTTCTCGCACCTGATTCGCGAGAGCCTGCTCCTGTCGCGCCTGACCATCCAAAAACTCCTGCTTTCGCCGCAAAAATTCGCTGTAATTGCCTTCGACTGTGAAGATGCCCTGAGGATACTGGCGAGATAGTTCGGCGATGCGCGTTGCGATGGATTCCAGGAATTCGCGATCGTGCGTGACGGCGATGCTTGCAAATGGACCAGCCCGCAGCGTTGCTTCGAGCCACTCGACACCTTCGTAGTCAAGGTGGTTGGTCGGCTCGTCCAGCAACAGCGCGTCGGGTTCTTTCGCGAGTTCACGAATGATTGCAAGGCGCTTGCGCTGCCCGCCTGACAGCAAATGCGTGTGTTGATCGAAGTTGGAAAGATCGTGACGATTGAGAATCAGTTCCGCCGCGAGCTGCGCTTCGTGTTCGTCGTGAATGTGTGCAATTTGGCCTGCTCGCATCGCAACCAGCAACGCATCAACGACCGCCGAGAGCACGGTGGACCCTTCTGGAAACTCATCCTTCTGAGCAACATACGCAACGCGCACGCCCTTGCGTACGACCGTCTGCCCGTAATCCGCCGACACCAGACCGGCGAGAATCTTGAGGAGCGTGGACTTGCCCGAGCCGTTAGGTCCGATCAGCGCGAGCCGCTCGCGATCATGTAGCGTCAACGCGACGTCGCTGAACAGCGTTTTCGTGCCGAAGGTCTTGGAAAGGTCTTGTGCAGTGAGCAACACGGCCATAAGCACGCGAGCGTAGTCGCGAAAAGTGCGTACTTATTGAGGTAATTCTCGCGTCGAACCGAGTTAGTTGCCAGATGACTTCATCGTTCCCTGCAAACTCTGCCGCGCCGCGGTAACCACTTTCCTATCTTCTTCATCAAGCTCCGCATCGCCAACACCACTTAGCGCCGTCTCCGCGATCTGCGGACGATTCATGCTGACCGCTGCCCACGCCAGATTCGCCAAAAACCTCGCGCGTCGCGGATGATTCGTCGGCACCAATTCATCGCGCCGCGAAAACACGTACTCAAGCAACTCCTCCCGAGACTTCCCAACAACCGGCGCGTACTCCTCAAAAACCTTGACCGTTGTTTGTGCCTCAGTCGCCGTCGCCGTCCGCAGCCGAGCGACCACAGCCCGCAAAGACCAAGTCTCAACCAACGCGCCATCTTTCAAGTCGCGAGCCGCCTTCGCAGCGACTGAAATTGTCCGCTCCGTCTGCCACGTCGAATCTCCCAGCGCGACAGTCATCGCGTCCACAGCCTTGACTGCCCAGTCGTACGCCTCCTGCAAGCGTCCTGTGTTCATATACAACTTCGACACCGACAGCGCCGAGATCCCATGCGCCGGATGATCCGCCGGAAACGTCTTCCTCGCCAATTCAGGCAACTCTTTCGCATACTCCAACGCTTCGTCATATCGCCGCAGCGAACTGAGCACAGCCACAAGATTGTTCCGCGCCGCGATACTCGCGGGATGCTCGGGCTGCTTCTCCCGCTTACACATCTCAATCGCCGCCGCATACTGCGCCGCGGCTTCTTCGAGTTTCGGCGGATCGCTCTGCTGCAGCGCGGCCGCGTACTGAATGAGAAACGAGCAACGATCATCAAAATCCAAACCGCTAATCGAGTCAATCTTCTCCACCACCGGCTTCATGATCGCAATCGCTTCGTCAGGCTTGCCCATCGAATGCAGCGCTCCGCTCAGCACCGCCTGAAGCCGAAATCGAAACGGATCGTTTTCTACGAGCACCCGCGTCGCACGCGCCAGCCCTTCTCTCGCAAGCGGTTCCGCACGCTCGCTCATCCCCTTGTTCTGAAACGCCGTCGCCTGGGCGAGTAACGACGCGATGCACGCCGTGTCGTCCTTTGGCACCGTCGATTCAAGCAGTTTTAGCGACGCTTCGCTCTGCTGCTGCGCCTCGTCGTAGTACCCAAGACTATTGAAGACCGTCGCGAGTTCATGCCGAACTCGGCCTTCGAGTTCGGGCTGTCCCGGAAAACGCGTGCCCACTTCATTTGCGATTTTCTGCAGCGCGTCCGTCAGTTTCACATCCTTGCCCATCACGCTTGGGTTCGCCGCGCCGATCAGGTCTTGCACGAGATAGCTGCGGATCGCATTCGCGATATCGCGCTGCGTTTGTTCCTGCTTGCGGGCTTTTTCAACACGAGTGATCATCACGAGCGTGATGACAAGCCCCGTCGCCAATGCAAGAACAAGACCCGCTGCCAGTGCGCTCACTGCTCGGTGCCTGGTCACAAACTTGCGAGCAAGGTACATCGCGCTTGCAGGCTGCGCGACCACGGGTTCGTTTCGCAGAAAGCGGCGAAGATCATCGCTCAATTCACCCGCGCTGCCGTACCGACGCTCGGGCGTTTTCTCCATCGCTTTTTCGACAATCGATTCCAAATCGCCCCGCAGCCGCCGATCGTGTTTTCGCAACGGCACAATCGTCGCCTCAGACACTCTGCGGGCAACCTCGGAGAGTGGCACACCAGTCAGCGACACCGGTAACTTGCCCGTCAACAACTCGTACAAGATCACGCCCAGCGCATACACGTCCGCACGCGTATCGATCCCGTGCGAATCGCCCGACAACGCTTCGGGGCTGATATATCCAAGCGTGCCCACAATCGCAGACGCGCCGGGCAACAACAACGACTTCGCCAGCGCGCCTTCGCCCATCGGATCCGTGAGTTTTGCAACACCAAAGTCCAGCACCCGTGGCTGGCCCACTGTCCCAAACTCATCCGACGCCGTCGCCCCGCCAGCCGATTCCACCAGCACATTCGACGGCTTGAGATCGCGGTGGATGATGCCCTTGCGATGTGCATGCTCCACCGCGTCGCACACACGTGCCAGCAACTCTACTCGCTGACGAATCGAAAGATCGGACTGGTCCGCATATCGCAGTAACGTCGCGCCGCGAACCAAGTCCATCACAAAGTACGTCTGCCCGGACTCCGCATCGACGCCCGCTTCAATGACGCGCACGATTCCGGCGTGCGTGAGCCTCGCCAGCACTCGCGCTTCGCGGCGAGGATCAATTCCAGCATCCTGCGACGACGAATCCCAATGCACACCTCGCCGCAGCACCTTTACCGCAACGCTGCGCTTTGGCTCGCTCTGTTCGCACTCATACACAATCCCCATGCCACCCCGGCCCAATTCGCGCAGCACGCGATAATCACCGATCTTCTGCGGAAGTGGCTCTGGAGACTGCGTGGGCGGAGTTTCGTGCGAGCCAGAAGCAGCACCATGCACAGCCTTCGCCAGTGCAGAGCGAAGTAGCGTTGCCGACGCATCGGCTCCGATCGTCAGCGTTTCATCGAGCACAGGCACGTGGGCCGTCGTTTCACCAAGCAGCGACTCTAACTCGCGGACAAGTTCCGGATCATCCGAGTGCTTCTCGCGGAGATGCGCGAGCAAGTGCGCACCCGTCGCATCACCCGCAGCATCGAGTGCATGTGCAACGCGCTCGTGCAAAGGTCGCGTGTTCTGTGCATCCTTTGGGTGTTCTTGCGACACGATGAGCCTTCCACTTCAGTCACTGAATTCTTCATTCGCGCCCAGCCCAGAGAGTTTTCGCCGGAGCCATCCACGCGCCAACGCCCAGTCTCGCTCCACCGTTGCCTCGCCAGTGCCAAGCACGAGCGCGGCGTCTTGCACGTTGAGACCGCCAAAGAAACGCATTTCAACAACGCGGGCCGCACGAGGATACACGCGGCTGAGTTCCTGCATCGCGTGATCAAGATCAAGCACATCCAGTTTCGTCTCAAACTGTTCAGCCGCGCCGCTCTCGGTTGCTTGTTGATCGTGAAGCAGGCCTGATTCCGCCGAGTCTCCGACAGTGAAGACCCGCCCGCCTCCTCGCTTGTCCGCACGCTTCGCTCGCGCGTGATCAATCAGCACTTGTCGCATCGCTTTCGCAGCGATCGCCATGAAGTGTCCGCGATCCTTTGCGTCAATTGCTGCGCCCCGCATCAACTTTGCGTATGCCTCATGCACCAGCGCGGTGGGCTGAAGCGTGTGCGCGATGCGCTCGTCCGCCATCAAGGCACCCGCCAAAGCCCGAAGTTCCGAATACATGACCTCCGCGAGTTTTTCCCGGGAACCTTCTTTCCCAAGGCGAACATCGCGAAGCATCATCGTGACTGGCGATTCGGCTTCCATTCGCAACTGTAAGCAAGCCGCGACAAATCGCTGAAATGCCTTGATTTGTGGACGATCTGAACGATCGTCGGGTGATTATCAAAAAAAGTGCATTTGCATGATGCCGTGCTGCCTCCCGTTCCGCGAGTGTCCTTGAACGGGAGGTGTCACCCGTTGATCAAGGTCGTCATTCAGAAGGAAACTCGTCATGAACCGTCCACTCAGCATCGTTTCAGCAACCGCCGCACTCCTCGTCACCCTCGCCGGTGCTCAAGCCCAGGTTCTGGGCCCGCGCATCACGAATCCCGCAACCGGCAATCGGTACTACCGGCTCAATTGGACCGGAGCAACGTGGACTCAGATGCGCAACTACGCACGGAACATGGGTGGCGATCTCGTCACCATCAACGACGCGGCCGAGCAAACCTGGCTTGTCGCCAACGTGCTGCAGCCCAACGCCAAGTACTTCATTGGTCTCAGCGACGCCGCGGTCGAAGGAACGTTTGTGTGGTCCGACGGAAGCCCCTCGACGTACCGCAACTTCGCGGCGAACACAGGCGACAACTCGCAGGGCAGCGACTACGCCTTGATCGCTACAGGAAACTCGGGTCTGTGGGACGTTCGCAACGAAACGTGGACGAGCGACGCCGTCATCGAAGTGTCGGGCGGAATTTACTATCCGGGTGAAGCCTCAACGCTTTCGTTGGCGATACAACTCGCGAACACCTCCGGGCTAGGCGAGGTTCGAGTGGCACCCGGCACACACACGCTGGAAACCGGCATCAACGTTCCGGGGAACATCGTGCTCCGAGGCTCAGGAGCGGGAGTGACGACCCTTCAAGGACCGCCCACCGGTCCGGCGTTCACGGGTTCGTCGAATCTGACCTTCGAAGACATCACCCTCACCTCTCGCGATACGTTGCCCTTCATCAGCTTGCCGAACGTCGCTGGGACAAACGAGCTGACCTTCCGTCGAAGCGTGATGACTTCGATCCTGGGACGCTCCAACACGACGTTTGTCGGCACCGGCTATGAAAAACTGCTGCTTGAAGGCTGCACGATTCACACGCTCGATACGTTCCTGGATTCAAGCAACACTTCGACAGCGATCCGCATGGTCAACACGGTCTTCCGCGACAACAACCGTTTCTTGAACAGCGCCGACAGCAACCTCGACGTTGTGATGACCAACTGCGTCTTCGCCCGCAACTTGAGCGACATCATCCCCGTGAACTCCGCCGCGTTCGTGACAAACTCCATCGCTCTGAGCAACGCGAGCCTCTCCCGCATGACCTTCTGGGACAGCCTCTCGCCAGCACCGCTGCCCAACGCAAACCCCGCCGCGAATAACACTGTTGCGAATCCCGGATTCGTCAACGCGGCGGGCAACGACTTCCGCCTGCTGGAAACCAGCCCCGCAATCGATCGCGGCAACCCCGCTCGCTTCCTGACCTCGGGCGCGACCGCATTGCTCGACGCAGTGAGCAACGCACGCATCCGTGACGCGAAGGGCTACGACAACGCCGACAGCGAAAACCCAATCGACATCGGCGCGTTTGAATTCCAAGGCGACATGGGCTGCGACGACATCGACTTCAACAACGACACCAGCATCTTCGATCCCATGGACATCGACGCGTTCCTGAGCGTGTACAGCGAAGGACCGTGCATCCGCTGATAGGAAGTAGCAAGTAAGAAGTAGCAAGGGAAGAGAGAGCCGAACGAGCCCGCTGAGGAAGGCGGGCTTGTTCTTTTTTTGTCAATGGGTCGGGCAGGACTTGCACCTGCGAGGTGCCTTGCGGCACGAACGGGTTACAGCCGCCCTCCTTCGCTGCTCGGACACCGACCCAAAAAAGATCCGGGCAGGATTTGAACCTGCGTGGTGCAAAGCACAGCTGCGTTGCAGGCAGCCCCGTTCGGCCTCTCCGGCACCGGACCAAAGAACTGTCTCGGCAGGACTCGAACCTGCAACCTCCGCGTTCGCCCACCGCAGCGCGGCGTTCTATCCATCGAAACTACGAGACAAGTGACCCGGACTGGATTCGAACCAGCAACAAACCGCACCTGAGGCGGCCGCCTCTTCCGTTGGGCTACCGAGTCAAAATGACGCCGACAGGATTCGAACCTGCACCACCTGGCACCTCGGGCCAGGGCCTCTGCCGGTTGGGCTACGGCGTCGGGGGGAAGCGGTCCCGACGAGGTTTGCACTCGCGACCTCCGGCGTGACAAGCCGGTGCTCTACGTTGATTGAGCTACGGAACCGAAAGATACTTATATGTAATAAAGTGTTCTAATAAGTGCGCATGTAATAAACTTGGGCTCGGTGGGAGCTTTGGGGGAATGAATGATCGCGACGGGGAATTCGTGGGGGTTTGGGAGAAACCACGAGCGGGCGAACCTTGTGGGTTACCTCATGATCACGGGCGTCGCTGGGACGACGGGGAGCGTGGCTTGTGGTTTGGGGTTCAAAAACGCTGTTTTTTGCGACTGACGCCAGTTAGGCGGGCAGTCGCCGCGTATCGAGGCGACGCGGGGCGTCGTTCGATAGCAGGTCGGCCGGCAGGGGACGGCGACAATACAGGTCGCGCGTGGCGACCGGTCGGCCGGCGAAGCGGCACAGGGGGTACCCGGCGCTGCGACGCAGCACCGGGCGAAGAAGTCGAAGTTGGAGCATGAACGTGGTCATGGCTTCAATCCTGAGAGTAAGTATCGTGCGTAAAACGATACTTGTCAAGGGTGTTGTTGATTTTTATTACATTTGTCGTGTGCGCACGGGGAGGGGCGAAAAGTGACCTCAAAATAGTGCGCGCTTGGTTGGGATGACCGGCGGTGGGCGCACGGGTGTGGGTGGTGTGGTGGCGCGGGTGGGCGATGGGGGGCGGGTTTCGGTGATTTTCTGGGACGATTGGGCGGCGACCATGAGTGCGCGCACTTGATGGGGTGCGGGGATTTTGTGGGGTGGAGGGGGTTGACAGGGTTGGACTTGAAGCGTTGTTCAAGTTCCCTTCGTCAGCTTGCAGATCGACGAGCGAACCACTACGCGAAGCCGGAGCTTGTTGAGGTGTCGGGGATGAGGGCGCCGAAGCCGCCGGCGCTGGTGGCTTTGAAGCTGTGGAAGAGGAGTTCGAGGTGGTCGCGGAGTTGGGCGAGGCGGGACATTTCGAAGTCGAGGGCGAAGGGGGTGTTGGTGAAGGGGTCGAAGGCGGTGACCGGGAGGGAGTCGTTTCGCCAGTTGCGGAGGACGGCGCGGAGGTCGTGGAGGATGCGGCCGTGGTTTTGGATGATGATGGCGCTGGTGATTGATGCGGAGCGGAGTTTGTGTGCGCTGGGGAGGTCTTGCGGGAAGATGAGCCAGCGGTTGTCGTAGACGTTGTCGTTGGGCGTGCCGGTGTGACGGAGGGAATCGAGAAGGAACACGGGTGGCGCGTCGGCGGGGACTTTGCAGGCGCGGAGGGCTTCGGTGTAGAGCCAGATGGCCCGGACGATGCCTCGCGCGTCGACGAGATTGCGATGTTCGTAGCCGATGGTGGAGTTGAAGAGGGGGATTGGTTGGTAGCCTCGCGAGGCGAGTTGCAGGGCGCACTGGACGCTGACGATGCCTGGGAGGTCGAGGATGAGGGCGGTGCGGGTGGTGGGTTTGGGGAATGCGTCGAGCGAGAGCGCGGGCATTGCGGGGATTTGGCTGGCGATTTGTTCCGCGGTTTGCTGTTGGGGCGCGAGGAGTGCTTGCGCGAAGAGCGTGGGTTTGGCCCATGGGGACCAAGGGCTTTCGCGCGGGGCCCATGTGCGAAACACGCTTAGGGATTCGGCGGCCATTTTTGGTTCAAGCAGATCCAACGAGCACCTCCTTGGTGTGCTGGGTGTGAGGGGCTTGGGTTTCGTGAGTTGAGCGAGCGATTTGGGAATCGAAGTTGATGTGGGATGATGGTTGTCTTGCGTCGAGCGAGGGATCGATCAGGACGGCGACGTCTTGGGCGCGGTGATCGATGACGGCGACGCGTGCGGCTCGTGCGTAGATGCCTGCGGCTTTGTCATTGATGACGTAGACGCCCAGGCAGACGTGGTAGTCGCCTTCGTCGGATGAGAGTGGAATGGAATCGAAACGATCTTGGAGGATCCAGTGCGAGGGGAAGAGTCTCGCGGCGAGTGTGGCTCGCTTTGTGGTTTTGTTGGGCGTTGCGTTGGGGATGCAGACTGATTCGCCCACGCGGCCCCAGTTGGGCTTGAGGACGGCTTTGGGCGCGATGAGTTGTGGATGCCAACGACGTGAGCCGATGGCGTGGACGCGAGGGAGGAGCGTGCTCCAGGTGGGGAGGGGGACGCCGAGGGATTGGAGGATGAGTGGGGTGCGTTTACTTTGGAGGAGCAGTGCGCTGAGGGGATTGCAGCGGATGAAGGGGCCTGTTGTGAGGGCGCGGAGCGAGCGCTGGTTGCGGATGTGGGTGAGCCACTCGGCGGGGAAGAAGCGGACGATGCAGCCGAGGGGTTGGTTGGTGAGCGTGTTGATGACGCGGTTTTGGTCGAGTGCGAGGTGATCGGGGGCGGTGTCGAGGGTGGCGATACCGAAACGTGCGAGTTCGGCGGCGATGCAGCGCATGACTTGTTGGTCGTCGGAGTAACTGGTGGCGTGCATCATCGCCGCGGTTGGTGGGAAGTTTTGATTTTGAATTGCTTGGGCGAGTTGTTGTGCGAGGATTTGGGCGGGGTTGGGGGGACAAGAAACGTTGTTGAAGTGTGGGGCGACGATTTGGGTTAAGGGGCCTGCTTCAAGGAAGCCGCCCGGGACGTCGTAGTTGATTTCGGAGGCTTGCCAGCCATTGGGGGTTGGATGGAAGTCGAAGCGGCAGAAGCGGACTTGAGCGATGGCGTTGTGCGCGGCGTTGCGTTCGGCGCGGATGAGATTTTGGACGCGGCGCGGGATGCCGAGTTTGGGCCAGACGTCTTCATGATCGAGGAGGACTTTTTCGGCGGAGGAGAGTTCGGTCCAGGCGCGTTCGGCGATGTGGGCGAGATGTTGCCACGTGCCGGTCGAGATGTGGAGTGTGCGTGGAAGCACGGTGGGGTGGTCGAAGGATTGTGGGTCGAGTTTGCCGGCTTCGAACATGAAGCGATCGCGCAGGTGGCGTTCGACGCTGTCTTCGAACCGTGGCGACAGGCGCATGGTGCATGTGCTGGTCACTTCGGCACTCCGAGGAGGACGAGGTATGCGGTTGCGCCGGCGAAGTAGAGGATGGCGATGGCGAGTTGGAGGGATCGCAGGGCGGAATCGGGTTTGCGGTCGACGAGTTTGGCCCAGGCGAGGTCGATGAGAAGCAAGAGAAAGGCGGCGAAGGCGCGGAGGATGAAGTCGGAGGTAGTCGCGGACATGCTGACCCAGTCGCCCGCGACGGCGCGGCCTGCGATGAGGCCTATCGCAACCCAGAGAACGGCGAGGCGGATGGCGACGAGTTTGTCGCGATCGACAAGAACGCGGTACATGCTGCGGGTGAGCAGCGCGTGTGCGATGACGCTGGCGAAGAGGAAGCCGTTTGAGAGGAGAGAGCAGAGGAGGACGACGTAGAAGCCAGGGCCATCGCCGATGTTTGCGCCGCTAAACGCGAAGGCGTTGGCGATGGTGAGGGCGAGGAAGAGGATGACTGCGCCGTGGTTGTTTCGCTGGGCGATGTCCCAGGCTTGCAGGCCTACGAGCTTTGGAGCGGAGAGGCCAAGGCCTACGACGGCGTAGCCCATGACGATGTAGAAGATGATGTAGAGGGCGGAGTCGCGGACGTCGTGTGATGCGAGGGAGAGGAGGATCGCGAGCAGGATGAAGAAGACGGCGGCGAGGGAGGAGAGCAGGATTGGGACGCCGCTGGTGCCCGGTGCGGCGCGGGCGAGGACGGCGATCCAGCGCCACCAGAAGAAGGCGGAGGCGGCGATGCTGATGAGGAATGTAAAAACTTCGCCTTCGCTCACGAGGGGAAGTATAAAGGAAATTCAGAAAGTTTGATGTTTCGCGCGAGCGCGTGTTGGCGCTTCAACGCGATACTTACAAAGAAAAGTGGAGCCGGGGGGAATTGAACCCCCGTCCCGTGACAGTCAGTCCGCCGCTTCTACGCGTGTGTTGAGTGGTTTGATCTCGACCTGAGGACGTTCGCTCACAAACTTCCTTTTGGTCCAATCTGCAGCATGTTTTAGCGGTTTGACCCCTGAAGATCTCAGATCTCCGCGAGCCTGCTGTCGTCGATTCCCCGCCTAGCAGGCGTTGGCGGGGAGTCGGGCAGCCGTTTGTTAGGCCGCCAAAGCGTATTGACGCTCGTTGAACATTTTTTTGCACGCTTTTAACGTGGTACACGTGCGCCACGACGCGCGACGAGCGGGCTTCGCATGCCCGGTCGAATCCGGTTCGGCCCCGTGATGAGAAAGATCGGGGGATCATAGGCATTGGGGGTTGGGCATTGGGCATTAGCGGAGGCACTGGGCACTGGGGGCTGGGCACTGGCAGATGTGAGGCGCGGCGTACTGACTTCGTTGGCGTGAAGTGGGATCAGAGTTTTCAACGCGAAGAGCGCGAAGGGCTCGAAGAGATGGGATGAGGAGAGTGTGCATCGCTGTGTGCCGTAAGAAAAAGTCGCGACGTTCTTTTGTTTCAGTATTTGATTCGTTTGTCTTCTTCGAGTCCTTCGCGATCTTCGCGTTGAAATCGATTCAGCAGACACGGTGCGCGAAGGCGAAGCAGAATGTGATCTACTTCGGGCTTGCGACGTGTTGATCGAGGAGGATCATGTTGCCGTCTGGGTCGGTGAGGGTGAAGCTTGCGGGGCCTGTGGTGGATTCGTCGGCGGTTGTCGTGAGGGTGAGGCCTCGTTCCTTCGCGAGGCGTTGGAGGGTGCGGATGTCGTCGAAGTTGGGGAGCGTGTTGCAGTTCGCGTCCCAGCCTGGGTTGAAGGTGAGGATGTTCTTGTCGAACATGCCTTGGAAGAGGCCGATGGTGGTGGTGGAGTTGCGCATGATCATGAAGCGCTGTTTCTCGCCGCCCATGACGGATTGGAAGCCGAGTTTTTCGTAGAAGGCTTTTGAGGCGGCGATGTCTTTGACGGCGAGGCTGACTGAGAAAGCTCCTAATTGCATTTTGGGGTCTCCGAATGAAGCGGCGGGTTTCGCGGCGGGGGTGTTTTGAGCGGTGGTGGGTGTGGTTTCAGCGTGCTTGGATTCACGAGTGGTCGCGCACGCGGCGAGCAGGGCGAGGGATGTGCAGGCGAGTACGCTTTGGAGGAGTTTGTTCATGTGGGTGTCCGGCGTGATGGAACTTGTTTGAGTGGTGAGCGAGAAAACGTGATTGCTGCATGATACCGGAAAGTTGAGCGGCGTGTCGTGGAAAGGGCTTGACAAATCTTGCGAACTCTTGCGAAAACACGAGCTGGGACGTCTTTGGCGTATGTCGAGCGGGTCAATCTTGCGATTGATCATGTTGTCGCGAACATGGACAAGCCATTGAAACTGTCGGCGGTGGCGAAGGCGGCGCACATGTCGCCATTTCATTTTCATCGCGTGTTTCAGGCGATGGTGGGGGAGACGCTCGCGGACTTTGTGAAGCGGGCGCGGCTGGATCGGGCGATGGTGATGATGGCGCACACGCCGAGGATGGTGTTGGCAGATGTTGCGACGGAGTGCGGGTTTGCGTCGGCGTCGGACTTTTCGCGATCGTTCAAGCAGAAGTTTGGAGCCGCGCCGAGTGCGTTTGATATTCGGAGTTGGCGGGATGCGAATCGTGCGCGGCTTGAGGCGACGCTGCCTGAGTGGACGAAGAGTTTGCACTTAAGTTCGGGAGCAGGCGGCGTGGGCGGGGGGAATCCGGATGGGTTTCGCGTGGTGGTGCGTGAGTTACCTGCGCGGACGGTGGCGTATATCCGTGTGCATGATCCGTACAAGGGGGATGCGGTTGTTGTGGCGGTGCATCGCTTGATGGAATGGGCGGAGCGGAATGGATGCAGCGATGGGCAGTGGCTGGGGTATCAGTGGGAGAATCCGGAGGTGACGCCTTTGGAGCAGTGTCGGTATCACGCGGCGGTGGAGTGTGAGAAGGTTGTGCCGCGGGGTGAGGTTGGGCGGTATCGGTTTCCGGCGATGACGGTTGCGCAGGTTGAGGTGAAGGGGGACATCAACTTAGAACTGCGGGCGTTGTATTGGTTGTATGGCGTGTGGCTGCCTCAGAGTGGATATGTGCCGGCGGATCAGCCGGGTTTTGAGGCTTGGATTGGGAAGCCGTTTGCGCATGGGATGGAGCGGTTTGAGTTGGATGTGCAGTTGCCGATTCGGCGCGAGGGTAAGAAGTGAACCGTGCCACCGACTGTGCTTTGACAGTCGGTGGAGACGTGCGAGAGACCCGGACCTTCGCTCGAAGACTCACTCAGGTCCGGCGTGTGGAACTTGTGAATTTCTGCAGGGGTCGGGATGATCGTGGTGGGAACCGACGCTTTGCGTGGATCGACCACCGACAGTCAAAGCACTGTCGGTGGCACGAAGAGTGTTACTGCGCCTTGGCTCGCCATTCAGCCGCTTTGTCGGGTTGTTTCATTTTGTCGTACATGTCGGCGAGGCGGGTGCGGACGGCTTTGAGGGTGGCGTGGCCTGCGGGGAGGATTGTGGTGAACTGTTTTTCAGCGTTGAGCATGAGGGGCTCGGCTTTGTCGAAGTGGTTGAGTAGGAGTTCGCAGCCGCCAAGGTTGAGTTCGAAGGTGAGGCGGACGTTGTGGGTTTCGGGGAGGTTTTTGCGGGCGGCTTCGACGACTTCGGCGTAGAGGGGCTGCGCGTCCTCGGGCTTGCCTTTGAGTTCGAGGAGTTTGGCGAGGTTGTTCTGCCAGATCATGCAGTTGAGGTGGTCCATCGTGAGGGTTTTTTTGCCCATTTCGACGACTTCGCGCATTTGCGGTTCGGCTTTGTCGAATTGCTTGAGGTCCTGGTAGCAGCGTGCGAGGTTGCTGCGGAACATGAGCGTGTCGGGATTCTCGGGGCCCATCACGCGGGTTTGGACTTCGACGAGTTTTTCGTACATCCCCGCGGCTTCTTCGAACTTCTTCTGATCCTGAAGAATTCTCGCGACGTTGTTCATCCAGTAGAGGGTGCTTTGGTGCTCTTCGCCCAGCACTTTAAGGCCTGCGGCGTAGGCTTCTTTGTAGAGTTTTTCGGCGGGTTCGAATTCGCCTCGCTGCTGGTGCCAGCGTGCGAGGACGTTCATGCAGTATTGTGTGGTCGGGTGTTCGTTGCCCAGCGTGCGGCGGGCGCGGTCGAGGGCTTTGTCGGCGTAGGACTTGGCTTCGTCCATTTTTCCGGAGTCGGTGAGCAGCACGCCAAGCGTGCCCAGCCACATCGGAAGTTGGTCGTCGTTTTCTGGGAGAGAGCGCAGGCCTGCGTCGCAGACTTCGCGGAAGAGTGTGGTGGCTTCTTCGATCTTGCCTGTTTCGTGCTTGAGTTTCGCCATCGAAGCGCGGGCGAGGAGTGTGTTGCGGTGCTCCGCGCCGTAGGCTTTGGCGAGGCCTGCGATGCCGACGGTGAGCAGTTGCTGGGCTTCATCATCTTTGCCGAGAGGTTGCAGGGCGGGTGCGAGGTTGGCTTTGGCTTGATAGGTGTCGGGGTGTTCGTCTCCCAAGACGCGAGTGCGAAGATCAAGGCAGGCGCGGAATTGTTTGGATGCGTTTTCGTAGAGGCCCAGGCCTTCGTATGTCGCGCCGACGAGTTCATGCATCGCGGCGGCGATTTCGGGCTGAGTTGAGGCGGTGCGGCTGATTGCGCTGTCGGCGCGGTCGAGCAGGTCGGCGACTTTGACTTGCCTGCCGTCGCGGCCTGGGTCGGCGGAGCGCAGCAAGTCGGAGACGAAGTCGGTGACGGCTTTGGATTTTTGTGCTTCGGTGCGGGCTTCTTGAGCCGCGGCGTCGGCGGCGCGCTGGGCGGCGCGGGTTTGGGCGAGCAGCACTGCGAGGACTGCGGAGGAGCCAACGAGGATCGCGGCGATGAGCGCGACGACGCTGACGCCAACGCGGTGTCTGCGGGCAAACTTACGGAGGCGATAGGCGGTGGACTCGGGGCCCGCAAGAAGGGGTTTGCCCGCGAGGTAGTTGCGGATGTCGTCGGCGAGTTGTGCGGCGGAGCGGTAGCGTTCGGCGCGATCTTTGCGAATGGCTTTGAGCGGGATCCACTCGAGTTCGCGCGTGAGTTCGCTGCAGAGTTCGTCGACTTGCGTTTGGCGGCGCTTGGCGATTTCTGAGGCGCGTTCGCCCATGCTGCTCAGGCGCGTTGCGGGGTGGGGTGGATCGACTTCGCGGATAATGCGCTGGATTTCTGCGTAGCCCGCGGCGCGGAGGGTTTTGGAATCGAAGGGAAGCGTGCCTGAGAGCAGTTCGTAGAGCAGGACGCCAAGGCTGTAGACGTCGGTGCGAGTGTCAACGCCTGTTGCGTCCATGCCGGCTTGCTCGGGCGACATGTATTCGGGCGTGCCGACCATCTGACCACGCTCGGTGAAGATGGTGCGTTGCTCGGCGAGGGAGTTGATGGCTTTGGCGATGCCGAAGTCGATGACTTTGACGATTGCTTTGTCGCTATCGCCTCCAACGAGAATGTTGGAGGGTTTGAGGTCGCGGTGGATGATGCCTTTGCTGTGGGCGTGTTCGATGGCGTCGCAGGCTTGGGCGAAGAGCTCCAAGCGCTGCTTGGTGCTGAGTTCGTGGCGATCGCAGTAGGTTGTGATGGGTTCGCCTCGGACGTATTCCATCACGAAGTAGGGAAGGCCTCGGGTGGTTGTGCCAGCGTCGAAGACTCGCGCGACGTTGGGGTGGTCCATCACGGCGAGGGCTTGGCGTTCTTGTTCAAAGCGGCCAATGACGGCAGTACTGTCCATGCCCGGCTTGAGCACTTTGAGCGCGACGCGCTGGACCATGGGCTCGCGGCGTTCGGCGAGCCAGACGATGCCAAAGCCACCTTCGCCCAGCGTTTCAATGAGGACGTAGGGGCCGATCATGTCGCCCGGGCGTTCGTTGGGTGCGCCGGATGCCTGTGCGGCGGTGCGGAGCGTTTGTGGGCTGGGAATTGGGTCGGTGTTCATGGGTGAGGGAAATCTACCGTTTTCACAGTTTTCACGACAACCATAGAGCAGTTACAGGTTTGTGGGGCGAATCGGCGTAACAAGCGGTGATCAGGGGCGTTGACGTATGTAGTACACTCGATTGAGATTTTTACTTTCGAGAACAAGATATGCCGCACAAACACCAAATATTCTCGTCGGTTGCGTTGGTTCTCTTGCTCAGTGCGTGCACGCCCAGTGACGCGATGGCCCAGGCTGGGCAGGCGAAGCAGTCTGCGCAGGGGACTTCGCAGCCGCAGGTGGCGCGGGCGAAGTTGATTTTAGAGGATGCGGCGAAGGCGATGACGAAGCTGAAGGCGTTCAGCTATGTCGCGCACGCCGAGACGTACGCACCTGCGGCGAGCGTGTTTTCGGCGGAGGTGTGCGGGCAGCGGATCGACGCGATGAAGGGGGCGGGGATGGATGGGGGAGCGAGTTGGAAGCTGCACAGTGCGGGGACGGTGACGGGTGCGGCGGCTTCGACGGGTGGGGGGAGTGGGACGGATGCGAAGCGGTTTACGGCGGCGAATGACGGGGCGGCTTCGAGGAGTATTTCGGAGGCCGACAAGACGGTTGTCGAGCGGGAAGACGACAGCGTGGGTGAGATTTTTTCGTTCTTCGCGAACTTTGCGAAGGATGCGCATGAGACGGTGTTCTGGGAATTTTTGACGGACGATGCGCTGGTGAAGAATCACGAGTTTGTGAATGTGACGGCGTTGGAGGCTCCGCAGACGATTGATGGCAAGGTGTGTGATGCGGTGTACTTTGGGGCGGAGACAGAAGCGAAGAAGGACGAGAAGGATGCTTCGGGGACGACGTATGTGAAGCGTGTGTTCATCGCGCGGGATGACAACTTGCCTCGGCGGATTGAGCGGTTGAATGTGGATAAGGATGGGAAGATGATCACGGGGCGGACGCTGGAAGTGCGGTCGCTCAAGGTGAATGACGAGGCGCAGTTGGCGGCGTTTTCGCTGGAAGTGCCGGATGGGTATCGCGTGAAGGCGGCGAAACTGACTCGCAGCGCGGCGAAGGGTGAAGAGAAGAATGATCAGGTGCTCGCGGGGCCTAATGGGGTGACTTGGGCGCACGATAAGAAGTTGCTGAAGGTGGGGTCGGATGCGCCGGCGTTCAATTTGAAGGACGCGGAAGGTAATGCCAAGACTCTCGCGGACTACAAGGGCAAGGTTGTGGTGATGGACTTCTGGGCGACATGGTGTCCGCCTTGCCGGGCAGTCATGCCGACGTTTCAGAAGTTGCATGAGAAGTACAAGGACAAGGATGTTGTGATCCTCGGGATGAACGCGGAGATGGGGCAGGGCAATGGCGATCCGGTGAAGTTCAAGCATGACAACAAGTACACGTATCCGACGCTGCTCAAGGCAGAGACGGCGGCGGGGAAGTACAAGGTGTCTGGGTTGCCCACGTTCTACTTGATCGATCAGACGGGGAAGGTTGCTTGGGGCAGTGTGCTGAAGGCTCCGCCCAATAAGCCCAACGCGGGGTATAAGGAACTCAACGAGTACATTGAAGAGCAGCTCAGTTTGATGATTGACGCGGCGCTGGAGAAGGCGGTGAAGTGAACACCCCGTCGATGGCATTGGCGTCCTGACTGTGGGCGAGCATTACATGACTTTCGGCACGGGCGGGGACGCCTGTGCTACCCATCCTAAACTGGCGCAATGCGCAGGCGTGTAGTTATTACGGGTGTTGGAGCGGTGACCGGGTTTGGCGTGGGGGCCAAGGCCTTGTGGGAGGGGTTGTCCACGCAAAAGACGGCGATTGGGAAGCCCGCGCGGGTGGATCTTTCGGGGTTTCCGTGTCAACTTGCGGCGGAGGTCAAGGACTTTTCGGCGAAGGATTATGTTCCCAAGCACTATCGCAAAGCCGTGAAGGTGATGGCGCGGGATGTGGAGCTTGCGGTGGCGGCGGCGAAGGATGCGGTTGAGGACGCGGGTCTGCTGACGCGTGCGAATGAGGGGCAGGCACCGACGTATCCGGGGGAGCGGGTGGGATGTCAGATTGGGGCAGGGCTGATCGCGGCGGAGACGCATGAGTTGACGCTTGCGCTGGCGACTGCGGTGGATGATGATCCGGCGAACAAGAATCGCGGGGGATTCAGTTACAAGAAGTTTGGAACGGTTGCCGAGGCGGGTGGTGGCGGTGGCATGGACAACTTGCAGCCTTTGTGGATGCTCAAGTACCTGCCCAACATGCTGGCGTGCCATGTAACGATCATTCATGGGTGCGAGGGGCCCAGCAACACGCACACGTGCTCGGAGGCGAGCGGTTTGCTCAGCATTGGCGAAGGCACACGCGTCATCGAGCGCGGGGCGGCGGATGCGACGATTTCTGGCAGTGCGGAGAGCAAGGTGAACTTGCTGGGTGTGCTGCGTATGACGGTGGCGGGGCGATTTGGAAATGTGCCGGCGAACACTCCGCCGGAAACTGCGGTGCGGCCTTATGCGGGGGGGGCGGGGAGTTCGGGGAGTTCGGGGGGTGTGCCGGGCGAGGGTGCGGGGTTGCTCATTTTGGAAAACCTTGACACTGCGAAGGCGCGGGGCAAGGCGGCGTATGCGGAAGTGGCTGGATTTGGGGCGGCGCACAGTTTTGGAAAGACGACGCCTGGGGCGGCGATTGTTGCGAAGGACGCGGTGAATGAGGGGCTTGCGCTGGCGATTCGGAATGCGATGCGTGATGCGGGAGTCGAGGCTTCGGCGATTGACGTGATCGTGCCGCAGGCGTGTGGGTCCGCGTGCATGGATACGCCTGAGGCGGGTGCGCTTCGTCAGGTGTTCGGGTCGCGATTGGACACGATCGAACTCGTGACGCTGTCGCCTGCGTTGGGGGACTGCTGTGCGGGTACGGGTGGGGTTCAGGTTGCGGTCGCGGCGATGATGTTGAAGGAACAGGCGCTGCCGGCACGGCTGGGTGCAAAGGTTGAGGGGTTGCAGGTTGGTCCGGCGGACAAGCGCGGCAAGGCGATGAAGCATGTTTTGGTGTGTACGAGCAGTCTTGGGGGGCAAAACGCCGCTCTGGTGCTGAGGGCGATTGGGCCATAGGCTTATTGGGGGCGTGGGGTGCATGGGCGGAAGTGCCTGTGCATGAATGTCTGTGGAATTTCGGCGCGGAGAAGGATTTCTGCACCATAACAGCAGCACGAAGCACTCCACGCGGAGCGTGGGGATACCCAACACGACAGCAGAGACCACAGGAGACTACATATGAGCGGCGACTACGGACATGATGATCGAGGCGGCGGGTACCGAGGCGGCGGCGGTGGCGGGCGGGGTTACGGGGGCGGTGGCGGCGGGCGCGGGCGCGGTGGTGGGCATGGCGGCCATGAGCGTCGTGGTATTCCGCTGTCTGCGCTGGACGCGACAACGACCGAGGCTTCTCGCAAGGCAATCGGCGCGGCGATTGAAGTACATAAGACTCTTGGGCCTGGGTATGACCAGTCGACGTACATCAACGCGCTGCGCGTTGAACTTGATGCGCTGAACGTGACGTACACGCTGAAGCATCCGGTGGCGGTTGTGTACAAAGACAAGAAGATCGGCGAGAGCATCACCGACATGTACATCGATGGGAAGTTCTTCCTCGATGTGCTGGCGAGGCCAGGTCAGATCACGACGTTCGAGCGGCTTGCGCTGCGGGCCAAACTCAAGGCGCAGGACCTTGAACTTGGACTCATCATCAACTTCGCGGAACGTCGGCTCAAGGACGGTCTGGTTCGCGTTGTGAACATCGACAAGATCACGAAGGAAAAGGGCATCAGCCTTGAAGAAGGCGACGATCATGATGATGAGTTTGATGATCGGGGATGAGAGAAGTGAAGAGATGATGGGATAATGCGATGATGAGATGATGCGAAGTACAGTACTTTCCCATCATCCCATCATCCCATCATCCCATCATCCCCAAATCTCCGTCGATCTCTGTCCCTCGGTGCTCACTTGAACTTCACTGGACTCTGACTGAATATGCCTCGCCGAATTGTCATTACAGGAATGGGTTGGGTTACGCCGCTGGGCACGGATGTCAACGCCGTGTGGGCGCGGTTGCTTCGGGGTGATAATGGGATTGCGCCGGTCACGCGGTATGATGCGAGCACGTTTGCCACGAACTTTGCGGCGGAAGTGCCGGGCTTTTCACTGATTGATTACATCGAGGACGCTGCGGCGCATGATCATGCGGTGCTGAACAGTCAGTTCGCGCTGGCGGCGGCGGCGAGTGCTTGGCGGCAGGCGGGTCTTGGAGACACTGGCGGTGCGAAGTTTCGGGCGAAGCCGATTGCGAGTTTGAATCTTGATCGCGTCGGGATGTACTTGGGCGCGGGCGAAGGGAGTTTGGATTACGACAACTTCCTCGCGACGAATCTTGCTGGGTGGAAGAGCGAGACGCGGACGATTGATGAAGTTGCGTGGGCGAAGACGGGGTTGGCTCGGATGAGTCCGTTTGGCGAGATTGAGCAGGAGCCCAACATTGCTCTGAGCCATCTTGCGCAGCAGTTTGGATGCCGAGGCCCGGCGTTTAACTGCATGACAGCATGCGCGGCGAGCACGCAGGCGATTGGCGAAGCGTTTGAGATCATCAAGCGGGGCGATGCGGACGTCATGCTTGCGGGCGGGACGCACAGCATGATTCACTTGCTGGGGATGACGGGCTTTATTCGTTTGACGGCGATGAGCACGCTGCGGGATTCACTGCAGACTGCGGCTCGGCCTTTTAGCGCTTCGCGCGATGGATTTGTGATGGGCGAGGGTGCGGGGATTTTGATTCTTGAAGACGCGGAGCACGCGATGCGGCGCGGGGCGAAGGTGCTCGCGGAAGTTGCGGGGTATGGATCATCTGCGGACGCGTTCCGCATTACGGATATTCAGCCTGACGGGAAGGGGGCGGTCGCCGCGATGTCGCAGGCGTGCCAGCAGGCGGGGATTTCGCCTCGCGAAAAAGTGAATGGGCGACCTGCGGTGCATTACATTTCGGCGCACGGCACGGGCACGCAGGAGAACGATCGCATCGAGACGATCGCGGTGAAGACGTTGTTTGGCGACCTTGCGAAGCAGGTGCCTTTCAGCAGCGTGAAGAGCATGCTGGGGCACTTGATACAAGCCGCGGGCGCGGTGGAACTGATGACGTGCGTGAAGGCGATTGAGACGGGGATTGTGCCTCCCACGATGAATTTGTCTGATCCGGATCCGGAACTCGACTTGGATTATGTGCCGAATGCGGCGCGCGACTTGCGACCGCAGGGCGGCGTGGATGTGTGCTTGTCCAACAGTTTTGGATTTGGCGGGCAGAACAACACGATTTGTGTGAGACGGTGGAAAGTATAATTCGTGCCACCGACAAGGCTTTGCTTGTCGGTGGAGACGTGGTCCGTATCTTCGCAGCACTCCAATATTGAGTGATGTTCGCCACCGACAATCAGAGCATTGTCGGTGGCACGATGTGTGATTTGTTGCAGCTTACGAGATGATGCCGACCATGCCCAGCGCGAGACCAGCGAGCACAATCAGCGAGATGATGACGAAGGTCCATTCCTTGCGGCGGAGGAAGAGCCAGCCTGTCGCCGCGACGCGGAGGACGGGTGTTGCTATCAACACGATGACGGCGACCTGCATGATTGCGCGGGCGTCGAGTGCGAGGGCGTTAGAGATGATTGCGCTGGGCGTGCGGTAGGCGTCGGCGGTGCCTTGAAAGGTGTGGAGTGACGCGGACGGCGTCGCGGTTCGCGTGACGAGGGCCATGATGACGCCCACGATGCCGATGACTGCTGCGAGGATGGTGCAGGACGTGAGTAGTTTTGCGAGTGCGCCGATGGGCGTGGGGCTGGGGGGCGGGGTTGGGGGTTGCTGCGTGTTCATGTGTGCAGCCCCTTCCACACCATTTGTACTGCTGCGATGCCGACGATGATCGCGAAGAGAATGCGAAGGATTTTGACCGGCATGCGGGCGAGGAGTTTTGCGCCGATGAAGGAGCCGGCGAGTGCGCCGATGGCGACAGGGGCGGCGACAGTCGGCTCTATTTGTCCACGGTGCAAGTACACGCCTGCGCTGGCGGCGGCGGTGACACCGATCATGAAGTTGCTGGTTGTGGTGGAGACTTTGAAGGGCAGGCGCATGATGCGGTCCATCGCGAGGACTTTCACGATGCCGCTGCCGATGCCGACGAGGGCGGAGAGGATGCCCGCGCCGAACATGATTGCGAAGCCAGTTTTGACGTGGTGGACGCGGTAGGTTTGAAGACCGTTTGCGGTCGGGTAGGTTGAATCAAGCGAGAGTTTGGTAGAGATTGGGTCAACGGGACCGTTGTCTGCACTTGCAGATGTCGATTGTGCGTCGGCGGACTTTTTCGTCTGCATGACGGTGTTGAACGCCGTCCACAGCATGACGGCGCCGAAGATCAGCGAGATGACGGCGATGGGCAGGTACGCGGCGACGATTGCGCCCACGACTGCGCCGGCGACAGTTGCGACTTCGAGGATCATCGCGAGGCGGACGTTGGTGAAGCCGTCTCGAACATACGCGGCGGCGGCGCCGGAACTGGTCGCGACGACGGCGACGAGCGATGCGCCGATGGCGTACTTCATGTCGACGCCAAACGCGATAACGAGCAGGGGAGTGAGGATGCCGCCTCCGCCAAGGCCTGTGAGCGAACCGACCAAGCCGGCGAGCACCGAGCAGATGAGCACAAGGATGACGAAGAGTTCTGGGGACATGTGGGGCAGGTCGGAATCGGGATTGTAGATTTAGAGCGAATCTGTTTCCTTCGTTGTGAGCACTTGCAGTTCCCTTTTTAGCACAGAGACACAGAGATCAAGAGGAAGATGAGGGAGTGATGAGATGATGAAATGATGTGAAAGAAAATAAACTCTCGCATCATTCCATCATCTTCCTCTTTTTTCCTCCTGATCTCTGTGTCTCTGTGATGAAAAAGGAAGTGAAGTTAGAACCACTCCACTGAAAACGATAACGTGTTAGTGTCATGCGTGTGATTCCAGAATCGCGATGCACAGTTGATGCGTGAGGGCGTGGCCTGACTTTGTGGCTTCGACGCGGGCGAGCAGGGGGCGGCCCAGCAGCGCGAGATCGCCAATGAGGTCCAGGAGTTTGTGTTTGGCGGGTTCGTCGGGGAAGCGCCACGCGTTGTCGATGGGCGTGCCTGATTTGTTGACGACGATCAGGTCGTGCGGGGAGAAGGTTGTGAAAAAGCCGAGCTTTTGTGCGGCGAGGGCTTCGTGTTCGAGTGAGAATGTGCGGGCGGGGGCGATGTTCGCGACGTAGTCGTCGGCGTTGCCTTGCCATGTTGCGGCGTGAGGCGGAATGGGTGAGGTTGGGCCGTAGTCGAGGTGGTAGATTGCGCTGGGGAGTTCGTTTGGGGTGATGGGGTGTGCGGTGATGGTGCCGCCAGTGTTGTCTTGGACTGAGACGGGATGGCGTAGGCGGATGGCTCGTGATTGGAGCGATGTGGTGTGGGTGAGGTTGATGGTGGAGTGCTGAGCGAGCGCTTGTGCGAAGTCTTGTGCGCTGCCATCCAAGATGGGGACTTCGTTTTCACTCAGTTCAATGAGTGCGTCGGCGATGCCTAGGCCTGCGAGGGCGGACAGGATGTGTTCGATAGTTGCGGCGGCTTGGGTGCCTAGCGAGAGAACGGTGTTTCGGACGACGCGCTGGGCGATGTGTTCAGGAATGCCCGGCGGGAGTTTCATCCATGCGAGGCTCGCGGTGACTTGGGAGACGTACACCGGTGCGTCGATGATTTCGTTGTTTGAGATTCGTTTGATGCGAATGCCGGAGTTCGGGAGGCCTGGCAAAACTCGAAGAGTGCTGCGAACGCCTGAAAAAAGGCCCGGGCCTGTCCACGGGCCGACGGGCGCTGTGAGCGTTCGGATGTGAGTGGGCATCAGCACAAAGCGAGGGTAGTGGCTTGGTGTGATCAGGGTTTTATGTGTGCGCGGAGTGTTGCAGCGAGCGCGGTGCGCTGGTCTTGTGAGAGTGAGCCTCGCAGTTGTTCGGCGGGCCAGCCCCAGACGGGCTTCAGCGGTTCGGGATCAATCGCGGCGTGGCGGGGGATGATGTGCCAGTGAATGTGTGGGACGACGTTGCCGAGGCACTCGTAGTTGATGCGGGGTGGAGTGTTGGTCGCGGTTTTGGGCACGATCGTTTGACTGCTTGTACTCCACGTGCGGATTGCGCGTGCGACTTCGGCGACTTCGGCGAAGATGGCTTGTTGGCGTTCGATGGAGAGGAGGTCCAGGTGTTCAACGTGGTCGCGGAGGACGCAGACGCACCAGCCGGGGCAGCCTTGGTTGTCGCCCAAAATGACGTGGGTATTTTGTATTGTGGTGATGTGGAGCGGGTGAGTGCGTGAGTCGCACTGCGAAGCGGTTTTGCAGAGAGGACAGGAGGGAGTCATCGAAGGACAGTGTACAGACTCTGCAAGCACATCGAATCCTATTTTAGGGGAACACAAATGGAACTGCACTTGTTTGTATCAAGAATCACTGTCTTCTTTGTGCTCTTCGTGTCTTTGTGGTGAATTGCATTGTGCGGCTGTAGAGCATGCAAGCGATTCGCGAAAACCGGGTGTTCCGCGTGATCGCATGCTTCGTGTAAGCCCTCCCTTACGGTCGGGCTGCATGTTTTGAGTGCTAGAACGGGCGTTTGGTGGGATTGACGACGACGTTGTCGCGGCCGAGGATCAGCATGTCGGCGACTTCCAGGGCTTCTTCGAAACTGGAGCGTGCGGCTTCGATGTCGACGGCGTTGTTCAGGACTTTGCCTTGCTCAAGGTGCTCGATGGTGGGGATTCCGTCGCCGCAGACGACGGTGGTGAAGCGTGCGCCGCTGAGGACGAGGCCGCACAGGCCTGGTGAGACGCCTGGCATTGGGAAGATATCGACGCGATCGGCGAGGCTTTGCGGCGCGGGCTCGCATCGCTGGAGCAGGGCAACTTCGGTTCGCAACATCCCGAGCAGAGATTCCTCTTTCGAGACGCCGCCTTGCGACTCGGAGCGCGTGACGAGGTCTTTGAGGGCGGTTGCCAGTTGGACACCCACGGCTTCGCGTTCGGTTTCGCTGATCAGCCAGCGGGCTTTTTCGAAAGCGGGCAGGGCGCGATGAGTTTCGGGGTGGAAGCTTGTAAGAAAGACATCGGTGATGTCGGAGGGAGTTAGGTTCGCTCGCTCGGCAAGGCGCGCGACGAGTGCTTGCGCGGGCAAGCCTGGGTCGACAAGGATGTGACGATCGCGCGATGAAATCAGGGTTGTCGTGGCGTGACCGGTGCGAGCGTTCGAGTGGCCCGCGCCGCCGCTAGTTGCCCGCAGTCCTCCCGCTCGCTCGTTCCAAAGCGGGTGCGAACTGAGCGTGCCGATTGAAATGATGCGGTAGTCCATCGTCATGGGGCATTGTTTGCATGATGTGGGCGCGGTGCAGAAGCAAAAGCAAATGCGGGCAGTGACATTGCCGTGACGAGCGCAGGACGATCTCGGGAGTATTACTACAGGTGCGAACGTCGCGCTTTGTGAAAGCGCTCAGCAGAGTTTGCACATGAGTCGTTCTATCCGGAGGTTGTCATGGTTTGTCACAATTCTGTCACGCGTCAGTCCAAGCCGTTTGCTCGTCGGGTCGTTGCGATGTGTGCGCTTGCGGGCGTGCTTGCGTTGTCAGCGGGGAAGGCACCGGCTTGCCCGCCTGATGATCCGGTGGCGAAGGACGCTCCGGCGCGGGTGCCCACGATTAGCATTGCGTTGCTGCTTGACACCAGCAACAGCATGGACGGGCTGATCGGACAGGCGAAGGCGCAGTTGTGGAATGTGGTGAATCGTTTCCGGTCGTGCAAACGAGACGGCATGAAAGACGGCGTTGCACCGGTGCTGCGCATTGCGCTGTATCAGTACGGCAACAGCAAGTTACCTCAGTCCTCGGGGTACATTGAGATGGTGAGCCCGTTTACGACGGACCTTGATTCGCTGAGTGAGAAGTTGTTCGGGCTGCAGACTGAAGGCGGGAATGAATATTGCGGCGCAGTGATCGGGCGGGCGGCGAAGGAGTTGGCTTGGGGTGAGTGTCCGGGTGATTTGAATCTGATTTTCATCGCAGGGAATGAGCCGTTCACGCAGGGAGATGTGCCCTACGCGGAATCGATTGCTGATGGCGTTCGCAAGAAGATTCGCATCAACACGATTCACTGCGGGACGTATCAGGAAGGTGTTGATGGGAAGTGGCGCGATGGGGCGACGCTGGGGCGCGGGAATTACAATGTGATTGATCAGTCGGAGGACGTGCGGCACATTGTGACTCCTTATGACGATGAGATTTCTAGTTTGGGAGTTGAGGTGAACACGACGTACTTGGCGTATGGACGTGATGGCGAGGAATCGCAGGTGCGCCAGCAGGAGATGGACACCAAGACAAAGTCGGGGTTGCCCGCACCGGCTGCTGCTGGTGCAACGGTGCAACGATCGATTGCGAAGAACTCAGCAAACTACCGCAATGCGCACTGGGACCTCGTTGATGCGATCAAGGACGGCAAGGTGAAACTTGAGGAACTCAAGCAGGAAGACGCGCCAAAGGAGTTGCGAGGCTTGACGATCGTGGAGCAGTCGAAGAAGGTCGAAGAAATGCGAACGCGGCGTGTTGAAATCAACAAGAGGGTCGCCGAGTTGAACATTCAGCGGGAGACGTTCCTGCGAGAACAACGAAAGGCTGGCGGCAAGGATACAACTCTTGGTGCGGCGTTGCTCGAAGCGATAGACAAGCAGGCGAAGGAAGAAGGGTGGACGCTGGGCGAGTGAATTAGGGTGATAGCAATGTGCCCGACCGACGCGTGATGAGCGCGTCGGTTTGCTTTTTGTCGTTGAGTGTGATTCGATGGCGATGAGACGGAGCGCGAACCGAGAAGAGGCTTGCTTAACGCTGCTTTTTCATCTCTTCCAGAATGCGGTCGTGACGCTCGTCGATCGTGCGGACGGCGTCGTTCATGCGTTGATAACGCTGCAGGTCTTCGGACTTGCTGAAGACGAGGTCGCCCTTTGGCTGCAGCGTCCAGCGACCCAGCGCATTGAGCAGGACGCGGGCTTCGCCTTCGAGGGCGGCGCAGAGTTCTTTCTGGGCGGCGCGAAGTTCGGTGGTCTTTGCGATGCGCTGGTCGGGAAACTCTTTCAGAACCGCTTTCGTGCAGTCCTTGTCCGCAAAACCTTCATACTTGAGCAGGTCGCTGACCTTGCCCGGTGCGCCGGTGTATTCGCGATCAAGAGCACGATTCGCGGCGAGCGCTCGGCGGACGGCGGCGATGCGACGGTCGAGGCCCTCTTTGCTGAGATCGTCGCGTGATTTTTCGAGTTCGTCGAACGCGGCTCGGTGTTCTGCGATCAGTGGCTGAAGCGTCTGCTGGATGCCTGCCATCGCGCTCGCAAGCGCTTCGTCGATGGTGCGGCTGGGCGTGCGAGTGACGAGCGGGGCGGTTTCTGGTGTCTTTGAATCAGTGACGACCGGTGTTTCTTCGGATTGAGATGACTTCGGAGTTTCAACGGAAGGCACTTCGATGATGTTAGTTTGTGCGACAGCCGTGCGAGGGCTGAAGCCGGTTCGCATCAGTTCGCTGATTGCACCGCCCATCATCATCATGACGGCGTTGCCGAGGATTGCGACGCCGAACAGAGAACAGAAGGCAATGTTGCCCGCTGTGAGCGAGCGGCGGAAGAGGCGGAATGCAGCCCAGGAGAGGCCGAAGACTATTGCGATGCCGAACAGCGCGCCGAGTGCAATCATGACGTAGGTCATGGTGCCGGCTTCATCCGGGGCTTCGAGCAGATTGCGCACTGGGCCGATCAACAGCCAGATGACTAGGCCGGCCCATGCAAGCGGGCCAAGTTTGAAACCGGCGTTGGCCGCGCGGAGCTGTGCGTCTGCAAGTGCGTCGCCACCATCGCCAGCGATCTTGAGTCTGCCCGCGGCGGCGCCTTTGTTGACGGACTTTGACTTCAGCGCTGATTCGACGGGGTCTTCGCCGCTTTGCAATTGGGCTTGGATGCGTCGGCTGACTTCGGCTTCGTCGATGATGGGTGCAGCGGTCGTTGGTGCGGCAGTATGCGTTGAGTGAGTTTCGTGTGTTGGTGTTTTGGTGAGATCGATGAGCGGGCTCTTCGCGGTGGAAGCATGTGTCGCAACGTATCCGCTGACGCCCTTGGTCGCGGGCTTTGCGGATTCATGCGATGAACCGTCAGGCTTCGCAGGCTGCGTGCCTGGGCGAGACGGTGGCTTCCAATCTGGAGGTGGCATGTCACTCATGAGCGATTCCCGATCAACATCAACGCGCACTCGCCGCGTTGTGTTATTTCTATCGACCGAACGAACAGGGGAATCGACGGCGTTGGGTTTGGTGTGTCCGATTTCACGCAAGTGCGGGTGTTGTGCCGGATGTAACGAACAATCTGTTTGGAAACGAGCGTTGAAAGGGCGTTTGCGATTCGCGAAATCGAGAAAAGTCACGGGGTTATTCGTCCGAAAACACTGATATGAACAAGATCAGCTTTACTGCCATTGCGCTTTGTGCGTGTGTGTCGGTTCATGCGTTGGGCCAGTTGTCGCCACAGTCGGCGGAGGCTGGGACTGCGACGACGGTCAACACAGGATCGCTTTCGCGCGAAGTTGAGGCCGTGCTGGACCGTTACGCGGACGTGAAGTCTGTGAAGATCGTCCTTGAGACGGACAAGAACATCGAGGACAAGGCGGTGCGGCTGGAACTCGTGATGACGAGTGATCGCAGGTTTTCGCAGCGGTTTTGGGATTTTGCGAGCGGTAGCGCGGGTGATGAATCGTCGTTGTATCGCGAGGACAACATTCAGTACTTTGCGTTTTGTGATCACGAGTACTTGAAGGCTCGCCGTGGATTGCTGGATATGTATATTCGCCATGAGGCGAACGTTGGGTGGCAGCCTGCGCCGGGACCAACGTTCATTGCGCTTGCGCCGTGGCCTGTGCTGCGGGCAGTCGCGACGAGTGTGCCGGGCACGCTCAGTGTTGCGAACTCGGACACTGGTTCGACGCTGACGCTGGGGGAGACCAAGCATGTGTTGACGTTTGGCACTGATGGAACGCTCAAGACTTGGGCGACAGATCCGGGGCCGCTCGCGGAAGTGACGGAGTACGTTGATGCGGCTGCGGATCAGGGTGGAGTTTCGATTCCGAAAAAGATTGTGCAGCGATATCCGGGGCGAGGCGAGAATAACTCGGTGAAAACAGTCGAGTGGCGAGTGGTTTCTGCGTCGATCAATCCGAGTGACGCAGAGCAGCGGCTGGATTTTGCTCCGGTCGCCGCGAAGTTCAAACGATTTGATCCGGACACGGGTGACATCACCAATCCTGACGGCAGTATTGCGGGGCGAGAGATTCAGCCCGCGGCGATGGCGGTGGATGCGTGGGATCGACACACGCGGACGAAGGCGTGGTCGGCGGTCTTCAAGTGGGGCAGTATCGCAACGGGGATGTTTGTGCTTGCGTTTGTGATGGAGTTGGTGCGGCGGAGGCTTTGACAAGCGTTGATCGTGTGTTCGCTATGATCGAACATGCTCGATCGCACGATTGTGGATCCTTATATTGCAAGTCAGCCGTTTCCGCTGGTGTTTATCACCGTGAGCGGTGCACATCTCTACGGATTTCATTCGCCAGACTCTGATTATGACCTGCGTGGCATGCACGTGACGCCCATGCGTGAGTTTTCGCGTTTGTCGCCCCCTGATGAGACAGTGGAGACGATGGACAAGTCCGGGCGGATTGAGATGGACATTGTGACGCACGATGTGCGGAAGTACTTTCTGTTGCTGCTCAAGCGCAATGGATACGTGCTGGAGCAGGTGTATTCGCCTTTGGTTATGCACTCGACGCCTGAGTTTGAGGAACTTAAGGTGATTGCACGCGGGTGCATTACGAAGCATCATCGACATCATTATCGAGGCTTTGCGGAGAATCAGTGGGCGATGGTGATTAAGAACGCGAAGCCGACGGTGAAGGGGTTGCTGTATACGTATCGCGTACTACTTGCGGGCATTCATCTGATGCGGACTGGTGAAGTTGAACCCAACTTGCGAACTTTGAATCAGTCGTTCAAATTGGCCTATGTTGATGACTTGATTGCACGGAAGATCAGCGGCGCAGAGAAGCAGGAATTGAAGGGGACGGAACTTGGATTCCACGAGAATGAGTTTGTGCGGCTGAATTCAGAGTTGGATTCCGCGAGCGCGGCGTCCCACTTGCCGGAGGAGCCTTCGTGTCGGGAGGCGTTGGATGATCTATTAGTGCGTTTGAGAATGAAGTATGCGTAATTACAGCAAGTGCGCGGGCCTCGGCGTTTCCTCACTAATGCGTTCCTTCTTCAGCTTTCCGCCGATTGATTCCAGTGACAACATGTAGTTGTCGTCGTTCAGGTGCATCATCAGGTGGACGGGCCTGCCCCACATGAGGCGGAGGCTTTGCATGACTTCGTTGGCGCGGGCGAGTTCGACTTCGACGCCCGTGAAGCGGTGGCCCAGGACCAGTTCGCCCCGGTTCATGTAGTTGCCATCCACGACGAAGATAAAGGGTTGACCGGCGTTGGTCAGGAAGTGCAGCAGGGTTTGTTTGACGCGCTGGAAGTCGCGCGAAGCGATTTTGATTTCGCCAGTGTTGGGGTCGCGCTTGTGCTGGTACATCTTGTGACGTTCGACGAACTCTTCGGTGAGAAATTCGTCGATGAACGAGACGTCGTTGTAAATCTTGCGAACCTCAAAAATCTTCTCGCGGCCTTTCATGCTCTTGTCGTCGAAGGCCTCTTTTTCACCAAGATTCTGGATGTCTTCCCAGCGCGGGCCGTGCTGGCCCATGTTCCAGCGGCGTTCGATGTCTTTGAAGAGCTCGACGCCGATCTTGTACGGATTGAAGCCGCCGGGCGGCATGTAGACAACGCCGCTGTGCTGATCGGCGTAGTGCACGATTTCCTTGGCTTCCAAAAAGTGTTGGGTCATGAGTTTGCTGTGCCAGTACGTGGCCCAGCCTTCGTTCATGATCTTGGTCATGCCTTGCGGGGCGTAGTAGTATGCCTCGTCGCGGATGATGCTGACAATGTCCTGCTGCCATTCAGTGAGTGGTGCGTTGCGGAGCAGGAAGAGGAGAACGTCGCGGGCCGGCTCGCTCGGAAACTTGTCGCGTTGGGCTTTGAGTTTTTCCATCTCGTCGCGGCGTTGCTTCTCGAGCACGTCGCGCGGGTTGATGAATGGGTCCATGTAGTCTTTCGCGGCGAACTTGTCTGTAGCCCGCCCCTCCGGGGCGGATGTATCTGTTCCGTCCGAAGTAAAACTCGCGCGCCCCGGAGGGGCGGGGTACCTTGCGGCGGCCTTGTACACCGAGTGTGGATCGATGAGATTTTCGATCATCAGAGCCGCGTCGATGAAGCGTTCGACTTCGTCTTGACCATACTTCTCGATATGGCGACGCACGCGGGTTGCGTGGTTGGCCATCTCGTCCATCATCTTGCGGTTCGTCTTGCTGAACCAGTAGTTGTTCTTGAAGAAGTCGGCGTGCCCGTACACGTGGGCCATGACGAGTTTCTGATCGGTGACGGCGTTGCTCTCTTGCAGGTACGCGTAGCACGGATCGTTGTTGATGACCATCTCGTAGATGCGTCCCAAGCCATACGCATCTCGCTTGCTCATCTTGTCGTATTCCATGCCCCATCGCCAGTGCGGGTAGCGGGTGGGGAACCCGCCATAGCTGGCGATCTGGTTCATCACCTCGAAGGGGAGGACTTCGAAGACGACCTCGAAGAAGTCCAGGCCATACTCGATGGCCTTGGCCTTGATGCGCTGCATGTGGTCGAGCAGTTCTGGGGAAAGCTCGGTGTGGGGCATGGCGCGGATGGAGGAGCCGTGGTCGGCGGGGCTGGGAGTGGAGGAGGTGCCCATGTCAGTTGTATCGGCTTGACACCCCGATAGTTCGCCGGAAATGGTCGTGAACAAACGGCAAGCGGCCAGGGAGAGGCTTGGAGGAGCCTCGCACGTCGCTGTTCACGCGGTTTAACTCACAAAAATGGAAAAGACAAGCACGTTCGCAAGCGTCAGCAGCCATGCCGCGATGGCGAGCCACAAGCGAGCAACTTTGCTCCACCGACGAATCGCTTTGTGTTTGCGGAGCATCAAGAGCAGCAGCGGGGCGGTGAGAGCCAATCCGATGCCCGTGGTTGCCCAGAATTCCCGGGGAATGTCAGTCAGGCCCTTGCGCATAGAGATGACAATCGCATAAAAAAACAGCAGCGCACTAAACCCGACACCCATCGCAAGCCCGACAACTGCTGTCAAAAACAGCGCGAGTTTCGGTTCTGTCAGCGCAACCGTGACTTCAAGTGACTGGTGACACTCCGGGCACACGTTGTTTCGCAACCCGCGAAGGTCGTACGTGCAGGATGGGCATGGAAGATCGCGTTCCGCGAGAAAAGATCTGAGCATCTCGGCGTTGTCCATGCGGCAGTGTAATTCAGTGCGGCGGACTTATGGATGAGTTAGCGAATTCCAGAGATCCGGGCGACTCTCTGGTCAGTCGAGAAAGGGACATTTTGATCCTACAATGAGTCATGGCAGGGCCACAGGCTCAACAAGTTGATGCATCGCGAATTAACGCGACTCCGGCGGACGCTGGTGTTGAGAAATCGCATGCAGGCGATGTTCGTGCCGCGCACTCGGCGATTCGCACGCCTTGGCGCTGGGCGCTTGCCCTGCTTGGCGTGCTGTGCTTTGTGCTGGGTGGTATCGGTGCGGTGGTGCCGGGGCTCCCGACCACGGTGTTTTTGCTGGTCGGTTCTTTCTTCCTGACTCGCAGCTGCCCGTGGCTCGAAGAAAAAATGTTCGCCGTGCCGATTCTTCGGCCTTACGCGAAGTTCATTCGCTCGTCGCAACCGATGTCGCCCAAGATGCGGCGCACGGCGTGGATCTGCATGTGGACGTCGATTCTTGTGTCGACGGCGGTGCTGGCTGCGACTGGAAAGCTCACGCTGATTCTCGCCGGGACGATTTTCGCGGCGGGGCTGTTCGGCACTGTGGTCATCTGGCACTTCCGCAGATCGGCGTGACATCGTCGTGCCACCGACTGCGGCTTTGCGCGGTCGGTGGAGCGATATCCAAATTATTCCCAAAGCAGGACGTGAGACAAATGCACCGACCGGCTGCGCCAGTCGGTGGCACAACGCGCTTTTCGAGACGGTGTCAACTGGTCCTAAAACGATGTGACGCGCCGGTTATGACGGCGCACTGTGCGCTTTAGTCGTCATATCTCGAAGCGATGCGCGGAATCGCTGTTCAAACATGCCCTTGGAATGCGATATTGCTTGGGGGCGCGTTCACACTGTTGTCATGCGATCACCATTTGCCCGCATCTTCTTCATCGCTGCCATCGCGTTCTTCGTGGTGTGGGGCGTGCGCATGTACAAGAAGCTGCCGCCTCGCCCGAAGGCACAGTTCGCGATGATTCGTGGCGACTACAAAGACGCCGTGCAGCAATGGAACCATGTGCTGGAGCAAGAGCCAGACAACATGGAAGTCATCCTGAGCATGGCTGAGTGCTTTGACAAGATGAACGATCCGTCGACCGCGGCGCAGTTGTATCGCGCGGCGGAGTCAAAGCTCAATGACTCGCACCTGCAGGTGGGGCTGCGGTATCACAAGACTCGCTACGAAGAGCTTCGCAACAAAGGATACTGAGCGAACCCGATCTCACGCTGGATCATCGCTTGAGTTTGGGTTCTTCGCTCGATTGGCCGCGTGCAAGTCTGCGGCTGCAACGAGATCAAACCACTCCTGTCGTCCAAATGCAAGGATGCCGTGTTCGGCGGCGAAGCGAGTCACTTGTGCGCGATTGTGCGTGTCCAGATGCTTGTACAACTCGCGAAGGTGGTTGTCCACCGTCTTGTCGGAGCGATGGAGTTCTTTCGCCATTTCATCCACGGTCAAGCCTTCTGCGGCAAGGCGAAGCACTTCGAGTTGGCGTCGCGAGAGAATAGCGAGCGGACCAAGATGAGGAATTTTGGAGCGCGGGACGTCTTTGAAATCGTCCTCGTTTTCAGCGGGCAAGACCAAGGGTTCAATAGTGATGAACCAGCCGCGCGTGCCGAAGACGTCGGACTCTGAAAGTGGATGCACATGCGTCAACGATCGCACGCCCGCCCAGACTTGCAGGTACCGCAGCGGTTGACCTGTGTGGAGCACACGGTTCATGATTGAGACGCGTTCTTCGACGACGCTCTCGCCTGCGACATCATGAAAACTCGTTTTGACCAAAGCTTGAGGTGTGGTGTTGAGGGCGCGGGCGAATCGTTCGTTGCACCACAAGAGCTTTGTGTTTTCATCGCGGGCAAGTGCCGAGATGTGCGGGCGATGTTCGAGATACGCCATGTGATCGCGCACCAGCATGGTCGGCTTCGCAGCACCGATTGCGGATGCCAAGTGTTCGGGGGTCGTCTCTTGTACGCTGATCATTGTGTAAACGTCCCTGTTGCTGAGTTGCTCGCCCCAAGCCCACGGCTGAACCAATCACCCTCATACCGTTGTCGCAGAACTGAGTTTGATTGCCGCTTTCTAAGACTCTCATGCGTCCTTGGCTGAAAGCAGCGTCAACTCCGTGAACAATCGACGCTCGTTTCCTCAAAGATCGGGCCGAGAACGTGGTGGGGTTTCGTATACCCAAACATACGCCTTTCAAGAGGACCTTGCCGATGAGCGAAAAGTCAAAGAACACGAGCACACCCGCGAAGTCGACAAGTCTCATTGTTCCGGCGGGCAGGAAGGGCGAGGTGCCGAGGCAACTTCCCACTGAGATCCACCCCATCAATCACGGGCAGCCACTGACGCCGCTGCAGACCAAGGCGTATCGCGAATTGTTCTGGCAGAACTTCATTCGTGAAGTCTTGGTCTCGCTCATCGCCGCCCAGGCGCAGGCGACGCAAGAGTTGCGGGAAAAATCGAAGTCACCCGAAGCGAACAACGGCGAAGTGATAAGTGACGGTCGAATGGGAATCATTACGGAGCAGGGGCAGCGCATCCCCATCGCGCGGATTTTTCCCGTCTTTGCACAGAGCATGGAAGTGTGCGACCAGCACCCACCACAGGAAGTTGAACTTGCGCAGATTCTTCAGTGCACGATTTTTCAGATCGAAACTCCGTCGGGCGAGGTGTACACGCTGCCGCTCCATGAGATTCGTGGTTTTCACGCGCTCTCAGAGAAGTTGATGGATCAGATCGCGAATCGGGCGCGACGCCAGCGTCCTCGCAGGAACGAACCGGAGCAGGCAGAACCGTTCGGCTTTGCAGCGTTCACGAAGACGGCGCGCGGATCGGACTATCCCGAAACGCACACAACACCGGCAGGCGCGGACTGAGAAGGGCATTGTTATCAAGACTGGTGCGCAGAATCAGCGTTGCGTCCGACAGTGTTATTGAGTCGAATAAGTTCGCGTCACGTCTCGCGCGAAGCGTGTGGCGGAATAACCGCCGCATCCTCCCAGTCGATACAAACGGCACGCTTCTCGCACATCGTCCCGCGCCCGGTGTATGTTGCTTTCACGCAACACTGGGTTGGTGCGATGTGTCAACGCATTCGATGTTGGAGTATGTCCCGCGATTCGTCAGACCATTCCAACGACTCGATCCCGTTTCACCCGCACCACACGAGGCACACGCCCATCGACTCGCCCGACGCGACGTACGTCGGCGTTGATCGCGTCGGCTCGTTGCTTGGCGGCATCACGAAGCTGCTCAATGTGTCAATGCAGAGCATTGATGAAGCACAGTCGTCGCTCAAGGCGGAGACTGTGCTGACAGCTGCGGGCATCGCTCGTGCGGAAAAGTGTCTGTCGGCCGCGGCTGACAACCTTGATCGCATGAGCGAGATCGTTCACGCGGCGATGCAGGGCAAGAGTCTTGCAATCGGGTCGCCAAACTTGCAGAAGAGTCGGCCAGTCACGCTGGGCGAGGCGATTGAGCATGCGTCTGATGTGTGCAAGCCACTCGCGATGAAGCATGGGATTGAGTTGCGCGTGAATGTAGCAACTGCGCTTTCGCAGCAGCCTTGCGGCGCGATCTACACGGTTGCACTGAATGCGATTCAGAACGCGATCGAGGCGATTGCGAAGCGCGGGGAGAATCACGGAACTGTCGAAGTCGACTTGCGTCCGGATATTGCTCCCAAGGAACATGTCGTGGGGCGCGATGATCGCATGTGGTGCGTGCTTGAGGTGCGCGACAATGGCGTTGGCCTTGCGAATCAGCAGGACTCGCAGCGTGTGTTCAATCTTGGATACACCACGAAGCGCAATGGCGCGGGCGTGGGCCTCGCGGTTGCGAAGAACGTTGTTCAGGGCATGGGCGGCACGATTGAGTTGAAATCGCGAGCCACGATCAAGGATGGCGAGCAGGGCTGTCTGCTTCGCGTTCGATTCCCGAGCCTCGCGAGCCCGATGCAGTTCCGTCACACGGCTTGATATCACAGTTTGGATGCACACCGCTTTACCATGAACGACGACTCACTCAAGTTTCCCGCCGCACCGCAAGCCACTTCGTCACAGGCGAAGGCTCGTCTTTTGATCGTGGACAAGGACGCTGTTTTCGCGGAATCCATCGCGGAGTTCTGCGTCAGCGAAGGGCACGAGGTGATGACTGCGCTCATGAGCGCGGAAGCGCTTGAGGCGCTCGCGAACGCCGAGAAAGACGCACAGGAAGGTCGAGCCGCGACGTTTGATGTCGCGTTGATCGACTTGTCGCTGCACGATGGCGAAGCGTTGCTGCGGAACGTCCACAAGTCGCATTCGGGCACGGCGATCATCGTGACAACGCCCCACGGCAGCGCGGAGAGTGCGGTTGAGGCGCTGCGTCTTGGTGCGTGCGACTACATCACGAAGCCCATCGTCGACGTCGAACTTCGCATGAGCCTTGAACGGGCAATGCGTCAGCGTGCGCTGCTGTCAGAAAACGAAGCACTCAAGACGCGTCTCGCGCCGAGCAACGCGTTGTCAAACGTTGCGGGGTCTGATCCTCGCATGCAGAAGGTCTATGAACTTGTGCGAGCCGTCGCTGCCAGCAAGACAACGGTGCTGATGTCTGGCGAGTCAGGCACGGGTAAAAGTTTGATCGCGCATGCGATTCACGATCACTCGCCCCGCAAGCACAAGCCCTTTGTCGAAATTTCCTGCGGCAGCATTCCTGAGACGCTGCTCGAAAGCGAATTGTTTGGTCACGTCAAGGGCGCGTTTACCGGCGCGCATGCGGACAAGACTGGTCGATTTCTCGCCGCGAATCACGGGACGATTTTTCTGGACGAAATCAACTCTGCAAGCCCGGGCATGCAACTGAAGCTGCTGCGGGTGCTGCAAGAGCGTCGCTTCGAGCCGGTCGGATCGACGCAGACGATTGAAGTTGATGTGCGCGTGATTCTTGCGAGTAATCAGCCTCTGGAGGCCCTGGTTGCGTCGGGCCAGTTCCGTCAGGACTTGTATTACCGCATCAACGTCGTAAAGATTGAGTTGCCGCCATTGCGGGAACGTGTGGGCGACATCGAACAGTTGTCAGACTTGTTCCTTGCGAAGCACGCGAAGGAACTGGGGCGACAGATCGTCGGCTTTACGAGCGAAGCGCTCGACGCGCTGCGGCGGTATGCGTATCCGGGCAACGTTCGCGAACTGCAGAACATCATTGAGCGTGCGGCTGTGCTCGCTCGCGGGCAGACGATCACGTTGGATGACTTGCCGTCGCATGTGCTGGCTGGCGCGGTGCAGTCTGGGAATCCCCAGTCTGAGCGAGGCGTGTCCGCGCTGCGGACAGCTGTAGATTCCGCGTTTGTCGGACCCAACACACTCATTGGTGCGTCGTCGAACTCGCGCGTGCAGCAGCAGGTGCCGGCGTTCGCGACAGCCGCGACGGCGAATGAGCAGGGCATGCTTCGCGTGCATGGCAGCGCGGAGAGCGATCCTTGGGTGCCGATGACGCTCGAAGAAGCGTTGCGCGAGCCTGAACGCCGCATCATCATGAAAGCGCTGCAGGCCAACGCGTGGAATCGTCAGAAGACCAGCGACCAGTTGGGCATTAACCGCACGACGCTGTACAAGAAAATGAAGGCGTATGGATTGCTGGGTGATGATGACCGCAGGCTGGCGGGCTGACTTAGACGCGGAAGATGCTGCCCAGTTTCTTACCGAGCAAAATACTCGCGGCGAAGATTGTCACGGTGAGCAGTGCCATGCCCCACACGCCCAGCGCACTTGCAACGTACGGCCCATCGCCCAGTCGATCGCCAAACGCGAGAATCGCTTTCGTGATCGGATAGTCTTCGGTCTTCTGCGCGAGAATGAGCGAGTCGCTGACTTCGAGCATCGAGAAACTGAACACGAGCAAACCGCCTGCGATGAGGTTTGCGAGAATGAGGGGCAGGATCACTTTGCGGACCGCGGTGAAGCGCGACGCGCCGAGATTGATCGCGGCTTCTTCGAGTTCGCCGCTGGTTTGTTCAAGGCCCGCAACGGTTGAACGCACTATGTATGGAAGACGCCGCACCGCGTACGCCGCGATCAGGAATGGGAAGGGCGAGGGATCAACGGCGATGACGCTGGCAAAGCTACCGAGCGGCCCGTCGCCAAAGGGCCAACGCAGACTCATCGCGACGTAGCCAAATGCCATCACAAGACCAGGCACGGCGAGCGGCAGCATGCACAATGCGTCGAGTATCGCCCGGCCTTTCACTTGCGTGCGGACGAGCAGGTATGCGATCAAAATTCCGAACACGATGTCCGCGAGCATTGCGGCTGCGGCGAGAATGAGGCTGTTGGTGATGGCGGTGAACGAGTCGGTCGCGGTGAGTGCTTCTTTGAAGTGTGCGCCGGTGAATTCGCTGGGCAGGACGGTGCCATACCACTGGCCGGTACTGGTGAGACTCGTCAGCACGACGCCTAAGTGCGGCATCAAAGCACAGAAGGAAACGAGAGCGAATGCGCCGCAGGCGAGCAGGCCTGTCGCGCCGGTCAGGGGCTTCTCGCTGGCGGCGCGGGAGGCTTTGCTGTACATCGCGTACCCCTTGCGGCCAAAGAAGTACTTGCCAACGACGTATGTCAGGATCGCCGTCGCGAGCATGACGACAGTGAGGGCGTAGGGTTTCGCGCTGGTTTCGACTTCCTTGAGGCCATTGAAGACCTGAACCGCTGTGACCTGCGGGTAGTCGAACATCAAGGGCGTGCCGAGTTCGGTGAAACTCCAGATGAAGACGATGGTCGCGCCGGCAAACACTCCTGGCCTGACGAGCGGCAGCGTGATCTTCCACAGACGCGTCCACGCGGATGCGCCAAGGTTTTCTGCGGCTTCGTCCATCGCGGGGTCGAGGTTTGCGAGCGCGGCGGTCGAGTTGAGATAAATGATCGGATACAGGCTGAGGGCTTGCACCAGCACTACGCCCCACATGCGGGCACTGCCCAGAATGTCAAAGTCTGTGCCGAGCAACGCGTTGAGTGCGCCTTCGCGACCCAGCAGTGCTCGCATGCCAATCGCGCCGACGAAGGGCGGCAGAATGAGCGGCACGAGCACGATTGCGCTGAAGAGCGTCTTGCCGGGAAACTTGTATCGGGCGGAGATGATCGCAAGGGGCAGTGCGATGCCGATAGCCGTCATCGTCGTGAGTGTTGCGAGTCGCAGGGAGTTGAAGAGACCTTCGCGTAGGCGCGGGTCTTGGAAGACCATCGCGATGTGGTGCAGCGTGAAGCCTTCGCGCTTTGCGACGTCTTCGTAGAAGCCGCCTCGAACGGTCAGCAGGATCGGATAGACCAGCAACGCGGTGAGCAAAAAGATGCACAGACCCAGCATCAAGTACTGAGCCGAGCGACGCCACAACCGACCTGGACCCATATCCGGGAGCATGAGTGCAGAGGATACGGGTCACACTCGCATGTTGTCGAAGTGACTCGTGAAGACTTCTTGACTTTGTAGCGTGCGTTCTGGTTTATTGGCGTTCGACGTTCGTCGACTGCTTGCGGCGTTTTTCCAGTTCGCGGGCGAGATATTCGCGGTGCTTTTGCAGGCCTTCTGGTTCCGGGAAGAGTTCGTCGAAGGGCTTGCCGCCGATCTTGGCTTCGGCGTCGATCTGGGGCTTGTAGGATTCGACCAGCGCGTCGTACGCCCAGACACGCAGTTCGTCGGGCGCGGAGAAGTAGATCGCCTGAGCATCTTCGTTGTAGCCCGCTTCTTCACCCATGCCCGCCGATTGCATGAACTGCAGGAACATGGTGCCTGCGAAGAACTCCCAGTCTTCGTCGAGTTGGGCCATGCGTGCCGCGTCTTTCGCAACAGCGTTCTTGTGTGCCTGTTGATCCATGTAGTAGTAATGCCAGCGGCGGGCAAAGTCGTATTGCTTCTGGAAAAGCTCTGGATCGCGGCCCAGCAAGCCTGTCGCGAACGCGGAGATCAGCGCGGATGAAATCTGGTTGATGGCGATGTCCGGACGTGTCGCACTGTCGGCGATTTCGCCTTCGACGAACAAATCGAGATCACTGTACTTTCGGATGTTCTCTTCGATGTCGTTCAGGTTCTGATCCTTGAACGTGCGAAGTTGCTTCAACCAGCGTTCGGCTTCCATGCGATCGCCCCGGCGATAATACATGATCACAACTTCCTTCATGAAGTTGCTGTAGCCTTCGCTCAAGCGGCTGTTGCCTCGCTCGGCGGAGAGTTGATCGATGTTCACGAGACGGCCTGTCGCGCCTTCGCGAACGAGCGAACGCATGCGCATTTCGTCGAGCAGTTTGCCGTAGGACTCGGCGAAGTGCTCGTTGTTGATGCCCTGGTAGATTGAATATTGATTGGCGACACTGGCTTTGTAGTCAAAGTACAGTTCGCCCGTGCGGAACAACTGCTGAATCGATTGCGCGACCACGCGGTCGGTGTTCACAAAGTCAAAGTCGCCCTTGTTCACGCCCTTCATGTTCGCGATTTCGAGCGCTTCTTCAACACCTCGTGCAGCCCAGTAGAGCGAGTGCGATGCGCCGTGTCGCCAATCCAGCGGGCCGTACTTTTCGGTGTACCGAATCATGCGATCCGGCTCCATCTTGTAATCTTCGATCAGCACGCGACGGCGGACGTGAGAGACGAAGACCGGAAGGGCTTTATCAAACGCCGGATTTTCGCACATGGCGATGAGGGCTTTGGTCTTTGGGCCCGCGCTGCGGTCATAGATGTACCGGCGGCTGGATTTCCTGAACGCGTTGAACATCTCGTAGCGGTGCAGAAAGTTCATGCGGTCCGCACGAGTGTCCATCGAGAGCCCAAGTTCGCCTTCGATTGTGGCAAAAAGGCGTTCCGATTCTGGATACGCACGAATCATCTCTTCGCGAGTGATTGGTGCATCGGTGATTGACTTCAGCCAGGCAACATGCTTTTCGATGACTTTCTTCGTGCTGCGATCATCACGCGTGCGGGGCGGCGGCGCGCCGAGCACATCGGTCCATTCCTCTGCGAGGCGACGCTTGTAGTACAAGTTGGCGTCGTCGGTAAAGCCCTGAATCTTGTGCAAGAAGATCCAGCCTAGTTCTTTGTGCAGCAGAAGGCTGTTGGGGTTGGCCGGGATGCCCTCTTCACGAAGGATCGCAACGCCCTGATTGACCCAGTTCCAGCGTTCATCGGGGGTTTGCGTCTGGACGCTGATGTTGTACGCGAGATTCCACGCGTGGAAGACCCACACCTGCGGAAAGCGCGGCTGCAGGCGCGTGATCGCTCGGGCGAGTTCGATGCACTCATAGAACTTGCCTTCTTGCTTGAGGTCATTCGCACGCATCCACAGAGCGTTCACGAACACGCCGCGGAACGCGCCCATCGCGATGCCGATGCTGACTTCTGGGCGATCTGTGTCTTCCGCGCGATCGGTGTACGTCATCCGCGCTCGGCCTGCGATCACAGTCATCTGTGTTGCGAGGACAGCAGAAGCCGCGAGGCAGCCTGCCAGCACCAGTCCTGCCCAGAGTTGTACTCGCGTGTCGCGTGTCATGCCGCAAGAGTCCTAGTGCCCAATCAACAGTCTTACGTACCCGAATAGATCGCTAGTTCACGTCGCTTGAAGATGAAAACGCCAAGCACGAATAACGCCGCGCACCAGAGCAGGACGAGGGTTGATCCGCCCGCCAAACTGAGCCAACTCAGGTGTTCGCCCTCGACCAGTCGCGTCGTGGGGCGGAGGTTGCCATACGTGGCAAAGACAGTGGTGATTGCCTCGGCGATGTAAGAGATGACCGTGTTAAACCAGATCGTCTGGCCTGACTGAGTGGTGGTTTGATAGGAGTCCAGTGCTTGCGTGAGGAATCGCGTGCCCTCAGCAGCCCAGAACACCGTGAACGACACCATCGCCGCGACAGGGAAACTCAGGAATGTCGCTGTGCAGACGCCCACCATCGAGAGGAACAGCAGTTTGATCCACAGCACGACCATCAGGCGGAAGTAGTTGCCCGTGAACGTGCCGCTCGCGTACCAGATTTTGAGACCGTTGGATGTAAACGTGAAAGGCCGCGCGTTGGGAATTCTTGTGTCAACGTCGCCATTAAACACCTGCATCACGACTTCGCCATCGTCGTTGATAACAGCGGGCGACAGATCCAGTTTCAGCGATTGATCCATCGGCGCTTCAACGACCTGCCACGCTTGCACGCCCGGGAATGCGAACGTCAGTTTGAAGACAGCGTTGGGCTCAGAACCACCCGATTGAATTTGATAACGGAATTGCAGCCACTTGCCCAACTTCTTGGCTTCGCTCAGACCAGTGAAGACATACGTCTGTTCAAGGCCCGGCGGAATGGTGCGATACGAACTGCCAACGCCTTTGATGAGGTCCGAGCGGATGCGAACGCGAGCTTTGGCTTTCTCGGCTTCCAGTTCTGATGGCGAATCGCCCGTGATGAGCAAGTTCGCCATTTCCTGCTCGACCTTTGCCTGAATCTGCTCTTCAAGTTTGGTGTAGTCGATGTCAGGCGCGGCTGGTTCGGATGATTGGCGGCTGGTCAATACCTGCGTCTCGAGCAGCATGCGATCGGGTGACGACATCTCGCCAGGCTTGGGCACAAACGCGACTTCCTCGCCAATTGCCGGCTGACGGCGCAGGTATTCCGTAAAGACAAAGATACCGCTCGCGGAAACACCCAGCAGGGCGGCGGACAGAGCGGCCATGCCCAGCCACTTACCCATGACGTATTGCCATGCCGCGACGGGTTTGGTCGCGGTTTGCCAGATTTGCTTGGTGCGCTGCTCGCCGCTCACCGACATGACGCTGAACAGCACCACCAGCACAGCGATGATCATGAACGAACCCGAGGTGCCGTACTGCAGGAAGTTCTGCACACGATACCGCAAGGGCTGATTCTCATTGAGCAGCAGGGGCAACGCTGCGAGTCCAAAGATCATCACAACGATGAAGACCAGCGACACTTTCATGCGCACGGCTTCTTGAAGCACGTTGCGAGCGATCGACGTCACAGGATTTGACGCGCTCAGCAGCGCGGCCATGAGTTTGACGAGCGCGCTGAACGAGGCAGTCAAGACAAAGAGCCCGACGATGAATGGTCCACCCGTTTTTACGCCGCCAAACGCCCAAGTAACGAGCAGCGCGATGATGCAGGCGATCGAGAGAGCCAGATACGTCAGGCCCAGGTCAACCCAAATAACCGCGAGACATGCCAGCGCGGCTAGTCCAATCACGCCGGCAATCGCTGTCGCGCTATATTGAACAGTCGCCATGTTTTCCAGCGACTTGCGGGTGGTGATAATCGTTTCATCTTTTTCGGCTTCCTGTCCAGCGTCGACTTGCCCCATCTCCGTACGAATCTGTTCAATCGCCCGATCGCGAGCCTTGGCCGCGGCGACGGAGTAGACAATCATGAGGACAACAGCGAGCGCGACGACGATGCCCGACGCGATGATCTTGAAGAGCCTCGTCCGCTGCGCACGATCAATTGCTGACCACAGGCGCGAAATCACTTCTTCGCCCCTCCTGCGTCGCTGCCGCCAGCATTGTTTTCATCACCCAGCAGATTGCCGATGACTGAGAGGTCAACACCTTGCTGCTTGGGCATCGGCGCGGTCTTTTCCGGGACGACAGGTGCGAGCGATTCCTGCACTTTGCGAGCCTCGGCTTCCACAGTCTTTTCGCCCCGGACCAGAGCACCAATGAGGCCTTCGTCTGAGGACTTCTTCGCCGCATCCTGTTCGGCGAGCTGCGCGGGCGTTGGATGGACAAACGCCGGCTTCGCGGGCTCTTCCTTCATCAGCGCGTCGATGAGCGTTGCGCCTTCTTCTTCATCCTTGCGCAGGAACGCCGCGGTTTGACCGCCAGATGTCGCACCGGATGTGGAAAGTTGTTCGGACTTTGCCTTCTCAACAATGTCCAGGAACAGGCTTTCCAGCGTTTGGCGAGGCTTGCTGACTTTCAGCACGTTGCGTTCGCCGCCAGAGCGGGCTCGCACGATGCGGTCGATCTCGGACACAGTTGCTTCGTCCAAGACATCCGTTTCGATGGTGGTGCGGTCTTGCGTCACGAGCAGTTCGTCGCACGTGCCCTCGGCTCGCTTGACGCCGCCGTAGAGAATCACGAGTCGATCAACGCAGTCTTCGACGTCTGCCAGCAAGTGGCTAGAGAGCAGCACGGTCTTACCGCGCCGCCCTAATTCGATGATGAGGTCTTTGATTTGGCGTGTGCCGATCGGGTCGAGGCCCGTAGTGGGTTCGTCCAGAATCAGAAAGTCAGGGTCGTTGATGAGCGCTTGCGCGATGCCCAAGCGACGCTGCATGCCCTTGGAATACTCGCGGACGGGCCGGTGTTGCGCGCCGGTCATGCCGAGCATGTCCAGCAGCTCATCGATGCGCCGCTGCCGCACGCTGCGCTCGAGTTCAAACAGCTTCGCGTAATACTCCAGCGTTTCGCGGGCGTTGAGGAACGGATACAGGTAGCTTTCTTCGGGCAGGTATCCAATTCGCTTTTTGATCGCCACGTCGGTCGGCAGTTTCCCGAACACGCTGACTCTGCCGCTGGTGGGTCGCAGCAAGCCCAGGATCATCTTGATAGTTGTGCTTTTGCCGCTGCCGTTGGGGCCTAGGAGGCCAAACACTTCGCGCTGGCGGATTTCAAAGGTGATGCCATTGACCGCCTTCGCGTTGGCGCGCATCCAGAAGTCTTTGAACACGCGCGTCAGGTTTTGTGCAACGACGATGGGCTCGCCCTGCGATGCACTCGACCTTGCAACTGAAGATGAAGCGAAAGTTTCTGTCATCGCAAAAGTGTCCAAACTGCTTGCATCCCGCACGCCTTTATTCAGCCTGCACCGGGTCCTTGATTTCTGTCTGGAACTGGCTCTTCTTGTTCATCTCTGCACGAATCGCCGCGGCTCGCTTGGCTTCGTCCTCCTTGCGGAGACGATCAAGATCGCGCATCGCGAAGGGATCGCGGTTGAGCAGAATCTGAACAAGGTCGCCGTCCCGCCCTTGCGGCAAGTACATCGTGGTGACGGAGGGCCTTTTGTAAAATGCGGAGACCGCGTTGGTCCACTGCGTATTGACCATGACCAGCGGGTTTGCCCGGAATTGCTTCAGCAACGCTTCGAAACGCTCAACGTCGCGCATCGCCTGGTTGACGACCTGGTCGCGATACGTCTTTGCGTCCGAGACAAGCTTCGTCACAGAGCCCGACGCATGTTTGGTCGTGCCATCGATCTCAACGCCCTTGCCTTCCAGAACACTATCAATCTCGGTGAGCAACGCTTCCGCACCTTTCGAGTCGCTCTTGGAGAGCGCGAGTTCGTACGCGTCGATCTTCTGAATGAGCAGGTCAGAAACATCGCCCGCCGTCGCGTTCAACACGCCCGTGCGAGCCGAGGTTGCGTTTTCCTTCACCTTTTCCGAATTCGCCGCGGCGGACTGCGTCTTTGCAAAGTCCTGGCGAACATACAGAGGAGGCGTGACGTCCGTCATGGACAGACTTTCAATCATGATGCCGCTCTTGGCTTGGTCGAGTGCATCCTGAGCGATTGCCTTCGCACGCGACGCGATCGAGCCTTGGCTCTCCGCGCTGGTACGGAGCATTTGATCGATCGGCACTTCCGCACAGGCTCGCACAACGCCTCTGCCGATAGCCATGCGCACCAGCATCTCTTCTTCGTTGGGCATTACGTTCTCGGCAAACAGCTTCGCGTTCTGCTTGCGATACTGCGCGCTCCAGCGAGCATGTACGAGGTTGCCATCGCCCGTGATGATCGATCCACTGCCGCCCTGATTGGGCTTGAGGCTGGGCGTGGGAGCGATGTTCTCGATGCTCTTCTTATCGCTGCCGCCGTCGTAGGGCCAGTATTCCTTTTCAATCGCGACTGAATTCACGCCTGATGACACCGTGACAATGTCGCCAAACGGGAAGGGAGGACCCCAGCGGAAGCCCGGCTCCAAACTGCTGTCTTCAACGCGGCCGAAGAGCAAGCGAATGCCTCGCTCGCCTTCCTTCACGAACTTGAATCCGCTGATGAGATATGCAACGAAGAGTGCGGCGACACCCACATATAGCAACTTCAGCAGAATGTTCAGTGCTTCCGCCAGCGATTGGTTTGCCGGGTCAAGCATCGATGCTGCATCCGTCGCATCACCCGCCTCGCGGAACGTGACCGAGCCGCGACGCGTGGGCTGGTTGGGAGGTGTGCCCTGAGGCAAGTTTCCGTCCCATTCGCCAGTGTCGCCCGGCATCCTCACTTCTTGGCGCTTGAACTCGTTCAACGCTCACCTCCCGAGCCAGCGCCGCCCGCCTTGACCAAATCCCCCGTGCTCATGCGAGGCAGTTCGCCCGGCTTGAGGCCAGCGAGCGCGTTGGGCATCAGCATTTCGATACCGGGCATGTTGCTGGGGATGACCAGCGTGGACGTGCGCGGATCGATGTTCTTGATGAAGTCCATGTTCGCCATGAATACAGCGAGTTCGGGCATCTGGTTCATCTTTTCGATGTAGGGCACTGCTTCGAGATCGCCGCGAGTCTTGATGCGGTCAGCAAGACTCTGCGCGAACGCTGTGATGCGTTCGGAGTCGCTCTGCGCCTTGGTGCGAATCGCTTCGGCCTGAGACTGACCCTGCGTTTCGATTTCCTTCGCGAGACGTTCGCGTGCTGCCTTCATGCGATCAAAGACTGCCTTCGTGACTTCTTCAGGCATGAGAATGCGGGTAAGACCGACGTTCACGGCTTCGATGCCGTAGTCCGCCAACTGGCGTTCATTCTGATCGCTGGCGCGCTTAAACGCGTCGAGCATGCGGCCTTCGAGCTCGGGCAGTTTGCTGCCGCCAGACTGCGTCGTGAACAGGTCTTCCATCGTGTAGTTGCTGACAACGCTCGCTGCGGCGCGAAGGTTTGCCTGCAGGGCTTCTTCGGCCTTCTTGTAGTGTTCTTCGGAGCGTTCGCCCGCGCTGCTGAACGTCTGGAAGAACTTCAGCGGATCGCTCACGCGCCAGGTGCAGAAAGTTTCAACCGCGATCTGGCGGTTGTCCTTGGTCTGCTGCGTTTCGACCTTGAGCAGGAACAGGCGCATGCGCGTGTCATACTTCGTATAGCTCTGGATCGGATAGGGCCACTTGAAGTACAGCCCAGCGTCGCGCTTCACGTCGCTCTCTGTCGCCTTGCCAAAGGTCGTGACGACCGCGGCTTCCGTGAACCGCACGGTGAAACTCACCGTAAAGGCCAACAGCACCAGCAACACCAAAGCAGCCATCACATATCGAAGCATTTTTTGCACAGCAGTATCTCCTGCGTCAGTCAACTTGCGTTTATTGTGCCCCCAAGCGAGAACAATACATCCTGCACGAATCACGAATCACGAATCACGAATCACTCTTCCTTGGGCTTCGTGAACAACTCCATGCCCAAGTCCTTATCCTGAGCGTCTACAACGTACCAGTTCTTGCCGTTGCTTTGACCAGAGATGAACAGCCGCGAATCCTTGAACAAGTCGCGGATCGCGTCGAAGTACATGCGAGCGGCGTACACCTTTGGCGACGCCTGATACTGGCGGGCCTGACCCTCAAAGCGAGATGCCTTTGAGGAAGCGCTCATGTGCGTCTTCCAGCGTTCGGCCTTTGCTGAAGCGATCAAACTCGCGGCTTTGCCGTCAGCCTTTCCGATAAGCGTTGCAATCTTGGCTTCCTGCTCAGCCATCTTCGCCGCGTCTAGCTTGGGTGCCTGCTTCAGGTCGCTCAGTTCGTTGATCGCCGCGACGATTTCGTCTGCGAGACCGACGTTACCCACGACTTGCGTCAACGTCGCGATGCGATCTGCTTCTGCGCTCTGCATGTTCGCGATCTTGCGAGCGTCTGCCATGACGCGGGCTTCGAAACTCGGTGCCGTGTCCTTGGGCGGGTGAACACCAGAGATGCCGATGTACACGACCTTCACGCCCGCGCCACGAGGTTTGCCAGCAGCGTCGGGGTTGAGGCCGTCGTAAGCCTCTTGCAAAGCCTTCATCAGGCCCTTGGAAATTTCGTTGCGGCCGTAGCCCAGCACTTCGTCGAGGTGTGCCTGTTGGAAGTAGCGAGTCACAGTGCGCTGACCAACTGCCTTGAGCAGATCATCGCGAAGTTCTGCCGGACCAAGTTCATCAAACTTACGAACATCTGAAACGATGTACTGCAATGGCAATTCGACGGAGACCATCGCAAGGTCCACCAAGTCGCCCGGCTTGCCGCCCGCTTGCGAGATAGGCGAAGATTGCTCACCCGGCGCATTCGCGCGAACGTACTGATACACCTCTTCGCCCGGGTGGTCGTTCGTCCACAGCATGGGTTCATTACTCGCGCTCGCGCGTGTGCCGAGTTGCAGCGTTCGCAGACCGGTCACAGTGCGATCCAGCAATGTCAGACGATCGTTTTCCTTCCTATATAACTCGGGAACATACACCTTGTCGATGGGCCAAGGCCTCTTGAAGTGCAGTCCCGGCGCGAGTTCTTCGCCCACGGGCTTGCCAAAGCGAAGGATCATCGCGCGCTGGTGAGGCTGCACGACAGTGAGGCACGTGAGAAGCCACACGATCAGCACGCCCGCGCCAACGAGCGGGAACAATGCACGATTGAGCAACTGATAGAACCAGTTGCCCGTAACGTCAAAGCCCAACTGATAGTTGATCGCTTCGCTGACGCTCTTTGCGATGCGATCAGGCGCGGCAACCAACCCAAGCAAGCGAGAACCAAACGCCGCAGGCGGAATTTCGCCCGCGCGACGCGGGCGGTACAAACCCAGCAGGAAGTTGATGAGCACTTCAACACCGATGAGGATGTTGAAGCCCGCCGCGATGTACGGCATGAAGTCGAGAATGGTGTTGGGGCCTGCGTATGCGACGATGAACGCGACAGCGAACACCAGACCCAGCAACGACGTGCCCGCTGCGAAGCTCGCACCGGCGCGAAGATTCGCCCACGCCGCCTGCTTGGACATGCCCGCAGCAAATCGAGCGATGATGAATCCCAGCACCGCGGCAACCAGGCCAAGGACGATGCCCCATTCAGCGGCTCTCGGTTCTGGTGGAATGAAATCAGTCTTGGTGGCGAGGTGGCGGTAGTCGATAAAGCGCCAGAGGCCCAAACCCAGCAGCAGTGCGCCGATAAGGAGGCTCACGCCAGGCACGAAGAACTTGTGGAGTCCTGCCAGGCGACGAGCCGCGGGGCGGAGGTCTTCTTGCGTCTTGAAGACTGAGGCGGATTCGCCGCCCGCCTGTGCCAGCGCGTCAGCTTCCATCGCCTCGATGCGCTCACGCCGGTGCTGATCAAACACGATCACCAGCGCCAGCCACGCCAGCACGCCAGTGCCGACAAAGATGGCCCAGGTGAGCACGGCGTGATCAGAGTTCAGGACGGCGTGAATAGCCATCCAGCCAGCGAGGACCAACTGAACGACCAGACCCCAAAGGGCCATCATCGTCGCTGTCTTATATGTGAGATAGTCTGCCTTCATGTTCGTTCTTCACTCTACCAAGAGTCACGATCCGTCCACTTCCGGCCATTCCCGTCGAAACACCCTGTTCGACCGCCAAGTTGTCGCTCGGGGGCGGGGGGTGCCTGAGCGAGGGGCACATTGTGCCCTCCCGCTGATGATTGTCCACCAAAGGCGTACTGAACCAGTCAGTCCACCTCCAGTCAATCCTAGTTTCTCCGCTCCACACAATCCCAACGCGCAAAGAACTCACGCGTTTCCCTCACCCGAGATCCCCCCGATCCCCAAAGCGTTCCTACTCAGTCGCTGCCGCCTCGGGTCCGCCGAATTCTGCGCATCTCGCGTTGCAAATTCAAAGCGAACATAAGGAAGGCCATTGATGTACGGAAAATCCGCACCTATGTTCGACCCTTCTGCGAACATTGTGCCCGTGCCTGCACTCGGGCGCTATCCTCGGTGCTTCACTTCTGAACGGGCGCACATTCGATTCGCTGCCCGCGTCGTATCGTAACTCATGGTTTCACAAGCACTCACAATCGCGAAGAACACGTTTATCGAGGCAACACGCCAGCCCATCGTGTTCGTTTTGGTGATGCTGTCGCTGGTCTTCCAGATCTTCAACACCTGGAACACCGGCTTCAGCATGGGGTACTCGATGGACGACACCGCCGAAGTCACGGCGGACAACAAACTGCTCTTCGACATTGGCCTTTCAACAGTCTTTGTCTTTGGCACCATTCTCGCAGCGTTTGTTGCGACAGCGTCGATCAGCCGAGAAATCGAAAACAAGACTGTCCTGACCGTCATCAGCAAGCCCATCAGCCGCGTTACAGTCATTCTGGGCAAGTACTTAGGTGTCGCCGGCGTGCTCTTCGTCGCAAGCGTCATTATGCTGGGCTTCTTGCTCATAGCCATCCGCCACGGCGTGATGCAAACGGCTGCCGACGAAGTCGACGCACCGGTCTTGGTGTTCGGTGGGCTCGGTTTGTTTTTGGTTATAGGTCTTTCTGGCTGGGCAAACTACTTCTACGGCTGGAGCTTTCCCCAGACCGCATTCATGCTGTTGCTGCCGGTGACAGTGGTGGTGTATCTTGCGCTTTTGCCAGTCGGCAAAGAGTGGAAACTCCAGCCCATCACGAAGGACTTTCTGCCACAGGTGGTGACAGCCTGCGCTGCTCTTAGTCTGGCGATTCTGGTCCTTGCATCAGTCGCGACAGCGGCATCAACACGACTTGGTCAAGTGATGACCATCGTGGTCTGCTTTGGATTTTTCGTCCTGGCACTGCTTTCCAACTTCCTGATAGGCAGGCACGTCTTTATTAATGATGCAGTCGCGATGGTGGAGTCGGTTCAGGCGAAGGATGCGTCCCGATCCTTTGTTAATGATCAAGAGCCGATCACCATTCAACTCAACCGCGCGCTGCAAAAGCCTATAAAACAAGGCGATGCGCTCTATTTCAGTTCCAGCCCCAACGGTTTCCCGGCCCTCAATCTCGAAGGCTACACCACGGATTCCGAAGGGAAGTTCGCCGGGAAGATGGGTGAGATCAACGACATTAAAGGTGCCAACGCCAAGGGCTTGGGCATTTTCGCGTTCGAATCTGGTAGCCAGCAAGTCACGGCGTACAACGTCGGTTCGAGGTCAGTCAATCTCACTCGAATGCCTGAGAAGGGCGACTACATCTTCACAACTCCGACCAAAACTCGAACAGGGCTGCTTGCCCTCTGGGGTGCGCTGCCCAACCTTCAATACTTCTGGCTTCTAGATGCAGTGTCGCAAAACCGCAGGGTTCCAGCGACTTATCTGGGCCTGACTGCGATGTACGCGGGCGTCCAGATCATCGGGTGCCTTGCCGTCGCTGTGATGTTGTTTCAACGCCGTGACGTTGGCTAAGGAACCAAAAGAGCTTGTGACGACTAGAATACTGTGGTGGAGCCTTTGCCAACCGGCAATTCGGCAATCGGTATCTGGAGCATTTTAATGGAAAAGAAGAAACCCATCTTGATCGCAGTCGCAGTCATCTGTTTCTTGGGTGCGGGCGTCGCGATCGCGTTCCAACTGGGCCTCATCGGTGGCAATAAGGAACCCGAAGCCCCGGTCGTCGCAACTCAGCCTGAGCCGCCACCCACTGAAAAGGAAAAGGCTGTTCAGAAGCGAGCACTGGAGATCCAGGAAGAAGTCGCCAAGAAGGCTGTGAAGGCCGGCGCCTGATCGGCAAGCGGCGTTCATTTATTGCGGCAGGTATGTCAAGAATTGTACAACGCTGCTGTCAGTGCGCGCACCGTAAGCCGAATCGCTGATTGTTCACAGTACAGGATGCTCAAGCATGACGTCGTCGGGGGAAGATAGGACGCATTGTTCGGTGTGCGGGGAGTCTATTGGCTCGCGGAAGTCGATCACCGCGCCCAACGGTCGGCGTGTCTGCGAAACCTGCGTTGAAAACGCTCGACAAGTGTTAGCCGCGCGTGAGGCTCGTAAGCATCGCCGCGCTGCAGAAGCGAAGACTCAGGCTGAACTTGCTCGTGTCGAGTCTGACAATCGGATTGTGCTGGAATTGCAGGAAGATGAGTGGCTTCGCGCGACCGCGAACGCGTGCCCGAACTGCGCCCGCTACATGGCGCTGTCAGACGAAGCCTGTCCGCACTGCGGATATGGCTCTCCTGCGGGTGTGCGAAAATCGTCCCGAATGCGATTCAAAGTGCCGCGAGGCGGCGGTGCGATCGTTCGAGCGAGCACAGGTCCAATCGATGACACCTTGGCGGAAGTCCATCCAAGGCTTCCCATCATCATTCCATTCATCGCGCTCGCGCCCGCACTGATTGGTTTAGCGCTCGCCTGGCGCGTCACGTGGCTGTGGAACACCGCAGTCATGACGATGCTCGTGATAGGCGCATGTGTCGTAGCCGCATGCACGATACTGCTGGTCCAACAGAAGTCACAGGCGCTTCTCGCGTGGCTTGGTGCTGCGATGTTTTCACTTGTCGCCACTGTTCTGTGCATGAAAACCGCCAACCTGCACTTTGCCGCAGGATGTGCCGCGCTGCTCTCGCTTGCGCTGGGCATATTGAGTTTTCTCGCGCATCGCGACCGGCTCGACCTCGCTCTGCGCATCGCGCTTGTGGTCCTGAGTTTCCTGGCCTTGGGTGTCGCGGCGTATTTGATCTCAAAAGCCCAGTAGAGCATGAGGGTCATAACGAGCGACTCTTGGGAGAACGTCCAAGTAATCACGTTGCGACGTAACACTCAGCGAAAACTTGACTTAGGCAATCCCCTCAATCTGGTTGAGCCAACAGTGAATTTTTTCGCTCTTTCTCCCCTCGTTTCTGTGATATATCAAGTGATGTGCACCCCCGGAACAGACGATGAAACCACGGTCCTATCTGGTACGACTCTGAAGTTCATCAAAGGCTGAATTCTTAGCCTTTCCGAGGTAGTAATGGCGAATCAGATCGACAAAGTTCTGTCTTGCACCGCGCTGCCAAGCCTGCCCGGCGTCGCTATGCGCGTTCTGGAGTTGACTCGAGACCGAAATGTATCGATAAACGCAATCGCCGAAACGGTTCAGAACGATCCGGCGCTCTCCACGAAGGTGCTCAAGACCGTCAACTCCAGTTACTACGGCCTCGCGACGCCATGTCCGAGTATTCCGCGCGCAATGAGCATGTTGGGCTTGAACACAGTCAAGTCGATCGTGCTCGGATTCAGCCTCGTGGACTTCACGAAGAACCTCGCCGGTGGTGGTGCCGGCTTCGACATGTCGTTGTACTGGAAGCGAGCGATCTACACGTCCGCCGCCGCTCGCGCAATCGCCAAGGAATCACGTCGGGGCGATCCTGAGGAGGCTTTTGTCGGTGCTCTCGTTGCGGACATCGGTATGCTCGCGTCTCTCGCTGCACTCAAGCAGGATTACGTGAAAGTTATCGCCAAAGCACCGGAAGACCACGACGATCTCATCGACTTCGAACGCAACGAACTGGGCTTCGATCACGCGCAGGTTGGTGGCGAGCTCGCCAATCGCTGGCGTTTGCCCGGACAGCTCGTCGCGTGCGTCAATTGCCATCACGCAGAAAGCAAGTCGCCGCCAAACTTCGTTGACATCGTGCGATGTGTCGTGCTGGGCAAGCATGCCGCGGCTGCTCTTACGATGGCGGACAACAAACGCAAGCTGGGCGAGTACCTGATCAAGTGCGAAGAGTGGTTTGGCTTGTCACGAGATTCCGCACGCGAACTGCTGCAAGGCACTGGCAAAGCGGCGACAGAATTGAGCAAACTGCTCGAAGTGAAGACCGGCGCTTCGCCCAATGTCGAGACAATTCTTGCCGAAGCACAAGACCAACTCGTCATGTCGCAGGTGGATCTGCAGCGACAGACCGACGAATTGACACGCAAGACTGTGACCGATGCCCTCACCGGCGCGTTCAATCGTGCGTACTTCAACGAAGAACTCGCCAAGGCGTTTACTGCCGCGAAGACAAACAACACAAGCCTTGGCGTCATCTTCCTCGATGGCGATCGCTTCAAGTCCGTCAACGACACGCATGGCCACGCTGCTGGTGATGCTGTGCTGAAGGAACTGGCTTATCGCTCCAAGGAAGCAGTGGGGCAAGCCGGCTGCGTCTGTCGCTACGGCGGCGAAGAGTTTGCAATGATCCTGCCCGGCGCAGATCTTTCAAAGACCTCGCGCCTTGCGGACGTTGTACGTCAGACGATCAATTCGTTGCCATTCGAACTCTCCAAGTACGACCAAAGCCTGCCCACGCTCAACGTGACAATCAGTGCCGGTGCAAGCGCGTATGAACCAAGCATGGACATCGCGAATGGCGAAGCGATCGTGCATGCTGCCGATGCCGCGGTATACGCCGCGAAGAAAAGCGGCCGCAATCGCGTGTGCACGCAAGTTCCTGGCGGTTCGCCGCTCAATCTCGATGGTTCAGCGGTTGTGATTGCACAAGAAGCAGCAAAGGCTACAGCGCCAGCTGCAACCTCAACACAGACAGTCGCCGCGCAACCTGCTCAAACACAAACGCCGCAAACGCAGCCCGCTGCCACACCGACAACGACATCTGAAAAACCCACGATCCTCATCATCGAAGACGATCCGCTTGCATCGAAGTTGATGGAACTGCTCTTCAGCAAACGCACCGATGCAACCGTGGTGTTCATGTCCTCAGGCGAAAAGGCGATGGACTGGGTCAACTCGCCCGGCAAGCCAACGCCCAGCGCGTTCATCACAGACCTTCACCTGCGAGGCGTAGGCGGCGTGAACTTCATCAAACTCGTGCAAGCCAAGTACGAAAAAGCGTCGCCGCCCGTCGTGATCATGGGCGCAACAGGCGACGATCGCGACAAGTCGCTCGCACTCAAGAGCGGCGCAGCGTTGTACCTGAACAAGGGCGACCTGTGCACGTCATTCGAGAAGTGCTACGCACAGATCAAGCAAGTCATCGCACAGAGCCCAGTCTCAAATCGCGCCGCCGCGTAACGTGGCACGGGCTTCCAGCCCGTGTGGAACGTCTACGGAAGAATCACTCGATCGAACACAACTAGCGCCGTATTCAACCGATCCGCGTTATCGATTCCAACGGCAATCGCGAACAAATCACTCGCACACACTCTTCATACGCCTTGCAAATCACGCTGTAGTCCAATCGTTCCATCGCACGCCGCTGCTGGCGCAGTCCGGCTTGCCGCGCAGAGTCTAAGTTTGAAGTCCATTCGTGAACGAGTGCCCAATAGGCATTCGCATCGTGTGAAACAATCGCGTCTTCGCCCACCAGTTCCGCACCAATGCACTCGGCGTGTCGCTCTCCCGCTCTCATCGCAACGACCGGCACGCCGCAGCCCATCGCTTCAATCACGGAGTTGCCGCCGCCCTCCGGATACTCGTTGAGAAACACATCGCACGCTTTCACGACGCGTCGAACATCGCCGTGCGCACCAACAAACACACAACGCCGCGCGGCGTCCTCACCGCCCGAGTTGCGAATCACATCGAGCACCGGCTCGGACTCGCCCGGCCCAACACCGATCCACCACACTGTTGCATGATCGCGAAGATACGCCCCGAGATGCTTCGCAAAGTGCCCCGCGAGCATGCGATGAGTGAGTCGATTTGAAACACTGACTGCAACGACGGCGTCCTCCGGCACGCCGAGTTCGCGACGAGGTAGTGGTTGCGTCAACGCACCCGCCGCAGCATCGCCGCCTGATGTTTCGACGCCCAGCACACGAATTCCCGCTCGCTCCAGAAACGCAGTATCTCGCTGCTGCTTGCTCGGGTTGTTATAGATGATCGCGTCGACGCCGCGCACCACCAAGGGCACGCCCAAGTTGATGCACGCCTGCGCCGGTGCGATTCTTGTAAACGCAAGCGCTGTTTGAATCGGGCAGGAAAGGTTGCCCATGAACAGAGCGACGTCAGGCTTGAAGTCGCGCGCAATGCTGATTCCTTCCCGTGCTGCGTCAAGAAACGAGCCACACGTCGAAAGCACGTGTACAGGCACAAGCGTCCGCAACTTCGCGAGTAGTGCTGTGCCCACATCTTCGCTTGCCGCCTGCGGATACTGAAGGAATGCAAGTGGGGGAGTCCTCGCAGTGAATTCCTCGCAGACGATGACGCGAACGTCAAGCGACGGACGCTGCGAGTCCGAGCCACGTTCCGTGTTGGAGCGAAGATGAGAATCAACAAGCCGTAGCAGATTCGCGCTCGCTGCTTGTCCTTGCGCGAGATTCGGAACGACATACAGCACACTGATTGCACTTGCAGCATCGCTCTGAGTGTTGCGACGACCTGTTGTATTGCCGCAAGTATTCTGACCCGCCTCACACAAAGTCCCGAGGCCAGCCCCACGCAACATCTCTCCAGCAAACTCACCAAGCATCACGCATGCCCGCACATCCCCAAGAAACCCCTGCTGATGCTGCTGAATATCCGCGACCGCCCCGGCGGCAATCGCTTCAAGCGCCCCCGCCGGGTCTCCACGATCATGCAAAGAAAGTGCTCGCTTGAGGCATGAGCCGACGTGGGGTGGGATGTTGAGCGAAGATGTCATCGAGAAAGTATCGAACTATCGCATCGTCAAAGCCATACAAATGCACCGGTGTTTCGTCGGAAGACATCGCGTACGGTTGAACTGAGTTTTAACTTGCAACGTCTTGGATATTGATTGCATCCTATCGCCAAAAAGCTCTTGATCACCCTGGCAGTGATGTGTGCGATTTTGGCACCGGTGATTTGGTACGCAAATAAGGCTTTCACTCGGAATTTCGGGCGAGACGGCTTCTTTCCCGTTTCTGAGTATTCGGCGTTGCGTGAGTCGTCCAACCCTGCAATCGTCTCACACTTTCCAAAGTTAATTCCCCCGAACGCAACAGGACTGCGTGTTTGGTCTAATGGCTTACGCGGCTTCTTTCCATCTCCGGACGCTTTCATGCAACTGCGAATGATCGTGCCGCCTCTGGACGCTGCAGCGATAGAAACCAATGCGAGCGCACTTCAGAAAGTACTGCTATCCAAACCAAACACTTCATTATCAAGTGTGGACTTCATCTGTGATCATCTTGCCGCCGCAGACGATCAAGATTCTTCTACACCGCTGCCATCTGGGTTCAAAACCTACATCCTCGTCAACCCAAGTGGCGGAAATCAAGGCGGTGTGACCATCAACGCAATTACGGGCGAGGTGGTTTATTGGTACTTTGAGATGTAAAAGCAGCCCTATATCAATATTTTCATTTAAGATTGAAACTTCCGAAAACGATGAATACAGTCACGCATGCCCGCGGGACCCATCATCCTCTTTGGCGGCTCTGGCTTCCTGGGCGTCTCGCTCGCCCTTCATCTCGCCGCAACAGGACGAAGCATCGTGATCATCAGCCGCAACGCTCCGATGGTCGAGGGCCCTTGGCAGTACAAGCACTGGGACGCGAGAACTGTCGGCCCGTGGGTGCGAGACTTGGAAGATGCTGCGGCGATTGTCAATCTTGCGGGCCGATCTGTTGATTGCATAAAGACGCCCGACAACTGCGACGCGATTCTTCGCTCTCGCGTCGAAGCGACACGCACAATCGCCGCCGCTGTTCGCGAAGTTCGCAATCCTCCAAAGGTGTGGGTGCAGATGAGTACCGCGCACATCTATGGCGATCCCGCAAGTGCGATCTGCGATGAAGAGTCTGCACTCGGTTTCGGTTTCGCGCCGACGGTTGGCAAGGCTTGGGAAGAAACCGCGATGTATGGCGCGTTGCCTTCACAGCGACTTGTGATGCTCCGAACAGGCTTTGTCATCGGTCGCGATCGCGGCGTTGGTGGCGGCGCACTCGCTCGACTCAAGAAACTCGCCCGGCTTGGTCTCGGGGGCCAAGCCGGAAGCGGCACACAAGGATTCAGTTGGATTCACGAACTCGACATGAATCGCATCTTTGAGCGAGCGATTCATGATGACTCAACGCGAGGCGTGTACAACGCTTGTGGCCCAAACCCGACTTCGCAGAAACACTTCATGCGAGAAGTTCGCAAAGTCTCTGGAGGCTTCGGCGCGCTGGGTTTCGCTCCGCCCGCCCCTGCGTGGGCTGTGCGACTGGGCGCGCCACTTCTCATGAAGACCGATCCTGAACTCGCCCTGTACGGCAGATACGTCGTGCCAAAGCGATTGCTCAAAGAAGGCTTTGAGTTTCGATTCGTGTCGCTTGCCGAAGCCTTGAAGGACCTGGCGGCGAAGCCGAATATTGGAGGGTGATCGATGACCACGCACAATCGTCCCATGCACGTCGTGACCGGAGGACTTGGCTACACAGGAAAGTCCATCGTGGAGCAACTCCTCGCGAGAAACGTGCGAGTGCGAACGCTCACCAACTCCATGAATCGACCCAACCCGTTCGGCGACGATCTTGAAGTGCATCCACTTGCATTTCATGACGCAGATGCACTGGCGAGAAGTCTCGAAGGTTGCGACACGCTGTATAACACGTATTGGGTTCGCTTCAACCATCGATTGTTCACATTCGATCAAGCGGTTTCGAATACCAAAGCGTTGTTTGCCGCCGCGAAACGTGCTGGTGTGCGGCGAGTTGTTCACGTGAGCATTCTGCACGCGCGAGAAGCAGATGATCTGGGCTATTACAAAGGAAAGCACGAACTCGAACTCGCACTCGAAGCAACGGGCCTGTCGCACGCGATTGTCCGTCCCGGCGTGCTCTTCGGGCGATTCGATGTGCTGATCAACAACATTGCGTGGACACTTCGTCATCTGCCGCTCTTTGGCGTCTTCGGCGATGGCAATTACGCGCTCCGCCCGCTGCATGTCGACGACATGGCATCGCTCATGATCCGCGAAGCATCACACGATGCCAACAAGATCGTCGACGCAGTCGGTCCAGAACGATTCACCTATCGAGAACTTGTCGAGTTCATCGCAAGCACGATCAGCATCGATCGTCCGATCATCGAAGTGCCGCCACTCATCGGCCTCGGTGTGTCCAAACTGCTTAACCCTATCGTCCGCGACGTCATCATCACCCGCCAGGAAATCGCCGGCCTCATGCGCGGACTGCTCGACTCTCAGCAATCCGCCACAGGCGAAACCTCACTCACGCAGTGGGCTCGCGAACACCGCGAAGAACTCGGCACACGATACGCCAGCGAAGTGGGGAGGCGAGTGCAGAGGACAAAGCAATACACGGATGTTCAGTGAAAACGGCCTCTGCAAGCAACCCTACTTTCATACATGTCTTGGTTTCGCAGACTCTTCCCACTTCCGCCTATGTGGTTCAGGCGGCCGAAAGCTCCGCTACTCACGCCTGAAGAAGAAAAGCGTGTGCGTGAAGTCATGGCCGCACTCACAAGAACGGCGTGGGTCCCCGTCACAAAGAAGGGAAACAGCGAACTGCTCGCATCGCGATTTGGTGGATTGCCAGCGCTGCCGACAGGAACTGAACATCCACGATGCAAAGCTTGCCACGCTGACATGCCTCTCTTTGTTCAACTAAACATCGATTCGCTTCCGGCAGATGCCAGAAGTCAATGTCCAGATGTCCTGCACGGCAAGTTGTTGCAGTTTTTCTACTGCACGAACGACGAATGCAATAACCAAGACTTCGGTGCCTTCGCGGGAAATATGCTGGTGCGCTTTGTCGCCGTCGAAAACACGCAGTTCGAAGTCAGCGATTCAGAAGAGGTGTTTCTTCCAAAAGTCATTGAAGCTTGGAAGGCCGTAAGCGACGTGCCGTACTTGAATGAAGCGTACGTCCATGTGCACTTGGATGAAGATCAAAAACTGGCAGATGACTATGACGACTATTGCAACGCACTGATCGCGCCCTTGCTGCATTCTGGCGACAAACTCCTCGGATGGCCCGATTGGATTCAAGATGTGTCATACCCAAACTGCGCGGTGTGCGGCAAGACGATGCAGTATCTTGTTCAGATTAGAAGCAAAGACAATGTCGATTACATGTTTGGCGATGCCGGGATCGGCCATATTTGTGTTTGCCCGAAGCACATTGATAAACCCTCATTCTATTGGTCGTGTACTTGACTGCTGTGCATCCGCGCTGGTTCACACCCACGAAACAAACGCCAACAATCCCCCATGCCCACTCTCTCCACCGACCCACTCGAAATCCTCCTCGCCTCCGACGCCTGGGCCACGCGCAAACTCCTCGAGCGCTGCCGCAACCTCTCGCGTGAGCAGTTTCATCAGAAGTTCGAGATCGGCCTTGGCTCGCTCCACGAAACGCTCACGCACATCGTGGGCACGATGCGGCGGTGGACCGATCGCATCGATGGTCGGCCGCTTCGCCCCGCGCTCTCGCCCGTGCCGGGCCGGCCAGATATTCCAACTGATGCAAAGATCCGTACGCCCGACGAACTGCTTGAGATGCTCACGCCCGCGCAGCAAGACCTCCTAGCAGTCGCTCGCAAGTATCGCGACATGCCGGGTGGTTTCGCCGGTCACGTGATTCTCGACTGGCCAAAGAAAAACGCGAACGGCGAAAACGCCACGCATCGCTACACCCTCACGCGTGGTGCATGCCTCGTCCACGTCTGCACCCACGGCTTCCACCACCGCGCCCAATGCCTCAACATGCTCCGTCAACTCAAAGCACTCGCCCCAGGCGAAGACATGCCGCTGTCGAGCACGATGGAGTGGCAGATTGATGTGGAGTCGCCAGCGGTTGTGATATGACCAAAGCAAGCGCGAGTGACGACAAGCGCTGTGCGTCTCGGTGATTCACTCAACACCATATAGCCACTTAATCCTGATTCGACTCTTCCGCAACACACCCGTGAGTTGCCCCAAGTGATGCGACACATGCCTCATGCTGACAAGCCGCAGCTCAGCGCGTGTTGTCTTATACCAAGAAAACCCAGACGGCCCCGCAAGACTCTTCGTGGTCTCGGCTTCGAGCGACTTGCGATGCTTCGTGTCGCAATAGGACCAATACTCAAGCATCTCGCGCTTGCTGAACGTCCTGCTCGGAAATTCATCCGCGAGTTCCTGTTTCCCGTTGGGATGAAACTTCGGATGAGGCTCCCACGACTCATTGTCCTTGCTCGCGTACAGATCAACAAAGCACAGCACGTGATACACCACGAGCCAGAAAGGCCAATTGCCGACAGGCTTGGTCCACACATCGTTCGGACACCGCCTGATGCACGCCTGCAGCATCAGCATGACGGCGTTGTGCTGCGACCCAACGAGTTGCTTGAAGATCCGCGTGTTCATGCTGGAAGCGTACCGCGTGAGGGCGCGTCGCGTGGTTGATGTCGCCCGAGTGGCAGTCTTTTTTCAGCACAGAGACACAGAGATCCAGAGGAAGATGAGGTGGTGATGGGATGATGTGAAGCCGAAGCAAGCGAGTCGCATCTCAGTGTTCATGTAGAATATTCCCATCATCCCATCACCTCCTCCCCCTCTTGTTCTCAGTGTCTCTGTGCTAAAAAAGGAAACACGCAACACCCGCCAATCCCAATACCCTCTCGCATGGTCATCGCCGCGTTCGCCGCCGAGTTCCGCCGTTACCGCTCGCTCGCCGAGCGTGCGACCGCACAAATCACGTTCGAGCAACTCCGCCAATCGCTCGATCCCGAGACCAACTCCATCGCCGTCATCATGAAGCACGTCGCCGGCAACCTCCGCTCGCGCTGGACCGATCCTTTCACCAGCGACGGCGAAAAACCCTGGCGAAATCGCGACACCGAGTTTACCGACACCTTCGCAACGCGCGAAGAACTGATGCAAACGTGGAACGCCGCGTGGACAACACTCGAAACCACGCTCGCAAGTTGCTCCGACGCCGACCTCCCGCGCACACTCACCATCCGGGGCGAACCCCACACGCTCGCCCTGGCCCTCGCCCGCTCCCTCTCGCACACGGCGTATCACACAGGACAAATCGTCCAACTCTCCCGCGTCATGGCGTCAAAGTCGGGCGTTGACTGGCAGACACTGACGGTGCCGCGAGGGAAGTCAGAGCAGTACAACCAGTCGTTAGGGTTTGATGGGAAGAAGCCAACTTCATAATGGAGCAACATGGATCAAGAACAATGGACGGAGTGGTTCGCCATTCATGATGAAGCGATACGCCGACTGAAAAGCGCGGAGTGGAAGCTGCGTGTTTCTATGTTTCCTTCATTCGGTAACGCCCATTCGCTCGGCATCGTAATGCAAGGCAGCGAAACGCGAGGTTTGCATCAAGTCTGGCGATATGACCTCGATGTGGAAAAGTTCAGAACACCCATTGAACGAATGAAGCATCCAAAAACTCTACAACCAACCTTTGAACAATTCAGTGAACCGATCAATGCAGACGTGCTTCAACGACTTCTAGAACTACTGAACAAGTCGTTGCCGCGCACGCTTCCGCCAATGACGTTCGCTGGATGCGATGGTACTCGCTACGAAATAGAGGCTGGTACACACATGCACAAACTGACGTTTGAGTGGTGGGAACGAGGACCGCAGGAGTGGCGGGACTTGGTTGAATACACGCAGTCGGTGTGGCACATACTCACCAGCGAGATGTCAAGCGATCCGCTTCCCAAACCGCAACCCTATTTCTAGTTGTTGCAAAGGAAATCCAAGATGCCGCACGCGAGTTCCAACCCCCTCACCATCCTCATCCTCCACGACACCTGGGCTACGCGTGAACTCCTCTCTCGCTGCGGCTCGCTCTCGCCCGAACAATTCCACCAACGCTTCAACTTCGGCATCGGCTCCATCCACGACACATTCCTGCACATCATCGCCGCGATGGTGCGCTGGTCCGAGCGCATTGATGGACGCCCGCTCACGCCCTGGCGCGGGCCCGAGGAGAACGCAACCAAGTACAGCGTGCAAGAGTTGATCTCAATGCTTGACGACGCCGGCGCGTTGCTCATCGAGGTTGCTGACAACGTCTCCAAGACCGGACTCGACGCCACAATCAATCTCGGCTCGGGCTACTCCGACGCAATCCCAAACGCCGCAACCAGCAAAGCCGCGGCGTTCATCCACGTCACTACCCACGGCACGCACCACCGGTCCCAGTTGTTCCACATGCTGCGTCTCGTCGGCGTGCCCCTTGAGAGCGGCAACTTCGATCCAGTGGAGTGGGACTTGCGACAAAGAACGAGCCAGCAATGAGCGATGTTGTTGGCCACAAGCACAGACTGCTTCCGAAAGTACTCAGTAGAAAGCGTTATTACCACGGAGGACACGAAGAACACGGAGATAGAAGTTGTTTGCTTTCCAAGTTCTCTGTCCGTGCCCTCCGTGTCCTCCGTGGTAAAACTCTGCATCCACGATGTAGGATTTCTACAGAGCATTCCAAAAGCCAAGAATCACACACTTCTCAGTCCGACTTGCAATTTTTTCCTTCGTGCTCTTCGTGCCTTTGTGGTGAATTCAGTCTCGCAAGAATCAACCTGACAGAAAAAAGTCCACTCATGCAATTTCATCTCCCCCAAGCCCTCGAAGTCCTCGATTGCACACCCGCAACGCTCCGCGCGCTGCTCTCAGGCCTGTCTTCCCCATGGCTGCACGGCAACTACGGGGCCGACACGTTCAGCCCGTACGACGTTGTAGGCCACTTGATCACAGGTGAGCAAACCGACTGGATGGTGCGAACGCGCATCATCCTCCAGCACGGCACAGCGCGTCCGTTCGACAAGTACGACCGCTACGCGCAGTTCGAAGCGAGCAAGGGAAAGTCAATCGACGACCTGCTCAACGAATTCGCGCGACTCAGAACCAACAACCTCGCCGAATTGCGTCGCCTCAATCTCTCCGAAGCAGATCTCAATCGCCAAGGCACACACGCCGCGCTCGGCAACGTCACGCTGCGCCAACTCCTCAGCACCTGGGTCGCCCACGACCTCAACCACCTCGCCCAAATCGCCCGCGCGATGGCGACCCAATACGAATCACAAGTCGGCCCGTGGCGCGCGTACCTCGGCATCTTCAAACACGAGCCAACTCGCATGGATGCTGATGGCAGTGCGAGAAAGCGCGAATCAACGCACAAGTAGAGCTGTTATCGCACATGAACTCATGTGAATCTGCACCTACTATTACTCGTTCGCACGGGGCGCGGCAGAATTCCAAAGTTCTGCCCGCTGAGAAGCACCCGTTGAACCTGACCCGGTTCGGACCGGCGGAGGGAATGCGAAGGTTTGTTTCGTAGATTGGCTCTCGCGGGGGGGCCAATATCTACCCCTTCTTCATGCCCTCCGAACATAACTTGTTCCGTTTCTGCGAAGCAACCCATCCGCGCTTCGCAAGGAGGCACCATGACCACGTTCGCATCAAAGAGCACTACCCCAAACGCAGCCGAACTCAAGTCCGTCGCGGTGAAGCAACGCATCGCCGAACCGGGTCGCACCGAACTGCACAGCACTGCGCCGACCTACACACCATCCACCGGCACGCCCATCGACCCATCGCGCGAGTGGTCCATCGACGCCGCCCAACCACGCCCAACCTCAAAGTTCCGCATCCCTCTCCGCTCCGGCACAAATCCCGGCTCACAGCAAGGCGTGACAACCCCCGGCTCCTTCGCCCTCGCCCCCGACATCGGCGGCCCACTCATGTTCGCGAGCCCCGACACCCCAGGCATGCCCGCGCCAAGCATCAAAACTGCCTGGGACTTTTTGCCGCAGGGTTGGAGCGTCGTCTCGCTCGGCGCTGATTCTCAAACCACGAATGCCGAACCACGAACGCCGAATGCCGCGTGCAGCAATTGCCTCACCGACTCTTTCAACTCCGTCGAATTCACAACTTCCCGCAACGAACGCCTCCGCGTCATCTACCCGAAGCACTTCACCCCCATCACCCAACTCGAATCCGCACGCCTCGGCATCATCACTCCAGAAATGCAACGCGTCGCGAAACGTGAGCCGCACCTGACTGCAATGCAGGTCCGCGACGAAGTCGCCGCAGGCCGCATGGTGATCCCCGCAAACATCAATCACCTGAAGTACAACCTCGACCCCATGTGCATCGGCCGCGCCAGCAAAACCAAAGTCAACGCCAACATGGGCGCCAGCCCCGTGAGCAGCGGCACCGACGAAGAAGTCGAAAAACTCCGCTGGGCCGAACGCTGGGGTGCCGACACGGTGATGGATTTGTCGACGGGTGGGGATCTTGATGCTACGCGGGCGGCGATCGTTCGCGCGAGCACGGTGCCGATCGGGACGGTGCCGATTTACTCGATGATTATCGGGAAGAAGATTGAGGACTTGGATTGGGCGACGATTGAAGCGTCGCTGCATCATCAGGCCAGGCAGGGCGTTGATTACTTCACCATTCACGCGGGCGTTCGCAAGGGGCACTTGAAGTATGTGAAGAACCGCTTGATCGGCATCGTCTCCCGTGGCGGATCGCTGCTTGCGAAGTGGATGCTCGTCCACAACAAAGAAAACATCATGTACGAACGCTGGGAAGACATCTGCGACATCCTGCGCCAGTACGACGTGACGTTCTCGATTGGCGATGGCTTGCGCCCCGGTGGGCTTGCTGATGCAACCGACGATGCACAGCTCGCAGAACTCGAAACGCTGGGTGAACTCACCGAGCGAGCGTGGCGTCGCGGCGTGCAGGTCATGATCGAAGGGCCGGGCCACGTGCCGTTCGATCAGATTGAGTTCAACGCGAAGCTGCAGCGTCGCCTCTGCCACGGCGCGCCGTTCTATGTGCTTGGCCCGCTCGTCACTGATATGTTCCCGGGCTACGACCACATCACCTCATGCATCGGTGCAACGTCAATCGCGTATCACGGCGCGGCGATGCTCTGCTACGTCACGCCCAAGGAACACGTGGGCCTGCCGAAGAAAGACGACGTCAAACAAGGCTGCATTGCGTACAAGATCGCCGCCCACGCCGCAGACGTCGCGCTGGGCATCCCCGGCACGCGCGATCGCGACGATGAACTCACCAAAGCGCGAGCCGCGCTCAATTGGGAGAAGCACTTTGACCTCTCATTCGACCCCGACACCGCCCGCGCGTATCACGACGAAGATCTCGACGTCGACACCGACTTCTGCGCGATGTGCGGCCACGATTGGTGCAGCGTCCGCATCAGCAAGGAAATCCAGGAATTCGCAAGCGGCAAAGCCGACGGCTTTGAACGCATGGGCGCGAACGGCAAGGCCGGCGCGGCGGTCAAGTCCGCCGCACTGACGCCGGAACAACAAGAAATTCTCGCAAAGCGCGGCGTGCTGAGCCCCGACGAGATTCACAAGTTGGCGAGCAAGACGAAGAAGGTGATGGCGGAGGCACTTGGCACTGGGCATCAGGCATCAGCAAAGTCACCCATTAGTCCACAGTCTTTGCCAGTGCCCAGTGCCCAGCCCCCAGTGCCTTCCCCCGCCAAACTCTCGTGCCACAGCGACTATGTCGATCCCGAGACGGCGAAACAATTGCAGGAGAAGAGTGGGGGAGTTGTGGTGCAGTTGGATGTGAGGCCGGCGCTTGGGATTGGCAAAAGCGACAGAACGATCTAAACATCACCACTTTCGTGATTGGTCACATAAACGTATCAACTTCTAGAAAGGATTTGCGATGCCACTGCCAAAGAAGTACGCGAAGATGCCGAAAGATGCGCGAGCAAAGAAGCTCAAAGCAATCGTGAAGAAGAAACTCGCCGCCACAGAATCGCGGCTCGTCAGCAAGCTCAAAAAGCTTGCGACAGCGAAGTATCCCGCGAACGCTGACCTGCTGGGCTTTGAATTGCAACTCGCTGGCACCAGCGAGTTCGCTCCAGTTGCGTGGTGCGTGAGTAACGATGGTGAGCAACTCGGATGTGAGTGGGACGAAGAGAGCGAAACAACGTGGAAGCCGCCGGTCGCGCTCTACGAGCCGATCATGAAGCCCGTCAAAGTTTCCACGCCAGCAGTGCTGAAAGCCGCGAAGATCAAGGATGATGAATGGGACTACTACAACATCATCGAGCTCGAGTGCCTCTTGTTCACCCGCGCGTGCTGGATAAAGGCTGGTGGCAAAAAGTGCAAGGTGCGAGCCGTGACGCAAGAACACGACTCGGGCTTCATGCTTGACCTTAAGTCGGGGAAGTGGGAGAAGATGTGAGGCCATTGATGCAAGTAAAAAAAAGGATCGGGCGCTATGACCCCACACTTCGAAGTACTCCCAGGCCTTCCAACGCCTTGCTCGAACACTTCGAGTGCGTCGGTTCTAGTTCTTGGCACCGACGCCTTCGTTGCGTACGAAAGAGGCGATCAGGCAGACGAGAGCATTGCGTTGCTGAAATTCTCTGGATGTCGACGAGTTGTGACGGGCGGGCCCAACGACGAAGCAATGGGCAATCATCGTTTCTGCAAGTTCGGGCTTCGATTCTACTGCCTTCAGTTGTTGATCGATTCTCCCTGGATCGATGAAGTACTCAAAGAACTGCATAAGGATCGGACGCCGGCAGCGAATATTGAGTTGCACCACTTTGTATTGACCCTCAAAGAGGACACGGTTGATGTGCTCGCAACAACAGTACAACTCGCAGGCACATACTCATCGCACAAAGCAGCGATGAAAGCGACGTGCGAACTGATCTAAAATTGGAATCGAAGGTTGAAACAGAAGGGTGGGTGGTATGAGAAAACTTGGCTGGATATTGCTGATTTCAGGAGGCACGTCTGCTTTGCTTGCTTTGCTGCAGTTTCCATTTAGTGTCGGCACTTGGGGTGCAACCTTGGCACGCATGCAAAGTAACTATCAGATGTTGATTGAGAAAGGAATCGCGCAGAAGCACATTGACGCAATGCCGACACTGCTGACTGGTATCGAACTCATTCAGTTTCGCCAAGCGATGCAATGGGCCGCGTGTTTCCTCGTGTTTGGATTGATCCAGATCGGTGCTGCGATTGCAATACTGCGACAGTCACGAAACGGATCGAAATTGATTCAACCTACACCTCAAAGCTGAGCCTGATCGAGGGTGTGAACATGATCCCGCTCGCGCCAGAGGAGGGCTAGCCGCCCTCCTCCGGTACCTCCTCTCGCCGAACTCTCATGTACAAAGGAATTCAAGAGGGATTACGTGAATAATGCCCATCGCTCTCTTCACAGACCCGCAACTTCGCGAGCGACTCTTCGCAGAGCGATACCGCTGCCCTCCGATCTGGTTTGAGTTGGTGAGTGTGAGTGAGTTGGAAGACCTCGCAAGAAAAGTTGGTCGCCGCGTCGGTTCGAACTCAACCAACATCGTGACCGTGTGTCGAGCCGCATCCGCCATGATGCCGCTCAACCAAACAGGCTTCGAGAGGTGGTACGACCCGTCGATACATGATCACGAACCGCTCAAACACGCGGTGCGCCGTTTGAACGTACCAACTGACAGCGCTGTCTACCTTGCAACTCGTTCAGATGAAGATGGCTTGGTCGTCCAGTTACTCATGCGAGACCTCGTGGCATTCGAGGACATCATCTGGTGGACTGATATGTTGGTGATTCACGAACGAGGCGATTGGATACTCGAAGGCACGCATATGCATTTATCGCGTTGGCTGGACTTCAGGCGGTGAGATCATCGCCAGAGGAGGGCTTGCCGTGCTTGTGCCCAGCGAGACGCCAGACCTACTCCTTCCTTCCACCCGCGTGCTGCTTGCCCATCCCAGCGCCGACCATCACTCCACTCGCGCCGATGATCGCCTGAAGAAACGCCGCCCACGCTGGTGTCTTGGCGTTCTGCATCGCTTCCATGTTGCTGACGGTCGCGGTGCGCTCCAAAGTGGGGGCGGCTTTGTTCATCTGTACAGCCGCGCTGACCAGACCGAGCACCAACACGATGCCTGCAAGCACCTTTGGCGGCGTTGGGGTCTTGCAAATCGCCTTGCACACCCAGCCGCCCGCGAGTGCCGCAACGATGCCGACGATGATCATGATCACAAGCCAGAGTTTGGAAGGCGCCCAGCTTCCCGCTTCGAAGGCTTTGTCGGCGCCCATGGCGAAGTACGCTCCGGTGAGCGAAGCCATGACGATGATCGCCATGACGACGTAACCAGCGATGACAGAGAGAATTGCCTTGCCCATGAGAAACTCCTTGAAAGTCAGATGAGCGGCGTTGAGCCACCCTCGACAGAACGAGCAGTATGAATACTCGTGAAACCAAGGGCTGTAGCGTGAAATGAGCGGTTTTTTGGCTCTTCAACCGCTCCTAGACATTTTCCCGCCCCCCGCCTAGCATCCCTTCCCACCACGACCTCATCGTGTGGGTTTTGTAAGGATCATTCTCATGGCACACAAGAAGGGCCAAGGCTCTACCAAGAACGGTCGTGACTCCAATCCGCAGTACCGCGGCATCAAGCTCTACGGCGGCGAAGGCGCCAAGCCCGGCGCGATCATCGTTCGCCAGGTCGGCACGCCCTTCAAGGCCGGTTTCAACGTCCGCATGGGCTCCGACAACACGCTCTACAGCGTGGGCGAAGGCAAGGTCATGTTCCGCGGCCGCGACGTGCACGTCGTTCCGACGGATGCAAAGGCCGCATGCCCCGTGTGGCTCAAGAACTAATTCTTGGAGCCGACGGCGCAAGCCGTCGGGACACTCGATATCCAAACCTGCAATTGCAATAAACGCACGCGACATCGCGTGCGTTGTTCGTTTTTGGCTTGATGCACAACGCGCCCTGCGATTTTGCAACCAAAAGAAAAACGCACACCAAAGGCGTGCGTTGATTCTGTTCGTTATTAAACCAAAGAGTTACGTCATGCGGCTCGCATTACTGACCGCAAGGCGTGCAAGGGCCTTCTGCGAACACCGTCAGGAAGCTGTCGATGTCGCACGGATCAAACACGCTCGTGTCGTTGTTGAAGTCGATGTCGTTGCAGGTTGCGGTGTTGGGAATGCACGGGCCTTCGCCATAGACACTGAGGAACGCGTCGATGTCCTGAGGATCAAAGAGTGACGTGTCGTTGTTGAAGTCGATGCCGTCGCAGGTTGCGGGAACGTCGGTGCAGACGATCTCGTCGAACGAGAAGTCATCGACGAAGACTTCAACCACGTTTTCAGCACCCAGATCGCGTGCCGGGAACTTGAAGCGAGTGGTCGCAGTTGGCGTGCCGGGCAAAATGTATGTACGAGTCGCCCATCCGCCGTTGAATGCGGCGCCGCCCGCTCCGACATCATCTAAGGTCGCCCATGTCGTTCCGTTGTTGTAGCTATATTGGATCGGCATTGAATCGTTTCGAGCCTGTGCGCCGACGCCGTTCACGTACCACAGCTTCATGGTCATGCGGGGTTCTGTGCGACCCGCAAGGTTGAACACACGAGAAACAAGCGTTGTAGTTCCGCCGTCAACATCGTTGAACGATGCAGGAACTTGAGTGATGGGACGTGGATCCGTGCCCATGCACCGAGTACCCGTGCCTGAAGTTGCGTCGTCTTCGGGCTGCAGCAGCGATGGCGAGCCGTATCCGGAAGGATCGCCATAGCTCCAACCGCCCCATGTCGCATTGTCGCCAGGCGCTGCAAAGGACCATCCACCGGTGACTGTTTCACAGTCGTCAGTGAAGAACGTCTGCCACTGACCAACGCTGTAATCCCACGCATCCGTCGCCCCAGTCGTGGGCAACGTCACCGTGCCCACTGTCTGACCCGCGGCTTGGAAGTAATACGTTGGGTGGTTGCCGCAGATGGGTGTGGGCAGCGTTGCTTGCCAGTTGAGGTCGGGACGTTGCGTCATCGGGATCGAGATGAAGGGGCCAGCGTTGCCATCAGCGCTGTACTTCACAACGACCGAGCCTGCGACGAGCGTGTCTTGGAAGACTCGCGTGCGCAGAACGACGACGGGCGGAGCCGTCGGCGCGACCAACGTGTCAGCAAGCTGCACCGACTCAAGGCGCACCAGCGGCACGCTGCCGCTGAAGGTGATCCCGTGCGTTGCTGCGATTGACACAGGTTGAGGACCGACCGGCACGTTTGTACCTGAGACGCGGATCGTGTACGTGCCCGCGACCGGGTTGTCGATCTGGACTTGCTCGATGTTGTCGCGCGTGTTGGGACCAGTGCGAGCCGCGTTTTCATTCGGCACGGCTGGGTTCAGCGTCCACGGGTGGAACAGCGAACCAGTGGGGCCTTCGACGACGATGTCAATGTTGTTCACGAGCACCGGATTGACCAATGCTGTGCCCGGCGCATCGTCCCAGGCGATTGTCGCAGCGAAACGCGTCTGGCCTTCGGGAATCGTCACGGTGAACGTCTGAATCTGATCTTGCGAAGCTTCAAATTCATCAAAACGTCCGTCGCGCACGAGTTCCAGAGCCGGCACAATGCGCACAGAGCCGTAACCAAATTCATAGTCAGGCCCGACGCGACCACGATCAACCGCCGTCGTCGCATAAATCGCCTTGAGCGTGCTGTTGCGTGGATCGTCCGCGATCGGATAGTGAGCGCGGAAGTCTTGGAGCAACAGCGCCGTCATGCCGGCAACCGTGGGAGTCGCCATCGACGTTCCGCACATCGTGGTATATCCAGTGCCGCCATCGGTGCTTGTCACGCCGCCATCGCCACCCACCTGACAGCCTGGTGCGCAGAAGTCGGGCTTCATGCGGCCGTCTTCAGTCGGGCCCCATGTGGAGAACGAAGTCATCGAGTCATCGTTGGAGTTGACTGCGCCGATGCAAAGCTGGTTTTTCGCACCTGCTGGTGGAGCGACGTAGTAGTAAGGGAATGCCGTCGCTGAATCGCACGAACTGCTCTGGCGTTCATTGCCCGCTGCCCACACAATTCGGAACGGGTTGTTCTGTGTCACAGCGAGTGAGCCGCGAACCATGCGATCGATAAGAATGTCCGTTGTGTTGTAATCACCGAGCCACGCGCATGAGAATCCGTTGCTCGTCACGTTGGTGCCGATGCTGTTGGTCGCAAGGTGCGCGCCCTGTGAGTACGCATTGGTGTAATCGCCTTCAATATCGCACGGATTGTTGTACATCCAGCCCTGAATGCCGCTGATGTTGATGCCTGCCGAGAGCATCGTGCAGCCCGGAGCCATGCCGCGGTGCATGTTGTTTGAGGAGTTCGCGCCGTTGCCACCCACGGTGCCCGCACAGTGCGAGGAGTGCGTCACTGGACCAGCGGTGTCGATGACCGTGAGACGCCCGCCAAAACCGGGATGGCTTGCCGTCGCATCGCCCGCGTCGAACACAAACACCTTGACGCCCGCGCCGTTGAGGCTGTATGGAGCCGCGTTTGCAGTATCAACGCCAGTCAGCACTCGGTTCTCTGCGTTGTTTGGAGTCAAGAGCGGAATCGCCGGCGAGATGTACATCACATCCTGCTCAAGCGCAAGTTTGTCGACGTCGGACAAACGCATTTCGCCCACAAAGACCGGGATGCTCTCAAGGGCACCAACTACCTTCGTCAAGTACTGCGAGACCATCGCCTGCGTGTTGAGGTCTGCGGCGAGGTTGTCGTGCAGATGCACATACACCGCGACCATCGGATCATCAGCCGCGGCTGCGTTGCTGCCTGCGGCTTGGTTCGCCGCGCGGGCTGAATCGCCCCACAGCGAGAGCACGTCATCCAAGCGGAACTTGGGATCGACCTTCCAGTTTGGATCGATGTTCACAACGCCCGTGATCCAGCCCGACAATTCAAGCCCGCGATAATCGGGCTCGCCATGCACCTGGCAGATGAACGCGTTGTTGCCCACAGGCGAGAGAATCTCAAGACCCAACGCGCCGAGGAACTCCCGACCCGTATCCGTGATCGGGCGAGTGAGCTGAACAACACCGTGACCCTCAACACCCAGCCCCTGCAATGAGGCTTTGAGGTTCACTTGCTTGGGGATCACATACGTCTGACCCGGCGTTGCCTTCCACTGAATCTGGGCTTGAGCAACCTGAGCCAAGCCGCAGCAAGCGACCAGCATCGCAGCACCAGAAACACACTTTCCAAAAGTCGACCGATTCATGAGTACCTCACCAGATAGTTGAGCGCACAACGAACAAAAAGGACGCGGCTAAGCCTCGAAAACTCGCGCGCACCAACCGCGCTTGCTTTCCGGACTTATGCACTACCAGAATACCGGAAAACGCAAGTCCCGCAAGCCCGCAATGGACGAATCTGTCATAATTCGTCGCAAGTTTTTGTCAGGTGAACTACTCGGCCCGAAAACAATGTGTTGCGCGGGCTCAGATGTCCGTCAGTTCAAACGCAACAACGTACCCCGGACTTGCGGCGGGGTTCGAACGCCGATTTTCAGGAACGCGTTTAGAGGCAGGGTCCTTCGCTATACACACTCAGGTATGCATCAATGTCTTGCGGATCGAAGATCGACGTGTCGTTATTGAAGTCAATGTCGTTGCACGTCGCTGTGTCAGGGATGCACGGGCCTTCTGAATACACCGAAAGGAACGCGTCAATATCCGTTGGATCAAACGCGCTGCAATCGTTATTAAAGTCGATGTTGTCACACGGGAATGGCGACGCACCCACTACGTCAACCGGCACCGCATTGCTCACGATGCTCGCGCAACTCGCCGTGACCGCAACGTCGTAAGAACCCTGCTCAAATTGAGTGACGTCGGTGATGGTGAGCGTGGGACTGGTCGCTCCTGCATAGACCGCGCCGCTGGGCTGCGTTCCATTCGAAACGTTCACGCCGTTGCGCCGCCATTGATATGTGATCGTGCCCACGCCGCCTGCCTGCACCGCAAGCGTCGCGTCATCGCCCGTGCAGAACGCGCTCGCGACTGCCGCGACGTTGCCTGCGATGGTGTCGTTGACAACTGTGCCATTCTGCCCGCCAGTCCCTGCCGCCGCAGCGATCGCGCCGGTCAAGTTGTTGAAGCACGAATACACCGCGACTCTTCCGCCGCCGCTGCTTTCGCCCCCGACGCAGGGATTGGAGATGCCATTGGCGCGGATGGCACCGGTTCCATTGATTGTGGGAGCGGTGATCCAAATGCTCCCGCCCGATCCAGATCCGGCGCCATTGGCGCTCTGTCCGCCGTTTGCCAGTATGTTGCCGTTGATTGTGAGCGTTCCACCAACGATGAGTCGAGTCGCGCCGCCTCCCTTTGCGCCGCTCTCCGCCCCATTGCTCCCGCCGCCGCTGCCTAAGGCGCTGGGCTGTGTTGACGAGCCATAAGTTCCTCCGCCCGAGGGCGAGCCCGCACCACTGCCCGCAGATCCGCTTCCGCCATAGCCACCAGCGCCGCCCCGTCCGGAGCAAGGCTGCGTTGTCGTGCTTCCGCCCGCACCGGGTCCTTGCCCGCCCGCGTATCCGCGAGCCGAGACATCGATCAAGCAGCCCGAGTCAATCGTCAGATTGCCTGCGATGTCCAGCAGCAGTCCGTTGACTTCGCCCGCAGCATGCGTCAGGCCCGCTCCATTTCGCAGGAAGACATCGACGCCGCTTCCGACAACCAGCGGCTGACTTAACGAATTCAACCCGCTTCCCGAATAGATGAGCTGCGCACTTGTTGTCGGTGCGCCCTCCAAGTACACCGAACCCGGACCGCTGCCATTGCCGCCAAGTGATTGGATCGTCCCGCTGAATCCGGTGCGACTTCCGTAGACCGCGACTCTTCCGCCGCCGCTGCCTTCGGCGCCGCTGCACGGATTGGCGATGCCGTCCGCGCGAATCGCGCCAGCGCCGCTGATCGTCGGAGCTGTGATCCAGATGCTGCCGCCAGAGCCAGACCCGCTGCCGTTGCCATTCTGTTCGCCATTTGCCTGAATCGTGCCGTTCAGCGTGAGCGTTCCACCAACGATCACCCGCACTGCTCCGCCGCCCCGCGCCCCGGCCGCAGCGCCGTTGCTTCCGCCGCCGCTTCCAAGATCAATCGGCTGCGCAAAGCTTCCATATGTTCCCCCGCCCGTTGGCGAGCCGGTGCCGCTGCCCGCCGCTCCGCTCGCACCATGCCCGCCCGCGCCGCCCCGCCCGCCGCACGGATTGCTTGGTGTCGATCCGCCCGCGCCCGGTCCTTGCCCGCTCCCATACCCGCGCGCAGAAGCATCAATTGCGCTGCCTGATTCAATCGTCAGATTCCCCGCGACTTCAACTCGCAGTCCGTTGACATTGCCAGCGGCGTGCGTCAGGCTTGCACCATTTCGCAGGAACACATCGATGCCGCTTCCGACGACCAGCGGATCGCTGAGGGCGTTGAACCCGCTTCCAGAATAAATCAATTTAGGCCGCGCAGCGGGAAGCCCGTCGAGGTACTGCGAGCCAGGTCCGCCGCCATTGCCAGGCGTTGCCGAAATACTGCCACTGAAGCCGGTGCGATTGCCGTACACCGCTACCCGCCCGCCGCCGCTGCCTTCGGTTCCGCTGCACGGATTGACGATGCCATTGGCCCGGATGTTTCCAGTGCCGTTGAGGGTGGAAGCCGTAATCCAAATGCTCCCGCCCGAACCCGACCCGCCGCCATTGCCGTTTTGCTCGCCGTTGGCCTGAATCGTGCCGTTGAGCGTGAGCGTTCCACCAACAATCACCCGCGCAGCGCCGCCGCCGCGCGCTCCCGGAGTTGAACCATTACTCCCGCCGCCGCTTCCCAGGTCGATCGGCGCGGCAAACGAGCCGTAGGTGCCTCCGCCCGTTGGCGAACCAGCACCGCTTCCAGCTGATCCGCTCCCGCCATACCCACCCGAGCCGCCCCGCCCGCCGCAAGGCATCGTTGTTGTGTTCCCGCCAGCACCAGGTCCCTGACCACCCGCAAACCCGCGCGACGAAACGTCAATCCCACTGCCGGTCTCAATAGTGAGATTGCCCGCGATGTCGATGGTCAGCCCGTTGGTATTACCCCCAGCGTGAGACAGGTTGGCCCCGTTTTGCAAGAACACATCGACACCCGCGCCGACGATCAGCGGCGTGCTCAGCGCGTTGGAACCGTTCCCCGAATAGATCAACTGAGGTTGTGCCGCCGGCAGTCCATCAAGATACTGCGAGCCCGGTCCGCCGCCAGCTCCTGGTTCAGCCGAGATTGTGCCGCTAAAGCCGGTGCGATTGCAGAACAAGGCAACTCGCCCGCCGCCGCTGCCTTCGCTGCCGCTGCAGGGATTTGTAATGCCATCCGCACGAATCGCGCCCGTGCCGCTGAGCGTTGTCGCAGCAATCCAAATACTCCCGCCCGAGCCCGAGCCTGCACCATTTCCGCTCTGCTCACCATTCGACAGAACGCTGCCGTTGATCGTCAACGCGCCGCCAACGACGAGTCGCACTGCGCCGCCGCCCCGTACTCCGGCAGCGGTGCCGTTGCTTCCGCCACCGCTGCCAAGATCGGTTGGTTGAGTGAAAGAGCCATATGTGCCGCCGCCGAAGGGATTCCCACTGCCAGACCCCGCGCCACCACTCCCTCCATATCCACCCGAGCCACCCCGACCGCCGCACGCCGCCGTCGGCGTGTTCCCGCCCGCGCCGGGGCCTTGTCCACCCGCGTAGCCACGCCCAGTCACGTCGATGCTTGTTCCGGAGTCAATCGTCACGTTGCCCGTCGTCGTCAACGCACACCCGCCCACCATCTGCACGCCCGGACCTGGATCCGCGTCATAGGTAAACCCAGCGTCGTGCGTCACGCGAGCGCTGCTTTGCACTGTCAAACTTGCGATGCTGTGCGCTCCGTTGATCGTGAGCACCGTGCCGCCACCGCTCACGGTGATCTGCGCCGTCGCCAAAGGCACCGCCGCGCCGCCGCCAGTGGGCGTGATTGTCACCTGCCCGGGAGTGATAGTTTGTGATGTAGTGATCAAGACGGGCTGCGCGAACGCACGCCCACTGACCAACGCCAAGACCGCCGCGCATGAAATCGCTGTGGGAACAAAGCAACGCATCACAAGCCCTCCATTCCGCGGCACACCCACCGCGATGACCCGACACGAGACTCAGCCAGTGTACCGGAAGTGTGGGGACATGCAACCTTGCGATCGGACTAATTATCGAGAAAGATCGGGGGTTATGGGGCGGCTTGCATTTTTGATGCACGATCAGGGGAAAACGAGTGCATCAGAAGCACGGCCCTTCGCTGTACACGCTTAGGAACGAATCGATATCGCGCGGATCGAAGATCGATGTGTCGTTGTTGAAGTCGATGCCGTTGCACGTTGCGGACGCCGGGATGCAAGGCCCCTCCGAGTACACCGACAAGAACGCGTCGATGTCCATCGGATCAAAGATGCTCGAATCGTTGTTGAAGTCAACCGAGTCGCAGCACAGAGCCAAGGACCTGAGCCATTCGTTTGTCCAGTATGCTGGCAATGTGTCGTATGGATTGTCGAGTACATCGTCTGTCACAAACACATAGCCCGCGTTGCGTTGTTGGGCAAGGTTCAGCGTGTTGGACAAAGACGAGTCTGGCGAGTTGTACACGATATATGCAACGCGCGAGGACGAGCCGTTGAGTGCCCACGCTGGCGGCTCATACGTCGAAAACGGCACCGCGCCCTCAGTGTTGTTTTCGTACAGCACAAAGGTGTCGGCGACGGACGGCACTGCGAGCGTCTCTGGGATGTTCGTGCCCGGATTCGCAACAACAAACGCGTTTGGGATCAACGCCCGCGCACCCGCCGTGATCGTCTGGTAGTACGACAACGTCGAAACCTCGTCGCTCATCTCATCCCAGAACACGCCGTCAATGTTGCTCAGCCCATAAAAGTTGATGTACTGCTGCACGTCCGCGATCACCGCCGCCGAACTGCGCCCGGCGTAATTCGTCGGCACATACGCAATCAACTTCACACCCGCCGCCCGCGCACTCGCAATCGCCGCGACATAGCCGGGATCAACTTCCGTTCCAGGCCCGGAATTCGGATTCAAAATCGCAACAACCCGCGCGCCTCCCATCGCCGCCTGCTCCAATTGCTGCCATGGCGAGTCGGGCAACGGATAGAAGTATGCCGGCACGAGCAGAGTTGTTGGAGTGTCAGGGCACTGCGCGCGAGCGAATGTGGAAAACACGGCAAGCACCGTGGTGCTTACGACAATCGCGAAAGTAGCCTTCATAGTGAAGGGTAGTGCGCGGCACGTGATGATCGATTCCAGCCGCTCACATCGGCTTCTTGCCAATCGTCTGGTCGAACACGCTCAGGAGTTTCTGTTTATCAAAGACCATTTCCTGACGGCTCAGTCCCACGACGTCGTACTCGGGCGTGAGTTCGATGGCGTCGACAGGGCAGGCTTCTTCGCACATGCCGCAGTAGATGCAGCGCAGTTCGTCGATCTCGAACTTGACCGGGTACTTCTCGCGATCTTCCCACGGGCTTTCGCCTGCGGTGATGTGGATGCAGCGGGCGGGGCAGATGGTTGGGCACATCATGCACGCGACGCACTTGACGCGGCCTTCTTCGTCGCGGTTGAGGCGATGCACGCCGCGGAAGTTGGGCGCGTGCAAGCCGCCTTTTTCGACGGGCAAGTCTTCGCGGCGGACTTCAGGATACTGCATGGTCCGGCTGGTTTTGCCGTGGCCAAAGCTCGTGAAGAAGTGGCGCATCGTGGTGCCAAAACCTTTGACGACTTCGGGGATGTAGACGGACTCGATCCGGTTGAGCGGAGCGGAGGACACTTTCACAACTTCATCGTCGCGGATTGCCATAGGACCGAGTTTATGCGCACACAAGAGCCGAGGTGCGCAAGCACCAGGGCAGTTCAGAAAAGCGAAAAACGAAAACAGGAAAGAGGCCCGACGCCATATACGGCTTCGGGCCTCTTCTCTTGTTTATTGCCTCATCGCTTTACGAGCCGCACAGTGTGCATGGGCCTTCGCTGAAGACCAGCAGGAATGAATCGATGTCGCACGGATCAAAGACTGATCCGTCGTTGTTGAAGTCGATGTCGTTGCAGGTTGCGGTGTCTGGGATGCAAGGGCCTTCGCCGTAGACGCTGAGGAAGGCGTCGATGTCCTCGGGGTCGAAGAATGAGCTGTTGTTGTTGAAGTCGATGGAGTCGCAGTAGGGGACACCTGCGAACCAGAAGCCGCCCTGAACCTCGATTCCGCCTGCGCCGGTCAGCGTGCCCGCGTCGGGTTGGCCGATCGTGCCGAGCAGTGCGAGGTCGCCACCGGTCAGTGTTTGAGTTCCACCGCCGTCGACGGTGAACCAGTCGCTATCGATAACTGGTTGCGCGATGGCGGGGGAAGCGATTGCGAGGAACAGAGTTGTTGTTGTCAGAATGCTCTTTGTCAGCATGTGGTGTGTCCTTTCTTAGACGGCAAGCGTGCGCTTGCGTTGGTCTATGTAGATAGTCTCTTTAGTTGAAGACCATGACCGTGACAACACCGTTGCCGTTGGACATCGTGACGGCACCCGCGATTTGCGTAAAGGTGACGGCGGGCCATGTGCCGGTGATTGTGCCGGCTCTGTTGTAACACGCGCCGACCTGATACGTGCCCGTTCCGCCTGTGGGAACAGTCCAGAGGAACTGACGCGTTGCAAGGGTTTGGCGGTTCTGCGTGAATGTGAGCGGGAATTCGGTGGGCAACTGTGTGGTGATCGATCCAGCGGTTGGCGTCAACTGCTGGATGCAGATGTTGAAGTTGTCAACGCCGCTCGTCGTGGTCGACGCACCGCCCAGTGTTGCGGACACCTGGATGAAGACTTTTTGGCCTTCGGTGACGGAGATCGTTGTGGAGAGTGACGCGCCACCGCCAGATTGCAATTCCAGGAACCGCTGACCTGCGGTTGCGCTGGGGACCGTGATGATCTGGCCGGTCGCGTTTTGGAAGCTTGTGACAAAGCCGCTGGCGCCAGTTGCGCCTTGCGGCCCGGCGGGACCACTTGCTCCTGTTGGTCCAACAGGTCCGGCGGGGCCTGCTGGGCCTGTCGCACCATCAACGCCATTTGCACCAGCCGCACCTTGGGGACCAGCGGGACCCATTGGCCCCGTTGCGCCATCAGCACCGTTCGCGCCATCGGTGCCTTGCGGCCCCGCGGGACCCATGGGGCCCATTGCGCCATCAGCGCCGTTCGCGCCAGCGGCACCTTGCGGGCCAGCGGGGCCCATCGGTCCCGTTGCACCATCAGCGCCGTTCGCGCCATCGTTGCCTTGCGGCCCCGCGGGACCCATCGGGCCCATTGCGCCATCGGCACCGTTCGCGCCTGCTGCGCCTTGTGGACCAGTGGGGCCCATCGGACCCGTTGCACCATCAGCGCCGTTCGCGCCAGTTGCGCCTTGCGGACCAGTGGGGCCCATCGGCCCCGTTGCGCCATCAGCGCCGTTCGCGCCAGCGGCACCTTGCGGGCCAGCGGGGCCCATCGGTCCCGTTGCACCATCGGCGCCGTTCGCGCCTGCAGCGCCCTGAGGACCAGTTGCCCCGGTAGCACCAGCCGCGCCCGTCGCGCCCTGCGGTCCAGCAGGGCCTGCGGGTCCCTGAGGGCCACTTGTGGAGTTGAGCGCGTACAGCGCGTAAGGCGTTGCGGTCATTGCCTGGCGCTGATTCAGCAAAGTGAATGACCCGGACCCGGAGACGGCGCGTGCGGAAATCTCAAGCCAGCGTTGTTGACCGTTGAACGCGCCTGCGCCAAAGTCCAGCACCACGGTGAAGCGTCCGTTGTCGAGCGTGACTGCAGTTGCCTGCAGCGTTGGTCCGACCTGCGAACCGCCCGAGGCTGCGTCGAAGAGACGGAACTCAAAGTCCGAAGGACCCGAGACTGCGCCGCCGTTGTTGCGGAGCAAGCCCTGATACGTGAACGCATTGGTGACGGGCTGTGCGCTCGCGACTTTCGGGGACGACAACATCGCGCCGCCCAAAGCAAGCGCAAGCAAAAACGCCTTCACTGAACGATTCTTCATGACTTTCATTCCTCTCCGCCGCGGCTGCAAAAGCGCGGCAATGCATTGCCGACATCACTAGACGACGATTCGTTGGGCATAGAAATCATCTATGCTGGCTCGCAAAGTAACCTATGGGTCGTTTCTGGTCAATTGGGCGGTTGCAAATTCACGGATGTTTGACAAGGCATGTTCAGCCGATTGGCTAGGGTCTTGCAACTGACAACGTGTTATTGGAGGAGGGAAGCCGTGTAAACGCCAAACGGCTCATGTGATCGGCACGTGTTCATCCGGTTACGAACCGCAGGGTGTGCAGGGACCTTCGCTGTAGACAACAAGGAACGAATTGATGTCGCACGGATCGAAGAGCGACGTGTCGTTGTTGAAGTCGATGTCGTTGCAGCTTGCGGCTGCGGGGATGCAGGGGCCTTCGGAGTACACGGACAAGAAGGCTTCGATGTCTTGCGGGTCGAAGAAACTTGTGTCGTTGTTGAAGTCGATGGAGTCGCATGAGACAGTCGTCGCGACGAACGTTGCCGCGAGCAAGCCGCCCACGATGTCGCCTTCGTACGCCCGCACGGCGATGTTGTATTCGTGGCCCGCTCTGACGGGGATGTTCGGGAGGCGGGTTCCGACGCCGCAGCCGCCCACGTCGTCGCCGCAGGCTTCAAACACGCCGCTGCAGTTCTCGCGGATGCCAAGAAGCGTGTCTGGCTGGGGGCCGATCGCGCCGGTGTCGGCGTTGCAGGTGCTCAGGGTGAGCAGGCCATTCACACTGGGGACGAAGCGGAACCACACGTCGTTGCCCGTCGGCGTGAATGGTGAGCACGCAGATTGGGGCCACGGGCCGTCGATGCCAGCGTTTCGTGTGTCGTAGGTGTAGATATTGGTCCCGGGTGTGCTGCTGAGAGGTTGACGGAATCCGTCCTCACAAGTCGAGTTGGAAGGGCTCACGATCAACGTCAAGTTGCTGATCGCGACATCTCCCATGGTGTTGCTGGCGCGAAACACGAGCGGGTACGTGCCGGGCTGCGAGAGCGGGCTGTTGAGCGGAACAAATCCCTCCCAAATCTCATGCAAACCGTTGTACCCGATCGGGTGATTGTTCGGTCCGTTGACATTTGATGCGTCAACATGCACCGCTATCGTGTTTGCGCTCGCGACCGCTTGTGCGAAGAGAAACGTGTTGCCCACCCTCTGATCGCTCACGCCGCCGCCCACCGTGGGTGGAACTTCGCCGCTGGGCGTATTCATCCGCACCGCCAGCGACGTCACAATCCCAACGGGCGTGCCCACGTGTGTCACGGAGAAGTTGTTCGCGAAGATCGCGTTGTATTCTGTGACGGCGACGTAGTAGGTCGCAGCGGTCGCTCCGAGTCCTGCCGGGTATGGTCCTGAGAACGCGCCATCGCGGCCATCGTTCGGCACGCCTGGGGACTGCCCGGCAAACGCTGAGGGGTTGAGGCGTAGGGGAGCGCTCACGTTTGTGATTCCAAACGTCAACGCCGAGTGATTGTCGGTTCCGTCGTCGTCATCGGTTGCGATGAGCGTGCCATCGGGCGCGTAAAGCGCGATTTCGGTGTCGAGGCTCAACTGGTTGAGCGTCCAAATGTCGAGAAACCGATGAGGATCGGTGATGCGAGGGAGCGTCAGAGCGAACCATCGCACCGGGTGCGCGGCGTCTGTGATGATGGGCGTCTGCACAAGCGAGCGCAACGTCACGTCGTCGAATCGACCAAGATCGACGAACTCTGCAGGCTGTGCGAGGCACACCGCAGGGAGCAATGCAAGTCCAGCGACCGTCGACAACACTCTCAAAGTGGACAAGCCCATACCGCACTCCTCTCGCGCAGCGGCTAAAAAACTGCAGAAGCGCTCAAGCCGCAGTATACCGCAAATCCGTGGATGCCCAAGCGGATTCACTGCGAATATGCGGCGAAGCGAGGTGTATTCGGACGTGTGATGAGCGAAATCTATTCCTGCTCAGATCAACTAGAGCCCGCAGAGTGTGCAGGGGCCTTCGCTGAAAACCAGCAGGAAGGAATCGATATCGCAGGGGTCAAAGATGCTGCCGTCGTTGTTGAAGTCGACGTCGTTGCACGTTGCGGTTGCGGGGACGCATGGCCCTTCGCTGTAGATGCTAAGGAACGCGTCGATGTCTTGGGGGTCGAAGAGTGTGTCGTTGTTGAAGTCGATGGAGTCGCACGCTAGAGGTGCGGGAATGTCGGCCCACAATCCGCCGTAGATGGCGCGGCCGCCGGCGATTGACGCCGAGTTGACTTCCCACACCGTGCCTCCATTCAGCGGTTGGACCAATCCGTCCGGTCCACCGACCCCGTCGGGGCCAGAGACGTCTCCCCAGCGCTGCGGGTCTGACGATCCAACATCAAGTGCGGTGCCGCGCGTCGCGGGAGTCCACGCGGTGGGATGCAGCGTTGTGGTGCCAGGCAAGAACACCTCGATCATGAACAGCCCATCAGCGCCAGCGACATTTGGGACTAACGCTCCCGACAGCGAGCACTCTCCGATCTCAATGCAAGTTGGAGTGTCGCATGGGCCCACGTGATAAATGCATTGCCCGACTAAGTTACCGCCAGGAAACGCGCCGTCGATCCAGCCGCTGAACGTCGAGTACACACTCACTCGCACGTCCGCCGAGACGATCGTCGAGTTGGACATGAACACTACCGCGAAGTAAGCCTGAGCAAGTTGCACACTTCCAACGATGTTTGCTGCGGGCCCTCCGGCAAAGTCAAAGTCGTTCGCAGCCCTCGCTGGTGGCACTGACGTGCTGTACCCACGAAAGTCACTCGCGTTTGTCCCCCACACTCGAACCACCGACCTCCCCGCAAACACCGGCGGCACGTCTGGCGGAATGTACATCACTGTTCCCGACGTAATCGGATATTCCTCATTCTGTGCGAGCGCGACGCCGCTCAATCCTGCACATGCAATCACACACGCCGCGGTTGATCGATTCATGATGGTTCCCCTTTTCAATTTGTGATCGCGAAAGAACTCACGCCCGAGGACTTGGACACAGCCCAGAACTGCCTGTCCGTTTGAACTGACGCTGGCTTCAACTCCCCCAAGGTGCTCACCCGACTTCCGGCTTCTTCATTCCAATTACAGCAACTTTCCCGTTGGACCCCGCGTATTGATTTCAGCACAATTCGCTCCTCACGGCGTCATGCCGTGCCGGTCATGGGTCCCTAGACTCTCCTTCCGCCCAGTTTTCGGGCAAGGTTCCCCTAGACTGGGTTTTGGCCTCGTTTTGATGTTTGCCGGTTTATCGCTGGAGTCGTTCATGTCCACGATGCAAATTGACCGTCTGCTCGACACTGTCGTCAAGTTCGGCGCTTCGGACTTGCACTTGACCGTCGGGCGTCCGCCCACTGTCCGTCTTCACGGCGGTCTTCGGAGCCTCCAAACCAAGGTTTTGGACTCTGAAGACATGGTGTCGTTGATGAAGGCCATCACGCCTGAACGCAACCAGCAGGAGTTGCAGGAGCATGGTGGTACGGACTTTGGTTTCGCGTACGGCGAAGCGGCACGCTTCCGTGTGTCGGTGTTCCGTCAACGCGGCGACTTGGCGATTGTGTGCCGACAGATCCCGAGCAGATTGCTAACGTTTGAACAGATCGGTCTGCCGGAAATGTCTCGTGAATTGATCCGCAGACCCCGTGGATTGTTCCTAGTGACGGGTCCCACCGGCTCGGGCAAGACGACGACGCTTGCGACCATGATTGATTACATCAATATCAACATGGATAAGCACATCATCACGATGGAAGACCCCATCGAATACTACCACTACCACAAGAAATCGGTGGTGAACCAGCGTGAAGTGGGAAATGACGTGCCGGAGTTCGCGGAAGCACTCCGCCGAGCCTTGCGTCAGGACCCGGACGTGATTCTGGTCGGTGAAATGCGCGACTTGGAGACGATTGAGTCTGCGGTGCGAGCCGCTGAAACGGGTCACCTGGTGTTCGGTACGCTGCACACGACTGGTGCTGCGAAGACGATTGACCGTGTCGTCGACGCCTTCCCCCAACAGCAACAGAACCAAATCCGCGTGCAGTTGTCCACCGCATTGCTGGCGGTGTTGAGCCAGGCGTTGCTGACCCGGATCGACGTGCAGGGCATGGTGGCGGCGTACGAGTTCATGGTCGTGACGCCCGCGATCGCGAACCTTATTCGTGACAACAAGAGCTTCCGTATCGACTCGATGATCCAAACTGGTAAGAAGTTTGGTATGCAGTTATTGGACGATCACCTCTGGCAGCTCTATACCGCGGGCAAGATCTCGGCGGAAGAGATGGTTGATGTGAGTAAAAATCCAACTGACCTTGTTGCGAAAGTCCATCGACTTGGTCGAACTATCGGACGTGCTGAGGTCGATGAAGACGAAGGTGATCCGGAAGCAAGCCCTGCAAAGGCTGTTGAGCCGGCGAAGAAAGCATAAAAAACAAACTGAACTTATATCAAGACCGGTATTGTGTGCTTGGTTTTGATTCATCCTTCCTGTTCAATAGTGCGGATAGACTTAAGGTCGCGGCGGATTGCGTTGAGTAGCCCTCATCGCAGCCCGCAGGGCGACCTTGTTCATCTTGGAAGTCTGATGGAGTTTGACTTCGTCAGCATTCTGAAGATGAGTGCCCTTGTCCCCTCCGAAGAGCAGGTGGTGTGAATCTGCCGGGATGTCGGGGAACGGGGGGGCATCGATGCCGCGCTTGGTATATGTAGGAAGGACTGGCATCAGTCCAAGAACTCAACCAAGACTCTCATATAGAAAGAAGCGACATGCCCCCAACACCCAACACTCCTGCGATTGATCCTGCTGAACTGAAAGGCCGGAAGCTTGGCCGAGTCCTCACCAAGATGGGGAAGGTGACTCGCGAGCAGGTGCATGAGGCGTTGGCGATTCAACAGACGCGCAAGGTGCCTTTGGGTCAGTTGCTGATTGAATTGAACTTCTGCAAGCCCGAGGACATCGCGGCTGGTCTGGCTGGGCAAGCCGGGATGGGGTATATCGATCTCAAAGGGTGGGAACTGCCGGACAAGCTCAAGGACGTCATCCCTGCCGCGAACGTCACCGCATACGAAGTCATTCCCCTTGATTACAACCCAACCAGCAAGCGGCTGAAGATCGCGGTGAAGACGCCCAACAACTTCCGCGCGGTGGACGACCTGCGGTTGCTGCTGGGTGGCAATGTTGAGGCGGTGGTGGGGGACCCGGCGATCATCGACGGCATCATCGCGAAGCACTTTTCGAAGAAGGAATCGGTCAAGGACGTCGTCAGCAATATGGCGGTCGATCCGAAGTTCCAGGCGCTTGCTGGGAAGAGCGACGCGTCGATCGACCTTGATGCACTGACAGACGCGGCGAACGACAATCAGGTGGTGAAGCTGCTCAACCTTGTGTTGCTGCAGGCGATCAAAGATCGTGCGAGCGATATTCACTTTGAGCCCTTCGAGCACGAGTTCAAGATGCGGTACCGCATCGACGGCGTGCTGTATGAGATGGTGCCTCCTCCCAAGCAACTCGGCCCCGCGATTATCTCGCGCGTCAAGGTCATGAGCGATCTTGACATCGCGGAACGGCGTTTGCCTCAAGACGGGCGCGTTGAACTGACGGTGGGCGGGAAGCCCGTGGACTTGCGTGTGGCCATTCTGCCGACAATCTATGGCGAGTCGTGCGTAATGCGCGTGCTTGACCGCAGTAACGTTGAACTTGCACTGGATCGCGTCGGGTTGCTCGAGGACGACCTCGCCACCGTCAATCGCCTCATCACAAAGCCCAACGGCATCGTCGTGGTGACCGGTCCCACAGGTAGCGGCAAAACGACGACGCTGTACGCGTGCCTTGCGAAGCTCAACGACATTGAAACCAAGGTGTTAACGGCGGAAGACCCCGTTGAATACGACATCGATGGTTTGTGCCAGGTGCAGGTGAACGAAGAAGTGGGGCTGACGTTTGCGAAGGCGCTGCGTTCGTTCTTGCGACAGGACCCGGACGTGATTCTCGTCGGTGAAATTCGCGACCTTGAGACGGCGCAGATCGCCGTGCAGGCATCATTGACGGGCCACTTGGTGCTGAGCACGCTGCACACCAACGACGCGCCGAGTTCGATCATTCGTCTGGTGGACTTGGGAGTGGAGCCCTTCTTGCTCACAGCGACGCTGGAAGGCGTGGTTGCGCAGCGCCTTGTGCGCCGCGTGTGCCCGAAGTGCAAGGAGTTCTACGAACCCAGCGAAGAAGAGCTCATGGAACTGAACTTGAAGCACGAGAAGGTGCGTGGCAAGAAGTTCCCGCGCGGCAAGGGCTGCGACAACTGCAACAACTCTGGCTATCGCGGACGCATGGCGATTTTCGAGATCATGACTGTCGACGACACCATGCGCGAGATGATCATGAAGAACGCCAACACCGCGGTGCTGCGGCGTTACTCCAAGCAGCGCGGGATGCGCAGCTTGCGTGAAGCGGGCTTGATGGGTATTTATGACGGCCTCACCACGGTGGACGAGGTCTTGAAGGAAACGTTGTCGGAAGAAGATTGAGTAGCGGCACGGGCTCCCCGCCTGTGCTTCGCAAAAAAAATCACGGGGACGCAAGGGTTACGGAGGAGACCGGCCAGGTTCGTCATCGATCCTGCCCCGACTTGACAGCCCAGCTGGGCTTGCTCCGTACCCCTTGCGTCCCCGTGAAGGAACGAATGGCTGAATGAGTGTAGTTCGCGCGGAGCGGACGAGTGTTTCAGGGTGCTGGAGCTTACTTCCAGACGCTGAAAGACAGGCAGAATGAAAGAAGGGCACTCGCAAGGGTGCATGGGCAGCAAGGCAGGGCTCGTTGGGAAGTTGATGGAGTCTTAGATATGCCGACGTTTGCATACGAAGCATTGAACGCGTCCGGAAAACCTCAGAAGGGTACTGTCGAAGCCTCAAGCTCCGAAGACGCGATCCAGAAGATCAAGAGCCAGGGTCTGTACCCCTCCAACATCAAGGAGCAGTCAGGCAAGAAGTCTGGTGCCGTGCCGGGCGGCGGCGAAGAAAAGAAGGTCAAGAAAAAGAAAGCCAAGCACGGCGGCGGCGGCAGCGTCAACGCCAAGATTTTGACCACCTTTACACGTCAGCTCTCGACGCTGCAGGACGCCGGTCTGCCCCTGCTGCGCAGTCTGCAGATTCTGGAGAGCCAGCAGAAGCCGGGCAAGCTCAAGAACATTCTCGTGGGCGTGTCCGAAGAAGTCGAGGGCGGCTCGTCACTGTCGGAGTCGATGGCCAAGTACCCCAAGTGCTTCGACACGCTGTACACCAAGATGGTCGCGGCAGGCGAAGTCGGCGGTGTGCTGGACATCATTCTGCAGCGTTTGTCAGAGTTCATGGAAAAGAGCCAGCGCCTGAAGCGCCGCATCAAGGGCGCGATGGTGTACCCGATCGTGGTCGTGGGTATCGCGATGATCATTCTGACGGGCATCATGGTGTTCATCATCCCGAAGTTCGAGGAAATCTTCAAAGACTTCGGCGTCGATCTGCCCGCGCTCACGATGTGGCTCATGGGTACGAGCCGATGGTTCGCCGGCACGATGCCTGGGCAGACGATTCCGGGCTGGATCATCGCGCTGCCCTCACCGTTCTTTTTCTGGATCATCTTCAAGTTGATTCGCAAGACAAAGGTTGGCAAGGCTGTCACGGACACGATATTGCTGCGGCTGCCCATCGTTGGGCCGCTGGTTCGCAAGACGGTCATCGCGCGCTTCACGCGCACGCTGGGCACGCTGGTGGCTGCGGGTGTGCCGATTCTTGAGGCGGTGAAGATCACCAAGGAAACAAGCGGCAACTACGTCTTCGAGAAAGCGCTGCAGAAAGTGCACGACAGCATTCGCGAAGGCGAGAGCTTTGCGTCGCCTCTGCGCGAGAGCAAGACGTGTGACGCGATCGTCGTGAACATGATCGACGTGGGCGAAGAAACCGGTGAACTGGACGCGATGCTCATGAAGATCGCGGACAACTACGACGAAGAAGTGGACGTCGCCGTTGCTTCACTCGTGAGCTTGCTGGAACCGTTGATGGTCGTGTTCCTGGGCGGCTTCGTCGGGCTCATCGTTGTGGCAATGTTCTTGCCCCTCGTCAAGATGATCGAAAGCCTGCAGGGCGGCGGCGCGGTGTAAGGCGTGTTGTGTGATTGGGCAGTTGATCGGAGACTTGCTTGTGATGAATGATCGAACACAACGTGCAGATAGCCCCGAGCGCAAGGGCTTTACGGTGATTGAGCTCATTATCTCGATCGCGGTGATAGCGGTGCTCATCACTCTGGTCGTGATTGGTGTGCAAGCCGTAAAGAAGCGGGCGGGTGGGTTGATCGACGCGACCAGCGTGGATCAGGTCTTCACGGGTGTGAAGCAGTTCAAGCAGGAAGTGGGTTTTTTGCCGCCTGTGGTGAAGGAGTTTGCGGGGGGCGGCTCATCCGTCGAACAGATGATCATTCGTCAAGCCCCGCTTCCGTGGACAGCGCTGTTCACTCTCGAGCCTCCGGAGCCACCTCGACCTGCGCGTCATCGGATTGGTGTGTATTCGCGCGGGTCCAACGCGCAGTTTTTCAAGGGTGATGATCCGTTGTATGTGGGACCAACACCGGGCAACTTCCTGCAGGACAATCGCTTCAGTCAGTTGACGCTTGCGTATTACGTTGCAAGCCAGTTGGAATTTGGCTACAACACAACGCTGACTGATGTGCCTGTGGACGGTATTGCTGGACCTGGAATGTATAAGCCTGAGAAGGGCGGAATCTTTGATGTTCCCGAGAGCATGCTGAAGGGAACGCCTGCGGATCGCAAGAGGCAGGGCAAGGTGTATGGTCCGTATGTGGAAGCGGCGGGCAAGTCGGTGAAGGTTGAGACTGATACTGCAACTGATGCCTCGGGCCGCGATGTGACGGTGCGTGATCGCAACGGCGTGCCGATTCGTTATTACTACTGGCTGCCCAAGCCCGCTGTGCCGAACGGTGATCCAGACGTTGATATGGCACTTCCGCGCATGGTCTGCAGAGTTCCCAACGGCGTGCCTGGTGAGAGTGATCCGGTCGTTCCCGATCAGTTCAATCCCAAGACCAACGCGGTTCTTCGCAATGCGACTTGGGCTGTTGTCGCGGCGGGGCCTGACAAAGTGTTTGGTGATGAAGATATCGATTACATCGCGCAGGTCTTGGGCAAGACGCCGCCCGGAGCGAATTTTGATGAGAATCGCAAACTCAGATTGCAGGCGGCGAAGGACAACATTGTGAGGCTTGGCACGGAAGATTGATGCAGGCACTGAAGTGAACTAGTCGCGGCAGACATTGAGCACCTTTGAGCATAATCCCATGAACCATGTTCGCCGATCCATTCCGAGTTCTCACGCACAGCACGCACGCGGCGTGATTCGGCGCGGTTTTACCGTGCTTGAACTGCTTGTGGTTGCTGGAATCCTTGTGCTGCTGCTGGGCATTGCTGTTGCGGTTATTTCCAATGTTGCGTATTCGAGTGAGCGGTCGTTGGCGGAGAATCAGCTGCGGGTGGGGATGACGGCGGCTCGTGATGCGGCGATTCGCAGCAAGAGCGGAGATGCGGCGGCGGTGTTTTACTTCCGGGATGGGCGGGCATTGATTCAGCCGTGCGTCAAGGTGGGGCAACTTAAGGCTCCACCTTCGTCGGATCCCAATTATGCTGAATGGCAGACTCGCCTATGGAATAACGCAGTCAGCACTGATGACGCAGATGACTACGAAGTCTTTGTGCCCGTGCCGGAAGTCGAGCCCATCACGATGCCTCGCAATTGGACGATTCGCGGATTTGCGGCGGCTGGGTCGCTTCATGTGGATGAGGACAACCGCAGAAACGGCTGGTATGAGTGGATTGATCAGGCGGATGCAACGCATCAGCTCGCGAACGCGGGTTTGTGGGTTTTCCCTGAAACAGACTTCATTCCGCGTGACGCTGAAGGATTGCTTCCCCTGGCGCAGGTCGCAGACATGGACACGCAGGGTTGGCGTCGTCAGAGTTTCTGCGTTCGATTTGAGGCGCAGACGGGTGAAGTTGTCTTCGGGAACACCAAGCCTTTCCTCGTGCTTGACGCACAAGAAGCACCCTATCGATTTGACACCGGCTCGCTTTTTTCTGCGTTTGATATTGAGCAGCAGGAAGACCCGGCAATGTCGGTCACGCGTGCGCTCTCTGCAGGCGGCAAGCAGCGGCTGGCTGGCATTACAGGGCAACCTGCGGACGTGGCGCTGCAGCGACTGTTTGGCAATCGCTCGACGGACATGATTTTGGTGAGGCCAGTCTTTAGCATCAGCCTTACTGATGAACGACGCTTGGCGTCTGCGATTGGACTGCGTGGGTTGAATCGCGACACGACTTCGATGTATCGCCAGATTGGCGCGGCGGCGCCATCGAATCAACTTCCGATTGATGGTTCTCTCGCGACATTCACAGGCACCGGCTCGGTTGAGGGGGAAATGATGACTCGCATCTCGCAGTACATCACTTCGAGTCCGGACACGTGGGGAGAGCAGATTTCGCTGGAAGCGCGTGTGTACACGTTGTCTCGGTATGCGGGTCAGTTGCAGGAAGTGAATCCGGGCTCGGAGATTGGCAGTTAGTCACGTGTCATATCACGAACAGAGCAGAGTTCGCGGGCAGATGACTGGGTAGTAGGTAGGGCAGCAGGTTGGGCAGTTGGAGTTTGGCATATGAGTCAGTTCAAGACATCTCGAATCGCTCCCTCCGGCTTCACGCTTATCGAAGTGCTGATCGGCATCATTGTGCTGGGGCTGGGGCTGCTGGGATTGGCCGCGGTTTTTCCGGCGGTTGTCGTGCAGCAGCGTCAGGCCAGTGATGCGATCGAGGGTGAGACACTTGTGGAAAGCGCGAAGGCGTATCTTCGGTCGTCGATGGCGCTGAATGCTCGCGCGGTTGAAGTGCTTCAATATAGTCCGAATCGTCCGCCCTCTGGATTGTTTCGGGCGATTCGCGATGTTCAGCCTGGCCTGCCCAATGGCAATGATACTGCATTTGGCGATGATGGCGTCTGGGTTCGGCCGTTCCCGGCGAACAGCCCGCTCGCTGCGAACGTGCTCATTCAAGATAATGGCGACATTGACATTCTTGCGAAGTACAACTTCGGGAGCAACACATACGACGCGACGTATCGGATTCCGATCACCGATCGCCTGATCCCGTCGGTTGAATATCCGGTGCCGCCCGGTGCGTCTGGACAGCCTGATCCGCGATTTGTCTGGGACTTCATGATTCGTCGAAATGTCGTGACGCCCGGACAACCAAAGTCCAGTGACACGATTTCTGTCGCAGTGTTCGTGCGTCGGCTGGATTCTTCGATCCGCCGTCGTCCAGACAGGACGCTCGCGGAGATTTTTGCGGATCGAGATGGTCCAGAGATACTGCTCCCGGTTGCGTCGAATCCAGATACCGGCGAAGCTCTTTCGAGTTCGCGAGGTGATCGTGTCTATTCCTGGATTCAGGAAGCAAGGCTTGCTGTTGGAGCCAGCAACGCGACGTTTGCGGTTGATTTTGCGAATGAAGGACCCGCTGCCGACGTTCTTCGCCGGATGGTGGCGCAGGTTGGCCAGAAGTTGGTCGGCAGGACTGGGGTAGTACACACCGTGACGCGCGTGTTTGAGAATCCGGACAGCACACCGCCTAATGCGCTCACCATCACTGTGGAGCCGCCCTTCCTGCTTGAAGACGAGTCCACAAACGGCCGCACATTGTTCCCCATCTGGTTTACGCCGCAGGTGCCGGTCGCGGTCGAGGTGTTTGACGCGACTGTGCCGTGAGTTGGGTGTTGAGAGTTGCGTTGAAGAGTTTGGGTCCGGGCAGCATGACGGGCAGAAGGAAACAACAGGGATGAATCGCTTCACAAATAGAACATCCGCTCGCCAGCGGCCTCAGCGTCGTGCGGGGTTTACGCTGCTCGAAATTCTTGTTGCCGTCGCTGCGGTTGCGATCATCGCAACTGGATTGGCCGCGATCTTTGATTCTGTTGGCAAGACTGTGACCTCGGGTCGGCGGGTGTCGCGCATCAATCAGTATGGTCGATTGCTGGAGCAACAGCTTCGCAATGACTTTACAAAGATGACGCGCGATGGTTTTCTGGTGATTCGTCAGCAGTTTGCGGACGCGAATGGGACCAACGACTTTGAGCCACCGGCAGGAGCCAATCCGGGCGACGCGGTGGCGTTGTACGAAGATCAGCCACGAGTCAATACCGATCGGCCTGCGGATCAATGGCGTCCTCGGCGAGTGGATGAGATTCTGTTTTTCAAGCGGGGCGATGCGGCGAGTTCTCGTGTCTCAATCGGCCAAGCGGGTTGGGAGCAGCCATCCAGCAAGGAGTCGATGATTTACTACGGGCACGGCATGCGCATGAAGCCGGATGCTGATGAAGTGGACAGTAATGCAAGTCCGTACACGAATCCGAAGGTCAACGAAACGAATTCGATCGCGCGCAATGCATCGACTCCGACGGCAAAGCATCTTCTTGGGTATCGCGAGGATCCGAACGAGCCGGATCAGGAATCGAATCCCAACGTCTATGCGAGCAAGTGGATTCTGCTTCGCAAGCAGACGGTGCTCATTCCTCCGAGCGTGACCAAGAAGAATCCGCCAGCAGCGTTTGGATTCCCTTATATTGCTCCGCCGAATGATCCTGACGTGCATCTGCGGGATTATGACTGTCAAGTAGGTGGTCAACCGGCTGCGCCCAGTGTGTTCCGGTCACTCAATCGTTTGTACACCCCGAACTTTGATACGACGATTCCAGGGTCTTACGCGACGCTGGATACACACCTGTGGTACTCGCCTGGCGCCGCGGGCAACTATGTGACGGATACCGGCGGGCCGTTGCTGTCTTCTGGCATTGTCGATATCGCGACGACATCACTTGCAGAGATTCAGTCGATGGTGATGGGGTACGCCCATACGGATCCGAACTCTCCGGGTGCGCCGCCCTTTGCTCGCATACCCGGGGCTTTCACGCTGGGCAATGGTCGCAGCAACGCCAACATCAACAATCCCAGTGGTGTTTTCGTGCCGTCAATTGCGGAGTTCAGCCCCACGCTGTCAGATCCGCTGCCTTATAGATTTCCAAACCCCACGGATTGGACTACGCCAGCTGCGCGTCCCGGCATCGCGGACTGGGAAGCGGTTGATTACATGCATGCATGGATGGATAACGCGTTTCCGACGCGGGCGAGCGCGCATGGCGGGCCAAGCAATTATCCAACCGATAGCGACGCATTTGATACTGACCTTGAATATGCGAACGAAGACCGAGGTGTGCGAATTCGCTGTGAAGAGTTCGCGCCGGAACTTCTGAAAAAGCTCGTGCCCGCGCCGGGGTTGGCGGCGGATGCGCAGCGTTATGCGTTTTATGAGCAGGCGGACCTTGCGGCACTTTCCGCATCCAACTTGGTCGTCGGATGCAGCGAGTTCACGGTGGACTGGACGTTGGGCGGCGTCGTTGCTGATCCTGGGCAGGTGGTTTGGTATGGACCACAGACTCCTTGCGGGTTCTTTCAATTCAACACGAATTGTGGTCCACGGATTTCTTCAACGGTGTACGTGACGGATGACACCACAAACCCCAGTCCGAATCCGACTGTTCGTGGCGGTCGAGCGGCGTATCCATACACAGAGCGGCTGATCTATGGATACGACGCGGAGTCGTACCGCAATCCAGCCGGCAACGACTATCCGCTGAGCGTTTCATCATTCTTTGGATTCATCGATCCGACGTACACACGCGATGTCAATCGAAACGGGATTATCGAGCCGGGCGAGATTTCGGATGAGCCAATGGTGTGGGATGATGACGGAGATAACGTGGTTGAGCCCGGAGAAATGGCGAACAACCCATCGCCATCTTCTCGCCGGTGGATTTGGCCCACGATGATCCGCGTGCGAGTGACGATTGCGGATCCGGTTGATCCGAGCATTGAGAGCACGTTTGAGTATGTCTTCGATGTGCCTGATGATCGTGCAAGATAAGCAGTAAGGATTCGAGGTGCCTCACTGGCACTGTGCGTCTCGATGAACTTTGGCAGGAAATCAGTACACGGGCAGTTTGGGCAGATATTGGGCAGAAGTCAGCCGCGGACTTTGAATGCAGTTCGCGAAGTTTGGTAGGACAGTCATGAATATGCAACTCCGCACGAATGTTCCTCAATCCGATCGCCCTGCGGCTACACAGGCTCAGTGCTTGCGCACCATTGCGGGCGCGCCTGTTGGCTACAGCGTTCGTCGCGCGCGCCAGGGTTCGTTTCTTGTGCTCGTGATCGGGACGCTTGCGTTGCTTGCGGTCATCACGATCGTCTATGTTGCGCTTGGGAATCAAGATTCGCGCACGAAGACAGCGGTGATCAAGCGAGAGCAACTTGATGATGTGCCGGCAGGCGTTTCGACGTACTTGAGTGATGTGATCGCACGCGACGTCTTTTCTGTGGGGCTTGATGGTTCGGTTGCAACTGCTCTCGATCCAAGTACTGGTCTCGAAGTGCCGGGGGGCAATCCCGAGGCGATATTGCGAAGAGAAACCGACGATGCGCCGGGCGTCGCGCATGATCCAGCGAATCCTGCTGGAACTGGTGCTGCGTACCTACTGACTTCAGATCGAACGAATATTGCCACGCCTGAAGACGCCAAGGTAGTGTTCACTCCGTGGGGTGGTTTGCATGACGGGTTTGTTTCGTACTTCAGTTCCAATCAGAATGCGAGAGAGGATTTTGCCTTTAGCGGGAACTTTGAGGCGTTTCGTTTGACTGCGTCCGACCCGTACCTTGCGTCTACGTCGCCAACGTATTTGAACTTCAACGCAAGTCTGAAAGCGAGCAGTCAATCTCGCGATCAATTGCGTGAAGGCGACTTTGTAAATCCAGCCGTTATTGACGCTCCGTATGTGCAGCGGCTGGACTGGTATTCCATCTCGAATCCCGCTCCGGATGGACTGTTTGTCAATCTCGACAACTTGCGGGACAACTTTGACGTGCCGCACCATTCGTTTGCACCGACCGATCCCGAAGGTCGTGGCATCGGTTTCGGCAAGTCGTTGCTGGAGCGCAGGACGAGTGGCAATCCGAACGACATGACGTTCACGGCGACCACAGTGACCGACTGGGGTTTTCAGCCGCCTCTGACCGCGACGGGAACCAATCCGGGCGTTGATGATCGCATGGACAACGTGCCGTTCTATTGGACGATGCGTCAGATGGGTGCGTTCCGCCCGGCACGTGTGTCGACTGACAACAGCGAGCCAACGGAAAATCCGGGAAGAGCTCCAACAGCGGACATTTCAGACTTCAAGTTGTACCAATGGGCCGACGCTGACGGCGATGGCATGTTGGATAGTCGCTGGTGGGAAATGGACGTCACAGCGACGCTTCAAGAGGACATTCCGCTGCCGAAGTTCTCGGGTGACATGCGCTGGTTCTTTGCATCGCGCATCGTGGACTTGTCTGGTCTTATCAACGTCAACTTTGCGGGCGATCTTGCGGCGTCGCCTGCAGAAACGTATTCATTTTTCAAGAGTGGCAACACCATTCCTTTGCTTCAACATGGCACGCGGAACTTTGTGATGCCGCTGGGCATGAGCCCTGGCGACATCGATCTGCGGCGTATTTTGATGTTGTCTGATTCGTATGCGAACTACAAGGCGAATCCCAACTCTGCCAATCTCAACGCGGCGTACGACTTGATGCCCGGAGACCCTGACCAATACACACAGAATTCAACCGCGAACGAGTTTTACGGCGAGCTGAAAGCGATGTACGCGGGCTCAGCTGCGTATGCCAACTTGCGCCTTTCAAACCACACGGGGCTTGTGCTTGGTCTTGATCCGATCAACGATTCAATTTCGCAGATCATCGATACCTCACTGACCTTTGAAGATCAGAGGAGTGCTGGTCCGATCGGAAATGCGCCTCAGTATCAGGGGCTGGTCGAGTTTGCTGACAGGCAGCTTGGAGTCGGGATTGCCAATCAATTTGATGCGTTGGGCAGACGTCCTTGGCAGACGATGATGTTTCCGACACGCCCTTGGCAGTATCAGCCGGGCGGGGCGAGTTATGCGATGCCGCCGTTTGGTGGCGATGGCACGCCGTACTTCAATGGATGGCTTGATTGGTCATCACGGCGCACGATCAATTACCTGTCGCAGTCGCGGAAACTGTGGAACACGTCGACGGATTCGCTCACGGTCAACGATACGGCGAAGCAGCGATTTGGCGTGCAGGACCTTGCTGAGCTGCTTGAGCGATACTCGGTGAACAACCCCGACGTGACTTCGCCGCTTGAAGTCGCTTTGGGTTTCCGTGATGCTTCAATCAGCGGGACAAGTCCCAGCTGGGAACAATATGTGGATGTTCTGCGTTCGAACCGTCCGCTGAAGAGCGAATTGCAGACGTACGACTCGATGGTGGATGCGGCAGATGTGTCGCAGAATGACAACGCGATGCGTACCGCGCTGCGTCGGCGGTTTACCGACATTCGTCAGTACATCACGACGCTCAGCGGCTCGCGTCCGCTTCGCAACGTGGCATCGACGATCGCGACCAAGCGAGTGGGCAACGCGGAGTATGTCGTCAGCCAAGCGGTTGATCCGCAGTCGTTGTCGCAGAATGAAGTGAAGATCAATGCGCGTGAGGTGCTCGATCTTCCACCTCGTCCGTCGGATGGGCTCAAGGTAGACGGCCTTCCACCGAGAGTTGAGAGTGCGGAAAGTGCGGCTCGAATTTTGTTCGAGGGATACTTCGAGGGTCTTGCGCCGTACGCATCGCTCGATGCGGCGTGGGATCGCAACGACGCGGACTTCAATCGTGTTCGCACGCTGTTCTACGGATATCGCGGGGCTGAACTTGCGGCGCTTACATCGGCGACGATGGCGGTGAACATGGTGGACTTGGCTGATGGTCCGACCTTTGCGCCGTTGATGGATGGGCCTGCAACCTACAACCCCAACATTGGCAGATTACCTGCACAGTTACAGCCCGTGCGTCCGGGGCCCAGCGATCCACGCAACAAGTCCACGATTCGAACCATGCTGTTGTCGGAGCAAGGCTCTGCTGCTCAGTCCTTTGCAGAGCAGTTGGATGACTTGACGCGCAGTCAAAATAACAATGTCGCTGCCGTGCCAGGGAGTCAAACTGCACTCGGTGCGATGTTCCCGACATGGCAGGCCGCGGATGATATTGAGCAGGCCGGCAGTTCCGTTCCGAAGGCGCTGGACAACTTGGATATCAGCGGTACAGGAAAGCTCGCGCCGGACAGCGGCCAAGTTGTCACTCCAGTGGTCAATGTGATTGGAATTGAGCCTCAGGTGTTCGTCACGCAGGTGACGACGATGACGGTGTACTTTGACAACTATGGTGATTCTGGTGCGAATGGATATAACGCAGGCGTCCCAAACACTACCGACGACACGGTCAAGCTTTCTGAACCGAACATCATCGCGAATCCGGGTTCTGGTCAGGTACCACCGAATGAAAATGTGATTTATGACGGCGCGAGGACGAACCAGACGGAAGTGCTCTTCAAGCTTGTGGCATTCAAGCTGACCAATCCGTTTGATCGCGATGTGGTCTTGGGCAAGCCCATGTTCAGCGACATTCCGCCGAACAGCGCTATCGGGTTCACGACTGACACGGAGATGATGCCGGATTCGCCGCTGGAACTTGTGGTTGATCCTTCTGTTCAGCGGTATCAGTTTGCGACGCAGACGACGACGTACTTTCCAAACACGGATAAGAGTTTCCCGTTCCGGTACGACTTGCTTCCGATTTTCTCGCGCAGCGGTCGCTGGGCGGTGGGTAGTCCGGTGCTGGCCAACCTCACGGGTTATCCATCCGTGATTTCTGGTGCTACTTGGAACTTGAATCCCAATACTGCCGCCGGTGTCATCGGGGCGTACGGGCGCGGCGATCAGGTAGCCGTCAACACGGATGCATTCCTCGACGGCAACGTGCGAGTGGATCACATCAGCGACTTCAACTACGTGCGATTCGGTTCTCGCATGTACATGCTGATGTCGCTCAATGAGCAGATGAGCGTGGGGCAGGAGGCTCCACTCCCGAACGGCGGACCGCAGTCCGGCATTGATCCTGCCGTTCGCCAGTATCGCCAGTTTGATCGTCCCGATGTGATTTTGCCTTACGCGACCATCGGGCAAGAAAACACTTTCTACAAAGGCACATACGCGGATCCCAACAACAACGGCATTCCTGCGATCACGCTCAATCCCATTCGTGTGCCAGCCGGCAAGACAGTCGTTGTGTATGCGCTCAGCGAGGCGCCCAATCGAATTCTTGAACGCCTTGCCTTTGTCGGCGCTGCTCAGGACTTTGGTATTTCAAACATTCGAACGCCAGTCTCATACGCGACGGACGGACTTATTGATGACAAGCCTTACGCGGACCAGGGCACATTCATCAAGCGCGTGCTTGAGAAGCAGATCTCGGCTGGTGCGGTGCGAGACAACTCGGGCAACCAAGTCCATCAGGAATTCGCTTCAGACATCTTCAACGAGAACGGCGCATATTGGATTCCGATGATCTGGGATTCAAAGGACCAAACGTCGAATCCCAACTTCCCCAACGCACCCGAGGGCTTTACGAACAGTGGATTGCAGGATCTGCGTGGGTATGTCAATCCGATACCCAAGGAAGCGGCAGTTGATCTGGATCGCAATGACACGATCAGCCCCGACGAAGCAATCGCGCAGCGTACTGTCACGCTGTGGCGCACGGTCCGGCAGAACCGTAACAATTCGTCAAATCTGATGGACGAGTCGAAGTGGGACGTGCTTGTTCCGCCCGCGCTGGTGACTCAACTCAATTCAGACTGGGCGAGTACCAATCCGGGCGTTTTCGCCAATGAACCTTCGGCCGCGAAGAGACCTCCTGCGCCCAACGGTTCGCTCAACGTGCTTCGTCCGAATGACTATCGCAACGATCAGATGCAGGATCGGTTGCGCATTCCGGCACGCTTGGACATGAGCGTGGCGTTCCGCAACGTGGATGTCAATCAGAGCGGAACGTGGACGAATGCTCCTCTTGAAATTGAGGGGACAAATGTTAACGACTCGAATCCCGTCGCCGCGGCACGGGAAAAGCTGGGCTATTCGCTGGCCCTGTGGTCTTCGGTTCGTCGGCCGTCCGATCCTCGTTCGGCAGAGCTCATGATTCAAGGAATTCCGCAGGCTGCTGATTACAAGTTCTTGTACAGAGTTCCTGAGGACATTCTTCCCGCATATTGCCTCGAGGCGAAGTATTGGGAAGATCACGGTGGGGCGATTAGTGCTGGCGATGATCCTTTGAACCGCGTGAAGTCATGGAATCTCGTGTCGGAATCGCCGCTGTGGCGTGACTACAAGGCCGCAACTCGTTCGGAAAATTTTACCGGTGTATTCACGTATAACGACAGTTCAACAGATCCTCTATTTGGAGATGGATCAACTGGAACGGGTGATTCAAGCGTTTGGAAAGGCGGAGCAAAGACGCTGCGCTTGATGCTTGGATATCTGCATGGATTCCAACTTGCTTCCACGAGTGAGATAACTCAGCAACTGAATGATCCGGCCATGGATGGTCTGACTTTGGGTGGCACATCCGTGCTTTCATCGTCGCCTCAGTTCATCAGTCCGTCGGGCTACGGGCTCTCACCTCGCACACTGCGTGGGACGATTGATCAGAAGCCAAACGCGACGGTTTTGAAAGCACCGAATACTGCAGGAAATCCTGATGAGGAGAATGCAACAGGTCCCTTTGAACTGTGCAATAGCTACTTCGACAACGAAACGTTCCCGTCAGGACGGCTTACCTACGCCGAACTCACGGCCCAAGTGTCGCAAGATGCGGATCGCGAACGTGGGAATCAGTCCAACAACTTCTATCGCGATGTCGACATGCGGTCGGCGAACGGGTTGACGGACCGAACCACATCCGCACCACAGCCGGATGACTTCAACGAAGACAGCAATTACACGCGTTGGGTTTCGACGCTGCGAAGTGCTGACCTGCTCAGGCCGCTTGGCGTTGGGCCATTGGAATCTCCGGCTGTTGTTGACAACAGCGGGCAATTGCAGTTGCGTTGCAACTTCCTTCCCCGTGCGGCGTCGGCCTTTGATATTCAGAACAACAACGCCCGCTACACCACCCTTGGCGAAGCGCTTGCGTGTGCGATGGGATATGAGAATCGCGATTACGAGACGGCTACAAACAATCTGTACAGCGATCAGCAGACGCGTGACATCAACTTGCTGCGTTCGCCCTATCAGTTGACCGGCGAACCGAATTTCAATCATCCGCCGTTCCACTTGAAGCCGCCGCCTGGCGCGTCGGGCGGGACCGCGCTTTTGGCTGGTGACGACAGTTCGCTCACGTTGCTCTTTGATCGTGGCAATCTGTGGGTTGATCGATTTGTGCCTTACGTCGAATCCAACTCTCAAAGTGAGCAGGATTGTGTGATGAATCTGACAGTTCTGTCGGGAACGCCTGAGTTGCCTGTCGGTCCTGGGCTGCCTGCGGCGCTGATGGCGTTGGAGCAATTTGAAACTCCGGCGACTGATCCGCAGGCGCTTGAAGCGATCGCGGCGGACAACAAGGTCGGTCTGACTGTCGCAAGACAGGGTCCGGTCAACATCAATACTGCGCCAATCGAAGTGCTGCGAGCACTTCCGGGTCTTGCGCCGCGTCAATACGTCATTCCGTCCAACGTCACTGGTGCGGGAAATCCGCGGCCATCGACGTTCGGTTCAGGTGGCACGCCTTATTCTGGCGATGTCAACTGGTTTTCTGCATACCCCGATGTTCGGCCGCTTTTGCCCCTCAATCAGAACACGGATATGGCGGCTGGCATTGCGGCGTATCGAGACATGACGCCCGTGTTGATGAGTCGTTCTGCGATGGAAAGCGCGAAGATCACTGCGGGTGTTCGTGCTACAGGCGCACTTGCAGGGGTCGAGCCGGTCGCGGTGCCATTCTTGACACCAAATGCTGACAACCTGACGACGGATCCATTCTTAGAAGCCCGCAACGTCGCGACGGAGTCGAACAATGTCAGCAGCAATACGCAAATTCCGGGAATTAATAAGGCTCCCGGCTTGCGTTCCACGGCTGAATTGCTCGCGGTTCGTGCGCGTTCGTTGACACAACCTAATCAGTACGTCTCCCGCTGGCCTAGTGGCGACTTCAACGGTGCTCTTGCGAATCCCAACAACGTTGTGCCGAGGCACAATCGTTGGAAGGCGGCTCCGTGGGCACTTGACCAACTGGGCTATGACGTGAACCCGCGCGGCATCGCAACGAACGCAGCTGCCCAGGAACTCAACAGCAGCTTTGGTGAAATCGACGGCGTGTCGGGTCGATCAGACTTTGGCACGTTGCCAGGGTCTGACAATCCATACAGCGGCGTTCCGGCTGGGGCAGTTCCGCCCGCGCCGTCGGCTGCTCGCAACGATCCTACCGAAGCCATTCGCGGAGTTGCAAACGAGTATGAAGAGCAACTTATCTCGGCGAACAACGTGATGAACACAGTCACGAATCGCAGTGACGTATTTGCCGTGTGGTTTGTCGCGGCGGGCTTCCAGCGCAGTGACGTTGAAGGTTTGGAGCCAGACGAAGCGCTCATTCCGAGCGTGCAGCGTCGGTTCCTGATGATTGTCGATCGGTCGAACGTTGTGAACAAGGGCGAGAAGCCTCGCATCTTGCTCATGAAGGAAGTGCCGATGGACAACAATGTGCAGTGAGTCAGTTGTAGATTACATCGCTCGCCCCCGCCCCCTGTGCAGAAACTCGTGGGGTCGAACGATGAGAGAGAAGAGGAAAACAGGCTCCGAAAGGGGCCTGTTTCCGTTTTGAAACGCCAGAGTGAATTGGAAAAACCGGAAACCGGAAAAGTGGAAAAACGGGAAAGTGGGAAATGCTTGGGCTCTTACACGCCCTCGCTCATCACCAGCATTTCCCGTTTTTTCATTTTTCCACTTTCCAACTTTTCTTTACTTCAACTTCGCTCTCACCGCTTCCAGCCGCTTCTTGTGTACTTCGCGATCTGGCTCAATCATCGTGAGGGCCCAGATGTGTTGTTCGGCGGTTTTGAAGTCGCCAGCTCGAAGCGCGATGGTGGCCGCTTGTTCGCGAATTTTGCCGTCGTAAGGAGAGATTTGAGTTGCGCGGGTGATCTTGGCGATGGCGCGTGTCCAGTCCTGCTTGTCGGCGTAGAGCTTTGCGAGTTCGCTGGCGTATGCGGTTGAGTTTTGTTCGCGTGCGTCGACGTATTCGAGGTGCGGGATCGCGTCGTTGGGCGACAAGCCATCTTCGCCCGACAAGTACAACTTGGCCATGAGTTTGTGAGGCATCGGGTCGACTGGGCGGGCCGCTGCGTATGCCTCAAGGAGCGGAATGTCGTTAGCATTCAGGCCTTCGTTGCGTTGCGCGGCGAGACCTACGAGGCGTTCGAGCACGAAGGGATTGCCGGGCTGTTCTTTGTTCCATTCGTCGAGCAGTGCTTGCGTTGGCTCCTCGACCTTCGCCTTCTCGATGAACTCATCGAGTGAGCTTTGGTCGTCCTTGGGGATCATGCCCCACGCGCGGAGTTTGTCGGCGAACCACAGTGAGAACTGCGACAAGAAGTCGGCGCGGCTCACTTTCAAGACAGTTTGGAACGCTTCTTCTTCGCGCACGCCGGCCGCGTACAGGTCCATCAGCGCGAGCGGGGCGTCTTCGCCAAACTTTTCGATGATGTACGCGTACATCCACGCGCCCTGCATGTATGCCTGCGTGCGGTCGGTGGGCTTGCGCGGCTTCGCGAACATCACGTTGATGGTGTCAAAGTCGAAGAAACTCTCGGTGCGCCACGCTTGTGTGAGGAGGCGCACGACGTTGTAGTCCACGGGAGCGTCTTCGAGATACACGGCGCCAGCTTCAGTAAACCAGTGGGGCAGACGATTTTTCGTTCGGCTGAGCGTGACGGTGTGCGTGTATTCGTGCTGCACGACGCGGGCCCAGTCGTATGGACCAACGAGGTGGCCCGGTCCTTCGCGCGGAGTTTCCATGGCGATGACGGGGCCCGTCGCGGCGGCGAAGGTGTGCAGCGCGGGCATGCCTGAGATACGCGTTGCGAACCAGCGGTGATTGGGATACAGCTCGACGACGGTTTTGCCCTTTGGTGCGTGGCGGATGCCGCCAGTTGCGTTGCCGGTGACTCGCGCGAAAATACGTTCGAGCGTGGGCAGCATTTCCTTGGCCATTACTTCGTCCGCGCCGGGTTTGTATCGCACGATGAAGTGATCGCTTTCAACGCTGACATAGGTATCGAGTTCTTTGAGCAGCGAGACGCTGTTGGATGCACGCACGTTGAAGCGATCAAGGGCGAGGCCATTTTGCAACGCGTCGCGTGATTGCGCGAGGTTGCCCGCTTGCAGTTCAGAGAGGCCAAGTTCAAACAGGGGTTCGGCCCAGCCCGGCGCGCGTTCGTTGGCTTTGCGGAGGTACTTCGCTGCTTCTTCGTACTGGCGTGACGAAGCCATCGCCTTGCCTGCGAGGAAGTAGCCTTCGGGTGAATCCGGTGTGAGCGCGTCGAGTTCGCTTAGGAACGAGTCGGCTTTGGAGAAGTCGAATGAGAGAGCAGTCGCCGCGGCTCGCAGGGCGAGGAGTTCGCGGCTCTTGGGATAGCTTTCGAGCGCGGGTTTGATTTCTTCGAGGGCGAGTGCGCCTTCTACTTGACGCATGCGAAGCAGGGCGCGAATGGTTGAGCCGTAGAGCGATGGTGGGGGAGAAACGCTTTGTTTTGCAGGGTTTTTGTGCTCGTCGGGCTTGGCTTCGTTGTCTTCGGCTTCCTTTACTTGTGCGGGTGCTTCTGCCGCGGCGGTCAATTCGCTGGCGAGTTGATCAAGTCGCGCGGCGATGCCCTCGGCACGATCAAACTCGAGAGCGTCGACCCAGATTCGGCCCAGCAGCAGCCACGCGTCGGCGCTGCGCGGATTGAGGGAGAGAGCTTCAGTGACGGCGGGGCCGGCCTGTTCGTACTCGTCTTTTTCGTAGAGCAGTTCGGCTTCGGCGAGTTTGACTTGCCAAGACAGGCGATCGAGTGTGTCGCCCGCCTGACCAAGCATCGAGAGTTGCGATTGATAGCCAACGCTGTCCTTGCCTTCCGCGCCGCGAAGGCGTGCGAGCAGGATCAGGCCTCGGACGCCTTGCGCGACTTCATCGGCGTTGTCGGGCATGCCGGCTCGCAGCGTGTCGACGACTTTCTGAAGCGTCTTTTCAGCGTCGCGACGCTGGCCTAGATCGAGTTGTGCGTTGGCGAGCAGTCGCAGCGCGCGGAGCGATGAGTTTGACGCGATGAGTTCGATTGCTTTGGCGGGCTCACCTCGACGCAACTGCGATTCGGCGCGATCGAGTATGTCTGCGCCGATGTCGTCGAGCGCGGGGTTCATGAAGTCACCTTGCGCCAACGCGACATGCGCCTTTGATGCGATGTTCGCGATATCGGCGGCTTCCCACAGGCCATGCTTGATGCGCAGAGCCGCACGCTCGTCGTCTTTGAGGTAGACTTGATCGAGTAACGCCGTGACGCTGTCGCTGACTTCGGGGAGTTCGGCCGGTTCGACGGCCTGTGGAGCAGACTTGCTCTCAGCTTTGTTGTCGTCCAGTGATTCGATCTTCACAGGCGGCTGCGGCGCGACTGGTGAATCAGATTGCGCGATCGCACTGGTTGAACCAGCGGCGAGCATCAGTGCGAGTGCAACCACGCGAGCGGATCGCGCCGAACGCCACCGATATGGCTTAAAATCAAGGCAAAAATCGCAGTTCTTGACTAGTGTCATCGTGCGCACACTCCCTTGTGCCAATCACTCCGTGCCTACGTGTCTCATTGCCTGCGTGCCTTCTCAATCCAACTTTTCTTCCTGCACGACCCAACCTTCGCCACCCGCGGCTTCAACGTTGAAGGTTTCGGTGGGCAGGGTCTGATCGAGTTTCACGTCCACGAGTTGCACAATGGAAGAGCCTTCCTTGTTCTTGGTCATCGCCATGCGAGGCAGCCAGCGAGGAAGGGTGACTTCCTTGCCGTCGTCGGTCGTTGTCTTTTGCTGGCGGTACCAGAGGCGAATCTCGTCGAGGTTCATGGTGTCTTCGAGTTCGGGCTTGGGCGTCAGAACTAATTGTGTGGCGTCCTTCAGAAAGGTTTCGACCTTTGCGACATCCATCGACTCCGGTAAGGAGTCTGCGTCGATGCCTTCCATGGCGGAGATGCGTTTGACGTTGTAGCGGCTCAGGATGTCCGCGCGTTTCTGGCCTATGGGCAGCGGGAACGGACTGTCGCCGATGCGCATGGGGTCCGCGGCTTCGCCCTGCTTCACGATTTCGCGGCGGGTCAGCGTCTTGAGATTTGCGTTGCGCTCGGTGAACCAGTGGCCGTCAAAGATAAATGTCTTGTCCTCGTTCTGGACGCGCTTGCCGATTTCGGATTGGTTGAATCGCACGGCGAACTTGCGTTCGGCGGGTTGGGCGGGGTCAGCATTTGGAGTGGTTTCGAACGCGAGCGAACCTTGCCACTTTTGGTCGTCGCCTTGCAATTCAAAGGTGCGCGTGTAGAGCACGCGGGCTTGCAAGGTCTTGAGACCTTGATCAGCGGTTTCGAGTTCAGCGAGCAACTGCTCGGCGGGGTCGGTGATTGCAGAGCCGTCTGGTGCGTAGCAGCCAGCGACTTTGGGTTCTGTGGTTTGCGCGGGTGCGCTCGTTGCGGGTTGGGGCGCTGGCGTGGTTTGAGCAATTGTTGAGAACAGAATTGCGGCGAAGATCGTGGTCATGGTGGTTCACTCTATCGCGGGAAATGCAGGTTGAATTTCAATCGATGTATCGGGCCGAACAGCCGCTTTACACCGGTGAAAAACAGTGCATTGGCACTTGTGTTAGACGCGTTGAACGGTGGCGAGTTTCGTCTAATAACACCGCCCGTACGTACGCCGTGAACGTGGCTTGTGTTTGCCCGTGTGCCCTAGATCATGTGCATGGTGTGCGTGCGAGTTGGTAGAAACGAATCGAGAAAAGCGGGCAAAAGCGTATCGCGAGTGGGCCGATGGTTGGGGAATGCTCCGGCTCCTGACAAAGCACGCTCGTCCTGGGATGAAACTCGCGTTGCCCATTCATCATCCGCGCGTGCCGGATTGCGTGCTGCTGCGCGAGGGGATGGAGTTGGACTCGTTTTCGATTCCGCACCTGCGCGATATGGGCATTCCTGAAGTGTGGATTGAGTATCCGGGGTTGGAGCACCTGGTGAAGTTTGTGGACCCGCAGTTGCATGCGGAGATGCGCGAGTTGGTGGTGCGCATCGGGTTGTGTTTGGATCAGGCGCTCTTGTCGCCTGTGGACTTGGACTTTTATCCGTGCAAGCGTGCGCTGATCTCGATCATTCGGCGAATGTCGGAGAGTCCGCAGACGGCGTTGTGGACGACAGAAATCGCGGGCACGGATTCGCCGTTCAGTCGGCACTGTGGTAATGTCGCGGCGTTGTCGCTCATGATGGGGATGAAGTTGGACTTTTATCTTGTGCGCGAGCGACCAAGGTTGGCGGCGGGGCGTGCGAAGGATCTGACGAGTCTTGGTATTGGTGCGCTGTTCCATGACATTGGCGTGTTGCGATTGCCAAAGGAAACGGTTGATCAATATAACGTTGCTCGCGATTCGAGCGAGCCCATGTGGCGAAAACATACGTCTTTGGGCTATGAAATGGTGCGTGGGACGCTTGATCCGAGCGCGAGTATTGTCGTGCTGCATCACCATCAGGCGTTTGACGGGACGGGTTGGCCTCATCGGCAGCCATTGAAGGGTGGAACGGAGCCGATTGCTGGCAGGGATATTCACGTGCTGGCGCGGATTTGTGCGGCGGCGGACTTGTGTGATCGGTTGCGCAATCCGGCGCACACGCCTCATAGTGATTCGCAGATGCAAGATAGTGTGCCGCGGGTGAAGGTGTTGCACGCGTTGCTGCAACCTGAGTATGCTCGGCTGCTTGATCCGGTGGTGCGTGCCGCGTTGTTCAGCATCATGCCGCCTTACACGCCCGGGAGTTTGGTGACGCTGTCGGATGGAACGGACGCGGTGGTCGTGGACTGGAACCCCAGCAACCCATGCCGGCCCATTGTGGAGTTTGCGGACACGGACAGCGCGGTGATCAAACCCAAGCGGCACAAGGGCAAGGCGCGGCGGGTTGACCTGCGCGACGCGAAGGACCTGATGATCGCGGCGATCGATGGGGTAGACGTGCGCGAATGGCACTTTGAGCCTGAAAACGAGGCTGATTTTGACATCAACACCATGGCGCGAAGGATGAGCAATCGGGCGTTTGCGGATCTTGAGGCGGAGGCGGCGAAGGGGTTGGTGGTGGATGATGCAACGTTGGAGGAGGAGGAGCGGCTGAAGAGGGAGGCGGCGTAGGAGTGGGCATTCGTGATTTGTGATTCGTGGTTCGTGATTCGGAGTGGGCGTGGGGATGTCGCACGGGGTGAGGTTGTCACTCGTGAATGATTGACGATTGCATGAGGCTTGACGAGTCTGCGCGTGGGGGCGGCGCGGTGCTTGTCGTGCTTGCGCACGACGTTGCACCTTCTCAAGTCCGACGCGAGATCGACGGGCGCTCCCCGAGCAGCGATTGCGTGTGTTGCACACATCGCTGGGTGACGTAACTCACCGGTCGGTGCGGAGCAACTGGCTTTCGCTTGCTGCTTGACATCCGCACTGATCTCGATGGCGACCGTGGCTGACGAGGGTTGCTTTTTGCAGTCACGGACTTTCGCGGGGCCGCGCTACGAGTGCATCCTTATGGTGGGAGGCCTCGGGGACGTGTCAGTCCTTTGAGGTCCGCTTCCTGCAGGATGCGCTCGGCTTGAATACGCCAGCCGAGACGGCTGGCGAAGACAGAAGAATTGGCGGGGACCGCCAATCTACGCCGTCAAGCGCGAGAGTTGTGACTGCTTGAGCGACTTGCTCGGCAGTCGGAGGTATTAGATGCGAGAGATGAAAAAGTGCAAGGGGGAAAGTGGAGAAGGACGTGAACTTGCGCGCGCGGGAGGTCATTTGGAGGAGAATGTTCACCACAAAGACACGAAGAGCACAAAGAAGAGAGCAGGGAGATTGAGTCGGATGAGAAAGATGAGTGACGGAGAAGAAGGCATGGTGGCAGTTAGTCATGGGGCATCGAGTTTGGGATGGCGCGGGCGACTTCGAGCTGTTCGCCGCACTCGGAGCAGAGGTTGATGCACGTACTATGTTGGCGGATGGGGAATTCTCAGTCAAAGCATTACGTTCAAGAGCGAGACGATCTTGACTTTGGCGAGAAGATTGCCGAGCAACGACAATCGGTGGTGTACATGCTCGGGGCAGTTGCGACTGGCTGTATGGCGATGGGAATTGCCTGGCTGGTGATCGGCGACTTGCCCAACTTTGTACGGCACCATCACAATCAATTCATCATTGGGAGGTTCTTTGCCGGCCTGTTGGTGCTTGGATTTCTGTTGGGAATCACTGCGGCGCTGGCGTTCGCGTCCGTTCGTTTCTTTTGTGCCGGGATGGATCGGTTTGAGTACTTTGCGTGTGGAATGAAGGTCTGGCGATTCGGCCGAGTGCGTCTGTCAGTGTCGTATGACGACATCACGAAGATTCGTTTGCGAAGTGGGCCGCTGCTCTTGTTGTATGCGCCGAAGATCGAGAGCGTTGAGACGCTGCTGGAGCAGAAAAACGGTGCTCGAATACGTCACTTGTGGTCGCGGTCAGCTTGGAAGCGAGGTTTGTATTCTGCGGTGGTTCGAGCGGCCATTAAAGAGGAAACGATGGATGCTGCGCACGTTGCGTTGTTGTATCACTGCGCCGAGAACGGCGTTGATTTCATGGAACGCGGCGAGCCTTTCCCGTATGAAAGCGACGTGGAAGTGCTTACGAGAGGTTTTCGATTCCTGCGTGGTAAGCACGCGGGAATTGAGGTTGATTTTCGGATGATCGAGTCGATGACTCTCCGTCGCAGCAGCCTTCGCATCAAGACCCGGGGCGAACCAAGAGAGACGTACTTCCTGTCATTGAAGAGCCCGAACGCGGTGCTTTGCGCACTTGCGTTGCAAGATATCTCAGGCGTCATGGTTATTGATCCGACAGAAGATAAGGTGGAATCGGAAGATGACATTAGGTGAGTATTTCGGCTCACCGGCTTGAAGCCCGTGTTACGCCGCTTCGCCCATGCGCATTGGCTTCGTGCCGGCGACGCCGTCGCGCGTCACGAGGAAGAAGTCGGGGCAGATTGGGTAGGGCAGGCGGCGGTAGTCGTTTTCGATGCGTTCTTGCAGGCGATCGACGAAGGACTTGGGGCCTCGGCTGAAGGCGACGAACATGTCTCGCGCGGGCGTTGCGACGAAGAAGTCGCGGCCGAGCTGCGGGGCGAGTTTTTCGTAGAGGCCTGTCATGAGCAGGCGGGCGGCGTCGTAGCCGTCGTGCTGGCCCAGGATCGCGGCTTTGCCGCCTTCTTTGCTTTCGACGATTTGGATGTCGAGTTCGCTGGCGTAATTGTCGAGGTTTTCGCGGGCGATTTCTTCCATCGCTTCGATTGAGACTTGCCAGCGGAGGAGTTGTTCGGTCGTGATGCTCACCGTCATGTGCGGGAGGTCGGTCACGAAGACGATCACGGTGTCGTTGACCCACGGGATGTGGGCGACTTGTTCGCGTGAGAGGTGTTCAAAGATCGTTTCGGGCTGGATGCGCGGCATGATCTTGTTGCGCGCAAACTCGAAGCTCATGTTGCCCAGTTGGATCGCTTCGCCTGCGAAGAGTTGTTCGAGGTAGTGCTCGACGATCTCGGTCCCTCGGCCTGGCTCATGGTTGACCATGCGGTAGAGGTTTTCGAGGTCGAGGCGGCGGCCATTGACGAGGAGTTCGCGCGGGCCGACGAGGTCGATGGAGTACTCGGGCTGGAGACGCCGGAGCATTTCCGCAACACATTCGGCAAAGGCTTCGGGTTCCTTGGGCATGCTGGCCATGTGAAGTCCTCTCTCTCGAAATAACAACGTCGCCGTCCGTGGCGGACGCACAGGTGAGGAATCGGAGGAAGGAAGGGGAGGGGTCAGGGCGTGTTTTTGGTTTTGGAGAAAGGGTGGGCGGTGCAGGCGGAATAGACGGACGGGGGTGGAAAGTGGCGCAGCGAGTGCGCGGGGTGAGTGGGGAGATCACGTGTTGAGGTGGAGTTATTTTTGCGGACGAGAAAAAATGATGTGAAGGCGACTGGTTCGCCGTGCCCGCTTCCGCTGCTTCAGCAGGAGAGTATTTTGGAGGTCGGGGGCTTGTTTGGGTCCGATTGGCCTTGGCACGGCATTTGGCTAGAATCCGCGTTCCCGCAGGGTTTGTCCCAAGTGCGGGGGCGTGGGTGTTGTGGGAGTTTCCCATGGCCCAACGCGTTGAGTTATTCCGGCGAGTCATTCGCCATACAAATGGAGACGGAACGTGACTGAGCAAGAGATCGAAGCAAAGGTGATTGACATCGTCGCCCAGCAGATGGGTCATGACAAGGCCAAGATCACCCGGACGATGAGTTTCACGGAGGATCTCAACGCCGACAGCCTCGACCAGGTCGAACTCGTGATGGAACTCGAAGAAGCGTTCGAGACTGACATTCCCGACGAGCAGGCGGAAAAGATCAAGACCGTTGGCGATGCCATCGACTTCATCAAGCAGCACCACGGCAAGTAATTGTCGGGTTGTAATACCGAAACACACTGCGGCGTTGCGCGAAGTGCAACGCCGCGGCTTTCATCCCTTCCCGCTGGGACTGTGACGGAACTTCAGCGCAGGCCCGGAGCTAGATCGACTACTCGCGTTGACGCAAGTGTTGGATATGTGAAGCCTGCACCCGGATGGTGTGGTGAAGATAGTGTGGTGAAGATAGAAGATTGATATGACGACACAATCGTCCAACTCGCAGAAACGCTCGCCTGATCAGCGGATTGTGATTACGGGCATGGGGGCTCTCACGAACCTTGGGCACAACGCCGAGGAGACTTGGCGCGCGATGCGTGCGGGCAAGAGTGGGATTTCTGCGATTGAGGGCGAGGACTTCAAGGCGTATGACCCTGCGAAGTGGGCCGTCACGATCGGCGGGCAGATCAAGGGCTGGGACGTTGGCAGCGTGCTCGAGCATCGCGAAGCCAAGCGCATGGATCGCTTCTCGCACCTTGGTTTGGCGGCTGCTGCGGAAGCGGTGAAGCACTCGGGAGTCGACTTTTCCAAGGAAGACTTGGATCGGTGCGGCGTTGTCGTCGGCGCGGGTGTGGGCGGCATCAAGACGATCGAAGAGGGCGTGCTGGCGATGGACCACAAGGGTCCAGACCGCATCAATCCGTTTACTGTGCCGCGTTTGATGGCAAACGCTGCGGCGGGCAATATCAGCATCAAGTATGGATTGAAGGGTCCGGCGAGTTGCCACGCGACTGCGTGCGCCAGCAGCGGACACGCGATTGGCGATGCGATGCTGTACTTGCGGGCTGGGCTTGCGGATGTCATGCTCGCGGGCGGCGCTGAGGCAGCATGCACGCCCTTGTGCATCGGCGCGTTCATGGTGATGAAGGCGCTGTCGACAAGGAACAACGAGCCGACGCGGGCGAGCAGGCCCTTCGACAAGGATCGGGATGGATTTGTGCTGTCCGAGGGTGCGGCGGTGTATGTGCTTGAGACTGAAGCACACGCGAAGAAGCGTGGTGCGACGATTTACGCGGAATTGCTTGGATTTGGCAACTCGAGCGACGCGTCGCATATCACAGCACCGGATGAACATGGCGGCGGGGCATCGCGCAGCATGACGATGGCGCTGCGGGACGCGCGGCTTAATCCGACAGATATCGATTACGTGAATGCGCACGGCACGAGCACGCCCCTTGGCGATAAGGCCGAAGTCGCTGCAGTGACGCGCGTGTTTGGTGATCACGCGATCAAGAGCCGGGGCGGCAGGCTGCTTATGAGCAGCACGAAGAGCATGCACGGACATTGCCTGGGTGCAAGCGGCGCGGTCGAGACGATCGCGTGCGTACACGCCGTGCGGGATGGAATCATCGCACCCACGATCAACCTTGAAAACCCGGATGAGGGCTTTGATGTTGATCTTGTGCCGCACCACGCGCGGGAGCGGAAAACTCGCTACGCGATGAACAACACATTCGGATTCGGCGGGCACAACGTGACGTTGATTTGCGGGCGGTATGAGTAATTCGACGGCGCGCCTGAGCGCTGATTTTGAGCACTGACAATAGAACGATCAATTGACTTGTAGTGAAACGCGCGTCGTTTCGGAGATGTGGTTTCGCATGCCGATTGGTTGTCATTTTCGTGCTTGTGCCGGGGCAAATAAAAATCGCCCGAGCTGGCTCGGGCGATGACGTGTTCATATGTGCAAAGTCGCGTTGTCGAATCGTGTGCGATTGCTGTCTCAAATATTCCAACTGAAGATACCCGCAGCGGTTGAGAGCATCGCGATGAATGCTGCGAGAAGGCTTTCGCCTGCGACCAAACCGCTGGCGAGGGCGACGTTGTAGAGATCGTGTGAGCGCTTTGCGAGTTTGCTCCAGAGGAATGAGATGACTGCGCCGAGGGAGAATGCGAGGCTGTTGTAGAAGGGCAGCATGAATGAGAGGCCCAGACCTGTTGCGCTGGGGACGTACTTGCGATACTTCGCGGGCACGACAAACTTCTCGATGACGGGGAGAAGGATGCCTACTGCAGCACCGATGAGGATCGCAACCTTGGCGGACTGAGGAAGGAAGTCCAGGCCCTTTGTGAGCACCTGTGCGACTTTGTACCAGGTCTGTGTTGCGGGTGCAGGCAGTTTTTCGAGGACAGCCTTTGTGGGCACCATCAAGTACCAGATCGGAACGATCGCGATGGTGCCAAAGAAGACGCCCCAAAACTGAGCGAGGAACTGGCGGCGAGGATTCGCGCCGAGCAAGTATCCGATTTTGAGGTCGGTGAGCAAGTCCGCGCTGCTGCTTGCGCTGTTCGCAGCGATGCCTGCGCTTGCCAAGTTTGGAACGATCTGATTGGGCTTCAGGATCGCGAAAATCAGCTGCATGACCTTGCCCATTGCGCCGATCGGGGTTGTGTCGGTTTCACCAGTTGCGCGGCTCGCAACAAGGCTCAGGACAAACGACATTGCGATCGCGATCAAACCTGCCCACCACGCGATATCGAAGGCGATCATCTGGATAATCAGCATGGCGATTGTGATCGGGATCATGCCAATGACCATCCACATGAACGGGACTTCCACATCCTTCATCGCGGCAATATCCGCCGCGCTCGAAGTCGAGGCATCTTTCTTCGTGAACGCACGGACGATGGTTTTCCACTGGAATGCGAGCGCTGTCAGGCTGGCGAACACCATCAGCGATGTGCCGCCCCAGAGGCCCCAGCGCGGGAAGTGATACAGGGTGCCGCCGGCGATGGTTTCGATGCTTGCGATGTATCCAACGGTTGACGCATTGGCATCGTCCATCGCGACCAGCGTTGGACCAAGCCACATGTACAGAATCGCGGAGCCCAGCAACATTGAGAGACTGACGCGCATGCCGACGATCATGCCTGCCGCGATCAGCAGCACGCTTGTATCGACGCTGTAGCCGTACAACTGCTTGCCATTGATCTTCATGAAGCCTTCGTGAGGCAAGTGCTCTGGGATTGGGCCGCTGACAACATCGAAGCCTGCGGTTGGATCATCCTTGTTCTTTGGAGTGATCATGTAGGGCAGCACGTTGCCGATCTTGAGCCACATCCAGTCAAGGAACTTAAACGTGCCCGCACCGGTGCGGAGCAATGCGACGACAGCGCCGATGCCTAGGCCCAGAATAAGTACGTAGGCCTTTTGCAGAGCTTCTTTGCTCTGGCTGTACAGGCTCTTGAGGGTCTCTGCGGCTGCGATGCCGCTGGGGAAGGGCAACTGTTCGTGGTTGATCATCTGGCGCTTCATCGGAATCGCCAAGAAGACGCCCATGAGTCCGGTCGCGAGCGTGAAGCCTGCGACGATGTACCACTTGTGTACTTCCCACGTGAAGACTTTGTCACTGCCCTCACCGTTGGGGTCCACATAGATGAGCACGAGCGCGCCGAACATCGTCGCGATGGTGGAGCCCGTGCTGTATCCTGCGGCACTTGCGGTGCTCGCCATGCAGTTAGTTTCGAGGATGGTCATCTTGCGACAACCAACCAGCGGCGTGATGATCGACCAGATGACAAAGCTGATGACGCTCGAAGTGATGGCGACACCAAAGGCCCAGCCAATGTTGAGCGTGGTGTAGAGGTTGCTCGCGGCGAGCAGCATCCCCAAGATGCCGCCAGTCAGCACGGCTCGCACCGTGAGCTGGGGCATGCGATTGCCCATGTACACGTGCTTGAACCAGTGTTCGTCTTTTTGCTCGTTCGTCGCGTTTTCAGGCAGGGGCGGAATGGGTTCGCCGGCAAGGTTGAATTGGGCGGTTGTTACTGTGACGGGGGTATCGCCTTGCGGGGTGGGGCCTGCCATGAGAGTGTCCTGACTGCTTGCACCGGGCCTGTTCGCAGTTGAGGCCTGGCGCGGGATTGTGGACAGCCGGTGATTCTCGGCTGTTATTGGTCAAATGAACGGCCAATCAGCATACATCGAATCGTGCAATCCTGCAACTCAAAACATCGCAGAAGGTAGTTTGCGAAGCGCGAACGAAACGGATTCGAGCCGAATACGTATGGCAGGTGTTCGCCTTGTTTTGGTGAAGGGGGTGGAGCGCTCGGTTACACTTGTGGGAAAGGTGCGCAGGAACATGATGCGGATGCTGCGATGGACTCACAAACTGGCGGACGAGCGAAGTGTCGAGAGGCGCTCTCGGGGCTTCACGCTCATCGAGTTGCTTGTGGTCATTTCCGTGATTGCGGTGTTGACGAGCATTTTGCTCCCTGCGCTTGGCAGAGCGAGAGAAACTTCGCGCAATGTCAAGTGTCTCGCCAATCTCAAGGGCATTGGGATGGGGTTGCAGATTTACATGGACACGGAGAGCAAAGGGCGGTTGTTGCCCAAGGTTGCACCACTCAATGATGGGAACAACACCAACGATCCGGGTCTGCTCGACGTGATGGCGAAATATGTTGATGCGAGCATGCCGGTGCGGAGTGATCCGAACAATCTCAATTCCGATTGGATCGCGGGCGACCCGTGGAGGTGTCCGTCGGACAGCAAGAGTTTTGATCCGGCGAAAGAGTTCAAGCCTCAGTGGCAACAGTTTGGAACCAGCTATCAGTACCCGGCGGGTGAACTCATGCTCGCGGCGGAGTTGCTCTTCGTCAAAGACGGACAAGGCGGCGTGACCAAGGCGATCGAAGCGCGGAATAATCAGTTTCCGATCTTGATGGACGCCGACAACTGGCACAATCCGCGGTGGGAACAGAACAACAAGATGGGCATGAGTTCTGAAGACAAGGCCGGTTGGAAACGCAACGGCGTGTTCTTCGGCGATTGGCGAGCGGACAACGTGCCGCCGCCGGATGATGAATACATGACCAACTTCATCGCGGACGTTGTGAAGTTTGGTGGTGGGATTAATCCGTGAACGACTACCAAATTTGAGTCGTGTGAGCGCCAGGCTTTGTGCTTCATCCGCTGTCATGTTCGCCTGAACGGTGAAAGCGACAGGGATTGCACCGACTGTTCACGATTTTTCCAGAATTGACGACAGGCCATGGACTTAGGAATCTCGGGAGATTGCGATGATGTCGAAGATTTAGGCGCAGTTCTTGCGCGATTTGCCTCGCTTCTGTCCGCAATCGTTGATAATGTCTCCTCCTGCGGCTGGCCGGAGGCTGGCCCGTGAGGGTGTGCAATTTCCCCAGGCACGCTTCACGAATTTTTGCACGGGGATAGGTGCACGCTTTCCTGATACGTCGCTTGCGATTCTTGCGGGGACGTTGGTGGACAGGAAAGTCGCGAGGAAGGATGTCGCTCGTGTTGATGGACCGACTCCGGGGTATGTTCAGCGTGGACATGGGCATCGACCTGGGCACCTGCAACACTCTGGTTGCAGTGCGTGGCCAGGGCATCGTGCTCAATGAGCCTTCCGTGGTGGCGGTGTGGAAGGGCACGAACAGAGTGTGCCAAGATGGCGAAGCGGTGGGTAAGGTCGCCAAGCAAATGCTGGGCAAGACGCCCGGCGCGATCAGCGCGATTCGTCCGCTCAAGGACGGCGTGATTTCAGACTTTGAAATCACCGAGGCGATGCTGGGCTACTTCATCCGCAAGGTGAACGGCAAGAACCGCATCTTTGGGCCGCGCGTTGTCATCAGCGTGCCCAGCGGCATTACTGCCGTGGAAAAGCATGCGGTGTTCAATTCCGCTGCGCGGGCTGGTGCGCGGATGACCTACTTGATTGAAGAACCACTCGCTGCGGCAATCGGTGCAGGGTTGCCGTTCCTCGAAGCACAAGGCTCGATGATTGTGGACATTGGCGGCGGCACCACTGAAGTTGCGATCTTGTCGCTGGGTGATATTTCGGAGTGTCAGTCGGTCCGCGTCGCGGGCGACGACATGGACGAAGCGATCATCAACCACATGAAGCGCACGTACAACATGATGATCGGCGAGCAGACTGCTGAACGCATCAAGATGGAGATTGGCTCAGCCGCGCCACTGCCGCAAGAGATGACGATGGAAGTGCGTGGGCGCGACATGATCAGCGGGTTGCCTCGTAAGACGGAAGTGACAAGCGAAGAAATCCGCATCGCGCTGGGTGAGCCGGTCGGTGCGATTACAGAAGCAATCACGCGCACGCTCGAAAAAGCCCAGCCCGAACTCGCGGCGGACCTTGTTGAGAACGGCATCGTGATGGCAGGCGGCGGCAGTTTGCTCCGCAACCTCACGGTGGTCATCGAAAAAGCAACGGGCCTGCCCACGAAACTTGCGGAAGACCCGCTGACGTGTGTCGCTCGCGGCACTGCTCTGTACCTCGAGAACTTCGAGGCACTGAAGTCGAACTTGGAAAACGATGTTGGGTAAGGCAGAAGAGACGAAGAGAAGAAGAGACGGAGAGACGAAGTAGTTTTTGACTTGCTCTCCTGCAATGAAGAACACGTCTTTTTTCTCACTCCGTCTCTGCGTCTCTCAATCTCTTCGTCTCTTTCTTCCCCATGCAACGCCTCTCCTTCCCAAAGCAGCGTTCGCTTCTCCCCGCGTGCATCGCGCTCGCGGCGGTGTTGGCGGTCGTGGTGCCGGCGAAGTGGCAAGCGTGGGTGTCGCCTGTGTCGGGGCTTGCTGAGGTTTTGGTGTCGCCAGTTGCAGGGCCGCTCGCGAGATTTCATCGCTGGCTGTCGCCTGTCCCCGCGCCAGCGACAGATTCGCGAATGGCGGCTCTTGAGCAGGACAATCAGGAGCAGCGAACACGCGTTTTGTCGCTGCTCGAAGAGAACAATCGGCTGCGGGCGTTGCTTGAACAGGCTCGCGTGAGGCCTGCGGACTCGATGGGTTCGGTCGATCAACTCGCCGCGAGCGTGACTGGGACTGGAAGTGATGTTGGCAGCCCGGTGTTGTTTGTTCGCGCGGGTGCGAAGCAGGGTGTCGATGTCGGCAGTGTCGCGACGGTGCAGTTTGTGCATCTGCTTGGCAGAGTGACTGGTGTTCGACCTCGCGCGGCGACCATTCTGCCCATCACTTCACCCGCGAGCGGCGTGCTTGATGCCATTGTGATCACGGCGGGCGTGCCGGGCGGTTTGCGAACGCAACTGAAGCCTGCAGGCGACGGAACGCTGGTGGGGGATGTTGAAGACAAGACGGATGCGAACACGCAGCAGCCGATTGAGCCCAAGGCAGGCGATGAAGTGCGACTCGCGGATCCGACGCGTTGGCCCATGCATGCGCAGATGCTGATTGTGGGCAAAGTGGTGAGCGTCGAACCGTCGCCTCGCCAGCCTTTGCGAAAAACCGTCGTCGTCAGGCCAGTGGTGGGGGACTTGCTCCGCGTGAGCGAATTGGTGCTGCAGATTCCAACTTCTGGCACGACTGACGGGCGACGCCTCGCGAACGAGCGAGAAGAAGGAGGCCCGCGATGAATCGCGCATTGTGGATTCTCGTTGTGTGGATGGCGCTGGGGTTGGAACTGGGCCTGCGCGAAGCCCTGCGGCTACGCGACTTGCCCATCGCGCCCAGTTTTGTCTTCTGCTGTCTGACGCTCGTTGCGATGTTTGCCTCGCGCACGACAGTGCGATGGAGTGCCCTTGCAATCGGTCTGCTGATGGACCTTTTGAACCCATTGCAAATGCAAGGATCGCTCGCGGATGTCCGGGTCATGGGTCCGCACATGTTGTCGTATCTGGTTGGTGCCGAGGTGATTGTGCTGGTGCGAAGTTCCACGATCCGCCGGAATCCGCTCACGCTTGGGTTTCTCGCTGGGCTCGGTGCGATGGCGGGTGCCGTGGTGTTTGTCGTCGTGATGACAATCCGCGGCTGGTTCCTGGACAATCTTGAGTGGACGATCTGGTTCCAGTTGTGGACGCGGCTGCTCAGCGGCATTTACACCGGGCTGCTGGGAATCGTGCTTGCGTTTGGGTTGCTGCCACTCGCGCCATACTTAGGCATGCAAACGAATGTGCCCGGTGTGGCGAGGTCGACGCGGTGGCAGTGAGTGAGTCGTCGTCTTGACGATAGCGAATTAAAGAGCAAGTAGTCGATCAACTGTGAGATCGCGGGTGCCATCGACAACCAACGTTGCTGCGCCGAGTCGTGCGCGGGGTAGCGTGTGACACACGGCAACCACTTTGCATCCAGCACCAAGCGCGCTGGCCATGCCGCCCACTGTGTCCTCGATTGCAACACATTCGCGCGGGTCAAAGCCAAGTCGCTTCGCGGCGAGGCTGTAGGGCATCGGATCGGGCTTGCTGCGAGCGACATCGTCGGCGCTCACGATGGTCGTGAAGCATGAAGCGATGTCGAGTGCATGGATCGAGGCGTTGATGGTCGCGCGGTTGGCCGCGGAGCAGATGGCGACAGGCACCTTTGCGGCACACGCACGAATGAGTTCAACCGATCCGGGGAACGCGACGACTGCGCCTTCGTCCACGAGTTCCTCGTAGCGAGCTTGCTTTGTGGCGAGAAGCGTTTGCAGTTCCATTCCAGCAAGGGTTCGGCCTGCGTCGTGCCATACTCGCGGGAGGAGATCGCGGTCTGCGAGCGCAACATAATCGCGAAAGTATGTTTCGTCGGTGAAGTGAACGCCGTGAGCCGCGGCGACTTCGCGAATGGCAATGAGGTGCGAGCCCTCGCTGTGGACGATGACGCCGTCGAAGTCGAAAATGACAGCACGATTTGGCATAGCCGAGGGTAGATTGGCGGTCCCCGCCAATCCGTCTTCTTTAGCCGTGTCGGTCGAAGAGCGGTGAGATTGTGGTAGTCTTGGAGTGCTGATCGCTCGCCCACCCCAACCCCTCCCAGAGGGAGGGGCTTTCGTGAAGCCCTCTTGCCAGAATGTGTGCTAAACTGCGTCGACTCAGGCTATTGCGGTGGCTTGAAATGCGCTTCGGCGACAGGATGGAGCCGTGCACAGTGGTTCGGTTCAACATGCGCAGGAATGCTGGGGAGGGTTTTCGCATGCGCTGTTGACGTGGTCGCTCGCGGCGACAGCAGTGGTGGGGAGCGCGATCACGTTTAAGGAATACGCCGTTCGCAATGGTGTGAAATTGCCTTTACTGATGGCGAGTCAGGTTGTCGAGCAAGTGCCCGGTGCCATGACTACTGCGGCGGAGCGCGTTCGTGATGAAATTGAACAACAAGATGTGAAGCAGGGTTCAAGCTCTGAACCGCGCGATGATGCGAAGGTTGCGAGCGCTGTTGAAGCAACACCAGACACGAACGTGAAGACGATCAGTGTTGCTCCGAAGTTTCTTTTCAACGAAAGTACTGTGGACGCGGACTTCGTCGGTCCACCTGAGCCAGATTCATTTATCAACGACGAACAACTGCGATGGTTCCATGGCCGGCCTATCCGTCCGTCGAAGGTGTTGTGGATGCGTGTGACGGGATACTCGCCGGACGAAAAAAGTTGTGGAACGTCTGCGGACGGCAGGACGGCGACGATGCACTGCGTGACGACCAACGCATTTTTGCTTGTCGCGGCGGATCCCAATGTACTTCCATACGGATCGATGCTGACGATACCTGGATACGCGGCGCCCGAGGACGCGGAGAAGATTGCAGACGTTGACATTACCGCCAACTGGGCGAATGAACGGGCGAAGAAGCCCGGTGCTGAAGGTGTGGTTCCGGTGCTCGATTGCGGCGGGGCGATCAAGGGATTTCGGCTGGACCTGCTCTTCCCAACACACGAAGCGGCACGCGCGTGGGGGACGAAGATGCTGCCCGTGACGGTGTGGGAGTATGCGGATGGGAAGCCCAAGCCGAATCCGCGGCGCTTGAGGTGATCGGATTTGCGAATTCGTTGTGTTGAGCAGACTGGACGCAATCACGCGGTCGATTGCTGTCTTGTGCACTTTTCGCAAAGAGTCCCGACGGCTTGCGCCGTCGGCTCATGAGCATCAGAACAAGTTATACTTCACGATGCACCAGAGGGCCCACACGCCGTCTTGCCAGGTGATTTTTTTGCCTTCGGCGTAGGTTCGACCGGCGTATGACACGCCGACTTCGTAGACGCGGACGTTGAGTTTAGCGGTCTTGGCGACGAGTTCTGGTTCGACGCCGAAGCGGTCTTCTTCGATTCGGATGCGACTGATCACTTCGCGACGGAACAACTTCGGGCCGCATTCCATGTCGGTGAGATTGAGATTGCTCAGAGCGTTGCTGCAGTGCGTGAGGAAGCGATTTGCGACTGAGTGCCAGTAGTACAGCACGCGGTGGGCGTCGCCTCCGACGAAGCGAGAGCCGAACACGACGTCGGCTTTGCCCGACAAGATCGGCGCGAGCAACTTTGGGTATTCGGCGGGGTCGTACTCGAGGTCGGCGTCCTGCACGAGCACGATGTCGTTGGTCGCTTTAGAAATGCCGGTCCGCAACGCTGCGCCTTTACCCATATTTCGTTCGTGTCGGACGACCAGCACATGAACCATGCCGCCTTGCGATGGAGCGAAGGCCTCGGCGCACGCTTGCGCGGCTCTTGGAGTTTCGTCGGAGGAGCAATCGTCGACGATGACGATCTGAGTTTGGGTGTTCATCGCTTTCGCGCTGTCGGCCACGCGTGAGACGACTTGCGCGAGGGTGGCGCCTTCGTTGTACGCGGGAATGATGACCGAGAGCGTCATGCTGCGGAGCGTATCGCGCAAAAACACGAGCCGAGCGATGCGAGGTGTCGGCGTGGAGGTTGACAAGTACCCGGACCTTCGCTCGAAGACTCGCTCAGGTCCGGCGTGGGGAAAGAAAAACGCACCGCGTTTGGCGGGGCGTTGTGCAGTTTTGTGCGTTGTGCGAGGGAACATGCCGGGTGCTTGCGCACCTCGGCTCTTGTTAGTTGCCGCAGGGGGTGCAAGGGCCTTCTGAGTACATCAGAAGGAACGAGTCGATGTCGCAGGGGTCGAAGATTGAGTTATCGTTGTTGAAGTCGATGTCGTTGCAGGTCGCGGTGCCGGGAATGCATGGGCCTTCCGAGTACACGCTGAGGAACGCTTCGATGTCCTGTGGGTCAAAGGATGACGTGTCGTTATTGAAGTCGATGGAGTCGCAGGTTGGGCCGCCTGCGCCGACGGTGAGTTCCTTCACGTAGTAGCCGCCAGCGCGATTGCTCACGATGCGGAGCGTCGAGAGGCCCTTGGGGAACGCGACGTTGATTGCCCCATGCGTCTGGTAGTTGGTGTTGCCTTGGGGACCGGTGTTCGAGAACGTCTGCGAGCCGATCTGCTGGCCGTTGAGCCAGATGGTCATGCCGCTGTCGGGTTCCCAACTGCTCGCGACAAACGACACGGGCAGCGTCGCGGCGTTGTCGGTGCGGATCAGGTAGTCAAAGAATCGGCCAGTGATCCATTCCTCGGGCGGTGCAGGGTTCTGCCACGTTGCGGGATCACGCATCACGTGCTTGCGCACGTTGACGGTGCCCGGGACGAGCGTGCCGGCGGTCAATGCCGCACGCGGCGCGGCGATTGAGTCATCGATTGCCTGCACGCGGGGCGTGACGGGATTCATCATGGTTTCGAGAATCGTGTACGCGCCCGAATCCGTGTTCCAGTCGCCCGCGCCAGCAACCGCCCACACAAGCGTGCCGTTGCCGTGACGCTGCCACATGTCGACGTATTCGTTGCAGAGGTCGCGCATGCGTGGGTCGTAGTAAAGCTGACGCTTGACGCTGATGTACGCATCGCCGCGGGTATCCGGGCCAGATTCATAGCCCACGACGGGTGCCATGCGGTACCAAGTGGACATGCTGGCGTAGCGCTCTTGCGAGATGTTGTTGTCCCACCATGCGATGCTGCCAATGTCAGCAGTGGTTGCTTGGCGGAGTTCGTTGACATAATCGGTGACTGTGACATCAGGCCAGTTGTCGACGTGCCACGCCCAGAAGTACATGCCGATGCCCAGCGCGTGGAAGTACTGATTGGGATTGCCGTAGACATCGTTGATGTACTGCAGCATAATGCGGTACTGCTCGTCGCGGACTGCCTGACCACAGAGGAGCGGGCGGACGCGTGTGTTGAGCGAGTTGGCACCGAACTCCTGCTGGAAGATTGCGCTCATTTCCTTCGCACGCCGGGCGTAGTAGCGCCAGCGGTGGTACGTCGCGTTGGTGCTGCCGTCGTAGGCGAGGTTGCTTGCAGGGTTGTTCAAGACCTCGTTGTTCGCGTTGTCGCGATAGTCCCGGCCCTGACGATAAATCGTGTTCCACACTTCGTTGGACAACTCAACGTACACCTTGAGGTTTGGATTCAGATTGTCGCGAATCAGGCGGGCGAGTTGGCGGATGTAATCGTCCGTGGCGCGGTGGGGGATGCACACGTAGTAGTCGCTGTTCACGCGATTGCACAGCGCGATGGAGTTTTCGTACGGGATGCCCGTCTTCGTGCGCCATGTGATGGACGTGGGCAGCGAGCGCTGGCTCCAGTGCTGCGTCGTGTTGTTGTTGACCAGGTTCATGTCCATGAAGCGCAGGACACCGAAGCGGTCAATGTGGTTGCGGAATAAATCGGTGAAGTCCTCGTTCTGATTCTGGTTCGGGCGGTACACCTTCAGGTTGCGCACGCCGCCGTTGGTGCCGAAGAAGCCGAACATCACCTGGAAGTTGATCGCTGGATAGACAAAGTCCGCAGTGACGATGCCGGTGTTGGCATCGCGCACGACGTTCTCGACTGTGCCGTAGCTGGCGATGGGACGAATCTCTGGGATCGTTGCGCACTCGAACTCGATCTTGTACACGCCTTCCTGCCCATCGTTGAGCAGTTGGTTGCTGACCAGCACGATGCCGGCATCCATGGTGGGCCAGCCGTTGGCGTCGAGGGTGATGCTTGATTCACCCAGCCACGGATCGGTGGGCGAGCCCCACGGGCGACCTTGCTTTACCAAGTTTGGCGTGAGCTGAGAGCGCGTCCAGTCGCGGATCGCTTCCAGCCCTGCTCCAAGTTTGAAGTCGTCCCCCGGAAAATCCTGCGCGAGAGTCGTTCCCGCAGTCGTGACCAACGCGGCTAATGCCCAAGCCCTATGCATCTTCATTTCAACCTCCTGCCCCACAACCTTCCTGTTTATGGGTTCGTGTGCATTGGAACATATACCAAAGCCACGAATTGACCAGCGAATCGTACCAGCAAACGTTCAATATCAAGCAAGAATAACCACCCGCTCGGGTGGTTATTTGTTTCAGATTACATGATCTGCTTTATTAAAGGGGGTTGCGAACAAAATACGAACAATTAGATGCCGCAGAGCGTGCAGGGGCCTTCGCTGAACACGAGGAGGAAGCTGTCGATGTCGCATGGGTCAAACACCGAACTGTCGTTGTTGAAGTCGATGTCGCTGCAGGTCGCCGTGTCGGGTATGCACGGGCCCTCTGAGTAGACAGACAGGAAGGCGTCGATGTCCTGCGGATCAAACAGGCTGGTGTCATTGTTGAAGTCGATGCTGTCGCAGACTGGTTGTGAAGTGAATGTCACGGAACCGATGAAGCGTCCGCTTCCTTGAACAATCAGGTCAGATGTGGGTAAGCCGATTTGACGACGAAGAATGCCGCCGTTGGGAACGACGCCGTCGCTGTAGAGGAATCTTTCCTCGCCCGTATCCAATCGTGGGAGCACCCACATACCTCGGCCACCAGTCGTGACGGGGTAGTACGCAACCTGCACGCCCTGTGCGGTCAAGCGGTAGACGCCTGCGGGAGAACTGAAGCAGTCGACCCACACTTCTTGCGAGCCGCTGGGGCCGGAATTGGTGATGTGCGTCTGCTGCGGGAACTCGGCAAGGTTGGCGTTGCCATCAAAGAGCACACTGACGTTGGTGCCATCCGTGTTGCAGACAACCAGGTCTTCGCCTTCGATGTCGCTGATGAGCAGTTGGCCGTTGAAATCAGAGACGTCAAAGGGGTCAACCGCGAGGTTTGTGAGCGGATTGATGATGGAGAGCGAGCCGACAAGGGTGCCGTCGGTTTCGTACACGACGATCGATCGGCCGGGCGCGCCGTTGGCCGTGCCGGAGTTGCTGACGTACACGCGGTTGCCGACGAGGGCGAGGCCTCGCACGTTGTCCAGTTGTGTGGTGATACCGCTGATGAATGTGGGAGCGGCGTAGTTCGCCGTGAAGCGGTAAATCGCATCAGAGAGTTGGTCTGTCACCCAGATTTCGTTCCCGACCTGAATTGCTTCGATGGGCGTCTGGAAGTTGTAGTTGGTGGAACTAACGTCATCAACGATCCAGCCAAACGTGTCGAGCACGCCGGTGGTGGGATCAGCGAGGTGGACCATGTCGGAATTGGAATCGACGTACGTCAAGTACGACTGCGCGTTTGCGCTTGCGCAGCCAACTGCAACGCCAGCAAGGAGTGCGAGTCGGCGGGCAAGGGCGGCTTGGATTGACAATGGCATGACAGGATCCTCTCTCTGAGTTCTTTGCTCAATGAATCGAATGCAAATTGTACAAGCGTTTGTAAACCCCGTTGCGTCCGAAAAGCAAGAACTTGCCTCACGACTCGTTTGCGATGCGTTTGGCGACGGCGACGCCCGATTGCAGCGCGCCTTCCATGTAGCCCACGAACTTCAGGCAGCACGCTTCGCCCGCAAAGTGCAACTTGCCTCGCGAATGTGACTGATTCAGCAGCGGCGCGACGCTTGTGACCTGTCCGGGTGCTGGAAAGCTGTATCCGCCTCCAACGAACGGAAAGCCCGGCCAATCCATGAAGGTCGGTTTGGCCGATTTCTGATCGCCGTACCCCTTGAAGATCTTTTCGAACGTGTCTGCGTACGCCTTGATGCGGGCATCCGCGACCTGAGCGCGAACGCGCTCGGCGATCGCTCCGCCGGAAAACGCGGTGAGGCACGACTCCTGCGAAGCGTTTGTTTGTCCGAGCGTCGCGTCCCACGTCCACGAAAATTGATCGTCACCCAGGCACATGGAGTCCAGATTCTGCCCTTCCCAGAATGGCGACTTCACAGGACTCAGGAACTTCGTCGCGACACCCATTTGCACGCCTGAACTTGTCGAGTTCTTGCCATGCGCCAGCTCCGTTGGCAAGGCTGGCGTGAACGCGATGCGCTGCCACACACTCGGAGCGACTGCGACGACAACACAGTCGCACTCCAGCGTTCGCGCGTCGCTGCACACCACCTTGACGTTTCCTTTTTCTGGAATGTCGATGGATCGCACGGACAATCGCGTAATCACCCGCTCGCCTAGTTCGCTCGCAAAGCGCAGCGCAAGTTGCTGATTGCCGCCTTTGCAGCGATAGACCTCGGACTGCGTCCAGTACTTGTCGAGGCCGCCGCCCTTGATGGCCGTGAGCATTCCAAGATAACTCGCGCGATCGTTTGCGACGCCATTGTCGCCAGAGAGTTGAGCCGCGATTGCGCTCTTTGCGAGATCACTGGCTGTGACATCCTTTAGCCAGTCCGCGAGCGTGCGTTTGTCCAACGAATCCGCGTTGGGATGCGTCCATGGCGCGTCGGGATCAACATTCTCTGCATCTACGTCCATGGTCTGGAGTGCCGCTTCAAACTCTTCGTACAACTTTGAGGACTCTTCACCCGAGATCATCTTGCCACCAAGATAGATCGGGTAATCGCGTTCGCTTTCGAGCACGTCGAGAAACGACAAGCCAAACTTCTCGGCGTACGCGACCCAGAGCGGATGATTGCTGCCAATGAGTTCGCCGCCACCTTCGACGTTCTTGCCTGCGATCAGTGCGTTGTTGTTTGCGACATTGAGACTCAGCACACGCCCGCCGACCTTGCTGGTTGCTTCAACAACCGTCACGTCGTGACCCGCAGTGTGCAGTTCATGTGCGCACGCAAGACCCGCGAAGCCTCCGCCCACGACGACGACTTTCTTGGCACTGAGCGATCGTCCGAAGATCGCGCCGGCAGTTGCACGCCGACTGAGCACGAGCCCCGCACCAAGGGCGAGCGATGCCTTCAAGAACTCTCGACGTTCAGCGAGTGTGGTCGGGCGATGACGATGTGCAAGACGCGCAAAGAACGAGAGCGACATGCGAACCTCCGTATTGGCATGATACGAAGACATCCACACACTGCTCGACTCGTGTCGCACTTTTCCACGCACCGACCGGCTTCGCCAGTTGGTGGCACGCGACGATCTATGCGTCGTCGGTCACTGCTACGACTGCAACAATGATGTTCAGGTCTTGCTGGTCTTTCTTGCCGGTAACGCCCAACGCTCGACACGTTTCGCGAATCGTCGCTCCAGTCGTCATCACGTCATCGATAAGCACGATGGTCTTACCTTGCAGCGATTGCAGCACGCCTGCATTCGCGATCATCGAGTTCGCGACGTTGCGACGACGGCGTTCCGCATCACGCCGGGTTTGTGTCGGGCGATACTTGCGTTTGAGCGGGCGGATGATCGGAGCGACGTTAGCTGGCAGCGTCGCTCCGGCGTTCTCCCACGTGTCAAGCAGCGCAGATCGCACGCCTCGCGTGATGCAGAGCGTGTGATCGATGCCTCGCAGCAAGCGTCGTCGAAACGCGACTGGTGTCGGGATAAGTACAACATCTTCGAGTGACACGCTTCGACTGGCCAGTGTGTGTGCAAGTTGCTTGCCCAATTCATATCCGACATCGCTGGCAAGTCGCCGCCACGCGCTGAACTTGATTTCGAGAATCGCGTCGCGCAGCAACCCTTCGTAGGTGCCAAGACGCACGATCTCTCGCCACGGCACGTGCGAAGTGCGGCACTTGGAGCATCCCGCGTTGCCCTCGTCGTCGGTACTGACTTCGAAGTCACCAACACTGTGGCCACACTTCGGGCACCAAAGCCCGTGCTGCTCGGGCGTCCACCTCGATTCGACGCAACGCTGCGCCCACGACGGTTTCACGACGCCAAGCCACAGTTCTTCGATGACGTTCCACCAATGTGCGGGCGAAGGCTCGCCAGCGGCGTCCGCCGCATGACGGCGAACTGTTCTTGTGATGGGTTGTGCTGTATTCGAGTCGTGTTGCGACTCAGTATTCTCTTTGCCGGGCGGCCATGCAAATCGCTCAGGCTTGGGGATCGGCGCTCGACCACTCACACGTGATTCTGGCGGAACGTGTTGTGGTGTCTGCGATGACATGATGTCCTGAATAAGCCATGTGCAAACAACTCAATCCGCCGTTGCTAATTGTTCCAGTCGTTTTGTCTGCGTTTGCGCCGGCTGCGCCGTGAGGCTCAACATCCGGTCAATCGCAAGCAGCGCGGGCTCGCGCACTTCTTTGGGAACGACAACTTGATTGACGATGCGTGCTTTCGAAGGCTTGGAACTGCCGCTGCGTTCTTCAAACTTGCCGACTAGATTGTCAAGCACCCACAGCAAGTGGGGCTGATCAATGCGGTACATCGTGGTGCAGAGACATTGGCAATCCGAGAGAATTCGCACATGCACGCCACGAGCCGCGGCTTCTTTCGCGATGCGATTGACAAGATGCACTTCGGTGCCCACAGCCCAGCGCGAACCCGTAGGCGCTTCGCGAATCACTTTGATGATGTATTCAGTGCTGCCGTTGAGATCGGCTTTGTCGACGACTTCTTTGCAGCACTCTGGATGCACCAGAATCTTCATAGGCACAGCGCCAGACTTTGTGTCGATTTCATTTTGAGCACGAATCTGATCGCAGTGCTCGGGCCTGAACAACTTGTGTACGCTGCAGTGCCCGGCCCACAGAATCACGTCACTCTTCAGCAATTGCTCGCGCGTCGCTCCGCCAAGGGCGACACCCTTGCGGGTCATGCGGGGGTCATAGACGCACGAGCGATTGGCGACGTCGATACCAAACTTTGCTGCGGTGTTACGGCCCAGGTGTTGATCGGGCAGGAAAAGCACTCTCGTGTTTTTCCCTTGTCCCATCGCCCACTTGAACACTTCCAGCGCGTTGCTGCTCGTGCAGCACGCTCCGCCGTGCGAGCCGACGAATGCCTTGATCGCGGCGGATGAGTTGACATACGTGATCGGAACGAGCGTGCCGCTCCAGCCTTGCTCGCTGAGTGCCGCGTGAATGTCATTCCACGCCTGCACAGTGTCGTCGTACTGCGCCATGTCAGCCATGCTGCAGCCTGCGGACAAGTCGGGCAGAATCACTGGCAGTTCCGGGGGCGTGAGCATGTCCGCCGTCTCTGCCATGAAGTGAACGCCACAGAAGACGACGTACTTCGCTTTGCCCGCGCGTTCCTGCGCAAGCTTTGCGGCGACTTGCGATAGTTTAAGGCTGTCGCCCGTCACGTCCGCGTGCTGGATGATTTCATCGGTTTGATAGTGGTGACCCAGGATCACCAGTTGCTCACCCAATTCACGACGGCGCTGCGTGATTGCCCGCGCGAGGTCCTCCGGGGGCATTTTGATGTAGACATCGGGGAGCGAGGGCTGCCACAGCATGTGCAATTGTACAGACAAAGTGCGTTGCGAGTTCGGCCATCGCGTTGCAAACGTTTCGAGCGCAAGTCGCGCGACAAGATTGCAGAATTGAGTGAAATTGTCTTGCACAATTCAAAAAAATGTGCATGCTAATGCAGATCAGTGCGTTATTCGACGGTGTGGAAGTCGTTGGGGGTGGAGGCGGAGCTGTGGGAGTGCGAAGGGTGTCACCGGGCAGGTTTGCACCACCACAGATGGACTGCGCTTCGGCGCTTTGCGTGCTGATCAATACGTGACAACATCGGGAAGACATTTGGTGATGGGATTCCTTCAGGCTTCCGCCAAGCGCTGCTTGGTTCTAGCAAAGGATGGCGTACATGGCAGTGCATGCACCAACGCAACAGGATCGAATACTCGTTGAGAACTCCGCGCTATCGGGTGATCAAGTGCAGAGCGAGCAGAGAGAGGCCGAGCCGCAGCACACGACCACAGGTTTTTCGCGCCGTGGTGCGTTCGCGTTGCTGGGTGCGGCACTCGCGCCTGTGCTCGCCGCTCCTCGCAAGGCGCACGCGCAGCCAGTCGCGACGGCGCCTGCGGATGTTGATCCCAGTGCTGATTGGCTGCTCATGAAGTTGGTCGATCGCATCACCTTTGGTGCGAATCAAGAAGAGCAGGCATTGGCTCGTTCGCTTGGGTATGAGGGATATCTTGAGTATCACCTCAACCACACGGCGATCGTGGATACGGACGCTGACGCGCGCATGGCGTCGTATCCAATCTATGGCCAGACATTTGCACAACTGATCGCGACCGGCGCGACAGTCGTGCGCCAGCAGTTGATGGAAGCCAGGCTCATGCGAGGCTTGCTCAGCAAGCGGCAGTTGTTTGAGCGAATCGTCGATATGTGGACGAATCACTTCGCGATTTACGTCTTTGAAAATGACACGGTTGCGTATCTCAAAGTCGCCGACGACACCAACGTCATCCGCACGCACGCGCTGGGAACGTTCCCCAACATGCTGATTGCCAGCGCCCACAGCCCGGCGATGCTGCACTATCTCGACAACACGGCGAGCACCGCAACGCAGCCAAACGAGAACTATGCACGCGAACTAATGGAACTGCACACGCTCAGCGTGTCGGGCGGATACACGCAAAACGACGTCATCGCGCTGTCGAAGATTCTGTCGGGGTGGAGTTTTGAATCGCGTTCCGCGCAGCCCACGTACGGCCAGTTCCGATACATCTCGGGCAACCACAACACGCAGCCAAAGACGTTCCTGGGCGTCAACTTCCCGGGCAACCAAGGGCAAGCCGAGGGCGATACTGCGCTCAACATGCTGATCAACCATGCGTCGACGGCTCGCTTTGTTGCAAGCAAGTTGTGTCTGGAATTCCTAGGCGAAAACACACCAGACGCTGTCGTGACTGACATTGCCAACGTGTACACACAGACCAACGGCGACATCAAGGCAATGCTTCGACGCGTCCTCCGACCTGAGCGTCTCGCCGCGGCTCCGCGAAAACTCAAGCGGCCGATGCATCTCTTCATCTCGTCGCTGCGAACGCTGCCAGTGACGGTCAACGCGCTCAATGGACTTCGCGCCCAACTGCAACCCGTGCAGCATCAGCCATTCTCGTGGGGCGCGCCGGACGGCTATCCCGATCGTGCCGAGTATTGGCAAGGCAACTTTCTGCCTCGTATGAACTGGGGCAGCACGGTTGCCAGCAACGCAGTCGCGGGCATGGTGCTTGATCTCACGTCGTTCTACAACGGCGCGACAGCGTCCGCGCAGCAAGTTGTGGACCGCATCAACGAACGATGCATGCTGGGCAGAATGCTTGACATCGAAAAGAGCGAACTGCTTCAGTACATCGGCACGGGAACACCCACGCTGACCAAGCGCACCGACGCGCTCGCGATTGCACTGGGCGGGCCGACGTTCCAGTGGTATTAGAGCAAAGAGCAGATGATGGGATGATGAGATGATGCGATGATGAGTTAGAGAAGGAAAATGTACTCCCATCATCCCATCATCCCATCATCCCATCATCAACAAACCCGCCCCAGTCCAAGCAAAGCCCCCGTCCAACACCCGGAGCCCCTCATGAAACTCCCAACTCCGAATCTGCATTCTTCAGGACACTCCTGCGCCG
>JAXMAK010000002.1:0-816114 GCA_046350435.1 Phycisphaerales bacterium
CGCTTCCCGGGAATGAAACTTGATCGCGTGGTGTTCATTGGCGGCGAGTCGCGGCATCGCGGCTTGACGCAGCACATCGCACGTGCACTGCGGCTCCCAGCACAGGTTGCAGACCCGCTGGCACGTATCGCGAGGAGTGGCAGCGAGCCATGCGCGGGCGTCAAGATCGATGTGCCGCAGCCCGGATGGGCCGTGGCACTGGGCTTGTGCCTGGCACCGACAGACCTGTAAGAACAACTTGGAATCGGAATTGAAATTGAAGTGAAGTGGACGAGAGGAGGCAACAGTGTCGTTTCTGCTGACGGGAAATCAGAATGAGAATGCCGGCGTGAATAACGCCAGCTTTCTCCCTGCGGACTACATCCAACGCAAGGCGGAAGTCCGCAACAACCTCATCGTCCTGAGCCTGTTTGCGCTCGTCATGATGGGCGTGGGCGGTGCGTTTTACATGACGAACAAGGCCAAGGTCAATCTTGGTCAGGAATTCGTTTCGTTGCGTGAGCAGTGCGAAGCGGAGAGCAAGCAGATCGAAGCCCTGAAGAAACTTCAGGAGCAGCGAGCTGTGATGATGGAGAAGGCGGAAATCACCGCCGCGCTCCTGGAGCCAGTGCCGCGCTGGGCTGTGCTGAGCGAACTGAGGTATCGCATGCCGGAAACCGTGCGCCTTGACTCCTTCGAAATGAAGGGCAATCGCAACGGCGGGGGCGGCGGGGGCATCAACATGCCCAAGATCAAGACGCTTGTCGATTCCACTGCAGGTGTCGCGCCCGACGCTCGCCCGAAGATCGTCGCTCCGAGTTTCACGTACGAAGTCGTCATCAACGGCGCGGCTGAAGAAAACAACGACGTCGCCGACTATCTCACCAGCCTCAAGAGCAGCCCGCTGCTCAAGGACGTCGAACTGACGTTCATCAAAGAGCAGAAGGAAAACAAGAAGATCCTTCGCAAGTTTGAAATCACCGCGACGCTCAAGAGCGAAGTGGATCGCGAAAAGCTGGGCGAATCCATTCGCACACTGATCGCAAAGAAGACGGGCAAGACTCCGGAGCAGCTCGCAACGCCAAACGCAACGCCTGAAACAGGCACGCCGAAGGCTGAAGCGACTCCGCAGGTGGAAAACACGCAGGTGACTGAAGCGAAGGAGGGTCTCTAAATGAACAAGCTTGGAGTTTTGACCGCTGGCATTCTCGCTGGCGTCGTCGGGTTGCCCATCGCCAGCTACTTCATGGTGTTTAAGCCCACCAACGCTGAAATCAAGCGTGCACGTGAGGAAGTGGACCACATGCAGTCGCTGCTCGCAAAGCTCAAGGAAGAATCCGCGAAGCGGACGGACTTTGAGAAGGCCAACGAACAGCTCGCGACGGGCATCAAGGTGATCGAAGAGCGCCTGCCCACCAACCAGGAAATCGACGCGATCGTGCGGCAGGTTTCTGAACTCGCGGTGCAGTCGGGCTTGACGCCCCCCAGCATCAAGAGCAACAAGGCGCTCCCCGCTGGCCTGTACATGGAACAGCCTCTTGAAATGGAAACCGACGGCACGTTCATCGGCTTCCACTCGTTCCTCGCGCAGGTCGAAAAACTGCCCCGCGTGACGCGAATCCACAACCTGCGCCTGCAGGGGGAAACCGTCGAAGGCGCGGAAGTTTCAGCGACCTTCACCCTGAGCATCTACTTCCAGGAAGACAACCGCCGCGCCGAGGTTGTGGTTCCTTCTGATCGCATGTAACGCGCTTGTGGCGAGAGCTTCAACGTTTGGACTGAGGAGTTGAGACATGGCACACTTTGGAAACCCTGAATCGAACACAAGCGCCGGCTCGTTGCCGGGCGTTGTGACGCCCGACGCGTTCGGCTCGCTTGGCCCGTCCAAGAAGTGGACACCAACACAGCCCATCGTGCTCGCGATGGTGTTGGTCGTGTCCGCTGGCGCGCTGTACGCAATGCGCACCATCGGCGTGAAGCACGCCATCGCCTTCGATGGCGGCAAGCAGTTCGAGTTTGACGCCAACAAAGACGCGGCGTTTGAAGCCGAGTACTCCCGCGTGATGGGCGAACTGTCCAGCGTGAACAACCCGCTTGACATCGCGCTCGTGGACTTTGGCCGCAGCCCGTTCGCTCTCGCATCGGCGCAGCAGGCACTGGCCGCTGGCTCAGTCCCGATTGTCCCGACTTCAGCAGGACCCTCGCCCGAGCAGAAAGCCGCGGCTGAACTTGCTCGCAAACGTGCAGTCATCGCGAGCGAAGCTTCCAAGATCGTCGTGCAGAGCGTGATGGGCGGACGCGTGCCCCTCGCCCGTATCGACGACGAAGTCGTGCGCATCGGCGACAAGATTGGCGACCTATTCACTGTGACACAGATCGAAGGCCGCAGCGTCACCATCGAAGCAGAAGGCCAGAAGTTTGTGCTGAACATGCAGAACCCGGGCGAAGAAGAAAACAGCCCGAAGAAGAAGCGCAAGAAGTAAGGCGTTCATAACGCTCGCAAGTCGTTACGTCATCGAACCGGTCCCTCTTCCGTCCTCGCATTCTGGAATCCGCCGTGGCCAAGTACAACATCGACGACATCCTGAACGAACTGGGCGTAGCCGACGATCCTGACGCGCGGAGCGCCAAGAAGAACCGCATCGACCAAGAAGCGAACTCGTTTTCGCCTTTGCCCAGCCGGCCATCCAACCAAGGCGCAGCGGGCGAAGGCGATCCTGATCCGTCGGTGAAGCAGATCACCAAGCGCGCACCAAGCTCGGTGGGCCCGGCGATCAGCGAGATCTATCGCCCCGACTCGCCCGAAGATCCTTCGAAGATCAAAGAATTGGGCGAACTGCTGGTCGTTCGTCAAGTCGTGACGAATGAAAAACTCGATTCGGCGCTGGCGGTGCTAAAGAGCACGCCGGGCAAGCGCCTTGCTGAAGTGTTGCTTGAGCAAGGCTGCGACGAGCCGCAGATGATGATGTGCGTCGCGGAGGTTTCAGGCCTCACATTCGAACGCATCGATCTTAACAAGGGTCTTGATGGGGGCTTCGACGGCCAGTTGCTCCAGCGTTTGTCTGGTGACTTCTGCCGCAACAACGCGGTCATCCCGCTCCGCACGGATGGCACGCGCGTCGTTGTCGCGACGACGCAGGCCGACAACGTGTTCCTGCTGGACGCGATCCGTGAACGCCTGGGCGTCGCGAGCGTCAAGCTCGTGCTCACGACCGGCGACGACATTCGCGCCGCGCTCGAAGTCGTTGGCGCTGCCAAGGAAGAACAAGCAGACGTCGGCGACATTCTCGCGGAAGTCGAAGACGGCGACGTTCAAGTCGAGCAGAACAAGCAGTCCGAAGAAGCCAACCTTGAGAAAGAAGCCAAGGAAAGCCCGGTCATTCGCTATGTGAATCACATCATTCAGCTTGCGCTCCAACAGGGCGCGAGCGATATTCACGTTGAGCCCAGCGAAAAGAAACTCCGCGTGCGTTTCCGCATCGACGGCGAGTTGTACGAAGTCCTGAACCCGCCCATCAGCATGGGAGCCGCGCTCACGAGCCGCATCAAGATCATGGCGAACCTCGCCATCGACGAACGCCGCTTGCCGCAGGACGGTCGCATCCGCGCAAAGGTTGCGGGCAAGAAAGTGGACCTGCGTGTGTCGACCCTGCCCACCACGGGCGGCGAAAAAGTCGTCATGCGTATCTTGAACGACAAGAGCATCAGCGTCGAACTCGATCAACTGGGCTTTGACGAAGACACGCTGACCATCTGGAAGAAACAGATCGACGCGCCGCACGGGATTGTGCTCGTCACGGGTCCCACTGGTAGCGGTAAGACCACAACGCTGTACGCCAGTCTTCGCAACCTCGATAAGAACTCGATGAACATCTCCACCGTCGAAGACCCGGTGGAATATACCTTGGAAGGCATCACGCAGTCGGGCATGCACGAAAAGATCGGCATGACCTTCGGCGTCGCCCTCCGCGCCCTGCTGCGTCAGGACCCGGACGTTATCCTGCTGGGCGAAATTCGTGACCATGAAACGGCTCACATCGCTGTGCAAGCCGCGCTCACCGGTCACTTGGTGCTCAGCACGCTGCACACCAACGACGCGCCGAGTTCGATCACGCGATTGGTCAACATCGGTCTTGAGCCGTTCCTTGTCGGCGCCGCAGTCAACGCCGTGCTTGCTCAGCGACTTATCCGTCGCTTGTGCACGCAGTGCAAGGTGCAGGAATCCCCTGGCGAAGAAATGACCGAGTTCCTCACCATGCAGGGGCTCGATGCGTCTCAGGTGTGGAGTGCCAAGGGCTGCGACAAGTGCCGCAAGACTGGATACTCAGGTCGCGTCGGTATCTATGAGATGCTCGCCGTCGACGACTCGCTCCGCGACATTATCGCCCGCAATCCCAACGTCGCCGAGTTCCGGCGCCTCTGCATAGAACGCGGGATGGTCACACTCCGCGCAGACGGCTTGAGAAAAGTTGCAAAGGGCATGACCACAGTACAAGAAGTTCTGCGCGTGACCGAAGCTACTCACTAGGAACCACGAGTTTGTGAGCCGCGAACGCGGCGGAGGCATTATGGGTCGCACAAGTCAAGTCGTCGTCGCTTCAACGCTGCTCGCTCTTTCGGGGGCGTCGGGGGCGTCGTTTGCCGGGCACGTCGATGTTTCTGCTCATCAGCAGCGATTCGTTCAGGTTGATTCGCAGCCCAACTCAAAGACGACAACCCGCCGCACCGCGTTGCCTGTTGATAATTCGATTGTCCGCGTGAGCAAGGCAAGCGACAGCAAGGCAACCAAGCGCGCCAGCGTTTCGCCCAACGCTCGTTTGTCGATCGTGAGCGAAAGTTCGGCGATGGCAAAGGGCAAGTCCGTCGCCCGCGGCAGCGTCACCAAGAGCAGCGAGAGCATGAGCAAGGACCGCGCGATCACTCGCCGCAGCAGCATCGCGCAGCGTGCTACGACGACGCAAGGCACGATGAAGGTGGTCACCAACTCGTCGCTCGCGATGGCCGAGTCGCGCGAAGTGACTAACTCGTCGAACAAAGTTCGCGAGAAGCAGAGCGTGACACGCTCGTCGACGCAGATTCGCGATACTCAGACCGTCCAGCGCATGTCGCGTGCATTGCGAGCCGCGAAGGATGACGCGAGCGTGATGAAGGTCGCGCCGAAGTCGGCATCTGAACGCACGGCGAAGGCAAAGAGCACGACGACGAAGAAGGTTGCATCAGCCAACGCAAAACGCTCTTCGAGGGCGTGAACCCGAAATTCCTACTGAACTGTCAAGCCGACTGCAATCGCAGTCGGTTTTTTCGTTTCGCACGCCATATTGGTCTCGCCACTATGAAATAACGCTCATTGCAAGCGTGTTGTGCATCAATTGTTGAACCTCAATGGCCCAATGTTCAAGAAAAAGTGGCTGAACAACCCGCGTTCTCCCGACGCTACCTGCATGGCGCTGATTCTTCCAGCAAGCGTGCAGGCCGCCGCGGGGGCACCAGTCGCCGCCCGCACAGGCAACGCACAGCAAGTCCGCAACTCGCTGAAGCCAGCGAACGCGCCCAAACGCGATTCAGATGAAGTGATTGTCGATCCCGAAGCCGTGACGATGGCGAGCGCGGTACGCCGCGCGTCATCAAACGAGCAAGAAGACGCTCGCGAGGATCATCAGGAACACTCGCAGCCTGAACAGAAGCACATCGACTTGAACGGGTAAGTCATCGTGCCACCGGCTGTGCTTTGACAGTCGATGGTGAACAGGTCTGTGACTCTGATCGAATGTTGTGTCTCCAGACAAGTTCCACCGACCGCTCAAAGCAGCAGTCGGTGGCACAAGGACGCTACTTCGCCTTGATCTTGCTCAAAAAACTCTCCGCCGCACCGCGATACAACGTCCGCAAGTATTCTGGCGGCAGCCTCAGTCCGCGAATAAACGGCGCGGCGAGCGAATCAGTCAACGTTGGATCAACCATCCGAAGGTCCGGATCAGCGATCGGGCTTGGTCCTTCGTAATCCGTCTCAAACAGCAATCGCAGCGTGAAGTATCGGCTCGAATACAAGTCAAACGCCGCTTCGGGTGAGTCGGCGAGGTCCGCCATCGGGTGTTTCTGACTCGCAGGCTTTGATGGGTCTTCAAACTTCGGAGTCGTGTGCTCGTCAACCGTGACGATGTCTGAGCCAAAGAGGATCCGCCCCTCCCACTTGAAGAAGAAATCTCTCACTCGCTCGCGAGGATGCCGCGACAACTCGCGCACAATCCACTTCGTCGCGCTTGTGTCCAAGGACAAGTTCGGATGCCGCGTGAGAAGACCATCAAGGAAGTCAAGGTCCTCCGCGTACCCACCCATGTGCGCCGCAAGCCACGGCCCCTCAAATCGATCCATCATGCGTTCGAGCGCGGGATAGTGATCTCGCTTCTTGTGAAACTTCTTGGCATTCGAATATCGCGTCGCGAACCAACTGTCCGGGTCTGCAATATGAACCATAATGCCCATGCCCAACGACTGCGCAAGTTCCGTGTGCCGCACCCGCCACGGACTGTCAAACGCAATCAAGTCTTCGCCCGCCGGACCTTCAAAGAGCTCATACATCCGCGGCGCATTCCACAACTTGATCATGCGAGCGTAATAGGTGTCACGAAACGCCTGAATGTGTTCAAGATATCCCTGCGTAAAAGCCCATCGCTTGTCAGCGTTGCGAAACTCCGGAAACGCGATAAACGAGAGCGGCACATCGTGCGTCGAACCGCGACCAGACTTCCACCCAGTCTCGGCCATCGCCTTCTTCGTCGCCTCCAGCACAATCGGTGCGTCTGGCAATCGCACCTGCGTGAATGTGTGCTCAATCCCAAAGTGCTTTGCCGCGTTCCAATAAATCGGCGCAGCAATCGCACCATTCACATGCGTATGAATATCCAGAATCGGGCACACAGGCTTGCCCAGCGCGAGCGCGGCTTGCGTGTACTCCAGTCCGAATCGATTCTCGGCCCGCGCACTTCTCGACCCAAACGACGGCATCGAGCGAATAAGCGCGCCGGGCGGTGTCGTGCATGGCTGCCACGGATTGGAAGTGTGGTTTGGCATTCGATGTTGTGGGTGATTCTTGCTTTTGTTGCGTCGCCTGCCGCGAACCGACTGTACGATAACGCCGACCTGCCCCCCACCCCCTCCCGACCTCAGATTCCAAACCCGCGCGTTCGTTGCAACCCGCGATCACCCGCCCCACTCCTCCCGCATGCCGGCGACCCAACTGCCAACTCTGCCCGACAATCAACGCGATGTCGCGATGAAGTTGCCGACGCAAAAGAAGTTGCGCATCGCACTCGGTCACGACTGGCTCTGCGGCTACCGAGGCGGCGAAGGCGTCCTCGAAAGACTCATTCGCCTCACCCGTACCAAGTACGAATTCGCAGGCCTGTACGTCATGTTCGACGATGGCAGGCCCGTCGCACCGGCGATCGACGCGACCGAACGCACCGTGTCTGGCGTCGGCAAGTTGCCCGGCGCATCAGGAAAGTTCCGCCGCTGGTTGCTGCCCATGTATCCAAAGGCGATTCGCCAGTTGTCGCGCGCGTTGATGCGCGATCACGAGCGTGCGCCGATTGATCTACTCATCACAACAAGTTCGGCAGCCGTGAAGGGTTTGCGAGCCCCGATGGGCGTGCCGCACCTGTGTTATTGCCACAGCCCGCCTCGATATGTGTGGAGCCAGGCGTCGGAATACGAACGCACGAGTTTCGCACGTCGCATGGGCCTCAAAATGTTCGGCCCAAGCTTCCGCCGCTGGGATCAAGTGAGTTCCAGCGCGGACTACGTCACGCGTCTGCTCGCAAACTCACGTCACACCGCTGAAGAAGTCACGCGTTGCTACGAGCGCTCCGCAAGCGTGGTGCATCCACCCGTGCGCACGGACTTTTTCACTCCCGCTGTCGAGAAGATTGGCGACGCGCGTGAAGATTACTGGCTTTATGTCGGCGCGCTCGAACCCTACAAGCGCGTTGATCTCGCGATTCAAGCAGCGAAGAAACTCGGTCAACGCCTCGTGATCGTCGGCAATGGCAGCGAAATCCAGCATCTCGCCAACGAAGCCCGCGGCGCACGCGTGCAGTTCACAGGCCGCATCGACGACTTCGCACTCCGCGAGCATTATCGCCGAGCACGACTGCTGGTATTTCCGCAAGTTGAAGACTTTGGAATCGCGGCCGTCGAAGCACAGGCGTGCGGCTTGCCCGTCGTTGCCAGACGCGCAGGCGGCGCACTCGACAGCGTGATCGACGGTCAAACCGGCGCGTTTTTCAACGATGGCACCTTGGAATCACTGGTCGCCGCAACGATTCGCTGCCCCCGACGCGTCGATGCTGCCTGCCGAGTCAACGCGGAACGCTTTAGCGAGCAAGCCTTTGACATCGCGATGATGCGGGAGATCGAGGCGATCGTGCATCCGGCAATCGAAGCACAATAAAACTACCGCGTTCGCGCCTGACGAATAGCCGCGGCGAGTTCGTCCTTCATTCCATTCAAGTCGCTCACGATCGTCGTCGTATCGAGAATCTTGAGCGTTGTATCGCTCTCCAGCAACTCCCGGATCGCGTCGATGCTCACACCCTTGCTCTCGATGATGGGTTTGAGCGTTACGTCTTGCTCCATCAACTGCCTTGCCTGCTGCATGCTTTGCAGATTCATGAACCGTTGCCAGACTTCCGTTTTCGCAAGTTTTTCCATTGCTTCTGGATCACGCGTCACTGCGATGAAGTCTTCCGCGAGCGAAATCGCACCTGCATCTTCAATCGGATTCGTCGACTGAGCAACGCTCCCCACCGTTGACTTCTCAACATCCTCAGCAATCTCAAGCACACGCCGAGCGAGCGGCCCAACTGCTTTCGACGCCTCTTCCTGCGTCATGCCTTGCGTCATCGCAAGTTCGCGATCCATCGTCGCACGCATGTTCGCAACAGGCCGAACCGCGAGCGGCACCCACAACACCACCATCGACAGCAACACGCCCTCCACCGCACCGATGCCCGCCCCCGCAAACTTGTCCGCATCCTTCCACTGCGGCTTTTCCTTCATCCACCGCTTCGCAAAGATGCTGACAACGCCCCACACCAAAATCGCAATCACAGCGCCGCACACCAGCGTGCTGACAAACCTCGCCAGCAACCCCTTCGTGCCCGTCAATCCGCCAATCGTCCCTTCAAACGTTCTCCCCAGCACTTTCGCCAGCATCAACGCAAGCACAAGCCCAATCACAACGCCAACGATCTCCGCCGCCCCCCGCCAAAGCCCTTGAATCACGCAAAAACCAATCAGTCCGATGCACACCGCCGTGACCCAACCCGTCGTGAGCCACAGCATGACAACGGCGACGGGAACGCCGATCAAAAGGCCGATGAGGAGGTTTCTTGTGAGAGGGGATGGGTCTCCAGCGTCAATATTCGTACCACGATTGCTCTTAGAGAAAGCAAGGAATGATGTATTCGTCAGCTTTGGCACTTACGCCCTCCCTGTAACTCTTCGAAGAATGCGGCTCGCCATTGATTGTTGCATGGCTCGGAGATTCGCGCTTGGGTAGGCCGCGCCGCAATGTTCACACAGAATCGAACCGTCCCCGTGAGCACACTCAGAACGCAGCGAACGTTCGCAGTGTGGGCACGCTCCCTTTCGAATACATGACTGGACAATGTGAATCTTCGTTCCGATGACAGCCCACACCGCTCGCATCGCGATGAGCAAAACCAGCGACACTGCGATCTCAAAGTTTGAGAGCAATCGTCGCCACTCATCCCAAGTGAGCGTCGTGCTGGACAAGAACAGCGAGAGCAAACCGATGATGAAGACATCGAGAATACTTGGGATCAATTGCTGTCGCAACCATGCGAAAAGAAGAATTCGCACGCGAATCGATTGCGGACGGTTGATCAAGAACGGGCGCACCAGCATGTCGACGGGATACACACGCCACTTGTTCTCGAAGCGTGGCAAGTGCACCGGATGCCTGCGACCCCAATCTCGCTCCCACAAGTCCATTCGCCAAGCGGCCCGGCACTCCGGGCAGACAGTACAAAGATCAGATTCGGGAATCACGCCAGTCAACTGATAATCACACGAACCGCAGTGGTGATTTGCGAGGCGTGCGCCGAGCGTTCGCACTTTCTGTCTCTTTGCAAGACCTGTGCTATGAGAAACAACTGTCACGATAAGAAACATCACTGCAGATGTCAGCACTCCAACACCGATCAAAGCCGCCAATTGCGCCCGGAGAGCGCTGGAACTAAGCACTTTAGTGAGCCCAATTAGAACCGTACCCGCAGCAGCCACGAGCATGATCGCGCCGAGCAGCATGAATGCAAGAAAGCAAATCGCTTGCAGTCTTGCGATCGTAGTGCCGTTCCGACTCGCCAACTTCTTCAAGGCGTTCTCGATCGACTTGTCAGACGGTTTGCGAATGGCGAGAATGTCAATAGATTGACCGCGATCATCTCTCACAATCCAACGCTCACTTAATTTGCTGAGCATTTTCACGCCCCCTCCTCCACCTGCTCCTCCACCCCACCCCGTAGCCCACCCCTCCCAAACAACTCCAACGCCGCATAAATCTCTTCGGGCCCTTTGCTCACTCGCACCGCCTCGCGGAACGGCTTGATGCTTTCCATGCGTCCATCGGGAAGCCTCGCCTGCATCTTCTTCGCGAACCAACTGATGCGCCGCTGAATCTGCCACAACGCGTACCGCTCGTCGCGATATTGACGCATGAGGTCAAAGTACCGCCGGACCGTTGCGAGTTTTTCGTGAAGCGTCGGTTCCCATTTCTCGCTGGTTGGTGGCACAGGCTCGGGGGGCGTACTCGCATGTGCTCGCTCGTATGATCGCTGCTCGGCAAGCCCAACATCACACAAGTGCTCCCACACCTGCCTGAAAATCCAAGGCGCGGCGAGCGCCCCGCGACCGATCATCACGCCGCTGCATCCAGTTTCGCGAATCATGCGCTCAGCGTCAGCAGGTTCTTTGACATCACCATTCCCAATGATCGGTATCTGCCCATTCACCGCCTCGACCACTCGCGCGATGCCAGCCAGTTGCACATGACCAGAAAACTTCATCTCTGTTGTTCGACCATGAACAGTCACTGCAACAACGCCAACATCCGCAAGCATCCGCGCGAGATGAGGCGAGCACGCCGCACCCGCGTGATAATCAGCGTCGTGCCAGCAGAGACGCATCTTGCAAGTGAGAGGAACAACAAATCGGGTACCCCCGCGCTCCGCGTGGGGCGAACTGATTGGCGTGTCGAAACTTCGAATGACTCCTGGGCCGACAGCTTTGAGTGCGGCTGTTGAATTTCTCTCCGAAATCGCCCCTCTCGGAGAGAGGGGGTACCCAACCCTTCGCTCCCACTCCTCCCGATCCAACGGACACTTCTCCAACTCCTTCACCACACGCGCCGCAATCGCAACCGCCTTTTCAAGATTCGTGAGTAGCGCACTCCCGCCGTCTTTCTTCGTGACTTTGTCAACCGGGCAACCCATGTTGATGTCGATGACAGTCGCGCCGTGCTCAACCGCCCATCGCGCCCCCTGCGCCATGATCTCCGGGTCGCTGCCGTACAACTGCATCCCGACCGGCTTGTCAAATTCATTGGTTTTCGCAAGATCGAGGCTGGTCGCCGTGCCCCGGAGTAACCCCTGCGGACTCAGCAGGTCCGTACACGCCAACCCCACGCCTCCCCATTCCCGGCACACCGTGCGAAAAGCAAGATCGCAGTACCCGGCGATCGGGGCGAGCAGAAGATTCGTTTTCAGCGGAACTGGGCCGATTTTCAGCACGATGGATTATTGAATCGCGGCAGAAAGCAAGCCGCCCAAACCCATACTAAACCCGCCCGACAGCATAAATTTCAACACCCCCCAACATAGGCCTAGTTTCCTATACTCAGACCCCTGAACACTTGGGATCGGACGGCAAATACTTGGGGCAGGCTCTGAACGTCTGCTTTGAGAAGTGCCACCCTCCCACGTCATCCATATTCAAAGAGGAGTTCGTCCGTTATGAAGACCCGCCTGTTCTCGTCCATCTCCGTCCTCCTTCTGTGCGCCGGCAGCGTGCTCGCTCAGGCTGACCTGAAGGCCCAGCAGACACCCGCAACCTCGAAACCAATGCCAACCACTGTCCCGACTCAGGACGGCGGCATGCGTCAGATGACGCCGGAAGAAATCGCCAAGATGAAGGCTCAAGTGGAAGCCAAGGGCGCAGTCGACATCGACGTCACGAAGGAAGAGCCCGTCGACGAAGCCAACCCCGCCTCGCAAGTCGTCTTCACCAAGCAGTCGATGGAATTCGGCGTCATTGGCGACGACAAGGAAATGGAATTCGAATTCCCCTTCACCAACAAAGGCAACAAGGACCTCGAATTCCTGGGCCAGCCCACCGGCAGCTGCGGCTGCACCGTTCCGAACCTTGAGAAGCTCGTCTATAAGCCGGGTGAGTCGGGCGTCATCAAGGGCAAGTTCAACCCCAACCACAAGAACGGCCCCACCACCACCAAGGTGACCTGCCGCACCAACGACCCGAAGAAGCCGACCTTCTCGCTCAACGTCAAGAGCGACGTCCGCCCCATCTTCCGCGTCGAACCAACGTTCCTCAACATCGGTCAGGTCAACCGCGGCGAAAACAAAGTCGAGACCTTCAAAATCATCTCCCGCAAGGAAGAACTCAAGCCCACGCAAGTCACGCCGCCCTCCCCCAAGACCACTGTCGAAGTCATGCCGACCGAAGCAAAGGTGCTTGAGAATGGCGAAACCGTCTGGGAAACGCCAGTCAAGGTGACGATCGTCGCGAAGGAAGCGGGCCAGGTCAACGAGAACATCACGATCCGCACGTCTGACCCCGCGAAGACGCTCAGCACAGTCGTGATGGGCGAAATTCTTGGCGACATCACCCTGTCTCCCAACCAGCTCTCGCTCCCAGGCCTCACGCCCGGTCAAGCCGTGAACTCCGAGTTCACGCTGAGCAGCCGCACAGGCGGCGCGTTCAAGGTGACGGGCGTGCAGGAAGTCGCACAGGGCGGCACCGCTCCCTTCATGAAGTTTGACTATCAGGAAATCGCCGGCGCGAATCCTCCTCAGTGGAAGGTCCGAATCACCGGCACCGCTCCAGCAGCTCAAGGCGCGCTCCGCGGCGAAATCGTCGTCAACACCGACAACACCAACGACCCACAGCTCCGCCTCCGCTACTTCGGCTTCATCCGCCCGCAAACACAGGTGCAGCCCGCACAGCCCAAGCAGCAGGCTCCGGGCTGGACCAAGCCAAGCTCGCTCGATCCGGACGCGAAGTAATCTCCGGTTTTCAAGCCTGAATTGAGTGTTTTGTAATTCCCGACGGCTTTCGAGAAATCGAAAGCTGTTGCCTTTTTTGGGGTAAACAAGCGAGTGTGACCGGCGAAAGATAAGCGAAAATAGTCTATCGCTTCTCGAAGACTCGATCCTGATTCTCCTCCAGTACCTCAGCCGATAAGGACTCGACTATGCAGATGCTCCAACGTGCGTGCGTCATTGCGTTCATCGGACTGTTCGTGGGCGGCGTCCACGCGATGTTCGCCAAGCCGATTTTGCTGAAGCCGGCTGCCGTCAAAACCGAACTTCCCATTCCAGCTCCCCCTTCACAAACTGACTCTCCAGGCAACAGCACCACGCAAACGTCCTCTTCCCAACACACTTCGGGTGCTACAACGCAGACGGCGCCAAAGACGCGAACTCTGGGCCTTGAAATCACTCTAGATGACGCCCTGGAACTCCAAAAACTAGGCGCCGTATTTATCGACGCTCGTCACCGCCCTGAATACGAAGAAGGCCATATCCAAGGCGCATTTCTGCTGCCTGCCGACATGTTCGACCAAGGCAAGCCAGAGTGCTTGAACTTCATCGATCCAAACTCCTTCCTCGTCATCTACTGCTCAGGCGGCGAATGCGACGCAAGCCACAACACCGCCAAGATGCTCCAGCAGGTCGGCTACATGAAGACGCACATTCTGAAGCCGGGCTATCCAGCATGGAAAAATGCTGGCCACCCAATCGGCACTGGCAAGCCCGACTATGAGTGAAGAAGTGACGCAGTAACGAAGTGACACAGCAACGTTTCAACAAACCTTTGGCGATTGAGCCATTGAGAAATATGGTACTTTGAAAATGACTCGACGTTCCCCAACTCATCCCGTCGCCATCGGCTGGCTCACGCTTCCCTGCCGACTTCTGCTGGGCGGCCTCTTCGTGTTCGCCGGCACCCTAAAGCTCATGAGCCCGCAGGTCTTCGCAGACTCCATTGGCGGCTTCAAAATCTTCACCGAGCATCGCGAACACTTCATCCCGTTCCTCACGTACGCGATTCCGTGGACCGAAGTCATCGCCGGTTTCTTGCTGATCATCGGCGCATGGTCGCGCTCCGCCGCGCTCATTCTCGCCGTGATGCTTCTGGGTTTCATCGCGGGCATCTTGGGCGTGCTGTTCCGAAACCTCGACACCAAGTGCTCGTGCTTCGGCAAGATCGAATGGCCGTGCAACGCAATCAATCCAAATGGCGGCGTAGGCTGGTGTCAGATCGTGCGCAACATCATCATGATCGCAATGACAGTGCCGATCCTCAAGTGGGGACCCGGGCCGCTCGCAGTTGACAAAGAATCACAGGCATGACCCGTGCCACCGACAAGGCTTTGCTTGTCGGTGGTTTTCGGTAGTCGAAGCACTTTGCGCATATCACAAAATCGCACTGGCCAAGCCAACGTGAAATATCAGCGTTCAGCCTGTTGTCTCCACCGACAAGCAGAGCCTTGTCGGTGGCACGCTTGAGATTTAGAACGAGTGCGGATCATCAAAGTAAGGCCGACGCCGCAGCGACACCGGCGCGGGTGCAACAACCGCTTCCTTTGCCGCAGCCGCGAGTGCCTGGCTCAACTTCTCGTGATCAGGCACAGCGTCAAGATACTCCGCAAGGTCCTCGACGCGGTGCGCCGCAGGCCATTCCGCCCGCACCTTGCGAATCGCAGCATCGCCCAACGCTTCAAGCGTCATTTGAAACCACGCCGCATCTGGCAACAACTTCGCATCAGTCTGCGCGAGGGATCCTGCATATCCCGCGAGCGACGCGGGCGGCTCAACCTGCACGCGTGCAACGACATTCTCAAATTGCCCCGTACCGACACCAACGATGGGCCACTTCCCCGCACTCGTCGTTGGTTCCTTCACCAGCGCCAGCACCGGCACCTTGCGGGCACGCGCCATATCGCGGAATGTCTTGCCATCAAGTCCAATCATGGGCGGCTCAAGCAAGTAGCAGCCGGGCTCAATCGTCGTGCCGCGTGCCGGCAGCGTGCGCAGAACGAATGTCTTTCCCGCATCGCATGCAAGTTGACGAATCTGCCGCCGTGCCTCTTGCAAAGGCATCGTGATGCGAGCGACGTGCTCCCAATCACGCTTGTGAATCGCACGCTGCAACGCACGCAGCGAGAAATCAATCGCATCAAAGTACTGCGTCTTCACCAACGCTTCCGACGCACGATCCATCAGCGTGTCGATGGGCGTCGCGCCATCCGCCAACACCTCAACAGGCCGCACTCCGGAAATTCTGGACGCACCGGCAGCGTGGGCACTGATTAGTCCCGATCCAAACGGTCCCTGAGGAGAGTTGGGCACGCCCGCGACGCTCACGAGTGCTTTGCCTCCGAGTTCGTTTGAGTATCGCTCGGCGAGTTCATCGCAGGCAATTCGCCAACGTGATCCGCCAACGCACTGAGCAACTTCACCCAGGCGTCAGCCTCGGCACACAAGTCATACTCCAGCGTGTCCGCGAGCGAGGACCAGTCCTGCGAAGTGAGCGACGTCCGCACGCTCTTGAGATGATTCAAAAGTCGCTTCGACGCAACCGCCACCGTCTCACCCTTGGGCACCGACGCGAGCGGCACTTCATCCAAGTTGTGTTCAAGCAGAGCCTGCGCGCGATCGACGATGTCCTTCACCGTTTGCCACGTGTTGAAGATGCCCTGCAGCTGCTGAAGTGCTTCGCTCTCGCGACCTGCATGGATCTTCGCCGCGGAACTCCGCTGGTCGTTCGCCAAGTCCCCCACCGCGCGAGCAGCATCATCCAGCGTCACCTTCACCAACGCCCGAGGCTCAGCACTCGTCAGCGTGACTTCCCGCAGAGGCCCGGGCTCGTCCGACGGATTGCTCAACTGATCATCCGTCAACGCAATCCCATCCGCCTTCGCTTCGATAATGACCCTTCCGCGAGCGCGCGCCGAAGCGGCCGCCTTGGACAAAGCCTGGGCGAGGGTCGGGCGTTCCGGGGGAGCGAGCACCAAGGGTGCCCCATCGAGAGTCACACGCATGCCCAGAACATGCACCATAAATGGCACTCTGGCAAAGAAAAACAGCCAATAACTTGCTGTGAGAACGAGTTTTGTGCGGAGTTATCAACACCCAACCTGGGTATGAGTCACCCTTGCGCGAGTTTTCAGCGCAATCGGTCAAAACGCCGCTGAGATTGCGCCCCTCATCAGATTCGCCTTACCCAGTCTGACCCGCCTCTTCGCGGGCCTTGTACTTGTAGATCAGCCGGATGTTCCGCGCGTAAATAACCAACCCCGAGGACTGCCCCAACACACCGACAAAGTCCTGCCGCCAGACAAAGTAGACGAACAGCGCCGTGCCGCCCGCAAGGCTGAGCCACCAGAACGCCACGGGCACAACGCTCCGCCGTTCCTTCTCGCTCACGATCCACTGAATGATCATTCTCCCCGAGAACGCCAACTGGCCCGCGAGCCCCAGCAAGACCCACGCGAGATTGGGCCAACTGGTAATATTGAACAAGCGGAACACCGCGTTGTCGCCCTGACGCAACACATCCTGCAGCGACGCATCGCCAAACTCGCTCGCGAACTGCGTGCTGGTCATGGGCTGCGACGTGAACCCGTTACGAAGCAAAATACGAAATCGAGCGTCGTCGCCGGTCGCATCCGTCACTGGCCCGCCAGTTGGCGAAGTCACTTCAACGACGCCCCTGCTATTGCCCAACCGAAAATCAACAGTCCGCGCCCCCTCCGCAGGCTTGATGCCTGTGAGATTGTTCTTCTGATTCCAAACCAGCCAGACACCCAACAGAAGCACAAGAGCCATGAGCGCAGGCGGTTCCCACTTGAAGCGTTTCATCGTCCGCAGGGTAGGGTTTGGGTCCGGTATGTGCCCATCTCACCACTCGCATTCTTCCAACAGATTTCTCTCCCGCCTGTCCAAAGTCGCCGACGAGCCCTCTATCTCCTGCAGATCACAGGAGGTTTTCATGGTTCGCCGTTTCGCGTTGGTCGTTGTCAGTTGCGTCGGTCTCGCCCTTGGCACGCGCCCCGCGTCGGCGCAGCCCATCTCCACCGCATGGACATACCAGGGCCAACTGTCAAACAACTCTGTCCCTGCCAGCGGCACATTCGACATCCGCTTCAAACTCTTCAGCGCCGCGACCGGCGGCACCCAGCAAGGCCCAACCCTCTGCGTCAACGACATCATCGTCACCGACGGCCGATTCACCGTGTCGCTCGACTTCGGCAACGTCTTCGCCGGGTCACGCAGGTTCCTCGAAGTCGACGTTCGTCAAAACACAGGCTTGGACTGCTCCAACAGCACAGGCTACACGACGCTCACGCCTCGCCAAGAAACCACCGCCGCGCCTTACGCGACATACGCAACGACCTCCGCGCAAGCGACAACCGCATCAAACGCAACGCAGCTCAATGGCCAACCGCCATCGTTTTACCTCAACGCCAGCAACTTGACCACAGGCACACTATCCCCAGGACGTTTGCCCACCAGCGTGCCGCTCACGGATGCACTCTCAACAACTTTCACGGGCAACATCACCGCACCAACATTCACCGGCGCACTAACAGGCACCGCAACAAACACACTCAACCTCAACAACCAACCCGCGAGTTTCTATCAAAACGCTACGAATCTCACATCAGGCCTCCTCTCCGATTCGAGACTGTCAACAAACATCCCCCGGCTCAACGGCGCAAACGCCTTCACAAACACAAACACCTTCGCCTCCACCACAACATTCAACAACGATGCCTCCTTCTTGACTCAAGTCGGCATCGGAGTCGCCGCGACTTCATCCGTGCCGCTCTGGGTACAAAAAGCCAGCGGCGGTTCAAACAACATCAATCTCAACACCGTCGTCGCCGTCGAGAATGACACGAACGCTTTCATGCAGTTCTTCACGCCAGGCACAAACGAATCAGGCCTGCTCTTTGGACACACCAACCCAGATCCCTCCGTCGGCGCAGCCGTGGTCTACAACAACTCGCTCGCGCTGCAAGGACTCCTGTTCCGCACGGGCGGCAACGTCAACCGCATGACGCTGACGAGCACCGGTCGTCTGGGCATCGGCACAACCACCCCGGAAGGCACGCTGCACGTACGAAGCGACGACTCGCTGGGCACCATCGTCGTAACTCCGGGCGTCACCGACACACAAAGCCAATTGCTCCTCGCCGAAAACACAAGCGCATCAAACGCGATGGCGATGCGCTACAACGGCGCAACCAACAACCTCGAGTTCCGCGGCCTCGCAGCAAACGTCGAAACCCCCGCGCACATGACCATCAATCGCGACAGCGGCGCGCTCACCGTCACGCCCGCAACTGCAACTGGCGACAACTCTGTTCGCCTCCCGGCGAACAGCATCGGACCTGCTGAGACATCCGCCGAAGCCGGAATCGCCTCGCGCATCGTGGCGACCACCTCGTTACTACCGGAAAATTCCACAACCACCCTGTGTACAAGAACGATCAACTGCCCCACCAGCGGCTACGTCATCGCAATCGCAACCACGCAGTTGTACAACTTTTCTCTCTTTGAGAAATCCGTGATTCTCGGAATCATGACCTCAGACGTCGCGCCTGACACAAGCCAGGATTACCTGCTCAAATTTGGTTCGACCCAGGTTGTGACCATTCAGCGAGTCGAAACCGTGACCGCCGGATCTTACACGTTCTACTTTCAGGCGCGTGCCTTGGACCCGGACATCTCCACCGAACAGAAAAAGCTCACGCTCATGTTCTTCCCCACCGCCTACGGCACTGTCGATTCCGATTGATTCCCACTTCATCCTGCGTTCGCATCCAGTTCACGTCGGGTAATGTCCCAATTTGCGCCAAACACGACAGGTTGTACACGTTTTCTCTCAATATTGAGCCCAATTTTCCAAGAATCAGCCCCAGCCCCTTTGCAAAATCCGCAAATTGTGCGATGATGAGCCATCGGCGCCGCGGGCTCAAAGGCGCTTGATTTGTCCATGCCGCCCCGCGCCCGGCGAGTGCCGACTAAAGGCTTCCTGCTTTCAGCAGTCGGAGGTTTGGTCATGAGTACCGTCGCATCGATCCTTTCAGGCAAGCACAACCAAGTCGTCACCATCGATGAATACGCCAGCGTGTTGGACGCCGCAAAACTCATGAACAAACACCGCATCGGATCGGTGGTCGTCACGCGAGGTTCTTCAATCGCTGGCATCATCACGGAGCGCGATGTCATGGCGAAAGTCGTCGCCCTTTGCAACGACCCCGCAACCACCAAAGTCTCCGACACCATGACCTCCCCCGTCATGACCTGCTCCCCAACCACCAACATCGACGAACTCAAACGCATCATGCGCGAACAACGCATCCGCCACATGCCCGTCTTCGACGACCGAGGCCTCTGCGGCATGGTCTCAATTGGCGACCTCAACGCTTATGAAACGATGGCCCTCGTCAGCACGGTCGAAACGCTCGAAGCCTATATCTCGCGAAGCTAGATGGATTTTGCTTCACTCATCGCGGGCGCTGCACGACATTACCTTTTTCAGCAAGAGACACAGAGTTCATGAGGAAAATGAGAAAGTGCTTGAATGTGCTGAAATCCAAGCATTCTCTCTTCTTTCTCTTGATCTCTGTGTCTCTGTGCTGAAGAAGGAACTTTCGCGCAATATCCAACACCTGTGAAGCCAAACTGCTGTAGGCCGCCGGTACTTCCGACTTAGTTTCTTGATCTCTCCGACTCGTCCGCACTATTTCCGGACGCTGTCACACAATGGCCACTCGTCAAATTTCTTTTCCACCCCGTCCAAACAAGCCGCCGCTCCCACTACTCCAGCTAACTGTGCCAAAACCTGGCCTGTTCTGGAGTCTTCGTCATGCGTCAACGTTCACGTCTCTTCGCCGCCCTCCTCTCTAGCCTCGTCGGCACCGCCGCAATTGCTCAAACCCCGCTCGGCAGCGACTTCAAATACCAAGGCGAACTTGTAAGCAACGGTTCGCCCGCAACAGGCCAGTTCGATCTCGTCTTCCGCCTGTTTGACGCTGCCAATGCAGGCACACAGATCGGTCCCACGCTCTGCGTCAACGATCTGCTAGTCGATGGCGGCAAGTTCACCGCCTCGCTCGACTTCGGCGCAGTCTTTGGCACTCAGCAACGCTTCCTCGAAGTCGCCGTGCGCGATGGCAACATCGCCGATTGCAGCAACAGCGGCGGCTACGTCACGCTCCTGCCTCGCCAACTCGTCGCCGCCACGCCCGCCGCACAATTCGCAACACAAGCAAACGCCAGCAGCACCTTGGGCGGCCAACCTCGCTCATTCTTCCAGAATGCAAGCAATCTGACTACCGGCACTCTCCCCGATGCCCGCCTCAGCACCAATATCGCGCGGGTGGACGCCGCGTCGAACACGTTCACCGGCGGCATCACCGCACCGACGTTTACCGGCACGCTCGTCGGAAACGCCAGCACGGCGACGAACGCAACCAGTGCAACGAATGCAGCAAACGCCCTGAACGCATCCAACGCCGCGAATCTCAACAACCAGCCCGCTTCGTTCTACTTGAACGCGACAAACATCAATGCAGGAACACTCGCGGACGCACGACTTTCCACCAACATCCCAAGACTCAACGCAACAAACACGCTCTTCGATGGCGATCTCACATCGAACGGCAATCTCGACGCTCGCGGCTCAGCGGGCCTGCTCATCCGCAACCCAACCAACATCCTCGTCGCCTTGCAGGGTCTCTGGCAGACCGATATCGCAACGCTTCGAGTGTCCGGGAGCGGAGCAGGCTCACTGAACGGCTTTCGTATCAGCACGCCGGGCGACGCGAACGCCGTGCGCATTCTGGACGATGGCAGCATGGGCATTGGCACTTCTACCCCAGAAGCCCCACTCCATGTTCGCGGCGGAGGTTCTATGGGCGGCATCATTGTCACTCCTGACGTGACCGACACCGCAAGTCAGCTCGTCCTCTGCGAAAACACAACTGCAAGCAACGGCATGTACGTTCGCTACAACGGCGTCACCAACAATCTGGAGTTTGGCGGTCGAGCTGCGGATGTTGAAACCGCCGCGCACCTGACAGTCAATCGCGACAGCGGAGCCGTCGTCATCGATCCTGCAACCGCAACTGGCGATTCCTCGCTCGTAGTGCCCGCAGGATCTATCTCGGCGCTGGAAACGGGCAACGAAGCAGGCGTTGCGAGCGCGAGCAGCACAACGGCTGTCACACTTCCCGTGCAGACATCCACCACCGTTGACTCAGTCACGATCACCGCACCAACCTCAGGCAAAGTCGTCGTCTATGCAACCGTTCAATACTCGAATCCAGATTCACGCGAGCAGATCATTCGCTCCGTCATTTCTACGTCTTCGGTCGCGTCTGCCACAGCGGGATACGCAACGAATCTCAAGGGCTTCAACGTGCTGGCGAACGAAGCATACCCGGAATGCCTCACGATCCATAAGACATTCACTGTTGTTCCGGGCGCAACCACCTTCTACCTCCGCGCACGCCCCTTGAACGACGCACCTGTCTCGTTCTCGCCACCAACCGCCGACGACATCGCACTGACGGCGATGTTCTTCCCGACCACGTACTGAAAGCACAAGTTCACAAAGCGCTTGATGAACAAACGCACGCCGTTCGCGTGCGTTTTTGTTTCCGTTCTCCTACAATGCCCCTCAATGTCCCAACAAAAGCCGACCCAAGAGTTCATCCGCAACTTCTCCATCATCGCCCACATCGACCACGGCAAGTCCACCCTCGCCGACCGTTTGCTCCAGGCAACCAACGCCGTCTCCGCGCGCGAAGCCAAGGACCAGATCTTGGACTCGATGGACATCGAGCGCGAACGCGGCATCACCATCAAGGCCTCCGCCGTCACCGTCGCCCATCGCCACAAGACAGGCTCAAAGTCCGACGAACTCGAGAACGAATACGAAACCGTTGAAGAGGGTGCCGCGGGCGTTTCGCCCACGCATCACACCAAGGGCGGCGAATCATCAGAGTCGCACGGCGACCTCTACATGATGAACTTCATCGATACGCCGGGCCACGTTGACTTCAACTACGAAGTCTCGCGCGCGCTCAAAGCCTGCGAAGGCGCAATCCTCGTCGTCGACTCAACGCAAGGCGTGCAAGCACAAACGCTCGTGAACGCCTACCTCGCCGTCAACGAAAATCTCACGATCGTTCCCGTCATCAACAAAATCGACCTCCCAAGCGCGAAGCCCGAAGACGTCGCCGAAGAAATCGAGCAAACCCTCGGCTTCAAGCGCCACGAGTGCATCCTCGTTTCGGCGAAGACAGGCCAAGGCATCCCCGAACTGCTCGCCGCGATCTGCGAAAAGTTTCCGGCCCCCCGCAAGCCCGTCACTGAAAAACTCCGCGCCCTTGTCTTTGACGCTGTGTACGACGACTATCGCGGCGTGATCGTCTACGTCCGTGTCTTTGACGGCAAACTCAAAGTGGGCGACAAGATTCGCATGATGGGCGTGCAGCAAACGTTCCTGGTGAGCGACATCGGCAAGATGACGCCCAAGCCCGTGCGCGTCAAAGAAGTTGGCCCGGGCGAAACCGCATACGTGGTCGCCGCGATCCGCAGCCTCAAGGACGTGCGCATCGGCGATACCGTCACGCTCGAATCAGCACCCGCTGAAGAGGCCCTGCCTGGCTATCAACCGCCGCGTCAAATGGTCTTCTGCGACTTCTACCCCGCAACCGACGAAGCCGGCAAAGGCGCAGACTTCGAAGACCTGCGCGACGCCGTCGAAAAACTCTCGCTCAACGACTCATCCTTCACCTTCGCCCCCGTCCACAGCGAAGCACTCGGCTTCGGCTATCGCTGCGGCTTCCTGGGCCTGCTCCACATGGACATCGTGCAGGAACGCCTCGAGCGCGAAGGCGACGTCGAAATCGTCCAGACCGCCCCCACCGTGTCGTACCACGTCCTCGTGCGCGGCACCGACACCGTCACCGGCGCGAACGGTCAGGCCCTCAAGCCCGTCGATCCGACGTCGCAGTTCTTCATGGAAATCCCAGCGGAACATCAACTCCTCGAAATCCATAACCCGGGCGACCTGCCCCCGATGGGCAACATCATCGAGATTCGCGAACCAATCTGCAAACTCGAAATCATGACGCCCAAGGAGTACATAGGCGACGTGCTCAAACTCGTCATGGACCGCCGAGGCATTTACAAAAACCAGTCCTACGTCAGCGCATCGCGCGACACGCTGCAATTCGAAATCCCCCTCGCCGAAATCATCTACGACTTCTTCGACAAGATGAAAGGCCTCACATCGGGCTACGGCACGATGGACTACGAAGTCATCCGCTACTCCGCCGACAAACTCGTGAAGCTCGACATCCTCATCAATGGCGATCCCGTCGAAGCCCTCGCGACCATCGTGCACAAAGAACGCGCCGAGCAGCGCGGCCGCCAACTCTGCTCCAAACTCAAGGACCAGATCCCCCGCCACCAATTCGAAATCCCCGTCCAAGCCGCAATCGGCGGCAAAATCATCGCCCGCGAAACCATCAAAGCCTTCCGCAAAGACGTCCTCGCCAAGTGCTACGGCGGCGACGTAAGCCGCAAACGCAAACTGCTGGAAAAGCAGAAGGAAGGCAAGAAGCGAATGAAAAACGTGGGCAGCGTGACGATCCCGCAAGAGGCGTTTATGGCGGTTTTGGATCAGGGGGATTGAGAAGCGAAGCACTCTTGCAGAAGGATCACACATGAATCCGCTACCGGTAACAGAAAACGATCCAAGATTTGGAGGATGGCAAAGTTCAATCAATTTGCCTTCGAATCCTCGCGATTATGAATGCGGGCACTGTGGGTATCCAAGTTATTCAACAGTCTGTTTGATTCATACCTCTGATGCTGGGCGACGCGCTTCAATTTGGTTCTGTTCGAGATGTCGGCGACCAACATATTTTGAAAAGACAGAAGACGTCACATATCAACAACCTTTGGGTCGAGCCGGCGATTTGGTTGAAGGGCTCTCAGGCGACGTTGCGGTTCTATATGAAGAACTTCGACGTTGTCCGCAAGCCGAAGCATGGCATGCTTGCGTTGCATTAGGCCGAACCATAATTTTGAGAATCGCATGGGATAAAGGCATGAAAGTCGACGACAAAAAGTCGTATACGTCAAACGCGATCACATGGTTAAAGGCGAACGGTTGGATTGTAAAGTCACAAGAACCGGAATTAGAAAGAATAAAATCTGATTCTGATGGCGCCGTTCACGATCGATCATTAGCGACTCCAGATCAGGCATTGCACATGGTCACATCGGTCAACAGTCTTCTGGATTCTATTTATGGAAGTGAGTTTCGAAGAAACGCAGTAATGGGACTTCGCCCCAAATTACCCAAGTAATGCCATTCAAGTACTACATAAACGTTTTCTACTCCAAGCCCGACAAAGGCTTCATCGCCGACGTCCCAGACCTCAAGTATTGCTCGGCGTTCGGCGACACCCCCGAAGAGGCCGTCCGCGAAGTGTGTAAAGCCATGAATCTCTGGCTCGCCTCCGCCAAAGCCGATGGCCGCCGCATCCCCAAACCCCGCTACCGCCCCGCGATCTACGCACTCCCATCGTGATCGCAATCACTTCGCAATCACAGCATTCAACTCGACATTCATGGCGACACACGCCCTCCCTACCGCCCCCAACCAACTCTCCCCCGCCCCCGCCTTCGCATAAATAACACTCCGACTCGCATTCACCAGCACACCCTTCTCGCTCAGCGTCTTCGCACCCCTTCGCGTCATCTGCGCAATGTCCGTCGCCGTGCCGCCTTGTGCGCCGTATCCCGGGATAAGGAACATCTGATGAGGCATCCGCCGCCGCAACGCGACGGCGTCCGCCGACTTCGTTGCTCCAACGACGCAGCCGACGTTGCTAATGCTGCTTGATCCACTCGCACCCGTCCCGGCATCACCCTTCGCGGCGAGCGAAGTCACAATATCCGCCATCGCCTCCGCCACCGTGCGCCCATCGCGCAGCGAAAGCGACTGCACCACATCACTATCCGGATTGCTCGTCCGCACCAGCACAAACACGCCCAAACCCGCTTCCAAATACGGCTCGATCGTGCTCGGCCCAAGATATCCACTCAGCGTGATCGCGTCGACACCCAGATGCACCGCACTCGCCGCGTAGTGATTCGCCGAGATGCCGATGTCGCCTCGCTTCGCATCGAGCAAGATCATCTGCCCGCGCTTCTTCGCATGCTCACAAACTTCTTCCAGCACCGCAACACCCCGCGACCCAAAACGCTCAAAGCACGCCGCCTGCGGCTTCAAAATCGCACAATGCTCATTCGTCGCGTCGATAACGCCCTTGCAAAACTCCGCAATCGCTCGCAGCGGCTCATGATGCCGAGCCTTGACCTCCTGCGGCAAGTTCTCCATCACAGGATCAAGCCCGACACACACCACGGAGTGTTTCGAATCAATAGCAAAAGCAAGTCGCTGCGCAAAGTTCGCCATGACGCAGTGTACTCGGCGGAGGCGAGAAATTCATTTCACCACGGAGGACACAGAGAGCACGGAGCGGAAAAAAGGATGCAATGTTCAACACGGCATGCGGATTTCACTCGCCTACCCGCGTTTACTCCGCTTCTATCTCGTCGTCTTTCCCATTTCTCTGCGCTGTCCGCGACCTCCGCAGTGAACCCGCTTCAAGAATAACGCGATCAAATCAAAGTAAACCCGCGTACGATCCGCCGTGAGTTCCGCAAGTTCCATCACCCCCCAACACCTCGACCTCAAAAAAGACAAAGGCCTCACCGTCCTCTGGAGCGACGGCGCGACTTCGTATTACTCCATCGCATACCTCCGCCGCATGTCCCCCAGCGCAGACATGAAAAATCTCCGCGAGAGCATGGCAAAAAATCCGCTCACAGTGCTGCCCGCCTCCAAAGGCACGACCGGCCCACTCGTCGCCCTCGGCGCCGAACTTGTCGGCAACTACGCCCTCAAAATCCGCTTCAGCGACGGTCATGACACAGGAATTTACTCGTGGGAGTACCTCCGCGAAATCGATCCTGAAGCACCAAAGGCAAGCGACACCAACCCATCGGCAACTCGCAAGAGTTAGTCATGTGCTTACAAATCGCCTCTACACTCTCAAATGGCGAAGTCTTCAAATTCCAAAGCCGCGGCGTCTTCATCGAGGCAAACTGTTCTCCCAAACCCACGCGTCAGCCCGCGTTTCGCAGGTATCTGCACCTTCTGCCGCTACCCGCGGGTTGAAGATGTCGCACCAGAAAATCGCCCCATCGACTGGCTCATCTATGGCGTGCCCTTCGACACAGGCGTCACCTATCGCCCCGGCGCACGCTTCGGCCCGCGTGCAATCCGCGCAGCCAGCCAATACGTGAAGCGTTATCACATCGAACACGACGTTGACGTCTGCACAGCACTCAGCATCGCCGACGCAGGCGACGCGCCAGTCCTGCCCTACGACATGAAAGCAACGCTCGACGGAGTTACCAACTGGGCAAAGTCACAATCCAAATCAGCAGGCAATAAAACTCCCGCGAAGTTGTTCGCCGTGGGTGGCGACCACTCGATTGCGTACGCAAATCTCAAAGCCACGTGGGAAAACGCAGGCAAACCCAAGGGAGGCCTCGCACTCCTCCACTTTGACAGCCACCTTGACACCGTCGACGCAGTGTGGGGCGAAAAATGGGGCCACGCCTCGCCGTTCCGTCGAGCTATCGAAGACGGCATCGTGAACCCGAAGAACATGCTCTCCGTCGGCATCAAAGGCCCGCTCAACACGCCCGACGATCTCAACTTCGCCAAAGACAACGGCGTCACCATCCTGACTTACGCAAACATCAAACGCCTCGGTACCAAACCAATTGAAAAGTTCGTGAAGTCCCTCGCCGCGACTCCCGCATACATCACCTTCGACATCGACGTCGTTGATCCTGCATTCGCACCCGGCACAGGCACGCCCTGCCCGGGCGGCTTCACCAGCGCCGAAGCCCTTGAACTCCTCCGCACTCTCCGCGGCGTGAACGTCATCGGCGCCGACGTTGTCGAAGTCCTCCCAGACCGCGACGTCTCAGGCATCACAGCCTTCCTCGCAGCACACGTGATCTTCGAAGTGCTCGCCCTGGACGCCGCACGATGAACGCCACACTCACCATCATCTGCGGCCCAATGTTCGCTGGTAAGACAACCCTGCTGATAAAACGAGTGCAGGATTGGGAGTCGTCAGGTGGCGAAGCAATCGTGATAAAACCCAAGAAGGACGATCGATATCAACGCCTCGCAAAACGAGGAAACGCGCATGCACGGCACATCGTTACTCATGTGATTACACATGATGGAGTTGCTCTTGGCGCTTTCAACGCCGCGAACGCTTCTCAAGTTGCATCAAAGGCACTAGGAGGACTCCACGTGCTTCGAGGCATTGAGAGCCAGCCAAAGCCAACTCTGATTGCAATCGATGAAGCCCACTTCTTTGGTCGCTCGTTGTCAAAAGAGGTCATCAGACTGCTCAAGCATGATCTCCACGTCATACTTGCCGGCGTCGACCTCGACCATCGAGGCGACCCCTTCGAGCCCTTCCCATCCCTCCTCGCCCACGCCGACGAAGTGATCAAACTCGCCTCTCGCTGCCAAGTCTGCAACGCCCCCGCCCGCCACAGCCAGCGCATGTCGGCCGGCGACAGCCGCATCGAAGTTGGCGGCAGCGACAAATACGAAGCCCGCTGCCGCAACTGCTTCAAACCCAAACATGCAGCTAGACCGTAAGGAGAGGCTTGCATGGCTCGAATCGCGCACTCAGCTATCCGCGTTCACGCGAGTTGAACCTTCTGGAACACGTAATACCACGTTCTTGAAGTGACTTCCGTTGTTCTGTCCCGTCCCATTCATGCACCCTTTTTCTTCGTGCTCTTCGTGTCTTTGTGGTGAAGTTACTTTTGCAGACCGCATCTAACATTCTCGCCATCTATTCATGAGAGATTCATATTGAAAGTCGACTGGGCCAACTCGATTCACTCCATTCAGCACCTGCTGAACACGCGCACCAGCAATCGCACCGCGAACATGATCCCCGTGATCGCCATCACTGGCCCCGTCGGCGCCGGCAAAAGCACGCTCGCCGCGAAACTCTCTCCCTGCGTGCTCAGCACCGATCACTATCTCCCCGACTACGACCTCGTCCCCGAACACGAACGTGACCTGCCCGAACGCGCCGACTTCAGTCGCCTCGCACGAGACCTCGCCAGCCTTCGCAATGGCAATCAAACACTCATCCCTCGCTGGAGTTTTCAATCGCACAAGCGCGAAGGCGAACAACCAATCGCCCCCGCCAACCTCATCGTCCTCGAAGGCATCCACGCCCTCCACGAGCCGCCGCACGCGCCGCTCGCGAATCTCATCGACCTCCGCGTCTTCGTCGAAGCCACATCTTCAGTGCGTTGGAGCCGCTGGGAACAAATCGAATCCTCCGGCGAACGCGGCTGGGGCGTCGAAAAAGCCCGAGCGTTTTTTCACGCCGTCGCAGAGCCCACCTTCGCACGATATGAGTCCAACTACAGATCCCGAGCCGACATCATCGTCGTCAATCACTAATTCTTGATCACGTAACCTCAGCTCATGAAAACGCGAGTTTTCATCGCTCACACTTTGTTTTCTTTGTGCTCTTCGTGCCTTTGTGGTGAATTACATCCTCACACCATGAAAAAAGCACAGGCCAACGCCTGTGCTTTCGTTCTCATCTTCAATCCATCACTCACTTCGGCTCGACCGTCGCACGATACACCCACTTGCCATCCTTGCGTTCCAGCACCACGATCGGCTTCACCGCGTTGCGGTCCTTGTCCAGCGTGATCGTGCCCGTCACGCCGACGAATCCTGCCGTCTTCGCGATCTCGTCGCGGAGTTTGGGGCCATCAGCCGTCTTTGCACGCTTCATCGCCTCAAACAGCACGTTCGCCGCGTCGTAGCCAAGCGCCGCCAATCCATCCGGCACCTTGCCCTGATACGCCTCGCCATACTTCTTGAGGAACGCGGTGATCGTCGGGTTCGGATTGTCCGGTGCGTAGTGGTTGGTGTAGAAGCAGCCTTCGATCGCCGTCCCGCCGTTCTTCGCGAGGTCCTCGCTGTCCCAGCCATCGCCACCCATCAGCGGCATCTTCATATTGAGGGCACGCGCCTGAATCGCAATGTTCGCGACATCCGTGTAGTACCCCGGCACATACAGAATGTCCGGAGCCTTCTCACGCACTGACGTCAAGCGAGCGTTGAAGTCCTTTTCGCCCTTGTTGTAATCAACCGACGCGACAACCGTGCCGCCCATCTGCACAAACGCCTTCGCAAATTCCTGGCTCAACTGATCCGAGTACGCGCTCGACTTATCAACGAGCAGCGCAACCTTCGTCGCCTTCAGTTGCTCACGAGCAAACTTCGCGCCCGCATACCCCTGGAACGGATCGATGAAGCACACGCGGAACACATAATCACCAATCTCCGTCACCGTCGTGTTCGTGCTGCTGGGCGTGATCGTCGGCACCTTCGCACGCTGACACACCGGCGCGCCTTCCTTCGTGATGCTCGACGCAACTTCGCCAAGCACTGCGACGACATTGTCCTTGCTCACCAGCTTGCGAACTACGTCGCCCGCCTTCTCAGCCTTGCTCTCAGTGTCTTCCGACACGAGCTTCACCATTTTCTTCTTGCCGCCAATCTCAATCCCGCCCGCCGCGTTGATCTCGGCAACCGCCAACTTGATGCCTTCATCAGTCGAGCGTCCGAACGTCGCTTCCGAACCCGTCAGCGATCCGTAGTGCCCGATCACAATCTCCGCCGCGCTATCGCGATCACTCGCCGCCTCGGCCGGAGCAGCAGTCGTCGCCCCGCCGGTCGTCGGCGCTTTCTTCTCACAGCCAGTCAGCGGCGTGAGTAGAGCCAAAAGAAACGTCGCAAAGCCGATGGAAAGTGTTTTCGTCATTGTGCAATCTCAGTAGAACGTACAAAAAATTCACATCATTCTCGGACGGCGAACAAGTCGTTCGAACGCTGCAAATGTACACACCAAGCAGCCAGAAAAATCGTCCCTCGCGTCCAAAGGCCTTCTAAATTCGATCAATACGACCCGTAATCGCTGTTGTGTTGTCCCATCGGAGCAATCGCTCTCCCAACGACACAATCACGACATCGGTGGGCTTTGATTTGTCCATGTTTCCTTGGTGAAAACCATATGTTTGGGCTTGACCAATCCCCCTCCGCGCGGCATGATTACAAGTTGCATCGGTAACGACTTTCACAACTCTTGTGCCGGTCGTTGTTTGTGCGTCGCCAGTTAGGGATTGGACCGGGGGCCGAGCGGGGGCAGTGAAATTGCACTCCTTGGCTTTGAACAACGTTTTCAGGAAACTCTCGATGTCTGTATTCACTCGCTCGTTCGTTCGCGCCACGGCTTTCCTTGCTTTCGCGCTGCCTGCTGCGCTCGCGATTGCGCAGCCTTCGTTCGTCTTTCACCAACCACCCAACCAAGTCTTCTCCGAACCCACCGGCGTCACCATGCGCGAGCCTGAGTTCGTTCGCGAAGGCGAAAGCGCAGACCTCTGGCTCAAAGTCGGTCCCTCGTTCTCATACAGCACCGTCGCGCTGTACTACACCACAGACGGCACCAACCCGACGGGCGCATTTGGCGTGCCCAACAACTCATCGACAACCGTCCTCCGCAACAACGCCGGCACCAACCTGATTCAATTCGTCCGCAACGAGCCCAACGGCTTCGGCGGCAACGACGACTGGTGGCGCGTCACGCTCCCGTCCTCAACGCACCTCACTGGCCGCACCATCAAGTATCGCTTCACCGCATGGCAAACCGGCTCGGGTGGTATTCCAGTTGGAAGCGAAGTGATTGCCAGTGGCGGCCAATTCCAATATGGTGTCGGCATGCCCTGGCCCGGCGCTGGCGCGGGCCAAGCCAGCCCGCAGGCTGGCTATCCGCCCGTCAACTTCTGGAAGGAAGAAGCATTCATCGGCAACACCTACACCGCCGCGATGCTCGACCAGAACGGCTCTTGGTGGGACATGTACTTCCCCACTCCCGGCGCAGTCCAAGGCGTCGGCACTCGCAACGAAGGCTACAGCGACGGCGCAGACACCTTCCCCGCGCTGCTCAGCAGTGAAAAACGCGGCCAGATGCACCTGAACCAAGCGCAAGTGGGCCTTCGCGTCAATGGCCTCACACACTGGCTGTCAAATCCCAACGCTGTCAGTTTCACCAACGTCACGCAGCAGTATTTGAATGACGAAACCAACACCGTCCGCACACAGCAGCGTCTAGTGTTTGGTGGCAACAACATCAGCGTCGATCAATACGACTTCGCGCCCGCCGGCATCGCCTTCCCCGAAGGCTTCAACGGCACCGGCCCGCAGCGCCACATGCTCGTGAAGCGCATGGTCCTCACCAACAACACCGCAAGCACACAAACCGTCGATGTCTATATGTACCTCGACCCCGCGCTCAATGGTGGCGACACCTACGACGCGATGTTCTGGGATGCCTCACGCGGAGCAATGACCGTCTTCGACAAAACCCGCCGCTCCGTGACCGGCACGGGCCCATTTATCAACCCGCCCGACGAATACAACGTCTCCACATTCAGCGGCTACGAAAAGAACATCGCCCTGTATCTCTCCGCAGCGATGGAAGTGCAAGGCACCAATGGCGGTCCCGCGACAGACTCCTGGCGCGACAGCAGCAACGACCAAAGCCAAGGCTGGATTGGTCGCCGCGTGACACTCGCCCCCAACACACCCGTCGAAATCACGTTCATGCTCGCCGGCGCACACTTCCGCCCTGAACCCATCTCCGACAACATCCCCGCCAACGACGGCGTCTACGACAATGAAATCGTCCCCATGCTCAACTGGTTCTACGCAACGAGCATGAATGCAACACAAACCACCACCGACAACTACTGGCTCTCTTGGTTGAGCAGCGGCACCACCATCGACACCCCCGACAATCGCTACGACAAACTGATGAAGCGCAGCCTCTTGGCAACCGCGCTGCACCAGGACGCCGTGAACGGCTCCATCGTCGCAGGCTATCACAACGGCGCGTACTACTACTCATGGCCGCGCGACGGTGCATGGGCCGCAGTCACGCTCCTCCGCGCCGGTCACTGGAACGAAGGCACCAACGTCCTCCGCTGGATGCGCGACATCTGCTACCGCGATGTCGAACCTTCCTTCGGCAACAACCCCATCACAGGCCAACCCCACCGCGGCTTCTGGAAGCAGAAGTACAGCAACGATGGCTTCACTATCTGGGGCGCGCCGCAAATCGACGGCACCGCCGTGTACCCCTGGGCCCTGATGTGGTACTACAACCTCACAGGCAACGCAACCTATCTCAACTCTCACTACGCCGCAGTCTGGGATTCAGTCGCCGCAATGACGCGCGACTCCATCGACTCGCGCCTGCGCTTCGAAGAAGCCTTCAACCTCACCTACAGCAACAACCTCTGGGAAGATAGTTACGACACCTTCACCTTCAGCAACGCCAACATCGTGCGAGGTCTCGAAGACGCATCCCGCATCGCGACCGTGCTGGGCCGCCCCGCCGACGCATCAGCATTCCAGAATCTCGCCAACACCCAGCGCAACGGCCTCAACGCCCGCCTCGACTGGAACGGCGAAAATTGCGACATCAGCCAACTTGGCATCGTCTACCCCTTTGAGGTCTACTCCCCTACCGACCCACGCGCCGTCAAAGTCATCGACCGCATCAATGGCGTGCAGCCCGATCGCTTCGGCAACATCCAGCCCCTCGTCAACTTCAACAACTTCTTCAACAATGGCCACGGCTGGACCGACCTGATCAATCGCTATTGGAACGACGGCTACTGGGGCAACCCCTTCAACAGTTCCTCACCGTGGGGCGCAGGCCCGTGGTTCTTGTCCACCATGTGGTACGGCATGTACTACGCACACCGCCAGGACTTCACCCCCGGCACAGGCGACATCGACAACCACAAGTACCGCATGGATCGCCTCATCGAAACGCTGGGCCCCATCGGCCTAGGCAGCGAACAAATCGCCCCACGCGGCATCCCCGGCGAGCCCGGCCCGCGCGGCGTCGGAAGTCTCATGTACCCAGGCCAAAACGACTTCATGCTCCAAACCGCGTGGCCCAACGCGTGGGAATCCATGAGCTTCTTCGTCGACTCGCTCTTTGGTTTCCTCGACTACCAACCCAACGCCGCGGCGAACACGATGAAGTTTGAACCCAAGTTGCCCAGCACTTGGGGATCCATGACCTACAAGAACATCCGCATGGCCCCCAACCAACTGGTCCCCGCGCACAGCGTCGACGTCACCATCCTCCGCGGCAGCGAAGGCGGCGAGTACCACACCTTCACCAACAACACCGGATTCCAACTCAGCGTTGATACCACTCTGCGCAGCAACCCCGCCGACACAATTCTCCAAGTCACCCGCAACGGCGTCCAGATTCCCTACACCCGCGACAGCGTCACAGGCCGCATCACCGTCGGAGCCGTTGCGCTCGAACAAGGCGCGGGTGCGATCACAGTCATTGCCTACGAACCCCTGTCCGCGCTGCAGTGCGACACCATCGACTTCAACAACGACACCAGTTTCTTTGACCCCCAAGACATCGACGCATTCCTCAGCGTCTACGGCGAAGGCCCCTGCATCCCTGAAACCGCAACCTGCAACGACATCGACTTCAACAACGACACCAGCCTCTTCGACCCCTGCGACATCGACAGTTTCCTGACGTCCTTCAGCGAAGGCCCCTGCACACCCTGCGGCAACTAACTCAGTTGTCCAGAGTTCAACATCGCACTTTCAAATGTTCCACAACCTCTCGTTTTCGAGAGGTTTTTTCGTCTGAAATACAAACTCTGCCCCCAAACCACACTTCGCTCGCTATTCGAATATGCTCCGACTTCCAAATCCATCTCAACTCACCCGCCTCGCCTCGCTCGCAAGCGTCGCATTGTTCGCACACTCCTCATACGCACAAGCCACGATGGTGGGCCCCACACCCTACCTCTGCTTCTCCGACAGCCCCTTCTCCGTCGGCAGCTATTCCTACAGCTACCTCGAAACCTTCGAAGATCACTTGTTCAATGTGCCCGGCATCTCCGCAAATCGTGGCGGCGTCACCAGCGTCGTCTTCGGACCATCAATTCACGACTCCGTCGACTGCGATGATGGCGCCATCGACGGCTCAGGCCTTCAAGGCGATTCGTTTTTCTCTGGCTTCGCGGATATCACGTTCACCTTCAACGCCATCATCCTGGGTTCTCTCCCCACTCGCGCCGGACTCGTCTGGACCGACGGCGGCCTTGGCTCACTCGTCACCTTCGATGCATTCGACGCCAACGGCACTCTCTTGGGCACCATCTCCGCCACGCATGGCGATAGCGCAAACAACGGCACCACCGCCGAAGACCGCTTCCATGGTGTCATCTATTCACAAGGCATCGGCTCCATCCGAATCCGCAACAACAGCGGCGGCATCGAAATCGACCACATCCAATACGCCGGCAACGTCCTCGACAGTTGCGACTCGATCGACTTCAACAACGACACAAGCCTCTTCGACCCCCAGGACATTGACGCGTTCCTGAGCGTCTACTCCGAAGGCCCCTGCATCCCCGACACCGCAACCTGCAACGACATCGACTTCAACAACGATGGCAGCGTCTTCGACCCCTGCGACATCGACGCCTTCCTCCTCGTCTTCAGCGAAGGCCCTTGCACGCTCTGCGGCTTGTAGAAACAACGTGTTACAAGTGTGGAGGAGCCCGACACGATCCGCTCACTCTCGCTCTGATCGCGCGTTGACAGCTTGCTTTCGCTGCTTACTTCCAGTCTCATGCCGCAACTGTCCGCACGCCGCGGCGATGTCTCGCCCACGCGATGCGCGGATATGCACGTTAATGTTCTTGCTGCGCAGAAAATCCTGGAACGCACGCACATCGTCATCAACAGGCCTCTGGAAAGGCAAGCCTTGCACTTCGTTATAACGAATCAGATTGATATTTGCTCGCAGCGTCTTCGCGATCTGCGACAATTCCTTCGCATGCTTCGGCTGATCATTCACGCCCCGCAGCAGTGTGTACTCAAGCGTGATTTCTCTTCCCGTCTTGCTGAACCACTTCTGGCACGCCGCGAGCAAGTCGCTGATCGTCGTGTACTCAGCCCACGGAATTAGTTGCCGCCGAATCTCGTCATTGGGCGCATGCAACGAAAGCGCGAGCGTCACCGGCAACTCAAGCTGCTCCGACAATCTCTCAATCGCCTTCGGCAAGCCCACCGTTGAGATCGTCACCTTGCGAGCGGAAATCCCCATCGCCCACAGTGAGCAGATCGTGCGAATCGCAGGCACCACATTCGCCAAGTTCGAAAGCGGCTCGCCCATCCCCATGAATACAACATTCGTAATCCGAGGAAACTCACGCACATCAGCATTCGCCGCCACCTTGGGTATCTCAGCTCTCCGAGCCGAGCCAGAGACTGCCGAAGCACTCACCCCGCCAGCCGCAGAATCACCCTCACCCGACGTCGCCTTTGTCCAAGCACCCGCAACAACTCCCGAAGTCTCCGGCAACGTTCCATCCCGCAACGTTGGCGCCCCCATCGCCTTGCGAAGCAACCACACCTGCTCCACAATCCGCCCCGCCGACAAGTTGCTATCAAGCCCACCCAACCCCGACGCACAGAACTTGCACCCAACCGGACAACCCACCTGACTCGAAATGCACGCCGTGCGCCGATCCTCCGTCGGAATCATCACGCACTCAGTCTGCCGCGTCGGATCATTCGCTTCGCCACCCGAAAGCGGCAAAGAAATCTTCTTCCCATCACCCTCGTTCGCTCGCTCGCTCGTTCGTTCGTTCGCTTCCCCCAACTCCCTCCACTGCACCAACAACTTCAGCGTCCCATCGCTCGCCAGTTGCTGCCGAATCACATCGCCCGTCAAGAACACCATCTCACGCGACAAAATGTCCCGATCCAACTTGCTCAGATTCGACATCTCCGCCGGATCAGCAATCCCCTTCTGATACACCCACTCCAAAATCTGCTGCGCGCGGAACGGCTTCATCCCCCGATTCTCACACCACGCGGCGAGCGACTTGGGCGTCTGCTCAAAGAAGTGGGCCTTCGCCTCGCTGGCAGGAGTTGGTGATGATTCAGCGACCATGACTGAACCCTAGGAGACTCTTCGCTGCAATGCTCGTGATCACTCCACGGATTGCACCGATCCCCGGAAATGTCACCAAATCCGGAGGCCCCAATTCACGGCTTGCAACAAAAAATCGCACGGCCCCAGAGCACTTGGTTTACCATGCCCACGGCAGTTTCACCTGACGAGACTGATCTGCCCAGTCCATTCTCCCTGGGGCGGTGCCTGAAATCGTAGGTGTATTTCACACAAAACACGAAACGAATCTGAATGCTGGTGACGGGGTACCATTACGCATGACCTCATTCGCCTCTGCCGTCAAACCCTCAATTTCTGCCGACCTCCCCCACTCAGCAGGCCGGGCCTTCAACTTCTCCGCAGGCCCGGGCGTGCTCCCCGAAGAAGTGCTGCGTGAAGCGCAGTCCGATCTCTGGAACATCGGCAACAGCGGCATCGGCATCATGGAAATGAGCCACCGCGGCAAGATCTTTGATAAGGTTCTCGCAGACGCAGAAGCCAACTGCCGCAAAGTTGGCAACATCCCCGCCAACTACAAAATTCTCTTCCTGACTGGCGGCGCGACAACGCAAAATGAAATGGTCCCCAAGAACTTCCTGCCCGATGGCGGCACCGCAGCATTCTTGACGACGGGCTATTGGGCGGAGAAGACCTGGGAAGAAACCAAAGGCCACTTCCCCAACTGCTACGAAGCGTGGGACGGCCGCGCCGTGAAGCATCAATACTGCCCAAGCGATTCAGAACTCAAATGGGGTGCGAAACCTTCGTACGTCCACATGTGCAGCAACAACACAATCTACGGCACGCAGTTCCGCAACGCTGATGGCTCATGGCGTTATCCGAAGACCCCGTGGAATGACGTCCCCGTCATCTGCGACATGAGCAGCGACATCTACTCACGCCCGATGGACGTGACCAAGTTCGGCATGATCTACGCCGGCGCGCAAAAGAACGTCGGCATCGCAGGCACCACGCTCGTCATCATCCGCGAAGACCTGCTCGACATGGCGAAGAAGTTTAATCGCAAGTTGTACACCATGGAAAACTACGCGACGCACGCGAAGGGTGAAAGCCGGCACAACACGCCGCCCAGCTTCGCGATCTACGTCAGCGGCCTCGTCTTCAAGTGGATCCTCTCACAAGGCGGCCTCGAAGCGATGCACAATCGCAACGAAGACAAGGCCAAGGTGATCTACAACGCCATCGACTCCTCGGGCGGCTTCTACAAAGGCCACGCCCGCGCCGACAGCCGCAGCGCCATGAACATCCTTTTCAAGTGCCCCAGCCCCGAACTCGACGACAAGTTCCTCGCCGAAGCCCTCAAAGCCGGCATGGACCAGTTGAAAGGCCACCGCAGCACCGGCGGCGTCCGCGCCAGCACGTACAACGCGATGCCGAAAGCAGGCTGCGAAGCCCTTGCGAACTTTATGAATGAATTTGCGAAGCGGAATGGGTAATGGAGTTGAGGGGGATACTTCGTACCATGCGATGGCCTTGGTCAAAACCGAAAGCCTCAGCGCGTCCCGCGTTGAGGTATTTTTCTGACCTGAAACTCTCCGACTACATCACTCATCCAGTATGGCAAGATGTCGAAAACAGCGATGTCATTGGAGATGGCTATGCAATGCCGTATGTTGGCTGTCTTCCCATCGACTTGGAATCGTTCGTAGGCACTATCGCCTGCGAATTTCAGGCTTCAAACGGAGTAACGTTTCAAGGCTTGATTGAAACATGTTTCTTCTCGAATCCCGACGATTTGTGGTCACTGACATACGTGATCATCGCAGCAACGCCACCCCATGTCACTGTCGATCTCAATCGTGCGGTCATCGATGACTTTTGTAGTGACGGAACGGAAAAACACATCTCTCTTGACGTTCCTTGTCCCGATGATGTTGCTAATGCAGTCGCGAGCCGGGAAGCGTTGCGGAAACTCGTGGAAGATATTCGCGTTTTCACTGGTCTCACGACTCAGGATCTTTTTCCGATGAACTGCAAACCCCGCGTTGCAATTAAGTCCTTTCCAGAAAGTTGGTTTCTCGAAGGCTTTCTCTCACAAAGCCGAGACGGCAACAACATCTTCGTGAGATAGCATGTACCTGATGTTGAGCAAGGATAAAGCGCAACTGCTATGAAACTCCGCGACCTCCTCGACGACCACATCCGCGCCTCCCGCGGCTTCTGGCGTGTCGTCGCATGGTCCACATTGCTGCTTGGCATCGCAATGATCGTGTCCGCCGCATTCATTGCCATACTCAAAGTGATCGCATGGTCCAAAGGTACTTCAATCTGGTCTGGCGGTCGCATGCGACGACGCAAGTCGCCCATGGCCGCCGCGATCATCCTGTTGCTGCTGGGCATCGCACTATTCCGCATAGGCCGCGACGAGTTCGATGGCCTCGACGAATACACCCCGCCCCACTGCGCCGAGTGATATGGACAAATCACTGGTTCTTGATGAATCACTCACCACAGAGGCACATTCCAAATGAGCGTCGGCGTCTTCAACGCATCTTCAACCCGCTCACACCTCACGCAGCAGCTTCATCGCAGGCAACCCCGCCAAGTGCTGCCACGCCATCGCAAGCGCCGTGCGTGCCGCCCACTCACGAATGCTGGAGCGATCCCCCGAAAACTGAAACGCTCGGCAATCAACTTCGCCATCACCCTTCGAAGCCCGCGCGATCCACACCAGCCCAACCGGCTTCTTCGCCGAGCCGCCTTCAGGCCCAGCAATCCCAGTGATCGCAAGCGTGTGATCACACCCCAGCGTCTCAAGCCCACCCAGAGCCATCGCCGTCGCCGTCTCGCGAGAGACCGCGCCAGGTCCATTCACTTCAAAGTTCGCCTCAGGCACATTCGCAAGTGATGACTTCAGTTGATTCGTGTACGTCACCAACCCACCGGCAAAGGCCGCAGACGAGCCCGGCACTTCCGTCATCTGTGCGCCCAGCAAACCACCGGTGCAACTTTCAACCGTCCCGATCGTCTGCCCGGCTTGCTTCAACATCGCAAGCACCACCGAAGCAAGCGAGTCACCGCCTCGCCCGAAGATATAAGCCCCCGCAACATCGCGGCACTGTCGCTCCGTCTCATCCAACTCGCTCTCCGCCTCCACCGGCGCAAGAGGCCCCTCATACCGCATGCGAATGCTGACAACCCCACCCGACGCAGTCGTCCCAACCAAAACCTTGTTCGCAGCCAGCGCCTCCCGGCTCATCATCGCACCCAAACGCTGCGCAAGATCACTCTCCGCCAAACCAAATGTGTGCAGCACACGCGTCCGCACTGTCTTGCCCGCAGGCGTCACCAGCCGAGGCACAACATACTGCTCAAACATGGGCGACATTTCTTTCGGAGGTCCCGGCAAACAAAAAACATCACACCCCCGGCTCGTCTGCCCGCCCCCACTCGCGCGAGCAATCATCGTTGCGTGCAATCCCGGCGCAGTCCCATGATGATTCGGAATCGTCTTCGCACGCGTCGGCCGCAGCGCCTGCGTGCGATTGAGATCCGACATCGTGCGCCCTCGCGACGCATACCACGCTTCAATCTGCGCGAGCGCAAGCGGATCCTCAACCAGCGAATCCCCCATCGCCTTCGCCAACGCCTCACGAGTGAGATCGTCCGCCGTAGGCCCCAACCCACCCGAGCACAAAATCAAATCAACCTTGTCCGCCAACCGCAGCAACGCATCGCGGTGCGCTTCACAATCGTCCGGCACCGTCACATGCTCAACCGGCACAATCCCCAATTCCATCAACCGCTGCGACAACCACTTGGAATTCGTATCCAGCGTCTGCCCAAGCGTGAGCTCGTCCCCAATCGAAACGATCGCGGCAAAATGATGCGTAATGGCTGACAACGTGTCTCTCTACCTCCGCACGATGGTAGGAAACTCGCCGCGAACATGATTACTTCACCACCCGACACACCCCGCCCCCGCGTTCATACCTCGGCACAGTCGAATCCGCCGAAGTCGACCACAACTCAATCCCGCCTGCAATCGACTTCACGTTCGTCATCCCCATGTGCCGCAACATCAACGTCGCCTTCATGCTGCGCACGCCGTGGTGACAAATCACCGCAACGTCCTGCCCCGCCTCAGGCTCAATCTCATCCGCCCGCTGCTCTAATTCATCCAACGGAATGTGCTGCGCACCTGCGATGCTGGCCACCTCAACCTCAGGCTTGGTCCTGCAATCCACAATGTGCAGCCGCCCCTCATCCAGTGCTTTCTTTGCCTGTCGAGGCGTGATCTCCAAGTCTGGCTTGAACGGATATCCGGCGGGCAGATCGGTCATGTGCAAGTCTACGAGGCGATCGACTTCGTGCCACCGACAAGGCTCAGCTTGTCGGTGGTGAACTGAGCACAAGGCCCGACGGCTCACTAGGCCTTTTCCGTCGCTCCACCGACAGTCAAAGCGAACGTAACTTCCATCCGCAAGTACACTCCCCCATGCCCCGCCTCCCCCGCTCCTTCTACACCCGCCCCGCCCAAACCGTCGCCCGCGATCTCCTCGGCTGCACCCTCGTCCGCATCCTCCCCGACGGCACCCGCCTCGCCGGCATCATCGTGGAAACCGAGGCCTACGTCGGCGTCAAAGACTCTGGCTGCCACTCCCACCAAGGCCGACGCACTCCCAAAAACGAAGCCATGTACATGCAAGGCGGCACGTTCTACGTCTACTTCACCTACGGCATGCACTTCTGCTGCAACGTCGTCTGCGGCAAGCCCGACGAACCCATCGCCGTTCTCATCAGAGCCTTGGAACCTGTCGAAGGCACCGAAACCATGCTCTCCCACCGCCGCATCCCCGCTCCCAAAACTCCCGGCAGAAACATCTGCGATGGCCCAGGCAAACTCTGCCAAGCCCTCGCGATCTCAAAACCAGAAAACGGCGTTGACCTCGTGACGAGCGACTACCTCTGGATCGAACCCCGCCCCACGATCGGCAAACTCAAAGTCACCACTGGTCCCCGCATCGGCCTCAGTACGGAAACTGTTTGGAAAGACAAGCTCCTCCGCTTCGGTCTCGCTAATCACTCCTGCCTCAGCAAGCCCTTCCCCTCCAAATTACCCAAATCCGCCAAACCGCGAGGCTCGAAATCAAAGCCGTCTAAACACTAAGGAAAAGCCCGCAATCCAGCATGTATTCGCGGGATGATTTCTCCCCAGCCCCTTGAACATTCTGCATTTATGATTTTGTGAGCCCATGCACGCATGAAATGCCGAAAACCAATTCCCGATCGCAACGTATCTTGTACAGTTGTCATCGTTCTGTCGCAAACCTTGGAGTTTGGGTGTGAAGCAGAGTCTGGCCAGTGAGTTTGAGTTGAAGTTCCGAGCCGCACGCGAGCGTGCCGGCCCGTATCCCGTTGCCGCGTATGAATTCGTGAAGCACGGACTCGACCACACTTGCAAAACTGTCGCTGGCGAGTCAGAACGCCGCCACATCTCTGGCGAGGAACTTTGCCTTGGACTGCGCGACTTCGCGTTGCGCCAGTATGGCCGCCTCGCCCGCACAGTCCTCGCCAAGTGGCATATTCACAGCACGGATGACTTCGGCAAGATCGTTTTCGCGATGATCGAAGCCAAGATTCTTGCCAAGACTGAAGAGGACTCTGCCGAAGACTTCCGGGCGGTCTTCGACTTCGAAGAAGCCTTCGGCGACCTGGCCGGCGCAACTCGCTAATTCAGCGTTCACAAAACACAAAAAACTCTCCACCACCATGGAGAGTTTTTTCTTGTCACTCCACCATCCGAACTGGTGTCAATTGCTCAATGGCACCTCCACTCAGGCGACGGCTTTCCCCGCAGAATGAAGCCGGTTTTCATGCATGTTTCATCGATCGTCCGATATTGCCCTCGCTGGACGACACCTGTGCAGGTTTTCGTCATGGCGGTTTCATCTGCGGGTGATTCTCCGCGAGGACAAACGATGCGCGCGATTGCGATCATCAATCAAAAGGGCGGCTGCGGCAAGACCACATCCGCGATCAATCTCTCAGCAGTGCTCGCACGAGCCGGCAAGAAAGTGCTCCTCATCGACATGGACCCGCAGGGCCACTGCGCCGCAGGCCTTGGCATCCCTGAGCAACGCATCGAGCTCGACATTGGCGATGCCATGCTCACCGTGGGCAGCAAGCCGCTCGATCCATCCAAACTCCTCTGGCGAGTTGCACGCAATCTTGATCTCGCACCCGCACGCATGAAACTCGCAGGCCTCGAAGCCCCGCGAGGCGGCCTCGCCGACTTGCCCGACAAGGAACGCCGACTCTCGCAAGTCATCGAAAAGTTCGGCAACGAATACGACATCGCAGTCGTGGACTGCCCGCCCAGCATCGGCATGCTCACTTTCAACGCACTCGCATGTGCCGACATGGTGATGATCCCGGTTGAGACTGGTTTCTTCTCCCTGCAAGGCGCAACCCGCCAAGTGAACACAGTCAAGACTCTCAGCAAGCGTCTGGGCGTCAACATACCCGTGTGGCTGCTTCCGACACTGCACGACGCAAGAAACACCGTCGCCGCCGACTTGCTCGACGAACTCAACCGTCGCTTCAATGAACGCGTGGTGAGCGTCGTCGTTCGTCACGACGTGCGCCTCCGCGAAGCTGCAAGTTTCGGTCAGTCGGTCATCGACTATGCCCCAGGCTCAATGGGCGCCGAAGACTACGGCCGCCTCGGCATCTGGACCCTCGAAAACCTCAAGCCCCGCGCTGCTCTCCCCGCAGACCAAATCGAAACCGTTGTTTCGGGGGCGGGGGCTGGTAGTACAGAGAGTTTCATTGGTGGCGTGTCGCTCAGCCCGTCTACTGGCACCGGTCCATCCAACAACAAGTCCTTCTCGCAATACGGCGCAGGCCAGGACAATGGCGGCGTCGCCACCATGGCGACCGCAGAAAACGCTTCTGAAGTCAAGCCCGTCTCCCGCGCCGAAGACGTCGCCCGCCGCGCTCAGGAATTCCTCCGCCGCATCGCGTTGGGCCGAACGCCATCGCCCGAAACAACATCACAAGCCAGCGCCGCAGTCGCCGCAACCAATACTTCCACCGCAACACAAGGCGCAACCGCCGTGATGGCAACCCAAGCCCTCTCACCCCAAGGGGCCGAAACACTTCCCAACAACGTCGTCACCATCAAGCCATCTCGCCAAGTGCTTCGCCTTGAAGAAGAACCCATCACGCACCAACCGATTCTCCCCAGCACACAGCGTCTGCTGGGCCTGCGTGAAACAAGCCAGGGCGTGCTCTTCGTGCAGCCCATGACCGCAGGCAAAACGATCTCAATTGCGGGCTCATTCAACAACTGGTCCCCCACCGCCCACGTGATGAAGCGCAATCAAGCGCTAGGCATCTACGAACTCTGCCTCCGCCTCCCCGCTGGCAAGTTCCAATACCGCATCGTCGTCGACGGCACGTGGCAGAACGACCCCTACAACCCCAACACCGAACCCAACCCCTTCGGCGAAGTAAACAACATCGGATACGTCGGCGCGAAGTAATTCGCATGCATTCGAGGAGCCCGCGTGAGCGAGACAAAGCCTGCAAGCACGCCGGACGATGCGTCTCTTGACGCCGCCGACGCCTTGCCGCCATTGTCCACCGCTCAAGGTTTCGGAGGCGAAAACGACGTCCTCTGCGCACTCCGCATCGCCGAATCACGAGGCGAATTCGCAGGTACTTTTCACCCCGCGCCCCCGCCGTCCGCTCGCAAGCCACTCACAATCAATTCATCGCATTCAAAGACCACGGAGAGGTCAATGGGACACATCGGACCAGTCAACGGCTACTTCACCAACCCGCGCGACAACTCCCCACCCGCCCCCGCCCCACAAAACGAATACGACGCGCTCGCCGACCTCTTCCTCTCTCACGACGAAGCCCGCACACTGCTCACCAAGCTCGCCGCAACTCCCACGCAGCCCACATTCGCATCGAGCGAAGGCGGCCCAGCATTGCGGCTGCAAAATACTGAGCCCTTACCCCTCGCCGAAGAAACCCCAAAGCCCGTCCGCCGTGTCGAGCGAGTCATCACCGGCAACCTTCCGATCCCGGCAAGCGCCTGGGTCGCCCAATACGCCAAGCACATCGCATCAACTGAACACTGCACAGTGGGTCTTGTTCGTCAGACGGAAGGCGTGACCACGATCGAACTCATCCGTCCCACCGGCTCGCGCCAAACACTTTCATCCGACACGTCGCACTCGCTCGAAGACTGCATCCGCCGCTCTTCAAGTGAAGTCCACGTGTGGCTCGTGCGCACCGAAGGTGACCACGCGTCGCACACATCCACGACCCTCCTCACCGGAGCCGACGACACTTCCCTCGTCGCCGCATATCGCACGCTCAAGTCCATCGCAACATCAAATCGCCGCCCCGCGCTGCGCGTCGCGATCGTGGGAGCAGACGACACAAAGTCGAAATCTGCCGAAGACAAACTCCGCCGCGGCTCGCAAACGTTCTTAGGCATCACACTCGACAACGTCGCCCGCCTCGAAAAAATCAGCCCTGGCAGCAGTGTGCAGGTGTATCAATCCACTCCAAACGCTCACACCCCCACTGATGTGTTCGACGTCCTGCACAGCACGCTCGAACATTCCAGCGTGCAGCCAAACACTGCGGCACAAAACGCGTCGCCCAACAAAGCAACTCAGAATCAAACGTCCGTCGCACAGACGCCATCCATGGCGCAGCCAGCCGAAAGCCTCTCCCAAGACATCCCAGGCCTCACCCGCCTCCCCCTCACCTGCCCGCACGCCCCAACCGTCGAAGTCGCCATCGAACTCAAGCCCACCATCGCACACATCCACCTCCTCACCAGCGACACCATCAACGGCCCGTCATCACTGCTGCTCGCATCAAATTGGATCAAGGCCAACGCCCAGTTCCTGCAACTCGCTTCACCCTCAACGCCGCTCTCACCAACCGACCCGATCCTCCACATCTTCACAACAGACCTGAAAGCCTCCCGCCCCCTCCTCGACACCACCATCCGCGTCCAATTCGTGATCGAACACGAATGCAACGGCCAAACCCAACGCATCGTGAAGCAAGTAAACTAAATATCAACGCAGCGCTACTCGCTCGCTTCTGGAGCGGTTTTGCTTCACATGGAGCGAAGATCACGCGAGGTTCTTTTCAGCACAGAGACACTGAGATCAAGAGAAAGAAGAGAAGTGGCTTGGATTTCAACCATTCAAGCACTTTCTCTTTTTTCCTCTTGAACTCCGTGTCTCTGTGCTGAAATGGACCGTCGTGCAGTACCCGCTATGAGTGAATCGAGATCAGCCTTCTCCATCTCTTTCGCAAATGAAAAAAGAAGTCGCCCACTGGGCGACTTCTTCGTTTCTCGAATCATGAACTCACATTACAGCAGCGGCTCGCTCGCAACACTGCGATCAGGCATGACTTCGACATGCGGCGTTTGTGGCGCCAAGTCGTCGCCTTCCTCCAGCAGTTCGTCATCAAACTCATCCGCTGGCAACTCAACGAGCGGCTTGACCTTGATTTCCTGGTACGGCCGGAAGCCCGTGCCCGCCGGAATCAAGTGACCAAGCAACACGTTCTCCTTGAGGCCAACCAGCGAGTCACTCGCACCCTTGAGGCTCGCTTCGGTGAGCACCTTCGTGCTTTCCTGGAAGCTTGCACCGGACAGGAACGAATCGCTCGACAACGCGGCCTTCGTAATGCCCAGCAGCAACGTGCGGCCCTTCGCCGGACGTGCACGCTTGGCCTTCGCGCCTTCCTTGCCAGCAGCCTCCGCCTTCGCGTTAGCTTCCTTGATCTGATCGCGGTGCACCAGCGCACCCATCTTGAGATCCGTGCCGCCCACTTCCGTGATGCGGAAGTAGCTTTCAATCTCGCGATTGGTCTGCTTGAAGTTGTAGCGATCCACAACTTCCTGCGGGAGCAGGATCGTGTCGCCCGGGTCCTCAACCTTGACCTTGCGAAGCATCTGGCTCAGGATGAGTTCGATGTGCTTGTCGTTGATCGGCACGCCCTGCGCGCGGTACACGTTCTGCACTTCGTCGAGCATGTAGCCCCACAGTGCTTCTTCACCCTTGATGCGCAGAATGTCGTGCGGAACCAGCGGCCCTTCCGTGAGGGGATCGCCCGCCTGCACATAGTCGCCCGCGTGCACCAGCAACTGCTTGTCCGCAGGCACATGGTGGTCCTTCTCAAGACCCGATTCGCTGACAACGCGGATCGTGATCTTGCCCTTTCGCTTGTCGGAGAAGATTTCGATGCGGCCTGAGATTTCCGCCATGACAGCGGGTTCCTTGGGCTTGCGTGCTTCGAAAATTTCCGTCACGCGGGGCAGACCACCCACGATGTCCTGGCTGCCCGCCGCGGAACGCGGCTGACGAGCCAACATGTGACCAGCCGTGATCGCCTGACCATCTTCCACTTCCAGACGCGCACGCGCCGGGAGATAGTGGAAGTCCAGGATGTTGCCCTGCTTGTCCACGATGTTGATCGCGGGGTGCAAGTCGCCCTTGTGCTCGATGACAACTTTGGCCTTCTTGCCAGCGCCTGCGTCTTCGATGCGGAACGTTTCCTTGTCGATGAGGTCCACGTACTGAACGAAGCCTTCCTTTTCCGCAAGAATCGCGAGGCGGTGCGGGTCCCAGCGAACAAGCGTCTGGCCCTTCTTCACTTCGCTCTTTTCAGCAGCATAGATGAAGCCGCCGTACGGCACCTTGAACTTCTCGAGTTCACGCCCGCGCTCGTCAACGATCGCCAGTTCGCCGTTGCGCTTGAGCACAACGAAGCAGTCATGACCTTCGTCGTCCTTCGTGGGCGACACGCTGCAGTCACGCAGCACAAGCGTGCCCGCGTTGACAGCGTCATACTTGCTCTGCTCCGTCGAACGCTGACCGATACCGCCCGTGTGGAACGTACGCATCGTGAGCTGCGTGCCCGGTTCACCGATCGACTGTGCAGCAATGATGCCCACAGCCATGCCCGGCTCAACCAACTTGCCCGTGCTCATGTCCATGCCGTAATCCAGCACGGAGCAGCCAAACTTGCTTTCGCTCGTGAGCGGACTGCGGACTTCCACCGCATCGATGCCCATCTTCTCGATCTTCTCGGCCATTTCCGCAGTGATCATCTGGTTCTCAGCGACCACCACTTCATCGGTCACGGGGTTCGTGATTGAACGCACGCTCACGCGGCCAATGACCTGGTCACGCAGAGGAACGTCAACCTGCTCGCCCTTATACAGAGCACGCTTCATCACGCCGCGACGGCTGCCGCAGTCGAGTTCGCCGATGATCACGCTCTGCGCGATATCGCACAACTTACGCGTCAAGTAACCGCTGTCTGCGGTCTTGAGCGCGGTGTCGGCGAGGCCCTTACGCGCGCCGTGCGTGCTGCTGAAGTACTCGAGAATCGTGAGACCTTCGCGGAAGTTCGAACGAATAGGCGTCTCGATGATTTCGCCGCTGGGCTTGGCCATAAGACCACGCATGCCTGCGAGCTGCTGCATCTGGCTGATGTTGCCGCGTGCACCAGAGTCAATCATGAGGTACACAGGGTTGAGGTACGCCGTGCCCGTGTTCGTTTCGCTGGTTTCGTTGCCTTCCAAGTCGCGTCGATCGCTCTTGAGCGCCGCAACGAGCTTGGCCTGCACCATTTCGCGGCAGTGCGACCAGATGTCGAGCAACTGGTTGTAGCGTTCACGAGCCGTGATGATGCCGCGGTCGTAGTTCTTCTCGACGCGGTCCACTTTCTTCTGCGATTCATCGAGCAGAGCCTGTTTCTCTTTCGGGATGCGAAGGTCAGTGACGCTGAAGGACAGACCCGCAAGCGTACTGCGCTTGAAGCCCATTTCCTTCAATCGGTCAAGCAGATCAATCGTTGCGCCGCGACCGGCCGTCGCGTAGCAGTCGTCGATCACGCGGGCACACCCCTTCTTGCCCAACGCACAGTTGTAGAACGCCATGCCCGGCGCAAGCACATCGGCAAACAGGCACCGGCCCGCCGTCGTGATCAGACGACGATTGGTCGGCATGCTCTTAGGCGAACCGCCCTGGCTCTCGACAACGGAGTCAAACCCGTCGATGCGCACCACGATTCGCTCGTGTGGCCCGATGTTGCCCATCTCCATCGCAAGAATCGCTTCGCGGCGATCCTTGAAGCTCTTCATGGTCTCAATCGCGCGATCGTCAGGATCGATGAACGTGATGAAGTACACGCCCATGACGATATCCTGCGATGCCGAAATGATCGGCTTGCCGTTCGCGGGCGAGAAGATGTTGTGCGTGCTGAGCATGAGCACGTGTGCTTCCGCCTGTGCTTCGATCGAAAGAGGAAGGTGCACGGCCATCTGGTCGCCGTCGAAGTCGGCGTTGAAGCCGCCGCAGACGAGTGGGTGAATGCGGATGGCGTTGCCTTCCACGAGCACGGGCTCGAACGCCTGAATACCCATTCGGTGCAGCGTCGGTGCACGGTTGAGCAGCACCGGATGTTGATAAATGACTTCTTCCAGAATGTCCCACACCGCTGGATCGCGACGCTCGAGCATGCGCTTCGCGCTCTTGATGGTGTCGGCGAGCCCATGCTCCTTGAGCTTGCGGATGATGAAAGGCTGGTAGAGTTCCAGCGCAATCTTCTTGGGCAAACCACACTGGTGCAACTTGAGTTCAGGACCGACGACGATGACCGAACGCGCGGAGTAGTCCACGCGCTTACCCAGCAAGTTCTCGCGGAAGCGACCCTGCTTGCCCTTGATCATGTCCGTCAGCGAACGCAGCGGACGGTTGCTGGAACCCAGCACCGGGCGACGGCAGCGACCGTTGTCAAACAGCGCGTCAACAGCCTGCTGCAACATGCGCTTCTCGTTGCGGATGATGACCTCGGGCGCGTTGAGGTCCATCAACTTTTTGAGACGGTTGTTGCGGTTGATGATGCGCCGGTACAGATCGTTCAAGTCGCTGGTCGCGAAGTTGCCGCTTTCCAGCAACACGAGCGGACGCAGATCGGGCGGAATCACCGGCACCACGTCCATGATCAGCCACTCAGGATCATTCTCGCTACCGCGAATCTGCTCAACGAGCTTCAGACGCTTCGCAAGGTCCTTGATCTTCTGCTTGGACTTCGTGTCGCGCAGTTCATCACGAATCTCAGCCGCAATCGCGGAGAGATCGAGCTTGCTGATGAGATCGCGCATCGCATCCGCGCCCATCATGGCCTTGAACGCGTTGCCATACTTGTCCTGCGCTTCGCGGAACTGATCTTCCGTCAGAATCTGCTTGAACTTCAGTTCCGTGTCGCCAGCATCGGTGACAACGTAATCCTGATAGTAAATGACCTTCTCAAGGTCGCTGGTCTTCATCCCCAGCAGTGTGCCAAGTCGGCTGGGCATGCTCTTGAAGAACCAGATGTGCACGATCGGGCTCGCGAGGTTGATGTGGCCCATGCGCTTGCGACGCACGCGCGAATGCGTCACCTTCACGCCGCAGCGATCGCAGATGATGCCCTTGTACTTCGTGCCGCGATACTTGCCGCAGGCGCATTCATAGTCGCGCTCCGGACCAAAGATGCGCTCGCAGAACAAGCCGTCCTTCTCAGGGCGGTACGTGCGATAGTTGATGGTCTCGGGCTTCTTCACCTCGCCATAGGACCACGCGCGGATGTCGTTGGGCGACGCAAGCGTGACCTTGACGGCTGAGAAGTCATTGACGCGATCGAACATTGTTTCTGCCATGATTACTGCTCCAATCGGGATCCGTCATGATTCCCGATGATGTCTTTCTTGAAACTCTGAAAGAGTGTCCTGTCGCTGTTGCTCAAGGCTCTCTCGCTTTTTTCTCAACGCCTCTTGCGTCGAGGGTGAGAAGAAAACTCCATCAATCCATCCCTTGCTTGTCGCGAACTCGAGAACGGGCATGCCTATGCCAAACACCGCTCCACGAATCGCTCCCAACCACAACGGCTCGTGAGTCCAACCGGCTGCGTTTGTAACGTAAGTAAGAGTAATTCCCACCAACGCAAACACGATCGGATAGAAAACGAACCGTCGAAGCCACATTATTACAAGAGACTCCCGCCTTCCTTCTGCTTCTTCTCAAGGATCACGTTCAATCCAAGACCCTTCAGTTCGTTGCACAGCACGTCAAACGCCACCGGCATCCCGGCTTCGAGTTTGTGAACGCCCTTGACCATGCTTTCGTAGATCTTGGTGCGTCCTTCAACGTCGTCGCTCTTGACCGTGAGCAGTTCCTGCAGGATGTACGCCGCGCCGTAGGCTTCGAGTGCCCACACTTCCATTTCGCCGAAGCGCTGACCACCCGTGCGGGCCTTGCCGCCAAGGGGTTGCTGCGTGATGAGGGAGTATGGACCCGTCGCACGTGCGTGAATCTTGTCGTCGACCAAGTGGTGCAACTTCAAGAGATACATGACGCCCACCGTCGTCTTCTGGTGGAACGCTTCGCCCGTGCGCCCGTCAAACAACTGAATCTTGCAGCCCTTGGGCATGCGAGCCAGCAGTTCGCGCCAGTGCGGGAACGTGCCCGTCTTCTCATAATTCTCAAGCTTCGTCTGCACGTGCTTGTTGGCTTCTTCGATCGCCGCGTGAACTTCAGACTCGCGCGCACCGTCAAAGACGGGCGTCGTCGCCTGGAAGCCCAGCACTTTCGCTGCCCAGCCAAGGTGCGTCTCAAGAATCTGACCGACGTTCATGCGCGAAGGCACGCCAAGCGGGTTGAGCAGCACGTCCACAGGCGTGCCGTCTTCCATGAAGGGCATTTCTTCTTCAGGAACGATGCGGGCGATGACACCCTTGTTGCCGTGCCGGCCTGCCATCTTGTCGCCGACCGACAAGTGACGCTTGGTCGCGATATACACCTTGACCATTTCAAGCACACCCTGAGGCAGTTCGTCGCCACGCTTCATGTGGCTGACCTTGCGGGCCTTCTCAGCCTCAACCGCCTTCACGCGGGGCCAGAACTGCTTATACAGCACTTCCGCCTTCTCGCGCGCTTCCTTGCTTCCCTTCGCCCACTTCATATCGAAGGTGCGAATCTGTTCAAGGATAACTTCAGGAATGTCGCTGGCGCCGACCTTCTGACGAGTCATCGGGTCGACCATGGGCGTGCCGAGTTCTTCGTTCATCGCCGTGGTCATCTGTTTGAAGAGCGAGACGGCTTTTTCATCCATCAGCTTTTCATAGTCCGCGATGTCCTTCTTCAGGTTCTTCTTCTGCTCTTCCGACATGTGCATGCGTCGGCTGAACTTGCGAGCGCCGATCACAACACCCTCAACGCCCGCAGGCACTTCGAGCGAGTCGTTCTTGACGTCTTCACCAGCGCGTCCGAAGATCGCGTGCAGCAGTTTTTCTTCGGGAGTGAGTTCCGTCTTGCTCTTGGGCGAAACCTTGCCCACAAGAATGTCACCAGGACCAACGCGAGCGCCGGTGCGGATGATGCCAAACTCATCAAGGTTGCGCAGCATCTTTTCCGACACGTTGGGAATATCCCGCGTGAACTCCTCGCGACCAAGCTTGGTCTCGCGGATTTCCACGTCAAACGTGTCGATGTGAATGCTCGTAAACACGTCGTCCTTCACAAGACGCTCGTTGATGACGATCGCGTCTTCGAAGTTGTACCCGTCGAAGGTGTTGAACGCGACCAGCGCGTTCTTGCCCAGAGACAACTCGCCCAGACGCGTCGCCGCGCCGTCGGCAAGAACCTGTCCCTTTTCAACCTTCGCGCCCAGCTTCACGATGGGCCGCTGGTTCTGACACGTGCGCTCGTTGAGACCGACAAACTTGCGGAAGACGTACTCGTCCGCGTTGTCGATGATGATGCGCTCGCTGTCGACGTACGTCACCGTACCAGCGTTCTTCGCGCGAATCACCATGCCCGTGTTGAGACCAATCGACTTCTCAACGCCAGTCGCGATCATGGGCGGATCGACCTTGATCAAAGGCACCGCCTGACGCTGCATGTTCGAACCCATGAGCGCGCGGTTCGCGTCGTCGTGCTCAAGGAACGGAATGAGCGACGCTGAGATGCCGACGATCTGCTTGGGGCTGATGTCGAGGTAATTGACCTGACCCGAATCAATTTCCGCAAGTTCCCCGTTCACGCGAGCGAGAATGTGGCCCTTGCTGAGCTTGCCATCCTCATCCAGCGCATCCGTCGGCGCGAGCACCGCACGCATTTCTTCATCTGCGCGCAGGTTGATGATCTTGCCCGTCACCTTGCCGTCCTTGACTTCGCGGTAAGGCGTCCGGAGGAAGCCATACTCGTCGATGTTCGAGAACATGCCCAAACTCGCGATAAGACCGATGTTCGTGCCTTCAGGCGTTTCAATCGGACAAATGCGGCCATAGTGACTGATGTGCACGTCGCGCACTTCAAAGCCCGCGCGCTTGCGGTTGAGACCACCCGGTCCGAGGGCCGACAAACGACGCTCGTGAATGAGCGACGAGAGCGGATTGGTCTGATCGACAACCTGCGACAGTTCGCTGCGCCCAAAGAAGAAGTCAATCGCGCTGCTGATGCTCTTGGTGTTCACCAAGTCCGCGATCTTGATCGTCTCGTCTGGGTCCTTGACGCTCATGCGCTCCTGCACCGTGCGGCGCAGCTTGAGGAAGCCCTTGCGAAGTTCTTCCACCGCGAGTTCATCCAGCGTGCGCAGACGACGATTACCCAAGTGGTCAATGTCATCCACCACAGCAATAGCCCGGCCAGTCTTCTGGTCCTGACGACCACTGCGCAGGTCAAGCAGATACTGCACAACGCGCAGGAAGTCTTCGCCGCGGATAAACATCAGGTCTTCCGGCGTATCCAGATCAAACTTGCGGTTGATGCGGAAGCGACCGACCCGGCCCAAGCGATAGCGATTGTCGTCAAAGAACTTCTCGTAGAAGAGCTGGCGTGCCTTCTCCACCTGAGGCGGGTTGCCCGGGCGCAGCTTGTTGTACACCTTGAGCAACGCCTTCTCATACGTCGTCTCGGCTTCAAACTGCTCGAGCTTCTCTTCCGCAACCGTGTTGAGAATCAACACGTCGCTGGGATTCTCAATCACGCGAATCTTCTTGAGGCTGCTCTTGTGAATCGCCGCCGCTGCATCGCCCAACTGGCGGCCAACGTGTACAAGCTCTTCACCCGATTCAGTATCAATGATCGATTCCGCCGCCCAATGTTCAGGTTTCGCGTTCTCGCTCTTGATCTCGCTGATCTCATAGAACAGCGACAGCAGCGTGCTGGTCTCAGCAACGCTCTCGTCCAAGCAGCGCAGGAACGTCGTCGCCGTGAGCTTCGTGCTCTGGTCGATTCGCATCGCCAGCACGTCCTTCTTCGTGACTTCGAGTTCGATCCACGAGCCACGCTCCGGAATGATGCGTGCGCTGTGCAGCGGGCGGTCGCCTTCGCTGGACAAAATGCTGAAGTCCACGCCAGGCGAACGGTGCAACTGGCTGACGATCACACGTTCAGCGCCGTTGACGATGAACTCGCCGCCACCCAGCATCACGGGGAATTCGCCGAGGTAAATCGCTTCCTCGAACACTTCCTGCCGGCTCTCACGCTTGAGGCGCAGACCCACCTTAAACGGACGGCCATACGTGAGGCGCAGTTCGCGACACTCGTCGGCGGTGTACCGAGGCTCCTCGAGCACGTAGTTCACGTACTCCAGCTTCATTGTCCCGTCGTAGCTCTCGATCGGGAACACTTCGCGCATGAGCGCCTCAAGACCAATGACAACCACTCGGTCGTCAGGCCCCTTGGCGTTCTGCAGGAAACGCTCATAAGCGTCAGCCTGGACCTTCGTCAGGTCGGGAATCTCAATTGCGTCCCCTCGCTTTGCAAACTTACGAACTGGACGGGCGGTATAAACAGACGATGCAGTATGCGCCATCGCGATCCTCTCGATGGAAAAATGCAGCGACACCCTATCGCGGCAACCCGCCAGGGTGTCGTAGCCTCAAACTTGATTCGTTTCTTTGTTCAACGGTCGATCCAAAAACCGCCAAACGACATGTGCGCGTGCCGTGACCAACTCGCCAGTATACCGAGGTCGGCTCGCATTAGCAACTGGTATGCCGTGAAAGATTATTGCATTATTTTCAAGGCTACCCGATCAAAATACGAATGTAAAGTCAGGCAAGAGTCCCCTACTGTCGCCCTCCTCTATATGCACCTCGCCGAGTTCTTCAAAACTCACGCCTCACGCCGAACCGTCTCCTTCGAGTTCTTCCCCCCCAAGAACGAATCGAGCGCGGCGGACCTCTACGACGCCATCCGTCAACTCGAAACCCTCCGCCCCTCCTTCGTCTCCGTCACCTATGGCGCAGGGGGCTCGACACGAGATCTGACCCACGACCTGGTCGTCAAACTCCGCACCACAACTTCGCTCGAACCCATGCCGCACTTGACTGGTGTGTGCCACACCGAGTCAGAGATCATGCACATTCTGGAGCGATACGCCGCGGCTGGTATTGAGAACATTCTCGCGCTGCGGGGCGACGTGCCCAAGGACATGAATGGCACGAATGCGTGGAAGGACTTTCGCTACGCGATTGATGTTGTGAAGACCATCAAGAAGTTCAACGACAAGGGCCTGCATCCAAACAAAAAAGGCTTTGCGATTGGTGTTGCCGGGTATCCCGAAGGCCACGCCGAAACACCCAATCGCCTCGTCGAACTCGAACACCTGAAAGCGAAGATCGACGCGGGCGCGGACTTCATCATTACGCAGTTGTTCTTCGACAATCGCGACTTTTACGACTTCCGTTCTCGTCTCGAACTCATGGGCTCGCGCATCCCGATCATCGCGGGCATCATGCCGATCACCAGCGTCCAAGGCATGCGCCGCATGGCCGAACTCGCACTCGGCGCGAGATATCCCGCGCCGCTGCAACGCGCCCTGATGCGTGCAGGCACTGACCTTGATGCGGTGCGGCGCGTTGGCGTGCACTGGGCCACCGAGCAATGCCGCGACCTGCTTGATCACAACGTCGCGGGCTTGCATCTATACACGCTCAATCGCTCCACGGCGACGCAGGAAATCTACCAGTCGCTGGGCGTGAAAGACTCTGACGGCTTGTCTTGGTGAAGATTCTCGCGATTGTTCAGATGTATCGATATTCGATTGGTGCATCGGTTTCCGGATGCAGGCTTGCGTGCACCGGGCACTTGTGACCAATCGCTTCGAGGCGTTCGCGCATTTCGGCGGGCACGCTTTTGGCCGGGATGCTCACGATGACGGGCAGCCGAGCGATGCGGCGCGGCGCGGGTGGTTGGCTCATGTGTTTTTCAACGCTTGCGGTCGCGCCGGTGATGTCCAAGCCATTGCGTTCGCCCCACATCGCGATGGTTGTGAGAATGCAACTCGCCAATCCGGTTGCGATGAGATCGGTGGGAGAAAACGCGGACGCGTCGCCACCGATGTCTTTCGGCGCGTCGGTGCGCAGCGTCAGACCTTCGGGGTGTTTGCATTCACACTTTTTGTTGCCGATGTACGCGACGTTGATCTGGAGCATGCGTGAGGATATGGACGACGCGGATTGAAAGCGTTGCCAGTTATCGCGTCGCTGCGGCTTCGCCTTGCAACTGTGATTGCAACGCCTTATCCAAGAGCGCATTGATGAACGCAGCGGACTTTTCCGTGCCGAACGCGCGAGCGAGTTCGATGCATTCGTGGATCACGATGCGAGCCGGAGTGATGCCTGAAACGCCTTCGTAGCGACCTAATCGCAGCAACGCGCGATCGACAGCGGCTAGGCGATGTGTGGGCCATTCAGGGGCGAGTTTGGCGAACTCGGCGTCAGACGCGGCGCGTGATTTCCATGCACCGGAGCAGAGTTCGCGAGTTTTCTGGGCTTGGAACGGGCCAAGTCCATCGACAGCGGCGAGTTTGCTGAGCACGGCATCAAACGCGGCGTCGGTTTGTGCGTCGGAGAGATCTGCTTCATACAGCAGTTGCAACGCAAGGCGGCGCATCGCGATATTGAACGTGCGTTCACGCTGTTCGGGCGTGAGAGTCGAGACGATGGCTTCAACCTGCGCGGGGCTGGGCGCGAGTTTGCGGGTTGCAATCACCTCGTCGTGCTGGGGAAGTTGCAGCAGACTATGAAACGCGAGTTCGTGGATGAGGTCTGCTTGCGGAGATACGCCGAGCGATGTGTGTGAGTCTTCAGTATGCTCAGTCTTTTTCATGTTGGTCATGTTCTATCGCCCCCCGAACCGCCTCCCGAAGTTTCATCATCGCCTTCGTTGAGGTCGTTTGAGTGAGGGCGATCATTACTTCCCGATGCTTTGTCGGGGCGATCGCTTGAGGAGTTGCCCAAGAACTTTTGTTGATGATCGCTGCGGGCGGAGGATGTGGGGTTTGCGATTTTGTGCAACGCGGCGAGAGTTGCCAGCAACGCGGAGAGCGCTTCGGCGCCTTTATTGCCTTTTTCGCCACCCGCGCGGGCTTGTGCTTGTGCGATTGTGTTCACGTTGAGCACGCCCAGTGCGATCGGGATGCTTGTTGCGATCATGATTTGTGCGAAGCCTTGCGCGATGGCGTCGGCAAGGACGCGGTCGTGAATGGTTTCGCCTTTGATGATGCAGCCCAAGGCGACGATGCCGTCCACGCGTTTGCTTTTGGCGAGGGCGTGGCTCAAGGCGATCAGTTCGTACGCGCCGGGAGCGTTGACGATGACGACGTCGGAGCGAGAGCCGCCCGCGCGTTCGAATTCGCCGAGTGCGCCCTCGAGGAGATGATCGGTAATACTCGCGTTGTAGCGACTGATGACGACGCCGATGCGCGGAGCTTGGCGGGCGTGGCGGCGCGTACGTTCCTGCGGCAGCGGCGTTGGCGACGCGGACTGCGGCGAGTCTTTGCGGCCGGCGGCACCACGGGAGCGGATTTTTGGTGCGCGCGGTTCAGGCATGGGCTTCCCAGCGCCGACGCGGCGGCCTGGGCGATCGCGACGGCTGGGGCGGGTGGACTGCGGAGATGGTGGGCGTGCGGGGCTTCGGCGAGCCATGCGACAGTGTAGGGGAAGGGTTGAGGGTTTGGGAGACACACGGGTTGTTCGAGGTTGCCACTTTGGAGCAGTTTACGAGTTTGGCGATCAACGGCAGGGCTTTGACTTTGAGAGATGAGTTACGACTTTGGCTGTCACGACAACGCGGCGTCGCTGTACCATCCACCATGCAACGCACACTTTTGACAGCGGCGTCTCTTGTTTCGATTTCGTCGTTCGCAGCATGCTCCATCGCGCAGCACAGTGGCGGGACCACGAGTGTACAGGCGAGCGCGGCGACTGGTGCGTCGCATCCGACTGTCAAGAACCTTGAGTTCATTGAGCAATACGCCGCGACGAATCGGTTTCGGGCGGGGCAGCCTACGGCGATCAAGATCATGCCGGATTCGTCGGCAGTTTTGTTTCTGCGCAGCGAGAACGGGCGGAGTTTCAAGCAGGATCTTTGGATGTTTGATGTCGCGAGCAAGCAGGAGAAGTTGCTGCTGACTGCGGATCAACTGCTGGGCGGCAAGGAAGAAAATCTGACGCCCGAGGAACTGGCGCGGCGCGAACGCATGCGGATGAGCAGCCGAGGCATTGCGAGTTATCAGATTTCGGAAGACGGGAAGCAGTTGCTGATTCCAATGAGTGGGAATTTGTTTTTGGTGGAGTATGCGAGTGCGGTGAATGGCAAGCCGAGTGTGTTGCAGTTGACGGAGAAGGGTGGAGTGATAGATCCGCAGTTGTCTGGGGATGGGAAGATGGTTGCGTATGTGAAGGACGGCGCACTGTTCGCCCAATCGACGGACGACTTCGACCGCGGCAAAGCGAGATTGGACACTCGTATAAGTCCTGCAGCAGAAGGCAACGTCTCTTACGGTGAAGCCGAATTCGTCGCCCAGGAAGAAATGGGCCGCACCCATGGCTTCTGGTGGAGCCCCGATAGCAGAGCAATTGCATATCAAAGCACAGATACAACGGGAGTGGAAATATTCAACATCGCCGACGCGAGCGATCCCGCAAAGCCAGCGCAAACGTGGCCTTATCCGCGAGCCGGCACAAAGAACGCCGATGTGAAACTCTTCGTGCAGCGATTCGGAGCTATCGAGAATATTGATTTCAGCACAGATATCCCAGGTCAACTCGATTACACACTGCCGTCCCCGATCGAAGTCCGCTGGGACCACGCGGCGTACCCGTATCTCGCGAAAGTGGTTTGGCAGAAGCATGGGCCGCTGACGATTTTGGTTCAGAATCGGACGCAGACTGAGCAGGTGCTATATGCGGTGGACGAAAAGACGGGGCAGACGCGCGAATTGCTGCAGGAGAAGGATGAGGCTTGGATCAATATTCAGGATGATGTGCCGAGGTACTTGAAGGATGGGTCGTTTTTGTGGATGACGGAGCAATTTGTGCATGGCAGTGGTCCGCTTGAAGACACGTGGCTGCTCCAGCAGCGCAGCGCGACAGGCTCAACGCTTCGCACGCTTGCTGGCAAAGGACTGTCGTTGACTGGGTTGGTGGATGTTGACGAAACAGCGGGCCGGGTGTTCCTGACCGACGCGTATCACAATCCGGGAACATCTGTATTGTCTTGGCCTTTGCGCGAGGGTGAAAAGCCCTCGGAGCCGGGGTGCTTTGGCGAGACTGCGCAGGTCGGAGCGATCATCAAGAATGGTCTTGGGACATGGGTGCGCACTGTGTCTTCGGTTGACGCGCCGGCTCGGTGGGAAATCATGCGGGGAGACACGGTCGCGGCCACCTTGTCGAATCGGGCGGAGCAGCCTTCGTTTGAAGCGAAACTAGAACTCACGCAGGTCAAGTTTGAAGCAGACACGCGGGCACACGTTGCGATCATCCGCCCCACCAACTTCGACCCATCCAAGAAATACCCCGTCCTCAACTTCGCGTACACGGGCCCACACTCGAACGTCGTCAACGCAAACGCCCGCGCGTATCTGCTGCATCAGTGGTTTGCGGATCAAGGGTTTATTGTCGTGGCGATTGATGGCCGTGGGACGCCTCGGCGCGGGCGGGCTTGGGAGCGGGCGATCAAGAACAACTTGATTGATGTCGCGTTGCAGGATCAGTGCGACGCGCTTGAGGCGTTGTGTGAGAAGTATCCGGAGATGGATCGAAATCGGATCGGGGTATCGGGGTGGAGCTTTGGCGGGTACTTCAGCGCGATGGCAACGATGCGGCGGCCTGACGTATTCAAAGCGGGCATCGCCGGCGCTCCCGTCGCCGACTGGCGCGACTACGACACGCATTACACAGAGCGGTACATGGGCTTGCCCGATGAAGCGAGCAAAACTACCGATGGCGTTCCCGGTAACAAGGCGGGGTACGACGCCAGCAGCGTTCTTACATATTGCAAGGATCTGACGGTGCCTCTGCTCATCATTCACGGCACGGCGGATGACAACGTGTACTTCACGCACAGCATCAAGATGGCGGATGCGCTGACGCGGGCGGGAAAGAAGTTTGAATTTCTGCCTCTGGCGGGGCAGACGCACATGGTGACGCAGCCTGCGCTGGTGAAGGAGATCAATGCGCGGATGGTGGAGTTCTTCAAGCGTGAGTTGGGCGAGCCGAAGTGACTTCGGGTAGATTGGCGGTCCCCGCCAATCCGAAGTCGGCTGTTTTCGCTGAGACGGTGAGACGGTGAGACGGTGAAGTGCTATTCGCGATCCAAGCGAATTGCTTTTAACCGTTTCACCGAATCACCGTTTCAACCCGCTATATCCCGATCAAGTTTCGGATGTCGTTGTAAGTAACGAAAAGGAACATGCCGCCGATCAGCACGAGGCCGGCGATGGTCACAGCGTTTTGGAAGCCCACTGGCACGGGCTTGCCGCGGATCCATTCGTAGAGGATGAAGAGGAATTGGCCGCCGTCCACGATGGGGAGGGGTAGGAAGTTGATGACGGCGAGGTTGACGCTGATCATCGCCATGAAGAAGAGCAGCCAGATGAAGCCTCGCTCGGCGAAGAGAGTGCCGATGTGGGCGATGCCGACGGGGCCTTTCAGGTGTTCGACTTTGACGGTGCCTTGCACCAACCTGACGAACGTGAGGTAGGTCATCAGCATCATGCGCTTGGTTTCGGCGAGGCCAATCTTGAGCGCATCGATAGGGCCGGTTGCCTGGAGTGTTGTCTTTGCGGGCTTGAACGCGACACGCAGATCGCTGAGCCATGACAACTCTCGCAGTTCATCGGCGTCTGTCTTGGTGAGTTTCCAACTCATTTCAACACTGGTTGCATCGGGCACGGCGAGTCCGGGCAACTGCGGAGCGCCGGACACCGCGGGCACAACTGAGAGTGTGACGGTGGGCGGCTCGGCGCTTGTGTTCTCGAGGACGGCTTTGCGAAGCACTCGCTGGATGTCGCGGAGGTTTGCGACTTCGACGCCATTCACGGCGCGAATGATTGAGCCGGGAGAAATCGCGGGGGTGCTGCTGGTGTGTGAATTGCCTGCGCTGTCCTGCCACTTCATGATGGGGGCGGAGAGCAGGGTGAGATCGGCGGCGGTTTCTGTCACGCCGATACCAATTTGGCCTTTGCGATTGACGGGCAGCGAGCCCAGATCGACTTGCATGAACACGACGCCGTCTTCAGTGGTGCCGGCTTCGGATTGTGGCGAAACGATTTTCTTTCGAAGCACGATGGCACGAACTTGCTTGCCCGCGTTCGCCGCAACTTGCGCCCGTCCATCAGAGAGGCTTGGAAACTCCAGATTTCCAAGGCGTGCGAAAATGTCGCCTGGTTGCAATCCCAGTTGCCGAACTTTCTCGGGGACGGCTGTTTCCTCAGTCGCAACGCTCATGACGCCTGACAACCCCAGTACGTGCGACTGCTCTCGCACCACTTGTTTACCAGCGCTTTCACCCGAAATGAACGCGACTTGCAATTCAGGCTGCGGCGTCACGGATTGATCGATACTCACGCCTTTTTCGTCTTTGAATGTCGCGATGACGGGCGAGCCGCCAGAGTCGCGAACAACCCGGCCTAGTTCATGCACACTCGACACTTGCTTGCCGCCGACATGCGTCAGCACCATGCCTTTGCGAAGATTACCGAAGTCGCTATCCACTGTCGCGCTGAGGCTGGGCACAACGCCCATGTCCTGCATGCCTGTGAGCGAGTTTTTCTTCGGTGTCACTTCGAACATAATGGGTTCGGCGTGACCGGTGCGGCGGACCTGCATCAGCAGAGGTACATTTTTCTCTGCCATCGCCGCGGCGATCGCCATGTCGTCGAATGTGCGAGGAGTTTCGTCACCGATGCGTTCGATGATGTCGCCGGCTTGAAGGCCAATACCGACCTGAGACCACGCGGCTTGCGGAGTTGCGAGCGCGGCGGGGCGGCCTGGCTCGACGCCACCGATGACGGGTGGATCAACTTCGCGACCAACCATGAACACCACGACGAACAACGCCGCGGCGAGGATGACGTTCATAATGACGCCTGCGGAGATGACGACCATGCGTTTCCACGGCACGCAGGATTGGTAGCTGTCGGGAGCGTCTGAGCGTGAAGTCGCGTCAACGTCGTCTTGGCCGAGCATCTTGACGTAGCCGCCGAAGGGCAAGGCGTTGAGGCGGTATTCGGTGGGTGAGATGCTGTGGGTGAGTGGCGAGGTTGAATTGGGACGATCGCCCGCCGCGCGTTTGGTTGCGAGTTCGCCTTCGCGTTTGAGGGTGTCCAGATATTCCGATTCGCTTGAACCTTTGCGGAACCCGAGGCCTTTGCGGTAACTGACGAGAGCGGGTCCGAAGCCAATGGCGAATGCGAGGACGCGGATTCCGGCCCAGCGTGCGGCGACAAAGTGTCCGAGTTCGTGGATGAACACGATAAACCCGAAGCCCAGGATCACGAGGAGAAGGTCGAATGTGGTCGAGAGGAAGTTCATGGTGATGCAGTCAATATCGGCCAGTATCGGGGGTATCGCCCAGCCCGTTCTACGTCATTGTGTACGTCATTCTTGGGCAATTTGATTGGTCATTTTGATGGTAGATGGCGTGATTGTCCATGAAGTGGTCCGGTCAGGGATTGGGTGCGGTTTTTCGATTGAATGTGCTTACCCGGTATACTCGACCATGCTCACTGCCACTCTTGCGTGCCTTGCTGTCGGAGTTGTTGGACCGCGCGACGTTTCGGACAAACTCGCGGAACTTGTGGAGCAGCACAAAGTGCCTGCACTCAGCGGCGTGGTGATTCAGGGCGACACGATCATTATGGAGGGCGTTGCAGGCGTGCGAGCTAACGGGCAGGATGAGAAAGCGACGATTGACGATCTCTGGCACCTTGGTTCATGCACGAAAGCCATGACGGCAACGCTCGCGGCGATAGAAGTTGAGCAGGGTCGGCTGTCGTGGGATACCAAACTCTTCGACATCTTTCCAAAGTTGAAACAACTGCCCGAAGATCAAGTGAAGCCGGGCTGGTCGGCGGTCACGCTGTCCCAACTGTGTACCAATAGCAGCGGCGTTCCTGGAGATTTGAGTGCGGATGGGCTGTGGTCGAAACTGTGGAGTACGAATGAGCCGCCTGCGGAGGCGCGGCGGATGCTGCTCGCAGGCGTGTTGAAGACTGAGCCGCGATTTGAGCCGGGGACTGCGTTTGAATATGCGAATGCAGGGTTTGCGATTGCGGGCGCGATGATTGAGCGAGTCGAGGGTGTTCCGTGGGAATCTGGCGTACAGCAAAAGTTGTTTACGCCTCTGGGTATTCAGTCCGCGGGGTTTGGTGCGCCGGGTGTTCCGGGAGCGGTGACGCAGCCTTGGGGGCACGGAAGTAACGGCACCGCTATGGAACCCAAGAAAGAAGCAGACAATCCGATGGCGATTGCTCCGGCGGGTTGTGTTCATATGACAATTCAGGATTGGTCGAAGTTCGTCGCGCTGCACTTGCAGGGCGATATAGCGAATCCGAATCGAGTCACCAGATTGCTCAAAGCAGAGACCTTCGACAAGTTGCACACTCCGGTGCATCAGAGCTACGCAGCGGGCTGGCGAGTGGATGATCGGGGTTGGGCCGATGGCGACGACGAAGACAAGAAGGGGCGCGTACTGACGCACGCCGGCAGCAACACCATGTGGTTCTGCGTGACATGGATCGCGCCGGAACGCGACTTTGCGGTCTTGGTCTGTTGCAATCAGGGCGGTGATGTCGCGGCGAAAGCAGCTGATAGCGCGGCGTGGATGCTGATTCAGGAGTTTTTGAAGTCGACCGGCGAGAAGGATGCTGAGAAGAAGTAGCGGAGGGCGGGTACGGTCGCGACGCTAACCTACGCGGTTGACGCAGAACGCAGACATTTCCCTTTCAACGCCGCTTTCGGAGACGGGGCTGTTTACGCCTCGGCAGGTGGCGTTGTTGGCGACGCTGGGGGGCGGGGGCGGACTTACAAACGTGGGCAAGTTGATTGCGCACTTGCCAATGCGGCATGAGCGGCTTGAGGCGGAGTCGACGATCGAGCAATTGCAGGTTGGGGCGATTGGCACGGCGCGGGGTGAGGTCACGGCGGTGCGGCCTGTGCGGGGGCGGGTGTCGCGACTTGAGGCTGTGGTCATGGATCACACGGGGCGGCTGGATGTGTCGTGGTTCAATGGGCTGTATCTGGCGGAACGCGTGAGGCCTGGGGCGAGGTTGCGGCTGACGGGGAAGGTGCAGGAGCGGTATCACAACAAGCAGATGATCAATCCGAAGTTGGAAGTGCTCAATCCAATCAAGGATGAGCCGGAAGAAAAAGAGGGGCGATGGCGGCCTGTGTATCCGGCGACGGAGGAGATCAACTCCGCGGCGATTGAAAAGTTGATCGCGAAAGTGCTGGAGCATGCACTGCCGCTGCTTGAGGATCATTTGCCTGAGGAATTTCGCAAGGAGCGTGACTTGCCATCGCTGCGAGAGGCGTACCGAATGCAGCATGCGCCGCTCACGCATCATGAGACGCTTGTGTCGCGGCGGCGGCTCGTGTATGACGAGTTGCTGCTGCTGCAATTGGGTGTGTTCATGAAGCGGTCGCAGTTGCGCGAGCAACTGAGGTCGCCGGCACTACGCGGCGGAAAAGAAATCGACGAGCGAATTCGCGCGAGGATCCCATTCACGCTCACAAAGGGGCAGGAAACGGTCATTGCGGACATTCGCGAGGACCTCACAAAGGCGACGCCGACGAATCGGTTGATTCAAGGTGACGTTGGCAGCGGAAAGACTGTCGTCGCGCTGTATGCGATGTTGATGGCAGCGGCTTCGGGGCAGCAAGCGAGCTTGATGGCTCCGACGGAGGTGCTTGCCGAACAGCATTTTCGAAGCATTTCAAAGATGTTGGCAGGGTCACGCGTGCGGGTTGAGTTGCTCACGGGTGGGACGCCCGATGCAGAGCGAGAATCGTTGCTCGCAGGTGTGCGCGATGGTGAGGTTGATATTTTGATCGGCACGCACGCGCTATTGACGGAGAGCGTGCAGTGGAAGAACCTCGCGGTGGCGATTGTGGACGAGCAGCATCGGTTTGGCGTGTCGCAGCGAGCGACGCTGCGCGCGAATGCAACGGATGAGACTTTGACGCCTCATGTGCTCGTAATGACCGCAACTCCCATTCCTCGCTCTCTGGCGATGACGCTGTTTGGTGATCTTGATATCAGTGTGATCGAAGGCCTGCCGCCGGGGAGAACGCCTATCAAAACGCAAGTGCTGTCGAGCCATGATCGGCGTTTTGCGTATGCCGAGTTAGAGGCAAGAATCGCGCGGGGCGAGCAGGGGTATGTGGTCGCGCCGGCGATTGAGCCCGGAAAAGCGGGCGATGCGCCGCTGGTGGACGTGAAGACGGTGCACCGCGCACTTGAAGAGCAGTACTTGCCCGGGCGGCGTGTTGCGATTCTGCATGCACAACTCAAACGCGAGACGCGCGAAGCGGTGATGGAGCGATTCAGGCTGGGAATGATCGACGCACTGGTCAGTACGACGGTGATCGAAGTGGGCGTTGACGTTGCAAATGCGACGATCATGATCGTGGAGCAAGCGGATCGGTTTGGATTGTCGCAGTTGCATCAATTGCGGGGTCGCGTGGGTCGCAGCGACAAACCCAGCGTGTGCTACTTAATCGCAGACCCCACCACTCCTGACGGCGAGGCAAGGCTTTCGGTCATGGAACGCAGTAACGATGGGTTTGAGTTGGCCGAAAAAGACCTGGAGATTCGTGGGATGGGCGAGTTGTTTGGGCTCAAGCAGTCGGGAGCCGCGCCTTTCAAGATTGCGGATCCTGCGCGGGATCGGGACTTGCTGAATCTTGCGAGGCGTGACGCTGATGCGTGGATTCGCAAGTCGCCTCATCTTGATGCGAAGTCAGAGGCGTTGCTGCGGCGGCGATTGATGAAGGCGCATGGGAAGTTCTTGGGTTTGGGAGATGTCGGTTGATTTGGCGAGGACACGAGTATGCAGTTTTGGCACATCATGCTGCTGGTCGGGTTCATGCTGATGATGGACATGATCGTCGTCGGTGCGATTCTGAATGTCGCTGTGCAGACCTTGTTTGAGCCGCTCTCGAAGCGATTTCCGCCCAAGGAGATGATGGCGGATGTGGCCGAGAAGTCGTTTCAAACAGTGAAGGTCGGCATCTTGAACTTTGGAATGTCAGTGCACTTTGGGGTAGACGACAATCACGTGCATGTTGTGCCCGCCAAACTCTTGCGATGGTGCGGCGGCAAGCCCAGCAGCGTGCCCCTCCGGGAAGTGAGTTTCAAAGAGCCTGCAGCAGTCAACAGTTCGCGGGCGGGGAAGTTGGTCGAGGGAAGGATCGGGGGAATCGAGTTGATGGCGCCAGCGTGGGTGTTTCAGGAAGTACAAAAACGAAACGCCTCAGGCGAATAGTTGCCTGAGGTGTTCTTTTGTTTGCTGTGATTCGTTGATTAGCTCGCCGCTCGATAGGAGCTTTCGTTGTACGCCGCACGGCCTGCAAGTGCCTGCAACACTTGGCGGCTCTTGGGGCCAAGGTCGAAGAACTCGAGACCTGCTTCTCGCATGAACAGGCCGCTGCGTTTGATCCAACGGACTCGGCTGAGAATCGCGAGCGGGCCGTCTGCAGTGACGAGCGTGATGACGAAGACGTTGCCTTCGCCCGGCAACTTGTAGCGTGTGCGAACCTTCATGCCTGAGGCAGACAGGTCCATCACTTCGCCGATGGAGCAGGTGATGTCCTGGCACATGACTCGGCCATGGCGCCGCTTTTCCTTGTCCCGTTTGGGACCGGAAAGATTCAGAGAGACATCTGCGTTCCTCGCAAAGCGCATGAACAGTTCATCGTCGAAACATACGTGCGTCTTGGCATCGAGGGCGATTGAGACGATTTGTGTGTGAATTGTTGCGTCGGTTTATTCCGGCCTGTGTCCGAAAACACGATGCGTGATAGGCGAAACCCCTATGCGTTCTCTCAAAAAGGCCTTGAATACGAGGCGTTTGCAGAATCGAGAGACTTCTGACTGAATTTGTTGCGTTGGATTCAAGTCAGGTGAGGCGCGAGTCTGCAATCGTTGCGATTGAGTTCTTATCTCTGAACGCGCTCAGGATCGGGAAAGTCGCGATAGAGCGCCGACTTGAAGTCTTTGACGGCAGAGTACACGGGGCGGTGCAGCCGCTCGACTTCGCCTTCGCGGGTTGCGACGAGCGAGAACGCGGTATCGAGTTGCGCGAGGTCTTTGCAGTGGACTTCGCAGTGGAACTCGCCAAGATGGTCAGGACCAAAGCCAAACTTGCGCCGGGTCAATCGCCAACTTTCGATCTTGCCTTGATCTTTGAGATGATTGAGATACGCAGCGACGTTGCGGGAAAATTCAACGTCTTTGTGTGAGTCAATGAGATTGAACCACATGTGGTAGATGTTCATGCTGCCCCTTTACTTGCTCAACTCGGCCAACAGTTCATCATCGATGCCGACGTACTCGCGCATGTATGCGTCGTACTTCTCGCTATCTTCGTCGCGAGAGAGATCAAGGCGAAGTTCGTTGATGACTTTGGTTCCCTGGCGAATCCAATCCTCCCACGTCTCAGCGCTGATGTTTTCGTAGATCCACTTGCCGACCGGTCCTTTGAAAGGTGGCTTGGGAAGTTGGTGACCGTTGCGACCGGTCTTTCGGCACATGAACGTACCAGTGCTGGTATCAAAGCCTGCTTTTTTGGATTCAACCGTTGGCACGGGCGCGCCGAGTTTGGTGAGAAGATCGCCGATCGCCTTCATGGGCATTCGATCACCCTTGCCCGCGGCGATCGTGTAGCCTTCGGTGAGCGCGGCGATTGCTGCGTCCTTTTGGCCGCTGTCCGCGAGGGCTTGGCCCAGCATCTGCCAGGCTTTGCTGAAGCCTTTGTTGATTTCAACGACTCGGCGGAAGGCGAGAGCGGAATCTTCGAGGCGTGAAGCGTCGCGGTACGCACCGCCCAGACTGAACCAAGCCATGTCGTTGTCGGGGTCAGCTTCAGGGCGGACCATCGTTTCAAATTGTGCAATGCGGCGATTGACGGATTCCATGTCCATGTGGTGATCGTAGAGGGCGTTGGTTGCAAAGTGATAAATCAATTTACGTCGGAGTACACGGAGGGCACAGAGATCCCAATCTGGCGATTGAGATTCTGCGGTGGCGCTTGGCTCTTGGGGAGCGACAGCGAATGGTCGCATGTTGTCTGATATCATCCCGACCTTGCCGACGCCTCTTACGACCAATCTTGCTGGGCTTGAACTCGTCAATCCGGTGATGCTCGCCGCGGGCACGGCGGGGACGCTGGATGAGATGGCGGATGTGATTGATCTTGCGAAGGTTGGGGCGGTAGTCACAAAGTCGATCACGCCTTTGGCGCGTGAGGGAAATCAGCCTTGGCGTGTGGTGCCGACCGAGGCGGGGATGCTGAACGCGGTGGGTTTGGCGAATCCCGGGATCGAGATTTTCGCGAAGGAGTATGCCCCGCGAATCGCGGGCTTGCCGACCCGGATCATCGGTTCAATCGCGGGATTCGGCGTCGAGGACTACGTCACTGTCGCGGCGGCGATGAACGCGATCGACGCGATTCCAGCAGTCGAACTCAATGTGAGTTGCCCGAACGTTCACAAAGGTTGCGAATTCGCGGCGGACCCGGAGTTGCTGAGCGAACTCATTCGCGAAGTGCGGCGGGTCCTGACACACACGCGTTTGTTCGTGAAGTTGAGCCCGATTCCGATGGGCAAGATCACGATGACAGACATCGCGCGAGCGGCAGTCGACGTACCCAACTCGCCGCCAACTGGTCCGGGAAAACGACCCGGCGCCGATGCAATCTGCGTTGCGAACACGATGCCTGCGATGGCAATTGACATTGAGACTCGAGCACCCAAACTCGGGCGGACAACGGGCGGTCTGTCGGGTCCTGCGGTACATCCGATCGCGGTAAAACTCGTCCACGATGTGTATCGCAACTTCGCGAAGCCGTCGCAGACGCCCATCATCGGTATCGGCGGCGTGCTGCGTTGGGAACACGCGGCGGAGTTCATCCTCGCGGGAGCGACGGCGATTGAAGTGGGTACGGGGTTGTTTGCAGATCCGAAGTGCCCTGTGAAAATTGCAAAGGGGCTTGAGAAGTGGGTGGAGCGGCAGCGGGCGGGGTCGATTTCGGCGCTGGTGGGTGCGGTGCGGATTGAGTCGTGAGTGGTTGATGTACGGTCAAGGTGTATGTGTAGAGCGTTGATACGTCTCAACGAACGATCAGCCTTCGCTTGAAAGTATGTTCACATGTGGCTTGCTTGAATTGGCGTTACGTGCAGTCCTTCGGACTTCAGCACTTTGTGGCTTTGACCGGGGGTGGCGCTCGCAGAGCCTCGCTTCACCCCCGGCTACTGGTGAACAGGCCTTCGGCCTGATTGCAAATGCCTCTTTGCACAGTATTTGATTGCGAATTACCTGATTACAAGGCGTTTGGTTCGCTGTAGTTCAAGCTGTGGGTCTTGAAGATTGTGAATGCTCGACTATCGCGATGGTTTTTCGACCGGTCTTTGAACTCTGCCGGGCCTTGAGGAATATGGCGGGGCGTCGACGAGCTTTGCGGACTTGAGCACGGGCGGATCATTCGGCCGCTGATCTTTCACAGGGACTTTTGAGAGCGCAGTGATGGTGTCGGTGCCACGCACGGTTTCGCCGAAGGCGGTGTATCGGCCGTCGAGGCGTTGCGTGCCTTCGCGCGAAAGCGCGATGAATATCTGCGAGCCATTCGTATCAGGATCATCGCTGCGGGCCATGGAGAGAATGCCAAAGTCGTGCTTCAAGCCCGTGTTTTCGAGATCGATTGAGAAGCCCGGGCCGCCGTCGCCTGTCCCTGTGGGGTCCCCCACTTGCACGACGAACGGGTGACCACTTGGGAGCGTCGGCACGATGCGATGGAAAATAATATCGGTATAGAAACCACCCTTCACAAGTTCGCGGAAGTTCCAGCAAGTGTTTGGTGCTTCTTCAGGGCGGAGGCGGAATTCGATCTCGCCCAATGACGTGTCGAAGACAATGTTCTTGTCGACGTACGCGCGAATGCCGGAGTATGCGGGTGGCTCGGTGACCCATTCAATGGTCGCGGACTTTGCAGGAAAATTCTCGGCGTTAGTGTTGGGGTCTTTGAACCAGAGTTGACGGGTCTTAGGTTCAACCAGTTTCGCGCGTTGCTCGCTGACCATCGGTTGGAGGATCACAGGCGCGCCGATTTGTTCGCCGCCAACGACGAGCTGTGCGAAACGCAGGCGAGGCAGCGGACCAGACCAGAGCACTGGGAAGAGTTTGGCGAGGTCGACCTGGCCTTTGGCCGCTGGCGCGGTCGAGATGGGTTGGTCTTTGCCCGGCTCAAACAGATCGATCCGCACTTCGCCTGTTTTGCCTTCGGGAACTTCGACAGTCATCGGTATAGGACGATGGACGCCAAAGTAAGTGCGGTCGGCGGGGTCGGGAGTGAGTTGGGCTGATGCGAAACTCAGGACCGAAAAACTGCAAAAGATGCTTGCGAGGACTGCAAACGAAGTTCGGGCCCCCCGGAGATTTTGGGCGTTTCGAGCGGGTTGGCATAAACCACGGCTTGATCCGTTACTTTCGCTCGTGCCTGGCATCAGTGTGTTCATGAGCTCAGTGTATTGTCCGGGACGATGTATGGGTGACATGCTCGCCAAGGCGTGCGAACGCCTTGCGCGATCTTTCGGTCAGCTGGGCGACCCATCAATCGCCCAAACTCCCCCAAGCACCTCCGGCACGCCCCGCAACCCCCACACTCACAGAACCTGTTCGCGTGACGTACGTATGATGCATGCGGTGGCGGCTTCATCCTCCCAACCCGACGACATCGACGCGAAAGCGAAAGTGACCACTCGCGCGGTGGAGGTCATCCCGGCGAGCATCGCCGCGTCGACGGACGAGGGTGGTGCTGCGGGGTTTGGTGACTCGGCGCTGGTTGCGGAACTCAAGTCGGGCAGCGCCCGCGCGTATGAACGCGTGATTCGCGAACTTGGCCCCCGTTTGCTCACGACGGCGCAGCGCATGCTGGGCAATGAAGAAGATGCGAAGGACGCCGTGCAGGATGCGTTCCTGTCCGCGTTTCGCAACATTCACACATTTGACGGAAACAGCAAAGTTTCAACATGGCTGCATCGCATCGTGATCAATGCGTCGCTGATGAAACTTCGCACGCGTCGCCGCAAGCCTGCGGTTTCGATTGACGCGCTCTTGCCTCGCTTCAGCGACGAAGGGCACATGGAACTGCCCATCGCAAGCTGGCGCGAGAAGGACGATGGGGAGCGATACGACGCGGAGACTCGGCGTCGTGTCCGCGATGAAGTAGAAAATCTGCCCGACGAGTATCGCACGGTGATCATGCTGCGCGATATTGAAGGGCTGGATACGGCGGAAGCCGCGGCTGTGCTCAATGTTTCCGAGAGCGCGGTCAAGACTCGGCTGCACAGGGCGCGTCAGGCGCTGCGCGAGAGGCTTGCTGAGTTGTTTGGTGCAGGTACCGGTTCCGGCGAGACGAAAGGGGGCTCTTGATGGGTTGCCCTGATTCCAAAGGACACTCGGGGGCGAGCGGACATCCCGGCATCACGTGCAAGCAACTCTGCGAGTTCCTGTACGATTTTGTCGAGGGAGAACTGCCTGCCGATCGGCGTGAGTCGTTTGAGGCGCACGTCAAGATGTGCCCGCCTTGCGAGCAGTACTTGAAGCAGTACGAGCACACGATTCGCATGACGAAGCGATGCATGTGTCCGGGTGTTGAGAAGCCGCCGCCCGTGCCGGATGACATGATCAAGGCGATCATGACGGCGATGAAACTGCCGGGTCAATGATGCCGGTCGATCTTGCTTAGTTTGCTGCTCTGCTGACTTGAATGCCGCCATTGCTCGTGCGGAGCGTTGATGTCGCGCCGCCAGTTCCTAGGCGATAGGTTGCGCGAGCGCGGCTTTGAGAAACCGTCTGTGCGCCGGCGATGTCGCAGTGCACACCGCCGTTGCTGGTCTTGCAATCAACGTCGCCCGCGAAGGTGCTCGCAACGCGGAGCGTGATGCCGCCATTGCTGCTTTCGAGATCGACGGGGCCGGATGCACCGTCCTTGAGCGCGACTTCGATTCGGCCGTTGGAGGTATCGGCTTGTGCGCCGAGGACGTTGGTCAGTTCGATGGAACCGTTGCTGGATTCCGCTCGCACGTTGCCAGAGAAGTTTTCGGCGATGATTTTGCCGTTGCTGGTGCGGAGATCTGCTTCGCCTGCGAGTCCATTGACTGTGATGCGACCATTGCTGGTATTGATCGCGAGCTTGGATGCGTCGGGAACAGTAATGACGAAACTGCAGCCTTCGTTGTTGCGACGCTTGCCTTCGGGCCACTTGGTGTAGACGTGGAGTTCACCCGTTGCGCCGCGTTCGGCGATCACTTGCACGGCGTCGGCGCGTTCCTGCGTCTGGGCTTTGATGGTGGCGTCGATTGCGACTTCGGAGCCTGAAGATTGCGAGATGGAGATTTCGCCGTTATCGCCTGAGACGCGGAGGGATTGGTTTGACTGGTGCGGGACCTTCATCGCGCGGGCGGATTGAACCGTTGCCATGTTTGAGCAGCCACTGGTACTGACGGAGATGCAGCCCGCCAAAGGCAGTGACAAAGTAACAGGCAGGCTGAGGCAGCACGCGGAGAGGATCGCACGAGTGTTCATATCAAGTCTCCAGAAGATCGGGGATGTCTGGATTGTTCGGAAAGCAGCGATATGCGTTTCACGCTGTTTTCTCGATGAATGGAGGAGAGTTGGTGGCACAGGCGTCCTCGCCTGTGACCGAACCACACACTTGATCCGGCACAGGCGGGGACGCCTGTGCCACCACGCTGTTCAGAAAATCCGCATAAAAAACGGAGTCAGGAGCCCCACCACGATCAGGCCGATCACGATGATGACCCAGATGCCGGGGCGTTGCTGCACTTCGGCGCTGACGGCGTGACCGCACTTGTAGCAGAGTTCGACATCGTCATAGAGCGTTGCGCCGCACTTGGGGCAGGGGCGAGTGACATCGCCAAAGTCCTCGATGTCTTCGGGGCGCGGGCCGTCGTCTTGTGGATGCGACCTCGTGTTTGGGCGGGAGTTTCGGGGGCGTTGGATCATGTGCCAGCCGAGCCTCCTGAACCCGCGGCGAGCAGTGCCGCGAGTTTGTCAAAGACGAAGATCATGTTGACGTTAACGTCTACTTCCCACTCTGCGGCGCGGATGGCGTCGAGGGATTCCAAGGCGCGTGCGGTCTGAGGGCTGTGCGGGTCTTTCGAGGCTCGCTTGAGCTTTGCGGAGTAATGCCACGCGAGCATCTTGAGCATCCACGCGGCGGCTTGGTGATTCGCGGCTTCTTTGCTCGCGTTCTCGTTGGCTTCGACCCATGCTTTGGCCCATGAGTCCACGAGTTCGGTCATTGCGGGGCCAAACTCGACGACGTGCTTGCCCTGATCGACTTGTGCGAGCATCGGTTCGATGCGCCCCCACCACCCCCCGATGCCGGTTTGTGAGCAGCGCACGAGTGCGCCGGGGGAGCCTTGCGCGAAGTCGAGAAGGAACTTTTTCTGAGCGACGTCTACTTCCAGCGGAGCGATGCCTTGTTCCTGGTCGCCTGCTTGTGCGGACTTGAGCCACGATTGCATTGCTTTGTCAGGCAGGGGCGAAAAAACGACTCGCTGGCAGCGACTGCGGATGGTGGGCAGCAGCTCTTCGGCGGCGTTGCACACCAAGATCAGTGTCGTTCGTGAGGGCGGCTCTTCGAGGAACTTGAGGAGAGCGTTCTGAGCTTGGATGTTGAGCAGTTCGGCTTCGTCGATGATGAAGACTTTCGCGGCGAGCGCGTCTTTACCTGCGACGCTGCCAGCGATGCCGCCATGTTCGAGGACGAATTCGCGGACGACGTCGACGGAGATCGCTCGCTGCTTGCTGTCGCGGATTTTGGAATCGGAGTGATGGCGGGCGAGTTCTTTGTTGATGATTGCGAGGTCTGGGTGCGAACCCGCGCGGAGCATCACTTGGGTTTTGCTGTCGGGGTCAGCCGCGATGCCGCCTGAGAGACCTTCGGCGGTTGTGTCGTCAAGCAACAACGCGGCGAAGGCCATTGCAGTGGTGAACTTGCCAACGCCAAACGGGCCTTCGAAGATCCATGCGTGATGGAGTTTGCGGGAGCGGATCGCTCGCTCGAGGACGTCGACGGCGCGTTCCTGACCCAAGACTTGGCCCAGCGTCACCGGCGCGGGCGGCTTGGGCAGTTCGGGCAACTCAAAGACCTGCTCGCGCAGTTCTCCGAGGGCACGGCCTCCCGATTTGCCAGCCGATTTGACGGGCTTTTTCGCCATGACTGGAGGGTAGGAGGGCGGTGATGGGATGATGAGACGGTGAATCCTACCGGAGCGTTCGTTTTCTCATCATCCCATCATCTCATTGTCCCATCATCTGCTTGGCCCTCTCAGTTCTTCCTCGTCACGGACATCGTCATCGTGTTTCGCGTTGTGCCGGCGGCTTCGCCAGTTGAGTGGGTGTCGACCATGAGGCGCTGGGTCATGTTCATGGATTCGAGCATGCCTCGCTCGGTGTTCCAGGTTGCTTTGCCTGTGATTGAGCCTTCGCGGATGTTGGCCATGCCGGTCGTGCCGCCATCGAGGCTGACGGTACCTTGGATGTTCATGCGGGCCATGGAGCCTGCGGCGCTTTCGAGGGTGTATTCGTTTTTGATTTTGGTCGTGCCCATCTGGCCTGACATGGAACTTTCGTTGGTCCAGCGTTCGCCCACTTTGGCTCGGCCGTTGCCTGCTTTGATGGTCATGATGGGTCCGAACATGCCTTTGACGAGATCGGCTGCGGTGAATTGCTGGAGCATGCCGCCCGCCATGCCGCCGCCGCCTGAACTTGAGATGTTGGTGATGTTGCCGTTCTCGTCGAGTTGCAGCGTCATGGTGAGGCCGATGATGCTGCGAAGCAGGCCGTCGAATTCGTCCTTGTCGTTTTTGGTCTGGCTGCTGTCGAAACTGATTTTGCCCAAGGCGGAATCTGCGTCGAACTTGAGAGATTCGTAGACGAGATCGACTGTAGCTGCGCCGCTGGAAGCGACTTCCTTCACGCGAAGCAGCAGTCCAATCTTCTGCTTTATGACTTGCTTCATGGGTTCAGGCTCATCCCCGCCCTTAACCGCATTCAAGTTTTGCTCACTCACGATGTCAAGTGACATGTCGAAGCGCGTTTCCTGACCCTTCCTCCACTTGGGGCGAAGATCGACTTCTTGCGTCACTGCGGTTTTCTTGGAGTCTTGCTGCGCGTACGCAGCGGCTGAGAAGAATTGTGGTTGGAGGATCATCCATGCGAAGGCTAGAGCGATCGCGGCTTTGGACTTTCCTGGAGTGAGGCGAGAGATGCGACGGACGATTGTGGAACCACTCATGACGACTCCTTCGGCGGGAAGACTGTACGAATGCGGGCTGCCATTCTGACAGCGGGGTAGTCGCGAACACTGCACTCGGCGAGCGCGTCGTGTGAACGAAGCGATCGCTTCTCTAATGTGTATCGACCAATCGCCGCGTGGTTCCCGTTTTCGGACGAGATTGTGCGAGAAAACTGAATGACAACAGGGCCATGCAGTTCTTTCAAACCATTGTCACACAAGCACTTTTGACGCGTGAGCGGGCGGGCGGTTCGCCGTTCAATTCGGTCCGAATCAGGGGATCAACTTTCCCAACAAATCGCTCAGATGCGACGTATGAAGACCAAACCGTAGACGCCCGATGGGGCACTTGGGCGCGGGGTTTGCATCAAATAGTGGAGCGTGTGCACGATGCAACGCTTGTTGGATTGATGAAAGGGTTTCGATGATCAAGGCAATGAACAACATGAAGACTGTGCTGCTGCTGGGCGGCATGATGGGGCTGTTTCTTGCCGTGGGCAGTCTGTTTGGAAAGTCCGGGCTGCTCATGGGGCTCGTTTTGGGCGGCGTGATGAACTTCGTCGCGTTTTTCTTTTCGGACAAGATCGCCATCGCGAGCATGCGGGGCGTTGAAGTCGGGCCGCAGACGGCTGGCGTTGGCGGGGCACTGTTTCGCATGGTGGATGAACTTCGCCAGCGCGCGGAGTTGCCCATGCCTCGCGTGTACATCTGCCCGATTGATGCGCCCAATGCATTTGCGACCGGTCGCAGCCCGAGCAAAGCCGCGGTCGCGGTGACGGAAGGCGCGTTGCGACTTCTGAACGAACAGGAACTTCGCGGGGTGATGGCGCATGAGCTTGCGCACGTCAAGAATCGTGACACGCTGATTTCGTGCGTTGCGGCGATGATCGCGGGCGTGCTGAGTTACTTCGCGCAGTTTGGATTGATGTTTGGCGGGGTTGGTCGTCGTGACGAGGGCGGGAATCCTCTGTTTGCGCTGGTGGCGCTCGTTCTCGCACCGATTGCAGCTGCGCTGCTCAAGGCGATGATCAGTCGAAGCAGGGAGTTTGTGGCGGACCATGACGGTGCGAAGATTGCGGGTTCGCCTGATGGATTAATCTCAGCTCTTCAGAAGTTGGAAGCGATTTCGCAGCGTGTGCCGATGCCGGCGCATAATCCGGCGATGAACAACATGTTCATCGTGGAGCCTTTCTTGGGCAAGAGCATCATGAACATGTTTGCGAGTCACCCGCCGATGGAGCGGCGAATTGCGGCGCTGCGAGAATTGCGATAAGGGCGTGCCACCGACAAGGCTTTGCTTATCGGTGGGCGAACTAAAAGTATCTAAACGTTGCAATGATCGACCACCGACAATCAGAGCATTGTCGGTGGCACGGATGAGATACCAACGCAAAAAGAAAAACGACCGACTTTCGTCGGTCGTTTTGTGCTTTTGGTTCGCATGGCCTATAGAAGGCCATGCTACGGGATTAGCCACCGAATGGGTTGCGGAGGGAGTCGGCGAGGCCCGGGAAGTTCTTCTCTTCGTTCTCAGACTGGATGAGCACGGTGGGCTTCACAAGAATGAGGAGCGTTGATTCTTCCTTGGTCGCGACGCGGTTGGTGAAGAGGCGGTTGAGGACCGGGATCTTGCTGAGGATCGGCACGCCTGATTCCACTTCCTGTTCGGTTGTCAGACGCTGGCCGCCCAAGAGCAGCGTGCCTTGATCGGGCACGGTGACTGTGGTGCGGACACGGGTGACGGTGACCTGCGGCAACTGGATGAACGACTGCGTCGCACCCGACTGGACCAATTGACCGCCTGCGATTGCCGTGACGGGGAGGTTGGTGATCGAGTCAACGCGGGAGACTGCTGCGTCCACGTTCATCGTGACGTACTTGCGGTCTGCAGAGACAGTGCCGTCCACCTGCATGACGACGCCTTCGACGACAGCGTTGGGCTGAGGATCGAACGCGGCGGCTGATTCGCTGGTGATGGGCGTCAGATCGCTGACGAAGGAGACCTGCGTTGCGACATAGATGTTGGAGATCTGGCCGTTCGTGAAGGTCAGGCGAGGAGCGGTCAGCGACACGGTGCGGCGGTCGGCCTGCGTTGCCTTCACCATGAAGTCGACCTGGATGTCATCGAGGAACTGGCCTGCGATGCCCATCGCGGGAGCGGTCTGGAAGACGTCCTGCGCGAAGTCGGTACCGATCAATGACTCAGTCAGGCCAAGGCTGTTCTGTCCGATGCCGATCGGGGACCACGGATCGCCCAACGGCGAACGCGCCTGACCCGTGCCGTTCGCTGGGAACAGCGGGCTGTAACCCGGGTTGCGCTGGAAGTCGAAGAAGTCGCTTGCGCGAGTCGTGGGACGCGTTGCACGAGCTTGGCGAACGACGTTGCTGTTCGCGTTCAGATACACGTCGAGGTCGACGCCGAACTGTTCGAAGAAGTCTTGCGTGACGAGGAGGAAGCGGGTTTCGACGTTGACCTGCAGTGCGCGGTAGTCGCGGAGTTTGCTGAGCAAACCATGGATCGAACGGTGGTTGGCGGGCGTGTTCGTGATGACGAGCAAGCCGCTGAGTTGTTGGATGTAGCCAGTGTCGCCGCCGTTTTCGCGCCAGCCTTCGTTATCAACGTTGGTGGTGATGAGGTCGATGATTTCCTGCGTGCGCTCGGCGAGGGTACGACGCGGGATGTCCTGTCCGTTGTTGTCCTGGAACGGGCTCTGGCCGCCGCCACCGCCGCCGCGCCGGCTGGCTTGGAGAGCCTGCTGGAGGTCGAGCTCCGGAGCGTTGTCGTAGTTGGGAACTTCGACGATGAGGTCGCGGATGTCGTAGATCGCGAGGGTGCGCTGGCGGTTGATCACCTGCTTGCTTGCGACTTGGACGACACCGTCGTTGATTGTCCAGCCTGCGCCCCCTTGGGTATCGCCAGGGGGGCTGACCTTCTCTGTCACGCGGTTGAGGACGGTTTCGAGCGTGACGTTGGTGAGGTTGAGGTTGACCGTCGTACCGCGATCGATGCCTTGATCTTCGAGGCTGGCCCAGTCAACGTCAACATTGAGCTGAGAGACTGCCTGCAGGAAGCTCAGAGCGCTTTCGAGGGGCGTTTCTTCAAACTTGACGGGCACGCGCTTGTTCTGCAACGCGGCGAGTGCGCGACGGTTTTCTTCGGCTTCTGCGAATGCGACGGGCGTGCCGCGCTTTTCGCTGATTGCAGGCCAGTTGGACGGGTAATCGACGATGTCCGGCGGAGCGAAGCGAGCGTCTTCGTTCTGAAGATCCTGCTCAGTCCACGAGCGAGTGTTGCGACGCGAGATCGCATCGTACTGACGCCAGACGATTGCGTCGGCGAGGACGTCGCGGAGCAGGAGGCCGGTCGGGTTGGTCGGATCAAGGAAGAGAATCTGGCTCTGCACGACTTGCAGGGCTTCGTCGTACTTCTGTTCAACCTGAAGAGCGCGGACGCGGTCGATGCTCTCGTTGAGCTTGCGGGCGCGATCCTCGGCTTGTGCCTTGGCGCGAGATTCAGCATCGCGCTTCGCGTCATCGGCCTGTTTCTGCACGAGGCTCGTGCGGACTTCGGCTTCGCGAGCGTCGATGCGACCCATCAGGGTGTCGACCTGCGTGCCGTAGCCTTCGGCTTCTTCATTGGTGAAGACGTTGCGGTTTGCACCGATGCGGACGCGGGCCTGCGTCGCGAATTCGCGAGCGCGCTGGGTGTCGTCGCGGGCCAACGCAGCTTCAGACTGCGCGAGGTCGTTGTTGAACTCGGCCATCGCGCTCTGGCGAGCGACTTGGTTGTTCTGAATGACTTGATCGAGCAGGTTGCCCTGCGTCGCGTCGTTGCCCAAGCGGACCTGAGCGTCGCTCATGCGTTGGCGGGCGGCGGCTGACTGCTCGGCGGTCAACTGATCGCCAAACTGACTGAGCAACTGGTTGTACTTGGCGACGGCTTCGTTGAAGCGATTCTGATTGAAAGCGAAGTCGGCTTCAGCGAGGAGGCTCTGGGCTTGCCACTGACGAGCGGCGGCGATCGGGTCGCTGTTGCCGGGCTGCGCGGCGGGCTGGGCCTGTGCAATCACAACGGGAGCTTCCACGGGCTGAGCGGGCTCCAAAGGAGTTGCAGGAACGACTTCCTGCGTTGGTGCCGCGGCGGGAGCGGGCTCGCTTGCGGGCTGTGTTTCAGGCTGAGCCGGCTGCGCGGGAGTCGGGACTGGCTCGGGGCGACGCTTCACAACGCCCGGCTGCATCATGCCGAGGCTGCCAGTGTCGCTCACTGCGTTCACGAGGTCCATCTGAGCGAGATTCAGCTTTGCACTCTGCGTTGCGTCGAGTGAGACGCCGCTGCGGTTCACGATGTCGAGCTTTGCTTTCGCGCTGCTCGTGCGACCAGCGGCAACATCTGCGAGCGCTTCGTCAAGCGTGGTTGCGATGGTCGGGGCGATCTGGCTCTGCTTGGCCTTCGCTGCTTCCAAGTGCGTGCGTGCTTCCTGCACTTGCTTGTTGGTTGCCTTGGGAGCGTCGATGACTGCTTCGGCCTGCGCGATTGCGAGTTTGAGGTCGCCTCGTGCAATGCTGGTTTCAGCGGTCTGCAGGCTGGCTTCGATGCTGTCGAGCGCCTTGAACTTGCGGTTTGCGTTTGCGGCGAGTGCGAGAGCACGGGCCTTTTCGCTTTCGCCCATGCTGACGCTGCTGCTGCCCGTCGTCAGATCCAAGAGCATCGTGCGAGCCTGCACGACCTTGCCTTGATCGAGAAGTGATGCAGCGATATCGAGTTGCTGCGACACGCTCGATGCGACTGCGGGCTGCGTGGCCTGCGCTTCAGTGGTTTGAGCAAACGCGTTCGCGCCCAATCCCACGATTCCAACGACACCTCCGAGTGAACCTGCTGTCGCGAGGATCGTACGAATGGATCGGCGAGCGGTCGTGTTCAATGCGGTGCGGCCAGTGCCAGTCAACATGGATGAACTCCCAATCTCGAAAACAACACACTTCGAACCCGGCGCATCGATGCGATGCGTCGGAGACTGATGACGATGACTCCGTGAACTTTCGTCCAACGGGGAAACAACGGGGCGAGAGGATACGTCGCTGAACTGCGTCGAGGCGCGTTCAAAGTGGGTAAATTGGCACTTGGCCAGTCAACCACTCTTGAACCACCCCCCGATCACCCAACGCAACGTCAACATGTATCTCTTAGGCTATGAGGTCGTCGCGCAGAATCAGCGTTCCGCACATTTCGCTGACAAATCAACGTCGCGTCGCGACCATGATCTTCAGCGATTGATAGGACCTCGGACCAGACTCATCACGGCACACCACTTGGCGACCAAGACGATCCGATCTCTTCTGTTCATTGGCCCCGCGTAAACGGTTCCAACTTCTTGCATTTCCCACACACTCAATGTCGAAATGCACTCTCAAGAATGCGTACCGACCCGAGTCGTGCTGGTTGCACAAGATACCCGCTTTTGCGCAATCGTGCAAGACCCATGCACAAAAACTCGATTTTTGAGGTTGATTCAGGCAAACCCTGCCTAAATCCCGTCCAGCCAACGCGCAAAGTACACCCGGCCTGCGGAAGGCACCCCGACGGACTGACTGGCGGGTTCTTCTACTTTGCCGGGCTTAGTCTTTCCGGGCAATGCCTTTTGACCGGGCTTGGGTTTGGGCTTCAACTTGCCGTCTTCAACTGAAAGGCCAGCCTGGGTAAGGACTTGCGAAAGTTGTTTCGAGGTGATCCGGTCGATGATGACCAGTTTGGCGTCTCGCCAATCGTCGGTATCTTCTTCTGCATCCTTTTTCTTACCGGCGGTAGCGCTCGCGGGTGCTGAGGCGGTTGAGGCCGAAGGACTGGGCTTGCCAGCGGCGACTTCGCGGTCGGTCAGGTCTTCGATCGCCGTGAATGCCACTCGCTCGGCTTGGCGGAGGTTTTCGGCGTCGAAGACAGCTTCGGCATATCGGACCGGGCCGGTTTCGTACTCGCAACGGACGAGAGCACGCCAGGTCGTGATGCCAAGGTCATGGCCTGCATCATCTGTATTAGTATCGGGATCGACGTTGAGCAGCATGCGCCAGCGGTCTTGCAGTTCTTCGACGACTTGCTCCGGGGTCCACAGTTCGGGGCGATCGGGTGGCGCGATCAACACAGAGCGATGTTCGTGAGCGGCGGCGTCTGCGCCGGCAGCACTTTCAGTCATCTCGAGATCGAACGCGTGCAGCACGCGCTCGACGCGTTCTTTGAGTTCGGGCTGTGCGCGAACGGTGACGACTTTGTGTTCGTCGATGAAGACATAGAGGAACGGATCTTCGGACATCACGCCAAAGCCGCACATGCCGTCTTCGTAGAGGAACTCGCCGAACTCGCGAACGCCGTCGAGGAAGAGATCGAGTCCAACGAGGTCATATGCGATGTACGGATCGATCTCGCGATACGCGTCTTGACCCAGCACATCCAGAATTGGAAACACGCGGCCTGGCAGCAGCATGAAGAGTGAACGACACAGCGTGGGCAATCGCTCCGCGGAGATCACGATGTCGTACGCGTATCTATCAGGCCACTCTTCCCACTCGCCCCCCGAACCAGCACCACGCTCAGCCTCTGATCGATCTGCATCGCCAAAGTCATCAGCATCATCACGCTCATCACGCTTCTTCGCGCCCCCACTACCCCCACTCCCTCGCGGCCCAAAGCCACGCCCCCCTGCAGCATCAACATCAGGATCATGATCGCCGACGCCTCCCGCACCGGTTGCTCCAAACTCATCCCCACCACCGCTCCCCGTTCCCCGTTCGCCGCTGCCTTCGCCTTCAGGCCCGCCGTCGGCTGGCTCAAAGTGCATGACGTAGCCTGGCTTGGGCTTCATCTCCTCAACGGGGTACACGCCCAGCGGGAACTGAAAGTCGCCGACGGTGACGCGTTCGATGGATGGGTCGATCTTGATGGAGGGCACGGGCAAGGGTAGCAAAGCCCGCCCGAAAACCTACGCCGATCAGTTTCTTTGTTGCACGCACAGGAGTTTTGTGTTATCATCCAACAGAATTCTCAACCAAGTGTTGAGACTGCGGCTTGAACGGCTCGCCCAAAGTGCCAGCTGTCGCCAGTTTCGGAGGTCAACATGCGAAAAGTTTTCCGCGAATGCAAGAATCCTCTTGCATGGCTGGAGATGGCTCTGGATATGCCAACGTTCAGGAGGTCCATCGGTCCTGTGTTCAGCGCAGGACGATTGATAGCACTCCTTGGTTTGCTTTTTGCAAGTACTTTCGCCAGCGCTCAGGAACCGGCTTGGACTCAGCACAGCCCTTCGCTCCGAAGCGGTGCCGCGATGGCGTTTGATTCCATTCGGAGAGTTGCGGTGTTGTTTGGTGGTTTTGGCAGCGGATCAAGCGATGAAACTTGGGAGTGGAATGGGCAGGTTTGGCAACAGCGTCGTGCTGCCGGTCCATCCGCGAGGTCGAGTCACGCGATGGCTTATGACTCGGCGCGGGGCACGACCGTGTTGTTCGGCGGCAGCACTGAGAATGGCGTCAGTTCTGAAACATGGGAATGGAATGGGTTCGTGTGGGTCCTGCGATCCGTTGACGGACCGTCAGCACGACGAAATCACGCCATGGCATACGACTCTGCGCGGGGCGTCATCGTGCTGTTTGGCGGAACCGACGCTGCTGGGCTCAACAACGACGAAACCTGGGAATGGAATGGAAGCACATGGATAAGGCGACTTGTCTCAGGGCCTCCGCAACGAACCTGGCATTCGATGTGCTTTGACGCTGCTCGCGGCGTCACGGTGCTGTACGGGGGAATGGAAACCGGTGTTACTCCAAGCGACCAACTCTGGGAATGGAACGGTACATCGTGGTCGCAACGCACGGTCGCAGGTCCACCCGCGCTTGGAGGGCACAGAATGGTGTACGACTCGAGTCGAAGCACTTGCATGCTCTTTGGAGGCTACACAAGCTCCGGCGGTCGAAGCGATGAAACATGGGAGTGGACCGGCAGCGTTTGGATACGCCGAACCGGAAACGGTCCGGCAGCTCGATTCTCTCACGCTATGACGTTTGACACCGTGCGCAATGTCGCCGTGCTCTTTGGTGGTGAACTGAACGGTGAATACGGCAGTGACTTGTGGGAATGGAGCGGTAGCAGCGGAGGAGCGTGGTCGCGTCGAATCGAAGGAAACCCAACGGCACGCTTTGCCCATGCAATGGCATTCGACACCACTCGGCAGGTGGCCGTGTTGTTTGGTGGAGCACCGGGCGTCCTCAGCGGCAACACATGGGAGTGGAACAGCAGTACACGTCTGTGGACAAATAGACTCGTTGCCGGACCTTCGCAAAGATACTACCACGCGATGGCCTTCGATTCAGCGCGCGACGTCGTGTTCATGTTTGGCGGACGCAGCGGTTCTGGGGACATCAATGCAGAAAACTGGGAATGGGATGGCAGCGCATGGACGCAGCGAACGGGACTGGGGCCGGGTCCAAGAAGTTCACACAAAATGACGTATGACTCCTCTCGCATGGTCGTCGTGCTGTTTGGTGGTGGAGACAACGCACTCAACAGAACGTACTTCGGAGACACATGGGAATGGAACGGCATCAGTTGGTCGCTTCGCGCCACGAGCGGACCATCCCCACGCGTCGATCACGAAATGGCGTACGACTCTTCAAGAAGCAAGACTGTGTTGTTCGGGGGACGCAACGCGGCGGGGAACAATGCCGAAACTTGGGAGTGGGACGGCAGCATGTGGACTCAGCGAATTGTGACGGGCCCCTCAGCGCGAAACTTGCACGCCATGGCGTACGACTCCGTCCGACAACGCGTGGTTCTGTTTGGAGGATCAGACTCTGCAGCGAGAGCAGACACATGGGAATGGGACGGTTCACAATGGAGAGAACGTGTGTCAAACGGCCCCTCCGCACGTTCTGGTCACGCAATGGTGTTTGTCCCTTCACTCGCGACATGCGTGCTGTTTGGTGGCAACGATTCGCGTATATTGGCTGACACTTGGTGCTACGGGCCTACATCAACCGTGTGTGACGATATCGACTTCAACAACAATGGCAGCGAATCAGATCCGCAGGATATCGAAGCGTTTTTGTCCGTGTATTCTGAAGGCCCGTGCATCCCCGAAACCGCGGTCTGCGACGACATCGACTTCAACAACGACACCAGCGTGTTTGATCCGTGCGATATCAGTTCGTTCCTGACCGTGTACAGCGAGGGGCCGTGTACGCCGTGCGGGACGTAGAGCGACAACGCGACAACGCGAAAAGGAAAAGAAGAGGCCCGGAGCCGCGTGTGGCATCGGGCCTTATTCATTTCAGCGGTTCGCTTTGAGCGTTGAGTTTTTCCTACACTGCAGCATGCATAAGGATCATGATCGAGGAGACTTTGGAGATCGGTTCGGGGAAGCGCGGCTTGGAGGTGATGGTGGTTTGCTGGACGGGCCGCTCATGGCGATTGCGGTTGGCAATTCGCGAACGCGGCTGGGTTTGTTTTTGAAGGGCGAATTGAGCAGTGCGGCGAGCGTCAGCAATACTGAGGGTGGCGGAAGCTCGGGGGTCACTGCGATCGTCAACGAAGTGGAGCGATTGACTGGCGATCATCATGATGTGCCGGTGGTGATTGCTTCGGTGAATGATCCGGTTGCGGACAAGCTTGCGGCGAAGTTGGAAGAGACGGGCGATGTGTACAGGGTTGGACACAAGCGGGATATTCCGGTGCCGCTGCATCATGCGCTTGATGATGCGAGCACGCTGGGGATGGATCGGCAGTTGTGTGCGCTCGCGGCGTATTCGCGGGCGCAGCAGGCGTGCGTCATCATCGATGCGGGCACGGCGATCACGGTTGATTTCGTTGATGGCGAGGGGACTTTTCAGGGCGGCGTGATCGCGCCGGGGCTTTCGATGATGCTGGCGAGTCTGCATGAGAAGACAGCGGGTCTGCCGAAACTGCAGTACGCGAATCCTGATCCATCTCGCGGGCCGTTTGGCAAGGACACGAAGCACGCGATGATCTTGGGAGTTCGCGGGGCGGCGATCGGGCTCGCGCGATATGTGATCGAGCAGTTTGCGGAGAAGTATGAGGCGTATCCGCAGATCGTCGCGACTGGCGGGGATGCGGCGACGTTGTTTGAGAATGATGAGATAGTTGAAGCGATCGTGCCAGACTTGCAGTTGATTGGGATTTTGAATGCGTGCAAGGCGGCGATGGAGGGGGCGGACGAGGAGTGAGGGGTGGAGAGCAAAGGCAAACGATGAAGCGATAGAGCGATGAAGCGATGAATAGATACATCGGAAATGGCGTGATCGCTCGCAGCTATTCATCGTTTCATCGCTTTGTCGATTTGTCGGTTTACATCAAACATCTCAGCGTCATCAATCCGTGTCTATGGCTCCGGTTTTAACAGCAACCCCCGTCCGCCGAGCGATTCTGCTCACGCCTTCGCATGCGGCGGGAGCGATTGCGATGATTCAGTTGGAGGGGGATGTTGATGCGATGCTGGCGGCGCTGCGGATAAAGGCGGTTGGTGTTGGCGGGGTTGTTGTTCGTTCGTTGGCGAACATTGATGAGGGGCTGGTTGCTCGGTGGAGCGAGACTTCGTGTTTGCTCATGCCGCATGGGGGGATTGGGGTTGTTCGAGCGTTGATCGATGCGATTGCTCGTGCGGGGATTGTGATTGAACCCGTGTCGCGATGCGTCGCGGGTGGACACTTTGTACAGAATGAAGTGCAAGGCTTGAATACCACCGACAGTCAAAGCACTGTCGGTGGCACAGCGAGCGAATCGCGTTTGTTGTTTCCGGAGGCTCGCAGCGATGTGGAGGCGCTTGCGCTGTTCACACTCACGCGTGCGGCGAGTCCGTTGGCGGTTGATCTGCTGTTGCGGCAGCATGAGTTGTGGGAATGTGCGTTGCGGCCGACAAGTGACGATGTTGATAGGCCGCATAGGTCTCATTGGACCTATGCGAATGGTTCTTTGTTCGATTCGTTGGAAGCGTTGTCGCCGCGTGATGTTGTGCTCAAGCGGTTGATTCATCCGCCGCTGGTGGTCATGCTTGGGCAATCGAATATTGGGAAGAGCACGCTGACGAACGCGCTTGCGAAACGGAACGTGTCTGTCGTCGCGGACGAGCCCGGGACGACGCGGGATCATGTTGGGGTCATGCTTGATCTTGGTGGTCTGGTTGTGCGGTTTGTGGATACACCCGGGCTGCGCGATGATCCGACTGTGGAAGAAGCCGCGGCTCGCGATATCGCGCTTGCGCTCGCTCGGCGGGCTGACTTGTTGTTGCTCGTGGGGTCGAAGGAATGCCAGCCTGTGACGGTCGCAACACTGTCCGTTGGCGAGCGGAATTTGGATTCTGCCGCCGCGCAGTCGCTCACGGTTGCTTTGCAGTCTGACGTGGGCATCCCGCTCTGGAGACATGACCTCGCGGTTTCAGCGAAGACGGGCGACGGGATTGATGCGTTCGTAGCGTTGGTGCGAGAAACTCTCGTGCCCTCGCGTTTGCTCGCAGAGAAACAGCCTTGGCGATTTTGGTAGTTGTTTGCTGCTGGCAAAACGCTCGAATCCGCATTCATTTCAGCGGCTCGGTAGCACACCCTCTCGAACGAAACCCAACCGTGACTTTGTCACCTAGAATGGCCCCCTATGGCCGAAGAGCGTAATCAGGAATTGCGGGCAAGTCAGACGCCGATTCAAATCCGCGAAGGTGCGGGTCTGGAAGAGGCGCGGTATAACGTTGAATTCATTGAATGGCTGCGCAAGTGGTCGGGGCCGCTGCTCATGCTGATTGCGGTCGCGGCTGGGTTGTACGCGCTGCGTCAATATTGGCAGAAGAACACGCAGGCCAAGCAGGATGCGGCGTTCACGGAATACGAAGAGGCTCGTCAGGGCACAAACGTGAACCCGGACACGCTGATTTCGGTCGCCGACACGCACCTTGATGTGCCGAGCGTGACTTACCTGGCGCGGCTTGATGCTGCGGATATCTACTTGGATGCCGTGCGTCGTGGCGTGAAGCCCGGGACGACTGTGAACCCGGATGGCACGCTTGCCAACGCTGAAGATGCGATGACCGCTGCGGATCGCGATGCGAATCTTGCGAAGGCTTCGGAGAGCTATCAGTGGGTGCTCGACAAGACGCAAGACAAGCCTGAGCAGGCGATTCACACGATTGGCGCTTTGTATGGCTTGGCGGCGGTTGCTGAGTGCAAGGGTGAACTGGATGCTGCGAAGGGGTTGTACGAGCGGATTGAAACGCTCGCGACGCAACGCAGCTTTGAACGTCATGCGAAACTCGCTGCGGCGAGAATTGCTTCGCTGAAGGATCTCGCGACGCTTGCGCCGGTGCCGGTTGCGGCGAGCGTGCCAAAGCCGCTCGATACGACACCGAAGCCGCCCCCCGCTCCAGCTCCGGAGCCGGTTGCAACGCCGACGGACACGGCGGCACCACAAACGCCCGCGCCGCAGACACCAAATGAACAGCCACAGACGCCGGCGACAACGCCAGTGACGACGCCACCAACGACACCGCCTGCTGATCCGAATCAGCCGAAGTGACGGGACTCGGGTACCCCCACGCTCCGCGTGGGGAGTGTTCGTTGGGTACCGCCTCGCTCCGCGTGGTGAAGACATGTTGTATTACAAAAGAAGATTACACCCCACGCGGAGCGTGGGGGTACCCAGAAGTGTTCAATGACGCACGCTTTTTCTCATCGCCGGGAACCGCACGCTGATGATGAGGCGTGGTCGTCGGGCATTTTGCTGCCGGGCGGGAAGGTGGATGCTGACGCGATTGTCGCGGCACAGCAGAAGGCTCGGGAACTTGGATTGGCGGAAGAGGACGATGCGGAGCTTCGGCGCGTTCGATTTGAACTGCGGCATGATCTCAACAAGCGGTTGGATAAGTATCTGGTTGATCGCATCACGTTTTTGTCGCGCACGCAGTTGCAGCGGCTGATTGACGAGGGGGGAGTACTCGTCAACGGGAAGCCTCCAAAGAACAGCACGAAGTTGAACGCTGGCGATGTGGTTGAGGTTGTGGTTCCTGCGCCAGCCAATAAGGACATTCAGCCGGAAGACATTCCGCTTGAGGTGATGTACGAGGATGATCACATCATCGTGATCAACAAGTCACCCGATATCATCGTGCATCCGGCTCGCAGCGAGAACAAGGGAACGATGCTCGGTGCGCTGGCGTATCACTTCAAGTTTCGCACGTCGGGCGGGCTGTCTGCAGTCGGGAAGGACTTCGCGAGGCCGGGCGTTGTGCATCGGCTTGATCGCAACACCTCGGGCGTGATTGTGTTTGCGAAGACGGATGAGGCGCACTGGAAGCTGGGGCATCAGTTTGAGCATCGCAACGTTGATAAGCGATACCTTGCGCTTGCACACGGGTTGGTGGAGCCTGATACGCAGGTGATTGATCTGCCAATTGGTCCGCATCCGTCGCGTGAGAAGGGCTATCGCGAGAAGTATGTGGTGCGGCACGATGAGTTGGGCAAGCCCAGCGTGACGATTGTGCGGGTGCGGGAAAGGTATGTTTTGCAGAGTGACGAAGTGGTGAAGGCATTGGGGACTGGGCATCAGGCATTAGCAAAGTTGCCTGTGCATCCAACGCCCTCTGCCAGTGCCCAGTCCCCAGTGCCCAGTGCCTCATCGTGGCGTTTGCCAGAGTTGCCGAAGAACGTTTCGGTCTCCACCGCCCCCACCAATCTCTTCGAAGCCGAAATGCAGCGGTTTTCTTTGGTTGAACTTGAATTAAAAACAGGACGGACACATCAGATTCGGGTGCATTTGAGTCACAACTTGTGGCCGATCGTGGGTGATGACATGTATGGTGGGAAGGCGCTGTCGAGCGAGATGTTTGTGCAAGCCAAGAGCCGAGGGGCGCAAGCCCCCGGCGGGCGGTCGCGAACGTCGAAGAAAACTCCTGCGACTAGCGAAAACCCGCCGGGGGCGTGCGCCCCTCGGCTCTTGATTGGTCGCCAAGCTCTGCACGCGACGATCCTGGCGTTTGATCATCCGATCACCGGGACGCCTTTGCGATTTGTCGCGCCGCTGCGGGGTGATATGGCAGAGACGATCGCCGCGTTGCGAAAAGCGAGCAAGGGTGGGGAGTTGGTTGATGCGCCGGGGGCGACGGTGGATTTGAAAACTGTGGCATCGGCTTCTAGCCGATGAGTAGCAACGTTTTGAAGGCAGTACGACCAGAAACACACTCGCATCGCCTAGAAGGCGATGCTACGACAACTTCGGCGCCTGAGCCCAGTTGAACTTGCCGATGAGTCTTGCCCACCAATCGCTTGCGGGGTTCTGCACGAATCGAACGCCGTCGCAGTGGCGTGTCACGGTGAGCTTGTCGCCGGAACGAATCGGAACGTGCAGTTGGCCGTCGATCACCATTGTGGAGCCGCCGCCTGAGGCTCGGCGTTCGGGCTGGCCTGCAAGTTCGGGAGTGTTTGGTTGATTCACGCGAAGGGCGGTGACTTCGATTCTGCTCTTTGATGAAACGACGACGGGTCTGAAACTCAGACTCTGCGCGGCGATTGGCGTGATCGCGATGGCACCCACCATTGGCGCGAGGATCGGGCCACCTGCGGAGAGGTTGTAGGCGGTACTGCCCACGGGGCTTGACACGATGAGGCCATCGCCTCGCACGGTTGGGCCTGACAAGCCATCGATTGAGAGCGCGAGTGTGATGAGGCGATAGGGTGGGCCTGCGGTGATCACGACGTCGTTCAGTGCGACGTTTTCAAACTTGGTCGCTCCGGTGGCGTCCTGCATGCGGACGCAGAGGAGTTCAAGTTCGAGCAGTTCGAGTTCGCCATCGCCAAAGAGCACGCGTCCTTGCTGCATGACGGTTGCGAGGTCGAAGGCCGTGAGGAATCCAAGGCGACCAAGGTTTACGCCCAGCATCGGCGCTTTGAGTCCGACGCACCGGCGCGCCTGCGAGAGCAAGGTGCCGTCGCCACCCAAGACTACGAACAAGTCCGCCTGCTTTGCGATGTCTGGGATCGGGCCGTTCTCGGCGGGGAATTCGCCGAGCAACGTACCGTGCTGGGCGACGACCCGCCGCAACTCCGACGCCGCGTGGACGGCTTCGGGCTTCTCGTTGTTGACCAACATGACAACTTTGCGGGACATGGGGGGAAGGTAGGTTAGCAAACGGGTTTGCTGAAAAGAGGCTGTTGGCGGCGGTGCCCGACGAGGGCGAGCCTCATACGCGCCGCGCGTGATGATCGTTTCATCAGGCATTGTCGCTCTCAAAGATTGCTGGCGAGAACAGACAACCTCGGCCCATGAAAACGCGGAAAAATGGTGCAATCGACTGTGTGCTGTCTCACCTTACATCTCGCTTTACTTTGGTTGGTCGTTTCGCCGATATTCCTCTGTGCCCGAACCTGTCGCTTCATCTCAATCTCGCTATGGCTCTGACCCCTGCCCCGCCTGCGGCTCGACAAACGTTCGCGCGTGGATGCAGGTGCATGGGGATTACCGGCGGATCGGGATGCCCAACGCCAATGACACGTCGAATCTTGATTGGTGTGATGCGTGCCAGTTTGGATTTCTCACGCCTCGACCGACGCACGAGCAGACTGTCGCGAACCATGACATCGCGGGCTACTACGGCAATCGCTCGGACAACCCGCAGCGACCGAAAACGTGGCTCGATGACATGCGCACGAGGATCGCTTGGCGGTTTGACAAAGGCCGAGATATTTATCATGATGCGAGTACTGTCGCGGGCATGCTGGGCAACAATGCGGGCGACGCGTTCAAGGGCATGCGGATTCTGGACCTTGGATGTGGCAACGGCGGGTTGCTGGCGAAACTGAAAGCGGCGGGTGCAGAGACCGTGCTCGGCGTTGAGCCCAGCCCGGGTGGTCGGAAGGAAGCCGCGGCGAAGGGCATTACGGCGTATGACGGCACGGCTGAAAATCTGCCCAACGAAGTCTGGCGGAATTCGTTTGATCTTGTCATCATGCAGCATGTGCTGGAGCATTGCAAGGACCTGCAGTGCACGCTTGCTAATGTGAAGAGTCTGCTCAAGCCAGGCGGGGCGTACTTGTGTGATGTGCCTTGCAACACTGCGCTCAGTTTGCAATACGCCGGCCCGACGTGGTATTGGCTCGATGCTCCCCGCCATATCAACTTCTTCACGAAGCAGAGTCTGCTTGAACTGTTCAAGCGTGCGCAACTCAACGTGGAACGCGTGCGGATGTATGGCTACACGCGGCAGATTGCACACACGTGGGTGTGGGCGGAACAGCAGGCGATGATTCATCAGCAGCAGTGCAATCCGCAGAAAATCAATCCGCGACCGAACGGCTCGGAGCCCAAGTCGTCGCTTGCTTGGAAGTTGCTGTTCAAGACGATGTTTGCGAGTGATGAGTTGAAGTATGACTCGCTGCGGGTACTGGCGCGTGTGTAGTTGTGGAGGGGACGGCGCGAGCGTTCGGGCCCGCGTTGCGTTTACTACAACACATGTGAAAACATGTCGTTTGTCCCGATGGCTTGCGCCATCGGCTCGATTACTGCTTTGCACGTTCTTGCACGAAGCCGGGCTCGCGCAGGGCCGCCGCGGCTTTGATCGCTTTCGCGATGCCTGCGACATCCAGGCCTACTTCTGTGAGTTGCTTTGCGCGAGAATCCTGATAGACCCAGCGATCGGGAAGGCCCAGGCGAGTGACGAGTGATGCGTCTAGGCCCATTTCCTGAGCGGCTTCGAGCACGGCACTTCCGAAGCCGGCCACGATGCTGTGATCTTCGATGGTGATGAGGGGCAGACCCCGTTCGAGGATTGCACGAATCAGTTCGCGATCTACGGGCTTTGCGAAACGAGCGTCGTACACGGCTGTCTTCACGTTGTCGATGAGGTCAGCGGCTTCGACAGCGGTGATTGCGGGCGTGCCGAATGCCATGATTGCGACTTGAGTCCCTCGGCTTTCCGAGCCGAGTGAGTTGCTTGCGACATCCAAGTCAGGCGTCAAGCAGCGTGCTTTGCCAAGTTCAAACTTCGGGCAGTTGTTCGCGAAGCGTGTGTTCACGACATCGCGCGGGTACCGCACGCTGGACAAACCACTATCGAAGCCTCGCATGAATTCCATCGCTGCGACCAAACTTGGTTCGTCAATCGCCGCCATGATCGCCGCGCCGGGGAGCGTGCGCAGCAGTGAGACATCGCAGAAACCATGGTGAACAGCGCCGTCGCCACCGACGAGGCCGGCGCGATCCAAGAGCAATCGCACAGGCAAGCCCTGCAATGCTGATTCCTGGAAAGCTTGATCGAAGGCACGCTGGAGGAATGTGCAGTACACGGCGAAGAATGGTTTCCACCCGGTCTTCGCGAGACCTGCCATCATGTCCATCGCGTGGCTTTCGCAGATGCCCACGTCCCATGCTCGCTCCGGGTACTTCGCGAGTGCGCGGGTGAGGCCTGTGCCGTCGGGCATTGCGGCAGTGCAGACAACGACTTTGGGGTCGCGTTCCATGAGCGACAGCGTTGCGTCGCCCACAGCCTGCGTGAATGATCGGCCGTCGCTCTTGAGTTCAACGCGGCAGCCTTCATCGTCCAACTCGCCTTCAACTTTGTTGAAAGCATTGGGCGAGTGGAACTTGGTCGCGTCCTGCTCGGCGAATGAGTAGCCCTTGCCCTTGATGGTTTTGACGTGCAGGACCATCGGGCGATCAAAGTCGCGGGCTTCGCGCAGGAAGTGAATCAATTGGTCGAAGTCGTGGCCATCGATTGGTCCGACAGTCTTGAGACCGAAGTGTTCAAACCACGCGTCCTCGTGGTACATTGCTTTGGTGGCTTCGCCTGCGGCGTGCACAGCTTGGCGAATGGTTTGGCCACCCAGCATCGTCTCCAGACGCTTTTTCGCGCTCTTTTTGACGTCGCTGTACAAGTGGCTGACTCGCAACTTGTCGAAGTATTGAGCCATCGCGCCCTGCGGCTTGCTGATGCTCATGCCGTTGTCGTTCAGAATGACAAGGAACTGGCGCTTCAGCGTGCCGGCGTTGTTGAGGCCTTCCATGGCGACGCCGTTCACGATGCTGGCGTCGCCAATCAGCGACACGACGCGGCGGCCATTGGGGTTGGTTGTCGGCTCGAACGCTTCTTTGTTCAGCGTGTCGCCGCGAGCCATGCCGACGGCGGTTGAAATCCCGGTTCCGGCGTGTCCGACGCTGAAAAGATCAAACTCGCTCTCGCGCGGTTCGGGGAATCCGGCCATGCCTTCGCGCGTGCGCAACTTCCCCAACAAATGAGTCCGGCCTGTCAGCAACTTGTGGGGATAGCACTGGTGCCCGACATCGAACAGCAAACGGTCGTAGCCAAAGTCAAAGACATAATGCATCGCGATGGTCAATTCGACCACGCCCAGGTTTGGTGCGAGGTGCCCGCCCGTTTGCACGACCTGCTGCACGATCGCGTCGCGGATTTCCTGAGCAAGTGCGGGCAATTGCGACACGCTGAGAGCTCGCAGGTCGCGGGGAGTCTTGATATGTTCCAATAGTGCCATCGTTGATGCTTCGTCCTGAATCACATTGAAACCCGGCCTGAACACATACCCGGACAATCACCCTACTGAAGAACACCTGTCATCGTCATTCACTGTCGGGCGAACTTTCAATGATTCTTGAAAGTATAGGCAGGGTGTTTTGAAAGCCCCTCCCGCTGGGAGGGGTTGGGGTGGGTGAATTACTACTTGTTCTGGATTTTTGATTTGGTGTTTCGACAGTCTGCTTGCTCGATCATTTCATCGACCGAGACGGTCGATGGAGACAGATTGGCGGGGACCGCCAATGTACAAAGCGTTACTTCGTTCGCCGGGCGAGAAAGTTCGCGATCCTTTCCAATTCTTTTCGCCGCGGCGCGGGCAACGTGTTCAGTGCCTCGATTGCCTCGGCGAGATATCGGTCGATGTGCTTGCGTGTGCCTTCGACGCCGTACAGGCGCGGGAACGTGAGTTTGCCGGCGGACTCGTCCTTGTTTGTGCGCTTACCGATCTGGTCGCTTGACTGGGTGACGTCGAGAAGATCGTCAACTGCCTGAAACAGGATGCCGACGGACTTTGCGTATCGCGAGATAGATTGCAGCGCCGCTTCGTCTGTGGAATCAAGCCCGATCATCGCACCCATACGGCACGAGGCGGAGAGCAACGCTCCGGTCTTGCCTGCGTGTGTGCGAACGAGGCGTTCTTCGTCCGACAAGCCGCTCGGCAAGTCACCAAGCGTGTCGCACACCTGACCATGGATCATGAGATTGGTCGCGATAGACAACTCGCGGACCAGCGCGAGGCGAACGTGATCGGAACACTTGTGGGTTGATGTGCGTGTGTTGTCGTCAGTGTCGCTCAAGTGCTCGAACGCCAGCGTGAGCAATGCGTCGCCCACCAAAATCGCCATCGCTTCGCCAGCGTGTTTGTGGAGCGTTGGCTTGCCGCGACGCAAGTCGTCGTTGTCGAGCGCGGGGAGATCGTCATGCACGAGACTGAAGCAGTGGACCAACTCCACCGCGACGCCTGCAAGCAAACTCGCCTCGCCCGAGCCCCCCACTGCTTCGCATGCGTGCCATGAGAGGAGTGGACGCAGACGCTTGCCCGCGCCAAGCACGGCGTACTCCATCGCGGCGACTTGTTTCTCGCCCGCACGCGTCCGTGCTGAACGGACAACCCGCGCCAGTTCGTTTTCAATCACCGGGACAGGATCGAAAATGGTCGCGTCGTTGCTCATGAATGCGGATGTCCGCAAGTGGGAGAAAGGGAACCGCGAACCGGAAGCGAAGGCGATTCAGTTCACGCGTACTTACTGTCGAAATCGTTTCACTCGGCTATTTGCACTCGTGGTACACGGATGCCGCTCTCGTTTTACGGCTTCTCTTTGCCCCGCACCAACTCGTACATCTCTTGTGCTGATGTCGCGTTGTACATCTGTTCGCGGAACTCGGTGTCATACATGAGCCGGCTGATTCGCGCGAGCGCCTGGATGTGGTCGCTTTGTTTGTCGGGCGGGCTGGCGAGCAGCACGATCATGCGGACGGGCTTGCCGTCGATTGCGTCGAATTCCATGGGTGAGGCGGGTTTGCCGATCGCCATTGAAATCGAATTGATTCCCTGGCACTTGCCGTGTGGAATTGCAAGGCCCAGCCCAATGCCGGTTGTCTTGGTTTGCTCGCGCTGCCACACGGCTTCCTTGAGCGCGTTCACGTCGCGAACTCGGCCGATATCGCCCAGCATGTCCACGAGCTCTTCGATCGCCGCACGCTTCGTGGTCGCTTTCAGAGGATACCGAAAAGCCTCAGGAGAAATGATTTCGAGCAAATTCATGCGACCTTGAACTCCGCCCCCAAGTCACAAACGAACACATCGCCTCACAAACGCTCAATCCAGAGCACGCGCCGACGATCTCGGCGAGCCGCCAGTGTACACAGGCTGGCGCAACAGTGTATCTATCTCACCGCCCCATCAACACGCTGAACGCCCCGTCCGCGTACACAGTTTTCGCCTCGCCCGGCACGCCGCTGGGCACGACGACATCCATGTGGTCGACTTTGAGACCGAATTCACGCCTCATCCATTCCGCCTGCTGTTCGTTCTCTCGCGAGTCAATGGAGCATGTCGAATACAGGAGTTTGCCGGTCGGTGACAACAGCCGCACGCCCTTCCCGATGATCTCTCGCTGCAACTCGACGAGTCTTGTCAGTTGATCGGTCAGTGCACGGGCTGCGGCTTCCGGCCGCCTTGCGAGCACGCCCGCGTTGGAGCATGGGACGTCGAGCAACACGAGATCGGCTTTGCCGAGGAACGCGCCGACATCGGCGTGCGGAAGGGCTTCAAGGCGCGGCTCGGTCGCGGCCAAGTCTCGCAATGCACTCATTCGCTTTTCGTCCGTGTCTGACGCGATCACGCGAGCGCTTGGGAATGTGCGGAGCAACTGGCGGGTCTTTGTGCCTTGTCCGGCGCATAGATCGACGATGCAAAAAGCGCCTCCCCCTGGGAGGGGTTTTGGGTGGGCGACCTCCAATTGCAGCCGACCCGCAGCACCGCGAATCGCTCGCGTGCTGCTTGCGTCCTGCACCCAGATGTCATGCTTTGCTTTGAGGAACGCGCCGAGCTGCGAGCCTTCGCCAATATAGACATGACAGCCAGTTTGCGAGTGTGGAGTCAAAGACTCGCTTGCTTGTGCCAAGTCGTTTGCGTTTGCGAATTCAGTGTTCAACGTGACAGGCGGGTCCATCAGCGTGTGCAACGCGATCATCGCCGCGACAGCGGGGCCGTACTTGGAAACCCAATCGTGATACAGCGTCAGCGGTACGCCGCACGCGATGCTTCTGCGCGTGTTCGCGTCGGGAGGCAGCACCGGGCTCACGAATTGCACAGCCGAGCCGTCTCCTAATGGCAAAGCATCGCGAGCATCGTTCCACGCGTCGCGCCTGACCATCTCACCCTTGTCCATGCCGAGCATTCTCGTCAATGAGCGAAGGCCTGCGTTGACAAGACCAGCGGCTTTCGCAACTTTACCTGGGCCGCTTTTGATCCAGCCAACAGTTTCGTCAATCGCCGCGTACGCGGGTACTCGCGACAAGAACAACACCTGCGCTCCGCCCGCGATCAATGCAGCCTGCGCGGGCTTATCGATATTGGCCCAGGGACGGTCCAAGGCCAGTTCGAAGAGAAACGACAGCGTGATCCAGCGTCGCACGCCTTGCTCATAAATCGCATGCGCGAGTGCGCCGTCGCGGGCGTCCAAACCCGAAGTCTCGGGCTCCAAAGGCTGCAAGTCAGGCCACGCCTTGGCCTGCTTGAGCAACGCAAAGCACGCGGCGGACCTCGCCGTGACTTTCGCGGGTGGCTTTGGTTGTCGCGGGCCTTCTTTGGGCATGGGCGACCATATGCAACTCTGGAACCCCGAGCGTCAGCAAGCGCGTCTGTTCCCGGCTCACTTCAACTTACCCTTTTCGAAATCGGCATCCCGCCGCAGCAACCAGCGCGCACAACGATCCGGCAACGGGTGCAAAGAACGCTGGCCCAATGAACCCAAATTCTTCATCAATCTCGGATATCGTAAGGAGTATTGCCACCAACATGCCGACCAGCGTCGCAACGCCTACGACCGCAACATCCGCGGCATGATGCTCTCGCACTCGCCACGCCGAAACCACGAAAACAATCCACGGCACCAATGTTGCAAGGTAATATGTGCCCACTCTCAATAAATCTGACAAGCGCTCTGAGGGTTCAGACCCAGCAATTGCAACAATCGCCCCGAACACGAAGGCCCCAACGACTGTTGCGCCCAAGTAGCACAACGCTCGAATAAACCCAACTTGCCCTCTCAACTTGCCCTGGCGCTTGTCGCCGCACTCGGGGCATACAGCGTCTCGTGACAGACCATTCAGGTCATACCCACACTGTCCACAATTCTCCGCGATGTCTGAAGCCGGGAGACACCGGCGCGGCATTGCACACCAAGCCGCAACCCAAATCGCAGGCACCCCAATGGACAAGATCAGTAGAAAGCCATCCATACGTCGTTCTCAACGTACGCACATGTTCGCTTTCGGTTCGCGGTGCACTTTTCGCGTTCTTACGAACACGGCCCCTCGCTATACACCCGCAGGAACGTATCGATATCAGCCGGGTCAAAGCACGATCCGTTGTTATCAAAGTCGATGTCGTTGCAGGTTGCGCCCGCCGGGATGCAGGGCCCTTCGCTGTACACACTCAGGAACGCGTCGATGTCCTGTGGATCAAAGAATGAGCCGTCGTTGTTGAAGTCGATTGAATCGCAATCCGAAGTCGCGGCGAAGCCTCGCACGACGACGACCTGATTGCCGCCGCCGAATGTTGCGAAGATGAAGTCGCCCGTGCCCGGATCAATGAACGCGCCTTCCGCGCCGGACAAGCCTGAAATCATCAAACGCCGAGTCGAAGAAATCGGATTGCCTTGCCCGTCGATTTCATACGCGGCGATATTGCCGCTGCCCCACTCGGCGACGATCATCGAAGGCACCGGGAAGTTTGGGGAGCCCGCAGGCACATATGCGAAACCTTCCGGCCCGCCATTGATGCTCGCCGCCGTCAGCACCGGGTTGCTCAGGTTGTATGTTCCGTTGCCTGCGGGTGTCAGCGTGACATCGTAGAAAAATCCTGAGTTGTAAATCAGTACCTTGAAACGTCCCGCTCCGCCGAAACCGGCAGGAACGAAGTTGCACGAGCCTGTTGAACTCGACATGCCCAGCGCGGTGAAACTGTCTGTACGCGTTGGAGATGTCGCGCCGGGCAGGTATTGGTGCAGTTGATTGTCGCTGAATGTCGTCGCGAACAGAATGCCCTGATCGTTGTAGCACAGTCCGCCATCGATATTCGGCGCAGTTGCAAACAGCGTCGCTGGCCCTGCAAACCCGCTGATTTGCCCGCACGCATCACGCACCAGCGGCACAGCATAAATCGCACCCCCACTAAAGTTTGCCCCGCCTCCCAGCAAGAGCACATTAGGATCATCGTTCTTGAGCGTCACGCCGCCAAAGTTCGTTTGTACGCCTGCGGGCGTGCCCAAAGACGTATAGGTGTAGTTTGCGTTGAAAGGCGGCTGGATTGTCTGTGCGTTCGCAGCCTCGCCGCACAACGCCACGAACAAAAGACCCGCAGCTCTCACACCCGTCCGCAATGATTGATTTAGCATGACAAAGCTCCTTCGCTATGAATGTACACGCAACTACCGGAATTGCTAGCGTGTCGGCGACCCAATCTGACGAAATTGCAAGGTCCTATATTGAGTGGCATCCATGTACGGAATCGGGCCCGTGGAATCACCGCCGAGACTCAAATCCAAGGGCACGGTCGAGCAATGAGCATTGGATCACAATCGCTCCAACCAACGCACCAAGTGCAGAGCTGGCAAACCAAGCAGGAACCGCTATAAAGATGACTATGTAGACACCAAACCAACTCGTTCCCTCGAGTGGGCGTAGAACAAGCATTGCTACAACCATGGCGACTTGACCCAGAATGGATGATGCGCCAACAAACAACAAGGCTCGTCGCGGAATGCGAGGTCTCGATCGAGAGGTCAGCCAAATGACGACCACTGGAAGCAGGCCAAAGAACGGTGCGCCTGCAATCCCAAACACAACCAGTTTTTCAATTGTGCTCATACTGGGAGCGAAGGAATAGATGGCAACGCTGCCTAGAAGCACGACTGCAAGAATGACTGAAAGCCACGGAATGCTGACTCCGACACCGCTTTCGTTGACGCGTAACTCTTTGATGGCAGCTCCACAACCAGGACAGCGTTTTGGCTGCAATCCCCCTAGCGAATAGCGGCAATTCGCGCATCTTTGCGTGCTAAGCCTCTCGAACGAGTCGCGCTCTCTGGCTTTCGATTGCAGAACGCGCCAAACCCAATACCAGCACAATCCGACCAAGCAAGGTGCTCCGAGCATGATCGCGTAAAACACGGTGTGCAACTCCTGATTTCTTAGAGTACACAACGCGCCACCTTCTAGTTTTCACAAACTTTTGAAAGTAACGAATTCCCACCCTAGAATCATCCATGTCCGCCTCCACGCTCGCCTCAGTTCGCTCCTCTTCGTCTCGCGCCCCGCGCGTCGACCCCCGCCTCGACCCCATCCGCTCCAAAGTCGAACGAGGCGAACGTTTGTCCCTCGCTGACGGCGACCTTCTCTTCACGACGCGCGACATTTGGACTGTGCTCGAACTCGCCGACCTTGTCCGGCGTCGCTTGCATGGCAACGCGGCGTACTACAACATCAACCGCCACCTTAATTACTCAAACGTGTGCGCGCTCTCGTGCAAGTTCTGCGACTTCTATGCGAAGGCCGACGAGGACAAGGCTTACACGCGTGACATGGAGTACATCCGCGAGCAGGCTCGGCTCGCCGTGGATTCAGGCGCGACAGAGATTCACTCGGTCGGCGGGTTGCACCCGACGCTGCCATTTAGTTACTACACGGACATGATCGCGACGATTCGCGATGAAGCCAAGCGTCTGGGCAGCGATCTTCATGTCAAGGCATTCACTGCTGTGGAAATCGTGCACCTTTGCAAAATCGCGAAGGTGTATAAGGGTGCCAATGCTCCGGGCGAAGAAGGTCGGCAGGCACGCCGAGCCGCGATCCGTCATGTTCTGACTGAACTCAAGAACGCGGGGTTGGGAAGTCTTCCCGGCGGCGGTGCAGAAGTCTTCGACGATCGCGTGCATGACGAAGCGTTCAAAGGGAAGATTCGCAGTGACGTATGGCTCGACGTTCACCGCGTTGCGCATGAACTCGGTCTTAACACAAACGCGACGCTGCTTTACGGCCATATCGAACAACGCCACGATCGGCTTGTACACATGGACATGCTGCGGCGCGCACAGGATGAGGCGCTGGCTCGGATGGGATACACCGGCATTCGGCATTCGACATTCGGCATTCGTGAAGATGTTGAATCCGGACACCTCGGCTACACCGGCATCGAAGGCGGGAACGCGCCAGAAATCACACTGACACGCCCCAACACGCCACTGCCCGAACAACTCGCCTTCGGCACGAATGCCGCATCACGAATGCCGAATGCCGCAACCTGCGGCTACTACCAAACCATCATCCCGCTCCCCTTCTTCCCCGACGGCTGCGACCTCGAACATCTTCCGGGCCCTAGCGGCCTCGAAAACTATCGCACGCTCGCGATCGCGAGACTCATGCTGGACAACTTCCCGCACGTCAAAGCGTTCTGGATCATGCAGACGCTGCCGATGGCGCAGGTGATGCTGCAATCCGGCGCCGACGACATCGACGGCACTGTCGTGTGGTATGACATCACGAAAGTGAACCACGGCCTAGGCCAGGGCTCCGGCGCGGTGTCAACGAATCAAGAAGTCAACGTCTGGACGCTGCAGAAAGCGATTCGCGAAGCGGGCTTCAATCCCATTGAGCGCGACACGCTGTATCGCAAAGTGATTCGAGATCAAGCGGACGGGCGGAAGTGGCGGGTGTGAGCATCACACCTGCCACTGGCGACGCCGCCAGCACCCTCTGCAACTCATAACGGCCCGTTCTCCATCGTTTAGAGCCCATTTTGTAGATGTGAACGACAATCCTGCTTGTCGACTTGACATATTCCGATATAGGAATATATTTTCCCCATGGCAAGAGCCGCGACAACCACCGACGTCTTCAACGCCATCGCAGAACCACGACGCCGCGAACTGCTTGACTGCCTGATTCCAGGCGAGCGGGACGTCACGGGCATCGTCGAGTTTCTGAATTGGCCCCAGTCCGTTGTGTCAAAGCATCTCAGCGTGCTTCGACAAGTAGAGCTCGTCTCCGTGCGCGTTGAAGGCCGCCGCCGCATGTACAGCCTCAACGGCGATCGCCTGAAACCCATTCACGATTGGACCACCATGTACGAAAAATTCTGGACGCATCAACTGAGTCGAATCAAGCAGCGCGCGGAAGCCGCTGCGCGAAAGGAAAATCAATCATGAAGAACGAAGCAGTTCGTGAAGAACCACAAACGTTGTCTATCCGCAAAGAAGTGGAAATCGCCGCGCCGATCGACATCACGTTCGAATCAGTCCTCGCAGAACTCGGCCCCGAAAGTCAACTGCCCGACGGCTCGCCTTTCCCCTTCGTCCTCGAAGCCAAGCCGGGCGGCCGCTGGTACCGCGACCTTGGAAACAACGCGGGCCACTTCTGGGGACACGTGCAAGTCATCAAGCCGCCGACACTCATCGAACTCTGCGGCCCGCTGTTCATGTCCTACCCAGCGATGAACTTCGTTCAGTATCGCCTCGCAGCAAACGGCGATAAAACCAAGCTCACTCTTTGGCACCGCGCCATCGGTCTGATCCCTCCAGAACACAAAGAAGGCGTGCAAACAGGCTGGAATCATGGCCTGCGCCGCATCGAAGAAATCGCAAAGGCAAAGGCCAGCCAACGTCGCTAGTCACACGCGTCTCATCAGCATCACGTATCGCACGAATCACAAAGGAAACACAATGTCCAAAGCAGCAGCACTTCTCGCGGAATTCGAAGCCGAACTCAAAACTACTCGCAAGTTTCTGGAGCGTCTCCCGTCCGATCGCCTCGCGTGGCGTCCGCACGAAAAGTCGATGACCGCAGGCCAACTCGGATTGCATATCGCTCAAGTTCCCAAAATGGTTCTGGATTTGTCTATGCCAGATGAGAAAGAGCCAGCGGACTTCAACAGACCACAGGATCAACCGGCGAATGTCGCTGCGATTCTCTCCGCTCTCGATCAATCCGCACAGTTCGTTCGCGAAACACTGCCGACGATCGGCGACCACCGAATGTCCCAGATTTTCAAGGTCATCTCTGGCGACAAGACGCTTTTCGCCGCGCCGCGGGAAATGTTCTTACGCAGCATCATGCTCAACCACTGGTACCACCATCGCGGACAACTCGGCGTGTACTTGCGCCTGCTTGGAGCAAAAGTTCCCTCCAGCTACGGCCCAAGCGGCGATGAATCGCCTTTCTAGCATGTGCGTCAGCAACAGCAACGGCCATAAAATCTCTCACAGCACAACTACTCACACCACTTCAACATTCGAATACTGGTCGAGATTCACATACACGACCTCGCCGTCGTCCTTGCGGAGCGTGAGGCGATCCAGCCACAGTTTCTTGTCCTTGCTGTGCGCGTACCAACTGCCGGTCTTGCTCTGCGTGCACGACACCACCGTTCCCTCAATCGGCTTCGCGGCGAACGTCTCTCGCCCGCTGCCAAGGTGCGGAATCTGCTGGGTCACGCGAACTCGAGTACCGGGTGAGTAAAGGTCGGCGGTCATGGGAGATCATAGAACGCTGGGAAAGGGCAAGCGACGGAGTCCAACTCACCACTCGACCGAAGCCCGCATTGCTTTTTCAAACTTCCGCATTTTCTCTTGGACTTTTCCTTGCAAGCATTGATTCTTGTGGTCTATTCGTCATATGAGAATCGGACCTTTCCTCGTCGCTGCCGCTAGTTGCTCGCAAATCGCCTTCGCCGCCGTCACCACCTTTGACTCCGGCACCGAAGGCTGGTCCATCTCAGGCCGCACCACAATCCTCCCAACGGGCGGCAATCCCGGCGCGAACCTTGGCCCGCTTGTGACCGATGTTTTTGGCATCGACATCCGCAACAGCACCAACGCCAACTTTCTTGGCAACTACTCGCAGTTCTGGCAGAGCAATGGCGGCGGGCCGACGAGTCCGCTCCGCCTCGCCGTCGACACGAAAACGAACTCGATCAGTTTCTTCGGCTCCGAAGTCTCCCGCAACCTCATCATCGAATTGCGCGACTACACCAATCCGCCGCCGAACTATCCGTATGTCTCGGTTTGGTATAACCTCGGCACCATCAGCGCGGCTCAGCCCGGCTGGCGGACCTTCTCCATCGACATCGCCAACCCCAACAGCACCACGCTGCCCGCCGGCTGGGGCGGCACAGGCGACGAAGACCAATTCGCAAACCCGCGCCTCCCCGCGAACCGCACCTTCGCCAGCGTCCTCGCAAGCGTCGACGAAATCTCGTTCACGACATTTCAACCGGGCTTTGTGTATGGGTTCACGAACTTCAATGTGCAGGTAGATAACCCGACGCTGGTGGTGGTGCCGGGGCCGGGGGTGGGCTTGTTGCTAACTGCGTCAATGTCATATGGAGCGACAAATCGACGCCGAAAACTGTGATAGCACTTATCCTTTGCAATCATGCTCACAAACTACGCGTGGCTTAAATCGCAGCTTGAATCGGTCGAAGGACGAGTGACGCCGCCAGCGTCGATGACTTTTCCTGGAGCAGAGTGCGTCCGAGACACGCATACTGAGTTCGGTGACAACATTCAAACGGTTGCCTTGGACCCAACGACGAGGACTAGCGGTGCAGATCTGCCAGTTGTCGTTTTAATTGGAGCGAACTACACACAGAATAAACAACCGATTCCTCGAACGACAGCCTCGCAAAACAGAGTTGAAGAAAAGACGATGAGTAACTGTCGAATGAATCTAATCGAGAGCTTTGAGCATTATCAATTAAACCAAGATTGCTGGGCTTCGCCAGAAACTAAAATGGCACCGTCTGAAAAAGTCAGGCTACCAAGTCTGGATGGCACAGGTGCATTCCACTTAGTCCTTACAAATTTCTGCCTCTGGATCACTACGGAGACTTGGCTCCACCCTTCACTAAATGGCAAGCGTGCGAGTTTATTAAAGAACAATCCGCTACTCGACAGCAAACCGAATCCGGGTGAATCAGCGATGCACATTCACGCACTCGCAGACGTTTTGAAAGAAAAAACTGTCCTCTGGGTCGGTCACGGCATCGACAAAAGGTCGTTCGTTGAGCCGCTCTTTAGACAATGGATTAGAACGAGGCAGATAAGTGAATGGTTTTTCTTATCCAATCTGTCAGACAAGCGAAACTGCGGTAAGAATCTTGAAAGACTGACTCGCGTCAATGCGTTTCGACGTACACAGAACCGGTGACACCGAAAAACGCTGATCGTAAGTCACAACTACCTCGCCCCCATCGCCGGCCCCGGCATCGGCCCCGCCATCCCCTTCTTGATCGCACACAAGTGCGCCCGCACATACGGAATGTTGTTCGCGCGGTGGAACTCGCTCGGGTAATACGTCATGATTTTCATCGGGTAGAACGAGCCGTGAAAAGCTGGGATGAACTTTGCGAACTCGTCGCGTGTGTAGTACCAGAAGCTGTTCTGGTTGAAGAACGCGACGTGCGTTGGGTCTTGCCAGCCGCCTCGGCCGTCGGTGCTGGGGACTTCGATCATGAACATGCCGCCCGGCGCGAGGACTCGCCACGCTTGGTTGAACGTGTTGATCGGGTCCTTGAAGTGCTCGATCGCGTCCCACGCGCGGATCATGCCGACGGAGTTGTCCTTGAAGGGCCATTCGCCGTCGAGATTCGCGACGGTGTCCACTCCGGGTGCAGCGTAGATGTCCACGCCGTGATAGCCCGAGGGTTTGTTGTGTGCGCTGCCAAGATCGATCGGCAGCAAACCCTTCTCATTGCACCATCGCATCATCATCGCGTACACATTGTGGTCGTAGAGGTGCGACACGATTTCCTGAATGCGTGCGTTGCGTTCTTTGTGCGTGTTCTGAGCCGTCATTCGGTAGAAGTAGAGGCATTCTGGAATATGCACGAACTTCTTGCCCGCGACGTAGAACTTGACCATCAAGTCAAAGTCATCACTCACATCCAACTGCGGATTGTGCCCCCCCACTTCGTCGTACGCCTTCCGCGTCCACGCGCGAATGTGGTTTGGCGCGTGCGTCAACTGCAGAATCCAAGGCGGCGCGACCGGCATCGCGCTCGCCGCCTTATACCCACGCCCATCAGGCCCCACAACATCCCGATACTTCCAGCCAAACGACGAGTGATACGTGTGAGGCGATCCGTCCGCGTCGTGAAACTCTGCGAAGTCGCTGTAGACAAAATCCCCGCCGTCCCTAAACGCCTTCACCACACGCTCAATCGCATGCAGCGACAAAAAGTCATCGTGATCCAGTTCAACGATGATGCTCCCCGAACTCGCCCGCACCGCATGGGCTTTAAACGCGCCGACGCTTCCTCTCGTGCCGCCAGTCGCCGCGGCTACTGCTGCGTCGGCGTTCAGCACAATCTTCACGCGCGGGTCATTGATTGGCGGGACTACCGCGCCACAATTGGGCACGATCACCCATTCCCACTTCGGGTAACTCTGCTTTCGCAGGTTCTCAAAGATCGACGGAATGTACATCGGATTATGAGTCGGCGTAATAATCGACACCAACGGATCCGAAGACGTGACCTCCACATGCCGAGTCTGAGTGCTCATGGGCGATGTTATGTTCATCGTGCCACCGACAGTGCTTTGACTGCCGGTGGTTGAGTGTCAATTTGGCCGGGAGCCTTGCAGTGTTTGTACACCGGCTCCACCGACAGTCAAAGCACTGTCGGTGGCACGGCCTTACTCGCCCATCGTCTCACGCAACTTCGCCAAGGCCCGCTTGAGCGGCGACATCCCCAGCGTCGTTGACTGCTCTGGATTTTCGCCAATTCCCAGCGGCGCGACATGCAGGTTCGCCTGCGCAACTTCCGCTGCACGAGCCTCCGCCGCAGGTTCAACGGGCGCGGCTTTGGAAACGACTTCGACCACCGGCGGCTCAATTGCCTTCGGTGTCTCTGTGACTGGCGCGATTGCGGTGACTTGCGAAACGTCTCTCGCGGCATCTTCCGTCTTCCTGGCTACTTGTTCCTTCGCAACGTCCTTTGACGCGTCCTTTGCCTTACGCTTACGAACATTGGGCGTGACAGTCTCAATCACGCGCGCAGTCGCGGGATCGATTGCATCCGCAAGCGACTTCGTCTCGGGCGTACGCGTCTGATCTTCAACGTCCGCGCTCTTCACGCTTGGCTTGACTTCGGCAGACTTCGCAACTGGCTTCACTTCAACCAGCGAAGTTGCCTGTGTGTCCTTCTTCGCAGCAGCCTTGGGTTCTGACTTGCTCTCAGGCTTCGCTTCAGCCTTCGCTGAAGCATGAATCGACCCGTCCTTACCCACCTGATCGAATCGCACACTGACTCGCGTGCTCACACCCTTCTCCTGCTGCGTAATGCCATACAGGTGGTCCGTGTTCTGCATCGTCCGCTTGTTGTGCGTGATGATGATGAACCGCGACAAGTCCGTGAAGTCGCGAACGCAGTTGTTGAAGCGGCCCACGTTGCCTTCGTCGAGTGCCGCGTCCACTTCGTCCAAGATGCAAAAGCAACTGGGCTTACTGCGGAAAATGCTCATTAGCAGTGCGACCGCTGTCAGCGTCTTTTCACCGCCCGACAATTGGCTGATGCTACGAGGCTCCTTGCCCGGCGGCTTCGCAATCACTTCGATGCCGCTCTCGAGCACGTCGTAGTCATTGGTCTCGACCTTCGCGATCGAGCCGTCCGCCTGTTCCACTTCCTTGATGAGAGGCATGAGCCGTACTTCGGCCCGGCCGCCACCAAACAACTTGCGGAACATGCCTCGCTCGCCGCCGAACTGTTCTTGGATCGTGCCGAAGATTTCTTCGAAACGCGTCTTCGAGACTTCGTTGAGTTCCGCGATGAGTTGTGACAGTTGCTCGCGTGCCTGCTCAATGTCGGCAACCTGCTTCACGAGTTGCTCATTCTGTCCTTCGAGCGTCAGTTCCTCGTCGAGTGCTTCCATATTCACGCTGCCGAGTTTCTTGATCTCTCGCTTGAAGTCATCAATCGCACGCTGTGCCTCGTCATGATCAGGCCGCGCGAACGTGTAGATCGTTTGCGTGACTTCGCCTTCAGTGGCTCCCTCGATTTGCTCATCAATGCTGACATCCGCGAGCAACTGGCGATACGCCGCGTTCTCAATGCGAAGGTCCAGCGACAATTCCTGCATCGCCCGATCCTCAAGCCCTTCTCGCTTCACTTCCAATTCACGGCGCGACAGTTCGAGACTGTGGAAGTCGCGCTCCACAATCGCCGCACGCTGCCGTGCTGCCGCAACCTGTTCGTTGAGTTCCGCCGTCGCCTGCGTGGTCTGCTCAAGCAACTGCGACGCTTCGCCAAACTGCCCGGCCAAAGTCGCAACCGCCGCCGACGCATTGGTGATGATCGCAATCGCTTCGTTGATGCCAATCGCATGCTCGCCCAGTCGGCTTTCTTGCTCCGAAAGCCGTGCGTTCACATCGCGAACTCGCCGCGCGAGATCATCTCGCACCCATTCCAGGTTTGCAAGTGCCCGCTTCGCGCCCGACAACTGCTCGCTGAGCGTTCCCACCTCGACTTTCGCCGCCGTCACTTGTTCGCTGCTCGCATCCGCGCGAGTCTGGAGCGATGCAAGTTCGCTCGACAAGGCTGCTGCGCCGGCGAGTTCTTCCTCCGCGAGTCGAGCCAGGCTGGCGGCTTTCTCAGCCATGGAAGCCGCTTCGAGTTCCAGTTTCTCAAGGCGCTGTGAAGACTGCTGCTGTTCCTGCTGCGTGCGTTCATGTTCGCGTTCAAGCCGCGTCGCGTCGTAACCAAGCCGCTCGACTGTCGCCTGCACGCCAAGCAGCGCCTTCTGCTGCTGCGACAGTTGCGAACGCAGTTCGCCCGCCCGCTGGCTGAGCGCACTTGCCTCGCCGTCAACCGCCGCGAGGCCATCTCGCAGCGATGCAAGTTTCGCACCAAGTTCTACGCCTTTTCGCGCCAAGTGTTCAAGTTCGACTCGGCGGCGCAGCAATCCGACGGGCATCGCTGCGTCGTTGGAGTTCTGTTTGCTATTTGCACTCGCACTCGCCCCCGACCCCCCCGACGCTGCCGGGCCCGCCGTCACGCGCAGCGATTCATCCAACACTTCACCGCGTCTCGTAATGAAACGCACCCCGCTCGTTGACTCACCCGCCCCTCGCATCGAGGCGAGCAGCATCATCGCCGCGTCCAAGTTTGTGACGAGGAACGTCTTCCCGAGCATGACATCCAGCAACTCACTCACGCGCTGTTCGTGCGTGCCCGCACGCGCCTTGACCAGTGAACGCAATTGCACCACTCGACCCGCCGGGTCATCACTCGCAACTTGCAGCGATGCAAAGTGCATCGGAGCCGAAGCAACACCATCTCTCGACAGTGGCACAAAGGTCAATCGCCCGCCCACAAGCCGCAATTCTTCCTCGCCAGCAATCCCAGCGAGATTTTCGACCACCAGCGCTTGCAAATCGTCCGCGAGTGCAACTTCGATCGCTTGCTCAACCGCTGCCTGCACGTTCGTGCTGTCAGTTTCACTCCCCACGTTCGTCGAGTCACCCGCAACATCTTGCTGGTTCGTTTGGATTTCAATCAAGTCAGCCAGCGGCGCAATCACGCCGCCAAAGCCTTTGTTGTCCGCCTTCAGCGACATCGCCCGACGCACGGCTTCCGCAAAGCCCACTCGCTGCTGGGCCATTTCTTCCAACGTTGCACGCCGACTTTCGGTGCGCACGAAGTCTTGATCCAACTGGGCGATGTCGCCCGCGCGGACGCGTCGATCTTCGCCAAGTTGCGACAACTGCTGCTCGCACGCCGCGAGTTGCGATTCCAGATCGCTCACAACACCGCGAATTTCTTCCGTCTTTGTCGTTGCGGTCGCTTGCTGCTGCAGCACACTCTCGCGATCCGTCGCGATACGAGTCAGCGTTGCGCCAACGCGTTCCAACTGTTCCTTGAGCCCCGCTCCGCGCCGCCGCTCGCCTTCAACCGCCGCGACCATCTGCACTCGCTCGCGATCAATTCTCGCCGCGGCATTACTGCGTTGCGAAGACAACCGCTGCTTCTCTCCGAGTTGCTCCATCATCGCGGCTCGCTGCGCCGCCGCATCCTGCAAGCGTCTTTCGGCTTCCGCCAACTGCTCGCTGAGTGCCGCGATCTGCTCGCGAGCCTCAGTCACGCTGACATCAGTCGTCCCCGCACGCTCCGTTAATTCTTTGATCGCCGCCTTGTCCGTTTCGCCCTCGCGTTTGATCTGTTCAACCAATCGCTCCAGCATCCCCTTTCGCTGCTCGCTCTGCTGGCACATGTGCATCGCGCTCATGCGTTCCTGTTCGAGCCTGCGAACCTGCTCGCTCTGCTCGTGCCGCAGTGCTTCGGCTTCAGCCTTCTGCTGCTCCAGCACCATCAACTGCGCATGCGCCTCGTCGCGCTGCGCTGTCGCTTCATTCTGCTGACTCGTCAAGCCCTCGATGCGTTCGAGCAACAGATCATGCTGATCCATCGCCAATGTCCGCTGCCAGGCCTTCAGTTCACTGTCATACTCCTGGAACTTGCGAGCCTTCGCCGCCTGCCCCTTCACAAGCCGCAGCCGGCGCTCGGTCGATTCCAGTTCTTCCTTCGCGATCTTCAAGTTCGCTTCCGCACGATCCAGCCGACGCTGAGCCTCGATTCGGCGCTGCTTGTACTTTGCAATTCCCGCTGCCTCTTCAAAGATGATTCGACGTTCCTGCGGGCTTGCAAGGAGCATCGCATCGACCTTGCCCTGTTCGATGATCGAATACGCGTCAGCGCCAACGCCAGTATCAAGGAACATCTCGCGAATGTCCTTGAGGCGGGCCTGCTTGCCATTGATCAGATATTCACTGCCGCCGTCACGATACAGGCGTCGTTCGATTTCGACCGTGTCGGAATCGACGGGCAACATACGGCCGAACTTTCTTCGGGGCGAAGATGGGATCGCGGAGGGGCCGGAGAGGGCAGAGGAACGCGGAGAGGGTTCTGAGATGACTTGATCCGAACCTTCAACAATCGACAACTGCTCATCAGCCTGTTCCGTGCGACTCGATACTTCCGCAACTACTTCATCCGATCCGACTCCCTGCTCTCCACTCTCTTCTTTAGTTTCTACTCCGCGTGCCTCCGAATTCCCCGCGGCCTCCGCGATCACGTGTTCCGTAGCCGCTGCCTCCACAACCGGATTATCAAACGTCAACTTGACACTCGCCAGCCCGAGCGGCTTGCGCCCCGCACTCCCCGCGAAAATCACGTCGAGCATCTCCGTCCCGCGGAGACTCTTGCTGCTGCGCTCGCCAAGCACCCACTTGATCGCGTCGACAACGTTGCTCTTGCCGCAGCCGTTGGGCCCGACGATGCCGGTGATGGGGTGTTCAAAGGTGAACTCGGTGGTGTCGGCGAAGCTCTTGAAGCCGCTGAGCGTGAGCTTTGTCAATCGCAGCGACGCCGCCGCGTCCGCCACGGGATCGTGCGGGCGACTGCCCACCTCACCCGCTTCCTTCAGCCCGTGCAATCCGTGCGCACTGCCCGAATCATGACCTCGCTCGTTCTGCCCTTCGGCGCGAGCGTCAGCCATATCAACACCTTGCGACGCAACTGTCGTCGTTTCCATGCATCCTCCATGCGCACCCGCGGCCTTGCAACCGCGACCGGCCTCCTGCCGGACCATCAACGAATCCCCTCGCGAATCGTTAGAGTAGCCGATTTCCCCAATCCGTGCAAATTATTTCAAGATTTCCACATCCAACCAAATCACGTCTCACCGTCTCACCGTCTCACCGTCTCACCGTCACTCCGTCACTGTGTTACTTCGTCACTTCCTCAAAAACAACACCGCCCCGAGCTCTTCAGCTCAGGGCGATTGACTATAAGAGACGAGCACGGGTCTCCTCTCAGAGACCGCAATGGTGGTGGTTAGTGTGCCCGTCGAACGCCGCGAAAGTCCATCTCAGACTTGCCCGGCCAATCTCTTCCCACTTCCGCACCCCCGCTCATTCGCACTCTCGCACTCATTCCTACTGCTCATCCTCTTCCATAAGGACAGCCAGTTCCTTCTTCCCGTCCTGCTTCCCGCGCACTTCAAGGTGCGTCCCTGCACCCATCACAAAAACTTCATTCGTCAGTTCAAGCCGATGCACCATTTCACGAGGCAACAGCAATCGCCCCGTTCCATCTGGCTCAACACGCTCAGACAACGCAAACAACCTCGCCTTGCTGATTTCCTGTTGCTCGAGCCCGATCCGCACACGCGCCTCGGGCAACGCGGCGATTGCCAGAAACTCCGACTCTGGAACTAACAAAAGCCGCGGCCCCAGCGGCACGCAGTAAAACGCAACACCATTTGAGCCAACAGGCCCGGGCGGCAGAACAGCACGAAACTTCGACGGCAAGGCAAGTCGTCCCTTGTCGTCGATCGTGAGTTCACTTGTCCCGGCGAACACAATCACACGCCGCCTCCAGATTCACCAACACAGTTCCGCCATCACTCGCGCCAGCGGCTTGGTTCGCAGGGGTCATCCTTGACCCCTGCCACCTCGCCTCGTCCACAAGTCTTCAAAGCGTCCCTGCAACAAAGGCCAACCCATCCCGCGCATCCTTGCACTTCCATGGGAGGCACGTCGCGTCCTGCGACCTTGGTAGTCTACAACATTTTTCTTACTTTGTCTCCCACTTCTGAACACTTTTTATGTAATTTGATGCACATCGATACACACAGCCCCATATGACTCCATCTGTTCGTAATAAGTACGTACAAATCCGCCCCACTCCCACAAACAACTCGCAGGTTTTGCACAAATGCACAAAAAAACCGGCACTTCTCAATGCCGGTTTCGCCACTGTTCTATTGCATTACTAAAAGCCGCTGACAGGAGTTGAACCTGCGACCCGCGCTTTACAAAAGCGCTGCTCTACCACTGAGCTACAGCGGCACAAATCGTTCGACACGCAAGGCCTCGTTTATCAGGCTTGCTGCCTCGCATCGATGCGGATTATCGTATCCCTGTAGTTGATGGCTATCTGATGTCAATAAGCGTGTTGAGACCTTTCAACGAGCCAGAGCCACGTGCCAGTCAGGGTAGCACCGTGAATGAACTGATCGAAACCGATCATAATCCAAAATGCTTTTCCAGGCTTCCCGTCTCTCCAAAACTTCGACGAAAATCGTGACGTGATTGCGTCAGTCAAAAAGTGCGCTGCGATATTCACCACAAACCATAATGCAGAACCCTTGCTCCAAAAGACCAACGGAGCAAAGCACATTGAATAGGTCCCAACGTGGGCCGCTAGTGCACGAAGCTTCTTCGACTTGTTTGCCGCTTGCCAACCTGTTTGAACGACGAAGTCCGCAACGAAGTGAATGAAGAGAATCGCAACGATCATCAACTCGATGCTCCTTTCCGTCCATCAGCTCCTTCAGATGCTATGACTCTGCTCCTTTAGTCCAACGAAAAAAACCGCCGCGAGTTCTCGCGGCGGTTGAATGAATCTCTACTTCACACTACTTGGGCCGTTCAGGCATTGGCGGCAAGTGCCGGTTGATCGCTTCCTGCAGCGCGTTCACCGTCTTCTGCATCGCGTTCGCTTCGCGTGCCACAGGCACCGACTGCACCGCCGCATTGTCCGCCGCGGCGTTCTTCATCGACGGGTTGTACTTCCCGTCGCTCTTGTTAAACGGAATCGGCACGAACAGTTCTTCAGGCGACAAGGGCTTGAGTCTCTTCGGATTCAGCGGGTCCGCATCACCAGTTGCCACCGTCGCATCGCTCTTCTTCGCGACAGCCTTCGCACTCATGTTCGTCGTCGCGAAGTGGATTCCCACAGCAAGCATCACTGCAACGCACGCCGGCACCGCGCCGATGCGGAGCGCATCAGTCACGCCCGCCTGCCGAGCCGCGACTGGCTCGATTTCCTGCAACTTGTTCGCAATCTTGCGCTTGAGGTCCGCAGCCGGTGCTTCCTTGGGAATCTGATCCTTCGTGCGGAGCAATGCGTGTACAACCGCCTGATCACGATCAGCGCCGCGCTTGGGCTGCGCGGGATTGCGATCAAGCGCGGTGGTCGTCCGCCAGAGCCCGCCGCCAATTCCAAAAGCCGCACAATGTGCCTTGAAAACGCCCCATTTTGACGCGTTGCACGACTTTGCAACCGCGCGTTGCGTGACGTTCTTGTTGCTGTGCTGGTTCGAGTTGGTGGCGCTCATGGCGTCACCTCCTTGCCAACCAGACCAAGTTCGAGTTGCGCATCAGGCTTGAGTTCAATCTGCGGCAGCCACCCTTCGGTCTGCGCCGTCTTCGCGAGCGTCTGCCTCGCGCGGAACAAGCACACGCGCACGCCAACCTGGCTCTTGCCCATCACGCGAGCGATCTCGCCGATCGCCATGTCTTCCGCGTATCGCAGCCACAATGCAGTCTGCTGATCAGGCGAGAGACTCGTCTCCGCGAGATTCCACAAGCGCTTACCAAGCCGACGATCATCCCCCGCTTCAAGCGTGTCACGCTGCGGCTCGCCCGTACGCTCAAACGTGTCCCACGTGCGTTCACGCCCGAGTTTGCGATGCTTGCTCACTGCAAGGCGCGAACCGATCGTGTACAGCCAAGTGCTGAACTTCCACGCCGGGTCATAACTCTGAATCCGCTCCCAAGCCCGCAAGAACGCTTCCTGCGTGAGCTCCTCCGCATCCGCCCGCGAACGCGTCCGCCTCAGCAAGAAGTTGAACAGCCGAACTTCATAGCGCGTCACCAACTCCCCAAAGCACGACAACGCCGCCCCCCCACCAGCCTGCGCCCGCACGGCAAGTTCTTCTGCACTCTGTTGACTCAACGGGGCCATGGGCATCCGGGGTCTCCTCAGGACAACTTGACACGACTGATTGTTCGCCCCTCGAGGGGTGGGCGTTACGCGGAGCTTGGGTGCGATAATACCGAACATTTTTCTTACAAATCATCCACCAGCCTTAAACGACACGAGCGGCGTGAGCCTTCGCACCACTTTCACTAAGTCTCGCTGTGCTTCGAGCACCACACGCAAGTCTCGATACGCATCAGGCGACTCATCTCGTAACTGATCCGTCATCGTTTCGTCATACACCACATCCTTCATTGCACGCCGAATCGAGTTCATGGTGATCGATCGCTTTGCGTCGCCGCGCGAAAGCACTCGCCCCGCACCGTGCGAACTCGACGCGAGCGATTCGGGCACGCTTCGTCCTTCGACATGCACGCTCATCGTGCCCGCCGACCCGGGAATCACGCCCAACTGCCCCGCGATTGCAGGCGCGGCTCCCTTGCGATGCACGATGTACTTGGCGCCGACATGCTCCTCGTCGCGAATGAAGTTGTGAGGCAGGTCTATAAGCGTGGACCAATCGATCTCGCCCTGATTGCGCCAACCAGTCGCACCGAATGCAACAGCGGTTTCAGCCGCGGCGACCGCAAGCAACGCACATCGATTCGCCTTAGCGTACCGCACGCACCACTCCTGCTGCGCGCGATATCGCTGACCAGCCTCGCTTTCAGCATCAAGCCCGGGCAAAGTCGCTCGCACCGGACCAGAGCGAAGTGCGTCATCAAGCACCGCCTGCCCCATCGCACGCGAGCCGCTGTGGACCAGAATCCACAAGCCGCCTTGTTCATCAACCTGCAACTCGACAAAGTGGTTGCCGCGACCAAGCGTTCCGATTTGTCGCTCACCCGTTGATCGCGCCAATCGCTGCAAGTTTGGAGAAATGAGTTCATCCGCGCTGGGCGCATGACAAGGCGTGGTTGCATTCGAACCAGCGTGTCGCACGGCAATGCTGATCGCTTGTTTCCATCGCTTAAGGACTCGCACTCCAGCCTCGCGACTCCACGAAACACCATCACGCAAGCGAGCCGTCGTCATGCCGCAACCGATGTCGCCGCCGATCGCGGACGGATACACCACGCTCGTGGTCGCGATCACCGTGCCCACGCACACATCCGCCGACGGATGCACGTCCGGCATCACAGCCATGCGTTGCAGATCAGCAAGGCTTTGCAATCGCACCAACGCCTTGCCCGTTTCGGGTTGCAACTTGTCTGCGAGCCACATGCGGACGCGATCATCGGCCCGCAGCGAATCTAGGTACGACTCGCCACGATCATAATTTGGTTTGACGCGATCATCTCGCTCATGCTCAAATATCTCATCATCAAAGTTCATTCTTTACCTCCTTCTTCTTTCTGTTCCTCGACGATGTCGTTCTGCACAGCCCGCGCACCCGCGTACTGCACCGACAACCCGGGAACACGCTTTCTTGCCAACACGCGTGCGAGCGCACTTCGCATCGCGCCGGCGTGCTCGTCCAGCCACGCCGACACTTCACGTGCATCAACATCCGCCCGCGAACTCGCGACAATCACCGCTAGGTGCGTCCCGCGCGCGAGGCACTCCACGTGCACCACCGACAACCCCAACGAAATCGCTTGATCCCAAGATCCCACTTCCTGATCAAGCACACGCAGCGCGATTTTTGCAATCTGCGCGTCCTTGTATTGACTTCTATGAGACGAACTCGACTCTTCCGATTCGTGCTCCATTTCAAATTGACTACCAGACGAATCGCGACCTGATCGAGTACGTCCGTACCGACCGCGCCCATATCCACTTGGATACTTGCCCATGTACAAAAACTCCATTTCGTCAGCGCACCGCGTTCGCGCGACGTCATATCGCACGTCGAAGCACAAACTACAAGCGCACCGACAGCCCGCTCGATCCGCTCAACACGGCCGAGCCATCACTCAGCGATTACTTGTTGTCTTTATGAACGCTCCGCGATAGTCAAACGACCTGCCAGAACAATTCCGGCGTCGCGAGCGAGCCACGAGGGTGCGTACCTAGCAGGCAGCACCAACGGAGGCATCCAACTTGTGTGCGTTTGTCGCAGACATGGGGCACTCCTTCTTGCACAAGAGCAAGAGAATGAAGGACTATGAGGACGCACATTCGCCCTCATTACATCCTATCGGCATCAATGCGGAAAGCAAGCAGAAAACGTGCGAATTTCGCTTGAAATACGCGCATTCTGCGGTGATTTTCGTCAGTGCCAACATCCCGCACAGATGCCCAATCTAAATGCACTCTTCCCGACCTGCCTCCTACATTACTTCATGCCTTGGTCCGCCAACAACGTCCGCAAAACTTTCATCGACTACTTCGCGAAGAAGCAGTCGCACACCTTTGTTCCCAGTTCTCCCTGCGCACCGCTCGATGACCCGACTCTGCTGTTCACGAACGCAGGCATGAATCAGTTCAAGCCGATCTTTCTTGGTCAGGCTGATCCCGGCACGCCCATGGGCAAACTGAAGCGCGCGGTCAACAGCCAGAAGTGCATCCGCGCGGGCGGCAAGCACAACGACCTCGACGACGTGGGCAAAGACACGTATCACCACACGTTCTTCGAGATGCTTGGCAACTGGTCATTCGGCGATTACTTCAAGAAGGAAGCCGTCGACTGGTCGTGGGAATTGCTCACGCAGGTGTATGGCTTGCCGCGCGAAGCGTTGTATGCGACGTACTTCGAAGGCAATCCCAAGGCTGGCCTTGAACCCGACATCGAAACCCGCGACCTGTGGCTCAAACACTTGCCCGCCGATCACGTGTTGCCCGGCAACATGAAAGACAACTTCTGGGAAATGGGCGAGACTGGTCCGTGCGGTCCATGCACTGAAATCCACGTCGATCGTCTGCGCGTGCTGGGCATGACCACACGCAACGCACGCGATATCGTCAACAAGAGCGATCCTGACGTCATCGAAATCTGGAACAACGTCTTCATCCAATACAACCGCGAACAAGACGGCTCGCTTCGCAATCTTCCTGCGAAGCACGTTGACACCGGCATGGGCATGGAGCGTCTCGTGAGCGTGCTGCAAAACAAACGCAGCAACTATGACACGGACGTGTTTGCGCCCATCTTCATGGCCATCGAGCAGCACACCGGCGCTCGTTCCTACATGGGTCGCCTGGGCGAAGCGGACAAGGACAACGTCGACACCGCGTATCGCGTCATCGCCGACCACATTCGCACGCTGACATTCGCGCTCACCGATGGTGCGGTGCCCAGCAACGTGGGGCGTGGCTACGTCCTTCGCCGCATTCTCCGCCGCGCTGTTCGGTATGGCCGCCAGATGCTTGGCGCAAAGACTGGCTTCTTTAGCGATCTCGTGCCCGTCGTCGTTCAGCACTTTGGCGAAGCGTTCCCGGAACTTCGTAAGAACCCAGGCAAAGTGCAGTCGATGATCCGCGAAGAAGAAGAGAGCTTTGGCAAGACGCTTGATCGCGGCATCAAGCTCTTCGCGGATGTCGCCGGGAATGCAAAGAGCGGCACAATCTCAGGCCAAGACGCGTTCACGCTCTACGACACCTATGGCTTCCCCATCGACCTCACCAAACTCATGGCCGAGGAACGTGGACTCAAGGTTGACGAAGCCGGATACGAGAAGGAAGTCGAAAAGGCCAAGGAACTCTCTCGCACCGGCGGCAAAGTTGAGCAATCAACCAAACTCGTCCTGTCGGGCGAAAACGTCGCACGCCTGCGTCACCTCTCCGTCAACCCCACAGACGACAGCGCGAAGTTTGAGCACAAACATCTCCGCGCCCACGTCAAAGCCATTTGGAACGGCCACAACTTCGACGAACACACGCACCTGCACATGGGTAGCGTGAAGAAACTGGTCGGCATCATCACCGACCGCACCAACTTCTACGCAACGATGGGCGGACAGGAAGGCGACAGCGGCGAGATCAAGATTCTCGCAGGTGGTCACCAAGGCGAATTCGAAGTTGAATCCACCGAAGTTTTTGGTGGATACGTGCTGCACATTGGTCGCATGCAGAAGGGCACGCTCAAAGTGGGCGACACCGTCAGCATGGAGCCCGATGCGAAACGCCGCGCGAAGATCGAAAGCAACCACACCGCAACGCACCTCGCCAACTGGGCGCTTCGCGAAGTGCTGGGCGATGGCGTCGAGCAAAAAGGTTCGCTCGTCAGCGACTCACGCCTGCGCTTTGACTTCTCGCACAACGCGCCGGTCAGCCCGATGCAACTGGGCGACGTCGAAGACTTCGTCACCAAGGCGATCCACTCCAACTACATCGTGCACGCGGAACTGAACCCGCTGGAGAAAGCCCGCGCGATCAATTCGCTCCGAGCGGTTTTCGGCGAAGCCTACCCCGATCCTGTTCGCGTCGTCTCGATCGGCGTTCCCACGGAAGAACTCCTCGAAAACCCCGCAAACCCCGAGTGGCGGCAATACTCCATCGAGTTCTGCGGCGGCACGCACGTCCTCGCGACTGGTGAAATCGGTTCCTTCGCACTGATCAGCGAAGAAGCCGTCGCCAAGGGCGTGCGGCGCATCACCGCCGTGACCGGCGAAGCCGCAGCGAACGCGTTCCGCGAAGCCGATGTGCTCGAACAGAACATCGCCGCGACGGGCAAACTCGACGCCGTCGAACTGAGCAAGGCGATTCCGGGTTTGCTCACGCAGTTGGAAGCGTCCAACGCGCCCGCGTCTCGCAAGGCCAAACTTCGTGCACAAGTCACCGCGTTGCAAGAGCGCGTGAAGACCGCTGGCAAGCAGATGTCGGCGATGCTGACAGAGCGTGCCGTTTCGCAAGCCCGCGCACTTGCGCAGAGCGCTCTCTCCAGCAATTCCAACGTCGTCGTCGCGCAGATCGACGCGGGCGAAGACCGCGCCGCGCTGCAGGTCGCCGTCAAGACTATCCGCGACACCATTCCACGTGCCGCCGTGATGCTGTTCAGCGTTGACGACACCGGCAAAGCCGCAATCCACGCAAGCGTCCCCGACTCCCTCGTCGCCAAAGGCCTCAAAGCAGGCTCATGGCTGCGCGATGCAGCGACCGTCATGGGCGGCAAGGGCGGCGGCAAGGATGACAACGCACAAGGCGGCGGCACTGAAGGTGCCAAGGTCAAGGACGCCATGCGCGTCGCCGAACAAGTCGCGCTGAAACACGCAATGGCTTAAGACATGTTTAACACAAAGAGCGCAGAAAACACAGAGAGACACAAGTAGAACAACATCTCTTTCTCTCTGTGTTCTCTGCGCTCTCTGTGTTAAGTCGTGCCACCCCAGTCACCGAATCCGCAAATGTCCAGCCCCAAAAAAAACTCCGGCCTTGACGATCTCCTCAAGCAGGCCAAGTCTCTCAAGGACGCTCCCTCCGCAGAAACGCCCACCATCCCCGAAGCCCTCCGCAAACCCGTCAACAAACCCCCGTCCGACACCATCAACTGGAACGACGACAAAAACCCGGGTGATCGTTCCGGCATGATGAAGGCCCTCGCCCTCGGCATGAACTTCGTCTACGCCGTCGTGGCCGCCGGCGCGATCGGCTGGGCCCTCGAACGCTGGGTCGTGCCCAGCGCGAAGCCGTGGCTGCTCATAGGTGGTCTGGTGCTAGGCCTTTGCGCTGGCATGTACCTTTTCATCCGCGAAGCCAATCGAGTCAATCGCTCCTGATATTGATGCAGTCAGACACGTGCCACCGACTGTGCTTTGACAGTCGGTGGGGAACTTCAATTCGCATCAATCTTGAGTCCAATCACCGACAGTCAAAGCACTGTCGGTGGCACGAACACCGCCGAGTTAGGCCCAACCCGAACCCCCCAAACACCAAACGAACTGTGTTCCTTCGGCACTGGCAAATCCACCCCGCCGCCGCTATCCTTCGCCCCCTCAAAACCGCCCTCGGGGCGAATCAAAAGAATGACCACTGCGACCGTCCAACCCGCCGCCTCCACCACCCAGCCAAAGGTGCCTTACGCACAGTTGCTGCTTGGTTTTTTGGGTGCGTCGTTGATTGGGGTCGGTGCTGGGTACGTGTTCAATTCTTCCGAAGCAGCCTTGCAGGGCGCTCTTCTAGGCCCGCTCTGTCTGTGGCTCGCGTCGATGATGGGTCTAAGTGCCTACGCCCTTGCCGGGCCTCAACTTGAACGCATCGCGTTCTCGATTCTGGGTTCATCACTCTTCCGAATGATCCTGGCCCTTTCGATGGGGCTGGTCGTGTACTTCATCGGTCTTCAAGACTCGCGCGACGCGCGGCTCACCTTCTGGGTCGCGTTCCTCGTCGCTGGTTTGCTCGCTCTCGTCATCGAAACCGCTCTGGGATTGTCTCTGATCAAGTCGCTCGAAGCCGCTCGCCCTCAAACCCGCGCGGCGTCATCTCCTTCATCAATCATGGAAGGTTCCGCCGCATGAACGTTTCTCCGTTCTTGGTTTTGGCCGCCAGCAACCCCGTGGATCACGTGGTCAATCAGCCGTTCAAGGTGGGCAACCTGTTCGGCGTCGAAAACGCGTGGGTGTGGTCGGCACACGCCGGCAGTCTCGTCCTCGCTGGCATCCTCACGATCCTCGTGCTCTGGTACGCCGCGAGCCGCATCAAGACGGGCCCGGAGAGCCAAGGCGTTGATCGCTACGTCACCAAGGGCGGCTTCGCTCACATGATCGAAGTGATCTGCGTGTACCTGCGTGACACGACCGTGCGTCCACTCTTGGGAGATCGCACCGACAAGTTCATGCCGATCCTCTGGACGTTCTTCTTCTTCATCCTCTTCAACAACCTGCTGGGTTTGGTCCCGATCATCGACATTCTGCACCTCGCAGTGCCCGCGTGGAAAGAAACCCACAGCGCACCAGTCGGCGCAACCGCAACGCAGAACCTCTTCGTCACTGCGGCTCTTGCCATCATCTCCGCCCTCGTCATCAACTTCGCGGGTATCCGCAACCTGGGCGTGGGCGGCTATGTCAGCCACTTGACCGCAGGCACGCCCGCGTATCTCTGGCCGCTGATGGTGCCGATTGAAATCATGGGCACCATCATCAAGCCCGTCGCACTCGCGCTGCGTCTCTTTGCGAACATGACCGCTGGTCACATCCTTGTCGCCGTGCTGTTCATGTTCGCCGTCAAGGGCATCGCATTGCTGATGGGTGAAAACGTCACTGAAACAGGCGTCACGAACACCCCCAACGCGATGGGCGTCATCTTGGGCGGCTCGATCTCGCTCGTTTCAATCGTCTCGGCAATCGCTATCTACTTCCTGGAGCTCTTCGTTGCCTTCCTCCAGGCGTTCGTCTTCATGTTCCTCACCACGGTCTTTATCGCACAACTCAGCCATCATGATGATCACGAGCATCATGAAGGCCATGGCCACGAGCACGCACACGCGCACTAAAGCGCAGCGTGAATAACGGGCCCGCGCCACAGTCGGCGCATGTGTTTTCCTCGTGTTGTTTGAAGAAAGGTTTTTAGCTATGAAGATTGGTACCAAACTCGTTGTGGGCGCTCTCGCCCTCGCCGCCGCAACCGCCTCCGCCAGCGCCGCTGAAGTCGGCGTCGGTCACGGTCTCGCAGCTGTCGGCGCCGGCCTTGCCGTCGTTGGTGGTGGTCTTGGCATCGGCATGATCGGCAAGGGCGCGCTCGAGTCGATCGCCCGTCAGCCGGAAGCCAAGGGCCCGATCGGCACGAACATGATTCTCGCCGCGGCTCTCGTCGAAGGCGCGACGCTGTTCGCAGTCGTCGTCGGCCTCCTCGTCGGCTTCGTCAAGTAATTGAACTTCAACTTCCCGCGAACCGAAACGTTCGCGGGAGGCTTTTTAGTCAGTCTGTTCAACCTTGGAGTTACTCGCATGAACGTTCGTGCAATTCTCGCTTCCCTCGCAATCGCTCCCCTCGCCCTCGCCGCTGAAGAAGGCGCACACGCGGGCCACGAAAAGGCCGGCGTGCTGCCCACCATCGCGCAGGGCATCGTGCCGATGCTGATCTCGATCATCGTGTTCGCCGTCGTGCTCGCCGTGCTGTCCGTGAAGGTCTGGCCCGCGATTCTGGGCGGCCTGAAGGATCGCGAGAAGAAGATCAAGGACGAGATCGAAGGCGCCGAACTCGCCCGCCAGCAGGCCAAGGACGCACTGGAGCAGTACCAGCAGAGCCTGTCTCAGGCCCGCGCCGAAGCCCAGAAGGAAATCGACAAGGCCCGCGCTCAGGCACAGATCATCGGCGCTGAGCTGAAGGCCAAGGCCGACGTTGAACTGAACGCGATGCGTGAGAAGGCGATGCGTGATATCGACAACGCCAAGAAGGCAGCTGTTTCGGAAATCTACAGCCACAGCACGCAGCTCGCGACGACGATGGCCGGCAAGATCCTCCGCCGCGAAGTGAACACGGGCGATACGCAGCGCCTCCTGGATGAATCAGTCGCACAGCTCTCTGGCTCACGTAACTGATCGATGACATTGCAAGTTCCATTTCAGCACAGAGACACAGAGATCAAGAAGCGGATGAGGTTGATGCTGAGTTAGAAAACATCAAAAGAAACACATTCGCACTGCCGCACTCTTGCACCTTCGCACTTTGATACTCCCATGCCCCTCACTCACACCCAACCCAACGCCACTTCCCGCGTCTACGCCAAGAGCCTGTACGAACTGTGCATGAGTACGCACGGCGCGGGCAAGGCCAAGGTCGAAGAGACGCTCGACGAGCTCGAGCAGATCGCTGAACTGACCAAGACGCATCCGCAGTTGGGTGAAGTCTTCGCGAGCCCTTCCATCGGCACCAAAGAGCGAGCAGCCGCTCTCAACAGCATCTTTAAGGGCCGCATCAGCGACACGACGTTGCGCTTCGTGCAAGTCCTGAACGACAAGGGCCGCATCGATCTGTTCCCGGCGATCGTTCAATCCTTTGACGAAGTCGTGCAGGAACAATTCGGCACCATCGAAGCCGACATCTTCACAGCTCAGCCCGCAACGCCCGACATGATCCGCGAGATCACCGACCGCCTTTCCAAGACGCTCGGCAAGCAAGTCGTCGTGCACCCCTACACCGAACCCGCGATGATCGGCGGCGTCAAAATCAAGATCGGCGACCAGTTGCTCGACGCCAGCGTCGCAACGCAACTCGCGAAGCTCAAGGACCAGTTGAGCAAGCAGGGCGTGTCAAGCATGCGTGCTCGCCTTGGGAACATTCTGGGCGAGTAAGCCTCGCGGCGCAAGTGCCGATATGTGTTTTTACCGCGGAGGTCGCTGAGAGCGCGGAGAGAAAACAAGAACGAGGCGTTGTTCGAGAATTCGAGTGAGGCAAAGGGCAAGAAGATTCTTGCTCTTTTTTTTCCGCGTCCTCCGCGTCCTCCGCGGTGAATTTCACCCAACAACAAGTCCCACTACTCTCCCGCGTGTCTCGCTACGCACGCCAATCCATTCTGCCAACGATCGGCTCCGAGGGCCAGGCAAAACTCGCCGCGTCTCACGCGGCGATCATCGGCGTTGGAGCGTTGGGATGCGTCACCGCCGACCTCCTCGCCCGCGCGGGCGTCGGCACGATCACACTGATCGACCGCGACATCGTCGAAGAAACCAATCTTCAGCGTCAAACGCTGTACAGCGAATCCGACATCAATCTGCCGAAAGCAGAAGCCGCGGCGAAGCGACTATCTGCGATCAACTCCAAAATCACCATCAACGCCCACGCCGCCGACTTCACGAGTTCAAACGCCGAGTCGCTTTTGCAACTGCACAATCGCGACGCGAGACAGCCGGCCATTCTGATCGACGGCACCGACAACTTCGTCACACGCTACTTACTGAACGACCTCGCCGTCAAACACCACATGTACTTCGGTCACGCGGGCGTCGTTGCGGCCGTTGGCACGCAAGCAACTTTTTCGCCGGGCGATGCGTGTCTTCGCTGCGTATTTCCGACTCCGCCTGACGCTGCATCGCAACCCACGTGCGACACAGCAGGCGTGCTCGGACCAGCCGTGTTTTTCGTCGCCGCCGCACAAGCGGCTGATGCAATCAAAGTACTGACAGGAAACGCCTCGGCACTCTCCAACTCAGTTGAATACATCGACGTCTGGCGAAACACGCGGCAGAGAATCTCGCTCGCGAAAGACCCCCACTGCCCTTGCTGCGCGAAGCAAGACTTCGCTTTCCTGAACGCACCATCAGAGTCAGAAATCACGTCAATTTGTGGGCAAAATGCGATCCAAGTGTGGCCGAGTGTCGCATCGCCGATCGACATGCCGCGACTCGCATCGCGTCTTGCTCAGAGCGGCGGCGTTGAAACTTCTCGATTTATGCTCCGCTTTTCGCCGAGCGGCTCGCCGCTGCGAATGAGCATTTTCCAAGACGCGCGCGCAATTGTACATGGGACTCGCGATTCGAACATGGCCAAGTCCGCGTATGCCAAGTATGTTGGCACGTAATAGAAGCGACATGCGATACTCTCAAACGCTTATTTGAATAGAAGGCCGTGCGATTGATGGTCTTTGTCGCTTTGGATCGCTCGCTGAAAAGTCGCTGCAATTACATGGGTCTGCGCTCGACGTGCAATAACGAGCATCGCTGTCATGGCGATGAGCGGACACGCACCAGCATAAACGCCAAGAAATCTCTCACAGCGACGGACTTCGGAGGGACAAAACGCAAAAATCGAGATAATTTTTCTCATCCGGTTGAGAATCTTGTTCCCAAACCTCAAAATTCTCTGATTTGCCCAACTGCCCTCGCGCGCGTAAAATGACCCCCTGCTGGCCGCACCCCCAAGAGCGACCTGCCGGAAACCCTGGGCGCGTGCCGGAGTGGCCAAACGGGGCAGACTGTAAATCTGTTGGCGTAAGCCTACGGGGGTTCGAATCCCTCCGCGCCCACTTGAGACCCCTGCACGAAAGTGCAGGGGTCTTTTTCATTGTGTTCAAGCGTGTCAGCAAGGAGTCTCGCTAATCTTTTCACGATTGGTACCGATTGGACCTTTGTCGATTGCACTCAATTCGAGCAACCCGTGCACGACTTTGTAGTGCTATGCGATGTCGCCTTTGACACTCTTCCCGGCGCGTTCAGCGTTAACCTTGCTGCGACATGGCTCGCAATCAATCTACCAAAGCACCGCCGGAAACAAGTTCAAAGTCACGAAAACTCGCTGTTATATTCGGCGATCAACTTGATTGCGAGATGCCGTTGCTGGCACGGCTTGATCCATCGCACGACGTTGTTCTGATGATGGAAGTGTCACATGAGTCTCGGTACGTCCCAAGTCATGTGCAACGGACTGTGCTGTTCTTTGCCGCGATGCGACACTTTGCAGAGCACTTGCGAGGTCGTGGTCTTCACGTGCGATACGTCGCTATTGATGATCCTGAGAATACCCACTCATTTTCGTCGGAAGTCGAGCGGGCGGTGAATGAGCTCAACCCATCGGAGATTGTGTGTACTTGGCCCGGCGAGTGGCGAGTACTTGAAGATGCCAAGTCGTGGGCAGATCGGTTCGGCGTACTCGTAACGATCCTGCCTGATAAGCACTTCATCGCTGGAACCGATGAGTTTTCCCAGTGGGCGAAGGGCCGTCGTGATCTCACGATGGAGTTCTTCTACCGTGAGCAGCGGCGTAAGACGGGGTACTTGATGACGGGCTCCCCTGCGAAACCCGAAGGCGGCACATGGAACTTCGATGCCGAGAATCGCGAGTCGTTCGGCAAGAAGGGTCCGAATCCGCCGCCGCCGATGCCTTTGCGATTTGAGACGGATGCGATCACGAAGCGCACCATCAAAGATGTGCGCCGGTTGTTGCCCGACTTGCCGGGACATCTTCATGAAGATTCAGAGTTCAATTGGCCCGTCACGCGCGAGCAGGCACTTGCGTCGTTGAAGCACTTCGTGAAGCATCGTCTGAGCAACTTCGGGCCGTACGAAGACGCTATGTGGACAGACACGCTCTTTGTCTATCACTCTGTTTTGTCATCCGCACTGAACCTGAAGTTGCTGAATCCGCGCGAATGCAGCGAGGCGGCGATCGAAGCGTACAAAAAGGGCAAGGCGCCGCTTCAATCTGTCGAAGCGTTCGTTCGGCAGATCATTGGCTGGCGTGAGTTCATTCGCGGTATTTATTGGCTTGAGGGACCAGACTACGCAATGCGAAACGGTCTGGAACAACACGGCGCTCTTCCGGAGTTCTATTGGAATGCAAATACAGACATGAACTGCATGAAGCATTGCATTTCGCAGGTGCTAGACCTGTCCTATGGCCATCACATTCAGCGGCTGATGGTCACTGGCAACTTCGCGTTGACCAGCGGTGTTCACCCGAAAACAATCAGCGATTGGTACCTAGGCATGTACGTCGACGGAATCGACTGGGTCACACTGCCCAACACGCTCGGTATGGTTATGCACGCCGACCGAAGACCTTCGAGTGCACCTAGTGAAACGGGACTCGTTGGCACAAAGCCGTACGCGTCGACTGGCAAGTACATCGAAAGAATGAGCAACTATTGCAAGAGTTGCAAGTATGACCCGGCGACACGCACAGGACCAAACGCCTGCCCCTTCACCGTGTTCTACTGGGATTTTCTTCTTCGCAATCGAACGACATTCTCAAACAATCAACGCATGAGCATGATGTACAAGAACGTCGATCAGCTTTCGGAGCAAACACGTGTAGAAATTACCATCGAGGCGAAGCGATTGCGGAAGCGATTCGGAATCGACAAGTAAATGTCGAAACACCAGGCGTGCAGGCATGCTCCGCTGCAGAGGTGCCTTTTCGAGAAGTTCACATTTCTAGAAGACCTCTCTTTGAAGTACTGATCCATCCGTATCGCCTTTTCGGACGCAGAACGAGTTTCTGTTTCACTTGACGACCCCTTTATTATGGTGAGTAATGTTTGAATGAGCCTGATTCAAGAGGGGAGAGAAATCAATGCGTTCTAACGGCACTCGTTTTCTGGTTGTTTCAGTTCCAGTGGTCTTAGTTCTCGGGGCGTGGCTGTACGCCGGGCCTTTGAATCCGCCGAGCGGACCGATTGCATCAACTGGCAAGACGCTAACAGAGGTCGAGCCTCGGCTTGCGATCAATTCGGTGAACACGCCGGGCGACGCGAACTCTGTGTACAGAATCTCGCAGCCAGGCAGTTACTACCTCACCAGCGATGTGATCGGCGTGAATGGAAAGCATGGAATCGAAATCGCTGCTGACGGCGTCACAATCGACCTCATGGGATTAGCAGTACGCGGAAGCGCTCAGACTGCAGACGGAATCACGACCGATGGTCTTCACGGAAACATCGTGATCAAAAACGGATTCGTGGGCGGCTGGGGAAATCAAGGCATTAACTTGATTCCTACTGGAGTTGGCGAGGGTCACCACGTTGAAGACGTTATCGTGAGCGGAACTGTTGCAAGCGGTATTCGAGTTGGATCGGCTTCGATTGTGCGTTCATGCCAAGTGATTAACGTACTCAATGCAACCTCTGGTGCTTTGGTGGTTGGCGATGAGAGCATTGTCGAGAAGTGTGTGGTTCGCAACAACTCAGGCGGTTCGCTGACCGTCGGAAACGGATGCTCCGTTGAATCGTGCGTTGTGAGTTTCAACAGCAGTGGTGTATTTGCTCAAAGCAGTTGCACATTCCGAAATTGCATCGCACGATCAAACAGTGGACGCGGCTTTTTCGCTCAGGCCAACAGCATCTTTGTTGATTGCTCCGCGATTCTCAATCAGTTTGGTGGGTTTGAAATCGGCGACAATTCTGTTTTAGACTCCTGCGTGGCGAGTGACAATGTGCGAGATGGCTTCAGCGGCGGCGGGGCGTGTACATTCACCTCGTGCACCGCAAGCGGAAGTACATTCAGCGGCTTCGTTGCAGCACTCGGAACACGCGTTGATTCCTGCATTGCTGAAAACAACGGTTCTTACGGCATCAATGTTGGAGGCAGTTCTGTCAGCCGCTGCACCGTGCGTTCCAACAGTCTTGACGGTATCAGGGCGACCAGCAATTCCGTCATTGAATTCAATAACTGCAGCGCGAACGGCACAGGGTCAACATCCGGAGCCGGGGTGCGAATCACTGGTACTGATTGCAGAGTTACAAACAACACGGCGACAAACAACGACATCGGGATTAGCGTTGAGGCGAGCGTGAATCTGATCACGGGCAACGCTTGCCGTGGCAACCCGTTGAACTATCAGATCGTGGCAAACAATCGCGTAGGAATTATTGTGACTCCGTTGCTAAGCGGAGCAATCAGCGGCAACGGACCTGGGGCGGGTATCGGATCGACAGATCCTTGGGCGAACTTTGCGTACTAGCTCATGAAAATGCACGTCGTCATATGCTGGGCGCTGACTGATTTTTTATTGAAAACGCGGCTGATACTCACTTTTCCTGATCACTTGTGATAACTTTACCCATCATGACGAGTTTGAGAGCAACGCGGCGACGAGGCGGTTCAGTCTGCTCCGCGCAGAACACAACGCCAAAGCCACCCTCCCCCAATCGTTCGATCAATCAGTAACGACCGATCATCGAGCCTCGCTATACCACGGCGGACTCAGAAAGCACTGCATCACTGGCCGCGCGGACCTGCTCTGCAAGTGTTTCAACTCTCAACGGCGCCGCATCGCCACGCAGCAGAAGCAAGACCAAATCTCGAAGTTCGCGATCGGTTCCACACGCTCTCGCAATGACTTCCTCTCGCTGCGCAAGACCCATCGGCTTGACTTCGAGGAAAATCTCGACTGCGCGATCCATTCTCGCTGCGTGATCGTCCTTGTCGGGCGTATCTGATGTCGGTCCCTCATTGGTCATGTGAAGCGTCCTGCTCCATCACAGCTTCCGGAAACACCACCCTCGGTCCGGTGTGCCAATACCCAATACGCCAAACACAGCCCACGCTAGGCCTTTTGTTCAGTCGTGAATCAGGAGAATTCGCTGAGTGTCGCAAGCGGTACGAGAAAGGAGAAACTAGGAACACATTGCGACAAGTCGACCACGTGATGGTGAAAATCACGTCGACGATGGCAGGGTGCAAGTTGCCGTTTGTCGTTTAGCATGGAATCCTGTTCCCAAAGGCCCATGCGGGCCGATCGGCACTCCCACCGGCACCGCAAAGAAAAACAAAGTCGGGGTGATAGGATTTGAACCTACGACCTTTTCGTCCCGAAACCAGTCTGCGACACCCTTCGATAGGGCCAGAAACCCTTGATTTCCAAGTACTTTACTCCACTTTCGACGCTTTGGCAAGGCCTCGCAAGGAGTGGCGTTTTCACGCTAAAAAACGCGGTCCTGCCTCGCAAAACGGTATGAAACGGTACGTTTTGGACCAACGACCTTTTCGCTCGGACACGCGCGGAGGGCGATTTTCGATTCACTTCACGACGTGATCCCTGTTCCACAAAGGAACGCCCGTCAGCCGCTCCACACCAGACCTTTCATCGATGGCGTGGCAGCGGCGCTGGACGCCTCCCAGCTAGCAGATGCAGCTTCTCGCTCACTTTCCGATCAACGCATCCGCCTCCGCGAGTAACGCCTTTGCATCTTCATCGTCAACCCACGGGCTAGGCGTGCCATCAGCGGCGGGCTGCATGAGACTGCGAGTTTGTGAAAGCGATTCACGAGCTTCGCGCACTCGACCGCTGCGGAACTGCGCTGCCGCGAGAATCGCAGCGTGTTGGGGATTGCTGGTAGAACCCTTTAGGTCGTCAATCACAGCACCGAAGTTCGCCAACATGTAATTGGCCATAGCTCGAGCGAGAGCAGTTGCCTCGCGCGACGCATTCATCTCAAGAGACGGCAAGACACGCACTTTCAGCCACGCGACTTCTGAGTCTGATTGCGGTTCATTCCCTAGCGGTGACAGTGTGAACTTCTTTCGCAACTTGTTCTCCAAGTCTTCGATCCAAGCTCCACGAAGCCCTTCCCCCTGCAGTGAATCCAGCCGCGTCCTGACTTTCGCAAAGTCCGGCTCACTCTCCCACGGCATAAATATCGATCCGACGTAATGTGGACTGAACGGCGTGAAAGGAGCGTCGATAGCAACCCGAGTTGGTGCAGTCCCAAGACTCTTCCAGGCAGCGATCAACTTTCGACCCGTTGTCTCAGCATTCGCAAATTGTCCTGACGACAGCTCAGCGCCTGCTAGGTTGTTGTACAGAGCAATCAACGACGCTGACGGTTCGCCGTGATTGGCTTCGTACATTCGTACCGCGTCCTGCATCATCGCGAGTGATCGCGTGTCGGATACATCATGCGCGAAAAGAACACTTCCAAGAGCCCATTGTGCTTCAATGACCGCATCGTCGCTTGGTGCCGCATGTTGCTGACGCAATTTCAAGATATTCGATAACACATCAATCTGTTGCTTCGGCGAAGCGATATCACCATGCAAGAATCGCTCGAACCACATCGCGGCTTCGGCGAGATCCTTTTTCTTGGTCTCCTCCTTCAACTTCGTCTCAGACTGGGAACCGCTCGGGGTATATTCCCACTTGGCGGCCCGTGAAAAGACGACTTCCTTCACTCGCGGCGGCAAGTCCACATCATTTGCACCCGTGACAATGAACGACTTCATTCGCATCGTGTCGATGGCTTGCCAAGCCTGGGTCTCTTTCTCAGCCTGCTGCACGATCTTTGCAAACGCCTCTTCCGCAGCGACGCGAGTATCTTCCAAACGCTCTTCAAGCATCTCCACGGCCACTAACCGCCGCAGCGGCGTGAGAGATGCATCTGCGATTATCTTCTCACGAATCGATTCAGTCGGGAGCGTCTCGATCGGCGTGTTCCACAAGCCGTCCAAGTACTCGCCCGCCGGCACACGCTCGGCCCATTCTCGCTCCAGGTCCTTGCGACGCTCGGCGGGATCGCGGATGTCCCACACGCGAGCCGAGCCGTCGGCGAGCGAGATGATGAGGCGTGTGCCGTCGCCCGTCATTTGCAGGTTCGTCACCGCGTCATCCAAGCGGAACACCGCCACCTCGCGGTACACCCCCTCGGGCGATTCCGAAGTCGGCGGCAGCGTGGGCTTGCCGTTCTTGGTTTCGTAGAAGCGGACGGTTTTGTCTGCACCGCCGACGATGCGGCGGGTGCCGTCGAGGGTGGTGAGGGCCAGTCCGGACGGTCCGTTGGGGGAGGAGGCGAGGATGGCGACAATTTTGAGAGCGTTCACTTGCTGGGCGGAATCTGAGTAGTTGGCGAAGTCTCTGAACGGCCCTCCGTACTCACGTTCATTCTGAACTAGTAGGAGCCTATTCAAACTCATTGAGTCGTTTCGCGATACGCTTCCATATCGTGTATCGGTCACCACGCCTGCGTGGCCTGCCCCCCAAAACCTGATCCACCGCTATGAGAGTACTTTTGAGCCTGCAACGGCTCTGGAGACTCTTGACGATGAAGCGGACCAGACATTCGGCGGAACAGATCGTGACCAAGCTGCGTGAGGCCGAGGCGATGCTCGCCGCGGGGCGGAGCGTGGCGCAGGTCGTGCAGCACCTGGGCGTCAGCGAGCAGACGTTCCATCGCTGGCGGACCCAGTACGGCGGCATGAAGGCCGACGAAGCACGTCGGCTCAAGGAACTCGAGTTGGAGAACGCGCGGCTCAAGCGCGTCGTCGCTGACCAGGCGATCGACATCTCGATCTTGAAAGAGGCGAACGATTACTTGGGAAAGCCGCGAGCCCCTCGCGCAGGAGGGGCGTCGTGAAGCATGTCACAACGAAGCTCGAGCAGTCCGAGCGGCGAGTCTGTCGCGTGCTGGCGCAGCCGCGATCGACGCAGCGCTACCAGCCGGTGGCGTGATGAAGAACGACCGCTGCTGAAGCGGATCTCGAACTCGTGCGAGCACCGCGCCGCGGCTACCGGATGATCTGGGGCATGCTGCGGCTCGAAGGCTGGCGCGTGAACCGCAAACGCATCTACCGGCTGTGGCGGCGCGAGGGGTACAAAGTGCCTCGAAAGCAGCACAAACGCACGCGGCTGGGCTCGAGCGACAGCGGCATCGTCAGACTCCGGCCCAAACACATCAACCATGTGTGGTGCGTGGACTTCATCCACGATGTGGATGCGAAGAACCGGCCGCTGAAGTGGCTGAGCGTCGTCGATGAGTACACACGCGAGAACGTGGCGCTCGAAGTCGAGCGGTCGATGAACGGCCGGGATGTCGAGAGCGTGCTGATCGACGTGATCCTCGCTCGCGGCGTGCCGACGCACATCCGCAGCGACAACGGCGGCGAGTTCATCGCGAAGGTGATTCGGAAGCTGGCGGAGATCACGGGCGTCGAGATGCTGTACATCGCGCCGGGCAGCCCGTGGGAGAACGGCTACGCGGAGAGCTTCCACTCGCGGCTGCGTGATGAACTGCTGAACGCGGAGGAGTTCACGGATCTGCGTGACGCGAAGGAACTCGGCGCGGCGTGGCGGAACGAGTACAACCACCAACGGCCGCACAGCTCGCTGGGGTACGTCCCCCCGGCGTTCTTCGCGGCGACGCTGGTCGGACCTCCGGTCGGGGCTACGCCCTCCCTCCGGCCCGACCAGCGTGCACACCTATCCTCGGACGACTCTCATAGCGGGTGGTACAGGAAATGGGGGCAGGTCATGCGGAGTTCGGACCGACACTCCATCGACGATTTGCGGCTACTCCAAGGACCACCGCTTCCTCGCGGCTGTCTATTGGAGTCTCCTTACATGAAGTACAGTTCATCGCGCGAACTCTTCCGTCATTCAACTCCATCAACAAGCGAGTGCCATCAGCTGCGTACCTAATCGTGAGCGCACACTTCTGCGTTGTTGGCACGTCGCAGCGTCTAATGTGTTGACCCGAACTCGCATCCCAGATGTCAATCTGCTTGCTCGCAGAGGTCGCGACAAATCGACTGTCGTGGCTGATAGACGCACTCCAGCAGCTTCCAGGAAGACCGCTAAACTCGTGAACAAGCTTGCCCGACAAGGCATCGAGCAGATAAGCACTCCCACCTGAAACTCTAGCTGCAAGCAAGAGCTTTCCATCACTCGAGTAAGACAGATCGGCAAGTGAAGGTGGTCCGTCAGTCGCTGCTATCTTTATTGTGCGAAGCTCTGCGCCATCCGTTACGCGATAAGTGCTTACTGCGCCATAAGAAGCAACGGCGAGTTCTTGTCCATCTGGACTTAATGCCACGCACTGTAACGAGGGTACATTGCGAGACCATACAACTGATCGAGCGGCAAGTTCAACAAGTCGCCGCTCCCATCCTGACTTGCTGATGGGTGCCTCCGCAACGCGATTGCGGGCCTCCGCATAGTCTCCCGCATCTATTGCTGCCTGAGCCAGAGCGATGTTGGCGCTATAGGCACTCCACTCCGCGGCCTCTGTGCGCTCTTTTCCAAGTTTGATCGCGTACTCAGCCGACCTCGATAAGGTGACGATCTCGCGATCCTCTTCAGGTAGGCTGGAGATGTATTCAGACAACTGCGCTCCATCCACGTAGCCTGACATGCGGGCGTCAACATCATTATCAATCGTCTTGCCTTCATTTGAAATGCTTGCAAGCGATTCGCGCACGATGCTTTGCTGCCGTGAGAGTTTGTCTCGCTCCGACTTGAGTGATTCAGCTACTTGAACGCCCATTTCTATCGCACGATCCAATGGATCAACACTTGATGGTTGGCCGTTCAGTCCCTTTGACTCTATTGATCCCTCTACCGCGCCGGCCGTAATGATTGACATCATTCGTCCCACGCCGATATTCGCGCGCTCTACTTGAGCTTCCAATCGCGAGTTGGCTTTCCGAGCTTCGTTTGCTTGCCAAACCGCCACACTCCCACCCGCCACGAGCGCCAGCATCACCGCACTGATTGCCGCAACCGGACCTCGGTTGCGTCGCACAAACTTCCGTAGCCGATACGCCCTGCTCATCGGCGCGGCGACAACCGCCTCACCCAGCAAGTGCCGCCGGACATCATCGCCCAGCGCGTTGGCTGTCTCATATCGCCTGCCGCGTTCCTTTTCGAGCGCCTTCATTACGATCCAGTCCAGTTCCCCCTTCACAATCGTGCTGAGTTTGCCGGGTTCGATTTTTCTCGCCGCCGCAGTCGCTGCGAGCTTGTCCAGCGAACGAGACAGCTTCATGCTGGGCATGGGCGGGTCGTCTTCGCGGATCATGCGGCGCATCTCGTCGTACGCCGCGCTGCGGAGTTTGGTGCTGTCGATGGGTGTGGTGCCCGTGAGCAGTTCGTAGAGCAGCACACCGAGCGAATACACGTCCGTGCGAGTGTCAATGTCCATCGAGCCCTCGGCTTGCTCGGGGCTCATGTATTCCGGCGTGCCGATGAGCAGCTTGTGCTCAGTGAACAGCGTCTTGTCCGTAAGCGCACCGCCAACGCCCGCAGTTGCCTTGGCAATGCCAAAGTCAATCACCTTCGCGAACGGCTTCCCATCCACCATGCTCACCAGCACATTGCCCGGTTTCAAGTCGCGATGAATGATGCCCTTGGTATGCGCGTGCTGCACTGCGGAACACACCTGCTGAAACAGATCAAGCCGTTCATTCACCGTGAGCGAGTGCGCATCGGCGAACTTCGTGATCGAATCACCAACCACGTACTCCATCACGAAGTACGGCCGACCTGTATCGGTGGCTCCGCCGTCCAGCACTCGCGCGATATGCGGATGCTCCATGAGCGCCAACGCCTGTCGCTCCGCTTCAAAACGTGCGACGACCGACTTCGTATCCATCCCCAGCTTGATGATCTTCAGCGCGACGCGACGACGCACCGGCTGATGCTGCTCGGCCAGGAACACAGTTCCAAACCCACCCTCACCAATCACCTGCAACAACTTGTAAGGCCCAATGACTGTGCCCGCGGTCTCCGTGATCGGCGCCAAGTGTGTCATCGTGCTGCGAGTATTCCCCGCCGTGTCGCCAAGTCCCAACGCCTGCGCAGCCCCACCCGTGCGCACAATCTCCTGCGTTCGCGCAGCGAGCAACGACTCCACTTCCTGCCGCAACGCCGAGTCACCCTTGCATTGCGTTTCCAAAAACGCTCCTCGCTCAGGGGCGGGCAACTCCATCGCGGCGTGAAACAGCGACTTGACTTGTTCCCAGCGTGCCGTACTCATGAACTACTCCCGTTCGGCGGGGCCTAGATCGGCACTTTCACGAAGCGCACGCTCCAGCCACGCCTTGGCGAACGCCCAGTCATTCTTGACCGTTCGTTCGGAGACCCCCAGAGCCTTTGCAACCTGGGCGATCTCAAGACCAGCGTAGAACTTCAGGTGTACGACCTGTGCCATGCGCGGGTCCGTCGCCTCCAAGCGACGAATCGCTTCATCGAGGGCAACAAAATCCGGCTCAAGTTCATAATCGTTGTTTTCAGCCTGAAAAACCGCACTCTCACGCAGTTCCGAGTGCCTCACCCCGCCGCCACGCTTCACCCGCCCCTTGCGCTTCGCATGATCCAACAACACCCGCCGCATCGCTTCCGCCGCGGCGGCATAAAAGTGCGCCCGATTCGCCCAAGGCACCTCCCGAGGCCCGACCAACTTCAAGTATGCCTCATGCACCAAAGCCGTGGCTTGCAATGTGTGGCTTGGTCGCTCACCAGAAAGTTCACGCTGGGCGGCGGCGCGGAGTTGTTGGTACACCAGGGGCAGCAACTCGTCAACGGCGGACTTGTCCTTTGCCGAAGCGGCGGCAAGCAACTGAGTGACTTGTTCAACGCGACTCTCCATCGACACAACAGTAACTCTGGAACAGTGTCGTTGCTGGAAGTGCTGTTCGATTATTGCTTTTTTTAAAAAGTGATCGGCGGAGTTCCGTGCACGCTGTGGTTGTTGCAATCGCATAGGGTTGCTCCCTCTCACGTTTGCCTCACGTCCCATCATTTTTCATGCGAGTTAAGAGATCGCCGAAACTTCCTTTGCTAAGGGAGTGGTGGTATCAACTAACATCTCGAAAGTCTTGACTCGATTGACGAGTGATAGTAGATGTTCGTCGAATTCGTTCAGTCACCGAACCTTCCCACCTCGTAGTGAGTTTCTCTCAAATAAAACAATTGCGAGCCTCCAACTCGGCTCGCCAGGTCTTAAGTTCCTCGTTTGTCGCCACGCCCAAGCGATCGAGAAACAACAACGTGCTGTTGGTATCAACTGACATCACCTTCGCTTCACGAATCGCCAGCAGAAGCTTCCGTTCCCATACTTGAAGTTGGTCGATCCGGCGCGTGCCTACGCCTGCCTCATTCGCCCTCGCAACCCGAGCAAGCCACAGAACACCGTCAATGGCTCCAACGAACCCAAACTCATCCAGCCGCTGCTGAAGGAGTTCACGGTCCGCTCGAAGGTTCTTCGCCGTAGTAAGTAGCATTCCGGGGCAATTGTCATCTCTCTCATCAATGCCGACGGACGACAGTTCAACCAATCGGCAGAACTGACCAATCAGCCGAGTTGCGGGGAATCGACCTCGTCGGTACCAGATGAACAACAGCCGCACGACCGCTCGCAGGATGTCGAGGTAGTTTTCGAGCCCGTTGACGTTGCCTGCTTTGGCATGACGACGGAGTCGCTGCCGCTCGTGGCGTTCCGCAAAGTCGATCAGCGCGGCCTTTAGTTGAGAGTAGTCTGCGGGTGAGAATCGTGACAGCCACTCTGGAATCTGGCTCTCGCGGTACGGGTCGTGGATGCGAACCGTGAACTCACGAGATCCCAAGTGCTTATCCGAGGTGTCTACAAATCGAATGGTCGTACTACGCAGAAACTCGACGAGCCCGTGCACGCCCTGCCGCTGCAGCACCTCATCTGCCAACTCGGGCAATCCTTCGCCAGTCTCAACCGCACGTCGAAACAGGGCGCGTTCGTCAGATTCCCCTCGGTCAATGGTCAGCCGCCGTTCCTGTACAACCCAAAGAGGCAGCCCCTCCTCCCGATTACCGCGTCGAACAGCGATCAGCGATGCACGAAGTGTCGCTCCCGATGCGCCCGAAATCGACTCTGGCAGCTGCACGATTGCCTCGCCTTCGTCGCGTCGCGCTACTGGAGCGGTGAACGCGGGATCGACATCTCCCGGACCGCGAATACCGATGGCCAACTGGTCGAGTTCTTCTGAACGCTGCACCGTGTACGTCACCGAGAGAAGACCGCTTGGCGCGAGGTGTGCGGTCGTCAGCGACAGGGATGGTTTTGCTGCTGAGCCGGTCCGCTCTGGCGGCGTCAACGAGCCCTTCTCAAACACATCCAGCCCGAGCCGCTCGATAGTCACTCCGTCACCGAACAGCTGCTCAACCATTGATGTGGCGTCAGCGATGAACACGCAGGCCTCAACGTTTCGGCCAGCCCAGGCGGCCTCAGTGCAGTTCGCGCTCCCGACAAGGCATGCCCACCTGTTTGCAGTGCGCCATGCCGCAAGTTTGGCGTGCAGAACACGCCCAGCGCCAACAGGGGACTCCACCACGGCGTCTGGCATGAAGCCGCGAAGTACGGCGGGATCCAGATTGCTCGTCCCGCTCTGGGCAACGACACGAACACTCGCGTTGGGCCAATACTGCCGGAACTGCTTCAACAACCGAAGATCATCATCCCAGAATGGAGAGACAAGAAGAATCTCTTCTACGGCGGGTCCGACCCGAGACCTGACCTGGTCCATCAGACCCTGACCGACAGTGTCGAGCAGTTCGATGCCAAACTCACCCTCGCGATATGGTTCGTTGAAACGCCAGCGAACACGTGCTTCGCTTAACCACTGCCTTGCCAGGCTCGCTCCATTTCCGGAAGCATCGGCGGCAATCTGCTCAAACAGACCGAACGCTTGCCCGATCAAAGGCTGTGTTGCCGGCGGCGAGTCATTGCTAATCTCAGTGCTCACGCAGTTGATCAGCTCAATGTTGAACGTGAATCCAGCGCGAGTGAGATTTGCGCTGCCGCAGTAGCCTCGCACACGTGCCTCCGAGAGCAGAAGGCCGACTTTGGGATGAAAGGCCCCCGCGCGGCGAGACACCGGGACTACAAGATATCGCTGATTGAGACTGCGAATAGGCTCGCGACTCGCCAAGATCTTCCCCCACTCATTGGCATCCATCAACACCAGGATTCGGCGAGCGTGTGCGAGTGCCTTGGAAGGTAGAACTCGACGCTCGAAGAACATCGGGTCAAGCCCGAACGTCGTAAGCAACACGAGTTCAGCCTCTTCCTGACCAAGCCACTCCATGAGGTCCAGCTCGCTCAAGCTCGCCCCTCCACGGCCAGCTCACGTTCAAGCCACGCTCGTCCATCGTCCGTGAGCACGAACACTCCGTCTGCATCTCGTTTGATCAACACCAGATCTGCAAGGATGCGGAGACTGTTTCGCAGTCGAGTGTTGGAGACGCCGAGCTTGTCGAATGTGCCAGTTGCGAAGAGTCTCCCTTCGCAGGCATGAATGATGATGCGTGTGTTGTCGTGGCCCTTTTCATAGCCCAGCCATTCATGCAGTCGAATGAGGAACCGCTCAATGATGACTGGCACAATGTCCCCAAGACGTCGCTTCATCCAGTCGCCGCCTTGCGCCTCGAACCACAGGTCGAACGACGGCGCAGCGAGATCTCGCGTCGAGTCCTCGACGCAACTCTGAAGCCACCACCCATACGGTGTTGAGGTTTCGCCTCGGTACCTCGCCATCGAAACGATCAGGGTGACGATCCCGGCGGCGAATGCATCTGCGGGCAGCGGGAACGCCCATTGCCGCAGCTGCGATGCGAGTGCAGGTTCCGACCAACGGCAGTCGGCATGAGCTGCCTGTGCGAACTTGCCAGCGTCATCAAATGGCGGGCAACCGCATTCACCCAATCGGTTAAGAATATCCTCAGGAGACAACGCGAGCAACGAACTTCCAAGTTCCACGCCCAACATCGAAGTGAGCCTGGCGCCGACCTGCGCGGTACCAAGCGCCTCGATGAATTCCGCGCTCGAGAGTCCGCGTGGACCAGCTTGCCCGACTGCCTGCACCAAAGCTCGGAATAAGGCTTCGAACGCAAGCGAAAAATAGAACTGGATATAGAACAAACGCCATCGACGCCTGATGTCGCCTAGAGCGGCGGGCAAGTCAAGCTTCACTATGACATTGTTCGCGTCTCGTACTTGCTCGAAATAGACCGCACCAGCAAAGGCTCGCTCGTCGAGTACGATTCCTCTTGAGCCGAGAGTGTCAATCACCTGCAACAGAAGCAGCAGTGTTTGGCGACGGAGCAAGTGCGATTTTCCCGGACTTCCCAACTTATGGAAAAACAGTTCGCGGAGGGCCTGACGGTCGACCATATCTTTCAGCATTACTTCGCAGACGCCACCCTTCGCAGCGAACGCGGCCAGATGCTCCAGTGTCGTGGTGCAATCCGCTCCTGCCATTTCGTTTGCAGCTGCACTAGCATCTACCACTTGTCCATATGCATCCGCCAATCTCTGCCCGATGCGCGATAGGGTGAGCGACTCGACGGTCGCAGCTGTGGCGTCCTCAAGCGCAGACTCAGCCGTTGGTGGTGTTTCCACAAAGACGCCGAGGTTGACCAGCGAACCAAAGTACTGGCCCCACGCCGTTGTGGAACTACGCTTGCTGAACTCCCGAATAGAAACTCGCTCTGCTCCATGCTCCTTCAAGTAGTGCATAGCAGGATCGGATCCGACCACGCCGCCACCATCGCAGGTGTTCCCCTCATGGTTTAACACACAGCCCAGTGCCAAGGCCCGCTCTCTGAAAGTCACCGCCCGCTTAACACCCTCAGACCAAGCTGCACCACGCTCCCGCTTTGCGTACTCCGACACGCACCACGGCAAGAATGCGTAATAGCGAGCACGCGGTGTAACGGACGTAATGCAATGAAGGAGTTGACTTTGAAGCCGGTTCAGCACTCGCAATTCCAAACCCAGAGGATCACCGCTATCGTCGCCGCTGCTGGACTTGGTCCAGCGGAGAAGCAACAGTGGTGGAGTTGGCGATTGGGTCATGGCAGTGCTGACGAGATGATGCTTGTAGGAAAGATGCAAAGAACGCGATGTTTAAGAAACGGTTGGAGGGGATTCGCAACGTTCCGCTAATTCCGAACTAGCGTCTGGCTCGCGCAGTTCTTACAATCGGATCGCTAGTCCATCTACCCGCGCTATGCCCGAACGACTGTCCATCGCTCGTACAATTATAGAATGTTTCAAGTGTCTGCCAGCCATCGTCCTTAGAAAGCTCAAAAGAGCCTGTAACATATGCCCCACAATTTCTTCCTTCATCGCCATGACGCGACTTGTTCTCTACACTGACACCCGCGAGGATTCGATGCAAAACGTCGGGGAATGCCCACAAACATACCAGATCCGTCAAGAGGTTTCATGAACCCCGGGTCGATTGTGCGCTGTCGTAATCGCGAGCGGGTGGTGCTGCCAAGTGATCATCCGGACACCTGCTTGCTGCGCTCCCTCACAGGTGCCACGGACGAGGTGGTTGCCGTACATCACCAACTTACAGAGTTGATGTCCTTCACGTTGGGTGATGAGCGCGTTCGCTCCGCCACGTTCCCCCTTCCGACTTCGGACGATCTTGCGGATGCCGCCAGCGCGGAACTTCTCTGGCAGGCGGCAAGGCTGACCTTGTGGGAGCGCGCGACCCTCCGTGTACAAAACCCTCCCGAACCAGTGTTCGCGTCGGATCGCGATTCTTCGCTGGGGCCGACGAAACCGTCTCAGACTAGTTGATGAGCCCCGCGGTTGGTCGGCGGTTGCAACGCAGCAAATACCATAAATCACAGCGTTCCAGCAGTGTACAACAATCCCAGCCGTGGCGTGAGTGGGAGACGGTATGACATGGTCATACAAATGCAACACTTTTGAACTCGTCCATTTGGCAGTTTGACGTTCGAATTGGCAGGGATGGAACATGGCAAACCTCTTTCGAAGACTGCTCAATGTGCTGGCTGGCTCGACCGACCGCGAGCTACCGCAACAGGTTCAGTACCTGAAACTTGAGAACGAGATTCTGCGTTACAAGATCACTGGACGAGTGCGCGTATCTCCACAGATTCGCGAAGCCGCTCGGATCGTCGATCAAGGCGCTCGCCAGCATCGTCACGCCCGGCACGTTATTGCGATGGATGCGTGAGAGCTCCGGCCAGCGAAGGAAGCGAATTCAATCGACTCGCAAGCCCGGGCGGCCGCGCACGCCCGAAGATAGGTAGATCGAAACTGCTTTCCCTTCTCCACCCGTTCAGAACACCCCTGTGAGCAGGATGATCGGAATCTCAGATGTACTGGCCCTGCCTGAGCGCGTTCCAGTCTTTGAAGACGTGAACGGGATCACAAAGCGAAGTCATAGCCGCGCTGTGGCCCGCGCCGATGAGCAGGCCGTGAACGCGCAGGTGCAGCGACTTTCGCGCCGAAGCAACCGCAGCACTTGTCGCGCTAGGAACCGGAAACTCGCCGTCACTGACGATGATTGCGTCGGCCCTTGACCACTTGGCAGTCTCGACCCGCTTGAGCGCACGGGCGATGGGTTCAGCGACATCGGTTCCGCCATGGAACGAACAGCCCAGGAACTCCAAAAGGGCTTGTACGCCACCGCGCTTGTCCGACAGGTCGAACTCGGCCACTTGCGTCGGGCCGCTGAAGGCGTACAGGAAGCACTCGCGTTTCTCGGCGGTGGCGATGCGTACGGCTTCGAGTGTGACCGCCTTGGCGACAGTCTCGGGCGCGCCCTGCATGGAGCCGGAGGTATCGAGGCAGACGATGATTGGCCCTCGATCCTGCTTCTTCTTCCGGCGTTCGGCATCGCGGGCTTCGGTGCCCGCATCGTCGGCGATGAGGCGTTCTTGCTGCACGCCGCGCACTCGGTAGGTTGCCAAGGCTCGCTCTGCCCGCTTGGCGTGCCAGAGCAGGCGAAGTGCGGGCCGCATGAAGAGAACCGCTTCGGAAGGCAGCATCCGCGCGATGTCGCCTGAGCGCTCGACGCCCCGTGTGTCGTGCGGCACGGCGGGCGTGTCAATGTCGCGGAGTTCGGCGGGGATGCGGCGGACGGGGCCGAAGAGGCGTTCGAGGATCGGTGTCTCGTCGGGCTTCTCGGTGCTTTGCATCCGGCCCAGCGTGCGGACCAGGTCCTGAATCTGCGGGAGCTTCTTGAGCAGTTCCGCCAGCCGCTTGGCATCCTGCCAGCCGGTGTGACGCAGGACAGTGCGCGACAAGTCCCAGCCCAGTCCGCACATACCGCCGAGTTCCCCGAAGACTTCTTCGATGGCCGCCCATGCGCGGAAACGTTCGCCCCATGCGGCGGCCATCGCGGCGGCGGCTTCTTCGCCCGCCTTCGCGGTGGCCTGCTGTTCCGCTTGCGCACGCATCTTGTTCTTGTCGGCCTGCGAGAGGGGCGGCCCCGCCTTCTTCTTGGCCTCGTCGCCGCCGACTTGCTGCGGCTGGCGGCGTTTCTCTTCAATCGCCACCAACTCCCGAAAGAGTTGGTCGGCATTCCGCGCTGTGCGGGTGTCCGCCGCTGTAGTTTCGTCGATGATGCTGAGCATCACCGCGTCGGTAAGGTCGGGCGTCTCGCGGCAATAGCGCGGCAGTCCCGATTCGTTCAGCCACCCGACGATCTTCTCTTTGATCGGCGAGGCGGGCCAGGGGAGCGTGTGGGCGGACGGCACGCGGCCCTCAAGCAAGACCGCGCGAAGATCAGCGACGCCCGCGATGCGGGCTTCGAGGTCGTGGCCCGGCCCGGTGACGACGGCAGCGTAGAGAGCGTCCGGCAGACGCTCCAAGGCGGCGTCACGGAGTAAGGCCGAAGATGTACTGTCGCTTTGAGTTTTCACGGTCTTTCAGTGGTGCTGGGAACACTCGGAAACACTGCTCGCTTACTCGGCAGGAGAGAGGTCGTCGATCCCAAGCGTCCACTCCTCACCGTCGTCGTCTTCAACCTTGAACTCTTCACCCTTGATCGCCGTAACCTCGCCGCTGTAGGACGTGCCTTCATCCTCAAAGGTCACTCTGTCACCTACCTTGTACTTATACCTGTCTATACCCGATGTGTCCGCCTCAGCGATCAAGTCCAAGTCTTTCTCTACGGGCAACTGCTGAAAACCCTGCTTGGTCTTCTCAAGTCGCGAAAGCACGTCGGTCGCTCGCTTGATGTGCTCTTGCAGATTGCGAACGGCGGGTGCGGCGAACGCGGGATCAAGCCAAACGTGGCCACGTATCGTTCCCTCCATTGACTTGACCTCGGCATTGGCTCGCTTTACAAACTCGTTGATCTCCCGCTCGGCGGCTTGGACACCTTCCGTTCGTCCCCGTACATGTGACTCCGAGTAGGGCACCGGCTGGAGCACAGGCGAGAGTTGCTTGGGATCGTCGTAGTGGCTGCGCTTCCACGTCGATTCGATTGTTTCCTGCCCATCGGGCTTGAGGTACAGAACCTTCCCATCCGCGTTGCGCTTCTCGATCTTTCGGTTCTGATCCTCCTTCAATCGCTGTTCCCATGCTCCCGCGATCTTGTTGTACCGCTCCGGCTCACGCGGCGAAGCGGCTCCGGCGCGTTCCTCATACCACTTACCAAGCGCCGTGATCTCCTCCGGCTTGTGCCAGAGGCAATGCTGGAGCAGCCAGCCGTCCCACATCGACACCGCCGTGCGGCCGTCGGTGTGCGCGGCGACTTGCAGCAGAAACAGGGCCTTCCGCCAGCGCCGGTCAGAAACGGGAATCTTCTGGTCCTGACAGTGCTTGCGCATCGCCTTCAAGAGCGACGCGACCTCGGCGGGGACTGTCACCTTCAGCGCCGCTGCGTGGATGTGTTCAAGGTCGCTGGGCGTGAGCATGAGGGCCGCGTCGATCGCAGGCTTGGCCTGACCTCGCAGGTCCAGCAGCTTGGCGAACCCCTCGTCGGTGACGGGGCCGACGTGGTACCGCACCAAGAAGCGATCGTACAAGGCGAGCAGTTCTTCCTCCTGCGGCAGTTCGTTGCTGGCACCGACCACCGAGACCAAGGGCGTCTTGATCCGCTGCGTGCCGTTGTCAAACTCTCGCTCGTTCAGAAGCGTGAGCAGCGCGTTGAGGATCGCACTGTTAGCCTTGAAAATCTCGTCGAGGAAGGCGACTGCGGCGGTAGGCAGGTAGCCATCGGTCTGCCGCTGGTACTTGTCCTCTTCAAGGGCCTTGATCGAGAGCGGGCCGAAGAGTTCTTCGGGAACCGAGAAGCGGGTCAGCAATCGCTCAAAGTAGGTCTGGCCCGTGAACGCGAGCCGCAGCCGGCGCGCAAGTTCGCTCTTGGCCGTGCCCGGAGGCCCGATGAGCAGAACATGTTCCCCGGCGAGCGCGGCGAGAAGGGCAAGACGGATCGGGATGTCTCGCTCGATCAGCCCTTTCGACAGGGCGTCACGGATGCGCTGTAAGCGGGGTTTGAGCGCAGCCGCGCCGAGCACGCCATCCTCCGAAACTCTTTGCATCTGATTGATTGTTGTGTCCACCAGAAACCTCCTACTAAAACACGATTAGTGTAGTTGGCGGACAGCCGAACGAGTCTCTCCGTTTCTGAACCGTTCCGACCCCGCCCACCTCCGTTCGGAATCCCGCGTCAAATCGGCGTGTGCGTTAACCGAGAGCCGCTCGTTCGCAAGTTCACATTGAGCAGCGGCGCGGAGTTGTTGGTAGACCAGAGGCAGCAAGGCATCTATCGCGGATTTGTCGCCTGCCGTCGCGCCGATAAGCCGTCGAGTGACCCGAGAGATGCGATTATCCATGTGATGTGCAGTAACTATCCAGCAGTTATCCCACCAAACGATCTGTGGATTTTGCCAACTATTCAGCGCTCATCGATAGTGACATTATGGTATGTCTCAAATTGAATTTGTATCACGCGGACCAATCAAAACTCTTGGCACATCGCCATAGACTTGCTTAAGGTTTTGAGGGGGAGGAACACGTCAGACTGCCCCCGGGCATTTCTACGGACCGGGTTCACTCTCATGGCATCACTCGAATCCATTATCCAAGGTTCAACTGTTCAAGGGCTTGTTCCTCATGAACCCGTCACAATCGTGAGCGTTCAGTGGCACGGAACATCCGTACTTCAGGCGACGTTTCGGCTTGCAAGCGGCCGAGTAGAAGAATCGATGCTGTATCGTACAGATGAACCGCGACTCATCGTGTCTTCGAACTCCCGTCCGTGGGCATTTGACTCACCCGGAGACATGTTTCGACTGGTATCGGAAGCGCATCGTATTAACCTTGCAGCATTGTTCGATCCGCTGTTGGCGGTGCACACATCACTGGTTCAGCCGTTGCCGCACCAGATTGTCGCGGTCTATGAACGAATGCTGCGAGAGCAACCTCTTCGCTTTCTTTTGGCAGATGATCCGGGCGCAGGCAAAACAATCATGGCTGGGCTTTTGATCAAAGAGCTTATTGCCCGCGCTGACCTAGAAAGATGTCTTATTGTCGCTCCCGGAAGCTTGGTTGAGCAATGGCAAGATGAACTAAGTCAAAAGTTTCAGCTTTCGTTCGAAATTGCGACGAACGACAATCTTGAAGCGGCGCGGAGCGGCAACTGGTTTCTCGAAAATCCGCTCGCAATCGCTCGACTGGATAAGTTGAGTCGCAACGAAGATATTCAGCGAAAACTCTCACTCACGCAGTGGGACCTGGTTGTCGTAGATGAAGCACACAAGATGTCCGCCACGTTCTTTGGCGGCGAAGCACAGTACACAAAGCGTTATCGTCTAGGACAGTTTCTTTCGGGACTGTGTCGCCACTTTTTGCTGATGACTGCAACACCTCACAATGGCAAGGAATCAGATTTCCAGTTGTTCATGGCATTGCTTGATGGCGATCGCTTTGAAGGGCAGCAACGAGATACTACTCACACCATTGATAGTTCCGATATGATGCGGCGACTTGTAAAGGAACAGTTGTTGAAGTTCGATGGCTCCCCTCTTTTCCCAGAGCGGCGTGCATCAACAGCCGCGTACAAGCTTTCTCAGCCTGAAGCTCAACTCTATAAGGACGTGACCGAATACGTCCGCGAAGAATTCAATCGGGCTGAGCAGTTCGAGAATGATGGCCGAAAGGGCACTGTTGGATTTGCATTAACTGTGCTCCAGCGCCGTCTCGCCTCGTCGCCTGAAGCGATTTATCAAAGTCTTCGTCGTCGTAGAGAGCGCCTTGAATCGTACTTGCGTGAAGCGCGGCTGCTCCAGCGTGGCGGTAAGTCGTCGCTGTTGGAGGAACTCAAAGCAAGAACGACATCCGCAGAGGACATTCAGGACTTGGAGGCAGGCGATGAAACCCCAGGTGAAGAAACAGAAATCGCCGAAGAGCAGATCGCTAGTGATGCGACTGCCGCGAGGACACTGGATGAACTTCAGATTGAGATCGACATCCTCAGGCGGTTGGAGTCTCAAGCACACACAGTCCGCAGAAGCGGCGTTGACCGTAAGTGGGAAGAGTTATCCAAGATACTTCAGGACACGCCGGAGATGTTTGATCCAAACGGTCATCGACGCAAGTTAATTATCTTCACCGAACATCGAGACACGCTGTCCTACTTGAAAGAGCGAATCGCCACACTATTGGGAAGGCAAGACGCAATCGTCACCATTCAGGGTGGAATGGGCAGAGATCAGCGCCGCGCGGCCGAAGAGTCTTTTAAGCAAGATAAGGATGTCCAGATTTTGCTCGCCACCGACGCCGCCGGCGAAGGCATCAATCTTCAACGCGCTCACCTAATGGTGAACTACGACTTGCCATGGAATCCTAATCGCATTGAGCAACGGTTTGGCCGAATACACCGCATTGGCCAGACGGAGGTTTGCCACCTTTGGAACATGGTTGCTGCCGAGACTCGCGAAGGTGACGTTTACTACAAATTGCTGGAAAAACTGGAAGCACAGCGAGCGGCACTTGGTGGTCGCGTGTTCGATGTCTTAGGCCGCTTGTTCGATATGCAAAATTCACAGAACGGAGATGGAGAGGAAAAAGCCCCTTCCCTTCGAAGCCTCATGATCGAAGCGATTCGTTATGGTGACCAGCCCGAAGTTCGTGCAAAACTATTAGAAACCATTGAAAACGCGACGGAACAGAAGCACTTGCGAGACCTTTTGGAACATGACTCTCTCGCACGCGACAGTCTTGATGTTAGAAAAGTTCAGGCAATTCGTGAAGATATGGAACGCGCCGAGGCTCTTCGGCTCCAGCCACACTACATCCAGGCTTTTTTCATGGAGGCCTTCAAGCGGCTGGGTGGCCAGATAAGCCAACGAGAGCAGGGACGGTTCGAAGTGACGCGGGTACCCGGCCTGCTCCGGGAACGGGATCGTCAAATTGGGAGCGGTCCGCCGGTGCTGACACGGTATGAGAGAGTGACATTTGAAAAGGAACTAATTAACCAGCAAGGTAAACCCATAGCCGCGTTCATTTGTCCGGGGCATCCACTTCTCGATGCGGTGCTTGATGTTGTTCTGGAGCAGAATCGCGCCATGCTACGTCGAGGGGCGTTGCTGATAGACCCCTCTGATCGAACCGAAACTCCTCGAGTGCTCTTCTATCTCGAACACAACATTCGTGACGCAATACGGTCAAGTGCTGGAGAGCCACGTCTTGTTTCACGCGAAGTAGAGTTTGTCGAGATCGAGGAGTCCGGAAGGTCTGTCTCTCCTGGCTACGCGCCCTATCTCGACTACCGCCCGGCAACAAGTGAAGAAACAACAGCCCTCGCTAACGAGCTCTTGAAGCCCTGGCTCGTACAGGGAATTGAACACCGTGCGCTCACTTATGCCGTGGAAAAACTAGTGCCCGAACATCTCGCTCGTGTCCGAAAGGGCCGAGAAGAACGCATCGAGAAAACAACAGATGCAGTCAGACAGCGCCTGACCAAGGAGATCGCGTATTGGGATCATCGGGCACAGGAGCTCCTCGCACGCGAACAGGCAGGGAAGACACCAAAAATTAACAGCACAATGGCTCGCCAAAGAGCTGACGACTTGGAAGGGCGTCTGCAACGCCGCCTTGCACTCTTGGATCAAGAACGCCATCTATCACCTTCGCCGCCGCTAGTAGTGGGAGGCGCACTTGTTGTGCCTGCACGCATGTTGAATGCAGTTCTTGGCAATCCCGGCCCATCGACTCCTGCTGTAGTTGATCGCGATCGCATCGACAAGCTCGCAATCGAAGCTGTTGTGGCTACCGAAAGAGCTCTCGGTCGAAGCCCGCGAGTTATGGATCACAGTAATCCAGGCTATGACATCGAATCAGCTGATCCTCGCGAGCCAGGGCGTCTCCGATTTCTCGAGGTTAAGGGCAAAGCGGTTGGGCGAGAGACGGTGACTGTTTCGGCAACACAAATTCGATGCTGCCTGAACCAACCCGACAATTGGATTCTTGCGGTGGTGCCTGTTGATGGTGAGTACGCCAAAGTGCCTCGCTACATCCGTCGCCCTTTCACAACACCACCTGACTTTGCAGAGGTCAGCAAGAACCTCGACCTTGCTGCCCTATTAGAGCGGGGAGAGGAACCGTCCTAATCATGCGTCCCCTCTTCACTATCCACGCAGGCGAATTCCTTGTGGGCGAGTACATCAGCCGTGCACTCAAGGGGAAGTTTGATGTTTGGTTGCCCGTGCAGGATACAGGCGTTGACTTACTTCTCACGCCCAGCGTTCCCCGTACGAAGGTCCGACCGCTAACACTCCAGGTGAAGTTTTCCCGTAGTTTTCCCGCCAAGATTCAACAGCCCGAATTTCTTGCTCGCGGTTGGTTCACCCTCCAACCCACCAAGATTCTCAAAAGCCGTGCGGACGTGTGGATATTTGTTGTGCTCACCATGCGACACGATCCTCATTTCATTCTGGTGCCACTAAACGAACTGAAGCGCCGAATACCTCGCCCGATTCCAAGAATCTGGCACATGTATCTCACAATCTATCGAGGAAGCAGAGCTTTCGACACTCGTGGCTTGCGAAGCCAGGAGATTCTCGCTTGCCCACTCCGAGGAGTTAAAGATCTTCGTCGCGATTACACTGCGTGTCTTGAGAACTGGAGCTTGTTGACTAATTTGCGACGATAGCTGTTTGCACCAAACCATGAGTACTCCAACAAAAACTCTTCCTCCTCGCAAAAAACTCATCGAAGTCGCTCTGCCTCTCGAAGCGATCAATCGCGAGTCCGCGCGTGAGAAGTCGATTCGTCATGGTCACCCTTCCACGCTCCACCTTTGGTGGGCGAGGCGTCCGCTCGCTGCGTGCCGTGCGGTGTTGTTTTCTTCGCTCGTTGACGATCCGTCTTCTGATCCACAGTTTCGTAAAGCCGACGGCACGGTTGACGAAGAGCGTGCTGCCTCGAAGCGTGCAGAGTTGTTCAATCTGATTGAAGAACTCGTCAAGTGGGAGAACTCAAACAATCCCGTCGTGATCGACGCCGCCCGTGCCGAAATCGCCCGCTGCGTTGCGAGCCGCAAGATTGAAACCGGCGAACTCTCAAAGGAGACAGTCGTGTGGGTGGGCCAAGATGGCCGGACATCGATCGCGAAGGGCACGAAGCACCCGCAGGGACCGTTGCCACGCGAGCAAGGAATTTTGACCGCGTATGAAGTCTCGCTCGGCGGCGGCATCTCGCGCCCAGCCAGGCCCGAAGCGATCAACGCCTTCTTGGCGGAGTTCGCTCCGCCGGTGCTCGATCCGTTCTGCGGCGGCGGGTCTATCCCGCTTGAGGCTCAGCGTCTTGGTCTGCGATCCTTCGGCTCGGATCTCAATCCAGTCCCTGTCCTCATCACCAAGGCGCTGATCGAGATCCCGCCCAAGTTTGCCAATATGCCGCCAGTGAATCCCGAATCGCGCGGGATCGCGGTCAAGGGCACTTCCGACGCGAAGGGCAAGATCAAAAAGAAGGAAACCCAGGGCCAACTCGGCACGCAGTCGTGGAAGGGCGCGGCGGGGTTGGCGGAGGATGTGCGGTACTACGGCCGGTGGATGCGGGATGAGGCGCAGAAGCGGATCGGGCACCTGTACCCGAAGATCACCGTCACCGAGGCGATGGCCCGGGATCGCAAGGACCTGAAGGACTACATCGGGCAGGAGTTGACGGTGATCGCGTGGCTGTGGGCGCGGACGGTGCCGAGCCCGAACCCGGCCGCGGGCGGGGCGCACGTGCCGCTGGTGCGGTCGTTCTGGCTCTCGACCAAGGAGGGGAAAAAGGCGTGGGTCGAGCCGGTAATCGCGGCGGATGGGAAGTCGTACAAGTTTGAAGTGCGCGCGGGCACGCCCAAGGACTTCGACCCCGGCAAGGGCACGATGATCTCCCGCAAGGGTGGCATCTGCGTACTGACGCAGACGCCGATGCCGTTTGAGCATATTCGCGCCGAGGCGACGGCTGGGCGGATGGGCGCGCGGCTGATGGCGATCGTGGCCGAGGGGACGCGCGGACGGGTGTACCTGTCGCCGACGCCCGAGCACGAGAAGGCGGCTGAGATCGCCCTGCCGAAGAACATTCCCGACACGCCGATTCCTGAGCAGGCGCTGGGCTTCAGCGTGCAGAACTACGGGATGGACAAGCACTACAAGCTCTTCACCAACCGCCAACTGGCCGCCCTGACGACGTTCAGCGACCTAGTGATGGAGGCGCGGGCGCGGGTGCTGGCGGATGCCCGGGCCAGCGGCTTGGGCGGCTCCGCCGAGGTCGCGGGCGCGGAATCTGCGCGATTCCAAGCCGTTGGGAGTCCTCTCCCACCCACGGGGAACACGCTCCGGGCCGATGGGAGCACGCTCCAGACGAGCCGGAATGCTCTCCAGCCCGCCGGAAGCACATTCCAGGCGAGTGGGAATGTCCTCCAGACCAGCCGGAGTGCTCTCCAGACGCGCCGGATGGAAGCGGATTCTCTCCACGGAGCCCCGGGGACGGCGCACGGAGCCGAGGACTTTGTCCACGGAGCCCCGGCGCGCGGCCATGGAGGCCAGTCCGCCGTCCCCGGAAGCCCGGCCGCCGCGCACGGAGGCCCGGATACGGCGCACGGAGCCCAGTCCGCGGCCCACGGAAGGGCGGGGACGATCGCCGGAGGCCCGGACACAAACGCCGGGGGAGCGGCGACGGACCCCGCTGCGGATTCTGCCCTCCCCAACGCGGTGGCGGCAGACCCGGCGGCGGATTATGCGGACGCGGTGGCGACGTATCTGGCGTTCGCCCTAGACAAGGGGGCGAACCTTTGGTCATCGCTCGCAAGTTGGATGAGCGACCGGGGAGCGATGCGAGAGACCTTCGCTCGGCAGACCCTTTCGATGGCGTGGGACTTTGCCGAGACGAGCCCGTTTAGTGCGAGTGGTGGGAACTTCGATCTGTTCTTAGAGCGTGTCACGGATTGCATCTCGCATCTGCCAGCGGCTCCTGACGGCTTTGTCGTGCAGCGCGACGCAACTACGGCAATCGGCGCATTGGCTGGAGTTGGGATTTCGACCGACCCTCCTTACTACGACAACATTGGTTACGCTGACCTGTCCGACTTCTTCTACGTGTGGCTGCGGCGATCGCTCAGCGGAGCCTATCCCGCGTTGTTCCGCACATTGCTTACGCCCAAGACGGAAGAACTGATCGCAACTCCATTTCGACACGGTGGAAGCAGGGACAAGGCGATGAGCTTCTTCGAATCCGCTTTGGGACGCGCGTTCGAGAGGATGCGGGAAGTTGAGCACAGTGACTATCCGCTTACGGTGTATTACGCGTTCAAACAGTCTGAGACGAAAGAGGATGAAGGCGACGAAGAATCCACTGGCGCAGCGACAGCGTCTTCGGGCTGGGAAACTATGCTTGAGGGCTTGATTCACGCTGGCTTCTGCATCACGGGAACTTGGCCTATGCAGACAGAGGGCGCGGGCCGAATGCGGGGACAGGGCAGCAACGCTCTCGCCAGTTCCATCGTCCTCGTCTGCCACCCGCGTGGCGATGCCGCCCCGATGGCTTCGCGGCGCGAGTTCGTCACCGCACTCAAACGCGAACTCCCCGCCGCGCTCCGCGACCTGCAATCCGGCAACATCGCGCCCGTGGACCTCGCCCAGGCCGCCATCGGGCCGGGCATGGCCGTCTTCAGCCGCTACGCCAAGGTGCTGGAGACCAGCGGCGACCGCATGGGCGTCCGCACCGCCCTGGCCCTGATCAACCAGGTCCTCGACGAGGTGCTCGCCGAGCAGGAGGGCGAATACGACGCCGACACCCGCTGGTGCATCAAGTGGTTCGAGCAATACGCCCACAGCGACGGGCCCTACGGCGATGCCGAGACGCTGTGCAAGGCGATGGCCGTGGGCGTGAACGGACTGGTGGAGACGGGCGTGGTGGCCGCGAAGAGCGGGAAGGTGCGGTTGTTCAAGCGGGCGGAGCTGATGGGCGGCAAGCCGGACATGTGGGACCCGGCGAAGGACAACGACATTCTCCACTGGGAAGTGTGCCAATATCTGTCCTGGGCATTAGAGAGTGGTGGCGAAGAACGAGCCGCGGATCTGTTGCGGCGCATCAATGCCGTCTACGCCGGAGCAACAGAAGTTGCTCGCGACTTGGCGTATCGCCTCTACACCGTCTGCGAGCGCAAGAAATGGGCGCAAGAGGCGATCAGTTACAATGCGTTGATTGTTGCGTGGCCAGAGATTCAGAAACTCGCCGCGAAGGCGCCGCCAGTTCGGGACGAGGAGCGAACCCTTTATTCGTGAAGGAACAAACTATGAAAAGGGAAGACATTCCGCGTGGGGTCGAAGCTACTTGCGTTTTTAACGAAGTTAAGGCCGTAGGAAAGTTCGGTAGTGATTGTCCGTCACATGCTCGGGTTGCACGTTCGAACATGCAGAAGATCGCGGTGCGGTATGTCGGGCCGGACGGCGCAGGCGGCAAAATGCGAGCTGAACTTCGCTTAGACAATCCCAGCAATGGTGAATGGGAACTATGGCTTGTGGCGGTCGACGAGGATGGTAACGAAACAGGACTTGATGAACCACTAGCGTGGTGTCGTTGGCCAGAGGGAACAGATGTGCAAGCAACGAGGTACTTGATCACAATCCGCCAATCTGCGTTTCAAGCAAAACTGACGGATACTGAAGTGCGTGCTGAGAGCATTGAACGAGAGTTCATCCCGGTGAAGGACTTGCTGCTCAACCATTGATGAGTAGTTGCTCGAGAGGAAAAACTCATGGCAGTTTCAAATCGTGATCGTGTTGGCAAGGCACTCGACTTATTGAAGATTGGGCTCTATCCGTTCGTAGAACGCGAACTTAAGGCGAAGCTTGGCGATGCATGGGAAGCTGAGGCTCGAAAGAGCCTAGGACCCGCGTCACCACTGGTAAGCGCGTCACCTGCAGCGTGGGACACCACGGCGCTATTGAGCATCATTGACGCCCAGTGGCAATATGTTTTTCGCTTCAAGTTAGGTAAGACTGACAGAAGCTTGGTGTTCGAATTGCGTGATGTCAGGAACCGCTGGGCCCACCAAGAGCCATTCGGACTTGATGATACCAACCGTGCGCTCGACAGCGCCAAGCGGCTTTTGATTGCGGTGAACTCATCTGAAGCCGATGAAGTTGATAAACAGCTTCAAGAAGTTCTCCGGCAAAAATACGAGGACATGACAAAGAAGGAGTCGAAAAAAGCGGCAGCCGCTTCGATTGAAGGCAAATTTTCGACAGGCTTGCCAAGCTGGCGAGAGATCATCACGCCGCATTCAGATGTCGCTGGTGGCAACTACTTGCTCGCGGAATTCGCAGCCGATCTGTGGCAGGTGTATCAAGATCAGTTTGACAAAGAGCACCGCGCACCAACTGAATACACCGATCCGGTTGAGTTTTTCCGTCGCACATATCTGACCGATGGATTGGCGGACCTACTAACGCTGGGCATCAAACGGATTTGTGGGCAGACGGCAGATCCCGTGGTGAAACTGCAAACGAACTTTGGTGGCGGCAAGACTCACTCAATGCTTGCGCTCTACCACCTTTTTAGCGGAGTATCCCCATCACGTCTGGCCGGGATTGAACCACTCCTCAAAGAAGCTGGTGTGACAAGTCTTCCCAAAGTGCATCGCGCAGTTTTGGTTGGAAACAAACTGTCTCTCACAGGGTTCAAGAAACCTGACGGGATCACGATAAACACTCTTTGGGGAGAACTCGCCTGGCAACTCGGCCACTCCGTTGGCAAAGCAAAGGAGGCATACGACATTGTCCGTGCCGACGATGAGAAAGGCGTTTGCCCTGGCGGATTGGTAACGCTTTTGAGAAAGTTCAGCCCGTGCATTGTTTTGATAGACGAATGGGTTGCATTCGTTCGACAGGTCTATGGAACTCCCGGACTCGCAGCGGGTAGCTTTGACGCAAACATCACTTTTGCTCAATCATTAACCGAGGCCTTCAAAGCGGCGCCCAACGCGTTCTTAGTAGGTTCGTTGCCGTCATCAGACATCGAGATTGGCGGCGACGGTGGGCGTGAAGCGCTAAAGCGCTTAGAGAACACTTTCGACCGAGTGCAAAGTACATGGCGACCAGCGTCGACCGACGAGTGTTTTGAAATCGTTCGGCGACGACTATTTCAACCAATGGACGCCAGCCGCTTCGCCGCTCGGGATGCTGTTGCTAGGGCGTTCGCAGAATCGTATCGACAGGCGGGTGGCGAGTTCCCTCCAGAGTGCAAAGAAACGGAGTACGAACGCCGTATCCAAAACTCGTACCCAATTCACCCTGAGCTCTTTGACCGACTATTTCAAGATTGGGCGGCACTTGATCGTTTTCAAAAGACTCGTGGAGTTTTGCGACTAATGGCGTCCGTGATCCATTCATTGTGGGAGCGACAGGACGGCAATCTGCTCATTATGCCAGCCACAGTGCCCATGGACGATCCACCTGTCCGCGATGAACTTACAAGGTACATGGATGACCCTTGGACTCCAGTCATTGAAAAGGATGTGGATGGGCCCAACTCTCTTCCTCTCCGGATTGACCGGGACAATCCATCATTTGGTCGAGTATCGGCTGCTCGCCGCGTGGCACGAACGCTGTATTTGGGATCTGCGCCGACCGCAACATCTCAGAACCGAGGCATCGACGATCGTCGAATCAAACTGGGTTGCGTGCAGCCCGGTGAGCAGTCAGCTGTGTTTGGCGATGCGCTCCGAAGGCTATCCGATCAGGCAACGCATGTCTACGTTGATCAAAGCCGTTACTGGCTCGCTACTCAGCCTAGTGTGGCGAGATTAGCCCAAGATCGCGCAGCGCAGCTCGAACGCAAGGTCGACGATGTTCACGCCGAGATCGTTAGTCGGCTCTTCAAAGAGACCAACGAAGAACGCGCAAGAGGCGATTTTGGTGGTGTCCACTGCTGCCCTGACGGAAGTGAAAACGTTTCCGACGACCGAGACTGTCGCCTAGTCGTTTTGGCACCAGCGCTTACTCACGCCGCCAAATCGACGGAGAGCCCGGCACTAGGCACAGCGAAGTCAATTTTGGAGAGTCGCGGCTCAAGTCCCCGATTGTTTAGAAACGCTCTTGTCTTCTTGGCTGCGGACAAAACTCGTTTGCCCGACTTAGAGCAGGCAACTCGGCAGTACTTAGCTTGGAGATCGATCCATGACGAAGCTGAAACGTTGAATCTCGACGCGTTTCAACGCAAGCAAGCGAATTCTAAGTGCCACGAAGCTGACGATACGGTTCGGCAGCGCATTCCTGAAGCCTATCAGTGGTTGCTCGTTCCAAGCCAACCGACTCCTCAATCGCCTATCGAATGGAGCGAAGTGCGACTTCAAGGTGCCGAAAAACTTGCGTTACGCGCATCAAAGAAACTCATAAATGACGGCGGGCTCGCAATCAGATACGCAGGTACGCTGCTTCGTATGGAACTTGACCGCGTTCCTCTATGGAGAGGTGAAAGCGTTTCTGTCAAACAACTTGTCGATGATTTCGCGCAGTATCTGTATTTGCCAAGGTTGAAGTCTCCTCAAGTCCTTCTGGATGCCGTTCGGGATGGAGTCAATCGACTGACTTGGCAAAGCGAAGGGTTTGCTTATGCGGATTTCTTTGATGAAAAAAAGAAGAGGTTCGTTGGCCTACGGACAGTCAACGTCGAAAACATAATTGCCGATGGCAAGAGCTTGGTCGTGAAGTCCGATTCAATGACGCGTCAACAGTCGAATGAGGACGCATCCGCGGATGCTAACTCTCGAAATGTGAGTCCTGCTTCGAGCATTGAACACGCACATCCCTCCGCCGGGAGCTCCACCACCAGATCGCATCAGCTTCCCGATGGCAAGCCGTCCGCGACGTCGACTCCGAGGCGATTCTTCGGAGTGGTCGAATTGGATGCAACTCGGCTTGGTCGTGATGCAGGGCGCGTTGCCCAAGAAGTACTTGCGCATCTCGTTAGCCTTAAAGATTCCAATGTGACTGTTTCACTTGAGATAAACGCAGAGGTGCCACACGGCGTTGACGAGCCAACAGTGCGAACCGTTACTGAGAACTGCAGAGTGCTCAAATTCAAGACGCATGGTTTTGAATCACATTAGTCGCAATATTCGAGCAGTACGGACTTTTCCGCAATTGTTGAAGCCGCCGGAGTATCGCGTACTCAGACGCTCAGATTGCTGAACCACAAGAGCTTCTAGAGCACTTTCTCCGACTCTGTAGCGCAAACACGGGATTGCGCTTTGGTGTTTCTGCGGGATACTGGTCCGACTTTGACAAGGAGGTCGGGCATGAAGGCGTATTCGCAGGACTTGCGGATGAAGGTGTTGGACGCGTTTGATCGTGGCGTCGAGACGGCGGAGATTGCGAAGGCGTTTGGCGTCAGCACCGCGTGGGCACGGCGCGTGCGCCAGCGGCGGCGTGAGCACGGCGAGGTAGCGCCGCGTGCGCCGGTTGGAACGCACCCGTTCAAGATTGACCGCCAGGTGCTGCTTCAACTGGTGAACGACAAGCCCGACGCGACGCTCGCGGAACTGCGTGCGCGGCTCGGTGTTGAGTGTGCGCTCAGCGCGGTGTGGAACGCGCTGCGTGACCTCAACCTCTCCTACAAAAAAAGACTCTCCACGCCGCGGAACAACATCGACCAGACGTCGTGCAACGCCGCGCCGAGTGGGTCCTGTGGCGAGCGGGCATCGATCCGTCGAAGCTCATCTTCATTGACGAAACGTGGGCGAAAACGAACATGACGCGCCTGCGTGGACGCGCTCCCATCGGGAATCGTCTCGTCGCGTACGCCCCGCACGGACACTGGCAGACCACGACGCTGATCGGGACGCTCGACGTGAACGGTGTGCGCTGCTCCACGATCGTTGACGGCCCGGTCAACGCCGACGTGTTCACATCGTTCGTCGAGCAGGTGCTCGCGCCGACGCTCAAGCCCGGCGACGTCGTCGTGATGGACAATCTGCCGAGCCACAAAGGAGTCAAAGTTCGCGCCGCGATCGAGGCGTGCGGCGCGTCGCTGCTGTTCCAACCACCCTACTCGCCCGACATGAACCCCATCGAGATGATCTTCTCCAAGATCAAACAACTCCTGCGCGGCCTGGCCTGCCGAACACAAACCTCGCTCTGGAACTCGATGCAGTCCGTCCTCGACCAGGTCACACCAACCGACGCCGCCAACTGCTTCCGACACTGCGGCTACTCGCTACATCGCGACTGAAAGCGCTCTAGGTCGCGAAGCCCGCCCACATGCGTTAATTCGCAGGTGAATTGGGAACTACTTCTTGCGGCCACCTCCCTTTCCACAACCTTTACCTGCGATGATCTGAGTACGCGATCCCCAATATGTCGTCGATGTCTTGCTGGTCGAATTGCGGTCGCCACCAGAAGGGATATGGACGACCTCCGCATGCATGTGCTCGAGCAGGTTTAGTCCTGCTTGCGTGCCAAGTTTAGGTTCGACTGGCGTTTCGCCTGATCGGCGTTTCCGAGAATCAGGGGAGATCTTGAGTGCTAACAGCAGTGTTGTGCGCTGGCGTCGAGAGAAGATGGCGTGCATCGGAAGCTCATGTTTCAGTACAGATCGAATCCCTCGTACAATTCACAAACGAGGAGGTGCCCTAATGATTGTGCACAATCAACTTTTGAAAGCGAAAGAAGTTCTCGCATATTTGACGAACGAAGTGAGCAATCGCTCTGGCACCTCGCGCTTGACCGTATGTTTGACGATCCTCTTCAGCCTTAGCTCAATCATCACAACGGAGCTCGCTGGTGCTCAGACTTGTGGTGGAATGCAGGACCTTGGAACTTTGGGTGGTGTCAGCTCCGAAGCTCGCGGCGTCTCACAAGACGGAAGTGTGGTCGTCGGTGTATCTCAAAATGCTTCTGGTCAAAATCGCGCATTCCGCTGGACACTTGCGGGAGGAATGGAAGATTTGGGAACATTGCCCGGCGGATCAAGCGCTGATGCTACATGCGTTTCACCCGACGGCAGTGTGGTGGTGGGCAATACTACCAACATGGCCGGTCAGGGTCGCGTGTTTCGCTGGACAGCCGCACAAGGAATGCAGGAGTTGGGAATTGACCCTAGTGCGCATTGTTTCGCTTTTGGATCCTCTTTTGACGGCGCAGTGATCGTTGGGAATACGACTGCAACAGCTTCCTTTCCTCGCGCATATCGGTGGAGTGAAACAAGCGGCACGCAGTATTTGGGTCCCCTTGGGACGCGAATGTACTCCATCGCATACGGAGTTTCGCACGACGGAGGTGTTGTTGTTGGCTACGCATTCAATGCCGCAAATAGTCAACGCGCTTTCCGGTGGACCGAGTCTGGCGGAATGCAGAACCTCGGCACGCTCGGTGGGGGTGCCTCAGCTCACGGGGTGTCTGCAGATGGAATTGTTGTCGCCGGTACGGCCGGGGTGGCAGGCAACGGCAACCAGACCCGTGCGTTTCGTTGGACCGCCGCTGGAGGTATTCAAAACCTCGGAACGCTCTCGGGCGGGCTTCATTCACGAGGCAACGCTGTGTCGGCGGATGGAAGCGTGATCGTCGGTTCGTCCAATGGTAATTCTGCTTTTCCTTCCCGTGCATTTCGCTGGAGTGCTTCTGAAGGAATGGTGAACTTGGGAACGCTTGGAGGGGATTCATCGGCCGCCTATGGAGTATCAGGAGGCGGTGAAGTTGTCGTGGGCACTTCAACAAACGCTGCCGGTGAAACCCGTGCATTTCGTTGGACGGGAGGTGGCGACACCGATGGAGACGGGCTATTGGATGACTGGGAATGCAACGGAGTTCCGTATGTCGACTCGTTGGGAAGTCCACAGCGTCTCGTGCTTGATGTGAACGGCGATGGCGTGTCCGATGCGGATCGCCTACGAAAGGACCTCTTTGTAGAAGTGGATTCACTTCCGAATCAAATGATTTCACCAGCTGCTAGGAATATGGTGACAGCTGCCTTCGCCAACGCTCCTGTGAGCAATCCCGATGGAACAACCGGCATTCGCCTTCACATTGAGGTTAGCGACGCCGCCCTTTCGTCAAGCCCGGTATGGACTGTCGTACCGGGGAACACTGGTTGGGCGGCGGAATTCGATCCATTGAAAGCATTGAACTTTGGAACGGGCTCGGTTGAATCGCGGCGAGCGAAGGCGCGTGCTTTTCGATATGCTATCTGTGCCGATTCAATCGATGACGCATCGTTGGGAACAGCGGAATTGCCAGGAAATGACTTTTTCATTACCCTAGGCAGCATGGGGATCGTTCCAACCGTGGAACAAGAGGCCGGCACTTTCATGCATGAACTGGGCCACACTTTGGGGTTAAAACACGGTGGAGGTGATCACGCTATTGGCAAGCCCAACTACGTCAGCATCATGAATTATGTCCTGACGGAACCGCTGTCTTTCTCTTCGAGCTTTTGGAGACTTGATTTTTCCCGCGAGGCACTTCCGACGCTCAATGAGACATCGCTGTCTGAACCCTTAGGTATCGCAAGTGTGTTTTCCACGAACTTTCGTATGCCGTATGGCGTTGGCCCCACAAACAACAGATCCATTAAGTACACCTATCTAAATGGCACTGCTGTGGACTGGAATTTCAATGGGTCTTCAAGTGAAACTGGCGTTAGTCAAGATCTGAATTACTTGGGCGCGGGTGCACCCATTGCTGGAGTTGGTAATCCGTCTTTTCCACAGGCATCGCTGCATGGGTTTGACGATTGGAGCAATCTTCGACTCGAAATCGGGACGACGGGCGACTTCGTTGACTACGTCCACCAGACTATGCCCGAAAATGAGATGACTCGCGCAATGGCGTTGTGGATGCGAGAACATCTGGTGGAACAGGCGCGAGACTGCGATTCGATTGATGTTAATAACGACACCAGTCTTTTTGACCCCCAAGACATCGAAGCGTTTCTCAGTGTTTACAGCGAAGGTCCCTGCATCCCGGAATCAGCCGCCTGCAACGACATCGACTTCAACAACGACACCTCGCTATTCGATCCTTGCGATATCAACTCATTCCTCGTGATGTACAGCGAGGGACCGTGCACGCCTTGCGGACAATAGACTATGTATTCGTGCCAGCCGACGCACTGAGCGTCTGCTAGTTCTTATATTGTTTGATCATCTTCGAATCGAAAAAAAATACCATCGCAAGCTCTTGTTCGAGAGCTGACAAACGATGTTCTGTCGGATCGTGTCAATTCGTTCGACCTGACGGCGACCGCCGCTGAACCTCTCCTTCGTTCAACACAAATCTCCAACTTGGACATGCGGATGCACTTGATGCCTTGATTCTTTGAACCCAGGTTTCAGTATCAAGATGTATTCAGCTTGATAGACTCTCTCGACTGAAAACGTTTATGCCTTCGGAGTACATGTTCATGCAATTGACAAACGGTGTATCGGCTGGACATGCCTGCCATTCGCTGGCCCATTTAGCCCATTTTTCAATCGGCTGCTTGACGCTCGCGTTTACTGCGAACGTTGCGCAAGGGCAATGTGGGGCAGAATGGCAACCGATCACTGCTTCTCAGTGCGTGATGCAGAATGGCTCAGGTGGACCGCCATCGAGGAGTTCACACTCGCTCGTGTATGACCCTTTTCGTGACGTGTCCACTTTGTTCGGAGGGGACAATGGCGCGAATCTCAGATTCGGAGATACTTGGGAATGGGATGGGTCATGCTGGAACCAGACTGCTAATAGTGGTCCAAGTGCACGCAACTTGCACGCCATGGCTTTTGATACGGCGCGAAGACGTGCCGTGCTGTTCGGCGGGCAAAGCGATCTTGGAAAGATGGGGGATACTTGGGAGTACAACGGAGATGGCGAAGGCTGGGTGGAAGTTGATGTTGGAGGGCCAGCAGGCAGGGCGTATCACTCTATGGCGTACGACGCATTGCACGGATGCTGCGTGCTCTTTGGAGGATCAACCGCGCCAACAGGTATTAATTTCAATGGCGACACTTGGCTTTGGAATGGGAGTCAATGGACTCTTGCATCTACGACCGGACCATCTCCTCGCATACTGCATGCGATGGCGTTCGATTCTGCAAGAAGCCGAGTAGTGTTGTTTGGCGGTTCCACTGCAAATGGAATGGTGCGAGATACGTGGGAATGGGATGGTCAAACATGGGCGCTCAGATCGCAAAGTGGTCCCGGAGCCAGAGAGAGTCATTGCATGACATTCGACTCCGCTCAAAATCGGACGATCCTATTTGGAGGATTTAACTTTGAGTTTCTAGGGGACACTTGGGCCTGGGACGGATCAAGTTGGACGCCATGGACTGGCCCAGGCCCATGGGCTCGAAATCACTCTGCAATCGCATGGGACACTCAGTCCGAACACGCGGTTCTCTTTGGAGGTCTTTATGCACATTCGCAGGCCGACGTTTACAGCGACACATGGCATTGTGATCGAGCCGAGGCACCCATGATCGTCACTTCGGAAATCGATCAACGCCTCTTCCGTCTTCCCCCAGGTAGGTTTGGAGTTGCTGTTCAGGGGCTGACATCAGATGCAAGCCGTCTCTATATCGCGTATGACGACACACTCACATATGATCCAAACGGACATGGCCACATTGATATCGTCACAGAATCGGGCACCGTCCTTGGTTCACGGCAAACCCCTGCGGGCTGCTGGCATCCCAACGACATCAATTTTGAATCCGCTACAGATTCAATTTTGGCGATTAATTTTGACGATTGTCCGGTGAACGAACTCCCCCTTGAGGCGTGGAGAATATCTCTTCTCACTGGCGATTCGGCGCGACTTCCAGCAGAACCCGCGACCCCGGCGTGTTGGCATCTAGCCACGGCAGCATTAGATGGCTCGATAGTGTGGAGGGGTATTCGTTCTGCTGGTGAGTCGCGTCCTAACTCACGATGCCAACCTTGGTCATGCCCCGTGTCGCAGTTCGAGTTGGCGGCGATTGACCAGAATGGGCAAGTATTGACCACGCGACATACCACCGTTGATGGATTTGTTCAAAGCAGCTTTGTTCGAGATGGCTTTTTCTGGCTCTTCACAAGCCCAGATCCTCGCACCGATCCCGGCGCGCTACCAATCTTGACGAAATTCCGACTCGACATCGAGCCATTAAGAGCCGTTGGCAGCTGGGTTGTGAGTCCTCCGCCGGAAGACACGATCGGCGACTTTGAGGGTGAAGGAGTAACCATGTTTCGCGATCGCTTGGTGTACTCGGCGTTCATTTCACAACCTACCGGCAATGCTGTGTACACGCTTCGTTCGGACCTTTCCGACCGCACCATCGCTTTGGGTGAGCCCGCATCTTTGTACGTGGCAGCAACGGGAACATCTCCACTGTATTTCCAGTGGCAGCGCAACGGCGTCGATCTGACCGACGGATTGGCAGTAAGCGGAGCTCATACAAATTCCTTAACGCTTGATCCGATGACACCAGACTTGATCGGAGAGTATCGATGTATTGTTTACAATCTTTGCGGATCGATTGTGAGTTCAGCAGCCACTCTCTCAATTCCTGGAAGCTCGTGCGACTCCATCGACTTCAACAACGATACTTCTCTCTTTGACCCCCAAGACATTGAGTCCTTTCTCAGCGTGTACTCAGAGGGACCATGCATCCCCGCATACGCAACATGCGGCGATATCGACTTCAACAACGATGGCTCGCTCTTTGATCCTTGTGATATTGATTCGTTCCTCCTTGTGTTCAGCGAAGGGCCTTGTGTGAATTGTGGGATATGAACTTGTACTTACGCGCGGATTGCAAGAGCCGAATCGCTGCTAAGGTGGCGCCTTCACAATTCGACGCCGCATGGACGGTGGTCGCCGAATCAAAACCTTGTTGTCGCCACTGGATTCCAAATTTTCAATGCAATTAATGTCCGACCTACTTGCTTGGGTCCGTCTTACTATCATGGTCCCACTTCAACTGCGCACTTCCTCTAATGGTTTGGAGTACGCCCGCCAACTCTGCCAATCTCTAATCGCCCTACCGTCCATTCCGAATGGGGAACTCCAACGCAAACGACTGCGGCGAGTTGATTGCTCGCTTGTATCCGAGCTTGCTTGCGATGGCGCACTCGCGTCGGTTTCGCAGCAAGTGGTGTTCCCCGAGTTCTCTTGCTCAAGAAACGGTTTGCCGAGTCTTGAAGCTTTCCGAAATACCCAAGTCCGAGGATCAGCTCAAGGGAGTGAGTATTCGTTACATGGAGTGGGCGATGCTCGACCGCATGCGTTCCGAGATTGCTCGCAAGACACGCGAACTGCATTCACAACGCGACAATCGCTCGGAACTGGGCTCGACGGAAATCAGCAATCAGCAACTTGTCGAAGGACTGAGGCAACTTGCAGAACTCAGCCCACGAAAGTCAGAGGCGTTGACACTTTGGCTGACAGGCGGAATGACTCTCGAGCGAATTGCTCAAGTACTCAACGTGAACGTCCGCACGGTGCGGCGCGACATAGATTTTGCCTGCGCTTGGCTGGCTACCCAAAGTGCGTTTGCTGATGGCTGAGCAGTTTCAATCGTGAAACACCACATGAACCACGATGAGTTTCGCAAACTTGAAGAACTGTTCGATGCCGCTGTTGGGCTCGACGATCAGAGTCTGGATTCGCTGCTTGTGGACGCACATCGCGCTCATCCTGCGATCGCCAACCGGCTTGCAAACATGCTCTCAATGGACTCTCTCGGCGCACCAGACGTTGGTTTCCGATGCGAGCCGAAGTCACCAAATGGGCATGACCTTTTTAGGTTGTGTTTGCCGGATCGATATCAAGTCATTGCACAGCTCGGCGAAGGCGGCTTTGGAGTTGTCTATCTCGCGCTTCAAACGCACCCGATACGACGAATGGTCGCCATCAAGATTATCAAGCGGGGGATGGACACCGAAAGCGTCCTCAAGCGATTTGATGACGAACGCCAAGCACTTGCAATGATGGATCACCCGGCGATTGTGTCGGCCATCGACGCGGGCTCCACTGATGACGGCCGTCCATTTGTGGTTATGCCGCTCGTGCCGGGCATGCCAATCACACAGTACTGTATTGAGAGAAGTCTCTCCCTTAGAGAGAAACTAGAACTGTTTATCTGTGTGTGCGAAGGCATCCAGCACGCTCACGCTCGCGGTGTTATCCACCGCGATCTCAAACCCGCGAACATTCTGGTGATCTTCGAGGAGTCCACTCACCGCGCAAAGATCATCGACTTTGGCCTGGCTAAAGCACTGTCGCAACCGCTCACGCCTCATCACAGTCTGACCGTACAAGGACAACTGATCGGTACGCCCGAGTACATGGCACCGGAGCAAGCACTGGAGAAGCCTTCGGATGTTCGTTCGGACGTGTATTCACTCGGTGCAATTCTGTATGAACTGATTTCAGGCAAGCCGCCTTTCGGTGGAGAGCACTTACTGCAACAAGGTCGAGAAAGTCTGCGTCAAGTTCTGGCTCAGGAAATTCCTAAGTCCCTTCGAGTGAAGCATCAAACAGTTCCGCGTGAGGTCGACTGGATCACACTCCGATGCTTGGAGAAAGACCTCGCACGTCGATTTCAAACGGTCGACGGGCTAATCGAGGACCTGCAGAGGTTTTTGCGTGGCGACAATGTGTCGAGCGGACCACCCGCCCGATTGCATCGCCTCCGGCGACTTGGCACTCGATACAAACTCCCGATTGCAGCGTCCCTCATAGGCATTCTCAGCATACTGATCGGCGCGGGTGCAGCTTTGCAATTTGCACACCGAGCCTCGCAGGATCGCGCACATGCAGTCGCGGTGTCGCGCTCGCTGCGCGAAGTCTTGACAAGTGTTAATCCGGCCGTTGCACAGGGCAGGGACACAGAACTGCTTCAAATGATGCTGGCAAACGGTAGTGAGACCATCGATTGGAACTCGCTTAATCCACAAGTCGACCTCGAAGTCAGCGAAGCTTTCGCACAAGCCTACTCCACGATTGGAAGGCTTGACGAAGCGGACAGGTTTGCGGCGCGTGCCCTTCATCGGCTTGAAGAATCCGAGGGACGCGATTCGTGCCGTCGCCTTCCACTACTCTTGATTCGGTTGCACTTGATCAGCAATCTCACTGTTGACGACTCTCGCCTCAAACAGACGCCAGCGGTCCGTGCGGAAGTTGACCGACTTGTTTCCAATTGCTTCGTTCAAAACTCGGAATCGCAACTTCAAGCTCGAGTCGATCTCGCTCTGGCAATACCACGCGAAATGGAAATGATGCTGCCGCTCCATGAGGATCTCTTGCGATACTTAGGCCCCGACGATCGCAACACGATTCTCATCGGGCGTCATGCTGCGTGGACCGAGGATCTCGTTCAAGCGCGTCAAGCCATCTTGCTGATGGATGAGTTCCGCGAACGAGCGAGTAAGCTGTTCGGCACCAATGATCCGCTAGTCCATTCCGAGATTGCCCTTGAGATGTACTTTCGTGGGATCGGCGAGCTCCCGATGGAAGATCAGGAGGCGTGGGCAAGAGAGCATATTCCTGATGCGGAGCGGGTCCTTGGCCGCTTTGGGAAGGGCGTGATTCGCGCCCAGTACAACCACGCGAACATTCTCTCTCTCTTGGGTCGGCACGAAGAGTGTCTTGCCAAGTTCGAAGACGTATATGAACGCGAAAGTCAGGCCTTCGGCGAGCGGACCAACATGGCTCGATGGATTGATGCATCCCACGCTCTGGCCGCCTTGCGAGCAGGCGACTGGAAGCGATTCCAAGAGATCGAGTCACGCATGTGGACGCTGGAGCCGGATCTTCCATCCGGCGATCGGCTGCAACAGATCGAGATGATCGGTCTCCTGCGTGAGCAAGGCGAACACCCCAGAGCAGAGCGTTGGATTCGGGGGTTTGAGCTCAAAGCGCCACAGTTTCGAGAACAAATTCCTTGAGTCATGTCCGATTGCCTCATCGTCTCCGTCTTCTCTTGTGTCAATTCAAAGGAGGTCGTCATGCGTGCAAGGTCGTTGATCGCCGTCGTTGGGTTTGCAGCCTCGTTCGCTCAGATCGCGGAAGCACAAAGCATGTGCGGTGCGTGGTCGCTTCGAAGCGGCGTTTTCGCGCCATCCGCTCGGTACCACCATGGCATGGCATTTGATGCCGCACGCGGACACACCGTGTTGTTTGGCGGAGAATTGAGTGGAGTCGGACCAGGTTTCGAACTCGCAGATACATGGGTTTTCAACGGTCAAGCGTGGAGCCAGATGACGGGGCTCCAATCCCCAAGTCCTCGCTCGGCAACCTCCATGGCGTACGACCCAGTGAGAGATCGAATCGTGCTCTTCGGTGGCTCAGCAGATCCAGCCGCATCAGGTGCTCGACAGTTCTACCGAGATACTTGGGAGTGGAACGGGGTAGCTTGGCAGCTGGTGAGCACAGTGGGCCCTGATGGTCGCAACGGACCCGCAATGGCCTTTGACGCGAATCGTGGCCGCATCGTGCTTGCGGGCGGAGTTCGTTTTGATGGATGTTGGCACGCTCTGTCGGACGTCTGGGAGTGGAATGGAGCAACGTGGACGAGTTCCGATCCATTGCCTGTTGCCACAGGCGCCACGTCATTGGCATTTGACTCGACCTTAAATCGTCTGGTTCTGTTCGGGGGGACCATCGGTAATTGTCCAGAGGGAATGTTCGGCCTCACGTTGGAACGTGCGGGTACCGAGTGGATCGTCACCAACAACGACGGACCCTCTCCACGAGCTGGCCATCGCATGGTGTATATGCCAGAAGCCGAAGGAGTCGTGCTGTTCGGCGGCACCACCGGCAACCCGGACGGCGAAGTCGGTGAGACGTGGTTGCGGCGACAGGGTGCGTGGCAGCAATTATCCATCACACCCACTCCCGATCGTCGCGCGTTTCACGGGCTTGTGTACGACTCGACTCGCAATCGTGCAGTCCTTTGGGGTGGGGCCCAAAACGCATCTCAGACGAACTTCGGGGATCATTGGGAGTTCAGCTTCGCGGATGCGGTCATCATCTCACAGCCGCAGTCCGCAACTGTGACGCCTGGCGGGACCGCTACCTTCCAAATCCAAGCCGATGGCACCAACCCACAGTTCCAATGGCGCCGGAACGGCGTCGACCTTGCAAACTCCTCGCGCATCGAGGGGGCGACCGCCGCGTCGCTGCAGATTTCCAGCGTCAACGGGGCCGATGTCGGTTCCTACGACTGCGTCGTGACCAGCGCCTGTGGCAGCGTCACATCGTCTACGGCGACGCTCACCATCCCGACCTGCGACCACGCGTGGACCAACCAAGGCGCTGCCGCCTTTGGACAGCGTTGGGTGCATGCACAGGCATACAGCGCGGTGAACGCCGGCACGCTGCTCTTTGGTGGCCGGGATGCCGCGGGCGACACGCTCAGCGACACGTGGCTCGGCACGCCCAACGGCTGGACCCGTGTCGCGACCACCGGGCCGTCTCTGCGTACTGACCATGCGATGTCCGCGCTTGACAACGGCCGGGTCCTGTTGTTCGGTGGGAAGGCCGTCGCCGGGGGCGCGGCGTCGGTGCTGGGCGATACATGGGAATGGAACGGCACGCAGTGGAACCTGCTGAGCGTGACCGGCCCCTCACCGCGGCTTGGGCACCAGATGGTGCTGGATACCGCCCGGGATCGCGTCGTGCTTTTCGGCGGCATCGATGCCGCGGGCGCGACCGTGTCTGACACTTGGGAGTGGAGTGGGACAGGTTGGACGCTGGTGTCGGCGAACGGTCCCAGCGCCCGCTTCGCCCACGCAATGGCATTCGACGCCACCAATGGTGAAACGCTTGTGATCGGCGGGTACGCCAACTCGCGGCTGGGCGACACCTGGGCTTGGGATGGATCAGCGTGGCGGCAGGCTTCTGATTCCGGGTTCTCCCCCACCTACTACGCCACTGCGGCGTACGACGACACGCTTGGACGGGTGTTCATGTTCGGCGGCTGGGCCGCCGCGGGCGTGAACAACGGCCTCTTGGCGTGGGACGGGACCGCGTGGACGACCGTAAACCTCGCCAACGTCCCAAGCCCGCGCTGGACCCACGCCATGAGCTACGACCGCGCGACTCGATCAATGGTGGTGACGGGCGGGGCGGCGAGCCCGGGTTTCTCGCCCATCTTCGCCGACTTCTCGACGCTGTCGATCATGCCCATCGCCGTCGGCCAGCCGCAAGATCAGACCTTGATCCCGGGCGGCACCGCGACATTCAGCGTGGTTTCGTCGCGTCCGAACACGACGTTCCAGTGGAAGAAGAACGGAGTGAACCTGAGCAACGATGCCCGCATTAGCGGCGCGACGGGCCCCACGCTGGTGATCAGCAACCTGCAGGCCAACGATGGCGGGAGCTATACCTGTGAACTTGCGACCGTGTGCGGCTCGAACGTATCGGGTGCTGCGGTGCTTTCCTGCCGACCGACGTTTGCGCAGCAGCCCGTTGGCGGAACGTTTGAGCCCGGATCAGTGGTGACGATCTCAACTCAGGTGTCCACGGTGGGGTGGACGGTCTACCGCTGGCACCGCAATGGCGCGCCGCTGTTCAACGGCCCGGTGTATGCAGGCGCCTCCAGCCCCACGCTGCAGTTCATAGGCAGCGATCCTTCCCTCGCCGGCACCTACTCGCTGCTAGTCACCAACTCCTGCGGAACCAGATGGTCTAGCGACGCCGTTGTCCTGTTGTCGTTCCCGACATGCGACTCCATAGACTTCAACAATGACCTAAGCCTCTTCGATCCGCAAGACATTGACGCATTCTTGAGCCTCTATAGCGAGGGTCCCTGTATTCCGTCGACCGCCAACTGCAACGACATCGACTTCAACAACGATGGCTCGGTTTTCGATCCTTGCGATATTGATACCTACCTAGTCGTATTTAGCGAGGGACCTTGCACTTTGTGCGGGCAGTGACGCACAAGGAACAAACATCACACGCGAGCGAGAGTCGGCACCTCGGGGGGCCGACTCGTTTTCTCATATTTGTGAATACCACGCACACTAGACGAATTGGTCACGTCTGAATCATGTCTGCTTGAGCACTTTGTCCCCTGCCAGCCACGCATCGATCGCAACTCGGCTAAAGCGCCAGTGCTTGCCGACTTTCTTTCCAGGTATTCGACCTTGCTGTGCCAACCGATACGCAGTTGATCTTGAGAGTTGCAGATACGCAGCCAAGTCATCAATGGTCATGACGGCAGGAACAGATATTGAGCATCCGAGCGACGTTTTAGCATTTGACATGACTTTCCCTTTGTGAGTTTGTGGCAGTTTCTGCCCTACCACATAACGTTTGTGTTGAACCCCCCCCTTGCTAATTTCCCGGCTGCGTGCGTGTTGGGGCCCGGCTCGGTGATCCCTTCGCAGGTTGGTAGGATTTTGGCCCCCCTCCCGTCCACCAAACGCAGATTCTCGCACTGAATCGTGAAGCCACTCAGATCTTGTGACTTTGTGTCGTTCTGCTCGCGAACATCACAACTCCCGCGTGAGGCCGTCAGAACAACACGACGACCGTGGCGACGGCGACACAAGCCTACGAACACACAGGGTTTTTGCTAGTTTCGTCGCCGTCGCCAACGTCTCTTCCGTACGACGCGAGTCGGAACACTGCTGTTGGACGTCCACCTTTTGAACTCTGTGCATTGGATTCCCAACGTCCGAATCCCGCGGCTACCAGTTTGTTCAGCGCCTCTTCAGCACGAACGGCATCGCCGCGAAATTCGCGTGGGCCTCTCATCAGGTCCCGCACCGTGACCGCGCCGCCTTTCTGTTCAATCCAATCTACTAATTGCCGCGCTGCCCGCTCGTCTTCGCTTTCAGAGAGAAACGCGTATACACGCCTCATCTCATTGCTGAACCAAAGTGATATCTCAACGCCCGCCGCAATACTCACCCTGTCGATACGTGTGGGATCCAAAAGCGTATTGTCTTCCGCAGCCACACGTACCTCGTGAAGCAACAATGCCAATCGTGCGGCGTACGCCTCCAACTTTGCCTCCGCTGCTGCCTCATCGCCCGTCAATAACGCCAGCCTTCTGGAATGTTCGTTAAAGAACTCGATCCATGCAGACTTCGCTTCTTCGTCCATTCGCCGAATCAGGTGGTCCGTCTTCGAGCTTGGTGCAGAAGTAGGCCGTGAACCTGATTCGGTTCCTAACTCCAGCAAGCGATCGAACAGCGCGTCGAGTAGCGCTTCGGTCTCTGGATCGATGCAATCATCGGTCCATCGTTTGGCGCAACGTGGCGGCATAGCGAAGAGCATCCGCGCGAGCAAGCCACTTTCACGGTGCTCCTGCTTCATCACCCGCGCAAGGATGTCTGGTTGAATGCCGCCGGTAATACACACAAACGCACTGGGAACGTGAATTGTCGGCATCGCTCCAGTCTTGCGATCGATTGTCATCGCTTCACCCGAGTGCATACAAAGCCAAGTCGCCGCATCCCCACTACTTCTTCCAGTCTTGGCGTATCGATCAAACGAGCTGATCCAACCGGCAAGTTCATCACGTGCAAGAAGCACGCCGCGCTGGTTGTCATGCAAAATCGCAGCCAGAGCTTCTGTGGTGATATCCGACACGAGGAATCGCCTCGCCGTCGGGCGAACTGGCTTCTCGGGCGGATTGACAGCCTTGCCTTGGTCTGACATTCCCTTCACTCGCTTCCATGCCTCGATTTCAACCTCATATAGCTTCGAACGCAATTCCCATTCGGCCAGTTCCGCCTTGAACTTTTCGAATGCTCGATCCTGCGCTCTTCGAAGCAGCCGTAAAGCGGCGTTGAATGCTGGTGTCTTGTGGCTGCCGGAGTGGGCTACCGTCGCAGCCCAGATGATGGAAGGCTCGCTCCATCCAGGCTTCAGCTCGATTCTGCTTGTATTGCCGATCGCGGCTCCCATCGCCGCGAGCAGCGGAACGATGATCATGGAAGGGTCGCATCCAATTGACTTCGCGCTGCGTGTGCAGAACTCTCGAATCGGCACCGGCAAGACATGCAGCGGGAAGGGAGTGAATCGCAGACTTTGAGGTCGTTCAATATCAATCACCTCGGGCGCACTTTCACTCACGAGCGCCTCGATATCCGTCCGCAGTTTCTCAAGGGCTTCACCTCGCTGCTGTAGCAAGTCGTCCACGTCTCCGCCGTCGGGCATTTCATTCCACAAGTCCTTTAGTCTAACGATTCGGACCGACTTGGCGCCAGCTGCCGTCGCCAATTGCACGACGCCCGTCGCGTAGCGTTCCCCCGGTGCATCGTTGTCAGGAAGCACGACGACGTCGCGGCCCTTCAACAGTGACCAATCCGATTTCGCGGCAGCCTCCGCACCGTGAGAACTCGTCGTGGCAAGCAAGCCGAGCGTGCGAGCCGCGTCTGCAGCTTTCTCACCTTCGGTGACAAACACCCGAACTTCTTCAGGGGCCGCAAGAAGTTCAGGAAGCAAGTACAGCGGACGGGGTGCAGGCATGCCAGCTATCGACCAGCTCTGCCCATCTGCATTTCGTGAAATCGGGATTATCTGTTTTCCTTTCGAAGTATCCCGACGAAGTATCAAGCCCACAGTCTCCCTGTGCTGATTCTCATACGTCCAGATTGTCGAAGGTGCGCCGCCCCTGTGTTCCACTTCAGCCAAGGCTTCATCACTCGTTGGAAACCGAGACTTGTTGTGTTGTAGATTTTCCTGATCTGCCGAACAACTGTCAACTTGCCCGCCGGAGGCATCGCTGGGTTTGCTTCTTCGTCGAGAGTTGAGTTCATCTCGTTTGCCGGGTTGAACGGGCTTGCGCGGGGCTGAATCAAAGAGGTCTGATAGCTGCAGTCCAATGGCTTTGCATATAGCTTCCGCAGTACATCCGGCATGGCAACAAACAAGCGCCTTGCCATCTTCGCCGTCACTGATGCTCAAGCTTGGTTTGCGGTCGTCGTGTGCCGGACAACAACAAGTCCAGCCTGCTCCGCTTTGCTTCGGCTCGCATCCATGCTTGCGAAGCGCCGCGATCAATCGTTCGGTAGTGCCATTCATCGCTATGCCTTTCAAGTGTTTCGGCATGCGATAGGAGCGAATACAACAGCGAATCGCGAGAAAAACTCGCTTCGCATTGGTTCACTCGATACTATCGGTGCCTTGATTTCCGCCCATCGCTTGTCCTTGCCGGTATGCGATGGGCATTCGTGAATAATCGACGCGACGTCGCGTCGTCAGATATCTGTGAGCGTTCGATCAACCTGGATGCCAGCCTGTTCAAGTTCTGAACGAGCCCGAAGGTGACTGTGGACACTCGACTTCGTGGGCGTCGGCGTCTGTGTTGCCCCGGTCGTCGATTGTTGATTCACGGCGTCCATGAACGACTCGAGATCATCACGACGAACGTACGTGCGTCCCGCGAGCTTGAACACCTTCAATCGAACTCGATCTCCGTTGCGCGCCAAAACACCTCGCAATGTCCATCGATACAGCGTGGACACATCGAGGGAGAGTTCTTTGGCCAACTTAGACAGTGAAATGCGGTCTTGAGTGACGATTTCTTTTACGAATCCGGGATTGGCAGCCATCGCCGTGTGCTCCTTTTCTTCTCGCTCCTTTGCGAGGTGGATACATCAATGGCTGACGATGGCAAATTGGCAAACTGTCAGACTTATGTTCGACGCTTCTCGACGGATTTCGACGCTTTCTCACGCTCTTTGGAGAGATGCTCTTGGATCAGCGGGCCGTAGTCAGGCCACACCCGACACACGTCATCCACCGCATACGTGCGTTTTTTTGCCCGGAAAAGCCGGTGGTCAGAATGCGCCTGCCGGAGCATTCCGTCAGTAATTCCTCCATCAGTTGCCACTCGGAACCACTTGGGACTTTTCACAATCTGCGCCGATGACCCTGGTCTAGTCGGGCACTTGCTTGCCTGTGCGACTATCAATCGTGCAGGTATGCGTACGACGTCATACCAGTGCTTCCCGTCGCGACGCACAAGTACTTCACAGGCGAGTTTCATGAGGGCAGGAACGTCGGTCGGAAGCCCGCATTGACGGTCGCTAACGCGCGACCACTCAGCCCCAACTCCCGTCCAGAGCGTTTCCAGTTCTCCGGGCCGCTGTTCGATTTTGCCGTAGAAAACTCCATCGTCATAATTCTTCCACTGCATCATCGCGGTCGGCTCTCCATTCTTGACACGCTGGAGGAGATCTCGCACCAATATGGCGTCCGCCGGCGGATCTCGCGTCAAGAGCTCCCTCAGTTCTGGATCTAAATCCGCCAACTCGTCTTCGTCGAGTTTGCCTAACTTCTCAATGTCTCGCTTGGAATCGCTTTTCATCGCAATCTCCTGCGATGATTATTGCGGCAGTTCATGCGAAAGACGACGGTGCGCCCACACGATCACTATCCCAACGCCAACGCCACCGCCTCAGCCGTATGTCTCGACCTTTCAGCGTAGATCTGCGTCGTCGTCAGTTCACTGTGTCCTAACACAGCCGCCGCGTGATCCAGTCCGAATGCTCGGCGGATCTGCGTTGCAGCGGCGTGCCGAAGCTGGTTTGGGCTCCAGCGATGCTCGCGTTCCCATTGATCTAGTTCCTTCAGCTGCGCCGCGTTGAGCGACGCTCGTGGTACGCCCGCCAACTCAGGATGCGGAAACGCCCGTCGGCATGCGTTGTCGATGGCTCGCCCGTAACTCTGGGTGTCGAATCGATCACTCGGTCGACGCAGGCTTTTCTCCACCATGACGCGGCGGCGGGCGTCTCGTCGCGCTTGCGACGCCGTCACTTTGGTCGTCCGCTCGTCGCGCAGTTGGGCTCGGCGCCATGCTTCTGATTCTGCTGGACTAAACAGCGGCCGGTGCACATCACCCGGACGCAGGAACTCTCGCACGATCTCTTGAGCTCGAGGCCCCAGCGACACAACCCGGCTGTGATTTGGCCCCAAGTGCGCGAGCTTGTGATGGGTTGGTTCGTAGTGCCACAACTCGCCGGTCATGTCAATCTGAGCGGCGGTGATTCCACAAACCTCCGCCGGTCGCATGCCTGTCAGTCGCTGAAGCTTGATCATCGCCGCGAGAACAGGCGAACAGTGCTTCAGCGTTTGATTCACAATCGCGTCTGGCACGGCTCGCACCGGAGCAGTTTCTTTCGCGCTCGATCGTCCGCGCTTCAAGCCGTCTACAGCACGCAACGCTTCCATGATCCGAGCAGGGACCAATTCCTCTCCCACCCCCCACTTCACGATCCGCTTCACCACAGCGACATAGTCGTTCACGGTCTTGCGGGACTTTCCCGTCTTGATGATCGAGGTTCGCACCGCCTTGAGCGCAATTGGACCAAACGCCACAACCGGCTGCTCGCCGTACAACGGCAACAGGCAAGACAGCGCGCACTTGATCGTCATCACGGATGTTGAAGTCGAACCATCGGGTGTGCGGTAATAGTCCTCGGCGTATCGCAGATACCTCGCGGCCAGTTCGCACCAAGTCAGATCAGCATCCGGGGACGGCTGCGGATCTTCGCACCCCGCCGCGAAGTACTCGGCGATCAGACGCCGGTACTCAGCCTTGCTCTCTGGGGATCCAAACGGGCCTAGGTACACATCTCGACCGCGCAGGGTCACGATGGCGTTGCCGCTGCCGCGGTGAAGGCGATAGGTTGGGATGTGGTTGTGCGCGCGAGCGGATCGGGGTGATCGGGGTGATCGAGGGGTTTGGGGCATCGTGCGGAACTCCCAGACTGGGCCAAATCCGGTATATACCGTTTTTGGCTGGGATTCTGGACCGCACGGCCCACCTGGGCCGGTTGCCGGAAGTGCCGGCATCGGAAGGCTTTACAGAAAGTCGGGGTGATAGGATTTGAACCTACGACCTTTTCGTCCCGAACGAAACGCGCTACCAAGCTGCGCTACACCCCGGGGTGTTGATCTATTCTAGGCGATGAAATGCGATTTGTATAACGACGCCGCGAATGGTGCGTCGGCCACCAAACATCGCAAAAATGCTGTAGTTTGCGAAGCGGGAACAACAACCCCGGTATTCACACGCTACAAACGCCACTTATGGGAGCGGCGGCTTGCGGTTGAACTTGGGGCGTTCGGAGTACACATTGTCAGCGTTGTAATCGCGGACTACTGCGCCATCCTTGCGGTGACCCACTTCACCGTCTTCGCCTGCAGAGTAAAAATTCGGACGATGCGTCGAGCAACGTCCGCCGTCACCACATGTGTAGCCGACCTGCAATTTACTTCATGGTGCTGGTTTACGGGTAAACTTCGGCCGCTCTGTATAAACGTTGTCAGCGTTGAAATCTTGCATCGCGTTGCCGTTTTTGCGATACCCAACTTGTCCATCTTCACCAGCGGAATAGAAGTAAGGCCGATGTGTCGAGCAACGTCCTCCATCACTATCTGTCACCGGAGTCAGAGAAGAATTCGCACCACTTGCGTCGTTATAGTCGGCCCAATTTCGGCGGAGCCGAGTGAACGCGAGTGCGGCAGGCTGATCACACGGCGCAACATTCCCAGCACGCGGAGGAATAACTCGTACAGGTTGCGTTCCAACCTGAAGGTCAAGCCAGTCCCCTTGTCCTGTGTTGTATGAAACGTCGCCGACGAGCAGGCCGTCAAACTGTGGGACGACGAGCCGAATCGGTTTGCCCCATGCATCGAGAATCGTCGTCAGGTCAGGCCAAGGACCATCGTTGCATCCTGCGCCGGTCTGAACAAAGTCTAGATCAGAATTTGCAATGAACTTCGCAGGAATGCGATCGAGTATCTCTTTGCATCGAGGATATTTCGTGGCTTCCGAAAACCACAGCCCAGTCGAATCGACGATATATTCTTGACCATTCATATCCACGCGAGCATCTGCAAGAAGAAACGCGCTCTTGCATGGTTCCAATGCCTGAGGATCGGTGCAACTGGCTCTGGGTACCTCGCGTTGCATCAATACATATTGCAATGGACCAGCATTCCGATCATTCTGTCGCTCTTCGATGTATGCCTGCATCGCCTGATCCAACGTGCGCAGAACGTTCTCCGTCGCGCGGCGTTTTCCGCCGCCCACGACTGCGTTGCCCGCAGTGAAGACGAGACTGATCAGAATTGCGATGATGCCAATCACGATCAACAGTTCGACGAGCGTGAACGCACGACGGCTCGAAGGCCGCACGCCGCACAGCGAGGCTTGAGAATGAACCATGCTTTTCAACTCCTGCCTGCCCAAAACCATCTACTGCCCAACTGTGATCAACACGCTCGTAGCGTAGTGACGATTCTGACTTGCGTCCGTTCTTCAACGAACTCTCAGAAGCCGTTCTCGATCTCGATGTTTGATCGCATTCTGTACGGATGACTCTCAACGCGGTTGCAAGAAAACACGCTCTTGATTTGTGTTGCGCGATGATTCTGTCCTGCGATCTTCCAAACCTCAATTATCGACAAGTTTCGACAATTACACGATCCCGGTGCTGTCCTATAGTGGAATACCACTATCAAGGTGTGCGGTGGTGGGTTTACCTCTGTGCGAACAGTCATGCAGATCGACAAAAAGGCAACTCCTGCAGAACTCAAGCCAGCCGGCACACCAGCCGCGAGCGCGATGGGTGAGCGCGTCGAGATGCACGGCGTCTCGCCACTCGCGTATTGCTCCCCAGACATGTTCAAGCCCTTCGATGGCTATCCGGGCGTGTGCGCACTCGCTCGCGACATGGACATGCGGCTGCTATGGTGCAACATGGAATATGCCCGCATGTGCAAACGCACTCCCGAGCAACTGATCGGCACAACGATGCACGATCTGATGACTCCGGAAATGGCCGACGAGCGCAAGGCACGCATGCTCGAAATCTGGCACAGCGGCAAGCCAGGTCGATACTTCCAGGTCTGGAACGACCATCGCTATCTGACAACCATCTGGCGTTTGGACCCCAAATGGCGGGGCAAAGAAGGCCTCTTTGTAATGATCGTACGCGCAGTGGCGTTCGAGCCAGAAATGAATGCCGACTCTGTCGATGTCATCTCAACGCCTCACTTGGACAAACTCGAAAAACTCAGCCGACGCGAGATGGAAGTTTTGTACCTGACGGCGCTGGGCATGAGCACCGACGAAATCGCCAAACACATCCACCGCGCACCAAAGACCGTCGAAAATCACATCGCTTCGATCACAGAAAAAATGAACTTCAAGCGCCGCACTGAGTTGGTGCGATTCGCGGCTCAACGCGGCCTCACGGCATTCGCCGAACACGAGTGGGCCAAGATCGCTTCAAAGAAGTCGGACAACTAGCCACTTTCGCAGCGTTTACGTTGCTGGACCAATGAGCGCAATCATGCGCCCTGTCATGCCTTTTTCACGCCTGTGAGAAAAGTACAAGTCGCTGCGCTCGTACGTGCAATGATCGACGACGTCGAACTCATGCACGCCCGATTGCTCCAATTGCAACCGCAGCGCACGCTGAAGGTCAACGCCGTACTTCTGAACTGTCGAGCCTGGCTTACGAGCATGTTCAATCACAACCTGAGAATCGCCACCAAAGCACGCCTGAAACTGGGTCGCAACATCCGCATCGACTTCAAACGCCTTCGCACCGATGCAAGGTCCAATCGATGCGACGACGCGCTTTGCCCCGTGCTGTCGCATCACCTCGATGGCTCGAAGCAGCACTCCCGCCACGACACCTCGCCACCCAGCATGCACCACCCCCACCACTGATCCATCGTCGCTCGCGAGCAGGATCGGAGCACAGTCCGCCGTGCGAATCCCGGCGAGTACCGGCGCAGTCGTCACAATCGCGTCCGCCTTGGGATCATGACGAATCAATTCAGGATTGCTCATCGCTGAGCGATCAAGAAAATGAACATCCCCACCATGCACCTGATGCACTTGCACAACAGGCCGGGTCGGAACGCCCAAAGCGTTCGCCACAGCAACCAGGTTTGCATGTATATTGGAAGGCGGGTCGCGCTGCTCCTTTGGCAGTTCTCCTGGATTCCCAAAATTCAGCGACGAAAACACGCCTCGAGACACCCCAACCGAACCGCCCACGCGCGTTGTGAAGCAATGCGGCACTCCAAGTCGTTGCAAGATAGGTGAAACATGGAGAATCGGAGCTTCAGACATAAGCGTGTGCGAGCGTAGTACTTGGATGAGCAGCCGCCGAGTCATTTCGGATACGACGACCCATTTTGGTTGGTTTGCCGCAACGCCAGAGCGGCTTCGGCATTGAACCTATGCTGGCTGCGCTCCGACAGGCTTCCAAGTGAAACCTCGCAGCGATTCGTGAAACAAACACACTTTCAAGACTGAGGATCATCATGACACCCATCTCTTCCGAGAACGTGCTTTCGAATCTCTCCTGGCGCTACGCAACGAAAAAGTTTGACCCAACCAAGAAGATCGCCGACGCCACATGGAAGAGCATTGAAGAAGGAATGCGCCTCGCACCATCCTCCTACGGCTTGCAGCCTTGGAAGTTTGCAGTCGTGACGAATCCAGAACTGCGCGTCAAACTTCGCGCAGTCTCGTGGAACCAGCCGCAGATCACCGACGCGTCTCACCTTGTCGTGTTCTGTGCCAAGATCAACGTCACGCCCGCTGACGTTGACGCATATGTCGCCGACGTCGCGGCTCAACGCGGCGTGCCGGTCGACACGCTCAAAGACTACCGCAACATGATGGTCGGATCAGTGTCCAATCCCGCAGGCCTCCCGGGCGGCGACATGCGGACATACACCCGCAGCCAAACATACATCGCTCTGGGCTTTTTCCTCTACACGTGTGCGATGCTGGGCGTCGACGCATGCCCCATGGAAGGCTTCGAGCCCGCGAAGTACGACGAAATTCTCAAGATGAGCGCACAAGGCTACATGCCCGTCGTGCTCGGCGCAGCAGGCTATCGCGCGAGCGATGACTGGCTGGCAAATCAGAAGAAGGTTCGCGCGAGTGCCGACAAGGCGATCGTCCGCTTCAAGTAAGCGTCGTCCGTCAATCAGGACTTGAGGATAAACGTGACCTTCATGTTCACGCGATATGCCTCGATCTTGCCCTTCTTGACATCCACCTTCTGATCCTGAATCCACGCGCCGGTGATCCCGTCGAGTGTTTTCGAGGCGCGGGCGATGCCCTTGGCAATCGCGTCCTCAAAGCTCTTCTTGGACATCGAAGTAATTTCAACGACCTTTGCAACGCTTTCCATATGGAGTCCTTCTTGAATTGAGCCGCATGATCCACCGATCACGAAGATTCACTGTACCCGCGCGAGCAGTGTCGCGAGATCAGCAAACACACTCGCATCGTGCAAACGCATGAGTTTGTACATACTGCAAACTATGAAGATTTCATGAATTCTCGGCATATCGGACTCCTTTGGCACGCACGCTGCACACGTGCAACAATCGGACATGACCGTGATTGAACCAGAATTGAAGCCGCTCCGAATCGCCAACCGTTCGTTCCACAGCCGACTTTTTGTTGGCACAGGCAAGTACAAAACCAACGAACTCATGCGAGATGCACTCGCCGCGAGCGCGTGCGAAGTGGTGACAGTCGCCGTGCGCCGCGAACGTCTGTTCAACGAGCAGGGCAAGAGCCTGCTCGAATTCATCGACACAAAGAAGTACACGATCCTCCCCAACACTGCCGGTTGCTTCAGCGCGAGCGACGCGATTCGAGTTGCATTGCTGGGCCGAGATATTCTCGAACAATTGGACAACCCCGGCGCAAACTGGGTCAAGGTCGAAGTCCTTGGCGACAAGAAAACGCTGCTGCCCGATCCGATGGGCACCGTTGAAGCGACGCGCGAACTCGTCCAGCAAGGATTCCAAGTACTCGCGTACTCAAGCGACGATCCAATCGCCGCAATTCGCATCAAGGAAGCAGGTGCCGCAAGCGTGATGCCCGCTGGCAGCCCGATCGGCAGCGGCCAGGGCGTGCTCAATCGCAACAACATCATGCTCTGCCTCGAACTGCTCAAGCAAGGCGACGCGACGTATCCCGTGATCGTCGACGCAGGCGTCGGCAGCGCGAGCGATGTCTCCATCGCGATGGAACTCGGCGCGGACGGCGTCCTCCTCAACACCGCCATCGCACACGCAGCCGACCCAGTCACCATGGCCCACGCAATGCGGCACGCCTGCATCGCAGGTCGCCAGAGCTATCTCGCAGGCCGCATTCCGAAAAAGTTGTACGCATCAGCAAGCAGCCCATGGGAAGGCGCGATTTCGTATGTGCCAGGCGAATGATGGTGACCCGCAAATCAACCGATACCATCACTCGTGCACGACGATGATCTTCAACCCGATTCGCACCCACTCTCGGCACACCTGCCGCGAAATTCGAAAGTTCGCGCCAGTGTGACCAGCGAGCAAGAACAGCCGCAAGGGTGGGTCTTTGAAGTCTCGCTGCGCACCCCCAAAGGCGACTCAAACCACACAATCACCATGTCTTGGCGAGACCACGACTACTGGTGCGGCGGCAGCATCGCCCCATCCCGCGTCGTGTGCGCAGTCATCGAGTATCTCGCGATGCACATGCAAGGTGACATACCAGCCAAGTTCGATGCATCAACCGCGCGACGATGGACACCCCACATCGACAAAGAGCTCGCAGAAACCATGTAAGACATTCGCTTCTCGCTTCGCTGTTACAATTTCACCTTGCACTTCAGCGCGCAGCCCATTCCCAACGAACCGCATCGCGATCTTTCGATGACGGCTACCCAGGCCCGATCGCAGCCCGGCGGAGTCATTCTGGCAACAAACGCCATGGGCACACGATTCGAGTTGGTCTTATGCGAATCGACTCATCACGCCGCAGGTTCACACGAATCGCAAGTGTTCTTGCAAGCCGTCGGCGAACAAGTCATCGAAGAGATTCAATTTTGGGATCGCACACTCAGTCGATTCACCCCAGGCAGCGTGCCAGCGAGACTGATCCAAGCTGCTGCAAACAACAATCCCAACCACTTCGTTCCACTCGACGCCAGAGTGTTTTCGCTCCTGCAACTGTGCGAATCGATGCGCACTAGCACTCAAGGCGCATTCGATATCTCTTTCGCATCAAATCGAACCCGAGCACAACCTGCGGGCCTTCTTTTCGACGAAACCTCCCACGCCGCACGCCTGAGTTACCCCGATCAAACGCTGGACTTCGGCGCAGTCGGCAAAGGCTTTGCGTTAGACTGCGTTGCAGAAATACTGCGTGAACACGGCGTCACAAAAGCCCTCATCCACGGCGGCACCAGCAGCATCCTCGCTCTGGGCGATTGGACCATTGGTGTGAAAATCGACGAAGCCCGCGAGTGCGTCATCGCAATGAGAAACTCACACTTGTCAGTCTCTTCCACAATGCACCGCACACACATCGTCGATGCTCGCGTCAATTCAAATCAGCAGACAACATCAGCCGTGAATACTGCGGCAGTTCTATTCCCGTTGAGTATGCACACTGGGCCAAACAACCTGCCAATTCCCAGTGCCGGAACACTTGCCGAAGTCTGGTCAACTTCCCTAACACTCCTCGGCTTTCGCATCCCAGCCGTGCCCACTCAACTCACAACCCTACTCGCTCGCAATGCACACGACCTTGAGCTGCAAGGTCCGGATGTCCATTGCTTCCGCACTTCATAAGCCGCGATTCAATAATGAATGAACTGCAAAAACGCAAACCGACCCCTTTCGGAGTCGGGTTGCGTGTGTGTGTGTACGTGACCAGCCTTCGAAGAGAAGGGGGAGATCACGCTATGTCCAAACTTTCTTCGGTGGCACAGGCGTCCCCGCCTGTGCTCGAAGTCGATTGGTGGTTCGTCACAGGCGAGGACGCCTGTGCCACCCACCTCAGGCGCGACGACGACGAGCCGCGACCAAGCCGCCCAAGCCCAAAAGCGCTGCTGCGCCGGGGGTGGGGATGGTGTAGCAGAGGAAGGTGCCTGCGGTCGACGCATCGCCCCAACCTGGGGTTGCGGCGGTGCTGCGGCTGAGGTGATCCACGCCCGGGTTGCCACCGTCGCCACCGGTGCTCAGCACATCAAAGCAGAAGGTGCCGTCACCTGTCAAACCAAGAGCTGCGCGGCTGAGACGGATCGTCTGCGAGAACGCGGCCGTGCTGCCCTGAATCATCGTGCCGGTCGTGTAGGTAGCGTCGGTCAGCGTGTTGCTGCCGTCGTCGTTGCCGCTCATAGTGCGGAGTTCGCCGCCCATGCCGAAGCCGTTGTTGTCGGTCCAGGTGCCGACCCAGAAGTCAATCGCCTGGCCGTTCCAGTTGATGTTGCGCGCCCAGCCGTTGGTCGTGTCGTTGGTTGCGTTCGAGGGAACGTCGATGCCGATGCAGAACTTGCCCCAGCCCGTTCCACCGTTGCCCGGATCGAGCGAGCCGCGGGTGTTCACGACGAACGTGATCCAGTTCGCGTCATGGCTGACATCCACGCTCGCAATGTCGATGTGGGCGAGGCCGTTGTCAAAGAGATCGTTCTGGCTATCAGTGAACGTGACCGACGCCTGGGCCGCTGATGCCAAGCCGGCAACAGCAAGCAATGCAAGAACCTTCTTCATGTCTATCTCCTCCAAAAATCTCTCAAACGCACAGCGCGGCTACACAACGCCGCGACCACGCGTCTTGTCTCTGACGAAATACTACCGGGAAAACGGCGGACTGCAAGCCTTTTAGAGCAGCGAGAGCCAAATTAGTCCGTTCAAGGACGTGCTAAGTCTGGCGCAGTGCAAATACGTCCCCATAACCAGTTATTCCGTTCACCAGGAGACGGCGAAATCGTGCAATTACCTGAGAAAACAGGGAATTAGAGCCGGATGGCTCGTTGGTTAACGAGGAGCTTCGAGCGATTCCTGTGAGGTCGTGTCTTCGATTTTCTCTGGTTGGTTGGACGCAGCCATCTCAGCAGATGTAATCCGTGCGGTGTTCACAGGCGCACGCCAGTGCTGGTCTGGCAAGTGGCGAGTTGGTTCCCACGGCTGCACCCAGATGAAGCGATAGGGCATGCTTACGGCTTGCCAGATTGCCCACGCCGGGCTTTCGAGTGCTTCGTTCCAGCGCTGGCTGTATGTGTCACCGGAAAGCTCGAGCGCGGTCATTTCCGTGGGATATTCACCGCGCTGGCGAGCAGTGGCGAGGGCTTGCGGATGCTCGCGTGTGTATCGCGGATAGCCCTCAACGCCGTCCACGGGCACGATCACGGTTGTCGGCTGCCAATGCGCACGCGACAAGCCTGAAACCGAGGGTGAATCAGACGAGAATTTCTCTTCGGGACGAGCGTTGTAATCGCTCATGCTGCGAACCAGCACGCTCCTGCTCTGGCCAAAGCGAGCGTCGCCAACTTCTGGTCGGCTATTGCCAGCGGCGGTACATCCTGACATGGCAGAACCAACCACCGACCCGGCGACCAGAACGAACGCAACAAAGTACGCGGAACGCATGTCCGATGGTATGGACGCAGAGTTTGGAGCGAATGGCGAGTAGGATTGGCCGTGTCAGTTCCTGTTCACATTCCTGTGCTCCCCCGTGAAGTGCTCGCGACGCTTGCTCCGAAACCTGGCGAGACATATGCCGATGGCACTGCGGGATTGGGCGGGCATGCCAAGGCGATTGCTGACGCGATGAAAGCGGCGGGAACTCCGGGCACGATCGTGCTGAACGACGTTGACCCCAAAAACCTCGCATACGCACGGGAATTCGTGCAGAAAAGCTGCGAGGGCACCAAGGTCGTGAGCGTGCAGGGCAACTTCGCGGAATTGCCTCACACGCTTCGAGGCATGGGCATTTCGGCGGACATGCTGCTGGCTGATCTGGGGTTTTCGAGCAACCAGTTGGAGGACGCCTCTCGCGGCATGTCATTCATGCGCGATGGTGCGCTGGATATGCGCCTTGACCCCACGCTGCCGATCAACGCGAGCGAGTTGGTCAACACCCTTTCGGAAGACGAACTCGCTCGAATTTTGCTGGAGTTTGGTGAGGAACGGGGCGCGCGAAGGATCGCGCGGAAACTTGTTGAATCGCGAGCGCAAAACCCGATAGTGTCGTCCGGTCAATTGGCAGATTTGGTCCGTGGCGCCCTCGGTGGCGGGCACGGCCCAATCGACCCTGCGACCAAGACTTTTCAGGCTCTCCGAATCGCCGTCAACGACGAGTTGGGAAGTCTGGAAGGGCTGCTGGGACTGATCGAGCAAGCGGCTGGAGAAATCCAGCATGCAAAGCCAACCTGGCTTGCTCGCGGGGCGCGTGTTGCGATCATTTCGTTTCACTCGCTTGAGGACAGATTGGTGAAGCACGCGTTCGCGAGAATGGTCAAGAGTGGTGTTGCAAAAGAGATCACGAATGGCCCGGTGGTTGCGAGTGAGAATGAACTTGCGAGCAATCCGCGAGCAAGGTCGGCGAAGTTGAGAGTTATGCAGATTGGGTTAGTCGGGGACAAGTAGTGTGTCACACCCGCGTTCGCCGAAAGGCGGCGCGAGAAGTTTCGAAAGTGAAGAGTTTCGCGTTTGAGCGCTGCATGACGCACGCTCAAGAGCGACGGCGGATCTGCAGGATGCAAGCCGCTGTTCGAACTCACGTTTCTGGCTTTGTCGCGGCGCTCTGGCCCGCTCCACGACGAGGCACTTCACTTCGAACTTCGCGTCGGTTGGAATGGAAAGGCCGCAAGGATGCTCGCCGTGACCCGGGAACTCAAACTCGCTCTTATCGTTGGATTCTTCCTCGTTCTTCTCGTCTCTTTCCTGATCGCGGATCACTTGTCCGCGTCACGCAAGGTTGAACTCGAGCCCAAGATCGCTCAGAGCCAGCCGCCGGTTGTGCCGGGCATGACGGGCATGAGCAACACTGGCTCGTCGCACGTGCAGGAACCCGCACCCTCGACGCCAGTGCTCTCATTCATGCAGGGCGCGAACGGCGGCGTCACGACCGATCCCACGCTCGAACAGAAGCCCATCGGCCAAGACCCCAGCGTTGTTGAGCAGATTGGCTCACGCGTTGGCAGCGTCATCAATGGCGAAAACAAGCTGCCGCCCGCGATGAACACGGACATGATCAGCAGCAGCGGCGTTGGTTCAGTGGGCCTGAGCCAGAACCAGATGCCAGGCATCGACACGCTGGGCGCGAACGGCGCTTCATCGAGCAACGCAACGCAAAGCGGCTCGATCGACATGGGCAAGGGTTCAACCACCACCACGACTGGTTTTAGCCCGGTCATGGTTGCTGGTCCCAACACTCTGAACAACAGCGTGCAACCCGCAGGCGGCAACACCTCACTGCCAATCAACACTGGCAAGGTGGATGTGAAGCCTCAGGGTCTGCCCGAGATCGTGAAGCCCTCGAAGCCCGAAGCCAAGGAAGAAGACCGCACCCACACGATCGTCGCGGGCGACAGCCTGTACGCGATCGCGAAGCGGTACTACGGTGATGGCGAAGCGTGGCGCGAACTCGCCAAGTACAACGGCGATCGCGTGGGCAAGAACGGCACGCTGCGTCCGGGTGTCAAGATCAAACTCCCCGCTGCCGAGAAGCTCGGCATCAAGAGCGCGAAGGCGATGCCAGAAATGAAGCCAGGTGCGAAGCCTGAAGCGAAGGGCGAGAACAAACCCACCGTGAAGCCAGAAAATAAGAAGCAGGACTCGATCACCAAGCCCGGCGAAACCCGTCTTGCTGAAAGCAAGCCGACGGCTGGCGACAAGACCTACACCGTCAAGAAGGGCGACACGCTGAGCGAAATCGCGATGAACCAATTGGGCACGATGAAGCGTGCGAATGAGATCGTGAAGCTCAACAACCTCAAGGACGCTGGCGATATCCGCGTCGGCATGACCTTGAAGATGCCCAAGTAAGAAGAAATTTCACTCTGATTTGTTGGCGGGCCCGGTGCGACAGCGCCGGGCACCCGCATTCCTGAGGCCTCTCGTGTTCCCCAAGCTTGCCGCCCTCATCCTCGCCCTCGGCATCATCGGCACATCGCTGCTCGCACTGCGTCAGCAGCGACTTCAAGCCGCGAGCGAAGCCGCGCAGGCACAGCTTCGGATTCAGAAGCTGGACGAAGAATTGCTCACGCTGCGTGCGCAGGTTGCGTCCGCCGTGACGCCATCCGCAGTCGAGAAACTCGTCGCGAGCGTTCACACAACCGACGGCTCGCCTCTGCGCCCCGCGACCAATGATGTGCCGCTAACGCTTGCGACGAATGAACTCAAGGGGCTGCCGCCTGATCTTGGCGGCATTCCGCCGATCGAGCCGTCGGATGATGAAGAGATCATCATTCCACCGCCCGCGAAGGCGAAGCAGTCGCCAACCTCCAGCAAGCCCACGAACACGAAGCCCGCCACGAAGTCCACGACCAAAGATGGCACGAAGACATCGTCGAGTGGCTCAAAGCCCAAGCCAAAGTCCAGCCAGCCTCTCTGACCCACGCACGCCTGCAATTCAGGCTCTGCTCGGAACTCCGCCATGCACGCTCCCTCAATCAACGCAAGCAAGCGAACGTCCATCGTGGCGTTCTGTGTTGCTCTCGGTATCTCTGTCATGCTGCTCGCCGCGCTTGTACGCGTCGGACAACTGCAGATGCGTCCTTCGCAGCAGCTAGTTGAGCAAATGAAGCCCCGCATCTCGCAGCGCAACGACATCGCGCAGCGCGGCGATCTGCTTGATCGTCGCTATCGACTGCTCGCCTCATCGCGCGTGGGTCGGCGTGTGGTGATCGATCCGGAGATTTTCAAGACGCATGAGAATCTCGACGACGCGACGCGCAAACTCGCGAACGCGATGGGCAAGCCATTCATCGAAGTTCGTGATCGAATCGCGAAGGCGCTCGAAGTGAACGCGAAGCGAGAGATCGCCGTCGCGGAATGGAATCAAGCCAATCAACCAGGTGCTGACGGTGCTGCAAAAATCGTGACGATTGCCCGCTCGACGCCAGAACCCAAGCCAGAGCCAAAGCCCACGTCCGATCTGCCTGCGCTCTCTCCGAACGATCCGTTCACTGCGTTCGCGCTGAACCCGAGTGCTCCGCTCCCCAAGTTTCAAGACGACCCGGCCGGGTCTGCCTCAGGGGAGCCGGCAAAAGATGCAGCACCAAAAAGTCCACCCAACCCGCTTCGTTACCTCGCGATGAGTGACTTGTTGACGGACGATCAGACGGACGCTGTGTCGGCACTCATCACTCGTTCGAAGGACAAGGACGCTCCCAAGCCACTCAAAGGCATCGTGCTGGAACGCGTGCCGGATCGTGAGTTCGTCGCAGGCGATGAGGTCGCGGCGATCGTGGGCAAAGTGGGCTTTGGCGACAAGGGAATGATGGGCACCGAGTATCGCCTCGAGAATGAACTCAAGGGCGAAGCGGGCAAGATCAGTTACTGGCGCGACCGCTCGGGTAAGCCCTTGTGGATCGAATCGGGCTTCATCGTGCCGCCCACGCATGGCGCTGCCGTGCGTTTGTCGGTCGATCTGGAAATTCAACGCATCGCGTACGATGAACTGAAACAACAGATCGAAAAGACCAACGCCGCAGGCGGGCGAATCGTGGTGGTTGATCCTCGCACGGGCGAAGTACTCGCGATGGCGGACATCATTCGCGATGTCCCCGGCGCGGTGCCGTTCCCGTGGGTCCCGGTTGATGAAAAAGGCAAGCGTTTGTCAGACGCGGCGTTCAACGACGACGCGCGGTATGTCGCGCTGAGCGAAGATCCGGGTCGCAAGATTCACCCCGCACTGGGTCGCAATCGCTGCATCGAAGACGTGTACGAACCGGGCTCAACGTTCAAGCCTTTTGTGTGGTCCACCATCACGGAACTGGGTCTCATCAAGCCCGACAAGTTGATCGACTGCGAAGGCGGCCGTTGGCGTGCGCCGGATGGGCGCCCCCTATCCGACGTCGTCGAGCGCGATCATCAGACGTGGACGGAAGTGCTCGTCAACTCGTCCAACATCGGCATGGTCAAGGGTGGCCAGTTGCTCTCCTTCAAGCAGATGCACGATCTCGCTAAGCGATTTGGGTTTGGTGAGAAGACGCAAGTGGGTTTGCCCGGTGAAGCGGCAGGCATCGTGCCTGCGCTCAAGGATTGGAAACTCTATATGCAGGTGTCGCTGTCGTACGGACACAACATCGCTGTGACGCCCGTGCAGATGGCTCGCGCGTTCAGCGTGTTTGCACGCGACGGCATCCATGCCGGCACGCTGCCGCAACTGCGGCTCACGTCACTCGATGAAAACGAAGCCGCGCCGATGACGTATCGCGTGCTGCCGCCCGCTGTCGCAAAACTCACGCGTGAAACGATGGTGCATGTTGTGGAATCAGTCGAACGCCGCTGGATGAAAGACGAAATCCCGGTGGGCGGCTTCCGCTACAAGCTCTTTGGGAAGTCGGGCACAGCGCTTATTCCGCTCGGCGCTCCGCCCAAGGGCTTCACATATCCCAAAGGCAGCGGCGGCTACCTCAAAAATCAGTTCATCAGTTCGTTCGTCGCGGGTGGCCCCGTCGAAAGCCCGCAACTTGTCTGCGTCGCAGTCATTGATGACCCGGGCGTGATCTCAGGTCAATCTCGCAAGGCCCGATACGGCAGCAGCGCGGCTGGCCCGTTGGCTCGCCGCGTGCTGGAACGCTCGCTGACGTATCTCGGAGTACCCGCATCGCCTCGCGACGCGGAGCAGTTGAAGCAACTCGAAAAGGCGACAGAAAAGAAGGACTAATTACTCCTGCTCTTCATCCGCCGTCGCCACATCGCTGGTGTCATCCTGCTGTTCGGTTGCGGGCACAGACTTGAGTTCAGTCGTCATCTTGGCAACGGCGGTGTTGTGAGCACCGCTGCTCTTGATCGTTGCCTGAGCCGTCTGCAACGCGCCGGAAAGGTCCATCGCCCACACGTTGTCGACGCCATCGCGATTGCTCACGAAGAACAAGCGATCGTTCTTTGCCCATGCGGGGCTCAATGCGCTGCCGCGACCTGTTGTGAGGCGAACCTGGCCTTCGCCATCGCTGCTGACCATCCACAGCGAAGCGTGGCTGGGGCCAACGTGATCGGATGAGTCGATTGCGCCGGGGGCGTCTTGACCAACCTGATCCAGCGGCACCTGCGCGAAGATGATCCACTTGCCGTCGGGGCTCCAGCAGGGGTTGATCAGCGCCTGCTCGGAGTTGCTTGCGATCTGCGCGGCGTTCTGCGCCTTGCCATTGCTGATGTCAAGCGTCCAGACGCCGAATGAGCGACGACCACGCTCGCGGCCCAGCTGGAAGAGAATCTTGTCGCTGCCGTTTTCGCCAGTCGCGGCGACTGGGCACCACTGCGGGAACAAGCCGTAGCCCACGAAGTTCGCAACGTCGGGATTGTCAACACCCGCGACCCACATTTCCCAGCGGCCGCTGCTCTGGCCCATCCGGCTGTACACGAGCTGCGTGCCGTCGGGCGACCAGCTCGGTGCGATTTCTTCTTCGAGGCCTTGCGTCACTTGAATCGCCTTGCCGCCGGTCACGGGCATCACATAGATGTCCCAGTTGCCGCTGCGATCGCTCGCGAACGCGACCATCGAGCCATCGGGGCTCAGGCGAGGCATCACGTCCTGACCATTGTCGTTGGTGAGGCGAGTGGTGACGCGCGAGTCAACGCGCTTCACGTAGATGTCTGAGTTCGTGCTGTGCTGCGTGCTGGCGTAGACCATCATCGAGCCGTCGTTGGAGAGGCACGGATCAAAGTCCGCGCCTTCATCAGCAAACGTGACGCGCGAGACGTTGACGGTCGAGGGTTCGCTGAACCCGGCTTCGCCCACCGTGGGACGCAGGCTGAGCGTCTGCGACGATTCGTTGGTCACGACATCGTTCATCGCCTGCATGGCGAAGTTGAGCGAGGGCGTTGAGGCGTTGGCCTGTGCCTGCGTCTCGGGGCGAGGCTGAGCCTGCACCACGAGGTTGGAGTTCTCGGGCTGCCAGGCTTCCTGCTGTTGGCGGCGCTGCGACGACTGTGCACCGCCATTGGCGCAGCCGCTGATGCTGAAAGCCGTGCCCGCGAGCGAAAACAAGACCAACAAAGCTGTCGTGCTGCGCATTCCCTATCTCCTGATCAGCGTGAACGAATTCGATGAAAGTGCACCGAAGGTGCGTTCTGCTGGTATCGACAGGGTTTTTGAGGGCATTGACGCGAGCCCGCAGGAGGCTCGACTTTCTGGCAAGAGCGGTCTATCTGCAACGACTGCGCGGCCCGGCACGGAACCCACAATGGGGAAACAATTCGCCGCGACGGACGTAGGTACGATGGTTATGGTGAAAAGAAACGGGCAAATTCTGGGAGGGCGAATAGGTCAGAGAGGTCCTATAGGACCTATTCGACGTGCATTGATAGTCGCAAGTGCATTGGCGTGTGCCACGCTCACCGGCTGCTCTGACAAAAGCTACGACCAAGGCAGTCCCGAAGCCGCGATCGCGAGTGCTCGCCAGATGGTGCAGGAAGGCAACGCTGAGAAGTTGCCGGTCCTTATCTATGCCGAAACGCCCGAGATGAAGCGTCTGTTCAACACGACCGGCAGGTTGCTGGGTCATGTTGAAGACCTTGCGATTGAACTCAACAAACGCTTTCCTCAAGAGTGCCAGGAACTCGCCGCTCGCGCGGAACAACAAGCGAAGGAAGGCAAGCCAACGACGCTCATCGGGCAGTTGAGTCAGGCGGCGCAGCGTCAGCGCGGCAAGCGTCGCGGTCCGCCTTCGGTGGAAGATCGCAAGGCATTCGATGACGCCGTGACTCGCTTCTTCGCGGATCCGTACGCGTTCATTCGCGAGAGCGACGGCAAACTCACGACAACGCCGCTCGGCGATACGCAAGTCGCGTTGCTGTGGGACAAAAAGATGATCCTGCCGCCCATCGGCATGATCATGCAGAAGGATGAAAATGGATTGTGGTACTTCGTGCCGCCCACGAGTTTGCCGGGCGTCAAAGACTTCATGCCCAAGACCAAAGAGCAATTCGAAATCATGGGCGGCTTGATCGCGGTCTTCGACAAGGTCGTACTCGACCTCACAAAGGAAGTAAAAGAAGGTCGGCTCAGCAGCCTGCAAATGGTCTCGCAGCGAGCGGGTGAAATGACGTTTGTTCCTGCCGTGCTGACGTTCTATGCGTACAGCGAACTGCGGAAAGATCAGAAGTAATCGGTACGCGTCCAATGAAGGAGCCGACGGCGCAAGCCGTCGGGACGAGGGACGATGCATTCCACACTCGCGACGGAATGTGATGTTTCCCGCACGCCGGGAACAGAAAATACATCATGTGAGGTCATTGCTCTTGCGCGAGAACACGTCCAATGTCCCGACGGCTTGCGCCGTCAGCTCAAAAGTCTCTTCGCGCGAATATCCAGCAGGCGATGGCAAGGATCATCGCTTCAAATGCCAATGACGTTCCTATCACCCACCCCACGCTGCGATCTTCCAGAGCTTTTTTGACTCGCATCTGCAATTCACGATTGTCGTTGCGTGACATGGGTTTGCCAAATGGCCTGACCTGTTTGGCCTGCTGATACTCCTCGCCATTGCTCTGCGACTCGTCGTCGTCTTCCTTGGAGATATTGAGTTCCTTTTCCAGTTTTCGCGACAGCAACCCAATCGTTTCGCCAGTCTTGGGCAAAATCGTTTTCGCAGTCACGGCGACGGTGATCCACTTGGACCAACTGGCTTGCTCTTCCTTCGCCTCGATGAGCGCAGCGCGATCTTCCGCGAGTTTGGGCACGCCGTCATCAAGTTCCTTCGCCGTGGGCGTTGGGGGCACGGGCTTTGGGGCTCCTTCAGGCAAGTCCTTGGAGTTCTTTGTTACCCACATTTTCTGCCACTGCTTGGTCGCGCTCTTTTCGCCCTTGTCCACCGCGGTTTCGAGGCGTTCGATGTTCATGTTGTTAGCTTCTTTCACCATCAGCAGCATGCCGTCCGTCGTGTTGACGAGAAACAACGCGAACCACACGAGAATGGTGAGCAGGAGCGACGCGATCGTGGAGCGCGTGACCAATCCGATGAGCGCACAGATCGAATACAGGTAGCTGTAGAAAATCACCACGATCGGCACGGCGAGAAACACCGCGGGTTCCCACGACTTGCCACGCAAGCCAATCACGAGAAAACACGCGACTGAAAACACTGCGACCTGCAAACCGCTGAAGAGCAATCCGCAGACAAACTTCGTGAGAAAGAGCCGCACGCGAACGATGGGCTTACTGAGTACGAGTTCAACTGCGCCACCTTGCACGAAACTGGGAATGAGTCCCGCAGTCGAAATGATCGCGAGAATTGTCGCTCCCCACGCGAGCCAGAACGCGATGCCGAAGTTGACGAACATCGTCTTATAGAACTGGCTTGGCGGCACTGTCGAAGAATTGAACGTGCCGCCAAAGTCGCCCAGCCTCCACCAGAGAATAGAGACGCCTTTCTCATCGATGCCGATCGCAGCAAACGCGACGACGATAAGAGCGGAGATAACCATCGACAGCCAGAACAGTTTCTTGCTGTTGAGGTCGCGGTACGCGTCGACGAAAAGTGCCCAGGTCTGTGTCATAAGTGCCAATCAATTCTCTGAATCGCTGTCTTGCTCGCTACTCACCACGAAAATCCCATGCTCACGCTCGGCCTGATTGCCAAGGTCGCTTCGTGGCTTCCTTCGCCGCGCCGGGCGCCAGCGACTTTCCGGTTGTGGGATCGGTCACCGCTTCCATGAACAGGTCTTCGAGCGAAGGCCTGATGGACCGTACCGTCTTGATGACAAATCCACGCGAACGCAGCGTGTCGATCAATGGTTGAATCTTGCCCGGATCAGCAGTCGACACCTTGATCATGTCGTGATCAATGGTCACATTTTCACCTGTTGACAACTGGCCAGTCGCGCCCACTCGCTTCGCGAGATCGCCGTTCGACACGCTCTCGTTCTGCGTCTGCCCTGCGAGCATTTTCAGATTGACGCCGCTCTGCAGCGTGGCAATCAGCGATGCACTGTCATCGTGCCCAGCCTTGGCAACTTCGATTTCATACACCTGCCTTTTATCGGTCAGTTCGTGAATCGTCCCGTGACTTGCAACTTTGCCTTGCACGAGAATGGCAACGCGATCGCACACCATCTCAAGTTCGCTGAGCAAGTGGCTGTTCAAGAACACCGTCTTGCCTTCTTCTTTGATGCGCGTCAGCATCTCACGGATGTCGCGTCGACCCACAGGATCCACGCCGTCAGTGGGCTCATCGAGCACAACCAAGTCAGGATTGTTCGAGAGCGCCTGCGCGATGCCGACTCGCTGCCTCATCCCTTTGCTGTAGCCTTTCACCTTCGTCTTCGCCCAATCCTTCATGCCGACCAATTCGAGCAGTTGCGGCGTGCGTTTGCGGCGAGTTGCACGATCAACTCCCGAGAGCGCGGCGTAAAAGTCAACGACTTGTTCGCCCGTCAAGTATTCCGGAAACTTGTGGTGCTCAGGCAGGTATCCAACCTTCGCAAGCGTCGGCTTGTGGCCCACGCGATGACCCAGCACAGTGCCGTCCGCCTTTGTGGGCGAGATCACAGTCATCAGAATTTTGACAAGCGTGCTCTTGCCCGCGCCATTAGGTCCGAGCAAGCCAAAGACCTCACCCCGGCGGACGCGCATCTCGATCCCGCGCAAGGCATGCACCTTCCCGGAATACACCTTGTCGACACCCGTCAGGTTGATCGCCCACTCGTCCATCACGCTCTTCATGCGTCATTGTTCCCACTTCAGGCGTTTGCGTTTCGGAGGCCCGAAGCCCTTCCCGCCGGGAGGGGTTTGGGGTGGGCGAGCAGAAGAGGGTGAACGGCTAACCGCGAGCCGCGAACGGCAAGAATCACACTGCTTTCCTATTGCCCCTCACTTGTCACCGCTCCCCGTTCCCGGTTCGCGGCAGACCATTCCCCACTCTTCATCCTCCTTCACCGGACCTTCCGATACACTCCCTCATGCACTCTTGGCGCCGAACTCTGATCCTCACCGATGGCGGCCTCGCAAGTCTCGTCGCCTCAGCGCACGCACGCGAAGCGGCGACGCTCGCAGGCATCTCACCCGACGCGTTGCCGTCGAACGTCGTGCTCCACGCATTCGTTCCGCAGCCCGAAGCCGTGTTGCTGCAACGCAAAGCCGCTGCAGTGCAAGCCGAAGTGCTAGGCCTTGGCTGGTGCGGCAACGAATCGCGAGGCCTCGCTCTTCCAGCGCCGCAAGCCGACGAACATGAGCGTGAATGCATCGAACTTTTCGGCGCAGCATTGCTCGCCGCACGTCTGGGCTGTGAACGCGTGATCTGGCCTGCGAGCGCGGGCACTTCAGACAGCGTCGACATTGATCGCCTCGCAACGATCAACGATCGCGCTCTCGTCGCCGCCCGCTTCGCGTCCGTGACGTCACAAGCCGCGACCGCAACGGGCATCGTCATCGACACGCCGTTCGCCGAATTGAGCGACGAACAACTCGCCGACCTTGCGCTGGACGCGGGTGTTCCACTGCAAACCTGCTGGTGGTGGGCGAAGCACTCAGATGACACAATCGTGGATCGCGAACGGGCACGCTGGCACACAGCGTTGCAGACCGCGGGGTGGGGCGCGATGGCCGGGGTTTAAATAAACGATGAAACGATACAGCGATGAAGCGATGAAGCGATGAATTGCTGCATTGCAATCGTCCTATTCATCGGTTCATCGGTTCATCGCTTCATCGCTTCATCGGTTCATCGGTTCCTTCCAAGTTCTTCCCCATCACCCTCACATCCACAATCTTCCCAAACTTCTCGCCGCATCGTTTCATTACGCCGATGGTCTCAAAGCCAAGCGACGCATGAAACGCAACGCTGCTTGCGTTGCCGTCGTAAATACGCGCAATGACAAGACACACGTCGTTTTGCCTCGCGCGAGCAAGCAACTCCGTCATCAGCGCACGCCCCACGCCTCGCCCCTGGGCGGCGTGATGCACATACACGGAGTTTTCTGCCGTGCGTGCGTATCCAGCACGCTCGCTCCACTTTGAGAGCGAAGCCCAGCCCAAGACTGCAGGCTCCCCGCGTTGAACATCACCCCGCACGACCAACGCCGGATATCGCTCTGACTCATGCTCGCGCAGCCACGCCCGCCACTCGTCGCGCGTACGTGCCTCCGTCATGAGCGTGTTCAGCCCGTGCAAACACTCCGGATCGTAAATCGCCGCGATTCCCGCGAGGTCGTCGATCGTTGCAGAACGAACCGAGTGCTCCATGAGGCGACACGCCTTTCTCGTCAATCAACTTCAGTATGGCTGCCCATCCGCGCCGCGCACGAGATCAACCGGCTCAGACCACTCGATCAAGTTGAGCAATCGCGATGGCGTCATGCCCGGCATCTCAGGCACTAGAACAGCGATCATTCGATCACGCGCCGCCCGATACTCGCCCTGCGTGAGTCCGAGTCCATTCAATCGATCAAGCACCACACGAATTCGCGCCAACGTCGCTTTCGCGGCTTCCGCCTCCGGCGTCAAGTTGTCCTGCGTCGCAAGATAATTCGCGAACTCCTGCACATCCGACACGTGGCTGGACGGCGGATGCATCGACCAATATCGATGGAGCGACGCCTGAATATTGCTCGCTGTTTCAGCGCGAGTATTTTCCCCAAGCACCTCGTCATATTGACGCACGACCGCACGAACCGCCGCGATATCAAATCGCGTTGCTGCGACTGACACTTCGTTCGCATTCGCGTACTGCGTCACTTGCCCCGGCAAGTCGCTGTACACATATCGCCCACGCCGCGATTCAAAGCTCTCGCCCACATTCACGCCGCGGCCACTGACCGCGATCTGTCGCAGCAAGTCAATGTCGTACACGCGAGGCTGAACGCCCACATATGGAATCGGGTCCCACGCGAGCGGGTCTTCGAGTTGTCCGACGCCGGGCGGGGGCGGTGGAGGCGGCGGCGAGATTCGCACTGGCACTGCGCGATCAAGCACGCGTCCGTTCGCGCCGACAAACTCACCCCGCAACGCTTCCGCAACGAGCAAATCGACCTTTTCGTACAGCGAAATCGAAGAGCTGTACGAACCAGTCGCGGATCCGAATCGAGGCGAAGGGCCACCGCCCACCAACTGCACGTCGCCATTCATCGCAATCGAACCGCCCGCGAAATAATCGAGCCCAACATCGTCGAGCAACGCACCGACCTTGTCAAAGAGCGAGCCCGCGGGTCTGCGAATCAGCGAAATGGTCTCGGCGTTGATTTCAAGATCACCAACTGTGCTGATATCCCCAACTGCGACGCTGCGAGCCTGCATCGCAAGATCGCCAAGCACCGTCAACTTCTCGCCCGGCGCAAACCGCACCTCGTCGGCGCGCACATTCATGTCGCCCTTGCCGACGATCGTCGCATATTGCTCAACCCCGCGTCCGTTTCGCGTTGCAGCGTCTTTTCGCGTCTGGATGCTGAGTAATCCAAGAGCGTTCTCAACGCCAATATCGCCACCAAACTCAACCAAGCCTGAATCGGTCAGGACTTCAAAGTCCAGCCCGCTGGCCGTGCGCGGATTGCGAGCCGCAACGACATCGCCTGCGATAGAAATCGTGCCGGCACCGTCCACTGAAGTGCGAGTCTCTAGCCGCGCGTCGCTGAGCAAGTTCAAGTCGCCCCCGTACGACTGCCCGAGTTCCGTCAAGACTTCCACCAGGAACTTGTCAACCGTCACATCTTCGCGGCCAAGCGTCGCGTCACCACTGATGGCAATCTCGCGCAGAGCACGCTCGCGACCGCTTCCCATTTCAAATGTCGCGCTGCCGTCAATCGTGAGCGAGTGAGCCGCGTCGTCGCTCAGAGCACTGTTGACCGGCGCCTCAAATTGCACGTGCTCGCCTCGCAGCGTCACGTCTTCGCCGACGTACACCTTGTCTTCGTAGAACTGACCCTGGGTGCCAGTCGCGGTGACATCTGCGTTCAGGTTTGCAACGCTGAAGACCGCGAGTCCCTGCACGTGTAGGTCGTCGTTGATCGTGAGTTCGCCAGACCCGATGGGATCAAACGCAGTGCCCGCGCTGATCTTTGCGTTGGTGCCTTCTAGTTTCGCTCCATCATTGATCGTGATATCGCCAAAGTACGAGTTCGCGATGAGTTCCACGCCCGCTGCGTTTGCGATCGTGGGCAGGTTTGCATCAGTCAATGATTCGTTCTGCGAAAACTCGAAGGAAGCCGGCGTTCCGCTTGTCACACCAACGCCGCTCGATGTAGAACCAATCAATGGCGCGTGTGTCGTGAGATCGATTGAGCCGAACCTCGCGGTGCTGTTCATGGGCTGCCGCAGTGGCGGCACACCCGCACGCATCGCAATCCGATTCGAAGCAACGACGACTCCATCGCGAACGAACGTCAGGAAACCAGTCCCCGCATCGCCCGCCTGCAATGACACGCTCTGTGGCGCGACAAGGTCGCTTCCGATGCTCATATCGCCGCCTGAAACCAGCGTGATCGTCGAGCCAGACTCAACTCGCTCATTGAGATTGATCTGCCCACTCGCGCGAGCATCGAGCGATGCAAAACGATTGACATCATCAAACGCCGATTCATCGCCCAATGCGAAGTTGCCGTCCGTCACATTGATCTTGAAGTGTGTCTCTTCGCCATGCGCGACAAACACGTCTGCCGCTCGCAGGAGGAGCGATTCCGCCTGCGTCCATTCGACCATATGCCCGGCGGGAACACCAACTTGTCCAAACTCCACATGACCGGTACGTGCAAGCAGCGAAATATCGCCGTCCATCGCAGACAGCGTCGTCCCGCTCCCCGTCAGGTCGCTAATGCTTCGTTGCGCAGCGAAATCAAGGAAATTTGCAGCGATGGTGAGATCAACGAGACCGGCAGACTCGTCACCAATCACACTGGGCGAACCAAACACAATGTCGCGACCAGCATCCAGCGTCAATCCGCCGTTGGATTTCTCAATTGACTGTTCGATCACGATATCCAAAGGCGTCTGCAAGAAGACGTCACCGGCAAAGCCTTCGATTGCGCCAGACGACACAACGAACGCATCATCATTGAAGTCCCCGCGAGCGACTCGTCCGTCAATCGTCACCTGATCATCATCAACGCCTTCGCCACGAACATAAATGCTGCCCGCCTGATCGCCACCCAGCAACATCTCACCGCCCGAACGCAACCCGCGAACACTCGCCGCATCTTCCGCGAGAATATTCGCCGCGATCTGCATCGCGGTGTCGCCAGACAGAGCAATCATGCCCGCTCGCCCGCTCGCGAGTCCGCCCGACACGTCAATCACGCTGCCCGCGTCGACATCCAGCGATCCCATGCTGGCGATCGAAACGCTGCCACCATCGCCGATCGAGTCGTTGTCCGCAATATATCGCCCGGCGACACCACCAGCCGAAACAACCCTTGCTTCAACACGAGCATTCTCATTCACACGCAACGCGTTCGTCGCCGCGAGAGTCACAATACCAGCGCGCGGCGTTTGCACTTCGCCGGAACCAGAATGCGAATCAGTCGCACCGGTGATCGCATCACGTGTCGTCGCCGTTGCGTTCGCTTCGATCACACCATTCTGCTCAATCGTGCCCGCACGCACTTGGACCGTTCCACCATCGCGTGAAGCACCGATCTCGTTCGCCGTTGCATCGCTCGCTGCAAGCGCACTCGCTGAAATCGTTCCGTCGTTGCGAACCATCGCGCGCGGTGCTTCGATGCGCACATCGCCACTCGCGGCAGCAATCGTCCCCGTATTCACAATTGCGTTCGCACCGCTCGGGTCATACGTGCGAAGTGCCGCCGCAGCGGCATCGCCCGCTCCCAAAGACGCAAACCGACGCTTCGCCTTTGCTCCCGTCGTCGCACTCGCAACCCCGCTGGGCATGGGCTGAATTCTCGCAGCATTCTGCGTGGCTGGCGTCACCTGCACACGTATCGAACTGCCCTGCTCTTGCAAGTACACACTGCCGCCGTCTGGTGATCGCACAAGATTGATCGTGCCGGGTCGGTTTCCGTCTCCTGCTGGCTGCGCAAGCACAAACCCGCTGTTGAAAATCGAGTTGCCCACCAGCGTCACATCGTGCGCGGCGATCTCACCGTCATTGACGATGCCGCCAGTCACGTTCGTGAAGTAATCTCGTCCCGCGATGAAGTCAGCATTCGAGAGATCAGCACCCGCCGCGACAAAACGCGACGCATTCACAACGCTGCCATTCCCGAAGAACACGCCCGCAGGATTGACGAGATACACCTGCCCGTTCGCGAGCAACGAGCCATCAATCCGCGTTGGCGTCGCTCCCGAAATTCGATTCAGCACTCGCGAATCGATCGAAGGCTGCACAAACTGCACAACCTCTTGGCTGCCGATATCAAACCGATTGTAATTGATGATCGCCCCGTTGCCCGCACGAATGATCGTCCTCGCGTCCTGCCGCTCAAACGAGACATCACCCCGCACAACGCGAGGGTTTTCAATTTGGCCAAGAGCGTCATCAACCAACGCCAGCGACGAAACGCTGAACGCACTCCCCGCAGCGACAAGCAACACCCCGGGCGCTCGCAGCGCGAGCCTGCCACTCCCCCCTCCGATCTTCCTCCATGTCCCAGCGCTCTCGCTCATCGCGCTCCTCCGGAGTGCGAACACACGCACCAAAGACACAACCCTTGCCGCTGGCTCCGCCTGCGACGCCAGCCCGCATGCCTGTACGGTATGTCGCGTTTCAGCCCAAGCGCAACCCCTGCGCGACTATTTCAGTCGCTCTATTACATGTTTGACCAGCGGATCGTTGTCACCGTACTCGTACTGTCTTCCGTCCGTTGTCGTATTGCCATCTTTGTCGGTGATGAAAGTCATATACCGCTGCTTGCTCGAAAATCGCGCCACTTCTGCGCCTTTCTGATCCCTGACTATCACCCTGCTCGCCTCGTCCAAAATGTACACTCGCTCTTCAATCTTCTCGTCCGTCGCTGACACCACAACCCCGATGATCTGCGTGCCTTCCGCAGCTGCGGAAATCCTCTGCAAACGAATGTAAGGCCGCCATCCCCACAGTGCGGCGTACCCCGAATCAACTTCAGCGGCCAAGTCATGCGTCGTGATGTTGTTAGCATCTTTTATTGGTTTGCTGACAATCTTGGCATTGATCTTTGCGCCTTCTTTCTGGGGCCATGGACCCATCAAGCACCTGGTCCCCTCCTTAGCAGACCGGATCTGGTTCGCGGACAGCGTCAGTGTCAAGTTGGAGCGAACATGCAACTTGACGTCCTTGTCAAGGTTGTCCCACTTCGCATGACCCTCATCGACCACTTCGCCGACCAGCACCCGGTTTCCAAACGATCGATCGATGTTTGGATTCTCCATGATGTTCGAGTTCGGGCAGCCGCACAAGCAGATGCAGACAGTTGCCAATCCGACAAACGCCCACAACCGGCGTGCCTGATCACGGCGTGCACGCCGACTTAGGCTGTCGCGTGAATGCACCTTGGAAGACAAGTGACTGTCGTTCATCGTGTATTGCCTTTGTATAAATCCATCGGCGTCGGTACGTATCGCGCTCACTTTGATGGTCCTGCCTAGTTCATCTTTGCTTTGACGCTCGCAACGAACGCATCGCCGACCGGCGTGTTCTGGACTGGCCCAGCCGCCGTAACGGTGCCGCTACTTTGGACCACTGTCGTCAGTTCGACGTACGTATTGGGTACCGTGAGTGTCGCCTTGATCGTGCCCGTGCTCAATTCTCGAATGTACACTGGCGAGCCTGAATTATTCTCAACGAGATACACACGCTCTACGACACTGGTCGGCGACGAACTCTTCACCTGTCCGATGATCTGCGTTCCCTCTGCAGCGGCTGAAATTCGTTGCAACCTGATGTAAGGCCTCCAACCCCAGAGTGCCGCGTAACCAGTGGAGACCTGTGCACACAGGTCGTGCGTCACCTCGCCAGAGGAGTTCAGCAGAGGCACACTGCGGATCGCCGCGTAAGTCGTGGAATTTAAGAACGGACCCATGAGCACTCTTGTCCCTTCCGCGGCTGACTTCTGCTGCTCGGGCGTCAGGACGAGAGAAGGACTTGCCTTTATATGAAAGTAAACATCAGTTCCAAGCGAGTTCCAGGTGGCGCTTGGTTCCTTGAGTACTTGTCCATACACGACTCGATTGCCAAAGGAAACCGGCCCCGGCCCGGGAATACCCGAACCTTCCCTCGGATTTGCACCGGGCTGCCACTTCGAGCATTCGGACGCGCAGCCCCACAAAGGCATGCTCGCGAAGACAGCCATCGCCGTCGCGATCAGACGTACAAGGGGAACTTTCATGCTCGTATTCCTTTCTTCAAGCCGATTCTGGCCCAATATACGGTCGCGATGGCTCCAGCACCGGCACCAACAGCCATCGACACCACCAATGAAATGGGATTGAGCCACACGCCCATCACCCGGGGCATCCATAGACAGCACACCACAACCACAGCCCCGAGAGCAACAAACAAGATCAAACCAAGCCATACTCTCGACGTGAAGTACATGCAGAGGACGCCCAGAGCACACGCTAGGAGCACCCAGAACAAGAACCACGGCGCCGACACTTCCTGCACCCACACCTGCGTCAGGAGCACGCTGAGCCCGGCGACATGCGAATAGGGTGTAAATGCACTCTGACCATCGGGCGCCCTTTGCATGTCATTGACAGTGTCCCCGATAACCACAAACTTGCCGGCTACGCGACCTGCCAGTTCTGCATCGCTCATCGCCGCTAGCTGTGCGTACGTCAACAGTCCTTCAGTTGAAGCTTCGGACCGTACGAAGGGGACTGTGTTCTCAGCGACGATGTCACCAAGTTGATAGCCTTTTTCAGCTGGCGAGGGCTTTTCCGCCATCTTTTCCTCATCGACCCGATACACCTTCGTCGGATTGAGGGGCAGCCGCCTCGCTTGCGAAACCCGTTCTGAATTGCCGTCTTTGCTGCGCCAGAATTCGACCCACACGCCTTCATCCGTGATGACGAGCGTGGTGTTGGAATTTGGATAGAGCGAAGCGAGGTACGTCTCCAGCGAAATGCTGGTGTTCCCCAGCGTCATGCCCGTTCGGTTAATTCCGACTTCCACGCCCCAGTATCCTGTGCGCTCGTCAGAGTCAACAAGAATTGACCCTCGCCGCCCACCACTCTCCAGCAGCTGGAGGTCTGTACTTGTTGGCAAACCATTTTCGTCTCGGTGCCACGTTTTCACGCCATACGTCACCGGCACCTCGTACTTGTCTCTCGCCATCGTCATCGCTGCAGCGAGCGAGCGCGAATCCTCGGGGTTGTCCGCGGGGGGAAACGTGAAGTCGAGCATGATGCTCTTCGCCTTGGCCTTCGCCAACCGCTCGACGATCGCTGCGTGTACGCGCCTCCACGACTGCTTCCGATCGGCATCGACTCCTTCGACTTTGAGAACGCTCGCCGCAGCGACCGCGTCTTCGCCCGCTCCGAAACCGATCACCACAATGTCGTTTCTGGCCGCCTGCTGTTCCTTTTTCTCAGGCATCTTTGCATGGCCCGCATACCACGAGTGAGCAATCTCCATCGGCGCAACCACCAGCGGCAAAGCAACAAAGGCCGACAACAACGCAGCTCCGATCATCGCAACCAATGCGACACCGGCGCGCGTGTTCAGCAGGTCGCCCAGTCCTTTCTGGCGGACCTTGGGAGAGATCATGCCGCTTCGCGACTCATCCAACACTCCCCGCAAAATCACAGCCGCGTCTGCCGCCGATCTCATCCGTTCGTGCTTCGGTGCTCGCAAACATCCTAAGACCAACGTTCGCACTGTTTCCGGCACGCCGCTCGCTTGCCCGTGAATCTTGCCAATGTCCCACACTGGCTCGACATGCACACCGCGCCTGCCATCTGGCAACACGCGCTGTGCGATCTGGCCCGTCAACATCTCGTACAGCACACAGCCAAACGCGTACATATCCGACCGTGCGTCCAACTCTTCGCCCGTCTGCTGCTCGGGGCTCATGTACGCAGGCGTGCCCGACACCGCTCGTTTCACACTGCTCGGGTCTCCAGCATCTCGATCACCCTCATCCGAAACCACCCACTCAGCCGTCTCGCCATCTGGACGCGCGACTCCCAGCACCGCATCTCGCTGCACACGCGAAGAACTCGACGACAATCCAAAGTCCAACACCTTCGCAACGCCTTCAGGCGTCAACTGAATATTCGACGGCTTGAGATCGCGATGCAAAAGCCCCTTCGCATGCGCCGCCGCCAACGCCTCGGCCACCTGCGCCGCGATACTCACCGCCTCCTGCACCCGCAGCCCACCATTCCCGCCGCTCACCGAGCGCCGAATGCGATCCGCCAACGACTCGCCCGGCACATACTCCATCACCACAAAGACTGTCCCGCCCCCCGCCGAGCCCCCACCCGCCCCCGACTCATTCTCGACCACATCAAACACGCTCGCAATATTCGGATGCTCAATCGCCGCCAGCGCACGAGCCTCCCCAAGTGCCCGCTCACGCAACTTCGCGCGAGCCTGATCCTGCGCCGCGCCCTTGCCGCCTAGTCCTGCCCCGTGCCCAACATGCAGCGTCTTGATCGCCACCATGCGATTGAGCCGCTCATCCCGCGCCAGCCACACGACCCCCATCCCCCCCCGCCCCAATTCACGCACCAACACATACGCCCCGATCGCCTGTCCGGGCGTCAGCTTTCCATGCTCACCAGGAATGTGTGATCCACCACCCATCGGTTCATGATATCCGTTGACCATCCCCGACTCTTGGGGTACCACCATATCTGGGCGAACTTCCGAAATACCATGCATTGTTGCTCGCCGCCAATGCCATTTCCTATTCCTATCCCCCGGCCGCCCCTTCTCATGCACGCGGCGAGACGGCTAGGCCCGTATTGCGCTCCGTGACCTGCGCAATCGTGCCGGGGCGAGTGCTTGCGATCGTCGGCCCCAACGGAGCAGGCAAGTCCACACTGCTGAAGTTGATTGCAGGCTTGCTCGAGCACAACGCGGACGCATCACCCACCCTTGACGATGTCGCAGTTGCAAAGATGTCACCCCTCGCCCGTGCCCGGCGCATGGCCTACTTGCCGCAACAACCTGCTGTCCCGCCAGGTTTCACCACGCGCGAAGTTGTTCGCTTCGGCGCCACGATGGTGAACGACAATCCTTCCGAAGCATCAATAGACGACTCCCTCACCCGTGTCGATCTCGCACACAGCGCGGCAAAACCGTTCGCCCATCTCTCAGCAGGCCAACGCCAACGCGCCGCTCTCGCGCGGGCACTCGTCCAACTCGCAGGAGCAAACACAACGACATCAAAGTACCTGCTCGCCGACGAACCCGCGAGCGCACAAGACCCAGGCCACGCCCTCGCAACGCTCACAACGATCCGCCAACTCGCACAATCTTCGCAATATGGCCCCGTGGGCGTCGCAATCGTCCTCCACGACCTCTCGCTCGCGACCCGCTTCGCTGACGACGCACTCGTGCTCACAAACGAAGGCACAGTCGCTGCATCGGGTCCCGTGCAAAGCGTCCTCACACCCGGCGTCCTTGCTCCGGTGTTTCACACCCACTTCGTCGAAACCGCCGCCCACCACGAATCGCAAACCGTGCGAACACTCGTGCCGATGGCGAGTTTGTAAACAAAAATATTGACGAGTTGATCGACAATTCCGATCATCTCATCACTGCGCAGCCTCAACACCGACACCCGCCCACTCCTACCATCCGCCACACATGCTGCCGAAGATTCTCAACTTCATTCAGCAATACCTCTACGTCATCATCATTCTGTTCACGTTCATCCTGCCCGTGCTGAGCAAGATGTGGGCGAACATGAAGAAGGCGCACGCAGAGAAGGCACGCCGCGATCGCGAAGCCCAAATGCGTCTTGAAGAACTTCGCATGGGCAAGGCCGAGCCGGTGTCGCAAGGCGCGATGATGCAGTCGCCTCAGCCGGTCGCGATGCCTCAATCGCAGTCCGATTCAAAGCGTTCGCTTCAGGACATCGCCGCGGAGCGTGAACGCCGCCTCGCTGCAAACCGTTCGCAGAATCCCGTGGCGACGACCACGCCACTGCCAACATCAAAGCCCGGCACACGACTCATCCGCCTCCCGGGCGGCATCGTCATCGAAGTGCCCGACGAAACCCCGCAGGCCAAACAGCAGCCAAGACCGCAGCCCGCTCAGCAACAACCTCGCCCCAAACCACAACCACAGCGAGCGCCAGCACGCAAGCAACCACGTCAACCACAGCAACAACCGCAGCGCGTCGAGCAACCGATGGCGACCCGCCCGCCGCACGACCACTCCAACCCCTTCGACACGGGCGAATCCACAACCCACCGCCTCATCGCCGACACAGGCTCAGTCATCGAAGATTCCCGGCTCAAGTCCACCCGCATCAAAGCCGCCGCAGCGAAGGTCGACCTCGCATTCCTGAGCAAACCAGATCGAACCGAACTCAAGCGAGCATTCGTGATGGCGGAAGTTTTGGGGCAGCCCAAGGGCGCTGCGTGAGCACGAGTGACAAAGGAACGGAGTGACGAAGTGACGAAGTCGCGAAAAGTGACAACACGAAAACGCGACGAAGCGCCTATCACGCCGCTGCGGTTGCCAAAGAATGTCAAGACGGTGGTTGTGTACGGCGGCAGTTTCGATCCGCCGCATGAATATCACATCCAAGCATGGCACTTGGGCTGGGTCATGTTCGATCCTTCAACGACGTTCACGGTGTATGTACCCGCTGCGCAAAACCCTTTGAAATCCAGTGGTCCGCAAGCAACCGCAAAACACCGAATAGCGATGCTGAAAGCGGGTGGCCCACCGATGAACGTGAACAATAAAGCACCCGGTGCCTTCGCCAGCCTCTGGACCGACGAAGTCGATCGCGCACAGTGGAATACAGAGCGTGCGATCACCAAGCCAAGTTACACAATCGACACCATTCGTCGCCTCCGGACGATACTTGCAAAATACATCACCATCCGTCTGCTTATTGGCAGTGATCAAGTACTTCAATTTCACAAGTGGAAAGACTACAAGTCGCTGCTTCGAATCGCAGAGCCAATCGTCGCCCTCCGTGATCCAGCACCAACGCCGCGCGACTTGCTGCAGCAACTCGATCCAAAGGTTTGGTCCATCAAGCAACGACTGGCGTGGGCAGCACGAATTGTGCCGAGCGAACCAATGCGCCGAAGTTCAACGCAAGTTCGCGAACTCATCCCTCATCAGCCACTCAACGTAAAGCGCTGGAGCGACGCAGCGAAACTCATCAGCCTTCCAATCGCACAGTACATTGTCAAACACCGCCTCTACGGCGTCGGCACAAAATACAAGCCATAGTCACGCAAAACCGCTCGCAAGCGCTGACTCACTTGATTTTGTCCAGTTGCTTCTGCAACTCTTCCTTCCCAAGATTGTCCGCATCCTTCATCGCGGCGAGCAGCACCGCTTTGGCTCCCTCAACATCACCCGAAGCCGCAAGCGACTCGCCCAGAATCACAAACGTGCGGGAGTCTTCTTTCTTTGCAACCTTTTCAGCCGCCCGCGCGAGTTCCAGCGAAAGCGCGGCGTCTTTTTGGTATCCCTCTGGTGCAGTGTTGATGTAATGCGCAATCTCCCGCAGCACATACGCGCTGTTGCGATACCGATCCAGACACGACCGTGCCCACTCATCAGCTCGCGGCGCGTCCTTCATCTCTGCTACCAGCACGCGCATCCGAGCAACAGCCGTCGGCGCGAACATCTCCGGATCAACGTCGACAATATTGGACATGATTTCCTGTGCCGCTTCCCAATCTTTGTTCTGCACGCGCTGCTGCATCTTGACAGCCATACGCATGCCGCGCTGCCGCTTGTCTTCGCGTTCCTTTGCGAGCCGTTCTTCTTCGACTGGGTCGTAATTGCCAGCGACGATGCGCTCAAGTGCCTGATCCATCCCCATGTTGGGATGTCCCATCCACGCAAACTTACCGTCCTTGTTGATGATGAACACTGTCGGGATCGTCTTGCGATCCGTCGCGTTCATCCAACGCATCGCAAACTCGATGTTCTCACCCGCGTACGCGATCGGATACTTGATCTCGTTGTTGCTCTCCGCAAATCGCTTCACGCGATCAAACAAAGTTCCATCGCGAGCGGGCCGCTCCGTTTCCCAGATCGCAACGCCATACACCTTGACACCCTTGTCCTTGTACTTCTCCGCGATCTCGCTCATTTGCGGAATCGCCTTGATGCACGGGCTGCACCAGGTCGCCCACATATCAAGCACATAAATCGTCCCAGGCTCAAACTTCGTGAGAGGCTCGCCAGTCACCTGCTGAATGCCATCCAGCGAAGGAGCCGGATCACCAGGACCAAGAATCTTGACATCTGACTTTGGCAAACCCGGGGCCGGAGGGGTTGCCTGCTTTTGCTCAGGAGCAGTCTGCGCAGCCGAATCCGTTGCCTGTCCGTGCGCCGACATAGCCAGCAACGCAGCAACAGTGATCCCGCTCAACATCCGCACAGCACAGGTGGTCATACAAAAATCCTCTCACTGAGCCTGACGTTCGTCGAACTCTCAATCTACCCGAGAGAATGAACGTCCAGCACTTCTTCGAGTTCGGCGTTTCATCGTTATCGCCGCAGTATTCTCCGGAGTTTACGCACTGTTTGACGCTTTCCAAGCCGTTTCGTTCCTCGCGAAGCGACTGGAAACAGTTATCACAGCGTGGTCCAAGAATCTCGGTACATCTGACAACTGATTCCATCGCAACTGCAATCACGGGCAGTCTGCATCACTGCATAGACCCCACACGTCACTGCACTTCGCGCCGCTCTTCGATTCGAGGCATCTGCGCCTTCGCCACGCGCGTCCATTCCTGCTGCAGCAATCCATCTACTCCCCGATACATCGCGAACTGGGCGAACAAGTCCGCACTCGCCGTGTACCGCTTCCATCCCAGCGCACTTCGGTCGCTGCTCCGCCCCTCACCAAACGTCCGCACATCCATCAGCACCTGATGGTTCTTCGCATCAAGCCGATCACTCCACACCGCGAGCGGCCGATCACCCCACACATTCGCAACCTGCGTTTCATCCGTCGTCGATCGCTTGAGTTCATTCGGATCAAACGCCGTCACTTGCCCCTGAGCCATGCCCGCCGCACCAGGCCGCGCGTACAACGCCAGCGACAATCCGATCATCGGCGTGTACGGGTCATACGCACTGATCGTCCCCACCACGATCCCATCCGCCCCCAACGTCTGCGCCAGCGTCCGCGCCTCCGCCGGCGTGCGCACTCGCTGCAACTTCAAAGCCTGCATCGCCGCGAGCGTGCGATCGAGCGGCAAACACCGCAGCCCCTGCGTCTCCTCAATCGCACCAATCAAGTGATCGCTCAACACCAGCGAATCCACCTGCGACGTCCCCGACTCATTCCGCAAAGGCACCACCGCCCACAACACCTCGCCATTGATTGTGTTGTAAGGAGTCGTCAAAGTCCGCGGCGCAGTCAACGCCTCCCCCCGACCACGCCCCCCCGCGCATCCAATCAAAAGCACCGCAAGCATGCACGCGCCAAAGCAGCCAAACAGCCGTGCCACCTGCGGGGGGTGCTGCTTTGAGCGGTCGGTGCATCGTTGCACGCGCATGCAAGGAATTTGAGTTGTCGGCGACACGATCCCCTCCGACACCCACCGCCCAAATCGGCAGTCAATGGCACAGGTTCGTTTCAGCAGCCGCGTGACAAGTTTCATGTCGTAACCATCGGCAAGACGCAGAAACCAACACGGAATTTGCTGCATGAAAGGGCAACGGCCAACCGCCGTCGCTTGTTCCCATCATCCCCCCGCCCCCAGCTCCCGTTCCCTGTTCCCCACTACCCCTTTTCCCACCCCACTTGCCAAATCACCCCAGGCGCACTAGCCTTATCCCCTTCTCCCGAGCCGCAAGTTGCTGTTCGGGGGGCTGCGGGTGTAGCTCAATTGGATAGAGCACCTGACTACGGATCAGGAGGTTATAGGTTCGACTCCTATCACCCGCGTTTTTAGTAAAACTCAAAGCGAAGAGCTCACAGCTCAAATGAACAAGGCCGGATGTCCCACAAGACGCCCGGCCTTTCTGTATTATTTTGAGTTTGGTGCGATCTATGCACCGCGCTCAAAGCGCCTTTCAAGCTCGCCGGCCAAGCCACATTCACTTGCGAGAAAGCCACTCGTCGGGTAGACTGCGACGAAAGGACGTCGGGTTCTCCGCGTCCGGTCGGGGTGGTTGACGCGCACACAGAGCCCGTTTCCGGGAACCAGAGTTACAACGCGACGAACAGACTTCGCCGGGCATCGGGGCATTCTGCCCTCATTAGAAGGGAGCTCAGAAAAATGGCCGCAATTACGAATATTCCTCACCCCACGAGCGTCGTTCGGGGTGCGGCAACGACCGACGTGGCCGGGTTCGCCACCGCCGCGCGGCGGTTGATGAATGCCGCCGTGTTTGCAATAGTTGCATTCATCGCTTCACCAACGATTGGCCAAACGAATTGTGACCCTCGTTGGCTGTCCGGTATAGGGACTACAGGGTTGAATGGACCTGTGAGAGCAATGACTATGTGGGATTCAGATGGCATCGGACCCGAATCGCCCAAGCTCGTCGTGGGAGGTGACTTTCAGCTTGCTGGCGGTACTGAGGCGCAAAATATCGCTTTGTTCGATCCAGCATCGAACACATGGCACCCGTTCGGGTCGGGAATCACTGGAAGCGTGAGATCATTGATATCAACATCAAACGGTAATCTGGTCGCGGGTGGCGACTTCGACACTGCTGGTGAACAACAAGTAAACAACATCGCACGCTGGAACGGCACAGCGTGGGTCACGCTGGGAACAGGCATGAATGGCTCAGTGCTCGCACTTGCCGCGCTTCCCAACGGAGACATTGCTGCCGGCGGTAGTTTCTTCGTTTCCGACGGTACGTTGTCAAACTATGTCGCCAGATGGGATGGGATTGGCTGGTCGGCTTTGGGAACCGGTACGAACGACTATGTTTTTTCTCTTGCAGCACTCCCGAACGGTGATCTCGTTGCTGGTGGCTTTTTCGGCACTGCAGGAGGCACGTTTGTACGAAACATCGCTCGCTGGAATGGCGTGGCATGGTCGGATATTGGATCGGGTGTCAGTGGCGTGGTGCATTCGCTCGCCGTCTTTCCGAATGGAGACATTGTCGCGGGCGGCTCCTTTTCACAGGCAGGAAACGTACCAGCTAACCGCATTGCCCGTTGGAACGGATCGCAATGGCGGCCATTGGGTACGGGTATGAGCAATGGCTTCGTGCACGTACTCACTGTCCTACCCAACAACGATCTAGTTGCAGGCGGTTACTTTCAATCTGCAGGGGGCGTGGTCGTCAACAACATTGCGCGTTGGAACGGAGCGGAGTGGTCTGCGCTGCGAGGCGGTACTAGTGCAGATGTATGGGCCTTGGCCGCGCTACCCGATGGCGATTTGATTGCAGCTGGGTTCTTCGCGATCGTTGACTATACCTTCTCACACCGCATCGCACGTTGGGGCGTGCCAGATGATTGTCTCTCTTGCGACTCTATCGACTTCAACGACGACACAAGCCTCTTTGACCCTCAGGACATCGAGGCGTTCTTGTCGGTGTATTCCGAAGGACCGTGCGTTCCCTCGGGGGCGACCTGCGGTGACATCGACTTCAACAACGACACCAGCGTGTTCGATCCGTGTGATATCAACTCGTTCCTCGTCGTCTACAGCGAAGGCCCGTGTACGCCGTGCGGGGTGTAAAACTCAAAGCGAAAAGCTCAAAGCTCAAATGAACGAGGCCGGGTGTCCTGCAAGATGCCCGGCTTTGTCTTCATTTGAGCTTTTCGCTTTGAGCTTTGAGTTTTCGTTCTCGCATGAACTTCTCTTCACCCCGCATCCACTTGACTTTTCCCCCATTTCAACCTGAAATTGCGTTGCAAACACACACGCACCCGCGTCGCGGCGACTCGAGTGGATTGCCCCCGAGGGTAGAAGCCGAAGGTGGAAATCCCCCGGTGTACTCCGCCGCACGCTTCTGTTTGAGACGGTACCATGACGACAATGGCTGAACGAAACGATCAACCCCGCCCCGAAGACCTCGACGCGGCGAAAGCCGCCGACGCACGTGATCGTGCGGGTGCTGGATCGGGGGGCGAAGAGTCCTCTGAGTGGGACATTTCCGATGCGGACGTCGACGCGATCAACGAAGGCATTCGTGCTGGGAGCGGGTCAACTGGCTTCGCTGGGGGAAGTGACTTGGCTCGCCTGCGTCAAGAACTCGCCGAAGAGCGCAGCCGCAACCTGCGTCTGATGGCCGACTACCAGAACTTCCAACGCCGCGCCGCGTCGAATGAAGTTGTCGCTCGTCAAATGGGCGTGAGCAGCGTCGTGTCTTCGATCGCCACCGTGCTCGATCACTTCGACATCGCCCTGTCGCAGACGTCCACCAAGACCGACCCGCAGCAGATCATCGACGGCGTCAAACTCATCCGCGAAGAACTCGTGCGCAGCCTGAACAAGCACGGCGTACACGTCGAAGCCCCCGGCATGAACTCGCTGTTCATCCCAGGCAAGCACGAAGCCATCATGCAGCAAGCCGCCGACGGCGTCGACCCAGGCCACGTCGTAACAACCTTCCAAGCCGGTTTCATCTTGCGCGAAGGCGAAGTCGAACGAGTGATTCGTCCCGCAAAGGTGAGCGTGGCTCCGTAGGAAGGCACTGGGGACTGGGCACTGGGCATTAGCAAAGGCACTTGCAATTCCGTTGCTTGAGCCTGAGCCATACTTCTTCACCGTCTCACCGTCTCACCGTCTCACTTTCGCACCTTCGCTCTCTCGCCCCTTCGCACTTCCCCCATGCCCACCTACGAATACCGCTGCAAGTCCTGCTCTCACGAGTTCGAGCACTTTCAATCCATGAAAGACGCACCGCTGCGCAAGTGCCCCGAGTGCGGCAAGAACACGCTCGAACGCCTCATCGGCACCGGCGCCGCCGTGATCTTCAAGGGCTCTGGCTTCTATCAGACAGACTATCGCAACGAAGCATACAAGAAAGCCGCCGAAGCCGACAAGCCAAAGAGCGAAAGCACGTCGAGCGCCAAGTCTTCGCCGGATGGTGCAGCAGAGAAGAAGTCTGGCGACGCGGCCAAGACGGAAACGAAGTCTGAAACTAAGGCGGAAACAAAGACTGAAAAGTCGACGAGTGAATCTGCAGCAAAAACCAAGTCCTCGGCCGCCAGCACATCCGCGAAGTCCAAGCCTGCAAAGAAATCATCGAAGTAACTGACGCTGATCGCAAATGTGTTTACAGGCGCGGGTCAAAACACCTGCACGCTGACTAATCCATCGCTCATGCGTTCCTCTGATTTTTCTTTGTGTTCTTCGCGTCTTTGTGGTGAAACTGTTTTCTTTACTGATTTCGCACAAAGCGAACAGACTCACCGAACATCTTCCCGCTTGAAGTGCGGATTGTAAATCAACCCAAGCAAGTTCCCGAACGGATCGCGGATCGACGCAACCAAAATTCCACCGCCCACATCCTGCGGCCCTTCATGCAACACGCCGCCCAGCCCGACGATGCGTTTCACTTCCGCGTTGATGTCATCCACGCCCCACATCGCCTGCACGCCTGCAGTGCCGGGTTCGCCATCGGGCACCAACCCGAGTTCAAAACCCCCAATCGAAAACCCCACATAAAACGGCTCATCAAAGTACGGCTCTCGCTCAAACACCTTGCTGTACCAAGCTTTGCCAGCAGCAAGATCAGGCGTCGGATACGCGGCGGTTCGAAGTCCAAGAATCATGCGAAAGCGTAGCGACGCTCTTCGAATCAACGCCAGCACAGTCGCAATACGCTTCCCTCATGGCGATCATCGGCATCGGCATCGACATCGTCGAAGTCTCCCGCATCGAAGCGTTGCTCTCGCAGCACGAAGAACGCTTCCTGCAACGCGTCTTCACGCCCGCCGAACAGTTACACAGTGCAGACCGCAAGAGCCGCCCGCTCCACCTCGCCGCCCGCTTCGCCGCAAAGGAAGCCGCGATGAAAGCGCTGGGCACCGGACTCGCGTCGGGCATCTCTTGGCAAGACGTAGAAGTCGTCCCCCTCCCAACTGGCGCCCCGAAACTCGCGCTCCACGCCAAAGCCCTCGAACGCTCAATCGCGATCGGCGCGAAAAATTGGACGATCTCGCTGACTCACACAGAGAGTTACGCCGCAGCAGTCGTCATCGCGGATGCGTGAACAAGGTCGCTTCGCGAAGCGAAATCAGTACTTAATCACTGAATGCACCCGCCCGCAGTTCGCAACCTTGCGGATCCCTCCCAGCGCACCCAGTTCAATCAGCACAGACGCCCCCATCAACTCACAGTTGGGCGCAGTCTCGCGCACGAGCCGGCAGCATGCCTCCAGCGTGCCGCCAGTCGCGAGCAAGTCATCCACGAGCAACACCCGCTTCTTGCCCGCAAGTGCATCCGCATGCATCTCGAGCCGATCAGTGCCGTACTCAAGCGCATATTGCACACCCCGCACCGCCCGCGGCAACTTCCCCGCCTTCCGCACCGGCACAAATCCAGCCGACAGCGACTGCGCAACAGCAATGCCGAAAATAAATCCGCGCGACTCCGCCCCCACCACCACATCAATCCCGATCCCACGGAACGGATTCGCCATCAACTCCACCGCGAGCGCAAGCCCCGCCGGGTCCGCCAGCAGCGGCGTGAAATCCTTGAAAATAATCCCGGGCTTGGGAAAGTCGGGCACGTCACGAATAAGAGCCTTGAGCGATTCCATTGAAAGAGCGTAGGGGTGAAAAGTGCGAGAGTGCGATGGTGCGAGAGTGCGAAAGCAAGCCCCGGTGCCACCGACAGTGCTTTGACTGTCGGTGGAGAACGGCGACAGACTTTGGCTCAAAATAGGGCACTGAGCAACTCGTCATCGCAAAAATCGAACCTCGCTGCGAAAATCCCCACCGCAAGCAAACCCTTTTCGGCGGCACGCAGTTCATTTCGCCACCTCTAAAATCCTCGGCAGCAAGTTCTCATTCTCCACCTTCCAATTCCTCACCAACTTCCCATTCACATAAATCGCCGGAATACTCGCCAAGTTCAAAGGCTTCGCGGCGTTCGCGTCCCCCTCCACCTGCTCACGCACCCAAGGCTGAGCCAACGCATCCTGATACACCCCAAGTTCCAACCCCGCCTCGGGCGCAAGCAGCGTCGCCGACAAGTGTGCAAGCCCCAGCCGGTTGTTCATCAGCACTTCGTGAATCTTCCAGAATGCTTCAGGTCCGCCCGCGAGGTCCGCACCCTCCGCAAAGAACGCCGCGTTGCAGGCGTTCGCATGTTTCGTAAACGGCACAACCGGATTGCACGCCTGATTCACCGGGAAGTGCACGAAGTTGTACCGGATGCTCGGCACACCCGTCGTTTCCTTTGTAAACAGCCGCAGCAATCCATCAACTTCCGCGCTGCCCTGCTCTTCATAGTCTCCAACAACAACAACCTCAATCGTCGCGTTCGCAGGTCCAAGCCACCGCCGCTTATAGCGATCCGGCATCTGCACAGGCGTTTCATTTCGCCACTCAGCGATGAACCGCTCCGGTGCGCTCGCAGGCTTGTCCACCTCAGCAGTCGCGAGGGTTGCCCCGCTCGCTTCAATCGCCTTCACTGTCCGCATCAACGCGTCCGTCGCATTCCACCCCTGCAACTCAACGCCATTTACAAACACCATGGGCGTCTGCCGCAATCCAAACGCAATCGCCTGCGCGATATCCGCCTTGACCCGCGCCCGAATCCCCTCATCTTCCATCTTCGCGACCACTGCTTGTCCATCAACGCCAAGTGTCTTTGCAAATTCGCTGAGCAGTTCGGGTGTAAAGTTGCCTGATCGCTCAAACAACCACCGATGCGTCGCCCAAAACGCCGCGGATTTCGCGTCTCGAACATTGGCAGCATCGGTCCCATCCGACCCATTCGCATTGCCCGCTAATTCTCCCATCGCCTCCGCCGCAAACGCCCCAAAGCACGCGTCCGGATGCATGTCTTGCGTCAGGTTCGAATTGCAATACGTTGAAAACGGAAAGTGCCGAATCGTCGCGTTGAGTTCCAGATTCCGCTCGCGTGCATACGCGATCACGTCATCCAACTGCTTCTCCATCAACTTGCAGTCCGGACACTGATAGTCCGTCCACATCAAAATCCGCACCTTCGCGCTCTCTGGCCCCAACCGATACCGCCCCTCAAGCCCAGTCGGCCCACCACCACTCTTCACGTCAGAAAGTGACTTCGCAACTTCTGCGACTTTGCCTGCGTCAGGTTGCTTCGCCGGTTCCGTCGCAACTTCTTCCTTCGCAGTATTCGCCGCGTCTCGCGTGGGCTCACTCACCGGATTGCTCTGAGGCTGTGAGTTGGTTTGACTCGTCGCCTTCGCAATCGTCTCTCTCAACTTCGCTTCCGCTTCCGCCTTCGCGGCACTCCGCACGTGCGACTCCGCGCTCCACAATCCAATAAACGTCATCCCCGCGATCGCCGCCGCCGCGATCATCGCGCCTTTCCCCTCGAGTCCAGATCGATGCACACGCATCTCACCACCAATGCGCCCATCGCCACCAATCCGCATCGTCGGCGCCATCTCCTGCGACTTGCGCCTACTTCCACTCTGCCTCAACACAAAAGCGCACGCGGCAAAAATCAAACTCCCCACATGCGCCGCGAAGCAATACTTGCAAAACAACTTCTCGGAAACCATCGCCGACAAGAACACGAGCGATGCAATCGCTCCGAATGCGGCAACGAAAACCAACACTAACGAAGGCACAAACTTCGTGTCAGTCACCGGCCCACGTCCGCCAAAATCCAGCGCCTTCGCGCCCGAATGCGTCACGCCAGAAATCCCCCGTCCCGCCGCCTGCCTTCTTGATGCACTAGGCGTCGCCCCAAACTGCACAACCCGCGCTCCACCCCGCGACCCCAACAAATCACGAGCCTTCGTTCCTACATATTCACCAATCCACCACACGAGCAAACCGACAAACCAAGCCAGCCCAAGACTCGCTGTCGAAATCCCCAAAAACGAAATATTTCCCCACGAACTCTTACTCACCTTATCGCAAGGACTTCCTTCACCACACCCCGGAAGCGCAGTCCCCGCCACATGCTTCAACACCAGCGCCGCCGATGCCCCGATCGCCACAACCAGTGAGGCGATTGCAAGCCATGTCAAGATGGAGCGTTTGGCAGTCACGGAAGAATGCGCGTTTACAGACCAGTCAAAGGTATTCCCCGCCAATCTTCGCGACCAAATCTCGGCTTGGCTCGCCCACCAACCCGAAATTAGGGTTGCAAAATCCGAGAACTTTGGCGACAATAGGTTTTACTCAGTGCAGTAGCGTCCGGGCAGATCGCCATGCACACACGCGATATCGCATGTTCCCATTGACCTTGCACTCATAAATCACTCGTCGTTTTCGTCCGCGGCCGTCATCGGGTTCGCCGCACTTGTCATTGACGTTGGGCAGAGCGTCTGAATCAGGAGATCGTGTATGAAACGTGGACTGTCTCGATTGTTCCAAATGTGTTGTACCGCCGCCGTCGCGCTCGTCACGGGTTTGACGGGAGTGCAAAGCGCTCACGCGCAAGTGCTCACCGGCGCATGCTGCGTCAACAGCCCCGCAGGCGTCACCTGCATTCAAGTGACCGAAGCCCAGTGCGTCGCCGAAGGCGGCCAGTGGCGCGGTGCAGGCACGCTCTGCTCCAACATCGTCTGCACCAACACCGTACTCGGCGGCTGCTGCTTCACCCCGCCCGGCACCGTCCTGCGCGTCTGCCAAGTCATGTCGCAGGAAATGTGCGCCCAGCGCAACGGCACCTTCCGCGGCCCAGGCTCCAACTGCAACGAACCCTGCGCCCAGCCCACCCCCACCGGCGGCTGCTGCTTCACGCCGCCCGGCAGCACCCTCCGCGTCTGCCAGATTTTGACGCAAGCCCAGTGCGCCGAGCGCAACGGCACCTACCGCGGCAATGGTTCCAACTGCTTGGAACCCTGCGCTCAGCCCACGCCGACCGGCGGCTGCTGCTTCAACAACCCCAACGGCATCCGCGTCTGCGAAGTCATCAGCGCCGCCGACTGCCTCGCACGCCAAGGCGTCTATCGCGGCAACGGCACTACCTGCGCCGACCCATGCCCTCAGCCAACACCAACCGGTGGCTGCTGCTTCACCCCACCCGGCAGCACCCTTCGCGTCTGCCAGATTCTGACCGAAGCTCAATGCGCCGAACGTAGCGGCACCTACCGCGGCAATGGCTCCAACTGCGTTGAACCCTGTGCGCAGAACACCCCCACGGGCGGTTGCTGCTTCACGCCGCCAGGCAGCGTTCTTCGTGTCTGCCAAATCTTGACTGAAGCACAATGCGCCGCACGCAACGGCACGTATCGCGGCAATGGCTCCAACTGCGCTGAACCCTGTGCACAGAACGCACCCACCGGTGGCTGCTGCTTCACCAACGCAGACGGCGCACGCGTGTGCGAAATCCGCACGCAAGCCGGTTGCGCTGAACTCGAAGGCATCTGGCGTGGTCCGAACTCCACCTGCAACGAACCCTGTGCACCACCCGCTGCTCGCGGCGGTTGCTGCTACCGCCCGCCCGGCACGACCGAAGTCACTTGCCAAGTGCTCACACTCCGCGAGTGCCGCATGCGTCGTGGCATCTGGCGTGGTGCAAACACCAACTGCGAAACTCCATGCCCGCAACCCGCTCCTCGCGGCTCGTGCTGTGTGACCATCAACAACCAGCCTCGCTGCGTTGTCTTGACCGAGGCTCAGTGCACCGCTCAGAACGGCACATGGGGCGGCGCGAACACGCTCTGCCAGCCGACATCCTGCCGCCCGTCAGACGACGTCTGCCCGTGCGACCGCGATGGCGATGGTGACTCAGATCAGGAAGATATCGCATCCTTCATGCAAGCCTACATGCAAGGCGACGCCGACTTCAACAACGACGGCGAAACAACCCCCGCCGACCTCGAAGCCTTCGTCCGCTGCTTCCACACCGATCCTGACTGCTAATTGAAATCAACAAGTTTGCCCCCCACACACCCGCGCCCAAACGCGGGTGTTTTCATACGTGCCACCGACAGTGCTTTGACTGTCGGTGGTCGAACGTCTCAATGCTTCCGAATCTTGCAAGTCGTCAACCACTCTCCACCGACAAGCAAAGCCTTGTCGGTGGCACGTTCGACCCATTGACCGAAACAGTCTATAAAGACGGATCGGAAGATTGGCCGAGGACGGCCAATCTACACTCCGCACTTGCACGCTCCCCCTTCAACCTTCTCCGCGCTGCGCAGCTCCATCCTGCTCACCGCCATCATCGCGCTCGCACGAATTCTCTACCTCGCCTTCTTCTGTCCCTACACGCTCATCGAAGACGAAGCCCAATACTGGGTCTGGGCCCAAAACCTCGACCTCAGTTACTACACCAAAGGCCCCGGTGTTGCATGGGCGATCTACGCGTCCACGAATGTGTTCGGCAACGCCGAATGGGCCGTGCGACTTCCCGCAGTCATCGCAAGCGCAATTGGCGCAATCTCACTCGCCGGGCTTTCCTTCGACATCACGAAGAGCCGCCGCATCACGTTTCTCACGGCTATCGCGTTTCACTTGGTCCCCTCATTCCTCTCCCTCGCACTCCTCATGACCATCGACGGCCCGCTCGTCGCATGCTGGGCCTTCGCCGCGTGGTGTGCATGGCGAGGCTTTGCAATGCAGCGCCTTCCGTGGCTGCTGGGTCTTGGTCTTGCACTCGGCATCGGCACACTCTTCAAGTACACCATGCTCCTCGCGCTGCCCGGACTCGTCACATGGCTCTTCGCGTGGCGACACGAAGCGTTCTCCAAACGCGGCACTATCCCGACACTCCTCATCGCGATGCTTCTGTTCGGGGCGTGCTTATTGCCCATCATCATCTGGAACCAACACAACCACTGGCCCACCATCGCACATCAATTAGGTCACCTTGGCATCGCGGGCGGCGACGTCAAACCCACGCAAGGTTCAGGCAAAGGCTGGCACTACAACCCGCTCTGGACCCTGACGTTCCTGGGCACACAAATCGGCCTCATCGGCCCCATCCTGGTTCTTGCCATTCGCCACGCGACTGAAAGCATCCAACGCCGCAACGTGCTCGACATCACAACATGGAAAGGCGAATCTCTCTGCCTCGCACTATCGCTGCCCGTCCTCATCTTTTACTTCATCATCAGTTTCATCACCGAACCCGAAGGCAACTGGCCCATCGCCGGCTCCGTCACGCTCATCCCGCTCGCTGCGACGCGCGTCGCGATGGCTCTCACGTCCCCCGATCGCAAGTTGTGGCGGCGAACACGATTCCTCTGGTCCTTTGCCATCATTCTGGGCTTTATCATCGGTTTCGGCATGCTCCGCGTCGACATCTTCTCTCACCTTCCCAATCTCGGCAAACTCGTTCCCGTGGGTCGCATCACCGGCGCCCGCAACATGGGCGAACACGCGTCGCGCATCGTGATTGAACTCCGTAAGGAAACCAGTCAGGAACCATTCATCATCACCCACCACTATGGCCGAGCCAGCCAACTCTGGTACTACACCCCCGATTCGCACAACAACCAGCCGCACACACCCGTGTACTGTGCCAGCAGCCTCATGCGTGAAGGCCGAACCACGCCATGGGACTTCTGGCCCACCATGAACCTGCATTCCCAACCCGTGAACGCACAACTCCTGGGCCGCCCCGCGCTCGCAGTGGGCCTCTCGCGCGAGGACTGGCTGCAACACTTTGAACGTGTCGAAGAAATCGGCGCACTCGACGGCGATCACAAGCGCGACAAACAAGGCAAACCAAGCAGACCCGCGTTCCGCTGCTACAACTTCCGCGGATACCAATCCGGGTACCCCCACGCTCCCCGTGGGGAGAACAACCAACCAACTCCGACTTCTCCATCATCTACAAATGGAGGCACCAAGTGAGTTACTTGACCCCACGAGAACAATCGCTCCGTCGCCGCCGCATGTTGTGGATCGCGCTCGTGCTCGCCCTCGCGCTGCTCATCCTTTCACTCCTCGACAAAACGCTCTGGAAACTGCTCCTCCTCGATCCCGAGAAGTCGCTCGAACAAAAAGACTGGTGGCAACTGCTCCGCCAGTGTGGCTCGCTCATCACGTGGATGATCGTCGCCGCGTTCTTCATCATTCACGATCACGCCCGCCGACGACCCGGCGCATGGCACCGAGGTCTGATGATCGTCCTCGCCGCCGCCATCGCGGGCGGCCTTGCCGAAGCACTCAAAGGCATCGTGGGCCGCGCTCGCCCACTGACTACAGGCGAATACCACTTCAAGTGGCTCGAACCTCACGCCCACCTCCCGGGCGGTCTCGCCAGCAGCCACACAGCGGTAGCGTTCGGCGGTGCCATCATGCTCAGTTGGTTCATGCCCATGTGGCGCGTCCCGCTGATGCTTCTGGCATTCCTCTGCGCCACAACCCGCGTCATAGTCGGCGCCCACTTCGTCACAGACGTATACGTCGCAATCCTGCTCGCATGGGTCACATGCCTAGCCCTCTGGAAATCCTTCAGCACAAATACAGGCGGCGAAAATCACCCACTGACCCCAAAGTAGTTCTCTACCCTTGTGTTTTGATTCACCGTCTCACCGTCTCACCGTCTCACCGTCTCACCGTCTCACCGTCTCACCGTCTCTTCCGTGATCCTCTCCCGATACATCTCCCGCCAGTTCCTCACGAACGCCTGCCTCCTCATGGCGTTCCTCCTCGCGATGATCGTCGCGGTGGACTTCTCGTTGAACTTTGACGAGTACGTCAAGCAAGCAAAGATCTCAATCGCCCAGTCCGCCTCGGCTGGTCTTTCCGTTGATCAAGCCCGCGCCGCAAGCGAAGCCGCAGTGCGTAACGCCAGCAGCCTCAAGATCGGGTTTCTCGCCGCGTGGGAAGTGATCGACCTGTGGTGGCCTCGCCTGTTTCTGCTCTTTGGATTTTTGCTTGGTCCCGTGCTTGTCGGCGCATTAGGTTTCACATGCGCCCACATGGCCAAGCACCGCGAGATGGTCGCGATTCTCGCCAGCGGCCAATCGCTCTGGCGCATCGCAAAGCCCATGCTTATTTGCACTCTTGCGCTGATCATGCTGCAAGTAGTCAATCGTGAGTTCATCATCCCGCAACTTGCGCCGCGTTTAACGCGCGACGTGAAAAAACGCGACGCCGCATCACCACGCGACTTCACGCTCGACGCACAAGGTCGGCTGATGTTTCTCCGCGATATCCGCATCGACGATTCCAAAAACGAAGGCGAAATCCGAGGCTTCTACGCCTGGGAACGCGACGAGCAGGGGTTGTTCACTCGCCGAATCTCCGCTGACCGCGCCGTATGGACGCCCAGCCAAGTCGGCTCGCAAGCAGGCGAATGGAGTCTTGAAGAAGGCGTTGCAACACCGCTGACACCCGTGCAAAACGCCGGCCCCGGCACGCGCATCGTTTCAAGCCCGATCATCCGGCTGGAAACCGATGTCGATCCCACTGCCCTGCGTCTACGCCGCTTCGAAGGACTCGCAAACAACCTCAGCACGAATCAAATTTCACAACTGATCAACCGCTACGAGTCGCAACCAAAGACCTCAACGATTGAACGTCGCATCGCAAGTTACGAGCGCATCCGCTGGGGTCGTGTCGCGAGCATGTTCTGTACATTTCTTGCCGTCGTAGTTTGTGTGCCCTTCTTTCTGAAGAAAGAACCTTCCAACATGTTGACGCAGAGCATGTACGCCGCGCCGGTGGGGCTTGGGGCGTTCGCGGCGACGATTGTCGGTACGAGTACGGCGATCCCGGGTTTGCCGCCTCAATTGAGCGTTTTTGTGCCGGTGCTTGCGATGATCCCACTAGCGATTGCGGCGGTCTCCAGCGTGCGCAGTTAGATCAACGCAAATCCGATCGCGGCGTTGACGACGCCTCGAACACTATCGATTGCCGCATTGATCGCTCGCTCGACTGCGAGCAAACCTAGACCATCAATTGTGAGGAACACGTTTCGCACGGCGAGCACTTGCATGTTCAGCAATAACTTTGCCTGCTCCTGCGATACCGCCCCAGTGCTTGTTTGCTCGGCAAGAGTTCGCATCCACGATGCGATGTGCGAGAATTCGGTCTTCGCATACGTCGCAACACTCGGTACGTTCTTGCCCAACGAACCAAGAAACGCTTGACTCATCATCCCGCCGATTTTCTGAACATCTAAATTGCTCATAAGTCCCCCTTCGTGCCACCGACTGCGGCTTTCAGCAGTCGGTGCGTTCCAGCAAACACATCCATAGACACTCGGCACCGACCAGCCTTCGGTAGTCGGTGGCACATTCGCCAAACGTCTCAGCGTTCCAACTTCGCCAACTCAAATGTCCAGATCGCACGCACGCTTGTGCGAATGCTGTCGCGTGCGAGTTCGAGCGTCGGGATGCTCAGCAGTTGCGCAGGCACCCCCGGCACCGCAACGGCGCCCGTTCGCGCTCGTTCGTGCGCGAGGTGCATCGCTTCCAACGTGTCCAACTGTCCTGCCAGGTTCTCAAGTTGCTTCGCAGTGATTGAGTTTCCGGGCAACGCCTGCACTCGCGTTGAAAGCACTCGCAGCGACAATCGCTGCTCACGAAAGAATGGCTCGTGCAACTCGAACCCAGCACCCCGCGCATCCGCCGCGAGTTCGCGCGACACGTCATCGAAGTATCGCTCGCACGCGGAATGAAATGCAGAGACGCTGTTATCGACTCGCGGGTCGTATGCACCAATCATTTGCGCTCGGCAACCCGTGAGCATGATCGAAACAACGACACAAAGCCCTGTCATGACCAGAGTGCGCAAATTCGCTCGAACACCTGACCGCCTGGCGTTCGCGCGGAAGCAAATACGCTGCGCCAGCGTCCCCGCCAAGACCCGAGTTCTGTTCACAAAATCCCCCTTCGCACCTCAAAAACTCATCAACCTATCCGCTACCCCGCCCATACCGAGTTTCACATCGCCATCGGCACACCATACCCGACCCCAACGGATCTGCAAGGGCTGGTAACGCAACGACCGGGTCTTTGCGCACAAACCTGGTCGAAACCGTCAAATTCCGGTTTCTGCAATGCACCGATTCAGGCTGCGTCGCATAAACCCCCCGATTCCTCTCTTGGACGCCGTTCTATTGATGAATTTATGAACACTTTTCCGATTTCGGCATACTATGTGTGTGGGCCTGACTGGCACCGCGGGGTGTCGCATTGGCCCGTTCCGAACGATTTTCCAAGGAGTTCTCCAATGCGTAAGTTTGGCATGATCGGTCTGGCAGCAGTCGCGGCTCTCGCTCTCGCTGGCTGCAAGTCCACGAGCAACGGCAACATGGGCGCCACCAGCGGCGCATGCAGCAAGGGCGAAGCCTGCTGCAGCAAAGAAAAGGGCGCGATGGGCGCAGTGAGCGGCGAAAAGAGCTGCTCGCAGAAGTCAGAATGCAGCAGCAGCAAGGGCTCCATGGGCGCAGTCAGCGGCCAGAGCAGCTGCAGCAAGTCCTGCACCAAGTAATCCGTTCTCAGAACGATTGACCAAGCCCGCGATGAAAGTCGCGGGCTTTGTTTTTTCGGCAACCTCGAATACAGGGGGCGAGCCGCAGACTGTTTGAGCAATACGCCAGCACCCACTGCTCATGAGGTAACGAACTTGCAAGCAGTGGCACTCACGTTGCGTTGGCGATACATATGAACCTCGCTCAGGTCGCAAGTCTCGCTCGTGGAGTTGTTTCCGCATTGATCGTTCCGCGACGGAACCGATCTGCGCAATACTTGCTCGGCCTAGTCGCGTTGTGCGTATCAGCACATTTTGCGCATGGCGGCACGATCAAGGAACTGACTCGCATCGAGGGCCAGGGCGAAAGTGTTTTGCGTGGTGTTGGTTTGGTGGTGGGCTTGCAGGGGACGGGCGACTCGTCAAAGGACATCGCGGTGGCTCGGCCGCTCGTTGCACTCATGAAAAACAACGGGCAGGGGATTGGGCTGCCTGAGGAAGTGACGAAGTCAAAGACCGAGATTCGCGCGATTGCGCTCGTGAGCGTCACCGCAACGATTCGGCGCGAAGGTGCTCGCGTGGATGACACTGTCGACGTCATCGTCTCGACGATCAACTCTGCAACGAGCCTGCGAGGAGGTCGGTTGTACTTGACGAGTCTGCAAGGTCCATCACCCCAAAGCCCGGTGTATGCGATCGCTGAGGGTGGAATCGAACTGGATGACACGAATGTTCCGACCGTGGGCCGAGTGCGGGGCGGGGCGCGGATGATCAAAGACATCTTGATGCCAGAGATTGGCGACTCTTTCAAACTCGTACTCGAGCCGCCGTTTGCTGGTTGGGGCAGTGCATCGGCTGTCGCTGAAGCGATCCAAGACAGTGTGGTTGTCGCGGGAAGAGCCAATCCGGATGCACCTGTTGTTGCCAAAGTCATCGACGAACGCAAGATCGAGATCACGATTCCGCGCGAGGAACGTGCAAATAAAGGCTTGTTTCTAGCTCAGGTGCTTGGCACTGAAGTCAAGACCGAGTTTCTCGATCTTCCTGCGCAGGTCATTGTGAATTCCCGAACCGGCGCGATCATCGTGACGGGAAACGTCACGATTTCACCGGTCGCGATCACGCATAAAGACCTGCAGATCACGACAACGGCGGGAACTTCAGGCAACGGAGCGGCGCGGGGCAAGTGGACTGATGTTGCGACGGCCGCCAAAGCAGGCGAGGCGGCGAAACTCACGGACTTGCTCGCGGCTCTCGACAAACTCAGCGTGCCCGCGGAGGATCAGATCAGCATTTTGCAGATGCTGCATAAGACGGGTAAGTTGGAGGCTCGGCTGGTGATGGACTGAAGAAGTAACGAAGTGACTTAGTGACGTAGTGACGAAGTGACGTAGTGAAAAAGTATTGAACAACATCTCGCCCGACCGCTAGCGAGGGCCTTGCGAAACAACCAAACAACAAAGCAATGTCAGCCATTTACCCCAAAACTCCGTTTGATAGCCCGGTCGTGGGCAATCCGTGGGAGCGAAGCGCTTCTGCGCGTGATCAATCGCGGGCGAATGATCGGCGGATTTTTTCGTCGGTGCTGTCGCGGGCGAAGGAAGATGCGCCGGCTGATCCTGAGCAAGCCGCGCGTGAGGGTGCGGAGAACTTGATTTCGGTTGCGCTGGTGCAGCCGATCCTCGCAAAGATGCGAGATTCAGCGTGGGGCGTTGAGCCTTTCAAGCAGACATCAGGCCAGAAGAGTTTCAACGGCATGATGGACAACGCGCTCGCACTCAAGATGGTGCGCAGCGGCAACTGGCCTTTGGTGGACAAGGTGACGGACAGAATGCTGACGAAGTTGAAAGCGAACCAAGCGGGGAAAGAAACAAAGACCGACACACTTGCAGATGACGCAATAAAAGGCGACACGCTCAGTCGGCAGGCGTTTGAGATGCGAGCGAAGCTGAACTTCAACGCTGACGCGAAGTAGGAATTGACTCATGGACCAACAACTGCTCGCGAAAACTCTCGAAGGCCTGCTCGCGGACTTCACCCGACATTACGAGCGCGTTGAGGCGTCGCTCGCCGCGCAGCGCGAGGGAATTCGTCGTGCCGATTCGCATGCGATCGCGCTCGCGCAGCAGCAGCATGAAGGACTCGCACGCAGTATCGCACAATGTGACCAACGACGGCGCGAGTTGGTAGTGCGGGCAAGAAGTTCGTTTGCTGCTTTAGCGGGAATTCCAGGCGAAAAAGTGACCTTGAGCGATCTCGCACGCTGTGCGCCGGAGGAGCAACGCAACGAATTGCTCAACAAAGCGACGGCTCTGCGAACGCTGGTCTCTCGCGTTGCGACCGAATCCGCAAGCCTCAAGTCCGCAACGATGACGCTGGTGGCGCATATGGAAGGATTGATCCGTCAGGTCGGAAGAACGCTCAGCCACTCGGGCGTATATTCGAAGCGCGGAGTGGTTGAGCCGGGCGGATTGGTGGTGTCGGCGGTGGATGTGAGGATGTGAGGAAAGAAGCGAAGAGAAGGAGAGACGTAGAGACGAAGGGGACGTGATCTGAACATCAACTGGTTTTCGCTCGCATCAACCCCTCCGAACAGGAGGTGTTTTCATTTTCAACTTCGTCTCTTCGTCTCTTCGTCTCTTCGTCTCTTCGTCTCTTCTTCGTCTCTGCATCCTTGGCCCACCATTTGCGTCTAACCCCACGTGAGCCTCACATCCACTCTCCATATCGGGCGCACGGGGCTGGCGGCGAGCCAGATTGGTATTCAAGTCGCCGGCAACAACATGGCCAACGCGGCGACGCCTGGCTACAGCCGGCAGATCGCTCGACTGGCTCCGATTCGTGGTGGTGGCGCTCAGCCACAACTGTCCATCGGTGGCGGCGTGCTCATTCAATCGATTGAGCGGCAGGTTGACAAGGCTCTTCAAGAGCGATTGTGGTCCACAGGGTCAGATCAAGCCGGCGCGAACGCGTTGCTCAGTTTGTATAGCCAGGTTGAAGCGATCCTTGGCGAGTTGGGCGACAACGACATGTCGAGCCAACTCACGGCGTTTTTCCGTGCGTGGAGCGAACGGGCGAATCAGACGAAGTCGTCCGCCGCGGTCGTGCAGGAAGGCGAAAAACTCGCGAGTTTCGTGCGTCGCGTTGCGTCTGATCTATCTCGCCAGCGCGGGCAGATTGACGAGCAACTCGCGGGCATGGTCGCGCAGGCGAATTCGTACATCGAGCAGATCGCGTCGATGAATCAGGCAATCAGCGACGCTGAAGTAGGCGGGCAGCCAGCGAACGTGCTGCGCGATCAGCGCGATCAACTCATCACGCAACTGTCGGAAATCGTGCCGGTCAATGTGGTTGATCGTGGTCGCGAGGGCGCGGACGTTCTCATCGGCTCCATCCCGGTGGTGCTGGGTTCGCAAGCGCGCGGCATGGAACTCAAGCGTGTCACGCAGCCGGACGGCAAACTCAGCGTGAGCGTCGTCACGAAGTATGACGGCTCGCAGATCGATGTGCCTTCGGGCAGCATCGGTGCGTTGCTCAGCGCTCGCGGCGGCGTGGTCGAAGGCGTGCTGGGCAAACTCGACAAAGTCGCGCAGCAACTGATCTGGGAAGTCAACAAGCTCCACAGCACAGGCACCACCACAGACGGCTACACCAGTTTGACGGGCACGCTGGGCATTTCGCTCGCAGATCGCACGCGTGCGCTCAATGCGTCGACAAACTCCACGTTCGGTTCGCTGCCGTTTTCACCGACCAATGGCGGCTTTGTAGTTAGAGTGAAACAAGCCTCTACGGGCGCAATCACCGAGCGACGCATCGATATTGACCTCGATGGCATGACCAACGCAGGAGTCGCGGGCACCGACGATGACACGACAGTTGCTCAGATTGTGAGCGCGTTGGATGGCATCGACGGCATTCGTGCACGATTCAACGCAGAAGGACAAGTCGAAATCACGGCGGACGACGGCTTCAATGTGAGTTTCCAAGATGACTCGTCGGGCGTGCTCGCCGCGTTGGGAGTGAATGCGTATTTCACCGGCACAAGCGCCGCGACGATGAATGTGCGTGCTGATCTTTCCACAACGCCTTCGTTGCTCGCGTCAGGTCGCATCGTCAACAACCAACTTGTCGAAAACGGCACCGCGCTGGGCATCTCGCAGTTGCAAAACCAGGCACTGACTGGCCTGGGAGGTGTTGCGATTCCTGAATTGTGGCGACAAACGGTGCAGGAAGTCTCAGCGAACGTTGCTGAAGCACAAAGCGCCGCGAGCGCGGCGGGCGTCGTGCGAGAAAGTCTCGAAAGCCAGGTCGCCGCAGTCTCTGGCGTCAGCATCGACGAAGAGTCAGTCAATCTGTTGCAGTTCCAACGTCAATATCAAGCGTCGGCACGGCTGATCAGTGTCGTTGATGAGTTGACGCAGACGCTGATTGGTTTGTTGCAGTAAGACGTCTTATTTATCGCTTCATCGCTTTTCGCTTTATCGCTTTTCCCATGTCCTCCATCCCTCCCAACCTCTCCCGCGTTCCAAACATCCTCGCATCGCGGATTTTCCTGTCAAACATCAACAGGAATGGAGCCGCGTTGCTCCGCGTGCAGGAGCAGATCGCGACAGGCCGGGCGATTGTGCGGCCCAGCGATGACATAGTGAAAGCGAGCACGATTGGCGTGCTTGATGATCGCCTTGAGTGGAACGCACAACTCCAGCGAAACCTTGATCACGCGAAAGCGTCGCTCAATGTGCTGGACAACACGTTTGACGAAGCGCTCAGCGCAGCGCGTGAAGCACGCGATGTTGCGAGCAATCAGGCGAACCTCACTTCAAGCCCAGCAGAACGCGAAAGCCAGGCGACCGTCATCGATCAGATGCTGGTGTCGATGATGAACATCGCCAATCGCGAGGGTGTCGCGGGCTTTTTGCTTGGCGGCTCGACCACGACCATCCCGCCCGTCCAAGGCTTTTACAACTACTTCAGATATACAGGGCAGGGCAATGGCTTGACGACGGACACGGGGCAGGCGTCCGCAGTGCCGATCACGTTTGGACAATCGGCCATCGCCCGTTTGTCGAGCCGCGTCCGCAGTGACGTTGATCTGAATCCGGCTCTCACGCCAGAAACTCGATTGCGCGACGTGCTGGGCGGTAGAGCACTCGGCGTTTCGCTGGGTCCCGTCGAAGTCTCGGTCAACAACGGCACTCGCCTCCGCGTCGAATTCAGCGGCTGCGATACGGTGCAAGACGCACTTGATCGCATTGAGCAAGTCATCGGTCAATACGAAACCGACATGGGCATCACGGTGCTTGGCTCCAACGGCGCGACCGTCAACGGCGGAGCAATCAGTCTTGATCTTGCATCGGGCTCCACGGTGCAGTTCTTTGAAGTTGGCACGGGGATCACAGGCCGCGATCTGGGGCTCGTGCAGGAACCCGCGACGACGTTTACGCCCGGCACACCAAACGGCGCGGACCTTAATCCCAAACTCACGCTGCGCACGCCTCTTTCGGCACTGGGCATCACGTTGCCTCTAGGCTCTATCCGCATGAGCAACGCGGGGCGTTCGTCGGTTATCGACCTTTCCAACGCGCAGACCGTCGAAGACGTCAAGAACGCACTCGAAGGCAGCAATCTTGGCGTGCGCGTTTCAATCAACGACAACGGCACTTCGCTCGACGTCCTCAACGAAGTGTCCGCAGGCAGCACGAATGCTCTCTCTATCAGCGAGTTCCAAGGCGGTGACACGGCAACACGCCTTGGCCTCCGCAGTTTTTCAGGCACCACTCGGATCAACGACCTCAACTTTGGCTCAGGTGTCAGCGTCGTGGATGGTCAATCACCTCCAGACGGCGGTGTTGTGAACGTCGAACTCAACGCGGACTTCAAAATCACTTTGGGGAACGGTCCGGCAACACAAATCACGATCGACCTCAAGCCCACCGATCTCACGACGGTGCAGAACGTCATCGACGTCATCAACAGCCAGATTCAAACACAACTCGCGACGGCTGGTCTGCCATCGAACGCACTCGTCGCAGGTCTCGCGACTGACGGCAACGGCATCACGCTCACGCAATCAACCGCGTTCACGACTCCATTGACAGTGCTTCCGGAAAACAACTCATCCGCCGCGGCTCAACTCGGGTTGATGAACGGCACGTACAACGCGACGACGGGCACGCTGCAAGGCGAGGACCGGGCGAAGGTGCGAGTTGACAGCGTTTTCTCGGCGTTGGTTGATCTTCGCGAGTCTTTGCGGAGTAACAACGTTCCTGGCATCTCGCTTGCGGGGGACATGTTGGGCAACCTCGCCGACGAACTCGCAGAATCGCGGGGGTTGGTGGGGAGCTTCAGCCAGCGAGTCGACGCCGCGCTCACGCGCGAAACGGATCGCGCTGTGCTGGACGAGTCGACCCGCAGTTCGCTGCGAGACTTGGACCTCGCGGAAGCATCCACCCGCTTCACACTGCTGAACACGCAGTATCAAGCGGGCTTGCAGACGACGGCGTTGTCTCAGCAGCTCAGTTTGTTGGACTTTCTTAGGTAAAGCGATGATGGGATGATGAGATGATGCGATGATGAGACAACGTGACGAACGGCAGTTTCTCATCATCCTCTCATCTCACCACCCCATCATCTGAAAGGTCAAAGAGTTCACGGTTTTTCATCTTATTTTGCAGCGGAGCGTGCATTTATGGAAGTCAAGACGACACGTTTTGGAGTGATCCAGATCTCGGATGATCGGATCATCCACATCCCCAAGGGTTTGCTGGGTTTTTCGCAGTTCACGCGGTACTGCCTGCTCGAACCAGGTCAGGACGCGTGCTTTTTCTGGCTGCAGTGCGTCGATGAGCCGGGACTGGCTTTCGTCGTGACTGACCCAAGCCTCTTTGTCAACGAGTATTCTGTGCCGATTCGCCCTGAACAGATGGGCGAACTTGGCCTCTCGAAGCTCGAAGACGCCCAAGTCTTCGTCATCGTCAATAAAGTCGATCAGGTCCTGACGGGCAACCTTCAGGGTCCTCTGGTCATCAACACCATCAACCGCGTTGGCGAACAGCTTGTGCTCGCCGAGAAGCGCTGGACGACCCGGCACCCGTTGGTGCGCGTTGGTTCACCGCAGGCGCATGCGATGAGCGCGTGATTTCTTAGAGACGGTGAGACGGTGACCCGGTGAGACGGTGAAAAGACACCGAAACACCAGAGATTTCCGTGCTTTTTTCACCGCCTCACCGGATCACCGTCTCACCGTCTCACTTTTACCTACTTCCGTCGGCCCGCCCCAGCGGTGCCACCCCCACTCCCCGATCGACACCCAGCTCCCAAGGAAGGGAACTCCCATGCTGGTCCTCTCCCGACAAAGGGACGAAACGATCATGATCGGTGACGAGATCGAGATCACCGTCGTGGACATCCGCGGCGACAAGGTCCGGCTCGGCATCTCCGCTCCCTCGAAGATCGCCGTACACCGCAAAGAGGTGTACGAATCGATCAAGAGAGAAAACGAGCAGGCTTCACAGCAGGCAACACGATTCGGCGACGACCTGCCGACCCTGCGTCCAGCCCTCTCGAACGGTGTGCCCAGCCTCGCTCGCTCTCGCACCCAATCGCTTTCGTCTGGTACCCCCCGAACTGCCCCACGCCCCCCCATCGCCCCGACTAACTCCCAAGGCATAGGCGCGTCGCCTACACCCCTCTCGCCCCCGACGCCTCCACCCGCTGCAATTCCAATTAGCCCGGCGTTGCAGCGACCCCAAGCCTCCTCGAGCGAAATTCGCCTGAGGTCCAAAGCCCAAGGTGCCTGAAACACCAGAATTTTGAGGTTCGCTTGGGCTTTGGCAAGCCGTTTGCGAACCAACCTGCGGGCATGTGTTGTTTGTGCCGCTGGTTCAAAGAGTGCGTTTTCGTTCTTTCGTACACGGAGTGTCCGACCCGCCCCAAATACCTACGGGGCACAAGATCCTGATCTGGTTTGAGAACAACGCTCTGAAGTCATACTGACGAGCCCACCCCTCAAACAACAGCAATCACGGAGGATTGCAATGTCAAGAATCAACACCAATGTCTCGAGCGTGATCTCCCAGGCCCACCTGGGTCGCAACCAGCGCGAGCTGGACCTTCGCCTCGAACGCCTCTCGACCGGCCTTCGCATCAATCGAGGTGCGGACGACCCGGCAGGCCTCATTATCTCTGAGCGAATCCGCTCGGACATCAATGGCGTCGAGCAGGGCATCAAGAACTCTGACCGAGCCAGCAGCGTGATCAGCACGACGGAAGCGTCGCTCGCTGAAATCAACGACCTGCTCAACTCAGTTCGAGCCCTGATCGTCGAATCCGCCAACACCGGCGCTGTCTCGCAGCAGGAACGCGAAGCAAATCAATTGCAGATCGACTCGGCCATCGAGTCCATCACCCGCATCAGCAACACCGCAAGCTTTGGCGGCCTGCGACTGCTGGACGGCACGCTCGATTACCGCATGAGCGGCATCGCGGCTAGTGCCATCAGCGTTGCGCAGATCCGCAATGCTTCGCTGCTCAACGCACAATCCCTGCAGGTCACGGTTGACGTGCTTGCTTCGGCACAGAAGGGTGCGCTGTTCCTCAATGGCGACAACCCTGGTGCATCGCCTGACGGTCAATTGCTCTCCAGCATGACGCTGGAAATCAAGGGTCCCAAGGGCGTCCAGGAAATCAGCTTTACATCCAACACGACGCTCGCGCAGGTCGCTACCGCGGTCAACTCCATCAAGCAGTTCACTGGCGTGGAAGCCGCACTGCTGGTTGCGGGTCAACCCAACTCGGGCATGGTGTTCCGCACGACGGAATACGGCTCAGAGAACTTTGTCAGCGTGCGTCGCGTCAGTCCGCCAGCCACTGGCGACTCGTTCTCGACCTTCAAGCTTCCGGATACAACGCCAGTTCCCGCAAGCATTACATGGGGTTCGCTGGTCGCAGCGAAACTCGACGCAGGTCGCGATGTCACGGCACTCGTCAATGGCTCGCTCGCCATCGGCAAGGGCTTGGACATCACCGTGAATGCTGCATCGCTTGGTGCGTACATCCGCCTGAGCGAAGACGCTGGCACTCGCCCGGCGGCGACACCGACCAGCTTCTACGTCACGGGCGGAGGCGCGCTCTTCCAACTTGGCCCGGACGTCACTGCCCTCCAACAGTCCAACTTCGGTATTCCTTCAGTCGCGGCGTCTCGGCTTGGTGCAGCATCAACAGCCAATGGCGTGCAGTACTTGAGTTCGCTCAAGACGGGTGGTCGCAACAGCGTCGAGCAGGCAGTCCAGCGCGGTAATGACTTCAATGACTCGCAGGACATCCTCAAGAACGCGATCGACGAGATCACGGAACTTCGCGGACGACTGGGTGCATTCGAACGCAACGTGCTTGAGACCAACTCACGCAGCTTGCAGTCGCAGTTTGAAAACCTGACCAGCAGCGAAAGCCGAATCCGCGACGCTGACTTTGCTCAGGAAACCAGCCGACTGACGCGTGCACAGATCCTCGTGTCCGCCGGCACTTCGACCCTGTCACTCGCAAATCAGCAAAGCCAGCAGGTCTTGCAGTTGCTCCAGGGCGGATAACCGCGTAAAAACGTCTGAAACATCTACTCAAACATGAACAGGCTCACCACTTCGAGGGTGAGCCTGTTGCCTTTTGCGCGGTCTGTATTCGCAGAAACGACCTTTTTTGCATTTCCGGACGCACAAACCGCCTGCTGCGCTAAACCCACCTCGTTTCAACGTCGATTCGTCTCGTGTCCGTCGTCAGGTGGTCTGATGGCGGGCACGGCATGCGGGAAGGAACCTGCTTGCCGCGAGCCCTCTGCCGCGTTGGCATGGGCTTATTAAGCGAAGGGCCTTCTGCCCTGAGCATCAGATCAGCCCGCGTCGAAAGCGCGGGGCTCGCACAGCACGGAGGATTTTCAGCATGTCACGTATCAACACGAACACTCAGTCACTGATCGCACAGCGCGTCTTGGGCCAGAACAACACTGGCTTGAACAGCGCACTCGAGCGCCTCAGCACCGGTCTCCGCGTCAACCGCGGTAAGGACGATCCGGCAGGCCTCATCGCCAGCGAAAACCTTCGCGGCGAGCAGAAGTCGCTCAACCAGGCGATCGCCAACGCTGAGCGTGCGGACCAGGTCATGAACATCGCCGAAGGCGGTCTTCAGGAAGTCTCCGGTCTCTTGACCGAACTTCAGGGCCTGCTCACTCAGACCGCCAGCAGCGCCGGTCTGTCGCAGGAAGAAAAGGAAGCAAACCAGCTCCAGATCGACTCGATCCTGCAGACGGTCGACCGCATCAGCAGCGCGACCAACTTCCAGGGCATCAAGCTCCTGAACGGCAACTTTGACTTCACGACCAGCGGCCTCAACGCCAGCGGCATCCCTGACTACAAGATCAAGGCCGCGAAGTTCACGGGCAGCAGCCTCGCAGTGAACGTCGCCGTCACGCAGTCCGCTCAGCAGGCCGGTATGTTCATGTCGATGGGCGGCGCCGCTCTCGACCTGTCCAGCGGTACTGCGAAGCTCGTGCTCGAAATCGGTGGCAAGACCGGCAGCCGCGAATTCTCCTTCACCAGCGGTACGACGCTCACGGCCGTCCGTGACGCGATCAACCAGTTCACGGATGTGACTGGCGTGCAGGCAAGCGTGTCGGGCACGGGCATCAAGCTCGTCAGCAAGGACTTTGGCTCTGACGAATTCGTCAGCGTCCGAACCATCGCTGACGCGGCTGGCGTCGTGGGCGGCGGCATGGCTTCCGGTACTTCAGGTATCTACAAGCTCAACGCCACGAACTTCGGTGCTTCACAGACCTCTGGCGACGTCGAGTTCAGCGCTGCAAACAACGGCGTCCGCGACTCGGGCCAGAACATCGCTGGCACGATCAACGGCATCTCGGCCAACGGCCGTGGCAAGAACCTCTCGCTCTCGTCAGACTTCCTCGACGTGGACGTGACTCTGTCGACCGGCGAATCCCAGGCCATCGGCAACGTCGACGGCAACGGCGGTGCGAACACCCCCGCGTTCTACATCACCGGCGGCGGCGCTGACTTCCAGCTCGCCAGCAAGGTCGACATCGGCGCGAAGGTGTCGATCGGTATTCAGGAAGTCGTCGCACGTAAGCTGGGTAACAGCAGCGTGGGCTTCCTCAACAGCCTCGCCAGCGGCAAGGCCAACAACGTTGTCTCAGGCAACATCTCCAACGCACAGAAGGTTGTTGCTGAAGCGATCAAGCAGGTTTCGGGCACTCGCGGTCGCCTCGGCGCGTTCCAGAAGAACGTCGTCGGTGCAACCATCCGCAGCCTGGGCATCAGCGTCGAAAACACCGCCGCCGCCCAGAGCACGATCCGCGACGCCGACTTCGCGGCCGAGACGGCGAACCTCACCCGTTCGCAGATCTTGGTGTCCGCTGCAACCAACGTGCTGAGCTTGGCCAACAGCCAGCCTCAGTCGGCTCTCCAGCTGCTCCAGGGCTAAGCCTTGAGTAGGTAGGAGGACTTGGGCGAAGGCCTGAGTAGAACAAGACTCTTGAAAGCCCCGATGCGAAAGCGTCGGGGTTTTTCGTTTTGGTGCCACCGACTACGCGAAGCGTGGTCGGTGCCGAACTGCACAAGTGCACCGACCGCTCAGAGCAGCAGTCGGTGGCACGACGTTTCATGAAGTCAACCGTGTTGCCGGGATGCCATGCCCTAGCCGTCATAGACGTTGCAGGTTGAGGCACTTGATGCAAAGAAACAACAGCAGCATGAATATGCAATTCCCGGGCGTCGATGGTCTATTCCGACAACGCCGACACTTTCAAAGAGTCGGGTGTTGCCATGTACGCAAACCGGAGTGCTTGGAGCAATCATGTCACGCATCAACACCAACACGCAATCGCTCATCGCCCAGCGCGTTCTGGACAACAACAACCGCGGGCTCAACAGCGCTCTTGAGCGTCTCAGCACGGGCCTGCGCATTAACCGAGGCAAGGACGATCCAGCCGGGCTCATCGCAAGCGAAAATCTTCGCAGCGAGCAGAGGTCGCTGACGCAAGCGATCGCGAACGCAGAGCGTGCGGACCAAGTCATGAACATCGCGGAAGGGGGGCTGCAAGAAGTCAGCGGCCTGTTGACCGAGTTGCAGAGCCTACTCACACAAACCGCCAGCAGCGCGGGGCTCTCGGTCGAAGAAAAGAACGCGAATCAACTGCAGGTGGACTCGATTCTGCAAACTATCGATCGCATCAGCAACGCGACAAACTTTCAGGGCATCAAGCTGCTCAACGGCAACTTTGACTTTGTCACGAGCGGCGTGAGTTCTTCTTCGGTTACAGACTTCCGAGTGAAGTCGGCGAAGTTCAACGCGAGCAGCCTCGCTGTGAATGTTGCCGTGACGCAATCAGCACAGCAAGGGGCCTTGTTCCTCTCGCTCGGCGCAACTGCGCTTGATCTGTCGAGCGGCAGTGCCCAATTCTCGATCGAGATTGGCGGCAAAGTCGGCAGCCGAGAATTTACCTTCACAAGCACAACAACGATCGCGTCCATGCGAGACGCCATCAACCAGTTCACAGACGTGACTGGCGTGCAGGCGACAGTATCGGGCACAGGCATCAAAATTGTCAGCAAGGAATTCGGTTCGAACGAATTCGTGAGCGTCCGCACGATCAACGCGGGCGGCATCGCAACCGCGAGCTCTGGTATCGTGGGCTATAGCGCGACCAACGCCAACGCCCCCGGCAGCGAACTTGCCAACTTTGTCACGAGCGGCAACGTCATTCGCGACGCGGGTCAAAACGTTGCGGGCACGATCAACGGACTCTCCGCCAATGGACGAGGCAAAACGCTGAGTCTCGCGAGCGATTTCCTTGATGTCGATATCACGCTTTCGACTGCTGAGGCACAAGCAATCGGCAACGTCGATGGCACCGGCGGCGCCGGCACTCCGGCGTTCTACATCAAGGGAGGTGGCGCAGACTTCCAGCTCGACAGCAAGGTCGACATCGGCTCGCGCGTCTCGCTGGGCATTCAAGAAGTGGGAACCCGCAAACTCGGCAACAGCTCGCTTGGTTACCTCAGCAGCCTCTCGAGCGGCAGCGCCAACAACACGGTCACCGGCAGCATCACGCGTGCTCAAGAGATCGTGAGCGAAGGTATCAAGCAAGTCTCCATCCAGCGAGGCCGCATCGGTGCGTTCCAGAAGAACGTCGTCGGCGCGACCATACGCAGCCTCGGCATTAGCGTGGAAAATACCGCCGCGGCGCAGAGCACAATCCGCGACGCCGACTTTGCCGCAGAAACCGCGAACCTCACACGCTCGCAGATTCTCGTGTCGGCGGCGACGAATGTGCTTGGACTCGCGAACTCGCAGCCTCAGTCGGCGTTGCAGTTGCTCGGGTAAGTCGATGACTTCGCGAGTGAGGGAGCTTTGAGCCGAATCACCGCGTGATCGACCTACGTGAGTAGCAAGCACGAACGGACCGCTCGGCGGTGTTTCAATCTCTCTGCTTTTGCCGATACTAATGTCGTGGCAAGGCCTGCGGCACCAACTCGAACTGGCGACATCAAACGCCCTCGCCCCGTTGTCGAAGTCGCAGCACCGGCCGGTGCGGAAGTCACTCACACAACCGAAAGTCTAGAAAAATCCAACCTTCAGCACCCGCCTGAGCGATTCGCGTCGCTGCACGCCTCGTTTCTTGGATATCTGCGAATCGAATGTGGATTGCTTCCGAATTCGCTTGACGCGTATGGCAGGGACAGTGCACAACTTTTGTGGTTTCTTCAAGAAAACTCGATCAACTCACTTGCGGACACAAACCCGCAGTTGATGAGCAAGCACCTGATGCAACTGAAGACCGTTCGCAACCTCGACGCCGTGAGCATCATCCGACACTCGGCGGCGATTCGCGTGTTTTTCCGCTGGGCGATTTCTATGGGACACGTCAAGGACGACCCATGTCGATTGCTCGAACGCCCGACGCGATGGAAGAAGCTCCCGGACGTTCTCAACCCGCAACAAGTTCGCAAGTTACTAGAAGCGTGCGAAACTGGTACGCCATCACGCGGGCTCGTTAGCAATCCTGCTTTAAACAACAACACCAGCAGCATCGACAACGCAGAAACTCAGCACTCCCGCAAACAAGCGCTCAAAGCCGCGCTCCCTCTCCGCGATCGCACCCTCCTCGAACTCCTGTACGCCAGCGGCTTGCGAGCGAGCGAAGTCTGCTCCATCGCGCTCAATGACATTCACGAAAATCTGGGCGTCGTCCGAGTCACCGGCAAAGGCAACAAGCAGCGGCTTGTCCCCATGGGCGAACCCGCTCGCCAGGCGATCTCACGGTACTTGAAAGAATGCCGACCGCTGCTCGACAAGTCTCCGCTGCTCTCGCAAGGCAAGTTGCTGCTTTCGAATACTGGTCGACCACTTGAACGCGTGCGTGTGTGGCAGATCGTGAACCATTACGCGAACCGTGCCGGGCTCAAGGTCTATCCGCACATGCTTCGGCATAGCTTTGCAACGCACTTGCTGATGGGCGGCGCAGACCTTCGAGTCGTCCAGGAAATGCTTGGCCACGCCGACATTGCGACAACGCAGATCTATACACACGTTGATGGCTCACGACTGCGGCAGGTGCATAAGAAGCATCACCCGAGAGCGTGAGGCGAAGTGACGCAGTAACGAAGTGACAGAGTGACGAAGTGAAAAAAAAAAAACGCAGCTTTGTGGCTGCGTTTTCTTACTTCGTTACTTCGTCACTTTGTTACTCAGTTACTTCGCTATAGCTTCCACAATCCGCTGCGCCGTCCGCACGTTTGCGAATCCGGCCTCCGCGTCGATCGCCGGCTTGCGACCCTTGCGCACCGCGTCGATGAATTCCTGAATTTCCATCACGATGGGCTCGGCATCATCAACCTGCAACATATCGACGTTGACCAACTGATCCCACTTGAGGGTCGTGAGGTCCGCGCCGCGTGCGATCGCGTCTCGCATCTCGCGCATCTGAATTTCGTTCGCAGTCCGGCGGATCATGTTGCCCTTTTTCGCACCGTAGTCGATCTTGATGTACGCGTTTTCGCCCGTGATTCGTGTGACGCGTTCAGTCTTCATCGCGAGGCGCGACGCCGTCACGTTCGCGACACACTTGCCGTGGGGCGTATCAAACTCCAGCCACGCGTCGCACAAGTCTTCGTGTGGCGTGATCACGCTGACGCCCGCCGCACGAATGCGATCTGGCTCGCGTCCACCCATCATCATCAGCACGACGTCGATGTCGTGGATCATCATGTCCATCACGACACCAACGTCAACGCTGCGGAATGTCATTGGGCTTACGCGAATGACCTGCATGAAGCGTGGCACGATCGCGGGCCCTTCAGCCGCGGCTTTCTGCATCGCCCGCATCACTGGATTGAACCGCTCGATGTGCCCCACCATCAGCGTCGCGCCGTGCTTCTCAGCAAGGTCCTTGATCTTCATCGCCGTGTTCGTGTCGCCCGCGAGGGGCTTTTCAATGAGGCACGCGATTCCCTTTTCGAGGAAGGGCCTCGCGGCATCAAGGTGGTAGGTTGTTGGCACAGCAATCGACACTGCATCAACGCCCGCTGCGAGCAGTTCAGCTTCCGTGCCAAAGCTCTTGCAGTTGAACTTCTCGGCGTGCTCTTCACGCGCTTCTTTACGAGCATCAACGACGCCTACGAGTTCACAGCCCGCGAGTTGGCTGTACACGCGTGCGTGGTGACGACCCATCCGACCCACGCCGATCACGCCGCAGCGAATGGGACGGCCGTCAAAACGATCTTGGGCGATGGTGTCAGAAGAAATTTCGATGGGTGTCTCAGGTTTTGTGGACGATGCGAGGGCTGTACGGATCATTGCAGTATTGTTGGAGGGCTGCCCCAGTGACGCACCCCGAAAGCCAGCCGCATACAACAAAAACACAACACGGCTCCGAAGTCGGAAACCGTGCTGCACTCTCGATTTCCGTTCAAGAAACTAGCGACGACGACGCAGCGCCAACGCGCCAAACACACCCAACGCCCCCACCGCTCCGGGTGCTGGGACAGCGTTGTACATCTCGATGTTGTCGATGGCGAAGGGCTGAGGCACATCGAAAATGCCCCATATGTTGAGTCGGCCAATCGGCACCGACGACCACACGCCAAAGAAGTTCTTCGCGGGCTCAGAGGGCGTTGGGCCCGTGATTGTGTACGTGCCGATCGGCACGTCATTCAAGTCGTACACGCACATGATGAACCCGTTGTGCCCTTGCGCGAATCCCGCGTACGTCGAAACATCAACACCCACGCCTGTTTTTTCATCCGTCGTGAAAATCAGATCGATGCTCGAGAACATGTTGTTCAGGAACTCGTCCGTTCCGACCTTGACGCTGTTGGAGCCGATGAAGCCAGGCCCATTCACCCAAAGCGCGGCTTGATTGTTCGAGGGATTGACTGTCGCCGGGCAGGGATTCGGCGTGATGTTGGTCTGGATGATGAGATTCGTCGCGTTGATCCCAAAATCAAACGTCGGTGCGGGCACGCCGTTCTGCAGCGAGTTCGGGAACGGAATCTTGGCTTGTGCACCGATCGTCGATTCCTCAAAGTCCTCAACGTCCTTCAGGACTTTTCCTTGCGAATCCATGTGCTGATGGAACGCGACCTGGTCGGTGAAGTACTGAATCGAGCCGAGCGAAGCGATCGGCAACCCAGCCAGTGGAATCAATGCAATAACGCAACCGCGCACGAGTGTCATGGTCTCTCTCCTGTGCCCGAATGGGCATGTGCCGCGACGCAATTCCACAATCTATGAAATCGCGACGCGGATGTCTCTCAGGAAGGACATTACACGAAAGCACGTTTTCTTGCAAGGGAAATTGAAAAATCCAACCCCGCGCGACAGGTCATCCACCGATTCGGGCGACCATTATCACGACTGAACCCGGCGTTCAAGTTCCCTAAAGAGCCACACGCGGGCAAACTGCCAGTCTCGCGCGACCGTGCTGGGCGAGATGCCCAACGCAAGCGCCGTTTGATCCACTGTCAACCCACCAAAGAACCGCAACTCGACGATTCTGGCTTTCTGTTCATCAACTTCGGCGAGTTTCGTCAGCGCTTCGTCAAGACCAATGAGATCCGTGGACGCCGCGCTCGCACCGACGATGAGGTCTTCATCAAGTGGCACGGGCTTGTTGCCGCCGCCTCGCTTGATGCGATTGCGCTCGCGTGCGTGATCGGTCAGAATGCGGCGAATCGCACGCGCCGCGGCTCCAAAGAAGTGAGCCCGATTTTCCCATGCGGTTTGGGCGGGACCAACCAGCCGCAAGTACGCTTCGTGTACGAGTTGCGTCGCCTGCATGGTCTGGGCCTTGCTCTCATCCTTCAGAAACCGCTGTGCCAGTTCGCGAAGTTCCTGATACACGATCGGAAACAATTCGTCCGTCGCCTTCGCGTCGCCCGCCTGCGCGCGCACGAGCAACTGCGTCACGGCAGGCTGGCTAGCGTGGTCAGGCGTGTTGGAACTGTGAGTCGATGGCGATTCCATGGCGAGCATGTGCCTTCATGCGTTGCAAACGCTTGGTGCATGTCAGGTTTCTGTCGTTCCCAACCGGGTTTGGACACCGGTAACCCAAGTCCGTGACAGGATGTGCCCTCCGGCCCGAAAACGGAAGCGAAAACCATTCCAAAAAACAAACAACCCCGGCTGAACCGGGGTGTTTTTCAACAAAGCGGGCGAAGAGACTTGAACTCTCGACTTCTACCTTGGCAAGGTAGCGCTCTACCACTGAGCTACGCCCGCAGGACGTCAGATTATATCCCTACAACCTTCCTCTAACGAAACCACTATCGGCTCGTTTGGAGGGGAACAAAAGTAGCCCCGACACCCCCAATCGTCAACCCCCACTACTCAAAGCACTCGCATCCTTGGGACTATGCGGTCGAAGCCGAAAGCCCATAGCAGCCTTACTTGGGCTTGGCAGCAAGCACCTTCTGATGTGCCTTTTCCAACTGCTCAATCACCACGCCGCGGGTGTAAGCGTTCGCCATCCAGAAGTCGGTGTCCTGTCCCGCATAGACAACCAAAATCGGCGGCCCAGGCTGCTTCAACTCGTTCGCGAGTTTCCAGCCCGCCGCGCTGTCCGCCGTGAGATCGGCTTCCAGCAAGACCGCCCCCACTTCCGCGAACTTCTTCATGACCTCTTCGCTGTCGAGGACCGTCGCGCGCAGCGTCTTGCAGTTGGCACACCACTCGGCCGTGAAGTCGACAACGACGACCTTGTTCTCGGCACGCGCCTTCGCCATCGCGGCTTCCGAATACTCAACCCACTTGCTCGCCTTAGCGCTCGCAGTCGTGATCGCCGCGTACCACAACCCGCCGCCCGCGAAGAGCAAGCCAACCACAACCGCGATAACCTTCGCCAACCCCGACTTTGCGATCTTGGTGCCGGAGTACATCAGCCAAAGGCCAGCAATCGCCCCGACAATCGCCGCGGCCCACAGATGCAGCAACTTTGCCATGTAGGGCTTGTTCGCGACCAGCGAGATGAGCGCTGTACCGATGAAGTACACACCCACCGCCAGCAAGAGCAGGCCCATGACTTGTTTGACCAGATCGCCAGCGGGACCGCCTCGCGGGATTTTTTTGAGCAGCTCCGGTTTCGCTGCGAGGATCAGGTATGGCAAGGCCATTCCAATACCAAGCCCGAAGAATATCAGCAGCGTCACGACCTTTGGCAGCGTTGCTGCGGTGATGAGCAATGCACCTGCAACAAATCCAAAGCACGGCAAGCCAAGCACGGCGGTCATAACACCAAACAGAAATGACCCAGTAGCACTGTCCGCCTTCGGATTGACAGAGTAGATGAACTGAGGAAGCGTGATGTTGAAAACGCCCATCAATCCCACGCTCAAAGCACAAATAATGAGGCCAAGCCCAAACGTCACCCACCAAATGCCAAAGAGACGGGACGGATCGCTAAACGTGCTCAGAAGCACAACAGGCAATCCAATCGCAGTCCAGAATACGACGATGCCAAACGACATCCATGCGCCCAGGTACATGGCTCGCTTGGGATTTCCGGCGTGCTGAACAATCGTCATGATCTTCAGAGGCATCACCGGCAGCACGCAAGGCGTGAGATTCAGGAGAAGGCCACCAACCACCGCAAGCGCGAAGATGCCGAGCGGACCGGCCTTGCTGACATCGATAAAACCCAAGAACTTGGACCCGCCCGAGGAGTTGGCTTTCGTGCTTTCAACGGTGCGCTTTGATGTCGTCGCAATTGCCCCAACCCACTTCGCATCCGGAACCGGCTCCCCACTCTTCCAAGTTGCAAAGACCTCCGCATTCGCCGACTTCGCAGCGCTCCCTGTCGGCAACACCGGTACCGACAGTTGCACCGGAATTGTCGATGGCATCAAGCACACGTCAGTACACACCTGCACCGTCAACTTCATGTCGATCGCAACTTGCTTCGCGTCCGCAGGCAACTTGTCCAGCACCATGGGCACAAAGACAATCGTCTTGCCTTCAAACACCGGAATGTTCTGTTCCACTCCCGATCCATCAAGGTCCAACTTGATGAAGTGAGGTTCAGGCCACATGATGGGACCGACACGCAGGCCCTCCATCGGGGTGATGACCAATTCGGTCGACACCAGATCAGCCGCGGCTTTGTTGCTTTGCGAATGCCAACCTTCTTCGTGATCGATGATGACTGCCGCGACGAATGGCTTCCCGGCGACCACACCGTCCACATTTGCGACGGTCGAGATCGAAACCTTCGTTTCAGATCGCTGCTGCGCTTCAGCCCGAGACACCAAACCAAAACCGATCACGACCGCCGATAAAAGCCACAGGGCGCAGCGGGTCCACTTCATCATGTTCATCATCTTCATGATCTTTATCATGCGCTGCCACGTGTGATTCGTCTGGAGTGCGATATTCATGAAGTCCCTTTGTTGCCGATTCGAATCGCGAGATGCTCGTGGCGTTTAGAATCGCCGCGTTTGGTTGCAATCTGTTTGTACGCTGGTCAGAGGTCGCCGTTCAAGCAAAGTTCACGCACGGAATGCCGCTCGCCGCTATCGCTCGCGCAAACTCAAGCCCAAACAATTCCCCACCCGATACAAGTAGGCTATGGCGGACTTGCTGGCACAAAGCGATATCGATGCATTGTTGGCATCAGTGTCGGGCGGAGAGCCAGCCACCGCCGATGCGCCCGCGCCGCTCATCTTCGGCAAGAACAAACGCGATCCCGAAACAACTGAGATCAAGGTCTACGACTTCAAGCGCCCCGAGCGTGTGTCGAAGGACCAGATGCGGGCATTGCAAACTCTGCACGAAGCCTTCGCCCGAAACTTCGGCGCGAGTTTGTCAGGTTTCTTGCGCACCATCGTGGAAGTCAAAGTCGCAACCTGCGAACAGATGACCTACTCGGAGTTCACGAGTGGTCTTCCCAACCCGACGAGTTTCAATCTCGTGTCCGCTGAGGGCCTCGAAGGCCAGATGTGCTTCGAACTCAGCCCGCTCATCATCTATCCGATCATCGACCGCCTGCTCGGCGGCTCGTCGCAAGAACTGTTCATCCCGCAGCGTCCCATGACGCTGATCGAAACGCGCCTCATCAACAACGTCACGACGCGCGCCCTTTCCACGCTCTCCGAAGCATGGGCGAATATCCGTCAACTCAAGTTCAGCGTGAGCGCGAGCGAAAGCAACCCGCAGCTTGTGCAGATCGTGCCCCCCAACGAAGTCGTCGTCGTGATCGGCTTTGAACTTCGCCTGGGCAATCGCGCCGGCACGATGAACCTGTGCATCCCCTACAACGTCATCGAGCCCTTCATGGATCGCCTGAGCAGCCAAAGCTGGTTCGCCGCGGCGAAAAACCAGCGCAGCAAGCAAGTCGAGCAGCAGATCTCCAAGAACCTCTCGCGCGCCCCGATGGTCGCAACGGGCCTCCTCGCCGAAACCACGATCACCATTAAAGAACTACTGCACCTCGCTCCGGGCGACATCATCCTCACCGAGAAACCGGCGAAACACCCCATTCTGCTGTGCGTGGAGAACGAGAAGAAGTATCTCGCACACTTGGGCCAACTCCGAGGCAACCGAGCACTGCGCATACTGAGGCCGATCACGTCGAATGACCGGGTTTGAACGTGCCACCGACTGCTGCTTTGAGCGGTCGGTGTGAAGTTGCACAAGACCGACGCCCGAGAAATTTGATTAGTGTCAGAGCGCTCCAATTCTCAGCGTTCCATCCGACGACTATCGACGCCCGCCACCGAACTCTCAAAGCAGCAGTCGGTGGCACGTAAAAGCCCCTACGCTCGCCCATGCACCGACACTTCCTCGTCGCCGCCTGCGTGGTTCTGTCTCTCGCGTCTCACGCAACTGCACAAGACAAGCCCGTCGCGTTCCTCAACGCACGCCTCATCACCTGCGCGCCAGACTCGCACGAGATCGAACAAGGCGTGTTGATCATCGAAAAAGGCAAGATCGTCGCGGCTGGCGATGCAACAACCGTCCGTCTCCACGGCGACCTCGAAAAAATCGACTGCCAAGGCAAGACCATCATCCCGGGCATCATCGACACGCACAGCCACGTCGGTGGCGTCGCCGGCGCTGATGGTTCTTCGCCTATTCAACCAGACGTTCGCATTCTCGATTCGATCAACCCCGCAGACTCAGGCTTCCGCCGAGTCGTCGCGGGCGGTATCACGACGCTCAACGTCATGCCGGGCAGCGGCCACTTGCTCAGTGGTCAAACTCTCTACATCAAGCCCCGCAAAGCCAACACCATCGAAGAGATGTATGTGTACAAGACCGCCGCAGAAGTTCCCGCGGGCCTCCCGTGGCCTTTCGGCGGTATCAAAATGGCCAACGGCACCAACTCGCTCGGCGAGCCGCCATTCTCAGGCACGCGAGGCAAGTCCGCGGCACTCGTTCGTGAGCGATTCATCAAAGCGCAGGAATATCAAGCCAAATTCGCGAAGTACGAAGTCGATAAGAAAGCGGGCAAGGACGTCGAAGCACCCGACCGCGATCTTGCACTCGAAGCGCTTGTCGAGGCGCTCGAAGGAAAGCGAATCGTTCATCATCACACACACCGCGCCGACGACATCATGACCGTGTTGCGTCTACAGCAAGAGTTTGGCTTCCGCGTTGTCCTGCACCACACCAGCGAAGCGTGGAAAGTCGCAAGCGAACTCGCCGACGCGCACCAGAAGGATCCGAAGTTCCTAGGCTGCTCGATCATCCTCGTCGACTCACCCGGCGGCAAACTCGAAGCCGCAAACATGAACCTCGAATGCGGCGCGATTCTGGAAAAGGCTGGCGTTCCCACCGCGATACACACCGACGACTGGATCAACGACTCTCGCCTCTTCATCCGCTGCGGCGCAATGGCCGTGCGCAACGGCATGACCCACGACGCCGCACTCCGTGCCCTCACCATCGAAGGTGCAAAGATGCTCGATCTGGACAAGAAAGTCGGCAGCCTCGAAGCGGGCAAAGACGCTGACTTCGTGATCCTGTCTGGCGATCCCTTCAGTGTGTACACCAAGGTCGAGCAAACCTGGATTGAAGGCGGCAAGGTCTTCGACAGATCAAAGCCCGAAGACGCTCTCTACGCAACAGGCGGCTTCGGCGCAGGCCGCGATCAGGAACCCTACATGTGCTGCGCGCCAAATGGCGGGTTTGGCTTTGCTGGGAAGAGTTGGGGCACGTCGAAGGAATAGTGCTTTGTGAAATTCTAAATTTCACCACGGAGGACACGGAGAACACGGAGTTGAAACTTGCAAACACTTCTTCTCTCCGTGCTCTCCGTGTCCTCTGTGGTGAAATGAAATGCCAAGAGTCACACTGTGACACCAAGCAGTCGAAACAAAACTTATCTCCCATGAAAACCCTCCTCCTCATCCTCTCACTGACTTCCTCCAGCGCCCTCGCCCAAATCGCGATCCGCGCCGAGCACGTCTACACGATGAAGCCCACCACCAAGGACGGCAAGCCCTCCTACGAAGTCATCGACGATGGCGTCATCGTCATCAAGGATGGCAAGATCGCCGAAGTGGGCTCCGCGGCGACCGTGGACTTTCCTAAAGACTTCAAGATCATCACTGCGGCGGTGGCGACGCCCGGCTTGATCGACGCTCGCTGTACCGTTGGCGTCTCAGGCATCTTCAATCAATCGCAAGACCAGGACCAACTCGAACGCAGCGGCCCGATTCAACCCGAACTCCGCGCAATCGACGCATACAACCCGCTCGATCCGCTCGTTGAATACGTCCGCAGTTATGGAGTCACCACAATCCAGACCGGTCACGCTCCGGGCGAAGTTGTCTCGGGCCAACTCGCGATTTTCAAGACGGCTGGCAACACCGTTGACGAAGCCGTCGTCGTCCCCGAATCCGCCATCGCCGTCACGCTGTCGCCCTGGGCACAAAAAGGAGGCGGCAAGTCCCCAGGCACGCGAGCCAAGATGATCGCGATCATGCGTGATCAACTGCTCAAAGCACAGGCGTACAAAGAGAAACTCGCCAAAGCAGACAAGCCTGATACTGCGAACGATGAAAAGAAGAATTCATCAAGCGATGCTCCCGCCGCGAACGCTCCGGCGTCCCTTGACGATCAACCGAAAGCAGACGACAAATCCGCAGACGCCAAATCAGACAAGAAAGAAAAAGACCCACCCGCCCGCGATCTCCGCCTCGAAGCACTCGTTCGCGTCCTCGACAACAAAGTCCCGCTCATCGTCACAGCCAATCGCTCGCAGGACATCGACAACGTCCTCCGCCTCGCCGAGGAATTCAAACTCCCAATCATCCTCGATTCCGCGAGCGAAAGCTACCTCTTCATTGACAAACTCAAAGCCCGCAAGACGCGAGTCATTCTCCACCCAACTATGGCCCGCGCCTACGGCGAACTCGAAAACAAAAGTTTCGACACCGCCTCAAAGCTCATCAACGCTGGCATCCCAACGACCATCCAAGGCGGCTTCGAAAGCTACGTCCCCAAGGCTCGCGTGATTCTCTTTGAAGCCGGCGTCGCCGCCGCGAATGGCCTCACGCAGCAGCAAGCCCTCGCAAGCATCACCATCGAAGCCGCGAAAATCCTGGGCGTCGACAACCGTGTGGGTAGCATCGAAGCGGGCAAAGACGCCGACGTCGCGCTGTATTCGGGCGATCCGCTTGAATACACCACAACGTGTACGGGCGTGATCATCAACGGCAAAGTCGTAGTTGAAAAAGGGCGCTAGAACGACATCGTGACCTACCGTTCACCATGAGCGACATGCTCTTCCCCGATGCCGCACCGCCCAAGAACTCCGAAGAGGAGTTGCTTGTCGCCACGTACCTCAAGGTCGGCCGCACCCTCGACGACCTCGCCTACACCGACGACTTCGACGCGCTCTACAACATGCTCCCAGAACCCCGCAAGCATCGCGCGGCGGTCATTCATCGCCTGCAAAATCTCCGCAAGGCAAACAAACTCCCGCGCTTGGGCCGAGCCGTCTCGCAAGCTATCAAAGTAACGCCTGAAGAAGAATCGATCCTCGCACAACTTGTGATCGACGCCTGCGGCACAATCGGCCAGCGCGATCAGTTGCTCTACGAAGAACGCTTCGACACCATCGTCAGCGCGTTCAACGAAAAGACGTCCCGAAACCTCACGCCGCACGACGTCTGGCGCTTGATCGCGAAAATCGCGAAGTGACTTCGCCATCATAAACAGATTACCCGTTTTACCTCATCCGCACAACCGTCAATCTGCCCCCATCTTCACCTCAGTGCTTGCGTTTTCGCGGGCATGGTGCATGATGTTCATGCGGGGCGGCTGAAAAGGGCGAACGGGTCGTACACAAGCCCCCGGTCTGAACGCTCACGCCGCTCCGCAGCTTTCATGAGTACAGAAATCAAATGGGTGCCACAATCGCCTCCCTCCTGGAGAGGTTGGTGGTGGACAATCGAAGTCGCGTCCCTCACGATTCGCACGCTGAAATTGAAGAAAACATGAACACGCTGCAAGCCAACACATCGTCACACTGTCCTCTTCTCGTCAGGTGACCGCACGTACGCTCTGCAATGGACTACGTGCGAGTCACCGACGTTTCGCCAAGAGACGGCTTGCAAAACGAGCAAGGCATCATTCCGACCCAGGACAAAGTGCGCCTGATCGAACTGCTCTGCGAAACGGGCGTTGACGAGGTCGAAGTGACGAGTTTTGTGAGCCCAAAGTGGGTGCCGCAGTTGGGTGATGCTAGAGAAGTGTGCAAGGCGCTCATAAGCAACCATCAACAACACACAACTCGCCCGCTCTTCTCCGCTCTCGTCCCAAACTCGCAAGGCCTCGCGTCGTTTCTCGACACAAAAAAGCCTTCCCCACTGCTCTCAAAGGTCTCCGTCTTCGCCGCTGCGAGCGAAACCTTCAGTCGCAAGAACACCAACGCGTCGATCAACGAAGTACTCGCCCGTTTCGTGCCAGTGATCGAAGAATCGCACAAGCACAATCTTGAAGTGCGAGCGTATATCTCTTGCGTCATCGCATGCCCATTTGAAGGTCCGATCGCTCCCGCACAAGTCGTCCGAGTTGCCGAGAAATTGCTCGACATGGGTGCAGATGAAATCGACCTGGGCGACACAATCGGCGCGGCGACGCCATCCACAACCAAAGCACTCCTGAACGAATACAACGCACTCGACGAAGTCGCGGATCCGGATGTCCCGATCACGCTCCACCTCCACGATACATTCGGCCACGCCGCAGACTGCGTCAAAACTGCACTCGAACTCGGCATCCGCTCCTTTGATAGCTCCGTCGCAGGCCTTGGCGGCTGCCCCTACGCCAGCACGCCCGGCAAACGCGCTCCGGGCAACATCAGCACCGAACTCCTCGTCCGCACTATCCACGCAGCAGGCTATAAAACCAACGTGGACCTCGACAAACTCGAACTCGCCGCCACCTTCGCCCGCGACATCGTCGCCAAGTCCCGCGCTTCGTCTTGATGCCTCGATGCCGCGACATGCCTCGATGCCTTCTTCACCTTCAACAACATTCGAAGGCACTAGTGACGCACCACATGCGTTCCAAATCGCGGTCATTTCATTTTCCGTGCTTCTTTGTGCCCTTCGTGTCTTTGTAGTGATTTCCCGTACTTCGCCGTGCAATCAACTCTACTGTTACTGCGAACCGCAACCTCGCCATGATCACCCTCACCTACGACAACCACCTCGCCACCATCGCCCTCGCCCGCGCCGACAAACGCAACGCGATGACGCCCGCGATGATCACCGAACTCTCGCGAGCGATTGACCAAGTCTCGCGCGACGCCGGTGCGTCTCAGCCGAAAGCCAACGCACTTGTGCTCACGGGCGAAGGCGACACGTTCTGTGCAGGCTTTGATCTCACGCTGTGCAAGGACGACACCACCGCGCTTGAGTCGTTGCTGACAGGCTTGAGTCATTGCATCCGCGCACTCCGCGCCTGCCCGCTTCCCGTCGTCATCAGCGCTCACGGCGCCGCCATCGCTGGCGGCTGCGCACTGTTGGGCGGAGGCGATATCGTCATCACCAACGACGCAGCAAAGATCGGCTATCCAGTCGTGCGTCTAGGCATCTCTCCAGCAGTCTCCGCTCCCACACTCATGCTCGCGGCTGGCTCAGGCCCCGCTCGCACACGCCTGCTCGACACCGCCCTCGTCTCTGGCATCGACGCTGTACGCATCGGTATCGCGCACGAATCCCTGCCCAGCCGTACCACGTGTGAAGAACGCGCAATACAAATCGCCCGCGACCTCGCCGCGAAGCCTCGCCATGGCGTGACAGCAACGAAGCGATGGCTCAACGAAGTAGATGGCTCTGACAACACAGAGCGTTTGCAGACCGCATTGCGAGCATCACTCGCTCTCGTCAACGGTCCAGAAGAACGCGAACTTCTCCCACAGGTGTGGGCAAAGCGGCCGTGAGAATACTCCACACCATGAACATTGCCTTTGCATTCATTTTCAGCACTGAGACACAGAGATCGAGAGAAAGATGAGGTAATGACGGAATGATGAGATGATGGGAGTTTGAGACAACGAAGCGATGAATTGTGTTTTCGCAGCGTTTCAACAATTCTCGTCATTTCACCTCTCGTGTGCTCCCACTCCGTCACTTCGTCACTCTGTCACTCAGTCACTTCCTCACTTCCCCTACCATCCCAAATGTCCAACGACCTCGCCACAATCTCCTACGCCGGCAAAGTCGCCACGCTCACTCTTCAGCGTCCTGACGCACGCAACGCGCTCTCTCTCGATCTGCTTCGCACGCTGCATACTTGCCTTGACGAACTCGCGACGAAGTCGGACGCGCACGTCTGCGTCATCACCGGCGCGGGCAGAGCATTCTGCGCAGGCATGGACCTTCGCGAGGTGCTCGATGATGATCGCGCCGCACACACGCTCCTTCACAGCCTCGCTGAACTCACGCTGAAGATTCGCGCTCTTCCAATGGTCACGCTCGCCAAAGTGCAAGGCGCGGCAATCGGTGGCGGCTGCGGCCTCGCATGCGTCTGCGACATCGCCCTCACGCACGCCGACAGCAAAATGGGTTACCCGGAAGTCGACATGGGCGTGTGCCCCGCAGTCGTCGCACCGTGGCTTGTTCGAAAAATCGGTCCGGGCAAAGCCCGCAAAGTGCTCCTTACCGGCGGCTTGATGTCAGGCCAACAAGCATTCGACATCGGCATGGTCGACATCCTCGCACCATCGCTCGCCGAACTCGACACGCTCGCAGATACAACGATCCAACGCCTCGCTCAAGGCGGCCCGCACGCGTTGCGAGCGACCAAGGACCTCCTCAACCGTATCGATGGATCAAACGACGCTGAAATCGTGAAGCGCGGCGCAGACCTCTCCGCAAAGATCGTCAGCATGCCCGAAACTCGAGCCGTGCTGCGCGCCAAACTTGAGCGAAAGTAAAAGCCCAGACCGCGCACAGACCGTGCCATCGAAGTCGCTGGCTCTGCAGCGACTTCGATGCTAGTGCCCAAGACTTCAATTGCACATTTCAGCCTTTGATTAAGCAAAGTATCAAAATTCTCGAAAGCCTACGACTATTCGCGGCTTTTTCACACACCACAACTCATCGCCATGGCGCAACAAGCGCTCCATCCCCTTGCTTCACCTCCGCGCTCTCCGCGTCCTCCGCAGTGAACAAAACCCTCCCCACACAGTTCATTATCCAGACACACCCACCCAACGTCCGTTTATCCCACCTAGGCAACTTTTCCGGCCTCGTCCCATCTTTCCTACTCGTGACGCCCTGAACTCCCTCGCTTCCCGGACCGATGCTGATGTGTCTGCTCATCAGCATACCGGAGGAAGCTATGGACCTGAATCAGATTCTCAAGACGGCGTACGAACTTGGTGCCTCCGACGTGCACCTCATTGGCAATAACCCGCCCGTCATGCGCATCAATCAGGTCATGACGCCGATGGAAAAGGTCGGCATCATCTCGAAGGAACAGGCCCGCGCCTTCTTCGATCAGATGAGCGGCCCCGAAACCAAAGCCACCTTCGAACGCCAGAAAGACGCCGACTTTTCGTACCAGATCGAAGGGATGGCCCGCTACCGCGTCAACGCACACTTGCAGAAGGCCATGGTTGGTCTTGCAATGCGTATGATCAAAACCAAGGTTCCGCCGCTGCAGGCGTTGAACCTCCCCGAAGTCATTGCACGTCTGACGTACCTCCCGCGCGGCCTCGTGCTTGTCACGGGTGACACAGGCTCTGGTAAGTCCACGACGCTCGCCGCGATGATCGAGGCGATGAACCAGCGTTACCGCAAGCACATCATCACGCTCGAAGACCCGGTTGAATACGTCTTCGAAAGCAAGCAGTGCGTTCTTGAGCAGCGTGAACTCGGGCAGGACATGCCCAGCTTCGCCAGCGGCTTGAAGCACGCGTTGCGTCAAGACCCAGACATCATCCTCGTGGGCGAAATGCGCGACCTTGAAACCGCCGCGCTCGCCATCTCCGCTGCAGAAACGGGCCACTTGGTGCTCAGCACACTGCACACGGTCAACGCAAGCCAGACGGTGGAACGCATCATCGATATGTACCCCAGCGGCCAGCAAAACCAGATTCGCTCAATGTTGGCGAACACTCTGCAAGCCGTCGTCAGCCAGACGCTCTTCAGCCGCACCGATCGCCCGGGCATGATCCCCGCAGTGGAAACGCTGCTCTGCACGCCCGCCGTTCGCAACTTGATCCGCGAAAACCGCACCTTCGAAATTCCCAACGTCATCGAAACCAGTCGCAACATCGGCATGTGCAGCCTCGACAGCAGCATCGCGGAACTCTACTTCAACGGCTACATCAGCCGCGACGACGCCATCGCCCAGGCCGCGTTCCCCGACAAGCTGGAACGCCAGCTGGCGGCGTAAGCGCCTGTAACGAAGTGACAAAGTAAAGAAGTGACGTAGTAACGAAGTGTAAAAACACATTGGAACGAACCACGCCGGAGCGCGTGTCAAAGACAGGAGGATGGGTTGTAGGCGATTGACAAAATTGATGTAGAGACGAAACCACTTCGTCACTCTGTCACTCAGTCACTTCGTCACTTCCCCGTAGCCATGCCCAACTACAAGTTCCAAGTCCGAACCAACAGCGGTCAGGTCCAGACGGGCGTGCTGTCCGCAGACAGCGCGGGAACCGCCGCGACCATTCTGCGCAATCAAGGCGCACACATCCTCTCGCTCACCGCCCAGCAGCAGTTTGGCGGCGCGAACGGCGTTCTCGCAAAGTTCAAGGAAATGAACGCGGGAAAGCCCACTCAGAAGCAGATTCTCGACTTCACAACACAGCTCGCCGTGATGATTCGCGCAGGTATCAACCTGCGCGGCGCACTTGATGGCATCGCAGAACAAACTCAGCACCAGGGCTTCCGCAAAGTGCTGATCCAACTCAAGCAAGATGTTGAAGGTGGTAAGCAGTTCAGTGAGGCAATCGCGAAGCACCCCAAGCTCTTCAACCCGCTCTACATCAGCATGGTGAAGGCTTCGGAAATGTCCGGTTCGTTCAGCAAGATGCTCGACCGAATCGCGGCGTATATGGCCCAAGAAATCGAAACCCGCAAGATGGTCATCGGTGCCGCAATTTACCCCGGCATCATCGGCACCATGGCTGTGGGCGTCACTGTCTTCCTGCTCACATTCGTGCTGCCAAAGTTTGCCGCCGTGTTCGCAGGCAAGGAAGACGTGCTCCCCTGGGCCACCAAGTTCCTGCTCGCGTTGAGCAAGTTCATGGTGAACAACTGGTACTTCATTCTCGCGGCGGTCGTTGTTTTCGGTGGATGCCTGTACGCATTCCTCAAGACAGAAGTCGGTACGTTCTGGGCCGACAAGACCAAGCTCGCAGTCCCCGTCGTCAAGAGCATGTTCCGCTCTCTCTACATCTCTCGCTCTCTCCAGACCATGGGCCAGCTCATCAACGCTGGCGTGCCCATGCTCGACACGCTCACAATCACCGCAGAAATCGCTGGCAACGTCATGTTCACGGGTGTCTGGAAGAAAGTCCACGCCGCCGTGAAGCAAGGCCGCAAGATCACGCAGGCGCTGCAAAAAGACAACACGCTCCCGCGCAGCGTGGTGCAAATGATCTCCGCTGGTGAAGAATCCGGTAAGCTGGGCGAAGTGCTCGACGAAATCTCGGCCTATTACCAGCGCCAGTTAAAGGACCAGATCAAAGCGGTTACCAGCATGATCGAGCCCATCATGATCCTCCTCATGGGCACAGTCGTTGGATTCATCGCTATGGCCATCATTCTGCCCATCTTCAAGATGAGCCAGATCGTCAAGTAATGGACAATCCGGATAGGTCCCTCCGGGTGCGGCCGATACTCGTCGGGGGGAGCAAGGCCACCGCGCACGACAGGACTCGACCTATGGGACTTTGGAAGCCAATCACACGAGCAGCACCACGAGCACAACGTCGTCGCCAACGCCGCGCCTTCACGTTGCTCGAAACCATGATGGCCCTGACCATCGTCGGCATCGGCGTGCTCGCGTTCGTCGACGCACAAGCGAGTTTCCATCGCAGCAACGCATGGTCGAGCCAAGCCGCGACCGGCATGTATCTCGCAAATGAAATTCGCGCGTTCTGCGAACGCCTGCCGCGCCACGATCCTGTCACAGGTTTAACGACGACCGGTGGCTGGGGTCGCGAAGGCAACGAAGGCGCGGGCGTCATCGATGATGTCGACGATCTCGACGATCTCGACGGCGTGACGTTCCGCAATGGCGGCACGTTCCGTGGTCCCATCGATGCGTTCGGCGAAGTCATCCCGCAAATCAACATCAACGGCACCGTCGTGATGAGCGGCGGCAATCCAGTCTCCATGGAAGGCTGGTCACAGCGCGTGATCGTCGAGAAAGTCGACCACTACAACTTCACAACGGTTCGAGGCGACTACTACCAACAGGCCGCCTCGTCGTCCTTGCCAGCCATCGCCGTCGACAGCTTTCCACTGCGAGTCACGGTGATCGTGGAATTCACTCCCATTACGACTGGCGTCTCGCAAGAAATCACACGAACAAGCTGGATTGTTCCGCCAAAGACCGTCAGACCCCCCACGCCCTGAGCAATCAACTCCGGATGATGTGAAGCACGCGTAGAACATCGATGGACGAGCAGCAATGAGCACAAAGTCAAGCACAACCCCCAAGTTGATCGGCGTCACAAGCCCCGCAGCGCGTCTCCGCGCCAAGGCAGGCCTCGCCCCTCAGCCAAAGCGCCGCAAGGGCGTGACCGCACTGCTCAGCATGATGTTCCTCGTCATGTTCGGATCGCTGAGCGCGGCCATGGCCATCGCCAGCAAGGGCAACATCACCACCGCCGCAACGCACCTGCACGTGCTCCGCGCTCAAAGCGCCGCCGAAACTGGCCTTGCCGTCGCCGAGGCCCGTCTCAAAGAAGCCGCAAGCCGCTTCCTCATGTCGCGCAGCGAAGTCGACGCCAACTTTGGCTGGGACCTCTGGCGCGGTTCGCTAGGCTCCTACGGCACATACGACGTCGTTCTCGGAAAGTCTGGCCCGCAGAACGTCACCGATCCCGCAGGCCTCGCCGCCGCACTCGCGCAGGCGCACACACTCGAAACCAACATCGTGAGCGAAGTTGGCATCCCGTCTGTGACCATCGGCAACGCCCCCGCAGGCACCAGCAACGCAATCTACAAAACCACTCAGTGGCTCTTCACGCCAGCCGTCGCTGTTGCAACTCAGCAAGCAATGGACGGCGTCACTCCGCCCCCGCTCTGCTACCAAATCACCTACGCCCCGCTTGCAAACGGCACGCAAGTCCGCGCGATCGTGACAGGCTACGACTATTCGTACACCCGCCGAGGCCAACCCATCACGCGCACAGTGTCCAAGGACTTCCAACTGTCCAAGCGCGTCGATCACGCCATCATCAGCCCAACCCGCGTGATGATCGGTAAGAACGTGCAAGTGCAAGGCGACATGGGCGTTCGCTTCAACGACATCTCCTTCAATCATGGCGATCCGTTGATCACTCGCAGCGACTTCAAAGGTCTGAACGCTTCGCTCGATGCCAAACTCACCGCGTTCTACAACGCTCTCGAGACCTCCGGCACCGATGTCGACAACGACAACCGCATTCGCCTGTCTCACGCTGGCGAATCCGCGAACTTGCAGGACGCGACCAACGCCTATCAAACCGCAAGCGGCTCAAACGACACGCCGTTCGTCGACGAAACGGGCGATGGGTATGTCGACGAGTTTGACATCTTCATTAATCACTTCGATGCCGACCACGACCATCGCGTCAGTGCCGCAGAATTCACCAGCGGCGGCCAGATGTACGACGCCGCGCTCTTCAACCTCATCGACTCCACCGACCCCGACCGAAATCGCAACGGCGTCTACGGCTTCATCGACGCCAATGGCAACGGCAAAAAGGATGGCAGCGAACCCTTCGTTGACATCACCAGCGGCATCGCAAACGACCAGGTACTTGGCTACCTCGATGGCTACCTCGATCGCCGAGATCGATACGTCAAGATCGCTGGCGGCCTCATGTTCAAGACCGATCGCGACAATTGGGAAACCGCGCGAGGCAGTCTCGGCGACAAACTCCACGGTGCGATTCGTCCAAATGAAGGCACCCCGCCTCAGCAATACAACCTGAGCGACACCGACCTTCCCACGATTTCCGCAAGCAACTTCGTCAGCGACGCCAACGGCTTGCAAACCGCCGCGAACGGCACGCCCTTCTCAACACAGATCGCAAGCCCCACTGCAGTACCAGGCCAGACCGCAAGCGTGAGCATGCTCACCGCCGACGCGAACAACGATGGCTTGCCCGACAACAACGCCACGGCATACTTCGAGAAGATGCCCTACAACAGCCCGAACTACTCGGACTACTACTTCCGTCCCGTCATTCGCAACGTCGTCTTCTATGACGTCGAAATTCCCGTGGGCACGAACGCACTCTTCGAAAACTGCTGGTTCATCGGTGTGACATGGGTCCGCTCCACCACCAGCAACGCGCACATCCTCTGGAGCGAGTACGGCAAGCTCGATCTCGACTCAACAACCGGCAGACCCAAGCTGCGCGTCCCGCGCCGCATCTATGGCGACGATTCTGGCGAAACGTCGTATCCGCAGATGCTGCCCAACTCAGCGATTCCGCCCAATCAGATGATTCTGATGGCCAACCAGCCCATGGACAAGGGCGACGTGCCGCACAACCAGATCGGCACCATCGTCGAAGTCAATGGCTTCGGCTACGACGACCTACCCGACCCGCTCGTGATTGGCGGCAAGCGCGTCACCGACACCAAGGCCTATTCCAACAACCTGCGCTTCCATAACTGCCTCTTCGTGGGCAGCATCGTGAGCGACTCGCCGATTTCCTACAGCCAGTCTCGCAACAAGATTCAGTTCACAGGCAGCACTCGCTTCGCGCAGACGCACCCAGATTACCCCAACACCACAGGCTACAACCCTCAAACCGCCGACCGCGCCCAGATCGCCCGCAGCAGCATGATGCTGCCGGGCTACTCCGTGGACCTTGGCACCTTCAACAGCCCTCAATCTCAAAGCGTCCAACTCAAAGGCGCAATCGTCGCTGGCGTGCTCGACATCCGCGGCAACGCAGACATCGACGGAGCCCTGCTGCTCACCTTCCGCCCGCAGGAAGGCCAGTTCCCGCTCGTCGACGTGATGGGCAACGCCATCGGCAACCCCGCAAGCTTCAACACCACCCTGGGCTACTTCGGTCCTGATGACGGCGACGAAGAATCACTCGACCCCAACACGCTCCCCACAGTTGGCGGCGTCAAAATCGTCGGCTACGACACAAATGGCGATGGCCTCGCCGACGCCCCCGCCAGCGGTCCGCAACCCGCAGGTTCAACCGCCGTGCCCTTCAACGGTTATGGCCAAGTCTCGCTCCGCTGGAACCCCAACATGCAACTGCCCAACGGCATCATGCTGCCCATGCAGTTTGTGCCCGTGACCGGCTCGTATCGGGAGGGCCACCAATGAATAAATCACAACGTCTTCGAGCACGCCGCGCGTTCAGCATGGTCGAAGTGCTCGTCGCCCTCGTCATCAGTTCACTCGTGATGACCGCGGCGATCACCGCGCTCGATACGTCCTTCAAGGCCTACAAAGTCACCACCGAAAGCGCGTCAACCAACGTCGTCGCACGCATGGTCGTCACCCGCGTCGCCTCGCTTGTGCGCACAGGCACAGACTTTGGCCCCTTCCCCACCGACGTCCTCGACACCGCGCTCAACCCCATGACCACAACATTCATGGAGTTCCGCACCGCGAGCGACACCGCAACGAACTCTGCAACAATCGTTCGCCTCGAGCGCCGCGACCCCGACGTCACGCCGGGCGGCCCCTATGAACTTTGGTACGTCGAAACCAAGATCGTGGGCGGCGTCGTCACGACATCCGATCAGCGCCCCTTGCTGACTGGCATCGACGACCTCCGCTTCACCCTCGAATACGACGTCGGCCCGCGCCTTCGTAAAGCGACGATGGACATGACCGTCAAGCCCAACGACTACCAGGACGGCAAGTTCTCCAGCCAGATCGAAACCCCAACGATCCGCCTAGTCACGTCGATGACGCCACGCAAACTCGACATGCAGCGTTAAGCGTGCCACCGACTGTGCTCTGACAGTCGGTGGTCGAACCACTCCAATCTTCCAATCTTGCATCCCCCTCGATGCCCAGATGCCGCGCAGCATTGCCTCGTGCCTTCTTCAACTTCAACATCGAATTGAAGAAGCATCATTGACTACGCAAGTCTTGAAGCACTTTCGGTATCAACCCGGCAAGTTCACTCGCGAGCATCCCCGCTTCAACCCCCTGCTGCTTCGCCCAAGCTTCACCCGCGCGAGCATGCACTTCAACGCCCAAACACGCCAACTCCAAAAGCGTGAGCGGCTTCACAGCATCATCACGCTTTGAAATCTCTGCCGAAGCACTCGCAACCGGTGCCTTCTTTCCCATCCGCGTCGCCGCCAATGCCATCAATTCATCCTTCGACATCACCCGCGCCAGCGAAGGATGCTCCGCATCGGTCGCGACTGGCATTCGAGCAGCACCCGTCGACCCCGACGCTGAAGAAACACCACTGTTCACATCCCCAGTGCGCGACACACCCGCACGCACCAATCCCCCAGCCTTCCACTGCGCCACCAACCCGCCCAACAGCCCCGCAAGCACATCCCCAGTGCCACCCGTGCCCATACACGAATGCCCCCGGCCGCACACCCAAGAATCATGCCCGTTTGAAACCACAGTCCCCGCACCTTTGAGTGCGACGATGCATCCAAGCCTTTGAGCCAGCGCCTCACAAGCCGCCGCTCGCGAAGCCGCCAGTGCCGCAGCGCTCTGCACACTCGCGTCCAAGTTCGATTCAATATTGAGCGACGCCGCCAGCCGCCTGAACTCGCCCACATGAGGCGTCAAAATACACGAAGCCCGAAAATCGCGCGACAAGTCCGCAATCTGCGACATCACATTGAGTGCATCCGCATCCACGACCACAGGCACGCGCGTCTGCTGCAGCGCACGCAACACCAACGCCTGCACCCCAGCCCCATGCGCCGCATCGCTATGCGATTCCGAATACCCGCCAAGCCCACACCCAATCACTACCGCATCCGCTGACTTCACCACGTCATCAAACAGCGCAACCGCTTCATGCCCCACCAACTCCCCCGCGCCATTCACAGGCAACGCAATCCCAGTCGCACTCGGAGCAAGCGACAACGCCGGCACCACCATCGGTCCAGGCACCATCATCTTCACAAGCCCGCACCCAACCCGCAAAGCACCAGCCGCGGCGAGCGCCGGCGCCCCCAACATCCGCACCGCCCCCGCACAACACCCACCAATCACGACAACCGTGCCAAACGTCCCCTTATGCCCATCACGAGCACGCGAAGCAATCTTCGGAACCCCAACCTGTACACCATGACCATCGTTCATGCTCGTTGCACTCTCCACCCCCAACGCTCAACCCCACCCTCACTTCGTGCCTGCGTGCCTCAGTGCCTTCGTGCCTACTTGGCATCCGTCGACGTCTTCTCAATCGTGATATCCAAGTTCCCCATCACTTGAGCCGTCGTCATCAGCGACGCCATCGCGTCATTGTCACCAAGCGCAGACGTTGCCAGCGTGATGTGCGTCGCGTCATACACCTGCCCGCCTCGCAGCGTCGCATCGAGATCAGTCCACGCCATCTTGCCATCTGCATCAGGCAACAACGCCTGCGCCCACATGTGATACCCGAAAATGTCATGCCCGCCCGCAAACTGATCGGCATAAATCAGCCCGACCGCAACCCGCGAAGGAATCTTCGCCGCACGCAGCGCCGCCGCCAGCAACACTCCATGCTCCGAGCAATCCCCCTCCTTCGTACGCACAACCTCCGAAGCCGTCGCCATGCCGACGCCGAGATTCTTCTCCGCGATGTGCTCATGCACAGCATCTCGCAACTTGCGAGCCTTCTCGCTGTTGCTCGCCTTGTCCATGCCCTTCAGTGACTTCGCAACAAACTGCTTGATATTCGAATCATCCGCATCCGCCATCGTGGTCGCGGCTAAGAACGCCGCGTCGCTCGCGTCTTTCTCCGACGCAACATTCAACTTCGTCGCAGAAACAACCACCTTCGCACTGGTCTTGTCAATTCGCGTCACCGTCTGCGAGCCCGTCGTGGGCAAGTCAGGCAATTCACCACTTCGAACCTTAAGCAAGTACTGCCCCTCTTCCAAAGTCCTCGCACCTTTGATCGCCTTGTCAGGCTTCACAAAGGTCGACACCATAATTTCAGGCATCTTGTCCCCGCCGCCGCTCGCCGTCGCCTGCGCACGCGTGGCTTTCTTCATCACGATCTGCATCCCGCCCATCGCCGTGATGCTCTGCAGCAATTCCCCCTCCGCATCAACATACTCCGTGCTCGTGATGGGCATCGTCCCCAACTGCACTGAAACATCCGTCTTGATCGCATCAACCTTCTCGCCCCCAAGGTCGATCTGCTCAGGCGTAAATCCGGTCCTCACGCTCTTGACCACCTGCACGCCCATCTGCGGATCCATCATCGACACCGCGATCTCTTTTTCCCCCGCCTTCATGCGCTCGCGAGCATACCGATCCGCCGCGGCTGGCGTCATCCATTCTTCCGTCGGCGCATCCACCGTTTCTTTCTTCGTCTTCCCCGCCTGCTTCGTCAACACCTCAATCTTCCCACCCTCGACAAACTTGTACGAAGTTTCGATCGGACTCTGCCCCATCGACTCGCGCTTCTTCATCGACACAGGCTTGCCGTCCTTGGTCTCGACAAACTGAGTCTCGATGCGCACCTCAACGCCGCTATCACCTCGCCCGATCGCCAACTTCACTCGCGACGACGTCGTGATGTTCCCATCCTTCTCCGACACCTTCACATTCGTATACCCGGCCTTGCCCCCCATCAGTTCCATCGTGTACCAGCGATCCTGAATGATCACCGCCGCGTCCCCCGCCTTCCCGTCCGTCGGCGTGTCCTTCTTCACATCTTGCGGCGTCTTCTCATCCTGCGCCGCCGCTTGCATCGCAAACGCACACCCCGCCCCCGCCATCATCCCCGATGCAACACCCACGCACAGCCAATTCCAAACCTTCGCGATGCTCATGAATGAACTCCATTGTCCCCGACCCCGAACCACTGTAGACGACGCACTCATACGCCCAAGTTCCGCCAGCGTTCCCATGTGGTGGCACAGGCGTCCCGGCCTGAGCCGGACCACCAATGACTTCGCCCACATGCGAGGACGCCTGTGCCACCACACCGCGCACTTGCCCGCAGCCGCCAAGCCTACGTTTTTCCGTGATCGACACCCACTGCCACCTTACTTTCCCCGACTTCGCCGCCGACAAGTATCCGGGCGGCGTCGACGCCGTCCTCCGCAAAGCCCGCGAGCATGATGTCACCGGCTGCATCACGATCTGCACGACAACGCAGGAAGCGATGAACGTCCTCGCGATGGCGAAGGCGCACAAAAACGTCTGGTGCTCAACAGGTGTCCACCCGCTCTACGCCGACGAAGGTGAACACATCTGGGACAAACTCGGTGCAGTCGTCACAGATCCAAAGTGCGTCGCATGGGGCGAACTGGGTCTTGACAACCACTATAAAGAGCCCGCCGCCGCAATCCAACGCGAAGTGCTCGATGCACAACTCACATACATCCAAAACTTCCACAAACAAAACCCCACGCACGTCAAGCCCATCGTCATCCACTGCCGCGAAGCCTTCGACGATCTCATCCCAGTCTTGAAGCGCACCTCGCTTGACCCCGCAAAGTTCGTCTTTCACTGCTTCACCGGCAACTCCAACGACATGCGAAAAATCCTCGACTTCGGCGCATCTGTGTCATTTACCGGCGTCGTCACTTACAAAAACGCACCCGACCTCCGCGAAGCCGCCAAACTCCCGCCGCTCAATCGCATCATGGTCGAAACCGACGCACCATACCTCGCCCCACACCCGCACCGCAGCGTCCGCCCCTGCGAACCGTGGATGGTGAGCCTCACTGCCAAATCACTTGCAGAACTACGAGGCGAATCCTGGCCCGCATTCCACGACACAATCAACGCGAACACCAAGAACTTCTTCGGCGTCGCCTCCTAAAGCCCCTCCCTCTGGGAGGGGTTGGGGAGGGCGACCCCCAACATGCGCCGACATCGAACAAATTCATTTCCCATCTCCGCCCACCCCACTTCTCCCTCCCCCTGCTAACCTCCCCGCTCTTTCCGCGAAGGATCATCACCATGAACAAATACCTCCAAACCGTCGCATATTCCGCCGCCGCACTCCTCGCCCTCGCTGGTTGCGAAAGCACCAACTCAGCGACTCGCGTGCCGGTAAACAACAACTCCACTTCCACAATCTCAACCGCCGGCCTCGTCGAGCGCGGCCCGGGCATCGAAAAGTTCTACCGCATCCGCACCCCAGCCTCGGCCCGCCTCCACAAAAACGGCTCGCTCTACTGCCTTGATCGCCCCGATGGCGTCATGCAACTCTACCGCGTCACGCCCGTCGCAGGCCAAGCCGCGACCGTCAGCGCAACCGACAACAAAACGCGTTTGACTGACTTCAAGGACGGCTGCACGGGCTACAGCATGTCCTCGAGCGGCAACCGCATTCTCATCTACACCGCCGCAGGCGGCAACGAAAACACGCAGGTCTATCTGCTCGACCAAAACAACACCGACCCCAAGACAAATCTCACGCCAGTCCTCATCAACCCCAAAGTCGTCCACCGCGTGAGCCTGTGGAGCCTTGACGGCAACTCCTTCTACTACACCGCCAACGACGAAGACCCCAACAACTTCTTCATGTACCGCTATGACTTCGTCGCGGGCCAAAAGGACGCAAACGGCAACCCGGTCCCCGGCAAAGCCACCAAAATCCTGAGCAAGGAAGGCGACTGGACCGCCAACGACGTCACCCGCGACGGCAAGCGCGTCATCGTCTCGCAATATCGCTCGTCGTCAGACTCCGAAGTCATGGAACTCGACGTCGCAACGGGCAACCTTCGCTCTCTCAACCCGATGATCGTCCCCGCAGGCTCGACCGCTGCCCTCGAGCCCGTCGGCTACTCGCCCGACGAAAAGACCTTCTACCTCATCAGCGATCACGAAGAAGGCATCAAGCGCATCTTCGCAATTGATCTTGCAACGGGCAAAGTCAGCAAGCCCCTCCCCGCTCTCGACAAGTACGAACTCGACGGCGCAGGCATCAACGAAACCCGCACACTGCTCGCCGCCGCTTCCAATGAAGAAGGCTACGGGGTCCCCTACCTCTTCCGCCTTCCCAACTTGGAGCCCGTGAAACTCCCCGCGATCGAACGAGGCGTCGTCTCACTCTCCGAAGTCGAAGATGATCGCATCAGTTGGACGCTCTCCAACGCCCGCACACCGGGCGTGATGTACACCGCGCCCTACGCGAATGGCACCGTCGGCGCAGCCCGCCAAGTCACCTTCCCCGACACTCAAAACATCGACCTGGCCTCCTTCCCGCTACCCGAACTCATCAAGTTCAAGTCCTTCGACGGCATGGAAATCCCAGCCTTCGTCTACCTCCCACCCGGCGCGAAGAAGGGCCAGCCAATCCCCTTCGTCGTCGACTACCACGGCGGTCCCGAAGGCCAGTATCGCCCAGATTTCAGTTCCTTCGTGCAGTATCTTCTCAGCGAAGGCTTCGGCGTCCTTCGCCCCAACGTCCGCGGCAGCAGCGGCTACGGCCGGGCATACATCATGGCCGACGACTACAAACTCCGCTGGAACAGCGTCAAGGACGGCTGGCACGCCGCGAAGTATCTTGTTGATAATGGCTACGCCCGCCCCGGCAAAATCGCCAGCTACGGCGGCAGTTACGGCGGCTTCATGACCACCGCCGTCAACGTCGAAGACCAAGAACTCGTCGATCGCGGCGAGTCCAAGCAACGCCTCTTCGGTGCCTGCATCGACGTCGTGGGCGTCATCAACCTCAAGAACTTCCTCGAGCGCACCAGTGGCTACCGCCGCAAACTCCGCGAAGTCGAATACGGCCCACTCACCGACCCCGCCTTCCTGGACAGCGTCTCGCCGCAACTCCGCAGCGACAAAATCAACGTCCCCGTCCTGATCGCGCACGGCCTCAACGACCCGCGCGTGCCGGTGAGCGAAGCGATGATTCTCGCCGAGTCATTGATGCGCCGCGGCATGGACCCCGAACAAATCTACTTCGACGACGAAGGCCACGGCTTCGCCAAACTCGAAAACCGCCTGCTCTTCGGTCAACGCGCGAGCCGGTTCCTCAAGAAGCACATCGGCCAATAGGTACCCCGCCTCTCCGAGGCGGGCAACGAACCCCACGCGCCAGCGTGGGCGAACTCAACAAAACTCCCGGTCTCAGCATCGATCCCCAACCTCCGCAACCACGGAGGTTTTTTCATTTCAACCCGCTTCTCTTCGCAACATCACACAAGCAAAGTCGTGCAAGCCCCGCGCTCAATCACCTCGCACGCGTCCACCTCCGTTCGCGCGGAGGGCTCGTGGAGCTACACCCCCAACTCAGCCTTCGTAAACAACGCCTCAAACTTCAAGCCCTCGCGCTCCACATTCTCTCTCGCCCCCTCCAACCGATCAATCGTTGCGACAACTCCCAATACCTTCGCCCCCGCCTCGCGCAGCGAAGCCACGGCCTCCAGCGCCTGCCCACCGGTCGTCGCGACATCTTCGATGAGCACCACCGTGTCACCCTTGTTGAGTACGCCTTCGAGTTGCTTCGCCGTGCCGTAGTCCTTTCTCTTGTTGCGGACGAAAATGCAGGGCAGACCACTATCAAGAGTCGTCACAGTCACCAGCGGAATGCCGCCTAACTCCGCACCCGCGACTCGCACGACCTTCTCGCCACACTCTCGCTCAATCTTCGCGACCCGCTCCGAAAACAGCGGCGCAAGTTCACGCAGCAACTCCGCCCGCGTGCTGAACAGATACTTGTCCAGGTAATACGAACTCGTCTTCCCCGACCGCAGCGTGAACGTCCCACGCAGCAACGCGATCTCCGCGATTGCCTTCGCCAATTCACCACGAGTCATGTGTTGACCACTAGTAAGAGTCTGTGTCATAATTGTCTTCAAGAAGCCGTTGCTGCGTAGGGCAGAAGTGGCATGGGTTGGGTGTTCTTACAACAGAAAAACCGACGTCTGAACTGCTACTTGTATGCCCCACCCCTTCAAAAATCGCCCAAATTCCACCCTGAACGCATCCCTCGCTTCGGCGAACAATCCTCGAACACATTGACTTCAGTCCCCCGTACCCTCACACGCCATGCAATTCAAAAACACCGTCGCCGCTCTGCTCGCCGCCGCTTCCTGCGTCTCGCTGTGCCATGCGCAGCCCACACTCGAAGACGAGCCCAAACAGCCGCCAGAAGTGCAAGTCAAAGCCGTGGATCCCAACGTCAACGTCAAGCCCGGTCCGACACTCGTCAAGTACGACGAGCAAGGCAACATCGTCCGCTACCCCGAAACCCTCGAAATCGCGGCTCTCAAAATCCTTGACCTGACGCCCGAAGAAAAAGCCAAGGTCGATGCGGTCATCGCCGCACGAAATGAAAAACTCGACCCCATCGTGCGCAAAAATCTGAACATCGTCATGCGCATCCAGTCCATCCGTGAGGAAGGCCTCAACCAACTCGTCACCAACGCCATCCGCGAATTGGGCCAGGTCGCCCCGGAGTTCCGCAATCGCGAAGAGTACCGCAACGCGATCGGCGAAGCACTCGGCAAAGCCAAAGGCATGCAGTTCCGTGCATTGATCTCCATGCACCGCCAAAGCTGGATCGCCTTCCACCGCAACAACGCGAAGGCCAAAGGCACGCAAGACTCAATCGCCTACTGGGCCAACTACGAATCCCACCTGACCGCCGGCGAAGACGTTCGCGCGAATCTCGACCGCCAAATCTCTGAAGTCCCTACCGAAACGCTCAACAACATCCGCGACCTGATCGTCCCCAGCCAAGGCCAACTCACGATCATCGGCCCCGCCATCGACGACTTCAAGAAAAAGGTCGAATCAAACTCTGTGACCCCTGACGACAAGGTGAATTTGGTCCGCCGAATCATGCAAGCCCAGCAAGACGACGAACGCAAGGACTTGCTCACTAAACTCCTCCCACCGCCCATCGAAGTCATGATGCCCCAAGACGGCTCAACCCCCAAACCACAAGAAACCCCAAGCAAGTAATCAAATACGATCAATCAAAACAAACCTCGCATCCAAGCGAGGTTTTTCTTCGCGCATTGAAATTGCAAACTGATTGCAATAGCAAGAAAGCACGAAACACGAATCCTCTGCCAGTGCCCAGTCCCCAGCCCCCAGTGCCTATCCCATAATCTTCCTATACGCCTCCACCGCCAGAGAATCGCACCGCTCATTCTCCGGATGCTCATTGTGCCCCTTGATCCAATGAAACCGGATGTCATGCCGCTTGCGCAACTCGTCCAGCGTCTCCCACAAGTCCTGATTCTTCACAGGCTGCTTCGCCGCCGTCTTCCACCCACGCCGCTTCCACTGATCAAGCCACTCCTTGAGCCCGTCGAGAACATACTTGCTGTCACTCGTTAGCTCAACCCGGCTCGGCGCCTTGAGCGCACTCAGCCCCTCAATCACAGCCCGCAGCTCCATCCGATTGTTCGTCGTCTCACGCTCCGCCCCATGCCCCTCGCGCGCCTTCCCGCTCGCCGGATGCTTCAATATATAAGCCCACCCGCCCGGCCCAGGATTCCCCGAGCACGCGCCATCGGTATACAACTCGACATGAGGAAGTGATTCAGACACGCGTACTTCTTCACCACGACGAACAAAATGCTCCAAGGTCCAACAACTTACTTTCCGCCCCGCCCGCCTTGCCCAGGCTGGCTCGGCTGACCATTCTCATCCTCGTCCAGATCCAGTGCTTCATCGTCATAAGCAGTCATGACAATTGCCTTTTCCAGTTCGATCGTTGAGGTGCCTGCGCCAGTTTTGTATGAGCCAATGACCAACACATTCTGACCTTCCGTCGCATCGAAAATGATCGGCGATTCCACAATGATCCGCCGATCCCCGACAAAATCAACAACCACCCGATGATCACCGCCGTTTCGCTCGTCAGAAGCAAGAGTGCCGATGAGAAGAATTGGTTTTCCGGCTTTGGGTGTGTGATTGTCAGCAAAAATGCTCGTCGCCGACTCATTCAGTCGCTTCGAGAGGTTACCAAAGCCCCAACGAGCCACTTCATTCACGTACTTCTTGACCTGAGATCGCTGCGATTCCTGAGTCGCTTGATCAGAAAACCACTTAGGGTCATTCGTGTCAACCTGCGCAAGTGCCTCGGCTAACCGCTCGCCAGCACCCCGTATCACTCGAATCGAATTGAGTCGAGCACCGTCACAAGCAGAGCAACGGATCCGCCTTTTTTCCTGCCGCGAAGTCGCAAATCTCGCTCCTCCTCCAAGCAGACCGTCACGATTATCTACTTTTTTTGTTCGTTCCAGCACACCCTTGCCCTTGCACGAATCACACGGACAATCCTGCTTGAACTTGTTCGCCGCCGCAACCGCTCGCCCGTTCTTTGATGCCGCTGGTGCATCCTTTGACTTTTCTTTGGATGACTTTTCAGACTCAGACTTGTCCTGCTCGCCATTCTTCTTTGACGTCGCAGCATCTGTCTCGCTCTTTGTCTCATCCTTCTTTGTCGCACTCTGCGCCTGCACACTGTTGTATCCAAGGCCCACGACAGCAACCGCAATCAAAACGCGAGTCATTCGCTCGATGCGGAACTTCATCTGTGTCATACTACCTCCACGAGTTAGTACACCATTCCAGCACACAACACGACCGAACACTAGCATATCCAAATCACAACAACTTCGCTGCAACAAATGTTGGTACTTATGAACGTAGTGTCTTCACTCACGCTGGAAACAACCCCTCAATCGACAAATATCTTTCTCCCGTGTCATAGCAGAACCCAAGCACGCGTGCCCCGGATGTAACTTTTTTCGCGATAGCCGCCAGCGTCGCGCCACTCGAAATCCCGACAAACGCCCCCTCCTCCCGCGCCGACCTCCGCGCAAAATCCTTCGCTTCGTCATCCGTGATCTGCACAACCTCGTCAATCACGCTCCGATCCAAAATTGCCGGCACAAAACCCGCACCGATCCCCTGAATCGCGTGCGGCGAATGCGTCCCGCCGCTGAGCACTGGCGACTTGGTCGGCTCCACCGCAATCACTTTGAGTTTCGGCCAATGCCGCTTGAGTTCCTGCGCGCACCCCGTGATGTGCCCACCGGTCCCAACGCCCGTAATCATCATGTCCAATCCATTTGGAAAATCACGAAGTATCTCCGCAGCAGTCACTCTGCGATGAATCTCCACATTCGCCGCGTTCTCAAACTGCATCGGCATCCAAGCAGGCTGCCGAGCCGCGAGAATCTCCTGCGCCTTCGCAATCGCGCCCTTCATTCCCAGCTCTTTCGGCGTCAGGACCAACTCCGCCCCATACGCCTTCATGATCGCCCGCCGCTCGACGCTCTGCGATTCAGGCATCACGAGCACAAGTTTGTAACCCTTGACCGCCCCCACCATCGCAAGCCCGACACCGGTGTTGCCCGAAGTAGGCTCGACAATCAGCGTCCCGGGCTTCAGCACGCCGCGCTTCTCGGCATCCTCCACCATCGCCAGCGCGATGCGGTCCTTGATGCTCCCACCCGGATTCGCCCGCTCCAACTTGATCCACACTTCGCAATCTTTGCCGAAGAGTCGCTGCATCCGCAAGTGCGGCGTGTTCCCAATCGTCTCAAGAATCGTGTTGACTTTCATATATCACCTCTTTGTAATCTCTGTCACCGCTGCATCTCTTCGTCTCTTCGTCTCTTCGTCTCTTCTAAATCACATACTCATCCGCACTCTCAAGCCCCCTCGTCTCCTCTGCCCCTCTCACCACCACCGACCCCGCCGGCACACTCTTCGTGATCCACACGTTGCCCCCAATCACACTCCCCTTGCCCACCACCGTCTTCCCCCCCAGCACTGTCGCGTGCGCGTATAAAACAACGTCATCCTCAATCGTCGGATGCCGCTTGATCTCGCTGTCGCCCTTGCGCACGCGCAGCGCACCGAGCGTCACACCTTGGTACACCGTCACACGCGAACCAATCACCGCAGTCTCGCCAATCACGACGCCCGTCCCATGATCAACGAAGAACCGCTCGCCGATCGCCGCACCCGGATGAATATCAACCCCCGTCCGCTCATGCGCATACTCCGCAATCACACGAGGCAAGAGCGCAACCTTCTGCGAGTGCAACGAGTGCGCGACACGATGCAGCACCACCGCCGCAAAGCCCGGATACGCAATGATCACCTCATCAATGCTCTTCGCCGCCGGATCACACTCCAGCGCACGCCGCGCATCGTCATACAACAACCCCGCCAGCCGCGGCAACGCCTCAATCAACCCATCAGGCCAAGCAGCATCCCGCTCCCCCACACTCCGCGCCAGCGCCTTCGACGCATTGAGCAACGCATGCACATCCGAAGCCGCTAGCGCATGACACTCCCGAAAGTGCGGAAACAAAACCCGCCGCAACGCAACGACGAAGGCCGCAACATCCGGCGCACGAACGCCAAACTCGCGTCCACCAGCCGCGCCCGAACGCCGAGGAACCAACGCCTCCTGCAGCCTTTCAAGGTTTGCGACAATCCCATCCATGATGCACTCTTGATGTCGATCAGTGACGATTCGTCACACAGAGTTCTTCGATCCCGGCCCTTTTTTCGCATCAACACCCGAATTGGTCTTTCCGCCCTTCACCAACTCCTCTGCAGAAACGACGCCCAATCCGGCCAATCTACTTGTAGGCACCCCTCCAGGCTTCACTTCCCCCGCACTCTTCGCCGGCGTCGCAGCAGCCGCAGTATCCCCCACAGTCCTCTCCGCCGCAAATCGCGACAGCGCCAATTCATGCGTCGTGTGATATGCCTTCCCAAGTTTCATCCAATCGAAATCCCAACTGCGTTTATCAACTTCGTTGCGTAGCGCGATTCGATCACGCCGCTCCATCTTGCAGAAGTCAAACATCATGCGAGCCAAGTCCGCCGCCGCATCGTGATAGCTCCGCCCGCGCCGCCGCAAGACAGACATCCCGCCCTGAGCCGGATCAGCATAACTCTCCTGCACATATCGCCCGAATCCCGCCGTGTCACTGGTCACGCTCGGAATCCCCATCGCCGCGCACTCCAAGGGCGTGTAGCCCCAAGGCTCGTACAGCGACGGGAACAAGCCCATGTGACAGCCTCGCACGAACTGGTCGTACTCGATCCCCCACAACCGATTCGTCGGCCCGATGAAGTCCGGGTGATACACCACCTTCACCGCATCTTCAGGCCGATTGAATAGCTGCAACTGCTTGATGTAATTCAGCACCGGATCGTTTGCTTCATCCTGCAACACGTGCGACATCACGAGTGGCAGCCCATTCGTCTTAAACGCACTCTGCGCACGTCGATACCGCAGCATCCAGTATTCATCAACAAGGTCGTCCAGATGCAACCCGCCGCCAGTTGCCGCGCGATTGAACAGCCGCTTGCCCACGCCCTCGGTAATCTTCTGGCACACTTCCGCCAGTTCATTGAGCACGCCGCGCTTTTCCATACACAGCGCATTGATGCTGTGCGTCGCACGCTTGGTCACGATGAAAAACACCGCCGTCTTGCCAAGATTCGCACTCTTGAGCATGACATTCAGCCGCGCCATCGCCTCAAGGCACAGGTCAAAGCCTTTGTTCTTTGGCTCATATCGCCCCGAGGTAAAGAAGTACACCGTGCGATCCAGATCAAAGCTGTAACTGGGGAAAAAGTGCCCCATCGTGAACTTATGAATCGCTTCCTTGTACTCACCGTGCAATCGCTGCTGATCATGCCCCGCGTTGTAGAGCGCAATCGTCAATCCGTTCGGCGTTACCACATCCACAGGCCGACCCAAAAGATAATTGCATTCTTCTGCCGTCACGCTGCTCACCGTCGTGAACACATGCGCCCCGTGCGCCGCCGCACGCTCAATCTTGTGCTGCGTCACACAGTTAAATCGCTTCGCCTCCGCCTCATGATCAATCCAGGGCAAGCGATCATAAAAATCATCAATGCTCCCCGCAACATATCGCCCCAGCAGAGTCGCATGCGTCGTGAACGCAGTCGCGATCGGCAGCCCCTGCTTGCGGATCATCGGAATCGCGAGCCCGCCAAGCCACTCATGAAAATGCGCCAGCAGCGGCCCGCCCCCATTCGCACTCCCCGAGCCCGCCGCCTCGCGATGCTTCACCATCGTCTCCAGCAGCCGCCGCACCGCTTCCGCGAAACTCACAACAAAGTTGATCAGCCCATCATCCCCGCCCGTCTCAATCCCATGCTCCGCCCACAAGCGATACTTCACTTCGTTGAGCTTCTCCCACCCCTGCCAATGCTCAATCAACAACACGCGAGGCCGACCCGGCACAAGCCAGCGTCCATGATGCACATACAAGCCCGAGTTGCGCAGCTCCTCCAACGCTGTCGCCAACCACCCGCTCGCCGGCAACTCTTCAAACTCCGTCTGCGCCTTCGCGCCCTCCCAAGGCCCCACCAAGCAATACCGATCGCCCCACCGCTGCGTCATCAGCGGAGCCTTGCTGCGGATCACCTGATAAATACCACCAACCTGATTGCACACCTCAGTCGACACTTCAAGCAGCAACGCACCATTCGCGCCCGTGCCAGACCCACCCACTCGCACCGCCGACTCGGGAGTCGCCACCGACCCCAGCACATGGTCCTTGCTCGCCGACTCAGACTGAAGTGATCGTTCAGACATGCATGAACCGTAGACCACTCAAAAAGCAGCGGCACAGGCCAAAGCCCGTGCCGCTGTACTCAATGCCTCGATGCCCCCACGCTGCCTCATGCCATCTTCAGCTTCAACTCTTCCTCGCGCCAGCGAAGTTAGTTCCCCCCACTCTTCCCAACCAACTCCATCGTCTTCTTCTGATTCACCACAAACCGCCCTTCCTTCCCGACCATCGGGTCCGCCCCGCGCTTGATGAGGCTGATCGCCTCCTCAACCTTCAGCGAAGGCTTCATCGCGAACATCTTGCCCGCAAGGTTCGTCACCTGCGGAGCCGCCATGCTCGTCCCGCTGAACTTCATCCGCTCCCCGCCCGGCACGTAACTCTCGACTTCAAACCCATTCGCGTACAACGTCACGTTGCCGCCAAACGTCGTGAACACGGTCGGCTTGCCCGTGCTGTCAATCGCGCCAATCGTGATCATGTTGGGCAAATTGAAACCCGACGGAATGAACTCAGCAAACGCGTTGTCGTTGTCGCTGTTGCCCGCCGCCGCGACAAACAGAATCTCCGGAGCCGACTTGATCGCCGCCTCCAGCCCCGCCTTCTGAATATCAAAGATCTTCCGCGCCATCTCGTCGCGCTCGGTGCTGTCCTTGCCAACCCCCTTCTGCTCAAGCTGCGACTCAACGTCCTGCTTGCTGCCGCCCCAACTCATATTCACCACCCGCACGCCCGCGGCTTTCATGTAGTTCACTGCGTCCATGTAGTTCTTCGACATCCGCTGCGCGAGTTCTTCGGTCGGAGCGTTGTCCGGGATCAACTTGTAATCGAACGTGAGCCGCACCGGTAGCACACTCGCGTACGGATTGCCCGCGAGCGAAATTCCCGTCACGTGCGTGCCGTGAGAGTGATTGCCGTACAAGCCCAGGTCTTCCTGAAAGTTCCCCGCCTCGCTCGCCTTGAGCCCCTGCATGTACTGAATCAGCGCCTTGCCCTCCGGGCTGTCAATATTCGCCTGCAGGTCCATCAGCCCCTTCGTGTGCTTGCGAACCAGCGCGACGTCGTTGTGCATTCCCGTCACCGGATGCAGCAATTCACTGATGCGCTGCTCATTCAAATCAAACGCGATCCCGTGAACGTCATCGACAAATCCGTTCCCGTCATCGTCCTTCCCGTTCGCGGTCTCCTTCGCGTTCGTCCACACATTGTTCGAGAAAATCGCCGTGTCAACACCGCTGTCCCACACACAAATCGTGACCGGCTTGCCGCCTTCCTTGCCCGTCAGCGTCGCCACTGTGGGCGTCCACGCGTCAACCACTTCCTTCGAATTCGCATCGATGATCTTCTGCGCGATCTTCACCATGCTGGGCTGCACGGCGAGCTGCTTATCCAAAATAAATCGCATCCGCACGACGATCTCGGCGAACTGGCTCGACAACTCCCCGTTCTGCTTCTCCCACACCGGGTCCATACCCGCCGTGAGCTGTCCGACGAGCATGTTCTTGGTCAGCAACTCCGCCATCCCCTTCGACTGCTTGATCTGCTCACCAACCTTGTCCCAAGGCAATGCGTTCATCTTCGCTTCAAGAATTTTCTCATATTCCGCAAGGAACGCGGGGCTCGCAGTGTCGTCCGTCTTCGATGCCTTCTTCGCCGCGATCATCGTTTCGCCGACGATGCCCACCATCAACTTCGACGCTTCCTTCGTCTCATTCGCACGCGCCAACGCATACTGCGCCATCGCATCCGCATCGCGCCCCTCAATCATCGCGATCACCGCCAACATCCCGTGCATGTCGCGCAGCGTGGTCTTGTCCTTGATGTCAAGGTTCGCCAAGTCGCCTTCGATGTTCTTTTTCACTTCAGCAACCAAAGGCCCAAACGTCGCCTGGTCCGCCGTCACCATCTCGCTGGGCTTGACCGCCAGTTTGTACGTATGCGTCGGCAGATCATCCGCAGAATTTACCTGCTTCTTGACCACCTCCTGCGATCCACCTGCCGCGGGTTTGGCCTCCTGTGCAAAGCACGGCAACACCACCATCGTCGAACCAGCCAACACCGCCAGAAGCATGTTCTTATTCACAGCAAATCCCTTAAAAAGTACACCAAAGATACATCCAATTGCCCCCGGCTTACCTTGTTTGCAGTCCAGCGTAAGCCGTTTCATTTCGTGACACAGAATCACCCCCGCTATGTTAAATCTACCTGTTTTCAGCTCCCAACGCACGCTTGGCCGCCTCATGACGCTTCACAAGTTCACCATAGAACGCGGCTGACTCCGAAACGCTCGCGAATGCTCTCACCGGAATGAACCGTGAGTAGATTGCCGACTGCACCACAATGATGAACTCCTCAGTCGACTCCAAACCAACAAACCCACCCCACTTGCACAGCGTTCGGTCCAGTCGCCCTTCAAAGGTAATCCCTTCGTCGCTGATCCACGCCCTGCATTGCGTGGGCATCTTTTCCATCTCCGGATGCAATCCCGATTCCGTTGTGGGCTTCTTGAGAATTCGCTTTGAAACCGCAATTGCTATCGTGAAGAAAATCGCGAATGAAATAGCTCCGACGAGAATCGCAATCCAAGACTGATTTGTGTTCGGATTCCCTGAACTCGCGACAAGCGCAACAACAAATAGACTGCCAATAACCGCAAATATATGTATCCGAACTACTTTTCCGGTCGCGGTAGACGTCGCTTTTCCACTTAGACTATTTGGCTTTAGCATCTGCTTCTGAGCCCGCTTCACGTCGTCTTCTGTCCACGTGTACTCGACAGACGCCACCACATGCTCCGAGGAATTCTGCTGCATGTGCCACAGTATGAAAGAAAAACACCCCACTCTCAAGTAGGGTGCCTTGCACTACTCATGTAAGGCGTCTTCAGTTTACCCCCCCACCGTCACCCCCACAGGCTGCGGCTTCACCGCATGCGTCGGCTGCAACACCAACCCCAGCGGCGCACGCTTCCCGCCATTCATAGGCGGAATGCCTTCCTGATCAATGATCCGCTGAATCGCCATCACGCCCTCGATCAGTTGTTCCGGGCGAGGCGGGCAGCCCGGCACATAGACGTCCACCGGGATGAACTGGTCGCACCCCTGCACAACGGCGTACGTGTCAAACACGCCGCCCGTGCTCGCGCACGCACCCATGCTGATCACCCACTTAGGCTCAGTCATCTGCTCATAAATACGCTGCAACACCGGCATCGTCTTGATGCTCACACGCCCCGCGACGATCAACAGGTCTGCCTGCCGAGGCGAAAAACGCATGACTTCCGCGCCAAACCGCGCCAAGTCAAACCGCGAGCACGCCGTCGCCATGAGTTCAATGCCGCAGCACGCCGTCGCGAACGGCATGGGCCACAGGCTGTTTCGCCGCGACCAATTGATCACATGCCGCAACTGCGTCGTCAAAAACCCATCAACCGGAAGTGCTGCTTCAATGCCCATGTGGCATGGTAGGGTACATTGACCGTCCCCGCCCAATCCCCCGACGTCTTCACCGACCGTCTCGGTCGGTGACAAGGTGAAATAGTGAAAATCGTTCTTCGCCGCGCAGCAACAAAACTCCGGCTCAACTCTTCACCGTCTCACCGGATCACCGTCTCACCGTTTCAAAAACTCACGCCGCGCCCGCAGGCTGCTTCTTCATCTCAGGCTTCACTTCCACCGTCGAAGTCACCCGAGGCGGCATCTCCACGCTCTCGCGCATGAGCCGACCCACCTTGAACTTCACCGCCCGCTTCGCAGGCACTTCGACCTTCTGCATGGTCTTGGGGTTCTGCGCGATGCGTGCACCGCGTTCCTTCACTTCAAACACGCCGAAGTCACGGAACTCAAGCCGATTCCCCTTGCGCAGCTCGATGATGATCTGATCCAGGAGTTCCTGGCAGATGCGCTTCACGTCGTGACGCTTCATCTTCGTGCGATCTGTGATCCGCTCGACCAGTTCCTTCTTCGTGACCGTCGCCATGTTTTTCCCTTCTCTGGTCTGACCGGAGACCCAGTCAAAGCCGCTTCAAGACACTGCAAACTCCCCAAACGACCGACCGCCGCCCCCGCAAACGAAATCCCCGAATTCGGTCGTCCCTGACCTCTCTCCGCCTCGCCCTCGCACACACCCCCGCCCCGCCCAACCTCGACAGTATGCTTTGCGCGCTGTCTAGAGCCCAGAAGTATCGCAAGGTCAAGGCGTTGCGTCAACCTCAGTCGTCAACCAGTTTTGTTCAATTTTCAGAAAAGAATCCTCACAAAAACCGACTATTCTTCGTTAGAACTTCATTATCACGCCAAATTGCAACCCTTGATTCCCGCCCTGAAATTCAAATTCTTCCGGGTCATTACCATCGCTGAGCACCAATTCCGTCGCCCTGTAACCAATCTGCACGCCAAAGTTCGCCGTGGGCTCCCACGTAAATCCCGCCACGATATCAAACGCAGACGCCGATGAGTCGCCCAACGGCAACGACGACACGCCCAGCGTGAGATCAACCGTGAACTCCTCGTATAACTGCATCGACAACTTGCTCCCGACGCGAGGCAAGAGCCACGTGTTGCTATAGCTCGTTCGATCATCCCCGCTCGAAGGAGTCGGCCCAATCCCCGCGACCCTTGTGATTCCAATATCAAGGTCCACCACCTGCACGCCCCCGAACACCGCAATGTCCGACGCAAACGGAATTGCTCCCGAAGCCGAGCGAAACTGACTGGACGAGTGATACACCCGCGCCCCAACCTCCAACTCAAACGTCGACAAATCCCACGTCGTCGCAAGTTCCGAAGTCGGCCCAAACAGCACATCACCAATTTGCCCCGCCCGCCCCATCACATTCCGCTGATCATCGCTATCCATCGCCCCGCGAATCGACGCGCGATACACAGGCCCAAAGAACAAGTGCGCCTCAGCCGTCGGCACGATGTTGGGACTATCCACGCCCAACTCGTCAATAACAATCGTTTCGCCGTTCCCCGTCCCACTGCTCCCAGGCATTTTGAGATCCCCTCCCAATCCCAAGTACCACACCCCAGGCTCGATCCGCAGCCGCCACCGTCCATCCAACTTTTCCCGATCGAGCACTTCCGCAGCCTCCGCATGCGCAGGCTGTCCCACTTCTTGCTGTGCAGGCTGAGCCGCATCCACCGACCCCTGATTCAGATTCACCGAAGCGTCTTGCCCCACCGCCCGCCCCGCGCACATCAGCGAAGCAACTCCCACCCCCGCCACCAAAGCTCGACCTAAGCAACTCGTCATCGCCGCACCTTTCCCGTTCACGGATAACCAATCTCGCAAGGCAAACAGATTAGGCACCCCTCCCCAACATCCGAAAAGTCATCCCAACCGCCGCCCGCCAACACCAATCACCCCCAATTCCCCACAAATTCCGCACCCACCCCGCCCCTGTATCCGTAGCATTTCTCGTCCTCAAATCCCGACATCCCGAAACTGCTCTCTATTCACAACCGACTCATTCGCCCACACCTTTGTTCCGCCACCTTATCTCGGCATCATCTGTGGACCGCGTGCGTCGACATCTTGGAGTTTGCCATGCCCGCAGAATCTCGCCCCGCGACCGATTCGTCCCTGCCGCACGTCCGCGCGAAAACCCTCAGCGAAATCGCCGCGGCTCAGCGCGCCGTCCTCATCCGCATCATCCGCCTCGTGTTCGTGATCCTCATCGTCACGTTCACGACCCTCGCCTTCTATCAGGCGTGGGGCATCAGCAAAGAAAGCAACCTCAACTACTGGGTCCCGATCGCCGCCTCCGCGCTGCTCATCGTGATCGTGGTCGGCATCGACATTCTCACCCCAGTCAAACGCATCTCCTCCATCATGGGCGTGCTGCTGGGTCTGCTCGTAGGTCTACTCGCCACCCTCGTTGTGAGCGGCCTCTTTGACCTCTTGCTGCAAAGTTGGTCCGACATCTCGTGGGGCCAATGGAAGCCCGTCATCCAATCCGTCAAGATCATCGTCGGCATCTGCCTGGGCTATCTGGGCGTTATCACGGTCCTGCAAACCCAGGACGACTTCCGCCTCGTCATTCCTTACGTCGAATTCGCCAAGCAAATCCGTGGCGTCCGCCCCATCCTCCTCGATACCTCCGCCCTCATCGATGGCAGAGTCGCCGACATCGCAAGCACAGGGTTTATCCAAGCCCCGATGATCATCCCCAACTTCGTCGTTCACGAACTCCAACAACTCGCCGACTCCGCCGACGCCCTCAAGCGTGCCCGAGGTCGCCGAGGCCTCGACATGATCACCCGCCTCCAACGCAACGCCCCCGTCGACGTCTCGATCGACGAAACTCCAATGGGCAGCACCGGCGTCGATCAAATGCTCGTCGAACTTGCGAGATCAACTCCAGCCGTCATCCTCACAACAGACGTCGGCCTCGCCCGCGTCGCAGCGATCCAGGGCATCGCCGCCCTCAATCTCAACGACCTCGCCAACGCCGCAAAGGTCAATCTCACTCCAGGCGAATCCATCAGCGTCCGCATCCTGCGTGCAGGCGAACAAGCAGGCCAAGGCGTCGGCTTCCTCCCCGACGGCACCATGATCGTGATCGAAGATGGCAGCAACGCCATAGGCGAAAACGTGCAAGCCACAGTTACCAGCGCCCTGCAAACCAGCGCAGGCCGTCTGATATTCGCGAAAATCGGCATCGACGAAGAACCCCCGCGACAAGAAGTTTCCCCTCAACCCACACCCACCAACGCACCCGTCGAATCACAACTCGCGTCAATCCAACCCGACCCCGCAACACCACAACAACCAACAAGCGAAACCGCCGAAGCACCATCAGAGCCCCAGCGCGCGGCACGCTCCCCCTTCCCACCAAAGCCACCAACACCCCAATCGATGAAACACGGCACCCCAAGAAATCCACGCCGCTGATCAACCAGTCTCCAACTTCACTCCACTCATCCTCTGCAACGAAATGAAAAAACGGCACACCGCAAGGCGTGCCGTTTCTCGTTTCAAACTGATTCAAGCATTAGGCGCGACGACGACGCATCGCAACCAAGCCACCCAAGCCCAAGAGGCCCGCCGCACCCGGTGCAGGCACGATCGTGACGCAGTCATACGTCAGGTCGATCGAGTCCGCGATGAACGGGTTGCGCTGGTTCTGGTCCTTGAAGCCAAGGAACGCATCGGTGAGGCCGTTGATGCCGTCCGATTCAACACCCCAGAACTTGAAGCCGCTGTCGTGAACGCCAGTCACTGCGTCCGTGAAGATCAAGCGGTATGCCGCCATCGGGCCAAGATCGCCCGGGGCGTAGTACGTGAACTGCACGGCGGCCGTCGTGCCGAGCGTGTAGGTCGTGTTGCCGAAGCCCGTGAAGGGCATCACAGCGCCGAACAATGCGACTTCGCCGTCGCTCGCGATGAGCAGCTGGCCTTCATCGTTGTACGGAGGAACGTGGTTGGGGCGGTTCTGGTGAATTTCCAGACCGGCTTCCTTGCGGGGCGAACCCGCCGGAGCGTTCATCGTCACGCAGAAGTTGAGCTGGAAGCTCTCGCTGACCTTCGCATCGGTGCGCGTCGCACCGTTGTCTTCGGAGAACCAAGCAACATGCTTGTTCGCGAAGTTGCCGGGCGTGAGCTGCGGGAACTGTTCAACAAAGTGCACGCCGCCGGCGAGGCCCGAAATCGCGCCGCTGCTCTGCGTGGGATAGTTCGTGCCGTTGATCGTCAGGTTCGACGCCGCGAAGTCGTTGAAAATTCGCGCATCAACGCGGTAGCCATTCGCGTTCACAATGCTCGCCTGAGCTGCGCCCGCGACCAATGCCAATGAACCAAGTGCCAATGCAATCTTCATATCTCTCTCCTAGTGACCGCGCTCTCGCACGGATCATTCTGTCTCTCGCCGCATGAACCGAGCACACACTACGCGGCTCGCACGGCACAAATAGCGTACAGGAACGCCCCACAACGTCAAGCACAAAAGAGAAAAATACACTCAGGTCGTGATTCTCGCCCCTTCGCTTCCGGGCTGAAAATAGTGAGCCTCCGCCATCTTCACGCCCACCACAACCTCATCCCCAGCCCGCCGATCATCAAACCCCGGCACCCGCGCGACAATCTGGGTAAAGCCCAAATCAACGGAAACGTCCGTCAGGTCCCCCAGCGGCTCAATCGCCCGAATTTTCCCTCGCACAGTCGCCTCTGAACCAGTCGCACCCAGCGAAAAACTCTGCGGTCGCAGCCCAAGACTCAACGGCTTCCCTATCAAACTCCGAAGAGCCGCGACATGCCCCGCCGCGATTGGGAGAACCACCCCAATTTCCGAATTCGCCCCGCCACGCACCTCAATCACCAACGATTGCCTGTCCTCACGAACAACCCCATCAAAAAAGTTCATCGGCGGCATTCCGATAAACGCCGCCACGAACCGATTCGCCGGCTTGCGATACACATTCAGCGGCGTGTCGCACTGCTGAATCACCCCGTTCGACATCACCACAATCCGATCCCCCAGCGTCATCGCCTCTTCCTGATCATGCGTGACATAAATCGAAGTCGTCTTCAGCCGCGCATGCAACGCCTTGAGTTCCCCGCGCATCGCCACCCGCAACTTCGCATCCAAGTTTGACAGCGGCTCATCAAACAACGCAACCTTCGGCTCCCGCACAATCGCCCGCCCAACCGCCACGCGCTGCCGCTGCCCACCCGACAACTGCCCAGGCTTACGCTCCAGCAACTCCTCAATCGAAAGCATCTTCGCCGCCGCCGCAACGCGAGAATCAATCTCGCTCCGCGACCTCTTCTGCAACTCCAACGCAACAGACATGTTCTTGCGAACCGTCATGTGCGGATACAACGCATAACTCTGAAACACCATCGCAATGTCGCGCTCCGAAGGCGACACCTCATTCACAACGCGCTCATCAATCCAAATCTCCCCCGCCGTCACCGCCTCCAACCCCGCAATCATCCTGAGCACCGTCGACTTCCCACACCCGGACGGCCCCACCAACACCACAAACTCCCCATCCTTGATTTCAAGATCAATCCCCTTCACAGCATGATGACTGCTAGGAGCCGGGTACCGCTTTTCGAGATGGGTGAGGGTGACAGAAGACATGCGCGTGCGAGAGGATACACAGGTTGGTGTCGGTACGCCTTACAATCTGTCGTTGCTTCGCGGCTTGCACATTGCAGTCAGGACAACCGCAAATGGGTCAATGCAAATACGAACAACGCGGCTTGCCATCGCGAATCTGCCCAGAGTGCGGCCAGCAACATTTTGTTCAACCTCGCATACAACCAAGACACCTGCGGGCTTTCTACACAATCATGAATGTAGTTGCCATCCTCTTGCCACTATGCGTCATTCCGCTTGCCGCGAATGATCCCATCGGACTCGTTTGGGTGGGCGGCGTCGGATTCGCCATGGCTGCTCCTTCAGCAATTGGATTACTCATGCTGATGATGGTTTCGCGTGACGCACCAGCGGTCCAAAAGATCGCCGCTTGGATGTTCTTCGTGATCATCGGCCTGTATGCAGGCGCACTTCTGTTTGATCGGTACTTCGCGTAAGGCGTGCCCCGAGCAAACATGATCGACAACATATCTCCACGAACCTTTACCGGCAGGTAGCACACCTCTCGTGCCATCAATCTCGAAGAGATTGATGCAGCTTACCAACGTGCTGCTAGAGCGCTTTCAGTCGCGATGTAGCGAGTAGCCGCAGTGTCGGAAGCAGTTGGCGGCGTCGGTTGGTGTGACCTGGTCGAGGACGGACTGCATCGAGTTCCAGAGCGAGGTTTGTGTTCGGCAGGCCAGGCCGCGCAGGAGTTGTTTGATCTTGGAGAAGATCATCTCGATGGGGTTCATGTCGGGCGATTAGGGTGGTTGGAACAGCAGCGACGCGCCGCACGCCTCGATCGCGGCGCGAACTTTGACTCCTTTGTGGCTCGGCAGATTGTCCATCACAACGACGTCGCCGGGCTTGAGCGTCGGCGCGAGCACCTGCTCGACGAACGATGTGAACACGTCGGCGTTGACCGGGCCGTCAACGATCGTGGAGCAGCGCACACCGTTCACGTCGAGCGTCCCGATCAGCGTCGTGGTCTGCCAGTGTCCGTGCGGGGCGTACGCGACGAGACGATTCCCGATGGGAGCGCGTCCACGCAGGCGCGTCATGTTCGTTTTCGCCCACGTTTCGTCAATGAAGATGAGCTTCGACGGATCGATGCCCGCTCGCCACAGGACCCACTCGGCGCGGCGTTGCACGACGTCTGGTCGATGTTGTTCCGCGGCGTGGAGAGTCTTTTTTTGTAGGAGAGGTTGAGGTCACGCAGCGCGTTCCACACCGCGCTGAGCGCACACTCAACACCGAGCCGCGCACGCAGTTCCGCGAGCGTCGCGTCGGGCTTGTCGTTCACCAGTTGAAGCAGCACCTGGCGGTCAATCTTGAACGGGTGCGTTCCAACCGGCGCACGCGGCGCTACCTCGCCGTGCTCACGCCGCCGCTGGCGCACGCGCCGTGCCCACGCGGTGCTGACGCCAAACGCCTTCGCAATCTCCGCCGTCTCGACGCCACGATCAAACGCGTCCAACACCTTCATCCGCAAGTCCTGCGAATACGCCTTCATGCCCGACCTCCTTGTCAAAGCCGGACCAGTATCCCGCAGAAACACCAAAGCGCAATCCCGTGTTTGCGCTACAGAGTCGGAGAAAGTGCTCTAATTCACCCAAAATCACCCCGAAATCCATCCTTGTGCGCAAATTTTTGGTCACTCCGAACTTACCGCTTGCAATCTCCCAAAACCCATGTCATGATCCGTCATGCTCTGGGAAACTTCGCAGCAACTGACCAACCTCCCCCCGCTCACGCAAGACGCACGCCGCTTCCTCGGCGCGTTCTTGAATTGCGACCAGGACATCAACGAACTCGCGAGCGAGTTGAACGAAGACCTCTTCAACATCGTGCAACAACTCACCGATCCCACGATCAAACTGTGGATCACCGCGATCAACTCGCTCAAAGCCAACGAACGCCGCGAACGCGCCTTGCACGCACTCGACATGACTCTCACCAGCGAGCGCAACCCCAACATCATCCGCCGCGCCGCCACACGAATCCTGCGTCACTTCGAGTTGACCAGATCAGTAGCACGGCCTTCCAGCCCGTGTATATCGGGGTGCGGGGGGAGGCCTTCCAGGCCCTGCAAATGTGCAAACTCAAACTTCGCCCCCCCTCGTGCCATCGATGTCGTCGAAACTGTGGACGACAATACTCGCGGACAACACCCGTCGACGACATCGATACAACCTGCCACACATTCCCAACCACCACCCAATTCTCCCGGCGATCCGAATCCCCCACCGTGCCACCGACTGCCGCTCTGGGCGGTCGGTGCCGATCCACAAATAATCACCCAAAATTCCACACTCAGCACCGACCGGCTTCGCCAGTCGGTGGCACGACACGAGTCTCCGTCAACCTCACCCACGCCAAACCTGAGCGAGTCCGCGAGCGAAGGTCCGGGTCGCAAATCCCAAACGACGCCGACTCCCAACCCCATCAACTCTCTCTCCGCGCTCTCCGCGGTGAATTCCCTCGCGCAGTCAAACCACCTCACTTCGTCTCCACCGCCGCCCTCGGTTTGGAGTGCTGCAACTCCCTCCTCAATTGCAACCGCTCCATCCCCGCCTTCACATACGGATGCGAATGGAAAATCTGCCACAAGAGCCCCGTCCGCGCATTCTCAATGCACAACAGCAGCGGCCCCTGATCAATCGCGACGCTGTCCGGCGCGACCCATCCCGTCGTCGCGTTGAACGCATCCTGAAATCCATACCCACCCCGCGCCGGATTGGTCCAGATCGCCGGCTGCCCGGGCGGCGTCTCAAACTCGCGATAATTCCGAAGCGCGGCGACGCTCCGCTGTGGATCAAACAAAATCGCACACCCCGCCGCATACGGCGCGAGCGTGCCGTCCCCAAAGTTGTCCTTCACTTCAAACTTCGTGTAGTCCACTTCAGGAATAGAGCCCGGCATCTCTGAAAGCGTCGGAAACACACCCGGCACTGCGTATCCGCCCGCAACATCCGACGCACTCAGTCCCCACGCATCGCGCCCAAAGTTCGCAAACTGCCCCTTCGCTTCCAAGGCCTTCAATTGATGCAGCAGCACATGCCGACGCGAATTCTCCCACCAATCCACCCGCGCCCGCCGCGGCACTTCGAGCAGCGCGGGGTTGTCTGTCCCGATGCTCGGATAATCAATCCAGCAATTCGCAAAGAACGAAGCAAACAACGCACCCGACCACGGGAACCACACCATCTGCCCGGTATCTCGCATCACGCCATCCGCGTCCTCGCGCGAGTAACTGCCCAACTGCCGCCGCAACTGATAATACAAGTTGGGCCGCACGCGATGCTCATCCTTCGGCGCACACGTCGCCAAGAACGCAACAAGCCGATGCTCATCGCCATTATCAATCCACGCGTAAGGCAGCAACGCCCCCTCACCCTGCGGCTGGCTCTTCTCATTTGGCTTCCACCCAAGCGACACAAACCCGCGAATCTTCCGATCTTTCGCTGTGGGCGAGCAGATGAATGCCTGCCAGTTCGCATCGCCGAACAGTTGATTGCCAATCGTCGCAACCTCGCCGCCAAAGTACTGCGACACCGTCAACACGCCCGCAAACAAAATCGCCGAGTCGATCGTGCTGACAACATGCTCGTACGCATCTTCCGGCTGACCCGCGTTCTGCGGATTCAGGAAGTGATAGAACAATCCATACTTACGATTCGTCTCATTGTCGCGCAGACTCCGTAAGATGAGTTCGGCGCGCCTCTGTCCCTGATCGCGCGTGATCCAGCCGCGTTCAACACCAACACAAATCCCAGAAAGTTGGAAACCAACCCCCGCAACGCTCACCGTGGGCTTGCTCGTGCGATCCGCAACCATCCCCGTCGCAATACCCCGAGCCGGATCAGAAGACTTCCAAAGAAAGTTGAACGCCCCACGCTGCACCTCATCCAAAAACTGCTCATCCTCCTGCGAGAACCAATACGGAGGCGTCACCGCATCGTGCGCACGCGAAATCGAAATCGTCGACGCGAGATCAACACGAGGCGGCACAAGATCATCGCCTCCCGTCGACTTGCACGCCGTCATCGGCAGCAATGCCCCGACGCACAACCCCGCGAGCACATGAAGACGAGCGACGCGCGTGCCAAGAGCCCGCCGCGCCGCGCTGATTACAGAAGCTGAACTCATGATGCTGCTCTTTCCAGTGAAACGCACACGTTTCGCGTGCGAACGCGATTGTAGAGCAATCGTCAAGTGGCAATCGCGCCCGATGCTTGTTTCACGGCACATTCGCGTGATGTACATTCGTAGCACAAGGCAGGGGGAACCCCGCACGCATTCGCATGCAGAAGCACCGCATTTACCCCAGACTTCCACCATTGGACTCAATCACGCCGCGATACCAATGTGCCGAGTCCTTCAGAATCCGTTCCTGCGTCGCGTAATCAACGTAAATCAACCCGAACCGCTCGCGATATCCAACCGCCCACTCAAAGTTATCCATGAGCGACCAGTGGAAGTACCCGCGCACATCAACTCCATCATCGCACGCCCGCCGAAGTTCCCGCAGGTATCGCGTCGTGAAGTCAATCCGCTGCACGTCATGCACCTTGCCGTCCAGCGCGGGCCAATCCATGCTCGACAACCCGTTCTCCGTAATCACGATGGGTAGCTTGTACCGCTCATGCATGAATCGCGGCCCCCAGTACAGACTCTTGGGCTCAACGGGCCACTTGAACGCAGTGACAGGATGACCATCAGCACGCTTCGCGTACTCAACGCCCCCATCCGCCGTCGCGCGAACGGGCTGGCCTTCATAAATGTTCACACCAAGAAAATCAACCGGCTGCTTGATGACATCAAAATCACTCGCCGCGAACTTGGGCACGTCGCTGCCATACAACTTCAGCAACTCCGCGGGATAGTGTCCAAACACCAGCGGATCGTTGTACCACGAGTTGTTCCACAAGTCACGCACCGTTGGCACCGCCGCGCACCCGAACGTCAGCGCACGTGCCGCTTCAACATCTCTCGGCGAGTTAGTCGCCGGGTATCGCACCACACACACCGGCGCCCACCCAATCGTCGCGTTCTTCTTCGCATGCGAGCGAATCACCTGAGTCGCCCTTCCATGCGCCATCAACGCATGATGCACCATCAGCAATTGATCATGCAGAGGCAACTTCTGCCCCGGCGCGTTGACGCCATCGCCATACCCAAACTTGATAAACACCTGCGGCTCGTTCAGCGTCATCCAGTGTGCAACACGATCACCGATCTTGTCCACCACAACCTTCGTGTACTCCGCAAACCACTCGCTGGATTCGCGCTGCATCCACCCACCGCGCGTATGCAGCGCAGACGGATAATCCCAGTGAAACAGCGTGCAGTACGGCGTGATCCCCGCCGCAAGCAATTCATCAACCAGCCGCGAGTAAAAGTCGAGACCTTTCGCATTCACCGCACCCGTCCCCTGCGGCAACACACGCGGCCAAGACACGCTGAAGCGATACGCCTTCAACCCCAGCTGCTTCATCAGCGCAACGTCACTCGCCATCCGCCGATAGTGATCGCACGCGACATCGCCCGTTCCATCGCCCCAGACCGTGCTGCCATTGCGAGACTGCTTGCAGAAATCGTCCCAAATCGACGGTCCCTTGCCGTCAGCAGTCGATGCCCCTTCGATTTGAAACGACGAGGTCGCAGAACCCCAGATGAAGTTGGTAGGAAATGGCATGGGCGGCAAGCGTAAGGCGGCTGCACGACACACGTGCCATCGAAGTCGGCTGCCTTGAGCCGACTTCGATGTGCTGGTGAACGTCGTGCAACAAGCGGTGCATTGAAGATCGTTCGCATCGAAGTCGCCCGAAGCCGCGACTTCGATGGCACGTCACTGCATCTTCCACTCCACCTCCACCGGCCAACTCTTCACGACAACATCCTCTCCCACCACTCCCTCCGGCTTCTTCAGCAAAAACCCGCCCGGCGGCATCGCTCGCGGCTCGCCGACGATGATCGCGCTCACTACGTTGTCGTCACGCTTCATGCGCAGCGAAATCTCGCCAAATTGCGTTCGCAAGCCATGCAGCTCAATCGCCTCTCCCGAATCAACCCACGCCTTCGGAATCCCCGCAAAGCACACAAGCTGCGTGCCGTCCTTCGTTTCTTGCGTGTACGCAAACATGTTCAGCACGCTGTTGAGAAAATCACTCCCGCACCAAGTGTGCGGCATGTCTCCGAGAAACTTTGGTGTCTTCGGATCGTTCCACACCACCTCCGCCCAGTGATGCCACCCCTGCGGCCGCTGATGCAGCCGGAACCACTGCAGCAACTCATACGCCCGCTCACGCCAACCCAATCGCACAAACGCCCCGACATGCCGAAGTTCATAAGGTGTGTACGCCTCCCAAGGCTTCTCAGCAAACTGCCCGGTCCCATCGCGACGATCTTTGAAAAACTGCCAGTAACGTTCGAACGTTGCTTCGAGCGATCCGCGCGGCGTGCTCACGACTTCGTCGCACGGGAACAGCGAGATCGTTGTCGATGTCGAATCGAAGTCGCCAAGCTCGACACATCCCGGAATGTAGTTGATGCCGTGCTTCTGCTGCGTGAGCGTGATCGACGACAGCAGGCACTTCTGAAAGTCGTTGTATTCCAACTCAAAAGCCGCGGCTTTCGCAGCATCGCCCGCCTCGCGTGCGAGATACGTCGCCTCCTTCAACCCCAGCGCGACGAAGAAGCAGTCCCAATACGAATGCATGGGCTTCGCCGAATACCCCTCGTGGCTGATCGACTCGGGCACCAACCCATACATCGCGCGTTTGATGTCGCCCTCCGGCGCATCGACATACTCCGCCGTCTTCCGCTGAGCACGCAGCGATTGAATGTACTCAACCACATGCTGCACCTTGGGCCAGTGCTTCGCGAGAAACTCTTTGTCCTTCGTGTATCGGTAGTAATTCGCAACCGCCCAGATGTACTGCCCATGACTGTCATGCTCCGGCACCGGATCCGCCCCGCGCTTGTCCACCACGCACGGCACCTTGCCGTTGTCAAAGATGTGATCGCTGAACCAGTCAACCCACTCGCGGACTTCGTCTTGGTGACCAAGTTCCATCAACGCGGCGGACGTCAGCGACCCATCACGCGCCCAAGAGCGCTCGTAGCTGCGCGAACCGGGCTGAATGGCGGGGCCGTCGCGGTTGATGAGGATTGAATTTGACTGCGTCTCAAACGTCTCGACGATCCAGCGGTCCCGTTCCGGAACTCTCATTTCTGCTTGCCGATGTACAAACCATGGCTCGCCGCGAAGTGTGAGTCCCAAATTGTCGTTACTTTCAACTCGCGGGTCCGAATCAACCCACTCTTCAAGGCTTGGGTTCAAATGACAATCTAGCATGGGGATGAGTGCTGTCACTTGAAACATTCTGTCTTCGCTGACTTTGGTGCTGCGGCCGCCAGCGACAACAGCGGAAACCTGGCCAGCGAGTACGTCAGCGGCCCATTCGTGAGCAGAATCCAGCCATATCTCCGGAGCACTTTGACCGAGCAAGCCCTTTGATGCACATAGCCGCAGTGTGCGACTGCCCGTTGGTGTGTTCACTTCCACTTCTCGGAGCCTTGGGTCAGATGTGGAACGAATCGATACTTGCGAAATTGGTGCTACTCCACCCTCAAAGTTCAACCGCTGCCACGGAGGATTCACCTGGTATGGACGAATCACGAGTAACAACTCAGCGTTGGTAGTGTCACCATGCTCGGGCCTGCGAGAATCTTGAACTGTGTAAGTCGCTATCAGCCACGACTGCTCGCCTATTCGAATCGGCAATGCCTGCACCGTCAACTTGAGACCATTGTGCCTTCGGACCACCCACGGATACGGCACCTTCCACCGAACAAACTGCTCATGCGTTCCATCTGCCCAACTAAGCAACTTCCCGTCGGTTCTCAAAAACGGCTCAATCGAGAACATCCTCTTCCCAACCTCGATCTGCCCCTCCTCGTTGATCAGCGCTTCCTCGTCCGAGTCCGGCGTCCCGATCACCGTCCAATACGTTGCCTCATTCAAAAACTGCTTTGGATACGTGCCGCGTGGCGACTCCTTCGCCAGCGCCATGACAACGCTGTTGGGAGTCGCGCTGAACGCGGCGTCGCGGAAGCGGACTTCAGCGATGCTGTGATTTACCGCCAGATCATCATCCACCAACCAAGGACTGCTCAACGTCAGCCGAACGAATCGTGCTTCCGCGTCGGGAGTGATTGCAAGTTTTCTACCGTGCGCGGCGGTTGGCAGACGAATCGGAAATCCTTGCTTTTCTGCTATTACTGTCCACGCTTGCTGGTCGTCAGACACTTCAACTTTGAGATTGGTTCCGTTGTTTTCTTTGCCGTACGTGATATCAACGCCGCCGAATTCGCGGACGGTGCCGAAATCAAATATCACAGTTGATGTTTCCTCTTTGGGTGCGGCTTGCCATTCCGTCGCGATGTCGCCATCGACGAGGTTGCTTACTTCGTATGGCTTTTTAGCGCTGCTTGCTTCGATCCTCGCCGCTATTGGTTCGCCTTCCACCCCCGAGCCCGCTTGCGGCGCGGGTAATTCTCGGAACGTCAGTTCATCGAGCCAGACGCTGCCTTTTCCCCCACTGCTGCTTGCAACGGCGAATTCGATTCGGCTGATTGCCTTCAGCGGTGCGCCGGCGGACGGGCCCCATGCGAATTCGAGTTTGCGTTTTTTGTTGGACATGCGGGTCCACTCGGTAGGCCATGCGAAGGCTCGGCGGTTGATCCACCAGACGCTTTCACCTACTTGCGGTTCGTGCTGATCGACGAGTTTGAACTCGAGGTTGTTGTCGGGGCCTTGCCCTCTGACGTGGAAGGTGAATTCGTAGTTTTCGGGGAGCTCCATGGGCAGGTCGCGGGCGATGACGCAGTAGCCGCCACCGGTGACAAATTCGTAGTCGAGGCGGAGGGATTTGCCGGGCTTGCCATCCGCGTCCTTGAGCCCATCGTCAGCATGCAGCGTGAGTTTGACGCCTTCGGGCAGTTGAATCCGCCATGCATCAGGCGAAGCGAAGTCGTCAAGCACTCGTTGTTGGGCGACACTTGCGAACGTGACGCACAAGCACGCGAGCATTGCGAGAAGCGTGGCGAGAGATTTCATATTGAAAGTTAGGGGGCAATCCGTCTTCGTGTTCGTCCGCGCGTTGCCATGCCGTGTACTTGTGTTTGCAAGAGTGACAGTTCATGACCGCTTGTTTAGCCGCGGCTTCTTGGAGTGCTCGCTCACCACAGAGGCGCAGAGCCGCAAAGAGAAGAAGAGAGAAAATGGAAAAGTAGCAAACGATAGTCGGGCGCACTTTGCGTTTTCCCTTCCTGTCTCTGTGTCTCTGTGCCGCTGTGGTGCGCGATCTTGCGTTGTGACAACGACATTCCTTGATCGATCTCAATGCAGCGTCTTGAAACATCTGTCAGCAAAAAGAAAACCCGCTCAGTCAAGAGCGGGTGTCAGGTTCTCATTCACCTTCGGAACATTGCCGCCTCGGAGAGGCGGCGTACCTGCGACTTACGAGCCGCAAGGCGTGCATGGGCCTTCGCTGAAGACCAGCAGGAACGCGTCGATATCGCACGGATCAAACAACGAACTGTCGTTGTTGAAGTCAATATCGTTGCATGTTGCAGTGTCGGGAATGCACGGGCCTTCAGAATACACGCTCAGGAACGCGTCGATGTCCTGCGGATCAAAGAGGCTCGTGTCATTGTTGAAGTCGATGCTGTCGCACGTTGGGCCGACGGGCAACTGCGTGTATGTCACGTCATCCCAATAAATCGTGCCGCTGGTGGGCGTGCCATCGCCAGCGAAGCGGAACAGCGTGATCTTGGTGTGGTTGGGCAGGGGCACCGCAGGCACGCAGTTGCAGCCGCAGTCGGGCCGAATCCCCCGGTTGCATTCATACTCCTGCTGAATGTCTGCGCGAGGGTACAAGAACGTGATAGGCGTCCACACACCATTGGTGTGACCCGAGATGTTGAGGATTTCACGCGAGGCGACGTTCTGGAAGTTGACCTTGATGTTGATCGAGATGCCGGCCTGATCGCCAACGAGCGGATCGTTCGCGGGAATCATGTACCACGCCGTCACGAGCACGTCGCCGCCGTTGTAGTCAAACGTCGGATCAAAGAACGGATAGGGCCCGGGGCACGCCGTGAGGCATGACGGATCGCAGTAGCAGAAGTTGACTGTGTCGGTCGTCACGCCTTCAAAGCCACCACTGCCGTGCGTTCCGACCGCCACAACACCAGTGCCCGAGCGGGGCGAGAGCGTGCCCGGAGTGCCCGGCGGAACGAAGGGAGGCGTCAAGCCGTCACCGATGAAACGCTGACGAGCAATCGTGTCGTTGCCTGGGCTATGCCAACCTTCGGCGAACGGGCCGCCACAGAAATAACACGTCTGGTCAAAGCTTCCATTCTGCAAACCGTTGGTTTGGGCAAGTGCCGAGGTCGCCGCAGAGGCGACAATGAGCGAGGCAATCAACTTCTTCATCTGAATCTTCCCTTCGTCAATGTGATTCGCGAGCACGAACGTCGGTGCTCGCAAAACAATGGTACGGTGAACGGCATCAAATCTTGATTGCCGCACTGGTTATTGTGCAGAAATCGGGCTGCATGTCAAGCACAAAATGAAGTTGGGAGACTTTCGGCGTGTTCACGAATATCACGTTTGCAAGGGGAACCACCCAAGTTTGTCGTTATTCCTTCAAGCCTTCCGCGGCGATCCCTCGCACCAGCGACCGCTGCGCCAGAACGAATAAAACGATGACAGGCAGCACCACAAGCGTGCTCGCAGCCATCAGCAGGTTCCAAGGCGTCAGGCCCGCTTTGCTCTGATACATCTGTAATCCCAACGCGAGCGTGAACTGTTCTGTTTTTGTAAGAAAGAGCATTGGGGCGAGGAAGTCGTTCCATACGGCGATGAAGTGAAACAGTGCGACCACAGCGAGGGCGGGTTTGCTCAAAGGGACGATAACTCGCCAGAAGATCGACCAGTGATTCATGCCGTCGATGCGGGCGGCTTCGTCGAGGTCCTTGGGGATGCCCATGAAAAACTGGCGGAGCAGAAAGATGCTGAATGCTCCGCCGAACCACGCGGGGACCCAGAGCGGCTTGAGCGTGCCAATCCAGCCGAGCTCGCGGAAGACGAGGTACATTGGGACCATGATGACCGGAAAGGGGATCATCATCGTGACGAGAATCGTGCCGAACACCAACGCGCTGCCTCGCCAGCGCACGCGCGAAAGGCCATATGCCACGACCGCGCTGGACAGAGTCATGCCCGCGACGCCAAGCACCGCGACAATGAGCGTGTTGCGGAGATACAGCGGGAACTTGATGGTCTGATCGTTCCAAACGCTCGAGTAGTTGTCGCGTGCATGCTGCAACGCAGACGAAGGCGGATCAGGCAACGCCGACAACGACGCAGACGCGGCTTGCGTTTCGGGCTTGAGCGATGTCGCAAACATCCACACCAGCGGCGCGATGAAGAGCAACGCGCAGATGGCGACCATGGCTGTGAGGAGCCAGGAGCGGAGTGGGGATGCGTGGGACTGCGTCATGATGATGGGAGGTTCGCTTTGCCATCGAAGTCCGCTGCTTTGAGTGGACTTCGATGCTCTTGCAAGGTTGCATCGAAGTCGCCGCAGAGCCGTCGACTTCGATGGCACGTTTCTCTTCAACTCTTTCCTCTGTAATGGACCAATCTTTTACTTGCGAACAACATCACGCCAGTGAGCGCGAAGACGATGATCAGTTGCATCCACGCCATTGCGCACGCCGTGCCGAACTTTTGATACACGAAGGCGTTGTCGTATAGCGCGAGGTTATAAAAATCGCCTGCGGCTTTCTGGCCTCGCTCGTTGCGGAACAGCACGTAAGGCATCACGAAAATCTGAAAACTGCCGATTGTGAGCGTGATGACGTTGAACAGGATTGTGGGCGAAATCATCGGCAGCGTCACGTGCCACCAGCGGCGCAAGCCATTCATGCCGTCCAGACGGGCGGCTTCGTATAGAGACTGCGGCACCTCGTTGATCGCGGCAATGTACACGACGACCATTTGCCCAACGCTCCACAGCGATGTGAGCAATAGCGAAGGCATGACCCACGCCGAATCTTCAAGCCAGTTTGGACCAGTGACGCCCAGCGTCTGCAAAAAGACATTGATGAATCCATATCGCGCGTTGAGCAGCCAATACCAGATCATCGCCGAAGCCATCATGGGAACAAGCGTCGGCAGAAATACCAGGGCCGTCCACAGCCGAGCGAGTTTCACGTTGGGCGATGCCAGCATCGCGGCGAGCGCGAGGCTGACGAGCGTGCAAATCGGAATCGCGATCGCGCAGTAGAGCGCGGTGTTGCGCACCACGAGCCAAAAGCGATTGTCCTGCAACAGTGCGCGGTAGTTGTCGAGACCAACATAGACGGGCGGCTTGAGGAGTGGGTAGTCGGTGAAGGAGTAGTAGAGACTCATCGCCAGCGGCGCGAGCAGAAAAATGCACAGCCCGATGAGCCACGGGCTCGTCCAGAGCAAGCCCGAGCGCGTGTTGTTGACTCGCGACGACGCCACGCGGCATGTTATGGCAAGGTGCGCGATGCCCTGATGGCGAACTCAGACCATCTCAAGCACATTGTTCCAGTTCATCGCCTTGCTGGGTTCACGAGCCTCGACAAACTTCACTTTCCCCTTGCCATCCGCGGACTTCCCAATCACGACTGTGCCGCGCTGCGCGACGTTGAGTTCAGGCCAGTACAACCCGTACGCCTTGCACACCTGCCGATGCATGTCGGCGAGCAATCGATGCTTGTACCCTTCTTTCTCGGCGTAGGCCTTTTGCACGGCGAAACTATCGCACGAAATGCCGACAACCTGCGATCCCTTTGCGGACCAAGTTGCAAAGTCCTTGCTGATGCAGGCCATTTCGGTGGAGCAGACGCCGGTGAAAGACAATGGATAGAACGCGAGAACGACGTCGCCCTTCTTGACGGCGTCGGAGAGTTTCCACTCCTTGCGATCCTGGTCCATCAGCGTGAAGTCGGGGGCGACATCGCCAACGGCGAGGGGGGAGGGACGCGGCGTGAGGTTTTGGTTTTGGGTGGACATGGCGTTTTTCATGAAAAGGTTGGTCACGAGTTTGGTGAGCCAACGCGGGTGCGGGAGATAACGGAGCACAAGGGGTAACGACTTCATATATGCGCACAGTGAAGTGGACAAACCGTAGGTGTGTGCACGGCCATGGATGTTGTGGTGACAAGAAAGCCCAACCGAGATCGAAAATCACGGATTTTTTGGGACTGAAAATAGTGAACCACGCGCGTGCGCGATTTGTGGTGCGCGTGGTTTCGTCCGCCTCGGAGAGGCGGGGCACCGGGTTATGTGCCGGGCATTTCTTGTTCGACGGACCATGTCATCTTCTCGCCTCGGCAGTCGATGTGGACGGCGAAGAAGCCGGGTTTGCCTGTTGGGGTTTTTTGATCGACGCGTTTCATCAGGGGGTAGATGACTTTTTGGTCGGACTCGGGGACGGGGAGGTTTGCGAGATCTTTTTCGTGGAACCAATCGAGGCGGCCTTCGTTCATGTCGTGGGGTTCGACCCAGACTGGGCCTAGCACTCGATAGACGAACATAAGCCAGTGTGTTTTTGCTTCGAAGGCTTGTTCGCTCACCATGCCCATGAGGTGGAAGCGTTCGATGGGGAGATTGAGGCCGGCCTCTTCCATCACTTCGCGCTGGGCGCATTGCGCGGGGCTTTCGCCGGTGTCGACGTCGAGCTTGCCGCCGATGGGGCTGACCATGTTGAAGTTGGGTTCTTTTTTGCGGTGCAGGAGGAGCATGCGGCCTTGTGCGTCGCGGAGGTCGCAGAGGCAGGCGAGGCGGTATGGGAGGATGGGAGAGGGATTGAGGGACATGGGGGAAAGTAGGCACTGGGGGCTGGGCACTGGGCACTGGTGAAGAAAGTGGAGTCTTGTGTCTTTCGTTGTGTTGAATGCGTTGTCCAGTACTTCCTTCGCCCCTGCGGGGCTCTTGAGGTTTTGACTTACTTTCCACGGGCGAGCAAAGCTCGCCCGTGGCTACATTCCGGCGCTCCTTCGGAGCGAAAAACGCTTGTCGGGTTTCACAACTTGAACTACGTTCTTTCCATTTTGCCAACAGGCTGATGAGAGTCTGGCTGATGGCTAGTGCCCAATCCCCAATGCCTACCTTCTTGCATGTCATTCATCGATCTGCGCAGCGACACTGTCACGAAGCCGACTTCTGGGATGCGGGAGGCGATTGCTCGGGCGGTGGTTGGGGATGATGTGCTGGGGGATGATCCGACGGTGATTGAGTTGCAGGAGCGGTTTGCTGCGCTCACTGGGAAGGACGCGGCGTGCTTTGTGCCTAGCAGCACGATGGCGAATCAGATATGCATCAAGGCGTTGACGCAGCCTGGTGATGAGATCATTGCGCATGAGGGGAGCCACATCATCAACTATGAAGGTGGCGGACCGGCGGTGTTGTCGGGGTGCATGATCAAGGCGCTGACGGGTAATCGTGGGCAGTTCACGGCGCGACAGGTTGAAGAATCGATTCGGCCTGATGACCCGCATTTTCCAAGGACTAGTTTGGTGTCACTTGAGAACACGCACAATCGCGGCGGCGGGAGTATTTGGCCTATTGAAGAGATTCGCAGCGTGACTTCGGCGGCGCGGGATCGTGGACTAAAGACGCATCTTGATGGGGCGCGGTTGTGGAATGCTTGTGTTGCGACGGGGCTTTCGGTGCGTGACTATGCGGAGCACTTTGATACGGTGAGTTGCTGTTTCAGCAAGGGGCTGGGTGCGCCGGTGGGTGCGGTGCTGGCTTGTGACAAGAAGACGATTCACAAGGTGCTGCGGTATAGAAAACTTTTTGGGGGCGGGATGCGGCAGTCGGGGTTGTTGGCAGCGGCTTGCATTTATGCGCTGGAGCATCACTTCAAGCGACTGAGCGACGATCATGCGAATGCGCGGCGGTTTGCGGAGGGGATTATCAAGGTGCCGGGGTTGTCGCTGAACGCACAGCATGGAACGCCGGCGGGAGTGGATACGAACATTGTGTTGTTTGAACTTGCGGAGGGCGTGCCGATGGATGCGGCGGCGTTGTGCAAGCTCGCGGCGGAGCAGGGGGTGTTGATGTTTGATACGGGGCCGCGGCGCGTGAGAGCGGTGACGAGTTTGGAGGTGGATGCGGTGAAAGTTGATCGGGCGGTGGCGATTATTCGGGAGTGTGTGGTGAAGTAGTGTTTGTGCGTTCGATTCAGCACAGAGACACAGAGATCAAGAGGAAGATGAGGAGTGGAGTGGTCTCAGAAGAGTCGAAGGTGATCCTTCGATGATTTTGACTGCTGCATGGACGTTGTTATAAGCAGCCTTTGAGGCTGTTGCGTGCATTTGTGAGGCGTCGCACCGACCACGCGAAGCGCGTAGTCGTGGCACGGAGAAGAATGTGGATTTGGATTAGTGCTCGTCGCCGACCAAAGGCGTGCGGGCGTTCATCATGCAGACGATCGCGAGGGTGATCGCGGCGGCGATGAGGATGGTGGACATGATCAGGCCCGGGAATCCGAGGCCGAGCGTTGCTGGAGCTTTGGCGGCTTCTTGTGCGAGTATCAGCATTTTTCTATCTCCGGAACTCGATAGTTGCAACCCCCCCGCCCGAATCTCTTTGGTTGACGGCCAGGACACCAACGGCACCGGACGGAAGCCGCTTATGGCTGCTGCGGTCAAGCCCTGACCAGGTTCACGGTCGCGCCCGTGCATCGAGCCCGGCCGTCAACCAAAGAGACGCGGTTGCGTGGGCGAGTATATCACTGTGATTTGCGATGTAGTGGATTGGGAGGTGTTTGGAATAGGGAAAGTGGCCGTGCGCATTGACGACGGACATTTCAGCGAAATCGCATACTGGAAAATCGGATGGATTACGCCGACTTTGGGCGCGATCAGGAGATTGCTGCGATTGCAGCCTTGCGATCCTTCACGATCGTGAGGAGCGTGTTGAGCTTTGTTGCTTTCATGACGCCCATGAGCTCGGGGCTGAGGCCGAAGAGGGCGAACTTGCCTTTTTGGTTGGTGGCTTCTTTGCGGATGTTGAGCAGGAGGCCAAGGCCTGCGGAGCCCAGCAGCATGACGCGGGACATATCAACGGCGAGTTTCCAGCCGTGGGTGGACGCGGCGGCTCTCAGGTCGCCTTCGAGGGCGGTGAGATCGTAATCGGTAACGCTTTCGAGTTGGATGATGACGATTGCGCCTTGAGTGGGCGTGGCGCCGACTTCTTCGACTTTGACCCGCAGAGTGTCTCCCATGCAGGAGGATACACCGGTCAAATGCAACAAACGCGGCCGAGAGAGCCGCGTTTGTTGCTGCACGCATAAGGAACACTCAGACCTTGAACTGGCCTACGAGACTTTGCAGGCGTTCGCTTTGCTGGCTGAGGGAGGCCGCGGCCTGGGACATTTGCGAGGCCCCGCTCGAACTTTCCTTGGTTACGGAGTCGATGGCCTCGATGGACTTGCTGATTTGGGTGCTGGCGGCGCTTTGCTCTTCGGTCGCGGCGGCGATGGCTTGGACCATGCCGCTCAGGCCGCTGCTGCTCTGGCTGATTCGGCCGAGTGCGTTGCCCGCGTCTTTTGCGAGTTCCACGCCTTTGCCCACTCGCTTGCTACCGCTTTGGATGAGCGACACGGCTTCGGTGGTTTGGGCCTGGATCTGCTGGATGCTGGTGGCGACTTCTTCAGTGGCCTTGGTCGTGCGTTCGGCGAGTTTGCGAACTTCGTCGGCGACGACTGCGAAGCCTCGGCCATGTTCGCCTGCGCGGGCGGCTTCGATGGCGGCGTTCAAGGCGAGGAGGTTGGTCTGGTCGGCGATGTCGTTGATGACTTTGATGATCTCGCCGATCTCTTCGCTCTTCTTGCCTAGTTCGCTGACTGCCTGCGCGCTGCGACCCACGTCTTCGGAGATTGCTTTGATTTCGGAGACGGTCTGACTGACGACATCGGTGCCGGAGGTCGCGTCGGTCTGGCTGTCTCGTGCGGCCTTGGACGCTTCCATGCCTTTTTGGGCAACTTCACGGACGCTTGCGGACATTTCTTCGACCGCCGCGGAAACTTGGCTGGTTTGCTGTTCCTGCTGGGACAGGCCTCGGGCCATTTGCTCGCTGCTTGCAGAAATCTCGGTGGCCGCTGCGGTCACTTCGCGTGTCGCGCCAGCAACATCGCGGATGATGTTCTGGAGGTTGCCGACGAATGCATCGATGCCGCCTGAGAGTTGGCCGATTTCGTCGCCTCGCTGGATGTTGATGCGCTTGGTGAGGTCTCCATCACCACTATTGAGGTCGCGGACGAGGTCGATGAGTTTGCGGAGGGGTTTGCCCAGCAATGCACGAAGGAGGAACGCGAATGTACCGACGGCGACGACCACCAGCGGAATACTCACGATGAGCCCGGACTTGATGAAGTTTGCGATGTGACCTTCCATGGTGGTCAGTGGCATCACGATTTCATACGCGCCGTGGGTGTCGCCCACCTTCCAGTTTTCCATCTTGAATCCCAGCACGTCTTTGCCGTCAAAGTTGCCTTTTTCATCTCGTGCGTCGTACTTGGCGGGGTCGCCATGGCAGCGCATGCAGGATTCGTCGAGGCGAATGGCTCGCATGTAGCGCATGGCGTTGGTGTCGTGATCAATTTCTGCGATGTAGTCCTTGCCGCCGCTCTTAACTTGTGCGGTCAGGCGAGTGATCATGTCGTGACGGAGCGAGCCAGGCACTGGTTCATTCTTTTCATTGCGTGCGTCCAGCGCGATGACCGAGAATTGCATATGTTCGCGCTCGGCGGCTTTTTGTGCCGCAGTCATGCCGACAATGACAGGGATCGCAGTGAAGAACGTGGTGTCTTTATAATCACCGCCCTTCGCGAGATGCTCCTTGGCTTCGTCTTCAAGAGTTTGCATGTCGACTGCGCCGTCATGAATCGCTTTGCTCTGCAGCGACTTGGCTTCGTCCGCGACCGCAGTGAATGCAGCAGCCTGTGCGACGTATGACTCCTCCATATCCTCGCGGAAGTTGTGAATGAAGATGTAGTAGTTCGCGCCGACGACAATGCCAAGGGTGGTGACGACCACGACGATGATCTTGGTGGACAGACCGATCGACTGAAACCACGTCGGAGGATTGGCTGACGGCGTTGCGGCTTGCTTGGTTGATTTGCGAGTCTCTTTGGCCATGTCTTGAAACCTCCTTGTTTTGGCATGGAATCCCCAAATGAATATGTGCTGCGGGATTCCGGTCCTGCGGGTCCGAATCGGACACAACTGCAATGGACGTTTTTTCTTGTGCGAACAAGGAGTGTTTTTGGGTGTACGGGCAATGCGCGTGATGACGATGCCCCGGATTTGGCGGAGCCTGGATAGGGATTTTTTGTTGCGGTTGGAGGCTGTCACGACACGAGCTGGAAGCCCGTGCTACCCAACTTTTCTGGCATCGCCTCGCTTGGCTTTTTGGTGGACGGTGGGCGTGACGTGGAAAGTTGCCACGCACTTGCCCACTTTGCGTTCTTTGGACGCGAGGCGCGCGAGCAGGAGATCGTGCTTGCGCATTTTGGCGAGGGCTTCGGGGACCATCGCTTGTTGATAGACATCAAGGTCGACGGTAATGTTGAATTCCTTGCCGGTTGCCATCAGCGCTTTGACGTCTTCACGCGGCGCGACTTTGTAGACTGCGGGACCGAAGCACGGACGCAAGAACGAGTACTCGAGTTTCTTGCAGACGAGCGTGTATTCGCCTCCGGTGATGCCGAAGATGTACATGCCGCCCGCGATTTCGCTGTTGGCGAGCAGCGATGCACCGGCCATGGCGTTGTACCAGTTACGGTTGAATCTGCGGAACGGGAGGACTGCCTGATACGTATTGTCGTCAACTCGTTTGACGAGGCGGATGCCGCTGCGGTAGGCGTAGGGCAGCCAGATGAGCGAACAGACGCGGTGCCAGAAGTTGTTGCGGGTTGAGAGTCGGGCAATGAATGCTTCGAGGCGTTCGCGAATGCTGAGTTTGCCGGCGCGGCCTTTGGTGCCGGGCTCGGGCATCATCGCGGCGGCTTCCATCGCGTTCTCTTCGCGAAGAGCGGCGTCGATGGCGGCATCGGTCGCAGAAGTTTCGGTGACAGGCTTGACGCTCATGTCCACGCCGCTTCCGGCACTCGCGTTGGTCGCGTGAGGGCCTGAAGAATCATTCGGATCGGGCGGGGAGGTCCCGGAATCCGGCTCTGAAACGGATGCATGAGCCACCACCAAGGGTAGGAGTGTTTGGCGTGTATCATCATGGCCTTGATGGTGCCCTGAGGTGATCGGATGAACCGATTTTCATCTCCGCTGAATACGGTTGGGCACGGCTCGCGGGCCTAAGACTGACGGGCGAAACGCTCGTCCACCGGAAGTTGACGAATTCTTATGAAGCACTTCATGCATCCATGTGTTCTTGCGGGGCAAGGCGGTCGGGCTTGGCGTTGCTTGGCGTTGCCAGCGTTGCTGATTGCGGCGATCGTCATGATCGGGGCGATGCCGGGGTGCCAGTTATTTGCCGCGATGGAGGAAAGCCGTCGCCGGACGAGTACGCGGCCCATTGATGCGGAGTACACAGGGCTCGCTGGGAAGTCGTTCGCCGTGCTGGTCACGGTGGATAGGGCGATTCTGGCGGAGTATCCGGAATTGGTTGATTCGATGACGGAGCGAATTGTTTCGAGGCTTGCTCAGCCCGCCAACGTGCCGCCCGCGGGTGGGTATATAAAGGCTGCGCCCACGAAGAACTTTTTGTATCGCAATCCGGGCTGGATTGCCAAGCCCATGAGCGATCTTGCGGAAGAGTTAGGTGGCGTGCAGCGAGTGATCCTCGTTGAAGTCTCAGACTTCCGGCTGCATGAGCCGGGGAACTCGTATGAGTGGAAGGGCATCGCGAACTTCACGACGAGTGTGTATGAGATTGATGGTCAGGCGCCGGATGAGGCGTCTTTTACGAAAGTGCAGACGGTGGACTTCCCGGACAAGGCGGGCGTGAACGTGGATGAAATTCCGCGGAACGTGGTGGCGTCGGCTCTGCTTGCACGCATGATTGATCGGGCGACGTGGCTGTTTTACAGGCATGAAGAGCCGTATTACCCGGAGTATTAGAGGGATGATGGGACTTGGGGTGATGTGATGATGAGAGTGAGGCGGTGAGACGGTGAGACGGTGAGACGGTGAGACGGTGAGACGGGTGGATGATAAAGTGCGGGTCGTATTCGATTTGACATGACGATTGTCTTGAAGTGAAGAGACCTGCTCCCTGACGGTCGGGGTACACGCAAGTATGAGAGGCGTTCTTGATTATGAAGTACACGTTGTTCGTTCGCTTTGCGGTGCTTTCGGTTGTCATGGTCGCTTCGACGATGCTCGGCGGCTGCAACATCATCGCTCCGGCGTTGTACATCACTCGCGGGTTGCCGAAGGTGCCGGCGGAACACACGCTGGCGAAGGATCGGCCCACGGTGATCTTTGTCGATGACCGCGCGAGCGTGCTGCCTCGTCGAACCCTGCGGGGCAACTTGGCTTCCCGCGCAGAGATGGAATTGCTCGCGTCAAAGTCTTTGACCAACATGATTGATGCTGCGTCGATTCAGAGCGCCGCGGCGCGCGACACGAGCGAGAAGGGGCTGCCCATCGTGACGTTGGCGCAGAGTGTGAAGGCGGAAGTAGTCATTTATGTGTCGATGGATCGGTTCGGTTTGTCGCAGGATGGCGTGACGTACCAGCCGTACGCGGCGGCTCGCGTAAAGGTGATTGATGCCAAGGCGGGCGACGCTCGCGTGTGGCCGACAGAGTTTGAAGGCAAGGCCGTGTCGGTAACCATGCCCGTGCGGCAGGGGGATGTGCCGAAGACGGCGGTTGCACAGGCGAAGGCGATGGAGGACTTGGCGGCGGAGTTGGGGTCGGCGGTCGCGAGACTGTTTTATGAGCATGAGGGGCGTGAGTCGATTAGCAAGATGCGGCCTGAGTAATGCATCGTGCCACCGACAGTGCTTTGACTGTCGGTGGTTCGTGGATGTGTGCGAGTTGATCATGGTGTGCGATGCAAGCGGCACTTGGACAACTTGCAGAAGCGGTGCATTGCGATGTTCTCCACCGACAAGCAAAGCCTTGTCGGTGGCACGACGAATGAGTTCCTGCCATGAAAGTGCTTCATCTTGTACAACCTCTGGCGGCTCCGGATCACTGGTTGTTCTCGCAACATGGTGGGGCGAGCGGGGAAGCGGCGTTGCTTACGTTGCGGGGTGTGATTGCGGACGCGGGGAATGCTCAGAGTTTGCATCATGTGGTAGTAATGGGCGGGGCGGCGAGCAGGGATTTGGCGAAGAGTGTCGGGCTTGGGGACTTTGTGCATGTTTCGCCTGCGCTGGGGCGTGCGTCGCGAGGTGGACCGGCGTTGCGCGCGTTGCTGCCTTCGTTTGGGAAGTTGGACGCGATCATTGCGTGGGGGTTGAGTGCGGCGGCGGTGTTGCCAAAGTTGCCGATGCGGGCGGAGACGCACCATTACTGCGTTGATGTCGCGTCCGGGCGGTTGTCGCTGGGGGAAACGCCGACGGAAAGTAATAGTGTGGTGCTGCCTTGGCTCACGGCGGGTCCACGAGTTTCTCGGGACGCGGGTGTGCGGCGCAGGTTGTCGATTGATGACGGCGAGGCGGCGGTGCTGGTAATGAGTGATGATGCGTGTCCGGCGTTTGCGCCGGAGTGCGTGCTTGCGTTGCTGTCGCTTGCGGTGTGCGATCATCCGGTGACGCTGATGCTGCCTCGGACGGCGCAGGACTTCACGCGTGCGCTGCGGAGTGCGCAGGATGGGACGTATGTGCATCGGGTGGTTGCGACGCCGCCCGAACTGTCGCAGCGGGAGTTGCTAGGTGCGGCGGATATTGCGATGATTATGCCGCATCGGTATTCGATGCCGGGGCTGAAGAACGTTGAGGGTGATGACGCGGAGCCTGTGTTGCCTGCGGCGCGGTTTTGGTTGGAGGCGACGCGGGCGGGTGTGCCGACGGTTTTGCCGCGATCGATTGCGGCTTGGATGGAAGCGGAGGAGTTTGCTTGCGTTGCGGAGTCGGCGCGGGCGGCGGACATCACGAAGGTGCTGTTGCCGTTGCTTGAGTCGCCAAGGGCGAGGATGGATGCGGCGGAGCGAGCGACGCGGGTGCTTTCCGAGCGGAATCGGGTGATGAATGCGAATGAGGGGTTGGTGCGGGCGATGGAACACCTCCGTCTGGCGCAGGCGACGCGGGTGATGTAGTTTTGCGCAAAATTCAAGAGCGCATTTTCGTCACAGAGTTGCACACACATCGATAGCCCTCGTATCTTTCTTCATGCTCTCTGTTTCTCATCGCGTTGCCGCCCTCAAGCCGTCTGTCACCATCGCGTTCATGAATCGCGCAAAGGCGATGCAGCGTGCGGGGAAAGATGTGCTGAGTTTCGCGGCGGGGGAGCCGGATTTTGATACGCCTCAAGCGATCAAGGACGCGGCGATCAAGGCGTTGCTTGCGGGGCAGACGAAGTACATGCCGACGCTGGGTGATCCGGATACTCGCGCGGCGGTTGCGAAGAAACTCACGGAAGAAAACAACATTCCCAACTGCACGGCGGATCACATCGCAATCGGCGCTGGCGGCAAGCACAGTTTGTTTGTGTTGTGCCATGTGCTGCTGGATGACGCGGTGACGGCAGGGAACGGCGTTGCGGTTTCGGGCTATACGAAGCAGGAAGTTGTGCTGCCGGTGCCGGCGTGGGTGAGTTATGCGCCGATTGTTGAGTTGGCGGGCGGCAAAGTTGTGGAAGTGCCGACGACGGTTGAGTCGGGATTCAAGGCGAGTGCGGAGCAGATTCGGCGGGCGATCACGCCCAACACGCGGCTCTTGATTTTGAACTCGCCCAGCAATCCGTGCGGCACGATGTACACGCCTGATGAATTGAAGGCGATTGCGAAGGTTGTGGATGAAGCGTCAAAGACGATTGCGCCCAACATCACGGTGTTGAGTGATGAGTTGTATGAAAAGATCATTTACGGCGGCATCCCCCACTTCTCGATTGGGTCGGTGCCTGAAATCGCGGAACGCGTGATCACGCTGAATGGTTTGTCGAAGGCGTATGGCATGACGGGGTGGCGCATTGGGTATACGGGCGCGAGTGGTGCGTTTGGCAGGCGGTTTACTGATGCGATGGCGACGCTGCAGGGGCAGATGAGCACCAATATCACGAGTTTCACGTATCCGGCGATTCGGGCCGCGCTCACGCAGTGCGCGGGTGAGGTTGAGAAGATGCGGCTGGCGTTTGCGAGCCGAGCCGAGGTGATGAATGCGTGCCTTGCGAAGTTGCCCGGCATCAAGAACGCGAAGGCGACGGGCGCGTTTTATGCGTTCCCAGAGGTGTCGTCGCACTTTGGGAAGACGAGCAAGGGTGGGCGGAAGATTTCGAATGCGTTGGCGTTTTGCGAGGCGCTGCTGGAAGAAAACCTCGTCGCGTTTGTGCCGGGGGATGACTTTGGTGGGTGTGGCAAGGATCACGTGCGGATTAGCTTTGCTTGCTCGGAGCAGCAGATTCGGGCTGGGGTGGATCGGTTTGGGGAGTTTCTTGCTGGGCTTCGGTGATGCGGGCTCTTTTGAAGACGATTTAACACGGAGAGCACAGAGAACACAGAGAGAAAAGAATTGAAAAAGCAGAGACAGAACACACTGTTTTGTCTCTGCGTTCTCTGTGCTCTCTGTGCTCTCTGTGTTGAACAGTCTTTGGCTTTAAACCTTTGATCTATCGACCAACCAACGCACGCATCGCCTCGATGTATGCGGTGCTTGGTTCCTTTTTGCGACGGGCCATTGCGGCTTTAGCGACTTCGAGGAATTTTTCGAAGCGGTAGTCCTTGGTGCCGGCGTCGGTGGCCCATGAGAAGGCTTTGATGCAGCCTGAAACTGGTGCTGTGGTCGCGAACATGCTGCCTGTGTGGAGGACGCTGCCGGTCATGATGCGGGTGCAGATGGCGGTTTTGACGTGGTCGCCCACGATTGCGCCCAAGAACTGTTCGCCTGTGCGTTCGTGTTTGCCGTCTGGGGTTGCTTTGGCGATGACTTCGCTGTACGTGTTAAGGAGGTTGCTGTTGGTCGTTCCTGCGCCGAAGTTGACCCATTCACCGACGTAGCTGTCGCCCAGATAGCCATCGTGGCCTTTGTTGGAGAAGCCTTGGAAGATGGTGCCGCCGACTTCGCCGTTGACTTTGCACCACGGACCGACTGCGGTCTGCGGGCGGATGGTGGCGCGTTCGAGGATGGTGGAGTGTGGGCCGACGTAGCACGGGCCGATGAGGATTGCGCCGGGGCGGATCACGGCGTGTTCGTCGATGACGATGGGGCCCGCTTCGCTGTCGAGGATTGTGCCGGGATAGACCTTGGCGGTCGGGTGCATGTATGCACACTTGCCTGCGGCAGAGTCAGCGAGCGATGTGACACCGGCGTGCTGGGACATGCGCGGGATGCTGCCTTGGACGTTGGGATCCGTCAGAGCGGCGATGTCGTGGGCGAGAGTTTTGTCGCGGAGGGTGCGGACGCTCCAAGGGCGGGTCAAGACTTCGTGATTAGTTTCGATGCGAGTCAGGGACGATGTGACGTTGCCCGCGACGAGCGATGCGATGTCAGTTGATTGAACGCGGCACGCGACGAGGTGATCTTTGTGAAAGAGGGCTTGGCCAGGCTCGAGGGCTAGTGATTCGTCTGGGAGTGTGACGCAGGCGCCTGAGATGACGATTGTGTCTGTCGGGGTTGCGGGGTTGATGGGGAGATTGGTTTGCTCTTGAAAGAGCGCGGCGGCAGATGCATCGCGGGCGTCGCAGGCGATGCCGAGGAGTTTGATGTCGCCTTTGGTGCGTTCGCGCAGGCGGAGGCGTTCGAGAAGTGTCATTGCGCCGGTGCGGACGCAGCAGGCGGGGCGGAGGTCGGCGAGCGGGGAGATTGCTTCTCGCGCGGCTTTGGTTTCGAGGATGAGGATGGGCCGGGGGCGCGGGGGCGGGCATTTGGGATGGTAGAAAGTGGGGAAGAGACTAAGAGACAAAGAGACTAAGAGACGGAGAGACGAAGTGGATGTGAGATAATGTGGTTTGGCGGTGCGGAAGAGAGCGAGGTCGTCGCGGTCATGCTATCTGCAATATCAAGAAAACGCCGCGCGGATCACGGGCTGGAAGCCCGTGGTACGCGGAGGCCGTGCTTTGGATATCGGGTGGTTTATGATTGGGCGTGACGAATATGGGTGCCAATTCCGGTCCGTCGGGACAGTCCAAGGGGCAAGGCAAGGCGCCGGAATCTACGGCGTATTACCTTGGGCAGTTCTTTGGGCACATTGTGCAGGCGATCAAAACGGATGTGACAAGGCCGACGGCAGGGCCAGTCGAAAAACCGGGGATGACGGTGCGGACTCGGGTGGATGAGGCGGTGGTGGAGACGGACAAGGGGCCGGTGACGCTGCGACGGACGACGATTGATGAAGTCGAGAAGGGGTGCCCCCCGGACGGTGAGACGGTGAGACGGTGAGACGGTGAGACGGTGAGACGGTGAGACGGTGAGAAATTGTATTTGCTTTCACCGTTTCACCGGGTCACCGTTTCAGAAGTAAGCCGCTCCCTGACGGTCGGGCTGCATGCCTTCAACCGCCGATATCATGGCTCATGCTCGACTTCATCACGGCTGGCGAGAGCCATGGGCCTGGACTTTTGATCACGACCTCGGGGATTCCGGCGGGGCTGCCGGTAGATGTTGAATTCATCAATGGCGAGCTTGCGCGGCGGCAGGGTGGGTATGGGCGTGGCGGGCGGATGGGGCTTGAGGACGACAAGGTTGAGGTGTTGGCGGGCGTGCGCAAGGGGTTGGCGACTGGGGCGCCGATTGCGTTTTTGATTCGCAACAACGATTCGCGGCTGGATGATGATAAAAAGACGCCGGCGATTTTTCGTCCCCGGCCTGGGCATGCGGACCTTGCGGGGAGCGTGAAGTATCTCACGACGGACTGCCGGGACACGCTGGAGCGGGCGAGTGCGCGGGAGACGGCGTCGCGGGTTGCGGCGGGTGCGCTCTCGCGGTGTTTGCTGCGGGAGTTTGGGATTGAGGCGTTTGGATTTGTGCGGTCGATTTTGAGTGTCGCGACGGACTCGCAGGTCAGCGAAGGAAACTGGTCGCAGGTGAAGTCGCTGCGCGATGCGAGCGAGACGTATTGCCCTGATGCGGCGGCGAGTGAGCGGCAGAAGAAGTTGATTCACGAAACCAAACTCGCGAAGGACACGGCGGGCGGTGTCGTTGAGTGTCATGTGTTTGGGCTGCCGATCGGGCTGGGGAGTTGCATGGATTGGCGGGACAAGTTGGATGCGAGGATCGCGTATGGCGTGATGGGGATTCAAGCGATCAAAGGTGTGGAGATCGGGCTTGGTTTTGAAGCCGCGAAGCGCGCGGGGAGTCAGGTGCATGATCCAATTCGGTTTGATGAGGGGCTACGCGGTTCGCACAATCTTGGGTTTGTGCGCGACACGAACAACGCGGGTGGGACTGAGGGTGGGATGACGAATGGTGCGCCGCTGGTCGTGCGTGCGGCGATGAAGCCCATCTCGACGATTTTGAAGGGGATGCCGAGCGTTGATCTGAACACGAAGCAGGCGCAGATGAGTCAGTATGAGCGATCGGATATCTGCGCCGTGCCTGCGGCGAGTGTAGTGCTTGAGAACGTGGTGGCGTTTGAAGTTGCTCGCGCGTTTCGGGCGAAGTTCAGTGGGGATTCGCTGGTGGAGGTGCGGGCGCAGGTGGAGGCGTACTTGAAGTATGCGAGGATGCTGCCGCTGGATCCGCCCGGGAAGACGATTGCGTGATTTCTACTTTGGTGCGACAGGTCGAATCGTCATGCGCACTTGACGGTCGGAAACTTCGAAGCGGAGGTCCGGGGGCACATCGGTAAAGACGGCGTCTTTGGAGTTGATGCCGCGGGCGAGTTCGTCGAAACTGAGTTGGACTGATGCACGCACGGGGATTCGGCCGTCGCGGACTTGTTGGATGAGTTCGGCGGGGCCGATGACTTTGACGTCGGTCAGGTTGAGTTCGTCTTCAGCGATCGTGACGCTCCACTTGCCCAGTTCGCTGGCGGGGAGGCGCAGGTCGATGGGGACGCGCGGGAGGAGGAATTCGGCGGAGCGCGGGCGGACGACGAGTTGGATGTCAACGGACGTTGGGGCGATTGTCGCGCGAAGGGGCGGCGTGGTGAGTGTGCCCGGCGCGGCGTTGGGTGTGGGTGACGGAGTTGTTGGCAAGCGCAGGCGGATGTTGGTCAGCGTTTCCTGGCGGCCCGGGACCAGTCGGTCAAACTCGAGCTTGGAGATCTGGGCTTCGAGGGCGGCGTCGGTGCCGAGGCGTTCGGCGTCGCGGCGTGGGAGCGTGACGCGGGCGCGAGGGGGTGAGATGATGGGTGCGCTGGCGAATTCGAGGCCAATGGCGTCTGGCGGCGCGATCGCGTGAATCGCGAGTTCGCGTGTCATGTATTCATCGACCAAGATGCCGAGGCTTTGGGGTTCGACGGATTGGAGCGACACGCCCAACTCGCGCAGAGTGGTGTGGCTGCGCAAGGCGGACATGAGGTCGATTCGGTGCTCGCCTGTGCTTGCGGGGACGCCTTCGTCGCCCAGTGTCATGATGATGGGCAAGTCGGTCAGTTGGCGTTCGGCTTGGTCAACGCGGAGCGAGCCGCCTTGGAGGCGGAGTTTGACGGTGAATTCTCGGGAGACAGTGCCTTGGATATCGACGACGAGGTCGGAGCCTGACTTGGGTTGGAGGATCAGGCGGACATCGACCTCTTTATCGCGCAAGGTTTCGGCTTCAGCGAAGAGCCAAACGAGGCTGGCGATGATTGTCGTGAGGATGATCGTTTTCAGGGCGTTCCAGAAGGTGGTCATGCGGACCTCCCTTCGTCTCGGTCGCGGCGATAGTCGGGCGTTGCACCAAGATCGTCCATCGGATCGCCGAGGAGGATTGGTGTGTCGCTCAATGAGCCAGCTTTGCTGTCAGACGCGGTGCTGTCTGCAGGGCCTTGGGTAATCGAACTGCCGCCGTTGGTGTCGTCGAGTCGGCCTGCGTAACTCTGGCCTGCGAGGCTGCCGCCGGGCGATTGATCGCCTTGGAGCAGGCTGTCCATCATCAGCGGATCGGTCTGGTCGCGGCGTTCCTGAGCGGTGGGCTCGGTGACGGGCACGGCGGGGCGGCGCACGGATGTTTGCGTTGCCCCGGCGCGGCGTGAGTAGGTCAGGCGTGCGGTCAGTTCGTTGTGGAGTTCGTCTTCGGTCAATGGTCGGCTGAGGCGGCCGCGCTCGGCGATGCGAATGGAGCCGGTCTCTTCGCTGACGACGACGACGAGGGCGTCGCATTCCTGAGTCAGGCCCACGGCCGCGCGGTGACGCGAGCCTAGGCGTCGGTCAGGCATGTCTGTGGGGTCGGCGAGTGGGAGTTGGACGCCTGCGGAATCGATGACGCGGCCTTTGACGACAACGGCAAGGTCGTGGAGGGATGAGCCGGGGAAAAAGATGGTTTGGAGGAGTCGGCCGCTGAGTTCGGCACCCATCTTGGTGCCGCCATCGACGATGCCGGCGAGTTTTGTTTGGCGCTCGAGGACGATGAGTGCGCCGAACTTGGCTTTCGAGAGGTATGACGCGGCTTCGGAGACTTCTTCGACGATGATGCGGATGTCTTTGGGGGTGCTGCGCAGGAAGCCCGTTTCACCCAAGCGGACCAGGGCTCGGCGGAGCTCGGGCTGGAAGATCACGATGAGGGCGATGGCGACGAGGGCGACGAACTTGTCGTAGAGAAGTCCTAGGCGTTGGAAACTACCGCCGCCGCCCAGCATGCGGGAGAGGATGGTGATCACGATGAGGATGACCAGCAGGCCTTTGAGCGCGCCGGCGGCGCGGGTGCCTTGGACGAACTTCACCATGAGAAACACGACCACCCAAATAACAGCGAACTCGACTGCGACCTCCCAGGGGGAATAGGTCTGCAGGCGTTGCTGCAAGGCGGAGATGCGTTCCATCCATTCCATGAGTATTGAGAACAGAACAAGCCGCAGAGGACTGCGGATGAGTCTACTTGGTTATCGAGGCCGACCGACTTGTCTCGCTCACCCCCCGACCCCGCCCCCCCAAATCCAAACCCCCCACCACCTACCGACCCCCTGAACCTAACCCCCGCCCATCAAATCCACCACTTTGATCCGACGAACCTACACACCAAATTACGGATGAGGATGCGCTTGGGTTGGTGGTCTGTCACATCTTTTTCTTTGTACCCACAGTCTAACCGTCGGTTGCTTGAACACCAAGCCTGAAAAGTTGGGAAAATGAAAAAAGAAATTGATGTGGTTGGGTCCGGACAATCGGAACTCAGTCGAGTGCGTTTAAGCAATCGTGCCACCGACTGCCGCTTTGGGCGGTCGGTGCTTCGCGTGCACCATGCACCGACCGCTCAGAGCAGCAGGCGGTGGCACATCAACTCCAATCGATCCACCCAAGTGCACGAAACAGTGCTCGCGTTGGCGGGATGATGTTTGATTCCTGATCGGCGTCGAAGGGTGCGAGGCTGTCGGTGGGGAGCCAGCGGACTTCTTCGTATTCCCAGTTCGCGGCGTGGGCTTCGCTTGATGCGACTTCGAGCGGACCTGCGTTGCAGATGAAGACAATGTCGTCGCTCATGGCTTTGTGATCACGGGTCAGGCATACGGCTTCGCCCCGATGCAGTTGGAGGCCCACCTCTTCTTCGATTTCGTCGGCGAGGTTGGCGAAAATCGCTTCGTGGTCGAGGCTGGTGACTGCGGGCGGGGGGTCTTGGAGGCCGCCGCTGGGACCGAGTTCCCACATGCCGCCGTAGATGCGAGTGGAGCGGCCGCGCTTGCCGAGGAGGACGAATTCTCGGCCTGTGGAGTCTTTGGAAAGGAGGACGCCGGTGACGCTCAGGATGCGAACGCCTGTGCTGACGGCGGGCTGAACGGCGAGGCGTGAGAAGCGGTCTCGGCGGACAAGAATCTCGTTTTGGATTTCGCTTTTGGACGTGCCAGCGTGGTCGAGTTCGTGCGGAAGGTGCAGGACGCTGAGGATTGAGCCGTCGAAGTACTTGGGGTTGGCGGCGACCAGTTTGGACCATGCGGCTTCGACGGCGGCGGAGTGTGGGACGCGGGCATCGCGGGAGATGGAGACGCGAAGGCCGCCTCCCTCGAGGGGGAGGGGGAGGACTTCGGTTTGTGGGATGCCGCGATAGGGACGCATGGGTTACATTGGCGGTCCCCCGCCAATCGGAAGTCGGCTGATGTCGGTGAGACGATGAGACGATGAGACGGTGAGACGGTGAGACGGTGAGACGGTGAGACGGTGAGACGGTGAGACGGTGAGACGGTGAGACGGTGAGACGGTGAGGATTTTATTTCCTTTCACCGTCTCACCGGGTCACCGTTTCACCGTCTCAAACAAGCCCTCCCTTACGGTCAGGCTACATGTTCTTCGCACTCAACCACCAAATAACCCACCCAGGCCACCCATGTCGCTCAAGCCGCTGGGGAGGCCCATGGCTTTGGCTTCTTCGTCGATGACTTGCTTGATGCGTTGCTGGGCGACCTGCATGGCGTTGTTCACGGCTTCGGCGATGACGGAGCCCGCGAGTTGGCGGGTGCGGTCGTCGGCGGCGATGCCGTTCGCGAAGGCTGGGGAGAGTTCGATCTTGAGGACGCGGAGTTCGCCTGAGACGGTGGCGCGGGCGGCTCCGCCTGTCGACTCGCCGGTGACTTCGGTAGTTGAGAGGCGTTCTTTGACGCGGGCGACGACTTTGTCTTTGTTGGCCATCAGTTTGCCGACGGCGCCGAGCATTTTCATGTTGTCGAACATAAGGAACTCCAAAGCGATGAAGCGATACAGCGAAAAACGATGAATGAAGGCTAGGGGAGGAATGACAGCGATGCAACGAAACAGCGATGCAGCGATACATATTTACCGCTGCGAGCGAGCACGCTTGAGAAGCCGTGCTACTTGATTTTCTGCATCACCATTTGCAAGTCGCTCCAGACTTTTTTGCGGTTGTCTTCGGTGTAGGCTCGCAGGATGTAGGCGGGGTGGTAGGTTGGCATGACCGGAAATGTGGGACCGTTGGGAATTTTCAATGATTGCCATTGGCCTCGCATGCGGGCCATAGATGCGTCGGTTTTGAGGAGCGTGCGGGTTGAGGGCAGGCCCAGCGTGACGATGCAGACGGGGTTCACGATGATGAGTTGTTCGATGAGGTAGGGTTCGCAGAGACCTGCTTCGTAACTGGTTGGTGTCGCGTTGTCGGGTGGGCGGGTTTTCAAGACGTTGCAGATGTAGACGCCCTTGTCGCCTGCGTTGGCTTCGCGCGAGAGGCCCATCGCGACGATCATTTTGTTCAGCAGTTGGCCGGCGCGGCCCACAAACGGGATGCCTTGCTTGTCTTCGTCTTCGCCCGGTGCTTCGCCCACGAACACGACTTTGGACATTGGATCGCCGTCGCTCCAGACGAGGTTGTGGTGTGCGGTGACGAAGTGCTGGTGGGGTGCGTCGGCTTCGTAGCGGGCACGGAGGGCGGCGAGGCAGCGGTGTTTGTATTGTGAAGCGTCTTCGCCGGAGTTCTTGGGTGGATTGGTCCAACCTGCGAGGCGCTGTACCTCGGTGCCGGAGTAACCCGCGGGCGCGGCAGAAGACGCAACGGGTTTGGCTTCGATGGCGCGTTCGCGGGCGAACATGTCGGCGTTGGGGGGCGGAGTCGCTGCGTGAGATGGTGCGGGAGATTCTTCAGGTTGCGCGACCTCCCCCACTGCTTCGTCGGTGAACTCGCTATTCGCGGAGCGAAACGCGGGGACGAAGTCGACGCCCAGCAGTTTGGCGGTTTGTGCGTGCTGGCGGACGAGTTTTTGTAGATCGGCGGGCATGAAGAAAGGTAGTAAGGCTGGTCGCACAGCATGTCGTGCCACCGACTGCGGCTTTGCGCGGTCGGTGCGAATCATCTAGACGCTCAAGGGCTTTCCAAAGCCTCATCGGCACAATGTGTCACTGCAATCTTTCAAGTTATCATGCATGCCAAAAACACCGACCGCGCAAAGCCGCAGTCGGTGGCACGAGTTGGGTGAGAGTCCGTCTACCCTGCGTTGATGTCCACACCGAATCAACAACCCTCGCAGAACACGCCGCCTCAGTTGCAGGCGCCTTGGCGGATGGATTATTTAGAATCGATGGGCGAGGCGGAGAAGAAGGCTGGGCCGCCCAAGGTTGGGAGCGGGTCGTTTTTGTATGACTACTGGTTGTCGCCTGCGGATGACAAGGTGAATCATGTCATTGAGCGCGATGAGCGCGGGCTGATTTTGCTCAATAAGTATCCGTACGCGAACGGGCACTTGCTGGTTGCGCTGGGTGAGCCTCGGCCCACGCTCTTGGACTATGACGCGGAGCAACGAGCGCATCTTTGGAAACTCACGGAGCGTGCCACGGACTTGATGCAGCGGACGCTGGAGCCTCAGGGGATCAACATTGGCATCAATCAAGGCCGCGCGGCGGGGGCGGGCGTGCCGCAGCATCTGCATGTGCATCTGGTGCCTCGCTGGGGCGGGGATGTGAACTTCATGACTGTGGTGGGTAATGTGCGGGTGATGCCGGGGAGTTTGGAGAGGATGTGGGAGAGGTTTGTGGGGGTGGCGAAGAAGTCGTGAACGTCGCGCGATCGCATGTCAATCACGATCAGATTTTGTGCAGCGAATGAGGGGTCGCAAGTTCCATGTCCGCCAAGCCGAGTAATCGATGTGCGTTTTGCAACTACGACCTTTCAGGTTTGGGCGATGTCTCGCAGTGTCCTGAATGTGGACATGAGCGAAAAGACGCAGAGCGATTAGTCGACTTCAAGTTGCTTTCTCGATTCGCGGTTTCTGCATATGCAGTCAGTTTTTGCTTTGCATCATTTGGATCCGCACTCTCCACATACAACGTCATCACTTCATACTTCGTGACGCCGGCACTCGTTGTGGTACTGCTCTTTTACTACGCGAACGCAGGATGGGCTGCATACGGAATTTATGCGCTTTGGGCGTACAGGCGAACTCCAAAGAGCAGCGAGGAGCGGGAGTTTGACGTCCTTGGTTCGCTCGCATTCGTCCAGTTGTTTCTATTGCCAGCCAGTTGCTGCTGTCTGATGCTTTTAGCGTAAGCAGCAAAGAAGAACTTACGCCGCCTTCTTCTGCTCTTTGCGTTCCTGCTTCTCCTGCTTGACTGTTTTCGCAGTGGAGTCCTTGAGGTCGGGCATGTTGACGTCGCCCCAGCGGGCCTGATCAAGGACGGCGGCCAACTGTGTGTCGCGTTCGAACTGCGTCTTCGCGCCGGCGAGTTTGCGCCAGATGGCGAGGGCAGTCGTGCCGCAGACGAAGATGCCGATGCCCAGCATGCCCAGTGCCCAGTAGAGGCGGGTTTTGTCGACGGGGTCGGAGCCTGCTTTGGCTTGCTGTTTGACCGTTGTCACGCTGCCATCGACTCGCGCGGTCTGTGCGGAGTTGGCGTGGCTGACGACGGCGGCGGTGAGCGCGTCGAGGATGCGTTCGGTGCGCGAGCTGCCTTCGCCCAGCAGCGCGAGTTGCAGTTCGCCCGGCGCGGGATCAACGAGCACCACGCCGTTTTCGCAAAGCTGCTTCACCTGCGAGGGCATGCTCAGGCTTTCAATACCGGAACGCTGGAATCGCTCGGCGGCCATTTCGTGGAAACGGGCGTCCTTCAAAATCTTCTCGTGGTATTCCTTCCACTCCTTCTTCTCGGCGAGGTTCAGTTCGCGGCCTCGACCGTCAGCGGCGATCAGGCTGGTGGCGACGAAGGTCGCGGGAGCGAGTTCGCGGGCGAGGCCGTAGGACAAGCCGCCCAGGATGCCGATCGAGAGCGTGACGCAGAGCAACACGATCGCGGCTTTGCTCTTGCCTGCCGCGCTCTGGATGCGGCGTTCGGCTTCGATGATTTTCTCGCGGGCTTGTGCGAGTTCGGAGCGCTGCGCGATGACTTTTTCGGTCTGCTCGTAGCGCTTGCGGAGTGCTTCGCTGCCCTTGCGGACTTTGTCGGTCTGCTGGCGGACCAGAGAGCGGGCGAGGGCCAAACGCTGGCGGTGGCGAGCGACTGACTCGGGCGTGCGCCAGGTGCCGGCGACGTGGCCGCCATCTTCGTTGTGGGCGCGCAGGCGTGATTCGAGCGCGACAACGCGCGACATGGAGTCGGCGAGTTGGTGCGTTGCGGTTTCGCTTTGTTCCTTGAGTTCGCTGTGAGCCGCTGCTTCGGCTTCGAGCTTTGATTTGAGCTCGTCGATCTCGGCACGCAGGCTCAGGACGGTTGCGCTGCCGTCGTCTGCGCCGGTGCGGGCATCCTGCAGGGCTTGGCGAACGCTTTCGCTCGCGGCGGTTTCGATTCGTTCGCGTTCGTCGGCGAAACGAGCGGCGGCTTCTTCGCGGACGCGGATGACCTTCGCCTCGTACTCGGTGCGCAGAGCCTGTTCGCGCTGCGTGAAGTCGGCGCGAGCTTCGGAGATGTCGGCGATCTTCTGCTTGAGTTGTTCCTGCAACGCGGCACGCTCTTCGGCGAGGCGGTTACGTTCGCGGTCTGCGCTGGCGCGGAGTTCGGCGATTTGCTGTTCGAAGGATGCCGTCATCTTGGTGCGTTCAGATTCGTAGCGGGCGATGAGTTGCTTCTCGGCTTCGCCTGCGCCGCCCTTGCGGGCCTGTGCGATCGCTTCGGCGAGGCGGGATTCAGATTCTGCTTCCCACTTCGCGCGTTCGGTGACCAGACGCTGCTCGCCAATCGTGCGTTCTTCTTCGAGTTCGTCGGCCATCTCTTCGCGCAGACGCTTTTCGAGCGCAGCGCTGCTTGCGGCAGTGGCTTCTGCAACAGCCTGCGCCATGCGCTCGCTGGCCTTGCGGTCGGCAACGCGGCGTTCTTCGGCGAAGGTCTGACGGAGTGTTTCGCGCTCCTTGGAGAACGCGGCTTCCTGCTCGGACTTCGCAGCTTGGAGTTTCTGAGCGAACTGCGCTTCAAGGCTAGCGATGGTTTCCTTGGAAGCGGCTTCGGATTGTGACGCAATCGCTTCGGCCTTGGTGCAGCGTTCGCGGGCCTGCTCCAACTCGCGCTTCCACTGTGCGGCGGAGTTGGACGCGGCTTCGGCTTCGTTCGCGAGTTGCTTCTGGAGGCTGACGAGTTGCTGCTGCAGGCCTGCGATCTGGGCCTGCATCGTCTTCTGCTGCTTGGCGAGTTCGGCATCGACGCGAGACTGGAAGCTCTGCTCCAACTGAGTCTCGAACTGGGCCTGCTGCTGTGCGGCGCGTGAAGCGAGATGGCCAGCCTCTTCGCGGGTCTTGGCGTGCGCGGCTTTCTCGACTTCGAGCGTGCTCTTAAACGACGCAGCCTCATGGCTGAGCGTTTCAACGGTGCCCTGCAGTTCGTTCACTCGCTTCTGGAGTGACGCGGCTTGCTGCTGAGACTGTTTTTCAAACTGCGCGGAGTGTTCCTGAAGCTTCGCGTGCGCGGCTTTCTCAACTTCAAGCGTGCTCTTGACCGACGCAGCTTCGTGCGAAAGCGATTCGACGGAGCCTTGCAGTTCATTTAACTTCTTCTGGAGCGATGCGGTCTGCTGCTGTGACTGCTTTTCAAAGCGAGCGGCTTCGTCTTGCGTCTTGGCGTGCGCGGCGCGTTCGGATTCCAAGTTCTGTCGTGCGCCTTCGAGTTCGCGTTCGACGAGTGTGATGCGTTCCTGCAGAGCGCTGATGCGCTGGCTGCTTTCGGTGAGTTGCTTCTCGGAACGCTTGGCGAGTGAATCGAGTTCTTCGACGCGTGCCTTGAGTGCGGCGAGGTTGGCTTCGCGGCTGACCAAGTCTTTTTCGCGGGCGTCGAGATTTGCTTTCGCTGCATTCAACGCTTCGCGCTCGCGAGCGAGATCGCTTTGCGCGGATGCGAACTGCTTCTGTGCCTGTTCGAGAGCCTGGCCCTGTTCGGAGAGTTGCTTACTGCGGGAGTCGAGGGACTTGCTCTGCTCGGCGAGTTCGGCCTGTTCGCGCTTTGATGCGGCGCGTTGGCTGTCGATTTCTTTCAGCGTTGCAGCCGCGCTGGCTTCGCTCTTGCGCTGCGCTTCGGCGTGGGCGTGCATCGCCTGCTCGAGTTGGCTGGTCTTCTGCGCGAGTTCGCTTTCGCGGCGCGCAAGTTCGCTGCGTGAGGCTTCGACCTGCTTCTTGTGATCTTCGAAGCGGGCGCTGATGTCGGCAACCTGCGCGGACTTGCTTTCGAGTTCGCGGGTGCGCGCGGTGAGTTCGTGTTCGCGAGCCTTGACGGCCTCCTGAAGCTGCTGACGCTCCGCGTACAGCTTGCGCAGCGAATCAAGACTCGACTCAAAGTTCGCGAGCAGGTTCAGGCCGTCTGCCGGGTTGGCTTGGGACTGATTGGCGTCGTCATTGTTCTGACCTTTGCGGCGATCTTGGGCGGCCATAATGCTCTCCGGCATGCGCGACGCGATGGCAGGCGAGTCCTCTCGCCGACACCAAAGCGCTTCGTCCTCCCACAATCGACGCGCAATGAATGCGGCTGGATGGGGAGTCAGCGGTTCGTCCGAATACGGCGGAACTTGGGCGGGTGGGATGGTCTGTAACGGAGTTATGCGACACGTGTGTGCGTGGGTGTGATGAGACGTTCGATGAGCGAATGCGCGTGGCTGTTGAGTTATCTGCGTTGGGGGTTGGATGCGAATGTGTTTGGATTTCGCGGGTGAATGGGTTGTGACGCACAGTCATGAACCTCATCAATAAAAAACACAACCGCCGATCACGACTTGGTGTGATCGGCGGGTGGTATTGGGGCGGGTAGTGAAGGTTCGTTCAGTGCTCAGCAGTTTCCCGTGCTGCACGGGCCTTCGCTATAGACGCTAAGAAAGTCGTTGATATCCATTGGATCGAACAAACCCGTGTCGTTGTTGAAGTCGATGTCGCCGCATTCTGCGCCGGCGGGGAGGCACGGGCCTTCGCTGTACACGCTGAGGAATGCGTCGATGTCCATCGGGTCAAAGACAGAGTCGTCGTTGTTGAAGTCGATGTTGACCGACAGGTTCATCGTCACATCGAGTTTCGCGGCGACCTGGATCGATTGCTGGATCGGGTTTTCCTTTGTGTAGAACGCGGGGTAGTTTGGTTCGCCGCCGCCGCCGGGACCGCCAGCGGCGAGGTGCAGTGACGACACGACCAGCACCAATCGGCCTTGATCGAACGCGTTTTGCAAGTACTTTTTGACGCTCGGCTGCGTGAGGTCCAGGTCAAACGTCATCGTGCTTGCCTGAGGCACGAGGTCGCCTGGTGTCAGGCCAGCAACCTGACCGATCGCCATGGGTGGCGCTTCGAAGCCATCACGGATCTGATTTGAGATGTCGCGCTGCACCGAGCCGTCGGCGTTCAACTGCGCTGCGAAGATGTTGCGAACACCTTCTGTGTACGGAGCGGCGAACGCGAACGGCATGCCTTCGGTGATCGTCGTTGCGTTGAAGCCGTTGCGATATCCCGCGCCGAACACTTCGACTGGTGTGCCTGGGTCGGTATCTGCGACCAGCGGGTTGTCGTACGACGGGTCATAGGCGAATCGTGGCGGGTTGCTTGTTGTGAGGGTCAGCCGCAGCGAAGTCAGGCGGTAGCAGTTTGGGCCTCGCATCTTCTGAATGAGGGGAGCCGTGTCAAAGGCGACGACGAGTTGAGCATCGCGATCATCAAACGCGGCGACGCCATTGACTGTTGCGTCGCTGGGTGTGCGGAAGACCGATGCGCTGATTTCTGCGCCGGGGGTGCCGCCGAACGGATAGAACCAGCGGTCGAGGGTGGGCTGGCTGAACGTATCCGTCCGCAGCGATGCGGACTGGGCCATAGCAGAGCCGGCCGTGAGCAGGGTGGCAAGGGCAACGGCGGCGGGAGTGATCTTCGATGAATTCTGGAACTGCATTTCAACGACTCCGAAGCAATAAAGGATACTATACAAGAGTAGTTAGTCCGTTAGTCGATAATTGCTGAGGCTAGTGATTTTTTCTAGTTTGACAGCAATAATCCTAGGCAGGCAGGCAAGAATGGCTACTTTCAGACCAATTGCACACCTCAGGACCACTTCTTCATCTTGCAGAATGCAAGGAGCGTCTTTTCATTGCGTTTGGCGATCATCAATGGTTCGACGTTTCAACAATTCTTCTGCTGGTTTCACGCTGATCGAGCTTCTCGTGGTTATCGGAATCATTGCGCTGTTGATTTCGATCCTGATTCCGTCTCTCGCGAAGGCCCGCGGAGTGGCGCGGCAGACGCGTGAGTTGGCGGAAGCGCAGCAACTCATGACGTCGTTTCACGCGTACTCGAATGACAACCAAGACAGGATTTTGACTGGCTTTGCCTCGCCCGCGATGGTGAACGGCAACATGATCGTGCGCGATGCAATCGGTGAACGATTCACATCCGCAAACAATCGCCTCGAAGAAGCGCAGCGATACCCGTTCCGCATTGCGCCGTACATGAACTATGACTTCAATGGGCTGTATCACGACCCGGCTCAACTTCGCGATTGGCAGAACAACCCCAACAACTATCTCGATTACGGCAAAGATCTCACCTACATGATCAGTTTGTATCCGTCGCTGGGTATGAACGTCGCGTTCGTGGGAGGCAGCGATGCGCTGGGTGAATTCGATCCGCTGTTTCAGCGTGTGTTTGGTCGCGTGTATGCGAACAAGATCCCGGACATTGGTCGCCCGAGTGGGTTGATGGCGTTTGGCAGCGCTCGCGGAATTGAGCCGCCAGGGATCAACCTGTCTGCACTTCCGCAGGGCTTCTTCCGCATCGAGCCGCCCATCTTCTCGGCGAGCCAGCCGCGGCGTTGGGCGACTGCATATGAGCCCGCGACGAATCAGCCCGGTCTTAACTCCGGGTTCCTTTCACTACGACACAACAAGCGCGCGGTCGTCGCCTACATCGACGCGCACGCAGGACTGGTTGATTGGAATAAGGCCCAGGACATGAGACTCTGGGCGGATAAGGCGGATTCGGATGGTTGGGGTGTCAGGCCTCAGTGATCAACGCCGACGAATGAGTGATCAGTTGGGCTTCGAATTCAACTCTTCGGTCACTTGCGCAGACGCATTTGACTTGTTATTTTGTTCTGGTTTTGGATCGGGAGCGTGCTCAGGCACTGCGTACGCCGTGCGCGGGACGCCGGTAACCAATTGCAATTTCTTCCAGAAAAGCAGCGTGATTGCGCCCGAAAGACCCATGACCAACACCGCAGCGACGACACGCCTTGCGGGCGTTGACGCGAACTTCGCGAGGGGCGACTGTGCGCCGTTCGCGGCCCCAAACTCCCGCGTGTTGGCAGGCGTCGAAGGTTGATTGGAGTTGGTCGAGTGCGGGTTCATGCGAGGTCTCAGGAATTAGTTCATGTTCTGGACAGTGACGCGCCCTGTAAACGCTTCAACGTTGATGCGCCAGTTTTCGTTGGAGCCCGAGATGTTGATTTGTGCCGTGCCTGCTGGCACGATTGCGCCGCCAGAGCCGTCCTTTACGGGACCGCCCAATGCATCGAAGACAAGCGTGTTGTTGGGGGCGAGACCCGTCGTGGACGTGATTGACGCCATGCCGAAGTTCTCGCCGCCGAAGTAGCGACGCTGGATGATGCCTGTGGTTGAGTCGGGCGTGATGCCCGTGGCTTCGCACATCACGTAGCGTGAGTTGTCCGAGTTGAAGCGGAACACGATAGCGCGGTTCTGCTGGAACGCGACGGCGTCGCTCTGCGCGACGGTGATGTCGGCGACAATCATGCGCAGTGCGCCCTGCACCTTCATGGTGTTTGCGCTTGCGAGGCTGGGAATGACAATCGCCGCGGCGAGGCCCATCATCGTGACGACGATGAGCATCTCAACCAGCGTGTAGCCGGTGCGACGAATGACGGAATGACGTGCGTGCTTGCTCACGAGGAATACTCACAGTCCGTGGAACTTCCACGCGCCTGCGGGCGTTTGTCGCACCCACAGATGACAACGCGATTACTTGGTTTCTGGTTTGGAGTCGGGCTTGGTCGCGGGCATGGACGTGACTTTCACGTTGATGCCCTTGGCGAGTGCGCTCTCGATGCGTTCGAGGCGGTCGCCCACCTTCTGCAGCTCGTTCACAATCTGCTTGCGCTGCTCGGCGGCGGACACCAGGCCTTCGTTGTTGTCCTGCGGACCTGTGGATGTGCCCACCACTCCCACCTGCGCGTTTGCGCTGGATTCGAGCGTCACGTTGCTGCTCTTCAAGAGATGAAGACCCAGCAACGTTGCGATCGCGGTGAGCGCGAGATTGGTGTACCAATTGGCGCTGCGAGGGGAACGCGCGAACGATTGTGAATGCGTGGACATGGATTGCTCCTGATGCGGCTGAATAAACACTGACCTAGGGAGCATCGGAAACCAGACGTGGTCAATCCAACGAAGTTGATGTATTTGCGAAAAGTTATGGGAATGACTGGACGCCTGCGTTTGCATTGACGCATGGAATGGGCGCAACGAGGCGTTATCGACACCACAAATAAGTAGGTTTGCTCAAGGGCCAACCAGCGCGACGAGGCCGACCAGGATTGCCAGTGCAAGGACAATTGCGAGGATGATGCGGTCGCGTGTTGTCGTGTCTTTCCGGGCGGGAGCCATCATCGCGAGGATTTCTTTTGCTTCGTCCGCTTCGATTAACTGTTTGACGTGCGTCGGTGATTGCGTTGACGAGACACTCGCGACGACTTCGCCTCGGCGAGCCGCGTCTTGGACGAGAGCGATGATGAGATTTGCATCGAACGCGCGAAGACGCAACTCTGACGACAGCGTCATGAGTGCGCGACGGCGATCTGGACGCAGAATTGCGGCTTTTCCGCCTTCCAGACTTTGCTGCACGCGCGTCGCGAAAATGACTCGGGCATCCGCGGCTGAAAGCTGTGCCGCGCGTGTGTTTTCGCGGATAATCGTTTCGCGATTGGTTTCTGCTGGCTTGGTGGCTTGCGCCGGGCGAGGTTGCCACTGCTTGCGTTCGCTGGGCTCTTGTGCAGGCAAGGACTGTCTTGCGCTTGTGGTGGGTGACCAGTTGCGTTGGAATTTTTTCAATGCTCCGAAGCCGCGATTTGTGTTTGCTGGCTTGGGATTTTCGGAGGGCAGCCGGAACGTGACAATTTCGCCCGGTTCAGCGGGCGGGGGCTTTTCGTTTTGAGGCTTCTTTGCGAACTTCGAGGACTGCGCACCGTGTCCCGACTCATCCGCCGAACGCGGCGCGAGGTCTGCTGCCCCTCTCGGAAACCGGAAGGGTCCTTGGTCGGCATCTTTGATGAATGAAGGCACGGCTACATGAATGTACAACGAATTGCGGGCTTTGCCAGAAAATGTGACACGCTCCGCGTGCCTGCCTTGGTTACGGGCCGTTGATTGTTCGTTGAAGTCGGCGGTTGGTGTTGGCTCTGGGCAAAGGATTTGCGATTATTTGGTGGCCGCCCGGAGTTCATGTTGTGTTCGGGCTTCGTCAGTATTTATGGTTGGGGTAACGAGGAACCGATGGCAAGAGACCTCGTTTTCGTTTTCTCGCTCGGGATTGCATGAGTGACAGTTCTTCAATAACTTCGCAGAACCAGCAAGCCACGGCAGCACCGGCGTCGACGGGACCGGTGTGGGGGGAGTTTGACGTGCCCGTGTCGCCTGAAGTTGCGACAGCGACGCTTGCAAACGTCGCCCGCACGCTTTCACGACAGGGAAAGTTGCCGGGGTATCGCGCGGGCTCGTCGACGAAGGCTGACGTCGTTGCGTTTCATGGATTCGGCGAACCTTGGGACTTTGAAGTGTCGGCGAAGGTCAGTGGGTCCGCGCAGGGAAGCACGGTGCGTTTCGAGGGGCATATGTTGCCGAAGGCTCCGGCGATCTTCGCTCTGGTCAGTATTGTGTCCGTCTGGCCCGGCGTGTGGCTCACGGACTCGATGCTTAAGGTGTACTTCAAGGGCTACGACTGGAACACGTATCTCTGGTACATTCCGCTGACGGTCTTGCCTCTGCCTTGGATGGCGTGGCGCATGTGGACCAGGTCGAATCGCTCCGCGAGAGAACATGCGGCGGAAAAAATCCCGATGCTGCGTGAGGCGATGCTCGCGGCGCCACAGGGTTGATTCGATTCTGCTCGAAAACTCAGTGACTTTCTTTGTGCTGTTTGCACCGTTGGGGTGCATCAAGTCTGTCGACACGCTCTATGCTTTTGCATGCAGCAGGTTCTGAACTTCATCAACGGCCGATTCGTCGCTGCGGGGGCGGGGGCAGGTTCGGGGGCGGGGACAAAGTGGATTGATGATGTTGATCCAGCAACTGGGAAGGTCCACGCGCAGGTTGCTTCGAGCGATAAGACGGATGTGCAGGCGGCTGTCGATGCGGCGAAGGCCGCGTTTCCGACCTGGAGCAAGACGCCAGCGATTGAACGCTCGCGCATTCTTGTGAAGACCGCGGAACTGCTCGAAAAGAATCTGGAACGCTTTGCACTGGCTGAATCGGAAGACGCGGGCAAGCCCATTACTGCGACGCGAACCATCGACATTCCTCGCAGTGCCGCGAACATTCGTCACTTCGGGACGCTCGTCCCCCACTTGTCTTCGGAGTGGTATGACTCTGATGGCGGCGGCGTGCCGGGCGGGGTGCCATCGATCAATTACACGATGCGGCGTGCGCGAGGTGTTGCGGGGATCATTTCGCCTTGGAACTATCCGCTGCACCTGCTCACGTGGAAAATCAGTCCGGCGCTGGCTGTCGGCAGCACGGTGGTTGCGAAGCCATCGGAAGTGACGCCTCGAACGGCGAGCATGCTGTGCGAATTGCTGCAGGAGGCAGGCCTGCCGGCGGGCGTGTTCAATGTTGTGCATGGGCTTGGCACTGAAGCTGGCGGCTCGCTTGTGACGCACCCTGACGTGCCCACAGTTTCATTTACCGGGTCCACGAAAGTTGGTCAGTGGATTGCACAGAATGCTGGAGCGATGCTGAAACGTGTGTCGTTGGAGTTGGGTGGCAAGAATCCGTTCATTGTTTTCGACGACGCGGATATCAATAAAGCACTTGACATCAGCGCTCGCGCGGCGTTTTCCAATCAAGGCCAGATTTGTTTGTGCGGCTCGCGGGCACTTGTTCATGAGAGCAAGTTCGCGCAGTTTGTTGAGGGGCTGACGCAGCGTGCGAAAGCGATTCGCGTGGGCGACCCGCTCGACGCGGAAACGCAGATGGGGCCGCTCGTGAGCAAGGTGCAGTTTGACAAAGTTTCGTCGATGGTTGAGGAAGCACGAAGACTGGGCGGCAAGTTTCACTGTGGTGGCTCGCCTGTCGCGTCAAAGGACTTGAGCGAGCGCTGCAAGGGTGGGTACTTCTATCAGGCCACGGTCATTACGGGTCTTGACCCCGCGTGCAACGTTGAGCAGGAAGAAATTTTTGGCCCGGTCGTAACTGTTCAGTCGTTCCGTGACGAGGCGCACGCGATTGCACTCGCCAACGGCACGAAGTACGGTTTGTCCGCGTCGCTTTTCACTCAAGACCTTTCGCGTGCTCATCGAGTCGCCGCGGCGATTGATTCAGGCGTCGTCTGGGTCAATGGCTGGAACATTCGCGACATGCGAACGCCCTTTGGCGGCATGAAGCAATCGGGTGTTGGTCGCGAAGGCGGATTGGACGCGATGCGGTTCTTTACTGAGCCGAAGAATGTGTGTGTGGCGTTGTAGGAAGGTGTCTAGGTGACGAGGTGTCTAAGTGACGAGTAATCAGGTGACAACGAGGATTGACAGTTCGCGTGCAGCAGAGCCTGTTGGGCCTTATCCGCATGCGCGGCGTGTCGGCAACTTGCTGTTTCTCTCGGGCGTTGGTCCCCGCACGCGCGGCAGCAAAGTTGTTCCTGGTGCGAAGGTTAATGCCGACGGCGCGCTCATCGACTATGACATCGAAGCCGAGATGCGTTCATGCTTTGCGAACGTGAAGGCGGTGCTTGAAGACTGCGGGGCGTCGTGGGAGAGCATTGTCGACATCACGGTTTTTCTCATCAACATGAAGCGTGATTGGCAGACGTACAACCGGGTGTATGCAGAGTACTTCCCTGCGGGAAGCAATCAGCCCACACGCACGACTTGCGAGATTGCGGGGTTGCCGCAGGGTGGGAATACGCCGATTCACTTTGAGGTGAAGGTGGTGGCGGTGGTGGGAAGCGATGATGCGATGATGCGATGATGCGATGATGCGATGATGCGATGATGCGATGATGCGATGATGCGAAATCGTATTTTTGCACATCGAGTCCGCTTATGTGAGCGGACGGAGGACTGCTCGCACTGGACTTGCGTCGAAACCGATGAGTTTCAGGGGCTGCGCGAGCAATTCGTATTCGCCTTCTGTAACGTCGCGAAGTACCAGGCCTTCCAGAATGCTGATGTCGTGCTTCAAGATGGCGTTGTGCGCTTCGAGTGCCTTTGATGAAAACAGGTCAACGCTGGGTGTATCGACGCCGATGGTGATGACGCCGCGACCGGCGAGGGCGTGGACGAGTTCAACACTGAGTGCGGCGAAGTGTTCTGTCCACACATTGTAATCCGCGAACGTGCCGGTTGCGATGAGTACGCGCGGATGGCGAATCTTGTCGAGCGGAACACTGAGGTCGGCGACTTGCACACGAGTGCCGGGCTTTGCATTTGCTCGCACGACGTGGCACGGGCCGATGTAGGGCGTCAGACTTCGTTCGCCGATGCCGGCAGCGTCTTTTCCATAGTGATTGGGGCCGTCGGCGTGTGCGCCGAGATGCACCGTACCGCGCAGGGTGCTCAACGTGATGTTTGCTCCCAGCTTCATGTCGCACAGCACTTCGCGCGACATTGGAATGTCGCCAGGCCAGACTTTGATGTTTTCTGTGAGGGCGGGAGAAATGTCAATGAGCGCTCGATTGTCGGATGACGAACGCGTGACGACGAATGCTGTATCGCGAGTTTGGGAATGCATTGCATCGAGCAAGGGGCGGGCTGCTGCGTTTACTTGGCTTGCCCACTGTGCAGCGTTACTCGCAGTGAGCAAGGTTGCGGGGAATTTCGCGACGAGTTCATCTAACACTGCGTCCAGTTGTTTGCCTCGACGCATCGCTTCCGCGTATGGGACTGTTGAAAACGAGACGAGGTTGTATTGTGGATGCACGCGATCGGGGAACGCGTGGTGGATGGTCTGCTCGACCTTTTTGCGATAGAGAAACGCAGGCGAACCAACTTTGTCTCGCATCTCGACAAAGTTCGCCAACGCCATGTCTGCAATTGCATCTGCGTTGGGTTTGCGGAGTGATTGAAACTCTTCGAGAGCCGCGACTCGGTCCTTTGGATGCTTCGCCAAGCACTGCGACAACGCGAGGCAATCTTCAAACGCGGCGTTCATGCCTTGGCCATAAAACGGCACGATTGCATGGGCGGCGTCGCCCAGCGTACACAACTTGCCTTGGTAGTGCCAAGGCCAGGAACGCACTGTTACCAGCGAACTGGTGGGATTCTTGAAGTAGTCTTCGACGAGCGTGGGCATCAGCGGCACGGCGTCGGCGTACTGCTGCTCAAAGAACGCGCGGACTTTTTCGGGCGTCGTCAGGTTTTCGAAACTGTGGTCGCCAGTGAAGGGCCAGAAGAGTGTGCATGTGAAGGAAGAATCGCGATTCGGGAGCGCGATCATCATGGAACCGCCGCGAGGCCAGATGTGCAGCGCGTGGGGCTCCATCGCGAAGTCGCCGTTCGCTGTCGGCGGGATGTGCAGTTCTTTGTAGCCGTGCTGGAGGTAACTCTGGCTGTACTCGAAGCGGTCGGTCTTTTGGAGTCGATTGCGGACTGGCGAGAATGCGCCGTCTGCTCCAAGAATCAGGCTCGCGGAAACGCGTTTTTCGCCTACAGGCGTTGAGAAAATCGCGGTTGGTGCAGCGACGGAATCGAGTGGCAGATCGATGTCGTTGCACATGCAATCAAAGTGCATCTCGACATTGGGATACTTGGACGCGGCTTCGATCAGGGCGAGATTGAGGCCGCCTCTGCTTACGGAGTTGATTGCGTCGTTGGGATCGTGGCTGTAGGGTTGGAAGATGGGCTTGGTTGCATTGCTCGCGGGCGGGGGCATGCTCGGGGGGTGGATCATGCGGCCCGGCATGCGGATCGCCTGCGTGTTCATCACCATGTCGGCGAGGCCAGCGCCTTGCAGGCCTGTGATGCCTCGGATGCTGAGGGCGAGGTTGATGGAGCGACCACCGACGTAGCCCTTCACGCGCGGGTCGGAGCGGCGTTCGTACACGCTGACGCGATAGCCGGCACGGGCGAGATAGCAGGCCATGAGAGAGCCTGCGAGGCCTGCGCCGATGATCATGATGTGGTTGGGGTCAGTTGCCGGCATGGGGGATCGTATTGAAGTGAAAGGCGATCGCGGAGGGGCGGAGAGAGCGGAGAAACGCGGAGGATGTACTTGGTGTGGTTGGGGCGAGAGAGAAGTGTGTCAGCAAGAATCATGGAACGACAAGTGCGGTCAACCCGGACCTTCGCTCGAAGACTCGCTCAGGTCCGGCGTGAATATATGAGGAATTTCGCGGAGTATTTCGAAGCACCGACCCGCTTCCATACCAACATTCAGCTTTCTCTCCGCGATTCTCCTCTTCTCTCCGCATCTCCGCGATCTTTCTTTCGAATCATGCAAAGACTTCACTCATGACTTTGGAGAGTTGCCACACGTCGTGGAAGGAGTTGTACAGCGGCGCGGGGGCGACGCGGATGACGTTGGGCTCGCGGAAGTCGCAGAAGACGCCCCGAGCATGAAGTTGTGCGGCGGTTTGCTTGGTTGCACCGTCGATCAAAAGCGATAGTTGAGCACCGCGCTGCGCGGGGTCGGTGGGTGTGATGATGCGGACTCGTTTGGCGAGGCCGGCGCTCGGGGGGTGCGGCGCGTGAGTCAGCATGTATTCGAGGTATGCAGTGATTTTGAGCGACTTGGTTCGCAGGGCCTGCATCGTGGCTTTATCGAAGATTTCCAGCGAGGCTCGCAACGGCGAGAGCGCCATGATGGGTGGGTTGCTCAATTGCCATGCGTCGGCGGATTGCGTGGGGACGAAGTCGGGGCCCATTTTGAAGCGGGTTGCGGGATCGTTGCCCCACCAACCGGCGAAGCGAGGAAGCGAGCGATCTTTGTGATGGCGTTCGTGGACGAATGCGCCCGCGATTGCGCCGGGGCCGGAATTCAAGTACTTGTACGAACACCACGCAGCGAAGTCGCAGTTGCTGTCGTGGAGTTGGACGTTGATGTTGCCCGCGGCGTGGGCGAGGTCCCAGCCGACCGTGATGCCACGCTCTTTGGCGAAGCGGGTGATGTGCGGGATGTCGAAGAACTGGCCTGTGAGGTAGTTGACGCCTCCCAGGATGACGAGGGCGATGGAGTTTTTGTTGCGGTCGATGGTGTCAAGGATGTCGGCGGTGCGGAGTGTGTGCTCGCCTTCGCGGGGTTTGAGGCGGATGAGGGCGTCTTGTGAGTTGAAGTTCGTCGAGCGTGCGTGAAAGTCGATCTGGCTTTGCATCGCGTACGAGTCGGACGGGAACGCGGTGTCTTCGATGACGATTTTGTAGCGTTCTCGCGTTGGGCGGTAGAACGAGACCATCAGCAAGTGCAGGTTTGTCGTGAGCGAGTTCATCGCGACCACTTCGCTGGGCTGGGCGCCGACCACTCGAGAGAGCATGTCGCGAACTTCTTCGTGGGCGGGAAGCCACGGATGCTTCGCGGCGAAGTGGCCTTCGACGCCAAGGCGTGCCCAGTCGTCGAGTTCCTGCTCAAGCGCAGCGCGGGTGGTTTTGGGCTGCAGGCCTAGTGAGTTGCCGACGAAGTAGAGCGTTGGGGTGTTCGCGCTTGGTGCGGCGGGGAAGTGGAACTGGTTGCGGAAGGATTGCAGAGGGTCGGCGGCGTCGAGTTCGCGGGCGAAGGACTCGTTGGGTTGGAAGTGGAGTTTGGTCACTTGCAAGCGTAGGGAAAGTTGCGGAGATGAATATCGTGCCACCGACTACGGCTTTGCGTGGTCGGTGCGAGCTCACTGCAAAGTGCAATTGCGCACAAGGGGCACCGACCGCTCAAAGCAGCACCCCCCGGTCGGTGGCACGTCAGATGCGGAGGAAGTCTCTTGCTGTTGCAGACAGCATGTTCTCCACATCGCTTCGCGTCAGCTCGCTGCGCATGGACTCGATGATCGTGCCCGGTTTGTCTTCGCCCAGCGGAAAGGGGTAGTCGGATCCCAGTGCGATGCGGTTGCTGCCAAATTGTTTCAGGAGCAGGCGCAGAGCGTCAGTGTCGTGGACGAGGGAATCGACGTAGACCTTGGCGGGCGAGGTTGGGGTGGCGAGGTAGTGATGTGGGAGGTGCGATTGCTGTGGGAAGAGATCGGGGCGGCATTCGCGGCCGTGCGTGATGCGGCCAATGGTGCCGGGGAATGAGCCGCCCCCGTGGGCGAAGCAGATGCGGAGATTTGGGAGGCGGTCGAGTGTGCCGGAGAACATGAGGGAGCACATGGCGATGCAAGTTTCGGCGGGCATGCCGACGAGCCAGGGCATCCAGTAGCGGGCCATGCGGTTGATGGTTTCAAGGCGAGTGTGTGAGGCATCGTCGATGCGGCGGTGCTGGCTGAATTGCAGCATGTCCCAGGGATGCACGAAGACACATGCGCCGAGCGATTCGCAGGCGGCGAGAACGTCGAAGACTTGCGGCTCGTCGAGGTTGAGGCCGTTGATGTTGGTGCCGATTTGGACGCCGGGAAGTTTCAAATCTCGGACGCAGCGCTCGAGTTCTCGAATTGCGAGTGTTGGGTCCTGCATGGGGAGCGTTGCGAGGCCTGCGAAGCGCGTGGGGTGCTTGGCGCAGATCGCGGCGATATCGTCGTTCAGGAGGCGAGAGAGGTCGTAGGCGTCGGTGGGTTTGGCCCAATACGAAAACATCACGGGCACGGTGCTCAGGACTTGCATCGTGACTTGGGTGTCGTCCATGTCTTTGATGCGGGCCATCACATCCCAGCAGTTGCACTGGATTTCGCGGAAACTTGTGGTTGAGCCGTCTGGCTCGGTGCGGAGCATGCGTGCGCACCCCGGTTTTTCGTGGGCGAGTTTGATCCAGCCCGCGTAGCCAGAGCGGCTGGTCCAGTCGGGCCAGTGCTCGGGGAGCCAGTGTGTGTGGAGGTCGATTTTCTGCGGCACGGGTGCAGTGTAGAAGACGACTTGATGCGAGAAGAAGATTGAACACAGAGAGCACAGAGAACGCAGAGAGAATAGAGAATGTGACAATTGAATAAAGCGTGGTCTTGAAGACCACGCTGATATCACAGTGTTTTCTCTGTGCTCTCTGCGTTCTCTGTGTTGAATCTTGTCGTCACGAACTGATTCGCGTCGCGAATCGGTCATTACCGCCCGGCGGCGACCTTCTTGGGTCGTGGCTTGGCTTCGATGATGCGTTTGGCCTTCTTCTTCGCGGCGGGCTTTGCGGACTTCGCTGACTTGGTCGCGGATTTCACTTTGCCTTTGTTCAGCGCGATTGCGCCGGCGCGTTGAATGATGTGGCCACACTTTTGACAAGTACGGCGTTCGACTGGGCCATCCCAGAAGTCGTTCATGATGATGCGGAGGTCTTCGTCGATCTTCTTGAGGACCCACTGGGCTTCGTGGACGAGATGGTCGCACTCTGGACAATACCAGCGGAGGCCATCTTTTTGCGGATTGCCTTCGGCGTCGACGCCTCGCGGGAATTCCATGATGAGGCCCAGCGTGTTGGCGGGGCGTTGTGGGCGGTGCGGGACCCAACGCGGGAGCAGGAAGATTTCGCCTTCCTTGATGATCTGGTCGTAGGGCTTGCTGCCGTCCAAAGGGCGCAGGCGAACGGCGATGTCACCCTTCAATTGATAGAAGAGTTCTTCGGTAGGGTTGACGTGGTAGTCGTTGCGTGTGTTGGGGCCACCTGAAACGAAGACGATGACGTCCTGCGCTTCGCTCAGCAGTTGCTTGTTACTGACCGGCGGCTTGAGGTTGTTCTTGTTTTTCTGAATCCACTTGTTCAGATGGAGTTTGAGATGGTCGAAGGGGGTTGGCATGGAGGGCTCCCGGGGTTCTTGTGGGGTGCAAACGTGCGGGCAGGTGTCAGCAACTGGCAATTCTATACCCATAGGTACGGAATTGCATTCGAACACATGTTTGACGGAATACGCAGATTAGGCGTGCCACCGACAATGCTCTGATTGTCGGTGGAAAACAGGTAAACACACCGCAAGATGCTGGGTCACGTTGGCGTTCCACCACCGACAGTCAAAGCACTGTCAGTGGCACGAGGTGTGCCTGCGACTGGAATTGGAAACTTTCGACTGTCGTAACTGACGCTTTCGGCCTGCGAACAATCGCGACTCTCTTTGGCTGCGTTGCGGCTTTGGGAGGTACGCCGCGGATGGGCGTATTGATTCAAGGCGTCTTCCCCTATGAACACAAAGAACTTTGTCGGTCTTTCCCGCCTCGCACACTCAACGCACTTGATTGCGCTGCTCGCGGGCACAGCCTGTGGCGTGAGCGCGATGGCTGATGTGTCGCCCAACGCGGGCATGATGCGCTGGCCTGACGTGAGCAAGGACAGCATCGCGTTTGTATATGCGAATGACATTTGGATTGCGCCCAAGGCGGGCGGGCAGGCTCGGCCGCTCGCGAGCCCGGCGGGTGTGGAGACGTTCCCGCGATTCAGCGCGGATGGAAAGACGATTGCGTTTGTGGGGAACTATGAGGGCAATCGTGATATCTACACGATGTCGATTGATGGCGGGATTTCGACACGCGTGACATATCACCCTGCGGGCGAAACGTTGTGCGACTGGCTGCCTGATGGCAACTTGTTGTTCTTCACGAACGCGTGGTCGGGACTTGCACGCCAGCAGCAGTTGTGGCAGACGAAGGCGAATGGTGGGTTGCCTGAGAAGTTGCCAGTGCCTTACGGCGGGTTCGGGAGTGTTTCGCCCAACGGCGAGTGGCTTGCGTACACGACGCACAGCGTGGACACTCGCACATGGAAGCGATATCGCGGCGGCATGGCGACGGATGTCTGGCTGTTCAACCTGAAGGACAAGTCCAGCAAGCGGATTACGGATTGGGAAGGTGTTGATACGTTGCCCATGTGGGTGCCGGGGGGCGATGGCAAGACGGTGTACTACCACACGGACAACGGTGCCGATCACCGGATGAACATCTGGTCGTATGACGTTGCGAGCGGGGCTCGCAAGCAGGTGACAAACTTCACGGATGATGATGTCAAGTGGCCCAGCATCGGGCCGGGCAGTGATGGGAAGGGCGAGATTGTGTTCCAACTGGGCAGCAAGTTGATGCTGCTCAACTTGGGCACGGGGCAATCGAGCGAAGTGAAGATCACTGTGCCGGGCGATCGACCCAAGATTCGGCCCCGGATGGTGGATTCGAGCAAGAACGTTGAGGGTGGGAGCATTTCGCCCACCGGCAAGCGCGTTGCAGTTGAGGCGCGTGGCGACTTGTGGTCTGCGCCGGTGAAGGAAGGCGTGGTTCGCTCGATGACGCGCACGGAGAACATCGCGGAGCGCGATCCGGCGTGGAGCCCGGACGGGAAGTGGATTGCGTACTTCTCCGACGAGGGCGGCGAGTACAACTTGTGGGTGAGGGCTTCGGATGCGAAGGCGCCTGAGAAGAAAGACGAAAAGAAGGACGACAAAAAGGACGAGAAGAAGGCGGAAGAAAAGAAGGATGATGGGAAAGAAGGCACGAAGGCAGAAGGCAAGGAGGCACAGAGCGAACCCAAGCGTGAGACTCGCAAGTTAAGCGACTTGGGTGCGGGATATCGGTATTCGCCTCGCTGGTCGCCTGATAGCAAGTTCATCACGTTCGTTGATCAGAACGGGCGCATCTTCTTGACGGATGTTGAGAAGGGCGAGACGAAGGAGTTTGATAAAGACAAGTGGATGAATCAACCTTCCATCAGTTGGTCGAGCGATTCGCAGTGGATCACCTATGCGCTGTCCGAAGACAAGACAGGCAACGGCGTGGTGTGGATTGCCAATGTCAAGACTGGCGAGAAGCACGCCGTGACAAGCGTGATGTTCCCGAGCAGCAGCCCGGCGTTTGATCGCAAGGGCGACTGGCTGTTCTGCGTGAGCCAGCGAGCCGTGGACAACCCGGAATACAGCGATGTTGACAACACGTATGCGTATCGCAACAGCCAGGTGCTGCTGATGGTGCCCTTGCGCAAGGATGTGAAGAGTCCGTGGCTTGCGAAGAGCGAGGAAGAGGAATACAAGAAGGACGAACCGAAGAAGGATGACAAGGCTGAGAAGAAAGAAGAGAAAAAGGACGAAGCCCAAAAGAGCGACGAAAAGAAGGGTGACGAAAAGAAGGAAGACGCCAAAGCCGCGAGCAGCGATTCGATCACCGGCACTTGGAGCGGCACGGCGAAGGGTGCGCAGATTCCGGGCGGCAGCATGCCGGTCACTTTCAACTTCAAACTTGAAGGCGACAAGTTGTCGGGCAATGTCGTGTCGGCGATGGGTCAGGCAGACCTCACTGGCACGTTCAACGCTGCTTCCGGAGAAGTGGAATTCACGGTCAATATGCAGAATCAGTCGATTCGCTTCGCGGGCACCGTCAAGGGCGGCGAACTGACGGGCGAGTGGTTCGCGGGTGATCAGAAGGGCGACTTCACAGCGACCAAGGGCGCAGAAGGCGGCGACAGCAAGTCTGACTCCAAGTCCGACAAGAAGGACGAAAAGAAGGAAGTCAAGATCGACTTCGAGGGCTTTGAGGCTCGAGCGATTCAGTTGCCGATTCCTGCGGGCAACTTTGGCGGGCTTATGGTCGCAGATGGCGAAAAACTCATCTTCTCTCGCAATGGGTCGCGAGGCGACAACGACAGCAACGGCATCCGCATCTACAACTACACCGGCGATGAAAAGAAGGAAGAAGCCGTCACCAGTGGCGGTGGATATGACATGTCCGCTGATGGCAAGAAACTGCTGGTGTTCCGAGGCGGCTCAAGCATGACCGTGATGGACGCATCAGCGGGCGGCGGCAAGAGCCAGAGCGTCGTCGTTGCGGGCATGAACAAGACGATTCAAGACCCGCGTGTTGAGTGGAAGCACATCGTCAACGAAGCGTGGCGCTTGCAGCGCGACTTCTTCTATGAACCCACGATGCACGGCGTGAACTGGGCCAAGGTTCGCGAACACTATCTCGCGATGGTGGATGATGCGTCGAGCCGAGAGGATGTGAACTGGATCATCTCGGAAATGATCAGCGAATTGAACATCGGGCACGCGTATCTGGGCGCGCCGGGCGATGTGGAAGATCAGCCTAATCAAAATGTTGGGTTGCTGGGCGCGGACTTTGTGCTGGACAAGTCGGGTGCAAGCCCGGCGTACAAGATCGCGAAGATTGTGTCTGGTGCATCTTGGGATTCGGATGCGCGAGGGCCGCTGAGTCAGCCTGGCATCGATGTCAAGGTTGGTGACTATCTGCTCGCCGTCAACGGCGTGCCGATTGACACGAGCAAGGATCCGTATGCCGCGTTCATCGGCACGGCGGATCGCGTCACTTCTATCACTGTCAGTTCAAATCCAGTGCTTGACGGCACTGAGCGCGAAGTTGTGCTCAAGCCTATCGGCACCGAAGGCACCTTGCGGTATCGCGATTGGATCGAATCGAAGCGCAAGTACGTTGAAGATAAGTCGGGCGGGAAGGTCGGATACATCTACGTGCCGAACACGGGCGTTGATGGGCAGAACGATCTGTATCGCCAGTTCTTTGGTCAACGCGGCACGGACGCACTCATTGTGGACGATCGCTGGAATGGCGGCGGGCAGATTCCCAACCGCTTCATCGAATTGCTCAATCGCCCCGCAACCAACTACTGGGCGCGGCGTGACGGAAACGATTGGTCTTGGCCGCCCGATGCGCACTTTGGACCAAAGTGCATGCTCATCAACGGGCTTGCTGGCAGCGGCGGCGACATGTTCCCGTGGCTGTTCAAACATCACAAGCTGGGACCAGTGATTGGCATGCGTACGTGGGGCGGGTTGGTGGGCATTAGCGGCAACCCGCGCATGGTTGATGGTGGCAGCATCACGGTGCCCAACTTCGGCTTCTATGAAACCGACGGCACGTGGGGCGTTGAAGGGCACGGCGTTGATCCGGACATCGAAGTGATCGACGATCCGGCACTCATGCAGAACGGCGGCGACCCGCAGCTCGATCGCGCGATCAATGAGATGCTGAAGGCGATCGCCGAGAAGCCATACGTCGCGCCGAAGCGCCCGCAGAGCCCAAATCGCAGCGGGATGGGGATTTCGCCGCAGGACAAGTAAGTTGTAAAGGTCCCAAATTCACAGAATAGAAAAGAGCGTGCCTCAGGCACGCTTTTTTGTTTGTCATGCACAAACCTGCGAAGTTCCTGCATCCGCGGCTTGACGTTTCGGTTATATTGATGGGCGGGCGGGGTGCAGGCTGGACGTGATTGTGAACTTTGTGGTGTGAGGGGGAAGCGAGTATGTCGAAGAGTCATTTTGTGTTTGTGGCGCGGCTGGTTGTGCTCGCTGGTTCATGCTGTGCCGCGTCTGCGCAGATTTTGGATGCTCCTGAAACACTGGAGAAGCCGTCGCGAGATCACGTTGCGCCCGCCCCACCACTGCTTGACCCGGATACTTCGGAGCCCTTTGAGCCTCGCGATTTTCCGTTTCATGCGCAGACGAACGTGAACGCGGCGGGATTGAATATTGTGGGCGACGCAGCGAACGAACCGTCGATTGCGTCTGACCCGCGATTTCCAAATCGCATCGTTGTCGGTTGGCGACAGTTTGACTCAATACTCAGCGACTTTCGCGAGGCGGGCTACGCGTGGAGCGATGACTACGGGCGAACTTGGCACAAGAACGAGTTGCAGCCTGGCGTGTTCCGCAGCGATCCAGTGTTGCGTGCGAACGCGGACGGCACGATTTTCTATAACTCGCTGGAAGTTGTGAATGGAGGCGCACAACTCAATGTGTGGTACTTCCGATCGACAGACGGCGGACAAACGTGGAGCGATCCGGTGTATGCCATCGGGGGCGACAAGACGTGGTTCGCTATCGACAAGTCCAACACGGCTCGTCGCGGCGCGATGATTCAGGCGTGGAACTGCTGCCAGTTCAATCGCTCATTCAACAACGGTCAGACGTGGTCTGCGCCTGCGGGAAGCCTGAGTGTTGTGTTTGGCACGATTGATATTGGTCCCGCTGGAGAGGTGTATCTGATCGGACAAACCAGTTCCGTTCAGATTCGCAAATCAACCAACGCGCTTGATCAGAGTGCAACACCAACCTTTGGCGCGGCGACGACTGTGTTTCCGACTGTGGGCGGTACAGGCAGAGCGCCGAATCCGGGCGGATTGATCGGGCAGCATCAGGTTTTGGTGGAACGAAACGTTCCGGAGCGATTGGGCTGGGTCTATGCGCTCAGCACTGTTACTACGACGGGAAGCGCAACTGATGTTGCATTCCGGCGAAGCACGGATGGCGGAACGACGTGGGCGCCGATTGTGCTGCTGAATGCGGGCGTTGTGAACGCCAACAGTTGGCAGTGGTTTGGCACGATGGGTCTGGCTCCCAGCGGCCGCATTGATGTGGTGTATAACGATACGAGTTCGACGCTGGTTGCGACCCAGTGCAGAACGATGTACACATCAAGCGACGACGCGGGCAACACCTGGAGCGTGCCCATCCCGCTCGGTCCTGTATGGGGCAGCACGGTGGGCTGGCCTGTGCAGAACAAGATTGGCGACTACTACGACATCGAATCTGACAACAACGGTTTCAATCTGATTTATTCCGCAACGTACAACGGCGAGCAGGACGTGTACTACGTGCGGTACGGGCCTCGCCTTTGCGACGACATTGACTTCAACAACGATGGGTCGGTGTTTGATCCGCAGGATATTGATGCGTTCCTGAGCGTCTACAGCGAGGGGCCTTGCTTGCCTGCTTCGGCGACGTGCAACGACATCGACTTCAACAACGATGGATCGATCTTTGATCCGGCGGATATCGACGGGTTCTTGAGCGTGTATAGCGAAGGGCCTTGCAACGCGGGGTAAGCGATTTTGCTCGAGAGATACGGTTCAGCGGGGTTGTGGAGTACTTGCATGCGTGGTTCATGTCGTCTTCGTTCGCGAGCGCTCATCTGTGCGTGTGGCGGTGCATTGGCCTGCGGCACCGCTGCTTTCGCGCAGACTGCAGAAGAATTTGGTCTTCACGAAGTGATGACTGGTGCTGACTTGCATCCCGGTCCCGTGCCCAACTTGCCGACCAGTGATCCCTTCTTCATGCCGAGAGGATTTCCATCGACGGTGCAGGTCAATGTCGGGTCCAACGGACAAAATATCGTGGGAGACGCGGCGAATGAACCTTCTATGGCGTCGCAGGCGAAGTTTCCGAACAAGATCGCGATCGGATGGCGACAGTTTGACACCATTTCCAGCAGTTTTCGTCAAGCGGGATATGCGTGGAGCGATGACTGGGGGCGTTCATGGCATCGAGGAACGCTGAATCCCGGGGTTTTTCGAAGCGATCCGGTGCTGCGTGCGGATGCTGATGGAACGATTTTTTACAACTCACTCACGTCGGACTTTGAATGCTTCTACTTCAAGTCAACTGACGGCGGGCAGACTTGGAGTGCCCCAGTGTTCGCATGGGGCGGAGACAAAGCTTGGTTTGCAATTGACAAGTCGAATACGTCACGTCGCGGAGCGATGATTCAGGCGTGGAATTGCTGCGCGTTCAATCGATCATTTAATGGTGCGCAGACTTGGTCGGCTCCAGCCGGAGACCTTGGCATCTTGTTTGGAACTTTGGACATCGGGCCTTCGGGCGAGGTGTACGTGATCGGGCAGGACGGAACAGTGCGGATTACGAAATCGACCAACGCACTTGATCCCAATGTGACTCCTCCGACATTCAGCCCGACGCAGCAGATTTTTATCTCTGCTGGTGCAAACAACCGGCCGCCTAATCCCGGTGGGCTGATTGGTCAGCATCAAGTGCTTGTTGAAAAGAATGTCGCTGAGAGAATGGGTTGGGTGTATGCGTTGAGCACTATCAACAGCACTGGCAGCGCGACAGATATTGGGTTTCGTCGCAGCACGGATGGCGGCGCGACTTGGGGAGCAATTACGCTCATCAACGGCGGGATCGTGAATGCGAACAGTTGGCAGTGGTTCGGCACGATGGGCCTTGCGCCGAACGGCCGGATCGATGTGGTGTACAACGACACGAGCAGCACGCTGAATCCCGTGCTGAGCAGAACGATGTATGTGTTCAGCAACGACGCGGGCGTGACATGGAGCGCGCCTGAATCGCTTGGGCCAACCTGGAACAGCGCTGTGGGCTGGCCTCAGCAGAACAAGATCGGGGATTACTACGACATCGAGTCTGACAACAACGGGTTCAATCTCATCTATTCCGCGACGTACAACGGCGAGCAAGACTTGTACTTTGTGCGGCACGGCGCGAGATTTTGCGACAGCATTGACTTCAACAACGATGGCTCGTTGTTTGACCCGCAGGACATCGATGCGTTGCTGAGTGTGTACGGCGAAGGGCCTTGCGTTCCTGCGACAGCAACATGCTACGACATCGACTTCAACAACGATGGGTCGGTCTTTGATCCTGCGGATATCGACGGGTTTTTGAGCGTGTATGGCGAGGGGCCGTGCAACGCGGGATGACGCGAGAATTTATCCCAAGGCGCTTGGCAAGCCGTAGCAGCGACGCCATGCGCTGATCTGACCCAGGTGCATCATCGGGTGACCCATCACGAGGAACGCGACGAGATTGCCGACGTAAGGAAATCGTTCTTTGCGCGCCGGGTCGGTCGTTTCAGAGTAGAACGTGGATTCAGTGGCTTGCGCGAGTACGCTCAGCGCGAGGTCGCTGCCTTTGTTGAACTGCGCGAGCACTGCGTCCCACGTCGGGTAGATTTTTCCTTCCGGGTCATCGTGACAGGGTGCGCCAGCTTTGAAGAGCGGCTCCCAGTGCTCGGGTGCGCGAATGCCTTCGGGTGCTGGAACGCCCAGAATTTCAGGAAGGCGGCCAAATTGCAGCGAGAGGTGGCCATACACGAAGGTTGGATGGTTGGTGTTGATCGACGCGCCGGTGATGGCGTTGCCCTTAGGCTTGCGAGCCGCGAGTTTGGCGTCGATGCCCTTGGTGAGGACATCCGCGTATCCCTTGGTGAACTTGGCGTTGCTGACCAGCACGTGTGCGATGTTGCTCATGGTGTATTCCTTCGTGTGGACTATTCAATTCGCCGCTCCCCCACTCATCACTAATCCATGGGAGACGGGATGATGGGCATCTGATGCCTGACACAAGCCTGCGTGACCGAGAATCGTGAGGTATTTCCGCAACGCCCGATAGGCCTGAGCGGGTTTGCTGTCGTTCGCATTCGCGTGCAGCGTCCGTATTGGGGCTTTGGTTGGGGCGCAGAGGCGGCGCATGTCGCTATAAGCATCGCGCTTCATAGACGCACAAAAGGCAACAAAGTCGTTGTTCTCGGGCAGATTTCTCATCTTGCCCCAAAGTCCCCCCCTTGCCCCGTCGAAACAGACTGACGCGTGGCCTGATGAAAGCACCCTCGGAGAGTCCTCTCAGGTGTGTTCATCTCGAAAGCCGCGCTGCGTTCCGTCCAACGGAAAACACGCGGTTCTCGAAGTCAAGAAAGGCTTAGGCACACACTTTTTGCGAGGTACACACATGGCGAGCACTTTGAATCAGATGAAGAACGTCACGAATTCCTTCGAAGTCCGGAGCAAAGCCGCGATGTTCGGCCTCCTGCTCGCCCTGGTCGCGGGCTCCACGACCGCTCTCGCGCAGGACAAGCCGGGCGACTTTGGCCCGGGACAGTCCGAGGAAGCGGCTCCTTCGCCCGCAGTTCGCGCTCAGAACTTCGCACCGGTCACTGACCCGGCTGCGAACAACAAGAAAGACTCGCTCGAAGGCGACAGCGAAGTTCGCGTTGACGACAACATGACCGTCGACCTGCACGTCAAGGACGAAGACCTCGCCAATGTACTCGAACTGCTCTCGATCCAGAGCCAGAAGAACATCATCGCGAGCAAGGACGTCAACGCTCGCGTGACGGCGAACCTCTACGGCGTGACGTTCTACGAAGCGCTCGACGCGATTCTGAACGTCAACGGCTACGGCTTCATCGAAGAAGGCAACTTCATCAAGATTTATACGCTCGATGAACTCCAGAAGATTCAGGCTGCAAACCGCCAGAAGGTCAGCAAGATCGTCAACCTGAACTACATGGCTGGCGTGGATGCGGCTGAATTCGTGAAGCCCCTGCTCAGCCCGGAAGGCCAGATCAAGGTCAACAGCAAGGCTGCCACATTCGGTAGCATGTCAGAAACGCCCATCGGCGGCGAAGACTACGCGGCTGGCTCGATGCTCGTGATCTACGACTTCGAAGAGAACGTCGCACAGGTCGAAGAAATGGTCCGTCAAATCGATACCAAGCCCGCACAGGTGCTTGTCGAAGCGACGATTCTTCAGACGCAGCTCAACGACGCAGTCGCACTGGGCGTTGACTTCAGCATCGTTGCTGACATGAACTTTGGTCAGTTGGCAAGCGGCCCCTTGGGCGCGGTCACCGGCTTGATCTCGCCTCCCAGCACCACCAACCAGGCTCCTGCTGACCGCGGTGGCACGGCAGTCGTCGGCAACGTCGGTAACGTCGCCAGCGGCAACGGTGGCCTCAAGATCGGTATTCTCTCCAACGACATCGGCGTGTTCATCCGCGCCTTGGACGAAGTCACGGACACCACCGTGCTCAGCAACCCGAAGGTCATGGCTTTGAACCGCCAGTCCAGCCGAGTGTTGGTTGGTCGTAAGGTCGGCTACCTCAGCACGACCGCGACCGACACGAGCACGACGCAGACCGTCGAATTCCTTGATACCGGTACCAGCCTGTACTTCCGTCCGTTCGTCACGAACGACAACATGATCCGCATGGAATTGAAGCCCAAGGTTGCAGAAGCCGCGATCCGTCAGGTCACGGATATCGGCGGCAGCGCGGTCACGATTCCTGACGAAATCACTAACGAACTCTCGACCAACATTCTCGTCCGTGACGGCCAGACGGTCGTGCTGGGCGGCTTGTTCCGCGAGAGCGTGACGAGCACCCGCAAGCAGGTCCCGCTGCTGGGCGATCTGCCGATCGTGGGCAACGCGTTCCGCGGCAAGGAAGATAGCACAAGCCGTAACGAAATCATCTTCCTCGTGACTCCCACGATTCTCAATGACTCCGCCATCACTGACGCAGGTCAGCGCGGCGGTCAATACATCGCAGACATCACCGCTGGCGCTCGTTCGGGCGTGCTCCCCTTCAGCCGGGAACGCATGACCAACAACCTCAACATCGAGGCTGACAAGATGTTCCGCGATGGCAACACCGAAGGCGCGCTCAACAAGATCGAGCGTTCGCTCTCGCTCAGCCCGGTTCAGCCTGAACTCACGCAGCTGCGTGAGAAGATCACAGGCAGCAAGACGCCCAGCCTCAACCGCAGCTTCTTGGAGCGCGTGATTGACAAGGCGGCGTCGGGCAGCCTGCTACAGGTGAAGGCCGACGAACAGCTTTCAATGGAATCAGGTCCTGAGTATGACCCCAACTACGTGCCCAGCCAGTCTGTGGCGCACGATGATCACTCGCAGTATGAGTACATGATGCCCGGTGCGACCGGCCAGACGCAGCAGACTGAATCCAACGATCCGGGCGTCGAGTTCACGACTCGCGGCGTCCAGGTCGCGAGCGAAGGCAACGCTGGTTTGGACAGCCTCGCACAGGATTCCAGCAACGCGAACGTCAACTGCGACGACACCACCACCTACAGCAACAACGACGCTTCAAACACGCAGAACAACTGGAACGCTGACAGCCAGCTCGACACGCAGTCGACGCAGTTAACTTCGGCCGATCAGAACAGCAACGAAAACAACATCGATTGGAACCGCCAGTCGCGTCAGATCAACGCGATCTCGGCTCCCAAGACCCTCCCGACCTTCACCGCTCTCAGCCCCAGCCTCGCTGAGCAGTACTTCAAGCAGACCACGCAGCACGGCGCGATCTGGCAGGGCCCCACTGGCTTTGTCCGCAACGTCACGACGTGGAACCAGTTCATGGCTCAGTGGCAGCAGAAGCAGGACCAGAAGAGCGCGAGCGTGACCAACGAATCTAGCGATGGTCAGTAAGCCACGCAGCGTTCAGTACAGTGAATTGATCGAAACACCCCGTGATGAACGGGGTGTTTTTCGTTCCAGATTTGATTCTTTGCGACTGTTTGGAAGCAGCTGTTCTAAGGTCTTTCGGCAATGTTATTGGCACCCTTGGCTTTGAAGACGCTTGCATTTACTGGGTATTTCTGTACACTTGCACAATGAAGCAGTTTCTCTCCGTTGCGACTTGTTTTGCCCTCGCTGGGCTTGCCTGCGCTGACTTAGTCATCAGCGATGCTGTGATGAGCGATGTGCACTGGACGGTGACTAAGTACTTCGACACCACACCCAACGGTACCGCGACGGGTTCGAGTTCACAGCTTCTAACGGGCGGTCAGATCACGCCCGAGTGCCGCCAGACTAGGCATATTTGGCAGATCGTGCCTACAGGCGTCTCGATTGGTTTTTTCCATGCTCGAAACGACGCGGTGTGGAACCCCAGCGTGATGGGCGGCATCGACTTTGTCTTTACTTCGATTCACTATCGATGCATCTCGGCGCCGCATGTGAATGCGATCGGCGTGGGCATGATGATTGAGCAGGGCGGCTCGTATTACTACTGTGTTCAGACGGCGTCCACAGCGTTTGTCAATGATCCGTGGTTTGATTGTGGGTTTGTTCCGACGACTTCGTTTGATTGGGTGAAGGCTGCTGGACCTGGGCCAGTGAATCCCGACTTCAGCAGCAACGGGGCACCGCTGCACTTTGGCTTTTACTCGTCGAACGGCGGCAGCGGTGTTTCGCTGCTGAATACTGCAATTTTGTATACCGACGCATATGAACTGAGCGTTGTCGGCTCGATCCACTGCAACGACATTGACTTCAACAACGACTTCAGCGTGTTCGATCCGCAGGACATTGATGCGTTCCTCAGTGTGTATGGAGAGGGCGATTGCATCCCCACCACTGCCACCTGCGACAGCATCGATTTCAACAACGACACGAGCGTTTTTGACCCGTGCGATATCGATAGTTTCTTGACGGTGTTTGGCGAAGGCCCGTGTACGCTGTGCGGGATCTAGCCGAAAGTCACGCAAACTTCGCCCAAACCACAACGCGCAAGATTGTTTCAAGGCCGATTTTTGGCCTGTTTTTGTCGTCTCACGCCCCTATCACCTGGTCCTTTGACTGAATATTCACTCCAAACCTCACGGTGGACGTGAAGTCGCTCCTTTTTGGGTCCGATCACTCGGATAGACCCTTAGAAGGAGCACATAGATGAACTCAGTCATGTCACGTTCACAAGTTTCGACCAAGGACCAACTTTTCCGTCTTGCGATGATTGCGTTTGGGATCGGACTCATGATCCTCGCGTCGTTTCTCGCGACCGGCTGCTCGAGCATGGAGCACGGCAAGCGGAACATCGAGGCGAAGAACGCCGCGCAGAAGCGCATCGATACGCTGAAAGCAGCGAACGAATATCAGATGGCCGTGCAGGCTTTGACCGCGGGCGATCTTGAAAAGGCGTCCAAGCACGGCGATCGCGCACTCTCGCTCAACGAAGGCGTGACGCGCTCGTGGGTGCTGCGGGCTCGCATCATGATGGAGAAGGGCGAGATGCAGGGAGCGAACGATTCGCTCGCCAAGGCTGAGCAACTCTCCCCCACAGACGTTGAGACACAGTACTACATGGGCTTGCTCGCGGAGCGCGTCGCACGCCGTGAAGAAGCTCTGAAGCGATACCTCCGAGCGAGCGAACTGGACACTGACAATGCTCAGTATCCGATCGCTGCGGCGGAAATGATGATTGATCTGGGCCAAGTTGATGAAGCCGAGAAGTTCTTGATCGATCGCCAGACCACGTTCCAGCACACTGCGGGTATTCAGCAGACTTTGGGACACATCCAGCTCCTCCGCAACAACTATCAGGCAGCAGCGGACAACTTCAATCAGGCCCGTTTGCTCGCACCAAACTCCAATGAAATCGTCGAAGATCTGGCCCGTGCGCTCTTCCTCGCTGGCAGCTATGCGGACGCGGAACAGCACTTGGCCCGACTCACCAAAGACGAAGTGTTCAAACAGCGTCGCGATCTGCTGCACATGCGTGCGAAGTGCCTCATCAATCTTGATCGCAACGCTGAAGCCCGCGATCTGCTCGTTGCAATGACTCGCCAGGAAGGCGGCAACGCGGACGTCGAAGCGTGGATTCAGCTTGGTCAGGTGGCGTACACGCTGCGTGACAACAGCCGAGTTCGCGTGAGCTTCTCACGGTTGATCGCGATGGTGCCCGAGCGTCCGGAAGGCTACGTGCTCAAGGGTTTATACATGCGTCGCACGGGCGATCTCACCGGTGCCGAAGATCAGCTGCGCAAGGCGGTTGAACTAGAAACCGACGCCAATCGCAATTCTGAAAACCTGGTGGTTCTTGGGTTGATCCTTGAATCACAGAAGAAGACGCGTTCGGCTCAGGCCATGTTTGACAAGGCCGCGAAGCTGGATCCGAGCAACAAGATTGCGACGCGTCTCGCAAGCGATCCGGGCGCCGCAGCAACGCTCGCGGCAGCACAAGACGAGTAAACGTACTCCAACGAGTAATTCTCCTTCTCGGATCGGGCCGTCCTGCGTGGGATGGCCTGATTCGTTTTTTGCATGATCAGCGCAGCGCGGAACTTGCGTGTTCGCACCCAATGAGTCTGCAGAGAAGAACGACGATACCAGACCTCGACATAACGCACGCTCATTCAAGGACGAAGACATGCGCGGATTATCAATAAAGTCGAGGTTGCTTGCGCTCACTGCGCTCGTTGTCGTTGGCATCAGCGCCCTCGGCTACGTTACAAAAATCACGATGGATAAGGTGAAAGTTACCGGATCCGAATATACCGAGATTATCACGGGCAAGGATTTGATCGCGGATATCTTGCCCCCGCCCGCGTACATCCTTGAGAGTTATCTCACAACGATGGAACTCGCACAAGCGGAGGACGATGCTCACATCGCATCGCTCGAAGACAAACTCACTACGCTTCAGAAGGACTTTGAAGCACGTCAGGACTACTGGTCCAAGAATCTGCCGGAAGGTCAGATGAAGTCCAAGTTGCTGGATTCCTCAGCAACTCCCGCCAGACGCTTCTTTGAACTCGCGCAGACCAAGTTCATTCCGCTCATCAAAGACGGGAAGCACGATGAAGCGAATGAGTTGCTTGCAACCCAGATGCGGGCGGAATACGACGCACATCGCGCTGCAGTTGATGAGACAGTCAAACTCGCGACAACCTTCTCGCAAGAGTCTGAACAGCACGCAAAGGACACACTCAACACTGGATGGCTGCTGCTTTTGGGTGGAGCCATCGGTACGCTGGTACTTCTGAGCGGCGCGTGCCTGCTTGCCGCACGCAGCATCACGAAACCACTTTCCTTGCTCGAATTGCGACTGAAAGACATCGCGCAGGGCGAAGGCGACTTGACGAGCCGCGTCGACATCAACTCCAACGATGAAATCGGGCGCGTCGCCCACTGGTACAACGAGTTTGTCTCGAAGATCGAGCAAGTCGTGGCTGAAGTCAAGTCCGGCGCAGTGCAGATTGACTCGGGCGGCACGCAAATCGCTTCTTCCAGTCAGTCGCTCGCACAAGGCGCGAGCGAGCAGGCAAGCAGCCTTCAACAGATCAGCGCATCTCTCGAAGAAATTTCCGGTCAGACTCAGCAAAGCGTTGAGAATGTTCGCCAAGCCAACGTGCTTGCTGAAGAAAGCAGAAAGTCTGCGGGTCGCGGGCAGGGCGAAATGCGGGATATGTCGAAGGCGATGCACGAGATTCAGCAATCCAGCGCAGAGATCAGCAAGATCATCCGTGTCATCGACGAGATTGCATTCCAGACCAACTTGCTGGCTTTGAACGCGGCGGTTGAAGCGGCGAGAGCGGGCGAAGCGGGCAAGGGCTTTGCCGTCGTCGCTGAAGAGGTTCGCAATCTTGCACAGCGCTCTGCCGAAGCCGCGAAAAACACTTCGGCGATGATTGAGGCGTCGGTGAAGCGTTCCCAGAGCGGCGTTGAGATCGCGTCGCGCGTTGGTCAGTCGCTCGAAGAAATCGTTTCGAGCACCAACAAGGTCAACACGCTGCTTGCAGAGATCGCATCTGCGTCTGGCGAGCAGGCTACAGGCATCTCGCAGATTAATCAAGGTGTCAGCCAGTTGGATCAGGTAACGCAGCAGAACGCGGGCAACAGCGAAGAACTTGCCTCGTCCGCGCAGGAACTGTCGTCGCAAGTTTCGACGCTGAGAAATCTCGTCGCACGCTTCAAAGTTCGCAACGATATCGCTGTGCACGCTACGCGTGCATCTACAGAACACAAACACATTACGTCCAAGCCAGCAACGAATGCCGTTGCGACGCATGTGACAAAGCCGACATCACATCCTGTCCAAGCAGCGGCAGCAACATCAAAGCCAAAGACCTCTGCACCCGCCAAGTCTTCGGACAAGGCGAGGTCAGCCAAGACTGCCCAAGCGGCGCCAAAGCCTGAAGACGTTATCCCGTTCGACGACCAGGAAGTGCTCGCCTCGTTCTAAAACACCATCCACAGTACCTGAATACGCGCCGTTGTGAAGGGGAACACTGCATGACTATCTCAATGCGTTCAAAGCTTGTTGGTTTTAGCGTTCTGTCGTTTCTGCTGACTGCACTGGTCGGCGGAATCAGCGTCTACGAAGAACAAGTGCTTACCAAAGCACTGAAGAACGTTGACATCAGTGGTCAGGCTCTGCGTAATCACATGCAAGCTGACATGATGCACGATGCGGTGCGGGCAGATGTGTTTGCGTCATTGCTTGCGTCCTCAGAAGATGAACAGCAAGCCGCGCTGAATGATCTCAACGAACATATTCAGCAACTTCGCAACTGCATCGACACAAACTCGAAGCTTGAATTGCCTGACAGCGTCCGTGCTTCGCTGACGTCGGTCAACAAGCCGCTCGAAGACTACAAGGCTGCTGCGGAAGAACTGATCACGACTGCGGCGGAAGATCACGACAAGGCAGCCGCGATGCTGCCTGCTTTTGCCAAGTCGTTTAGCGCGCTGGAAGATGAAATGGAGCGTGTGAGTGACGAAGTCACGAAACACGCGAATGACTGTGCGGAAGCGGCAGACTCCAGCGGCACTCAATCACTGAAGATCATTATTGGAGTTGTTGGGCTATCGATGATTGTCTCGATCATCGCGGCAGTCGCCTTGGTGCGTTCCATCCTTGGACCTATTGCGAAGATGATCGAACGGATGAGAGACATGGCTGAGGGCGAAGGAGACCTGACGAAAACGCTTGACGACTCCCGCAACGACGAGCTGGGCACGCTTGCTCGATGGATGAATCAGTTTGTCAGCAAGATTGAAAAAGTCGTCAGCGAAGTTCGCAGCGGTGCAGTCCAGCTCGACGCAGGCGGAGCGCAGATTGCTTCATCAAGCCAAGTGCTTGCTGAAGGCTCAAGCAAGCAAGCCAGCAGCTTGCAGCAGATTAGTGCATCGCTCGAAGAAATCTCAGGTCAGACTCAGCAGAGCGCGGAGAATGCACGACAGGCCAACAGCCTCTCGGAAGAAAGCAAGCGTGCTGCAGATCGTGGCCAGACGGAAATGGCGGAGATGAACAACGCCATGCAGCAGATCAAGCAGTCAAGCGCGGAAATCAGCAAGATCATCCGCGTCATCGACGAAATCGCGTTCCAAACCAACTTGCTTGCACTCAACGCCGCCGTCGAAGCGGCTCGTGCGGGCGAAGCGGGCAAGGGCTTTGCCGTCGTCGCCGAAGAAGTTCGCAACTTGGCAAGGCGCTCTGCGGAAGCCGCGAAGCACACGTCAACGATGATTGAAGACTCCGTGAAGCGGTCCGAACACGGAGCGCAGATCGCGGGCAAGGTCGGCACGGCTCTTGAAGAAATTGTTGTGAGCACCAGCAAGGTCAACACGCTGCTCGCGGAAATCGCTTCGGCGTCTAACGAGCAGGCGACCGGTATCTCGCAGATCAACGAGGGCGTGAGTCAGCTTGATCAAGTGACACAGCAAAATGCTGGCAACAGCGAAGAGTTGGCGTCGTCCGCCGAGCAAATGTCGGCCCAGGTCTCGCACCTGAACTCCCTTGTTGGTCAGTTCAAATTGCACGATAACAACGTGAAGTCTGTCCAACGCAAGGCCGCCTGAAGCAACACCAATGTCGACGACCGACACCATCTCGCACGCACTCTTTGAGCGCATCGCTCTCCTCGCCAAAAAGCGTTGGGGGTTGTCGATGAATCAAAGCAAGATGCAACTGGTCACCAGCCGGCTGCAGTCGCATATGCGACACTCGCAGTTTGCTGATGTCGAGTCATACATCGAGCACATCGAGCAGACCACAGACGAGAAGGAATTGCTTGAGTTCTTTGATATTCTGTCAACGAACGTCACAAGTTTCTTCCGAGATCGCGCCCACTTTGACTACCTCGAACGCGAACTGCTCACAGGCCTTGCTCGCGGCACTATCACGCTTCCCGGCAAGAAACTCCGCCTTTGGAGTGCCGGTTGCTCGACTGGCTGCGAGCCATACACGATGGCGATGACGATCCATCCGCATCTCAAAGCGATGCCGGGGTGGGACGTGCAGATTCTTGCGACGGACTTGTCCAACTACGCAGTCGATGAAGCACGGGCGGGAAGGTACGACAGAGAAACGGTGAAAAGCCTGCCTCCAGCATTCCTCGACACACACTTCGAGAAAACTGGCGACCAATGGAGCGTGCGAGAACATCTGCGGAGCATGGTCAAGGTCGCGCAGCTCAACTTGATGGATCAATGGTCGATGAAGGGACCGTTCGACGTGATCTTCTGCCGCAACGTCATGATTTACTTCGACGCACCAACACGCGAGAAACTTGTCAAGCGTTTTATTTCACTGCTCAGGCCTGGCGGCATCTTCGCCGTCGGAAGCGCCGAAACACTCGCGGGTCTTTCGCTTCCCGTGAAGTCGGTCATGCCGTCGCTCTACATCAAGGGATAAACACACTTTGGAGTCTGCTTGACAGCACCCGCCACCTCAACTCGAATCGCAACGCCGACCGGCAGGATTGTCGTCGGCATCGCCGACATGGCGCTGACGAATGATCCTGACGGAACACTCGTCACGTTCGCGCTGGGGTCATGCATTGGCGTCACCATCTTTGATCCCGTCGCGAGAGTGGGCGGAATGCTGCACCTGATGTTGCCGCAAGCATCGTGCAACCCTGAGAAAGCCCAGAAACTTCCCTGCATGTTTGCTGATACCGGCGTGCCCCTGCTGTTCAAAAAAGCCTACGAACTCGGAGCAACTAAAGAACGAATGGTCGTGTGCGCCGCAGGCGGAGCGGAAATTCTCGCCGACGAATCCAACTTCAAGATCGGCACGCGGAACCGCACCATGCTGCGAAAACTGTTCTGGAAAAACAACGTGCTGATCGCGGCGGAAGACACAGGGGGCAACAGCAGCCGCACCATGACACTGAACATGAAAGATGGAACAGTCACCATCAAGAGCAAGAGTGAGGAGCGTGTATTATGGCCGATCTGAACTGCAATGTTCTGATTGTGGACGATTCACCGATCCTTCGCAAAGCGATCAGGAAAGTGACACGCCTCGCGGGCGTGGTGGATGATCGCATCCACGAAGCAGGCAACGGGCGTGAGGCGCTCGACATCCTTGAAACTGTGTGGATCGATCTTGTGCTGCTCGATCTCAACATGCCTGTGATGGATGGTGAGCAGTTCGCAACGGAGTTGCGCAAGAACCCGGACCTCGCAGACGTTGCGATCGTGGTTGTCTCGACCGAGGCAAACCGCGACCGGTTGCAGCGAATGCGAGACCTTGGCGTGGTTGAAATGCTGCGCAAGCCATTCGAGCCGGAAGATCTTCACAGGCTTATTCCCAAAGTGCTAGGAGTCAAGCGATGAACCAGACCCACACGATCACTGCGGAAGTTCTGCAGAACGCAACTATCACAGCGCTTGAACGCACAGCGATGGTCTTCGCCGAGCCGGCAAGCGACGCTGACAAGGCCACGAAACCCACTCGCTTCGCGCGAATCCGCTACAGCGGTCCCTCAACCGGCACGCTGACGCTCGCAGCGAACGATGAGTTCGTGCGCGAAGTTGCATCAAGTTTACTTGGCGTGGATGCAAGCGAAGTGTCAGTCGAAAAGGACGGCGTCGAAGCGCTCAAGGAAATGGCGAACATCCTGGGGGGCAGCGTCATCGTTGCAATGTCAGGCGAGACCTGCAACTTCTCGCTCGGCTTGCCAGAAGTCGTTCAAGCGACCTCAGCACAATCACCCGCCGATGCACGCACCAGCGCGCAGTGCACCGTTGCCGCTGAAAACAGCGTGCTCAGGGTCGTGTGGACGCAGGAATCCATCGCAATGGCGGCTTGAATTACAAAGCCAATCGACACGCAGAGGAACGACATGGACCAGCCAGTGAAAGTCTTGATTGTGGACGACTCTGCAACAGTGCGGCAGGTGCTTTCGCGCGAGTTGTCGCGTCAGCCGGGCATTCAAGTCGTTGGCACCGCGCCCGATCCCTACGTCGCGCGCGACATGATTGTCTCCCTCAAGCCTGACGTGCTGACGCTCGACATCGAAATGCCGCGCATGGACGGACTCACGTTCCTGCGGAAGTTAATGAAGTATCATCCGATGCCCGTCATCGTCGTCAGTTCGTTGGCGGCAAAGGGCTGTGCGATGGCAATCGCGTGTCTGGAAGCGGGCGCAATCGAAGCGGTGCCGAAGCCCAACGAAAGTTACTCGATTGGCGACGTCGCAACGCTCATCGCTGACCTCGTGCGTGGTGCGACGAAAATCAAAGTACAACGACCCAGCGCGGCTTCAACGCTTGTCGCAAAGCCCGCATCGACGCCAACGCTCGTCGGCTCAGTCGCACTCGCGGAGACGACTCACAAAGTCATCGCACTGGGCGCCTCAACTGGCGGCACCGACGCGCTCAAGGTTGTTCTCGAAGCGATGCCAAAGAACTGCCCAGGCATCGTGATGACGCAGCACATGCCTCAAGGCTTCACAGCCGCATTCGCACAGCGTCTGAATGGCACGTGTCAAATCGAAGTGAAAGAAGCCGTGAATGGCGACTGGGTCACGCCGGGCCGGGCTCTACTCGCGCCGGGTAACTTCCACCTCAAACTTGATCGCGACGGAGCGCGGTACATCGTGCGAGTGATTGATGGCCCACGCGTCAGCCGACACAAACCCAGCGTGGATGTCCTGTTCGAATCAGTCGCTCGCGTCGCAGGCAAGAACGCGCTCGGCGCGATCATGACCGGCATGGGCAACGACGGTGCGGCGGGCATGCTCTCCATGCACAAAGCCGGAGCCGTGACCATCGCACAGGACGAAGCAACCTGCGTGGTGTATGGAATGCCCAAAGAAGCCGTGAAGGCAGGCGGCGTGCAGATCGTGTCGCCACTCAATCACATCTCATCGCACATCATGGCGTACGCACAAGGCCTGTTGAAAGCGAAGGCGGCGTAGGCCAACAAGAACGACAACACCCTGCACGTGGGTGCAGGGTGTTCTAATGACCCCGATGGGATTCGAACCCATGTCACTACCGTGAAAGGGTAGTGTCCTGGACCAGGCTAGACGACGGGGCCACTTGATGCCGCCGATTGCTCGGTGGGCTTTCTGGTCGTGCGATGATAGGCTCCAACATTGAAATGTCACGCCTTTGCATAGTTCGAGATTGCTGGTCGATTTGCGCCCTTCTCCCGATGAAGCCCTCGTAGACCCTTGAAAAAGAGCGGTTTGGGAGCAGTGGATTCGAACCACGCGTCGCGCAGAAATCAACAAACCCCGCTCGTTTGGAGCGGGGCTTGCGAGAAGTCAATCGTTCTGAAGCCTTGAGACCTCAGCCGTTTTCACGGGAGTGATGTTTACTTAGGCGCGGCGGCGACGACCGGCGACCAAGCCACCCAAACCGACCAGCGCGAGAGCGCCGGGGGCGGGGATGATGGTGCTGCCGATGTTGTCCAGGTCAGCGAACTCGCCGGGGTTCTGGAAGTTGTCGTTGACCGCAAGAAACTGCTCAACGGACGTGCCAGCAACCGTTCCGGTTGCGCTGGTGTGGATCAGATTACCGTTGAGGTAATACTGAACGGAGCCGAGGCCGGCGTTGGCGTTCGCATCCATCGCGACAGCGAGTTGGAACCAGCCACCGATGGGGAACTGTGCGCCGGTGTCGGAGAATGTGAGGCCTTCACCTTCGTCATCAAGGACGAAGATGTTGCCTTGGAAGTTCAGCTTCACGCGCCAGCTGAGGAAGCCTTGGCTGGGAGCTTGACCGACGTAGTCATAGTCTGCGCCGCCTGCTGCACTGATGTACACCCACCAGCTCGTGACGTCGGGCGTATTGGCTGGGGTGACAACGCTGGGTGAGAACACGAAGCGGTTCGTGCCAGAAGGAACGGTCGGGTCATTCACGGTGCGGACGTGCTGTGCGCCGTCCTGGGGGTTGGCGTTCGAAACCGTTGCGAACGGAAGGTTCGTACCGGAGACGGGCCAGCCGTTCTGGTTGTCCATGATGCCAAGGTTGAACGTGGGAGCTTCGAAGCTCGTAGTCCAAGCGCCCTGAGCGCGATCGCCGAAGCTGCCCGTGTTGAGGGCTGCTGCGGACGTGTCATAAATCTTCGCGCTGGCGACGGAACCGGCCAACGCAACAACCAACAAACCTGCGATCTTCATGATTGCCTCTCTCTCCGCGCAGCATCGCAAGAGCGGACGACGCGTCGCGAAATCTCTTCTTGTTTACCGCAGCTGCCACACAAATTGCAGCGCACGGGCTCTCCTCCTCCAATAGAGTCTTGTCTCAAGAGACGGCCATGGAGGCACTTGTAGAGTAACCGGTTTCACAAGCGATTGCAACGGAAATTGGGGCAAACATGCTAGAAGCACAGTCATTTTGCGGTCAGAAAGCACACGATCAGGTCATCGAAACGCTTGAAAGTACACTTATCGGGTGTTGAACCGCAGCACTCGTCCCAACACGATTTGCAACGCCTATCATCACTTCCTTGGGCGCGAAAGCGTCCAAAAGACAACTCATCATGTACACCGCGGGGTGTAGCGCAGCTTGGTTTAGCGCGTCTGACTGGGGGTCAGAAGGTCGGCGGTTCAAATCCGCCCACCCCGATTCAACAGGCTTGATGGCCTCGGCAAGTGCCGAGGCCATCGGTGTTTAGGAGCAAGTTCAATCTTGTCCTGTCACCCTGGCTGTTTCGGGCACCGTTTGAACTTCGGGGCCGGCGCCCTTTGCATCCTTCTTGCTCGGTCGACAGCGTGGCTGGCGGGCGCGCGGCGGTCGGGATCACCGCGGAGAACTTTGAGCTGCACGTCGACCGCAGGCTGCGATACGCTCTTCGCATGGCTCGGCATCGCCCAATGTGGCATCTGAACATCGACGGCCATCGGGCTACCGAGCATGTCCGGCATGGTGTTGATTCCAGTCGATGCTGCTGGTCTTACGCGATCGCGGTACTTCTGTTGACCATCCTAAGCGTTCGAGTGAGCGCTCAACCGGTGGCGTCATCTCTCGCCGATGCGCCGATCCAATCTCAAGGATATCGCGATGCGCTCTTCGCGCTACGCGATCGCCTTCAAACCACTCCCGCCCCGCCGGTGACGGCGAAGGAGCAGGCCGATTGCATCGACTGGATGCGCAAGGCCAACCCATCGATCACTCAAACGCTTGTGGGACACCATGTCGTGGTGCTCGCGACCGACGGCTTCGCGGCACGTGCAGCGAAGAGCGACTTCGTGCTGAGTATCGATCTTGGATACGAAGTGCTCGTGCACATCTTCGGCGTCGATCCCTCCGCACGCGTGGGCCGGCGATTCATAATCTGGCCCGATCCTGACATGCCCGGCGGGCATCGGTGCATCAAGGCTGATCTTCGGATCCACGTGGGACGGGGCGATTGGGATAACGCCGAGTGGTTCGAACGCTATTTCCATGAGATGACCCATGGATTCCAGTTCGAGCATCCCGCGACGCACCTGATGCTCGGTGGATTCTTCGAGGGTTGGGCGGAGTTCATGCAGGGTGCGGTGACCGATCACCTCTCGCCGCTTGGCCCCCCATTTTCAGGTCGCGGCGATTGGTACGCGGAGCACTTTCCCAAATCAGCGCAATTCGAGTATCTCCAGACGCGCCTGCCGATCGAAGAGATTATCGCGTACGACCCGTCGGCGGGGCTGCTGATGGAGTTGGTCAACTCGTCGAAAACCAAGGACGGGCATCGCGATTGGGCGCCGCTGCGGAGGTTGTTGCGACGCCCATTTGCCGAGCCGCGTTGGACGCCCTGGCACCTGTGGCCGGCGATGATGGCGAGCGACATCCTCGACGCGTTCGGCGAAGCGAAAGCCAGACCGATTCTCGCAAAGTACCGCTTCCCGCTCGATCGCTGCTCTCTTGAACGCGCGCGGGCACAAAACTGGGGATCGGACAAGCCCGACCCATCGCCCCGAAACGTTCTCAACGACGTCGATGCCTGGCATGCACTCGGTCCGTTCGAGAACGCACGTCGCTTTGGTATCGAATGGGACCCGCTGGACGCTGAGGACATGGCTTGGCGATGGCGCAAGCTTGCCGCAGACACGGCGACGCCACCGACGGATCCAACAAGGAATGCTCGGTGGCGCCCGGTCAAGCCTGACGCGAACGGCATGATCTCACTCGACGGGCCATCAGGTGGCCCCGCGTACTTCTATCTGGCGACCACGCTCCCGCCGGACCTGCGCGAGCCTCTCACGCTCTACATCAGCTCCGATGACGAATGTGCCGTGTGGCTCGATGGCGAGCTTGTCCACTTCTTCCGCGGTACCCGTGGCTGCACGCCCGACCATCCCGATGTTGCCTACGCGGACGCCACGGGTAACAAGGGGCAGCTCGTGGTGCTCGTGATGAACCACGGGGGCACCGCCGCGTTCTCAATCGCGGTGGACAAGGGTGGGCCGCTCTTCGAAGGATTTGATCAGCGCTTTGCCAGCAAGGACGCGGCCGAGCGTGCCGCCGCGGTCTCGTATGCTGCGTCGCGTCGAATCCAGCAGCCCGTCAAGGCGATGCTCGCTCGTGCGGCCAAAGACCCAGACGAACGCGTACGCCGCGCGGCTCGATGGTGGCGTGATTCTCGCCCAAATTCGAGCGGCGACTACCGCGAGGCTGAAGACGCCTACTTCCGCGGCTCGATCTCGGGAGGGTTCTACTGGAACAACGACGGAGCATCGAGCAACCAATGCGTCGCGCGGCGCTGGGGGGAGAGCCCAGCCAACTGGTTGAGCCTGCCGCTCGAAGTATCGAGCGCTGGCCCGCACCGCGTGCGTATCCGCTATGCCTGTCCCGTCAACTCGCAGCTTCGAGTCAAAGTCCGCCGCGGCGACCGGTTCGTGTTCGAGAGCCAGATACAGAAGCTCAAGCCCACCGGCAAGGACTGGAACTCGTGGGGATGGCACGACGTACCCATTCCTGAAAGCGTGACGCTCGAATCAGGGGTCTATCACGTGGAACTGGTCGAGCCGTCGGGCGACGACGGGAAAGGGGCGGATATCGACATCGTGGGGATCGCTCCGCGATGAGCCACGAACCGCTGAGGTCCGTTCACGGTTAGACCGGGAGCAAAATCCGCGTTTCTGGCCCCCAAACGCGGATTCCCTCCACAAAGAGTTCTATTGGTGTACTGTCACCCCGACTTCGTTCAGAGTGAAGCCCTTCGATGAGCACATCGAAGGGTTTTTTCGTTGTGAGGATGGGGCTTAAGAGAGTTCAATCGCTCGCGAAGAATCGGCAAAAAACGAGCAATTTGGGGCTGACTGTTGGCAGGATTTGAACTCTTGCTGTCTCTGCGCGAGGCATTCTCGCCGGGCGCGGCAGCGCGTGCGCGAAGGAGCAGTCATGCCGAGATTGCGCAGGTCACGCACGCGTATAGCGAACAGGTCAGGACGAGAAATGGACTGCGTGCGATGTTCCGCTCATGCCGTCGGGGTCGATGGTGAGGGGCGTGCGGGTTCGCCGACTACTTGGTCACCGGCACCTTCTTGTTCAGAATCTCGGTCCAGTTGAACACGATGTTCAGTGAAGAAACGTCGTTGAAGATCTCGGGCTTGAAGTTCACCAGAAACCGGTCACCGGCGATCGGCGCAAAGTTCTGGATGCGCAGCTTCTCAAAGTCCGCGACCTCGACGGGCGCGGAGAGCGTCAGTTGTGGCTCAAGCGTCACCGTGATCTTCTGAAGCCGGTCCCGCTCATCGATCACGTACAGAGACTTTCCATCAGGTGCCCATGCATAGCCCCGACCCCCGGCATCCCGGAGCGCAAGCGTCTTCGCCATGATCGGCCTGCCGGTCTCGCCATTCGGTCGTAGTTCCGCAATCCAGACCTGATTCTTGCCGGACTCATCACTCGCGAAGGCGAGGGCATGCCCAGTGCTCGAGAGCAGGGCGTACATGCGATTGGACTCCGAGGGAAGAAACGGAGTGAGATCGGCGAAGGTTTCCTCTTTGTCACCCAGCGGCAGACGCATGATCTTCGGCTTGGTACCGCCCATCTCTACGTATGTGATCAGCAGCCCGGCGTTGCCCGGGAGCCACGCACTGGGAAAGACGAACTGATCCGATTTGGCGGGCTTGAAGACCCGGCGCGGCGTTCCCGACTCGGCGCTCATCACATACACGCCGTCGGCGTCGTCCTTCCCGATCCGCGCATAGGCGATCTGCTTGCCATCGGGCGACCACGCGGGGCCGTCGCAGTCGGCGTTCGGCTCGGCGGTCAGCTTGAGCAGATCCGGCTGATCGACGGGCGAGACTTGCAGCGAAAAGATGTTGCGGGCGTTGGCCGTCAGCATCAGCACGCGCCGACCGTCGGGCGAGGGCCACATGCCGATCAGCCACTTGAGCTCGCCAAGCCAGGGCTCCAGCTTCCCGTCCGCGCTCAGGACGCTAACGCCGTAGTTCCATCCGCCGGGCGGCGGGGGCTTGTACATGAGCGTGCCGGAGCCAGTGAGCTGGAAGCCTCCGGGATTGATGGGCATATCCGACGAGAGCCCGCCCCAGACCGCCACCGGCGGGCCGAGCAACTCCACCGCGACCGGGTCGAACGGAGCCGCGAGAATGGCATCGGCCCGCGAGAAGACGATGTGCCCGGAGGGGATGTAGATGTTGTATCCGGCATCTTCGACCAGAATCTTCACGCGCCCCGACGCAATCTCCAGCGCACCCAGACTCCAGAGAAACCCGCGCGAACCGTACGTCACCACATTCACCAGGACGTGCCGCCCGTCCGGCAGTTCATTGCCGGAGAGCTGAATGAACGCGACGTTGGGACGCCCCGCATCCATGGGCACCGATGCCGATCGAGTGCCGGTCTTCGAAAGTCGCGAGAACGAAGTCGGACCGTCCGAGAGCAGGATCTCACCGTTCGCGAGTTGCGCAAATGCCGGCGCGCTCGTTGGCAGTTCGGCAACGGTCGTTGCAGGCGCGGAACCGTCGATCGGCACGGCGGCGAGGCGCATGCCCCCGGGCGACTGCGTGGAGTTCGTTACGAAGAGGAGGCCTCGTCCGTCTCTGGCTGGGACTGCCCAGAGAGCCCCTTCAGTTCCGGCGAGCGGCTGAACCTCGTATCGATCCAACGGGCGAACGTAGAGCCTAGTCGCGGCTTGACCCTCCGCGCCGGGCTTTCTGGGCCGCCCGTTGATCACGAGCGTGCGGCCGTCGACGGTGAGAAGCCCGCCCGAAACGGCGATCTCTGGCGGCATGTTGATGGCGACGCAGCGTGGCTCTGTAGTGACGCCTTGTCGCTGTCCGAATGCGCGCCAAAGCCCGGCGCCCAACGCGAGCATCGCCAGTCCGCCAACCAGACCGATCAGGAGTGTCGGCATCAGTCTGCGCGTCGGCCGCACGCCCGGCTCGATGATGTCCGTTTCCCTTCCCGCGATCGCCCGCTCCAGTTCCAGCCGGGCGTCGCCGATGTCGTGGAGACGGTTCTTGCGATCCTTGGCGAGGCAGTTGGTAAGGAGGTCACGGACACGCCGCGGCGTGCCGGGCGGGAGCAAGTTGAGATCCGACTCCTTGTGCAGCGTGGCACCGATCGCGTCCGCAACCGTCTCGCCGCGGAAGGGCATGGTGCCCGTCAGCATTTCGTACAGCACGCAGCCGAACGAGAAGATGTCCGATCGCCTATCGACCAGTTTGCCGCGAGCCTGCTCAGGGCTCATGTAGCCGGCCGTGCCCATGATCACGCCCGGGATAGTGGGCGAGTGCATCGGCAGCGGGGACGTGACGGTGGGTGATTGGGTGTTGACGGGCAGGTGCGTAGCGGTCGCAGCGCCATCGTCGGTTCGAGCCAAACCAAAGTCCAAGACTTTGACTACGCCGTCGGGCGTGACCATCACGTTGCCGGGCTTGAGGTCGCGGTGGATGACGCCCTTCTCGTGCGCGGCTTCAAGAGCTTCGGCGATCTGTCTGGCGAGCGCGAGCGCCTCCGGGACCGGCATCGGCCCCGCGGCCAAACGATCTGCGAGCGTCTCGCCTTCGATGTACTCCAGGACCAGATACTGATGGCCGTCTGCTTGTTCCAGCCCGTGAATGCCGCCGACATTTGGGTGGTTGAGCACCGCGAGCACCTTGGCTTCGCGTTGAAAGCGGGCGAGGCGATCGGCGTCCGCTGCGAGGTCGATGGGCAGGGCCTTGATGGCGACCTGCCGGTCGAGTTTGGTGTCGGTGGCGAGGTAGACCACGCCCATGCCGCCACGCCCGAGTTCGCGTTCGATCTTGTATGGGCCAATCGCGTTTGGAATCATGAATGGGGAGTGTACGGGTCAGAAGGGTCACTGTGGCCTTCCAGTGAATCGTACGTCTTTGACGGTGTTTTTGTCCGCACTTTCCGCTGGCAGGTGGCCTCAATCCGTGCCATCAAACTGTCCGGCTTTGCGGACACATTGATGCCGAACGTCATGCGGGCGCATCTTGGCAAGTTGGTGGGCGAAGTTGACATTGGTAACAGCGCAACGTCAGACGCAGAACCTTAGATCACATCAATCCACTGCAAAGCCAGCGGATTGATGGCACGATTGGGGCCGCCTGCCTGAACGGCAAGAACGACAAGAAAAAGACACGCTGATTTGCAACGCGGTTGACCCGGAGGCTGCCGGGTTCGTCGTAGCACAGCGAGCGTACTCCGTTGTCGAAGGGCTTGGGTCCGAAAGTTCTTTTCGGAACCTTCGCGTATACAACGCAAGCCGTCGGACATTCAATGAGTGCGATCGCACGCCCTGACGAACATTGGAATCGATCGGGCAGACGCAACGAATTTTTGAGGAATGGCGCGACCTGACGTTCTTCAACCCGCAGTTCCGAATCGGAAAGTCGAAGATCAACCCAGCACATCAGATGAGCAAAAAAAGTGGAGCGGAGGAGAGTCGAACTCCCGACCTCATCATTGCGAACGATGCGCTCTACCAACTGAGCTACCGCCCCATCGTGTTGTAAACCCTTGAAAACAAGGGCTTTATGGACCTGTCTGACTGTCTCCAATACCGGCCCGGAGGGCTTCCGAAAACTGCTCGGCGAAAAAGGCACGCTGCCCTGTTCGCCGGGGAAGAAGCGTATGCCGCTTCCCCCTCTGAAGAAAACTGGACGGAGTCCAGATTCGCGTTTTGGCAGGATATGCAGGGCAGGAGCATAATCAGCCGCGTCGCGTCCCACCGGTCTTGCCTGCTTGACAGATGGCTCACCATCTCTCCCATGAGCGCCGCCGCACTGGCGCGGCCATCTGCGAGGACCGACCGCGCAGGTCGGGCAGGTTCCGGGTGAGTCGTGTTCGGGATCGCCACCCACATCGCATCCTTGCGGTCGCGACTTGTCGCGCCGCGAGCTGAGTATCCACCTCGCTCCGTGGACAAGGGATCTCGCCTTGAGTGGTCGGAGAAGCCCGTCGTAGATAGATGATGGTCATCACCATTGAATCATGGGGAGTTTGCGACCATCTCCTGACCGATTCCCAGAGCCGCCGATCTGGCGTCCGGGCAAAATGTGGAACCGATTCTTCTTCTTCATCAACCATTAACGCATCGTGAGGGTCGCGTTTGCACCCTTTTGTGCCGTTTTTTGCTCTTATTGAGCGATTGACCGCATGCCTTGGGACCAAGGACGGGATTTCAAAATCGATGCGATTTTGGATTGGGCTGTCGAGGCATCGTCGTTAATTCGTGCCGGGATACTCCTTCATCGCTCGACGGAAACGTTCCGTCTGCGAGACCATCAGTCTCATTCAGATGAAAGAGCCTCTATGAACGATCATCCCGCCAAGGAACTGTACGAAGCCGCTCTAACTCTCCACCTCCGCGTTGACACTCACCTCTTTCTGAGAGCTTTTACGCCCTCTGAAGCTAGCCAGGCATCCCTCGACTATGTGCGTCGCAGCCTCAAGCTGTCATTTACCAAAGATGATGCAGCCCTCGACGCGGTACTCGACGTTGAGCTTCTTGACGCGGAGGTCAACGAGGTCAACAAACTCGACGATCTGTCTGACAGCCAGATCTTCAAGTCGGACTCGGCCTCGGTCAAGGTTGGAAGCATCGCGTCTGCCATGACGCCCTCCGACACCGAGCCGGAGATGGGTCGCATGGGTTCATTGTCGGACTACTGCGACCGCCTCGAAGTGCCGCCTTTGACCTCAGCCGTGCGCGTCTCGCTCCCCGATACCAGTGTTCACAGCCCGGGACAGGTAGTCGCAAACACGGGAAATCAAACCATCTCAAATGACGACACCACGACATCCCCAACTCTCGCCCCAAACAGCGGAGTTTCTCACAGCCGCGAGGCAACGCCGTGGAAGTTCCTGACCGCCAAAGATCTTCCCTCCGACTTCGAGTGGAAAATTTCTGCTGACAACATGATGATCAACTACCGCCAATCGGTGTTCAACACCGAGATGCCTCGCTATGTGATTCTCTCAAAGAACCCGATGCCTGTGACGGACGCTCAGGTCCTCGGCCAGGTTGCCAAGTCGGAGTACATGGCCGCTCTCCGCGACCCCGACGGTCCCGCCGCCGGACTGCTTCGCCTGATTCGTCCGTTCTTGCGCAAGTACAAGGTTGAGCGTGGAACCATGAATATCGACAACGATTTGGATCGCTACTCGTTCGTGGACTTCGAGGCGGCGTTCCCGGACTAATTCGACCCGACCATCTGACGGTGAATTGCTTTCATCGCGATGCCCGTGCCTATCCGCTGACTTCGCTCCGCTCCACAGCCTCTTCCGCGTCGATCACCCACACGCGCAACGAAGAATGGGGCGGAGCGAAAGTCACTGGGCCTGCATGCTACGAGATCTTCAGCCGCGCGAAGAGCTTCCCGAGATACACATCCCCTCCGTCTTCCTGGAACAGGACGTGGTGGTCCTCGAACTGCTCCTTGGTCAACTTCCAGCCCCACAGATCGCCGAGGGAAGTGGTGGAGATGATGAACGAGTTCAGGGTCACCGAGGCATCGCCAAGGTCAGCCTCGATCTGCTTGATGGACTTGTAGAACTCGATCTTGGGGTCATCCCCTCGCCCCTGAAGGTTCATCAGTCCCTTCGGGTCGATGAAGGAGACGAGTTGCCGCTTGCCATCGACGACCCACAGTACAAAGTCGGGGTAGAAGTTGCCTGCCTCGAAGAAGCCGACGCCGCGACCTCTGGTCAGGTTGCGCAGCAGGTACAACTCGCGGTCCTTGAACATCTTTTTGTTGCGCGAAAAATACTCGGCCAGATGACCAACGAAGTCCTTCTCTCCCTTGTTGAGGGACACTGGTGAGACCTCGACCACGCCGCTTTTGAGAACGCCGTCTGAGAAATGCAGCAGGGGCTGGTAGAGGTGCTGCCCGAACATGATCCCCTTGAAGAACTCGCCGAACTCCACGCCGTCGAGGCGGTGGGTCTTGATCGCCGCCGTCAAATCATGGAGATTCTCGATGATCTCCTTCTGGCTCTTGTCCACCAGAATGCGGTAGGCGTCGGGAAAGTTGTCGTCCTCGGGGCTGACATCGCGGTAGCGGTAGAGCTTCTGCTCAAACTTCCCGCGATTGTGGATGTAGTACCGCTCGATGTACTTCTTTAGCAGAGCGACCGCGATCTCTTCCCACCGGCGGACGCGCCCGAAGTCGGTGAACTCCAGCGCCTCCTTGGGGATCTGCAAGGTGTACCAACTGGAGTCACTGAGCAGACCAGAAATGACCTCGCGCGGGATCGCCAGGTTGAACCACCCGCGTTCGTTCTTGAACTGCTGCAACTCGAAGTAGATCCTGTCGAGGTCCATGAACGCGATGTGCTGCGCGCCGAGGCTGTCCTCATGCGGCACAGTCGGCAGCGCGACGGCCCCGCCGGCGTACCCCTTGCTCCGCTCTGCCTGAATCCTCGGATACCAGTTGACCAAGACGCGGCGCTTCGCCAGTTCCCCGGTCGGCTTGTCGAGACGTGGCCGGGGACCATGCCGCCTGAAGGCGTCCTTCTGGTCCTTCGGCAGGTCTGGCAGTCGCAGCTTGGTCTTGGGCAGGGTCTTCCAGACCGGCAGGATGATCTCCTCCCGCGTTTCGGGGTTCGGCAACCCTTCGGCCTCAAGGTACTCCTGGAAGCGTTGCATGTAGTCGGCGCGGACGCCAAAGACGTTCAGCGTTTCGAGGGGCTGCAAGTGTTCGCGCACGGGGTTCAGAAGATCGCCGGGGATCGCCGCGTACTCGCTGTTGCTGCGACGCAGCCGCTTCTCGTACCCCTTGAGCCGCACGCCGCGTCCGAAGAGTTGGATGATCTCCGACCCTTCGCTTTTGCCGATGTTCATCAACCCCATTGTGCTGACGCGCCAGGAGTTCCACCCTTCGGAGAACTTCTTGCTGCCGATGAGCATGTTGATCGTCGAGTCGGCTGCGCCGATGCTGGCAAAGAGCGAATCGGTGAAGTCCTTCTCCTCGGGAGCCAGGGCATCGCCATACTCCTCGCACAGTTTGTGCAAGGCGGAAGCATCGCCAACGTTGATCACGCCGAACGGCTTGTTCTCGCCGACGCGCAAGGCGATCTCGCCGTCTGAACCCTTGAGAAGTTCGACGTGGAGCTTGCCCGTCGTCGGTGCGTTGAAGAGAGTCTGGAGGATGTCATCGAACAGCGACGCAGGGTCTGTCTTCTGCTTGACGAGGTAGGTAAACGCCGTCGCAAACAGATCGGTGCCACTCCTGCTCGTTAGCCCGGTCCTGCCCGAAAGGAGTCCCTTGAGCAGCCGCTCGCTCTTGGGTCGATCCTTGATGAACTCGGCAAGGAAGAGCAGGATGTCGGTCACGTCGGAGACCTTGCGACCCTCCTCGGTTCGGACTGCTGTGACCTTTCCGCCGACAAACACCCACAGGGGGCGTTCGATCTGGAAGGGGTGGAGCTTGTCTTCTTTTTCCGCGAAAATACGCTGTTGCTGGTAAAACGCCAGGAGACAAGCCGTCAGGTACTGACGCCGCTGCTCATCCTTGTCCTCGGCGAGGTTGAGGATGCTGTACTCCTTGCCGAATCCGTCGCGGTAGAAGTACTTGTAGGAGTAATCGAACAGGATGCACTTGGCGTAGGTCTGTTCCAGTTCGAGGTTGTTGGCCGCGCGCATCGCCTGACCGAAGGTGGCCGAGTACTCGAACGAGAACCCGTTCAGGCACAGTTGGTTGCGGAGCTTCATCCACCCGGACACATCCTGGCTGCTTGCTCCGCGATGCCCTTCATCGACAAGGACGAGGTTGTTGTCCTCGAACGCCTCGACGGCCACGCGCTTTTCGCCAATCGTCTTGCCGCCAGAATCTTCCTGTGATGCGAGCTTGTGGATGTCGATGATCTCGACGGCGCGGCCAGCGAATAGCCCGCGACCATCTTTGTCAAACAACTCCGCCTGAATCCCCGACAAACGGAACTCTTCGAGATGCTGACGCGACAGACCCTCGTTCGGTGTCAGTAGGATGATGCGGTTGATGGCCTTGGCTGCTGATGAACCCTTGTAGCGGTCGAGGTAGTGGCGGTACTGCTCCAAGTTGATGTGCATCAGGAGCGTCTTGCCAGAACCAGTGGCGTTCCAGAAAGCGATCTTGCGGAGGTCGCCCGGCTGGAATGGATCGATCTTGTCCTGCTCCGCCTTATCCGCGTTGTACTCTGCCGCGAAGTCGTTCAACTCGGCGAGCATCTGCTCGGGGTTGGCGAAGAAGCGGTCGAGATAGACCTCGGTGAAGAGCAGCGTCAAATACTGAAAGTACCGCCATTGAATCGTTTCAGGGCGACGCTGATTCAGTCGCACCGTGTGACGCAAGATGTTCTGGTCGTACTGGAGCAACTGATCGACCGAAAGGTGCTTGCGCTCAAAGAGGCTGATTAGACGGCGGTGAAACCGGCTGACGCCATCGGACTCCAAGCCTTCAAGGCGAGGATCGCGCAGTTGCTCCTGAAGCTCCTCGAAGGACTCGACCTCGAACAGGTGCAGCATCCAGCGATTCAGCACCAGCCGATGATGGAACGGCATTCGCTCGGCTTTGCGAGAGGAACGCGGCGTGGCAGTCGTTGTTGCGCGGCGTGCCATGCGGTTACTCCGCTCCCTCGAACATCAGACGCTGGAACTCCTGCTCGATCAGTCGGACCTTCCAGGTCGCCTCGGCATGTTCAGGACTGGTGCGGATGTTCTCAAGGTGGTTGTCGCCGTTGACGTAGATGAAATCAAACTCGCGATCCTTGGTGCTGTACTGAGACTTCTCGAACCACTTGTTCAAGGCATCGTTGTCAACCGCGTCCTTGCCGACGGTCTTTCGCCAGAGGACCAGCACTTTCTGACCTTCGGGATCGGTTCCTTCGACGACGCGGACGTTTCGGATGATGCTGATGCTCCTGACGGTGAGACCGAGCAACCAGTTGAAGGTCTCGACAAGATCGACGGCCACCTCCTGCGTCTCGCCGTTGCGATGGACCTTTAGGGTGTAGGCGTAAGGATCGCTGAACTGCTCGATTTTGAGCAACGAGTGTCTTGCCTCGATGTCCAGCATGTAGCGAAGGGTGTAGTCCTCGCGAACTGAGGCGTTTGACGCCAGCAGCCCGACTTGTTCGTCAGATCGCGACAGTGAGACATTTAGGAGAGCATCTTCGTATGACTCTACGCGAACGTACTTAAACCCATGCGACCGGCCTTTTCCAGACGTGACCGGCTTGCCGTCTCGCCAAGTTGGGCAGTACACCGCTTTTCGGACTCGATCTCGCAACACGCCATCAAAGTACTCAGCCGATTCAACGAGTGTGTAGCGACGGTTCCCCTTGTCGCTGTCGTTTAGTTCGAGAACAGCGTGGGCGGTCGTTCCAGAACCCCCAAAGAAATCCAGGACCATCGCAGACGGATCTGCTCGGCACACCTTCAGACAGTCCACGACAGCATACAGCGATTTGGGAAATGAAAAGACTCTGCCGGTTCCGAACATGGAGGTCAACAGATTGGTTCCATGAGAACCAGCCGCATAGCGGGCTTCGTCCCACCAAGTGGAGGGCAAGCGCCCTGACATATCGACGTAGTGCCGAAACTTGATCTGCGGGTTTCCGTCGGCATTGTCCAAACGAAAATGAGCAAGGTTCTCAAGCGTTCGTTCGACACCCCACTTCCAGACTCGCGGTGTTCCGCTGTCGTCAAGAGGCCACAGTTCTTTCTCGCCAGACTTTGGCTTCTCTAGGACGCGCCATTCCTCTGATTCCGCGTCCCATTCCATCTCTGGCACGCGAATGGCGTTGCCCTTGAGGAAAAGGGGAAAGTACTGCTTGGGACGGTCTGCTCGCTGGGAATCGGTGCCGGTCTTTCTGAAGTTATCCCACGCAAACGCTTCGCCCTTCTCATCTCGCTCGTCGTATCTAGCCAAGAGATCCTCGGATCGCTCCAAGCGGCCCAAACTGGTCGCCTCTTGAGACGCTCCGAAGAACAAGGCGTACTCATGCGTGATTCGCACTCCAGTTAGCGTTGAGCGGCCTTGGGGGTTGTTCCGAATCGCCGCAACCGCGAGCAGGTTTTCGGAGCCAAATGAGGCTTCCAGTAGATGGCGTAGTCGATGCACTTCGAAATCGTCAATCGTGACGCATAGAAATCCTGAGGGCTTTAACAGTGAACGCATGACCTCCAGTCGATCATCGAGGAAGGCCATCCATGACGAATGTTTGTAGTCGTTCTTGTACGCGATCTCAGACGCGGCGGTGTTGTACGGGGGATCAATGTATACGGCGTCGATCCTGTGGGACCAACGACCGGCGAGCAGTCGAAGAGCGTGAAAGTTGTCGCTTCCAATCAGGGTTGAGCCAGCGAGGGCATCGATATCAGGAGCGGAGGCCAAAAGGCGATCAACAAACGCCTTGTCAAACAGAGACGTGTCGATGGAAAGGCTGGGGTGGGCCTTCAGAAACTCAACAGAGAGTGGCGTGCTATACCCAGGCTCATGGAGAGTCGATGCGATTTGGTCAATACCAAACAGCCGTACCCACTCCTCTCGTTGGGCAACGTTCTTCGCAATGTCAGCGTAAAGAATGGCAGGAACGCGGTCAAGAGTCACGCAGTAGTGGGTTTCGACGATGAACTTCTTCTTTAACCACAACCGCTTCTGAAACCTCTCCAGTTGCTCCAGAAACTCGATGACTTTCCCGGCGATGGCTCGGAGAGCCTTGATCTTGGAAAGGTACTGCTCGACGCGGGGAGCGGTGTCGCTTTCGATGTCATCGAGGTGCATGACTTCGTTCTTGATGAAGAAGTCGAGTTCGCGACGAAGAAATCTGCCAAGATCCTTGTGGATGAAGTAGTCGAAGGTATTCCGAGCGGTATAGCTGAGAAGATGTTTCTCCAACAGTGTGCGGTTCGGATTGCTCGCGGTTGGCTCCAACCTCGACAACGCGGTGGTCCAAGCGGAGTACTTCTTCGACCCAAGCACGGTCTGGACGGCCTTTGTGTTCAGTTCGGACTGCTTCTTCTTTTCCCCAGCGGATGACTTGTAGTGGAAGCGAATGAGCAGTTCGCCGCCCACTTCTTCCATTGGCTCATCTACGTCGAGGACGAACCGTCGCTCCTGCCCAGCCTGCTCCTTCTTGTTCTCCGTCTCGGTGGTCGCCTCGACGAGCTTGAAATGAACCCGGCGTCCATCCGAGAGCTTGAAGGCGTAATCGCGGAGGTACTCGCTCGTCTTGATGTAGTACTGGTCTTTGTTGGCCCAGTGGAGGTAGACCTCTTCGCCCTCGTAGGGAACGGCGTAGACCCCCGCCTTGTACCGGCGCAGGGAAAGGAAGTCTCCCTCGTCGTAGTAGCGGCTGAAGAAGTTGTAGAGGTCGGAAAAGACCTCCTGCTCCAGAGAGCCTGCGTCGCGCAGACCGCCCTTGCGAGCCTCTTCGAGCTTTGCCGCAAGTTCCTGGTACTTCTTGGACTGGGAAGGTTCAACACCGTCGTTCTTGAGGCGACCTTCGAGCGCGGTCAGTTCGGCGGCGAGCGATGATGCGCCGCTGTCTTTGTACTTGGAGAGCGCTGACTGAACTTGAGGCAAGAGGTCTTCGTCGAGGAAACGGAGGATCTCCTCGCGCTTGCTGTTCATGATCCGGTAGATGCCGAAATCGAGATCGGCCTGATCGAGTTGGAAGAGTTCGGCGAGCTTGGCGCGAAGTTTCTCAAGGTTTGTCGGCATGGGTATTCGCGGTCGCTGGCGTTGCGGAGACCCCCATTCCCTGTGAACGAGGGGGATGTACAGGGTACGGCCTTTCGCCCGCGTTTGCCGGGGTCCACGGCGATTGACGAAGTTGGGAATCTGCCCAAAACTGTCAGACGACCGACCAGCGAATGGAGAACAGATCGGTGTGGATCGTCCGCTGAGTCAGGCGGCGTTCAAGGCCGGTGATCAGGGCGTCCCGCTTGCCGTTGATCTGATCCTCAAGGTCGAAAATCTCCTGCCGCTGGCGGCGGAGTTGCTTTTCCTTCTCCGACAGCTTCTTTTGGATATGCAGTTGGTCGTCCAGGTTGGGGGCGAGGCGGGCGTCGCGGCGGAGCGCGTTGATCTGCTCCTTCGTCTGCTTGAGGTCTCGCTCGGCGGCGGCGACGGCATCCTGCGCCCATTGCTCCAGCCGGTCCCGTTCCTCCTGAAAGTGCTTGCTATTGGCTTCAAGGGACTTGCTGATCGTCGCGGCGCGGTGGCGGGTGGATTCCTGGTCGAGGCGGGCGGCGGTTCCAGGGTCGAGATCGGGTGCCGATGGGCCGCCGAGTTTGCCGTTGCAGTTGAAGAGTTTTTCGAGGGATTCCTGGTCCAGGGATTTGCCGTCGTCGGTTACGCCGGAGAAGAGAAGGTACTCCTCGCGATCAAAGGACTCGACGATGAGGTGGTGGAGCGTCAGCCAGCCCGACTGCCCCTTCAGGGCTTCGACAAGGTTGATGCGGGTGGGATGGTTGGAGATATCGAAGGTGACCTTGGCGAGCGGCGTCTCGGTCGCCTTGGCGGTGTCGATCACCCACTCGCCCAACGGATGCGAGAGGCGGTAGAGGTACTCGCCGGTCACGTTCGGTTGGTTCTTGGAGATGAGCGTGTAATGGCCAGCCTGGAAGACCAACCCAGTGCCGGTGGAGGGAGGGTCCACAAGATCGAACGTCGGCGGTTCCTCTTGAAACTTGGCCCGTTGGGCAAGGATGTAGCGGGTCAATGCCCAGAAGAGCTTGGTGAATCGGTCCAGTTGCTGCTTGGCCGCGTCAAGGCGGAACTTCAGACGAGCATGGACATCCTCATCGAAGTTCTCAAGGAGTTGCCGGCGGGTGTCGTCAATCCGCTCCTTGATCTGCTGCTCAAGCTCGGACTGGAGGATGCGGAACGCCTCGGCGATCTGGTCGGGGGTGCGGCAGGATTGGTAAATCGCAAGCACGCGCTTCTCGAAATCCACGCCCGACTCGACCGTTCCGATGACCTCATCGGAAGCGCCGAATAAACCGCTGAAAAGCTGGAACTTCTCGGTCAGAAGCTGATAGACCCGCTGGTCAGCCTCGTTGCGCTCGTTGAGGAAGTTGATGACAACCACATCGTGCTTCTGCCCGTACCGATGGCAACGACCGATTCGCTGCTCGATGCGCTGCGGGTTCCAAGGAAGGTCGTAGTTGATGACCTGCGAGCAGAACTGGAGATTCACGCCCTCGGCGGCTGCCTCCGTCGCGAGCATGATCGAGGCGCTGTCGCGGAAATGTTCAACAAGAGCGAGTCGGGTGTCGATGGCTCGCGAACCTGTTGCCCTGCCGGTCTTAGCGTTAGCCAGCGCCCACTTGTCGTAGATCGCCTTCGCCTGCTCGTCGTTGTTCGTTCCGTTGAAGACCACCACCTTGCCCGCAAAGCCGTTGGCTTCGAGGAAGTCCTTCAAGTAGGTCTGGGTTCGGCGAGACTCAGTGAAGATCAGGGCTTTGCGGCTGGCCCCCATCTTGTCCATTTCCGAGAACCCGATTTCGAGCGCGGCGTGGAGAGTCCGCGTCTTGGTGTCGATGCCGATGCTCCGCGCCCAACGAGCGAGATGCCCTAGTTCATCGATTTCTTTTGCGAGTTTTTTAAGATCGATCTTCGGTTCTTCATCAGAATCCGGCTGTGCCTGATCGTCAGGCTGCTCATCGGAATCGATCAACTCGTCGAGATACTCGTCGTCGATGTCCTCGCCCGCGATGATCTGGTCCACAATGTCCATCTTTTCATGGAGTCCCTTCTGGACCTTCTCCAGGCGCTCTCGCATCGTTTCGAGCGTCGCGGCGATGGCATGGGACGAAGAGGCGAGCAGTTTGCGGAGGATCAGGGTCGTCAGGTGACGCTGACGATGCGGAATCGCGTAGGTGTCGTCGCGAAGGAGGAGGTCGGAGATCGCCTCATAAAGTTTGTGTTCTTCATCGCTGGGTCGGAAAGGTCGCGTGATTGCGCGACGAGCGGTGTAGTTGATGTACTCCAAGACCTGGCGGCGAAGGGTTCGCTTGCACCAAGGCTGAATCCGCTGGCGGAGGAGATCGAGGTCGCCACCGACATTGGCGTACTGGGTTCGGAAGGTCGCGGCGTCGCCCCCGAAGAGATTGTCGTCGATGATGCTCGCCAGTCCGTACAACTCCATGAGGGAGTTCTGCAACGGCGTCGCGGTCAGCAGGACTTTCTTCTTGTCCTCCAGCGCCCATCGGATCGCCTGCCCCATGCGGTTGCTCTCGCGGTAGGCGTTGCGGAGCTTGTGTGCTTCGTCTATCACGACGACATCCCAGCCGATGCGGCGGATGCTCTGGGCGTTGCGGGCGGCGTAATGGAACGACGTGATGACGACCTTGGCCGACTCGAATGGGTCGATCTGCCCCTGATCCTTCAGGTCGTTGAACGTCGCCGCATCGAGGACGACGCTGGGGAGGTTGAACTTTTCCTGTAACTCCATCGCCCATTGCTTGCGGATGGAGGCAGGGCAAATGACCAGAAGCCGCCGGCGGCGCTCGGCCCAGTATTGGCAGAGAACCAAACCCGCCTCGATTGTCTTTCCGAGACCCACTTCGTCGGCAAGCAGTACGCCCTTGGAGATCGGAGAGCGGAGGGCAAAGAGCGCGGCCTCGATCTGGTGGGGGTTAAGGTCAACGCAGGCGTCAAACAAGGCCATTGACAGGCGGTCGGTCTCGCCGGACATGCCGCGACGAGTCAGTTCATGGGCGAAGTACTTTGCGTGGTAGGCTGTTGACATCGGGATGGCGGTGGTGGGGGTCTCCGAAGAATCCAGAGGGTATCAGGGCCGAACCTGGTCTGCCGGTGCAGGGAGGGAGGACGAGGGCAGGACAAGGGGAGGGGAAAGGGAGCGGAAGGTGACCGGAATGATCATGATCTTGGACAAGGGGAAGTAGAATGCCCAAAAACGCACCGTACCAGTCTTATAGCGCGATTTCTCTTGGCGCGAGGCACAAAGGGCGCAGACCTTGTTGAACAACACGATACTGAAGCACAGCGCGCCGATCTGGAGTCATAAGGCTCCGGCGCAAAAGAGAAAGGTTGCGCTGGATGCGATTCAGCTTGTCTTTCTGAGGAGATGAAGGGGGGTGTATATGCGCGCCGGCGCAGCCGACGCCCTTTTCTCTTGTTCTTTCCTAAAGCCACACCTTGAAATCCATGTCCTTAAGCGTCCTGCTCAGGTCTCGCCTCTTGTCTCGTTTAGGTCCGAGCGGGTCACGCCTACGTCTCTCTTGGCGTCCTCCTCACGTCCTGCGATGAAGTGTCTGACGGGACCTACGCGAGACGTGACGAGATGTATGCGAGACGTGGAAGCGTCTCATGTCCTGTCCGCGTCCTGTCTACCTCGCCCCCGCCGATTGTCTCCATCGCGAGGCGTCGTCGGCCTCACAGAGGATTTTTCGCTCGAATGTCGAAGATGAGGTATGGGCGAGGTCCAACCCCGTCGCTCAAGTCGCATTCCCAAGATAATCAGACTGCCCGATTGTGCGCGAAGTTGGACCCGCGTGCAGTCGGGTCAGTTTGCTTATGGGAGGTCCAGCATGAAGTATCACATCGACGGCAAGAGACTGCCAGAGTGGGCAAAGTCCAAGATCAAAGCGGAGAAGGTTGCGCATCCAGTTCCTGCGGTGGCAAGGTTCTACTGCAATCTGGTCTACACGTTTATAGAGAATGGGTACGTCGGCAACGGGCGAATCGAGGTCCGCAAGACTCGCTACGGGATCCGCATTTACCTCGCGAAGAAGGACAAGCCGACAAAGCTCAGCGGTGGTCTTTGCAATGGGTACATCGCCGATCTTGAAGCCAGCGGATTGGCCGAGATGGAAGACGGGAAGGTGACGCTCATTGTGCCGGAAGAGTTGATCAACAAAGGGCAGATCGCCAGCGTTGCCAAGGCCATTCGTCTGATCGCCAACTACGGGTGGAGGAACCTTGCTGATGAGCAGTTGACCAATCACGGCGTTACCACCGAAGACTGCGTGGAAGCGTGGCACGCTATCCAACTGCTGCTGCCTGAGGGCAAGATGCTCAGCAAGGACGAGATACGCACCCACTTGAAGAAACAGCTCGCGGAGAATCGCGTTGCGGCGTGATGGCGGTAGCGTGCTGCGGCGAAGGGGATCTGAGAAAAAGTAAAAAAACCTCGCGAGAAAGGAGGAGTCGGAGAGCAAGTTCTCGAAATCGTTAAATAGCTCTATTTAACGAGCATCAAGGAGATTTGTATGAAACCAAACTATGACGCATTGTTCAGCAACAAGATCATCAAGCCGGGGGAGTACATGGCACAGGTCACGCTTGTGTGCGAGGTTGATGTTGATGGGCCGGAGAAGGCGATCTATGTGGAGGTCGTGATCGATAACAACGAGTCTGACGACGATGGGACGATGCTCGTTGCCGTTCTTCATCCGACGGCAAAGGCCAAGAAGTTCACAGACGGGTTCTTGGAGTCGTACCGCGTAACCCGCGACACGCTTGAGCAGGCCGAGGGACGATGGGCAGCGATCTACGTCTACGACGCGCTCTACAAGGGGAGTGCGTTCAGCAACGTGAAGTTCCACCCGCAGACGGCGTATCAACGCGATAGAGCCGCAGAACTTGAGGCGATAAAGAAGCCTAAGGGCAGCGGACAAGCGACTCTAGACTTTGGCAGCAAAGATGGGGATGCCATAACGACTAAGCTCGACGCCCTATCGGATATGCTCGACTCTTTGGGCGCGTGATCCTGGGTACGCGGACTCCGCGAGCCGCCGGCACCGCTCGGAACAGTTAGTGACCATCGCCAGCATCCTTCACGGCTCGTCTACGTCTCTAATGCGGTCGCCAAGGAGCCACCGCTTCCTTTGAGCCGCGAGGCGAACGGACATGCGATTACAGAACGTAAAACGCCGAGTCTGATCAATCTATTCCGCCTTGTCGATGCTGAAGTCTGGCGCAACCTTCTCCCCTCTCCGCTGTTTTTGGTCTGCGCAACTCTTCGCTGAGTAGATAACCTGCTCAACTTCTTCCCGCACCTGACGGATTGTGAACCCGTCCTCAAAGAGGAGGCTCATCGTCACCTCAAGGCTGGCGCGCAACGCTCTGATGTGTTCGACCTGCACCGTATCTGCGGGAAACGACACATCCACGTCAAGTTCTCCGTTCAGGTAGTCATGGACAACCATTCTCATCAACTCTTTCATGCCTTCTCCTCTGTGTTAGTGGCGGACGGCACCGTCTTGATGTTCTCCTCATCCTCAAAGTGGCGGTCAATCATGCGCAGCGAATCTTCCTTGACCTCGGACTTGGAAAAACCCTCCGACGCCATTTTCCTCAGGAGGCAGGCGAACGCGGCTCCGCAGAACTTCCCAACCTCGTCAACGCTCGGCTGGAAATCAAATGCGAGGTTCACGGTCGAAGAACGACCATCTGTTTGCTTGGTAACATTGACGGTCATGCGTTTCATGGAGTCTCCTTGGTATTGACAGCGGCGCTCTGGTTCTTCTTCGCCATCTGTAACATGTCATGTCCGCTAGTGCTACATTGCCCTTCGCGAACAAGGTAAGTATGGTTGAGGTGGATGTCATCGTCAAGGTACGCTGCCGCTCGTTGCCGAGTACCCTAACAAGGGAAAGTGAGAAAACGCGCTTTTACTCTGCGGTGAGGGCAATCGACCTGCTGTGTTCCAATGACGTTGCGAAAAGTGATTTTGGTTTCGAGCCTCGCAGCGCACTCTTAGCGCAGCGTTCGGTGCGCATGGGCAAGAGCTACGCTCTACATGCTCTGTTGTAGTGGAGTTGTACCTGACTCGCGCGCCTGAAAACTGTACCTGCTCTGTATACCTGATTGATGTACCTGCTCGGTGCGCCAGCGTGTCTACTCATCCTCAACGGTCAATCTCTCCGGGCCAATCGGCCCACCGTCGCTCTTGATGTAGTCGTGCCGTCCCTTGACGTGGAGAAGCATGGCAAGGAGCCATTCGAGTTCATCGGTGTCGCCGTCATAGGCGAAGCCCAGAAAATCGAGTTCCTCGGTTGTGGACCCCGCCGCAACTTTTGCAATACGGTCGATTCCGAAGAACACCTCAACAGCGTCCGCCTTCAAATCCCAGCCCAGAACCACGTCGGCGTTGAGCAATCTCGCTCTCAAACGCTCGGGAAAGAGCGGCTCATTTGGGCCGGGGATGGTGGCGTGGATGGGGATGAAGAAGCTGGGCGGGAACATGGATGCGAAAGGATTGTTCATACCTTTCGGCTTCATCGCGAAAGTCTAGCGTCAAAGTCGCATAGCTTTCGCGACTGAGCGTAGGCGCTCTGGTCAAGCCCTCGACTGAACGACCTCCAAACTCCAAACCCCAGGCGGTCTTGAGGCGGAACGCCCGAAAGCTGAACTTGGCTGAGATGCGGTCGGCGTTGAGGAGGACGAACGAGCCGAGGATGTCCACCCTGTCGTCCGGTTCGCCGTGGTGTTCGCACCTGACCTGCGATAGCTGAGCCTTTGTTCCCCTGTCCAAGAGGAGGCGGGGGTTGAGAACGACGGCCCCAGAGTTGAGGCCGACCTCAAGAGTGTCGGTAGCGCGGGTCACCGTCGCGCTTGGCTCGACGACGAAGCAGCCTGATCACCGAGGGTTGATCTGCTCGATTCGGGTCACCGTCGAGCCGGGGTACATCGACTGCGCGGCGCGGGCGGCGCTGCCGCTGTCCATCGCGGAGATGGTGACCTGAATCGTGTCCGACTTGGTGCGAATGGTGACCAGATACTGCTGGTAGACGGACATGGGACAGGCTCCAAAGGGGTTGTTGAACTGCCGCCAACTGCGACGGCGTTGCCCTTCAGAATCATCGCGAAAGTCTAGAGTCAGGCTGGAGCCTCTTCGGACGCCGGCGGGGCGGCCTGATGACGCTTCGCCGTCTCGACCTTCTCCTGGGCCTCGTAGACAAGGTACTGGACGACGCGAGCGCGGTCGGCCTTGGCGCAGAATGTCTCGTGGGTGATGACGCCCATGTCGCGGGCGGCTTCGAGGGACTGGGCGAAGCCTTTCAACGCACGATCAAGGATGCCGAGTTGCTGCTCGTCGAGTTCAAGAGCGATGCACTCGTCGCGGACGGTGATGGTTCTGGGCATGGCGCTAGCTCCGAAGGCTGTGAACGGACCCGCCAAAGCAGCGGCTCCATGCCCTTCAAGAAGCAGCAGAAAGTCTAGTGTCAGATTGAATCCTGCTGCTTTGCGGAGCCATGCGGGGCAAAGCGGCACCAGCGGCGTCAGGAAGCGCCATAAGACAATGAAATGCCCAAATGCGTCAAGCTACGGAAGGCACACCTTTGAGTCCGGCAAGACGAAGGCCGTAGCTGAGAATGGGGGAGAGTACTCCCGTGGATGAGATACCTTTGAAAGTGACGGCCCCCTTGGGGTAGGGGGGTGGCTGGCGAAATCGTTTTGGGTGAGGCTGAATCGGAGGGGTGAGGAACGGTCCTGACTCTAGACTTCCCCTGCGGTCTGCTATGGGATGCTGATGTCCTCGCTGAATCGTTCTCGTCGCGTGGGAATTGAAATCGAGATGGCGGTGCCGCTGATCGGGGGCGGACAAGCCCACGACCTGCGGTGCAAGATGGCCGACATCCTCAGCGTCAATGGGCTGCGCGCCGTAGCCCGCAACTACTCCCACAGTCCTGTACCTGATGGGTACGACGTTGTGATCGAGAGCGACAGCAGCATTCGAGGAGAGACTCAGTACCAAGGGATCGAATGGGTGCCGGTCGAGGTCAAGACCCGCATCCTCACCGGAAGCGATGACTTCAACCGCGTTGTCAAGAAGCTCTGCGACCTCTGCCGGTACTTGGGCGCGAGGCAGAACACCAGCACGGCGGTCCACCTGCACATCGAGTTCCTTGAGGCGAAGGAGACGCCTGCGGTCATCAGGTCGTTTTACAACCTTGCCCATCGGTTCGAGGCGGTCGTCTTTGGCTTGGTAGCGCCCTCGCGAAGGGACAACCAGTACTGCAAGCGTCTGCCGAACAAGGCGAAGCTGCTGCATCCATGTACTCGGCTTCAGCAGTTCAGCCAGGTCTTGAACTCGGCAGGGCTGGAGAGATATTGGGCGTTCAATCTGACCCATATCTTCGGCGGCGCTCCTCGCATCGAGTTCAGGCACCACCACGGGTCGCTCGACTTCGAGAAGTTGATGCACTGGAAGAACCTCTGCTTGCGGCTGATCGACCATTCCATCCAGCGGACCTGCAAGGCGAGTCCGAACCCGCTTCCGAACGACAAGGCGAGCATGCTCCGGATGCTGGTCACCCTGGGCATGAAGCCCAACACGAGGGTCTTTCCGAAGGTCGATCCGGAGCTTCGGGCGACTGGTCGCTTTCTTCTTCGGCGCTGGCAGAAACTCAACCCTCCAGCGCCTGCGGCAGATCAACAAGACGCCGATCCTCCGCTACCGCCTGAAGTACCTTTCTGACGCTTTGGGACGGGGCGGCCTGCTTCTGCTGCCGTCACGGTTCCTTGGCCCAGCCGGAATGATTTTGCCCAGAGGACAAAACGTCTGCCGCGAACTCGCAGCGAGCGTAAATCCGCTCCACAGATCACACACGCACTATTCCCAGCCGCAACGGCTCATCGCGTCGCGAGAATCCCCTCGACGTTCCGGAACCCCTCTGGTGAAGCCAGAACCGATGGTTTCGGAGGTTTTCGGCACCCGGCTTGACTTGGAAGGGGTGTCGGCGTGTGGTGTGGCCCAAGATCCTGACACTAGACTTTCACCGGGAAAGTTGCAGGACATGGAACCCAGCCATGCCTGAAAAGAATCCCCCAAACCCTCCGCCCAGTACACCCCCAACCCTGAACCACGTCATTGGGCAGCGGCAGGTCATCGACCGCCTCAAAGTTGCTCTGGACGCATCCTTCGCGGACGATCAGCCCTTTCCGCACACACTTTTCCTTGGGCCGCCTGGTCTCGGTAAGACCAGCCTCTCCAAACTCGTTGCCAAAGAGCTTGCCTCCGAGTTCTACGAGGGGCTGGGGCAGACGCTCTCGACCCCTGCCATGCTCAACGGCTTCCTGCTCCGGCCCCAGAAGGACAAGGCGGTTCTCTTCATTGACGAGATCCATGAATTGCCGACCGGCGCGCAGACCGCGATCTACCGCGCGATGGAGGAGCGGACCGTCTTCCTGACCAATCTGCAATCAGATTCGGTGATGAAGATCGAGACGGTCAGGTTCACGCTGATGGCGGCAACCACTGACCCCCAGTGTCTGCTGTCGCCACTGCGAGACCGATTCAAGCTTGTTTGCCAGATTCAGCCGTATGCCGAGGATGAACTCGTCGCGATCCTGCGGCAACGCATCCGGCAACTGGGATGGGCCGTCGATGAGGCGTGCCTTGTTCCTATTGCGCAAAGAAGTTTCGGAACCCCTCGACTGGCGCTTCGCCTGCTTGAGTCAGCACATCGAACAGCGCGGTCGGAGGGACTGAAGCTCATCAGTCAGGACCATTTGGACCGAACGCTGCAACTCGAAGACCTCGACGCTCTTGGTCTTGGACTCGATGAACAGAAATACCTGCGCATTCTGGCGGATGCCTCTGGCCCAGTCAGGCTTGGAGTCCTTGCCAGCAAGCTGAAGGTCTCTGATCGCACCGTCAGTCAGGTCATCGAGGAGCGGCTGGTCTATCTCGACTTGATCGAGCGCCGACCACAAGGTCGCATGTTGACCGAAAAGGGCTTGGCGCACGTCGGCAAGGTCAAGGCTGGAGCGGAGGTGAATCGTGCCTGAAGACATCGCGCCTCGACAAGTGGCGGTGAGCGTCAGCGACATGGCGCGGCTGGTCGGCCTGGGCCGCAGTCGATTCCATCAACTCATCAAGGAGGGCGTGTTCCCCGCGCCATGCCAATGTCCTGAGACAAGGAGACCTTACTACGACTATGTGGGGCAGTTGACCTGTCTCGAAGTACGGCGGACGCATCGAGGGATCAATGGTCGGACGGTCATGTTCTACGCGCGCCAGTTTGGTCGCGCAGAGGACATGAAGCTGAAGTCGCGGACCAAGCCTTTGGGCGCACAAAGTTCTTCCGCGCGGAAAAAGAAACCGACTCCGCTGCCGCCCGCTCCCTCCAAGCTCGACATCCTCGTCGAGTCGCTGAAGCAGCTTGGGATGTCCACCGTCACCAAGGCTGAGGCGACCGATGCCTTCAACGCCTGCTTCGGCGCGGGCGATCAGAAGCCATCAGATGAAGCCGCCCTCCTCGCCGTGTTTCGGTATCTGTCCCGCCAGAACCGGGCTGATAGTCAAGGGCGATAAGTGTCCTTATAGCCCGAATCGAGGGCTTGGACTGTCCGATTCCTGTCCACTTTTAGGCCACAAGCTATGCAAAACTCGGGCGATAATGCCTTTCATCCATCGCTGAAGTCAGTCTTGGTCCCCCTTGTTGATCGCTTTATGGAGGGGACCGACTACGCCGCCGCGAGTCGTCGCGCCGTCCGCTCCGATCTCTGGAAGTTTGGAGTGTGGTTCGTCAAGGCCAACGGTGAGGCGTTCGATCTGTCGCGGATCACAACCCGCGATTGCGCCGACTTTCGGGACTCCCTCAGGCGTGAACGGAACCAGTCGGTGGCGACGGTGAACCGGAACCTGGTCTCGCTTCGCCGGTTCTTCGGCTGGCTGAAAGACAACGGACACGTTTCCTCTTCGCCGGTTGAAGGGGTCAAGGAACTGAGTCGTCAGGAGACAGCCCCCAAGTCCCTTGACCGTGCCAGCATTCGAAAGCTGCTCCGCGAGTCTGAGGCGAGGCAGGACGTTCGAGCGGTCTCCATCTTCTCGCTGCTCTTGTACTGCGGGTTGCGGGTCTCCGAGCTTGTGGCCTTGGAGTTCCGCGATCTGGAGCTTTCGGAGCGGTCTGGATGGATCGTGGTCCGCAATGGCAAGGGCAACAAGCAGCGCCGCGTTCCCGTTCCCCTTGTTGCGCGAAAAAGTCTAGAGTCGTATTGCCAGACTCGGACCGTTGCCGACTCGGAGCAGGTATTTGTCGGAGAGAGAGGACCGCTGACGACCAGAGGGGTGCGGGCGCTCTTCGTCAAGTACTCCGCGATCACTGGCGTCAAGGTGCATCCACACCTTCTCCGGCATTGTTTTGGCCGGTGTTTCTTGCAAAACAACGAGAACGATCTCGTTGCGCTCGCGGCTCTGATGGGGCATGAGAGTTTGGACACTACCCGCCGTTACGTCCAGAGAACACCTGAGCAGCTTGAGCAAGCGGCGGAGAGGATGGGGTTCTGATTCCCCACGGAAAACGTCCAACAGCCGATTGGCTCATTGGGGCAGCGGTGGGATTCTTTGCCACTACTGCGGCCTTGGTGTGGGCAGGTCAACAGACATGGAAAGCGGCATTGATTGCGCTGTTGGCTCACGTCGCTGTACGTTCTTGCTTGGCAGCAGTCGGTCAGTTGGCGGCAGGCTTTGCCAAGATTGTCCGAATGATCGCGTCCTTTCGTTCGCGATCCTCCGGCGTCGTCGGCGTGCTGCGCTCATGGAAGTACAAGTAGTCGTCGATGACCATTGGTTTCGTCGCCAGGCGAGTCATCGGAACCATCGTCGCATAGTCGGTGCATTCTTCGATCCACCGTCCGCCGATCTTGAACGCAGTCTCGGGGATGGCGTCGAATAGGCTCTTTCTAAAAGCCCTCAGATGGGTCCAGACATCTCCGGCGCATGGCTGGTCCACTGCCTGCGGATTCGGGCGGTAGAGCTTGAGCGGCTTGTCCTCGCGATACATCGCGCCCCAGAGCAAGTCCACACCATCGGATTGGGCTGACTTAAGCCTGCGGCTGGCCAAGCAGTTCAAGAGGGCGTCATCGAGATCCACCACGACGATCAGCGTGTCAGGGTTCTCGCACACCGATCCGACTGCGAGGCGAAAGTTCGGGATGCGGCCCTGCCATGCGACGTGTCGAATGAGCGTAAGCCGTTCTCCCAAGGGCCGGAGCAACTGCGGAAGCATCGTCGCAGCCGACGGCTCGGAAGCGTCGTCAATCACAACGACTCCGAAGTCTTGATCGGTTTGCATCAGAAGGCTGGCGAGCCATCGTCGAATCCGATCTGAGGGCGTGTTTCTGCCCTTCGCCAGAAACACCAATCGCTCCCTGCGGCTTGGATAGCGCCACTGATCGGCGCTGCCTTCAACATCCCAGCGGTCATATTGGCAAGTTGGCACTCGGCCTTGCCCAACGAGATCTCGGATGTGAGCCAGAGTCGAGGCATCTGCCTTGCGATCATTCGTGGGATGGGCATAGAACGACCTCGGGTCGCCACCTCGGAGGGTTCGCATTCCGACGCGCCTTTGATGCTCCTGGGCAGACCTATACCACGAGAGCTTTAACCTCCCGTTCTCCACGCAGTTCGGAAGCGGGCGTTGCTCCTTCAGACGCTCAAGATCGAGAAGACCGCAGCGCACTTCAGGAACGTATTCGCCCGTCTCTGCGTCGTAGGGTTTGTATGGTGCATCGGGAGCATGAGGGATGTTGAACGCGACACCGAGAACATCGACCTGGGCGGTTGCGGCAAGCATGTCTGCCAAATAGTCGTGGTTTAGATCTCGGCGTCCGACCAGAGTATCAAGATCGCACTGAAGGACGAATCGAGTGGGAATCTGCTCGAACGCCCAAAGCTGCGGAGAAACTGGAACACCAGCTACAGAATGCGATGCGTGGCACTCCACTCCAAACCATCGAGCGTTGATGTCCGCGATCTCATTCGCTCCTTCGGACGCGATGAGCAGTTCATCAATCACCCCCGCACTCCGCAGTTCCTTCGCCTGTTGGACCACAGACTCCCAGTCATATGGGGCGTATTGACGGAGAAACGGACCCTTGTGCGGATCGAGCAGGAGATACTTCCTCGCAAAGGTCCGTGGCCTGGACAACTGCTCGACGAGGTGGATCGCCTGAGGGGTCAGATACTGACCGTCCATACCACACGCTTTGATGAGCAGACTGACCTCGGGAGCGCAGACTGGAGCAAGCGATGGTGCCGGCGGCATTGCAGCAGACCACTGGGCTTCAGCGTAACCGCACATCACCCGTCGATAGACATCGGCAAAGCCCGCCAGCCATTCCAGCGATCCATTCGGAGGGCCGCTCCGTGGCGTGCGTCGCGTCATCTCCTCATCCGACCAACCCAGAACGCTGATGGCAAACAGACGTGCTGCCGAATCCAGAAAGTAGCTCGCACTCATCGGGACCAGCCATTTGCCGATGTCGATGAACATCAGTCCGCCTTGCGCAAGCCTTCTGAAGTTGGCCCGCTTGATGTTCGAGCAAACGATCCGCTTGTCCAAACAGAAACGGAGAAAGTGAATGGCCTCACTCTCGGTAATGGAAGAGGCTGGCGACGTGTCCTCACTGGCGTAACGAGCGGTCCAGTAGCCGTCGGTCTTGGTCCACTTTGGTTCCGGCAAGAAGGGGTGGACACCTTGGAGAGTCGCTTCGAGTCGAGCCACCGTGGCGTCATCAATGAGATCGGGATAGAAACGTTTTTCAATCTCAGACCCCTGCCGGGTGACTATTCCCTCTTGGCCGATTCCAAGCACCGTCCGTCCAGTGCGCCGGACCTCATCCCACGCTCGTGCAGCCGAGTAGATGTACCGGCGATTACGAAGGTAGAGGTCTTTTCGTCGAGCGAGGGCTGTCGCCTGCCCGTCGAGTGAGTAGTCGCAGTAGAGAGGTTCCGCAAGGATGGCCCCTTCAGCGGCGTGATTCAGGAGGAGGTAGGAAACGAGCCAATGGTCTTCAGCGCTTCCAATGGACGGATATCGCCACCCGCCTCGGTTGGCAAGCAGGAGGTTGCACGATGGAAGCTCGTTCACTGCGGAGCCGTCCGACATGCTGCGGAGTAGGGCAACTACATGGTCAGGGTTCATCAACGACTGGGATGCGGGATTTGAGAGACCGAGAAGCTCGCCTGACCTGACCAGCCGATTGCCGCCCAAGACAAACTTTGCGGAAGTGGACTCGCCGAGCCTGACGGCGGCGTCGAGTGACATAGCGGAGGTGAAGCGGTCGTCGGCGTCGAGCCTAGCCACCCACCTGGCAGACGGGATGTGTTCATCCACCCAATCCAAGATCGCATTGCGCGCGAGGGCTGCTGTACCGCATTCGGCTTGAAGGATGTAGAGAGAAAGCTCCGAGAGGAAGGGGGCGACCTTGGCCTCCCAGTCGTCACTGGAGTGGTCGTCTAGTAGAACAACTCCGACTCGCAGACGTTCCTTCCGCTGCTCGACAATGCTCTGAAGACACCGAGCGATGGTGTTGGACTGATTAAACAGAGTGATGGCGACAACGACCTCTGGTTGGGCAGCCGCCGTGGAGGCTGGACTCCTCAAGACCCGAATGCTCCGGCGTCGAAGTTCCTTGCCGTCTAGGCCGACGGATGGAGGCCGAGGAGTCATGAGGTCTTTCCCCGCTCCGAGGCTGGGGGAGCATCCCCTCGAACCGTCAGTTGTACTGTCGGCGTGCTTTCGAGGGCTTTCCGAACTCGCCATTCTTCATAGAGCCGCTCCCAGGTCGGTGACATTTGTTCGTCGAGCAGGGGGGGCCGCAGATTTCGCGGGACGAAGTGTCCGGCACGAAAGCGACCGCACAGTCGGCAGAGCTTTCTGGCGGCTTCGAGCATGTCGTCAGAATCATCGGGCAAGGTTGCCCGTCCGAGACCTTCGTTGGTGATTCGGTCGATTCCGCCTGCGACGGCGCACGGGTAGTAGCCGCTCGGCGTCAAACCCATGCCGCATTCGTCCATGATGGCACAGCCATTGGAGTAGTCCGCATGTGCATACTTGGGGTCATCACTCGGGGCCATGTTGAACGGGCCAAACGTCGGCTGAATTACGGTGGTCTTGCGTGAATTTTCAACCCAAATGTCCTGCGGGAGCGCGTCGAGCTTGGCGATAACTGCTTTCCCATACCCGTTGGTCACGACCTCAATAAGGCAAGCAGAATGCCACTGTCGATAGCGCCGCAGTTCTTCGATGAGCGCCGGGAATTCTGGATGAAGTGTTGGCTCGCCACCCAAGACTCGAATTCGTCGCCAGCGCTTGCTCCGAGCGATGGAGTCGTCCACGAAGGACGTGACCATGCTCAGCGGCATGTGCTGCTTGTCGGGAGCCTGCGTGACGCTCCGATTGCAGTTGAGACAATGCAGATTGCAGGCGTAGGTGATGTCGATCTCGATCATGTCCCGGCTGCGGCGGTACTGGGGTCCGCAAAGCCGTGTCAATATGCGAGAGACCCGCAAGTGTCGCCATGCCGCCCGAGCGCCGTACCAGAGGCGTCCGAGCCAAAGCCAGCGGTCGGGGATCGAAGGGTGACGTGGAAAGCTTGATTCAGGTCGGTCCATTCAGATCTCCACGGGAGCGGGAATGAGGCGGTGCGTCATCACAGGCCGCAACTATCTCATGCCGCAGAACTCCAAAGTACTCCTTCGCGCGAAAAAAGTAGGCATCAGCCTGCTGCACAGACATTGATGAGCCATAGATGTGCCAAAAGCGACGCAGCCCTGCGATCTTGGCTGGCGAGCGCCGCGAGGAGAGTGTTCCTTGCGAGGAACTGTGCCATGTCGCTGTCCATTCGCCGGTGAATGCGACTCGTATCGCTGGGATCTGGAGCAGGCGGTAGGCAAGGTCACGGTCATTGAGGCTCGGTAGTCCATCGCGAAAGCCACCCACTTCTCGCAAGGCGTGGATGGACACGAAAGTGTTGGAGCCTTGCCAGCCAGGATTGCCAACGAGAAAGTCGTCAGCGAAGAGCGAGGTGATTAGCGGGCGTGGGACAGGATGACCGTCAAAGAGAAAACGCAACCCCGAAACCACTATGTCTTGGCCGGTGGCGGCAGTGGCGATATTCAGTTCGAGATGCTCCGAGTCCCACTCATCATCGTCGTCCAACATCGCGACAAAGCCGTCGAACGTTGCCTCCGACAGCAGCCGAAGTCCTGTATTCCATGCGCCTGCTACGCCAGAAGTACGGGTGTTTGGAATGATGGACACCCTGATCGGCGAGGCCGCTGACTCAATCAACGCTTGCTCGGAAGGCGAGAATGGGAGGCCGTCGTTGACCAGCAGGAGCATCTGGGGCGGAAGGGACTGGGACGCCACAGAGGGAAGTGATCGGTCGAGGAGTAGTCGCAGGCGGTCCTTCGTGGCCATTAGGGCAACGGTTGCGAGCGACGGTCGAGGTAGTGGCTGTGCATTCAAAGGCACCCCACCTTTTCATGGAGCTTGACCATCGCCAGCGTGTCCTGGCGGCAATAGTCGAGGAGTCCCTTGCGGAGTGTTGCCTCCTCCTTCGCGCTGCACATCCCAGAGGCCATCCGGGCGAATGCGACGATGGCGGAGTCGCCGTCGCCGATCTCCAAACCGTCGTAGCCCATGCTGGGAATCAGGACCGGCAGAACCACCTTGATCGAACTGCTCCCTCGGAACGCTGGGTGGTAGTACGCCTTGGTAAACACCCGTTCCAAGTCGAACACCCGGTCGAGCAGGCCGCGCAGCGGCTTCCGCAGGTCAGGGAACCTCTCAGCGAGATCGGCAATGACTGTCTTTTCGAAAGCCGCGTGGTAGGCGATGATGCTCCCCTGACCTTCAGCATCGGCGATCAGTCGTTCGGCAAGCTCCCTGCGACGGTCGCCCTTGGCGTCTGCGAGGTACTCGCGGTGATGCTTGACCTTACCGAGGTGGTCGCAGACATGGATCGAGTACTGGGTCACGACCTGCTCATGCGGCGCAATGTTCGGCCAGAGCGGCAAGGCTGTCTTGACCGTCTCAAAGTCGAGGTAAACGGCGGGCCATTCGACTTCAGCCAACAAGTCGCGGAGTACCTTCCTGTCGCACCAAGGCTTCCCTGAGACGACGGATCGCCGTACCCGTTCCTGATTGTCCGTCAGGTCAAAGTCCAGCGGGATGCCCTCGATGGTCAGGACCGCTTCGTCTTTGAGCGCTGCAAACTTCTTGGGGCTGAGCCGTGGCAGGTCGAAGATAGGGTCTTCAAGGCCTTTCCCTACGCAATCGTCTTCGAAGTACCCGCAGTTCTTGCAGGCGAGGATCGGAGCCGCCGCAGGCGACTTTTTGCTCAAGACGGCCTTGGCGACTGACGCGGACAGCTTCTCAAATTCATCGGCTCGTGCGAGAACCAGTTTCGTGTGGTCAGTTCCGACGAACATTGCCGAGTCGGGCATGCCCAGTCGCCAATCTCGGGACAAGAGGAGCAACTCGGCCTTGACGATGCGGAGGCCAGCCTTCCGCAGAACCATCGCCGTGAACGCGAGGTCGTCGATCAACTCGTCCTTGACCTCCTCATCGTCGTGAAGGCTGGACTTCACCTCGACGAGGTGGATTCCCTTAGCTTTCGGGACGATCATGTCAGCCCTAGCGGCGAAGCCATCCGCCTCAAACGCTGCTTCAAAGATGACCTTGGCTGTTCCAGCGGCCAGGATCGCTTGAGTCGCCTTCACGTTGCCTGCGAACACGCCCTGAGCGTAAAGACCGCGAGCGCGACGGTGGATCTCTTGTCCCTCTTCCATCCTCATCTGGTCCCCGGCGCTGGGTGCGCCGGGATCAGCAGACATCACAAACCAACCCCGAGTCTCGCACTCAAGAGCTTCGAGGAATACTCCCTTGGTCATTTTGGGGCTAGCCGTAGCCATGTCGGATTCGATTCTCAAACAAGATGGATTGAAACCCCTTCAGGAATGCGACTGGTTGTCAATGGTTCGCAGTAGTGAGGGTCTCGGTAGTCAGCGCTGCCGAGTGTTGGGCCTTCCAGTTCACGTCGTACAGCCTCCCCTTGAGCTTCTTGCCGATCACCGCATCAGCGGCGCGGATGTGTGCTACTTTGCCTGTCAGACTGCTCTTAAGCTGATGTATCGGAAGGCCCCTTTCGCTGGCGACGAGCGCCGCCCCAAGTGTCAGGCACTCCCGGATGTCCTTCGTCACCTCGGCAATGAACTCCCGAGTTGGACGCAGCTTCTCGTTGACTCGCAGCTTCGTGACTAGCTGGGCTACATCGCGACCCATGTACCGGATTTTGTCTGGGGCCACGGAATACCCGCAACTCTCGATGGATTCGACAATTGTGCCGTGAAATGACCGGATATCTGCGTCGCCCGAAATCGCCATGTCATCGACGTAGCGAGTGAACGCCAAGTCATGCTTGCGGCACAGAGCGTCGATGCGGCGGTCGGCGGGTTCCAGCGCCAGATTTGCCAGGAATCCACTTGTTGGCCCGCCTTGGGGTAGCTCGTCGTCCTTGGTGACAAGACGGAGAACCGCGCTTGCGGCTTCGTTTCGGAGGCCGAGTCTTTCGAGAACCGCCAGCACCATCGCGGAGTTCGTGCTGGGATAGAACGCTTTGACATCGAACGTGGCCACCATCTTGCGACCAACATGGGGTGCGGCGTGGTCGAAGATGGAGCGTTTCGGAACGCCTCCCATCATCCATCTGGGATAGCGAACGCAGCGTTGGAGCGCATCCAGAAGGCACCGCTGAACGTCTCTCAGCCTGGGAGCCGGCGGGCGGATGATGCGGGGCTTTCCGTTCTTCTTTGTCACCGGGAAGCTCGTGTAGAGCATGGGCGCATCTTCGACAAGCCGACGCAACGGCCCAACGGGCGTGTTCAGCAATGCCGCAAGTTGTTCGACCGTGGACACCAGCGGCTTAAGCGGGCGTCGGACCGTCGGCGGCTCTTGCTGCATTCTCGTAGACCTCTCGCACGATGACTTTAGCGATCTCGCACATGCGTCGGTCTTTGTCGCTGAGGCTGGCGGGCAATTCCACGGACTCCCAGACCAGCACTTCAGCGGGGACATCAAGTGCTGCGGCAATCCGCTCAATGACCTTGATGCTCGCTGAGCGACGATCACTTTCAACGAGGCTGAGAAACGACGGCGTGATGTCAGCACGCTCAGCCAGTTCCTTCTGGCTGACACCCTGTCGGGTTCGCATAGTTCGAATGGCTCTGCCAACTGCAAGCATTCGTGGATCTCGAAAAAAGGGGGTTTAGGTCTGCTCGTCGTCGCCGAACCGGAAGAACAGCAGGTCGCCCTGCCACTCAATCGTCAGAGCCGCTGCCTGGAGTACCAAGCCGAGGTCTCCGACATCCAACTCAACCTGGCCGTCGATCTGGTTCCGCTTAGCCTCTTCGAGGATTTGCGTTGCCTTCTCTACGACCTGACGCCGAACGCCAAAGAGGGACTTCTTGGTCTTGGGGTCTCGGAAGATCCGGATCATGAAGTCCACATCAACAATCGGGAGCCGGGTAGGCTCCAACCGCCGCCGCAAAGGAAGTGTCATTTCTGACCTCCTTTCATGGTTCCGCCAGTGTTTAAACTGGCGTTTCGGGAACGGACCGCCACGGCCATCAGGAACGTCCTGATATCCCGTGGCGAACCCCCGTTCTCTGACTGTTGTTCTCTGTAAAGGTGAACGAACAAGTCCCATTGCGACGACGCCACAAGGCCATGCTGGGCGATGCTCTTGCCGCTGCTGCTCGCCGATGCCCATGCAACGGTCAAGGAAAGCGACCAGACCAACGCTCGCACGTCTGCTGTGGGTCGCGCGACGGAGTGACCCGAGGCAAGCTCAGATCACGGCGGGGCGGAACCATCCACACGGCTGCGGTTTGCGATTGTCAAAGAACACGCCGCCCTAGCGGCTAGACATACTGTAGATGAGCATTGCCGTAAAGTCAATCGGGCTTGCGTGGATCTATTCACGCGACTGGGGGGACGGGCGTTGATGAACGCCGGATCTGATTCAGGGTGCGCCGGGCATATCCGACCCTCGAAGAGTCATGCCGCTCGCGCAGTCCTTTCCTCGAAGACCCGCCGATCTGATGGTGCGTGGAGTCCACCGAAGATCGATAGCATTCATTCATGGCGACCCGAAAGTACATTTCCGAGCTTGCCATGAATGCGCTCATTCAGCGCATTCTCCTCGCGCAGCAGGGCGACCTCACAAGTCCTGAGATCGGCGAGTGGTTCGATGCGGAGCATCCGTGTCACATCTACATGATCTGCCGCAGGCCTCGGGTGACAATCGACCTCGGTAGCGTATCCGTTACCAAGGAGTCAATTGCTTTCAACCTCGCACTGAACTACGGACAGCGTGTCGAGACGGTGTTGTTCACCGCTCCAAATGACTTCGGACCAGACATGGCCGTGAAGAGCGAGTATCCGTTCACCACCTTCGAGTTCGTGAGGCCAGGGATTGGAGTCGTCTTCAGCGGCAAGGTCGCTCATTTGCTTCTGTATGCGAAAGGCGCTAGCCAACAGCAGCGAGATCTTGAAGTCTTGTACATCGGACAGTCCTATGGCGATCAGGGCAGCCGTACTGCTCCGGATCGACTCCAAAGTCATTCAACTCTCCAAGGAATTTACGCCGAATCGCTCGCTCGCTCTCCAGAAATGGACATCTGGATCGTGCTGTGCTGGGTCGAGCCGGTGCTTTTCGTTAGCATGGACCCGAGGCAACCGACGCAAACGACACCCGATGAAGACATGTCGCACCTGCTTGAGACGGTCCGACATCCACCTTCAGAGCAAGAGCAGATAAACTTCGCCGAGGCGGGGTTGATTCGTTATTTTCAACCGCCATTCAATGAGATGTTCAAGAACTCGTTCCCCAGTCCGGCGCACAAGACGTACTCGGGATGCTACGACGCAGATCTCAACGCCTTGATGATCGAGGTGCAGACGGAGGACGCACGATTCCGATTGTGGTCCGCCGCCGCCGCGCCCAAGTGGACCCACATCCAGAAGTACGATCTGCACGACAGGATTCAGCGTTGTGGCATGTTCGAAGGCATGCTTCCCGATCAAGGCAGCCCTGCTACCCCATAGGCTGCTGTACGCCCAGCGTGCTTCCAGGCTGCGCAGTCAATCGCGTGGCTCGACGCAACGAGCCATTACTCGCGACGAAAAGTCTAGTGTCCGAAGTGGAAAGCCCCATTCGTACTTGGGGATGTTGCCGCTCAGGCCTCGGAGCCTGATCCAGTCGCCAATCGGCGGGCAGCCCATCCGCAGCCAATCTCGAAGTTCCGGAACTGAGTACCTTGGAGGCCCAAAGTCGAACCGAATCGGCTGGGGGATTCTGCCGCTGTTGTGCAGATACTGGACCTGCGGAAGTCGGACGCCCAAGAACTCAGCCAAATCTTTCCTGCCAATCAGCCAAAGCCCGCACGAATCGAGCCAGGACATCGAAGGACGAATGACCGAAGTGATCGGGATGTGGCGAGCCATATTCAGCCTCCTGAAACAGACGCTCGCTTGCGTGGCGGCTTTGATGGGGTGCGGAGGGGGAGGTCTTTGATGCGCTGCCAGCGATCAAGTGGTGGGCAGCCGTCGCGCACCCACTCTTCGAGTTCCTCGACTCTCCAGAGTGTTCGCTTGCCAAAACGGATCGGCTGGGGGGCATGATGAGTGGAGACGAGGGCGGACCAGGTGCGACCTGAGATGCTCAGTCGTCTTGCGACCTCCTTCGCGCTGATCAACAGAATGGTCGGGTCCAGATTTGGTGGCCGCGTGGCAGGTTCAGGAGCATCCGGTTGGTTGGGGTTGGATGGCATGCTGAAGAGTACCTTTGGGGATCGCGGCTGGCACCGGTCCGGCCACTGACCTAGCTTCCCAAGAAGCCAAGCGAGCGTCTCAGTTGTGCGGCAGCCTGGGCCGCTTCTTCCGCTGTCGCGAAGTATCCCGCGTACTGCTTCTTGCCGTTGACTGTTGCGGCGGCGCGGAAACGACCGGTCTTGCGGCATTGCCAGACGCCTCGGAGTCCAAGTCGGTTGTTCTTCTGCGCGCCCTGGAGATTCTGGGCGTTGCCTTGGTGGGTCGTGCTGCGAAGATTGCTTCGCTGGTTGTTCAGACGATTGCCGTCGATGTGATCGATCACCTCGTTCGCTTCTGCTCCAACGATGAGGCGATGGAGCAACGTACGCCCATCTACGAGGACGTACCCGTTCGGATTGAGACTCAACCTCCCAGAGGAAAGCTCAAAGTCATCGTCAACCGCTGTCGTCAAATGCAGAACTGGCACGAGTCTCATACTAGATCTTCGACAAATACGCGATTTCCCAACAATGGATCACTCTTTGAGGTAGACCGAGGGAAACGTGGCGTGCAAAAACGAGTAGTACCTGTCCGCAAGGGCTTTGACGTTGTCCCAGCGAATCGGGTTGTAGACCATGCTGACGTATGCCGGGTAGTGACCGAGCCAGATGTCTGTATCCTCACGGCTGACCCGCTCGCCTGGGAGCCGATGGATCAGGAATGCTGCGGTATGACGAAGGCGATGGGGGCCAGAATCAAACGCTCTAGTACAGACCTGGCAGAGGGTGCATTGCCATGACCATTGCGGCGAAGTTCGGCTGAGCAACGCTTGCGTCGGTGCGTTCAGGACCAGGCAGCGTGGTTGGCGAACCACCTTGTTGGTCTTTCCTTTGTTGAGGCAGAACACGCCGCTCTCGATCCATGTCCCCTCTGCGCTGACCAGTCGAACGATCTCGCTTGGGCGCGCGCCGGTCGCAAGCATGACTCGAAGCCAGAGGCCGAGGTTCTCGTTGTAGGCATCGGCCTTGCGGAACCATTCCGCGACCTCAAACGTCGTCAGGTACTTCGGTGGGGGAGCTTGGAGAGGAACCATGCGGATAAAGCCCGTCTCCATCGGACCCCGCCATCCTCGATAGTGGCCGTATCGAATCAGTCGTTTGACCGCGCCCATCCAGTGATTGACGGTCTTTGGCGCGAGTTTCTTGGCAAGGATGTCCGCCTTGAACCCTTCGAGGTCTTTGACCGCGAGGTCGGCAAGGTATCTTGCTCCATGAACTTCCACGAAGTATCGAAATGGCGCGTACGCCTGACGCAAATCTGGATGGCCGCAGTCGGCAGCAATCATGGTCGCGAGATGTCGCGCGGCTTCGCGGACCGTCACCGAGTCGTACCGATTGTTCCTCTCTCGCCACTGGGCAAGGAGCGGCAGAAATGCCTCCCACGCTGCCTGATTGTCTTTGCCGAAGTAATGCGTCTTGCCGCCAAGGTCGCTGACCCATTGACCGCTGGCCTTGTGAATTCGAAGGGTTGGGACGTTGAGTTTGAGGTTCGGATTGCGGTCTGACGCGGCTGGCATCGCTGGCTCCCAAGACCAGCAGACAACAGGGCGCACATGGTCCCTTGTGGTCTACCGGCGGAAGCTCGGCAACTGGTAGAAAAGTGGATGCCCAGCGAAGGCAGGGTCTCTAAAATCGTTGTTTTATGAGGGGTTTACGGAGAGAGTCGATTTCGACCATCTCATGCGAGGGGGCGCTCTACCAACTGAGCTACCGCCCCATTCAACAGTGCGGGACGTGCACTGCAATACGCAGCACCGCGTCACGCGAGTATTTGGTTGTCCAGCCCGCTTGGACCTTGTTAGGGCTTTCGCGGGCAGGAAGTGATCTTAGGCGGGTGTCTGCAACGCGCCAACTCCACGCACTTTTTTGTTCACCCAGAACAAGACACCCCCTCATGCGTCAAGATGGCTGCATCGTTTGAACACTGTTTCGCTGCTCAGAAGACGCTGTCAAAATGGCCGGAATCGCTGACTGAAGCACCTGAATCGAGTTCAGAAATTCGGGTATCGCCAGTCGTTCTTCCGGCGTGTGGTCCAGAGAACTGTCCCCAGGCCCGTACGCCGCGATCGGGCAATTCCAGACCGGTGCAACGACGTTGAGGTCCGCCGTGCCAGTCTTGGTCTTGGGGTGCGGACGAGCACCTCGCTCACGAATGGCATTCGAAATCGCGCGAACGACAGGATCATTGCGATCAGTCACGTGGCACGCTTCATGGCCCTCAAACGTGAGTTCAACAGCAACGTTCTCAGCGATGCGACGAATCTGCGACTCAAGTTCTCGCGGCGGCATCCACCTTGGCAGGCGAAATCCACCTTGCAGTTGTGCGCCATCCTGCAAACCGTCACTCGAAGTTGACATCGAACGAACTGTGCTCTGAATGATGTCAAACGCTCCAACATGACTGGTGTTGAGTTGATCGATGTGACTCAGACACTGTCTCCAAAAAGCAAGGATCGCATCGGCGGGTGAACCGATTGGGCCAGCGCTATGTCCGCTCGCGTGCGAACTACTTACGTGCATGACAAGGCGCCCTTTGTATCCAAGCGTCACGCCATCCCAGCCGCTGGGCTCACCGATGATGCACGCACTTGGACGAAGCACCTTCGCGATGTGTCGCGCCCCGATTGAGTGCGGCGTTTCCTCCCCCACCGCTGCAACCACTCGCACAACTGCTCCGTTTGGAATCTCCACGCGTGCCGCTGCAATAAGCATCGCAGCAAGTGGTCCCTTTGCATCAACACTACCTCGACCGTGCAGCACATTGTTCTCAAGACGCACCGGTATGTTCCCCGGAACCGTGTCGATGTGTCCAAGCAGCACGAGCTCCACTGGTGGCTTGGTTTTCGCATCATTTCGTGATCCACAGCGTGTTGCAACGCCGTTCCCAACCGCATCGATTTCTGCTGAAAACCCCCAGCGAACTGCAGTCTTTGCGAAGTGCTCCACGCACGCACGCTCGTTGCCCGACACGCTTGGAATGCTGACCACATCATGTAAGAAGTGGATCGCTTCAGCGTCGCTTGGAACACTTCTTTGTTGTGCATGCATCGCTGCGTTCACGCGAGAGCTCCTTCGAACACCGTTCCAGCTCCTTCGCGGGCACGCGCGATCGGTCGGTCGCCATTTGCACTGCCGATCACCACTCGAGTCACGCCGCCATTGATCGCTTCCTCCGCCGCGAGCACTTTGTTCATCATCCGACCTTGCGCAGCCTTGCGAACCGCTTCCAATCCGACTGTCGCGACGTTGGCAATCAGCGACGCCGGGTCTTTCGGATCTCGCAACACTCCACGCACGTTGCTGAGAAGCAAGAGTTCGTTGGCCTGCAAAGCCGCGGCTGTCTTCGCCGCCGCACGATCTGCGTCGACGTTAATCGCAACGCCATCGTGCGAGATCGCGGGCGGTGTTAACACCGGAACTCGGCCATCGTTCAAGAGCAGTTCGAGCAATCGTGTATCAACTGCGTCAACTGTGCCGGTGAGATCATCGCGGATGATCACCGTCCTGCCATCTTCGATCGCCCGAATCGCGTCCTTGCGCTTGCCTTTCCAGATTCCACCATCAAGGCCCGAAAGACCGACAGCGTCAACACCCAGCATTCGCAGTTGCTCAACGATTGTCTTATTGATCTTTCCGCAGTAGACCATCTCAAACACTTCGAGTGTCTGCCGATCTGTGCGACGGCTCGTATGCCCTGACGGACTCGTAATAAATCGAGGCGGGCAACCCAGTTTTTCTGACAGCACGTTGGTTTCATGTGAACCCCCATGCACAAGTACGACGCGCGACCCTGATTGCACGAGTGTTGCTATTTCTCGCAAAGCAGGCGTCACTTCGATGCCTTCACCGCCGCCGATCTTGATGACAATTGTGTTCATATTCATTCGTTCCTCAACAGGGATGTAAACCGGAAAATCCAAGCCCGGCAGTTTCCTCGAGTCCAAGAGCAATATTCATGCACTGCACAGCCGACCCCGCAGCGCCCTTCATGAGATTGTCAATGGCACTGATCGCAACGATGCGACCGCTCCGCTCGTCCACGTCGAAGCCGACATCCGCATAGTTTGAACCTGCAAGAATCTTCGGATCAGGCAGACGATGCAAGCCAGATCGCTCGGCGACAAGTCGAACGAACGGCTCGCTCGAATACGCACCCCGATACAACTTCCACAGTTCCTTCGTCTCAACCCGGCGTGTCGGAATGACGTGAGCGGTGCACAGCACACCACGCACCATCTCAATCGCTGTCACGCACACATCGAGCGGAAACGCACCTAATTCCTGCTCCACCTCCGCCGCGTGCCGATGCCCCACCGGCGCATAACTGCGCACCGCACCACTGCGTTCAGGATGATGCGAACCATCGCTGGGTTCCGCACCTGCCTCTGACGACCCAACTTTGATATCACAAATCGCGCGTTCAATAAGCCCGGCTCTCGCTAGAGGCAGCAACGCAAGATTCATCGCCGTCGCATTGCAGCCAACGCCGCTCACAAGCCTCGCGCCTCGCAAATTGCTGCGTTGCAGTTCAGGCAGTCCATACACCGCACTTGCAAGTCGCGAGGGCGCGGCGTGCTCAGACTCGTACCAACGCTTATACACAATCGGATCATGAAGCCGAAAGTCCGCCGACAAGTCAATGACGAGCGGCGCGAGATTCAGCCAACGCTCGATTTCGCTTGATGCCTGCCCGTGCGGCAAGCAGAGAAAGATGACATCGCTTGCGGTGATTTCCTGGGACACTGTAAAGAGCAGGTCCGTACGTTTGCGAAGATTGGGATGCACCCGATGCATCGGCTGACCCGCGAGCGAGCGTGAAGACACGGCCTGAACGCTCGCGTTCGGATGATCGAGCAGCAGACGAAGCAGCTCGCCTCCCGTGTAGCCACTCCCACCCACGATAGAACACCGGACGGTCATCGAGCACCCCCGCGGTCGGTCAGCGTGCTCAGCACATCGATGAGACTCGCGGCGCGTGCGCGTGCAACATGAAGGGCGTGATCAGCGACCGCACCCGGAATATCCACGCCGCTGGTGCCGATGCTGTTGCGGAACTCCATCGAGTGATTCACTTCGTTCACGAGGTAGCCGCGTGTCGGACATTCAAGAATGTCAATCGCGCAGACGTCTGCACCGACACATTCGCTGGTTTTCTCGCACAAAGCGGCAAGTTCTGGAGGACACTTGAACCCCGCCGCCCTCGCGCCGCGCGCAGTATTCGTCACCCAATGTTCGCTCGACCGAGTGATCGCGGCGATCGCCTTTCCACCAACCACGAACACGCGAATATCACGCCCGGGCTTGGCGACGTGCTCCTGCACGTAATACACGTGATGCGAGACAGAGCCCAGCGTGTCGCGATGTTCGACGATTGCTTCAGCTGCATCACGATCATTGACTCGCGACACAAGCCGCCCCCACGAACCGATCGTGGGCTTGAGCACCGCCGGATACCCAACCCGCTCGATTGCCTCAAGCGCGGATTCCGGCGAAACGCCAACGAACACATTCGGAGTTGCGATCTGGGCCCGCCCAAGCGCCAGCGAGGTGTTCAGCTTATCACTGCACGTTTCGATTGCATGCGATGTGTTGATGCATCGCACGCCGAATCGCTCCAGAATTCGCACGGCAGTGAGCGAAGTCGTCAGACTCACGCATCGATCAAGCACGACGTCATACTCGTTCCAACGCTCGGCGTTCTGGAGATCGAACACGACATCACGAAGATCAATGAGGTCCACAGCGACTCCTCGCTGGGCAAACGCCTCTGAAAGCAAGCGTTCTTCGGTTCGTACACGGGTGTGGGTGATTGCTATTCGCATGTATTTCTCGTTTGTTTTTGATGGGTTCTGGTTCGTGGAAGCCGACCGTAATCTCACGACCACGGCACTCAACTGTCAATCGATTCGCGTCTTGGCTCACTCGCCCCAATCCTCTTCCACCTCGGGAGCAAGCTCGAGCGTGATCGGACTTGCGTTGGTGACTTCCAGTTCCACGCCGCAATCTGTGCAGCGAACGACTTGCCCCTGCAACGGTGCACGATCGAAGCGAACGGTGCTTTCACACTCAGGGCACGAGGAAGTGCAGGCGGATTGAGTTGGCGTTGGAGTACTCATACAAGACCTTTCGAGTTGAAAACGACGATAAAAAAACCCGGACACGTGTCCGGGTTTGCTGACGAGCTTTGCTGGATCAGAGCCTTACTTCAGCCCATCCGAAAAGCACGCGAACGCCCGGACACCATCGGTGCCTTTGGCTTTCGCGAGTTTTTTGCTGAAGGTACGAATCATGGGGTACTTCGAAATCACGCAGTACAACTGCTCAGAGACTATAACTTGCAACCGCTGCCGAGTCAAACGTATCGGCACACCAAGCGAATCGATGCAACAAATCACACGAAAACAAGCCCTAGACCCCGCAATTGGTGCATGGCCCTTCACTAAACACCAGCAAGAACGCATCAATATCACACGGATCAAACACCGATCCATCATTATTAAAATCAATGTCGCTGCATGTCGCGCCAGGCGGCACGCACGGCCCTTCTCCATACACCGACAAGAACGCGTCAATGTCGATCGGATCAAACACGCTCGTGTCATTGTTGAAGTCAATCGCATCACACACCGGGCCAACCGGCGGGCACGACGTCGGATTCGTCAGTTCGCACAATCGCACTCGCGCAAATTCTGTCGCCTCGATGTTGCCGTTCACGCTCACCGCGGGCGGCGCTTGCGACGAACTCACCAGCGCACCGCCATCCGCCGTGGCATACGCCCCCACTGCGAGGGTGATGTACTCAGGCAACGGCGCGTTCGCCGCGAGACCAAGTTCTTGCCGTAAGTTGATGGTGCCTTCGAGCACGCCGCCATTCGCGCCTGTCATCGCCTGCACTGCAACGCCGCTGCCCTGATCAAACCAGCCTTCGAAGTCGTTGTTGTTTTCGTCCGCAAGGAACGCGAGCGAACCCGCGACTTGACCACTCTTCGCCCACGGCGCATTCACCATCGCGCCCGCGGGATCATTCGCAACGAAAATGAAGTGGTCGTTGCCTTCGCCCGCGTCATTCGTCGCGACGTACAGCGCGTCGCCAATCAAACCAGCCCACAAACGCATCGTTTGCGAGTTATTTGACGCCACCTGCACACTCGCCGCATCGCGAACTCCATCCATCGTCCATTGCGGCGTCGGCGCGCCGCCCTGCACGGCAAAGTGCCAATCTGCACCGCCGTTATTGTCCCACGTGCCCGCGCAGTTGTTGAACACCACGTCCAACTGCGTCGCATTGCTCGGCAGCGTGATCGTGGTCTGCCAACGTCCCGCAGGCACTGTCGCAGACATCGCAGGATCCGCGGGCACTTGCTGCCAGTTGTTGACACCCCAGTGCATGCACACATTGCTCGCGCCCGCCAAAGGCCTGCCCGCTGAGTCATAAGTCACAGTCACCGCCTGCCCGGCAATCGGCGTTGTGGGCGAGATCGACACCGTGGGCCCCGTGGGTGATCCACCGCCGCCATCACCAACCCACACATGCGAGATTGGCGAACGTGTGACGTTGCCGCGCGTGTCGGTTGCTTCAACGTAGTAATCAAGGAGGCTGCTGCGGATGTTGTTGAGCTTCACCCAATATTGATCCGCGATCACCGTGGGCATCTCGAAGAAGTTGATGCTCGGGTTATTGAAGAAGTTGCCCGCCGGGAAGTCCCGCATGGTCATGGGCAGGCTTTGCCACGCACCAACGCCACTGCCACCCGCGTAGGTTTCGTTCTCAATATTGGCAAGCGATCGCTGACCATCGTTATCGATTCGATACTTCAGCGTGACGTTCGACATCCCGGAGACGTCATCAATAAATGTCCAGATGTAGAAATCACCGTTGTTGGATCGCTGCTGATAGCCATGCGCCGGGCCAAAGTTTGTGCTGCCAGGGTTCCAAGGCCAGCGCTGCAACGCCCAGATGGTCGGACCAGTTTGATCAAGCGTGCCCGTACCAATCACAGTACTCGCATGCTCTATCGCCTCGTTACACGCAATCGTCGGCTTCACTTCCATGTCTACAGCCGTGCCGTAATACATATAGCCGGAGTTGAGACTGCCCAGGAAGTAGTGCCACGCGCGTTCGGCGAACGTCGTTGCTGCATCCGGATACAAAATCCGCCGCGTATTCAGACCAGTTGGTTGCGGCCCGCCCGGCCTCGTCGCAATTTGTTCCGCCGTCGCAACTCGATTGTTCGCCGCCGTAATCACGGCCCAGTTACGAGCATCTTCAGCCCAGCCACCTTCGATATCCACCTGCCCGCTCGCATTCACGAGCGGCCAATTCCAGTTGAGAAAACTCGGCGCACCGAAATCGCCATCCGCATTCACCCACGCGCCGTCTTCGACATGCACGTAATCAGTCGCCGGCACCGGATGATCCGCGAGATACTTCTCCACAGTCGTCGCGATATACCCCTGACTGGTCGCATTGCTCGCAAAGTTCGGCACCGCTTCACGGTAATACGAAAATCCGCCGCCCCACGCGTTATCGCCGTCATGCGCAAGCATGACCAGCATGGGTCGATTCGCTCCCAAGCCATTCGGCGCCATGCTGTTGAGGGTGCCCAGTGCACCAGTGCCCAGCGGCGCGTATCCATCTTCCCACGACAAACTCTGACACGCAGGCACCACAATGATGCTCGAAATGGCACCGGTCATCGGATTCACATGCCGAGCCCGTCTCGGCACAAACGCAAAGGGCACCGCTTCCGCCGGCGCACAACCCCGCGAAATGCTCCTGCGGAAGTAACTGCTCGCGCCCTGCGCCGGATTGACCTGATCCGCGCGATTGGGCGGATCAGTGTTCACTCCCCCACTGCCATACACCACCGGAAAGTCGCTGCATGCGCGAGACATCTTCTCAGCCGACACAATCGCCCACTGCACGCCTTCCTGCGACAACACTTCAATCATCCGCGTGCTGAACGCCATCTCGCTGGGAAACAAACCACGCGAGCGCGGCACCGCCGTACCCCACGCGTCGCCGTACACCTCTTTGTAGAGTTGCAACTCCTTCCGCAACGCAGTGTCATCAATCAACGGCATCAACGGATGGTGAAAACCAAACAACACGATGTCCGCACGGGGCTGGGTCGCAACACCCCCAACATTCCAACCCCGCGCTTCACGCAGCCACGAATTCCAGTTTGTTCCGTATCCAAGTTGATTCGCTTCGCCAAGGCTTTGAATGTTGCGAATGAGACCACCCGAGTAACTGATCTGCGCACCACCCTCCGCCGTCCAACGAATGTCGTTGATCGCATCCCGCATGCGATACTGATACCCGGCCTGCCGATCCGCGAGCCCGAAGATATCGCGTAGGTTGTTCTCCGGATGCGCCGCGCCGCCGTCCGTGCGTTGAATGCTCTGCCACGCGACTTCGTATCGATCCGGGCCGCTGGTTGCCTGATCAGGCCAATAAACAGGCTGCTCCATGTGCCACAAGTACGTGTAATGCACCTGCCCGCACGCAACGCCCGCACACAACATCAAACTACCAACAGCCAGCCGATTCGCGTGATTCATGAACACATTTCCTTTCTAGACCTTTATTGAACCGCAAGCCGCGTCAGAATGCAAGACAATTCAGAACTCTCCACGGCAATTCTCATTCGATTCAGTCAAAACGCACGCGACTTCCCGCATTCGCGTTCACTGTTTCTCGCCCAGTTTGGCCTTCACACTCTCAAATTCCGCCATCAGCGCAGCACGCCTGGTCTCGTCCTTTATCGCCGCGATTGCTTGTTCTGCACGCTCCACACACTTCGTTGTTATCTCCGACGTAGGCACACTCGCAAGCACATTCAGCACCGCAAGCAGCCGCTGCGGCTCGTTGGCTGTTCCCCTGGCTCTGAAATGCTCTCGAACCGAGAGCGCGGTGGGGACCGTGCCCAAGACGCAAAATCGCCCGGATTCTGCGGGGTTTCTGGCCAAGCCGGCACTGGTTCAGGATGCGGCTCTGCCGGGGCGCGAACTTGCGCGGGCAACGGCGTCAACTCAGGCTTAGTCACCTACTGCAATTACCCCGCCCTCGCGCTGTTCCAAGGCTCCTTCCAGGAATGCGACGGCAACGACTGCAGCTCGAATAAAGGCTGGACACGCTACATGTTCAACAAGGATGGCTTCCAAGTCATCGTCTACAACACGCACACACAAGCCGGCAGCGGCAGCGACAACGTCCAAACGCGCATCGCACAACTCAACCAAATCGCCGTCGACGCCGCGGTACAGCGAGGTATCAACCCCGGCGCAGTGACATTCATCGTGGGCGACTTCAACATCGACGCGTGGAGTTCTGAATTCGCAAACGTCCGCGTCGCGTTCGAGTCAGCAGGCTTCGTCGATACCCGCGGCAACCTCCCCTGCAGCCCGGGCTTCGGCAACTGCACCGCGTGTTCTTCCAACACCATCAAACAAATCTTCGGCAACGACGGCACCAACACCATCCTCGACCACATCCTCTACTCACCCAGCATCGACGGCACCGTGGACATCATCCCCACCAACTACGAAGTCAAAACCTTCAAGCGCACCGACGGCGGCCAATGGTGCCGCAACGTCATCCCAACCGGCTGCGCCGACGACCTCTCAGACCACGAAGCAATCTTCGGCAACTTCGAAATCCGCCGAATCGTGCCGTAAGTGTGAGTCCTAATCGCAGAACTGAGAAACCAAGTACTTATAAAAACAAGCCGGCCAGCGATTGCTCGCTGGCTGGCTTGGGTCGTGGAATGTGTTGGTGGAAAGTAGAGTTAAAGAAAGTGGTTTCGTGACGGTGTCTTACTGCCCGCAAGGCGTGCAAGGTCCTTCGCTGTACACGAGCAGGAACGCGTTGATGTCGCAGGGGTCGAAGACGCTGGTGTCGTTGTTGAAGTCGATGTCGTTGCAGGTTGCGGCTGCAGGAATGCACGGGCCTTCTGAGTACACGCTCAAGAACGCGTCGATGTCTTGCGGGTCGAAGAACGAGCCGTCGTTGTTAAAGTCGATTGAGTCGCAGCCCGAACCCATGCCGACAAACTTGCCTTGCTCTGCAAGATTGAGATTGATCCAGCCGATGTTCTCGCCCCACGCGTAGCCACGCATGCGCTGTGCGCCGACGTCGTAGCGAGCCGCGGTCGTGACGCCGTTCGCGAGCATGCCGCCAGAGAAGTTAATCCAGCCAACGTTTTCGCCCCACGCGAGGCCGGAGAGATTGCCTGTGACGGGGTCGACGTTGACGCCAAAGTCCGCGCCGGTTGCGTTCGCATATGACACGCCGTTCGCGGGCGTGCCGTCGCCAAAATTCATCCAGCCGATGTTCTCGCACCACACAAAGCCCGAGAGGTGCGTGCCCGAGAGCGCGAGACGCACGCCCTGCGAAGCCTGCGGGTTGCCCGCGTCACGCCAGTTCATCCAGCCGCAGTTCTCGCTCCACGAGAACTTGTTGGTGGTGTCGACGGTGGATTGGGCGAGGACGGAACCGGCCATCAGCAGGCTGGAGGCGACAATTATTTTTCTTGCAGTCGTGTTCATGTGGTGTTCCTTAAGAAGAGTGTGCCCATCAGTGCGAATTCCATGTCTGCACAGGCTCATATTTTCTCGAGCAGCCCCAAGACACCTGCATTCTCAGGCTTCTATGCATTTTTCCCCATCCCCCAAAAACTCGCTACATCTATAGCACAGCCACGGCCGAATGTTCGAGCCCAAAGCCCCCCGTTTGACGCACTGAGTGCATCCCTATGGCACTCCTCCCTCCCATCCTCTCCACTCTGCTCAGCCTCGCGGCGTCCGGTCTTTTGACCGTGCTCCTGCTGGCTAGCGCACCCAACAGCAAACCTCAGGAATGGGCCTCCATCAAGGCGTGGCTCATCGCCATCGGAGTCGTCGGGTTCCTCGGACTCATCGGAGCCATCTGGCTCATGGTTGTCCGCAAGCCCATGACCGCAGCAGCAGTCGGCGGCGTGCCCGCCATCTTCTGCATCATCGCCCTTGTCATCATCATCAAGACACAGCAATAACCACGAGAAAGAATCATGTCCAAGACACTCCACATCCCACCCGCTCTCGCCGACCTTGGCTTCTCAATCGATATCCCGGACGGCTTCATCCACGCTGACATTCCGCAGACCGACGTCAACTTCGACAACCCAACCGAGTCAGCCCCGCTGGGTCTCTTCTCTTCACAAGTCGCGCTCGCGCTCATCGCGGTCGCGGCCCGTCCCGCCTATGAAACAGGCAGCGTGCTGCAATGGGTCAAGTACCTCTGCGACCATTTTGGTATCGACATCAAGTCTTTCAAAGCCGCGACCACCACCGGTGCGCACAAGCATCCTGCAATTCTCGCTGAATGCGAGCAGGAGCAGAACGGCGAACAACTCCGCCTCGCCCTTGTCGCATTCGAAGACGGCACGCGCTTCGTCACCGCGCACGCAATGTGCCCCGTCGAACTCTGGCCCAGTTACGGTGCGCAGCTGACCGCCGCGGTTCAATCCCTCTCGCTCACGTCACCCAAAGGTCCGACGCACGACCTTGACTCCATGACTGCAGAAGGCTGGACCAAAATCACTCCCGCGCAACACGCCAAAGCGTACAAAAAACACATGCAGGAAATGGAAGCACGCCGCGAACCGGCTGTTCAAGCCGCGGCTGCCCTCATCGCCAAAGAAGAATTTGACGCCGCCGAATTGGAAGTGCAGCGTGTCGATTCGTCAATTCAAGGCTCCGTCGCAATCGCAAAACTCTACGAAAACAGCCTGAAAACGTTTGTCGAGAAGGGCAACGCTCGCAAGCAGAAAGACAAAGCCGAGCGCCTATTCCGCCGAGCCCTGAGCTGGGCACAGAACTGCTACCCCGAACCTCACACCGAAATTGAAGCCGAAAACTACGAAGCAGGCCGCAAAGAAGACCGTGCGCGTCTGGTCGCCATTCTGGGTTACGACCCCAAGTAGTCACTTCACTTGAACGTTCAATCCGCAACGCGACAAGGTCTTATCTCATGGCCAGAGTTCTCACCAACATCGTTCTCTACGGCTCTCCAGTCTGCCTCACCATCGCACTGAGCATCGTCGCGTTCGGCATTCACGCAATCGGTCGCGGCTTTGGCAGCACCAAGAGCTCCGCACCAATCGTCATCGTCACATTCGTCGTCTGGCTGTTGCACGCTGGATACTTGCTTGGACCTTGGCTCTATCACAGCAACCGGCAATCAACCGCATTGTGGCTGATGATTCCGATGGCAGTCGTGGGCGTCATCATCGCACTGCTCATCGCCAATCAACTCATTCCAGACGACCGCGCCAACGACAACGCTGTCTTCATTCTCTGCTGCACCGCATGGACCGCAGCCATTCTCTTTGGCTACATCGCCCCAATCATCGTCATGCTCATCGCTCGCCCGAACGCTCTTTCCTAAGCATTTTTTCAGCAATTTTTACTCCTCCCGGAGGTCTCCGTGAATCCTCGTTCCATACTCGCTCTTGGCGTTGGTGGGCTGGCCGCAGTCGCTGCGGTCGTCTTTGGCGTGACCAAGCAAGTCGGTGTCAAGAGCTACGGCTATCCCGTGGGCAGAGTCGTTCGGACTGGCCAACACCTCTCCGTGCTCATCGAAACACGCAATCCATACATGCCCTCGCTCAAAGGTCGGCCAGAGAGCGACATGTCTTACTCATACTCCCTCTGGCTCATTCCAGAAACAGGCGACGGCGACATCAACACGGTTCGCCTCGACCGAAGCGTCCGCTCGGGCGACCGAATGCACACTGCGGGCGTCCATGGCTTTGACAACGGCGTCGTCTGGTGCGGCATCAAGAACATGGTGGGCGTTGACATCGCGACCAGCCGCGTGGTGGACAAGACTGTCCCCGCCGCAATCGACAAACTCACCATCTCAGACCTGCTCGTCGAGCGCGACAGCCCGCTTGCGGACTACAAAGCCGACAGCGTTGCACTCCCCAGTGGCGACTGGCTGTTTCTCGCTGACGACGAAGAAACTCAGAAGGAACTCACGCCGGGCACGCGTCTGTACGACAATTCGCCAGCAAAACGCTCGTTTTTGAACAGGAAACCCCGCTTCGTCACCGTGCAGGAAGGCCCCATTCCGCGCGTCGCAACAGCGAACATCGCGGGCACGGCAGAATTCAAGAACGGCGCGTTCATGCGCTCGACCAAGAACGGTAAAGTCATCAAGTTCACGAACCCCGAAGGCTTCCTCATCGTGCATGAAGCAGGCGTGCCGGGCAAACCCTCCGTCCACTTCTCACGCCTCAACATCGATGGCTCCGTCGCGTGGACCGTCGACACCAAAATCGGCACCTTCACGCAAATCCTCCCGCACGACACACTTCCCGCCTTCGTTGGCCAACTGCCAGGCGAACTCACGGAACCAACGTTGACCGTCGTCAACCTCAAAGACGGCACAGCAAAGACGAAGTCGCTTGTGGGACCGCTGAACTAACGCAATAGCTGGAACAGTAAGAAGGAATGGCACAGACACGTACATCGGTCGCCCTCACTGACTTCATATTCAACCATCTTGGTCACTCGCAGCACTCATTCACACAACTGTTTCACAACGTCGCATGAGCACGAAAAGAACATCGCACTGAAAACCTATCAACACAGAGAGCGCAGAGAGCACAGAGAAAATGTAATCTCGAATTTTCAACTCTCCTTCTCTCTGTGTTCTCTGTGTTCTCTGTGTTAAATCGAACCACCATCAACCCACGTCACCCCCACTTCATCTCATCCAAAGGTTCTCCAATGTCCTGGCTCACCCTCATCTCCTCCGTCATCAACACCGCCTTCTCCACTCCCCCACTCTCAAAGCTGAAAGCCCCCGCGAATCTCGCCGGCGCTCGCGTCTCCTACTCCAGCGACGGCCGCTCCGGGCGAGTCATCTTCTCGCGTGGCCTTCGCAGCTTCGACATGTACTACGAGTTTGGTGGCGGCGACACCGTCGCCCTCATCGACATTCCCACCGCTGAAGAATGGACCGCCAAGACTTGGTTCTCGCTTGAAATGCGTCAACCAGTCCTTGAATTCATAGCACAATGCGTGGTTCGAGACCAAACCACGCGAGGCAAAGGTCGTTACGTCATCCACGCCGACCACATTTCAATTCATGTTTGACCGCTGCGAATCCGAAGCGAGTTTCATCACGCCCATCGCGACAGAATCGCACCAGCAAGCGGCACAACGAGCCCCACAATCACGAACACCATGGGACCCACCGACGCCTCGCAGCGCAAGAAGCCTTTCGCCGGCTCATCGGGGTTGACAAACGCTCGCACGTTCGCACCGGCCGGGTAGTCCTTCAGTTCTTCCGCCGCGGAATCTGCGGACGCGTAGCCCCGCTCAATTATCGTCGGGTACAGCATCGAGCTCTGATATCGATTGCCCTGGTACTCGTACCCGAACTTGACTTCGGGCGTGTAGGACTTCGTGCTGTTGTCACGGAGCAATCGCTGGTCGGTGTCCATGCTGCGCGAGCCCGCGACTTTGGACTCGAGAATCACCGCGTCCACTCCGACAACCTGCCGGAGCAGGCGACGCTGCTGCAGAAACTGCGTCGAGCCCACCCACAGCATCATGACGCCGAAGGCTGCTGAAATGAGAATGACGATAATGCCGGCCATGGTTCGTTTTCTCGCTTTGAACATTGGAATGCTCGAGAATGTGCTGCACTTCCCAACAAGACTTTTCTTCGTGTTCTTTGTGTCTTTGTGGTGCAGTGACTCTTCACTTCACAAAACACTTCAAGAGCACAGAGAACGAATCAGAAGAAACTTCAGCTTCTCTCCGTGTTCTCTGTGCTCTCTGTGTTGACTTGTTTCTTCGCGACAGCCTCAATGACGACTGTCAATTACTGAGGCCAGCCAAACTTGACTGACTTTGGCGCATCCGCACTGCCGTCAACCTTGCGGAGTTGCACAAAAATCTCAATCTCGCTGGGCTTGGAGTCCTTCACATGCACGCGGTACTGCACGCTGCGCGGGTCGCCGCTGGTGGGGTCGATGCAGTTGCCCCAGGTGAAGAAGGGCTTGCCCTGTGCACCGGTGCTGCGGGCGTTGGACTTCATCATGTCTGGTTCGAACACGACGCCCGTGAGGTGTCGGCCCTTGATGCGAACGCGCCAGTCGCCCGAAGACTTGTCGGTCTCCTTGTACGCGACAAACGCGTAGTCGTCGTTCAGGACCGCGTCATACGCGTCGAGTTCGGCCAGCATTTGAATGTCCTGGCTGGGGGTGCTTGTGGGTGCTTCGATGAGTTTGGTTGCCATAGTTCGTTCTCCGTTGAAAAGGGGTGAGTTCTGCATATCAGTGCGAAATCCATCCTCAACGCGGCTACGAAAAAAGCCTGCGTTTTCTCGAGTGTTTTTGAGAAAACGCAGGCTTGTTCTTTGGTCTTGCGGAATTATTCACTTCGCAGGCTTGTACCCAGCATTCGCCAGCATCTTGAGGAACTTGGGCAAGTACTTGTCTTCCTTCAGGCCGCTCGTCGCGTCGGTCATCCGCTGAAATTCTTCCTGCAGTCGCGGGTACCCGGTCCATCCCTTGAAGCGTTCTGACGCGGCGAGGAGCGAGGCAACGTGGGCCATCGGGTCTGGGTTCAAGTCAAAGTGCTCGGTCAACCAGGCGGGCCTGCATTCCACTCCGTCCGCCGCACGACCGACGCCCAGAATGAGCGACTCGCCCCACTGGTCCTTATGCGCGTCTATCTGTTCCTGCGGCATGAACCGGAGCATCTCCGCTGCGCCTTGACGGTATATGTAATCGCTGCACGTCATGAGTTCTTTCAGACTCTCATCGAAGTTCTTGACTTGCAGAGCGCGTTCAAGAATCATCGTCGTTGCCTTCTCGTTGAGTTTTCGGTAGTGAGGACCCTCGGGAAAGTACATGACAAAGTCCTTCAGCGGTGCATCCGCTGGAGCGTGTGCGAGTTCGAGTTCTACCTGCGTTGCTATGGGCTTGAAGCGGTGCCCGCCCGACTCAACCACCTGCTCCGCTTCTCGTTTCAGGCCCCTCACGCTGCTCACGACCTTGGGTGAGACTGAGTGCCAGAGGAGCAGGCCGCCAACTGCATATCCAATCGCCGCGAGCACGACGACGCTCCAGAACAACGCTTTCAAAGCCGTTGCGTGCGTTGCGTTCGCAGCAATCGCGTCTTTCGTGTTCCACATCGAGACCAGCAGCCACGCCGCGAGCACAATGGGTCCAAAGCCGCCAATCAGCAGTTCTACAGGCATCAAAATGCCCCGCAGCGACTTACCCGCCGCTCCCGGCTCACACCACAGCATGAATGCAACACCCGCCGACAGCGTCGCGCCGAACGTGAGCGCCACCGTCACGAATCCGGACAACATCGCGTTTGAGTGAATCGTGCCGAATCCCGATGCGCTCACGCGAAAACACGCGAGCAACGCCGCCAACGTCATCAGCACAATTGCAATCATCATGCCGAAGAACGGCACCACCAGGCCCATCGCACGTTCGCCCGTGGGAGGCGAACCTGCAAAGCACTTGGTCATGCCGACATTCATCAGCAGAACCGCGAGCGTCACGACGACAACCAACAACGAAAAGAGCGTATTGAGCACGAAGCGTCCTCCAGCAGGCCGGTGGGCCCGCGCGTGTGAAGTATCCTGTTGCAATGCGACTGCGTTCATGGCAAGACCTTGCCCGTCGGGCGGTACACCCACATCAAAATGGGCGGCGTGAGGTACAACGCGAATCCAATCGCGCCAAGCCAGCCAATGCTCGCAATTGTCTTCCAACCGCTCGCGCCATCAGGCCTGGTCCACTTCATCGCACCAATGACGGGCGTCGAGAGTGCCATCAACGCGAGAATGACCACTGGAATCATCCACACAAGACTCCACAGCCACCAGCCACGCCCAATCGCAAACGGCGCGACCAAGTAGCCTCCCTGCAGCAGCAGAGCCCCGCCGCAACCCAGAAGAAAGTACCGCCACAACTGTGCGGGCTTGCTGTTGTTGCCCGCGAGGAGCATGACACCAATGGTGAGAGCCATCAATACCGCGACCCCAACCGTTGACCACAGCACGCCGCGCACCCAGACGGGTACAACAACCGGTGTCGTCATCGCAAGTGTGGTCGGGACTGTGTCCATGTACTTCAGTGCGTCAAGAACGTCGCACTGGGCTCACGACCAACAAAGAAAACGCCCCGCACTGCTGCGGGGCGCTTCGTCTTTCTCTCAATTCCCTTGCTCTTAGAACAAGCACGGGCCTTCGCTGTACACGCTCAGGAATGCATCGATGTCCATCGGGTCAAAGATGCTGGTGTCGTTGTTGAAGTCAATCGAGTCGCAGTTGTATTCCGCAGGAATGCACGGGCCTTCGCTGTACACACTGAGGAACGCGTCGATGTCCATCGGGTCAAAGACGCTGCCGTCGTTGTTGAAGTCAATGTCGTTGCAGCGGCCGGTCTGAGCAATCGTCAGCGTGCCCGGACCAAACTCATCGCCATCGTACCCACCGATGCGGACCATCACGCTCTGGCCCTGCGTCAACTCAACCTTCGCACGGCTCTGGCGGGAGACAACCACGGGCGAGCAGAAGCCGACCGAATCGTCATTCTGAGCAAACATCGCGGTGCTGCTTGAGGGGCAAGCCTGCTGCGTGCCGTTGAACAAGGTGACGACCGTGTCAAACGAGCTGCCGCACGTATCGAAGGAGTAGAAGCCGGCGGTCGGAGCAATGAACCGGTACCACACGTCGCGGTTGGAGCCGAAGGGCACGCCTGAACCCTGCGAATCCGTCGCTGCACAGGTGTTGTAGGTGTACGTGTTCATGCCGACTGTCGTCGCGGTGCTGCATTCATCGTTGTTGACGCCGTAGTTCATGAGCGAACGCAGCGTGTACGTGCCGCTCGCGAGGTTGTAGCCGCTCACGCGGATGAGGTAGGACTGACCACCGGTGAAGTTGAAGGTCACGAGGCTAATGCGGTTGTTGGGAGCGGGGAAGCCAGCGTCGTCGTTGCAGGCAATGCTGTTGTTGCTGACAAAGTTCGGGCAATCGCTGTGCACGCTGAGAACCGTGTCGAAGTCGCTGCCCCACGTATCAATAATCGCGTTGCCATCGCAGGAAGGCTCAAAGCGGAACCACACGTCGTTGCCCTGACCGCTGCCGCCCAGGCCGCAGGTGGTCATGGTGCCGGAGCTGGGCGTTGCAGTCGTGGTGCAGCCGGTGAAGTCACCGGTCGGCAACGGGAGTGCATCCGCACAGGTATCGCCGGTCACCACCGAAGACTGCACGGACGTTGTGTACACAGCGCCCACATCCGTCACGGTTGAGTGGTCATCAAACTTGTCACCAATTGCGACTTCACCCTGGTATATTGCGACCGAGTTGCCATAGCTGCCGCCGCCCGCGTTGTCGGTGTCCGCGAACGCCGCCTGCACCTTCCAAGAGCCAGTGGTGTTGCTGTACACATACACGCGTCCGGTGCCGGGCTCGCTCACGACGAACTGGTTTCCGGTGTGCGACACCTTGTTGCCGAACTTGCCTTCGGTGGTTGGCGTGGGCGAACGCAGCTTGCTGCGGAACGTCCACGTGCCGTTCACGAGTTCATACGTGTACACCGCACCGCAGTTAGTCGCCTGGTACTGGAAGCCGGTCTCCTGGAACGTCGCGTCTTCGAGCGGTGCACCGACGACCAGCCAGTTGCCTTCGACGGCAACCGCCGCACCGAAACGCTCGCCGCCTTCAGAACTGGGCGAACGGAACTGCTGCACTGCTCCGCTAATGCCGCCGTTGGCCATGCGCTGCACCATCGTCACGACGCCGTGACCGGTGGGCTGACCCAAGTCGGTTTCATCCGGGCTGCCCACGGCTGCCCAGGGAGTCGACTGGCTCATCGCGACGGCTTCACCACGGTGACCGCCCGCTTCGCCGTTGTAATCGCCGCCCCAAATGTGGAACGCTTCGTTCCACTGGTTGGTGTTGGGGTCACGCGTGTAGAAGTATGCACTGCCGGACTCAACGTAGTTCCAGTCGTGCATCGGAGCACCGGCGACCGCCCAGCCGCCACCATAGCTGCTAATCGCAACGCTGCTGCCGAATTCGGCGCCGGTGGGGTTGTTGGGAGCAAGAATCGTGACGTCAGTGCTTGCGAACCAGCTGCTGGAGCCATCGGGACGACGCATAATGCGTGCCCGGCCTTGACCGTTGTTATAGCCCGGCGCACCGACAATCATGTACGGGTCAGAAAGACCAACCGAAGCACCGGCCCGCTCGCCGCCCTGACCCGTGGTGTTCCACGCGTCATACAGCATCGACCAGTTGCCGTTGGACAAACGCCAGACAGACCAGCCGCCAGCATCGGTGCCGGCAGTCGGTGCGTCTTCGTTGGGCTTACCCACAGCGAGCAAGACCTGGTTGTTTGGACCGCCAAACGACATCGAAACGCCCGAGCCAAACTGGTCGTTCGTTGCAGGGCCAGAGCCAATCAACTTGTCCTGCGTCGGACACGACTGCGCCATCGCAGTGCCCGCGAACGCCACCAACGCCAGTGCTCCAAACTTCACGCTGTTCTTGACCAAGTTCATGTTCATTCTCCAGTTCTCATTGCTTCTTGAAAATGCCCCAACCACGCGGCGAAGGGCAGGTATGTCGCAGACACGCCAACAGGCGTGCAACCAGTGCGCAAACCGCGAGACGCGGGGCTCATTTTTTTGTTTGTGCCCAAAGTCCCGAGCGAATGCTGCTTTTTTTGACACTCTGAAAATCGCGCTCCATCGTGGTACGATGGCCCATGCCAATCCTCGTCTTCCAGCATTCTGACATCTGCACACCGGGCCGCCTTGGTGCGACGCTTCGCGACCATGGCTTTGGCTATGAAGTCCGCAGGCCTGACAAGTTTGATGTGGGCACGCGTTGGGGCGTTCCGACGGACCTTGACGACGTGCAGGGCATCATCATCATGGGCGGGCCGCAGAATGTGACGGACATCGCGAAGTATGACTGGATGCAGCAGGAAGCGAAGCTCATTCAAATGGCGCACGCACGCGAACTGCCCATCATCGGCATCTGCCTTGGCTGCCAACTCATCGCGCACGCGCTGGGCGGCTCGGTTGAGAAGCGTGAGAAAGCCGCGGTGGGTTTCTATCCCGTCAGCCTCACGCCGCCCGGACAGACCGACACGGTGCTGGCTGGCATTCAGTGGAACCACCAGCAGTATTTTTCGTGCGGGCAGGAAGTCAAGACGCTTCCGCCCGGCGCGACGCTGCTCATCAGCAGCAAGCACACCAAGCACGTGGCTTACAAGGTCGGCGTTCGCACGTTTGGTTTCATGAACCACTTCGAGTGCGACCGCGACCTCATCGAATCAATCAACCGCTCCAGCAAGGACGACATGTCGCAGGCGGGCATCACCGAAGGCGAACTCAAGGTGCAACTAGACCAGTGCTACGACACGTTTGCACGCATCAGCAATCGCCTGTGCGTGAATCTGGCGAGCACGTGCTTCCCGCTGGCGCGACGCATGACGGCGTGACGTGCCACCGACACATCTGTGCCACCGACTGCGGCTTTGAGCGGTCGGTGGGGAGTTGCACAAGGTGTGGTCATTGCACGCTCGGCACCGACCGGCGAAGCGCCAGTCGGTGGCACGGGGGACGGAGGACTACTCGTCGTGCCACTCGTCGTGCCACCGACTGCTGCTTTGAGCGGTCGGTGGGGAGTTGCACAAATTGTGGTCATTGCACGCTCGGCACCGACCGGCGAAGCGCCAGTCGGTGGCACGGGGGGACGGGGGCGTTAGACTCGCTTGCTTCGCAGCGCCGTCCACCCATCGCACACCTTTGTCAGCACGCTCGCGGGCAGCAGGTCTCGCTGGGCACACACTTCGCGGTTGAAGACTTCGCGGTAGTGTGCGAGGCGGACTTCGGGGTCGTTCAGTTGTACACCAAACGAGCGGCTCAGGTCATTGTAAATCAGTGCGACGGGCAACTCGGCAATTCGCAGCCGCTGCGCCGCGGCTTGCACCCAGAACTGCATCGGGAACGCGTAGCCAGGAATCGTGGGCTTGAGGCGTTTGAGCGCTTTCACGCGGTAGGCTTTGAATCCGCAGAATGAATCAGTCAGCGTCGTCGAGAGCAGCCCCGCCAATCGCTCGTTTATTTCCTTCGTAATCGTCTGGTTAATGCGAACGCGGTCGGGCGGTGCGGCAATGTGTGCCTTCGTCACCGAACTCGCTTCCAAGTATCGCGACCCGCTAATCACATCCGCTCCCGACTCCTGCGCGACTTCCAAAAACCTCGGAATCGCGGCGGGCTCGTGCTGCGAATCGCAGTCCATCGTAATGAGCCAGTCAAACTTTCGGTGAATGGCGTGCTCAAACGCATCGCGCAGCGACGTGCCATACCCGCGGTTGCGGCCGTGACGAATGACATCGACCGGAAACTTCGCGAGAATGCTGGGCGTGCTGTCGGTCGAGCCATCATCAATGACAAGCACGTCGGAATGAATCGACAGCGTCTGCTGCAGCACGTCAGCGACGGACTTGGCTTCGTTGTAGGCGGGAATCGCAACAAGAGTGTTCATGCAACGCACTTTCGTTTCTGTAGACCACCATCAGTTCGCACCCTTGGATGTTGAGGTTCGCGGTGCGTTTCGGCAATTCTGAAATCGACGAATAAATGTGCCTGCAAACGTGCGTGAACGCGGTCTAACGTGCAATTCATGCGAGGAGGCGGCCGGTAACATCAGCGTTGTCGTGCCCCCGTGCCACTTGTCGTGCCACCGACTGCTGCTTTGAGCGGTCGGTGCGGAGTTGCACAAATTGTGCTCGTTTCATGCTCGGCACCGACCGGCGAAGCGCCAGTCGGTGGCACGGGGGGACGGGGGGACGGGGGTGGTATGCGGCACTCAGCATTCACTGGGTTCGTCAGTTGGCGGCAAGGCTTTTTTCAATTCAATCCAAGCTCGCTTCGAACCTCGCTGCACAACTCCGGGCGGCGGCGGGTCACACTCGACTGTGTCCTTGCCCATCCACCACTGCACGCTTGACCATGTCCAATCCTCGGGACGTTCTACAAGTCCGCGCGTTACCGGGTTGCGGTGAATGTAGTTGACTGTTTCGGAGAATTCGCCCTCGGCTCGGACATTCCGGTCAAAGCCTCCTCCTTTGAGCCAGAATCTTGGCGAGCCGTTCACTTGGAGTTTCGAGAGCAACGGCGAGTCAAGTTCGCGCCATCTGTTGAGGACTCTTTGAGCGACCGACATCTTGAGCCAAAGTAAAGGTCGGTCGGCCGACTTGTCGGGACGAATCAACAAGTGTACATGTTCGGGCATGACAACCCATGCGTACAGCGTGACGTCAAACTCTTCGCGCATTCGCAGCAGCGACTCGACAAACACATCGCGGATTTTCGCATTGCCGAGTAATGGAAGCCGCCCGTGACACGAAAACGTGAGGAATCGAACCCCAGACTCCCAACGCACGAGACGCTTGCGGTAGGTGCCGTCCCGTGTCAGCATGGAGCATGGTAGTCAATCGTGCTCCCCCGTGCGACTCGTCGTGCCACTTGTCGTGCCACCGACTGCTGCTTTGAGCGGTCGGTGCGGAGTTGCACAAATTGTGGTCATGGCACGCTCGGCACCGACCGGCGAAGCGCCAGTCGGTGGCACGGGGTCGTCGTGCCACTTGTCGTGCCACCGACTGCTGCTTTGAGCGGTCGGTGCGGAGTTGCACAAATTGTGCTCGTTACATGCTCGGCACCGACCGGCGAAGCGCCAGTCGGTGGCACAATAAAAAAACCCCGCACATCGCGGGGTTCATGAACACTCTAGTACGTTCTTCAGCTCAACCCACCCTTGAACTGGAACTGCTTGAACTTCTCGCGGGCCTTGCGCAGTGCCGGGGTTTCCTTAAGAATTTCTTCTGCGGTGCGGCCACCAAACCTGTCCTTGTCGCCCTTGCCCTTGCCGCCGCCCCCGAAGCCGCCTCGACCACCACCACCCCCGAAGCCACCCTTGCCGCCGCCGCCTTCCTTGCCTTCGCCCTGTGCTTGTGCTGGCATTTCTGGCGGGGTCTTGAGGGCCTTGAGCGACAGGCTAATGCGACGCGTGCCTGGGTCAATCTTCAGCACCTTCGCACGCACCACTTCATCGACCTTCAGCACTTCTTCAACCTTGCCAATGCGCTTGTGGTCAATCTCGCTAATGTGCACGAGGCCATCGACGTTGGGGCCGAGTTCAATGAACGCACCAAACTCGGTAATGCGAACGACCTTGCCGTTGACTTCTGCGCCTTCGGTAATGCTCTCGGTCGCCGTCGCGAACGGGTCGCCCGCGACTTGCTTCAGGCCCAGACCAATCTTGGGCTTTGCAGTCGGGTCGGCTTCGTTCCGCTCAATCTTCATAATGCGAACGTTGACCTTCTGGCCTTCCTTCACGTACTTCGCAACCGCCTTCTCGCCGAAGCCCATGCGGTCGTACGAAATGTCGCTAATGTGAATGAGGCCGTCAATGCCGCCCAGGTCGACGAACGCACCGAAGGGCATAATTTTGCGGACGGTGCCTTCCACCGTTGCACCTTCAACAAGGTTCGCGAGAATCTTCTCCGCGTTGGCCTTGCGTTCCTCGGCCATAATGTCGCGACGCGAGACAACAATGTTGCCCTTGCCCATCCGCTCAATGCGGGAAATCGCGCACTTGAGTTTCTCGCCGACGAAAATCGAGAGGTCAGGAATGCGGTCGAAACTAATCTGGCTCGCGGGCATGAACGCCTTGTGACCCGCGACTTCGAGTTCAAGACCAACCTGCTTGCTGTCCTTGCCCGTCGCGACGCCCGTGACCTTGGCCTCAACGACCTGGCCCACCTCGAGCATCTCCCAGTCGGCCTTCTGCACCATGCCCGGACGCGAGCACAGGAAAATGCCTTCGGACGCTTCGAACTTGTCAATCACGACTTCAACGTCAGCACCGACAACCGGCACCTGCGTGTCGTCAGTAAACTGAATGCGGGGCAAGACGCCCAGTTCCTTCGGCCCAAACTCAATGAAAATGTCCGTCGGTCCAACACTCACGACCTTGCCGTGACGGTGTTCGCGACCCGCCTGCACCACGCGTGGGCCCCGAATCGCAGCAGGCTTTGCAGCCTTCGCAGCAGCAGCCGCGGCTCCCGCGGCCTCCATGTCCTTCATCGCCGCGTCAATTTCGGCGTTGATTTCTGCGGACAGTTCGGGGGCGGACGAAGAAGAAACGTTTTCGGGCGAGGAAGTCATTGGTACTTTCGGGCGAATTGGACCATGGCAAGGCCAAGTTTCATGCCGGTGCGTGTCAGCACCAGTCACGGTCCCGGCGGGCCTGCTGCCATCATCACGCCGGGAACTGCAAGTATAGACGGGAAAGCCACCGAACGGCACTTTCCCGTGCCCCCCGCCCCCGTGCCTGTGCCCCCCGTGCCACCGACTGGCGCTTCGCCGGTCGGTGCCGAGTGCAAGTTCAGCACCGACCGCTCAAAGCAGCAGCCGGTGGCACGGGAGTACGACTTGAGGAGGGTCACTTTCCAGCACCTTCCCCATCGCTCCCAAGACCTCCGTCGAATCGTCCGCAGAGCCACGCAGGTTGGGCCACATGTGCCTCACCTTCGCGAGCAACTCCTGCTGTTGTTCGAGAGGCAACGCTTGCACGCGTGCTCTTGAAGCCTTGGCTTTGCTGCCCGGCGTGTTCGTCGCTCGCGTGTCGGCGTCCTTTGTTGGCACGTTCCAGCCCTTGGCAATCGCCGCCGCGACAAAGCCCGCAGGGTTTTTCAGCGTGCGTGAAGCGACCTGCGACGCGAGCCACTCCAGCCGCTCTGGTGTTGCGTTGACATGCGTCAGCAGTTCTTCCCCAATTCCATGCGCTCGCAACACAGCAGCAGCGGCTGTTGGTTGTTGTCTTTGCGCTTCTCTTGTGTTTTGGGTGTCACCATGGCGGGGGGAAAAGCACTCAGTGACGGGGGCAATGGCACTCAGTGACGGGGTGGATGGTGCCACGCCCCGTGCCACCGACTGCCGCTTCGGCGGTCGGTGCGGAACTTGCACTCGGCACCGACCGCTCAAAGCAGCAGTCGGTGGCACGGGGGACACGGGGGATTCGGCGGACGTTTCAATGAACAGCGGAATGATGTACACCGTCGTCCTGTTGCCTCCGCCGTCGCTCATGCGATGCACCTGCACGATGCCCTTCGCGCACAGGCTCCGCATGGCCCGCTGCTGCGTGCGGACGCTCACGCCCGCGTACTTCGCCCACTTGTCCACAGCCGCCCACACCTGACCCGTGTCCTTGTTCGCCCAACGAACCGCGGCGAGCAACACCGCTCGCTCTGCACCAGTGGTGCCCGTCTCCGCGATGCGGTCGAGTGCGAGCGAAAAAGGCGGAGCCTTTCTGGGTCGACGCACCTGCTGACTGTTGTTCATGAGTTCCCCCGTGCAACTTGTTGTGCCTGTCGACTCGTCGTGCCACTCGTCGTGCCACCGACTGCTGCTTTGAGCGGTCGGTGCGGAGTTGTACAAAATGTGTTTATTGCAAGTTCAGCACCGACCGGCGAAGCGCCAGTCGGTGGTACGGGGGAATTCACCACACACGACCCGCTGAGCGCCGCAACTTCGTCGATGGGCACAAACGCGCACAGCGTTCGCTTGCCGTCACCCACGCGTGCTTCACGGAGCGTGCCGTCCATGCGTTTGCTCGCGATGAGTGCTCGCAGTTGCTCGGGCAACGCGAAGATGACAGTGCCATTCGTGACAAACGCCCACGCCCGTGCGGTGCTGGTCGAGAGGCCCGTGCCGATGTACGCGTGACCAATGAGCCGAGCCTGCTCGACAGCGAGTTGGCCCGATGCTTCGCTCTGCTTGTCGTGCTTGACTTCGCACGTCCACGTCAAGCCGCTGGCGTGCGTGATGCGCAAGTCGCCCTCGCGTTGGCTCACGAGGTCCGCCGCGATTCGCTGCACGTGCACAACGTCAGGCCATTGCACGCGAACAAGCCGAGCAACCAGCCGCTCGCCGCGAAGCCCAACCGCCCACGCACGCTTCCACCCCCGAGCCCCCCTCACCCCCGTACCCATACCCCACCCCCTTGCACAACTTATATGTCGCACAAGGGAAAAACGTCGCAGCCAAAGAGGCAAAACAACGCCAAGACCGCAAACTTGCGCACAAAGGCAGTCGTCCGTGCCACCGACTACGCGCTTCGCGTGGTCGGTGCTGCTCTGTCGTGCCACCCACTGCTGCTCTGAGCGGTCGGTGCCGAGTTGTACAAAATGTGCTCGTTGCACGCTCAGCACCGACCGGCGAAGCGCCAGTCGGTGGCACGGGGGACTACTCGTCGTGCCACCGACTACGCGCTTCGCGTGGTCGGTGCCGAACGTGCAAGTTACACCGACCGGCGAAGCGCCACCCCCCGCCGGTGGCACGCTCACCCTCCCACAACCTTCCCCTCGCGCTTCGCGATGTCATACTCATACACCTTCCCCGCCTCCTCGTTCTTGCACACCTTGTGCATGCCGTCGCAGAACGGGTACTTCGCACTCACGCCGCACGTGCAGATGGAAATGACCTTGAGGTTCCCCTGCTCGTCGCGAGGCCACGGCATGTAGTTGGGCGCAGGCAGAGCGTCGCCCTCCTTGAGGTTGGGGTCGATTTTGATGGGCGTGGTCGAAATGTGATGAACGATGCGAGCCATGCACAACAGTACGTGCCGTGCCCCGTGCCACCGACTGCTGCTCTGAGCGGTCGGTGCGGAGTTGTACAAAATGTGTTCATTGCAAGTTCAGCACCGACCGGCGAAGCGCCAGTCGGTGGCACGGATGGCACGTTCACCACCCCTACACTCTACCGTCACAAAACACGCTCGTTCCAAGGCTTTATTCGGAGTTTCCTATGTCCCACCCCGTCATTCTCGCCGCCAAACGCACCCCCGTCGGCAAGTTCTTCGGCTCTCTCACCAAAGTCCACTCGCCACTCCTGGGTGCCTACGCCGCTCAAGGCATTTTCGCCGAAAACGCTTCGCTCGCCGCCGCCGCCAAGTCCGGCCAGTTTGACGAAGCCATTTTCGGCTGCGTCCTCCAAGCAGGCCTGGGCCAAAACCCCGCCCGCCAAGCCGCTCTCAAAGCCGGACTCCCCGACACCACCAGTTGCCAGACCATAAACAAAGTCTGCGGCAGCGGCCTCCAGTCCGTCATGCTCGCCGCGCAGTCGATTAAAGCCGGCGACAACAACCTCGTCCTCGCGGGCGGCTTCGAGAACATGACCGCAGCCCCGCACTTCGCCAAGATTCGCGACGGCGCAGGCGGCCCCAAGTTCGGCCCCTGCTCCTTCGAAGACCACATGCAATACGACGGCCTTCGCTGCGCCTTCGAAGCGTGCCTCATGGGCAATAGCGCAGACTACATTGCCAAGAAGTACGACGTCACCCGCGACGCACAAGACCGCTGGGCCGTCCGCAGCCACACCAAAGCCGCCGAAGCCGCGAAGAACGGCTGGTTCAAAAACGAAATTGTCGCCCTGACCGGCGAACAGTGCATGGACAAGAAGAGCCCGGGCCTCGCCGCCGACGAAGGCGTGCGTGCCGATTCGTCGATGGAAAGCCTCGGCAAACTCCGCGCAGCATTCGAGAAGGACGGCTCCGTCACTGCAGGCAACGCCTCGCAAATTAGCGATGGCGGCGCAGCAGTCGTCGTCGCCAGCGATGCCGCCGCGAACAAGTTGGGCGTCAAACCCATTGCGAAAATTCTCGCCTACCACACCAGCGGCGTCGCACCCAAAGACATTTTCCGTGCCCCCTCGCTCGTTGTCCCCGCAGTCATTGCCAAGGCCGGCCTCAAGATGAGCGACATTGACCTCTTTGAATTGAACGAAGCTTTCGCCGCACAGGTCTTGCAAAACATTCGCGAAGGCGGCGTGCCCGAAGAAAAGGTCAACGTCTCAGGCGGTGCGATTGCAATAGGCCACCCCATCGGAGCCAGCGGCACCCGCTGCCTCGTCACCCTCCTCCACCAACTCCACCGCACCGGCGGCAAGCGAGGCGTCGTCGCCCTCTGCCTAGGCGGCGGCAACGCCGTGGGCATGGTCGTTGAACGCGTCTAACCGCTACGTGCCACATGACGTGCCACCGACTGGCGCTTCGCCGGTCGGTGCCAAGCATGAAATGACCATAATTTGTGCAACCCCGCACCGACCGCTCAAAGCAGCAGTCGGTGGCACGGAACTCCACTCACTCAGTCCCCCAAAAACCCACTCACCTTCTTCCAAAACCCCGTGCTCTCCGGCATAACCGCCTTGTCCTCACTCGCCGCAAACTCCCTCAGCATTTCTTCCTGCTTCTTCGTGAGCTTCGTCGGCACTTCGATTTTCACAATGACGCCAAGGTCGCCCCGCCGCTCGTTGCGAAGATTGGGCAACCCCTTGCCCATGATGCGGAACACCTTCCCATGCTGCGTGCCCTTGGGAATTTCCAGCTCCGCTCCGCCGTCCAGCGTTGGCACCTGCACCTTCGCACCAAGCGCCGCCTGCGTGAAACTGATAGGCATTTCCAGCACGAGATGGTCCCCCTCGCGCTGAAACACCGAGTGCGGCTTCACCCGCACGACAACATGCAAGTCACCCTTGATGCCCTCGCCACTCGGACTCGCCTCCGGTGGTGGCGGCTCGCCCTCGCTCGACACACGAATGGCCTGCCCGTCCGAAATACCCGCCGGCACCTTCACCTGCAACTCACGCTTGCTCGGCACACGCCCCTTGCCGCGGCAGCCGTCGCAAAAGTCACGAATGATTTCCCCGCGACCCGCACACGCCGGACACGTCGTCACCATGCGGAACATTCCGCCCAGCCCCGCCTGCTGCACGCGCCCTTGCCCGCCGCACGTCGGACACTTTGTTGGTTTGCTCCCAGGCTTCGCCCCGCTCCCCGTGCACTTCTTGCACACGTCCATGCGCGTGAACTCAACGTCGCGCTCGCAACCCTTCAGCACGTCCTCAAGCGACACGACCACTTCAGTCTCAAGGTCATACCCACGAGGCGGCCCGCCTCTGCGTCCGCCGCGACCACCGCCCCCAACATTGAACCCCATGCCCTCAAAGATGTCATTGAACATTGAGGCAATGTCATTGGGGTCCATGCGCGAAAAGTCATGCGTCGCCGGCCCGCCCCCACGCTTGAGCCCGTCATGCCCAAACTGGTCATAAATTTTCCGCTTCTGCTCGTCAGCCAGAACCTCATACGCCTCCGCGCACTCCTTAAACGCCTTCTCCGCCTCCGCACTCCCCGGATTGCGGTCCGGATGGTGCTTCATAGCCAACCGCCGATACGCGCGCTTGATTTCCTCCATGTCAGCCGACTTGGAAACACCAAGAACTTCGTAATAGTCACGTGTGGTGGGCATAGTGAAGGCACTAGGAATTGGGCATTGGGCACTGGGGAATTACGCAGACTTCTGCGATTCGTTGTATGAACTTGTCACTTCTGCGATTTCCTCTCGTAACCGCTTCGCATAATTTTTTTCAAGCTGAAACCGAGGGATTGTCGCCGCGCTTTCTTCAACCACAACGCCTTGTTGAACTAAAGAAGCGGCAAGCGCAGCCCGGTCTGCAGTTGTTTCATGAGTTCCAAGTGGCGGTTCGCTCGCGTCAAGAAATACATCCGTCCCGAGACGTGTCAGAATGAAACGGGCACGGTCATATACCTTGCGTGCTTCCTGAACGTGTTCCTCGATGCTCAACACTTGATTGTCGTCGTCTGAGAACGTGCCGCCTGTGAGAGACTGCAAGACCGCAAGAGCGCACGTTGCCACCACAAGTTCAACTTCAGAACTAAGCAGACGCGCGGCGATTCTGCATTGATGAGGCTGCTTGCGCGAAAGGAGACCCAGGAACGAACGTGGCTGTTCTACCGGAATGTTGTACAGTTCAAAGCCAGTTCTCACTCCCAGCAACTGCGCCGGAAGAAAACCGCTCCACCCATTCCATTCAAAGTTGTCGAGCGCGATGTCGAACCCATTCTGCTGCAACGCAGCGTTCCACGCATCCCACTTCGGCAAGCGCTCCGGTGTCGTGAGGATGGCGAATTCAAAAGACATCGTGCGTTCGTCAATCAAGCCCCTGAACTTCCATCCAAGGGCCTGTTTTGTTTTCTCAACCTGAGCCCAAAGTCACTTCACCAGTGCCCAGTGCCCAGCCCCCAGTGCCTTCTTATGCAACCGCGCCAACCTCCGCCTTCTTCTCTTCCTTCAGGTCAGTGATGAGCACGTCCGTCGTCAGCATGAGCCCAGCAACGCTCGCAGCATTGATGAGCGCCGTCTTCGCCACAAGCGCCGCATCGATGATGCCCGCCTTGACGAGGTCCTCATACTCACCGGTCGCGGCGTTGAAACCCATGTTCATTTTGTTCCCGCCCGCTTCCTTCACCTTCTCAACAACAAGGTTGCCGTCATAGCCCGCGTTGTCCGCGATTTGCTTGCAGCACGCTTCAACAGCCTTCGCGACGATGTCAAAGCCCTGCTTCTCGTCGTCGGTCTTGGCCTTCTTCTTCGCCGCAACAATTGCGTCCTGCGTGCGGAGCAACGCCACGCCGCCGCCCGGCACATAGCCTTCCTTCGCCGCCGCACGAGTGCTCTTGAGCGCGTCGTCGACGAGGTCCTTCGTCGCCTTCATTGCGGTCTCGGTCGCACCACCCACGGAAATCATGGCGACACCGCTCGTGAGCTTCGCCAAACGCTCCATGAGTTTCTCACGGTCGTAGTCGCTGGTCGACTTGTCGTACTGGCTCTTGATTTGAGCCGCACGCGAGTTGATGTCCGCCTTCTTGCCCGCACCTTCGATGATGGTCGTGTCGTCCTTGGTGATGACCACCTTCTTGGCCCGGCCCAGTTCCGTCATTTCAACGGATTCAAGTTCGCGACCCAGGTCTTCGCTGATGAACGTGCCGCCCGTCAAGACAGCAATGTCACCCATCATGGCCTTGCGACGGTCGCCAAAGCCCGGAGCCTTGACCGCACAAATTTTCAGCACGCCGCGCAGACGATTGACAACAAGCGCCGCGAGCGCCTCGTTCTCAACTTCTTCCGCAACAATGAGCAAAGGCTTGCTGCTCATGGCAACCTTGTTGAGCAGAGGCAGCAGGTCAGGCAGATTGCCGATTTTCTTCTCATAGAGAAGGATGTAGCAGTCCTCCAACACGCACTCGCCCGTCTTCGGGTCCGTCATGAAGTAAGGCGAGAGATACCCCTTGTCAAACTGCATGCCCTCGACGTAATCGAGCGTCGTGGTCGCAGTCTTGCCGTCTTCAATTTCAACAACGCCTTCCGCGCCAACCTTGCTGATGGCCTCAGCGATGAGTTCGCCGATGTTCGCGTCATGGTTCGCAGAAACCGTCGCAATTTTCTTGTAGTCTTCCTTGCCCTTGCACTTGATTGCCATTTTCTCAATAGCCTCAGCCGCCGCAGTCGCCGCTGAATTCACACCACGCTGCAGCAAAACCGGGTTCGCACCCGCCGTCACATGCCGCAGACCTTCGGTGAAGATTGCCTGAGCGAGCACAGTCGCCGCAGTGGTGCCGTCACCCGCCTTGTCAGCAGTCTTCTTGGCAACCTCATGCACCATCTTCGCGCCCATAGCCTGGAAAGGCTCAGGCAAATTCACTTCCTTGGCAACCGACACGCCGTCCTTGGTGACGTGAGGACCACCAAACGACTTCTCAATGACAACGTGACGACCGGCCGGCCCCATCGTGCACTTGACTGCTTCCGCAAGACGATCAACACCTTTCTTCATTTCGAGAAGAGCGTTGTCGGAGAACATGATTTGTTTGCTTGACATGAGTATTCCTCTAAAGGCACTGGGGACTGGGCACTAGGCACTGGCAAAGGCGAGTGGAGTGTCGAAGTCTTCAGTGCGTTCCTTATTCCTTTTCATTCAGCGTTCGGATGAGTGCAGCAAGCATTCGTCCGCATTCATTGATTCGTTCGAGAATTCCTTCGTAATCAGACTGAGCGATGAAACCGAGCCGGGCGGCGATAAGCAACTGAGTGTCTATTTCGTACAACGAACCGCGTGATGAACGCAGAAATCGAATGTAGTCTGCCGTATACCCTCGTCCGTACCCCTCAGCAATGTTGCTGGGAACTGACACCGAAGCACGCCTGAGTTGGGACACGAGCCCGAATCGTTCAGCATCCGGAAACTTCTGCGTCAGTCGGTATACCTCAGTCACGAGGTCCATTCCCTTCTGCCACACAACCAAGTCCCGATGCGACCGAATAGCACTCATGCCCTTCCCCCTCTGCTAGTGCCCAGTGCCCAGCCCCCAGTGCCTTAATCCAACACGCCGAGCAACTCCGTCTCGCGCATGATGAGATGCTTCACGTTCTTAATCTCAACCTCGGTCCCCGCGTACTTCCCGTACACGACGGTGTCCCCAACCTTGATGCTCATTTCGCCACGCTTGCCATTCTCAAGCCGCTTGCCCGGCCCGACCGCAACCACTTCACCCTTCACCGGCTTTTCCTTGCTGGATTCGGGGAGGTACAGACCCGACGCCGTCTTGGTGTCGGCTTCGATGGGCTTGACAAGAACGCGGTCTTCAAGGGGTTTCACTGCCATTTTCAAATCTCCTGCGTGTGTGTCCCGTAGGACGGAAAAAATCGAAAAGTGAATAACGAAAAACGAAAATTCAAACCTCAAACGTGTTGTCTTGTCCTCAACCTGCTCTGCTCAAACTACTTTCTCTTCTCTGCTCTCTCTTCTCTTCTCTTCTCTTCTTTGTGCTCTTCGTGTATTTGTGGTGAATTCTCTTCACGACTCCTGTGCAGTCCCCGCCCCCGAAGCCACCCCCTTCGGAGCCCGCTTCGCGATGATGACCTCAATGACCACCGGCAAAATGCTCACCACGATGATGCCCAGCACCACCGCCTCAAAGTTCTTCTGCACCCAGGGCTGGTTGCCAAAGTACCACCCCGCCGCCATGCACACCCCGATCCACAAAAACGCTCCCGCGACGTTGTAAAAGAAAAACTTCTTATACTCCATCGCCCCCGCGCCCGCCACAAACGGCACGAACGTCCGCACGATGGGCACAAACCGCCCCAGCACAACCGCCTTGCCGCCATACTTCTTATAAAACTCGTTTGCACGATCCAGATGCCTGCGATTGAGCATCCGCTCAAGCCACGAAACCTTCTCACCCGCCGCAATCCGCGCCGCCGGGTCCTTCGAAAACACGCGAGGCCCAAAATACTGCCCAAGATGATAATTGACTGCGTCCCCCAACACGCCCGCAACCACCATCGTGAAGAACAAACCCCAGAAGGACAAGTTCATGTCAGGCCGCGCCGCCAACGCACCGACCGTAAACAACAACGAGTCCCCCGGCAAAAACGGAATGATGACCAAGCCCGTCTCCGCGAAAATAATCGCGAACAACAAGACATACACCCAAGCGCCATGCTCAGTGGTGAAGTCACTGAGGAGCTTGGGAAGGTCGTTAAAGAGTTGGAGAAACTTCTCGAACATGAATCACATCAAACCAATTACACCTTGGGCCGCCCACCCGCACTCCCCGCCCCGCCCAACGACTTGTGCGCACCCTTGCGAGCATCATGCCCCTTGTCAATCTCTCCGCTCTTGATGTGCGGGTCAATCGCCTTTTCCTTCTTCTCTTCCTGCGGCGTCAGCGTGAACGGCGTGGGCTTGTTGGTCACGCCGCCAGCCCCAAGCGAACCACCACCGGTGCCGCCCGTGCCGAGTTTGTTGCGAATGTCTGATGCTTTGGCCATGTGAGGGCTCCTTATGCAAACTGCGTACTGAAACCAGCATCGCGGCGTTTCTTCCGCGATGCTGAATGAATCAACTTAGAACCCCATCCCACCCATGCCGCCCATCCCACCCATGCCCGGCATGCCGCCCATACCTCCCATGCCGCCGCCACCCTTCGGCGTCGCGTCCTTAGGTTCAGGCTTGGTGGTGATGATGCAGTCGGACGCCAGCAGCACGCTCGCCACGCTCGCCGCGTTTTGCAGCGCCATGCGGTCCACCTTCGCCGGCGTCATCACGCCCATGCTCAGCAGGTCGCCGTATTCCTCAGTCAACGCGTTGTAGCCAAACGAGCCCTTGCCTTCCGACACCTTGCTCACGACAACGCTGCCCTTCGCGCCCGCGTTGTCCGCGATGGTGTGCAGAGGAACGCTCAGCGCAGTGAACACCGTGCGAATGCCCGCGGCGGTATCAAACTTGAACCGCCCCACATCCTCGCTGCTCTTCTCGTCGCCGTGCGTGCCTGTGTTGCCCGTCTTGCCAAACACGCTCTTGTACTCAGGCATGTTTTCAAGCGCCTTGCGAGCGCGAATGAACGACACGCCGCCACCGGGAACGATGCCCTCAGCAACCGCCGCACGCGTCGCATGCAACGCATCTTCAATGCGAGCCTTCTTTTCCTTGAGTTCAGCCTCGCTCGCCGCGCCGACCTTCACGACCGCCACGCCACCCGCGAGTTTCGCGAGGCGCTCCTGCAACTTCTCACGGTCGTAGTCGCTCGTCGCCTTATCAATCTCGCTACGAATCTGCTTGATGCGGTCCTGAATGTCCTTGGTCTGGCCCGCACCCTCGATGATCGTGGTGTTGTCCGCATCAACTTCGATCTTCTTCGCCATACCCAGTTGCTTGAGCTCAATCTTGTCGAGTTCCAGCCCCAAGTCCTTCATCACCGCCGTCGCGCCCGTGAGAATCGCGATGTCTTCCAGCATCGCCTTGCGACGATCGCCATAGCCCGGCGCCTTTACCGCACACACCTGCAGCGTGCCGCGCAACTTGTTGATGACCAACGTCGCGAGCGCCTCGCCCGTCACGTCTTCAGCAATGATGAGCAAAGGCTTCTTCGCGCCCATCACCTTTTCAAGCAACGGCACCAACTTCTGAATGCTGTCAATCTTGTCCTCGTGAATCAGCACGAAGCACTTGTCAAACTCAACTTTCATCGCATCAGCATCAGTCACGAAGTTTGGCGAGAGGAACCCGCGATCAAACTGCATGCCCTCAACGACATCGACGATCGTGTCAATGTTCTTGCCTTCTTCAACCGTGATGACGCCATCCTTGCCAACCTTCTCAAAAGCATCGGCCATGATTTTGCCCACGCCCGCGTCGTTGTTCGCGGAAATGGTCGCGACATTGAGAATGTCTTCCTTGCCCTTCACGGGCTTCGCGAGCGAATCGATTTCCTTGCTCGCCGTCGCAACCGCCATCTTCATGCCGCGAATGAGCGCGTTCGCATCAACGCCCGCCGCAATGTGCCGCAGACCTTCGCGGAACAGCGCTTCAGCAAGCACCGTCGCAGTCGTCGTGCCGTCACCCGCCGAGTCACTCGTCTTGCTCGCGGCTTCCTTCACCAACCGAGCACCCATGTCCTCAGCCTTGTTGGAAAGCTCAATCTCTTCCGCAACGCTCACGCCGTCCTTGGTGACAGTGGGCCCGCCCCAGGACTTATCCAACACCGCATTGCGACCCCGCGGCCCCAACGTGGCTTTCACAGCCCGGGCCAGTTTTTCCACGCCCGCGAGGAGGGACTGACGAGCATCAACGTCAAACACAAGTTCTTTGGCTGCCATGGATCGCAATCTCCGTTCGAAACAAGACTTGGAAGCCCTTGAGTCGTAAGCCAAGGGCGAAAAAGCACGTCGTCAGTGCCCAGAGAGACACCGGTGTGCGTAGATGTTGGCAACTAGCGTGCCAGCAATAGATGACTACAAGTGTTTACCCTGCAGATATTTACAAATACCTTTCCCCCTGTCACCAAGCCGCGCCCAAGCACTTCGTCTGCCGTTGTGGCAGGGCGTCAATTCCAAAAGTTTTCAAACCCGGAGATTTTACTCCCTTATTCGGGTACGCTCAGAATCATGACCACACCCAACCCCGACAAAGCCCGCCGCCTCCGAATCGTCGGCATCGTCTTCCTCGTGCTCGCCGCCGCCAGCGCCGCCGCCAAACTCGGTTCGTCCACCCTTCCCAAGTCAGTCTTCGCCGGCACAGGCGTCTTCTTCATCTTGGGCATCGCCCTGATCGTCGCCAGCCGAAAACGCGCGTGACTGTGCTCACCGCAGCGGAAACGGATTCGCCGTCGCCTTCTGGAAACCGCAATACAAACAGTTGTTATGCCGAGGCGAGTTAGGCCGCTGGCACTTGGAACATGTCCAAGGCCCCACAGTGAGCTTCCCGCATTCAGGCCGAAGGCCTGTTCTCCAGTAGCCGGGGGTGAGCGAGGCTCGGCGAGCCACCCCCGGAAGTCGCGCCCCCATCACCAGCAGCCTGAAAGGCTGCTCGTCGCTATCGTTTTCCCATGGCGTCGACGTTGACCAAAATACTCCTGCACGTCACGTTCTCGACAAAACACCGACAACCAATATTGCCAACACACGTTGAAGCTGAGTTGTTCGCATACATCGGCGGCGTCTGCCGCCGCTTGGACTCTTCATTGCTCGCCATGGGCGGAACCGACGACCACGTTCACATGCTCGTGAGTTTTGGTAAGACTCAAACATTGGCCGATCTCATGCTCAACATCAAACGCGATTCGTCAAAGTGGATCAAAGAACGCGTTCCGTCCTCTGCTGACTTCGCTTGGCAAGACGGCTACTTCGCATTCTCAATAGGCGAGTCTGGTGTTGAAGCTTTGCGGGCTTACATCGCCAATCAAAAGATTCATCACAAGTCAATGGACTACAAGGACGAGATGCGAGAGTTCTTCAAGAAGTACGGAATCGAGTGGAACGAGAACTACGTCTGGGATTGAATGAACGAGCAGCCCTTCAGGCTGCAACGTCTTGCGTATTTCGTTCCGGGGGTGTCGCTCGCAAAGCCTCGCTTCACCCCCGGCTACGAGCGTTCACGCCTTCGGCGTGCCGGAAAGCGAGAGAAGCACATCGACATCAAAATGAACCTCTAGTTCGCAGAGTTCAACTTCGCATGCCTTAGCGCCGCAATCACCACAAACAAACTAATCAACGACAACACCGCCGACGAATAAAACGGCGCACCCGGAATGTACAAGTGACTCTTGTCATGAATGAAGTGCGCAAACAACCAAGTCGCCAGCAGCGGCCCGAAAATCTGCGCCACGCTCTGGCTGCTCGCAAGACTCCCCTGCAACTCGCCCTGCTGATCAGGCCGCACCAACCGCGACATCATCGCCTGCGCCGCAGGCCCCGCAATCGCGCCGATCGACGCCACCGCGATGATCGCATAAATCATCCACCCCTGCGTCGCTGATCCATATCCCACAAACGCAAAGATCCCCACGATCCATCCGAAAATAATCGCTCGCTTTTCGCCAATCCGCGGAATCAGCACGCGCGCCAGCCCGCCCTGCACAATCGCCGCGCCAATCCCCACAATCGCCAGCGAAATCCCCACCTGCCGCGGGCTCCACTCATACCGATGCTTCGTGTACACCACCCACGTCGCATGCAACCCAAACTGCGCGACGTTGAGCAGGAACAACGCAGTCGCAAGCCCCAGCACCGCCGGAAACTTCGCAATCGACAGCAGCGCACCCACCGGATTCGCCCGCGCAATCGAAAACTCGCGCCGTCGATCCGCCGGCAGCGACTCAGGCAACACAAACGCGCCGTACAACCAACTCACAATCATCAAACATCCCGCCACAATAAACGGCAGGCGAATGTTGTGCTCCCCAAGCACCCCGCCCAGCAGTGGCCCGATGACAAATCCAATTCCAAACGCCGCACCGACCATCCCATACCCCGCCGCCCGCTTCTCCGGAGGCGTCACATCCGCGATGTACGCCATCGACGCCGACATACTCGCCCCCGACAGCCCGTTGATCGCGCGCGTGATAAACAACCAAGTCAAACTCGGCGCAAACGCCATCACGAAGTAATCCAAACCAGATCCAAGCAGCGCAATCAATATCACTGGCCGCCGCCCGATCTTGTCCGACAAACTCCCCAGCGTCGGCGCAAACAAAAACAACATCGCCGCATACGTCGCCGTCAGCAACCCATACATCGAAGCCCCGTGCGATTCCCCCTTGCCATCCAATTGCTCCACCAACCGCGGCGCAACCGGAATGAGCAACCCAAACCCCAGCACATCAAGCATCAACGTCACAAAGATAAACGAAAGCGCCGCCTTCCGCCCCTGCGGCACAGGCGACTGAGGATCAACACTCACCACATCGCCAAGCTGAGACGCCTGCGGCTCATTCGGAGTTGCCTTGTCTAACACACTCATCACTGGATGCTACACCCTCTCATGCCTTGATGCCGCATCTGCTGTGCCTCATGCCTGCTTTTCCTCCCACATTTTTCAGACTTCGCACACGCAACTTCGCACAAAGCGCATGGCATCGGGGCATCCAGTTTCGTCCTATCATCAATCGACATGCTCTCCCTCGCCGCCACCCACCTCGATTCCTACCTCCCGGTCTTCCTGATCATCCTCATGGCCGCAGGCTTTGGCGTCATGAACGTCGTCGCCAGCGCGCTCATCGGCCCCAGCCGCCAAGGCAAAATGAAGGGCCAAATCTACGAAAGCGGCATGAACCCTATCGGCACCGCCCGCAAGCGCTTCAACGTGCGCTTCTACCTCATCGCGATGGTCTTCCTCGTCTTCGACGTCGAAGTCGTCTTCCTCTACCCCTGGGCCGTGACTTTCCCCAACATCGCCGCCGGCACCACAGAGTCCCTCACCTGGCTCATCCGCATCCTCTTCTTCCTGCTGACCACAGTCGTCGCCTACCTCTACGGCTACCGCAAAGGCGTCTTCAAGTTCGATTGATGCCCCCGCCGGGTACCTCGGCTTTCCAAGCCGAGCGAAGAGCAAGCAAGTCCCCAATCCAACCCACTCCAAACTCAACTCGTTTCGAGTACGAGCATCCGCGCGCCCAAACCACCTCACTCCAACTCTCCCAACCTATCTACTACACCCCCACAACACTCATTCCCACTCTCTTCGTACAGTCCCCATTCATCAATTCACCGTCTCACCGTCTCACCGTCTCACCGTCTCACCGTCTCACCGTCTCACCGTCTCACCGTCTCACCGTCTCACCGTCCCCTCTTGATCTCTGCGTCTCTGTGCTGAAATGGATTCACCCGCGACCCCCGATCCCCGCCTCACCTGGCAAGGCCGCTTCATCGCCTCCGTCATCGCCGCCTGCTGCCTCACTGTCCTCATCCTCGCCGCCCGCCTCAACCCCAACCCCGACGGCATGGGAACGCACCGCCAACTTGGCCTCCCGCCCTGCGGCTGGGTCGTCATGTTCGGCCGCCCCTGCATGACCTGCGGCATGACCACCGCCTTCTCCCACGCCGCCCACCTCCAGCCTTGGGCCGCCATCAAAACCCAACCCCTTGGCGCCCTCCTCGCCTTCATGACCCCCGTCGGTTTCGCCGCCACCCTCCACGCCGCCCTCACCGGCGCCCGCCTCGACAAAATCATCCTCCCCATGCTCAAACCAAAACTGCTCTGGCTCGCCGGCGCAGCCCTGATCGCGGCGTGGGTGTACAAACTTGTTGTCACGCCGGTTGTGTGATACTTCCGTGCCACAGGCAGCCGCCTGCTTTGAGGCGACTGCCTGCACCAACAATCACAAGCCCAACCAACCGTTCAATATCAACAACACAATCATCGACCGCGTCAAGTTCCCCGGCGAGAATCGGAAGAAGTACTTGGGAGATGCAAAGTGAAAAAGGCACCACTGAATCATTCGTCATAGACAGCCGCCGCAAAGCCGTCGGCAGCCTGTGGCACATTAGTAGTGCCACCTGCCTTTCCTGCGGGATGCCCTTCGCGATGCCGACCCGGCTCGATATTTGATTTTAGAGTGAAATAGTCTGGAGCATGTATGAGCGGCACAATTAACTTCAGTGATTTAACATCTTGGGGCGGCGGTACCGCAAGTTTGGAAACTTGGTTCGATTTTGTTGCTGCTGCCGTGCGGACCAAGGAAAGTGCTGTATCGGACAAATTGCGAGAACTGTTCAGCGAAGAGTCGCGTGGCGATATGGAAACAGTGACTCATCTGAATGTGAAAGGTGTATCCCACGATGACTACGAGTTCTTGAAGCAAACTACAATTGCGTTAATAGTCGGTGTGCCCGAGTCAATTCCCAATTGGGTACCAGAGTGGCACAGCCAATTCGTACAAGATGCATGTCGATTACTCTGTTCAATTGTGAAAGCCCAAGCGTCGATAGGTCTCAAACCCGACGTTTGATTTAGACGGGGACAACATATCGGATTACACGGACGTTTTCAATCTGCTTAGCGAGCATGTGCCCGACACGTCAACCGCCGGGAAGCCGAAGACATCAAGAGGCTTGACAGCCATTCATCGTACTCGGCAGGTGGCACAAACTTTCGTGCCACAGGCTGACGCCTGCTTTGAGGCGCCTGCCTGTACCGTCCATCATGCAATCACAACGCAGTTGACAAATCGCTCACCCACAATCCGATCAACATTCAATCATCGGAACGAGCCGCCACAACCCCCTTCCAAAAGTCAACCCGCCTTTCACCACACTCTCCCAATCACCACAACATTGCGCGCACGCACGGTCGCACCCCTCAAGTCCCAAAAGAAGACCAAGCCCGCCAAACCAACGCCCGCTAGTCCGCACTCACCGCCCATCAAGTGCGCACACGCACGGACTTTCAAGATCGCTGTGCGCCAATTTCGGTCCCCGCGCCACCCCAAAACCCCACTCGCCCAAGCCCACTTTCGCTCCTACCATCGCCCCGTCGGAGAGGTGGCCGAGAGGCTGAAGGCGGCGGTTTGCTAAACCGTTATACTGGTTTAGGCCGGTATCGGGGGTTCGAATCCCCCCCTCTCCGCTTGTTCAACCGCCGTTCACAAGCAACGCCCAGAGCGTCACTTGTGAGCGGCGGTTGTCGTTTCACTTACTCCCCACACAGCGTACACGGCCCTTCGCTGAATTGCAGCAGGAACGCGTCGATGTCGCATGGGTCAAAGACTGAGCCGTCGTTGTTGAAGTCGATGTCGCTGCACGTCGCGGCTTCGGGGATGCAAGGTCCTTCCGAGTACACCGACAAGAACGCATCGATATCTTGCGGATCAAACAGACTCGTGTCGTTGTTGAAGTCGATGCTGTCGCAGTTCGGGCCTGATCCCGGCGGCGGCGGGAAGTTGTTGCGGATCCATGCGATGCTCTCGCTCGTCGGCTCGTCCTCGGGATAGCCGGGCGCGGCCGCCGCTTCGCCCAATGATCCTCTTGGCGCAAGGTGCCGTTCCACGGTTGCCCAGTCATCGTGTGATTGCATGACTTCACCGGGCGATGGTGTGTTCGGCAGACTTATATTGCTTGGTACGTTGAGGAAGTTCAAGTCGGACGCTGTGCATGAATCGAATTCGCCGTTTGCGTTGAAGTCCGCGAACGCACCGCCCAGCGAGACGTACTCCACAACGCGAGTCAGCACTCCATCCACAATCCGCTCCGTGGAGTACGGCATAAACATCGATTCATATCGACCCGCCGACGGACCGATCGGCACGTTCTCATGCGTGCAACTTTCGTCGATGTCTCGCATCGCTGTAGTAGAGCTCGAATTCGCGCGAGAAAAGTCTAATAGCCAGAACTCTTCGTTCCAACTCGATTGATAGCCGTACGCATAGTTCATGATGCTTGGATAATTGGGCTTGCCATTGATGTCGTCACCGCCCCCATGATCCAAGCCAAGATTGTGCCCTAGTTCGTGCATCCAGGCTGTGCCGATGTCAAACTGACCTGCAAACGCACCACCATATATCACAGTATTGTCGCCCGGCAGCTCACCACATCCTCCCCAGTCGTTCTCAGCGCGATCAGCAATGATGGTGTATCGCATCGCCTTTGACCTCGCCTGTACGCGAGCGGGCTCGAGTCGATCAGCGCTACTCCCGAAGAACGCGCTGCGGTACGCGTCAAATGACGCTGGCCAGCAACTCGTTGCACTCACCGACGGCCACTGGGCAATGACCGGAAGATCCAGTTCGTCGATGATGGTGTGCAGACGAATGCCCGTTGTGCCGTCGGGATTGTTCAAAGGAGCATCCGCGAACGCCGCAGTCACCGGGTCAATCGCGAGGCTGGTCAAGTTCTGCCCAGTCATAGCATCGACCTCAACAAAAAGGTCCTTGTGGCACGGATCAGCGTCTGAATCGCCGTCACCATCCGCATCGATCACAAATCGCTGAGCAACGCCATTCTGATCAACATACGGAACGCCGTTGATTTCCCAGTCATCGAAGATTCCATCACCATCGGAGTCGCGACGCGTGCGGATTGCCTGGTCTGCTTCCAACATGCCTACGAGCACGTTGCCAAAGTCTGAAAGACCCGCAATATACTGCCAATTCTGAATCGCTGTGGTCGGGCCGCCTTCAAAGACTCCCATATCCCTCAAGCCGTTGCTTTGAGTCCACTCCAGAAGATGCGGGGTATAGGGGGGCGCGTAGTTCGTAATCGCGACGAAGACCACTGTCAAGCCATCACCCGAAACAGCAACTGGCTTCGCGAAATTTCCTCCGACCCACGCTGAAATTCCCAACACAATGGGCCCGGTCGCTGCAGTCCAGCGATACACCGCCCAAGCACCCGGCTCGGTTGGATGCTCCATCAAACCGACGATCACTGATCCATCGTTGGACACATCAAACGCCATCGAACTAACCCCGCCAAGCTGCAACGCCTGCACGCCGCCTGCCTGTGTCCATCGCATCGCAACAGCCTGCCCGCCAACAGTCGGCGAGGTGAGGTAGCCAGTACCCACAGCCACGATGTCTTGCAGTTGATCGTGATCTGACACAGCCGAGATCAGACCCATCCTCGGATACACCCCAGGCGCACTGATGAACGTGTATCCGCCCTCAGTGCTGTACATCCATGATGCGATACCGACGCCCGACTCGCTGAAGTTGTGGCTTCCAAACACTATTGATCCATCGCTGGACACCGCCGTCGCGATGTAGCCGGTTGAGCCTGAGAAGTTCGGAACCGGAAGCTGCGTCGTCGTGTTGCTCGCGCGATCGTATCGAAACGCACCGACCTGACCAGCGATGTTTCGATAGCCATACCCGACGACTTTCGATCCATCAAACGAAACCGCAGTCGGAAACGAATTACCCCACCACTCATTCATCATGGGCGGAATCTCAGAAATCCCTTCATTTTCGCGCCAGTAAAACCCACGACTCACGCCAGGCCCGGGGATCTGCGCCACCCCCACCACCGTCTTGCAGTCGCGCGTCGTGGCCTTTGGCGAGGTTGATGCGCCACCCAAGTTGCCAAGATTTTCCATCCCGCAACTCTGCCCAAACGCGGCGGCACCCAGCGCGAAAGTTGAAGCAAACGCTAATGACTTAAAATGTGCGGCAAGCACGTGACTGACAAATGTGTTGCTCATAATCGTTCCCGAAAGCCTGAAGCACACTCGGAAAGATCACCACCACGAGAAAAGCACAACTCCTGTACCTTTCAACTCTCGCGATGCATCCGCCGTGCGCGTGCAAGAGAAGTAGTCCTCATTCTCAATCGATTGGACACTAGACAGCAGAATTCCATCATTCTCGTTATGAGAAGGCTTTGATCGCTCCACATATGTGGCAAGCTCACACGTTCTGCACGCAATGAAAAACCGACCACGAATCATCGTGGTCGGCTGAACTTCATCGAATTGAACGAAACTCAATTACCCCGCCTGCGCCCGCGGATGAGCCTTGTTGTAGCTGTCCTGCATGCGCTGCGTGGACAAGTGCGTGTACACCTGCGTCGTGCTGAGGCTCTGGTGTCCCAGCAACTCCTGCACACTGCGGAGATCCGCGCCGTTGTCCAGCAAGTGCGTCGCGAAGCTGTGTCGCAGCGTGTGGGGGCTGATCGATGGATCAAGGCCCGCCATGCGCAGGTACTTGTCCAACTTACGACGAACCGAGCGAGACGACAGACGTCCGCCGTGCTTGTTCACGAAGAGAGGCGTGCCGCCCGAGTTGCTCTTGACAGCGAACGCGAGTTTCGGATCGGTCTTGAGCATTTCGAGATAGCGCTGAATCGCGCCCACGGCGTGCGAGCCCAGCGGAACAATGCGTTCCTTCTTGCCCTTGCCGCGGATGCGGAGCGCTTCGCCCGTCACGTCGAGATCGTCAACCATCAGGCCAACGAGTTCGCTGACGCGGATGCCGGTTGAGTACAGCGTTTCAAGCATCGCGCGATCGCGACGGCTGAGCACATCGCCATCACCCGGAGCCGCGAGCAACTGCTCGACCTGCTCGATCGGGATCGCCTTGGGCAAGCGCTTGGGCTGGCGAGGCGTGCGGATGCTCGTCATCGGATTCGCAGCCGTGTAGCCGCGGCGCTCACCCCACTTATAGAAGGAGCGAAGCGTCGCGATCTTTCGCGCCATGGTCGCGGCGGAATACTGCTGCGCACCAAGGTGCGTCAGGAAGCCCCGCACGAACTCGCTGTTCGCGGTGCAGATGAGGTCGGTCACGCTCTGCTTATCGCTGGTCGGGAACGCCGCTCCAGGCTGGCGCTGAGCGCTAAAGCGAGCAAAGGCCTTGGCTTCGCGGCCCTCATCGAGCGCAATCTTGTTGCTCGACGCGAGGAAGTCCACATACTGCCGCAGGTCCGCGCCATAGCAGCGGGCGGTGTATGGGCTGAAGTGCCTCTCATCGCTCAGGTATGAGGTGAACGAATCCAGTAATGCCAAACGTGTCGTTGAAGGTGCAATCTCAGGCGTCATCGCTGACTCCTTCCGGCATGCCTCAGACCCTTCTACGTTCTGAGATCAAAACATGCCCGGCAAGAGAGTTATCGACTGCATCCGCTCCCACTTGAGGCGCAGTTCTCGGAATTGTTCGATAACCGGGCTGAAATTGATCGGTCAAATAACGATTTCCGTGATGAAAATGCATCTTTTCTCTGCGTGGTAGGGCTTTGCCCCTCGTTCATGCGGGCAATATTTGCTTTGGCGAGCGCAGACGGGTATGAAATGTGAACTTGGGAGTCTTCAGAATCTGCGAAATTGTGCTGCACGATCTCGAAATCCTGAAATGAAACTGCATCTGGATGACGTGTTCAAACCTTTCTTCGCTCAACAACAAACAAGGCCCACCTTTCGGCGGGCCTTGTTCAAGATACTAGAGATTGTTCAAGCAAGCCTGAACAACTGTCTCACATTAGACGCCGCACGGAGTGCAGGGGCCTTCTGAGTAGACGACCAAGAAGCTATCGATATCGCACGGATCGAAGATGCTTGTGTCGTTGTTGAAGTCGATGTCATCGCAGGTCGCCGTATCCGGGATGCACGGACCTTCTGAGTACACGCTCAGGAAGGCGTCGATGTCCTGCGGATCGAAGAAGCTGCCGTCGTTGTTGAAGTCGATGTCGTTGCAGACCGGGCCGGTCGTGCAGGGCGTCGAGCCTTCAAGCTTGAACCAGTACTGATCGTTCGTGCCGCAGGTGTTGCCAGCGCCGAACTGAGGAGCCATGAAGTAGCGGTAGGTGCCAGCCGTGAGGAACATGCTCATGCTGAAGTCAGCCGTGCCGCTGCAAGCCGGATCAGGGAACGCCGTCGCCATGATGGCGGGCGGGCAGTTGCCGTCCAAGATCGCCGTGAAGGCGAGGAACTGCGTCTGACCGGTGAAGGTGTAGGTGTCATCGGTCGTGATCACGAATTCGTACCAGTCGGTGTCACGGAAGCCGGGGCTGCTGGGCAGAGCCGCAGCGCCTGTGCCCTTGAACGAATCACAGACGTTGAGCGTCGTGAATGCGTTCGGGGTGACGTTGCAACCACCGTTGAGGTCGGCCGCTGCCGGATCATCGCACGTGCCGGGTTCATCCTGCGCTTCAGCCGGAGGCGTGAACGGCGTGGGGCCGCTGCTTGCGGTGATGTTCAGGACGCCGTCGCCGCCGACTGGGGCTGCACCCCATGAAGCGACGCGGATGATGTAGTGCGTACCAGTCACAACTGGGAAGTTGCAGATCTGGCTCTGGAGACCGCCACCCGCGTCATCGTTGCACGCGAGTTCGGTACCACCGCAGGTGTCAAAGATCTGCATCGAGGTATCACCGACGGCGCTGCCGAAGGTGTCGACGCTGATGAAGGACTCTGCGCCAGCCGTGTAGTCAAACCACACGTCGAGACCGTCCGGATTGCCACCGAAGTTGCAGCTGCCGGAAGGACCTTCGGTCGTTGCGGAGACGTTGTTCCATGCGTTGGAACCAACGACTGCCGCTGTGCGACCAGCGCAGTTGTCGTTCGCGGGCGGCGGCGGGACATCGAAGGAGATGTCACCGAACACAGCCTGGTTGCCGAAGCCGGCGATGCGGACGATGTAGGTGTTGCCAGCAGTCACCGGGAACGAGACCGTGGACTGCAGACCGCAGAAGTCATCGTTGCAGGCGAGCAGAATGCCACCACAGGAGTCATAGGCCGCGAGCGTGGTGTCGCTGCCGGAGAGACCGCAGGTGCTCACGACGCCGAAGCCCGACGCGCTGGGCGTCCAGGCATAGAAGCCGTCGAGACCACCGCCGCAATCCGTGTTGTCAGTGGTGAACCCGGTGGTGTCGTAGGTCTGAGTGACGGGCTGACCAGCAACCGCGACAGCCAATTCACAGCTATCGAATGGAACCGGGGGAGGTGTGATGCTGATGTTGAGGTTACCAGCGCCTTCGCCACCTGGGTTGCCCCAGCCAGCGAGACGGATGTAGTAGGTGGTGCCCAGCGTAGTGGGGAAGTTGCGGATGCGGCTCAGGAGGCCGACCGCATCGTCGTTGCAGGCCAGTTCGGTGCCGCCGCAGGCATCATAGATCGCCAGGTTGCTATCGCCCGTGGCGTAGCTGGTGACTTCGAAGGTGCGGTTGTCGGTGCTGGTCGCGGTGTAGGTGTACCACACGTCCTTGCCGGAGTTCGCCGCGCCGCCAAAGGCGCAGCCGATCGTGGTTTCCTGCGTTGCGAACGTGTTGTCCCATGCGTTGTCGCCATCGAACATGGAGATTGCGCCTGAGCAGTCGTCGTTTGCAGGACCGACAACCGGAATAGCGTTCAAAGACATCGTGCCCGTGCCCGTCTGGCCGCCGAAGCCAGCGACCGAGATCAGGAACGTGCCTGCGCCACCAGTCACAAACGACGCCTGACTCTGCAGACCGCAGAAGTCGTCATTGCAGACGAGTTGCGTGAGAGCGCCACAACCACCGCTGTATGCGCTGACTTCGGTGTCATAGCTGCTGCCGCAGAGGCTCAGCGTGACTTGCTCGTTGCCAGTTGCAGTGTACGAATACCAAATGTTATTGGTGCCGCAGGTGGGGCCGTCCTGCAAAGCGCCGATGGTGTCAAAGGCAGTCGTGCTGCCGTTTGTCACCGGAATGGCGTTCGCGCAGAAGTCGTTCGGAATACCGCCGGTCGTCTCAGTGAGGGTGAGATCAGCAGCGCCGGAAGCGCCGTTGTACCCAGCAAAGTAGATGTAATACGTCGTGCCGCTGGTGACTGAAAGGCTCATCACGCTGTAGAAACCAGGACCCGAATCGTCATCGCAGGCGATCTGCGTGCCGCCGCACGCGTCAAACGCTGCGAGGGTCGTGTCCGTCAGCGTTCCGCCGGACGTTGCGAAAGTTGCGGTGCCGGTCACGGTTGCGGTGTACGAATACCAGATCGACAGGTTCGAGTTGAATCCGCAGCCGATTGTGACATCCGCGGTCGCGCCCGTGTTGTCAGCACTGATCGTGCCGGCAGTAATCGGGGCGGCTGCGGAGCAGTCATCGTTCGCGGGCTGTGCATACGCAGCCAACGCGAGTGCGAGCGTCAAGCTCGCGCCAAACTTTGTACAGAGACTCTTCTTCACTTGATATCCCCTTCTCTAATCCCACGCCGCTGAACAGCGGTGTGCGGCTGGCGAATATATTGCCAACCAGAACTCACGAAATCCGCTCGCCTTTGGACGCATTGTGCAACCGACGTCGCTGCTGCACAATCCTCCGGACTTGCGGGATCGAAACAGCATACACGACGATTGCGGATTCACCAATAGAATTTCGGAACCTCTCCGCGCTATCACACGAATTTGCGATCGTGATGGGCGTTTTGTAGTTATTGGACGACAACGGACGAAATTCTCAATCTGTCGTCCTCATAACAACAAAATCACACCCCCTCCGCGCAACTTGTTCAATCTCCTGTATGATGAACCACGTTTGGCACGCGGCTCGCAGCAAAAACGAGCCGCACAAATGGCGCGACGTGGCACATTCTGCCGATGCTCTTGCCTGTTCGCCAAATTGTGCGCGCAGAGCCATCGATGAGATTTGAAACTTCACAATCTATGAAGATGGGCCAGCACATGAAGCTGGCGCCGAGGATGATCCAGAGCATGGAGATCCTCCAGATGCCGCTTGCGGAGTTGGAAGAGCGGCTTGAGCAGGAGCTGGAGAGCAATCCGACGTTGGAGATGGTGGATGGGGATGGGTCGGACGTGCAAGGAAGTTCTGTCGCGGGAGAAGACGCCCGTGCCGCGCAGGGCAACGAAGACAATCACGCGAAGGAGAACGCCGAGGACTTTGAGCGGCTGGATTCGTTTGAAGATTCGAATCCCGATGCAGTTGAAAATGAATTTTCGGATGCGTCGACGCGCGAGCGATCGCGCGAAGAAGACTTCGATGGGTTGACATATCGCAAGGTGCGCGAGAGTTCGGGCGAGCGCGATGCGAAGATGGATGCGATGGCGGCGGCTCCGGCGCGCGGGGCGAGTCTGCTTGATCAACTGCGCGGGCAGTGGTCGCTTGCGGATGTTGATCCTGTGCTGCGGCCTTTGGGTGACTTGATTCTCAACTTCCTCGAAGAAGATGGAAGTTTGCGGACGCCGCTGGAAACGATTGTTGATCGTGCGCCGATTGCGATGAGTGGTGCGAAGACTCAGAACGGCGTGCTGGATCACAAGCCTGAGATCGCAGAGTTGGAACGGGCGCTGAAGGCGCTGCAATTGTTTTTGGAACCGGCGGGCGTTGCTGCGCGTTCGCCGCAGGAGGCGTTGCTGTTACAACTAGATGCGCTGGAGGCGGATGGAAATGATCTTGGTTGGCCTCGCGAGACGTTCGCCGCGGCAAAGACGCTGGTTGAGGGGCACCTTGATGATCTGATGCAGAATCGGCTGCCCAAGGTTGCCGAGAAGACTGGGCTGACGCTCATTCAGATAAAAGATGCGCTCACACTGCTGCGCAGGCTGAGTTTGGCACCGGGGCGGCGGCTGGTGGAGACGAGCGAACGTCCCATCGTGCCCGATGCGATTGTGGAGTATGACGAATCGCAAGATCGGTATATCGCTTATTTGAACGACGCGCACTTGCCGAGTCTTCGCATCAATGAGGAATACGCGAAACTGTCGCGCGACAAGGCGATGGAGAAGCGCGATCGCGAATTCATCAAGACGAATCTTGGCAACGCTCAGTGGCTGCTTGATGCGGTGAATCAGCGGCGGCAAACCTTGCTGCGCGTCGTCTACAAAGTCATCGAGCACCAGCGCGACTTCTTTGATCTGGGGCCGCAGTCGCTGAAGTTGCTTGCGATGACGCAAGTGGCTGAAGAGTTGGGAATACACGTCGCAACGGTGTCGCGTGCAGTTGCGGAGAAGTACATTGCGACGCCGCGCGGCGTGATGCCGCTGCGAAAGTTTTTCTCTGGTGGCGTGACGCGCACGAAGAACGCCGAGGCGCTCGAAGCCGATGCGGAAGCACTCGCGGCTGGGTTGGCGGCACCGGCTGCTGATCCAGAAGCGCCCGAAGGCATGGCGTGGGACGCGATCAAGGTTGCGTTGCAGGATGTGATTGCGAATGAGGACAAACGCAAGCCGCTGAGTGATGAGGCGCTGGCGGATGAACTGAAGAAGCGCGGGATTGAGATTGCGCGAAGGACTGTGGCGAAGTATCGGGATCAACTCAATATTCAGTCGGCGCGGTTGCGGAAAGTCTTTGAGTAGCGTGCCATCGAAGTCCTCTGCTTTGAGAGGACTTCGATGCTTTGTGTCGCCAATCATCGAAGTCGTCGCAAAGCCGCCGACTTCGATGGCACGGTGCGCACAATTGCGGTTCAAAAAACGTCATCAAGATTGCGCACAGCGTTCTGGGTTTTCCATGAGTGTGCGCACGCGTGTGGTCAGTTAGGGCGGACTAAGGGGTGATGCTTTTGTTTGGGCTGGAGTTTTTTGGGACGCGCGTCGCGTGACCATGAGTGCGCGCACTTGTGTGGATGTTCGTGGTTTGTGGCGGAATCTCGGTTGACTTTTTCAAGTGACGATTCGCGGCGAGTGCTTAGTCGGGCTTGGGGACGGTGTAGGCGATGCGGACGTGGCGGATGAAGTGGGAGCTTGTCCAATCGGATGCGCTGACGCGGATGTGGTAAGAGCGGTCGGAGTTGTTGATGGGGGTGTTGTTGGCGGGCAGGAAGGTGGCTGCGAGGCCAAAGCCTGAGCCGCTGAGGGTGTCGGCGAGTGCGATGTTCACCGGGTTCAAGTTTGTGAGCAAGCGGTATTGCAGTGCGAAGTTGAGTGGGTTTGTGGTGTTGGGGCCAGACATGTAGCAGAGCACTTCGGTGATTTGAGCGCCGTCGGGCAGGTGGACGGGCGCGACGATTTCGCCGAAACCGACAGAGGGGTCGAGGGCGGCTCGGAAGTTGGCCCCTTGGCCAAACTCGCCGGGCTGTGCACTGTTGCCTGCGTGGAAGTCTTCTGCGCCGATCATCAGGTATCGCGTTTGGGGAGCGGTGTAGGTGAAGTCGCTGGCGGTTGTGGTTGAAGTGACGCGAACAGTGCCTGCGACTTGCAGCCGATCAGAGCCGCTCGGCGTTGTGCCCATGCCGACTCGGCCTGTGCCGTCAACGGTCAGACGATTTCCGCCATTGACGTTGAGGTACCACGCGCCGGTGGTGCCATCGATGTAGCTGTAACCTCGGACAGTGTTGCCTGTGGAGTATCCGTAGAACGGCAGACCATCGCCAGCGGCGGTGTCGATGTACATGCCGCCGAAGGCTTGCTGGCCTGTTGGCGTGCGGACGTTGAAGTAGTCTGCGCCGGTGACTGGTGTGGTGCGGTTGATATAGACGGAAGAGACTTGTGATGAATTGGTGAGGCGGCCATTGCCCAGTTCGGTCCAGCGGTCGCTGAGAGACATGAGGGCGTAGGGCGCGGCGGAGATTTTCTGGCGGGGTACGAGCGTGACGTAGTTCCCGACGTTGTTGCGGCGCACGGCGACTTCGAGCCAGCGGTCGGGGCCTGTGAAGACGTTGGTGCCTGGATTGACAGTCGCGGTGAAGAGGCCGTTTTCGGGGAGGAGGTCTAAGACTGTCGTTGCGGAGCCGAGTTGGGTGCCGGCGGACGCGGCGTCATAGACGCGGAAGATGAAGTCGTGCGAGGTTGTGGCGGGCACACCTGAGGACACGAGTTTGCCCTGATATGTAAAGGATTGGGCGAGGGCGGCGGGTGCCAGGAGCAGGGTGAGGATGAGGAGACATTTTTTGAGCATGGAATAGCCTTGTTTCGGCCAATTTAGGCGGAGTGTCAAGGGGTGATAATGCTGTACTGGGATGACTCTGGGAAAGGGCAGAGTCAGTTTTGGGCGTGGACGAGTTCGCCGGTTTGTTCGTCGAGGATGGATTGTGCACCGTTGAACCAGAAGACGTGGATTTCGCCTGCATTGACTGTTAGCGACTGGATGACGTCTGGGCCGTCGTGGGACCAGAATTTGTTGCCCGTTTGGTCCATGGCGAGAATTGTGAGTTCTTCGCAGAGAATGATGAGGCCGTGTTGCGTGAACCACGCTTTGTGTATGGAGTAGCCTTTTGGGTCGTGGACCCAGAGGAGGGTGTGTGCGCCGTGTGGTTGAGTCTGTTTGGTTGCAGCACTGTTGCATCGTTTGGTATACTGAAACCTGTGAACGACCATACGGCTGACATTTCTCCGAGTGCTGGCGAGCCACGAGATTCGCGGGTGTTGCCAGATATTGATCCGGCGCGGACGGCGAGTAATGTGCCGGGGGTGCCGCAGATTGGGATGGAAGTTTCGGGGGATGTCATTGGGCCTTACAAGATTTTGCAGTTGATCGGGGAGGGCGGGTTTGGCAATGTGTATATGGCTCAGCAGTCTGCGCCGGTGAAGCGGCGCGTTGCGATCAAGATTGTGAAGCCTGGGATGGACAGCAAGCAGGTGGTCGGGCGATTTGAGAGCGAGCGGCAGGCGCTTGCGATGATGGATCATCCGAACATCGCTCGCGTGTTTGACGCGGGCGCGACTCCGACGGGGCGGCCTTACTTTGTGATGGAACTCGTGAAGGGCGTGCCCATCACGGAGCATTGTGACGTCAGCAACTGGACAACGGAAGAACGGCTGAAACTTTTTCAGGATGTGTGTCATGCGGTGCAGCATGCGCATCACAAGGGGATTGTGCATCGCGACATCAAGCCCAGCAATGTGCTGGTGACGCTGCATGATGACAAGCCTGTGGTGAAAGTCATTGACTTTGGCATTGCGAAGGCGATGAACCAGGACCTCACTGAGGGCACGGTGTTTACGGAGTTCAGGCAGTTCATCGGGACGCCGGAGTACATGAGTCCGGAGCAAGCGGCGATGTCGGGGCTGGATGTGGATACGCGCAGCGATATTTATTCGCTGGGGGTGTTGCTGTATGAATTGCTCACGGGATCAACGCCGATTGAGCGCGATCGGCTGCGGAGTGCGTCGCTACCTGAGATGCAGCGGATGATTCGGGAGGATGAGCCGCCTCGGCCTAGTACGAGGTTGAGCAAGGTGAGCAAGGGGGAGGCGCAGAAAGCGACGAAAAGTGCGGCTGGAGATGCGAAAACGCCGGCGGGTTCGACGACGCGCGGGAGTGCGGAAGATATTGCGAGGCATCGGCGGACGGATGTGCGGTCGCTGCGGAGTGAATTGAGCGGCGATCTTGATTGGATTGTGATGAAGTGTTTGGAGAAGGATCGCACGCGGCGGTATCAGACGGCGGCGGACTTGGCCGAGGACATTGAGCATTACTTGAAGCATGAGCCGATTGATGCACGGCCGCCGAGCGTGGCGTACACGGTGCGGAAGTTTGCGCAGCGACATCGAATTGCGTTTGGTGTTGCGGGGGGTGGGTTGTGTGCGTTGCTGCTCACGCTGGTTGCGTTGGCTTATGGGTTGCGGCAGGCGCAGCGGTCGGCGGAGCAGACGGCTTGGGAACTGACGGTTGCTCGGGCGGAGATGATGCTGTCGATGGCGAACTCGGTGCGGCGGTATACGAACGAGAACGTCAAGCCCAAGATGCAGGAGATGCAGCGGGCGATCAGTCAGACTGAGGGCGGCTCGCAGTATCACGATTTTGACCCGGTGATGGTGCCTGCATTCTCGGCTCGGCAGTTGGCGGGGTTGTTCTCGCAGCGCGATGAGTACAAGGACTTCATGTATCGCGAGGCGTCGCAGAATCCGACGAACAAGGAGAACAAGGCGGATGAGTTTGAGAGTTCGTTGATTGAGTCGTTCCGCAAGGATCCGGAACTCAAGCAGAAGTCGGATGTGATTCAGCGGGCGGGGAAGCGCACGTACTTCATCGCGAAGCCCATGGTGATTGCGGACAAGAAGTGTCTGGACTGCCACACAACGCCTGACATGGCGCCGAAGGAGCAGGTTGCGCTCTATGGCACCGAGGGCGGGTATGGGTGGAAGTTTGGGGATGTGGTCGCGACGCAGGTTGTGTATGTGCCGGTGAGCGAGGCGTTCAAGGCGAAGCAGGGGGATAGTGCGACGCTGTTCGGGACGATGGCGGGGGTATTGCTTTTGGGTGGGGCGGCGAGTTTGTTGATGTTGCGGCGGTGAACTCAATCCCACACCAGACTCAAGCAACGAAAGTACGAATGTCGAGGTTGACCCGCGTCACAACATCGCGAGCAACACGCCTGCGCCGACGACCAGCACGATCATGGCCGCGCAGCCAGCCTTGGGCTTCATTCCCAAACTTGCGCGGAGCGCATCGGCGGCTTCTTTGGCTTCTTTGAGTCCCAGCCCGGACTGCTCGCGGATGAGTTTGATTGCTTCGATGTGCTTGCCTTCCTTCACAAGGCACGTGACCTGCTGCTGATCAAAGCCTGCGGCTTTCTGAACATAGACACCTTGCACCTGCGACGGGTCGATGCCTTGCTTTGCAAGCTCGGCTTCCACATGCTCGCGCTGGGTGGGAGAAAGCGAGTGCAATGCCTGATCGCGGGGTTCGCTGGATTGGTTATCCATGCGGAAGTATTGGCGTCGCGCCTCACAGCGCTCGCCAGACACACACCTCCTGCACTGGTGGATGGAGAAGCGTGAAAATCGCTGTTTGTCAGACGCGAAAAAAGTGGAAATCCGGCGCGGAGTGTCTATTGTCTTCCAGTTTGCGCACGACGGGCGAAACAGGCGGAATTGCCTGAACCTTTTGTGTGCACTCTGGGAGTCTGCACTTGCCCAAGCGCACTGATATCAAGACGATTCTGGTTCTGGGTTCGGGGCCCATTGTCATCGGTCAGGGTTGTGAGTTTGACTACTCGGGAACGCAGGCGTGCAAGGCGCTGAAGGCGGAGGGGTATCGGATTGTGCTGGTGAACAGCAATCCGGCGACGATCATGACTGATCCGCAGTTCAGCGATCGGACGTATATCGAGCCGATCACGCCGGAGAGCGTGCGGAAGATCATTGAGCTTGAACAGAAGAAGGGGCCGCGGATTGATGCGATTCTGCCGACGCTGGGCGGGCAGACTGCGCTCAACTGCGCGTGCGCGTTGTGGGATAATGGGACGTTGACGGAGTTTGGGATTGAGATGATCGGCGCGAATCGCGAGATCATTCACCGTGCGGAAGATCGGCAGATTTTCAAGGACATTTGCGAGAAGATCGGGTTGAAACTTCCGAAGGCGAAGACGGTCAACACGCTGGCTGACGCTGAAGAGTTTTTGAAGGAGATCGGGCTGCCGGCGATCATTCGGCCTGCGTTTACGCTGGGCGGCACGGGCGGCGGGATTGCGTACAACCTTGAAGAGTTCAGGGACATCGTTTCGCGCGGGCTCGCGGCGAGCATGATCACGCAGGTGCAGATTGACCAGTCGGTGATTGGATGGAAGGAATATGAACTCGAAGTTGTTCGCGACAAGAAGGACAACTGCATCATCGTGTGCGGCATTGAAAACATTGATCCGATGGGCGTGCACACGGGCGACTCGATCACGGTTGCGCCGATTCTGACGCTGACGGACAAGGAATATCAGGCGATGAGAGACGCCGCGCTTGCGATCATGCGGGCGGTGGGTGTGGAGACGGGTGGGAGTAATGTGCAGTTTGCGGTGAATCCGAATCCAAAGGCTCGGGCGGATGGCAGCAAGCCCTTCGAGATGGTCGTCGTCGAGATGAATCCGCGCGTGTCTAGGTCGTCGGCGCTTGCAAGCAAGGCGACGGGGTTTCCGATTGCGAAGATTGCAGCGAAGTTGGCGATCGGGTACACGCTGGATGAGCTCAAGAACGACATCACGGGGACGACGAGCGCGTGCTTTGAGCCGGCGATTGATTACATTGTGGTGAAGATGCCGCGGTGGACGTTTGAGAAGTTCCCCGAAGCCGACGAGACGCTGACGACGCAGATGAAGAGCGTTGGCGAGGCGATGGCGATCGGGCGCACGTTCAAGGAAGCGTTGCAGAAGGTCATTCGCTCGATGGAGGTGAAGCGATTTGGATTTGGGCTGGATCGCAATGACCGGTGGCTGGATGCGATGAGGGCGGTGGAGCAGGATCATGTTTTGATGGATGTGATGGGTGATACAGGTACCCCGGTTCTCCGAGGCGGGAGGGCGGCGGGAGAGACTGGTGGTTCGCTCGGCTCGGAGAGCCGAGGCACCCAGGGAGTTGAGTGGCCCATTCCAGTTGAAAAGCTTTCTCGCAAACTCAGTGTGCCGAGTCAGGGGCGGTTGTATTACATTCGCTATGCGATGAAGATGGGGTGGAGTATTGAGAAGATTCAGAAGCTGACGAACATTGATCCGTGGTTCCTGGATCAGTTCCAGCAGCTCGTGGAGTTTGAGGACACGCTGTGCGACTATCGCACGCTTGAGGATGTGCCGGCGAGTGTGTTGTTTGAGGCGAAGCAACTTGGGTACAGCGATGCGCAGTTGGCGAATCTGTACTTCGGGAAGATTTCGACGGACACGATTTTGAAAGTTCGGGCGCGAAGGAAGTCGCTGGGTATTGAGCCAGTGTACAAGCTGGTTGATACGTGTGCGGCGGAGTTTGTGGCGGTGACGCCTTATTACTACTCGACATATGAGACAGGAACAAGGGTGATCGGCGAACCGGGAGCCGCGAACAGTTCCCCGCTCACCGCTCCCCGTTCCCCCGACGACGAAGTTCGCATCACAGACAAGAAGAAGGTCATCATCATTGGTGGCGGGCCCAATCGCATCGGGCAGGGGATTGAGTTTGATTATTGCTGCTGTCACGCGGCGTTTGCGGCGAAGGAGCTTGGGTTTGAGAGCGTGATGATCAACTCGAATCCGGAGACGGTGTCGACGGATTATGACACGAGTGATCTTTTGTTCTTTGAGCCGTTGACGTTGGAAGATACTTTGAATGTGATTGAGAGGTTGAATGGCCGTCCGCTTGGACTGCTTGTTCCTGCGCCAAAAGGCGAAGGTGAAAATCCTGCCGCGTGGCCACACGAAGTAGTGGGCACAATCGAATCTGAGTTGAAGCGCCTCGGGATGGGAAGTGCTGTCGCTGCGCTGTCAACGGTGTCGCGGGACAGTCAGCGTCCTCCGAAATCGCTCGGGTTTGCTGTAGTTACCACCGATGGCAAAGCGCCAGAATTCTGGTTTACTCACACGCAGCCACACTCTCTGCTGCAAACCACACCAGATTCAATGAGCCATTTGCAGAGTGAGTACTCGTCTGAGCAAATTGCTCAGTTTCAAAGAGCCGCAAAGGTGCCTGCTCTCGTCCACGGCGTCATCGTCCAGTTCGGCGGGCAAACGCCGCTCAACCTCGCTCACGGTCTCCAGCAAGCTGGAGCACCGATCATTGGCACCTCGGTGGATTCGATTGATCGTGCGGAGGATCGCAAGCGGTTTGATGAGGTGTTGGATGTGTTGAAGTTACAGCGGCCCGCTGCGGGGACTGCGAAGAGTTTGGATGATGCGCTTGCGGAGGCGAAGCGGATTGGGTATCCGGTGTTGATCCGGCCCAGTTATGTGCTGGGTGGGCGTGGGATGGAGATTTGTCAGGATGAGGCGGCGCTGCGGTCGTTTATTGGGCCGGCGTTGGCGCAGGCGGGGGCGGATGGGGCGCCGGTGTTGATTGACAAGTTCCTGGCGGGGGCGATTGAAGTGGATGTGGATGTGGTGGCGGACTATTCGGGTAGTTCGCTCGGCTTGGAAAGCCGAGGTACCCATACGGCCATCATCGCGGGGATCATGGAGCAGATTGAGCAGGCGGGGATTCATAGTGGTGACTCGGCTTGTACGCTGCCGCCCGCGTCGCTTTCTACGGATGTGATTTCGCGGATTGAGAAGCTTGGGAAGGACATGGCTCGGGAGCTGCGCGTCAATGGCTTGATGAACTTGCAGCTTGCGGTGAAGGATGATGAGATCTTTGTGATTGAGGTCAATCCGCGGGCTTCGCGCACGGTGCCGTTTGTGGGGAAGGCGACGCATACGCCTTGGCCGGCGATTGCGGCGAAGGTGATGATGGGGAAGAAGTTGAGCGAACTCGTCAATGATCCGCCTCGGAGAGGCGGGGTACCGAGCTACTACGCGGTGAAGGAATCTGTATTTCCGTTCAGCAAGTTCCCGGGTGTGGATGTGGTGCTTGGGCCTGAGATGCGCTCGACGGGCGAGGTGATGGGGATTGATGTCAGCCTGCCGATTGCGTTTGCGAAGAGTCAGATGGCGGCGGGCGTGAAGTTGCCGACGGATCCGTCCAAGGGCGGTGTGTTTGTCAGCGTGCGTGAGCAGGATCGGGCGGTTGTGATTGAATCGATCCGCACGCTGGTGCGCGAGGGGTTCACGATCTATGCAACTGAAGGCACGGCGGGTGCGCTTGAAAAGAATGGCGTGCCGGTGAAGGTTTTGCAGAAAATTGCGGCGGGTGCGCGGCCCAACGTGCTGGACCTCATGCACAACAGCCAGATTGCGCTCATCATCAATACGCCCACGCGTACGGGTTGGCAGACGGACGAAGGGCGCATTCGCAGCACGGCGGTGCGGCTCAACATTCCGATGATCTCAACGGCGACGGCGGCGGTTGCGGCGGCGAAAGCGATCGAAGCGATGCGTCAGAAAGACTGGGGCGTGGCGGCGATGCAGGATTATCTCACGATGAGCAAGGGGGAGGGATTTGTGCAGACTGTCGAGGCGAAGAGTGTGAGGGAAGGCATTAGGGGTTAGGCATTAGGCATTAGGCATTGGGCACTGGGCACTGGGCACTGGGCACTGGCAAAGAAAAACACCGACAAGTTTGGGCTTGTCGGTGCGCGATAATGGGTTGCTTTGGTGTTCAGCACCGACCGGCTTCGCCAGTCGGTGGCACGGCTACTTCTGCTTGGCGATCTTTGAGTCGCTGCCTTCGATGCGGCTGAGCAGCAGCACTTTGGCGGCTTCGAGTTGGAGGTCGATGCCCTTTGTCAGCAGGTCGTCGGGGTTGGGGACGTCTTTGCGTTTGAGGGACACGCCGTTTTCGTCGAGCGGGAGCACGTCGGCGTTGCGGCGGAGCATGATTGAGTCGAGGTTTTGCTTGGGGAGCATTTCGACCTTGAGGTGAGGCTCGACACCCCACGTGGCTTTGCCTGGGCGGCGGTGGATGATCGACTTGTCGGGGAGCATGTAGTACGCGGTCGTCAACTTCATCAGGCTGAAGGGATTGACGGACCAGACGTTTTGCACGCTGCCTTTGCCGTAGGTGCGGGAGCCAAGGACGATGACATCGACGTCGTGCTTATCACTGGACGCGTAGGTTCGCACTGCGCCGCTGACGATTTCGCTGGCGCTTGCGGAGCCTTCGTTCACGAGCATGACGACGGGGATGCCTTCGAGGCTCGCGCGATCTTCGGAGGTGTAGCCTTCGACTTCTTCGAAGCCGCCCGCGCGGCGGGCGCTCACGATGGGTTCGTGATCGAAGGGGAGGAATCGCTGCGCGACGGTGACGGCTTGATCGAGCAAGCCGCCCGGGTTGTAGCGGAGATCAAAGACCAAGCCATTGAGGCCCTTGCGGCGCATTGCGGTGATGGCGCGGTCCATTTCGGCGGTGGTTTCGTCGGCGAACTGCGAGACGCGCAGGTAGCCGATGCCGTTGGCTTGATCGAGGAAGTAATCCCAATCATCTTCGCGGGCGCCGGAACGCTTCCAGCCTTTGACGCTGGGGACGTTGATGCTGGCGCGGGTGAAGCGGAATTCGATTTCTTTTCGCTTCGCGGGTTCGGCGGCGGCAGGAGCGGCTTCATTACCTGCTTCATCCGCTTTGGGTTCAGCGGTGTGTTCTGCGAATGACTCTTCGGGGCGTTCGAGCGTGAGGACGACCTGCGTGCCTTCGCGGCCTGTGATCACGTCGACGACTTGGTCGAGCGAGAGACCGAAGACGGAGCGGCCGTCAACTTTGGTGATGATGTCATCAGGGTGGACGCCTGAACGCTGGGCGGGTGAACCTTCCAAGGGCGTCACGACGCGGACTTCGAGTTTGTCGTTGAATTCGATCTGTACGCCGACACCGACGAAGCGGCCTTCGGTGCCTTTCTTGAAGCGGGCGAGTTCGTCGGGCCAGATGATCTGCGAGTATTCATCGAGGCGGCTCATTGCGCCGTTGCCAAACTCGTGGACGATCGCGGCGGCGTCGACATTCACGCTGCTGGCGTTGCGTTCCTGAATGCGATCGAGCAGGGTTGAGACTTGGAAGACGTCGAGTTGGACGGCGAGTTGCGAGAGGGCTTGACGCTCGGTCTCGATCTGCGCGACCATGTCGCGGACTTTGGCTTCGTCGTCCAAGCCAGGGAAGGCGACTTTGAGGTCTTTGGTCGTCACGAAGGTGCGGAGGGCGTCGAGGCCTGAGAGCACCATTTGGTTGGTGGAAATCTGCTCGACGTGATCACGTGAGCGGGCGAGGGCTCGCTCCACGGTTTCCTGCGTCACGTTGGCGAGGTGGTCTTTGTAATCCTGACCCAGCGGGTTGAACGGGGGCAGTTCCTTTTCGCCTGCGGCTTTGCGGCGATCGTTGTTGAGTTCGTACAAACGCTGCGGCGCGTAGAAGCGGAGCATTTCCTGACGCGAAGTCACGCGGCGCACATCAGGACGGAAGCGGCCTGAGACGTCGTTGAGTTCGTTGAGGAAGATAAACAGTTCGGTCGCGCTCAGGATGTCCTGATTGGATTCGGCTTCGCGGGCGCGGGTTTCGGCACGGGACAGGAGGTCGGCGATCGCCGGTTCCTTCAGCAGGGCTTCCTTGTCCTGCGAGATGGTGTACATCTCGAGGACTTCGCGGAGCGCCTTGGTCATGTTGTTGTTGGTCTGCTCGCCCGCCAAGAGTTTGTCCAGCTCGGTGCGGCTTTCCGTCATCTGCTTGGCGCGGAGTTCTTCGCGGGCGTCGAGGTTCTTCAGGAAGTCGTTGATTGCGGTCTTGGCGTCGTCGCTGAGGCCTGCGAGGCTGCCGTTGCCGCCATCGGTCAGGAGTGTTTTGAGAGCTCCGACATCGCCATTCTTCGCGGCGGTCCAGACCTGGTTGCCCCAGCGGTTGACGGCGCGCGATGGTGCGCCGGGGATCGGGGTGGACTCGGCCATTGCGACGCGAGTCGATTGATTTTGGGCGAAGGCGGTTGAGCCAAACACGCCGAACGTGGTGAGCGTGGCGGTTGCCAGCAGGGCGAGAGTGGAGGCGTGCTTTGTGGTGGAACGACTGCCGGGACGAAGGACGCTCATGGGAACTCCTGGTGACGGGCTGATACCCGCCAAAGTATGTACGCACACATCCGCGAAAAGTTGGCCCCCCCGCCCCCCCGAACACCGAGCAACGACCTTGAATCTCGAACCCGCCAACCTCGAATCGATCAACCCTCAATCTTGGACGCTGAAACCTGTGAGGCGTTTCCAAGATCCAGTGTTGGTGAACGTACGGCTATCGAGCGTACAGCGTTGTGCGATAATGGCTGAAATGTGGTTGTGGGAACGGCTTTGCTATTGGACGCTCGCGGTCCATGAAGTCGAAAAGGTCGGTGTGGGTGGTGGAGACGGAATAAGTGGAAACCCTGATATACAAGATTTGCGTGACGCTTTGATACCATGCGGTGCATGAAAGCGCGGACTGTTCTCATTGCGTTTGCGGTTGTGTGTGTGATCGCCGTTGCTGTGGCGGGGGTTTTGGTGCGGAAGAAGCCTGCGGCATCGGCGTCGGGTGCGTTTGCGCTTGGCAAAGTTGAGGTCATTGCGCCCACTACTCCTGCGGAGTATTCGTACACGTCGCGCGGTGTCGTGGTGGGATTGCCTGAGGCACAGTTTCGGCCTGGTGGGGTGATCTACTTGCAGTTGCATCACGAGAACATTCCGGACTTCACGCTGGAGAACGGCGTGAAGGCGGGGATGAACGAGATGATCATGGACTTTCCGACGATCAGCCCGAATGTGTCGTTTACGGGGCTCAAGGTCGGGGACAAGGTGGAGTTTGTGATGGAGGTTCGCTGGAAGAGCGAGCCGCGATTTGTGGTGACGCGGCTGGAGAAACTTGATCCGGCGACGAAGTTGCAATTGGGGGCTGTAGTGGAGCCTGAGAAGGCGTCGGGTGAGAAGTGAACTGAGCCGAGTGCTGATTCACGACCACGAGGTAAAATGGAAACGCTAATCGTCCTACGGGGGACCACCGACAGTCAAAGCACTGTCGGTGGCACGTCAACGGCGGGACATCAAAAAGAAAAAAACCCGGCTCCCACAAACAGAAGGCAGGAACCGGGTCTCGTGGGGGTCTTGGTTGTCGGACAGCAATCTATTCGGAGGTGACTTGGGGGCGGTTGCATGGTGCACAGAAAAATTTTCTTTGTTGCGAAAATGGCTGGTGCGTCGTGCCGGGAAGCCCCCGGAGTCGGGCGGGGGTCGGCTCGGGGTTGGGATAGACAAACGGGCGGAATCTGCAGGAACGCCTAGGAAAACAGTGGAAATGATTGACGACCATCAGCGGAGTTATTCGTTCTGGGGCTTTGCTGCAAGCGTTCGAGGATGGGCCGACATGGGACTTTTTTCAGCAACTGGGAGATCAAGTAATCGTTGCGGAAGTCGTTTGTGGACTCGCGGCGCGGATTTGCGGATGCACGAGATGAAGAGGTGTGCGCGGGCACAGGATCAAGGGCAAGACCCTGATAGGCATGCGCTATGTTGATCCGTAGGTGAGATGTATGGCCCTCGGAAAAACACGACACACGCTGTTAGCCGGTGCTGCGTGATCAGCGTGCGTGCATGGCCTGCAACATTTCGGCGACGGCGGTGCGCAAGCCTACGTAGATTGCTCGGCTCACGATGGAGTGGCCTATGTGCAGTTCGGAGATGTTGGGGAGCGAGGCGATGGGGGCGACGTTGTGGTAGTTGAGTGCGTGGCCTGCGTTGAAGCGCATGCCCAGTGTCAGGATTTCTTCGCCTGCACGACGAACCGCTTCATAGCGAGCGGCGACGGCGCGGTGGTGCAGATCGCCACCAAATTCGAGAAACGCGTGGGCGTAGGGGCCTGTGTGGACTTCGCAGATGTCAAAGCCTGCGTCGCGTGCAGCGCGGACTTGCTTGAGGTCGGCGTCGATGAAGGCGGACACGAGGCAGCCTGCGGCGCGGAGACGATGGACCACGTCTTTCATGCGGGGCAGTTGAGAGGCGACATCAAGACCGCCCTCGGTCGTCACTTCGTTGCGGCCTTCGGGGACGAGCATTGCTGAGTGGGGCTTGACGCGGGAGGCGATTGCCACCATCTCATCAGTTGCAGCCATCTCAAGATTGAACTTGATGCGGGTTTGGGCGCGGACGATGTCGACGTCGCGGTCCGTCACGTGGCGGCGGTCTTCGCGGAGGTGCAGGGTGACGCCGTGGGCGTTTGCGAGTTCGACTTCGTGGAATGCGCGGGCGACGTCGGGCTCGCCGTATTCGTGGAAGTGGGTTGGGGCGTGCGCTCCAGCGCGGTAGCGGGCTTGGCGGAGCGTGGCGACGTGGTCGATGTTGACGGAGAGATGGGGCACGGGCAATGGTAGTGGCATCATGCGGAATCACTCAGACGATCGTGCCACCGACCACGGCTTAGCGTGGTCGGTGCCGATTTTCACTAGCCGCTCTGGTACTTGCGTGCTCGCACCGACCGCTCAAAGCAGCAGTCGGTGGCACGCTTCTCGGCAGGAAGCCTCGTCTCCTATCCTGCTCCAATGCGCATCGTCTTTACGCCTGTTGGATCGCACGGCGACATTCATCCGTCGATCGCGTTGGCGCGGGCGCTCAATGCCGCGCCCGGCGGGCATGAGGGGATTGTCGTCACGAATCCGTATTACCAGCGCGTCGTTGAAGATGCTGGTGTTCGATTTGTCGCGCTCGGTGAACGAATGGAATTGGCGGAGGCGGCGCAGACGCCCGGGGCGATGTCGGGGCATTTTGGTTCGTTCAAGTTGCTGAAGAGGCTGGTGCTGCCGGAGATTCCCAACGCGGCGAAGGACTTTGAGAAGATTGCTCGCGAACTCAAGCCTGATGGTGTGATTGCGCATCCGCTTGCGTTGGCGGCGCCGATGGTGTGCGAGAAGTTGGACATTCGATGGGGTGGGACGGCGCTTGCGCCTGTCTCATGGCTCAACTATCGCGATCAACCTGTGCTCAGTCCCTGGCAGCATGCGACTCCCCCACTGCTGCAATCGAAGATTGCGTTGTGGGGCGGCGGCGTGCTCATGCGATGGGTAATGGATGGGCCATTGAACACAGTTCGGCGCGAAATGGGATTGCCCAAGGCGAAGGATCAGTTCATCACGTTGTGCAAGGGTGGTGTGGTGAATCTTGGGTTGTGGTCGCCGATTTTTCGTGGGCCTTTGGAGGGTGATCCGGCGACGGGCGTCATCACGGGGTTTCCGTGGTTTGATGTGGTGAAGGAGCAGTCGGGGGACTTGGAGCGGTTGTTCAAGTTTCTTGATGCTGGGGAGCCGCCCATTTTGTTTAGTTTGGGGACGGCGGCGGTGCACGTGTCGGGGCAGTATTACAGCGCGGCGGCGGAGGCGTGCCGTATTTTGAAGAAGCGCGGGTTGCTGCTGGTTGGAAAACGCGAGTATGCACCGCGCACGTTGCCTGCGGGTGTTGAAGCGTTCACGTATGCGCCGTACTCGCAGGTGTTCCCGCGCTGCCTTGCGATTGTGCATCATGGCGGCATTGGGACGACAGCCCAGAGTCTTCGCGCGGGGCGGCCACTACTCATCACGCCCATGGCGCATGATCAATTTGATAATGCGGCGAAGGTGAAGCGGCTGGGAGTTGGGTTACGCGTCGGGCATGCGCGTGCGACGCCGGAGAAACTCGTGCAGCGATTGACGCACTTGCTTGGGGATGAGAGTTTTGCGAAGAACGCGGCGGCGGTTGCGCCGAAGATCGCGGCGGAGGATGGGGTGGGGAATGCGGTAAGGGCGATGGAGAAGGCGTTTTTATAAGGCTACAGCAAGTCAATGGCGGCCCGGCACCTTACTACTCGTGATTTTCGATTTTCTGGGGGCTTTTAGAGCCGGGTGTGCGCTTTGGGACTGATGAGAAGCGAGGACAGTCGCTTCTCGTTCTGGAGAGTCCTGCCATGAAAAAACGATTCGCGCTTCTCGCACTGCTTTCTGCTGCGTATTCATCACAGGCTCAAGATTGCGGTCCGACTTGGATTCCTGGAGAGCAGGGCAAGACGCTGACGGGTGTCGCATACGCGCTGACCAATTTTGATCCCGACGGTGCTGGCCCGCTCCCCAACCTGCTTGTCGCGGGCGGGGCCACGCTGCAAGTCGATGGGTATGCGTCGCAAGACGTCATGGCTTTTGATGGACAGCATTGGAGCCCGATCGGATCAGGGGACGCGGCTGGGCAGGTCTTGGCGCTCGCGGTCTACAACAATCAACTCATCGCAGCGGGGAACTTTCAATCGATTGGCGGGGTTGCAGCGGCTTCGATTGCGAAGTGGAACGGCACAACCTGGTCGCCTGTTGGCGTGGGCGTTTCTGGCGGTGAGGTTCGCTGCCTCGCCGTGTACAACAGCGAGCTGTATGCGGGGGGAACTTTCACTGCGGCGAATGGTCCAGCGTTTCGGATCGCGCGCTGGAACGGGTCGATCTGGTCGGTCGTCGGCGGCGGCATGTTGGGCGGAAGCGCTGAAGTCAACGCGTTGCTCGCGTTCAATGGCAATCTGTACGCGGGTGGCAACTTCACACAGGCGGGCCCTGCCAATGCGACGAATCTCGCCGCTTGGAATGGCACAACGTGGAGCGCGCTTGGGAATCCGGACAACACGGTGCAAGCGCTTGGCTCGTTCAGCAGCGTTCAAATCGGCAGCGCTCGGCTGTTTGTGGGCGGGTCTTTCAGCAACATCGGTGGCATCGCGGCGGCGAGATGCGCGGTGATTCGATTCGATCCGATCAATGGCAACGTGTGGAGTGCGCTGAACGGTCCGGTGCTTTCTTCGACATGCCGTGACATTCTGGTTCGATCGTCGGGTGTCACGAGTTTTCAGGTGAATGCGGTCTTCTCGTCGTCGCTTGGTCCGTTCGGTTCGTCCATCGACTTATACAGATGGAACGGCACATCTTGGGACAACCTCAACACGGGCATCAGCGAACAGTCACTTGCCAACTTCAATGGCCAACTCACTTGCGGCGGTTCGGGCACATGGCCTGGTGCGGTTCGCTCGTACGTGAACAACAGTTGGGTCGCGCTGGGGAGGGGCAACCCCGGGTTCATCACTGCGTTGACAACAGCATCGGGCGATGCGATCGCAGCGTCCACGGAAGACTCCGGTACTTTGGGCAGCATTGTCGTGCAGCGCCGCGACAGCGCAACGGGCGTCTGGTCGCAGTTGGGCGGCGTCTTCACCGCGCATTGCGCAACGCTGGTTGGCCTGCCGGACGGCAACATACTTGCCGGAGGCGAATTCGAGTTCAACACTGATTCAGGACAGCTCAACAGAATTGCCCTGTGGAATGGCACGCAGTGGGCACCGTTGGGAACCGGCATCACAGGCGGATCATTGGTAAGCGTCAATGCGATTGACAGGATGTCCAACAACGACATCATTGTGGGCGGAACGTTCACCACTGCGGGCGGGCTGAGCGCTGCGAACATAGCCCGATGGAACGGATTCGCGTGGTCGGCAATTGGGCTGGGCATCACCGGATCCGTGCACGCGGTCAAGGTCGCGGCAAATGGTGACATCTACGCGGGCGGACAGTTCGCAACCGCGAGCGGCGCGCTCGTCAACAACGTTGCGCGCTGGAACGGGACGAATTGGCTGCCGCTGGGTACGGGAACGAACGACACGGTGTATGCACTGGAGCAACTCGCGGACAACTCGATCATCGCGAGCGGCCATTTCACGACCGCGGGCGGCGTACCGGTGCAGAGAATCGCCCGCTGGAACGGCACGGCGTGGTCATCGCTGGGCGGCGGCATGACTTCAAGCGGCTTCGCGACGGTGACGGAACTCCGAAAGCTCTCGAACGGCGACCTGATTGCAGCCGGGAACTTTGAAAATGCTGGCGGCACTCCCGCGAGCAACATTGCTCGCTGGGATGGCTCAACGTGGCACGCGATGGAAGAGGGAATTCAGTTCGGAACGGCTGCCCCAAGCATCCGCGGGATGAGCGTCCTCGGTGACGGCACGTTCGCCGTGGGTGGGCACTTCTCGAGCGCGGGATCGCACCTTTCCAGCAACTTTGCAATCTGGGACTTGAATGCGAACTGCTGCGACTCGATTGACTTCAACAATGACACGAGCCTGTTTGACCCGCAGGATATCGAAGCGTTCCTGAGCGTGTACTCCGAGGGCCCGTGCATTCCTGCGGCGGCGTCGTGCAACGACATCGACTTTAACAACGACACGAGCGTGTTTGACCCGTGCGACATCAACAGTTTTCTTGTGATGTACAGCGAGGGGCCTTGCACGCCTTGCGGCGTGTAAGTGCCGAGCGGCGCAAGCCGCCGGGGGAGTGCGCGTTGTGTCGGAAAACAGTTGGCGGCTCGTGCCGAGGGCTTGCGCCCTTCGGCTCTTGTTTGATGCACGGAACCAACTTCTGCAGTGATGACGAATCTCGGGTCGATGTGAATCACTGAGAAGAGCATCTCACGGAGGGTTCCATGAACAGAACTTGCGGTTGGTTGTCAGTGGCGTCGGTGAGCGTTGGCGTGCTGGTTTGTGCTCGTGCGGTCGTTGGTCAGCCTTTGACGTATCGGGTGGTGGAAGTGCCGCAGATTGAGGTACCGCCGGGAATGGGTTACAGCTATGCCGATGTATTCACCAATGCTGCAATTTTCAACTATGGCGGCGGAAACACGGACCAGACGGTAATACTCCGTTCAAATGGTGTAGTGAATCTGCAGCCACTGAGTGGACATTGGTTTTCTCACGTCAATGATGCGAACTCGCGCAACGACTACGTGGGATTTTCGATGGACGGCCTGGGAAGTGAAACCTCAACGATCTGGTTCGATGGCGTTCCTATTAGCACTAATGATTGGGCAGGCCGTACCGCGTATGTATCAACGGTGAATGAGCATCGAGTGTTCGGCGGACAAGTCGTCAATGAACAAGGCCACTGGACGGCGGCGAAATTTGACGCTTTTGGAAGGGTAGTACTTCTTCCCGTGCCTACCGATTCACTTCTTAGTGTGGTACACCAAGTGAACAACAACGGCGACGCGTTTGGAATTATTCAGACCGCCTCGCAAGGACAACAGCTTGTTCGATGGCGCAACGGAATCTTGGAAACTCTTGATGCACCTGCTTCATCGAACGAGGTCGAGCCCGTCTATATCATGGGCGCCATAAACGCGTCTGGCGATGTAACGGCAGAGTTTTGGTTGTACCAAGAAGGCATACCCGAAACAATTGGTTTGTACTTGTGGCGCGGCAACGTTCCAATCCTCTTGTCTCAAGGGCCCGGAGCCTTCTCGTCCGGTATTGCTGATCATGGCGGAGTTGCGATCATTGACGCTATGGGCCAGTCCTCACTGTGGTTCGAAGGGCAGTACTACACACCAAGCCAGTTTGATCTTCTGGACTTTGACGGCGTTGCAACTGACATCCTCCGACTCGGCTCCGACGGCTCGATGGTCGCGCGTGTGGAGGACGCTCAGGGGGAGCGGATTGCGATTTTGACGTTGGTGCCTTCGCCGGGGAGTTTGGTTTTGGTTGTTGCGGGGTTGGGGGCAGTTGCGCGGCGAAGGCGGGGTAACTAAACAAGAGCCGAGCGGCGTAAGCCGCCGGGGGGAGTGCGCGTTGTGTCGGAAACAGTTGGCGGCTCGTGCCGAGGGCTTGCGCCCGTCGGCTCTTGTCAGACACCCATTTCTTCGGCGACGCTTTCGAGAGTTTCTTCGGCGTCGCCTTTCTTTTTGCCTTCGAGTTGTTCGACTGTTGGCGCGGTTGCCAGCGGTTTGCCATTGTTGTCGGTCAACGGCTTGCCGCTCAGCGTCTTGATGATCGGGATCGGGTTCGCCTTGTCGTGGTTCTTGAGCGCGACTTCGAGCTGCTTCTTCTTATCCTCGGCGACTTCGTTCCACTTGCCGCGCCCTCGGCACTTGGGGAACTTGCTGCAGCCAAGCCACGGGCCGCGGAGGCCATTGCGGAGGTTCATGGGACTGTCGCATGTTGGGCAGGGGAGATCGGTCAGCAGCGGCGGCTGGCTTGGGGCGGTGACTTTGCCTTTGCGGTCGATGTTGAGGATGCCGTCGCAGGGCTTTTCTTTGTTGCCGTAGTTGGCGCAGCCTAAGAATGCGCCGAAGCGGCCTAGGCGCTTGGTCATGCCTGCGCCGCACTTTGGGCATGCGACGTCGCAAGTTTCGATGCCGACGGGTTTGCCTTCGCGATCAACCTGCGCGGCGTATTTGCAGTCGGGGTACTTGCTGCAGGAGAGGAAGCGGCCGTTCTTGCCGAAGCGATAGACGAGACCGACTTTGTCGCCTCGGCCTTCCTTCGCGCAGGTTGGGCAGGTGAGTTCGGCGGGTGCGGGGACTGTCTCGGCCTTCGCGTGCGTGAGCGTTGTTTCCGCGAGTTTCAAGTCCTTGGTGAAGTCACCATAGAACTTTTTGAGCATGTCGACCCAATCGAGGTGATCTTCCTCGATCTTGTCGAGCTGCGTTTCCATTTCGCGTGTGTAGCCCACTTCGAGAATGTCGGGGAAGGCTTCGACGAGTTTGTCGGTGACGACTTCGCCAAGATCGGTCGAGTAAAACGCGCTGCCTTGCTTTTCGACGTAGTTGCGATCCTGGATGACGCTGATGATGCTCGCGTAGGTGCTGGGGCGACCAATGCCCTCGCTTTCGAGCGTTTTGATGAGACTCGATTCGCTGTAGCGTGAGGGCGGGCTGGTGAACTTTTGTTCGACTTCGAAGCCGAATGGTGCGACCTGCTGATTTTCTTTGAGTGTCGGCAGGTTCTGTTGATCGCCGCCGGTCGGGATGCCGGAGACTTTGTAGAAGCCATCGAAGACGAGGACGCGGCCGCTGGTGCGGAACGTGCAGTTCTTCTTCACGCCGCCTTTGATGAGGACGGTGGTGCTGTCCCACTCCGCGGGCACCATCTGGCACGCGATGAAGCGTTCCCAGATGAGCGAGTAGAGTCGGAATTGATCGTCGTTGAGTGCGCGGCGGACTTTGCTGGGCGGGAAGTCGATGCTGGTGGGGCGGATTGCTTCGTGTGCTTCTTGAGCGTCTTTGTTGCTGCTGGTGTAGAAGTTTGGTTTTTCCGGAAGGTACTTCTTGCCAAACTGATGTTCGATGTAGCCACGCGCCATGTTCAGGGCTTCGCCTGAGATGTGCGTGCTGTCGGTACGCATGTAGGTGATGAGACCAGTCGGGCCTTCACCGGGAATATCAATACCTTCGTACAACTGCTGCGCGGTGCGCATGGTGCGCTGTGCGGCGAAGCCCAAGCGCGACGCGGCGGTTGCCTGCATGCTGCTGGTGATGAACGGGGGCGGCGGGCGCTGCGTGGTTCGCTTGGTTTCGAGCGACTGGACTTCGTACTTCGCATTTGCGTCGAGCGTGCCGCGGATGGTGCGGATGTGTTTGTCGGGGCCGCGACCTTTGGGGTTGTCCTTGATGGTCGCTTTGGCGTTTTGCAAGCCGCACATTTGGGCGACTTTGAGGACGCCCGGCGTGATGTCGTGCGTGCTTGGTGACGCGAACGCGCTCGCGGCTTTGGCGAGGCGCTTGGTGATGTTGTCGTTGGTGAATTCGGTGATCGGGCCGATGATTTTGTCGGTCAGGATGCGCGGATCAAACTTCTCGCCATCGACTTCGATCAACTCGGCGCTGAAGGCGCCGTTTTCGCCAAGCCATGCGTTTTGCGACTTGATTGTGGGTGCGTTGCCTTTGTCGTCGCGGCGGGCCATGAACGTGGCCCAAGATTCGGCGAGGCCTGACGCCTTGGCGAGTTCAGGGGTGAAGACACCTTCGATCATCCAGTATTCATCGGGGACGAAGGCGCGGATTTCTCGCTCGCGTTCGACGATGAGGCGTGTGGCGACGCTTTGCACGCGGCCTGCGGACAAACCACGCGCGACTTTCTTCCACAAGAGTGGCGAAGCCTGATAGCCCACGATGCGGTCGAGGATTCGGCGGGCTTGCTGCGCGTTGACGCGGTCTTCGTCGATTGGGTGCGGGTTGTTGAACGCGCGATCGATTTCGGCTTTGGTGATCGCCGCGAACACCACGCGCTTTGCGTCCTTGGGCTTGATCGCCAATTCTGCGGCGAGGTGCCACGCGATGGCTTCGCCTTCGCGGTCCAAGTCGGTTGCGAACCAAACTGTTCCACCCGAACCGGTCGCGTCCTTCGCGGCGCGCTTGAGGTCGGTCACCACTTTTTCTTTGTCTTCGCTGACGACGTAGGTGGGTTTGAAGTCGTGTTCGAGATCGACGCCAGGAACGGGGCTCTTGACGCCCTTGGGATTGCGGCTGGGAAGATCGCGCACGTGGCCGACGCTCGCCATTACGTGGTATGCGCCGCCCAGATACTTATTAATAGTCTTGGCCTTGCTGGGCGATTCGACGATGACGAGGTCCTTGCCCTTTGCGCTGCCTGCGGTGTACGAGGCAAAGGTGCGGCCTGACTTTTTGAATTTTCCTTTTCCACCCCCGGAACCTCTCCCACCACCGCCGGACTTCTCCTTCGTGGCGGCTTTGGACTTGGTTTCAACGACTTCGGTCGCGTCAAACGGAGCGTCTGCGACGCCTGATCCTGCAGCGCTGGCCTTGGATCCGCCCTTCGAAGTTGTTGCAGGCCGTTTGGCCATAGTGGTTGATTCCCGCAGTTTTTGGGGAGCGATGGACTGCGCACACATGTCCACGTTCCCGTGACTTCCAGTTCGTCCTACAAGCCCCGTTGCGACGTTGGATGTCGGCTTTTGGGTTGAGGGAGCAGGGAGGAAAGGGCGGAAAGAGACAAGTGTCAAGAAAACTGACGGAAAGTTAGGATTTTGATTGGATATTCTACGCGGATTTGCTCTGTTGTTTGTATTTTGATAGGGTATCCATGACTTGATCGACCCATTCGTTCATGGGCGGCTCAGGCAAGCCGGTCGGGCTCAGCGTTTCGCCCGCGGCGAGCACGCTCACGGTTGCTCTGCTTGGCGGCGTGACGCGGAGACGCTTGAGCCACGTGCGCTGGTTCTTGGCGAAGCGGCGTGTTTCGATTTTGATGCGTTCGACTGCTTCGTCGAGAGAGTACTTGCCATCGAGATGAGCAAGCAGTTGCTTGGTGCCAAGGGCTTCGCGGGCGGTTGGGCCAAGGTGCTCGCGCAGTGAGCGCGTTTCTTCGAGCATGCCTCGCTCCATCATTTGCTTGACGCGCGCGTTGATGCGGCGGTTGATGAGTTCGTTGGGCCAGTCGAGGAGGAAGAGGTGAAACTGGGTACCTCGGCTTTCCGAGCAGCATCCTTGGGTACCTCGGCTTTCCAAGCCGAGCAAATCACCCAAGACATCCGCATGAACAAGAGTCCACTGATACGTATGTCCCGCGCTCGCCGCTCTCGCAGCGACGGGATTCTCAAACACGTATCGCACAAGTTCATTGAAGTATGCAACATCTCGGATAATGTGATCGAAACACTCTGGCACCCAAACACTGCCAGATGTGCCGCGAGCCTCATTGATCTTTCGTGCAGAGAACCTCTTCACGCGAGATACAAGATCCAAGAGTTCGACTGCGTGATGTGGTTTCACTATCCAATGCACGTGATTCGACATGACACACGCCGCATAGACACGACACTGCTCGTCATCGAAGTGGGTAAGAGCGTCGAGCACCAAGCTTCGCTCTTGGCTGCTGAGGTGATGATCGTTGAGTGTTTTCCAAGTCACGAAGTACGTTGCGTCAGGAAGTGTCAAGTGTGGGAGAAAGCGTCTTGATACTGAGAGATCAGATATCTCTCCTTTGATTCCTTCGGGGAACGGGTCGCGCGGAATGAAGCCCTTGGGGCGGAGCGGCTTTTCAGAGTTCAGGCGTGAAGACAATTGGGCCAGATCAAGCCACTTGGATGATCGCTCGGCTTGGAAAGCCGAGGTACCCAATTCAGTTCGCCCGCCTTGGAATGCCGGGGTACCCGAGTCCCACTGACCTTGGTGCTCGGTGATGGTCTTCCCTGTCATACGAAACACCTCAATCGCGCGGATCGTGCGACGTTCGTCGTTGGGGTGAATTCTGGTCGCGGCGGCGGGGTCGATTCGTTGCAGTTCTTCGCGAAGCGCTGTTGAGCCGAGCGCGCGGAGTTCGGCGCGGAGTTGTTCGTTGGCGGCGGGGCCTTCGAACATGCCGTCGACGAGGAGTTTGACGTAGAGGTGTGTGCCGCCCACCACTATGGGCAGAATATTTTGTTTGCGACAGTTTTCGATCGCGCGTTCGGCGTTTTCAAGCCAGTCACTGGAGTTGAAGCGTTCGCTGACGGGGACGAGGTCGATGAGGAGGTGGTCGATTTCGGCACATTCTTGACGCGTGGGCTTGGCGCTGGCGATGTCCAAGCCTTGATAGACCTGAAACGCGTCGGCGGCGAGGATTGCGGTTTTGATGCCGCGAGCTTTGAATGCACGCGCGACGCGCAGCGCGAGTTCGCTTTTGCCGCCTGCGGTTGGGCCGCAGAAGATCGGGGTTGGGATCGTGTCGATCACGAGGAATAGTTGGAGGCACTGAACACCAACGCGTGCCACCGACAGTGCTTCGACTGTCGGTGGTCGAGGTCACGAGCGAGACTGTTTTGGCGAATCGACCACCGACTAGCAAAGCCTTGTCGGTGGCACGTTCGTTCGAGCTTACGAATTCCGTGAGAACATGCCGCCCACGGACAACCCAAGCCAGACCGCACCGAATCCCAAGCACAGATTTGCCGCAACGTTACCAAAGGCGGCGTAGTTTTCACCTTGCTTTACGAGCGTAACAGTTTCGACGCTGAAGGCGGAGAAGGTGGTGAGGCCGCCGAGGACGCCGACCATGATCAGGAATCGAAGCGAGTGCTGCGGTTCGCTGGCCCACTTGGTGGCTCCGAGGAGAAAACCGGCGGCGAGACAGCCGATCACGTTTGCGGCGAGTGTGGCGAAGACGGCTTTCATGTGCAACTGCGTTGCGGCGATCGCGAGGAGGGCACGCATGACTGCGCCGAGTGCTCCGCCGCACGCGACGAGCAGGAGTGATTGAAACGTTGAGACGGTGGGCATGGGGAAGTATGTGCAGCTTGTACTCACGAGGTGTGTTAGTCACTGGCAAACCCGTGCCACCGACAAGGCTTTGCTTGTCGGTGGACGAACTTCACAACGGAAAGATGCTTGCAGTTCAACCACCGACAGTCAAAGCACTGTCGGTGGCACGTTACTTCGCTACATTGCCTTGCCGCGCGAGATACGTTCTTTCACGAATTCACGAGCGGCGGATTCGGCTCGCCACACGTCGTCGAGCGTGTTCACGGGGCCATGCGTGCAATCGTCGAGCGCGGCTTCGACGACGCGTGGGATTGCGCCGAAGGAGATTTTTCGTGCGAGGAATGCGGCGACGGCTTCTTCGTTGGCAGCGTTGAACGTCGCGCCGGCGTTGCCGCCCAGTTCAAGGACTTTGTACGCGAGGCCCAGCGCGGGGAAGCGGGTGAGGTCGGGCGTTTCAAACTCCAGCGACTTCATCTGGCTCCACGACATTCGTCGCGATGCACCGTCGAGCGTCAGCGGCCAGCAGATTGCCCGCTGGATCGGGAGTTTCATGTCGGGCGGGGCGAGCTGCGCGATGCTGGAGCCATCGGCGAATTCGGCGATGGCGTGGACGATGGATTGCGGGTGAATCAGGACGTCGAGTTTTTTGGCGGGCAAACCAAAGAGCCAGTGGGCTTCGATCAGTTCGAGAGCCTTGTTCATGAGGCTCGCGCTATCGATCGTGACTTTCGCGCCCATGTTCCATGTTGGGTGATTCTGGGCTTGCTCGGGTGTGGCGGATTCGATTTTGTCTTTGGGCCACGTGCGGAAGGGGCCGCCTGAGGCGGTCAGGATGGCTTTGCGAACTGTTTCAGTTCGCACAAAGGGCGGAGCCCACGCGATCAGTTGTTGCACACTCTTGCAGATGTCGGTGGTTGTTTCGGAATCGTCTGCAATGATCGTGGTGTCGGTCACGCATTGCCAAAGCCCCGCGTGTTCGCTGTCAACCGGGAAGATCGCGGATCGGCCTCTGCGAACCGAGAGTGCTTCGGCGACGATCGCTCCGGCAGCAACCAACGTTTCCTTGTTTGCGAGCGCGACGGGCTTGTTGCTTTCAATCGCCGCGAGCGTAGCGGGAATTCCTGCGCTGCCGACCATCGCGGCGAGCACGATGTCGCAATCCACGTTGCGGACCAGCGATTCGGCGGCGTTTGAACCGAAGTAGCACTTGCATGATGGAGGCAGGGCGTTGGAGTCGAGCGTGGCTTCGACGCTGGTGAGCGACACGTTGCGAACGTTGAATCGTCGTGCTTGCTCCGCGAGCAAGTGTGCGTTTTTTTTCGCTGCAAGTCCGACGACTTCGAATCGGATGGGCGACTTCTTGATTTTCGCAAGGTCGTTGACGTGTGCGATGACTTCCAGCGCCTGCGTTCCGATTGAGCCGGTGCTGCCCAGGATGATGATTCGGCGCGTGAGGAGCGTGTCGGGAGAGTGGGACATAAAGCGGATCTGTCGCGACGAGCGTGCAAAGAAAAAGACGGTGAAGAACGAGCGTTGCTCAGTCTTCACCGTCTCACCGTATCACGGTTGGGGGTTGTTGGTTCGTGCGCTGCGACGAGTTTTCGTCGCGACGCATGAGTTAGTCGGGCTTAGGCCGCTTTGCCAACTGCGCGGGCGTCAACTTGCGGCGGATGTTGCCGTAGAGCGTGCGCGGGGCGGCTGTCGGGGTTGAAGGTGGCTGCGACTCGACCTTTGGCGGTGCTTTGGGCTGCTGACTGGATTGTGGCCTTGGTTCTGGCCTCTGCTCACGCCTTGGTTCGGGGCGAGAGTTTTCGCGCGGGGGTTGGGAAGCCGACTCGCGAGGGCGGTCGTTGTCGCGGGGTCGGGAATCACCCACGGGCGCGTCGTTGTCGCGGTTTTTGTTGCGACCACGACCACCACGGCGACGACGACGCTTGCGACGTTGACCGTCGCCAGATTCGTTACCAGATTCGTTGCCAGGAACGTCGCCGCTGGGCGTTGATAAATCGGCGCTTTCGATGTCAACGCTCTCGTCATCGCCTTCTGCGTCGCCTTCATCGAGGGCTTCGATGTCGCGCGCTGGCTGTGGGCGTGCGGGGCGCGGGGATGGAGCAGGTTCATCGCCCCACTCGTCGGCGTTCGCATCGGCGTTGTCACGCTGTGGTGCTTCGGCAGGCGTGGTATCGCGATCGTCGGATGCCTCGACATCCGCAGACTGCGAGCCGCCATCTTGCGGCGCGTTCGAACCATCAGAACCGCCACGACCACGACGACGACGACGGCGGCGACGCTTGCGGCGTGGTTCTCCATCTGGGCCGACTTCTGAAGATTGGCCGGGCTCGCCATCAGGTTCGTGTGCGCCTTCGGGGCGCTCGCTGCGGGGAGCTTCGGTCATTTCAGCATCGTTAGTTTCGACTGGGCGTGCAATCTCGTTCGAAGGCCGCTGCTCGTCGGTGACTTCGTCAGATACGGGCTGCAACGGGCGCGATGGCGGCTCGCCCCATTCGTCGGCGTCATCGCGCGGCACGAATTCGCGTTGGGGGCGGTCGTTGCGACCACCTCCGCGATCGTTGCCGCCGCGTCCGCCGCGATCATCGCGTCGGTCGAAGCGACCTCGGTCGCGCCGATCACCTTGAGGAACAGGGCGGTCTGGACGGCGGTCGCCCCGCTCGTTCCGATCATCGCGACGAGGCTCGCTGCGTTGTTGGTTGTTGGGCTGCGTTCGAGCGGGTTCATCGCGACGTTGGCCCTCGCGACGATCATCGAACCTGGCGCCTTCGCGCGAGCCTTGATTACGATCGTCGCGCCGGCCGCTGAAACGATCGTCTCGGCGATCACCACGATCACCACGATCCCCCCGATCATTCCGGTCTCTGCCGCGTCCGCGATCTCGGCGGTTGTCTCGGCCGCCACGATCACGCCTGCCGCCTCGGCGACCATCGTCATCACCCGGGGCAACTTCCTTGCCTTCGGCGATTGCGCGATCGACTTCTTCGTCGGAAAGATCGAGTTCGATCGGGTGAACGTCGGAATCGTCGGGCTCGGGTTCGGCAAGTGCTTCTTGTGCGGCGCGTGCTTCTTCGTCGATGTCCACCGACCAGTCGGATTCGCCCGTATCGGGGTCGATCCATTCGACGAGGTTGCCGGGCTTGCGATTCTGGGGCAACTGCGCGAGATCGATGTCTGCGCCGTCGGCTTCGTAGGCGTAGAACGTGACGCGATCGGCGGCGACTGCTTCGCTGACGCGAACGTCCACGTGCTTGCCATAGGTGCGTTCGATGCGCGAGAGCAACTGACGCTTGGTGCTCAAGAGATCGCCCGCGACGCGCGGTGCGACGACCATTTCAACGCGATGCACGCGATTCACGTCGAGTAGCGCGGCAAGATCGCGGATCGCGTCGTTGGAGACACTGTCGGGCTTTTGCAAAAGTCCGCGGCCTCGGCACGTCGGGCAATCGGTGAAGTGCACGCTCTCGTGGCTGGGGCGCATGCGCTGGCGCGTGAGTTCCAGAATGCCAAACTCGCTGATGGGCAGCACGGTGCTCTTCGCGCGATCTCGCTTGAGGCGATCTTCGAAGCGCTTCTGGATGTCCTTGCGGTGCGTCGCGAAACGCATATCGATGAGGTCGTTGATGACGATGCCGCCCATGTCGCGGAGGCGCAACTGCCGGCAGATTTCATCGACGGCTTCGATATTGGTTTGGTACGCGTTGGTTTCGCTGTCGCGCGAGTCGCGGCTCTTGCCGCTGTTCACGTCGATGGCGACAAGGGCTTCGGTCTGGTCGATGACTAGACGGCCGCCGCTGGGGAGGGGCACTTCGCGGGCGTGGATGAGCGCGATTTGCTTCTCGATGCCGAACGCGTGGAACACCGGGCTCTTGTCCTTGAAGTGCAGGAGCTTGGTGTTGGTGCGTGGGGCGACGATCTTCATGTAGCGTGCGGCGCGCGTGAGGGCGCTGTCGTTGTCGACGATCACCTCGTCGGTCTCGCTGGTCAGCACGTCGCGCAGGGCTCGAACGAGCAGGTCGCTCTCGCTGTAGAGCAGGCGGGGCTTGCCGCCGGTCTTGAGGCGCTTGTCCATGTCTTTCCAGAGGCGCATGAGGTATGCGAGGTCGCGCTTGAGTTCGACCTTGGTGCGCGTCATACCTGCGGTGCGCAGGATGAAGCCGAAGCCTTCGGGCAGGTCGAGTTGATCCAGAATCTCTCGCATCTTGCGGCGTTCTTCTTCGTCCTCAACTTTGCGAGAGACGCCCACCTTGTCCATGAAGGGCATCATGACGAGGAATCGGCCTGGGATGCTGAGGTAACTCGTGAGCGTCGGGCCTTTGGTGCCGACGCCTTCCTTGAGCACCTGCACGATAATTTCATCGCCACGCCGGAGCGCGGCTTGAATCGGCGGACGGTCGCGGCGGGGCGTCTTGATGCCGATGCGCTCTGTCGTGTTTTCTTCGCTCTCGCCCGGGAAGTACCGCGGGTGCAGGTCGGTGACGTGCAGGAACCCGTTCTCACCCATGCCAAAGTCCACAAATGCGGCTTGGATCGCGGGCTCGACGTTCATGACTTTGCCAACGTAGATATTGCCCACGTGACTCGCGCTTGCGAAGCGCTCGGTGTGCAGTTCTTCAAGTTTGCCATCCTCAACAATCGCAACCCGGCACTCTTCGCCGGGCACGTAGTTGATGATCATTTGCGTGTGAGGGCCTTTTTCACCTTTGGTTGCGACGGGCGATTCTTCGTCCGACGATGCGCGGCGTTCGGCACGCTCACCACGCTCGCTTCGCTCACTGCGTGCGCCTTTGCGTGTGCGGCTTCGACCGCCACGCGTGCGTTTGCGCTTCGGTTCGCCTTCTTTGGGCGCGTCGCTGTCTGCGCTCGCGTCCTGCTGCGGTTCGCTCTCACCAGAGGCTTCTACTTCAGACTCTTCGCTGCGGCCTTCGACGTTGGTGTTTTCTGCGCCTTCGTCGTTCGCTTCACTGCGACGACTGCGACCTCGACGGTTTTCGCGAGGTTCGCGCCGGCCTTCTGACTTGCTCTCAGACTGGCTTTCCGATTCACCCTTTGCGCCCGAGTCCCCTGCTTCATTCGCTTCAAAATTGTCTTCCATGATCAGCCCTTCCGTGGCGTGCTCCGCGAGAAACGCGGCAAAAGAAAAGAAGCCGCACGCCTGACTTGACGTCGCGCCGGGGTTGCTGCACGCTGAAAGGGAAACGTCGGAATGCGGCCCTGTGTGCACGTTGGTGAAAGTGTTGCGCCACGTCAACTCATGGCGTGTGCTGGAGTGCAACACACACGAGGACGCGCGCGACGCTTTCCCGTGCGGGAAAGGACACGCACAACGGATCAAGGTTCTTCATTCGCGAAGAACACCGCGAGATCCGCCGGGCTTCTCAAGCGCTTCTGTCCTTCAAGATCACACATCGAACAACAGTTCGACGGGAGTCTGGACATGCGCCGCGAGGCCCGCATTGTGATCGCCTTTCCCTGTTCCCTGAGCCACGCTTGCGTGCTCGGGGGCGGGGGGGCGATCCGAAGTCTTCCGATCAGGCGGGCGCTGCACGTTTTATGGTGCGCACACCGGCCGACCTTAATTTGTTTCCCGGTTCAATCAGCGGAACGCCCGCTGAAGGCATCGGGGACGATTTTTCGTGCGCAATCGCGGAGGTAAGTCGCGATCTGCACGTCTGAATCAAGGCTGAGAACCTTTCGGGCCACAGTCTCGCACTGAGGTATCGTCACACTCCTGACGAACCTTTTCAACTGGGGCAACATCCCCGCGGACACGGAAAGTGTACGCAAGCCAAGGCCCAGCAATAACATAGCATATTCTGGATCACCTGCCGCTTCTCCGCAGCAAGAGACCGGAATATCCCGTCTACGACCCGAACGAGCGACATCGCGGATCAATTTGATGACCGCAGGATTTGTTGCCTGGTATAAATGAGCCACGCGTTCGTTGATGCGATCGACTGCGAGCGTGTACTGAATGAGGTCGTTGGTGCCAATGCTGAAGAACGCGACTTCGCGCGCAAAGGAGTCGGCGAGCAGTGCCGCGCTGGGCACCTCGACCATCATGCCCACCGGGATGTTGGCGTCGAACTTGATGCGTTCTTCGGTGAGGTCTTCCATCACGTCGTTCAGGATGAACTTGGCTTGGCGCAGTTCCTGAAGCGTGCTGATGAGCGGGAACATGATCTTGATCGGGCCCAGTGCACTCGCGCGGAGGATTGCTCGCAGTTGGCGCTTGAACATCGGGATATTGCGCAAGCAATAGCGGATGCTGCGATTGCCTAGGAATGGATTTCGCTCCGGGCTTTCTTCGCGGCTTTGCGTCATCTTGTCCGCGCCCAGGTCCATCGTGCGAATCACCAGTTCGCGCCCCTTCGCGAGATCAACACACTGCTTGTACGCCTTGAAGTGGTCTTCTTCGCTGGGTTCGGTCGGCCGCGTGAGGTATAGATATTCGGTTCGATACAGCCCGACGCCGCCGCCGCCCGCCTTCAAGACTTTTTCGATTTCGGTTGGCAGTTCGATATTGCCAAGAAGATTGATCGAGACGCCGTCCATCGTGACGCTGGGCAGCGTTGCGATTTCGGTGAGGCTTGCGCGGTAGGTGTGGCGCTGCTCGATTGATCGCTTGTACGTGGCGATAGTTTCTGACGTTGGGTTCAGCACCACAGCACCCGAATCACCATCGACGATGATCGGTTGGCCATCGAGCGCGTGCTTGAGCAGCGTCTGTGCACCCACAACCGCCGGGATTTCCAGGGCTTTTGCGATGATCGCGGTGTGGCTGGTAAGGCCTCCTAGGTCCGTCACAAATGCCACAATTCGGCTGCGATCAAAGCCAACTGTTTGGCTGGGCGTCAGATCCTTCGCGATAACGATCGTGTTCTCCGCCGCCTTTTTCAGTCGCGTGGTTTGTTCGCCCACGAGGTGCTTGTGCAGGCGTCGCGAGAGGTCGTCGATGTCGTTGACCTTGGTCGCGAAGACTGAGTTGTTCATCGCGCGGAACTTGTCGGCGAGTGCACCGAGTTCATCGTGCACTGCGGTGTCTGCTGACCAGCGATCCTGTTCGATTCGCTTGCGGATGCCTTTCAGCAGCGTCGCGTCCTTCAGCATCTGGATGTGGAACTGAAAGATGTCGGCAGTCTGCTTGCCCATTTGGGCCTTGGCCTGCTCATAGACCGACTGGATTTCGTCGATTGCCGTTTCAAGGGATCGCTCGAGGCGCTTGAGTTCGTCCTTGATGCTCTCCTGCGGGATAGATCGTCGGACCACACGCAATTCGTCCGCGTCGATGGTCATCACTTGCCCGATGACGATGCCGCCGGAGACAGGCAGACCCTTGAACACCATTTGGACAGGAGTTGGCGCGCCGGAGCCGCTTTGTGATGGGCTCTGAGGTCGGGGAGATTGTGACGGCTTTTTCGGCACGACTGAAAACGCATTCCTAGGACATGACAGCGTTGGTCGGACATGGAGTCATATCCGTGAAGTTGAAGCAAACGCTCAGACGTTCTGAAATGCCACGCAGTTCGACCGGACACGACTCCATGTCCGACAAACTCCCCCACCCCCCGCTCCCCGACCTTCGATCCCCCTATTCCGATCAGATAAGTCTAGAAAGGTGGTATCGGTAGCCGAAGGAGACCTCTGGAACGTCCGACATTTGCCGCGGCAAACTTTTGCAACCGATCCCTGATCCGCCCTATGCTTTGGCTTCAGGGGGATTCAAAATCGCAAAGACAGAAGCGTTTCGCGCAAGTTTCGCGCGTGTTGTGCGTTCGCATGGTGCGCCCAAAGAACTGCATTGACGTTGATTGTCCGCCCGTGTGCGGGCGTGTTTCGCTTTGATCAGGGCGCGATGCGAGTTGATAGTTGAGCTTCCCTTGCTGACGACTTCGTCAGATTGAAATCCGTTCGCTGCGAAAGGAATTTGTGCATGGATGGCAATTGGGGCAATTATGGAGGATCGGGTGGCGGAGGGGGATCGGGCGGGTTTGCGCGACGGCGGCGGCGTGGTGGGCGAGGAGGAAGAAATCGCGGTTCAGGGGGAGGTTCTGGTGGTGGACAAGGTGGTCAGAACTTTGGTCAGAACGGGTCTCACCAATCCAATGCACCGATGCGTGAGGATCGATCGCAGAGCAATAGCGCGAACACGCCTATCGATGTGGATGGCAAGCCGATTGTGCTGCAGCACGATGCCAAGTTGTTCGAAGATCTCACGTCGATTGATCCACAGCCGCGATTGACGCTGGAGTATCCGGGTTGTCCGGCGAGTTGCCGGTTGATCGATTTGTTCTGTCCAATCGGACGAGGACAACGGGCGATGATCGTGAGTCCGCCCAAGGCGGGCAAGACGACGTTGCTGAAGGACATCGCGACTGCGCTGCTTCGCAATCACTCGGATATCGAAGTCGTGGTGTTGCTTATCGATGAGCGGCCCGAAGAAGTGACGGACTTCAGACGCACATTTGCGAAGGCGCAGATTGACGATGTGGCTCGCGAGATGCTTGCTGGGGGCGAGCCCAAAATCGTGAACGGCAAACTTGAGATGGAAGGCGATGCAAGCAGCCCGCTCAGCGCTCCTCGTTCGCCGCTTCCGCCTTCCAACGTTCGTGTCATCGCATCGAGCAACGATCATGGCGTTGAGAAACACATTAATACTGCGATTGACACTATCAGTCGCTGCAAAGACATGGTGCGTGCGGGAAAGCATGTTGTTGTGTTGCTTGACTCACTGACGCGGCTTGGGCGTGCGTTCAATCAGTCTCGCAAGCACTCCAACAGTGGACGCACTTTGTCCGGCGGCCTTGACAGCAAAGCACTCAGCGTGCCGCGACAACTCTTTGGCGCTGCGCGAAACACTGAAGAAGCGGGCAGCCTCACGATCATCGCAAGCTGCCTTGTCGATACGGGCAGCCAGGCTGACCAGGTCATCTTCGAAGAGTTCAAGGGCAGCGGCAACATGGAACTGATCCTTGATCGCAAGGTGTCAGAACGCCGACTTTTTCCTGCGATGAATCTCGCCGAAAGCGGCACACGAAAAGAGCACTTGCTCATGGCCGCACCAGAAGTGCAGACCATGACGGCGTTGCGGCGCAGATTGCTTGCGATGCCGCCACATATGCAAGTCGAGCAATTGCTCGCGGCGCTCAAGCGATTTCCGACGAATGCAGCGTTGGTTGGCAGTGTGCAGTCGTGAGCGGGATAGTCAGCGTTTCGGCGATGTCAGCGTTGTTGCGTTTGGATTTGAAGTGACTGGCACGACGTCTTTCAAACGCAACTGAGACTGATCGGGATGTTCTGGCTGGTCTTCGAGTTTTGCTGTGCCCTCGGGTGTCAAGATTGATCGCACCGAGCCGAGCGTCGGACCGTCATCCACCGTTGAATTCTGAACGCTTTCTGTCGGAGTGCCGATCTTTGGTGGCGACACTCGAGTCAACAACATTGGAGCAATCAGCGCAGCGGCGATTGCCGCGACGACCACAAAGACAAGGAACAGTTTTATCATGAGCGCACGAGTCCGTTTCGCCCGCACGGCACGGACGATTGGTCCAGCCTCTGGAGGCGCGGCGAGTACGCATAATTTATCAAGCTTTCGCGTGAGTTCGCTCGTGTCCTGAGAGCCGCCCTCGTCGGTGGTGTTGCGATTTGGGATGTTGCTTCTTATTGGCATGGCGCACCTCCCGCCTGAGTCGAAATTCTCGTTTGCGTTCTCACGGCGGCTCTCTCCGCAAGTGGCGCGGCTGGCATCACTTGGTTGGTTTCCATACAAAGGTGTTTGCGCAGCAACACGATCGCACGCTGATACTTCACCGCGACTGTGGAGCGTGGTTCGTTGGTTGCGAGCGACATCTGTTCAAAGGTCAGCCCCGCGACGTGTTTGAGCAGAACAATATCTCGGAGGTCGGCATCGATCACTGACAACGCCTTGAACAATTCCGAGTTATCGTTTTCTTGGGATTGCTGGCGTGGTAGCGACACAGTGGAAGCAAAGCTTGTGTCGTCAGCATCACTGTCGATGAAACGAGAGAAGATACCTGAGAGAAACGTGCGTTTTCGTGCTGCACGACGCCGAGCATCGATGACGGCTCGCCTCAAGGAAACGACAAAAAACGCGAACACGTCATGCACTTCGCTCAACTTCGAACTTCGCATGGATAGCACATTGCAGAACACTTTCTGCACGAGGTCTTCAGCGTCGTCAGTGCCATCTCGGTTCGTCGCGACACGTGCGTACGCGATCAGGCGGGGTGATATCGCTCGCCACAACTTCGCCGCGGCGTCTTCATCACCCCGGTGCATTTCGCGCAGCAATACGACCAAAGGCGTTTGATCGACGCCTTTGGTCAGTTCATTGGAAGTTCTGTCGTGCGCTCGCTGCATCGCATCCCGCGTGTTTACTTCTGCTGTGGAATTGTTGCATCCTCTTCAACTGCTTCGGGCAGTTTTCCGTTATTGGCGATGTACGTTTCCAGCGTTTTCTTGAACACCTTGAGGTCTCGCATGCTCTTGGTGTGACTCGCGTACACCTTGTTGAACGCGGGCAGCAGCACGTTGCTGAGCACGCCGTATTCGCCATCTTCGAGCCCCTGCCACAACTTATCGAGCTCGGCTTTTCCTTCCGGCACGGGCTTGTCCCACGCTTCGAGCACTTTGTCGTAGTAAGGCTCAAGGCGATCCAATTCCCCCGCCACCTGTTCGCCGTTCAACGATTCGATGCGGCTCTTCGCCAATGGACTGATGGATTCGCCCGCAAACTTCGCGGCGAGTCTCACACCCGCGTCGGTGCCTGTCGTGTACTCGCGCCGAACCCATCCGAGCATGAGTTCTTTCTCACCCAGTACGCTCTGTCTAGTGCCAAACGGGTCATCGCCGCGACTTGCAAACTCACGCACGGCGTTGAGAACGATCTGTGCGCTTGAAACGCTCAGCTTCTGTTCTTCCATCAACTCAGTCGCACGATCTTCGCCCAGCGAGCTGATTGCAATTCCGACAAGTGAAGAAATCAGCACACGATCGCCGGCAACATGTGTCGGCACGCGCCACATTGCAGCGAGGCGGCGAGCCGCCTTCTGCTGCTTGATATCGTCCTTGATCGCGTCCGCCGTTTCCAGCAATCGCACTGCGTCGTACGCAAACAATCTTGCGGATGTTCTGAGGTGGCCCAGTTCGGGCAGCAGCAGGTCCATCCCCGCGTCGTAATCTAGACCCCAATCGCATTCCTTTATTTCTGACACAGCAAGCAACGATTCAATCAGCGGCTGATTGTCCCGCAGTGCTGCTTCGTGCTCAGGATCTGCTTCGTTGCTCATCTTCGCAACGACGTCCCGCGGCATGCCCTTCCAGATTTTGAGGTATTCGACCGCTGCATTCGGTTTGCCTGCGATGTTGGGGGGCTGGGGTCTGCCGGCATCTTCGGCGGCGGTTGGAGTGACAAGCTGCCCCGGGACACTCGTCGCGCTGTGAAACAATCCTACAGCAACGACCAACATTCCGATTCCAGATACACGATTCATGGACGTTCCTTTCAGTTCGATCGCCACACACTGAACGAGTGCTGGCTTCTTTTGAGAAAGACGCCCAGCGTGGCAGAAAATCCAGCGCGACGGTTGCTTTGCCGAAAATACTTCATAATCGAGACACAAATGTGCCTGAGTGCCGACTCATTCTTAGCGAGGCGACGCCAATATCGCCACGCCCGTATCGCTCACTTCCAGCGTCGATTCTCGCGCGAGACACGCGGGGACGAGCACAGTCTGACCTGAAGCAATCGACATCGGCGCGCCAGCGTGCGTTGCGAGTGTGCCCTGGCCTCCAAGCATCATGATGACGATGGGCCGTTCCTTGCCTGCGGGATTGCCTCGCAGTGGGAACACGGTTGTCGCACCGGGGCGGAGCATTCGGTCCTTGTATGAGGCTCCGGTTTCTGCGGTCAGCGCCGGGCCTCGCACGGCTTCGACGTCGAAGTAGCCAGTGCTGACGAGCGTTGCTCGGCGCTGGCCGTTGGGAATTTTTGTTGCGTCGCGGGCCCGTTCCCACTGGATGCATTCCAAACTTTGCTCGATGTGTAACTGGCGAGGCTTGCCGTTTTCGGTGCGGCCCCAGTCGTACACGCGGAACGTGGTGTCGCTGGGCGTTTGCACTTCTGCGACCAGCACGCCTGCGCCCAGCGCGTGGACGGTGCCGCTGGGCAGGTTGTGACATTCGCCGACGACTGCGGGCACTGATTCGAGCATGTCGACGCACGATGCGCCGTCGCCTTGTGTGAGTGCCTTCGCAAACGCATCGCGAGTGACGCCAGGCTTCACGCCTTTGTAAATCTTCGCGCCGGGTTCGGCGCTCATGATGTACCAGCACTCGGTTTTGAGATGCGAGCCGGCGTGGGCTCGTGCGTATGCGGGGCTTGGATGCACCTGCACGGACAAGTTCTCGCGCGCGTCGAGGAACTTGATGAGGAGCGGGAAACCGCCGTCGCTCGTGCTTGAGACATCGCCCATCAACTGCGTGCCCCACTGCTTGCATGCTTCGCGCACTGTGCGCCCGGCGAGTGCGCCGTTTGCGATCTTGGAACAGGCCGCCGCGCCGCCTGCCCCACTTGCGCTAGTCGTTGTGAGGTCAGCAAGTTCCCAACTTTCGCCCACGTTTGTGCCCGGCGCAACGTGCTTTCCAAAGTCGCGCAGGCGTGCTCCGCCCCAGGGCTTTTGCAGCAGCATGGGCTCAAAGAAGAGTGGATACGGGAGTGAGTCTGTCAAACGTGCCGCCGTTTTGAAGGAGATGATGGGATGAGGGGGATATGAGATGATGGGGTGTGCAAAGAGTTGCAAACCACCTCATCACTTCTTCATCGTCTCAATACGCCTCGCTGTCGATCATCATGCCGTTGAGCACGGCGTCAAAGGCGATCTTTCCGGTCAGTTGGCCTTTCGAGTCCGCGATCAAGCCCTGCACATTCGTAATAAACCGACGCTTGCTCGCCTTGGCTTCCTGGCACAGCACGTACATCGTGTCGCCCGGAAACAGCGCGCCGCGGAACGCTGCGTCTTCGATGCGCAGGAACAGAGTAATGCTGGGCTTGCCTTGCCTTGCCAAAAACGCGTACGCGGACAACTGCGCGGCGGTCTCGATCATCAAGACACCCGGAAAGGTTGGCTTGGACGGGAAGTGTCCCTCGCACCAGAACTCATCGTCCCGGATGGCTTTCTTCGCCACACTGCGCAGCCAGCCTTCGTCGTGCCAGATCACTCCGTCCAAAAGCGACATGACGCCACGGTGTGGAATGAGTTTTTCCACTGTGGACTTGGTCACCATGATGCGAGACAGGTCGATCCCGCTCAGATCGAACAGCGTCTTCCCCGGGACGCTCGCCGCGGGAACAGAGGGATTCACTTCCTGCATGCGTCGTCCTCCACAGATTGCAAACGATCATTCCTTCGCGGCGTCGTCACGCTTTTCCAAAACTTTCTCGCGGATGACCTGGGCCTGTGCCTTCACGTCCTGCATGATCTTGCGGACGCGGGTCCCGGCGGTTTTGTTGCCGCCCTTCCACTTGAGCCAGTCCTGTTTTCCGTCCCGAAGAATATTTTCTAGAACTTCATACTCGTCCATGATGGTCTCCTTGCTCACCAATGGTACCACGCAAGCGTGCGAAGAACAAAACGCGGGAATTGAAAATACCTAAAGCGAAAATGAAGTGGGAATGAGGACGATTTCACGATTCGTCGCCCGTTCCCACCATCATTTTCGCTCTTCGCTTTATCGATTTTCGTTTTCACTGCCCGCAGGGCGTGCACGGCCCTTCGCTATACATCACGAGGAACGCGTTGATGTCACACGGGTCGAACACGCTCGTGTCGTTGTTGAAGTCGATGTCGTTGCATGCTGCCGACGCAGGCACGCAAGGCCCTTCGCTGTACACCGACAAGAACGCATCGATGTCCTGCGGGTCAAAGAAAGAAGTGTCGTTGTTGAAGTCGATCGAGTCGCAGGTTGGCCCTTCGGTGGCAAGATTTGCAATCACCCACTCGATTGCCTCGTCGTGCTCCGCTTCGGTTTTGTTCTGATTGAACACCAGCCAGAAAGGCAGCGACTCTTGCATCACCGCGTTATTGCCAACAAGCGTCATTTCGAGTAGGTAGATTCCGTCGGACGCTGGCGCGTTCAGGGTGTACTCAAGGTGACGGTGCCATTGGCCGTTGGATCCGACGGTGAGTGCGAAGCCTGGGGTGACGACATCGGTCAGGGGTGTTTGGACGGGGGTCGCGGGTCCAAAGCCGATGCTGATTTGCTCTGGTGGAATTACGCTTCCAAACTGTCCATCCTGCCACAAGCGCAGGGCCTTCTGAATTCGAAAAGAAATGGACGAAGGCACTGAAAATGTTCCAGGAAGAGAATCAAATCCCGGATCGTTTACAAAGTTTGGAAACAACGTTCCAAATTCCGCGCCAAAGACCCGGGTGCCCGGTTCAAGTTGCCCGTTAGTGAAGACGCCGGTCACGATGTGATCTTCTCGTGTCCCAATACCGATGTCTCCAGCGTGCTGCGCCAATGCGGATGACGCCATCGTTGCAGTCGCAATTGCAAACACCATCCCAAAAGTCCGTGCCGTGTTCATGTGTGCTCCTTATTTCAACTCAACGAACCGAATCGCGTAGCGCCCCGTTAGGGCCGCTCCGCGTGACAATTGCATTAACCTACTTGACTTCACTTCGTCCGACTGCTGCGACGGCGACGAGCGGCAAACACGCCGCCGGCACCAAACAGCAAACCCGAAGCGCCGGGTGTCGGAACGAGATTCTCGTTCACCCAGTCAATCGCCGCGTCGTGGACAGCCTCATCCTGGTTCTGATTAAACACGTACCAGAAAGGCAGCGATTCCTGCATACTGACGTGATCCCCCGTAAGGGTCATCGCGAGCAAGTACACGCCGTCCGTCGCCGGGGACTGCAGCGTGTATTCCAAGTGACGATGCCATTCGCCAGTAGATTCCACTGCGAGGCTGAATCCTGGAGTCAACACATCCGTGAGGGGCGTGAGCACGGGCGTTGCAGGCCCAAACCCGATGCTGATCTGATCTGCGGGGATCGTGCTTCCAAACTCAGTTCCGTTCCATACGCGCGAGCCGCCCAGCACGTTAAACCGAATTGACGAACCCACAGGAAAGGTGCCGGGCAGCGAGTCAAAGCCGGGCTCATCTGTGAAGTTCGGGAACAACTCGCCAAAATCAGCACCGAAAACACGCTGGCCAGGAGTGAATGCGCCGTTATCAAACAAGCCAGTCACGATTCGGTTGTTCTCGATGCCTAGCCCAACGTCACCCGCATGCTGCGCAAGCGCGGCCGGGACAAATGCACTAAGAGCAACAGACAACACAATAAATTGATACATGTTCTTCATTGAAAATTCCTCTCTCTAAACAGAGTACTGAAACGAAAGTACTTGCACAACGGCGATTCGTTCGCCAGAGCTTCAGGCATTACCGAACTGCCTTGGGATCAAACTGATTGTGAAACCGATCCTGAAATACGTCTCGAAATGTGTGCTGCGCCACGTGACCGTCGAGGTAGCTGTAGTTGCTGAACGCATCCCACGTCTTTGCTTTCCCGCCCCACGCGTGCGTCTTCATCTGGCCCGACGCGAGTGCGGGCGGGGCGTCCGCAGGGCCGGGCGACCAGCCTTCGGCATGTACGTGATCGCTGACAGCAAACGAACCCTCTTCCGTCATCAGGAAGAACTGCACCGTGTTCTGCGGGAAGGCAACACGCGTCAGCCGATCGAACGGCTCGCCCGGATACACGCCCGGGTTGTAAGTTCGGCTGAGCCAGTTGTTCATGCCGTACGAGGTTCGACGGGGTTGCCCGCCCACCAGTTGCCCTTGTCCGCCATTGTCGGTTGGCCAATACGCGCTCGCATCGCCGGGCGACCTCACCGCCAGAGGTGACTGGTAATACTCGGACAACACATTAAAGAACGACAACGCAGGATCGCCCCCGCCGCCGTGGGGCAGGCCCACATCGACGAAGAACTCCTTGTAATCGTTCATGTACGAGGCATGGACGGTTGCCAACGTCCGCACGTTGGCCATGCACTTTGTCGCTTTCGCAACAAACCTTGCCTTGGACAACGAGGGCACCAGCAACGCGAGCAGAATCGCGATGATCGCGATGACAACCAGCAGTTCGATGAGCGTGAACGCGGCGCTCTCGCACCGGCCACCTCGTCGAACAAGTCGAAGAGACATGACAGACTCCGATTGAGGATTGCAGCCCACCTTGAAGGCGAACGCGTGCAGAAAGGTCGCAGACTCCGCGCGAACGTGACAACACGAACGTTGTCAGACGCACAAAGCACGAGCCAGCCGACTTAGGAAGTCGGCAAGGCATACGCAACACGTATTTCTTGTGTCATGCCCTCGGCGGGCCGCAGGTCAACAGAATGGGCAGGAACTCCGCCTGCTCGATTTTGGTTGGCGAGAGGTCTACATCGCCAACATAATGCGCGATGGCGACAAACTCGCCACTCCTGGGCACGCCATCTCCCGAAGGCAGGAGAGCCGCGACACACACAACACACTCTTGCTCTTCGTGCCCGCATGCGTCTTCGTGGTGATGGTGCCACAGGGGCAACAGCGCAGTGACAAGCGTCGCCCAGATGAAGGCGAGAGACAAGAAGTACCGGGTTCTCGTTAATGAGAACACGTTATCATTATATATCGTCCTGCGAGCGATGCAACAGGATTCCGAAAAATCGCGTGAAGACGCGTCAATCCTGCTTCAGCCACCACCACAGACCCGCCAAACACACTGCGAAAATGCCCCACAGCGCAATGATGCTCGTCACGAAGTACGGGTACGCGCACATCACAACGCCCGCGCCCAGCGTCTTGAAGTTGCCGGCTTTCTTGCCATGCATGAACAGACCCATGCCGATGAGCCCGATGAACAGCCCGGAAATGATCGCCCAAGGGTTCCCAAAGTCCATGCAACGCCGCCTTTCACCCCGCGTGCCTCATAAATCGTCGGTTCTACAGGCACGCCGGGCCTGAGCGTGGCTGCATCTGCATCACTTCTCCATCAGCCAGTACCATGTATCCGATCTGAATGGTGTTATTGACATCAGGCGTTCGCCTTTCCGAAGAACTCATTCGACTGCCTGTCACGACTGAATGAACACACCCCCGCCCATTCCACCTGTCTCCGAACCTACGTTGCAGCCAACGCTCTCGTTCGCGCCGGGCTCGTTTCAGTACGAACTCGTGCAGGACAACCACCCGTGCCTCAAGTGCGGGTACAACTTGCGAGGGTTGTCGGTTGGAGCAGTGTGCCCGGAGTGCGGCACGACCATCGGCGAATCGCTCAAGACGTACCTGCTCGCGTACGCGCCGCGCGGCTATGTGAAGTCCATCCACACGGGCCTCACCATCATCTTCATCGCAACGCTCGCGTTCTTTCTGAGTTCCTTCGCGCCGCTGCTTGTCGCGTTCATGCCCTCGCTGCTCGCCCGTTTCATGGCGGCGGGCAATCCATTCGGGATATTGCAGGTGCAGGGCTGGATCGCGCTCGTTCAGATGGTCCCGATTCTGCTCGCGCTGGTTGGATACTGGTTGGCAACGCCGCCCGACCCCGGACTTTCCAACTTTTCCCGCGTGCAAACACCTCGCCTACTCACTCGTACCGCAATCATCACGCTCGCCGTGTGCGGCGTGCTGCTTATCCTCGTGCAGTTCATCGTGCCGCGAGCACTCGCGCCAGCGCTCAACGCAATCGCAACTCCAGGCGCAGCGGGCGGCACGACAACCACAAAAGCGACCCCCACTCCGATGGGCACTGGTGTTATCGCGATGCTGAAGTTGTTTCAAGCGTTGCCGCTCAGTTGGATGATCGTGGGCATCGTTGCGAGCGTGCTTCAATCAATCTCGTGGCTCGTGATGTTCTTTGGTTTTGTGTCCTACATCCGCCTGCTCGCGCCGCGCCTGCCCGATCAACAACTCACCAATCTCGCCAGCACCTGGCTTTGGTTGCTGCCAGTCATCTACATCGTGGGCTCATGCATCATGATCGGACCTGTCGCCGCGATCGCGATGTACCTCATGCTGCTGTGGATGTTCCGAGCCAAACTCGGGACGCTGGCACTCGCGACGCAATCAGACTGACTCACGCCGCGGCTACGATTCCCCGATGTCAGAACACGCGAAAGAGCAAACTCCATCGACGTCGAGCGCAGCCGCCGTGCAGGACGCACCGAGCAAGCCCAAGCAATTGCCCAACTGGCACGTTGTGCTGCTCAACGATGATGACCATACGTACGAGTACGTCATTCACATGCTGGGTGAGTTGTTCGCGCATCCCGTTGAAAAGGCGTTTCAACTCGCGAAGGAAGTTGATACGCAAGGCCGCACCATCTGCCTGACAACACACAAGGAACTCGCGGAACTCAAACGCGATCAAATCCACGCGTTTGGCAAAGACATCCTGCTCGCACGAAGTAAAGGCTCGATGAGCGCGACGATTGTTCCTGCTGAATAGCGGCTCATGACCACCAAGCCCCTCATTCTCCAAACCGAACACTTGGACGCCGCGCCCGCGGCGTGGCTCGCGGAACGTACGGAACTCGTGGCGTGCAAGCCAAGCGATCCTCGCTTCAACGATTTGCTGCCGAAGGCTCACGCCCTTGTCGTCCGCACGTACACACGTGTGGATGACGCGTTGCTCTCGCGTGCTACTTCATTGAGGTGTGTGGGCCGTGCGGGTGTGGGCCTGGACAACATCGATGTCGAAGCGTGCAATCGCCGCAACATCAAGGTCGTTCATACGCCGGATGCCAACACGCAAGCCGTCGCGGAGTACACGCTGTGCCTGCTGTGCGACGCGTTTCGGCCTCGCACACAACTCACGCAAGCACTTTCGCCTGAAAACTGGTCAAAGGCACGTGCTTCGCACGTTGCACCGCGCCAACTGAGCGAACTGACCATCGGCGTGCTCGGCTTTGGTCGAATTGGCTCTCGCGTGGGTCAGATCGCTTCTGCCGTGGGCGCGAAGGTTCTGTACAACGATCTTCGCGACATCGACGCCGCGTCGCGTCACAACGCGTCACCCGTTACACTCGACGAACTGCTTTCTCGCAGCGACGTTCTGACGATTCACATTGACCCACGCTCATCGAATCGCCACTTCATCAACGCGCAGCGCCTGCAGCGTTGCAAATCCAACCTCACGTTGCTCAACACCAGCCGAGGCATGGTCATTGACCATGCCGCGCTTGCTGCATTCTTGAAGACGAACGCTGCGGCCCGCGGGTATCTCGATGTTCACGATCCAGAACCCATCCAGCAAGACAATCCGCTGCTCACGCTGCCAAACGCGCATTTGTACCCTCACCTTGCAGCAGCGACGGCGACTGCGCAACTCAATATGAGTTGGGTTGTACGAGGTGTGTGGGAATCGCTTGAGCGATCCGAGCGAGACAAGTAGCGATTGACAAGTCTGATGTTCACCGCGGAGGACGCGGAGAACGCAGAGAGAGAAGTCAGTACAAGACAATTTATTTCTCCGCGTTCTCTGCGTCCTCCGCGGTGAAAACTGAAATGTGCTCGACGGGCACCGTCATTCACGCCTTTGCAGGCGCGACCCACACCTTCTTCTCAAAGTTGTATTGCTTGATCAATCTCGCCGGCACACCTGCGATCATGCTGCCCGCAGGAAAACTCTTGGTCACCACCGCATTCGCGCCGACAACGCAGCATTCGCCCAGCGTCACGCCTTTGAGAACGACGCACCCCTCGCCCAGCCAGCAGCGATCGCCGATCGTGACGGGCTTGGCGTGTAGCGAGCCATCATCATCCGCACTGCCGGGCGGCCATGCGTGATCATGATCCGTGATGTACACACGCCCCGCGATCAGCACTTCTTTCCCGATCACAATTTTCTGAGCCGCACCAAGATGCAGATACATCTCCGCAGTCGTGCCATCGCCAATATGCAATTCGCCTTTGACACCATCGCGATCCGTCGCCTCGAGCCTCGCGAAGTCGCGGATCGAGACGCGATTGCCAATGAACATCCGCTCAGCGCCATGCAGGATCGTCGGCTTCGTGATCTTCGATCCCTCGCCCAAACGACCAAGCTTCGCGCGAAGTGCGCGTTGAGCGAGGCGGTACTTGACGGAACCGAAGATTCCCATGCCGGAATATCGGTCGTTTCGCAACACTCCCTGAACGCCACCTTGCCGAGAACAGACGGCGGGGAATGCAAGCCGCGAAGACCCACTTCAGAAACCCGCTTACTATTTCGCATGTCCTTCTGGAAGCGCCTGCTCGAACGCACCGGTCTCGCCGAAACCCCCGGCGAAGCGATGCGTCGTCAGCATTCTGTGTTCCTCACCAACGCAATGCTGATGGGGAAGAAGTACCCACGCATCCCAACGCGTGCCGTCACGCATGACAACAACGGCTTCGCCGAACTCATGTCAAGAAAGCACGGCCCGGAGCACGCCGAGAAGTGGTGGAACCTCGCGCTGGAGCGGGTGGAGTGACGCGAGATGATGGGATGATGAGTTCGAGCATCCCAACACTCTTGGATTTTTCACCGTCTCACCGGCTCATTCCTCATCGACCGAGACGGTCGATGAAGACGGATCGGGGGGGGGTTGCCGAGGACGGTCAATCTACCCCAGCAGCTCATCATCCGGCAAAGGCGGCGTTGGCACGTCGGTCCTCGCCGCGTTGAGCAATGCAATCCACACCGGATCGGCTCGATGCGACAAGTACTTCGTGCTGTCGTTGGTCAACATCGCGGGCCTGATGTGCAGCGTTGGCATTTTTTCGAGCCGAATCTTTTGCTCGGCTCCACCATCATCGACATCCTCGATCCGCGCGACGCCCACCGGCAAGTTGATCGCGATGCGTGCCTTTCGCAGGTCGTATGTATCGCACTTGACTGTGCCAAGGCCAAACGAGCCAAACTCCATGACGTCCAATCGCCCCGGCGCGATTCGCAAGTAACTGGGCTTGATCCACGTTGCAATCAGCGTGATGAGCCCCATCCCGGCCCACATCGTCCACACGTCAAACTTGATCAATCGCCAATTGGACACCCAACTCGCAATCACCATCGCACTCACTGCGAGCAGCGCTGAGAACGTCCAGATCTGAGGCGAGACGCCGCCTTGATGGAAGAATTGCGGGAATCCATGTTTGTTGGGCTTCTCGGATTCGCGTGCGTGCCCGTACCACAGCCGCACGATCACAGGCTCAAAGTTCGCGTCAGGCGTCAGCGCATCAGCGATCGCCTTTGCATGCTCCTCTTTGCCAATCAGCCGCAGTCGAAACGCCGGGTTCGTGATTTCAGGCAGTGAGGAACTCACTGTCTTGTTGCCCCGCCTCGTCAACACCACGATTGCGACCAAGATGGCGACGACAACGCCACCGAGCACAATCAGCAAGCCCAGTCGTCTCGCATTGATCCCCGCCAAAACGGACGGCGCGAGCACGCTGGTGACCTTGGTCACGACAATCCAACCAACTTTCAGCCCCAGCCCAAACAGCCCAATCACCATCAGGAACTGAAACTGGTTGACCCAGAAGTACAACTTCTCGCCCGGCTTGAGCGCGGCGTGGATCGCATTTCGATCGGGCGGCTCTGGCATCGGCGCAGGAGAAGCCAACTCGCGTGCTTCTGCAAGCTCCGCAAGACCGATCCGCCGCTCGCCAACGTCTGACGAAAAGGCGGAGTTGGACTCACCTGGATCGATTGCTCCCACGTTGGTCATCCACAAGTTGTACGCCAAGCTCGTTTGTTCGTAATTAGATAGGTTTTTGATCGGTTTTTCGACCGCCTGGCGTTTGCATCGCATGAACTCGATCTCGACGCTTGTGAAATTCGTAGAAGTAGTCGCTCTCTAAACACCAGTTTTCAAGCCGAATCCGATGGTCCATCGAGCCCAAGAAATATTCAGTTTTCACTGTGCAAAACCACGGATTTTCGCCGATCATCCTTGAATCGAAACCTATCATTCTCGAAGGCTTGTGTTTGATCTCTGAGAGCTTTCAGAATCGCTAAAAATTGCCATCGCGTGACATCGGTTTTTCAAGCGTCACGAGAGGCAGCAACCCGAACGACCAGACCACCCAATTCATTCGATTACATCATGCCCTCAAAGCACTCTGCATCTAATCCTGACTCCACACCAAACGCAAAGCCAAGCGCCAACCAAGCGGTCAAAGCAGATGCGAAACCTGTCGCCGTGGACCCGGTGGTCTCGACTGACGCAGAGACGCCCTCGACCATCGGCAAGACAGGCGAGCAATACGGCGCGGATCAGATCCAAGTGCTCGAAGGTCTCGACGCGGTGCGCAAGCGTCCCGGCATGTACATTGGCGGCACGGGCCTCAACGCGCTGCACCACATGGTGTACGAAGTCGTCGACAACTCCATCGACGAAGCAATGGCGGGTCACGCGACGTTTGTAGATGTCATCATCCAAGCCGACGGCTCGTGCAGCGTCGTCGACGATGGCCGAGGCATCCCCACCGATCCCATCAAGCACGAGGACAAAGCCCTCAACGGCAAACCCGCCATCGAAGTCGTGCTCACCAAACTGCACGCGGGCGGCAAGTTCCAACAGGAAGGCAGCGCGTACAAAGTCTCAGGCGGCTTGCACGGCGTGGGCGTGTCCTGCGTAAACGCGCTCTCCACATACCTCACTGCGGAGGTCTATCGAGACGGCAAAGTCCACACCATTGGCTTTGAACGCGGACGCGTGACGCAGCCCCTGCGTGAGACTGGCAAGGTGCCGGAAAACTCCACCCGCAAGCGCGGCACAAGCGTCACGTTCTCGCCCGACCCTGAAATTTTCCCAGAAACCCGCTTTGAAACCGCGGTTTTGAGCCAGCGTCTGCGCGAACTTGCGTATCTCAACCCGGGCGTGACACTTCGCTTCACAGACGAGCGCGTCGGTCCAGACGGCAAGATGCGCCGCGAAGTATTCAACGCCAAGCAAGGCTTGCCCGAATACGTCGCACACATGATGACGGGCAAGTCCGCCGTGAGCGAAGTGGTGTACTTCAAGCGCGAAGACGAAGCCCAAAGTCTGGTCGCGGAAATCGCCTTCCAGTATCACGACGGTTACAACGAACAACTGCTTTCCTTCGCCAACAACATCAACAACGTTGATGGCGGCACGCACGCGACGGGTTTCAAGAACTCCCTGACGCGCGTCCTCAACGCCTACGCACGCAAAGAAAACATCATAAAGGAAAAGGATCCAACTCCCAGCGGCGAAGACCTCCGCGAAGGCATGATCGCGATCGTGTCGGTCAAACTGCCCAACCCCACGTTCAACAACCAGCCCAAAGAGAAACTCCTCAACCCGGAAATCGAAGCCTTCGTCTCGGGCGTTGTTAGTGAAGGCCTCGAACGCTGGCTCGAAGAACATCCCAGTGAAGCCAAAAAGCTGGTCATGAAGGGCATCATCGCGGCTCAGGCTCGCGAAGCCGCACGCAAGGCTCGCGAATTGACCCGCCGCAAGAGCGCACTCGACAGCGGCTCAATGCCTCACAAACTGCGCGACTGCAAAACCAAGGATATGGCCCTCAGCGAGTTGTTCATCGTCGAAGGTGACTCCGCAGGTGGCAGCGCAACGCAAGGGCGCGACGTTGAAACGCAGGCCATTCTGCCCCTCAAAGGCAAAATCCTGAACGTCGAAAAGGCCCGCATCGACCGCATGCTCGCGTTCGAAGAAATCCGCACGCTCATCGCCGCGCTCCGCGTGGGCATCGCGGGCGACTTTGACATCACCAAACTCCGCTACGGCAAAATCATCATCATGACCGACGCCGACGTGGACGGCAGCCACATTCGCACGCTGCTGCTCACGTTCTTCTTCCGTCAGATGAACGAACTCATCCGACGCGGGCACATTTACATCGCCCAGCCCCCGCTCTACCAAATCCAGCGCGGCCATGGCAAAAACAAGAAAATTTCGTACGTGCTCAATGAACGCGTCTTGGACGACGCACTCATGAACCTTGGCCTCGAAGGCTGCACGCTCTCCGTCCGCGACATCACGCCCAAGGGCGAAGCGGGCTTTGACGTGAAAGAAACCAAGCGCCTCGAAGGCAAACCGCTCTCTCGCGTGATCGCCATTCTCCGCCGCGTCGCAGAACTCATCGAAATCGCCGAGCGCCGAGGCGTTCCGTTCGCACAAGTCATCGCGGCTCGCGAAAAAGACCCGTCGGGCAAACGTCTCTTGCCCACCCATCGCGTCAGTTGGCGCGGCGGCGACGAGCACGCCTGGAGCGAGCAAGCCGCGATCGACATCACCGCTCGCCGCAAACTCCGCATCGTCGATCACGAAGAGAACGGCAGCACCGACGCAGCGCAGAACGGTGCGGCACTCGGGAGCGGCTCAGGTGGTCCCTTGGGTTCCACCGCCACCGTCCGCGAACTCCACGAAAACCGCGAACTCGACAAACTCTTCGCCGAACTCGAAACACTGGGCATCGCCGTGAACAGCGACACATACGCGGGTGTGCAATCAGAAACCGTCACAGGCGAAAAGTCCCCCACTCGCTTCCTCTGGGTCGCGGGCAGCGCACATGAAACACCAGCAAGCGAATCTGACGCGAGCGACAACGCGGACGAAGGCGACGACGAAGACTCCAACGCGAGAAAGACCAGTCAGGCACCAAAGCGTTCCACCAGCAAGGAAGTCGAAGCCGCGAACATCCCCGCGATCCTCGCATCGCTGCGCGATATTGGCCGCCGGGGTCTCGAAGTGAAGCGCTTCAAAGGGCTGGGCGAAATGGATGCCGAGCAACTCTGGGACACGACAATGGACGTCAACCAGCGAACGCTGCTCAAAGTCTCGCTGGAGTCCGCGAGCCAGGCTGATGCGCTCTTCACCGTGCTCATGGGAGAAGAAGTCGAGCCCCGCCGTCGCTTCATCGAGGAACACGCCCTAGAAGTGAAGAACTTGGACGTGTAACCGAGCTTTTCGCCCGGTCACAATAACCATCTTCCACACGTATCTGTGACCTATTCCGGGTCCAGAAGTCGTGAATTGTCTTGTTCCGCAATCAATCCCTCCACGCGCGTGAACTTGCCCACCAAGTTGGACGATTCTAAATGGACACATCTGCCGCAGTTTGCAGACGTGCGCGATCGGTTCGTTCTCTGTGGAGAATCGTCTTCATGCCTGACCCTTCGGGCAAACCTGTACTCAAGATCACCTCCGCGGAGAGACCGAACACCCTCGGGCTGGGGCAGCGCGAACTCGAAATCCTGCTCTCAAAGCTGGAGGCGGCGGACAACAAGAGCAAAGTGTCCGCGCGCCGCGAATTCAGCCGCTGGCCTTTCCGTCAAGCGACGATCAAGGTCACGCTCATTCAGCCTGCGGGTTCTGAAGTTATTCTGAAACTCGCGTGCCGCAACATTTCGCGAGGCGGCATCTCACTCCTACACAACCAGTTCGTACATCCGGGTTCGATGGTCGTGGTTGCGTTGCCGACGCTCAATGGGACCGCAAAGGAAATCGTCGGAACGATCAAACGCTGCGTGCACAAGAAAGCAACGCTCCACGAACTGGGCGTGCAGTTTGAAGAGCCAGTGGAACTGCGCGAGTTTCTCGGCGCAGGCAAAGGTGCCGAGTTCTATTCGCTCGAAGCAGTTGACCCCGAGAAACTCGTCGGTCAAGTCTTGTACGTCGAAGACAGCGACATCGACTTCCGCGTCATGCAGCACTTCCTGCGTGAAACCGGGCTCTCTATCACGCGTGCAATGACCGCCGCGTCCGGCCTTGAAGCCGCCGTCAACGGCTTTGACCTCATCATCGTCGACTGGCAATTGCCCGACATGGATGGCATTCGCTTCGTGACGAAAGTCCGCGAAATGGCCATCGAAACGCCATGCCTCATCGTGACAGCAGACCCTGTCGCGCTCATGCGCAGCGGCATGCTCGACGCCGCAGTCGCAGGCCTCTTGACCAAGCCTCTCTCTCAAGTCCTGCTGCTGCGCGCAATCGCTGAGCGTTTGCTGATCAAGCCGCTCTCCGCACGCAACACAGACAACAGCGAAGGCGCCAAGGAAGACCCCAACGCACCCAAGAACGGCAAGGTCGCTGAAATCTACGTTGACCTGTTCGGCAAGCTTGCGGAGACGATCGAGAAAGCCATCGCGGATCAGGACCATCCGAAAATCCTTGACAAGTGCAAAGAAGTTCGAGGCTCCGCACCCAGTTGCGGCGCACCGCATCTTGCGAAAATCGCCGACCACGTCATCTCGACACTCGAGCATCCGTCAGGTCCGACTCAGGGGTTGCGCTTCGCCAAGGAACTTATTGTGGCGTGCAGAAGGTTACAAGCCGCCTGAACGGGTAGTCGCGAACCTACTCCCTCCATGGAATTGAGGGGTTCGATCGCATGGACTTCGGGTACTTTGCCCTGTTTCATAGCTGTGCAGGCGAGCCATGCAATATTCATATGGTTTTATTACGATATGTTATTTGTGGTAACGAACATACATATGCCTCGGGGTCATTGATGCACAGCGAACTCAACAACTCGCCCGAACTTACAAACGACTCGCAACCTGCGCTCGACCCATCGCCACTTGCTCAGACAGCGTCAAGCCGCAGGCGTGTCCACGCACGCTGGCCCATCGGCACACAGGTCAGCATTCTGCCTGTCTCCAATCTTCGTGTTCCTGTGCCGCAGACGCACACGCCCATCCGCGCGTCGTGCCGCGACCTTTCTGTAGCGGGCCTCGGTGTGCAAGCATCACAGCCAATCGGGGTGGGTCAGCACGTGATCGTTCTCATGCAGCCTCGCGATCGCGCTCGCCCCAACGCTGTCTCTGCAGTTGTGCAGCGCTGCTCGCAGCGTCGCCCAGGGCTGTTTGACATCGGCCTCATCTTCGAAACGACGATCGACATACAAGATTACATCGAGCGTGACTGCTTTGACAACAAGTTCACACACGAGCGAGTCCCCGTTGAAGCAATCACGGGCAAAATCGCTCTCGCACCAGGCACGAAGCTCGACGCAGGCATTCTCCGCGTCACCTTCCAGAATAATCCCTCACAACTCACGATCGCCGACTCGCGCTCACAGTTTCTCAGCATCGCAAATCGACTGCAAGCCGCGATCATCGCGGCAGACACGCCTCTCGCGGCGGCCGGCGACATCATGGTGGACCTGTACGCGAATGGCTTCGCGGGCAAGGCACTGCTCATCGCGGACGGAGCCAACGACGTGACACGTCAACTGGTGAACAAACTGCCCTTCGCTGCGGTTATCGTGCGTCCGTTCTCCACTGACACCGTGCTGTGCGCGCTTGGACAAGCACTGGGCTTGACCCAGCGTGAACTCATCCATCTCAACACGTCGAAAGCCGCGTAATTGCAGTATTAGGCCGTTGGCGGCGCTTCCGCCGGGTCCGCACGCATGAACAAAGCCTCTGACTTACGCAAAGGCTGTCCAGCTTTCAGACTGTGCTTGCCCGCACCAAAAACGCACGCGTCTTCGAGCATCAAGCCATCCCAAGGCTTGCATCCCCACGCGTCCCACAGCAACGACATCCGAGTAATCAGCGCCGGACTCAGCAGCACGCTGGCGATGCGCACTGCCTCCGCACATTGATACAGAATCTTTGCGAGTTCTTCCCTCGCCGCAGGATTCTGCTCAACAGTCTTCGCAAGTTTGAACGGCGCAGTCGCGTTGATGAACTGATCCACCTTGCGAACTACGTCAAGCCCCGCACTCAGCGCGCCGGCAATATCAAACACGCGCAACGCTTCACGCACTTTCCCGCTCGCAGCCGCGGCGATCGCAGGCCAGTCAAAAGTCTCTGTGCCGTTGGTCCACACATACTGCCCCTTCGCATCCGGCACGACGCCAGTGATCGCTCCACCCGCGCCCGTCGATCCAAAGTACTTCTCGATCATGTTCGCAACGCGCGAGGCGCAGTTGCCGATGCCGTTCGCAAGGTCAGCGTTGAACACTTCGACAAACTTGCTATGGCTGAAGTCCGCATCCGTCGCATGCTGCGGTCCTTGTGTCAGCATGTACCACCGCACCGCGTCAATGCTGAACTTGTCGGCATACGCATGAAGCACTTCGATCGTGACGAAGTTGCCCAGACTCTTGCTCATCTTCCGGCCTTCGCGCACCCAGTACGCGTGGCTATACACCGTCGTGGGCAAGCCCACAAAACCAAACCTTGTCTGATTGATCTTTGCGGTGTCCTGCAATGCCATCAGCATCGCGGGCCAAATGACCGCGTGGAACCACAGAATGTCCTTCGCAATGAAGTGGACGTGCGCAGGCCAGTGCCCACGCCGCGCGTCTGTATCGACAACGCTCAAGTAGTTAAACAACGCGTCAATCCACACGTAAATCCGGTGCCCCTCGTCACCCGGCACGCGAATGCCGAATTGCGTCGCAGGATCATCTGTAATGGGCCGAGAAATCGGTACATCATTCAAACCATCGCGCAACCGACCCAGCACTTCGTTCTTGCGAGCGTCAGGCTGCACACATTCCGGATGATCCTTGAAGTGCTGCTCAAGCCGCGACTGGTACGCGCTTAACTTGAAGAAGTAGCACTGCTCAGTGCGCCGAATAAGCGCCTTGCCCGTCACCGGGCTCAGGTAATTCGCTTCCTTCGCGACAGTTTCCGTCAGATATTCTTCCTGATTCTCGTCATACCAGCCTTCGTACGAGCCTTTGTAAATCGCACCACTCTTGATGAGCGCCGTCACGTATTCCGTCACGCGCGTTTTGTGGCGTTCCTGCGTGGTGCGAATGAAATCGTCATAATCGCAGCGCATGAACGCAAACGCCTTCTCAAACTCCGCAGCGTTTCGATCCGCCCATTGAATGGGCGTCATGTTGTGCTGCAACGCGCTCGTTACCACCTTGTCAGCGTGCTCGTCCGTCCCCGTCAGAAAAAATGCACCGCCCTTGCCGCCAAATCGCAGCCGTTCAAAACGCGTCAGCCCGTCCGCTAGGAGGGTGGTGTAACAGTGCCCGATGTGTGGGCGATCGTTCACGTAGTAAATTGGTGTTGTGATGTAACGGGTATCGGGCATGTCGGCACTGTACGGAAGACGTGCGGGGAAAAGGAAAACGACAATAAACGAACGGTGCGGATCCTCATTTTGTGCCGATAAATGCCTGAAAGCCTCGGCCCTCGATCCAATCCGCCTCAACCATCGTACGATTCCCTGACAAGACTGTATTTGTGAGGCATACTAGACGCAATGCCGTGATCCTCGGCTCGGATGGACCGTACTCAGAGTGACGCTATGAAGACCAAGACCGCTTCCACCATCGCCCTGCTCGTTGCCCTCTCGGGTGCTGCAAGCATCGCTCCCAACGCCCTCGCCCAAGCTGGTGGCGGCGGCCGCATTCTGGAACGCGACATGCGGGTCGGTGCAGGCAACGCGGGCCTCACGGCACGCCCAAACATGATGGATGAAGTTCGCATGCGCAACGCCCTTATCACTGGCAGCGCAGGCGGGCTTCGTTCATTCCGAGGCAACGTGGGCTATCGAGGCCTCGACGACTTTGGTTCACGCCTTGGCTCCGACAGCACATACTCATTCCGCCGCGACTCTGCAAGCGCAACGTCGCTGCGAGGCGTGGACGCACTTCGCTATCAAACCTCGTTCAGCACAGGCAACAACTATGGCGGCGTGAACGATTTCAGCACGCGCGTCGGCGCAACTGGCGCCGCAGCCGCTTCTGCCGCTCCGGGCACTGCGGACACTTCGTATTCAAGCCGCACCAGCGCGTTCGCAACACCTCGCAACGGAGCACTGCGCTCGACAGCGGCGTTCACGGCAAATCAAACGCTCAACCCCACGCTGCTCACATTCAACAAAGACGCAACCGGCGCAACAACGCGCGTCACGTCATCAAGCCTCATGGGCATCCGCACGCTCCGCGAGCAACTCGCCGACCGCAATATTCCCATCGTTGAGCCTCGCCGCACCGACGCGTTTGGCAAGGACCTGATTGGAGCGAACAGCGCACTCGACAAGACCACCCGCGAACGCTCGCCAGAAAACAAGGGCATGGGCCTGACGCCCGAATCGCTCAACACCAACCTGCAAGGCACGCCCGACAACGCGGAAAATGTTCCGTCCGACCCGAATCTTCAAAAGCCTCTGTCGCGCAGCGTGTACGACGACATTCGCGAACGCATGAAGAAAATAGACGAGGAAGAAAGAACAAAGAAGCCGGTCCTCGTTCCGCCCACGACTCCTGACGGCGGCACTACTCCGAGCAAAGACAACCTCCCAACTCGCGAGCAGACGCTCGACGACCGCATCGCGAAACTCCGCGAACGGCTCGTTCCCAAGGAGTCTCGCCTGACCGACGACAAGGGCCGCTCCTTTGGCTCACGCACGCTCGCAAATAAGAAGGATGACTCCAAGGACACCGAAGACGGCAAGAAGGACGCCAAGAAGCGCGAACTCACGGCTGAGGACCTCGAAACCATCGACATCATCCGCCGCGCGAAAATGAAGGCCGACACCTTCACCGATCCAGTCACCGGCAAACGCGACTTCTTCACTGAGCACATGGAGAAGGGCCAGACGCTGCTGGGCAATGGCCAGTACTTCGACGCCGAAGAACGCTTCGCCCTCGCCTTGTCAATCAAGCCGGGTGACGTCAGTGCGCAGGCCGCTCGTATCCACGCACAACTCGGCGCAGGCCTGTACCTGAGCGCCGCACTCAACCTCCGCAACTTGTTTGGCGAACATCCCGAAGTCGTCGGCATCCGCTACGCCAACAACACAATTCCCAAAGTGGAACGTCTCCGCTCAATCGCCGCCGAACTTCGCGGCCAAATCCAAGCATCCAAGGACCGCAAGCAAGACCCGCTCTCCGCAGACGGCTTGCTGCTCGCGTACGTGGGCTTCCAAATCGAAGACGCGACCATGGCGGAAGAAGGTCTCGAAGTCGCCAAGATCGGCATGCACAGCTCGGCCGAAAAGCAGGGCATCAATACCGACCAGTCGCAACTCATCCCCATGCTGGAAAAAGTCTGGCTCGAAAAACTCCCCAAGAAGTAGTGGCCCACAATGGCCCCTCCCCCCGGAGGGGTTTGGGATGGGCGAAGAACCACCTACCCCATCCCTATCCATATCGAAACAATCCAAGACAACCTCAACCCTACAATGACCCGTTCGCAAGCCCGCAAATGCCTGTGAACAGCGTCTTTATTCCTTTCCAGCCAGCCTCTTACGTTTTCCCCTGACGACCAAACAAAAACATCACGACCCCGAGCCCGGCACGCCCAACACCGTGTCCGTCGCCAACTTGCGCAACACCGCCGGCAGCCCCACCCAGCCCACTAAGCCTGCGAAAATAAGCATCGTCGACTTCCTGACTGACGGCTCGCTCGTGCGTTTGTGTACTGAACTCTCGAAACTGACCGGCCTGCGTGTGGAACTGCTCGACCCGCAAGGTCGCATCGTCCGCCGCGACCCCGCGTATCAGTCATCCATCAACATCGATGCGCCCGTCGACGCACGCCCGTGGATGCTCGTTGATAGCACCGACTTTCGCAACTCAGGCATCGCCGAAGTCCCGCTCCGTCTCGCGGGCGAACCGCTTGGCTCCATCGCCATTCAGCGGGGCGACCCTTCCATGCCCGCCGACGCGCGCACTCGCGTTGAAGACGTGCTGCATTTACTCGCGCAAACCGCAGGCGAACTCTGCGAACAGCAAGTCGAACTGAAAGCCCGAGTGAAAGAAGTCGGTGCGCTCGCTCGCCTGTCTTCGCTCATCACTCGCGCCGCAAGCCCACAGCGCGTGCTGGATGTCGTCATCGACCAGGCACTTGACCTCCTCGAAATGCACGCAGGCTCGATCATGCTGCTCAAAGAGCGCAGCGACGGCAGCCTCTCCGAAAACGAAGAAGACCTCGTCGCCGCCGCGTCGCGAAATCTCTCGCAGGCGTGGCTCGACCATCCCCAACCCTTGAGCAAGGACCGCCTCTTCGACAAACTAGCCATGTCAGGCCAAGTTGTCGTGAGCGAGAACATCCTCGCCGACAAACGCATTCTCATTCCGCAGAGGGCCGAGGAAGAAGGTCTCCGCGCAGCGCTTCACGCCGGGCTTGTATTCAAAAACCGTCCTCTCGGCGTCATTCGCTTGTACTCGCGCGAGCCTCGCACGTTTGACGAAAGCGAAATGAAGTTGCTCGCGTCCCTTGCAAGCCAGGCAGCCGCGGCTCTTGAGCAGTCGCGTCTGCTGACGCTGGAGCAGGAAGAGCAGGCGCTCCAACGCCAACTCGCGCTTGCCGCCGACGTGCAGCGTCGCATGCTCCCTCGGGGGGTGCCCAACTTCCCCAAACTCGACGTCGCGGCTCGCTACATCCCCAGCTACGAACTGGGCGGCGACTTCTACGACTTCATCGACCTCAATGGCCATCTTGGCGTGTGCGTGGGCGACGTCTCCGGCAAAGGCATCGCCGCCGCGTTGCTTATGGCGAGCGTTCGTTCAGCCCTTCGTGCATACGCACAAGACCTCTACGACCTCGACGTCATCGTGGGCCGCGTCAACATCGCCATGTGCCGCGACACGCAGGAACATGAATTCGCGAGCCTGTGGTATGGCGTCATTGATCCGCACAAAATGCGGCTGACCTACTGCAGCGCAGGCCACGAGCCGCCCATTGTCGTGCGCGTCCCCAAACATCGCACGCCCACTATGGACGACCTCGCGGAACTCACAGTGGGCGGCATGGTCGTAGGCATCGACTCAACGCAGAAGTACCAGCGAGCCGTGTTTGACATCAAACCAGGCGACGTCATCCTCGCGTACACCGATGGCCTCACCGACGCAACCAGTTTTTCAGGCGAACGCTTCGGCAAAGCCCGCGTGCGCGAAACGCTGCTGCGAACCCTCCAGGAAAAGCCGCACGCAAGCGCAGGCGAAGTCGTCGAACGCATGCTCTGGGAAATCCGCCAATTCGCAGGCCTCTCCAAAGTTCGCAGCGACGACAAAACCGTCCTCGCAGTCCGCGTGCGCGAATAAGCCCGCAGTTCTCCACTTCGTCTCTTCGTCTCTACTTCTCTTCGTCTCTACCCTTCCCCATGCCCAACCGGCTCGCCGCGTCCACCAGCCCCTACCTCCTCCAGCACGCACACAACCCAGTCGACTGGTTTCCATGGGGCGACGAAGCGTTTGAGCACGCCCGCACGCGTGACGTTCCGATTTTTCTCAGCATTGGATACAGCACGTGCTATTGGTGCCACGTCATGGAACGCGAGAGTTTCGAGGACGAGGCAACCGCCCGCGTCATGAACGACAACTTTGTGTGCGTCAAACTCGACCGCGAAGAACGACCCGACCTCGACGAACTCTACATGAGCGCCACTGTCCTCATGCGAGGCCACGGCGGCTGGCCCATGAGCGTTTTTCTCGAACCCGACACGCTCCGCCCATTTTTCTGCGGCACGTACTTTCCTCGCGAACCACACGCGAGCATGCGCGGGCCGACTTTCAAGCAAGTGCTTGAAGGCATGAGCAACGCCTACCGCACGCAGCGTCAAGATGTCCGTGAGCAGGCGAGCCAACTGGCACAAGCCGTCGAAGAACACTTGGGAAGCACTACGACAAGCCCCGACACCACCAACGCTGCTCCCTTGAACGTCGAAACTGTGCAGGAAGCGTTGTCACGCGTGCTCGCCATGTTCGACACGACCCACGGCGGGTTTGTTGCTGGAGGCGGCCCGAAATTTCCGCAGCCCGTGTTCCTCGAATTCCTGCTCGATGCTCGCGACGCCGTGGACACCGACACTCGCACCGCTCTTGACCACTGCGTCAAAACAACGCTGAACGCCATGGCCAAGGGTGGCGTCCACGACCACCTCGGAGGAGGCTTCCACCGCTACAGCGTTGACCCGACGTGGACTGTGCCGCACTTTGAAAAAATGCTGTACGACCAGGCACAGTTGCTGAGCGTGTACGCCAAAGCCGCGGCTGCATATGCGGGCACACCCGAGCACGCGTGGTATAAGCGCGTGTGCGAGGAACTTGTTGCATACTTGCAGCGGGAGATGCTGGACAAGTATGGGGTTGGTGGCTTCGGGGGGTTTTTCTCCGCACAAGACGCGGAAGTGGATGGCCGCGAAGGACTGAATTACCTGTGGACGCCCGAGCAAGTCCGCGAAGCGTGTGGACATGACGAACAGGGAAGAAGTGACGCCGCGTTTGCACTCGCGGTGTTTGGTTTGAATGGCGACGCTAACTTCGTCGATCCGCACCACCCCAACGATGCACCAACATGGGTCCTGCGGCTCGCCAATTCGCCTCAGCAACTGGCTCGCGAACTGAACATGACCGACGCCGCGTTCGAGCAGCAACTGCAACGCGTCAAAGCCACGCTGCTCGCACGCCGAGGCACACGCAAACAGCCCGCGACCGATACCAAGGTCCTGACCTCATGGAACGCCATGCTCGCGTGCGCGTTGCACACGTACGGCTCGCTGCTGAGCAACGCCAACGCGACAACGCTCGCGAAACAAACAGTCCAGGCACTGCTCGCACGTCTGTACACGCCGGAAGGCTTGCTGCGCACGGCACGAGCCGAAAAGGCACACACCAACGCGTTTCTTGAGGACTACGCGTGGATAGTGCGGGCGTGCAACGCTGTCGGCATGCACGCGGAGGCAGAGAAACTCGTGCAGGAAATGAAGCAGTTGTTCAGCACGCAGAGCGACGCAGCAAAGTCCACTCAGTGGTTTGACACGCGTGCGACGCAACGCGACGTATTCGTGCGTGCCTGCGCGACGCATGACGGTGCCACGCCCAGCGGCTTTGCGAGCATGGTCCACGCGTTGCTCGACACCAACCATATTGAAGACGCTGGGCAAGCCCTGATGAGCCAGAGCGTGCGCGTCGCCGCGAGCCCTGCGGGCTGCGTGGAAAGCGTGCGAGCGTTGCTGCGGATACTGCGTCCAGTGGGCACGCAAGCGAGTAGCGACACCGCAGCCGCACAAAGAACCGCTGCGATGCTCGCGAACGCGGGCACGCAACTTCAAAGCACACCTCGCAGCGCACAACACGGAGCACACAATTCCACTGACCACCTCAACACGGCCGACCACCCCGACCCCGTCCACATTTTCGCGAGCACCGAGCGAGTCACGGTCTCACACGACACGCCCGCAACGCTGACGCTGGTCATAGACATTCAACCCGGCTACCACGTCGTCGCCGCACAGCCGTGGGATGAAGAAGGCACGCAGGCACAGAGGCACGAAGGCATGAAGGGCTTGCCTCCTCTCATTCCCTTCCGCGTTGGCGTTCACAATGGCTCGGGCGTCGCGGCCTACGCGGACTACCCGCCGGGCCAGCCGCTCAAGAACGCCGCCGCCCCAACTCCCCGCGTCTACGAAGGCCGCTTCGAAATGCAGGTCGTCCTGGAACGCACCGGCGACTGGCAAGGCACCCCGCTGCTGACGGTGCAATACCAAGCGTGCACGAACGACGCGTGCATGGAGGCGATGGTGGTGGAACTGGATATTGCTGTGGATAGAGGCTGAGAAAGGCACGAAGGCACAGAGGCACGCAGGCACGTAGTGAAGAAGAGACACATTGCGAGCGAAGCAGCCTGCTCCGTCACTCCGTCACTTCGTCTCTCCGTCTCTCCGTCTCTTCGTCTCTTCGCACTTCCCCCGTACCCTCCCCCATGCACACCCTCACCCTCGCCCATTCCGGCGACCCGGACGACGCCTTCATGTGGTGGCCGCTCACGGGAAAGGTCTGGCCCGACGGCTCGCCTCGCAACGAGCGTGGCAGCGAGCCTCGCATTGAGCACGCCGACTTTTCGTTCAAAGCCGTGCCGGGCGACATTGCTCAGTTCAACCGCCTCGCAACCAAACCCGAGTCGGAAGGGGGCTGCATCTACGACATTACCGCCCTCTCAGTCCGCGCATGGGCCGACGCGCACGACAAGTACATTCTCACCAACTGCGGCTCGTCCTTCGGCGACGGCTATGGCCCCAAAGTCGTGTGCAACGCGACCTCGCAGTTAAAACACGCCGACGACCTCAAGCAGAGCACACTTCGCATAGCAGTGCCCGGCAAAAAAACCTCCGCGTTCATGACCATGTGCCTCATGCTGGGCCTCAATGCTGAACAAGCACAGCACGCACGCTTCGTCGAAGTCCCCTTCGACCACATCCTGCCCGCAGTCGTGAAGGGCGAGGTCGACGCGGGACTCGTCATCCACGAAGCACAAGTCACGTTCGAAGCCGCAGGCCTGCGAAAAGTGGTCGACCTCGGCGTGTGGTGGAAGAAAACCCGAGGCCTTCCTCTGCCGCTGGGCGTCAATGCAATCAAGCGAGACCTCGACACCCGCTTCACGCGAGGCACCGTGCAGGAAGTCGCAACCCTGCTCGAACGCAGCCTCGACTACGCCATGCAGCACCGCGAGGAGAGCATTGACTACACCATGGCCTTCGCCGAACTCAACGCCAAAACCAGCGGCACACAACCCCCAGACCGCGACACCGTCGAACGCTACATCGACATGTACGTCACCAGCCTCACCGTCGACATGGGCCAAGAAGGCCGCACAGCAATTGCATGGCTCCTCGAAGAAGGAGCAAAGGCCGGGCTGTGTCCGAGCGTCGCCGAAGTCGAAGTGGTGTGAGGAAAGAGACGAAGAGAAGAAGAGACGGAGAGACGAAGTAACGAATTGCCGAAACACAGCCAGCAAAATGGGCGCGTATGAATTGCCACGACGGCAGCCCTTGGTCACCAACCCCTACCTGCTCCGCTTGCCAACTTCGTCTCTTCGTCTCTTCGTCTCTCCGTCTCTCCGTCTCTTCTTCTCTTCGTCTCTCTTCCAAATGAAAAACCGGCCACCCTCTCAGGCAGCCGGCCTTCAAAAACTACTTTGCAAATTCAGTTCGCTTCCGCAGCCGCCGCCGGCTCTTCCGCCGGTGCTTCCTTCGAGCGATCCGCACGCAACTTCGCTTCCGCGACGAGGTCGTTGGTCGCGTCGAGTGCCTGCATTTCTTCCGTCGTCATGTCGTCCTTGCGGACGATGAGCGTGCGGAGAATCTTTTCCGACAGGTTGCAGTCGCGCTCGATGTGGGCCATGTCGCTGCCCGAGCAGCGGGCGTACATCAGAATGTACAGACCGCGCTTCTGACCGCGAATTTCATACGCGAGACGGCGTTCGTCGAACTTGCGCATGGCGAGGATGGTGCCATGGCCGCGCGTCGCGACGATGTCTTTGATGTGGTCGATGATGCCATGGATGTCGCTGGTCTGCGACTGTCCGATGAGAAACATGATTTCATAGTTGTACAAACGCTTGGTGGACATTGTGAATTCCTTGTTTCACCACAAAGACACGAAGAGCACAGAGGTGTTCATTCCTACTTGTCTTCTTTGTGTTCTTCGTGGCTTTGTGGTGAGTTCTTTTCTTTCTTGGTTTCTTTCTTCGCGTCCGTCTTCGCTTCCTTGGGCTCTGCATTCGCAAAGTTCATCGCGTGCGCAAGGCCCTTGGTCACGAACACTTCAACCGCATCCATACTTTTCTTCAGGCTCGCTTCCAGCAACGCCTGTTCTTCTTCCGTAAACCGCCCCAGCACAAAGTCCGCCTGATCCATGTACGCTGGCTTGCCGCCGTTTGGCAGAAGCCCCACGCCCACGCGCAGCCTCGGGTAGTTGTCGCTTCCCAGAAGCTGCTGGATGTTCGCAAGACCGTTGTGCCCCGCAGTGCCGCCCGAAGGTTTCATCCGGATGGTCCCCGTCGGGAGGTACACCTCGTCGACGATGACCAAGAGGTCTGTCTGGGCATTGCATTGATAGAAGCGAACAGCCTCCGCAACGCTCTGTCCCGACCGGTTCATGAACGTGGTGGGCTTCATCAGCAGCACTTTCTCGCCGCCGATGTTTGCTTCCACAGTCAGAGCCGAAAACCTGGACTTTGCAACCCTTCCCATGTCCCCCCCCGCCAACTTCGCAACCAGTCGATCCACAACCATGAACCCAGCATTATGCCGCGTCATGTTGTATTGCGTACCGGGATTGCCAAGACCAACGAGGAGTTTCATAGGGAGGCACTAGGGGCTGGGCACTGGGCACTGGCAGAGGACTTTGGCATTCAAATGGCGGTTCCGAAAAACCAACCTTGTTTGCCAGTGCACAGTGCCAGTTTGCCCAGTGCCTTCTTCTTACTTCTTCGCCGCACCTCCCGCCGCGGGCTTCGCGCCAGCCGCCGGTGCCTTCGCGTCCTTCGCAGGAGCAGCACCCTTCGCGCCCGGAGCCGCCGCCGCTTCGCCTTCCGCAGGCTTCTTGGCGGTGATGACTTCCGGACCCGCGCTCGCGTCGACCGTCGTGGCTTCCGCGACCTTCTCTTCGGCTTGGATAACGATTTGCGCGACCATGGCGTGCTTGTCGGTCACGAGCTTGAAGTTCGCCGTGGGCCACTTCACTTCCTGTGCCGAGATGCCGTGCCCGACGTCGAGGTCGTCGATGCGCACTTCGACAAAGTCCGGGATTTCCTGCACCGGGCATTCCACTTCGAGCACCGCGTTGGGGTGCATGAGAATGGCGCCGGCTTGCTTCAAGCCCTTGGCTTCGCCCAGAAGGTGAATCGCAACACGCGTACGCACGCGATCCGTCAGCGACACGCGAGCCATGTCCACGTGGACAATGTTGTTGCCCAGATAGTCAAACTGCAAGTCGCGCAGCAGCACCATCTGACCTTCGTCGGTGTTCTTGACACCCGGGAAGTCCAGACGGAAAACCTTTTCGCCCTTCTTGATGTGAGCGATGGTCTCTTCTGCGTTGAGCAGAATCGAAACAGGCTCCTTGCCTCGGCCATACACAACACCGGGCAGTTCGCCCTTGTCGCGATAGCGCTGGGAATACCGCGAACCCAAACGTTCACGGTGCTTTGCGGTCAACAATGGTGCTTTCTCGTGCATACGTAACTCCTATCTACTGAAACAATGGTTGAAAACTGTTTGAAAAGGCACTGGGGACTTGGCACTAGGCACTGGCAGAGACGTTCGTTTCTTCAACACGATGATGAACAACCTAACTTCTCTGCCAGTGCCCAGTGCCTAGCCCCCATTGCCTACCTCTCACCTCTTCGCCCCCGCAGTCTTGTTAAACAAAGCGCTCACGCTCTGGTTATTGTGAATTCTCATAATCGCCTCGCCCAGCATTTGCCCCACTGACAAGTGCACCAACCGATCAGCCAACGGCTTGCACCGAGGCTGCAAAGGCACCGTGTCCGTCACGACAATTTTGCTGATCGGGCTGTTCAAAATGCGGTCCACCGCACTGCCCACAAACAACCCGTGCGTCGCCGCAGCAATGACCTCGCGTGCACCCTTCTCAATAACCAACTTCGCGGCTTCACAAATAGTGCCCGCCGTCGAAATCATGTCATCAAACATCAGCACCGTCCGCCCCTCAACGTCGCCGATGATGTTGCTCATGGAAACAAGGCTGCCCGAAATACGCCGCTTGTTGATGATGGCCAGTTCGCCGCCAAGCAAGTTCGCCATGCTCTCCGCAACCTTCACGTTGCCCACGTCCGGGCTGACCAGACACAGCGAAGGCAACTTGTCCTTCTGCTTGCCGAAATGATCAACAAACACAGGCGTCGCTGAAAGATGGTCCACCGGCAAGTCAAAGAACCCCTGAATTTGTGCCGCGTGCAGGTCGATGGCAAGCACTCGATCCGCACCCGCACTGGTCACAAGGTTCGCAACCAACTTCGCCGTGATCGGAACGCGCCCTTCGTCCTTCCGGTCCTGCCGGCCATACCCAAAGTACGGAATGACCACGCACACCCGCCCCGCCGACGCACGCCGCAGGCAGTCAATGAACACGAGCAATTCCATGATGTTGTCATTCACGGGCTCAGCCGTTGAAATAACGACATAGCAGTCCCGCCCCCGCACGTCCTCATCCAACTTCACAATGAGTTCGCCATCCGGAAACGGAATGGTGCGGGCCAAGCCCATCTCAATACCCATGTGACCACACACACGCTTCGTGAGGTCCACAGAGTGACGCCCCGCGAAGACTTTGAGGCCGGTATAGATGGAAGAGCTTGCCATGTGCGTTCCTTCTGAAACTCAAAGCTGACAACTGAAAACTGACATGAACCGTTTCCCCACTGCGTCTCTTCGTCTCTCAGTCTCTCCGTCTCTTCCCATATATCTCATCCACCTTCGCCAAGTCCTCCGGCGTGTTGATGCTCAGCACGTCCTCAGGAGGCACCGCATCCACCACCTCAACTCGCTTGCCTTCCTGCATGAGCAATGCAGGCACATCCGTCAAGTAATACTCATTCGTGAGCGCGTTGCGCGTCACCTTGGGCAACGCACCAAACAACGCCGCCGCGTCAAAGCAGTAATAGCTCGGGTTCACTTCGCGAATGGCAAGTTGCTCGGGTGTGCAGTTCTTCTGCTCGACAATCGCCACAAACTTCCCACCCTTGTCGCGATAAATGCGTCCGTACCCGCTCGGGTCTTCGATGACGCTCGTCGCCAACGTCGCGCTCGCGTGAACGCTGTCGTGCCGATCAGACACAGTCCGCAACGTCGCTGCGCGAATGAGAGGCCCATCGCCGCACAGCACGAACACCTTGTGTCCTGGTTCGCTGGCTTCTTTCTTGAACGAGTTCGCCGCACACTGCACCGCGTGCCCCGTGCCCAACTGCTGGTCCTGTACCGCGAATTCCACTTGGCCCCCAAACTTACCACCAGCCGCATAGTCCTTCAGCGCATCGCGCACCAGTTCCTGCTTATGCCCCACAATCACCACAACCCGAGTACACCCCGCCGCTAAACAGGCATCCACCACACAACACACCATGGGCCGCCCCCCGATGGGGAACACAACCTTGGGCAGGTCGCTCCGCATGCGCGTGCCCTTGCCTGCGCCGAGAATGATCGCGGTCGTGCTCTTGCTGTGTTGTGATGTATGTTGCGCCATCGACATGATCAATGAGATGTGTCGAGGCTGAAGATGTTCTGATCGCGGCGGCAGCCAACTGAAAACGCTGGCAGAAAAACTGGTAGAAAAAGCAAGGCGACTAGGATTCGAACCTAGACCAACAGGACCAAAACCTGTCGTGCTACCATTACACTATCGCCCTGTTTGAAGTCAAAAAACACTCGTTCAGGGCCGCGATCCACACTCTTCAGCGACGAAACCATTCTCCCTTGCACTTGCCGAGGGGAGGAAAAGCGACGCGCTCTCGGGGGATCAAAAGCGATACGCCATCCACCAGACTCGGCCTGCCAATGTACCGAAGTACTCAGCAAGGACCACAAAGCCAACCAATCGCGGTGCTGGTTGACATGCGGTCCAAGGCACTTCAGAAAGAAGTGCAAAGGCTCACAAGTCGGTGCGGCAGCCGCGGCACGAGCCAGTCTCCACCCCGAACAGCCAGTTGATGGCTCGGGGGCGGCACTGACAGGAGTAAGGACGACGCTGAGCCGCGGACTTGGTCAACCGACCAGCCAAGGCAACATCGCCCATCCCCGCCCCTCGCCCCCTTTACCTCGAACGCCAAAGGCTGCTCGGGGGCGGGGGGTTCCGTGACGGAGGACTCCGATGCCCAATAGTAGGTTGAGAGCCGGGCGGATTCCAATACGCGCATAGACATGGACGCTGCTGAACTCAGAGGAAGACAGAGGGAAAAAACACAGAGGAAAACAGAGGTTCTTTCCGGGTTCGTGGCGCAAGCGAAGCCGGTTTCCCATTCTCATCCTCTGTTTTCCTCTCTTTTGCTCCTCCGTCTTCCTCTGTGTTCAAACGTCCCGCTCCACCAACCCCCAACACAACCCTTCCCTCCCCAACTCCAACTCCACCCGATTTCCAAACCGCCCCTCTTCGTCCTATCCTGCAAGTTCCCTTGTGAACCGCCTTCTTCTGGAACCGCCACGCCCACGTGTCGGTATCGAGAAGACAGGTTTGAAACCTCTCCCCGCTCTCCGACTTTCCTGAAAGGCCACCCGTGCCCCACCTGTTTGCGACATCGGGAATGACTAGTTTCTCCCTCGCCGTCACGGCGGACCCAATGACGCTGGTCTCCTACTGGAAGCCCATCGTCCTCATGATCCCCTTCGTGCTCTGGGCGTGGTACGTCTCTCGCATCCTTGATAAGCACGCCGCGCGCTTCATTCTCCCACGCGAGAAGTTCAACGCCATTCACCTCTTCGTCGCGCTGGGTGCGATGCTCCTCGCATTCATGATGCCCATCTCAGGCATTGGCGGCTTCCTCGCCGCGTTCGGCATGCTCGTCGTCGTCTTCCTCGCCGACATTCTGACTTTCATCAACATCCACAACAAAGACGAACGCACGCCAGAAAAATTCCGCATTAACTTCATCGAGTCCATCATCAAGCCACCAGCAGACGCCGAAGCCAAGAAGAAGGCCAAAGCTGCCAAAGCCCTCGCTGGCAAAGTGGAATACGCCATCAAGTCCCCCGACAAGTCGCTGGTCACAGTTCCCGACCCCGAGTCGCCCGAATTCCAAACGCGTCTTGCCAGCGAAGCCCTGCTCCAGAAAATGCTCGTCCAACGCGCAACGCAGTTGGAACTCTCGCCCACAGGCAAAGACAATTCCTACCGCCCTGCGTTCCTCATCGACGGCATCACCACGCAAGGCGACCCGATGCCCGGCGCAGATGCACAGAAAGTCATCGACTTCTGGAAGACCGCCGCGAAACTCGACCTCAACGAACGCCGCAAGAAGTTGCAGGCCGAAGTCGCCATCGAGAAAGAAGAATTGAAGCGCAAGCTCCGCGTCACCTCAATCGGCACGCAAGCCGGCCAACGCCTGACGCTCCTCATCGACCCAGACAAAGCCGTCGTCCGAGGCGTCAACGAAATGGGCCTGCTCGACGCGCAGAAGGCCGAATTCGAAACCTTCACCAAGTCCAGCGGCGGCATCATCCTTCTTGCCTCCCCACCCGATGGCGGCCGCACCACAACGTTCTACACCATCATCCGCATGCACGACGCCTACACCAGCAACGTGCAGACGCTGGAAATGGACCCGCAAGCCGCACTCGAAGGCGTCAAGCAGAACAAGTTTGACCAATACGCCGAAGGCCCCGAGTACAGCACCACCGTCCGCTCGCTGCTCCGCCGCGACCCCGACGTGCTCGGCGTTGCAGAACTACCCGACGCGAACACCGCGAAGGAAGCTGCCAAGGCCGACCTTGAACGGGCACGCCTCTACGTCTGCGTCAAAGCCGACAACGCACTCCAAGCCCTGCAAGGTTGGGCGAAGTTGGTGGGCGAACCCGACCTCGCCGCGAAGGGCCTGAAGGTCGTCGTCGCACAAAAACTCCTCCGCAAACTCTGCAACAACTGCAAAGCCGAATACGCCCCCACCCCCGACATGCTCAAGAAACTGGGCTTGCCCGAAGGTGGCGTCAAGAAACTCTACAAGAAGGGCGGCCAAGTCATGGTCAAGGACAAGGTCCAGACCTGCCCCGCATGCGATGGCGGCGGCTACTTCGGCCAAGAAGGCATCTTCGAAGTCATCGTCCTGACCGATGGCGATCGCCAGATGATCAAGGCAGGCGACTGGAACGGCCTCAAACTCGAACTCCGCAAACGCAAGATCCCCACGCTCCAACAAGCCGCCCTCCGCAAAGCAGTCGACGGCATCACCAGCGTGGAAGAAGTCATCCGCGTCACCACCGAAACCGCCCCCGCCGCAGCAGCACCAGCCGCCGCCCCAGCAGCCCCCGCTGCTGCACCAGCAGCCAAGCCCGCCGCCGCAGCACCAGCGAAGAAGTAATTCCTACTACAGCTTCCTTCACTCCGTCACTTCGTTACTCAGTCACTCCGTCACTTCCCTCCCGAGTACCACATGATCCTGAGCGCCATCACCATCCTCATGCTCGCCCTGCTCGCCTTCATCTGGGCCAACCGCGGCTTCTACAGCGCGTTGATCCACATGGTCTGCACCATCGCCGCCGGCGCCATCGCCTTTGGCGTCTGGGAGCCACTCGCATACATGCTCCTCGACGCATCACCCCAGCGTGGCATGATGAGCGCACTTGGTGGCGTCGCGTGGGCCCTCGCCCTCGCCGTCCCCTTCGCCGTCTCGCTCGCGTTGCTCCGCCTCGCCGCCGACGCAATCCTGGGCTCCAACGTCATCGTCACCACCGCCGTCAACTACATCGGTGCCAGCATCTGCGGCATCGTCGCCGCGACCATCGCCGTAGGTATCTTCACGATCTCCATCAGCAATCTCCGCTTCGTCCCGGGTCTCGCAAGCCTCGCCCCGATTCAAAGTTCCGCCGTAGGCAGCATGACCCGCCAGGAAAAGTTGATAGTGCCCTTCGACACCATGGTCGCGGGCATCTATGGCTCAATGTCCGAGCATGCCCTCGCCACCGACACCCCGCTCGCCAAGTGGCACCCGGACGCAGGCGAGTCAGGCTACACGCTCCGCCAGACCTATGAAGGCAAGGCACGCAACACGATCAAACCCAAGGACTTTGACGTCATCGGTCGCGTCACGATCACCGCACCCAAGTTCAGCGACCTTTTGAAAGATGCCTTCGACTCCGCTTCGCAAAACGTCGAAGATCTTTCAGGCGGCAAGTTCCCCGAAGATACCCGAGTCGAAGCCTTCGCTCTCCGCTTCTCAAGCACGGGCGGCGAAAGCAGCGGCAAGATCGTCATCGGCAACGCTCAATATCGCCTGATCGCTGAAAACGAAGCAGGCAACCGAATCACGCTCTTCCCCTTCGCAGTCTCCTCGCAGGCCGATGGCTCTGACCCGCGCGCAGGCCGCTGGCGCTTCAACGCCAAAGACACATTCATCTCCAGCGTGGGCGGCGCATCGGAAGCATACTTCCTCTTTGAGTTCCCAATGCCCAACGGCTACCAGCCCATCGCGCTCTACGCCCGCGGCGTGCGTGTCAAGATAGATTCATCGATCAAGCAACTAGGCACCTTCAAGTCCGCCAAAGAACGCGACGCCGTCATCCCTTCACTCGCCGCCTCACTCAAGGCCGGCAAACTCGAAGCAGTTGATCTGGGCGGAAACAAGGAACTCGACGTCTCCAGCGCAGAAGCCGTCACTTGGACTGAAACTACACCCATCAAGAGCCTCATGATCACCAATGCCATCGGCTACACGATCCAGAAGGGTCTGCACTCGCCGATGGAGATCGACGAGAAGAACCAGATCATTCAGGGCGAACGAGTCTTCACGCTCAAAGAAATCAGCGAGATGGGCAACGTTGACCGCAACCTTCGCATCGCAAACTTCTTCGCGGACAGCGACGTGCAACTGGTCAAGGTCGATGTCAGTGCAGAGTCTGAATTCTCATTCCTCAAACCCATTGTCGCCAACGCGCCTTCAAACGCAGCAGCACTGCTCGTGGACTCCAACGGCCAGACCTACTCCCCAGTTGGTCTCATCTACAAAGACGACAACCTCGTCAAGATCCGCTACACACCCGCCGCACCGATGGGCTCGCTCGGCGAAATCGCGCAGTACGGCACCATGAGCCGCAGTCGCCCTGAGGCGAAGCTCTCTCTGATCTTCCGCATCAGCCGAGGCGTCTCGCTCAAGTACTTCGCAATCGGCAACCGTGCAATGGTCGAAGTGTCCCCGATTCTTCCGATCCGCCGCTGATCGCAATTCATGAACGTTCGCAAACGCCACGACCCCAAGTCGTGGCGTTTTTTCATCCACTTGTCACGCACTTTCAAGCATGTGAACTTCTCCCTCCATTCGCCCCAACCCGCCGCGCTCCATAGAATCGAGTCTTGCCAGAAAACCCGTCACCATCCACGCCCACCCCACCCCCGAACAACGGCCGCCAGAAGTACACGCCGCCGATGGCCCCGCCGCCAAAGTACCAGCCGCTGCGCCCACGCCCCGAACTGCGCAGCGCGGCTCCGTTGCCAATGAAACCCCGCCGCGTCAAAGGAGGCGTCCGCGCCCCGATTTCCGACGCCGCATCCACCGGCTCATGGATCGCACAGCGCTGGCTGCGACTGCTCGAACAAGCCGCCGAAGGCCAACGCCTCATCGATGGTCAGGAATACGCACGCGAAGGACAAACCAAGCGCTGGTCCACCAGCGCAGGCAAAGTGGAAGCATCCATCCAAGGCCGCGCGTTCCGTCCGTACACAACAACGCTCACGATTCCCACCTTCTCGCATGAACAGTGGGACAAAGCCGTCAACTCGATGTCCGAAGGCGCGATGTACTCCGCCAAGTTGCTCTCTGGCGAAGTGCCAGCCAACATCGAAGACGTCTTCTCTCCGCTCTCCATCAAACTCGTCCCCACGCTCCCCGCAGACGTTGTCCCTAGGTGCACGTGCGATCCATCCGCCGCCCCGGTCGCGGCGGACTCAGGCCTTTCAATCAACAAAGTTGCCGAACAGGTTCAGAAGCCTGCGCTGCAAGCCTCGGGCGACGTCGTTCACACAGGCCGCTGGTGCAAGCACGCGTGCTGCCTCGCCTACTTGCTCGCCGCCCGCTTCACCGAAGACCCATTCCTGATTTTCGTCCTGCGAGGACTCGACACGCACGATCTGGTTGATCGACTCCGCCAACGCCGAGCCGTCGTCGGCGCCGCTCTGGGCAGCACGCCCATCTACCAACAACGCGTTGCCGGCGTCTCCGAAATGCAGTCGCTCAAACTCGAAGAGACCCTGAGCTCATTCTGGGAAATGGGCCCCAGCGTCAAAGACCTCGACATGCCCATGACCAAGCCCGAAGTCTCGCAACCTTTGCTGCGCCGCCTGGGCCAAAGCCCCTGGACAGGCCAAGCCAAGTTCCCCCTCGTGGGCCTGCTCGCAAGCTGCTACGAAACCATCAGCGAAAAAGCCTTGCAGGAAAACCCGCTAAACGACGGTGCTCAGTAAAGCCCTACGCCTTCTTCACAAACTCCGACTTCAGTTGCATCGCGCCAATCCCATCGATCTTGCAATCAATGTTGTGATCGCCCTCGACCAACCGAATGTTCTTGACCTTCGTCCCGCCCTTCACGACCAGCGACGACCCTTTCACCTTCAGGTCCTTGATCACGATCACGCTGTCACCCGTCTGCAGCACATTCCCATTGGAATCGCGCACCACCCCGTCCTCACTCGCCTCCTCCGCAACCTTCTCCGCCGCGTCCCCGTCCCACTCATGCGCACAAGACGGACACACAAGCATCGCCCCATCCCGATAGGTATAGTCCGCCGCACACTTGGGACACGCAGGGAAGTCAGCCATCTCAGTCCTTTCCGGTACTCAACAAATCAAACTTCAACGACCACAAGAGCCGAGCGGCGCAAGACGCCGGGCAATGCACTTCATGCAATCAGAAACACAGCAAACTGACAATACACCTACTTAAACTCCTTCGCATGCTTCTCAGCGTAATCAAGCGCCGCGTTGATGATGGCGTGACCGTTCCTCTCCAAAGTCCTCACATCACGCCGAAGCGCGGCTGGCAATTCACTCACAAACGTTTCCAGATTGATCAGTTTTCCACCCGCGACGTACGCGGCATGACATCGCTTCAGCGTGTTGGCATACTTTGAAAGCCCCATCAACCGCAATCCCTCGCACGCACTCACGCAGTCAGCCGTATTCGCTTCAAGATACGTCTCCAAAGAGTCGTTGTACAAGTCGTCGCCGAACCGCTTCGCGTGCAGCACACTCCGCGCCGTCCCTGACAGCTTCTTCATTCGCTTTTCTGCAACAGCCAGCACTGCCTGTGGGTTCGGCACGCCCTTGAGCATGTCCCGCGCCTGAGCAACACGACGATGAAGCATCGAAATGGCTTCGCCCTTGGATGGTTTATTGATTTTTTCGATTTCCTGCCTCGCTCGCGCCGGATCCGCGCGAACTCCTTCAATCAGCAGCAATCCAAGTTCGTCGTCTAATCCTCCATTCGAACTGTCTCCACTCCGAATTCTCTCCGCCACTTCGTCATACACCTTCCACAGAAGCGACGGCTCAATCAACGGCGTTTCTTCGCCATCATCGCGACGAAATTCATACTTCAAAAGGATGCAGTCCAACATTGGATTCGCACCATAAAGACACTCTCGACTCAGCAAAAATTGATCCGCGTTGGTTGGATCCACTTCTTGCACAACACGAATCGCATCCGAGAGCCGATGAGGCCCGTCGTGTAGTTTTCCCGCTGAGATGTCTCTCGCCAAAGACAACATCGACTTCGCGAACTGCTTCGATGGTCGCTTAGTTCGTGCCAATATGAATCCAAAAAGAACACTCGTTGCGACACGCCAATCTCGCCGCGCGAGAGAATTGAGCAATCGAACGTCCTGATCAAACGCCAAGTTGGCAAGCCTGTGAGCTGCTTCGCACTTCACAGCCACGTTTTCATGTTTTAGACACTTTCGCAGTATTTTCGCAAAGTCTTTCGATCGCAGCCGAGTGAGGTCGTCCCACGCGCGTTCAGTCAGGCTGCTCAGTGAATACCCGTCCCACCCGCGAGAATCTCCATACTCGCTCAACTTCTGCTGCACATGCGGCACAGATGCAATCTCGAGCAGGCGTTGTTCTGCAAATCGAGGTAGTTTTCCCGTAAACTGCAACTTCCAGTACGCGTTGTCTGTGCCGAAACTCCGTCTGAGCAGCAGGTACTCAGCGGCTTCCAAAAGCAGTTCTTTGGGGCAACGCTTCAGCCAGGAAACATCGAGTTCATAGTCGTCTTGACGTTCATCCACACCTTACCCCCTCGGCCCCGCCCCTCTCACCGCCTCCGGCATATCAAACTGCTTGTCATTGTTCCGGAAATCAGCCGCCAGCTTCTTCGCCGTCGTGTCATACGCCGCGCCGTCCTTCCACGTATTCCGCGGCATCAACACCTCGCTGGGCACGCCCGCGACAGCCTTGGGAATGTGCAGCCCAAACACCGGATCAGTCTGATACTCGGCTTTCGCGAGCGACCCGTCGAGGATCGCGTTGACGAACGCGCGGGTGTACTTGAGGCTGAAGCGATTGCCCACGCCGTAAGGACCGCCCGTCCAACCGGTGTTGAGCAGCCACACATTCGTCTTGTGCTTCGCGATCTTGTCCGCGAGTTGCTTCGCGTAGCTGACGGGCGGGCGAGGCAGGAACACGCCGCCAAAGCACGGCGAGAAGTTGGGCTCGGGCTGTTTCACGCCCGCTTCGGTGCCCGCGAGTTTGCTCGTGTACCCGTTGATGAAGTAGTACATCGCCTGCTCGCTCGTGAGTTTGCTCACGGGCGGCATGACGCCATACGCGTCCGCAGTGAGGAAAATGATGTTCTTCGGATGCCCGCACACGCTGGGAATCACCGCGCCTTCGATAAAGTCGACGGGATAAGTAACCCGCGTGTTCTCCGTGTACTTCGCGCTGTCGTAGTCAGGGATACGCGTGACCGGATCAATCACAGTGTTTTCCAGCACGCTGCCGAAGCGAATCGCGTTCCAGATTTCCGGCTCGCCTTCCTTGCTGAGTTTGATGCACTTCGCGTAGCAGCCGCCTTCAAAGTTAAAGCAGCCGTTGTCGCTCCAGCCGTGCTCGTCGTCGCCGATCAACGCGCGATGCGGATCGGCCGACAGCGTCGTCTTGCCGGTGCCCGACAAGCCAAAGAACAACGCCGGGTTCTCGCCTGTTTTGCGATCGACGTTGCATGAGCAGTGCATCGGGAACACGCCGACTTCGGGCATGTCGAAGTTCATCGCATAGAAAATGCTCTTCTTCATTTCGCCGGCGTACTCGGTGCCGATGATGACCACCATCTTGCGCTCAAGGCTCTGCGCGATGATGACCGGCGCGTTGTAGCCCATCTTCGCCTGCTCTTCTGCAGTAAGACGACGCTTGCCCGCGTTGATGATCGTCCAGTCCTTCTTGAAAGGCACCGGCGTGCCCGCCGCCTTGCTGCCCTGCTTGATGAACAGCGTGCTCGCGAACAAACTATGCCACGCCTGCTCCGTGATCACCTGCACGCCCAGGCGATACTTCTGATCCGCGCCCGCGTAACCCTCGAACACATACAACTTGGGCTTCTGGTTCAAGTGATTGACCGCGATCTCAAGCGCCGCGTCAAACTGCGCGGGCGTGATGGGCGTGTTGACCTTGCCCCACCAGATCTTTGAGTCGATGCCGGGCGTCTTTTCGAGTTGCTTGTCCTTCGGGCTGCGGCCCGTGCGATCACCCGTCAGGCACGAAATCGCGCCGTTCGCCGCCAACTGACCTTCACCCGCCGCGATCGCTCGCTCAACCAACTCCGCGCTCGAAAGATTGCGGAAAACACGATGCGCAGACAAATCAAGACGGCTCAGAATCGCTTGGCTCATAAGTAGTTTCTCTGCAAGGTCGGAACAAAACAAAAGACAGGATGGAAGAGTAAGCCCACCCCCCGTCCAAATCGACCACCCACTTATTGATCGTGGAAATGCCCATTTTCAGGCCAGCGAATCAAATTTCACTCGGCCCCCGTTCGGCCCAATAACGCCGCCATACATCACGCACGCACGATACACGCATCGCCGTCGCAGGCCAATCGCCGCGGCAAACACGCCGCACATTGGTGAAATGTCGGCAATGGGTCATGCTCTACTCGCCTCGCTTCGCGCGAAGCGCGCTCGCACATTCAAAGAGAAGAGAGAACCATGACCGCAGCATTCCAGAAATCACTCGCACAGTCGTCCCCCCCACCGCCGATCGCCTGGACAAACGTTGTTCACGCGACCGCCGCCGCGAAGCCGGTTGAAAACTCGCTGATCGAGAACGTCACGTCGCGACTCACCGACACCAGCGCAAACAAGTTGATCTACACCTGCCTCGGCGCAGCAAGCGCACTCCTCATCGGCACGGCGCTGATCGGCGCGAGCATGCAGGACAGCGCGAATACGCGGCCGTTTGTCAGCAAAACCAAAGCAGAACACATCCTCGCAGCAGCGGGCGTCGTGCCGCACGTGCATGACACGCTGCCCGAATTGATTCCCGCGCCAGTCGCAACGATTTCGACGCCAACAACTCCAGTCAAGACGCTGACGTCGATCATGGCATCGACCAATCCCACACCAACACCCGCGCCGATCGAAACCGCCGCGATCACTGCAATTCCAGAACCAATCAAAGAAGTGACACCAACACCAGTCGCAAGCACGACACCGTCAGTCATGCAAACGATGACGCAGCGACTCGACGCGATGCTCGCGCAAGGCAAGTACGAAGACGCGATCGTGTTCGCGTATGGCGAAGCCCCGAAACTCGCAGGCCGCGACAACGATCTCCGCCGCGGCGAACTTCTGACGTGGTTGCACGCTCACGAAAATAGCGGGAAAATGCCGGTGCTTTTTACGATTGCGAAGTTGCATGCGAGTGGGGAGAATATTGAGTCGGCGGCGAAGTGGTATATGGCGGCGAGCATTACAGGATTGCTCGACGCGTCGCGCTGTCAGGATCCGGAAGCGGCGAAAGCCGTGCGGCAGTTGGAAGAGCAATTCCAGGATGTTCGCGGATACTTGAAGGCGGACGGCGCGCTGCGTCGCAGCGCGGTGAAGTTTGCACTCGATGTCGAAGAACGCCTGAAAAACAGGGAGCCGGCGACTTGGATCGCGTCGCACACGACGAGCAGCACGGGCAGCGCGTTTGTGAATGACGTTGAATGGCAGGCGAAGCGCGAGCAGTATCGCAAGGCGCTGCAGGGGTATGTCGAGAGCAAGTAAGCGGCGTTGTTAGCGTGCGTTTACAGCGACAAAAGATTGCGCACAGCGATTTGGTTTGACCAGCGGTGTGCGCACTTGTGTGGTGATCGCTGCCGCTTGGGCTGCGATGATCCGTCGTGCTTTGCGCTTTTCTGGGACGTATTTGCCTCGTCCATAGTCATGCGCACTTGATGGAGCGCGTGGTTGTGCGCTCTTGACTTTTCTCGCTCGTGATTTTGAAACGCACTTACGACGTCGTCGCGGTCGGTTGAGCTGCGGTCGCTTGTTTCTCGGCGCTCTTCTTGCCGCCGCTGAGCATCACGATGCCGATCACGATGAGCACGACGGCGGATGCTTTCTTGATGGTCATTTCTTCGCCCAGCATGAGCCAACCCAGGATGACGGCGGACGCGGGCGCGAGTGAGAAGGCGATGGGTCGGAGTTTGGAAATGTCGCCGCCCGGCATCGCGAGGCCAGCGTAGAAAAAGAACACGCCGGCGAAACCAGCGAGCAAACCCGAGCCCAGCAGCAACTTCAGCCACACGCTCGTTGGCATCACGCGCCACCAATTCGCCGGCTCAGTCCCCCACGACTTCATCGCCCACGCGCACGCAACGATCGCGAGCGGCAGCGACACACCCGCGCGAACCAACGCCGCGCCCATCGGGCCGACGTGCTTGGTGTTGAGAGCCGACTTGGTAAAAATCTCGCCAACGCCCCAGCACAGGCCAGCGAGGATTGCGAAGAGGATGGGTTTCATGGGGGACTCGGAGGGAAAGCTTGCGATGCGAGAGCACGGCGCTCTGTGTCAGTGAGAAGCGTACTGGCGAAATTTGCCGAGATTCTCGACGATTGGATTAATCGCACAATAGGTTTTTTCGACATCATGATCACGACATGTGGCACGTTTCGGGTGCAGCCCCTCGTTCATCATGCCCCCACTATTCAAAGAGAATCAATGAACGTTCTCCATGCACTCCAGGCAGCGGAATAGTCGATCTGAAATTCAACGACTGCTGGCGGAACATCAGAACCGGCGTCTGGAGTCTCTCTAGGGGCAACAACAATTTTCGGGCATCCTGCGGCTTCAAGTTGCCCACGCGATTCCGGAGAAGTGACTACCTCAGCGACCCGGCCGAGATCATCTATACAACAGATCGCAACAAAGTAAGTACCCGGCGGCACTTTAGATACTTCACTCTCCGGCTTAAAACAAGATCGAGGAAACACGTATTGCCCAGACTCAGAAATCAGCATTATGCCAAACTCTCGAGGACGTTTGACGGCACCTTGCGCAGTATCACCCAAACTGATTTTAACTGGAACGCCGGATACTTCTGAGGTGATGCAATCGAGCGAGCCGCAGTCGAATTCGATAGCGCCAGCAGGAGGATTGACTTTGAAAAGACGAGTTCCTGCCCCGGTAGCGACCACGAACTCAACTTCACCATTCTTGTCTCGCACCCCGCCTTCGATAACAAAAGTACGTTCGTGCTCACCTGGCAACGGCTCTGCGGCAACATACCCGTCTCCGTACCTAGTGGGAGTCTGCTGGAGAATAACAAAGTGCGCTGAACAGTTCACGCGACCAGTGATCTTGACTGAATCAGCAGGGACATCGAAAACGACACTGTAATCCTTGATGTCAGCGTCAATTCTTTTTCTAATGTTGCACCGCGCGCCGTTTAGAGCGTCTACTTGTTCGTTACTGAGATCGACCTGCATCATGGTCACAGAGAACATATCTATGTTTTCAGGCACTTCTATCGAAGCTTGTGCGATTCCTGCCTTCGATGCTTTACATGTTTGCCGACCAGCGCCCAGTTCTTGGCCGCACCAAATCAGAAACTTAACGTCGGGTATTGGTTCACCTTTAGGGGTAACAGCCCGAATAGTTACGTTAATGGTCCTAGGAGCACTTGCGAATGACAAGTTGCTTACACTCGCAATCAACACTATCAATATCGCGGCGAGCTTCATATCAATCTCACTTATGATTGCCTCTTGTCGACTAGTAAGTGCATCACGTACCAACCTCATCCGCTATGGCAGAATCGCGGGTCGGCTCAAATTTCGTCACTTGATGAACTTGTAGAGACAAAGCACAATTGAGCTATCACTGACGTTCGCCCGGCTTGGAAAGCCGGGGTACCCGATTACTGATGCCGTCCAACCAACTCCAGCACGCGCGGCTGATCTTTCTTGATCTGCAGGCTGCGGCGGAGGGCGCGGAGGCCTTCGTCTCGGGCGAGTTTGTCGGTTTGGCCGCTGGCGAGCCAGCGTTGCAGCAGGCACACGCCCACGCCGTTGAAGGCGGGGTAGTGGTTTTTGTCGAGTTCGGTGGCTTTGGTGAAGGACTCGAGGGCTTCGTCGAAGCGGCTTAGGCGGAAGAGGCCGCTGCCCATGCGTTCGTAGGCGGCGGCGGTGGGTTCGCGGCGGACGACTTCGTCGAGCGTGTTCACCATTTCGTCGTAGCGGCGAGTCTTGCCGTAGGACTCGGCGAGGTTGAGGAGGAGTTTGGGCGAGAGTTCACCCATTTCCGCGGCCTGTTGATATTCGACGATTGCGCTTTCGTGATCGTTGAGCGCGGCGTAGATCGCGCCGAGGGTTGTGCGGGCGGAGTAGTCTTCGGGATTGAGTTCAACGGCGCGCTGCGCGTATGGAAGCGCTTCGCGGGGCTCGCCTGCTTGCAGGTAGGTTGCGGCGAGGCCGTTGTTGCCTTCGAAGGAGTCGGGGCGGAGTTGGAGCGAGCGCAGGTAGGCCTGGATCGCCTTGGAAAACTGCTGCAAGTCTTGAAGCACGCGCGCGTGCCAGTATTGAGCGTTGAAGTTGAAGGGTTCGAGTTCGGCGGCTTTGCCGAAGTTCTTTTCGGCGGCGGGAAGGTCGCCCTTCTCCACGAGGATTTCGCCTGCGCCCATGTATGCAGTCGTGAGCAGCGGATTCTCTTCGATTGCGCTCATGAACTGCGTGAGGGCTTCTTCGTTCAAGCCTTGCTCGCGGAGCAGTTTCGCGCGGTGGACTTCGTCCATGCCCTTCGCGAGCGGTTCGGTCTTGACGGTGCGATCGCCCGAGGGAGTTGTGATAACGGCTTGGGTGTTGGTCTTGGAATTGGACTGGGAGTTCTTGCTACCCGTGGCGGCGGTCTTGGGTTTCTTGTCGAGGATTTGGCAGCCTGACGCGAGGGAGAGCAGCGCGGCGGCGGCGAGCAAAGCCGCAACGCGATGGGCGCGGCGTGTGCTGCAAGTTTTTGATTGACAAGTGGTTGTGTTGAGTCGTTCGAGCATCACGTCCAAAACCTCCAGCACACCAAGCCCATGTGGGCCGCGGTCATTGCATGCACGCCGCCGAGTTCTAACGCCGCAGACCTACAGGGGGAAAGCATAGGAAGGCAGGCAGCGAACAGAGAACGCTGGCGGAGAGCGGCGGGTTCGCTGAGTCAACATCGGATTTTGGGGGGTTATGGGTCGACAAGGAGTTTTTGGAGGGATGAAGGTGGGTTGGGGGTAAGCAGGCGAGGAGGTACGAGCTGGCTGGGATTGTTGTAGAAAGATGGGGTTGTCGGAGATGCGTCGTTGAGCGAATCCTTTGCGTGGCGAGGTCATCTAAGTTCGTAAAGGGTTTGCACACGTGGTGCAAAACCGCCGATACAATAACTAGAGAGACGCACCTTATGGCTAGGGCTCAGCCCAATTCCCAGGGTGCCAAGCGTTCTCAGAATCGGGCTCACAAGCCTGACGCCAAGGCACCCAGTCCACACGCCCACGCAACTCGCGAGGGTGAAGACGCTGTGCCCACTCAAAAATTTGCGGACAACGGCCACGACGCGTCCCACGAGGACCTGCTCGCGGACGATTTATTTCCTGATGACATTCCGACTGTCGGCGGCGCGATTGCCCTGAACACGGATCATCAGGGTTTGCACGCGAAGGTGCTCGTGCTCAATCGCGGGTATGCGGCGATGCGCATCGTTTCAGCGAAGCGCGCGTTCTGTCTGCTCGCACGCAACATCGCCGAAGTCATCCACGTCGACACAAATTCCGCCGACGACGGCGCGAACGTCGCCGGCATCTATGTCAACTACGACTTTGAAAGCTGGCTCGAGCTCAGTCAACTGCAACGCCAACTCGAAGCCGACCGCCACGACTGGATCAAAACCGTCCGGATGGATATCGCCGTCCCGCGGATCATTCGCTTGCTCGGCTACGACAAGCTCCCAGAGCAAAACGTCAAGCTCAACCGCCGCAACCTCTTCGCACGCGACCGCAACAAGTGCCAATACTGCGGCCGCATCTTCGCGACCAGCGATCTCTCCATCGACCACGTCAACCCGCGCGCGTACGGCGGCGGCGACTCTTGGGAAAACCTCGTCTGCGCCTGCATCAAGTGCAATGCACGCAAGGGAGGTCGCACTCCCGAGCAGGCAGGGATGAAACTGATCCATCGCCCGATCAAACCAAAACGCAACCCGCTGATTGCGCTGCGACTGGGCAGCGAGAAGTATCAGAGCTGGAAGGCGTTCTTGGATAACGCGTATTGGAGTGTTGAACTCGGCTAACCGTGCCATCGGGTTCCAGCCCATGCGCATCCCCGTATGATCCGTGATCACTCTCTGATCTGGGAAAACTCGCATGGGAATGATCGCATCGCTCACAGCCGTCGACGCCACAACGCTCACGAGGATTCGGTCAAACCCTGACCTGCTCTTCGAACTCCTCGACCCCGTCGCGATCGAAGACGAACAACCCGACGCCCCGGATGTCTTCAGCATCGACCTCGACAAAGCCTGGCACGCAATTCACTACATTCTGACCGACTCCGTGTGGGAAGGTTCTTTTCCGAAAGCGTTCTTGCTTAAAGGCGGCACGATGTTTGGCGGAGACCCCGACGACCCCCTGTCTGACCAACCCTCTCGCGCTTTCAGCGCCGAGCAAACGCGAGCGATCGCAGACATGCTCAAGTCAGTGCCGCTCGCAGTGTTCGCGTCAAAATACGATCCGCGCTTGCTCGACGCCGCAAAAATCTATCCGGAAGGAATCTGGCTCCGAGACGGTGACGACGCACGTGAATACGTCACGTCCTACTACGACACCCTGACAACCTTCGTCAATTCCGCCGCATCCAAAGGCTACTGCCTGCTGGTGAGCATCGGCTAGTCGCGTCTCAGCCCATCCGCCCATCCCAAACGCGCAAATTAGCGCGTCCAGACCCCGCTCCCAAATCTGACTGCAACCATCAACTTTTCCTTGACAATATACCCTACCCCGGTATACTACCATACCGCAGGTGGGTATGAGGCTCATCCGGGAACAGACGACTTTTACAAAGGAGCGTTCCCATGGAACCAAACAAGCACACCACCAGAAACATCGAGATCGACGGCATGTCAGGCGACGCCTGCATCCACAAGGTCACCAACGCCCTCAAGGGTCTTCGCAACGTCTCCACCCAATCCGTCAAGGTTGGCTCAGCTCACCTGAATACCGACGATGAAGGTTGCAAGATCGCGTGCAACGCCATCAACAACGCTGGCTTCAAGGTTCGCGAGCAGGCAAACGCGTCTGGTCAGCATACCGGCGCCGTGATGGAGCCCAAGGGTGCACAGCAGGGCACGCATAACGCCAACGACAAGCACGCGGCTGTCGAGCCCCAGCACACGCAGGGAAAAACTCCCGCACCAGCTGTCGTGACAACATAACCTCCCGCGCACACTCGCCGGAGAACTTCACTATGGCCCGCAAGGACGCAACAAAGAAATCTTCACATGGTTCAACCATCTCCAACGAATCAACGGCTGATCGTCGAGCCGCCGGAGTTGATCCGGCGGCTCGCGCAGCCAACGTTCTGCAACTCCGACGCGCCAAAGGCCAGATCGAAGGCATCGAGCGCATGCTCAACGACGACCGTTACTGCGCCGACATCATCACACAAATCATCGCGGCTCGCGCTTCACTGCAAGTGGTCGCGAAGTCGCTGCTCGAAGCTCATCTCAAACAATGCCACCACCTCGCCATGAATAATGGCGGTGCAGCATCAGACCAGATGTATCAGGAACTGGTTGATCTGGTCGGCAGATTGGCGAAGTAAACACGCGAGCGCATCCGCACTCGCGTCGCCAGAAAGTCCCTTATGGGTCTCATCATCCTCATCGTCGTCCTCGCACTGCTCATCGGCGGCTTGCCCACATGGCCCTACAGCCGCAAGTGGGGTTACATCCCAACCGGCGTTCTGGGAGTGGTCCTCATCGTGCTGCTGCTGCTGGTCATCCTGAATTACATCCCGCGAGGATTCTGATCCTACCTGGGTTAGTCGTGCCACCGACTGCCGCTTTGGGCGGTCGGTGCAAGATGCTCACAACGCATGTTGGACTTCGCAGACCGCGTTTCTCAAGAGATGCGAATCCCTCTCCCTCTCCGCGGCTCAATCCAAAGCCGCCACACACCGCCACGCTTCCGCCCGTCGCGATGGCTCACAAAGGAACATCATGAACGATCCGAACTCGTCCGCAAGCGCATCAAGTCAAACTGCGAGTGCTCAGCCCGCTGAAACTCCAACCGCTGTGCCCATCTCCATCTCAGATTACATCAACCCCGGCGCCGAAGCCAAGTACTGGCGCGAGGCGTTCAAGGGTCCGCCAAAGTCAAACCCATCGCTTGGCTATGAACACTTCGCCGTCGCCTACCGCTACGGCTGGGAAACCTTTCGCAACAAGGGCTCCGAAAACACTACCTTCGAAAGCCTTGAACCAGAACTTGATCGAGGCTGGGCAAACTTCAAGGGCGAATCCCGACTGTCCTGGGACCAAGCCAAGCAAGCCACCCGCGACGCCTGGAACCGCGTGCAGAACGCCGTGCGCTCCAGAACCAAGCCAGTCGCTCCAAAGGCTTGAAAAACCAAACACGAACCGCTGAGGAAGGCGGATGCGGAAGCGATGAGCGAAAGTTCTCGCTTTCGTTTTTTTTCTGAGCACACGCCGATGGCCCTCCACCCCCACAACCCCCGCTCCGCGTCATCGAAGACCCACCTCGTCATGTTTAAACACAAGTTGCTCGCCTCGATCACTCGCGCCGCGATTTCTTGTTGTACTTGGGCGAAAACTTATTGATCATGTACTCTTCAACTTCTTTGCGTCCGATTGACATCGGCAGCAGTGCGACGGACAGCTTTGATTCGAAGTGAGCGCGAAGTTGTGTTTCGATCTCGCTTGGGAACTTGCGGCTCGAAGTGGCAGTCTCGAATCCCGTACACCCAGCAAAAAGGACAGCGCCCATTGTTCGGCGCAACGTGTGATTTCGTGTGTCAGTCAAGTCAATCATTCTGCCTGCCAAGTTGCCGGTTTCTCCAACGTATACCAATTCCTCAACTTCGAATATGGCGTACACGCCGGGCAAAGCAGGCATATCCGCAGACCACTGGCGGTTCGACTTCACTCGGAATCGAGCGCTTCCACCAAGCAATTGGAGTTCCGCAGCTTCACAATACCGCTGTACGTCTGTTTCAGAAATGACTTGACGAAGAACATCCACGAGCCCACTCCTCGTACTTACTTCCCGATCCCCGTATTCCTCGGCACAGGCTTTGCCTCCTTCGGATCACTGAACAACGAATCCCAAGCGCGGTCGAGGGCGGTGTTGCTGCGGTAGCCTTCCTGCACAGTGGTGTTTTTGGCCCCGAGGCCTTTAGCGCTGACGGTGCGTTCGTAGCAGCCGGTGAGCAGCGCTGCTATGCAGATTGAACCAATCACCGCAGGCCATTTTGGTGCCTTCTTCATATCAAATCATATTCATCGCGAACCTCCGCACCTCGCAGCCGATATTGATGCGACTTGATCGCAATAAACGCATGAAAAGAACCGTCACCATTTTGTGTGTTCTCGCAGGAGTGCTGGCAGTACTTGTTGTCTACATCTTCGCCACTCGAAACGCTTCTTTATGGAGAGTTTTGACTCAAACTGAGTTCTGTAATGACTCAATTCAAATCGTCGCAGACAATGATCCTGATTATGTCTGGCGTGCACTCGCTTGGAGACTTACAGATCACCCCGAACGCGTAGAATCAGGATTTCTCGGATGCATTGAAGTGGAACGCGATCTTGATGAGTTCTCGGTAGAGATTTTCATCGAGTCAGATTACTGCGTTGCATATGACTCTCGAACACTAACCCTCCTTGGCACTTTTTGCTGCGATCGAGGCTACATCCGCCGGCTGGAACCGCTCAGCGAAGAGTCCACGAAGATCATTGAGACGCTGTGCGAACGGAAACGAATTCATAAATTGGACTGGCTTGTGCGATAGGCATTACGTTTTTCAAGAAAACGATGCCACAATACATCGAGATTTCGCAATTCGGCGGGGACCGCCAATCTACCCATGAAACTCCCCAACACCGTTTCCAAAGTGTTGGTATTGCGCGCAATCTTTGGGCCAAGCGCATCCCGAATTCCGGCTATGCTTTAGCCGGCTTTGTCAGGCAAGCGACTTGGTGCGTGCCAATGTCAATCCTCCTTGCCGTTTTTGACGCACTGGCTTTTTCTGAAGGAGATATGAGCCATGAAGTTACTGTGGAACCTCGCCAGCACTTTTGTGCTGTCGGCATGCACCTCGCTCGCACTGCTGGCCCCCGCCACGCTTTTGACCTCGCCTGCGCTTGCGCAGAACGACACTCTGACGGAAGATGACGTTATTACGGGCACGATGGATATTGAGTTCATGACGCGCAGTTCGCTGGATGCGTCGGGCGACCTCAAGGAAGGTTCGCCGGCGATTGGCGCGAAGGACAAGTACAAGTTCAACCTCAACGTCGCGAAGACGACGAACTTCACGGGCGAGATCACTCGTCAGCCCAATCTCTATACGAAGACCCTGGGCCGCACCAAGCAGGATGCGTTGCTTGGGTATTCGATTGACCTCGCGGTCAGGAATCCCAAGGACCTGAAGCAGAAGCGCGTGGTGGGCAAGTGGGTCGGCACTGTGCCGATCAACAACACGACCGGCGCGTTTGATCTCGCGGCGGGCAGCAGCATGCAGAGCCCGCTGCGCATTCAGATTGACACCGTGGGCCAGGCCAAGGGCTTTGAAGAAAAGTTCGGCGGCGTGCTGAAGGGCAAAGCCGAAAAGAAAGAAGGCCTCGCCGCATATACCTACAAGCGCCTCGTGGGCAACAAAGAAGTCAGCTTCGTCGTGAAGCGCTCCGACCCCATGCGCTTCGAAAACCTCATCCTCGCCAAAGGCCCCGCCGAGGTCTACCCGCGGACGACAGTCACTGGCCGCCTCGACTACGACTACGAGACAGGCAACTGGATCACGGACGGCATCAAGTTCCGCTACACGCTGGATGGCAAGGAGATGGAAGACACCATCACCGGCACCATCAAGTGGGTTGAAGATCAGGATCGCGAAGCCAACGGCAAGGGCGCGTATGAATTCAATCTTCGCTTCAACGAAGAGAAGAATGGCAAGGCGTCGAGCGAAGCCGCGGCCTTTGACAGCATGTCGTCGGAAGACGCGTTCTTCGCCGTCGACAACTCCATCCCCTGCCTCACTGGCAAGGTGACCTACGTTGACACGTTCAAGAGCGGCAGCGATCTGCCCATCTCCAGCAAGGTGGAATATCACCTCCACGCCAACAAACTCACCAAGCAACAGGTGATGAACTTCTTCAAACTCTGGCTCATCGGCATCGGCCCGATCAACGACGAGTAATCCGCGTCGTGCCGATTGTCGTGCCACCGACTGCTGCTTTGAGCGGTCGGTGCCGAATTGCACAAACCACCGTCGCGACGACCCACCGGCCTTCGCGACGCTTTTTGAAGAGTCACTTTTCTTTGTCTCGACATCTATGGTGTTTCCTTTTTCAGCACAGAGACACAGAGATCAAGAGGGAAAAGAGACGTTGAAGTGAGGATGTCATGATGCAATTGGTTTGCACATCATCCCATCATCCCCTCCTCTTTCTCTTGATCTCTGTGTTTTTGCGCTGAAAGCGATCGACCAAGAGCACCCGCTGCAATCTAGGAGAGCCCGACATGACCACGCCCCTCTTCACCCGCCTCATCCGTCGCTGCGACCCCGACCGCATCGACCCCATCTCCCGCCGCCACTTCATCGCCGCGAGCGCCGCCCTCACCGGCGCAATGCTCCTCTCAGGCCCCGCCCGCGCCATGCAAGCCGCCGGCAAGCCCAAAGGCAAGCGCATCGTCATCATCGGCGCAGGCTTCGCAGGCCTCGCCGCCGCATACGAACTCCTCTCCGTCGGCTACGACGTCACCATCGTCGAAGCCCGCTCCCGCGTCGGAGGCCGCGTCCTCTCCTTCAACAAAAACTTCAGCGAATTCGTCCCCGGCAAAAACGTCGAAGGCGGCGGCGAACTCGTCGGCAGCAACCACCCGATGTGGATGGCGTATGCGAAGAAGTTTGATCTTGAGTTCCACGACGTCACTGAAAATGAGGAACTCGATTCGCTGATCGCGTTCGATGGCAAGCTGCTGTCGGACGCCGAGGCGGACGCGCTCTACGAAGAAATGGACGCAGCGTGCAACTCGATGAACGCGGCGGCGGCAGATGTTGACGCGGACGAGCCGTGGAAGCACAAGGATGCGGTCGCGCTCGACAAGAAAAATCTTCAATCGTGGATCATGTCGCTGGACGTCGGTGAACTTGGCAAGAAGGCGCTGGACCTTGTGTTGTCGGTGGACAACGGCGTCGAAGCCGCCCAACAGAGTTACTTGGGCAATCTTGCGATGATCAAGGGCGGCGGGCTGGAGAAGTTCTGGACGGACAGCGAGGTGTATCGCTGCAAGGGCGGCAACGACTTGCTCGCGCACAAACTCGCGGAAGTGATCACCATGGATCGCATCGTGCTGGGTTTGCCGGTGACGGAAGTTTCGTCCAAGGGCGGCAACATGCTGGTCACGTGCAAGGATGGCCGCACGCTGGAGTGCGATGACGTGATCGTCGCCGTGCCCCCCACTGTTTGGAAGAAGATCAACTTCAAGCCAGGGCTGCCTGAGTCGCTGAAGCCTCAGATGGGCATCAACACAAAGTACATCAGCCGCGTGAAGTCGAAGTTCTGGGAAGCAAAGAACCTGACGCCTGATGCGTTGACAAATTCACTCGTGTCGATGACGTGGGAATCGACCGACGCACAGGGCAACGAACCTGACTTCGCATTCAACGTGTTCTCCGGTGGCAACGCGGCGGTCGAAGCCCGCTCGTTTGATCCCGCGATGCGCAAGGACAAGTTCGCCGCGGCTGTGGAAGCGTTGTACCCGGGCTTCAAGGACGCGTTTGTCGAGAGCCGGTTTATGGACTGGCCGGGCGATCAGTGGGTGCAGGCGAGTTACTCGTTCCCCGCGCCCGGACAGGTGACGACGATGGGCCCCGTGCTCCGCAACGGCTTGGGCAAGATTCACTTCGCAGGCGAACACTGCTGCTACAAATTCGTCGGCTACATGGAAGGTGCCCTAAGCAGCGGCGCCGAACTCGCCCAACGCCTAGCCGCCCGCGACGGCATCAAAAAATCCACCCCGACGCCAACCCCCACTGAAGAAATCAAAAAGTAACGCACCCAACTCGATGCCTCGATGCCTCATGGTTCATGCCTTCTTCTGCGCCACCTCTTCTTTGGTCATTTAGCCCTTTGGAAATTTGGACATTTGCTCCAATCGCCCACCCGCGCGCGCAAAAAACAGTCCCTTCCAACTTTCCCCGCAACCCCACCCCGCCGCACGCATATCACTCCTGTCGCGTGCCCTTGTTCGCCCGCGCACGACATCTTCCGGGCTTCATCTGCGAGTTGGAGCAGTCGCTGCGGGCTCTCAAAAGTGGACACACTCCGAGACACCCTCAGCAACCAACCACCTCGCCGCGGCGTCCCCGGAACATCTCGCGCACGAAGCACCAAGGAACGCGACACGGTCGAAGCGGCTCGCAGGTGGAAGTAGGTCGAGGTAAGCGCAAGCAACCCTCTTCACCACCCGCGTCGGATGAGCACGTCATCAAGTTGGGTGAACCCAATCGCTCCAACTTCTCGCTCCGCCCGTCACGTCGTCGTCGCAGATGAAGGTCTCCTCTTGAGTTCACTCGGGAGGAGACCACCGCCGCAGCACGCCGACAGTGCAAAGCCCATCCGAAAAAAGTGACCCCGGCGCCAAGGCGTCGCGGTTTTCGCGTTGTCCGTTCACACAACAAATCCTCTTCAACAAACCACTTACCAACCGCTCCTGATCTCATTTGCATGATTCTCAAATTTCCTGTATCATGTTCCCGCAATGACTCAATTCACACCCCCCAGCATCTCGCTTGGCACGAACGTCACCGAAGGCAAGTCCTGCCACAAGTGCGGCTACGTCCTCACCGGACTCTCGCCAAACGGACTCTGCCCTGAGTGCGGCACGCCCGTCACCGATTCGCTCCGCGGCATCCTACTCCAATACGCGTCTGCAGATTACCTTCGCGAAGTGCGCTCCGGCTTATCGCTCTACCTCAACGGCATCCTCGTGTCCATCGTCGTCGGTGTCATCGGTGCGATACTCGGATTTACCGCTGCGGCAGGGATGACTTCTATGTCCGGGGTTCAACCTATCGCAACAGGCCTGAGCTTGATCCCGGCGATCATGATGCTCCTTGGATTCTGGAAATACACCACGCCCGACCCCGGGTATTCAGGTCAAGAGAATCCAAACTCCGCTCGCCAAGTCGCTCGCATCGCGTTGATCGTGAGTGCCATCGGAACAGCCGCGTCCACTGTGTTGCAATTCACCGGTGCTGCCGCCGCATGGACTCCAGGTTTGGGAACTGGTGGTGCGGGAGGCGCGGCAATAGGAGCAGCGGCGATCCTCATGTTGATCGTAACGATCATCGGTGGCATCGCGTCGCTCGTGCAGTTCTTCGCGGGCATCCGCTACACCAAGTGGATGTTCGGACGCGTGCCAGATGCAGAAGAGCAGAAAAAGTGCGACAAGTACATGTGGATGCTGCCGCTGATTTACATCCTCCTCGCCTGCGTTGCAATCGGCCCGCTCATCGCGCTCGTGCTGTACTGGAACCTGTTGCACCGCCTGCGTAAGTACATGAAGACTCTGCCGCAATAGTGTTCGCTTATGCCACCTGCGCCGGATGAGTACATCATCAAGTTGGGCGAACCCAATCGCACCAACTTCTCGCTCCGCCCGTCACGTTGACAGTGCGAAGCCCATCAACAAAAGTGACCCCGCCGCGAAGGTGCCGCAGATGTCGCGTTGAATGCCCAAGACTGATCAAGTGCTCAAATGGTCTGGTTTGTACCTATCCGGCTACTTGAACAGTGAGCGTGACCTCGCCTACGGAAATCGATTAAAAGACATCAATATCAACATGATCCACGCGACCAACGCCATCTCGGTACCACTCCAACATGAAACGACAAATGTACCCGATTTCGTTCGCCTTAAGAGCAATGACTGGTTTTTCTGCCGACTTTTGAACATTCTTGAACACAGACGTCGTCACAAATACAAGCTTTGAATCAAAGTTGAGCGTTGCAATGCAGAACTCACTCACGCATCCATCACTCAACATGCAAAACAGCAATGCTGCATCCTTCAACGCTGCAGACGTGATACTCACAAGAACACTAGTCTGTGTTTCGTGCTTCACGACCTCTATCGCAATGGGTAATGCGACTGTTTTCATCTTCATCTGCGTTGGTGTCAGCAGTACTCGCACGAACAATTTGATTCGATTTTCGTTCGAAAACTTACGCTACCCGCGCCCCCGCCGGCATGTTGCGATCCGACTCCTGCTCGGGGGGCGGCGGCGGCATCAACTCCGCCACCAAGTCCGCCACCGTCACCGCCTTGAACGCCGCCAGCCGTGCTTCGCGCAAGCGAGAAGTGATCCGCGTCTTGTCGTTCGCGCCTTCGAGGGCTTCTTCGCCCGCCGCGAAGACTTCGCTGGCGAGGATGACGTTGGCGGGTTTGGCGAGGGCGAAGGATGCGAGGCCTGTGGTGTCTGATGTGGTTGCTTGCGTTGCGGGACTGTTTGTAGGCCGTGCATCTGACTGCGATTCGCCATCAACACTGTCGCTCGCGACGCGATTGAGTAAGTTTGCTTTCAGGAGTTTTGCGAGGACACCTTCGACGAGTTGTTCGTCGGTTCCAAGGTGCTTGGAGAGCGTCAGGATGTCGGTTTGCTGGCCTGTTTGGAAGCGATGCGCGATGAGGACCATCGCTCGCAGGGGCAGGCTGTGGTCGAGGACTCGGACGCGGGTTGCTCGCAGGTAGCCCGGCGTGTTGGCGTATTCGCCTCGCGGGTCGTTCATGAGGCCCAGCGCGATCATGACAGAATTCTGGAAGCCTTGGCGCGAGATGACGCGGAAGGTTTGCAGGGTTGTCGTGACTTGGAAGCCGAGCAGCACGATAATCCAGGTGATGTAGACCCAGAGCAGGAACAAGGGCAAGAGCGCGATGACGCCGTAGAGGCGGGCGTAGCTGCTGGAATACTTGATGTAGCCGACGAGTCCCCACTTGCTGAGTTCCCACATGAGAGCCGCGCCGAGACCGCCCATGAAAGCAGCGCGGATTTCGATGCGTTTGTTGGGGACGCTGGTGTACAGGATCATGAGCGCGATGGCGCTGATGGGGATCGCGATGAGCGAACCCAGCACGTCGACCATCAACTTGCTGGAGACGGGCAGCCACTCGAGTTGATCGACGAGGAAGGGCTGGAGGCCTTGTGCGACTGCGAAGCCTGCAATCAGCAGCAGCGGACCCAACGTGAGCAGTGTCCAGTAGTGCGTGATGCGCTTGACCCACGACTTGCCCGACGGCGCTTCGGCAATCTGGTTGAAGGCTTTTTCAATTTCAACGATCATCGAGAGAGCCGCGTAGAGCAGCATGACGATGCCCACAAGTCCAATGGCTGCGAAGTTGATGCCGTCAATGCGACCCAAGAGTGCGGCGATCCAGTCGTCCAAGCGCTGGCTTTGTGCCGCGGCTTGTGCGGGTGTTGCCGTGGTTTCTGTTGACGTTTGCGAATCGGCTTGCGCGGACGCGTGCACTTCGACGCCGCTCGCGGAGACGGCGACTTCGCTGCCATCGCGCGAGGATGCCTGGAAGGTTTGATGCGGGGTCAGGCCGCCGAAACCGAAGTTGAAGATGTTGATTCCGGGGACTTGCTGGAGGGCTTGCTGGGAGGTGTTGTCTTGCGGCTCTTCGACGACGATTTTGGTGAGACCTGTGTAGTCGAGGAAGTTGGTGACGACCTCTTTGACCTTGGTCTCAGGCACGAAGCGATGCAAGACCACGAGGCTCACGACCATCACGGGGATCAAGCCGAAGATCGTGCGAAAGGAGAGCGCGGCGGCCATCGCGGTGATCTGGCTGCGCTGGATGTTCTTGGAAACGACTTTCCACAGGATGGCGCGCTTGGTCAACTGCTGCGTTGCCACGATGGGCGTGAACGCAAGCGACGCGATGAGCATGCGGATGGTGTTGAGGTACTTCACAGGGAACTCAGGGGGATGCGGTTTTGCGATGATGAGATGATGGGATGATGGGATGATGAGAAGAGGCTTCTGCTTTTTTCACATCATCTCATAATCACATCATCTCATCATCATTTCTTGCTCACTCCGGGAGCAACGTGCGCGGCTGGCGACGGCCCAGCGGTTCGCGCGGTTTCTTCGGGGTTTGGCTCTCGCTCCGGTCCTCTGAAGATCGGGTGGAAGCGGGGTTTGGCTTGGGCTTTGGCGGCTTGGGTTTGTCGGCTGGCTCTTTATTTGGCTTGGTGCCAGTCGCGGAGGTCGGCGCGGCTTGTGGAGGCGCATCTTTGGGCGGGAACCATGGTTCGCTTTGTGCCAATTCGCGCACTTCTTGCTTTGTCAGTTCGCGCCAGTCGCCCACCTTGAGGTTACCCAAACGGAGCGGGCCGATGCCGACGCGGGTAAGGCGTCGGGTTTTGAGGCCCGCGGCGAGCAGGACATCTCGGAGCGGAGCCTGGTTGGCTTCGAGGAGCGTCACTTCGATAGTCACGCCTTGGCTACGGCGTGCCTCGAAGTTGCCAGATTCGGGTGCGCTGGCACCGATGATGCGAACGTGCGGCGGGATGAACTTGCCGCCCCCCGCGCCACCCGCGCCTCCAAAACGACGCTGCTTTTGCTGGGGTTGCATACCCCACTCTCTGTTTCGATGGCCTGAGGCTTTGGCTTTTTCCTTTGCGGCGAGGCGCTCCATCGCGACTTCGCGCTTCGCGAGAAGTTTCGCGTTGCGGCGGATCGAACTAATCGCGGCGGGCGTCACTTCGCCCGCGACTTGCACGCGATAGACCTTCGGAACTGCGAATTTTGGGTGGGAAACGCGATTCGCGAAGTCGCCGTCGTTGGTCAGCAGCAGCAAACCCTGTGAATCCCAGTCGAGTCGGCCTACGGGGAAGAGGCGAGGGGCGAGGGCGTGCATGACGAGGTCGGTGGCTTTGGTACGTTCGAGGCCTGGTTCGTCGCTGGTCGAGGACAGCACGCGCTCGGGCTTGTTGAGCATGATGTAGACTGGAGCCGCGGGCGGACGAATGTGCTTGCCGTCGACTTCGATGCGGTCGTTTTGGGGGTCGATGAAGACTGGGAGGCGGCGGACGACCTCTTTATTGACCTTGACGCGGCCTTCTTCGATCATGGTTTCGCAGACTCTGCGAGCGGCGACGCCTGCGTCGGCGAGGAAGCGTTGGAGGCGGACTTTGGACTCGGATTCGTTGCGCGGCGAGTCGGGATTGGGCTTGTTGGAGTGCGGCACGGGAGATCGTAGGGGAAGTGCGTGGAAGTTCTGACAGTAACGAACTTTCACCGGATGAGCAGAAATTCGCCGACAAAATACAACGGTTTTCGGTTACATTTCGCACGCTTTGCGGAGGATCCGCGACTCATGGCGCAACCAATGGCTCAAACGCTTCAGAACAAGACTTCGAGCAAGTCGGCTTCGGGTGACACACAGAAGAAGAACGGCCAAGCGGCCCACGGCGCGGATGGGTCGCTGGCGCGGGGCGTTGCGCTGGAACTCGAAGAGACGCGAGGTGAGAATGGAGTTGCGCCGAGTGTGGCGATGCCTCCCGCAGTGAATGATGGAAGCACCTCGCGTGATCAGTTGGACATGACGTTGGATCAGGCGATTGATCGTGCGTTCCTCTCGCCTCGCGTTGTGGATCAGGCGACGTTTGATTGGCTTGCGGGGTCGCTGAAGAAGTTGACAACGGAAGCGGCGATGCAGCATCGCTCGTTGTCGGCGACGACGACGCAGGCGACGACAGTACAGACGCAGTTGCAGGAACAGTTGCGCGGGCTTGTGAAGGACTTGCAGGGGCGAGTCGATGCGGCCCTCAAGGCGATACCGGCGCTGGAGGCTCGCGCGGGGCGGGCGCAGGCGCTCTTGGATCGCGTGACGAACGAGACGGCGTTGTCCAAGGCGCGCGAAGTGCGGGATGCTGTGATTGCGGAAGTCGTGAAGCAGCGTGATTCGATTGTCACTGAAGCCGTGCAGAAGGCGCTTGAAGGTGCGATTGAAACTGCGAAGGCGAAGTTTGAAAAGGACTGCGCGGAGATGGTGCGCAATGCGTTGGAGCAGGCTCGCGCGGATGCGATTCTTGCGGCGCGAGCCGTTGGTGCTGAATTGGCGAACACAACGACGCACAGTGCGGTTGATGCACATCGTGCCACCGACCGGGGGGGTGCTTTGACTGTCGGTGGTCGAACGTCAGAAGATTCCCGAACTTTTGTGAGTCTTCACGCACCTTCCACCGACAAGCAGAGCCTTGTTGGTGGCACGGAGGTTGATGAGCACGCTGCGCAGTTGCGAGCGTTGATGGCGAAGCAGCAGGAACTTGCGGCGCAGTTGATTTCGATTGAGGATCGTGCTCGCACACTGTTGTTTGAGTTTGATGGCGGGGCGGAGCAGTCGGAGGCTCGCATCGCGGCGGTGCAGCAGGCGACCGAAGCAGCGCTGGTGCGTGCAGAGCAGGGTGAAAAGAGCCTTGAGGAAGCCGTGCTGCGGGCGCAGATGCGGTTTCAGCAGGCGAGTACGGAAGCGGAGCGGCGGACGGAAGCGGTGGCGACAGAGATCAGCGAGCAGTTGCAGGCACTGCGACATGACGCGGCAACGATTGCGAAAGACGCGCAGGCGACGCTGCAGACGAATGCTCGCGAGCAGGAAGAACGCTTGACTCGTGTGTTTGATGGATATGCGACGAGGATTCAGACGGCGCAGTCGCAGATTGAGCAGATGCAGGCGCAGCATGCTCAGACGATGCTCTTGCAGAGTGTTGAGCAGCATGGGCGAGAGACGGCGAGCACCATGCACGTTGCGGATGCCTCGGCACAGCACGTCACGCAGTTGCAGAACGCGATCGCATCGGCGAACGAGGCGATTGCGAAGTTGGAGGCGGCTCGGGACGCGACGGCGGTGGCGTGCCGCACTTGTGACGAAAAGTCGCACGCGTTGGTGCATCTCATGGATCATGTCGAAGGACGCATGGCGGAGATTCAGACGAAGTCGGCTAGCGAGGAGTTTGCTGCGGGCAAGGCGATGAACGCGGCGACTGTGGGTTCACCAGTAACTTCTACGCCGATTGCACAAACGAATTCGACGACCAGCGGCACCGAGGACTTGCAGCGGCAGGCGATGATGGTGTCGCAGCAGTTGTACCAGTTGACGGGGCAGGCGGTGCAGGTGGGGCAATGGCTGAGCGGGATGTTGCAGCAGGTGATGCAGCAGAGTGCGCGGCGTGGGTGATTGAATCTCGCGTGCGAGTGGCTGTGCGAAACAGATATCATGTGAGAAGCGAGCGACACCTTCGACCGCTTCGAGAGCTTTGGTCATGAGTTGGCTATGTCCACAGGCTGATGCCGATGGCAACTGGCCCGCGCCTGCTTTGCAGGCTCAAACACAGCAAGTGGCCGATTGAACTTTTGAGGTGTTTTGGACGTACGGACGCTGGTTTCTACGTTGGGAGCGATTGGTTTGCTGTTGCGGTTTGTGCACGGTCATTCGGGCAATGCGGCTACCCTCGGCTGTTCGGGCACCGACCAACCAAAGCCATGGTCGGTGGCAGGTACTCTGACCAAAGTCTGCTCCCTGTTCGCCGCTCCCCGTTCCCCTTTTTCTTATGCAAGAGCAACGCACCGACTTCAAGGAAACGTTCACGAGCATCATCATCGCGTTTGCGATGGCGTTTTTGTTTCGTGGGTTTGTGGTTGAGGCGTTCATCATTCCGACGGGATCGATGGCACCGACGCTGCGCGGGCAGCATCACCAGTTTCGCTCGAACGAGAACGGGTATGAGTGGGTGTCGGGGCCTTCGGCGGAAGGGATGTCAGGTCGCAGCGGCGGCCGCGTGATGGGTGTGGATGTCAACACGGGCGCGGGCGGCGAGACGCCGTTTGTCAGCCGAGCGGGTGATCGCATCTTTGTGATGAAGTACTTGTACTCGGTGTATGACCCGGCGCGGTACGACGTTGTGGTGTTCAAAAATCCCACTGATCCGACGATCAACTTCATCAAGCGGCTCATCGGGTTGCCCAACGAGCAGATCGCGCTGATTGATGGTGATGTGTTTGTGCGCAAGCCCCAGCCGAGCGATGCGAAGGATGCGAATCCGTGGGAGTTGCCGGGCTGGAAGGTGGCTGCGAAGCCTGAACGTGCGCAGCGATCGATGTGGCAGTTGGTATTTGACAGTCAGTTCACGCCCATCACGGGCACAGTCGGCAATCGGCCTTGGGTGTCGCCTTGGCTGGGCACGACGGGCGATGGCAACGCGAGCAAGGCCTGGACATTTGGCAAGGATGGCGTGTATGAACTCGCGACGGCTGATGCGTCGCGTTTGAACTGGGACTTTGTGAAGCGGCCTATTTATGACTTTTACGCGTACAACGTGATGGTCAACGCCGGCTCGCCCCTGACGTATCCGGTGAGCGATCTACGCATGTCGCTGGGCGTGCGTCCTGAAAAGACGGGCGGGACGATCAGCGCGACCGTGCAATCGCGCGGGCAGCAGTTCAGGGCGGATATCAACGGGACGAACGTTGAACTCAAGATGCGCCCCATCGCAAATACTGAAGGCCCCGCGGATTCGCCTTGGAACGTGCTTGCGAAGTCGACGCTTGATTCGCCTTTACCTGCGGGCAAAGTAACGAACTTGGAATTCTGGCACGTGGACCAGACGCTGCAGTTGTGGGTGCAGGACAAGCTGGTTGCGCGGGGCGAATATGAATGGACGCCCGCGCAGCGCATCGCGGGCACGATGAACGAGACGATTGCTGACCTGATGAAGCCGGGCAACGTGCTGATGCAGGAAGCAAAATACAGCAAGGCGCAAGCGTGGTGGGAATTCTCCGGATCGCCGGTCAAGTTGTATCGCGTGCGCATGGACCGCGATATTTTCTATCAGCCCGGACTCATCGGCACCGTGGGACGCAACGGCGCGAACGTACCAGCACTCGCAACGCATCCGGATTCAACACTCACAACCTCGCCCGACCAGTTCTTCGTGTGCGGCGACAACAGCCCAAGCAGTTTGGACGGCCGCTTGTGGAGTTCCGTCAATCCATGGGTCAAGGGCATCGAACCCCGCGTGGGCGTTGTGCACCGCGACCTGCTGATCGGCAAGGCGTTCTTTGTGTACTTCCCGGCACCGCAGTGGCCGTTTGGCATTCCGATGCCGGACGTGGGGCAGATGCGGTGGATTTGGTGATGGACTGGAGTGAAACGGTTTGTTGTGTCGGTTTACGTTGCAGTTAGCTTCTCTTGGATTGAAGTAGCTCACGATGAGCGTGATTTGAGTAAGGATCGTTCGTTTTGACGAACGCTGCATTGAACGAGGCAGTTTGTTCACAACCGACGCGACGCGTTTTTCTATGCATCAGCGATGGCGCGACATTTAACTCTTCGGTCGGGCTGCGAGGGTCACTCGGCGAGACATGTCGGAGACGACGACGCCACCGGGGCGCTCGATGGTGACGGCGAAGACTGCGGCCTTGGATATTGGGAGTTGCGGTTGAATCTCGACGATTGTTTCGCCGGTGCTTGAAGCGTTGAACACGGCGCCGCTCACACGCTGCGATAGACCGCGCTCGGCGTCGACGATCCAGAGTTGATAGGACTCTTGCGAAGGGTCGTTCTTGGGCAAGTTGCTGAAGCGCATGTAGCCTGACTGTGCGGCGTCGCTCCAGGTGACTTGGCCCGTGACGTTGCGGAGTTCGGGTGGTTCCTGTGTGTCGAGCGCGTTGAAGTCAGCCCATGAGATGGAGAAGGAATCTGCGTGCGTCTGCGCGAAGCGAGCAACCGTGTTGTCGTCGATGGTCTGAGGACCTTTGAGTTTCGGGAGCCATGCGAAGATGGCAAGTCCTAGGCATGCGGCAGCGGCGAGCCAGCCCATGTTTCCGAACACGCTTGGGCGCGAGGTCGATCTGATGGACAACGTGGCAGCTTGATTTCTGGAGTCGTCACTCACGCGGAGCGGCGGTGAGACTCGCTGCGAACTTGCAGCGTCAATCTGAGACATGATCTTTTGCTGCACGCTTGGGGGCAATGCAGCGGAAGATTCTGGCGAAGCGAATGCGCTGGCAAGCACCGCGGCTGCTGAATCGAACTGGAATTCGTCGACTTGCGGGTGCTGCTGCAACAACTGCTCGAGTTCTGCCGACTCGGCAGCGTTGAGTCCTTCGGTCGCGCGTGCCGCGAGCAGGTCCAAGAGGCGATCCATCGTTGTGTCGTGGAGGTTGTTCATGACACTGCCCTCCTGATCGGAGAGACTTCAACATCTGGCGTTCTTGATGCGTTGCCTCGGCTGGCATCGAGCATGCTGCGGAGGTGCATCAGGCCTCGGCGAACGTGCGTCTTCACTGTGCCCAACGGAAGGCCGGTTGAGAGAGCGATTTGTTCGTGGGTCATGCTTCGTTCAACGGCGAGACGAAGCACTCTCTGCTGTTCCATAGGAAGCGTTGCGAATGCTCGAACTGCTGTCGACATTTCCTGGGACGCGTCTTGGCTTAACGCGGGCGGCGCGACATCGGGCAGCGGCTGCGTTGCAATCGAATCAAGCCTGGAACGGCTTTCGTTCTTTCGCAAGCGATCAATGAGTCTTCGGCGGGCAATCATCGCTACAAACGTTGTTTCGCTGCCCAGACTTGTGGTGTACCGCTGAGCGCTTTTCCATAACTCAAGAAAAATGTCCTGCACGGCGTCTTCGGCTTCTGCGGGCACGGTGCGCTTGGCGAGTGACCACACTAAGCCACCGAAGCGATCAACGCATTGCTGCATTGCGCCTTTGTCGCCAGCCGCTACACGATGAAGGATGGACTCAGCCATTCGGCGTTGATTGAGTGTAGAACTTTCGTCGGACCGCCCGACTCTCGAGCATGATGGTATGTCGAGTTGATCGCGATTTTGAAGGCGTATCACGGTCGGCGCGAATAGAAGTCGATTCGCGTCCTTGAAGATCGTTTCGACCCCTTTCGAAGTCGAAACGATATTTGAATTCATGAGACTGTTCATCACAATACTTCGCGTCGTTTCACAGAATTACTTGGGGAGCAGTACAGTGTCGATCACGTGAATGACCGCATTGGACGCTTGGATGTCAGTCTTGGTAACCTTTGCCTTGGCCTTCGTGTTGCCGATTCGCACGCCGGCATCGTCGGCTTCGATCATCAGCGTTTGACCCTGCAAGGTCTCGGGGCTCTTCTTCACCTTCGTCACGTCGCTCGCGAAGACGCGGCTGGGAATCACGTGCAGTTTGAGAATCGAAACGAGGGTTTCCTTATTCTCTGGCTTTAGCAGATTCTTCACGGTGTCGGCGGGGAGCTTCGCGAATGCTTCGTCGGTGGGAGCGAAGATGGTGAACGAACCTTCGCCCGAGAGCACATCGGTGAGGCCTGCGGCTTCGACTGCGGCGAGCAGTGTCGTGAAGGAACCGGCCTGCTTTGCGGTTTCAATCGCGTTGGCGGTCTTGGGCATGAGCACTGAATCGATGACATGAATCACGCCGTTGGAGGCGAGAATGTCGGTCGTGACGACCTTGGTGTTGGAGTCGAGTTGCACGCCATCCTTGGACGCAGTGACATCGACGCGCTGACCGTTCAGCGTTGTGGCGTAATCGAGCTTCACAACGTCGCTGGCCTTGACTTCACCTGAGACAACATGGTACTTGAGAATCGAAACCAGCTTGTGCTTGTTTTCTGGCTTCAGGAGTGACTCAAGGGTTTCCTTCGGGAGTTTCGCGAATGCATCGTCCGTCGGGGCGAAGACGGTGAACGGGCCTTCGCCTTCCAGCGCTTCGGTCAAGCCAGCGGCCTTGATCGCGGCGGCGAGGGTCTTGAACTTGCCAGCGGCTTCGGCGGTTTCGAGGATGGTCTTTGATGCGTTATGCGACGCCATCACCATCTTGTGCTCAGACTTGTTCTGCGCCTGCGATGTCGAACCGCACTGGGCGAAGGCTTGGCCAGCGAACATAAATGAAGATGCTGCGATGCCAACTGCCAGAGGCTTCAACGAAGAGAGACGCGTTTGGGACTTGGGAAACATGCAAAGAACTCCTGTCAATTTGGGGTTCTCTCAACCACTTTGAGAGCTGCGTTTGTCTTCGGTGCAGGGTGAGATTTGGATTCAGGGCTCAGCGTTTGCGATTGCGAAGTAGGGTGTCTAGAACAAGAAACTACATGGCTGAAATCAACGAATTTGCGTGAACTGATTGGCTGTTTTTGGTGTCGAGATAGGTTTGTGAGTTCGCTGGAACGAATCAGGATCATGAGTTTGGAGCCCAGCACAGCGCAAAGAAAAAGTGCGAGAGTCTTTGGCTCTCGCACTTGGTACTTTTTGTGTGTCTACTCATTTTCTCTTGAAGCGCTTTGTCGAATCTCTTGTTACCAACGTTGGCTTTAGCGATTCGTGCACAATGTCTGCCGTGGGTTCTTCCCAGCGGCGGTTCAGCAGGTCCCATGCGCGGCGGCACATTTCTTCCACGGGCTGACGAACGCTGGTCAGGTCTGGGTCGATGTACGCCGCGTCTGGGATGTTGTCGACGCCGACGAGCGCGACTTCTTCGCCCACTTTGACGCCAAGATCGCGGAGGCCTCGGTAGGCACCGATCGCTACGTCATCATTGATGCAGAACAGTGCGTCGCCGCCGCCTTCGTGCCAGAGTTTCTTCACCTGCTCGCGCGCGGCTGCGCGGGACTCGTCCTTTGCGGTGACGATTTTTCCAGCGATGCCGGCCTTTGCGCAGGCTTCTTCGAAGACGCGTTTGCGCTCGCGAGCCACTTGAGGCACTGCGAAGAGTGCGGACATGTGGACTGGTTTGCGACAACCGATCTCGAAGAGGTGCTGCATCGCTTCTTGAATGCCTGCGACTTGATCGAAGGTGACGCTATCCACTTCGAGACCTTCGTCGGTTGATATCGCGACGACAGGCGTATTGGGATTTGCATCGCGATAGCGCTGCACTCGCAGCGGGCAGTCGGCGGCGATCACGCCGTCAACAGGCCAACTGCGAAGGTCGTGCTCTGCGATGGAATCGGGAAGGACTTCTTCCCCTTCGTCGCGATAGCCCGACAGAATCATTTCATATCCGTGGTCCGTTGCGAGTTCCTGCACGCTGCGCAGGATGCCCGCGTAATACGGTGCGTCCGGATTGCGGACCCACAATGCGATGACGCGTGTCTTGCCAGACACGAGCCCTTGCGCGACGCGATTTGGGCGGTAGCCCATTTCCTTCGCCGCGTGCATTACGCGATCCCTGGTGACTGAACTGATAAACCCCGCGCCTTTGCCCGAAAGCACGCGCGAGACGGTCGCGGCGGACAGGTCCAACCGCTTTGCGATATCCAACATGGTGACGGCCATTGGTTGCTCCCGACAAGCCCCTGATGACAACGTTCCACACCCTGAAACTGTCCGATCGTGTGATCAACGCGCCTGCCCAAACGCCGTCGATCTCACGTGTCCGCGCAGATCAGTTTCGTTGGGAAACAACTGATCATCGCGCACACGCGACATCCTTTCACGATCACAATATTTCCAACTTGTGATGCCGCTCCGAGGTTGCCCGGTTCAGGCAACACGCTTCGGTGTTGCTGAAACCCACACTCGGACTTGCGCCTTGCATCGAGGCCACGTTGGTTGAACGTGGCACGAATTGTGGCTCGCATCAATCGTGTTGTTTAACGTACGTCTCAGACCGTGCGATGTTTTCCCCAACGATTGCACGGCCCAGTCAAACGTCTGCAACAACTCTACGTGCGATAATGGCGCGAAAAGACTGTCCGAATCGTAAAACAAATAAAACAAATGTCGATTTTTGAAATTGGGGAACTTCGCTCACATCTGCTGTAATTTTTGGCACTTTTGCAACACGCGGGGTTTTCCCGTCGTGAAAAGAAGTTAAGGAGTCACTCACGCGGCTGTGCATTTTCTCACTGAGTTTGCCGTCGCGTTTTTTTTGAGAAAATCGCGTTTGCAACTCGTCTGGGTTGACCGCGCCGTCACGAGTTTTGACTTCGACGATGCCGGCATCGAGTTGCTTAAGCCGTTCCTCGACCTTTCGTTCGTTCCACGGCATTTCTGCGACGAGTTCGAAGGGCGTAAGCCACGGGGCGATGTGGGGATCGAGTTTCGGTGGTGAGGAAAAGTCGGCTTTGGTGACGAACAAACCCAGTTTTGGATGCGCCATCGCGAGTGGGACGCTGGAGGCTCGCATGAGTGTGGCGAGCAGTTCGGCTCGTTCGATCGCGTCGTCCACCTCAAAAAAATACCTTGAAAGAGGCATAGTTTCGAGTTCTTCGGATCGGTCGGGTTCTCCGGCGAGGGACCAATTGGCGGAGTTGGTCAGCAAAGTTGCTCGTCGAGATGGGGATGGGGAAACGTCCAATTCACTGGTGGTCGAGGCGAGACTGCCTGTCCAAACAAGTCCTTGGACGAGTTTGCCTCGTTGTGAAATGATTTCGATTTGGGTGCGTCCGGCGAGGCCTGCGGGCTCGATCAGTTGCTGGTGGACTTCGGAGAAGTTGAGGCCCGGGGAGAGTTTGATGCAGGCGTTGGGGCAGCGGGCGAGGAGGGCTCGAAGGACTTCGGGGCCGGGCTCGACGTCTGCAAACTTCCAGATGCGGCTTCGCCCGCCACCGCCGCCAGCACCCCCACTTTCTCGACGCGCGGGATCGATGTGGAGTGCGGCGATTTCTTTGCCAGGGCCTTCGCGCCAGAAGGTTTCGTCAGCCGCGAGTTCGCGGGCATCGAGAGCGAGCGCGGGGCGGTGGGTGTTTTGCTCAGCCATCCATGAGCGGAGGGGATCGAGGTCGACGCAGGTGACGTCGAGGCCTGAGTCTCGCAGGGCGATTGCGTCGGCGCCGATGCCGCAGCAGATGTCGAGGATTTTGGATTTCGGAAGTAGTGACGCGAAGCGTTGTGCTTTCCATGCGGCGGGCAAGGGGCCAGAGGCCATTTCGACGCCTTCTGGGTCGCACCACAGCGAGGTTGAATCGCTCGCGGGAGTACCGAACTTTGCTTTTGCCTTTGCGCGGCCAGCGGCCCATTGCAGTGCGGCGTGGACGACTTCTTGGGAGAAGTGCTTGCGCAGGGCGGTGACCTGCGCGGGCAGGGGCGATGTCCAGTCTTTGACTTTTTCTCGGAGTGCTTCGCCTTCGGCGCTAGCGAGCCAACGCCACGCGTCGAGTCGCGATTGTGTGGCGTTGTTCATCTGAACTCGGTTGGGTTACTGGCCGCCAACGCTCCGAGCGCGGGCGTCGGTGAAGAGTTGTGCGACGGGGTAACGCTGCAGCAGTTGTGAGCCTTGCTTGAGGTCGGTCTTGTACACGAAGAGTTCTTCGTTGCGTGAGTCGAGCAAGACGAGGAGGTCTTCGTTGCCGGCTTCGCTGGTGAGAACGGTGAGGCCACCGGTTTGGCTCACGTCGCTCGGCAGCGCGAACGCGGCGGGGACGTCGAACGCGCCCCATGCGTTGCTTTGCGCGCGATTGGGCATCGCTCGCGACACGAGTACGCCCACGAAGACTGCGAGCGTCAGGAACAGCACGACGATCATGGACTTTCCGCCGTGGCTTGTGCGCGGGGTGCTGGTTGTTTCGGTTGTGTTGAGTTCGTTGTTCATCGGCCGCGAGCTCCTTTCCCGTCGGTTGCGAGGTTGCGGTATCCGATTCCGATGAAAACTTGCTTGGTCGTGTCCCAGCGGAGGGCGATCATTTCCTGGTTGGAAGAATCGACGACATAGACGACGTGGTTGCCGCCTGCGCCGATGCGGCCAGAGACCATCGTGTAATCACCTCGAGCGCGAGTGTCGAGCGGTTTCACGGGGGCTTTGTTAGGCGGGGTGGTCGCGGGTTGCTGTGCGCCGGCGGGCCATGTCAGCACGATTGCTGTCAGCGCGGCGAGGTTCGCTGCGCCCAGCGCGAGCAATGTCGTTTGCCTCTTCATACCAATCCTCCGTGATGAACTGTGTCGCTCCGCGGCAAGCGGGCGTTAGTCTTGGTGGCCGCGTTTGGCGGGAATGACGAACGCGCCGACGACGATGGCCAGAATCACGATCAGGAACAGGATGTTCATGATGGCGGGTGGATCATCGACTTTGCCTGGTGTCGGTGGCTTCAATTCCTGAGCCATGGCGGGCAACGCGGTGAGCATCACGACGGCAAGGGACGACAGAATATTGAGCAGGGTTCGACGCATGGGGGATGGTAGGTCTCGCGGACGACGCTATTGCGGACTGGACTTAAGAACGAAAACCCGCTGAGTTCCTTAGAATTTGGCGATAACTCGCTTATTCAGCATGATAAAAGCCACTCAAATAGCCTTAGGTCGAAAGCACGCATCCCGAATCGCCATCGTGCTGGTTGTACTGCTTGGCATCGTTGCCTTCACGGTGCGGACGTGCCAGCTTCGTGATCGCCATAGTGGACTGGAGACCACTTTATTGTGGACTGGACTGAGCAAATATCCCGTGCCGACGGAGCAGATAGAGATTGAGCATCGCGGATCTCTGTTCACGCGAGAGTTCAATGTTCATTTCCAGACGTCACCCGATGCCGTTGAGCGCTGGCTCTCAGAATCAGATTGCACCGCAACGATCACACATGAAGTTACGGGAATGCTTCGAACATACAAGTTGAAACCAGCAGGTGGAGCACAGTTTGCCGAAGTGCGCTTTGACACTCAGACTGGAGATGTTTGGATTCGAACTTATTGGAATTGAACGCAGCGCGTTACAACTCCGGCAACGCCGCGGCTGGCTCGGCTAATTCTCGAAGTGAGCGGGCTTTGACGAGGTCGTTGAATGGGCCAGCTTCTTTGACCTTTGCGGCGAAGGGGTGGCTGACGCGTTCGAAGACGTCCTGAGGTATGTCGAGCGTGCCCCAGCGGGGGCTGCGGACTTTCATGTGCTGGACGTAAGTTTTGACGGGGATGCTGCGCAGGGCGTACCAGCGGTGTTCGAATTCAAAGACTTCCTGAAACAGCGGCGCAGGAGGTTCGTCGTCGCACCAGTAGACGAAGACGACGCATGCTTGGAATGAATCGCCGAAGAGTTTTTCCCATTCGAGCAGGGACGCGATGTCGGCACGGGTGGTCCAGCATTCCATGCGTGCGACGGGTCTGGGGGCGCGATCTTCTTTGCCGTCTCGCATGGAGAACGTGCCGATGCGCCGGCCTTTGAGCTCAACGAGCAGATTGGTTGGCTTTTCGCTGGGAGAGGGCGAGTGGTCGTAGATCACGAAGTCGAAGAACTTGATCGCAGATTCGTCGTTGTGGCTCGCTTCGGCTTCGCTGCGGCGGTTGGCTCTGGGCTGCGACCTCAGGGGTGGCAGCAACTGGGCACGGACTTGATCGACGCTCACGTACGCCAGCGAACTGCGGCGGAGATACTCGTGGAACGCGCGTTCGTAGTGACGCCAAGACTCCATGGGAGAGTGTACCTTGGGAGTAATGATGGGATTTGGGATGAGGGGAATAGGCGAAAATCAGGGGCTGGGAACGTCAACCTACGCTCAGCCATGCTATTGACACGCACTCCTGAGGGTATTTCCATCGAGCATCATGGCATCGACACGCCGATCCGGCACATCATTGGGATCGGGCGAAACTATGCGGAGCATGCGAAAGAACAAGGCGCGGAGATTCCGACGCGGCCCATGCTGTTTACGAAGAACATCGCGAGTTTGTGCTTGTCGGGTGAGGACATTGTGATTCCCAAGGCGTGTCAGGAGAAGCCTCAGGTGGACTTTGAGGGTGAACTTGGCGTCATTGTCGGGACGCAGCGCGGGGCGGATATGTCCGGGCCTCTCGTCAAGAACGTTTCGGTGGATCGCGCGTTGTCGTGCGTGCTTGCGTACTGCGTGGCAAACGATGTGTCGGCGCGTTGGTGGCAGAAAGAGGGCGGGGGCGGGCAGTTTTATCGCGGGAAGAGCTTTGACACGTTTTGTCCGCTGGGGGCGATCGTGCCGGCGGCTTCGATCAAGGATCCGCAGTCGCTCAAACTCAAGACGAGCGTGAACGGCGTTGTGATGCAGGACGGATCAACGAAGGACATGGTTTTTTCGGTGGCGACGCTCATCAGCGAGATCAGCAAGGGGCACACGATTGTGCCGGGCACGTTGATTCTCACAGGGACGCCCAGCGGCGTGGGATTTGCGCGCAATCCGCCGGTGTACTTGAAGCATGGGGATCGGGTGGAGATTGAGATTGAGCATGTTGGGTCGCTGGTGAATGGGGTTGTGGCGGAGTAGGGGTCTCCTAAAAAACAGTCTTCACCACAAAGGCACGAAGGGCACAAAGGTACGAAGTCAAAAAAAGCACCGACCGGCTTCGCCAGTCGGTGGCACGAATTCTTGAGGTCATTCGGCGATCTTGCCGGCGGCTTGCGCCGCTCGGCTCTTGTAGTTACACGCCGCAGAGGGTGCAGGGGCCTTCGCTGAAGACGAGCAGGAATGAATCGATATCACAGGGATCGAAGACGCTGCTGTCGTTGTTGAAGTCGATGCTGTCGCAGGTTTGCGTGTCGGGGATGCACGGGCCTTCGGAGTAGGTGCTCAGGAAGGCGTCGATGTCCTGCGGGTCGAAGAAGCTTGAGTCGTTGTTGAAGTCGATGTCGTTGCAGGTTGGGCCGCCTGCGGTGTATTCGATGATGAGTTGCGGGCGAGTGTTGCTCGGAGTGGATTCGCGCGAGAAGAAACGCTTCGCGGTTGGGACAACGATTTCGCTCGTCGCTTTGAGGAGCCAGCCGTTGTTGGTGGTTGGATTATCGAGCCAGCCTTGAACGTCTGCGACTGTGGCGGCGGTTGATGCCCAAGTGTATGTTCCGCTGAAGGCGACGAGCGTTGTTGCGCTGGCAGTCGTCACGAAGTCGCCACCCGGGTTTGTCCACGGGATGCTTTGGCCCGGTGCGTCGCTGTACACGCGGTAGAGCCAGGTCGTGTCGCCGCTGCCTGCGGGAGCGCCTTGGCCTGAGCCTGAGGCAACGCCTTCGTTCCATGCACCGGTGAGGCGATGGAGTGCGAAGTTTGCGGCGTCTGAGGTGGTTTGTGCGACGGTCATTTGCAGCGTTGCACGGGTCACGATCGCGCCTTCGGGCAATTCGCGGGCGACGTCGAAACGCAGGAGTCCACGCCTTGCGCCTGCGACGTTGGTCTGACCAGCGAAGATGCCGGTGGATCCGCCGTTGGCGTTGTCTGAGTTCTGAATGATCGTTGTGTCGGCTTCGGGTTCGAGCGTGATGGTGTCGGCGTGCAACGGAAGAGCGAAGGCGCTCAGCGCGAGACTGCCAAATAACGCGGATAGACGGAACGACGGAGCGAGTGATTGCATGGAGAATTAATGTCACGCGCGGGTGGTCATCGTGCTGAAATCGGTGAAAAACACGGCACTTTCGCAGAATGTTCGGCGTTCTCAGACTTGGTTCGTGTTCTATCCGGGCAGGTCGACGATGAATTCGGCGCCGAGGCCGCCATCGCGCGGGGATTGGACACCGAGTGAACCGCCCATTTGCTCGGCGAGGCCTCGAGCGAGCGAGAGGCCCAGGCCCATGCCGGGCGTGCTGCCGTGGGCGTGGGCTTCGCCTCTTGTGAATGGGCGGAAGATGTTTTTGGCTTCGCGTGCGGAGATGCCTGCGCCGAAGTCGCGGACGCTGATCTGCACGCGCGAGCCTTCGACGCTCCACTTCACGACTGCGCGATGTTCGCCCAAAGCGTCTATGGGCTTGCCGTACTTGCCGGCGTTTTCGACGAGGTTCACGAGGATGCGTTCGAGCCTTGTGATGTCGACGCGGACTTCGCGGAGGCTTGAGGGTGGTCCGGCTTCGGGCGGGATCAAGTCGAGTGTCATGCCGTGCTGGGATGCAACGCCTTGCAGCGTTGCGTCCATTTGCGAGGCGAGTTCGCCCAGCGGTCTGCGCTCCCACTGCAGCTCCATCGGCTTTGCGCGGCTGTGCTTACCGAGGCGAGCGTAATCGAGCACGCTTTCAACGATGCGGCCCAATCGCTGCGATTCTGAGAAGAGCGTTTGTGCGTAGCCTCGCTTGGCTTGCTCATCTTGAATCATGCCTTCGGAGAGCATTTGCGAGTAGAGGCGGAAGGTTGTGAGTGGCGTGCGGAGTTCGTGTGTCACTGCGGAGACGAACTGGCCACGGCGTTCGGCGAGTTCGGCCATTGCACGGGCAGCGAGAGCGAGCGTGACGAGCGACAGCGCGACGAGTACCCATGTCGCGAGCAGCGCGGTTCGCAGCGGGGTCCAGACACGCAGGGCGACTTCGGGTGCGGCGGGCACCACGAGTTCGGCGGGGATTGATGCGAGCATGCGGCCGAGCGTTGCGCTGGGAACTGCCGTGAGTGATTGCGTTACAGGCTTGAGGGCGGCGGCGGGGTAGATGTCTTTGACGGGATCGACGAGCGTTCGCTGCAACTCGGGCCAGTTGATCCAGAAGCCTTGCTGAAACTCCTTGCCACCGACGCGAACGCTGCGGCGGAACACGAGTTCCGGGGCTTTGCCAGAATCTCTTGCGATCCAGGTGGCTTGGAAGTCGCCTAGCACGACTTCGGCTTGTTCGCCGACAGTCACTGGCGACCCGAATTGGAGAGCGTGTTGGGTGTCGCCCATTTCGGAAGGCAGCGACATGGGATCGGGTTGGAGATTTTCTTGATCGTGATGCGTGTCGCTTTTGGACTTCGCTGAATCTTCCAGTTTGACTGGGGGTTGCGTGCTTTGTGTTGCGGGTTGAACTGGCGTTTGGCTTGGAGATGCGGCGGGCTGCGGCTGCGGGGACGCGGTTTTCGTTTCTGATTGCGATTGAGTCACTTTGCTTTTTTCGTCGTCGAATGCGGCTCGTTTTTCGCGTGATGCGTCTGCGCCGGATGTAGTGCTTGCGCCTAGCGTGGCGGATGAATCAGCGTCTTTGCGATTGTCGGCGTCATTACTCATGCCCGCTCCGCTTGTGACGCGGGAGTTGCGGGACGTAATGTTGTTTGCTTCGGTCTGGCCTTTCGTTTGTGCTTGCTTCGTCAGAGCGGCTCGCTTCTGATAGTCTTCGCGTTGCACTTGCTCGAGCGGGCTTTCCTTGCGAGGTGTGGGAACAACTGCGTCCGACGCTGGCGTTAGTGTTTCTGGTAACACTGTCGCGCCGCTTTGGGATTCAGATTGTGGTTCGGCTTGTTGAACCTTACCGCCCGGTGGTTCCATCACTCTCGGAAGGCCGGGTGGCGCGGTTGGCGATACAGCTTTGTGGCCAGATGAGTCATCGGCTAGCGCTGGTGAATCGACGGTTGTTTCGTCTTTTAGACCATCACCAATCGCGTCCGCGAACAGTTTTTTGGACTCAGACTCTGCTGGCACCTTCTTGTATTGCTCTGAATTTGATGCGTTGGACTTTCTGGACGAATACAAAGGCCTTGATGTCTGCGCAGGTGGTGCGTTCGCAAGCAGGCCCTTCAACTCGGCGAGTTTTGATTGCTTGAGCGTTGCGGCGTATTGCGAGAGGTACACGCCTTCCGCGAAGTCACGCTTCGCGCCGGTTGGCGCCTGAGGCGACTCGATTTTTCCTTCGATCTGTTGGAAGTGCATTTGCACGATGGGGTCGTCGTTGCTGAGCAGGGGCGAGGGGAGCATGACGTCGCCTTCGCTGATTTCTTTGCCGAGATACACGTCTGAATAGGCGCGGCCTGCTGGGTAAAAACTCTCGTATTCGAAGTAGGGCCTCGCGGCTTCGCGGGCGAGGATGGGCGTCATCAGGGAATCCATCCGCCAGAGCGCGAGTCGGAGCGATTCCTGCTCGGCTGCGGCTCGGCGTGTTCTCGCTTCGCTTGCTTCGATGCGCAGCGCGTGCCATGTGACAACGCCAAGCGCGGCGAGGGCGATGAAAGCAACGCCGCCAAGCAGTCGGCGTGTCCAGACGTGGGATTCGACGGAGCCGGTACTCATGTGGTCATGCGACTCCTTCTTGGTTGCTTGGGTGATCTGCGCCCGCCGCGAGCATGTAGCCTTTGCCGCGGACTGTGGCGATGACGCGGGGGTTTTCTGCGTCGTCACGGAGTAACTCACGCAGGCGAGCGACGGCCATGTCGACGGTGCGGGTTTGCACGCCGCGAGGATCAAGGCCCCACACGCGTTGGAGCAGTTCATCGCGCGAGATTGCTCTGCCTCGGTGCATCGACAGGTATTGCATCACGAGTGCTTCTTTGTCACTCATGCGTTCGATGGAGCCATCGCCATGCCGCACTTCGCGGCGTTCGAGATCGACGCGACGGCCTTCGATGTCGAGATGTTTGACGGGGCTGGGGCGTTCGGCAGAACGGCGTAAGACTGCTTCGACGCGGGCGAGCAGTTCGGTTGCGCTGAAAGGTTTGACCACATAGTCGTCTGCGCCGGCTTTCAGACCTTTGACTTTGTCGGCTTCTTCGCCTTTGGCGGTGAGGATGATGACGGGCAAGTGCGGTTTGCTGACGCGGAGTTCTTTCAGGACCGTCAGGCCATCCATGCGAGGCATGAGGAGGTCGAGGAGTACCAAGTCCAACTCGAGCGCGAGCGCGGCGTCGAGGCCTGCTTTGCCGTCGGGGGCTTCAACAGCGTCGTAGTTGCCGAACTTCAGGCAATCGACAAGGCCGCGGCGGATTGCGGCGTCGTCTTCGACAACAAGAATGCGACCAAGCGGCATAGAGGTCTCCAGCCGGCACTACGAGCCGCGTGTTATCGAACTCGCGGGCGCGGCGAACGGCAATAGTATTGATACGTTCGGCAGGACCGCGTTGCGTCACGGGTGTGTCACGGAAAGGGCTCGTTTGGCCTAGTACTGCCCTGCGCCAGCCAAGACACGGGCGCCTTCGATCGTGGTCACGACGCATTCTTCTTCGTGGGCTGTCCAGCGGCGATCGTTAGTGATGACGGTCCAGCCGTCGTCGAGGGTTGTCAGGGCGGCTTGGTTGGTGCCCTCGCAGACGATGGGTTCGACGCAGAGGACCATGCCGGGCCAGAGTGTGAAGTCTTCGCCTGACTTGCTCCAGTCCTTGCTGGTGAAACTCACGCGGGGTGATTCGTGCAGGTTGTGTCCGATGCCGTGGCCGCAGTAGCCGTGGACGAAGTGCATGCCTCGCGATGCGACAAGTTGCTGGCACGCTGCGGCGATTGTGGACCAGCGCGTGCCGGGCTTCATCATGTGGCGTGCGGTGCGGAGCACATCGGCGGCGGTTGTTTGCAACGATTCAGCGCGGGTGCAGGGGGCGTTGCTTGCGACGTCGCGCACTGCGACGGACCAGGCGGTGTCGATGCACCAGCCGCGATAGCGCATTGCGACGTCAACAGTGAGAAGATCGCCTGCTCGCACGATGCGGGTGCTAGGGACTGCGTGGACGACTTCTTCATTGACGCAGACGCACGCGCTGCCCGGGAATGGCGCTCCCCCACTGCCAACGCCTGCCTGCGTGTAGCCTCGGAGTACGGGTTCACCACCTCTCGCGAGAATCATCTCGTGCACGCGGGCTTCGATTTCTGCGGTTGTCACGCCTGGCTTTACTTCGCGCAGGATGACATCCTCGATGATGGTGTCGAGGACTCGCCCGGCGGCGGCGATGGCTTGGACTTCCTGGGGTGACTTGATCTCGATAGACATGCAAATGAAACGGTGAGACGGTGAGCCGGTGAAACGGTGAAAAGTACTCTTCACCGTATCACCGTTTCACCGACTCACCGTCTCAATATCTCACTGCGTTCGCAAGCCGCCGATGCGGGGGCCAGCGGCGGCGTCATCACCACCAAGGAAGCCTGCGTAGTTACGCATCATGAGGTTGGCTTCGACGCGTTGCAGGAAGTCCATCGTGACGGACACGACGATGAGCAAGCCTGTGCCGCCCAGGAACTGCGTCACCATGTAGTTGATGTTGAGCGCCTGGTTAATCACGACCGGGAGGATTGCGACGAGGGCGAGGAAGCCTGCGCCGACGAAGGTGATGCGGTTCATCACGGTTTCGAGGTATTCAGCCGTGCGCGGGCCCGGGCGCAAACCCGGGATGAACGAGCCAGATTCCTTCATCTGCTTGCTCATTTCTTCAGGGTTGAACTGGACGGTGATCCAGAAGTAGCTGAAGAAGTAAACGAGGATGATGTAGGCCAGCACGTACAGGTATGCACCGGGCTGGAAGTTGTTGGCGAAGAAGCGGGTGAGGCCTGTGTACCACGTGTCGCCGCCGCCGGCCCAGTGGGACGACAGCGCACGAAGCTGATCGAAGACCACACTCGGGAAGATCATCAGGCTGCTTGCGAAGATGATCGGCATGACGCCGCCGTGGTTGATGCGGAGGGGGAGGTAGCTGCGCTGACCACCAAAGACCTTGCGGCCTCGGGTGTGTTTGGCTTGCTGCACGGGAATTCGTCGCTGCGCGACGGTCATTAGAATCGAACCTGCGATGACGAAGATGAATCCAGCGATAATGCCGAAGAGGCCCATGTAGCCCAACTTGTTGGGATCGCCCGGCTGGAAGTTGTTCACGATCCACGTGATTGCGCTGGGGATGCCTGCCAAGATGCCCGCCATGATGATCATGGAGGCACCGTTGCCGATGCCGTGCTTGTCGATTTGTTCACCGATCCACACGAGGAACATGGTGCCTGCGGTGAGACATGCGATCGCCATCACCCACCAGACAGGATTCACGAGTACGTGTTGCCACAACAGCCCTTGGCCTCGCAGGTACGCGAGCCAGCCAAAGCCCTGCACGATGCACAGCGCGACGGTCGCGTAGCGCGTGTATTCCATGATCTTCTGGCGGCCTGTCGGGCCTTCTTCCTGAAGTTTCTTCAGCGTGGGCCACACAGTGCCCAGCAACTGGAAAATGATGCCAGCCGTGATGTACGGCATGATGCCAAGACCGAAGATGGTCGAGTGCGTCAACGCGCCGCCAGAGAACATCGCGACGGCGTTGGCGATAGTCGTGAACGCGTTGCTCGAACCTTCCTGAGCGAGCTGCGCCTGCTTGGCGAGCTGCTCCTGATTAACGCCCGGGAGGGGAATCCAGTGCCCGATTCGGAAGATCAGGAACATCGCGAGCGTGAACAGGATCTTGGTCCTGAGTTCAGGGACGCGAAAAACATTGACGAGTGATTGCCACATGCGAACGTTTCCAAGTGTCGACAGACCATCTGCGTGAAGCGCGTGGAAAGACCACGGCTGTCAAGCCGATGTAACCGCGAAGTTTAGCGGCGCAGAATGACGAAAGTTCTGTGATTTACGAATTAGGTTGTGCGTTTCGCACCCGTTGCGCAAGAAAAAACACAGGCCTATGGACCTGTGTTTTTGTGTGCTGAATAACACTGAAGCGAGACGAAGCATTTACTTCTTCGCGTCCTTCTTGTCGCCACCCTCTTCGGCTTCAACCTTGGGAGCAGCCTTTTTGCCGCCTCGGTTGAGCTTCTTGGTGAGGTTCTTAGGCTTGCGGTCTTCGCTGCCGCGATCGACGCCACGGACCATGTCGCGACGCGTGCCGGTTTCCTTGACGCTGCCGCCTGCGTCGGTGATCATCTTGCGGGCGCTGTCACTGAGGCGCGACGCGGTGACGTTGAGCTTGACCTTCAGGCCCTTGCTGGACTTGGGCAGTGAGCCCAGGATCTTGAGGTCGCGAGAATCGTCGCGGACCAGGCCTGCCTTCATGAGCGACTGGACGCTGACTTCGCCACCATTGGCGAAGGCGGGGTGAGCGACGATGTCGCCAATGTTCACGGTCCAGAACTCGGTCTTGAACGCTGCGTTCGTGAAGCCGAACTTCGCGAGGCGGCGGAAGTAGCGCATCTGGCCACCTTCGAAGCCGATCTTGGCGGCGGTACCGGAGCGAGAACCCGCACCCTTGTTACCGCGACCGGACTGCTTGCCGTGGCCGCTGCCTTCGCCGCGACCGACGCGCTTGCGCTTCTTGTTTGCGCCGGCAATTTTCGTGATATCGTGAATCATCATGGCGTGATACTCCTGCCAAAATCGTTCTTGAAGTCGTAGAGGAAAGCCGACGCGGTGTAGTCAAGGTCGGCGTGGATGTCGTTCTATACCGTGCTACACAATTTTGATCGTTCTGATCATTATGCTGAAGGCGCTGCGTCTGCTGCAGGGGCTGCGGCTGCTGCTGCTTCGCCACCACCACCACCGCCGCTACCTTCTGGGCCGCGACGACGACCGCCACCACCACCACGACCGCCGCGCTTGCCGCGACCATCATCGACGGTGTTGATCGGGCCCTTGGCCTTGTCCTTCTTCGCGGTGACCGGTGCGAAACGCTTGCCGCGTTCGATCTTGTCTTCGATCACTGTCGCGCCCATCGCGATGCCGCGGGTGGTCTTGATTCGCTCGGCTGCACGCAGCTTGGAGAGACCATCGAACACGGCCTTGATCACGTTGCGCTTGTTGGTCGTGCCGTAGCACTTGGTGAGTGCGTCGGTGATGCCGGCGACTTCGAGGATTGCGCGGACGGTCGTACCTGCGACGACGCCCGTGCCGGGCGCGGCGGGAACGATGCGCACCTTGCTCGAAGAGAACTTGCCTTCGACTTCGTGCGGAACTGTGGTTCCGACGAGGGGCAGTTCCATCAGCTGGCGCTTCGCGTACCGCTCAGCCTTTTCGATGGCGAGGGGCACTTCGTTGCTCTTGCCGTAGCCAAAGCCCACCTTGCCGCGGCGATCGCCAACGACGACCAGTGCGCCGAACGAGAAACGACGACCACCCTTCACCGTCGCGCTGGTGCGCTCGACGCCGAGGTTGGTCATCTCCATCCGGCCTGATTGTTCTTGAAGTTCTGGTGCTGCCATAAAACTCATCTCTTCGTACTAGGCCTGTTGCAAAGTGCGTCAGGCATGTTGATTTCTATTCACTCAGGCGAGACTCCCCCACTTCGTCTCTCCGTCTCTTGTCTCTTCGTCTCTTAGAACTTCAGGCCGCCCTTGCGAGCGCCGTCGGCGAGAGCCTTGACTCGACCGTGGAAGCGGAAGCCGCCACGATCAAACACGACTGCCTTGATGCCCTTTTCCTTGGCTCGTTCGGCGAGCAGCTTGCCCACGGCGGTCGCCGCGGCGGAGTTGCCCGTCTTATCGAGCTTCAGGCCCTCATCCTTCGTGCTCGCTGCAGCGATCGTGCGACCTTCGAGGTCGTTGATCAACTGGGCGTACATGTGGTTGAGCGACTTGTAGATCGCCATGCGAGGGCACTCGCCCGTACCGGAGATCCGCTTGCGGATGCCGATCCGGCGACGGCTGCGACGAAGTGTTTTTTGTGCGTTGCGATCCATAGCTGAAACCCTAACTGAAGGCCGGTCTTTGTGAACACCAGCCAGATATTTCTGAACACAATTCTTCGAACACCTTCAACACTTGCTGCCAGCGCTTTAGGCGCCGAACTGCTTGCCCTGCTTCTTCTTGATGACTTCTTCCTTGTACTTGATGCCCTTGCCGTTATACGGCTCGGGGCGGCGCTTGACGCGCATCGCGCTGGCGAACTGACCGACGAGCTGGCGGTCAATGCCGACGATCTTGAGAGGAGTCACGTCGCCCTGGGCTTTGTCGACAGTCACGGTGAGCCCCGCGGGGATTTCCATGATGATCGGGTTGGCGAGGCCTGCGACGAGCTTCAAGTTCTTGCCCGTCACCTGAGCCGTCCAGCCTGTGCCGACGACTTCCATGTTCTTCTCGTAGCCCTTGGTCACGCCTTCCACCATGTTGCGGATAAGCGCGCGAGTCGTGCCCCAGTAGGCGTTGGCTGCACGGTCATCGGTGGTGAAGCCCGGAGCGAGCTCGACCTTGATCGACTTTTCGCTTTCGGTCCAGGAGACCTTCACTTCGGGACGAGCGTTGAAGGAGGTCTTGCCCTTGGGGCCTTCGATATTGATGGTCTGACCGCCGTGCGCACCGTTGCTGATGGCAACCTTGACGCCTGCGGGAACCGTGATTGTCTTCTTACCGATACGTGACATACTTCCAAACTCCTTCCGCGTCTTGCTGCTCCGGCTTGATCAAGTTCGATCACCGGGCTTCCGCGGTGTATTCATTACTCAACGATGCACAACAGTTCACCACCGACGCGTTCTTCGCGCGCCTTGCGATCGCTCACGACGCCCTTGCTGGTGGAGACAATCGCGATGCCCAAGCCCTGCAAGGGGCGGGGCAGACCTTCAACGCCGCTGTATTCGCGGCGACCGGGCTTGCTCTGGCGGTGCAGCTTGTGCACAACCGACTCACCACCCGGGCCGTACTTGAGGCGGACGCGGATGAGGCCTTGGCGACCGTCTTCGATCAGGTCGAAGCCGTCGATGTAGCCTTCGTCGCGCAGCACGCCGGCGATGCCGACGCACACCTTGTTGCGAACACAGGTGACGGTCTTGCTCTTGTTCCGCACCGCGTTACGGATACGGGTCAGCATGTCTGCGATTGGATCACCGATGGACATTTCATTTACCTCAGTCTGCTTGGCCTAGTCTGCTAGCCTGCTTTGCCACCAACATCACTCACTCGTTTGAAGCGTTTCTGATGAAGCATGTGCGGTTTGAGCCGCGAATGCTTTACCAGCTTGCCTTCCGCATGCCGGGAATCTTGCCCTCAAGCGCGAGCTTGCGGAGCATGATGCGGGAGATGCGGAACTTGCGGTACACGCCGCGCGGACGACCCGTCAGTTCACACCGACGCACGATCCGCGTGCTGTACTTGGGCTTCCTCTTGCTCTTTGCGACTTGTGCCTTGGTGGCCATAGTTCGTTCTCGCTTCGTTACTCGTACTGTTTACTTCAATCTTCTGTCTGTTCTACTTACTTCTGGTCCGGCTTGACGAAGGGCATGCCCAGTTCTTCAAGCACAAACTTGCTGACTTCGGGCTTGCTGTTGCGGAACACGAAGTTGATGTGCATGCCGTGGGTGAAGGTCACTTCGGCCATGTTGATTTCCGGGAACACGCCTTGTTCGGTCAGGCCCATCGAGTAGTTGCCCTGGCGATCGAACGCCTTGTCGGGCAGACCACGGAAGTCCTTGATACGGGGCGTGGTCAGGTTGATCAGGCGATCAAGGAACCACCACATGCGATTGCGACGCATGGTCACCATCGCGCTGTTTTCCATGCCTGCACGCAGCTTGAAGTTGCTGACGCTCTTGCGGGCCTTGATCACGATGGGCTTCTGGCCCGTGATCTTCGTGATTGTCTCAACCACAGTTGAGCGTTTATCTGGCGGAATCTTGGTGCCTTCCAGGTGGCGACCCATGTTGACGTTCACGACGATCTTCTCGAGCTTGGGCTGTGCGAAGCGGTTCTTGATGCCGAACTTCTCGGCAACCTTGGGGCGAACCTTCTCTTCGAAGGCGACCTTGAGGCGTGGCGGTTCCTTCGCGGGCTGCTCAGCCGCTGCGATGACCGCTGCGTCGATCTTCTTGCCGTGCCCGCCGGACTTCTTGCCGGATTCCTTGGCAGCCGCGGCGCGACCTGCGGCGGCTTTCGCCGCCTTCTCAGCGCTCATCTCTGGCGACTTGCCAGCGGGTTTCTCGGCTTGTGGTTTTTCTTCCTTCGACATGATTCACCTTCTTGATCGCCATCGAGCCGGTTCGTCATTCAAACCGTCAGATGTCGTGTTCTTGATTCGTTTTCGAGACTTACTTCTTCTTGCCTGCGTCGAACAGCTTGCCCAGTTCGCCCACTTCCTTGCCCTTGTGGCGAGCGACGCGGACCTTCGTGCCGTTCTTCTCAGTCTTGAAGCCAACACGGACAGGCTTGCCATCGACCACGGGGCTGACCTTGCTGATGTGCAGCGCGGCTTCCTTGGTGAACTTGCTGCCCTGTGGGTTCAGTCGCGTGGGCTTCTGGTGCTTGACGCGAAGATTCACGCCCTTGACCACGACGAGCGTTGAGTTCTTGTCGTCCTTGTCAACGATCACGCGGATGACTTCACCGACAGTCCCTTTGAAGGAGCCGCTCGTCACCATCACTTGATCACCCTTGCGTACGTGCCGTGGCATGTGTTCTTTCCTTACTACTCGCTTCGATACTTCGTCACTACGTCACTTCGTCACTGATTAGACCACTTCCGACGCGAGCGACACGATCTTCATGTAGTTCTTGTCGCGGAGTTCGCGGGCGACTGGTCCAAAGATGCGGGTGCCCTTGGGGTTGCCGTCGTCCTGGATCAAGACCACTGCGTTGCTGTCGAACTTGACGTATGAGCCGTCCGCGCGACGAGTCGCCTTGGTAGTGCGGACGACGACTGCCTTGCTCTTGTCGCCAGGCTTGACGTCCGCGCCGGGAAGCGCCTTCTTGATCGAGACGAACACGCGATCGCCCACGCCCGCCATGCGACGCGTGAACTTGCCGCTCCCTGTGGAGCCGCCGTACACGCGGATGACGTACGCGATTTTCGCGCCGCTGTTGTCCGCAACTTCGCACCTTGTTTCTTGCTGCAACATGGGCTTGCCTTACTTCTTTCTGCTCGCCGCGTTCGTCCTTGCGAGACTCAACGCGCCGCTGTGTTCATTCCGATTTCAACTTCGTCACTTCGTTACTCAGTCACTTCGTCACTTTGTCTTACGAGCCGAGGGCCTTTGCACTCGCGAGAGCCGCGGCTTGTGCACTGCGACGCTCGACGATCTTGACCAGGCGCCACACCTTTGTCTTGCTGACGGGGCGGCAGGGAGCGACTTCAACGATGTCGCCCAGCTTGCTCTCGTTCGCACCGTCGTGCACCTGCAACACTGTGCGGTTGCGGATGTACTTGCCGTACTTGGGGTGCTTGCTCATGTAGTTCACGACGACCGTGCGGGTTTCGCTGCGCTTGTCGGACTCGACGACGCCGGTGCGGGTGCCCTTGACGGGGCCTTCCTTCACGGCGAGAGTCTTCTTGGGCGCGGGCTTCGCAGCCGCCTTCGCGGTCGCAGGTGACTTCTTTGTGGTCTTTGCTTCTGCCATACGTCGTGTTCCGTCTTTGAAAACCTACTGACTGATCTGCCTACCCGCTACGCCACTACTTCTGATGAGCGACTTACTTGCCGGCCTTCTTGAGCACGCGTGAGCGCTGCTCGGTGAGCAGACGCGCGATGTCCTTCTTGGCCTTGCCGAACTGGCTCGTGTCCTCAACCGTGTCGCTCACGCGCTTGGTGCGCATGTCGTACAGCTTGTTGCGGAGCTTGCCCAGCTCGATCTTGATTTCGTCGTCCTTCATGCTGCGGACTTCTGTGCCCGTCATAGTTCAATCCTTCTTCTCGATGCTCTAAGTTGCGATGCTCAAAGTCTGCTTACACCGTCACGCGACGCCCGACGAACCGACAGCGAATCGGCATCTTGGTTGCGATGCGACGCAGTGCGTTCTTCGCGGTGATTTCCGACACGCCAGCGATCTCGTAGATCATGGTGCCGGGCTTCACGACTGCCGCCCAGTAATCCACTTCGGCCTTACCGGTACCCATTCGGGTTTCCAGGGGCTTCTTGGAGATGGGCTTGGCGGGGAAGACGCGCTGGATCAGCTTGCCTTCACGCTTCAGGTAGTGCTGAGCTGCGACGCGCCCGGCTTCGAGCTGCGTGCCCTTCACCCATGCGCTGTCGAGCGCCTGCAGCCCGAAGTCGCCGAAGGCAACGTAGTTGCCCTTGGTCGCCTTGCGTGGGCGCACGTTGCGCTGCTCTTTGCGGTACTTCACTCGCTTGGGCATCAACGCCATGACTGAAACTCCAAACTTCCTGAACCACTCGCGTCCTTGAGGCACGCGAGAAAGAAAAGATCAAACACAATTTACTTACGACCACGAGCACGTGCACGACCGCCCGCTGCGTTGGATTCTTCTTCCGTGCGCTCCGTGCCGTACATGCCTTTGTAGATCCATGCCTTGACGCCGATCACGCCGTAGGTCGTGATGGCTTCGGCGGTGCCGTACTCGACGTGTGCCTGGAGGGTCGAGAGAGGCAGGCTGCCCTTCTTGACTTCAAGCACGCGGGCGATTTCAGCGCCGCCAAGGCGACCGCTCACGCGGACCTTCGCGCCCTTCGCACCGGCTGCCATCGCGGCTTCCACCTTCATGCTGACTGCACGACGGAAGCTTGCACGCTTCACGAGTTGCTCAGCGACTGCTTCCGCAACCAGCTTCGCATCAACGTCAGCGTTCTTCACTTCCAGCACGCTGATGGCGACCTTGCGGCCCGTCATGTACTGGAGTTCTTCGGTCATGCGCTCGATTTCGGCGCCCTTGGGACCGATCACGAGGCCCGGACGAGCCGTCTTGATGATCACCTTGAGTTCTTCGCGGGTGCGCTCGATAGCGATGTCGCTCACCGCGGCGTTCGGGGGCCTGCGGTTGAGACGCTTGTCGAGCCAGCCACGGATCTTCTGGTCTTCAACCAGCAGTTCGCCGTAGAGAGCCTTGGGAGCATACCAGCGGCTCTTGTGCGCTTCAGTAATGCCCAGGCGAAGTCCGAATGGATGTGTTTTCTGTCCCATTACTTGGTCTTCTCCTCAACAGAAATCGTGATGTGGCTGAAGAACTTGTGAATCGCGTGCGCACGCCCGCGGTCCTTGGGCTGGAAGCGCTTCATCACTGTGGACTGGTCCACCGTCGCTTCAGTCACAAACAGCTTGTCGTAGTTCACTTCGCCGTGCTGTTCCGCATCGATGGTCGCGGCCTTGAGGCAGCGCTTGATGTCGAGAGCGGCGCGCTTGGTCGTGAAGGTCAGCTGGTTCTCAGCGTCCACCACGCTCTTACCGCGGATGAGATCGATGAGCAGCTTGGCCTTGCGGGGTGAGCCGCGATGGTTCTTGAACTGGCTGGTGAACTTGCAGATGTCCGCGACGCGAACGCCCAGAATCTGAGCGATCTTGCGGGCCATCGGAGCCTTGCAGCGCGGGTGATCCGAGCCGTTCATCCAGTTGCCCAATGCGCTCTGAGCGTCAGCGGCGCTGAAGCCAGGCTCAGCGATTGCGCCGGCGAGCGATGCAACATCGACGCCTTTGGCTTTCATCGCTGAAGTGAGTTTTTTCGCGTTGATCCTCACGGTGCAGTCCTCGTTCTTGCAGTCACAGTCAATTCAAACCGAACTTCAAACTTCGATACGTTCCCCGATAGATGTATTAGCCCTTGGCTGGTGCAGCGGCGGCGCCTTCGACGCCTTCCTTCTTGTTCGTGTGCCCACGGAAGGTGCACGTGAAGGAGAACTCGCCCAGCTTGTGGCCGACCATGTCTTCCGTCACGAACACGTCGTTGAACACCTTGCCGTTGTGCACCTTGAAGGTGTGACCAACGAACTCGGGAACGATCGTGCACGAACGCGACCAGGTCTTGATGGCTTCCTTCTTCCGTGTCTGGTTGAGCTTTTCCACCTTGCGGTAGACCTTCTCATCCACATACGGCCCTTTCTTCAAGCTGCGTCCCATGCTGAACTCCAAAGGCTTTGGGCACTGGGCACTGGGCACTGGCAAAAGCCAGTTCCGGAACTCCAAGTTGTCCCAACACCGAAATAACTTTGTCCAATTCCTTCAACCAACTCGAAACAACTACCACTCTTTGCTAGTGCCCAGTGCCTAGCCCCTCGTGCCTACTTCTTACTTCTTCTGACCATACCGCGTGCTCACGCGACGGCGGATGATCATGCTCTTGCTTGCCTTGCGCGGGTTGCGTGTGTTGCCACCCTTCGCGTGCACGCCTGTCGGTCCGCAGGGCGGGCGGTTGCCCTTGCTGCGACCTGAACCACCGCCCAACGGGTGAGCATGGTGGCTCTTTGCCATACCACGCGTCACGGGGCGACGACCCTTCAAGCGATTGAGACCAGCCTTGCCCAAGATGCGGAGGCGGTGATCGCCGTTACCGACCTGGCCAATCGTCGCGCGGCATTCAAGCGGCACGCGGCGAACTTCACCACTGGGGAGAACCAGCGTTGCGTAATCATCTTCACGGTTCGTCAGCTTCGCATAGGTGCCCGCGCTGCGGCACATGACTGCGCCCTGACCCGGCACGAGTTCGACGCAGTGCACGTCAAGACCGGTGGGGATGTAGCGGAGCTTCATGCAGTTGCCGACGCTCGGTTCAACCGGCCCGGTGCTGCTGCACTCGATCGTCATGCCGTCCTTGATGCCATTGGCCGCGACGATGTAGCGACGAACCTTGTCCGTGTACTCAATCAGTGCGATGTGGCAACTGCGATTGGGGTCATACTCAATGCCGATGACTTTGCCGGCGATCCCATCGCGGTCGCGACGCTTGAAGTCGACCTGACGGTACATCTGCTTCACGCCGCCACCGATGCCACGCGAGGTGCGGATGCCCTGATTGTTCATCCCGCCGCTCTTGGGCTTGGGGGACAGCAGCGAACGCTCTGGCGAAGTCTTGGTGACTTCGACGTGCATGTTGACGCTCGCGTTGCGGCGTCCGGCGCTGGTTCTCTTGTACTGGCGAATCGGCATAGTTCAGTCCTTCGTTCGTCAATTTTCCCGAGAGTTCAATCTCGCGCCACACACAATTAGAGCAACTCGATCTTGTCATCCTTGTGAATCACAACGATGGCCTTCTTCGTGTCCGCTGGCAACGACACACCGAACTTCGTGCGCTTGAGCTTGTGCTTCGTCGTGATCGTGTTGACGCCCTCGACGCGCACCTTGTAGGTCTTCTCCACCGCGCTCTTGATTTCGGTCTTGCTGGCGCGACGATCGACTTCAAACGCGTAGCGATTGTGCTCGTTCATCGCGAACGTGCTCTTTTCCGAGAGCAGCGGGCGCTTCAGGATGTAGCTTGCATCAACGTTGGCGGGCATGGCTTTCTACCTTTTCACACTGTCACAAACATCTACTTCATCCATCACGAACGCGTACACACTTACTTGGTCTTCTTCGCCGCGGGCTTCGCTGCTGCCGCTGGCGAAGCCTTACCGGCTGGCTTTTCCTGCTTCGCGGGCTTGGGACGCGAAACCTTCTCGGCTCCCGCGCCGCTCTTGTCGCGACCCAACGGGCTGATCTTCGCGACCTTGCTCGTCTGGCTCGACGGTCCGGTCAGCCACGACTCGAGATCGTTCTTCGCGATCACGAGGTAGCGGTTGTTCAGCATGTTGAAGGCGTTGAGCTGGTCGAGACGGATGAGTTCGACCGAATCGATGTTGCGAGCGCTGAGCATCGCGTTCTTTGCGTCGGGTGCGGCCATCGGCAGCGCCACCAGAGCAGAGCGATCAACCTTGATCGCTTCGAGGAATTGTTCAAAGGCCTTGGTCTTGACTTCCTTCATGCCACCCCAGGAGTCAATCACGCGCACTTCGCTGTCCACCAGTTTGGCGAGGAGAGCGTTGCGGTTTGCCTTGCGGCGCATCTTCTTGGGCATGTCGAGGCGGAAGTCTTCGCGAGTCCGCTTCTTGCTGTGCCCGTGACCGCCGCCCTTGAAGAGGTTGGCTTTCTTGTCGCCGTGGCGGGCGTTGCCGGTGCCTTTTTGCTTGTACAGCTTGCGGGTCGAGCCTTCGACCTCGTGACGGTTCTTGGTCTTGCTGCTGCCCTGGCGAGTGTTCGCGTGATAGCGCACGTACGCCTGCTTGATCAGAGCGGGCATGGGTTCACCACCCAGGACCTTCTCATCAACGGAGACAGAGCCAACTTCTTTACCTTGCATGTTGTAGACGGGGACTTGCATAAGTCTTCTTTACCTCGTCGTGACGCCTCCCCCCAAGCATGATGCTGGAGGGTTCCGACAAGGCACCATGCCCTGTCGGGTGATTCACACACCGCCTATCCGTCTCGCCTCCATTCCAATCAGGTTCATCAACATTCGTTGACTTCTGATTGACCGAGCTATTCCCGAAGGACGTTGCTCGTGGGGCGGATCGGAATCGACTCGGCTGTCCGGGCTGCAGAAACACGCGTTCTGCGAACCCTTACTTGTCGTTGTCCGGCGGTTTCCTCATAGGCTTTCGCCTCTTTTGGACCTTCCGAACGCTCCGGGCAACGCCGCTGCCCGTCGCATCGACTCACACTTCCAAAACTTCTTACACTCGAACTCCATTTCGAGCGCCACTCCAGAAAACTCCGGAGTGGGTTGAGATGCTAGGCAACGACTCGCGGTTTTCCAAGCCAGCGAGTCGCAGATTGCCTTACTTCCCAGCAACTTCCTTCTGCTTCACGCCCTTGGTCTTATACAGACGCACGGCGGGACGAATTTCAACGATGCCGTTGTTTGCACCCGGAACGCTGCCCTTGAGCAGGATCAGGTTCTTGTCAGGGATGATCTTGACGACGTCAAGGCTGCGACAGGTGACGCGCTCGGCGCCCATGTGACCAGCCATCTTCTTGCCCTTGGCAAGACCACCGCCGAAACCACGGTTCGAGCACAAGCCGCCGATCGAGCCGGGCGAGCGGTGCTTACGTTCCGTGCCGTGCGAGGCGAACATGCCCTTGAAGTGCCAGCGCTTCATGACGCCTTGGAAGCCTTTACCTTTGCTGATCGCGGCGACATCGACGTAGGCGGTCTTTTCAAAGGCCGTGACCTTGAGTTCCTGACCCAAGCTGAAGTTTGCCAGGTCCTTCTCGTCAACGCGGAATTCGCGGTGGACGCGCATCGGGGCAACGCCCGCCTTCACATCGTGACCGATGACCGGCATCGTGCTGTTGCGGGGGGCGATTTCTTCAGCAGCGACCTGCACTGCGGTGTAGCCATCCTTGTCCTTCGTGCGCAACTGCGTGACGAAGTTGGGGGAGACTTCGACCACGGTGACCGGGAGGCTCACGCCCTTATCCGTGTACACGCGGGTCATACCAAGCTTTTTGCCAAGGAGCAACATCTTCAAACCCTTTCGCGGAATCCGCCCCCCGAGCTAAAACTCGAAGGAGACTGATCGTCCGTCTAATGAGCGAGTGAAGTGCAAGCACCGCATCTCGCCGAAACTTGTCGCCCACCAAGAAAGTGGGCATATCTACTGAGAAAACCAACGAAAAAGACTCACGGCTGCGACGCCATGAGTCTCGAAATGCAATCCATCATGCCTTGATCTTCACGAACACGCCTGCCGGAACGACGAGGCGGTTGAGGGCTTCAACCGTGCGTGCGTTGGGCTCGATGATATCGATGATGCGCTTGTGCGTGCGGATCTCGAACTGTTCGCGGCTCTTCTTATCGATGAAGGGCGAACGCAGCACGGTGTAACGCTCAATACGAGTAGGAAGCGGGATCGGGCCCGCAACTTTCGCGTTGGTGCGCTTGGCGTGATCCACAATTTCCTTCGCCGAAGCGTCAAGGGCCATGTGGTCGTAGGCTTCCATTCTGATGCGAATCTTTCCGCCGCTCATGAATCCACCTGCGGGTCACCCGCGTTTTTGGAAGCGAAACCGCTCCCGTTGCCAAACTTCACCCAACGCCGATAGGTCAAAGATCACCCAACTCAAAACTGAGTAGGGCCTCAACGATAGACGGTGCCTCGCGAGAGTCAACACGTTTTTGAAAAGGCTGTTGAGTGTCAGTTCACCACATCGCACCGCAGGTACCGGGAATTGGATCGTAGTACCCACACAAAATACAAACACTACTTCGTGATTCTATCAACTTCCAGCCCTTCACCGGTCGATCTTGAACCAACACTGTGGTCCCAACGAAAAGAGCCCTTATGACCCGTCACCTCGTCGCGTCGATTTCATTGTCCTTGGCCTTGGCGTGCTTCGCGCAACAAACGCCTGCCCCCAAGCCGACGCCGCCTCCGGCGAAAGGCACCCCCACCGCCGCGCCCAAGCCGACGGGTATTGAACTGGGTGCTGAGCCTGTCAAGATCGAGGCGTTGGGCCTCACTGTGTATCTGCCCGAAGACGCGCAGTACTCCTCGGAGATGGTTGGGGGCACGTCGGTCACGAGCATCACTCCTACTCGTGGCAATCCGTCGAACCCTTCATGGGCGATCAGCATTCAGTCACGCACGACCAGCAACGCGAAGTTGACGTTGAAGGAAGTCACTGATCAAGCACTCGCTCAGTTACTGAACACAGCTTCGGAAAACGTGATTCAAGTTACTCCTGACACGGCTCGCAATCTCAAGTCCAGCGCGCTTTCAAGCGAAGATGGCACGATCAATACCAAGGGGATCACCGCTGCGACCGCGAACGGCTCAACAAGCGCGACGCTGATCTCTCGCGAACCGTTTGAGGGCGGCACGTTGACGGTCGCAGGGCCGGGCCAGGCGATTGACATCGAACGCTTCTACGTGCAGTTTCCAAACACGATCGCGAAGAACGTTCAGCCCGTCGTTCGGGGCGTCACCATCGGCAAACTTTCTCCCACGCAGTTTGTCGTGTTCGAGTTGTACACCACACTGCCCGTGTTTGAAAACGCGAAAAAACTCTATGAAACGATAACAGCGTCGTCTGTGTTTGAAGACACGCAGAGCGCATCAACGCAGCGTGCCATGCTGGTGAGCACGGGTGTTCACTTCTTTGAACAAGTGACCGAAGACGATCTTGCATCGCTCGTTGACAAAAATACAGATCGCTGGGAACGCATCTACAAGCCCAGTCCCACAGGCAAGCAGGTGGACGATCAGGAAATTGGATATCGCAGAGTCCGCACGCAATACGGCTCTCGCAACTTGGTGGACAAAGGTCGAGGCCGCGGCGTTGCGGCGATGGATCAGGGACTCATCGTGCAACTCGACGCTCGCTTCCTGAGTGGCGAGCAGGTTGTCGACAGCCAGAGCGTGTTCTTCATGACGCCCGATCGTCGCGAAGAGACGTGGAGCACAGTCATGACTGTGCGCGATGGTGACAAGAAGGCAACGCACCACGAATCCGGCGCACGCACTGACAAGACCATGTCTGTCCGCATTGAAAGCCCGGGCGAAGCACCGCGGAACGTGACGCCGCAGATCGCTGGCGATGGATACATCAGTCGAGTCGAAGGATTTCTGCTGCCGCAACTGCTCGTGAAGAAAAAAATCGCGGCGGCGTATGGGTTCTATGGATATCAAAGCCAGGCAAGCACGATTCAGTTCCGGCGCGACATCCTGAGCCAGCCCAAGAAGGCGGGCGAACCTTGGAAACTGGTCACGCGGCTGGCTGAAGGTCAGCCCGAGCAAACGAGTTATCTCGACGACAATGGCAACTTCATTCGCACACAACTGCCGGAAGGGCTTATCAGCGAGCCTATCGAGTTGGCGAAGTTGCTTGAACTTTGGAAGAGCAAGGGCTTGCCGGTGAACTGACGCATGAGACGGTGACCCGGTGAAACGGTGAAAAAGAACGGCACGACCTCCGTGCATATTACTCCACCGTCTCACCGTCTCACCGTCTCACCGTCTCAACTTCATTCAGTCGCAAATCCACCCGATACCTTCTGCGTGTTATCCCACGCGCAGACAAAATCCGACGAACCCACGCCCGCGTCTGGCGTACGTCGCTTCATGCGTCTCGTATCGGGTATGTTCAAGCGTGCGGAACCTGCGTACAGCAAGCATTGGCGGCGTCGATCAGTCGTGTTGATCGCCGCATGGTTTGTGTTGACGGTTGTCAGCACATGGGTGCTTGTGCGGTTTGACTATGCACCGCTGGGAGAACCTACTCGCTCGTTGCAAACTGCGCAGAACTTTGTATCCACGGCGACGCTGCTCGGTCGGCCCGCGGCGGGACTTTCGCATTACGTATTCAACATCGAGCACGCGACGTACTCGCTTATCACGTGTGCCGTGGGATGGAGCGTCTGGTTTGCAGCGTTGGTCGTGATTCTGCAACTTCGAGACGAAGCACACCACGCGTGGCGGAAACGGGTACAAACAAAGATCGAAGTTGTTTCATCGCCCAAAGATGTGACAAAGGCACTCTCGCGTCGTGAATTGCTCGCAGATATTGGCATCGCAACGTCCGGCGCACTCGCGGCTGGCGCTCTCTACAAGTCGTGCGCGGTCGATGCGTGGGAACTCAAGACTCGCTCGTACACCGTGCCGATCGCAGACCTGCCGCGTTCGCTCAACAACCTTCGCATCGTGCAGATTTCCGACACACATCTGGGCACTCGCGTGAACGCGGAGTTCATACGCGAATGCGTTGCGAGAGCAATCGATCTGCAACCAGACTTGATCGCGCTTACCGGCGACTACATCCACAACGGCACGAACTACATCGATGACGCGGCGAAACTCTTCCAGCCGCTCTTTGACAATCTCACGTTTCGCGCGGGCGGGAAACCGATTCCATCGCTTGCAGTCTTGGGTAATCACGATTGGTATGGCGATTCTCGCATGATGAGTCGTGCGTTGCAGCAACGCGGCGCGCACATGCTGGATAATGATCGTGTGTTCCTCGATGCGAACACGCGCGAGATTCAATCCACGCCGGCACGCGAGGGATTGTGCCTCGCCGGGCTTGGCGATTATCTCGAAGATGTCATTCGCCCTGACCTCGCACTCGCGAACGTGCCTCAGCACATGCCCCGCATCCTGCTCTCGCACAATCCGGATACCGCGGAAGATCCGCGAGTCATCGTTCCGGCGCGGCGTGTTGATCTGCAACTTTCCGGTCACACGCACGGCGGCCAAGTTCGCCTGCCAGTGTTCGGCACGCCGATCATTCCGAGTCGATACGGCTCAAAGTACGCGGGCGGATTTGTGAATGGCCCGGCGTTTCCGGTGATTATCTCGCGAGGTGTGGGCACGTCGGGGATTCCCGTTCGATGGCACGTGCCGGCTGAAGTTGTGGTGATTGAACTGACTTGCGCATGAGTTGCGAGTTCTACTCGCGACAACTCAACGCGACACTGACTGACACGCTTGCGTACATGTTCGTATCCTCTAGTATGGACCCCGACCGCCTCAAGCAGAACTTCCTCGCAGGCCATCGCTGCGTCCGCATCGTGACGCACGAAGAAAGCGAGTGCGTTTCGCTCGCTGTCGAAACGGCGCTCGCGCTGAATCTTGATCCGTACACCTGGTCCGTCACCAGCGGCGTTCGCTTCGCGCTCATGCAGCAGGGCACGCCGACTCCTCGCCTTGACGACGCGACAAATCCAGCCGCAAGCCTGCGATGGTTCATGGATCATCTCGAGCGTCCATCGATGCTCATAACGCTCGACCTCGCAGACCAACTGTCTGACACGATCAATCTTCGCGCGTTCCGCGATCTTCTTGAGTACATGCAGCGAGGACGATTCGGCAGTTCGGGCGTGCTGATGATCGATCATCACGACAATGTCCCGCCCGTCATCGGCGGCATGAGTTGCCGATACGACATCAATGTTCCCGAAGACGAAGAAATTCAGCGGATCGTCCGCAACACACTTGTCAGCGTTAAGGAAAGTCGTCCCGTCGAAGCAAAGGTGAGCCCGAAGTTTCTCGCGATGCTGGTGCAGAACTTGCGAGGCCTCACTCGCCGTCAAATCAGAACGGTGGTTCAGGAAGCCGTGATCGCGGATGGCGTGCTCGACGAGAAAGACCTTGGCTCGATCCAAACTCGCAAGCGACGACTCCTCGAAGACGCAGGCGTACTCGAATTTGTCGAAGCACCAACCAGCCTCGATGACATTGGTGGCCTCGCAAAGCTCAAGCACTGGCTGCAAACCCGCGAACTCTGCTTCGACGACCCAACGCTCCCCACACCGCGCGGTATTCTGCTTCTTGGCGTGCAAGGTGCCGGCAAAAGCCTCGCGAGCAAAGCAATCGCAACCGCATGGCGCCGCCCACTGATGCGGCTCGATCCGGGCGCACTCTTCAACAAGTACGTCGGCGAAACCGAACGCAATCTGCGCGATGCGTTGCGACAAGCGGAAGCAATGGCGCCGGTCGTGCTCTGGATCGACGAAATCGAAAAAGGCTTTGCAAGCGCCGCGAGCACGAGCACCGATGGAGGCGTCTCCCGCCGAATGTTCGGCACGCTGCTCACTTGGATGCAAGAGCATCACTCGCCAGTGTTCGTCGTCGCAACGGCGAACGACATCGAAGCATTGCCCCCGGAACTGCTCCGCAAAGGCCGCTTCGACGAAATTTTCTTCGTGGACTTGCCCGCCAGCGACGTTCGTAAAATCATCTTCGCGATTCACCTGCGCAAGCGAGGCTACAACCCCGCGGAGTTCAACCTCGATTCGCTCGCCGCGATCACTGAAGGCTACAGCGGCGCGGAAATCGAGCAAGCTATTGTGAGCGCGCACATTGAGGCCAAAGCCGCCGCTCGCTCGGGCAAGTCACACACGCTCACCACGGACTCACTCACGAGAATCTCGCAGGCCTCGCCGCCACTCAGCGTGACGATGGCAGAAAAAATCCAATGGCTTCGAGATTGGTCGCAGGGGCGCTGCGTTCCGGCGGACTAAACAGCGAACATTACAGCTTCGCAAGACGCTTCACCGCCTCATCGATCGTCTCGCTTTTCTTGCAAAACGCAAATCGCACGAGAGGCGTCGCAAACTGTTTGTGCTCGTAGAAGACACTGGGCGGGATCGCCGCAACGCCGATTTCTCGCGTGAGAAACTCGCAGAAGAGGCGGTCAGCAGATTTTTCACCAGTGAGTCCCAGACGTTTCGTCACCGTCGAGTGATCCGCCATGAGGAAGTACGTGCTATCGCTGCGATACACGTCGAGACCTGCCCTGCGAAGCGCTCCGCTGAGCACATCCCGATTACGAATGAACAACTTTCGCAGGTCGCGGGTCGTTTCGCCACCATCGATGCCCGCCGCGTTGATCATCGCCGCTGCAGCGTGCTGCATGGGTGTTGCGCCGCTGAATGAATTGAACTGGTGTGCGGCTCGCACACACGCTGAGAGTTCAGGCGGCGCAATGCTCCAGCCAACTTTCCATCCGGTCAGACTGAAACTCTTGCCCAGACTGCTCAGCGTGATCGTCCGCTCTTTCATGCCCGGAAAAGTCGCGATCGACAAGTGCGGCAGCGACGGCTCATACGTCAGATGCTCGTACACCTCGTCGCTGATGCACACAACATCATGCTCGACGCACAACTTCGCGATGAGTTCGAGTTCACTTCGCGTGAAGACCTTGCCCGTTGGATTGTGCGGCGTATTCAGAATGATCGCTCTCACCTTTGGTGTGGTCTTGGACGCACCCATTGGCGAAAACGCCGCCCTCAGTTCGTTTTCGTCGAACCAGAATGCTCCACCCGTCTGCTGCGGCGCATGCAATGTCACGTACCGCGCCCTCGCATCCGCCCAAGCAAGTCCCGCGCCGTAATAGTCAAAGTACGGCTCAAAGATGATGACTTCATCGCCCGGATTGAGCAACCCGGCAAAGCAACACGTGATCGCTTCGCTGCAGCCGCACGTCACCGTGACCCACGAGTCCGCCTCGATCTGAAACGCACCGCGTTTGTTCCAGTTGTCTGCAATCGCGTTGCGAAGTACAGGCACGCCCGTCATCGGCGCGTACTGCGAGTGCCCGGCGTTGATCGCCGCGATCGCCGCGTCCTTCGCGAGTTTGGGACCATCAAAGTCAGGAAAACCCTGCGAGAGATTGATCGCGTTGTGCTTGATCGCCAGCGCGGTGTACTCGGCGAAGATCGATTGACCGAAAGACTGAAAACGCTTGGCGACCATGGGGGAATGTAGTCAGCCGTTTCACGTTGCCGGAATGAGTTTGCCGACCGTCACCGGCGTAAGCGGAAAGTCTCGCAAGCACGAATGCAAGTCATCCAACGTCACGCGTGAGAGCCGATCAAGTTCGTGCTCGAGCGTTTGGTACTCGCCAATGCTCGTGAACAACCGGCCAAGACGATGCATGCGATCATGGGGCCGCTCGCCCGCGATCGTCGCCGCAGTCACTGTCTTTGGAAGCAGTATGTCCAGGTCGCCCTGTGTCAGCGTGCGATCAAGTTCGTGCATCTGCGCGTGCGCGACTTCCCAAATCTCTGTGAGGTTGTCCGGATCGCCGCTCGCGTACACATAAAACTGCCCGAACCCGTCCTGCGGATCAGCCGCGGCTTGTGCTTCTTCTGCGATGCCGGTTTCGAGCAGCGCCCAGTGCAGCCGGCTGTTATCAGGATTTCCCAGCACCTGCGCGATGAGGCTCGCGGCGTACTTGCGATCATCGGCGATTGCCGGAGCACGACACAATCCCAGCGCATAACCACGACTCACCTTCGGACTTCGCAACGTGAACTCGCCGCCAGCGAGCACTGGCTCGCTGTTGTCACGCGAAACTCGCGTCGTTGCCCATGAACCGCAAATCGCTTCGATATCGTCGCAGCACTTTGCAAAGTCAACGTCGCCAGCGAGCGCAACGACTGTGTTGTCCGCGCTGTAGCGATTCGTGAAGTACGCGAGCATCTCGTCTCGCTTTAGGTTCGTGATTGATTCGCGAGTGCCCAGAACCTTGTGGCTGAGCGGATGCATTCCGAAGTGCTTTTCGAGCACTGCTTCATACAGAAGCCAGAACGGATTGTCCTCATACATCGCGATCTCTTCGATGATCACGCCTTTTTCAGTCGTGAAGTCTGCGTCACGCAAAGCGGGTCTCATCATGCGCGCAAGCAGATCAAGCCCGGGCTGCATCGCCTCGGGAAGTAGATGCGCATAGAAACAGGTGATGTCGTTCGCCGTGTAGGCATTGCTCCGAGCACCCATCGCATCGAATCGACGATTGAGTTCCTGTGCGGAGATGTTGTCAGTGCCCTTGAACATCATGTGTTCAAGAAAGTGCGACACGCCCATCACTTTCGTCGCTTCGTCGCGGGCACCGGTCTTGACGAAAAAACCCGCTGCGGCTGTGTGCGCTCCGCGATCAACCTCAGCGACAATTCTGAGCCCGTTGGGAAGCGTTTTCTGTTGGAACGTGACTGGCATGGGGGACGGTAGGAAGGCGGATACGAAGTTCGCGAGTGAGGCAGAGTTCGGTTGTATACGCGAGTGAGCCTAGAAAACGATGAAGCGATAAAGCGATGAAACGATGAATAAAAACAGGCGTTTTGTAGTGCTTGATCGTTTTATCGTTGTATCGCTTTCACCAATTTCGCTACAACTTCCCCCGGCTCCATCGCTCCACACACGATGCTTGATACCGCGACGCCTCGAACGCCCGCCGCGATCAGTTCTGGCACATTTTCAACGGTGATACCGCCGATCGCGAGGTGAGGCATTGATCCGGTTCGTTCATGCGATACGAATTCTCGCAAGTACATCGCCCCGGCGAGGCGAGGCTTCTCTTTCGTTGTCGTGGGAAACATCGGGCCAACGCCGCAGTAGTCCGCGCCATCGCGGCACGCAGCAACAGCCTGATCGATGTTTTCGGTTGAAACTCCAACTCGAAGTGACGTTCCCGCCATCTTGCGGACTTCCGCCACTGTCAAGTCGTGCTGTCCGACATGCACACCCCACGCTCCGCTGAGCATCGCGATATCAACTCTGTCATTGATCACACACTTCGCTCCGTGCCGACGACACAAAGCCACGAGTTGCTTCGCACGCGCGAGTAGTTCTCGCGATTCCAGCGACTTCTCGCGAAGTTGGATCATGTCCGCGCCTGCCTCGAGTGCAAGCCGTGCGACTTCGCACCATGAGTGATGGACACAGAGTGACTCCGTCACAAGGACGCACACACCGGGCTGCACGCGTTCACCGCAGCCGATCGCGAGCGTCAGTGCTCGCTGGATGTCGTAGACGTCGTATCGCACACGCTCAAGCGCAACCGCCGCAGTCGCCGACTGACTCACTTTGCCGTTCTCAGGCTGCAACGAGTCGTTCTCGCTGGACAACATCTTCGCGACTTCACTCATCACTCGCAATGCTTCCGCCGCACGTAGGGCATTCGCGGCGATAACACTCGCGAGGTCCGCACGGGCTATTTCCGAGTCCACTTTGATCGAAACACCAACGTCACTCGCCGTATCTCTCGAAGCAACGAGCCTTGTTTCTCCAACGCCAAGCGACTGGATCGCGTCGTTCACGCCGTGCCTTGCACGCTTGCATCGCTCCGCGAGCGTTGCATCGTTCAGCACAAATCTCGCGACATCTTCCAGCACGCGCAGCCCTTCCCGGGCCCGATTGGCGTTTGCGTCCAACATGCGAAGCAGGTCATTCACTGCGAATGATACGAGCCGCGCCAGCATTTCATTCGCGAGGCATCACAAGCCGATCTAGTGAGCCATGACCTTGCAAGAACTCCAGATACTGCTTCAGTCCGTCTCAACCTTTGCCATCGCGGGCGGCTTGTTTTTCACCGCGTTCCAGTTCCGCCACCTCCGCAAGAGCCAGCAGGTTGCGAACTTCTCAAAGCTCGTCGAGATGCAGATGCACCTGCGCGAACTGCGTGTGAAGGACCCAGACCTTGCGCACGTGTTCCGCGATGATGTGCAAGATCTGACCACCGATCGCGAAGTCCGCGAGTACTTCTTCAGCCTCATGCAGTTGTCGGTATACGAAATCGTCTGGTTCAGCCACACACAGGGCATGCTGCCCGACGGATACTTTGAAAGTTGGGCGAAGCGCATGGAAGTCATCGCGGCGGAACCAGCGTTCCGAAAAATGATCCACAGCCCATCGATGAAAATCATGCACGACGACTTCCAGCGGTTTGTTCTGGAACTCGTCAAACAGACGCCGAGGCGGGAATCAAGGTAGCGACGTCTCAAGACTCGCATACACAATCGATTCGTTGCCCTTCGTCCACACATCATTCCGCAGAATGAGTTGACTTGGCACTCCTGTCCCCGCGAGGAAAATCGGCAGGCGATCCAGCGTCCTGCATCCTTCTACGGACGTCCCCGTCACGACGCCGATCGTTCGGTACTCAGTCTTGTCAGCATTCAAAACGTCAAACGCTAACAGCATCCCCATCTGGCCATGTTCTTGATCCGTCACTTTGAATCGCTGCTCACCGTGACTAGTCATGAATGCAACGCTATCCGCCGACACTTCCACATGCGACGGCACGAGGTCTTTCCATGCACCATTGCTCTTTGGCGTGCCGTAGAGGATCACATTTCGCGATGCGAAATCGCCTTGCGAGATTACTTCTGCCAACCCGGCGTCTGACACAACTTGTGCGTAGCCGTTGCCCCGATACCACCACTGCTCCGCGTCAAATCGCGCTTTGGCGAATGCCCACGCATTTTCTTCTGGCGTGCCCTTCGTGCCATATACAAGCACAAACTTGCGATCAAAGACTCGCTTGAACGACCCCTTGCAGAAGCCCCTCGCATCAAGCGGCGACTCAACCAACTTCACACCGTTTGCTTTTCGTGCATCGCGCTGCGCACCGAGGTCGTGCTTGCGGAACATTTCAAAGATCGCGGGCCAATCAACGCACGCCGCGCCGGGTTGGTCCTTGCCTTCAGCATCTGGCGCGTCCCACCAGTGACCGGCACCGGGCTGCTCGTGGTATCCAAAGTCAGTCCCGTCCTTGAGGCCCATCGCAAGCAACTTTTCCTTCGCCGCGCGCGCTTCGGTGACGGGCACGTTGTCGTCCGCATCGCCATGTAGAATGTACACGCCGCGTTCTTTGAGATTGTCAAAGTAGTTGAGCGTGTCGCTGCTCGCGCGTGCATCGCGCACAACTTTCGTGAAACCTTCCAACGGCTGATCCGTTGCTTGCCCCAACCCACCCAGATACGAATCAAAACTAAGCCATCCCGCACTCGGCGCGATCGCGGCGAACGTTTCTGGATACAACACGCCCAGTTGCCACGTGCCGTGCCCGCCCATGCTGTGACCGGTCAGGTACGTTCGCAGCGGATCGGTCTGAAATTCCTGCTTCGCGAACGCGAGTGCTTCAAGCGCATCGATCCGACCCCAATCTTCCCAATCAAAACCATATGGCCGCCGATTCGTCGCGCACGCGATGACCATGTCGGGCTTGGGTGAATATGAACTAGCTTGGCTGGTGGCTTCGACAGATGCGCCATGCAATGACAGCACCATCGACACGGGTTTCGACGCTTCCGTGTTTTCACCCTTGGAATTGGGCGGCACCACAGAAAGATACTGCACGCTGCCGTCAATCCGACTGATGTACGTGCAAGCGTGTGTTTCGCTGGGCATCTTCTTGTTGAACTTGATTTGAAACTCCGTCCCGGCCTTTGTTGGTGCATCCACTCGGACTGTGCACGCGATAGGAGCATCTTCACCACCGACATATGCGCGGAAGCGATCATGAACACTCAGAGGAACTTTGGTCACCGACAGCGGAGGCAACGTCACGATTCTGTCGCTCGCCCCGGCGATCGCTCCAAAATCATCAAAATGACCACACATTGTGACTGCGATTGGGTGAGCCGTTGCGTTGTAGACCGGAATACCAACCAAAAGCAGGTTGTCGATCGCCGGACTCGTTCCACCCGCCGACAACAACACATCCCCCTTCGTGATATCCCCTTCAATCACGCCAACATCCGCGTCAGGCGTTGTGAGTTTCGCCTTCATGCCACCTCGCCCCGCGTGCGCGAAGAGCAGCACGTTGTCACCTTTGTGCAATTGCACCGGCACCTTCATGTAGCCGTGTGAATACGGATCGCCCGGCCTTGGCTCCGCGTTCACATACACCATCGCGTGACCAGACGCTTCGAGCAGCATCACGCGATCAGTCTCGCATGTCACGGTGACGCACACATACTTGCCGGGCCCTTGCGCCGCGAAAGAATCATCCTCACCCGCTTCGATTTCCTCCCACGCCTTATCACCAATCTTGTCAGCCGCCTTTGGCGCGTGACCGGGTGTCGCGAAGTCGCCATCGACCATCTTCTGCACAATCGCATCGTTGTTGATCGTCCGTCTGCCCCACGACGACACACCAGAAATCGCAACACCGCGAGTGAGCGGCAGTTGCGGTTCGTTGTTCAGCGTCAGTTGCGCAGGCAGGACAGCGGCGAGGAAAATTGGCAGCATCCGGGAATGTACGGCGGAAATCCAAGCCACCGAAACTCAAAGGCCTGTTCAGACAGGATTTCAACGATCCTGCATCACCAATTTCCTTGCTTCGTCACCCCGTCACTGGGTCACTTCGTGACTTCCCCTCTACACTCGCGACGCATGGATGCACGCGGAGCAAACTCGCACGGATGGCTGGCTGCCCTCGCTGGCAAGTTTGTTGTCTTTGAAGGCCCCGACGGCAGTGGCAAGACTACGCAAATGAGGCGTTTCAAAGCCCTCATGGAAGAATCGGGCCTGCACGTCTGCGAAGTTCGCGAGCCGGGCGGCACTCGCATTGGCGAAGAAATCCGCGACGTGCTCCTCCACACGCGCAGCGAAATGACGATTCGCTGCGAGATGCTTCTGTACATGGCAAGCCGAGCCCAACTCGTTGAGCAACGCATTCGCCCCGCGCTCTCCGAGGGCCAAGTCGTGCTCTCCGACCGCTTCGTGCAGAGCACCCTCGCCTATCAAGGGACGGCGGGCGGCGTGTCCCATGACGACATCATGGCCGTCGCGCACGCGTCCTTGCAAGGCTGCTTTCCAAACCTCGTTCTCATTTTCGATGTCGATGAAGTCACCGCCGCGAGCCGCATCAATCCGCTGCTCGCTTCCGCAACGCGGAAAGAAGGCCTAGACCGCATCGAAAGCCGAGGCACGGAGTTTCATCGCAAAGTGCGCGAGGGATATCTGCGACAGGCCCGCGAACACAGCGACACGCATCGTCTCATCAACGCGGCACGCGGCCCGGAAGAAATCTGGACTGATGTTGTGCGTGAAATTCGCGCGTGGGTCGGAACGTCGCAGACCGCTCATCATTAGCGACGCTTGCGACGAAGCGATGCCAACGCGGCAAAGCCAAACGCCGCGCCTGCACCGGGTGCAGGAATCAGCACAAGGTCATCAATCGCCACGTCCGCTCCGGGCTGGAAGTACACGTTGGGCACAAGCGCGATCGTCGCAGTGCCAGACACGCCGGACGTCCACGACGCGGAATACTGCGTCCACGTGCCGTTGCCGGGTGCTGCCCAGGTCGTCACGGGCACGCCATCAACTTCGACGCGCAGCACGTTGCCAGGAAATGAAGTCCACGTCGCGAGCCAGCCCGTCAGCGTCATCTGTGTGTTGATTGGGACCGACACAGTCTGACGCCAGATCGCGGAAGTCAGACTCGGACCGCCATCAGCAATCAGGAAGAGACCCGTTCCGGTCGTGTGATCGCCCGGCACGTTCCCCCAGAAGTTGGTCCACGCGAAGGACGAATTCGTAATGCCATATTGCCCCACATAAGGCGACACGTTCGCCGGGGAGTATTGGTAATCGCTCGAAAAACCGGTGTTGCCAGCTTCAAAGTTACCATTCGTCAAAAGGTTTGCGTTCGCTGCAGAAGCGACACCCACCGACCCCAACGCAATCATCGTGCGGACATTCAACAACATACTTCTCTCCTCCTTCGCGTCAACGTCGCCGCGGCGAGATACAAAAATCATGCACGGCGGGATAAGTTACCCGATTGTGTTTCATTGTCAAGACAATCATTGACTTAAAAACAAGCAACTCGAAAGCGAGGTTTGAAGCCGCGTTTTTCCGGACGTGAAACACGCTTACGGCACGACGGCTCAGCGAAGCCTCACTCTCATCGCCGCCGCAGCGCCCATTCGTACACCTCTTCAAGCCCTTCCACCATCGCGTCAGTGCTGAAGTCCTTCGCGCAGCGCTGCTGCCCCACCGCCGTCATCGCACGACGCTCGGCTGGATGCTCAAACGACCAATTAATTGCCGCACGAAGAGCATCGACATTACCTGTGGGCACCAATCGCCCCGTTTGCATGTCCACGCACACTTCGCCCGTGCCGTCGCAGTCATACGCAATCGGAAACACGCCAGCAAGCAACGCCTGCGGCACCGTCCGCGGCAAACCCTCGCGATAACTCGGATGCGCGAGCACATCCATCGCACGCATCAGCGATGGGATGCGAGTTGGGGGAACGAGACCAGTGAGGATGAGTTGAGGACAATGAGACGGTGAGACGTTGACCCGGTGAGACGGTGATGCAAGCACGACATCGCGACCAATGCCTTCTTCATTCTCACTTTCCCACTTTCCGGCTTTTCCACTTTGCTCACGATCCAACTCGCGCACACCAATCCCCATCTCGAGCGCCTTGCACAGCAACCTCTCCCGCCACCATCCATCACCCACCCACAACAACTTCAACGTCGGATGTTGTCGAAGGTCTTGGGCGAGTGCATCAAGAATGTCATCGTGCCCCTTGTGCTGCGCGAGGCGTGCAACAGTGCCGATCACGAAGTCATTTTCACTCAGGCCCAGCGCGGCACGCATGGTTGCACGGTCTTCACCCCCTGCAGCATGCAGAAACGGCTCAACATCCATGCCGCTGCGAACAGTCACATATTGGCTTGGCGTGCCGATGCCTCTCGCAAGAAACTGCTGCGTCATCGCATCAGCCACGCTCACAATCGTGTGACAATGGTCCGCCGCGAGCCGTTCTGCGACTTCGTACACAGTGTTTGACAAAGCAATCTTCGCCCGCGAAAGCAGCGAACCCTCGACGGGCATGAAGGGCGGACCGTGAATGGTGTGAATGACGGCAGCATTTTGGAGCCGATGGCGCGAGCCATCGGGACGAAGCGATTCATCCGACTCCATCGCACGCCACGCCGCAATCCGCCCCAAAATCCCCGCCTTGCTGCTGTGCGTATGCACAACATCAGGCCGCAACCTCTCCACAAGTTCACGCAATTCCCGATACGCGCACGCGTCATTCAGCGGATGCACATCCCGCACCATGTGCGGCACAACATGCGTCGTAATCCCGCGCCCATCGCGCGTGCGAAACTTCTCCACTCGCTCCAGCAAACTTCCTTCCGGCCCATAAATCGGTCCGAACGCCAAGTGTACATTGTGGCCACGTTCGGCTTGTCCTTCGCAGGAGAGCACCGTGTTCTCTTGCGAGCCGCCGAGGATCAAACGGGTTGAAATGTGCAAAATACGCATGAGGGCGTGAACTCTATTGGTCAGAATACCACTCGGCGGAAGCGCCTTCGTACCAATCTTTTTGATAGTTTGGCCCGATGAAGTACTCCAGCACGAAACCCTTCTGTGGATCGAGCCTGTACTTGTATTCATCGTCACCAACGCCTGACGGCGGAACTTCATTCAGGAAGTCAGCCTTGACAAGCTCGTGCAAACTCCGTGGATACTCCTGCTTGTCCAACCTGTACAACTCGATCGCTTTGACGATGTGCCCGGCATTTACGCGCGCCCTCGCCAGATTTGTCGGAGTTGGCGGGATGAGTCGAATCGGACTTTTACCAGTCAACAACGCAACTGTGCCGTAGATGCCGCCCAACGAGTAGAAAGTGCCAACGAGCAGCCCAATGACCGCAAGTATGAGGAGGTTGTCGCGAGTGCCTTTGGTCATGGTTTCTCACCCTCGTATCGAATCCACTCCAAGCACAACCCGCGCCCCGGCAACGTCGGCCCCGCCGCCCTTCTGTCCTTCTTAGCAAGAATCTCCGGTATCACTTCGGGCTTCATCCGCCCGCGCCCAACTTCCACGAGCGTGCCCGCGATGATGCGGACCATGTTGTAGAGGAAGCCGTTGCCGGAAATATCGATGCGAACGCGGCTTGATGCCTCGATGCCGCGTGCCCTGTTGCCTTCTTTGTTTTCACACGGCTGCTGCGTCACATCACAACTGAAGACCGTTCGCACCGTCGTCGCTCTTCCATGGTGCAACGCCGCGAAACTCACGAAGTCGTGTTCACCCACGAGGTACTTCGCCGCGGCTTGCATCGCCGCAACGTCGAGCGCGTCGTACACACAGTGCACGAGGTTGCGGTCAAAGAGCGGCCGAATCGGCCCCGTGTGCAGCGTGTACGAATACGCCTTGCTCGTGCAATCAGTAATCGGGTTGAATGTGTCGCCCACTACTTCGGCGTTGGTCACCAAAACATCCGCCGGCAATCTCGCGTTGATCGCGCGAACCAGTCGTTCCGTGCCCCGAGAAATAGGCCAGCCCACGTGCGCACTCGCCTCAACTTCTCCCGCCCCACCCTCCCCCTCGTTCGCTCGCTCGCTCGTTCGCTCGTTCGCTTCCCCCCCACTACACGTAAACGCCGCCACCTGCCCCTTCGCATGCACGCCCGAATCCGTCCGACTTGCACCATCAAGCACCACACGCTCGCGCACTATCGCACGGACGGCTTGCTCAACAACGTGCTGCACCGTGCGCATCGCAACGCGCGGCCGATCCTCCCCCTCACGCGTTTCGAGTTGCTCGACAATCAACGCCGGCGCATCGGGCTCTTCAAAGCGTTCCTCGCGATGCGACTTGCGCATCGGCGCGGGCACGCCCGACGCACGTCCATCACCAACAACAAATTCATCGCGACTCGCCTTGGTTGTCGGTGTCTGCGCATCGCTGAGCGGACTAACTTCGCCCGCAACATCACGCTGCGCCTTCGGCAATCGCAAGGCATCAACAAACGGCTCCTGCTTCTGCCAGCCGCAGAAGTGAGTGCCGTCGTACGCGATGGTGAGTTTGTAGCGGGGCAAGTGTGCATAGTTTATGGCGGTGTGTGTGACGACTCGCAAACAGCGGTACTGTTCTCGCACATGACTCGCTACTTCATGGTCGCAGACTTGACAACACTTGATTCGCGTTTCGCCTCAAATAACCCATCCAGCATCGACGCACACGCGTCATCACATCGCTGGCGCACACTCATCGAAGGTCACGCCGACGCGGAGGCTCTTGCCGTCCTCATGCTCAACTCGTATCGCGGCTCGATCGACGACGCTGGCGAAACCATCGTTGAAGCACGCAGCGAAGTCGCGAAACTGCTCGGCAATGAGTACGGCATGCTTGACCGCTCTGCGAGCCTCGTGTGCGACGAACAAGGCCAACTCGCGTCGGCAACCATCATCACGCGCATTCGCGACGTGCCTTTTCTTGCGTTTTCGATGACGGCACCGCCTTTCAAACGGCAAGGGCTCGCGCGAACGGGCCTCACACGCGTCATGACCTTGCTCGCGGAGCGAGGCGAGCGTTCGCTGCGACTCATGGTGACGAAAGGCAACACGCCGGCGGAGACGTTGTACACGTCGCTGGGATTTGTCTCGGAAAAGGTGTAGTTGTTTGAATACTCACGCCACACCGTGCCACCGACTACGGCTTTGCGTGGTCGGTGCCCGAAGTGCATCAATGCAATCTTTTCTCGCACGGCACCGACCGCTCAAAGCAGCAGCCGGTGGCACGTTCGCGGTCGGCAGTAGTTGGTATTACTTCATTCGTTCCAGCAGTGTTCGCAATTCCGCAGGCATAGCAACCTTCGTTCCCGCGTCGTAGTCATACGTCACAATCGTCCCCACGCCAATCGCACTGACTTCGCCGGTTTTCTGGCTGATGATGTCGTGCTCGAGCGTGAAGCGGTCGGTGTCGATGCTCGCGACGCGGGACGTCACGGTAATTGTGTCCGGATAGAACAAAGGTCGGCGGAATCGGCATTGCACGTGTTGCAGAATGAACCCCACGCCGCACACTTTGCGGATGTTGACCGCCGACTCGTCAGCGTGCGACGCTCGGCCGTCGACCGACTTCGCAAGCGTGAGAATGAAGTTGACGCGTGCGGACTCAAGGTAACGAAAGAACATTACGTTGTTCACGTGCCCGAGCGCGTCCATGTCTCCCCAATGAATCGGAATACTGATAGTTGGTTGCATAGTACTTCGTTCGCTCGTTCGCTCGTTCACGACACATCACACGCCATGCAATAGTCATCCTCAAACACCCCTGGCACACGCTGAAACTGCCCCTTTCGCGTCCCCTCAATCACAAACCCGTGCTTTTTGTACAACGCAAGTCCCGCCGGGTTGCTCGCTGCCACCTCCAGCGTAATCCGCCGCAGCACGGGCGTTGCTTTTCCAAACGCGACGGCGCACTGCATCAACGCATCGCCCACGCCCTTGCCTCGCCACGCCTCCCCCACCATCATGCCAAGGTACGTCGTGTGCTCGCTGCGTCGGCGGTGCCCTTGCTTCATCGTCAGCATGCCCGCAAAGCCGTGGCCAGACGTCATCGACGTCGCAACTTCCGCGACAATCGCCAAACTGCCCGGCGTGTCAAGACACTCCTGCACAAACGCCCGCTCCTGCGCCTCCGTCAACTTCCATTCATCCGCCTGCGTCAGCACCATGTCGGTCGTCGCAAACGTTTCAGGAACAAACGTCATGAGCCGAGGCGTGTCGTCCGCAACAGCACTACGAACCACGCACGGCACGCCGTTGCGAAGGGTAAAGGAAGTTGGAGGGACGTTGCCCATGGGGCATTGTTGCACAGAGACAGTTACAAAACTGCTCGCAACACTCGCGGTCTTATCCAAACACCTTCATCTGCTTGGGCTCCACCACTTCCTCCGACACCGGCTGGTTCGGATCAAGCCTGTAATCCCCCGTGAAACACGCGTCGCAATAGTGCGTCGCTTTTCGTTCCATGACGCTCAGCATGCCGTCGCGCGACAGGTACGCGAGGCTGTCCACGCCCAGATATGCGCGAATGTCCTCAACGCTGCGGTTGTGGGCAATCAGCTGGCTGCGTTCGGCGAAGTCGACGCCGAAGTAGCACGGATGTTTGATGGGCGGACAACTGATGCGAAGGTGTATCTCCTTCGCGCCAGCGGCTCGCAACTGATCCATCTTCGCTTTCGTTGTCGTGCCGCGAACCACGCTGTCGTCCACAATGACCAGCCGCTTGCCCTTCACCAATTCACCGATGATGTTGAGCTTGAGCCGCACCGCAGCAACGCGGCTTGCTTGCGTGGGCTTGATGAACGTGCGACCAACGTAGCGGTTGGGCACGATCGCTTCGCGGTACGGAATGCCGCTCGCTCGTGCGTAGCCCAGCGCCGCACTGCGACCAGAGTCAGGCATCGGCACGACGTAGTCCGCCGCGAGCGGTGCTGAATTCTTGCTTGGTGGCGGCGGTGCTTCGCGTGCGAGTGCTTCGCCTAACAGTTCACGCGTCGCCTGCACGTTTTGTCCAAACACAACGCTTGCCGGGTTCGCAAAGTACACATGCTCGAACACGCAGTACGCAGGGCGTGGTGCAAGTTCCGCGAAGCGCCGCGACTGCACGCCCTTGTCTGAAATACTCACAATCTCGCCCGGCTCAACTTCGCGAATGAACTTCGCACCCAGCACGTCAAGAGCAACAGTTTCGCTGCACACGACATACGCGTTCGTCCCTGGATTCGCTCCCGGCATTTCGCCAATAACCAACGGCCGCCATCCCCACGGATCGCGTGCGGCTTCAATGCGGTCTGGGAAAAGGAACACGAGGCTAAACGCGCCCTGCAAGTGCCGCAGCGTGTGCGCAAGCGGATCCGGCGCTCGCTGGCTCTCGGGCTGCGCGAGCATGTGGATAATTGCTTCGGTGTCGCTGGTCGTTTGGAAAATGTGACCAGCCTCTTCAAAGCGACGACGCATGAGATCGTTGTTAATAAGGTTGCCGTTGTGCGCGACGGCGACTTGCCCCGCGATGTAATTCATCAAAATGGGCTGAGCGTTGCACGCCACGCTGCCGCCCGCAGTGCTGTAGCGGTTGTGCCCAATCGCTCCCTTGCCACCCGCCGCATCGAGGTCGCTAAGCGTGTCTTCGTCGAAGACTTCAGCAACGAGGCCCATGCCTGTAATGCCGGTCAAGTGTTTTGCGTCGGACACTGCAATGCCCGTGGACTCTTGCCCGCGGTGCTGCTGTGCATACAACCCCAAGTACGCAAGGCGAGCAGCATCAGGCCGACCCCACACGCCAAACACGGCACACTTTTCCTTCGGCCCAGTCTGCCGCGCAAGGCCCGTCGTCAAAACCGGCAACGAAAATCGACGCGGCGTGTGCTGGTGTGTGGGCATCAATGTAGTATAAGAAGGATGCAGCCCGACCGTAAGGGAGGACATCGCATGGAAGGTGAAAAAATCAAAAGTGAACTTGCGGTCGCAAAAAATCAACCTCGCTTTGCGTCCGCTTCACGCATGGCCTTCACCAGCAACTTCAGTTTCGTTTCGTCGAGCATTCCGTTGGTGCGAACACCTGAACACAGGTCAATCCCAAATGGCTGCACGGCTTCAATCGCCTCGCCAACATTCGCCGGCGTTATGCCGCCCGCGAGAAACACTGGCTTGGCGGCGTTCATCACAATTTCCCGGCTGAGCGACCAATCATGCCGCCGTCCCGTGCCTCCCAACTCGCGGGCTTTGGGGTTGCCCGAATCAAGCAGTAACGTGTCCACATGCTCTGCAGCACGCAACGCAAGTTCAACCGACGCAACCGACACCACATGCACAACCTGCACGATACGAACCGCAGGCGTCGCCTCTCGCAGCGCTGCGTATACATCTGCTTCGACAGCATCGTCAACCAACTGCACCGTGTTGGCTCTCGTACGACGAACGTGGTCCACAACGCACTGCGGGTCCACCTCACTCGTGAGCAAAAACGTCGCAACCGTCGCAGGAACATGAGCGACAATCGTCGCAATCAACTCATCTTCAATAGGCCCAGGGCCCGAAGGCATTTTGGCAACTAACCCCAGCGCGTCCGCCCCGTGCGCGATAGCCGTGCGTGCTTCCGCAATGGACGCAATGCAACACACTTTGAGTCTGGTGCGAACGCCACACGTCATAACCGAGCATATGCGAAGCATCAAGTTGTCATGTGTGGCTTATGTTGCAACACGCGTGCTCTCTCAAACATCCATCGCCGACCTTAGTAAAACGCTGGTAAAATGCAGCATGAACAAAGCCATACTCGGGTTTCTTCTTCTCGTGGCGTTTGCGGGCGGGTCTCTCTTCTTCTTCGCAAAGCATCGTGCGTCAGTCGAAGCTAACAAACCGCCAACCGTCGTCTTGACCGAACCACCGCCCGGCGCTCCACTCATCGACGTGATGGTGTCGCCCGTCGAAGTCGCACGCGAACCCGCATTCGTCGGCATGTGGGTTCCGCATCCCGAAGGCTGGCCAGGCACGGCAACAAAAATGACTTTGGAAAGCGAAGGCGTCGCCATTCGCATGTGGCAGCCCGCAAGCATTCCCAGCGCTGGCGTATGGATCATCGTGTACTTGGAAGGCGTGGACAGTCTGTCCGCCATCCCGTTCTACGAAGGCGCTCAGGTGCGCGTGGGTGGCCAAGTAAAATCCGTCGACGTCGTTCTGGAAGGCACGATGCCAACTCCCCGGCTTGTGATCCGACCCGGCTACTTGTACAAATAAGGTCGCGTCCAACGTGGCACGGACATGTAGTCATGTCCGTGTTCGAATGGCGACAGACGTACGTGTGCGGATGCAGTCAAGCCACCGACAAAACCACATAGTTGTGCCAAGCTTACTTCACTTCGTCCCGGGTTTGCGCCACGGAATCACAATCAACTTGTGTTCCTCATCAAACGCAATGTTCGCGTGCCGGTCGAGGCAATCGACCATGGCACCAAACTCCGCCGCGGAATCGAGGGCAACTTCAACGTTGTCTGGCACCGCGTCAGGTTGCCCAATACGAAGATAAATGCGACCTGTGTTCGTTGCAGGCTGCCAGTATGCGGAATAGCCGAGGATGGGGGTGGCCATGCGTGGTCCTTTCAGAGGGGCAAGGGTAGTCGGCGGGAAAAACGAAAAGTGAAAAGCGAAAAACGAAAAGAAGAAAGGTCAGGCACCGACGTCCAACCCTTTTCTATTTTCGCTTTTCGCTTTCCCGCTTTTCGCTTTCGTTACGTCCCCTCTTCTTCCGGCTCCTCCGGCTCATCAAACCTCGCCGCATTCGGGTTGAACCCGAAAATCGCCGTTCCAACACGAACAATGTTCGCCCCTTCGGAAATCGCAACCTCGTAGTCGTTGCTCATGCCCATCGACAGAATATTGAACGGGCCTTCCGTCAGTTTCAGTTTCGCCATTTCCTCAAACATGTCCCGGCACCGGCTGAAGCAGGGCCTTGCTTCTTCTGGGTTGTCCACTTCCGGAGCCATGGTCATCAAGCCCCGCAGGCGAATGTTCACCATCTCCGCAATTTGCTCTGCGAGCGGAATCGCAGCTGGAATCGGGCAGCCAAATTTGCTCTCTTCGTTGGAGCAGTTGACCTGCAACAGACACTCAATGACCTGGTCCTTCTTCACAGCAATAGTCTGCAGTTCTTCCGCGAGGCGAAGGCTGTCGACCGAGTGAATCAGCCGCACGAAGTCCGTCACCTTCTTCGCCTTGTTCCGTTGCAGGTGCCCAATCATGTGCCAACGCACACTGGGGGGCCCCCCGGAACCAACGCCGCCGGTGCCCACTGCACTTTCAGAGCGTGAAAACGAACTCGTGTGCGGCGGCAACTGTCTGGATTGCTTTGCAGAAACCGGTCCGAGGTCTGGCGCGTTCGTCGCGAACAAGTTCCCGTCCGCCTCAAACGGCGACTTGCGTGCGCTGGGCAGCAGCCGCTGGCGAGCCATGTATTCATCCACGATGGCCGCGTGCTGCACGAGCACCTGCACGCGGTTCTCACCAAAGTCTCGGTGCCCCAACTGCAACAACTCGCGTATCTGCTCAGGCTCCGCGTACTTCGTGACGGCAGTCAGCAAAATATCGCCGGGCCTTCTTCCAGCCTTCTTCGCGGCGTCGGCAATTTTGGAACAGACCAGTTGGTAGCGTGCCTCAAGCGTCGCGGGCAGCGGTTCCCTCTTCACCTCGGGCTTCGCGGGCTTGCACTTTGAGCCGGTCTTGCTAGGTTTGCTTGGTTTGCTAGTCATGGCGGACACGGTGTACTCCTTTGTGTGTTCCGCGAGCGGAAAGCCCAGGCTCCGCCGGGGCTACAAGTAGGATATCGCATTCGTGACAGGCGTGTTTGAACATTGTGCTTAGCGACAGACTATTTACATATCATTCCACGCGGTCGTGGCACAAGGACATTATGAACACAACCCAATACACCCCCTGCTTCCTCTGTACGAAGCGTCTAAGGCCTTTCATGGTGGCGCTGAGGCTGTGCTGTCTCATTGCCCTGACACTCTGCCTTCCCACGTTCGCGGCCGCCCACGCACAGGGCGACGCGCCGAAAACGACTGAAAAACCGACCGAATCGGCACCCAAGACACCCGCAGAGACAACAGGCCAGACAACGGGCCAACCACCAGCCGCAAACGCTCCTCCCGCTCTAGGGGTCGTTCCTTCGTTCCGCAAAGCGACCAACATCGCCGTCATCACTATCAAAGGCGAAATCGACTACGGCGGTCGTTTTGGCGAGTCCGTCATGGTCTCAAGCGTCGAGCGCCGCATCAACACCGCTGTCAAAGCAGGTGCCGACGCCATCGTGTTTGAATTCGACACGCCGGGGGGCGAAGTTGGTGCGTCGCTGCGCATCGCAAGCCTCATCAAGGACTGCCCGGTTGCCAACACCGTCGCATGGGTGCATCCGCGAGCGTTGTCGGGCGGCTCGGTCGCCGCACTCGCGGCTCGCGAGATTATCAGTGACGACCCAGTGCAGTTTGGCGACGCCATGCCCATTCAGTTTACAGGCCGCGGCGCACAGTCCGTCAAAGACCCGGAAATTCTCAAGAAAATTCTGCCGCCGCTCATTTCAGACGTTGTGGACTCCGCACGTCGGCACAACGAACTCATGGCGGCGTACAAACGCGACGAATACCTCGTGCGGGCCATCGTCGCCAACGACATGGAACTGTGGTGGGTCAAGAACCAGTCCACGGGCGTTGAAATGGCTATCGACCGTCGCGAGTTTGAAATGCTCTTCCCGGGCAAGTCCACGGAAATGGCAACGCGTCTTGCAAGCACGCAGCAATTCCGCCCGCTCGCGGAAAACCTTGACGCTCCGGGCGGGTCGCAGAAACTTGCAAGTGTCGCGAGCGAACTTGCTGCCATGGAGCCTTCGCGGCCTAGTGCAAGGCCCGTCGTGTCGGACAAAGACGCAGGTGAGTGGGTGCTCGTCGAAAAAATAATGGACGGGTCCGCTCCCGCGACATTCTCCGCCTCCGACCTCGCTCGCTACAACATCGCGGCGAACGTCGTCACGACGGCGACGGGCGAACGCCAACTCATTCCAATCGAAACCGACGAGCAACTGAAGGACTTTTTCGGGGCCGACAACATCCGTAGGCTGGACAGCAACTGGTCGGAAGGACTGGTGGTGTTCCTGACCATGCCCATCGTGCGCGGCATTCTCATTGTCGTGTTCATCCTCGCGTTGTTCGCGGAAATGAGCCACCCCGGAGCCATCGTGCCGGGCGTCATCGCCATCATCGCTCTGCTCGCGTTGCTGGGCCCACCCATGCTCATCGGGCTGGCAAGTTGGTGGGAAGTGCTCGCCATCATCATCGGGCTGGGGCTCATCGGCCTCGAAGCCTTTGTTATTCCGGGCACCACTGTCGCGGGCGTGCTGGGTCTGGTGCTGCTGTTTGGCGGCTTGGTCGCGACGTTCATCCCATCTGGCCAAGGCATGTTCCCGACATCGTCGCAGGAATCTGGCGACCTCGCATGGGGCGTGGGCACCGTGCTCGCAGCTCTCATCACCGCAGGCGTGGGCATGTTCTTCATGGCTCGTCACTTTGGGTCCATGCCATTCTTTAAGCACCTTGTCTTGAAAGGCACACCCGAAGAAGTCGCCGACATCTCCACTATTGGAGTCGCTGACATCGCGGGCGAAGCACTCGTCAAAGTCGGCGCCACAGGCGTTGCCATCACCCGCATGGGTCCCGCAGGCCGCATCGAAGTCGACGGCCGCATCATCGACGCAGTCTCTGACTTTGGTTTCATCCAGTCCGGCACAAAAATCCGCGTGACAAGCGTGGACGGAATGCGGGTAGGTGTGGAACGGGTGAAAGAAGGCACGTAGGGACGAAGGGACGGAGGCACGAAGTAAACAGCCCGCATAGTGACTGCTTCACTTCGTCTCTCCGTCTCTTTGTCTCTTCGTCTCTTCCCCTCTTCGTGCCCCCGTGCCTGCGTGCCTTCGTGTCCCCGTCCCTCTCCTCCCCAACACTTCCCCATGGACATCGCCGTCAGCCCCTACCACCTCACCACGCGGGAAGCCGCGGCTATGGCAGCATTGCTGCTCGGGAGGCGTGTGCTGACCATGTTGCCCGCTCCGGTTGAAGCCTCGGCACAGGCGACGAAAACAACCGGCAAAACCACCGGCGGCATTGGCGGCATGTCTGCGTTGCAAACCGCAGCGACCATTCCCACCTATCGCCGCTTCGTGGAAAGTTGGGCGTGGACAGTTCCTCTCTGGGAGCAAGGCGTCCTCCACTATTCGCGTGAAGGCGAAACGTTCGTCAACGACATGTGGGCCGTGACGCAGCACATCGACGAAGACGACACCTGCATCGCTCTACGCCACTTCACAAAACGCCACGACTACCCCGACGACGGCGCATATCTCTCCGCAGTCGCCGCCGACATGCTCAAAGGCGGCCCCGACCCAGGCATCAGCCTCCCAGTCGCCGCAGCCCTCGACCGCTTCGCCACCCGCCACGGACTCACCGTCGCTCGCACAAACGGCACCCGCAACGCAAGTCGCGCACAACAAGCAGAAGCAACCCTCGCCGCTCCGCTCGCGACATTCAGCATGCCCATGCTCATGCAGGCAAGTTCAGGCCGCATTCTGCATTGGCGTGAAGTCCTCGCGAAAGAACTCACACCGCTGTCGCTCGCCTTGCGACGACTCAGCGAACAAGTCGCCGTCATGTCCGCAGCGTCAGGAGCAATCAACCCGTCCATCCTGACACGAGACGTCAACGCCTTGCAAGCCGCGGCGGAAACATTCTCCCGCGCCGTCGCGACCCGTCACGAGGAACTGCTCATGGGTTCCATCGACGATGAAGTCAAACCCATCGAAGCACTCGCAACCATTTCGTGCGTGCCACTGCCGTGGGACGCGGTCCTCAAGTCAAGCGTCAGGGCAATCAGTTCCCTGGGCGGCTCAGCTCAGACTGAACAACGAAGTGAAACAACAAGCGAACCCGCTTCAACCCAAGCAATCAGCAAGTACGACTCCGTTCGCGGCAAGAGTTTCTTGGCTTTGGTCGTGAAGATCGTCGGGAAGTAATCCCAGCACCTTCCTCTAAAACACCCTCATCGCACTCGCCTCAGGGCACACGCGATCCAGCCGCGTCGCAAGCACATCTAGTTTGCACGTGGGCACTGCAGGAAACAGGTGATGCTCAAGGTGAAAGAACATGCTGTAACTGATAATCGTCTTCATCCACCCTCGCTGCGTACGAGCGATCTGTCCCTCTGCATCACACCCATGATGCACCGTCCACACAGCAAAGAATCCCGTGAGCGATTCACCCGCAAGCATCGCCAGCACATGCCAGCGAATTGCATCGATCATCCAACGCTGCATCGCGACAATCGCAATCAATGCAATCGTCACGAGCTCAAACGCAATCCACCGCCTATCACGCCGACTCGCCATCTTCCACGCGCTCTCGTGCAATCTCACAAGAATGAGCGGCCCAGTCACCAGCACACGCCACCACGACAACTTCGTGTGTGCTGCTTCAATATCTTCGTCATCGAGGCAGTGTCGATGGTGATGCAGGTGCGTGACCTTGACCGCATGCATGCTCGCAAGCATTAGCACGCTGAGCACAAACAACATCAAATCATGCGCCCGCCGCCCGATGCCCAGGCAAGAGTGCTGCGCGTTGTGGGACTGTCGCAGCCCAGTCAGAAAGAAGAAAAACGAAGCAATCGCCCCCAGCCACACCATCCCACACCCATACGCCACCAGCGAGCCAACCAGCCAAGGCACCGACAACGTCAACTCCCACACCTGCTCCCATCGCGACAATTGCACAAGGTCTTTCCAAGCGACCAGCCGCAGACGAGGATCGGACCGGGTGACAGTCATCGGAACCTCCTTTTCTTTAGTTTCTGTATTTTCAATATACGTTGAAAACATCGACATGACAAGCGGTTTGCATGAATTTCAATCAACATTTCTCACTTTCGCATCTCGTTCATGCAAACGAAAAGCGACCCGATCAAAATGACCGGATCGCTGTCTGCATATCAAGTGATCACACCTCAACCAACGCGAGCATTGAGCGGCGCATACTCACAACGCCACAACACCCGCCATCGGCGTTCCCAAACTACTCCACCCGCCCGGCTGCAATCCGTCGAAGTGGCTCAAACTCGCCACGATCGGCATCGCCGCTTCAACACTGGTTCCAAACCACAGCAAGTTGGGCTTCGATGCGAGTTCAGGCAACGCAAACACGTCAACCGCTCGCATGCCGCCAGCAGACACATTGATCGTTGTCGTGATCAATCCCGCAGTCGGCGAAAAGAATCGCAGCGTGATGTCTTGCGCAACGGACGCCACGTTAGTGATGTACAGCGTCTCTTGGCTCTTGCTGAGGTATTGACCACTGTGCCTGAATCCATCACCAAATGCCCAGCGCGTCGCCGCGATTGACGATGCGACCGCAACATTCGATTCACTCGGCGGACTACCTGACGCGCCGCGTGTTTCCAGTGATGACGCGATGATCGGGCCAGAAGAATCAACCCGAATATTGACTGGCGGCAAGTTACTTGCCCCGAATGTTCCGTTGCCTCGCAGCGTCACGCTGTAATCTTGCCGTGCGAACGCGGGCAAGACGATCGTCTCGACTCGTGTGTCATTGTTTGGCAACCCACTGCGGTAGCCATCATCAACGCGCGACGTAATCGTCACGGTGCGTTCACTCGACGTGGGATTGAACAGACGAATGTTGCCCGTGATATTCGTCATTGCTTCACCAGGCACAACGCCCGTGCCGCGAGCCGGCACGCCGGGCGTCACAATCGACGAAGCTGACGCTATGTCCGAATAAGGCGACGCCAGCGTCATCGAAGCGTGGCTGCTCTGCCCGCCAATCGTCGCGTTGCGCCGCACATATGTCGTATGCGAAACCGTGATAGGCTGATTCGATTCAATCACCGCAGAAAGCGGCCCGCTGTAGTTCGCCAATTCCGGCACGTCATCAAGATTCACGCCCGCGCGACGCAGCGCGCCAACAGTGCGCAATGCTGTCGCAACACGCTGACCATTTCGATAGAAGTGCACTTGCACAGTGCTGTCGCTTGGTGCTGCGTTATATAAAAGAATGTAACTGGTGCTGACTTCAACGTCCTGCGGATAGTCGCTGACGATCGCAAACGCACCTCGACGCACATCCGCCAAGGCCCAGCGCGTCGATGTCGTCGTCGTCAGGCTCTCGCCCGTCCCTGGCGACTGCCCATTCACCGCAAAGTTCCTGTCATACCGCACCAGCATCGCCGCGAGCGTCGCGCTGCTCTGCAGTTCAATCGCATATGGCACGCCCACACGCCCCGGCAGGTTCAGGTTGCCTCGCTCGCTCGTCGTCACAGCCCACTGGTTGTTCGGCGCGCCACGCGTGAACGCCGGGATCGTGCCGCTTGCAATCACCTGATCGCGCTCACCGGTCTCATATCGCAGCACCACGCGATACTCCACCGGGAACGGATTGTCATTCGTGATCGGCACATATTCATTGATGTTGCGAGTGCCTCGGAAACCCTCCGGGAAAAATGATCGCGTCCACGCCGTCGTCGCAAACGCAAGCACATCCGACGCCTGCCCTTCACGCCGCGCGAGAACTAACACCTTCGCCGCACCCAGCGTCATTCCCTCTGGCGGCGTAATGGTCAAAGCAGCAGTCGCACCGCTCGTTGCAATACTCCCAATCTGCAATTCGTTTGCATCGATAACACCATTAGCGTTGATGTCATAAAACGCCGTGAGCGTCACAGGCGACGCGTTGCTCGCATCAAGCCCCGTCATCGAAATCACCTGCGAATTCGCAGCAACCAGCGGCATCAACGTCGTCGTACTCGTCCCACTCGCAATCACATCCTGCGTGCTCAAGTACACTTTCGAAATGCCCGTGCCCGAAACGGAATCAATCGCAATCAAATCATCAGCGACATCTGCGTTCAGTCGAACCTTGAAAAACTCCGGAATCGGCCCCGCGTAGCGGACGACTCGCTTCGCCAGCGTGACATAGTCGTTCACGTTCCAAGCACCGTTCGAATCACCACGATACAGCCGGAACTCATACTCCCGATCGTAATCCGGATAAGGCGTATTGAAACTCAAAAGGGTACGAAACAACAAGTCCTGCCTGCCATCACCAGTAAAGTCGCCCACACTCACCAACGACGTTGACGGCCCCCTCGGCGCGAAAATCGAAACGTCCGCACCAAAGTCCCCCGCTCCATCATTCAGCCGCACCGTCGCAGGTGGACCGTTAGGCTGCACCAACAGATCCAGCCGACCATCCGCGTCGTAATCAATCAGCGCAATGTTCGTGAAGTCAGCAAACGTGCCAAACGACACAACATCAAACGACGCACCACTCCACCGCAAGTAAGAACGATTGTTTGCACCTGTCACCACTTGAAGATCATCAGTGGGCCCAGCATCAATCTTTCCAGCGACAGCGGTATTCACGTAAAAGCCCGCTCCGCGATACACCTCTTCAAACTCATTCTCACCCATGTGCCGCAACACACGCGTGCCAAGCGGACTCACGCCAGCACCACTAGTGAGCACCACGTCCTCACGCCCATCCGCGTCATAATCCCACGCCGCCCACGCCTGCTCACCGGCAACCACCGGTATGTTCGCAGACCTAGGTGCAGCAAAGGTCCCATCGCCCAAGCCTGCGGCGAATCGCCACTCAATCGTGTTCGTTTCTCCAATGCGATTCTCATTCAGAAACACAACATCACGCGTGCCATCGAGATCGATGTCCAGCAGCAACGACTTGTAAGGCGAATACGTATTGAGCGATTGTGATGCCAGCCGCGTAAAAGTGCCATCACCGCTGTTCAGCGACACTCGCACGCTGGACGCACCACTCTCCGTCACATTCTCAAACAGATCAACATCACCATCGCCATCGATGTCCACAAACTGCACCTGTCGCACGGTGTCGAGGGGTAACGCGCGAGGCTCCAGCCCCCACCCAGTCGCGTCGAGCAAAACGCGAGACTCCAACTGCTCAACGCACGACGCCGTACCGCCAGCCGCCTCGCTCAAGAGCACTCGGCGCGCAGCACAAACCCAACCCTTGATTCGAGTTCTCAACGCACGAGACTTCTGAAACATATTGACCCCTTGTGGTATTTGTGTTGGGCTCGCGGCGTCTTCAACGCCCGACTCTGCCCGTTCCCCGTGAACCGCCATAGCGGCGTGCCCTCGCCAAGACTGCACAACAGCCCTGCGGCGACACATGCAGTGTACAAGAATTTGCGTGTTGCGCCAACTTGATTCGCCATGAAAGTTGTGCGAACAAAACGTGCATTTCTATATTGACCTCGCGTAGCACATACCTGAGACGACACAAAGCATGAAAAGCGGTAAAGACTTCCCTCCCAATAGCCCCAACCTGTACAACGCCATCCACTTGAACCGCGAATAGCCAAGCCCAATCCCGTTCGGACTTTGATCGGCATTTTGTCGCTTTCCCAATGTTGAACCAACTTCACCCCCGCGCTACCATCTTCCCCCTTGGGCAAAACCGCGCCCAAGGTTGTTTTTAGTCTGAAAAGTCGCCGCCCTAGCTCAGTGGTAGAGCACTCCCTTGGTAAGGGAGAGGTCGAGGGTTCAAGTCCCTTGGGCGGCTTTCGACTCTTGTCGCTTGCCTCAAATCGCAATCGACGCCCTGACGATGCGCTGCACGTGTGCCGGTGTGCGGATTGGTCTTCAGGTTCGAGTGCTCGACATGCACGGTCCGGAGCGGCTTTGGCAACCGCTGCGTCTTGCGTGAGTTCGAATCGTTCCGGCGCTGGCCTGGTGGAGGCGCGTATGGGAGCCCCGCCCCAGGTCTTCTAGACTGGGTGTCCCGAGTAATTCAGTTTAGGAGTTTTTTTTTATGGCTATTGGTACATTTACTCGCACGAAACCCCACGTCAACGTCGGCACCATCGGTCACATCGACCATGGTAAGAGCACGCTCACCGCGGCTCTCTCCGCTCGTTCCGCCGTCAAGAACGGCCAGAAGCCCAAGACCTACGCCGAAATCACCAAGGGTGGTACGGTCCGCGACGCCAACAAGACCGTGACCATCGCGTCCTCGCACACCGAGTACGAAACCGCGAACCGTCACTACGCTCACGTCGACTGCCCAGGCCACGCCGACTTCGTCAAGAACATGATCACCGGCGCCGCTCAGATGGACGGCGCGATCCTCGTCGTGTCCGCCGCTGACGGCCCAATGCCCCAGACGCGCGAACACGTGCTGCTCGCCCGTCAGGTCGGCGTTCCTCACATCGTCGTCTTCCTGAACAAGGTCGACCTCGTTGACGATCCGGAACTCTTGGACCTCGTCGAACTCGAAGTTCGCGAACTCCTCAAGAAGTACGGCTTCCCGGGCGACACCACCCCCGTCATCCGCGGCCAGAGCAAGCTCGCTCTCGAAAACCCCGCCGACGACAAGGCCTGCAAGCCCATCGACGATCTCTTCAACGCGATCGACACCTTCATCCCAGAGCCCACCCGCGAAATCGACAAGCCCTTCCTCATGAGCGTGGAAGACGTCTTCTCGATCAAGGGTCGTGGTACCGTCGTGACGGGCCGTATCGAACGCGGCATCGTCAAGGTCGGCGAAACCATCGAAATCGTCGGTCTTAAGGACACTAAGTCCAGCGTCGTCACCGGCGTGGAAATGTTCCAGAAGACCCTCGACCAGGGCCAGGCAGGCGACAACGTCGGCTGCCTCCTCCGTGGTATCGAAAAGGACGACGTGGAGCGTGGTCAGGTGCTCTGCAAGCCAAAGAGCATCAACCCCCACACGCAGTTCAAGGGCCAGGTCTACGTCCTGACCAAGGAAGAAGGCGGCCGCCACACCCCGTTCTTCTCAGGCTACCGCCCCCAGTTCTACTTCCGCACGACCGACGTCACCGGCACCCTCAAGCTGCTGGGCGGCGCCGAAATGTGCATGCCGGGCGACAACGTCGAAGTCGAAGTCGACCTCATGGGCAAGCCCGTGGCAATGGAAAAGGGCGTTCGCTTCGCCGTCCGTGAAGGCGGCAAGACGATCGGCTCCGGCGCTGTGACCGAAATCATCAAGTAATTGATGTGGCACGAAGCCAAGTCAGCAAAATCTCAAAACCCCGTCGCGAAAGCGGCGGGGTTTTTTCATTCTCGACACCGATTTTCCAGTAGGATTTTGTTAGAGCATCGTCACTATGTAATGTTGTCTGCCTCGCCCCCCGCGCCTAAAGTCCCCCACGGCCTTTGGGACACCCCCAGAGGCCGCTTGTATCCTTGGAATTCCCTGTCCCGCGATGGTGGTCGCGGTACGCATAGTCAGTTTGTTCCAGTTTTGCGAGACCTGTCATGGCAAAGAAAAAGGGCATGGCCCGTGAGTACGTGTGGCTCCAGTGCAGCGAGTGCGGCGACCTCAACTACCGCAGCGAAGTGAACACTAAGGGTGGATTGCCCGAAGGCCTCAAAGAAGGCCTGAGCAAGTACTGCCCGCGCCTGCGCAAGCACACCGTGCACAAGATCAAGAGGAAGTAACCGGCTGAGTCGCCCGACGCGAGGGCGCGGAGTGGTTGGCATCCACTCCGTTGTGCGAGAGCGTCACTCTTTCGCAGCGTAGATGGTCGGAGATCAAAATCTCAAAGTGCTGCGTACCCAGGTCCAATGCGGAACTCGACCACCGCAACTGGGTCGCTGAACGGATGAACCTGCCGAACGTACAACATTTGGCCATTTAGAAATTTGGTCATTTGGACATTTTGCGAACGCCGGTAGCTCAATTGGCAGAGCAGTGGATTCCAAATCCACAGGTTGCGGGTTCGATTCCCTCCCGGCGTGCTTTTCGAGTACTTCTATGGCTGACCTTCCCCCTGGACCATCTTCCGACTCCGACGAATCACTGAGCCCCGAATCGCGCGAAGGCACGACTTCGGGCAGCATTGGTGGCTTCGGTCTCTACAAGTTTGGCCGAGGCTACTGGGTCCGCGTGATGACCGCCGTCGCCATGGGCATTCTGTTCATGTCCGGCGCAGCGTGGGCATGGCAGCAACTGTCCGCACTGCCGCTCCCCAACAAAGCATGGAACCTCTCGCTCACCAGCGTTGAAGGCGTCCCCGCAGCGGGCAACACCGTCACGTTCCAAAGGTCTGTCGAAGGCAAAAACGAAACGATCGGCACTGGCGTCGTCGAAACCGTCGAAACGCAAGGCACAACCAAGGCCAACCTCCGCGTAGGCCAGATCAAGATGACCGATGTCGCCCTGCAGCCCAAGGACGCGAACCGCGTCGCGGTTGCTGGCGCTGGCACTGCTGAAACCTTCGCCGGTTCGCTAACCCCATCATCCGCAACAGGCATCCCAGTCTTTGAACGCGTGTACCTGCAGGGTGCAGTCGGTCTCGTTCTGGTCCTCCTTGGCTGCGGACTCATCTACCACTTCGTTGGCCGCAAGCACTCCTCCGTCGACTTCCTCATCGCGACGGACGAAGAAATGCGCAAGGTCAACTGGTCCACCCGCAAGATCATCATCGATTCGACGCAGGTCGTCGTCTTCGCAACTTTCTTGATCGCAGGCTACATCTTCGTGATCGACATCGTGATGAAGAAGGCGTTGTTCGAACAAATCGTGAAGTAAGAACTGTTCGGGAGGGGATTTGAGTTCGGGGGGCGGGGGGCGGGGGCGTGGGGGGATGCCGGCGTTGTTGGGCCTTGGGCGCATGAATGGTGCGCGTCAGGCCTTGCAACGCCGGTTATCACAATGTGAGTCGCTGTTTTGCAGCGCTGTCGCAGGCACCGTGGGTTTGAGTTTTGAGTCTTCAGGAGCACGTCATGTCAGAAATTAAAGACAAGCACCACAACGAGCACGACGATCAGAAGGAAGTCGTGACAGAAGTGAAGTCCGAAGTCTCAGGCCTCATCGGCGCTGACGAAGTGCTCAAGCAGGAAGGCATGAACTGGTTCACCCTGCGCGTCGCGAGCAACAAGGAAAGCAGCGTCCAGGCAACGCTCCTCCGCAAAATCAAGATCGAAGGCATGCAGCACCTTGTGGGCCGCATCCTCGTCCCCACCGAAAAAACCAAGACCGTCAAAAACGGCAAGACCAAGATCACCGAAACCAAGCTCTACCCGGGCTACGTCTTCGTTGAAATGAAACTCGAGCCCGACGGCCGCATCCCGCAGGACGTGTTCTTCCTGATCAAAGAAACCAGCGGCGTGGGTGACTTCGTCGGCACCGCAGGCCGCCCCACTGCTCTCAAGGATCATGAAATCGCGAAGATGCAGAAGGACAGCCGCAAGCCCGAAGACGAACCCAGCATCAAGCTCGTCTTCACCAAGGGCGAACACGTCGTCATCCGCGAAGGCCCCTTCGCAACCTACGAAGGCACCGTCGACGAACTCTTCCCGGAAAAAGGAATTGTCCGCGTCCTCGTCACCATCTTCGGCCGCCAAGCCCCCATCGAAATCGAAGAATGGCTCATCGGCAAAGCCGACGAAACCCACTGAACCAAATCAACATGCCACACCAACAACCGCCGCACAACACGGCGGTTTTTTTCTTGCTGGAACCTCGACCATCAGGAACGATCTCTTTCAACTAACACAACGAACAAAGTTTCTCTCGCGTAATAGCCGTCGCTTCACGCAAATCGCATTCAACACAGAGACACAGAGTTCAAGAGGAAAATGAGAATGTGATTGGATTGCAAACCAAAACACATTTCTCTTTTTCCTCACAATCTCTGTGTCTCTGTGCTGAAAAATGTAATTACAACGACTCGCGACAAGCAAAATCAACCGTCTCCAACTCCCTGAATACGATTCGCTTGCCGCCCCGGTAGCTCAGTTGGATAGAGCACGGCTTTCCTAAAGCTGAGGTCGCAGGTTCGACTCCTGCCCGGGGCGCTTCGCTTCAACGATCTCCGTCGCCAACACCGGCGTTTCCGAAGCCGCGAGCACCTTGCGAATCTCAAACGCCAGCGGATTGATCGTGTGCTCGCCCGCCGTATCTGCATTCGCCATCATCACGAACACAATCCCCGATTGCGAATGTGCCTCCGCATGGCAAAACCACGCCACGCGCTGTCCGCCATGTCTGTAACTCATCACGCCGTTGCTTGAGCGATACAGCAGCAGTCCGTAACCCCACATATCACCCACCGCACCACGCCGCTGATCGTGATACATCGCCTCCGCAAGTTCACGCGGCATCAAACCGCGGCCTGGCACTTCGCCATGAACTCCGCGCAGCGGTAACTCAAAGATCGTCGCAACATCCGCAGGCGTTGAGTACAGCCCAGACGCCGCGATCGCAGGAATCGGATTGTGCTGATGAGGCGTCACACTTCCCAAGTGCCCGGTCGCAAACTCACACCCCGGACAATCATCGTGCTTCGCGCTTGTCCCCTTCATCCCCAGCGGCTCAAGCACATGCTCTCGCAGCACATCAATGTAATGCTTGTGATACAGGTTCTCGATGAGCAGTTGAACAACCGTCATCCCCCCGCCGCTGTATTCAACCATTGTCCCGGGCTCGCTCGCCAACTTCACAACACACAAAGGCCCATCCGCCCCATCAAGCAACTGCGGCGCAGTCCACATCGGCGCGATCGGATGCACATCCGGAAAACTGTGTACATCAAACCCCGACGTGTGCGACAGCAGCCGATGCAGCGTCACACCCATCGGATCAAACCCACCCGCGCGATCCGCAGGCAACTTCCAGTTGCTGATCATGGGCAGCACTGGCTCGTCAAGAAACACCACTTTGTCTGTCACCATCTTGAGCGCAAGCGTCGCAAGAAATGGCTTGCTCATCGAGCCCAACCGAAACCGAGTCGTCGCGTCAACAGGTCGTCCCGACGCAATATCCGCCACGCCGTAATACCGCTCCGCCCGATTCCCAAACAGCGAACACACGATCGCCAACCCGGGCAGCCCCGTCTTCTCCATCAACGCGGGCGCATGCTCATCAATCACCGCCAGCACGCGATCCAACGCCGTTACTGACCCGGAGTTTCCAAACGCAGCATCATGCCTGCTTTCGTCTTCACCCTCCCCGGGCATGATGTCCACCACGTGCTGCATTAGAACATTTTATGTTCTTATACTCCGCATCCTTTTTCTCTATAGGAAGTCCAAACACTCGATATCACGTCTCACAACCCATCCAACCAACCCCCGTACCTCTGCAACACGCGCGGGAAATCCCGCGTAACGTACTGACCTTTTCTGCTACAACCAGCGCTTCACAGCATCAGACTGGTTCTTGTGTGATTCATGGCGAACGATCGCGCCCCCAAAACACTGGCTCGCTCCAGCCCGGCATACTCCGCCACGGGTGCTTTGTCGCCATCCCTCGCCGCCACAAGCCCTGAATTGATCTCCCCAGCCCAACCCCATCAACAGGCGAAAACCCCAGCGTTTTCCGCCTTGTTATCTGCCGCTCGCCCCAAACTCTGGCTGATAGCCGCGGCCGTCACGAATGATCGGACCGAAGCAGACGATATTTTGCAGGAAGCAGCCATCGTTGGTCTCGCAAAGTTTGCAAGTTTCACGCCCGCGGCGGACATTCAGGAGAGCTTTGAGCGCTGGATGAGCCAGATCACTCGCAACCTCGCACTGAATGCACGCCGCAAGCGCAACCGCAGCGACGCGTCGATCGCCGATACGTTCCGCCGAACCCTCGCCGCCACCAACCCCGCGTTTGCCCGCGACAGTGAATCAACCGCCGCCCTCGAACGCCTGCTCCCCGCCCTCCAAGACCTCGACGAAGCCGAACGCACGTGCCTCGTCCTTCGCGTCGTTGGTGGACTCACATACAAAGCAATCTCCACAGTCACAGGCTTCCCCGAAGGCACGGCGATGAGCCACGTCTTCCGCGCACGACAGCATCTCAGACGGCGAGTACTCGGAGTTGATGAAAGCGAAACAGGATCGGGACACACGGAGGGCAACACTTGAGCGAACACCATTCCAAATCTCAGTTCGCCTCGTCGAGCGATCCGCACGACGACCTCGATCTGTACCTCGATGGCCAGCTCTCGCCCGAGCAAGCCGCACAGTTTGAGCGCAGCATGATGGCATCACCTGCGCTGCGCGCCGAAGTCGAAGCCGCACGCGCCATCGACAACAATCTCCGTTCCTTGTTTGTCGTCCCGGAAAGCATCGGCACGCCTCACAGCGAAACCGGTTCACAATCACTCCCATTCTGGCGCCGCCGCTGGTTCGCAGCCGCTGCAGCGATCCTGCTGCTCTTCGTTGGCTACGCCGTCTCCCCCTGGAGCCGCGTCATGCCCGCCAGCGCCCTCGCGCAAACCTACTTCGCGCAGCACGACAATGGCTTCGTTCCCGAAGTCGTCTGCACAACGCCCGAAACCTTCGCCGCATGGACCAAAGCACAATTCAAGGAAGAACTCTTCCCCGCAGCAACGCTCCCCGCCTCAATCCAACTCGTCGGCTGGAGCAAAACCAAACTCATCTCTGACTACACAGGCATCCTCCTCGCCAAAGTCGACGGCAAGGAAGTCATCGTGCTCATGGATTCCGCGATGTACACCAAAAAAATCCCCGACACCTACATGCACGGCCTGCACGCCTACGAAACCACCATGGGCAAAGTCCGCCTCATCGAAGTCACCCCCTACGACACCCCACACATCACCCCCTACATCCTCACCAAAGAAATGTGCGGCTTGAAATAACCGTGGCATGGCCTTCTAGGCCATGAGGCTCATCGAATCAAGCCGAAGCGTCTTCGCCACAAGACACACCTATCATCCCACGTCAAAGCCCGGCTGACTCAGTCGGGCTTTGTTCATCCTCTCTTCGAAACACCTCCCGCTCCCTCGCGGAGCGAGAATGTCCACGGAACTAAGTCATGGAAGCAGGCATCGTCGGTCTCCCCAACGTCGGCAAGTCCACCCTCTTCAACGCGCTCACTAAAGCCAACATCCTCGCCGCAAACTACCCCTTCGCCACCATCGAGCCCAACGTCGGCGTCGTGCCAATCCCCGACCCGCGCATGGACTTGATCACCAAGTACATCCCGCCGCAGAAAGTGATCCCCGCCGCACTCCGCCTCGTCGATATCGCCGGCATCGTCAAAGGCGCCAGCGAAGGCGAAGGCCTGGGCAACAAGTTCCTCAGCCACATCCGCGAAGTCGACGCCATCCTCCAAGTCGTCCGCTGCTTCACCAAAGCACCGGGCGGAGAAGAAATCCTCCACGTCTCCGGCAGCGTTGACCCGCTCCGAGACATGGAAATCATCCAGATGGAACTGATCCTCGCCGACCTGCAAACAGTCGACGCAGGCATCGGCAAAGCCGAACGCGCCGCCAAGAGCGGCAAGCCCGAAGATATCGCTCGCTACGCCGTCTTGAAAGCCCTCAAGCCCGCCCTCGAAGCCGGTAAGCCCGCACGCAGCGTCAAGATCGACGAACCAGAGCAGCAAAAGCAACTGAAGCAACTGGGCCTCATCACCGTGAAGAAAGTCCTTTACGTGATGAACGTCGACGAAGACGACCTTGAAGGCAAGAGTCCGATGGCCATGCAAGTGCGCAAACGCGCCGCCGAAGAACACGCCGAATGCGTCCCCGTCTGCGCCAAAATCGAAGCCGAACTCTCCCAAATGGCCGACGGCGAACGCCAGGAAATGCTCGAAGCCCTGGGCCTCAAAGAACCCGCACTGGTTTCAGTCGCCCACGCAACATACAAGTTGCTCGATCTGCAAAGTTACTTCACCGCTGGCGAAAAAGAAGTCCGCGCCTGGACCATCCCCATCGGCGCCACCGCCCCCCAAGCCGCCGGCGTCATCCACACCGACTTCGAAAAAGGCTTCATCCGCGCCGAAATCTACACCGTCGGCGACCTCGAAAAATACAAGAGCGAAAAAGCTATCAAAGAAGCAGGCAAACTCCGCGTCGAAGGCAAGGAATACGTGATGAAAGACGGCGACGTGTGCCACTTCTTGTTCAATGTGTGAGCCAGATCCACTCTGGCACCCTACACATGACCCAAAGCTGCTGAAATTGAGTAGATGACCAGGACAACGAACGCCGCGATCGCCGTCAGCGCGATCCAACTTGTCTTTGGCTTTACCACGCCGCCATTCTCAATCGCGATCTGTTCTCTCTCTTTAGGGCTCGAATACAACTCCATGTCCTACTCCTTTCCATGTCGAATCAGAACTTCGGGTCAGGGATTTCTGCCATCTGTGTTGTGTTGGCCGCCTTGTCCTTCGCCTCGATCATCCCAGCGACAACCAACCTGGCCAATTCCAGGTTCTTCGTTGCGTTCGAGTTTGTCTCACTCAATCTGTCGTAGTGCTTCTGCTTCGCTGCGTCGGTAAACCGAATTCCACCATTCGACCGGCTGAACTTCCACGCACCAAACGTAGTTTCAAGGTAATTCGCTTCGGCCTGAATGGCTTTCGACAATTGAATGTCACGGTCGTAGTAGTCAACTACCGCCTTCGTCTGTGCAGCGCCGTAGAGCTCTTCGGTGCGTGTTGTCGCTTCGGCTGCTGAAAAACCAACTTTCAGCAACTCCGCCCGCAGTTTTTCAGGCATCGCAGCAAGTTCCGCGCGGTATGCAATCCTCGCTTCAACGTATTGCTTCAAGACCGAGTCAAACGCCTTGAACTGCTCACGACGAGCAAATGACCCATAGTACTGATAGCCGCGAAGACGCGAGTCAAACCCGTTGGCCCGCTCAGCCAACTCGTCCAGCCGACGAGATGCGGTAGTGAGAGCTTGCAACGCGACCGCGTCACGACCCTCCGGTGTTTTCATATCGCTGGCGTTGTGAATCGCCGGGTCATTGGCCGCCGACCGAACTTGAGCCGCGTCCGCATTCTCCTTCGAAGTCCAATCCGGACGAGTGTCAAGCCCGGCGGCGATCTGTGTCAACGATTCCTGTTCTTTGGCAACAGACACAATACGGTTGGCGTATTCGTTGTATCGCTGCATCACTTCATCATCTTCAAACAACATCTGCCCTTGAAGAGTGTCATAGTGCCAGCGACCCATAGATTCGCGAAGAAGCTGAAATTGACCCTGCAACGCCACATAAAGCTCATCATCAGTGTCACGAACGCGAAGAAGTGCAGCGTGCCGGTGTGGAGGAAACGCAAGCCGTACATCATGAAGGACCTGCTCTCGATTGAGCCCTTCGCCAGCGGCGATGTCCGCAACGGTCTCGAACATCTTGGACTGTTTGTCTCTCAGCACTGCATTTGCCCGACGAGCAGCGTCCAGCGCTGCGATCCGACGATCACAGTCTTCAGTCGTTTTGATCGCCGCGCCGCTCAGAAACACAGGATCCAACACCGGCGCAGCCGCCTTGCTGTACGCCTCCAACAGGCTTGCCGAGTATTCCGCTACTTTGCTGAGCGCAAGCAGCGAAGCTCGTTCATTGCCACTGCCTTGCTCGGCCAACGCTCTGGTCTTCTCGGCAACTTGCTTGGAATAATCTGCTTGCGCGCCTAAGTCACCACTGGCTGCTACTTGCTTGGATTGCACATCCATGGCCTGCAACTGTGTGTCCACGTTCTTGCGCCAACCCCCTTGCGTCACTCCCACAACTAACCCGCTCACCAAAGCGAGCGTTGGAAGAGAAGCAAACGCGATATTGCCCGCCTTCTGCGAGCGACGAAAAATATGAAACGCCCCCCGCGCAATCAGCGTGAGAATGACATACCAAATCACCAGGCCGAGAAACGATGCAGCGACTCCTATCCCTGGACCCAGTGTGTTGGTGGGCTTGAAGGCCTGAACCAGCACTGTTATCACACCAACAAGCACGAACGGAACGTATCCGAGCGCTGTAATTTTGAGTGGCTCCTTGGTCTGCTTGACTTCAGGTTGCACTTGCTCGGATGTCAGTTGCTGCGAAACACTCTCTATTTGCATGCGAATGCGCCTCCCATCGCCTGATCGGGCGTGTGAAACATTCGTTTGCGAAGAACGCTTACTTTGGGCTGAGTTTCAAAGCTTTCACGAGAAGTCGTAACAAATGTACCGTCTGGGGCGATCACGCCCTCGGCGTGCTGATCGTGTACCCACCGGCAGATGATCGTGCTCAAGTCACCGCATCATGCGGCTTGCTCCGCCATCGACCCACCGGGCGGCGTGTTCGAACCAGTCGGCGTAAACCCATAGTTACTGTTCGTGCCCATCGCAGCACCCCGCTTTCATCGAATGGTAGCGTGAGTGTGGTTTCAGCATGATATAAAGCAACTTCCACGCGGAATAACATCCGCAATCGCATATATCACGAAAGGAATGTAATGTCCCACTCCTCCCTCACCCAGTTCGTCAACGACAACGCCGAGAAAACCCAAAACCACGGCCTCTTCGAACTTGAGTCCGACCGCGTCCTCGAAGTCAATCTGGGTCAAGCCGCGGGCAGCAACACCAACATGATCTGGATGAAGCACGGCGCGATGATCGCCTACACAGGCCAGATCAAGTTCACGCGCGAAGGCCTCATGGAGCAAGGCTTGGGTAACCTCTTGAAGAAAGCCGTCACGGGCGAAGGCGCGACGCTCTCCAAAGCCGAAGGCCAGGGCAAGCTCTACGTCGCCGATGGCGGCAAGCGCATCACGGTGCTCTCTCTCACCAACGAAGCCATCTTCGTCAACGGCAACGACCTCATCGCCCTCGAGCCCACGCTCACCAAAGACATCACCATGATGCGAAAAATGAGCGCAATCGCCAGCGGCGGCCTCTTCAACGTCCGCGTCGCCGGCACCGGCAAAGTCGCCTTCGGCACCCACGGCAAACCCCTCGTCCTCCGAGTGCTCCCAAACCGCCCCGTCTTCACCGATCCCCAAGCGACAGTCGCGTGGTCCGGCAACCTTCAACCCGAATTCAAAACCGACATCAGCCTCAAAACCTTCCTAGGCCGAGGCAGCGGCGAAAGCTTCCAAATGCAATTCCAAGGCGACGGCTTCGTCGTCGTCCAACCCTACGAAGAAATCATGATGCAAGGGTCAGCAGGCTAACTCACAAAGCCCCTCCCCCCGGGAGGGGTTGGGGTGGGCGAGTTCAAAACAAGCGTCGACTGCACGCTGCAGTTTTTCGTGCCACCGACAAGGCTCTGCTTGTCGGTGGTGATTTTTACAAAACGCGATCAAACAAACGTTGCATGTGGCACAATCAAAATCCATCCGATGCACACAACACGTGGAAGCCACGCCGCTCTCGTCCATCCCTCGGCTGGATTCTCAAAGTGCTCTTGGGCGTTGCTGGAATCACAACGATTGTGCTGGTCAGATACAACGGCTGGTTGCCCCGCAGGCGTGCGTCCGGCGGCATGGAACCGCTCGAAGTGTGGCTCATGGTCGCAGGATTCGCACTGCTTGCACTTGTGGTAGTACTCAAGTGGAAGCCGTGGCAACGCACGACAGACACATTCCCACCCTCGTCGGAAGATTTATCCTGGTGGCAAATTCTACTTGCCGTACTCGGAATCTGTCTCCTGATCTTCACATTCCCAGCATTCACCATCTACAGAATGCTCCGGCCATAACACAAGTTCATACGAAACCGCCCCACTTCGTGCCCACGTGCCTCACCTACTTATTCTCGAATAATTCCAACCAAACGTGAAGTATGTACGGCATTATCCTCCGAAAGCGACAGTCGGTAGCACGAAATCGACCCGTACTCGCGCGATGAGCCGCCAACCATCTCACATGGCAAGCACCACTGCTCCACACGATCGCTGGCCCAAAGCACTTCGTCTGTGCTTCGCCATGATCGCGCCCGCTCTGTGGTTCTGCAGTTGGTTCGCCGCGACTGCAACTCCAGGAATGGAGCCGTTTCCTACATGGACAAACTACTTCATTGTCTGGCTGTACTTCACATTCATTTTTCTCGTCATTCCCACGCTCGTTGTCATCCCGGTAGCTATATGGGCATCAAAGAAACAACACCGAGTGCTCCCATCCGCACTGACTGCCCTTGAACTGACCTGGTTTTTCATCATTCCACACGCTGCATGGTGCGTCGCATACCTGCTCGCCGCCAGCTACGCCCCAGGCTTCGACGGCACAACCTACTCCGGCAAACTCCCAGCATCTTGGCAATCGTTCCTCAACAACGCATCCAACCCGCTGTACGAAATGCTCTTGAGCGTTGCATTCGTTGTGACAGTCGGCATCGTTGCTATCAGTCGCATGAACACGACTGAGAAGTATGTTGACCACGCCTGCAACAACTGCGGCTACAACTTGCAAGGCATCAACGCTCACCTCTGCCCCGAGTGCGGCGATCACAAGAGCGTGTAGCCCAATGGGAAAAGAGCGGCTAGCTGACTCCAACAACTCTCGTCACGCGCCAGCGCACCACAAAAAGCTCCCCCGCCACTTCGTCCCTTCGCGCCCAAGTGCCTCCGTGCCTTCATGACCTACTTGTCCTTCTTCTTAAACAAATCCCCCAAGCCCTTCTCAATCAACTTGTCAGGCCGCAGATTCTTCACAAACGTCTTGCCAAACAACTCCAGATCCGCACCCGTTTCCGGATCATCCATCGATCCCTTCGTGCGGAAAGGCAGCATGCTCGCCGCGTCCAGCACAGGCACCGCATCGCCCAAAATCTGATTGAGTTTCCCGCCCGCACCCGTGTTGAAAATCCCCGCCGCCTCATCCGCGAGCGCACCCAGTGGAATCCACGTCACCACATCCACGCGCCGGTTCACGAGGTCCACGGTCCCCTCCGTCTCCATCGTAAATTCACCCAGCGGCACGCGCCACTTCGGATACGACGCCACACCATTCGTCACCGTGATCGTGAGCGGCTCAAGCCGCGTCCCCACCGATCCCGACGTCTTGACCTTCGCAAGATTCAGCAGCTTCGTGAACTCCGACCCCGCCCCAAATCGCAACTGCCCCGGATCAATCACTACCACTCCGCCCAACTTCGAAAGATCATTGCTCAGCGGCACACGCAACCCCGTCGCCGTGATGCTCGCAGGCCGATCCTCGCGCAGTTTCTCAAACGTACCCAGCAGCGGCAATCCCTTCACCACCCGCCCCGCCAGCGCCGCAGAAATCTCCAACAAGTTCGCCGTCACCGGCTGATCACACACCAGCACCGCATCACTGATATTCCCCTTCACACTCGCATTCGCCCGCGCCGACTTCGCCTGAAGATCCAGCAACCCCGGCGCAATCCCGGCGATCGGCTTGCCCATCAACGGATACCGCTCCGCAACCAGATTGAGCTCAATCACAGGCCCCAACGCCTCAACCAACAGCCCGTCCTTCTTCGCCAACACATCAACAAGCGCCGTCGGCACACTCGGCATCGTCCCACGCGCATTCAAGATCGCCCCATCCATCGAAAACCCACCATCCGCTCCAACCATGTTCGTCACATTCCCCGTCAGCGACACCCCGCCGCCGCTCGAACTTTGCTCCGCACCCTCGACAACCACCTGATCCATCGTCAACGCAAAGTTCAAGGGCTTGTCAGTTGACCCCGCCCCCGAACTCGCCGCCGTCTCCAACGTCAACTTCGTCTTATTGACATTGAGCCCCTTGTTGTCACTCGTCCGCAGCGCAAGCGACGGAATATCAAGCAGCACATTCACATCCGGCGCCGGCGCTTTCGCACCCGCCGCAGGCGCCTTCGGCAACACCAACTTGTTCAACGAAATATCAATCGTCGTCGGCTGCTTCAACGCCAACGCCGCCTGCACCGCCTCCTTCACTTCCTTCCCCGAAGTCGGAATCGAAGTCGAAGGCTTGAACAACGCCTCGACAAACGAAGGCTGCGCCTGAACAGTAAACCGCGCCGGCTGCACCAACTCAATCCGATCCACCAACGACCGCACCTTCAGCGGCCCCGTCGTCGTGACATTCGGCGCAGTAATCGCAATCTCCGCGCTCGTGTCGTTCTTCACCGAATCAACATCCGCGATCACCTTCACGCTCGCCGAGTCACCCAGCGCCCCACGTACCAACCCATCTTTCCCAAGCAGCGTGTCAATGCTCCCCGTATTGATCTGCGCGAGATTCGCTGTCACTTTCATCTGCTGAGGCTTCCCGCCAGCAAGTTGGAACGTGCCATCACCACTGAGCGCCGCAAGATTCTCATTCTGCTGCCTAATCACATTCCCCTTGAACGTCGCCTTCGCAGAACCCGCCGTACCGCCTTGCTCCGTGGAAATCAAGCTCGCCACCGGCGCCTCTACATCCAAAACAAATTCCTCAATCCCCGCACTCGCCCGCTGCGTCTCACCCGTTCTGATATCCCGCACCATCACGCGCCCAGGCAGCGCCACGCGCGCCTTCACCGTCCCCGCCTCCGCTAACTTTGGCTTGCGATCCTTATCAAGCGGAATTGTCAAAGGCGACACCGTCACCACAGCCGTCGCAGGCGACGCCAACTTCGGCATGTCCTTGTTCTCCGGCGCAAGCCGCGCAAACACCGCGTCCGCACTTTGAGGCGTCAGCGTACACCGTAACTCCAACTCACTCATAGCAATGCTCGCCTCCGAGAGGTTCGCCTTCGTGTTGAACTTCATCGCCCCAGAATCCGCCAACGCCTCCAGCGCAAGATCGCCACTCGCGCCCTTCTTCGTATTCGCGCGAATCGTCACCCCAGGCCCAATCACATCCCGCAACAACGCCGCAATATCCAACTTCTTTTCTGTCGCAGTTCCCGCCGCTCCACCACTATTTGCCGCATTGGTCCCATCCGACCCATCGCTCGCAACAAACATCCCCACCGGCAAGTTCACAATCTCAACCCCGCCCTCAGGCCGCAACGTGATCGGCTCCGCCACCATCCAACTCTTCGTAGCGTTCTTCTCCGAATTCGCAATCACCACGCCCGGCACAGAAAAGTTCGCCCCAATCCCCGAATCCTGCCCCGCATATCTCAACTTCCCCTGCATCCCAACATCCAGCGCCCCACCCTTCTTCAGCGCAAACCCACCGCCAAATTGCGGCACATCAACCGCGCCGAGCACCTTCGTCCCGATCTTCCCTGCCGAATCCACCTCCATCTTCGTCAGCGTCAACCCCTCCACCGCCACGACCAACTGCCCATCCGCCGCCTCCAATCGAGGCGACTTCTCAGCCGTAAGAGGCAAGTTCAACCACCCAATCTTGACGGATGCCTTCCCCGGCGAGCCACCAGTTCCGCTCACGCGCCACCCACCACCAACCCCATCGCGCGTAATCGCCTCCGCCAACCGCCCTGCCGCATCAACTTCAAACGTCACACCCTTGTCGCGCGCCAGCAACGCGTCCTCGCGCAGCGTGAGCGCACCATTCCCTCTCATTGCCGCCGCATTCACCGTGAAATCAATATTGATCGGAGCCGTCGCCATCCCCTGCGCGGCAGCACTCACCGCCTTCAAATCTACATCCAGCGTCGGCCCAATATCCCGCTGCAAATCAAGATTCATCCCCTGCACAAAAGGCTGCGCCACCGCCGTCGCAATCTGCTTCACCTTCACCGACGCATTCACGCCCGAAGGCAACCCCTTCACCGGCGCGCCCGCCGCATCAAGCAACCCCGTCAGCGAAGCCTGCACATCAAGATCACCCGCCGGCTGATTGTTCAAAGTCGCCGTCGTCTTCGCCGAAATCGTCGCACCCTGCGCAAAATCACTCGCGCTGAACGTCGCATTCAGCGGCGAAATCTTCATCGCCTGCGTCTGCCCGCTCGCAACCACGGTCCCACGCACCTCAGTCGTCGCCACCGCCACATTCGCCGACGCCCCGCGAAGATCAAGTGCCTTCCCACCCTGCGGCAACACAATCCGCAAATTATCCACCGTCACCGTCGCATCCGGCATCGCCTCCACCCGCGTCTGCGCATCACTCTTGAGCGCGGCTCGCATCGCCGGCACAAGATCAGGCACCGCCGCACCCTGTAGCGAAATCGTCAAGGGCTTCGAAGTCGTGAGCACCCCATCCGCAATCCGCAACTCCCCATTCGCGTTCGCCCGATCCGTCACAAACTTCAACACCGCCGTCGCATCCTTCATCGTCCCATTCGCGTCGATGTTCAGTTGCACGGCGTTCCCCAACGACTTCGCTAGTGGCACGCCCACCCCATTCTCATCCTTCACCACTGGCCCAGCAATCGCATCCACCAGAGACATGGGCAAGTTTGCAACATCAACCTTTGCCTTCACAGTCGCCTTATCCAACGTCACAACACCCGAACCATCCGCCCAGTTCGCCGCATCAATATCAACATTGATCTTCCCCCCCGCCCCCGATGCCCCCGAACCCGTCCCACCTGCACTCGAATTCGCATTCGCCACCAACTTCGCAACCAGATTCGTCTTCGGATCAACCGTCGCGTTCCCCTCCACACCCGACAACTTCACCGTCAATGGCGCCGCACCATTCGTTTGCGCACTCTCATCCACAAACGTCGCATCCAAGTTCTCGATCGACAGCCGCACCTTCAACCCGTTCGGCAACTGAATCGGCTTCCCGGAATCCTTCCCCGCCCCCGACCCACTCGCAGCATTCCCCGCTCCCTTCTGCTCCACCATCAACGACTGCACATTCAGCGTCCCATCCTTCGCCCGAACAATCTGCGCCGTCGTATCCCTGATCTCCACCTCCCCAAGATCAAGCCCGCCCGAAATCAATCCAATCAACCCCGCACTAGTGCTCACCGTCGTCGCCAAAACCGGCTGACCCTTCTCGTCCACCCAAGAAATCCCCTCCACGCGCTGAGGCCCGCCCCACGAAAACGACGCCGACTTCGCCGACACCTTCCCCTTCACAAACTTCGCCGCATTCGAAGAAATCAATCCAGGCGCAACCGCCCCCGCAATCGTCGGCGCAAGCAAAATCCCAAGCCCCAGCACAACCACAACCCCCACGCCCCCACCCACGACAATCTTCTTCCCCGTGGACCACTTCTTCGCACTTCCCTGCGTGTCATTCTGCGCCATGAAATCCAACTCCTTCACCCAATCCAAATAACAACATCTGCCAACATGAATGCAGCATGCTCTTCCAATCTTTTCATTGTACGAACCCTGCATGAACAACAGTTCATGAACAGCATCGCACGCAACACCAACGATTGCTTCGTTTTCGACCCGGAGGGTCGCCGGAATGTAGCCACGGGCGAGCGAAGCTCGCCCGTGGAAAGCGATGTTCAGCCACTGTGCCCCGGCGGGGCACAGGAAATCGCGCCAAGCCCAATGACTCGCAAACGTGTGTGAAGTACACGTCGCACCACGCCGATCCTCCCCGCCCGCCGACTGAGTACGCTGCAACACACCCATGTCCCCCTCCCCCTCAATCCTCGCCCCCTTGCTGCAAAAGTCCCTCGCCAAGCGCAAGCCCCTCTTCACACCATCCCCCGCCTTCCGCGCCTTCTCAGGCCCCACCGAAGGCATCCCAGGCACATTTCTCGACATCTACGCCCAAGGCGCAACCCTCATCACCTACGAAGGCACAACCCCCGCGCGCTTCAACCGCCAACTCGAAGCCCAAGCCGCCCTCGAAGTCCTCGCCAACTCCCCACTCCAAACCCGCGCCATCTACCACAAACCCTTCGCCCGCGACCGCTCCAAACTGGGTGGCCAACTCCCCGAAATCGTCACCGACAAAACTCCACTCGCAGGCGAAGAACTCCCCGAGTCCCTCACCATCCGCGAACACAACTACAACCTCGAAGTCCGCCTCTACGACGGCCTCTCCACAGGCCTCTTCCTCGACCAACGCAACAACCGCAAGTTCCTCGCCGACTGGATTCGCAAACGTGCCACCGACTGGCGCCAGCCGGTCGGTGCCGAACCACCCCAACTCTCCATCCTCAACACCTTCGCCTACACCTGCGCCTTCTCCATCGCCGCGGCTATCGCCGGCGCACTCACCACCAGCGTCGACATCTCCCCCCGCTACCTCGACTGGGGCAAACGCAACTTCGCTCTCAACAACATCGATCCCGCCCAACACCGCTTCGCACGCATGGACACCTTTGAGTTCTTCGACTACGCCCAACGAAAGAACCTCACCTACGACTTCATCGTCCTCGATCCCCCCAGCTTCGCCGCCGCGAACAAAAAACGCGGCACCAAAGCCTGGAGCTCCCTCGCGCACTACGCCACCCTTGTCGGCAAAGCGTCCCAACTCCTCCGCCCCGGGGGGCGGGGCGTCATTTTCGCCTCGACCAACACACAAGAACTCTGCCGCCCTGGCCGCCTCGAACACGAAGTCGAAAAAGGCCTCTCGACCTTCCGCCGCCGCCCCAAGTACCTCCCACTCCCACCAACTCCAATCGACTTCGCCATGGAAAAAGACCGCTTCGCCGCCCTCGCGTTCGAGTGCGCATAAACAATCACCTTCACTCGATGCCTTGATGCCGTCTTGCCTTATGCCTTCTTCCACGTCAATCTCTTCTCCATCAACACAACACTTTCGATTCCTCATCCCCCTCCTGCTCTCTGTGTCTCTGTGCTGAAAAAAGAGAAGCACATAGCCCTCGCTCTCACCCGTTCGCCGCTCCCCGCTCACCACTTCCCAAATTAGAAACCCGCGAAGCACATGCTCCGCGGGCCTCTGGGAAGTGGGTTGTCACAGTAATAAGTACTTACGGAGGCCCGATCGTCACCGCTCCGCCACACGGAATGATCTGCATCTGCTTCGTGATCGTGCCGTTATACGTCGTGTACGTCCCCGTCACCACATGCAGCGTGGGCAATTCACTGGCGCCCGCGCTGGGCACATCAATCAGCCCCACCCCCTCAGAAATCGTGTCAAACGGAAACGCGTACGACCCGATCTGAATCGCAGGCGTCAACGGATCTTCATCCACCCACACATCAAACTGGCTGAATTCAAATGCCTCAACTGTTCGTGCCGTGTTGTCCAGCGTCCGCGCATTGTCACGCGTCGCCGTACCCGTTGCAACGCCATTGAACGTCACATCCGGATTCGACCAGTTCCCGACGCGAACATAAGGTCCGTTCGTCGTGTTATACGCCATCACCGTGCGATACGAATTCGCTCCCTGCGTCCAGCGATGTCCGTAGCTGTACGAATACAACGGGCAGCTCCCCGCGTCTTCCGGGTTATGCGCACACCCCTGCCCGTGTCCATGCTCGTGGGGATACGTGAAGTTACTCACCGCGCAGTCCCAGTTCACGCACACATACGCCGCATCCGCCGTCGTCTCACAATACGCGATCCCGCATGTATCGCCATCCGTGTCATCCACCCAGATTGAGCACATATCCGCGTTCACCGAATCACGAGTCACATTCACCGAGTCAAAGAACCCGTCACCCGGATCGCGCAGCCGATCTCGATGCTGCCCCATCGTCCCTGACTCGTTGTAACTTACTTCCTGTCGGTACACCAATCGATACCGCGCATTCACATTACTGTTGTTAAACGTCAAATTCGCAGTATCAACACCGAGCTGAATCTCCGCCTGCATCGCCGTCGTGCTGCCAATCGCCGCACGCGCCAGATTCGTGTACACCACCATCACGTCCCACACAGGCTGCACGTTGGAGCAACTTCCTCGCTCACCGAACCCACCTTCAACCGCCTCGGGCGGCACCGGATTCTCACCAACTTCCCAAGCCTCCGGCACCGGATCAAACCCACGCCCCGGCGCATCCGCCGGCAGGGGCGTCGCGCCGCCGCAATTGCCATACTGAGAATCATCGACATCATTCACAAAGTGAACAACCTGCCCGTTCGCATTCACCCCCGCATACTTCATCTTGTAATGCAATGCCGCGATGGGCATTCGCAAGTCACCAGCCAGCGCATCCTCATCCCGTACGAAAATAAAGTACGACTCAATCGCTCCGCGCACATACCCAAACACCGAGTACTGCTGCTCGCCGCGCCGCTCCACCTTCGTCACAATCAACTCAAGATTCGCATTCGCGCCCACCGCCATCACCAGCGTGTCGCCCTCTCGCGCCCGATCCAGCGCGGCGAACTGCACCGCGACTGGATACAGGCCACGATTGTGCCTAAGCCCGTTCGCACCTTCCGGCGCAGCCGCTGGAGCAAAAATCACATGCGTCCGCGCTTCAGGCTGTGCATGCTCTTGAGCAACACCGACCACTCGCTCCACCTGCTGCGCAATCGCCACGCCACTGCAAGCCTGCAGTATCGCCGCCGCTGTCATCACTGTCATCGAAACCGATCGCATGAATGAGCCCATGATGAAACCTCCGATGCACACACAAAGCAACACAGAAAACGCACCCGCACGTCTCCGCACGGGTGCAAGAAGTCAACTTACAGCGGCCCAATCCTCACGCTGCCACCGCAAGGCACGATGGTCATGACCTTGCTGATGGTGCCTGTGTAGTTGGTCGCGCCGGTATCGATATACATCGTCGGACTTTCGCCCGAACCCGTGTTGGGCGTATCAATGTTTGTGATGCCCTCAGGCAATGTGTTGTACGGGAACGTCGCAGTGCCGATTTCAGCCGGAATGCCGGAGAAACCAAAATCAACGTAGATGTCATAGCGCGTCAGTTCATGATCCTCAACCGTGTTGTCCGTGTTGCGAATCACCTGTGCGTTATACGCCTCGCCCGTCTGCCCGATCGCGATGCCGGTTGCAGTGCCCTGGAATGTGACATTGGGATTCGAGAAGTGCAACACACGGTCGTACGTCGCTGTCGGATACGCAAGCACCGTGCAATACCCGTTGCCGTCCGTACCGAAGAACAAGTGCCCGTACGAATAGCTGGTGCTGATGCAAGCGCCGGCGTTCGCACGATCATGCTCCGCGCCAAGGTTGTGACCAGTCTCGTGTGCAAGCGTGAACGTTGCCGCAACACGCGACCAGCGCGACACCGAGAATCCAATGTTGTATCCCGGACTCGTTCCGCCGCACCAGCCCAGGCCCGACCCGTTGTCGGTCACCATGTGGACAAGGTCGGCGTTGTACGTATCACGCGTCGCGTGAATGCCGTCAATGAACCCGTCGCTGGTGCCCGTCAACCGATCAAGATCTGTATCCTGAGTTCCGGCTTCCGTGTACGTGGTTTCCGTCGCAGCAACCAGCCGCATCCGTGTCGTCATCGACGACTGGATATACGCCGTGTTCGCATGCTCAACCGCAAGCGCACATTCAGCCCGCGTCGCGCTCGTGCCGCCCAGCGAATCGCGCGCAGTGACCGTGTACAACAGCCACACATCGATCACCGGATTGGCATTGTTGCAACCGCCGCCATTGCGCTCGCCAAATCCTTCCGGTACCCAGTCATCATCGCCAGGCTGGCGTTCCGGATCAGGCAAAACCACATCCGGATCAGCATCCTCTTCGCGCGGCATCTGCCACGCTTCCATTTTCCACACGTGATACTGGTTGTTGCCCGCAAAGTGCAGGCGATACCGCCGCTTCTGCGACGCGACCTGCATCGTCATCGCAGTCGCATCCTCCACAGTCACGAACGTTGCCAACGCCGTCTGATTGCCTTCCTGCGTCATGCGTACCACGACGCCATCTAGCGTTCTGCGAACGTCCGACACAATCCACGTTTCCGTGAGATTTGGTTCGGGCGTGATGTCGATCCGATCACCAATCGACGCCGTCGCAAGTTTGCTCGGTGCAAGTGTGATCGTCCGCACCGTGACACAACCAACTTCATTCGGCACCATCGGAACCAGATTCGGCGCCGGAGCAAACAACTCTCCGAGGAACCTCGCCTGAGGCTGCGCTTCATCAACAATCGCCGGCATGGGCCGACCCTGCTGCTGCTGCTGGGCGTTCGCGACATTCGCCGCAAGCCCAACTGCCATTCCAACGACCCCGAGAAGCATCCCGGCTCGTCTCGTAAGGTCTTTCTGCAATTTCATAGGTGTACTCCTTGTGATTGATTTCAATTCAGTGACACAGGGACACACCACTTACTGCAGGTTCACGAGCACAAGAACCATGCCCTTCTCGCCCTTCGCGAGCTTGGTCATCGCCTTGCCGATCGTCGCGCCGTGCGCCTTTGCATCATCAATCACAGGCATCGCGTAGCCAGGCGTGTCGCTCGTCGTGAGCAGATCACCTGCTTCGACAGCCTTGTCGCTCGCATCCACATACGTCCAGACGCGGCCCGTCAGCGCAACCGCATGCTGGTTCTTCGCTCCTTCAAAGTCACCCAGCACCATGCCCGCCGCGAGTTCATTCGCGCCGCTCACAACGCCAGCAACCTTCTTGTTGTACGCGCCCGTGGCAAGTTCCATGCCGCCATCGTGCTCGTCGTCGATCATGACCACCATGCCGGGCTTGACCTCAGCATGATCGCTCTGGAATTCAAACTTCTCAGCAAGGTCAGCACCACCACGAATCGTGATCACGCCCACACTCGCCGTGCCGACAACGTACAACGCCGGTCCGCCAGCAACGCCGGTATCAAAGTACCCGCCGTAGCCGCCCGTGCTGAAGCCATACACGCCGATGCCCGCGCCAGACACGCTGCCATACACGCCGCGGCTGTTATCACTGTTTCCGCCGATGAAGTAACCGCCGTAGCAGACTTCCGTTGAATTCGTTGGGCTTGCAAAGCCACCAACGCCCTGACCATCATCGGTCGAACCATACACGCCATAGCCTTCGCCGCCAGCGTCAGCACGAACGCCAACGCCGCCAGTCGCTGCCGTGCCGTAGACACCCCAGCCAGTGCCAGCATGTGAACCCCAAACACCGATGCCCAAACTCGATGTGCTGAGGTTTTCACCGCGGATACCCGCCGAGTTGCTGCCCGCTGCCGTGTCGTTGAGCACACCATGAATCGCAAATGCGTTCGCCGCGTTCGAGTCGCTGCGGCCATAAATCGCCGGCCCCGTGCCCGATTCCGCATCATGCAGCGCAAACAAGCCGTACCCGTCCGGGCTGTTGTTTTCTGAATACAGGCCATACGTACTGCCCGTCGCGCTTGTCGCATTGAAGTAACCAGCGCGGCCCACATCGCTCGCCGTCGTGCCGTACAGAGCATACGCGGAGCCAGTCGCACCGCTCAGCGAGCTATACACACCAATGACGCTCGCCAAATTGCTGGCAGTACCCGTGTGAATCGCCTGAATCGCACGCGACGAAGCGAAAATGCCCGAAGGTGAATTGCTTGATTCACTGCGGAACGGATTCGCTGCCGTGCCAGTGATGTGCAGCAGGTTCGCGGGCACGTTCGTCCCGATACCAACGTTGCCAGCGTTGTAATACGTATTCGCACCGTTCAGCAGCCAAGGCGACGCACCAATCGCACCCTGTGGACCAGCAGGACCAACCGCACCCGTCGCGCCCGTTGCACCTTGCGGACCAACAGGACCGATCGGCCCGGTCGCACCCGTTGCACCAGTCGCGCCAGTCGCACCCACCGCACCCTGCGGACCCGCAGGACCCTGAGGCCCAGCAACGCCGTTCAACGCATACGCCGCATAAGGCGCGGCGGTAATCTTCTGACGCGGAGCCAGCGTCGTGTACGCGCCACCGCCCGCCGTGCGCACATCGATTTCAAGCCAGCGTTCCTGGCCCGCGAACGCGCCCGGGAAGTCCAAACGCACGTCAAACTTGCCGTCCGTGACAGCCTGATTCAGTCGAATGATCTGTCCACCAATCTGCACGCCCGCCGCCGAAGCGTCATACAGGCGGAAACGCAGGTCATAGTTCCCCGTGACATTGACGCCGCCGCTCTTGAGCTCGCCCTGATAGCCAAACTCAGTGGTCTGCGGCCCTGCGAACGCCGTCGGCGAACCCGCCGCCAGCATCAATGCAACCGCCGCACCAAACACCACGGAACCCAAACGACGAGAACGGAAAGCAAGCGTCATGACCATACTCCTTCTGAGAAAGTGGACGAAAACGAATGTCTAGTGGAACATTTTCAAGAACCGCCGCCCTCAGCGACAATCTGAAATGTTGCAAAATGCACTAAGAAAACCCCGTGCGCACCCTCGCGCACGCAACTCCTCACAGTGAATAGCGGAGAACTCCCCAGAACTAGACACACATTTCCGTGATCCAAAACAAATTCAGACCACCTTCACAAAGCCCCTCCCTCCGGGAGGGGTTGGGGTGGGCGAGTTACCAACGACTCCAATTCCCCAAATACACAAACACCCAACCAGCAACCCAGTCAGGTGTTCAAAAAACTCAATTATGCCTTCACTCCGTGCCTGCGTGCCCCCGTCCCTTCCCTAGTGATGCCCCGCCGACACCCTCCCCGCCCGACGTACATGTAGCCCGACCGTTAGGGAGGGCTTCGACGACTGCGCACTCTTCATCGCTCAATGATGCACAGAACCCGCACGCCCCGCCCTCACATCATCAATCGCCTGCAAAATCCCGCCCGGCGTCAAGTTCTCATGCAGCGTCTCGTTGAACAACGCCACCGGCGCAGTCCCGCAGCTCCCCAAGCACTCCAACTCAATCAACGTAAACATCCCATCATCCGTCGTCTCCCCAGGCTCAATCCCCAACTTCTCCCGCACCGCGTTCGTGAGCTCTTCATGCCCGCAAAACTCACACGCAATGCTCCGGCAAATCTGAATCAAGTACTTGCCGCGCGGCTTCGTCCAATACTCCTCATAGAACGTGACCGTATCAATCACATCCGCCGGCTTGATCTTGAGAAACGCCGCCACCTCCATCATCGCCTGATGCGGAATCCACCCGTACTCATGCTGCACCATGTGCAAAGTGGGCATAAGCCCGCCCAGCCCAGTCTCATACCGAGGCAATATCTCGCGCGACAACTTGTCCTTCATCCCACTCGTGAGATAAGGCTCATCCCGCCGCTCAATCTTCATCGCCGCTGAGTTCTTCGTGATCCAGGCCATAGGGCACAATGGTAGTAAGCACGCCACCAAAAGGCAGTGCCCCCCTTTCTAGAACCCCGAGCGTCAGGGAGCGGGTCTCTTCATTCCACCCGCGCCCAACACCCCCGCCAATCTCCCTCAACTCCAAACCCTCTTCGTGCCCTTCGAGCGCTTCGCGTTGAAAAATCTTCACCCCATCCACCACCCGCGCGCGCAAAAACACAGTCATCCCCACTTTCCCCGCATCCTTCCCCCACCCCACGCATATTACTTGACAGCGTGAGCCCCAAGCCCACGCGGCGACCCAGTCACGGGCTTCTCAAGTGTGCGGCAAGGTTCCGAGGGAGCTCAGAGAGTTGGCAAACTCTACGAGCCACCCGCAAAGCCACCCCGCTCACTGCGGCGCTCCCCGCGACAACATCGCCGCCCAAAGCCCAAAGCTCACGCCGCGGTCGTGTCGGCGTGTTCGCTGGAAGCAGTTTGATGTCGCGCGAAATCGCATCATCATTCCCACGAACACGAACGAACCACGTCGTTAGCTCGGGTGAACCCAATCGCTCCAAGTTCACGCCACGCCCGCCACATCGACGTGTCCAGCAGAAGGGAAGCCGCGCAAGCGACTCCCCAAGCGCCGCACCACGCCGACCGTGACAGCCACATGCAACGCGAGAAACCACTCTCTCAAAAAGAGAAACGTCTCCGCGCGCCAGGAGTTGAGAAAGCACGCTGAAGACTAGACTTCCGCACGTGTATTCACGATTTGGTCTTGGTGATCCGACTTATGGGGGCAACACTGGTGAACCAAACAGTCATTGATCCAGTCAACCAAGAGTTCCTGCACATTCTTGGCAGTAAGTCTTTCAGGTCACACGCCGACTTCGCACGCAGACGGACGTGTGCAGAGTTTGAGAAAGACACACGAATGGTTGTCGATAGTGGGCTTAATGGTCGCGACGCGCTTGAGTGGATTCTCGAATCATCCAGAGACTACCTGCTCAGTACCTGCAATGGCTACTCCTACCTTCGCTCACTTTGGTACTTGCGGAGGCCGTGTTGGCGCATTCCGTACTTGGACGACGCAAAACTTGGATGGCCTCCCCTTCTCGCTACTGCAGAGGCCGCAGCGGCGATCGCCAACTTTGGTAAACATGAAGTCTTGTTTCAAGGAAAAATGGACAGATTCCCGTTTCCGATTGATAACAATGTCGCCAAACGTGTAATGATGTGTGTGCTTGCGGCTGATAAATACCTTCAAGCAGTACGCAACCTTGGTATGTGGGATCGCGGGATCAAGTTCGACATCATCAATGGACATCCAATCGGTCACAAGAGTGATCGCGACGAATTGGCTCTTCAACTCGCCGATTCGAGAAACGACGGCGAAGAACTGGGCGGGTTGACATGTGGGTTCCCAGTAGTTGACTTCACGAAAGAGTGGCTTTCAAAGGACACGGTGACGCTTTGGGGGGCCGCGATTGACGTCGGAAGCGTTTTCTTGCCATTTAGCAACAATGAACACGTTCCAACAACCGTCGTCTACGGAATGACGCCAATCAAACTCACCAGCCAGATTCAACGCATCATCGACACGTCACCTCACTACTCGGTATCACCAGAAGCTGCCGCTTGCTACGTCCTATGTTGGGCAAGCTACGAATTGGCTAAGTCTCATCGTCAGGCACTGCCGGATGCTCTAACTTTGGGAGGATTGATCTTGCCCGAACGACACGTTCAGCGTGAACTTGAACACATTCTTAATGACGCTCCGGAGCACGTGTCATCCATGCTTGGCGCATGCAGAACCAATCTTCTTGAAGTGCTTGCTACCATAAGACCATCGCTTCGGCCACTACCTGAGAACGGACCCATCGCCGTGCGGTCCAATGAGTTGATCTTTCTTGATCTTGCATCTTGTTCGCGACGCTTGATAAGCGAACTTTCAATAGCGCGACAAAACACGCTGCTAAACAATGACTGTGGCGATGCGTTTGAAGAGTGTTGCCGAAGCAGAATCACAAAGATTCTGGGCAAAGAGCGAAAGTACTGCGCGCTAGAAGGCAAAAAGCTTCGTTTGAATGGCAAGGAACTGACTGATCTTGACGCCATCGTCGTCAAGGAAAATGCTGTGTACTGCATCAACTGTTACAGCAAACTACTCGGTCTAGAAATCATGCCAGGCGGCAACATATCCATTAGTTCGACAGTGAAATCAATCTACGATAAACTACGTGAATGGACTAGCAAGGTGCGAAAGCTGAACGAGCTCAAGAAAGGTGACAACTTTCACTTCGAATCATATGAATCGCTAGTACCCATCGTGTGTTTGCCACACGCGCCGTTTATGCCGCTTGGCAAGTTAACAGAAGAATTGGCACCGGGACTGTTGAGAGTTTGCAGTTTGGTCGAATTGGAAGGCTGGCTACTCGGTGATCAAGCACCTTGGTTTCAACCTACGGCAACTAGTGTAAGACGTGTAGTTGGTCGATGGACACCTGTTTCAGACGCATGTTCAATCAATGTGGCAGCAGTTCACGCAGACGTTGTCATTTAGCGACTACCACGTTCAATCGACCTAGATATTTCATTCGCGTTTGAGTCTCGATTGTCACGCCACAGCCTTCTGCACTCGGCACATCAGTCCGAGCCTGTACCCCTCTTCAATCTTCTCGCACCGCACCACAATCCCCACCTGCCGCGGGCTCATCGCGTGCTCCGGTATCACCGACACGCTCGTGCCTGGCTCAACCATCACCGGGCTCTTGATGCCCATGCCGTTCCAACTTGCGTCGAGCAGTTCCACCCGAGTCAGTGTCCCCGCGCCTCGGCCGCTTGCAAAAACCGCCATCGCGCCGCCCTTGACCTCGCGCCTCGGAATTCTTCGACGTTCTGAAGCGATGCGCAAACTCGGCGCGTGTTCTTGGGTTGGGACTTCTGCTGGGCTGATCGATGCGATCACGTCGTCCTGCTCGAAGTCCTTGCGAATCGTTCCGGCCTTGGTAAATACAGCGTTTTTCGCCGCATTCCACGTGGCGGTCGGGCCGTCATCGAGGATCGAGTCATTCCGCCGGTGTTTGCCGTTCTGTGCTGAGCCCATGAGGTCGCTCCTGCTAACGTGATGGAAAAGTCACAATCGCTTCACTCATCACAACCTGCACCACGGCTATCGGAACCAAAACAGGCCAACTTCAGGCCTAGTTGACCAAAGTGCAACGAAAACTGGCTCCAGCAGCAAAAAACTTGGGGATTGCCATGTGAAAATGTGAACAACTTGAGCTTCAGCGCCACCGGTTAACGCATTTCTTGGAAGAAGTAGCGCTTCTTTGTCTTTTGCTGTGCAAGACCCCGCCTATCCATGTCAACATGGGAAGGGGAAAGGGACTATTACTCTCGAATGTGGGGAGAAAGCCTGAAAAGGTGAATGAATTGTTGGAACAAACGTCATACGATTCGCATGTTGTGGGAACACCTTCCGCTCAGAGCCGTGGAATTTCAGGATTGCAGGACACCACATTCATGCCAGATAAGTCGTCATCTCTCGGAGCCCAACTCGCCGCGAAGCGCCCTGATCTCCTTGAGAAGGTGAGCGATGCGCAGCGAACTGTGTTGGAATTACTGCTCGAGGGCCAGACCGAACCCCAGATCGCCGAGAAGATAGGTCGATCACGTCACACGGTACACGATCACACGAAGGCGATTTACGCCGCGCTTGGTGTGAATAACCGCGTGCACCTTGTACTTTTATTTTCACAAGTTTGAAAAATTCTGCAATGAGATCGGTCATTTGCATGCAAGGGTGAATTACTTGTTCTCTCAAGGAATTGCTCGACCCTCAGGATCGTGATCGCTACGCACCTGCTTTTTCAAGTCAGTCGCTAGTTGCGCTTGGATGAAGTGTTCCATCCGCTCGGATGGGTCATGCAGATGGTCTTCCGGCAAGGCACCCTCTTGGGCTAGGTATGTTTCCCACAGGCGATGTGCTCTCATCAATCGCGCGGCGTAGTCGCGGCCTTTTTCGGTGAGCGTGAGGGAGGTCGCGGAGCTTTGGATGTGATTTGTTCTTTGGAGTTGCAGTTTTGCGATTGTGCCGAGCATGCATTTCGTGAGCGTGTTCGCTGCCACGCGCAGGTCGGTTGCGGCGCGCTGTTCGACTTGCTCACGGTACATCGCGCCCAAGATGTCTTCGCGGCGGATGCGCAATGCGAGTGATGCGAGGCGCCACTTCTTTGGGACGTAGCCTCGGCTTGGGGAGAAGAGTGCGGCGAGGATAAAGAGCGCTCCGGCGGCGACGCTCGCTGCGCCGGCGACTGAAGTATTGAGCGCGAGTGCTGCAACAGCGCCGATGCCGCCCGCCAAGGCGCCGATGATGCTTGCAAGCACGAATGCGAAGCCCCAGCGTTGCGTGAGTAGCAGCGCGGTTGCGCCTGGGGCGACGAGCATGGCGATGACGAGGATTGAGCCGACGGCTTCGAAAGATGCGACGCTCGCGCCGGTGATGAGGGTCAACATCGCGTAATGCACGAGCCACGCGGGGATGCCCATGCTGGTGGCGAGTTCGGGGTGGAAACTCACGAGTTTGATTTGGCGTGCGGCGAGGAGCATCGTCGTGATGCTGAGCACGAACATGACGAGCAGCAGCGTGAATTGGCGAGGGACTTCGCCGCTGGGTGTCAGCGCGAGCGAGATGAGTTCACCGTAGAGAACGCAACTTGGATCGAGATCGACTTGCTTGGCGGCGTGAGTGATCATCAGCACGCCCAGCGCGAAGAGGGCGGAAAACACAACACCCAGCGCGGCGTCTTGTTGGACTCGCCCAATGCGGGAAAGGCCGGCGGACGCGGCGCTGGTCAGCAGGCCAACAGCGAGTGCACCGACGAGCATGGCGAGCGGATTTCGAGTGCCGGTCAAGATGAACGCGGCGGCGAGGCCAGGGAGGATCGCGTGTGTGAGTGCGTCGCCCAACATGCTTAGGCGGCGGAGTACGAGGTATGTGCCGAGCAAGCCGCAGACGGAGCCGCAGAGTGCGGCGGTCGCGACGACCCACCAGTCAGAGCCGGAGGGGAGGAGATGGAGTGAGGTGAGGGGCAAGGTGGGTGAGGAGATGATGGGATTAGAGTCTACTTGAGTTTCATTTCAGCACAGAGACACAGAGATCAAGAGGGGGATGAGAAAGCGTCGTGATGAGAAGAAGGCGTCTGCCATTCGGCTTCGAGATTAAGTCATTTGTGATAAACCGCATCTTTGTCTTGATCTCTGTGTCTCTGTGCTGAAAGGGAATTCTCAATGTTGCACGTTGCGTGATTAAGCCGCTCCCTTACGGTCGGGCTGCGTGTTTTGGGATTTCGTGGGGTGACTTGGGGACGGTGAATTCTGTGGGGAGTTTGCCGGTTTCGCGGAGTTGTTGTTCGAGTTTGGCAATCACGTCTTCGGGGAGGACGTGTTCGATGGAGTCGGCGTCGCGGTCGACGTGGTCGGGAGCGATGCTGGCTTGGTCGATCAGAAAGAGTTCCCAGAGGCGGTGGGCTCGAACGATCGCGGCGGCTTGCGTGCGGCCTTTTTGCGTGAGGCGGTAGCGATCATTGCTTCGCTCCACTTCGCTGCGCGAGATCGCTCGGCGGATGAGGTGTTCGAGCTCGGACTGCGTCCATGCGCGGCGCATGAGGAGCGCGTCGAATGTTGTTTCGGCAGCGGGTTCGGCGGCACGGGGATTTTTTGCATCGACCTGATTGGTTTCGCTGAGTTCGTACATGCTGCGAAGCAGATTTTGGTCTGCGATGCGAGTGCGAAGTTGCGTGCGGCGCAGGGCGGCGAACAGAACGCCTCGGCGTGGTGCGAACAACATCGAGACGCCGAAGATGGCGGCGCAGATGAGGACGATGACGGGGCCGGTTGAAAACTCAGAATGCAATGCGCTGACGCCAGCGCCCAAGACGCCTGCGACTGCGCCGGCGATGCTGCTGACAATGACCATCGTGGTGAGGCGATCAGTCCAGAATCTCGCGGCGGCGGGTGGGATCGTGAGCAGCGCGACGACCATCACGAGCCCGACTGCTGGCAGCGCGGCGGTGGTGCAGAGGCACACGAGAGCCATCAAGATGAAGTCGACGAGGCCCATGCGCTGGCCTATCGCGTCGCCAAAGTTGCGGTCGAAGCAGACGAGTTTCAACGGGTTCCACATTGCAGCGAGCACGATGAATGCAGCAGCGCACATCGACGCGGCGAGGATGACGTCGCTGCGGATCATCGCGGCGGCTTTGCCAAAGATGAAAGAGTCGACGCCTGATTGCGTGCCGCGTTGGTCTTGTTGCACGACCATCAGTAAGCAAATGCCGATGCCGAAGAAGACGGAGAGCGTGATGGCGAGGGCGGCGTCTTCTTTGACTGGTGTAGCGCGGCGGATCCATGTGACGCAGAGCATGCCCAGGATGCCGAAGGTGAGTGCGCCGAGAAGCAAGACCGGGAGGCTGCGCGTGCCGAAGATCAGAAAGGCGGCGCAGACGCCTGGGAGCGAGGCGTGTGCAACAACGTCGGCGACGAGGGCGCGGCCTCGGAGCAGTGTGAAGGTGCCGATGCCGCCGCAGGCTGCGCCCAGTAGGGCACAGCCCAGCGCGACGACGCGCGTGTTGTAGTCTTCGAGGGTGAGGAGGCGGAGGAGGTCGGACATTGGGAAGAGACGAAGAGACGGGCGGATGAAGTGAGATTACTGGAATTTTATTTTCAGCACAGAGACACAGAGATCAGGAGGGGGAGGAGAAGAATTTTGTTGGAAAAGAAGGCACGAGGGAAGCGGCATCGAGGCATCGAGTTATCTTCGTTCCATATACCCTCTTCTTTCTATTGATCTCTGTGTCTCGGTGTTGAAAAAAGGAATTGCCCAAGTGCGTCGGAGTGTGTTTGGATGGTCTGTGTGGGTTTGATCACAGGGGACATTCGGCACCGACCGCTCAGAGCAGCAGTCGGTGGCACGTCAGGCGCCTCCGGCTTTTCTCACGGCTTCGGCGGCGTCGTCGAGGACGGTGAGTCTGGCGCCGTAGGTGCGTTGGATGTTGGTGTGGGTGAAGACTTCGGACACGGAGCCGGTCGCGACGAGGCGCATGTTGAGCATGATGACGTGGTCGAAGTAGGTGTTGACGGTTTGGAGATCGTGATGCACGGCGACGACGGTTCTGCCCGCGGCTTGCATGGAGCGGAGGACTTGGAGGATGGCTTCTTCGGTTGAGGCGTCGACGCCTGCGAAGGGTTCGTCCATGAGGTAGAGGGGCGTGTCTTGGGCCAGGGCTCGCGCAAGGAAGACGCGTTGTTGCTGGCCGCCAGAGAGTTGGCCTATTTGGCGGTCGGCGAAGTCTTGCATGCCGACGCTTTTAAGTGCATTCATCGCGGCGTCTTTGTCTTGCGTACTTGCGCGACGGAGCCAGCCCATGCGACCGTAGCGGCCCATGAGGACGACGCCTTTGGCGTCAATGGGGAAGTCCCAGTCGACGGATTCGCGCTGGGGGACGTAGCCCACGAGGCTGCGGGCGTCGCGGAGAGGGCGCGAGAAGATGTCGATGCGGCCGCTGGTGAGAGGGACGAGTCCCAGGATTGCTTTGAGCAGTGTGCTTTTGCCGGCGCCGTTGGGGCCCACGATGGCAACGAGTTTACCGGAGGGGATTGAGACGTCAACGTCCCAGAGGACGGGCTTGCGTTGGTAGGCGACTGTGACGTCGTGAACTTCGACGGCGACTGTGTTTGGCTGCGCCGAGGATGCGGAGGGCGCGGGAACGATGACGTGAGTTTGTTTTGCTGCTGTACTCACTTGTCACCTGCCTTCGGAGTTTCGTGCGAGTCGGCGGGTTGGGGTTGCGTGACTGGAGTTTGCTGAGGCATGGAGCCGCCCAGGGCTTCGACGATGGTTTTGATGTTGTGGCGGACCATGCCGGGGTAGGTGCCGTCGGGAGTTCCGGCGGCGCCCATGGCGTCGGAGAAGAGTTGGCCGCCGATTTTTACATCGTGGCCTTTGGAGGCTGCGCCTTGGCGGAGGCTTTCGATGTTTTTGGGGCTGACGGAGCTTTCGACGAAGACTGCGGGGATTTTGCGGTCGACGAGGGTGCGGACGAGGTCGTTGATTTTCTGGAGGCTGGCTTCGCTTTCGGTGGAGATGCCTTGGATGCCTAGGACTTCGACGTTGTATGCACGGCCGAAGTATTGGAACGCGTCGTGGGCGGTGACCATCACGCGTTGATTTTGAGGAATGGTGTTGATAGCGTTGCGGACCTCAGCGTCGAGCGTCGTGAGTTGTTGTCGCAATACAACGGCGTTGGCCTGGAAGACGCCGAGCGCTTCGGCCCAGTCGGGAGTGAGTGGATTTGGAGCGAGCGCGCCAAGACCGGTTTCGACGGCGCTGGTCGTGAAACTCCAGATTGAAACGTCGAACCATGCATGAGGGTCGTATGTAACGCCGTGGGGAGATGCGGGCAGGGTGGCGGCGAGTGCTCCTGAAGCGACCACGAGTTTGTCGCGCGGGATGGAGTCTGTGACGAAGATGACGGGTTTGGTTTTGGCGAGGTCGCGGAGGACTTCTTCCATTTTTCCTTCGAGATGGAGACCGCTCGCGAAAATGATGTCAGCGTCGCGGAGGGTGCGGATGTCGCTGGGGGTGGGTTTGTAAAGATGCGGGTCTGTGCCTGGGCCAAGCAAGACCGTGGTGTTGACGTACTCGCCACCGATTTGTTTGACGAAGTCGCCCACCATGCCGACGGTGGCGACGGCGTTGATGTGGACCTTGGTTTGAGCGGGGGAACCCGGGGACTGCGCGGGCTTGCGGTCGCAGGAGGCGAGACCGACGATCGCGAGTGCGACGAGGATCAGGGGCAGGATTGTGTTGGTGGTACGACTGAGCATGGGAGTGATTGGATTGTCAATCGGCTGAATGGACGAGGAATTGTAGCCGATGCTACAATATCGACTGTAGGCTACAGGTTGGTGTGGAGAATACAATGGGTAGTCCTACATGGGGGAATTGGTTATCAGGGCAGAGACTTAGTTCATAGGGCATGAGAAGATTCCTGCGCCCCTCCGGGGCTCTTTCGTTTGAGTACTGCCTACCACGGGCGAGGCTTTGCTCGCCCGTGGCTACATTCCGGCGACCCTTCGGGTCGAAGACAAAGAACGTGATTGCGTTTCGTCCGAGTGTTGTAACAGCACTTTTTGAGGGTTGTTGAAGTTTGTTGAGGTCTCGAAATGTCGAAGCGGGTAAATACAAAGCGGAAGTCAGCGGGGCGGTCTCGGAAGGTGTCGCAATCACGGCCAGTGGAAGACATCGCGGCGGGACATGTACACACGCGGAAGGCACACGCATCGGAATTGGCGGAGGACTATGTTGAGGCCATAGCTCAGTTGTCGGAGTCCACTGGGGAAGCGCGGGTTGTGGATTTGGCGCGTTTGCTGGGCGTGAGTCACGTGACTGTGGTACGAACGCTGGCGCGACTTCAGAAGAATGGGCTGGTCACGACTCGGCCTTATCGATCGATTTTTCTGACGGATGATGGAGAGCGGCTTGCGAGTCATTCACGCAAGCGGCATGCGATTGTCGAGGCGTGTTTGATCAAGTTGGGCGTGCCGGCACATATCGCTCGCGCGGATGCCGAGGGGCTTGAGCATCATGTGTCGTCGCAGACGTTGGCGGTGATGGAGAGGTTTGTGGCGCGGTAGCACAGCATTCGTTACTGATTTCATCTCGTGATAATGAGACGAAAAAGCGAGGTCGTATTCGACCTCGCTGAATCGTCTCGTGGGTTGTTGATAGCAGTGTCACTCGCCGCACAGTGTGCAAGGGCCTTCGCTGTAGATCATCAGGAATGAGCTGATGTCGCACGGATCGAAGACGCTTGTGTCGTTGTTGAAGTCGATGTCGCTGCAGGTCGCGGTTTCGGGAATACATGGGCCTTCGCTGTACACCGACAGAAACGCGTCGATGTCTTGAGGATCGAACAGGCTTGTGTCGTTGTTGAAGTCGATCGAGTCGCACTCGGGGCCGGTGTGTTCGGGCGTGATGGAGAGCGTGAACTCGTCGCTGTCTGTGTACTGCCCGCTCAGGTCGTGAAGCACGAAGTGCATCGTGAAACCCTCGCCGTGTTCAGCGAGTTCGTTGGGGATGCAGAAGATGGGGTGGTAGTCAAACGGGATGTTAAAGAAGTCGAGGACGCCGCCTACTGCCATGGGTTGGCCGCCGTCGTAGATGCGAGCACCGGCGTCGATAGCGACCAGCGTTGCGGTGATGTGGGCGGTGGATGAGAGCAGATACAAATCCTCATCGGGATCTTCGATTGCGAGGCTTTCGAAGCCGATCAGGCCTGTTGCGTAGCCTGGAATGCCGGGGAAAATCGACACGGGGATTTCGACGGGCTGCGGTTCATGGATATGTGGCACCAACTGGTTTGCGCTGTTGTGTGCGACGAGGATTTCGGCGTGGTGCTGGGCGAAGGCCGTTGAGCAGAGTGCGGAAGCAGAGATGAGAGTGAGGAGTTTGTACATGGGTGGAACTTTCGGTGTGATAGGACGGCTGGGCATTCGTGATTCGTGATTCGTCGCAGGCGAGGGTTGATGTGAAGGGCACAAAATTCTAATGCCCTACTACAAAAAAACCTCCGTAAGTCGCACGCCTCTCGCGAGCGGCTTACGGAGGCTAGGAGAAAAAACAAAGTCGATTAGCGGCGACGGCGTGCGACGACCAAGCCGGCGACGCCTGCCAAACCGAGAACGCCCGGCGTGGGGACTGGGGCCCAGAAGCCGCGGATTTCGCCACCACCGACGACGCTGGTGTGGATGTTGAGATAGGTGCGGCCTTGTGACGTGGCATTCATGAATGCTGCGGCTGCGGACGACGGCGTGCCACCGTTGTTGGTGATGTACGCAGCGCTCCAAGAAGACGCGAGAGTCATGTCGAAGGTCTGGTCCATCGAACCAGCGGTGACGCCCAGCGGGAAGCCGGCGAATGAGGGCAGCATTGTCGCGACGCCAGCCGTGCCGACGCCTGGCACTGCAGTCGCGCCGTGAATGTGGCAAGCGGTGGTGTTGCCCAACAGGCCGGAGAACGACGCCTGCACGCGCATGGTGTTGAGCGTCGTGTCAAACGTCAGCGTGGCTGTGCCCACGCCTGGGGAAGCGTTGGGTGGTGCTTCGTTGGCGCCGTTCATGGTGGTGGTATAGACGATAATCGCAGCATTGGAGACAGACGCCGCGAGCGCGAGCCCGCCAACGCCACACAAAACTGCAAAAGCACGAGTCGAAGTCTTCATACATCTCTACTCAAGACAACCTGCCGGGAATCGGCAAGCACACACGCCGGGGAAATCCCGGACGCACGCATCATACCGAAAGGCAGGAAAAACGCCAGCGTTGCAATTGCATTTTGAGCAAAGTGACGAGAACACCCCAAGCGCGAATGCAGACCTCGCTGTGCGGATGGGGAGAAAATTTGAAATGTGTTGAGCGGAATCAGGATTTATGCAATGTGCTTCGGTGAGCGGTTGTGCGGCTTCACTGACGGCTCCGAACGGCACTCGCTATCAATGGCGGCTGGAATTGATTTTCTGTTGGTGGAATTTTACGTGCCACACAGAGTGCAGGGGCCTTCGCTGTACATCACAAGAAACGAACTGATGTCGCAGGGGTCGAAGACGCTGGTGTCGTTGTTGAAGTCGATGTCGTTGCAAGTTGCGGCTGAGGGGACGCAGGGGCCTTCGCTGTACACGGAGAGGAACGCTTCGATGTCCTGCGGATCGAAGAGGCTGGTGTCGTTGTTGAAGTCGATGGAGTCGCAGGGGGACTTGCGATTGAAGTAGACTTGGTTCGGGCGGTTGCTGTCCCAGTTGGTGACGGCGAGGTCGAGCGAGATGGATGAGCGGTAGCGAATGCGGACATTGGTCGAAGGCGTGACGCCAATGCTGACCCACGCTTGCTCGCGGGAGTAGGTGTATTGCGTGGTTGAGAGGGCGACGTCATCGACGAGCACTTCGAGTACGTCTTCGATGGGTTGGTGGGGCAGCGTGATGAGGCGGTGCGATCCTGGGAGATCGTTGGCGGCGAGTTGCAATTCTCGCGTGCGGACGCCGTTGCGGTCGATGTCGCCCAAGATGAGTTTTTCGACGGTGGTGGTTGCGGTGCCGGTGTTGGTCCATGTTGGCGTTGCGGGGAGCACGCCGTTTGCGGGAACAGCGAAGTATCGCGTGCGGCCGAACCACTCGCCGGTGCAGAGGTCGTTGTCGCCGTCTCGGTCGACGTCCCCCACTGCGATTGCGGAGGTGTAGCCGTCGAAGTACGTCCAGGATGCGACGGTTTCGAACATCACTGCTGCTGAACCGAGGTATCTTCGGAAGCGGCCTGAGCCGGCGAAGATTTGGTTGTTGTCTGCGATGACGAGGTCGCGAGCGCCGTCGCCATTGGTGTCGCCCCATGCCGCCATCAGCGTGAACTGGTTCTGGCTATCGTCGGTCCGCCACAAAGGCTGTGCTTCCAGCATGCCATTCACATTTCTATAGATGACCGCATCGTCGTTGGCCTTGGCGTGCCAGAGGTCGAGCCAGCCATCGGTGTCGCCATCGAGCCAGAGGCAGTTCATGGAGATGATGGGTGAGCCGGTGGTCCATGAGGCGGTGGCGGATAGTTGGCCGTTGACGTTGAGGTAGACTGGGTTGGAATATGCGGTTTGGCCAAACTGGCCGTAGGCCTGACCTGCACCGAGGGCGAGGTCGGGGCGGCCGTCGGCGTTCATGTCGCCAAAGGAGACGCCGAACGTGTCGCCGTGGAGTTCGGAGGTCCAGACTGCGTTCGCGGTGAGCGTGCCGTTGACGTTGCGGTACAACTTTGCTGCGGGGCCACCTTCGGCGAGCAGAACAGCGACGGCGACATCCATCCAGCCGTCGCCATCGACGTCGGCGACGTCGAGATGGCCGTGGTAGGCGATGTCGGCGGATTGCCAACTGGGAGTTGTTTGCAATGTGCCGGAGCCGTTGGGAGCTTGCACGCCGTAGTAGACGACGAGGCGTTGGCGCTCGATGTCGTTGCCGTTGGCGACGACGAAGTCGAGCCAGCCGTCGCGGTTGAGGTCGACGAGTGCGCCGCCTGTTGAGACTTGCATGTCGGTGGATTGCCAGTCGGGGAGGAGGGGGTAGACGGGTTGGGCGTGGCAGAGGGCCGTCAGCGCGGCGGACGCGAGCAAGCAAGCGCACTGGCTATGAAACTTCATGTTTCTAGCATACAGGGGGTGTCAAGCATGATGCGAAGTGCCATAGAAGTCTTTAGGTTTGAGAGGACTTCGATGGTTGGGGCAAAGATTATCAAGCGTGCAGTTCGCATCGAAGTCGCTGCAAGGCCAGCGACTTCGATGGCACGAGACTTATGCGGCTTTGCGGCCTGCGCCGCTGGGGCGGCCCATCCAGTTTGCGCAGGTTGCGAGCAGTTTTTCTTTGTCGATGGGTTTGCTCGCGTAATCATCGCAGCCGGCGAGGAGGCAGGTGGCGCGGTCTTCGGCCATCGCGTGTGCCGTGAGCGCGACGATGGCGATCATGCTGCCTCGTTGGCGCAGTGTGCTTGCGAGTGTGTAGCCGTCGACCTCGGGCATTTGCATGTCGGTCAGGAGCAGGTCATACTTGTCGCCCTTGGCCTGCGCGACGGCGAGCATTTCGAGCGCGATGCGGCCATTGTCGGCGATCTCGACGCTCGCACCGGCTTTGCGCAGGTGGTAGGCGATGAGACGTTGGTTGTCTGGGCCGTCTTCTGCGAGGAGAACTCGGCCTTTGAGAGCGACTTCGCCATTTTCGTTTTCGAGTGACGAGTTGCTCTTGACGGCGTCGAGGCTGCTCACCATATTCGCGCCCAGAGCTGCGTTGAGGGGCAACTCAAACCGGAAGCACGAGCCCTTGCCGGGCGTGGTGTATTCGAGTTTGACGTCGCCACCCATGAGTTCGGCGAGTTTTCTGCTGATGATCAATCCCAATCCAGTGCCGCCAAACTTGCGGGTCATGCTGGTGTCGGCTTGGCCGAACGCGGTGAAGAGGTTTCTGGCTTGTTCTTCGCCCATGCCCGGACCTGTGTCTTCAACGTCGATAACCAACTGCTTGTTCGCGCCATCGCTGCTTGCGATGGGGCGGGCCGTCACGGTCACGCTGCCTTGACTGGTGAACTTCACGGCGTTGCCGGTGAGGTTCAAGAGAATCTGGCGCAGGCGTGTTGGATCGCTGATGATGGAATCGGGGATCGGTGCGGCGAGTTGCACTTTCAGGCTCACGCCTTTGCCCAGCGCACGCGCCCGCATGAGGCTTTCGACCTCGTGCAGGATTTCGCACACGGGCGTTGCGATTTTTTCGACCGTCATCTTCTCGGCTTCGATCTTGGACAAGTCGAGGATGTCGTTGATGACGATGAGCAGGTGGCGGCCCGCGTTGCGGATCGTGTCCAGCATCTGGGCCTGCTGCACGGGCGTCATGGGCGGGCCGGTGTGCTCGCGCATGATGTCGGCGTAACCAAGAATCGCCGTTACTGGTGTGCGGATTTCGTGGCTCATGGACGCAAGGAAGCGGCTCTTCACGAGGTTGGCTGCTTCGGCGGCGGTTTTCGCGGTTTCGAGTTCTTTGGTGCGCTCGGTGACGCTGCGGAGCAACGCTTCGTTCTGCTTGGTCACGCGCATGTGGTTGCGGCGGACGAGGACGTAGGCGATGAGCAGCAGGACAGGCGTGGCAATCGCGATGGTCTGCACCAGTTTGACATCTCGATCCATTCGGAGAGTCAAGTCCGACGCGTCGATTCCACGTGCGGCGTCGGCTTCGATGTGTGCTTGCACACTCTGGCGAAGACCGGACTCGAACATTTTCACGCCGACCAATGCGCCAGCGATCAAGAGACAGCACGCGAGCACTGCGAGCGAACCTTCTCGCACGCACTTGACACAGACGCCGAAGATCTTGCGGTCGGAAACGGATGGAGGACAATTTTCCGTGACACCCCCCACCGAGCAGGCTTGCGCTGCTGTCGCGTTTTGCTGCGCCGACTTAGCCGCGCGTCCTGCGTCGTTCGTCGCATCGCCCGCATCAGCGGCGGACTGATCGCCCTTGCTCTTCTTGGACTTCTTGTCCCTCTTGGCGTGCTTGCGGTTCTGCTCCATGTCGCGCAGGGCAGCATCGACTGCCTGTTCGGCCATGGAAGAGATGTTTGGGTCTTTGTCTGACATGGTCGTCACCTGAGTCTGCTTTCAGTCCGTCGTTGCTGGCTCCGTCGGTCGTCTGCTTCGCTGGAATTCGTGATTCGGCATTCGTGATTCGTGATTCGTGGCTTCAATATCCGGCCTCGCTTGCGACGAATGCCGAATGACGAATGCCGAATGCCGCCCCCCGAACAAAACTCCCTTCTTACCAACCCACTTCCATCATCCTTTCATGTTCGCTTTTCGCTTTGCACTTTTCACTTTACATCATGCCGCCACCATCGCCGTCGTGTTCGGGCTCCACCCACCGACGTCGCCTGTTCTCGTGAGCCACCGCGCTCTGTAGTACGCGATGAGCCCGGCCTGCTCGGGGGGGAACGTGATGCGCACGCCGTCGCGGGTGATGGCGCGGACGTACTTGAAGTCTTCTTCGTTGCTGGGCGGCGGTTGATTCGGCGGGGCGAGCGCGACGTAGAGCTCCGCGCCCATCACGCCGCGAGGCTTGCTGATTCCATCTTGTCCCTCGGGGGGCACAAAGCGCAGGCGGTGTGTGAAGCGGGCGGCGTGTTGTGCAGTGATGAGCGGCGCGACCGGTGGCACAGGCGTCCCGCCTGTGCGATCCCCTCGCACCGTAATGCCCAACTGCGCACGCACCGCGTCGGTCGTCGCGGGATACGTCTGAATGAATCCACCCACGCGTCGCGCGGCTTTTTCCAATCGCTTGCGAGCCGAGACTTTGTTTTCCGTGGCGGCCCGAGCGGCGTTCAGCGCAGCAATCTGCGCGCGGTACTGCACGATCCACGTGCCGTAGGCCGTCTGCAACTCCAGCAGCATGGGGTCATCCAGCCCCTGCGTGGCGAAAAACTCCGAAGCCCCATCGACAAACTGCCCCGCCCACGCGGAGAAGTCGCCGTCGGTTCTAGGGATGTAGTCATGCACCCCCCGAGCATCGGGCCGCAGGGCGGGGGACTTGAGTCCGAGTACACAACTCAGGGACGGGGGGCGGCAGTGCGAAGGTACGAGCGTGCGAAAGGCGAAGCGGAATCTCCAAGTTCTGGGGGCGAGCGTTTAAAAGCGAAGGAGCGATCCGCCGCACTTTCGCACCTTCGCACGCTCGCACTGTGTTGCACCCCCACACATTCGCACGTTCGTACCTTCGCACTGCAGTGCTCAGCGCATCAAGCGTTGTGCTCCCCGCCCCCCGTGCGGGCTTCCCCGAGTTGTTTGGGGAATGACACGGCGTGACGGTGTCGCCGCGAGTTCGTACCATGCCGCCGTGAAGCCACACCCACGCATCCGCAAGTTCTTCAAATGGGGCGGGGTGGGACTATCCGTGTTGCTGGTCGCCCTCTGGATCGGCAGCGCATACGCGTATTGGGGCAAGATCGAGTGCGGACAATACGCGTGGACTGCAATGCACGGGTATTTCGTCATCTACGGCTCAGACAGCTCGGCTCCGTCGTTGCCGTTGAACTTTGAGTACGGCCCCATGCCCTTCAAGGGCATGCAGTGGTGGGGTGTCGTCGCAGTCAGTATGAATGGCACGGCTTACAACATTCCCTTGTGGCCCTTCGTGCTCATCTCCATCGCCGCCACTGCCGCCGCATGGCGCATGGACACACTCGCGCAGCGAAGGAATCGTCAAGGTAAGTGCAAAGCCTGCGGCTACGACCGTGGTGGGCTTGCGGCGGGTGCGCCGTGCCCGGAGTGCAACGCCAAGGCGTAACGCGCGGCGCGGGCGAGTTCGTACTATGCCGCCGTGAAGCCACACCCACGCATCCGCAAGTTCTTCAAGTGGGGCGGGGTGGTGGTCAGCGTGCTTTTGCTGACGGTGTGGGTGGGCAGCGCGTTCGTGTATGTGCTCTACCAGCACAACTCCTGTTGGGCTTTGCAGCTTTCTTGGGGTCAATTGGTGTACAACTTCGTTCCCGTACCTACTCCGCCTTTCAAATTGATGTTCAAGTTTGGGCAAATCTCGCCGCCATTCCTCCAATTGTCTTTGAGCTATACGACGGCCATGGGCGGTCTCTTGATTTGGATTCCCCTCTGGCCCTTCGTCGCCATCTCCATCGCCATCACCGCTGCCGCATGGCGCATGGACACACTCGCGCAGCGAAGAAAACGCCTCGGGGGGTGTCCCGCTTGCGGCTATGACCGCGCCGGGCTCTCTGCGTACGCGCCGTGCCCCGAGTGCAACGCCAAGGCGTGATCGAGCGCGATGGTGGGTTGGCTCTCGCGCGGCGAATACTCGGGGGGCGAGCCAATACCTACCCCTTCTACAAGGCCAGCGAACTGCACGCAACGCGAACATCACAGCGATACTTGCGATGAGAGCGGTAAGACGGCGGTCTACATGGCCCGCTGGATCAACACACGCGGCGAAAAGGGGCCGTGGTCAGAAATCACGACGTCGACGGTGGCGGCTTGATCTGATTGTGCCGTGCGTTCAGGCCGAATCGGGTCGAGGTCTGCTGTCGGCGTGATGCCCAACGGTCAGGCTTGCGCTGATGGACCTGCGGGCCGTGAAAGGGAGAGAAAGCGGCGTGCAAGCAGGCAATCGAGGCTGATGCGGCCCGGGCCGGTCAGCACGAGCGACAGCGACATGAAGCAGTAGATCACCGCCGTCAGACCCTGCTGCAATGGCTGCTTGTGATACACGAAGGCAGCAACGAACGTCGTCACGGCGATGAAGAACGCGGCTGGCCGCGCGAGAAGGCCGAGCATCAAGAGGATGCCACCGATAAATTCCGAAAGCACCGCCGCCCATGCGAAGACCCGCGGCATCGGGAAGCCCATCTTCGCCACATCGTCAACAAACCACTGCTGCGGCCCCCAGACGCCCTCACGCGGCAGGAACTTCTCAAACACCGTGATCAAGAGAAATCCCGCGCCAAGCCGAAGGACCAGCAGACCAGCACTTGTGACCCAGGAGGTCGACCGGGTTGACGCGAAGAGTGCGAGGAGAATGGTCTGCATTTCGGATTCTAGAACGGGACGTGCGATGCCACGCCGGGCAGCCCGAGCAATGCCATTCTTCTCCGTCAGCGCCCCTCAGTTCGACCACGCCACGTTTTCATTCCGCACGATGACCACGCGCCCGAACCTTCGCGCCAACTACACAACGGCGGCGGGGGGCAGGACCGCCGTCTCCATGGCCCGCTGGGTCAACACACGCGGCGAAAAGGGGCCGTGGTCGGAGTGCAACGCCAAGGCGTAACTCGCGGCGCGGGCGAGTTCGTACCATGAAACCGTGAAGCCACACCCACGCATCCGCAAGTTCTTCAAGTGGGGCGGGGTGGTGGTCAGCGTGGTGTTGCTGACCGTGTGGGTGGGGAACGCGTACTGGTGGGCCGTCACCGCGCTCACGCCGGGGTGGTCGCTGAGCGTGAGCAATGGTCGGATGATGTTTCAGGTGTTCCACCAACGCGAACCAGCCTTTGACCGTGAACTCAACTGGATGGAAGTCTCGCCGCGTGGATTTGACTGGTCGGTGCAGTGTGGCCGTTCGATATTCGCGTGGTACGCATACATACCGCTCTGGCCGTTCGTACTCGTCTGCGTTGGCACCACCGCCGCCGCATGGCGCATGGACACACTCGCGCAGCGAAGAAAACGCCTCGGGGTGTGCCCCGCCTGCGGCTACGACCGTGCGGGCCTCGCCGCGAACGCGCCGTGCCCGGAGTGCAACGCCAAGGCGTGATCGATGGCGATGGTGGGCTGGCTCGCGCGTCGCGCACGTTCGTGGGGCGAGCGAGCATCGACATCTTCTCCAAGGCCTCCAACTCATCAATCGCCCCCCGAGCATGAAAGGCAGCCCCCGACCTCGCCATCGTCCTGTGGCCATTTGGCAACGTAGCCCTTCGACCATTTCCCCAGTGCCCACCCCCCGATGCCCGATGCCTCTGCATTCACCGCAGAGGACGCAGAGAGCGCGGAGAAGCACAAGCAGTTGGGCTCGCAAGCCAAGCGTTGAAGCCCCAAAGGGGCGCAGGTCTGTAGCCACGGGTGCAGCGCAGCCCGCACTCCGAACGGCGCAGCCGAGCGGGGGGCGGGCGCAGCGCAACACGTGGACCACGGGATTTTTTCGGGCGAGGCTAGCATACGAGTTAGTCTAGACTGATGTCGCCGAGCGTAACTTCGGCGATACCGACAATACAACTTACGGCCCCACTCGTATATTACATACTCACGAGGCCGGATAGGTGGTCATACGCCTCAAGGATCATCTCGCCTTCGCCGCCCCGTTACCAAGCCTTTGCGCAGGGAATTCACAAAGCGGGACGTGAACCCGGCACCGTCACAGATTGGCGATGTGCGGACGCGTTGTCGCAAACCATGTCGCAATGCGACCAATGCAGTTCTCTTCTCCGGGCTCGCGTAGGTTCGTGCGATCTCCACGTATTGCTCTTGAGTGTGCGCGATGAATTCGGGCAACCCTGCCGCTCGGAGAATAGATGCGGTAACGCGAGCGGCGCAGCGGTCAGTGCTGTCGCCGACTTTGGTTTGTGTCGCGTCGACGCCGGTTGCTTCTAGGCCGCTTCGTGCAAGCGTCACCATTGGCACGCCCATCCACAGCGACTCGCAGACGGTTGTGGTGCCGGAATAGGGCCAGGTGTCGAGGGCGATATCGATGTCGCTGTACGCGGCAAGTGTGCCGCGGGCGTTTTGAGTTGGGGGGCGGGTTTGGATTCGCGCGGGGTCAATGCCTTTGCTTACGAATCGATCGCGAATTCGGTCGCGAACGGATTGCTCGGTCATGGCGTGATGCATCAGCACCAAGCGCGAGTGTGGTGTTTCGTGCAGCACGCGAGACCACAGGTTGATGAGTTGCGTGTTGTACTTCAAGAGGCTGCCGAAGGAGCCGAAGGTCACTGGTCTTGCTTCTGACGACGCGAGGTCTCCTGCGGGCAATGGACTGACTTCAGGAGCATCGTCGGGTGGTTGATAGACACAAAAGAGTGGATCGAGCCGTACAAGTTGCTCGGAATACCAAGGTTCTTCGCCTGCGGGATCGATGGTTGAATCGACGAGGCGCACGTCCACGCCCGGCACGCCGGTGGTATTCGGATAGCCGAAGTACGTGCAACATAGTGGAGCAGGACGCAGCGCCATGACTGGAAGCCGATGGCCTGTTGTGTGCCCGCTGAGATCGATGAGAACATCGAGTCGATCGCGATCAATGGTGTCGGCGAGTGCTTTGGCGGCCATGGTTGGAAGATGACGCCAGACTCCGCCGGACAGCGCCACAAGCGATCTCAGTTTCGTTGAGACATCGTCCTCGCGCAAGCCAACGTGATAGCAGGAGATGCTCGCGTTCGAGTTTCCTGCATTTTCTATGATGGGCCAGGCGAAGTATGCAACGGCGTGCGAGCGAAGATCGGCCGAGAGAAAACCGATGCGAAGGCGGCGTTGGGCTGCGTGGCTCTCGCGTGCTGAAGGCTTTGTACTTTGGGGTGAGGGGAATCGCAGCGGCTTCATGCCCTGACTTGCCAGTTCATCCGCGAGCACTTGACCGTACCTTTGGTGTGCTGCAAAGACCTCGTCTTTTGTGCAATGGGGAGCGTAGTTCATCATTGCGCAGACTAGTTCTGCGGCCGACAAGCTTTTGGGCGAGCGCTCTCTCGCCATGAATGCGATGGGGAGCACCTCTTCGATGTTTCCGCTGGCGTGCAGGTTCGCTGCGAGATTGGATAGAAGACGTGGCTCGTCTTGGTAACGGTGCAGAGCGGTGCGGAGCATCGCAACAGCGGCATCGTGTCTACATAGACCGGAAAGTGCGTTTGAGAGTGCGACCACGGGCTCGAGGGCCTGTGCACGATGCATCTGGGCGTCCGACTGTTCCAGAACGGCACGGGCTTGTTCAAGGACTGGCAACGCGTCTGCGTACAGGCCGAGATTGACAAGCAGATTTCCAAGATTGTGGAGTGCGTGACCATCTCCGGGCAGAAGTTGTGCTACCCGTCGGGCGTAATGCTCTGCTTGAGGAAGTTCTCCCAGTCCCCAGCACACGCGAGAAAACGCGGATGCGATCGCGGGGTCATCGTTGCCGCTCCGCGCCCGCGAAGACTCACGGACAAGCAGCGACTTGGCCTGTTCATATCTGCCGCAGGATACAAGTTCGTCGACGATGTCGAGGTAGGATGAGCCTTGAGGTTGTGGGAAAATCGGGGACATCTGCGAGACACAATTGTTGTGCGCGCAGCGAACCTGTGTCACCATGAACGCTTGGAATCCGATTTCGAACTTAGATACCGCAATTCGTGCATGGTCCTTCGCTGTACATCAACAGGAAACTGCTGATATCGCAGGGGTCAAAGACGCTGGTGTCGTTGTTGAAGTCGATGTCGTTGCACGTCGCGTTTGCGGGAATGCAGGGGCCTTCGCTGTAGACGCTGAGGAATGCGTCGATGTCCTGAGGGTCGAAGAGCGAGCCGTCGTTGTTGAAGTCGATGGAGTCGCAAGTGGGTGGGATCGAATTTGGGTCGGCGGGGTTAGAGCCTGCGTCGAGTTCGTCGCGGTCGAAGTAGCCATCCGTGTCGCGATCAACGCCAATGCGGGCTGCCGTGATGGTTGGAACGACTGTGTAGGTCAGTTCGCTACCTGTCGCGGCAAGTGCTCGCAGTGAAGTTTCAGCGAGCAGCGGCTCGCTTGCGCGATCGGAGCGCATGGTGTTCGCGCTGCTGAGATACCAGCCTCGCATCTGTCCGGCTACTCGACCTTTCACAACAAGACTGACGCGGCCAAGGTTCGCTTCTGCGAGGAAGGTGGTCAAGCGAGAGAGCAAGGTTGTGTCGGAATTGTTTGTGCCGTTGAAAGTGATCTGTTGGCCGACCGCAGCGTGCGTGTGCTTGCCGGGAGGGCCGGGTGGGAGACCAATACTCGTGGGCGAGCCAGCGGGCAGATCGTCGCCTGCGAAGGAAAGCATGAACGCTGTGAGATTTGCAACTTCCTGATTGCTTGCGACAGTAAAGACGGGTTCGCTCACAAATCGCTCGATTGAGTCAACCGAGCCATCGTGCAAGTATCCGAAGCCGGCGGTGTTGCTGAGTTGCGTGGTATTGAACCCTGACTTTTCGTGCATGTTGCGAAGTTGCGGAACTTTGATGGAGATGTTTGTCACACCGTCTGTCGAGACAAGGCCCAAGTGTTTTTGGCCTAGGGGGCCAACAGCGAAGGGGACGTGCTGCGAGCCGTTCCATGTGGTGTCGGGGCCCATGCCTGTCGGGAGTGTGTGGCACGTCGCGCATGCGAACGTGTTGTTGTCGAGGCGACGATTGGTGTCGCGATAGAGCGTCATGCCGGCGAAGGCGTTGCCGTTGGGCAGGGGCAAACCTGCGGTGCCGAATCGGCCCGTGGTGAAGTGACCGGGCAGGGGCAAGTTCGTGGAGAGTGAGTTGTCAAGGTTGCGGTAGGGATTGGGCGGGAATGTGATGGTGGCGAGGAAGTTTTCAAACTCCTGCATTTCCGTGACGCCCATAGAAGAGTCGGCGCCTTGCAAACCAAGAAATGCGTTGGCGAAGTTCTCGAGGCCAAGGCGGTCGCCTCGCCAGTGGTGTGGTTCGTGGCCGATGATGTCTTGCAGCGTCTGCGTGGTCATCGGGCCTTTCATGGGATGGAAGGGGGCGAACGCGGGATTTGCGAAGGGTGGTGCGAGGCCAGGGATGCCGAAGCCGAGGTTGAGCCCGGTGAGTGCTTGCAAGTCTCCTGTCGGATCGCCAAGGTCCCAGCCTAGACGGTCCATGCGCGAGTCAACGTGGCAGGATGCGCAGGAGATTTGGCCTAGGCCTGAGTTGCGATGCGTGTCGTACAGGTGTTTGCGGCCGACTTTGATCTGCGAAGGCGTCGGGTCGTAGAACGACACTCGCGACAACTCCAGTTCGCTGGTGGTGCTGATGACTGAAATCGATCCTGCGAAGCGATTGAGAACATAGAGGCGCGAACGGGATTCATCGAGGGCGAGGCCTGTTGGGCCTTCGCCCACTTCGATGGTTTGTGTCAGCCCTGCACGCGCACCAGCGGGGTTGATGACGATGACGTTGTTGCTGCCCATGCCGGTGACGTAACCGCGATCGCCTGCGCTGCGCCAGACGATGGCGCGGGGGTCGCCGACTGAGCGATCACGGTCAACCTGCGGGATGCTGCTCGTTGCGTAGGTCAGGTGCGGGTTGAGATCGACCACGCTCTTCGCGAGCGAGTTGGGATCGACTGTTGCCATCTTGACTCGGACGAACTTGCCCTTGAGCACCGGCTCAAAGCGAATTTCGTTGGTGGCTTCGGTTCCGACGATCGTGACGAATCCCGTTGCAGGATTCACGCCCATTGCCATGTTGATGTTCATCAGGCGCGTCGCGTATGTCACGCTGAGCGAGTTCGCGTTGATCACTGCGAGGTCGCGGTCGGGCAGGTCCCAGCCTGGCAAACGACCCGACTGTGCTGCTTGCGGGCCGCTCACCCAGTTTGTCCAGTTGCCGGTGTTGTCGTCGCGCCATTCGCCTGCGTCGTTTTTTCGCACGATCAGACTGACGCGGGGAGGCGTGCCGTTGGCGGCGTTCTTCGCGGGAACAAAGCCAATACCTACGTTTGGCGGCGGATTCACGCCGTTGTATGGCGTGCCTGCCTGGCTCACGATGTTGGGCGGGAAACCGATTGTTGTTGTGCCGGATGCACCACCACCCAAGACTGTTGTGCCGTTTCCGGATTCGAATACCGCGGCGTACACGGCTGAGCCATCGGCGCTGACTTCGAGGGCACGGGGGTCTTCGGCGTCGATTGCAACATCAATCGGCGCGGCGTTCAGGTTTGCGAGATCAAAGACCTGCAGGGTGTTGACCTGCGAGCAGGACACGAATGCACGTTGGGGCGATCCTGCGAACACGACGTCACAAGGTTCGTCTTTCGTGAAGATCGTCCTTGCGACCCGCATCGTCGCAAGATCGATGACACTGATGCTGTCGGAGATTAGATTGACGACCCACACTTCGTTGTTCGAGCGTGCACGAACTGACACGGGATCAAGCCCGACCTGAACGCTTCCCACAGGCACGGCGGTACCCGAACCAATATCGAAAACTTCGAGGCGATTGTCGGCTGTGTTCACGGCGAGCAGTCGCAAGCCGTCGGGCGTGATCGCCAAGGGGTGAACCTGGGGTGTTTCCCAGTTGACGAAGTTTGCGAGTGTTGCTGGGCTTTGGGGCGTTGAGACATCAAAGTCGGGGCTGAGCGTTGCAGAGCCGCCGCCGGCATGGCCTGCGGATGCTGCGAGCAGCGTGGCACCGATTGCAACAACGCACTGAGTTCCGACGATGAGACGCTTCGCACTGTTCTGCATGGCACCACTCCACAAATTGACACCTCGCCCCGTGCCCCCCGCACTCAGGCGAGTCATTCAAGATACCCGAGAATCCATCGGAATGCAACGTGATTCGGGATTGGTGGAGGAGTGTTTCATCGAAAAGTCGGGATATGAGACTGGAATGGGCGTTGCAGAACGCCTGAGTCTTGCGCAGCAGATTTCACCACGGAGGACACGGAGATCACGGAGAGATGCACTGAGAACAGTACTTTTTATCTCCGTGCTCTCCGTGTTCTCCGTGGTGAATGAGCTTTGTAAGCAGCAAACTACGTCAGATTTGAACGCTCGCGACAAGTAGCTGTCTTTACGAAGGCTTGATTTCTGTTGAGGTTTGGGCGAACTTGTCTTGGAAGAGTTTTTTTGCTTCGCCAGCAATAGCGAAGGAGCCTGTCACGAGGATGACGTCGTTTCGGCCCACGCTTTTGTGTGCGAGGTTGATTGCGTCTTTGACGCACGGGGCGGTCAGAGCTAGGTGCGGGTGGTCGTTAACTTCGTTGAAGACTTTGAGCAGTTCCTTCGGCTCAATGGCCCGTGACGACAGCACTGCCTTGGTGAGGATCACCTTGTCTGCGCCCAAAGACAGCGCTTGGAGCATGCCTGCGGCGTCTTTATCGTCGTTGCAGCCAAAGACGACGACGAGTGAATCGAACTTCAGGTGTCCGCCGAGCGTTCGCATCAAGGCCTGCACGGCTTGGGGCGTGTGCGCACCGTCGATCAGCACGCGGGGCTTTTGATGGATCAATTCCATTCGGCCTATCGCGGGCGTGCGCGACAGACCTTCGACAACCTGGCCCTCGGGAAGCGAGAAGCCTTGTGAGGCGAGTGATTCGAGAACAGCGAGGGCGAGGGCGCAGTTGGCGGCCTGGTGTTCACCCGGGAGCGGCACTGGAACGTGTTCGTATGTGCGAGTAGGCAGCATCAGCGCGAGTTTGTGGTGCGGTCCGCGGCGTGGGGCGTTGTCGCCCGCATTTTGGAAGCGGTGCGTGAACTCGATGTCTTTGCCTAGGAACTTGAGCGGTGCGCCGACGGCGGCGGCTCGTGATGCAAAGACATGTTCGACTTCGGGGACTTGCGGCACGCTGAACGCCGGAACGCCCTGCTTCATGATGCCGGCTTTGTGCAACGCGATGTCGGCGAGGGTCGGACCGAGCACGTGGGCGTGTTCAAGTTGGATGTGTCCTAACGCGCAGACGGCGGGCGTAATGATGTTTGTCGCGTCGAAGGTGCCGCCAAGCCCAACTTCGATGACTGCAACATCGACGGCGAGTTCGGCAAAGTGCGTCAGCGCGAGGGCGGTGAGCAATTCGAACGCAGAGAGCATCGGCTTCCCGAGTTTGTGATTGCGAGCGTCAACTTGTGCGGCAGCATCAAGGATTTTCGCGCCGAGGGTGACGAAGGCTTCGCGCGAGATAGGTTGATCGCTCGATTCAAACAGCACGCGGACACGTTCGCGAAGATCGACGAGATGCGGGCTGGTGTAGATGCCCACGGTGTAGCCGCAGCCTTGCAGAGACGCGGCAACCATTTCACAGATGCTGCCTTTGCCTTTGCTGCCTGCGACATGCACGCAGCGGAGGGCGTGGTGTGGGTTGCCCAGTTCATGAAGCAACTCGGCGATGGGTTCGAGCGAGAGTTTCGGGGCAGATTGCGCCTGCGCGGCGTTCAGGCGTTCAACGTTGTGGCGATTGATCCAGAGTGCGTCGAGCACAGCGTTGTAGTCGTGCTGCGATACGTTGCCCAAAGTATGCGGCTGTGATTTGGGTGCGCGAGTCTCGCCAGCGTGACGAGCAACGGGCTCGGCATGGCTCGGGCGAGTGTGCATCGAGTCATGATAGCAGAACGATACGAATTGCAACCCTGAATGTTGGCGCCATCAGACCTAATTCGGCGTTGCTCACCGATAACGGTGGTTGTCGGGACCATACTATTCCGAACGAACGCTCGCTGTGGGGTTCATTGTTTTCTTGTCTGAGGAGTTGTCGATTGCCCATCGTGCCGCTGCCACAATTTGAAGCGGATGTCAAGGAGATGCTCGCGGAGGAAGACCGCAAGGTTTATGAAGCGCTCAAAACGCCCAAGACTTTGGTGGTTCGATTTGGCTCGATGAAGCTTATTGGTGAGTTTCACTTTCAGGGGAATATCAAGCCGGGTTGCGGAAGCAAGGTGGTTGTTCGTACGTTCCGCGGCGTTGAACTGGGTGAGATGCTGACCAGCACATGCCCTAACAGTGGGTGCAGCAAGAGCGTGTCGCGGAATGACATGCTGCAGTACATCGAGAACTCGGGCGGGCGCGACTATCCATTCTTTACTGAAGGCAAGGTTCTGCGGATTGCAACGCCTGAGGACATGCAGCTGCAGGAAAAAATCGAGCAAAGCAAGCATGAACTGAAAGTCCACGCGCGGGACATCGTGCATCGCATGCATCCGAACCTCAAGGTGGTTGAGGTTGAGCCTATTTTGGGTGGCGAGACCCTCACGGTGTATGTGATGACGGAAGAGCGGCCTGAGCTCCGCGATATCACGCGGGAACTTGGACAGTACTTCCGGGCGCGTGTCGAAGTGCGAACGGTTGGAGCGCGCGACGAGGCGCGGTTGACGGCTGATTATGAAAAGTGCGGCCAGTATTGCTGTTGCAAGAACTTTCTAAAGGTGCTCAAGCCCGTCAGCATGAAGTCGGCAAAGGTGCAGAAGGCAACACTCGATCCGCTCAAGATTTCCGGGCGTTGCGGGCGGCTGATGTGCTGCTTGCGGTATGAGGATTCGACGTACGAGGATTTGTCCAAGCGGCTGCCTCGCAAGAAGTCTCGCGTGGGGACGCCTGAGGGCGACGGCATCGTCCTTGATAGCCAAATCCTGACGCAACTTGTTCTGGTGCTGCTTGATGGGCCCGGACCCGACGGGAAGGATCGGACGGTTGCGATCGCTGTTGAAGACTTGACGCCGCCTAAGTCGGCGACAGCACCGGTGCGTGCGCCGGTGGAGTCACGATTCGATCAGCGTGGACCCGGAGCGCGTGGGGCTGAGCCTCGGCGCGATCGGCCGCCACAGCGACCTGCGCCGACGCAATCTGGTTCGCAGCCGACGCAAGATCGTCCGCCGCAGCGCGACAATCGGGACAACGCGGATCGGCCTGCGAAGTCTGGACAGCAGCCGCCGCGATCGCAAGAGCAGCGTGCGCCTCAGTCTCGCGAGGGAGCACGGCGCGATGAGAGGCGACCAGAGACGAGGCCAGATTCGCGAAGTGAGAATCGGCAAGATCGTCCGGCGCAGCGCGGGCCTCAAGGTGGACAGCAGAACTCGCCACAGGGTTCGAGTGGTGATTCGTCACGGGGCAGCCGCGAGAGTGAGATTGATGAGTTGCTTGGGGATGACTTGCTTTCGGATGATCCGGTGCATGGTCGGGGGCCGAATGCTGGGCAGGGCGAAACGCCTGGGGAGCGGCGTGGTGGTCGACGGCGTCGTCGGCGGCGCGGGCCGGGTGGGCAAGGTGGACCTGGCGGGCAGGATGGGCCACGCGCGCCTCAGGGTTCTTGATGTGAGAGTTGTGAAGATGTAGCCGCGTTGGTACGGCGGAGTTTCTTGTGATGCACAGCAACTTTCAGGTCATCAGTCATCCGCTCATCGAACACAAGTTGGCGAAACTGCGCGACAAGGCGACGGGGCACGTTGAATTTCGACAGTTAGTGTTTCAGCTTTCAGCGCTGATGGTGTATGAGGCGACGCGAACGCTCCCGACGAAGGATGTTGATATCACGACACCTGTGCAGGCGACGAAGGCGAAGAAACTTGCGAAGCCGGTGACGGTTGTTCCTATTTTGCGCGCGGGACTCGCGATGGCGGAGGGCGTGCTTGCGATCATGCCCGAGGCGCGGGTTGGACATCTTGGCATGGCGAGGGATGAACGAACGCTGCAGCCTTCGCTCTACCTTGAACGATTGCCGAAGGACGCGGCGGATGGGCCAGTGCTGGTGGTTGATCCGATGCTTGCGACGGGCGGGTCGATCATTCGGGGCGTGAGCGTGTTGCTCAAGGCGGGCGTGACGGACATCTGTGTGTTGTCGCTGGTTGCAGCGCCCGAGGGCGTACGGAACTTTGCACAGGCGTATCCGGAAGTGCGCGTGTATGCGGCGGCGCTGGATGAGCGATTGAACGAGCATGGGTTTATTGTGCCCGGGCTTGGGGATGCGGGGGATCGGTTGTTCGGAACGATCTAACGACAATCGCTTCGTGCTGAGAGTGTTTCGCGTCAAACATCCATACGCTGGGCGATGCACTTGCTTCTCTGGTTGTTTTTGATTTCGGTTGGCGGCTGCCTTCTACTTGCGCTGCTGCTGCACACGCTGCCCAAGTTGGGGAGCCTTGGCAAAGCGATCTCTGCAAAGTGCTGCGAGGCGCCTGGGCTTGATGTCGTTGTGTTTTGCTTTACTTCCGTGCCGCAGATTGCGGGGATTGTTCTGGGTGCGATGCAGGGCGGTATTTTTCTTCGCGATGGATCGATTGGGATCAGGCTGGGTGCAGAGCAGACGACCGCGGCGAGTTGGTTGGGGGCGCTGATCGGGCTGATCGTCGGGACGCTGGCCCAGTTGTTTTCGTTGTGGGCGTGGTGCAGGGTGCATGAACTGGTGCATCACAAGGTCATGCAGCGGCCTCGCATCAAGGGTTCGCTCGCGAAGATTCTGTCGCGCGATGGCAAGGGCGGGTTTGCGGCGAGTTGGCGGAATTACCTTGGCGTATGGTGGACGCTGTGGGCGGTGCCGATTTTTACGTTTGTTCGCATTGGCGAACTGTGCGTGTATCCGATAGTGTCGCGATTGGTGCGACTGCCCCGCTATCGCGAGAGTGATTGGGTGCGTGTGTCGCGGCAAAAGTTTGATGGGCTGGTTGGCGCGGACCTCATCTGGTGCCTGTACTGCGACTGGATGACCGGCGTGTGGAGCCTTGGTTCTGAGATGCTGCGGAACATTGAAAGTTTCTGGTGTCCGATTCGATTTGCGTCGGCGGAAAAGTGTGCGAACTGCACGACGGACTTTCCTGATATCGATATCGACTGGGTGCGTGCGGATGGCAAGATTGAGGATGTCACCTCACTCATCGAAAAGAAGTATCCGGGGCCGAAGGGATCGATTGGCGGCGAGAACTCGTGGAGCGGACATCCGGTGCGTTTGACGGTGCGTGGCAAGTAGTGTGAAATTGATTTCAGGCGCGACCTGCTTTTCGTGCATCGCTCCTACGCTTCCGCATGCTTCCGTCCCGGGACAGCAGCAAGTCCCGTTATCGTCGTTACCTTGATCGCAGAAAAACCGATCCGCGTTGGGCTCAGCACAGGCCTGACGATCCGAATCCCAAGATTGACCGCACGAAGCGCACGCGCAGTTTCATCGATCTGATGAAGTTGTTCTGGCAGCGCACGGGTCAGCACAAGGGCGCGGTGTTGTTTGCGCTCGCGACGCTCACGATCACGACGATCACGTTCCTCATCATTCCTGCGAGCACGAAACTCGCGTTTGACTACATCTTGACGGATCATCCAGGACCCAGCGGCATTCCGCACGAAGTTCTGGATGCGCTGAACATCAAGCCCGAGGCGCTCGCGCAGCGGATTCCGCTGTTGTGGTGGTTGTCTGGTTTTGTCTTGGTCATCACGTTGGTCGCCGTCACGCTGGGGATGCTGGGACGATGGCAGATGACGCGCGTGACGAAGCGATTGCAGGTGGAGTTCCGCCGAGATGCGTTTCAGCATGCGATCCAACTGCCCTTGCATCGCGTGCAGCATTACAAAACGGGCGGCATGAGCAGTTTGCTGCGTGAGGACGCGGGCACTGCGGCGGAACTGGGATTCAGTATTTTTTACAACCCGTGGCGGGCAGTCGTGCAATTGACAGGCACGCTCATCATTCTCGCATTCACGGATTGGCGCATGCTTGTGGGCGGAGTTGCACTGATTCCAATTGTGTGGATCACGCACAAGACATGGGTCGGGCGAATTCGGCCTTTGTATCGTGATGCGAAGCAGGCGCGGCAGAATATTGACGCAGGCACGACTGAGGCGTTTGGCGGACTGCGCGTTGTGCGCGGATTCGGGCGAGGCCGGAGCGAATCGACGCGATTCGTCACGGGGCAGCACTACATGACTCGCATTGAGGTGCTGACGTGGCTGTGGTCGCGCGTCATTGATGTTGCGTGGAGTATTCTGATTCCGCTGGCGTCGTCTGCGGTGCTGATTTATGGCGGAACGCAGGTTGTGAACGGCCGCCTGACGCTGGGCGACTTGATGATGTTCTCGACGTATCTCTTGATGCTGCTTGGGCCGTTGGAGACGCTCACGAGCACCGCGACCAACGTGCAGACAAACCTCGCGGCGTTTGATCGCGTGCTTTCGCTGCTGGAGGAGCCGGTTGAGTTCGCGGACACGAAGCGGGGCGACAGGGAACTTGTGCGAGATGAGGTGCGGGGCGAGATCGCGATTGATGACTTGAGTTTTGCGTATCCGAAGAGTTCGCATACGGGACGGGATGTTGGGAAGGCGAAGGGTGCGAATTCCGCACAAGAATCGGACGCCGGTGATTCACTGATCAAAGATCAAGTGAATACTAATCCGCTTGTGCTGCACAACATCTCGCTGCATGTCCAAGCGGGTGAGACGATCGCTCTTGTTGGGCCTTCGGGCGCGGGCAAAACCACGCTTTGCAACCTTATCGCACGGTTTTACGATCCCAAGCCGCCGGGCGGCGGGCGGGTTTTGCTCGACAATGTTGATCTTCGTGATATCGACGTCACGAGCTATCGATCGCTGCTTGGCATCGTTGAGCAAGACGTGTTTCTCTTCGACGGCTCGATCGCGGAGAACATCGCGTATGCGCGGCGTGATGCGACTGAGGCGGACATTGTCGCTGCGGCGACAGCCGCGTATGCGCATGACTTTATCAGTAGCATGGAGCAGGGGTACGGGACGCTGATTGGCGAGCGAGGCGTGCGGCTGTCGGGTGGGCAGAAGCAACGGCTTGCGATTGCCCGTGCGGTGCTGGCGGATCCGAAGATTCTGATTCTGGATGAAGCGACCAGCAATCTTGACACAGAGAGCGAACAGTTCATTCAGCAGAGTTTGAATGAACTGATGCGCGGGCGCACGTGCTTTGTCATCGCGCATCGTCTGAGCACCATTCGTCACGCGGATCGCATCGTTGTGCTCGACAAGGGGCGAGTCATTGAGGTGGGCAGCCACGATGAACTGCTCAATAAGCGCGGCTTGTACGCACACTTGCTGCACTTGCAGGTGAAAGGCAGCGAAGAACTGACGGCGTGATGATTACGCGGCGTCGCTGACGCGCTTTGCTTCGGGCGTGCCGATGGATGGCGTTTGATGAATGATGGGCTTGGGTGCGCCCGGTTCATCCACCACTGGCAGCGGCGCGTTGGAGTTGTTCTTCTCGCCAGGCGCGCCGGTGCTGGGAACGCCTTTGCCAGCATGTTTCGCACCGTACCACCAACGCAGGACCGATGCGAAGAACTCGGTCTGCCACGCGGGCATGCCTTTGACGGCGTGCTTTGCGAACGTCGCGATGCCTTTGCGGCTTGCGGAGACGTACACGGGGCGAGTCATCGCGAGCAGACCTTCGCTGCCTCGCGAGATGCCTGCGCCGGACATGCCACGGCCGCCAATGCTCACGCCGGGGTGCCCGGTGGGCAACACGCAGTCGTTGATCGTGACGTTCGTCGATCCCAGTCGCTGGGCGAGCAGTGTGCCTGCCTTGGTGCTGCGCGTGAAGATGCTGGTTGCCAGGTGCTGATCGCAGCGGCGATGAATCGCGAGCGCTTCTTCGAGGCTTGCACAGCGCACGACGGCGAGCAGCGGGCCAAAGTGGCGGCCGTCCACGACTTCGCCGAACGGATTGCAGTTGATGAGGACCGTGGGCTTGAAGCGGCGCGACAGCGTTTCGTCGGCAACGGTGCCTTCGGGTCCGTTGCCAGAGCGGGAATCTTGCGCGGCTTTGGTGGAAAGCGTCGAGACATCGCGGGCACCGTTTGCAAGTGCTTTGGACGCGAGTTCTTTGCAGCGTTGCGCGGCGTGCTCGTCGATCATGTCGAGCGTGCCTGCGCCCCTTGTGAGTTTGGAGAGTTTCTGCACGAACTTGTCGTACACGCGATCCGAGCCCACAAACAGCACACGGCGGGGAGCCATGCAAGTCTGGCCTGCGTTCATGCAGATGCTCGCCCACAAGGCTTTCGCAGCGTGCGAGACATTTGCGTCTCCGAGCACGAATGCGCTGTCGCGACCGGAAAGCTCCAGCGTCGCTGGTGTCATCGTTTTGGACAGCAACTGCGAGATGCGCTGGCCGACTTCCGTGCTGCCCGTAAAGACCACGTGGTCAAACTTTTGCGTTGCGAGCATGTTCGCGCCGGCTTCGCGGGTTGCGCCGACCCACGTCAGCGTGCCGGTCGGCAAGCCCGCTTCGATTGCGAGTTCGAGCAACTTGGTTTGCGTGCGGGGTGCGCGTTCGCTGGGCTTGACGACCACGGTGTTGCCCGCGACCAATGCCTGGATGAGTTGAATGCCGAGCAACTGGACGGGATAATTCCACGTTGCGATGATGCCGACTTTGCCCAGCGGAGCGCGGCGTTCAGTAATTTGCACGCCTCGCAGCCAGAATGGAGCGTCGCTCACGACGCGATCGCCCAGCAGCGACTGGCCGTGGCGATAGAGCCACTTGCATGCGCCCAGCAGACACGCGACGTCGGCGATCAGCGCTTCGTGCGCGGGTTTCGCGGTTTCTTCCTGAATGAGTTGGCACAAGCGCGGCTGCGCAGCGGCGACGAGGCGCTGAAAACGGAGCAACCAGCCCAATCGCTCGGAGAGGGGCATCGTGGACCACACTGGAAGATCGGGGGGGGCGGACATGACACTATCAACGTCTATTCAGGGGCATTGGTTGCATGGAACGCGTGGCACGGAGATTATTCGACGAAGTTGGTGGCAGGCTGGGTAGGAGGTGCGTGGTAATGCGCGTGTGCGGGGTGTTCGGGGGAACTCTGGCGTGTTGCGTTTCTGGTGGTGTGAAAGACGGGGACTGTTGGATTGTTGCGCGTACGTCGTGCATGCGGAATATGCGGACAAACCTAGATGTGCAGGAGCGTATTCGTGTCCATTGGTATTACGAAGAGCACGGGTGCTTTGTGCTACCATCCGTCCGGTACTTATGAAAGGGCTTTCTATGCACTCTGCTTCGCTCATTCCTTGCTTTGGTCGTTGTTTCGGATTTGCACTTGTGTTGACTGCGATGTCTGGAACTGCAACAGCGCAGAATACTGGCAGCGCGACTGCAAAAAAGGACACAGCAAAGCAAGAGGAACCCAAGAAGGCTGAAGGTGCGTTTCGTCCGATCATTTCCGAAGTGTTGTTCATTGTGCCCAAGGGCAGCGAGGGCGACGCGAACGGCGATGGCGTGCGGTCGGCGACGGGAGATGAGTTTGTCGAGATTTACAACCCGCACGACAAGCCCATTCAGATGAAGGGCTATCGCCTGACTGACGGGACACCCGCATCAGCGAAGAAAAACCCGCCGAAAACTGACAAGCAGGACGACGCGAGCAAGTCAAAGGACGGGCAGAGCGAAGAGCGTGAGCACGTGCCGTTTGAGTTTGTGTTTCCGGAATTTGAACTGGGAACGGGGCAAGTTGCAGTGGTGTTCAACGGGTTTGAGTCGAACTTGACGGGCGAAGTTGGCACAAGTGCGAAAGCCGCGAAGGCGAACGACAAGTTTCACGGCGCGTTTGTGTTCAACGCGGCGATGACGACGCAGTACGCGGCGTTTTCCAATACGCATGATCTTGTGCAGCTGGTGTCGCCTGAAGGCGACGCGGTCGAGACCGTGACCTGGGACTATCGCGACAGTGAGAAGGGCGGCAAGAACGCAAAGAAGAATGACCAGGCCGCGCAGCAAGTCTCGGACAAGCATGGCGAGAAGTCGGGCGGCACGGTTCGGATTCTGCCGAATATGCGGATTGGGAGTGCACAGATTCGCACGGTTGATGGCGACTTTGTGAGCCACGTCGCTGCGAAGGGATCGGTCTTCAGTCCAGGCGAATTTTCGCCTGAAAAAGAGGCAAAGACGGGCAAAGACGAAAGCAAGAAGTCGAATCCAGACGATTGATGTTGTCAGAACAATCGCTCGCCTACAGCGTACGACGAAGGACCATCGATGACTCAGGATACGACGAACAACCACGCCGCGAATGACTCGCAACAGGCTGCCAAAGAACAGGCAGACGCACCTGCGATTGACCAGAACGCGCTGAGCGTCACGCGATCGAGCATCAACTCGAAGTGGTCGCTCAAGATCATCATTATCGCGTTGGCAATGTTTGGCCTTGGCATTTGGGGACTCATCGACGCGATGATCGTGTATCCCAATCGCGGCGCGGAGGCGGCGGAGTTCATCGAGTATCAGCGACTGAGCGACCTGAAGCAGTCGGGGCGACTTGCGAACGATCTCGCGAGCATCAAAGACCCCGTCAAGGACCTTGCGACGCTGCAGCAGACTGCGGAAGACACCACGAAGTTGACGCCGGGCGAACGGGCGACGCTGGATTGGCTTGCGCAGCTCCAGATTCTGTCGAAGTTGTCGCCAGAAAACACAACGTATCCGCGAACGGACTTCCGCCGGGAGAACGGCGCGAATGTCTCTGTGGGCAGTGCCGATCAGCGGCTGGATGAACTCACGAAGAAGTTTGTGACGCCCGAAGGAAAGACGGCAAAGAGCCCTTCGCCACTTTCGAAGCACGATATTCCGACGCAGTGGGCAATCACTGTCGCGGGATTCGCGGTTGGGCTGTACATGATGTGGGTGTGGATGAAGGCTCGCAGCAAGGCGTTCCAGTGGGACCCTGCGATGCACAAGCTGACGCTGCCCAACGGCATCTCGATCACGCCATCGGATATCGCTGAGTTTGACAAGAGCAAGTGGGACAAACTGTTCATCCACCTGCACATCAAACCCGAGCACAAGGAACTTGGCGGCAAGGCGCTCGAACTTGACTTGCTGCGATACGTACCCGTTGAGGCGTGGGTGCTTGAGATGGAACGCGTCGCGGGATTAAACAAGTAATTGCTCAATCGCGCGGCGTGAGAGAAACGATTCGATTTTCCCAAGAACAAGCACAGTAATCGCCCGCGTGGGCGTGATGACTTCTTGGACTAAGACGTCCTGTTTCGATGCTCAACAGTGCTTCCAACTTCGGCTACGACTTACTGGCTCGGGTGTGCAGCGGGCTTACGATTGCGCAGACAGAAACGCCGCCGACAGACACAGTTGTGCCTGCAAGTGCTGCGGCACAGCAAACCACTTCAACGACTGCACCCACAACGCCGCTGGTGATTGCTCCGACCAATAGCTGGGCTTGGGATCAATGGGCTGCTGCGATCTCGACGCCTTTTATTTGTCTGATTGGCATAGCCCTCACTGCGATCACGCTGCCGGGAAACTGGCTCATTGTGCTGTGGGCTTTCATCATCAAGTTGTCGCAGCCTGAGGTCGTTTCGTGGTGGAGCCTTGTCGCCCTTGTCGCGCTCGCGGGACTGGGCGAAGGGCTTGAATTTCTTGCGAGTGCGCTTGGCGCAAGCAAGGCGGGCGGCACCAAGCACGGGGCGATCGGTGCGATGCTTGGATCACTGGTTGGAGCCATCGTCGGCATCGTCGTGCCGCCGCCGATTGTGGGATCGATCGTCTGCGCTGCGCTCGGTGCCGCGACGGGCGCTGTCGTGGGTGAACGCTACATCAACAAGCGATCATGGCAAGAGTCTGGCAAGGTCGCGGCGGGCGCGGCGATCGGACGCGTCATCGCGATGTTCGCGAAGATACTCATCGCGGCGATCATGTCGTTGCTCCTGTGCCTTGCCGTTGTTGTGAGTTGAACACGTGCCACCGACTGCTGCTTTGAGCGGTCGGTGCGTTCTTCCCTCACATTGACTGACAACTCAAACACCGACCGGCTTCGCCAGTCGGTGGCACGTCACGAAGCACACGCCAAGAGACGTTTGAGCGCCTCTTCTTTGCCAAGCACTGCCAGCGTTTCGCCGATGCCGGGCGTTACTGGCACGCCTGCGACTGCGACTCGCACGGCTTGCGCGATCAGGCCGGGGTTTGCAAATCCTTTTTCCTTCGCGAGTTTTTCGATTTCGTCGTGGATGGGCTTGGGTTCAAACGCTGCGAGCGAGGAAAGTCGTTCGCAATACGTCTTGAGCAGAGAACGACCTTCGGCGTTGTTGGCGTCGAGATGCTTTGCAGCAACGGCGGGATCGATCGTGACATGATCGAGCATCAGGAAACCGCAGGCCTTGATTGCGTCTTTCAGGGTCTTCGCGCGAGGCTTGACAGCCTTCGCGAGCCACAACCAGCGTGCGGACGTTGCCGGCGAGCCACCTCCTGAACCGCCCCACTGCTTCGCCTTCTGCGCGAGTGCTGGCGCGAACTCTTCGCACCACGCGAACCATCGCTTCGCAAACTCTTCATCACTCATCGCGCCCAGCGCGTCCGCATTGAATGACATCAACTTCACGCGGTCGAACTTGCTGTTCGTCTTGCCGATGCGTTCGATGGAGAAGTTCTTGGACAGGAAGTCCATATCGAACTTTTCGAGGTCTTTGCCATCCGGGAGTTTCATGCCGGGGTTCCAACCGAGCAAGGCGAGGAAGTTGTTGATCGCTTCGGGCGTGTAGCCCGCTTCGCGGAAGTCGGCGACTTCGATTTCAGGAAGACCAATGCTGTAGTGCTTCGCAATGGCTTCGGCGATCACAAGATTGTCGTTGTCGGCATTCAGAAATGCCGTGAGTTCCGCAGTGTCCACAGAGAGTTGCTTCGCAAAATCAGGCGTGATTGTCGTGTTGCTCTTCGCGAGCGCATCCTTCAGTGTCTTTCTTGCGACCTTCGCCTTATCGCGTTTGCTCATCTTTGAGTTATCCATGTTCATGATGAGCGGCATGTGGCCGTAGATGGGGCTTTTGAACCCGAACGCACGCTGCAGCGCGACGTGGCGTGGCGTGTTGATCAAGTGCTCTTGCGCGCGCAGGACGTGCGTGATGCCCATGCTGTGGTCGTCGACGACAACGGCGAAGTGATAGGTCGGAAAGCCGTCCTGCTTGCGGATAACAAAGTCGTCGACTTCGCCCGGTCCCGATCGCACGTCTCCGAGCACCTGATCGTACACGATGATTTCTTCGTGCGGTGCGAAGAAGCGAATGACGTGTGGCTCGCCTTTTTCGATAAGACGGATGCGTTCCTTGATGTCCTTGACTTTCTCGTAGCTCGCGCGGTTGTAGCGGTATGTCTGCTTCGCCGCGACCGCTTTCTTGCGCTCGGCTTCGGTCTCTTCGTTAGTTTCAAACGCGGGGTACGCCTTGCCCTGCTCGACAAGCATCATGATGTGCGGGTCGTAGTGAGTCTTGACGCGGCGGGCCTGAAAAAAGGAGCCGACGGTGCGAGGATCGCCGCCGATTGTGCCGTGCTTGGTCTTGAGTTCTGGCCCTTCGTCCCAGTTGATGCTCAACCAAGCCAAGTCCTCCATGATCCCACGTGCGGATTCATCGCTGCTGCGGGCCGCGTCGGTATCCTCGATGCGGAGCAGAAAGTGGCCATGATTTTTTTTCGCGAAGGCCCAGCAGAAGAGCGCAGTTCGCGCGCCGCCCACGTGGAGATGGCCCGTGGGGCTGGGGGCGAAGCGGGTGATGACTGGTGGAGTTGAAGACATAGGTGCCGAGGGTAGTGATGGTTGCGTGCGGATGCGACGCCGCGGCACAACCTGCGTTGCAGATGCCTCAATTCGGGCAGGGTGGTGCGTCCTGAAATCGTTCAGGAAGGACGAGCAGCACTTTGTTTATTACAAACAGGCTGCGAACTCATGCGAAGTCACGTGAAATCGATTGACTTTCTCTTTCCAACCTTGGCAAAGTGGTTTAGACTTTCAGTGATGAAGTTCCGGCTGACTCAACTCCGAGACATGCTCGTTCATCAATCCAACGTCTCCACACTTGGAAGATTGGGTGCCAATGTCGGCACCCAAGTTTGCGGGCACGCTTCTGTACGCGTCGCCCGCGGTCAGTAATACATAAAGGAAACATCCCATGCCTACTCGCCCTGCTTCGGATATTCGCAACGTTCTTCTCTGCGGTACAGGTGCGAGCGGAAAGACAACGCTGGTTGAGCGCCTGCTATTCATGAGCAAGGCAACGACCAAGATGGGATCGACAAGCGACGGCACCTCCGTCAGTGACTTCACTGAAGAAGAAAAGCACCACAAGCACAGCCTCAGCCCGTCGTTCATGCACCTTGACTACGAAGGGCACCTGGTCAACATCATCGACACGCCCGGATTGACGGACTTCAACGGACACGCCGTGGCTTGCATGCCCGCCGTGGAAACTGTCGCGATCGTGATTGATGCGCTCAAGGGCATCGACAGCACGACGCGGCGCATGATGTCGATCGCGGGTGAGCGGAAGATTCCGCGGCTGATCATCATCAACAAGATGGACGAAAGCCACGCGGAACTTGAACAACTTGTCGACAACATCCGCGAGACGTTTGGCAACATCTGCCTGCCGATCAACCTGCCCTGCAAGAAAGCCACTGACGTCATCAACGTCTTTGAGCACGACGGCAACGACAGCAAGGGCGATCAGACCGACTTCTCAAGTGTGCACGAGGCGCACAAGCGGATTGTGGAGCAAGTCATCGAGGTGGATGACGAACTCACGATGCAGTATTTGGAAAAAGGCGAGGGCTTTGACCCGCAGAAACTGCATGCGGCGTTTGAAAAGTGCCTTGAAGATGCTCACTTGGTTCCGATTTGCTTCACCAGCGCGAAGACCGGCGCGGGCTGCGATGATCTGTTGCATATTTTCGCGAGCCTGTGCCCTAGCCCCGTTGAAGTGAACCCGCCAGAATTCCTCAAGCGTGACGTGCAAGCCGACGGCAGTGCGGGCGAAGAGCACGAATGGCACGCGAAGCCCGAACCCGCAGGGAAAGTGCTCGCTCACGTCTTCCGCGTCGTGCAGGACCCGTTCCTGGGCAAGATCGCGATCTTCCGCGTCCATCAGGGCACAATCAAGACTAAGAACGAGTTGTTCGTTGGCGATAGCAAGAAACCAGTGCGCGTCGGGCACTTGTTTATGCTGCAGGGCAAGGAGCATGTCGAAGTGCACGAAGTTGGGCCGGGCTCGATCGCAGCCGTGGCGAAGATTGATGAACTCGCATTCAACACGGTGCTGCATGACAGCCACGAATATGACTACGTCCGGCTGAATCCGCTGCCAATTCCCAAGCCCATGTTTGGCCTCGCGGTCGAACTCAAGAACCACGCCGACGAAACCAAGTTCTCGGCGGTCGTACACAAACTCACGGCAGAAGATCCCTGTTTCCGCATCGAGCGCATCGCCGCGACTAAACAATCTGTGATGCGAGGCATGGGCGAATTGCACCTGCGCGTGATGATCGAGAAACTCAAGAAGGCGGGCATCGAAGTCACGACCAGCACACCCAAGGTCGCGTACAAGGAAACTGTCACGATGCGCAGCGAAGGGCACCATCGCCACAAGAAGCAGACAGGCGGTGCGGGTCAGTTTGGAGAGGTGTACTTGCGCATCGAACCGCTTCCGAACGATCGCGGGGACGGCTTTGAATTTCACAACGACACCGTGGGCGGCAGCATCCCGCGTCAGTTCATGCCCGCTGTGGAAAAGGGTGTGCGCATGGTCTTGAGCGACGGCGCGATCGCGGGCTATCCGCTGACGGGCGTTGCGGTGCGTGTCTACGACGGCAAGTATCACGACGTGGACAGCAAAGAAATTGCGTTCATCAGCGCGGGAAAGAAGGCGTTTATCGACGCGGTGCAAAAGGCCAAGCCTGTGTTGATGGAGCCCTACGTCACGCTCGAAATCACCGCGCCGTCTCGATATATGGGCGATTTGGCGGGGCACATTTCGACGAAGCGAGGGCGCGTGGTATCCAGCGACGTGCTGACGGGCGACGTGTGCGTGGTCAAGGCTGTTGCGCCGCTGGGTGAAGTGCAGAATTACTCCAACGAACTCAAGAGCATGACTGGCGGCGCGGGCACGTACACCATGGACTACAGCCACGACGAACGCACCCCCGCACAGATTCAGCAAGCAGTGATCGCGGCGTACAAGCCGCATCCGGAAGAGGAGTAGCCGGGAGTGACGGAGTGACTGAGTAACGAAGTGATAAAGTAAAAACGATGAAGGAGTTTTTCCTTCATCGTTTTTTTTTGTGGGCAACAACTCAAACGTTGGCGGCTTACTTCTTCCGCACCAGCGTGTACAGCACAAAGAAGTCGTTGTCGAGGTCCATCGGGTTATTGCCGGCGTTCCAAGCGAGGCCCTCGGCGACTTTGCGCATCTCGGCGCGATCGTCTTGGTCGAACGCGATCACTTCAAAGCCCGCGGCTTCAAACATCTCGCGGTCAAACGGGCTGCGGCCGTCGCCCCAAGGCTTGTATGGTTCGTCGGGTGTGCTGGGCTTGGGACAGATGTTGTAGATGAGCATGTAGCCGCCCGGATTGAGAATGCGTGCGACTTCATTCACGAATTGCTGCCGCTCAACGCCCAGTTGCACGAGGCGGCGAGGATCAGTCTCACGCTCTGGCACGACATAGCCTCGCTTGAGCGTGTTCTTGCTGATGAAGATGTCGTAGCCTGTGCCGACTTGTTCAACAGTTTTCGCGTCCGCAGGCCACTGGCCCCATGCGAACGTCAGGCTGCCTGGCCCGGGCTTGCGTTCATCCATGCCCGAGGGCTCGATGACGCCGGAAAGTTCGGGGCGATCGGGGCGTTCGTAGAGAATTTTGAGCAGCGGATCAACTTCAACGCCCGTCACGTAGCACCCGATGCTGGCGAGCAGGTGCAGCTGGCCATAGCCACCGAAACCGAAGTCGAGAATTTTCTTTTCGCGCAGCGCGTTGCGGAGGTCGGGCTTCTCGCGCTGAATTTGTGAACACAAAACTTCGATGGGTCGCAGATACGCGAGGGGTGAGCCGTATCGCGTTGTGTAAAAGAAGTAGCCGTCGTAGGCCTTGGCTTGAAACTCGGCTTTCTCTGCTGGTGCGAGATCGTTCCAATCGGTTTCCGTCAAGTACACGCGTCGGCTGGTTGGATCGTTGGGGTTCGCTGGCTTTTCGTACACCGTGACAGGTTCGCCCGGATCAGGCAGCCAAGTCGTCGCCATCAGGAACCGCTTGACATCTTCGCTGACCGCCAAGCCCTGAAGTTTCGAGGCTTCGCGGCGGATCATTTCAACAGGCGAAGGCACCCACCCGGCTCTGCCCGTCGAGTTCTGAGCAGGCTGGACTTGCTGCGTGGTATTGGTGGTCTCAGTTGTCGGAGGAATGAACAGGCCTTGCGCAAAGGCGTTGCCCCCAACACCCCCCGCCACCCCCGCAAGGCTCGCAAGACCCATCGCAATCAGTTGAACACGTGAACGCATGTGTGCCATAGCCAATCGTACCTCGCTTCTCGCAACCGACAATTTACAATTTATCCCTTGACAAAGGCTTCAACTTCTGCGACGCTGCGCACTATGAATCCCACTGCCGCCAACGAATCTTCAGGCCTTTCCCGTCGCAACGTCCTTGCCCTGCTCGCGGGAACAGCCGGAGCCGCCGCGCTGAGTGCTGTGCCCGGCTGTCAGACCGTCCCGCAGGGGTCATCCGCTCGCGATCCACGTTCACGCCGACTAATTCGCGTTGCACACATGACGGACTTCCACATTCAGCCCGAGCGCAAGGCGGATGAGGGCGTGCGGATGGCGCTGGACTCGATTCATGCGATGAGCGACAAGCCTGACGTGATTGTGACGGGTGGTGACCTTGTCATGGATAGTTTCGATCAGCAGCGACCTCGTACGGACCAATTGTGGAAGTTGTACACCGATGCAATCCGTGAGCATTGCAAGATTCCCGTCGTTCACTGCCTTGGCAATCACGACATCTGGGGTTGGAACAAGGCGAAGAGCAAGACCACCGGCACAGAGATGGGCTGGGGCAAGAAGAACGCGATCGACCTGCTGGGTTTGCCAAACTCGTACTACAGCACGATGCTCCCTTCGCGAAGTGGTGCGAGCGTCAAACTCATCGTCCTCGACAGCGTGCAGAGCGATGGGGGCGATGGGTACGTGGGCGGCCTTGACGACGCGCAGTTTGAATGGCTCAAGGGCGAACTCGCGGCGACACCCTCCACCACCACAATCCTCGCGGTCACGCACGTGCCCGTGCTGCACGCGGCGACGTTGCTGCGCGATAGCGAAGTGCCTACTAAGGAAATCGGCTGGCACATTGCTGCGGGCGAGACGTATTTGGATTCACGCCGCGTTGTCAACTTGTTCCAGCGGTATCCCAACGCGAAACTCGTGATGTCCGGACACATTCACATGCACGAGCGACTCGAGTACGCCGGGATGACGTACATCAATGGAGGCGCAGTCTGCGGCTCTTGGTGGCGTGCGGAGACAAAGTTGATGCAACAACGCGAAGGCGACACGCCTGAGGCACTCGGCGCACCCAGCCCGCGCTCTTTGCCTGGATATAGCATCATCGATGTCAACGCCGATGGACCAATCGTGTGGGAGTATCGCACGTACGGCTGGGTGAATGAGCCGCAGACGTAAGTCGACGTTCGCTCGGCGAATTCGTCGAATTTCAGATCAATGCGAGACGAATCACGCGATCCTTCGCGGCGTCATCTCGCGTCTCAATCGTGATCCCACACCCTTTTTCAGAACACGCGGAACATTTGGGCGGGAACTGAGTAAGATGATGGTGTGTCAGTAGTCGCAAGCCATAGGGGATCGATCATGAAATCGGGAATCGGTGTGTGGGCATTAGTCGGAATCGCCGGGCTGTCCGTCACGATTGCATCGTGTACGCATTCGCAGAAGGATTCTGGCACAACGCAGGCAGCCAAGGTGACCAAGCATGTTCCGGTCACGATTCCCATTCCATCAGCAGCCGAGACCAAACCACTCGACTTCCCAGGCATCCACAACGCCGTGACGTATCACGATGGCTTTGTCTCAGGCAGCGCACCCGAGGGTGAAGCGGGCTTTGACACGCTTGCCGGCATGGGGTTCAAGACCATCATCAGCGTTGACGGCGCGATGCCCGAAGTCGACAAAGCCGCAGCTCGCGGCATTCGGTATATTCACCTGCCCATCGGGTACAACGGCTTTGACGAAAAACGCAAAATGCAACTGGTCCGCGCGACGCGTGACGCGATGAAGGATGGGCCCGTGTACATCCACTGCCATCACGGCAAGCACCGCAGCGCCGGAGCCGCCGCGGCGATCGCGACGTCGCTGGGCTGGGAAACCGCCGAAGAAGGCGTTGCCCGCATGAAGGTGTCAGGCACGGCTCCAAACTACCGGGGCTTGTATTCCTGCGCGGCGAACTCAACGGTTGTTTCGATGGACCTGATCGACGACGTTCCGGCGGACTTCCCGGAAGTCTGGAAGCCTTCTGACTTTGTCGGAGCGATGGTCGAGATCGACGAGGTGCTGGAAAACCTCAAAACCATCGAAAAAGCGGCTTGGAAAGTGCCCGCCAACCACCCGGACCTGGTCCCCGCCGCCGAAGCCGGGCGAATGGCAGACCTGTACCGCCTGATGGAAACCGGCGAATACGCGGCGAACAAGCCTGCGGAGTTCCAAACACTGCTTCGCCAGGCCCAGCAAGCCGCCCAGGGGCTGGAAGATGCGATTGTGGCGGGTGATTCTGCGGTGATTGGGGCGAAGTTCAAGGTCGTTACTGAATCCTGCAAGGGCTGCCATTCCAAATTCCGAGACTAGGTTTCCGGGATTTGGGCGAGTTTTGCCGATACTCGTGGGCCGTGACGGAGCCTTGCGCACAACCTGCTGTTGCTGAAGATTCAGTGGTCGAAGTCAAGCCGATGGCTGACGGGGTTGTCGCATCGACTTCGCCTGCCCAGTTGATCGCAGCAAGCGAAGCCGTTGAACCGGCTCCGACCCGCGTGCGGCGTTCTCGGAGTGTACTTGATCCTGCGTGGCTATTCCTGCTTGCGGGCGTTGCGCTGCTTGGGGCGACGGTGCTCGTCTCGGCACAAGCACAAGTCGACGACGCGGCGTACGTGCGCGATCGTGCGCTCGCCGTTGAAGATCATCGCGAACAGCGGATCTCACGGTATCGCGAGTTTCTTGTGGGTGTTGAGACCAAGCAGCCTGCGCTTGTTGAGGCGCTGGCGTCGAGCCAGTTGAATCAGATTCCCGCGAGTCGAGCCGCGATTCCGGGCACGGTGCGGGACAATCTCGCGAACGCGTCGGTGTTTCCGGCGCTTGAGCCGCCACCCTTTACTGAGCCGCCCAAGACCAAGATTCAGTCTCGCCTTGCGCAATTGACGAGCAACGACGCGACACGCGTGTGGCTGCTGGCGGGTGCGAGCGTGCTGATACTGGTGGGGCTACTGCCAGCCAGCCGGCGATAAAGCTTTCTGAATCCGTGCCACCGACTGGCGAAGCCGGTCGGTGTTGGTTGCAAACTACGTCGCGACCTTTTCGGGGAACGTACGTCCTCCTCGCGAATCCACCGACCGCTCAAAGCAGCAGTCGGTGGCACGGAAAATCACGAACTGCCGCCGCGCATGCGATCGACGCTGTCCGGGAATGGATAGCTTGGGAAGACCCCGACGTTCCCGACGCGCCACATCGCGGGGCTGGTGTACACATCCCCTCGGAAGCCAGCGTCGAACATCGTGTGCAGTACGCTTTCGAAACTTGGCTCTTTACCGTCCGCGCCGATCAGGCGATTGGCCTTGGCGTTCAAGAAACTCACGCTGGCAACCGGGCTGCGATCGTGGCGATCGCGGAGCATCTTCACAACCGTGCGGAAGCCTCGGCCCAGATCGTGCAGCGTGAAGTGGTCTCGGCCGCGCGGGCGGAGGATCGCGAACACGAGCAGTTTGTCCAGGTCAAACTTGAGGACATAAGGCTCCTTGTCGCCACCAGTCAGACTGCCAGCGGAATCGAGGAACACTTTCGCGTACTTGGTCACAGTCGCATTGGCCCACTGGCTGGTGGACACGAGATCGCACACTTGGCTGATCACGCCGTGGCTGTTGTCGTTCTCGTTCACGCCGCACACGACAGTGCGATAGCGACCATCGAGCAAGTCGCGGAGCAAGTCCTGCCCCCACATGATGCGAATGCGCTCCTGCATGTCCTCAGGACGTGCAACTCGCGCCTCGCCATTGGGCAGCAGCACAACCTTCTCAGGCGCGGCTTCGGCAGAGATGAGGTGATCGGCATCGTCGTCGTACAGACGAACTGAGGAGTGGGTCGTAGCCATGCAGGATGGTACGGGCAAAGGCAAAGCGAAAAGTGAAAAACGAAAAGCGAAAATAGGAAGGAAGGCCGATGCCACGTGTGGCTCCGGGCCTCTTCTCTACTTTGTCGCTTTTCGCTTTATCGCTCTATCTCTTTACGTGCCGCACGACGTGCAAGGGCCTTCGCTGAAGACGAGCAGGAAGGAGTCGATGTCGCAGGGATCGAAGAGTGAGCCGTCATTGTTGAAGTCGATGTCGTTGCAACTCGCGTTCGCTGGAATGCAGGGGCCCTCTGAGTACACACTGAGGAACGCGTCGATGTCTTGCGGATCGAAGAGACTTGTATCTGTGTTGAAGTCGATAGTGTCGCAGATGACGCTCGACATGGGCATCTCCAGCCGCCATGCGGTCACTTGGCCGCTGGGATTCAGACCTTCGCCAACGACGAAGCGACCGTTGAACGAAATGTCGTAGACAGCGGTGAAGGTCCAGCCGGCAACTGGAAGACCTTTGCCTGCCATGAAGTCGCCAAGATTGCTCTTGCCTTGTCCGTCGATCCATATCCATGGCGTGTGCTTCACGTTAGTCAGACTGACGCGATAGCCAACGATGCGAGAGCCATCGTCAGTCATGCCCGAGATCACTGGTCTGTACGTACCGGTCGGGGGATTGTCTCCGTCGATGTCGATGATCGACGAACCATCGCTCGCAATCCGCCTCGCGATCGGGCCAAACGGCCCGCTGATGGGCACGCCGACAGAATGAATGCCGGCGAGCCACGCTCCGTCCGACGTAATTGCGCGGACTTCGCCATAATCGAGATTGAACAAAGCGATCGCTCGCACTGCGCCTGTTTGGTTGTCCCACGTCTTCCCACCGCCGCAGGCAACACCCATCTTGCGCGAGAAATCGATTCCGCCCGTGAAACGCCCGTTCGCGCTGATGCATCGCGCGGTAAACACACGAATCTCGTTGTTGTACGGATCGATACAACTCGCGGGCAGTTCAAAGGCGTTGGGCGACCACGGGTACCACTCCGCAGGGCGGGGTTCGCCACCCGGCAGAGGAGTATTGTCCGCACGACCCACCACGATGCGCCCATCGCTGCTCACGGCGTTTACTTCGCGAAGCGTGCCGCAGACGATGCATCCGTCTGGCGGGCAGAAGTCGTGACATTCATCTCCGATGAGCGCTTGCCACGTTCCTGTCGTACGACTCCATCGACCCGATGGGCCAACCATGACGTGTCCCGTTCCGTTCATGTCCGTGACGCTTGATGCTCCGAAGACGGGCGCAAAGCCAGATTCCGGAGTCCATCGAAACACACGCGATCCCGGCCCAGAAGCAACTCCAGCCACGAGGCCATCCTCAGTGACAGCGAGTGCGCGGCTTTCAGCAAACGGCGCGTAGTGCCCCAAGTCGGTAAACTGATACTGAGCACTTGCTGCCCCAGCAAAGCACACAACTGCGTGGAGCGCGGCGGCTTGAAACAAGTGAGTTTTGTGAAACATTGGGACCTCTTTTCATCGGTGCCCGGTCACTCACTCATGGTAGTGGCTCTTCTGTCACAACACTCAAAGTACACACGAAAGCACACGAGATAACTCACTCTTCTCAAAGTGCTCGTTCAAAACAACGCATACGCATGCTTACGAAGAACAAACACTTCCCTACTGCCCGCAGGGCGTGCAGGGGCCTTCGCTGTACATCAGTAGGAAAGAACTGATGTCGCAGGGGTCAAAGACGCTGGTGTCGTTGTTGAAGTCGATGTCGCTGCAGGTAGCGGTTGAAGGGATGCAGGGGCCTTCGGAGTAGACGCTCAGGAACGCTTCGATGTCTTGGGGATCGAAGAGGGAAGTGTCATTGTTGAAGTCAATGGAATCGCAAACGACATTGGACTTCAGTTCAATAGTCAACTCGTCCAAAGCCCACGACTCGTCGTTCAAGTCTTGAATGCCCGGGCCTTCGATCAGGAAGTCAATGGTCAGTGTGCTTGCCGTGTGGGGAAGATTCTGGAATCGTGGTTCCATGCCCATGTCGTAGGCGGAGTCGCGGTAGTAGCTGCCTGGCCCCGAAAAGCCCAGGTCTATGAAGCGTGCGAGTTGAACACCCGGTGCGGAGACATACGACTGAATCTGCTGCTCCGTCGCGTTTGCGAACGACTCGCGGAAGACCTGCTGCCCATCAACGCGCACTCGCAGGAAGTCGCCCTGCGGGGGCGTGCTGCCTGTTCCATCAAGCGAGTCGATCGCGGCGAAGAGGAATCGCAGGTCGATAAGGTCGTGCGGGGGAAGGTTGGTCAGTGTAACGGTGACCGTGTTGCCGGTGGGCGAGCGCAGGAACGAGCCAGAGAAGCGACGTCCAATCGGACCCAGCCCGGCGAAGCCCTGGACGCCATTGAGTTGAGCAACGCCGGGATTGACCTGACTGGGAATGCCAGACTCGAAGTTTGTGGTCAATTCGATGCCCGCGCAAGCGATGGAGGCGGCGCAAAGGTTGGCGGCGATAGCGACAAGGGGAAGTGATTGACGGCGAAGCTGAAACATGTGGTGCTCCAAAATCTGCACAGACGATCTGCGGCTTTGACGGGTCTCTGAACAACTCGATATGTTGAGAAGCGAGGCACAACCGTACCGTGCGACACGAACTCCGCGATCGAGAGAGATTATTCGACACGCCTTACCACCAACCAAACACCTATACTCGGCGCACTGAACCCTTAGCCCGGATAGCGGATGATCGCTGTCGGGCCTCAATTGGAAAGGACTTTTCCCGTGGCTGATCGTCACTTTGATGTTGTGGTTGTTGGTGGTGGTCCCGGTGGGTACGTCGGCGCGATTCGCGCGGCTCAGCTCGGCTACAAGGTCGCAATCATCGAACGCGACAAGTTGGGCGGCGTGTGCCTCAACTGGGGCTGCATTCCCAGCAAGGCGCTGCTCGCGAACGCGGAACTCATGGAGAAGTTGCAGGAGAAAGAGGCTTGGGGTCTCAAGATTAACGGCGATGTGTCGTTTGACTGGGACAAGACCATCGGCCGATCCCGCGATGTCGCGGCGAAACTTAACAAGGGCGTTGAGTTTCTGATGAAGAAGAACAAGATCGAATTCATCAAGGGCAGCGCGAAGATTGTCAGCGCTCGGCAGGGCAACAACCCTTGCAAGATCGCGATCCACGAGGCAACAGTGCAAGACACTCGCACAGATTCTCCCGTCGCGATTGGAGCGGCGAAAGAAACCATCACCGCGACCAACGTCATCATCGCCACCGGCGCAGTCGCCCGCGATCTCCCGTTCGCGAAGTTTGACAACGACAAGATCTGGGGCGCTCGTGAAGCAATGTTCAACAAAGCGCAGCCCAAGAGCCTGATCGTCGTCGGTGCGGGCGCAATCGGCATGGAGTTTGGCTACTTCTATCACACCTTCGGCACCAAGGTCACGGTCATCGAAATGATGCCACGGATTTTGCCTGTTGAGGACGACGATGTGTGCGTGGCGATGGAGAAGGTCTATAAGAAGCACGGCATGGACCTGCGCACCAACACGGGCGTCATGAACATCGAGAAAACCGCGAATGGTGTCAAGGTCACAGTCGGCCCGATGGTCAAAGGCGCGGACGGCAAGATGGCTCCCGACGCATCGAAGAAGGAAACGCTCGAAGCCGACAAGGTGCTGCTCGCGATCGGCGTCAAAGGCCGGTTCGATGGCTTGTTTGATGCGTCGCTCAATCTTGCGACTGAACGCGACCACATCAAGACCGACTTCCGCCCGCTCAACTGGGACGGCCCGGGTAAAGGCACGATCAACGAAGCCGTCGATTACAAAACCAACCTGCCCGGCATCTACGCCATCGGCGACATCATCGGCCCACCCTGGCTCGCACACGTCGCAAGCGAAGAAGCGATCGTGTGCGTCGAACGCATCGCGTGGCGCGACGGCAAGGCCGAGCACGGCAAGAAACTGCACGAACCCATCCCGCTGGACTACACCGTCATCCCGGGCTGCACCTACTGCCACCCGCAAGTCGCAAGCGTGGGCTTCACCGAGCGCGACCTCAAGGCCAAGGGTCTCGTCAAGGACAAGGACTACGCCGTGGGTGTCTTCCCATTCAGCGCACTGGGCAAGGCCATCGCAACACGCCACACCGACGGCTTCTGCAAGATCATCCGCGGCTTGCCGCGAGGCGAAATCCTGGGCGCACACATCATGGGCGACCAGGCAACCGAGTTGATCGCCGAACTCTCACTCGCACGCCGACTCGAAGCAACGAGCGAAGAACTTATCGCAACCATCCACGCACACCCGACGATGCACGAAAGCGTGCATGAGGCGGCGTTGGCGAGTGAGGGACGCGTCATCAACTCTTGATATGAGCGACGAAGGCGGGAAGAAAGCTCAAAGCGAAAAACGAAAATCTCAAATGAATAAGGCCGAGTGTCGCGCAAGACACCCGGCCTTTTTTCTTATTAGAGCATTGCTGCTTTGAGCTTTGAGTTTTCCTGCACTCACGCCGCCAACTTCTTGGGCGATGCACCTTCTGTCAATGTCAAGTTCGCGCGAGCACCACGTCCCAACCCACCGCTGCCGAACGTGACGGTCAACTGCCTGCTGGGCTGCCCCTGCACCTGCCCACGCTGCGCAGTAAAGATGTACGTCGCGCCGTCGATGCCCACCGGCAGCGTCGTGTCGGTAAACTCGCGCTCGCCCGTGCCGCCGATGAGCGTGAACGCATCCTCGCCCACCAACTTGCGTTGCACAAAGTACACCACGTTGAAAGAACCCTCCGGGTGCGTCGCCTTCCAACGGATCGTGATCGAGCCATCGCTGTTGAGCCCGATGCCAAAGTCCGTCGGCTGTCCGGGCGGGGGCACAACGCCCGGCGGCTGCGGCGCAGGAATCTGCGCCACCTGATACACCTCGGGGTTGTTCGTGTTCACCGCGTACGCGCGGATCGCGCGCACCAGCGCCGATGCCTCTTCGCGCGTCGCGCTCTCGTCGTCCTTCACAGCTTCCGTCGCGGCCTTGAACGCGTCCTTTGCCGTCGTCTGCGCCGTGACCGCAGCGCGGAATTCCTGCGTCAGTTGCTGGAACGCCGTCACCTGCCCGGGCGTCAACCCGATGCTCGTGGGCGACTTGACCCACACAGGCCAGTGCGCTTCGCACCACTGCAAAAACTGAATTCGTTCACGGGGATACGTAGGCATAGAGAATCCTTTCTCAACTTAATTAGCACCAAGCAATATCGCCTGTCAACTTGCAACAAAGCAAGTGCGGACAGGAGGCGTGCCGCCGAGAACGTTCCCGCCGCGCATGCCGACAATTTGTTCTCGGCGCATCACAATCACTACTTTCGTCGTACACCAGATATTCTGCATATTCAATGACGATCAACTCTGAACGTGCGCAAGGAACGCTCGCTCGCGTTGAGAAATCACGTTGCACACGCGTTCTGGGCTATAAAAACGCCATTATCACCGACGCAACCCGAACGTTTGCGCCTGCGCAGATGTGATTTGCGCCCGCGCAACGGTGATTTGCGCAGGCGCATCGGTGAGGTGCGCAAGGGAAGGGTGTCGCTGCGCCTGCGCATCGCAAGTTCCCCTTTGGTCAAAAGGGGTTTGCGCCGGCGCAAGAGCAAATCTCCAAGGCGCATGTTGGATTCTCCCCTGCGCATCGCGATGCGAAACAACAGGGAGACTTGTCTGCGCACTACTAACCGTTGAAACGTTCATGTTGTGCTGCTAACAACAATGATCGTGTAAACGAATCCAACATCCGGTTGATACCTGACAACGTTTGCGATCACAAAGAACGCACCGTGTTCTTCCCAAGAGCCAGCTTGTGCCGATGATTGTCTGTCAGAACAGCGGTATTAGACTTTGTTCATAAAGCTGTCAGAAGGTCTTGACAGCGAATCGTATTTCTGGCACACTATAGAGACTTGCGATGAGAACATCCATTGAAGGACGCAACGGGCGGCGGATGGGGAGCTTTATGCATCAGAAGTTACGAAATAGCGGTGCGAAAACCCCGAGTATGTCTGTTGCACTGCTTGCAATTGCTCTGGCGGCTATGACTTCAATCACTGCACGCGGCCAGGACTATGGGCATGACTTTGTGACCGTGGGGGCGGCGGGGAATAGGGCACCGACGCTTGCTGAGTTGCCCTGGTACGCCCCTGGAAATCCGCTGCCACAGGGCGTTTCGTACGAATACAGGATCACGCGAACCGAGGTTCTGACGGAGCAGTGGCTGGAGTTTGTGCAGGCGTATAGCCCGTACTGGACCGGGATTCACAACGACGTTGGTTTTACGGGCACGTTCATATATGATGATGGAGGCGGGTACGGCCTCGCGGGCGGGTCGGAGCGCTGGCCGATTGACCCGTCGTGGGAGATGGCGGCGCGGTACTGCAACTGGCTGCACAACGGGAAAGTGAATGCGCGGTGGGCATTTGAGAACGGGGCGTACGACACGAGCACCTTCACGGTGAATCCCGACTTCACGGTGAATCACCAGTTGACACACAACCCCGGCGCACGATTCTGGATTCCCACCTATGACGAGACCATCAAGGCGTTTTACTACGACGTCAATCGGTATGGCGAAGGGCAAGATGGGTACTGGCTGTACGTGAATCGCAGTCAGACCCCGGGCGTTTCGGGCTTGCCTGAGAATGGCGGCACAACCAACGTAGGGCTCGGACTCAACTACTACAACGCGGGCGGGTATCCCAATGTGACTTCGCCCTGGGGGTTGCTGGATACGTCGGGAGGCGCGCCTGAGATGACAGAAACTGTGGACGGTCCTATGTATCGAAGGCGATACGTCTTGGGTTCGTCAGGGCTGGCTGGCGCGAACACAATTTACTTCAACGACCGAATAGATCGAATTACTGGTTTGGTTTTTGACTATGGCTACGCGGCGGGTGGAGTCGACGGTTTTCGAGTTGCCGCTGCGATCCCATCCATACCAACGTGTACTTTGATTGGTGCGGGAATGTTGGCATTTTCTAGAAGGAGAAGTTTATGAGAAACAAGTGTCGATTCTTGATCGTCGTTGCTTCGGCACTATTGGGTGTAAGAACAGGGCTGGCACAATCCTGCAATTGCCCGGTCACCACCGTGCCGAGCATCGAGATTCACACGAGCAACCTCAATTGCAGCGGGATCACCTGCGTTGACAACGCGGGTGTGATCACCATTACTGTTTCAAGTGCTGCTTCCTGCGGCGGGCCGGGCAATATTCAAGTTCACGCGATCGGCAGTGGAACGATCATCGGTTCCATTAGCGTAGGATTGAGTGGCGGGACAAACGATATTGTCGGTATCGACGTTTCGCCACACCCCAACGGGACGATTACCCAGTTGGGGAGCATCATCAGAACCACCTCACTTGACAGTGGCAATCTCAACGTGGGGCTCGTCACAAGCATCGGGACGATCACAGGCACATGGACCGTCAGCAACATCGACAGAATCCAAGCCTCCGGAAACATCACAGCTTCATTCAATGTTGCTGGTTCGTCGTCTGGTGTTTCCCCGGGAGACGTTTTTTCGATTCGTTCCGACAATGGCAGTATTACCGGCAACATCACAGCGAACGGAACAATTTCTGGAATTATCGTACCCCTAGGCACCGTCGGAACTTCTTCTGCGGTCAGCACTATCAACTGCCGCGGCGACCTCATCGCTATGAGTGCGCAGTCAATCTACTCCGACATCAACACCCGCTACAACGGCGGCACAGGCGACGTGTACTTCCTTCGTACAACTACAGGTGACTTTGGTGGTTCTCTATCAACGACGGATATCGATTCGCACGGCACTGGCGGGATCAACAAGGGCTTACAGATCGCCGGGAATCTCCAAGCCAGCATCGACTGCGAGGGACAGATCAAGGAACAAGTCGTAGTGAACAGGGCCGCACTCCAAGGCGTGACGTGGACCGGCAACACCGTGGTTGGCGCAAGCAACACGTTGCTTTCGCCGCAGCCCTACTACGACAACCCCGCCGCGACGCTTGGTGGCGGTGCCGTCGGACTTGTGCCGTACATGGTGCACTATGAAGACTGCTCGCCAATCGCGTATGGTGATCCAGTCACGCCGCTGACAGGGTGCAACGCACACGTGGTTGTTAGCGGGCCAGTGAACGAGGTTTCAATTGCGCACTACGGACGCGTTGGATTCTGGAATGCCACAACGGGCCTCATTCAAGACACAGTTCCCGCCAACACCAAAGCGTTCACGATCAGGCGGGCGTTGCTGCCAGATTGCACGACGTGGACGGATGTCAGCAGCAGTTTCACGGCAATTGTCGTCAGCACATCCAATGGTCGAACGATTCGTATCTCTGGTCTCAACGGAGCAACTTTCGCAGCACCGTCGGGTTGCAGCCAGTCATACCTGTATTCGATTTGTCCTGAAAGAGTTCAGGCTAGCGGTTCGAGCCCGGTTGTGTGCAAAGATACGGTGTCGCCACCACCAGCAGTTGGCGACTACGAGTATCGCATCCGAGTTGATGGAACAGATTGCGGTGGCTGGGGCGGCAATTGACCACGCAAGCGTTGTTGCAGATGCGCTTCGCGCAACGCTTCCAACCTATGATTCGATACGGGTCGGGTGTTCCATCGAACGCCCGACCCACTTCATTTGAGCTTCGTCGCTTTGCGCTTCCTGCTTTTCCTCACTCCCCATACCGCATCTTCGCATACACCCGATACACCGCCGTGCCCTTGATGGTCTGGATCAAGCGATAACTGCGGCTTTTTTTGATGCGGTGCAGTCGCTGCTCGGGCGATTCCTTGAGTTCGATGAGGTGCCAGTTGTCGCCCCAACGCGCTTTCGCGATGGCGTTGTAAATCGGGTTTCGCTTTAGCACGTTGATGGTTCGCCACGCTCGACTTTGCTCGATGAACGCGAGTTCCGCATCCACCCGCGGCGGCTCGGCTCCGTCCACCGGCTCGTCGGCGGGTGGTGGCGACGCGGTGTGACTCGCCTTCGCAAGACTCTCGCGGAGTTTCCACAGATCCATGTGGTCTTTAAAGAACAGGCGATCTTTTTCGGTGACGGTGTAGGGAAGCAGTCGCTGATAGAGCGGGCGATGGTGCTCAACCATGCGCTGAATCATTCCCGCGCGGCGTTGCTGCGTGCGAGTGAGCATGCTGCCCTGCGCATGCTTGCGATAGCGAAAGAGCGGTTCAGGAACAAGCGTGCCGTGCCAGCCGTGCTTCAGGATGCAGAGCCAGAAGTCCCAGTCTTCGAAGCCATGCACCATATCCGGGTTGTACCCATTCGCAGCGTCAAACGCTTCGCGGCGCACGAGCGCCGTTGCAACGCTGAGATTCTCAACAAGCAACTTCGCTGCGTCATACTGCGGACAATGCCACTGTCCACTGTGACTGCCGAAGTACTGCACCCAGGAGTACGCGTATCCTAGAGTTGGATTTGCGTCGAGCGGCGCAATCAGTTTTTCAACAAACGTGGATTCAATCGCATCATCGCTGTCAAGAGCGACGTAATACTTCGTCGTCAGCGCGCGAACACCGGTGTTTCTCGCGGCGGCGAGTCCTGCATTCGCCTGCTTGATGACTCGAACGCCCTTGCCAGAAAGAGCACTCGCAAACTCGGTCTTGATGGCTTCCAATGTCGCGAGCGTTGCGGCGTCCGTAGATCCGTCGTCAACGACAACAACGTCGCTCACCGGGTACGTCTGTCCAAGCGCGCTATTGATTGCTTCTCGAAGAAACTCGCCGTGATTGAAACAGGGAATCACAACACCGACCGTTGGTTTCAGACCAGTCGGTTGCGCGATATTGGCTGGTCGCGATTCGCTCCAGCCGCGAATCATCATTTCAAACGATTCAGCAATCCTCGGCGGGTCATACAAAGAGATCGCTCGCTCACGAGCCGCGTTGCCCATCTGCGAGCGTTGGTCTGGCGTGCGGTTGTACAGATCACACACCGCGTCGGCGAGTTTCGTGCTATCACCTGACGGGAATATGAAACCGCTCACGCCGTGTTCGATCATCTCGGCCATGCCGCTGTTGGACGATCCAACGACACACTTTCGCAGCGTCATCGCCTCAAGGCACACGTTCGGGAAGTTCTCAAAGAGCGACGGGAACACACACACCTTCGCTCGCTGATACAAGCCCACAAGTTGTTCGCGAGGCATCGCTTTATCAAACCGGACGCGCGAACGATATTGATCGGGAACACTGCGTTCAAGCAGCGCAAGCATGCTGGGCTCAGTTGTCGAGAGCGCAGTGTCGCCACCCACCAATCGCAGCGTCGCGCCGGGGCAGCGATCCAGAATCTGTGGAGCCGCGGCGATCAGCGACTGCACACCCTTGCGTTCTTCGAGCCGACCAACGTACAGAATCTCGTCGCTTTCCGCGACATTGTCGTTGGCAACCTGCATGAACGACAGGTCCAGCGGATACGGATGAATGTGAATGTCCCGCTTCGCGAGTTGCGGCACTAACTCCTGCATCTCTCTCGCAAGTGCACGCGAGGGAGAAACGATGTGGTCCGCAGCGATGATCGCTTCATTCTCAAACGCACCAAGCACCGCGGCGGATTGCCGACCCTGGTTATATCGATTGAGCACGATGACTGGCGTGTGCAGCCGAACCACGCACGGTGGGCGATCTTCTGGCTTGGTCGATGTCAGAAACGTGAGACCTTCACCTCGATAATCCGCGAATTCGATGAGATCAATGTGGCTCGCTCGCATGAGGCCCTGCAAGCACTCATGCACTTGATCCGCTCGCTGATGCCACACCGAAAGCGAATGCGATGGATCGCTGCCTTCAGCGAACGGAATCGGAAGACGAATGATGTCAATTGCGCCGGTCGGCTCAACAGCAACTCGCTCACGTGAAGGCATCGAGCGATCGGTGACCGTCACAACCGTGACGTGATGACCACGCTTCGCAAGAATTCGAGTGATCGAAGCAACGTACGTTCCAATGCCGCCGCCAAACGCGGGTGGATACTCCCATGACACAAAGACCACATGCAGTGGCCGCGATGCATCGGAGGAGTTGATTGAGACACGGCTCATTGCGACGAACGATCTCCGTTGTGAGACATAGCCGAAGCGTTTTTCGCATCCCTTGCGTTACGCTCAACGCCCCGTTGATCATCTCGGTGATCATTCGCAGAGTCAACCGCCTGATTGCTCCTATTGAGAACTTCAATAGGCTTGGCTTCGAGCGTAATTTCCGACAACACGCCCAGCGACCGCAGCACGCGAAAGGGCGTACGCGATTGCATCGCGTTGATATCTTGCTCCAATCGCTGCTTCGCAAGCAAAAGAGACGCCGTTTGATCTTGCGACGCGAGTAACTCTCTTCGTAACGCCTGAACAGCCTGCTCGGCAGACGCGAGACGCTGCTTCACTTCCGCAAGTTCCTGCTCGGCGCAAGTCACCTGATCGCTCAGCGACTGCTCTCGCGTCGCACCCTGCTCGACACGATCTTGCAGCACGTTGGCTCGTTCGTCACTCCCGCGCTTCGCCCGCACTGCGTCTTGCAATTCTTCATACAAACGATGCACGTCGGCACGCAACGCGTCAATCAACTTTCTCGCTGACTGCCACTCGTTCGCCAAGCGAGTCGCTTCCTGCTGCCATGAATCACGATTCGCGGCGAGCAAAGTCGCCTCCTCATGCAATTTTCTGATCGTGTCGTTGACATCACCGGCACCGCTAGTGGTTGCGGGCAACTGCTTGATGCGATCCGCAAGCACCTTCCATTCGCCTTCAAGCCGCTTCGCTTCCGCCCACGCAGTCTGCTCTCGGGCGAGCGTTGACTGCAATCGCGCATACGCATCGAGAATCACCTGCTGCTGCGAACGCAGCGTTTCGTTTTGTGCCTGCCATGCACTCGCGACGCGGCTCGCTTCTCGCGAAAACTCTGACAGTTGCTGTAAAGGCGTACTCGCCATGACAGCCCAAAGGTCCGAAGCAACATCACCACCCTGCACCATCGCCCGAACACCCGCACCGCACCGCGCACCAACGTCGAGCACGTTCATCAACTCGGGAATCGCAAACGAAAGCGGATAGTCCGCACCCCCCCATGCGTTCATCGCGCCGTCAGTTCCCAACGAAGCAAACACGCGTTTGGTCTCTTCAATACCGCGCCGCCACGCGTCTTTCGCCGCCTGCTTGTCCGTTGAATATCGCAGCACACCCAGCCGCCACCACGCTTCGACAGTCTTGGTCGCAAGCAAAGGCGAAAACTTCAACTCATCAATCGCGGCACACGCTTCAAAGTGAGCAATCGCCTGCGAATGATCGCCCAACGCTTCACACACCAAGCCCGCCGCGAACCAGTTGGACACTCGCCAACGAAGCGTGTGAGGCTTGGCATCCGCGTCTTTGTCGAATGCTGCAACTTTGCTGACCAACTCACGGGCTCGATGAATGATTCCGCGATCACTCGACCGATCTACAGACTCGTTGTGACCCGCGTGATCAGCGGGCGTTGCTTCACGCTGCACTTTCAAGTGATTCAACTGCGTCAACGCATCGTACAGCAACACACAAAGCGCCGCACCCTGATCAGAAGAGCCAGGTCGAGCGTGAGATTCAACATGTGTCGCGAGCGATGCAAGCAGCGATGGTCTCGCGACGCGCATTCCCAGCGCGATCATGCTGCGAACGAGCCACGGATTGTCGTAGTCTCGCGAGAACGCAACAAGGTTGCCCGACTTGGCCTGATCAATTCCGAAGACCGTCTCGCGATACGACGACTTGACCTTTTCAACGTCAGCCGGCACTTCAAGAGGCGACTTGATCGCAGTCGCAATCCACCATTCCGCATTCGCCGAATCAGCAACCGAGTTATCGTCTGCAAGCAACGCTGGCGTCAGCGACCGACGCGACGTCGTGAACTTTGTCCCGCCGCCAGCCATCTGCCGATGCGCGCGCTCTAGCCAGAGCGAGTGATCGAGCAAGTTGTTCGCGCTTTCAGAGCCGATTGTCGCACGATCACGCTTCGCTCCCGCCAAACGCATCTGCTCCGCGAGCATGTCCCATGTGTACACATGCAAGTGATGCGGATTCGGATCCTTGCCCGTCTCGTCGGCCCAGTTGTTGGGCACGCTCGCGATGATCCGTCCGCCCGGCGTTAACACTCGCGCGAATTCTCGCAACGCGGCTTGTGGATCAGGAATGTGCTCAAGGGTTTCAAAGCTCACCACCAGATCAACGCTTGCGTCCGCGATGTTCGAAAGATTCGCAACATCACCCGTGCGGAACTCGCACTTTCCATCATGTCCGAATGCAGCCTTCGCATAATCAACCGCGTCAGGATCAAGATCAACGCCAATCACCTTCGCCGCAGGCGAACAATGTGCAAGCAAGTGTGCACCATACCCAAGCCCGCACGCAGCGTCGAGAATCGTGTCGCCCGGCCGAGCAATCTGCGCCGCAAGGTCATACCGAGCAAGATGCGCATCCGCACGCCGACCGGGCTCGCGGAGCATGTCCATGTGCAAGCCGCGCGTTTCGAGCAGACGCGAGCGCGGATGCGACTGCGCGAGACCCGTCGGGCACTTTTCAAGTGCGATGGTCACGCTCGGCCCTTCAGTCTCTCTCGCTTCATATGCAACGTCAAGCATCGCGCGCGAATGCCGACGCAGCAAGTGTCCCGTTGATTCACCCGCCGTAAAACATGCCAGTTCCCACCAATCGCGATCCTTGATCGTGAGATGCCACGTCGCATCGCGATCCTGCACAGTCGACACCACAATGAACACGTTGCGTCGTGCAACTCGCGCGAGTTCCTGCAGCGCACGCGGCACATCATCCGGCGCAATGTGTTCGAGACAATCCGTGCACACAATCGTGTCGAATGAATCGTCGGCAAACGGCAATTGGAGAATCGACCCAATCTTGAATCGACCCGGCGCAAGCGAATTGGCGTGCTGAACTGGCACATCCGACACATCCACGCCCTGCGCATCGATCCCGATTCGTAGCAGCGAACGCACCAGCGCACCAAAGCCGCAGCCCACATCAAGCACGGAACCAACACCGCACACACGCAACACTCGGCGTGCAAGTTCATCCGCATCTGAAAACGAATGGCTGCCAAAGCGATCCGGGCGCTGCCAATAGTCGTTGTACATCTGCGCATAATTTGGCGAGGTCACTGCGTCACCTCCGCCTTCATGTGCAGATTCGTTAGGCCGCCAAAGAAGCCCTTGCCCTGAGGCACCGCAACCTGAAAGAACGCGGCTTCATCAATCCAGTGCAGCACGCGCTGGTTGCGATACGACAAGTCCTGCTCTTGCGTGATCGCCGCTTGTACTTCGTACAAGTCTGACCCCAGCGGGCATGCGAACTTGAACGTCACCGTGCCGCTCTCGCCTTGCTTGAACGCACGATGCCAGAAGATATTGGGCGCACTCGGATTCGCTTCCAGAGCATCCCGATCCTGATTGAACGTGCCCCACGAGCAAATCTTCACGCCCTGCTTGTTGCGAATCCGCAGCGCGACGTTGAGCTTGTCCACCTGCTTCTGCGCCTTGAACTGCACGCGCACAGTCACCACGTCGCCCGAAGTGAAGTATGACGCCGCCTTGCCAGCGTGATCGAGTACCTGCACTTTCGTGACCATCGCATCTTGATCGCCAAAGTGCTTCGAGGCATCCTTGTCGCTCGTCACAGTCACCGCAGACACTGTCGGCTTCGTTTCAACAGTCGCGGCAGCAGCGTTCGTCAACTTTGGAGCAGTTGCAGTCGTCGTCCCCGTCTCAGGCGTCTTCTTGAGATGCGCCCCATACCACTTTGCTTCCTTCTCATGCTGCAACTTGCGATACTCAAGAATCGCTTGTGCCGAAGGCCCCATTGCACGCACCTTGCCTGATTCCAGCACGATCGCACGATCCGTCAGTGTGCGAACCGATTCCTCGCTGTGACTCACAAACAGCAGCGTCATCCCCGACTCGCGCAGCGTGCGCAGCCTCTGATAGCAACGCTTTTGAAAAATCGCATCCCCCACTGCCAACGCCTCATCAATGATGAGAATGTCTGGCTCCACCTGCACCTGCACGGCGAACGCCAACCTCACCATCATGCCGCTGCTGTAGGTCTTGACAGGTTGATCGAGGAAGTCACCAATATCCGCAAACGACGCGATCGCGTCGAAGCGTTCATCAATCTGCTCGGACGAAAATCCAAGAATCGCGCCGTTGAGATACACATTCTCTCGGCCTGTAAATTGAGGATTGAATCCGCTGCCCAGTTCCAGCAACGCCGCAACGCGTCCCGCAACCTCCACCGAGCCAGTCGTCGGAGTCAGCGTGCCCGCGATCATCTGCAGCAACGTGCTTTTGCCGCTGCCGTTGCGGCCCAGGATGCCGATCGCCTCACCCTTGCGCACTTCCAGCGACAACCCTCGCAGCGCCCAGAACTCGCGATAAAACTTCTTGCCTGCAATGCGAAACAACGCCTGCTTGAGACGATCCGACGGACTGTTATAGATGTGGTAGCACTTGCCAAGGTCTTTGATCCGCAGCACCACATCACGCGTCGAAAAATCGGGCTGAGGCGATTCGAGCGTGTGTTCGACTGCACTCGAATCAACCCGCGCAAGCGCAGCCTCAAAGCCATTCGCCATTTCGCTCGTGCCGCTCCGCGAGGTTGTGACGATCCCGCTAGAGGACATCCGCAAACCCCCTTCGCGCCTTCATGAAGAACGCAAAGCCCAGCTGCAACAGCACAACGCCAAGCACTGTGATGATCGCAAGAGCGCGAAAGTCCGGCATTTGCCCATACACCAACGTCGCGCGAGCACTCTCGAAGATGTACAGCAGCGGATTGAGACTCAGAATGCTGTGCAGCCAAGGCGGGAGTTTCGAGAGTTTCTCGATCGGATACAGAATGGGCGTCATGAAGAACAAAATCTGCACGAACACCGCAACGACAACCTTGAGGTCTCGCAAAAACACGCCCAGCGCACTGATAAAGAGCGACAGCCCCGTCGTCACCAGCACCAAAGGCACCAGCACACACGGGAATGCCCAGATCGTCTTCGAAAATTCGCCTCTGAATACCAGATTCGCAGTGAGCAACACCGCAATACCAACACCCGACAGCATCGTACTCGCCAACACCGCCGAGCAAGGCAGCACGTGCAGCGGAAAAATGACCTTCTTCACATAGTTCGGGTTGTTCACAACCAGCAGCGGCGCGTTGTTGATGCTCGCCGAAAAAATATCAAACACGATCAATCCGCAGAACAACAAAATCGCAAACTCCGCCTTATGCGCAAAGTCGCTCATGCCCGCTTTGCCTGCTCCCGAAGCAGACCATCGCGCCTCCCACACAATCGCAAACACAAACGTATAAATTGCCAGCGTGATCAACGGTTGAAGCAACACCCACAGCGGCCCCAGCGCACTCCCGCGATGCCGCGACACGACATCGCGCTTGGCAAACTGCCACATCAGCGAAAACGTCTGCCCATTCTCACCCCACAGTGATCGCACCAGCGTTGCGGGTGACAACAACGTCGCCAAAGGCTCAGTCCGCCCGACTCGACGGAGGGCCGGCAGCGAAGATTCGGCGGATGGGCTTGCAGGCAGACTAGTCAACCAGGTCATTCCTCTTGCGTCGCGGAACCACACCGTTCTCCGACGCCACTCCAAACAGACCCTCGCGGATCGTTCGACGCGACGTCCAACGCGACATGCAACGTGCGATGCGCCCAACGAGCCCGGCATGGAGCGGCACTCGTCGGTCGGCAGGAATAGTAGGGTTTGGGTCGGTGAAGCGGCGAACTCGTCCACGCTATCAGAGATCGTTTTCGGTCCTGACACAACCCGTGCAAATTCACGCCATCGCGACGTAGAACATCTCAACCTCGTAGTCGGTCACCCCGCCATCGCCACTGTGACGGCTCGTGTGTACAACAACTGTGGTAATCGACACCGTTCGATGGTTGGGCCTTCGCATCAGCACACTCAGATGCGGGGCGTCGCTCCACTGGTGACGATGGAAGTTGTCCTGCGTCACCGGCAAACTCGTTCCATCATTCGAAAGCATGTCGTCAAACAAACCAAGCCGCGACTGCACCAGGTGATCCCCAAGCCCACTGCTCGCAAAGCACGCAGACGACCCGCGATAGTTCATGACCTTGGATTCAACCCCATTCCACCGCAGCACGCCCGTCTGAAGACTTCCACCATCCCGCGCGAACACAATCAGTTGAAACGGCGGGTACTCCCTCACGCGTATCGCACGAGCCGCCGCAATCGCGTCATCGAAACTTCTCGCCGCAACCAACCCCGGAATGATCTTTCCGCGCGACAATTTTTCGTGCGGCAAGTACGAAGCGTCCGCCCCACCACCCGACACCGGCTCACTCACATTCATCAACGCAAAGACCAACCCATGAGTTGTCGCCGCAAACCAAGTTCCCCCAGCCTTCGCATCAGTAGGCCAAATCGCCCGCCCGACCCCCAATTCCAAGTCCCGCCACCGCGGCGGCAACGCCGCAGGCCGATCATCGCGCTCATCGCGATTCATCACCACGCGCAACCCTGAACGGTCCGCAGGCAACCCCGACGAAGCATCAACAAGAATGGCAGTCAACGTGCACACGCGTGAGTATTGGATGCTCACACGCCACTCGCTGTGTCGCTCGTTTCTGCTTCGTAGACTCCCGCATGGGACAAGACCCCGTCAAAGATCGCCTCGCAGTCGCCCTCTCCGCCGCCGAAGAAGCCGGTGCGTATTCGCTCAAACTCTACCAAAATCCAAGCCTCGAAGTCGAAATCAAACCCGACAACTCGCCAGTCACCAAGGCTGACAAAGAAGGCGAGAAAATTATCCGCGCCGCGATTTCCAGTTCGTTTCCAACCGATGCCGTGCTTGGCGAAGAACATGGCGACACGCCTGGCTCATCTGGCTACCGCTTCGTCATCGACCCCATCGACGGCACTCGCTCCTTCGCCTCAGGCATCCCGACATACGCCGTGCTGATCGGCGTGCAAGACACCCGCACCTGCAAAATCGTCGCAGGCGTTGCACACTTCCCCGCACTCCGCGAAACTCTGTGGGCCTCTGCCAAAGGCGGCGCATGGTGGAAGACCGCAACAGGCCAAACCCGCCGCGCCGAAATGCAAGACGCAGGCGGCTCAACGCTCGACCTCTCACAAGCCCACATCCAAACCGCATCCGCTCAAAGTTACCGCAAACAAAACCGCACCGCAGCGTTCGACGCACTCAGCTCCAAAGCCGCCCGCTTCCACGGCTGGAACGACGCCTTCAGTTTCGCCCTCGCCGGCACAGGTCGAGCCCACGCCGTCGTCGGCTTTGCGTTTTCACTCTGGGACGTCGCCCCCTTCGCAATCTTTTTCGAAGAAGCAGGCGGCACGCTCACCGACTGGAAGTCAGGCGACATCACGCAACGCGCCAAGACCGCCGTCGGCGCGGCAACAAGAACGCACGCCGAACTCGTCAAAACACTGCGCGGCTTCGACTGAGTTTCGCAAGTCGCTGGTAATTCGTTTTCAACACAGAGAGCACAGAGAACACAGAGAGAAAAAATGAGTCAAACCAAAACCTCTTCTCTGCGCTCTCTGTGCTCTCTGTGTTAAATGTCTCTGTCTTCTTCGTGCTCTTCGTGTCTTTGTGGTGAATCCCCATCCCCCAACCGAGAAACAAATGTTTGGCTCCCACCTCTCCATCTCCAACTCCATGGCCGGCGCACTCCTCGAAGCCGAATTCCTCGGCCTCGACACCGTCCAAGTCTTCACCAAAAACCAGCAGCAGTGGAAAGTAAAACCCTTCGACGAATCCGTCGTCCGCGACTGGCACGCCGAACTCAAACGACTAGGCTGGCAAACCCGCACCGTCAGCCACGCCAGTTACCTCATCAATCTCGCCAGCGTCCAAGACGAACTCTTCGCAAAGTCAGTCGATCTCATGACGGTCGAAATCGAACGCTGCGAACAACTTTCGATCCCCTTCCTCGTCCATCACCCCGGCTCCTTCGTGGGCTGGACGCTCGAACAAGGCATGACGCGCATCGCCGACGCCTACCAGGAACTCTTCAAGCGCACCAAAGGTTTCAAAACCGTCTGCTGCCTCGAAGGCACCGCCGGCGCGGGCAGTCACATCGGGGGCGACTTCGCGCACCTCGCCTGGCTCCGCGAAGCCATCATTGATCGCACAGGCGAACCAAAACGCATCGGCTTCTGTCTCGACACCTGCCACCTGCACGTCGCGGGCTACGACATGTCCACCAAAGCCGCCGCCAAAGCCGCGCTCGATCAATTCGACAAACAGTGCGGCGTCGCCAACCTCAAAGTCTGGCACTTGAACGACAGCAAAGGCGCACACGGCAGCCATCTCGACCGCCACGAACACGTCGGGCTAGGCCAGATTGGCGGCAACCCTCCCAAACACGCCAAGCCTGCGAAAGCCGCGAAGTTCAGCACGAGTCGACTCGCTGATTCTGGCTTCGCAACGATCATGCAGGACCCACGTTTCGCGAACATCCCAAAGATCCTCGAAACACCCAAGGAACCCTCCCCCACCACCAAAGTCCGAGGCAAAGCCGTCCCTATCCCCGCTGCCAAACGCCTCGACTCCATCAACATCAAACGCCTGAAATCGCTGTGCGAGCGATGAGTTGGTGGCACAGGCGTACCCGCTTGTGCTGGCGCCGGCAGACTTCGTGCTCAGGCGAGGACGCCTGAGCCACCAGTGATCACTTTCGCAATTTTCACAGCATTTTTCACACCGATTCGCCCTGGCGGGCGAACGTACTATCCATGATGCCACGAACGCCGCGCAGGGACTGGTTCCGCATTCAACTTGGCAAGCCGTTCCAAACCCCTTTCCAGGGTGCCGCGGTTTGGACATCATGCGCAACTATTGCGCTTGTCGCTGGATTGGCAATCGCCCAGACCACGCAACCGGAAGCCCAGCCAGCCTCCGAGCCCACCAAGGAGCCGGCAACGCAGGAAGCTCCAGCCGCTACTCCGCCGCCTTCAGCCGCGAAGAGCAATGAAGCGCAGAATTCCAAAGACAACGTGGGCCGCGAAGTGGAAATCGTTCGTCGAGACCGCTCGCGTCTTCGCGGCGTCATGATTTCGCAGGACGACAAAGCCATCGTCCTCTCTATCTCCGGCCTGCGAACCGAACTGCCGTTGGGCGAAGTCGAATCCATGCAGGTTCTCCCCAGCGTCGAAGAGCGTTACGCATTGCTTCGCACGTCCATCAACGATCACGACGTCGATGCCATCCTGAACCTCGCCCGCTGGCTCCGCGAACGTGAGCGCTACGCACTCGCCCATCGCGAAGCCGAACGTGTGCTTCAAATCGAACCCAACAACGCCACGGCGATCGAACTCAAACGCCAACTCGAAGCCCAGATGAAAGTGCTCGGACAAAAAGTTCCTGCAAAAGAAGAAGCCACGAAGGTCGCACCGCGTGAAGGCGTTGATGCCCTCCCTCCTGCAGAACCCGAAGAATTCCCGCTCCTCAATGACGAGCAAATCAACCTCATCCGCGTCTTTGAAACTGATCTGCGCGATCCCCCTCGCATGATCATCAAACGCAAAGTCGTTGAAGCGTTCCTCGACAAGTACGCCGGCACAGTCGTCGAAGGCCGAGGCATGGTGCCCGTCAATCCCGAAGGCCGCAAGCAGTTCATCGCGCAGCGTCCCGCGACCATCCTCAGTTGGTTCTTTGACCTTCGCGCCCGCGAGTTCTACACACAGGTGCAAGTCGAGGAAAACCCACGCTCACTGCGCCTCTTCCGCGACAACGTCCATCGCACATGGCTCATGAACACCTGCGCAACCAGCAAGTGCCACGGCGGTGAAGAAGCCGGCACGCTCTACCTCACCAACCGCAACCCCGCCAGCGACCGCAGCGCCTACACCAACTTCCTCATCATGGAACGCTACCGCACAACGCAAGGCCTCCCCCTCATCAACTACAACGAACCCAGCAAGAGCCCGCTCCTTCAATATGGCCTCCCACGCGAGCGAGCCGCCTTCAAACACCCAGAAGCCGGAGGCCAAGCCCGCCGCTGGACCCCCGCCTTCACAGGCGAAGAAGACCCCCGCTTCCGCGCGGCTGTGGAATGGATCGAATCCATGTACGACCAGCGGCCCGACTACCCAATCGAATATAAAGCACCGGTGCCCGGGCCGTTGAAGGCCGCAGAAAATGTGGCCGAACCGGATGCCGCGAAGAAGCCTCGATGAACTCTTGACGGCACCGATACGTACAAAGATCAAACGAAGCGAACGCGTTCGCCTCGTCTTGCAATCTACCTACACTCGCCTCCCACTTCCTGCAGTTGGTTTCCAGACCACCGGGAACCTGTTCGTCCTTTGTCCGAAAGGGCCTCCATGACGATGTCTTTGCGTAAAGCTCCCTCTTCCTTTGTTCGCCCCGCGCTGCTCGCTGCCACCGCGCTCGTCGCTGCGTCGCTTGCTGGCTGCGATCAGGATTCGCCCTCGTCCGTTGCCATTGCCAAAGCGAACCAAGGCGTGCAGGCCGCGGGCACGGTTGCGTTCTCGCCCGACTCGCTCGCATCGGGCATTGGACAGAACGCAAGCAACGCCACCAGCGGCTCATCCGCAGGCACACCAGGCGAAAAGGGTTCCGCCGCATTGCTCTCCGCTCAAGCCGCTCTCGCGCTTGGCGAGAAGGAAGCACAGGCGATGTCCACCGCTGAGGGCGAAATCCGCCGCAGCCTCGCCCGCATGAACGAACTCGCCGGTCTCTGGTCGCTCAAGAGCACGATCGCCGCGACCGCCGAGAGCTTTGATCCTGCAACGCAACTGAAAGAACTCGCGGCATCTGACGCCGCACGAAACACCGAACTCGCGGAAACCACCAAACTCCGCGACCAACTCAAGTCGCGCCACGATGATCTGCGTCAGCGTTCCGCATCGCTCTCCGCAGAAGCCAAGGCCTTCTTCGATCAAGCCAGCAGCCTGCGTCAGCAAGCCTCGCAAGTCTCCGCTCGCGATGGCGTCGCCCTCGTCGAACAAGGCGCTGCTGCCCGTCGCAGTGGCGACGCAAAGCGTCTCGAAGCCGAGAAGTTGATGGCAGAAGCCGACACGCTCGCGCCGCAGGTGGTTGAGCAGGACGCTCTGATCAATAAGGTCAACAAGCAAAAGGCCAAGCTCGCTGAAGCCAAGAAAGCCTACGAAGATCGCAAGGCGGCGTCCCGCAAGGAATCCGCGGACAACCGCGAAATGGCCTCTCAGATGTCGTCGGAAATCGATCGCGCCTTTGAAGAACTCGTGAAGACCCACAACGGTGCGTACCAGAGCGCATTTGATAACGCCAAGGGCCAGTTTGAAAAGGCACTGAGCAGCGCGAAGAGCGCAACCGACGCAGGCTCCAGCGCAAAGATCCTCGCGGGCGGCGCAGGCTTGTCGATCGCGGGCCTGCAATCCACTCGTCTGCAACTGCTCAGTTCCATCGCCAGCACGCTGGACGTGCTGACCAAGACTGAACCCGCGCTGCCTCAGCGAGCCAACTACCTCGCGAAGCGCACCGAAATCACGCAGGAATCCACCACGCTGCTCGAAGACGCCAAGAGCACCATCGAAGCCGCACAAGCGAACTTCGCGAGCGCAAGCGTGACAGGCGACGCGAAGCAGAAACTCCAGGAGCTCGCCGAGCGCCTCAAGGCCCTCCCCGAAGCCCTCGAGCCGCCACCCGCTGACGGCGTCCCGCGCGGCGCGAAGAAGATCGTCGCCGACTTGATCGCCGCGAGCAAGGAAGGCCGCTACGAAGAAATCCCGGCGATGTACCACACGACCAGCGACGCCACCAAGGCGCTGCTCGACAGCTCGATCAAAATGTCGGGCCTGATCAAGCGCATCGAAGAAGCATCCAAGGCCAAGTTTGAAATGGGCTTCGCCGACGTGCTGAACAAAGCCGAGGGCGGCCAGATGCTCGCACCGATGTTCAAGGCCAACGACTACAGCAACATCAGCATCGAGCAAGTGAGCTTCGAAAAACAGGGCGACAAAGTCATCGTCCGCATGCCCAACACACCCATGCCGATCGAAGCTGTACAGGCAGACGGCGCATGGAAGCTCTCACTGGGTCAATCCGAAGGAATGCTCATGCAGATGGGTCCGATGCTCGGCAAGTTGACAGGCGCCCTTGAAACCTTCGCGACCAAACTCGACGAAGGCGCATTCGAAAACGCAGAAGCCGCAGGCAAGGCGTTCATGGATGGCTTCAAGGCATCGATGCAGGGCGGCTAATACAACTCATCCAATCACAACGATAAAAGCCGACTGCAACGCAGCCGGCTTTTTTATTCAACTCGTTGTTCAGTCATTGACTACTTCGACTCTTTCACCAACTTCTCCAGCAACTCCTTCTCCGCCTGCTGGAACGAAGTCATGCTTTCCTGCAGATTCTTGCTCAGTTCAGCCAGCTTCACCGCGAGGTCGGCATCCGTCATCGTCTGCCCAGTCCGCTGCGTGAGTGACAGTTCCGTCAGCGCCTCCGACGCAGCCCGCACATCGCTCGCCGCCTGCGCGTAATTGCGAGTCGAGTCATACAGCACCTGTGCCGACAGTTCCTTCGTGTTAGGCTCATGGAACAACCGCCAAGGCTGGCTGCGAACTTCAACCGCCGCGAGTTTCAACTGATCCGACGTCAGCCGAATGTTCGCGAGCGACTTGCGAAGATTGGGCCGCTGTTCCGTGATCAGTGCATTGACATCCGTGATCGCTGTCTGCGCCTGCGCCATCGCCCCGCGAGCGTCCTTCAAAGCACCATTGAGCAGGTCAACGCTTTCCTTGTCCAACCGGTCTGTCGCCGAGCGAACGCTCGCGAGAATCTGCTCGATCTGCTTGCGATTCTCCGTCACAATCGCCCGCGACTCTTCAAAGACGCTCGTCGCAGAATCCACGCTCTTTTCGATCTTGGTAAACAACGGATCAACCCGCCCCGACGCGCTCTCCATGTTCGAAAGCGTCGTATCAATCGACTTGTCCCAGCCCGCAAAATTACTCTTCGCGTCCGCGATCACGGTCCGCACATCAGCAATCGCCGTCTCAACGTCCGGGCTGCTCTTGTCGATCAATTGCGTCAATCGCAGCACAGACTTATCCACGTTTTCCAGCGTGCGCTTCAATTGATCCAGTTGCGTCGGCCCCAACCCAGCCTGCGCAAGCAGCCCCGGCGCGACACCAGCCACCAACACCTCGCCATTCTCAACCTTCGCCGACTTGCCGTTGAACACGCTCAGCGTGTCCGTGCCAGGCGTCACAACGTTGATATTGCTCAACGACCCCAGCAGCGGCTTTTCAAGGTACACCTGTGCATTTTCAAACAACGCAACATCTTCACGCACCTCAACCCGCACATCCACGCTGCTTGCGGGCACATCTTTCCCCGCCTTATCGCCCTTCGCCCCTTCGCCAAACGAAATCCCGATCACCTGCCCCACCTGTTGCCCGCCAAGGAGCACAGGCGATCCAAGCGAAATGCCCGCCGCGCCTTGCTCAACCGGAAAACGCACGATAAATCGCGTCGCGTTCATCCCCGCCCCGCGATCCGCGAGCATGAACGCGACCCACACCCCCAGCACCAGACTGGCAACCACAAAGAGCCCCGCAAGCGTGTTGTTTCTCGCGCCACGATTCTGCATGCGCAGAGGTTAGGCGGAACGCCGCGAATGAAGCGTGCACGAAACAACAAGCCACCTCAACTCGTAGCACTACGCTCTGACCCAGCATGCGATGCTCGTCGTTCCAAGTCCGCACTGCCTCGCGCCTGCTCACGCTGCTCGCCGCGTGCGTCTGCACCCTCGCGCTCGCAGGTTGCTGGACCAAACACAAAGCCGACCCCGCACGCCTGCTCGCGTCACCGCAATACCCGAGCGCCTCCGCCTGGCCTCCAAGAGACCGCAACGCCGTCCTGCCCCTGCTCGCCGCAACCAAGGTCGAAGTCCTTGAACCCGTCTCCACGACACAAGTCCGCAAAGAAGCCGCGTTCCCACTCTCGAACCCCGACTCAGCCGCCCACAAATCTACAACCCAAGCCGCAACCTCGCGCGTCGCTCGTATCTCGGTTCGCCCAAGCGCTAAGTGTGGCTACGCCGCCATGCATGGCGATGTCCTGCTCAGGCTCTACGAACGCGACCCCGTCATCCCCGCGCCCAAAGACGCGAAAATCGATCTCGCCGACGTCTACGGCTTCGTCCCCAACGGCCGCATCGCAACATCCCGCAGTTTCGAAGACCCGCTCAACAAACTCACCGAAGAAAACTACAACGGCCCATATGTCGCGCTTGTCGATCTACTCCACAAAGCCCGCGTCCTCTTCGAAGTGTCCGCCGATGCGCTGATCAACAAGCCCGAAGCAGGCGTGCCCATCTACATCCCGCCGCCCACTCCCAACCAATCCCGCTACAAGGGAATTCTGATCCACCTTCAGTCCCTCGCCCCCAACCCCTTCGAGCCCCGCGTCCTCGAAGAGTTCCGCAGCCGAGGCTGGTGCGTCGTCGACATCGCAACCCAAAGCACTGTGCTGCCCCCCATCACCAACGAAACGCAAACCCTCGCCAACATCTCCAAGCAACTCAAAGCAGCCCGCGCCAGCGATGACGCCGCCCTCGCCAAGATCTTCGACTCCGGCTTCGAAGGCAAACCCGCGGCCCTCATCGCAGGCCTCATTGGCGAGTATCAACAGCAGTCCACCAAGACCCGCTCGAAAGTCGCGAAGGAAATCGCCAAGGCCCAATCCGCCCGCGCCTTCCGCATTCCCTGCAGCAACCCAACCGACGCACAAGTCGAAGAAGTCGGCAAAGCCATCGCCCTTCAAGTCGACAACTCAATCGCCGGCAACGCCTACGCCCTCGAAGCCGTCCTCGATTACATTCAACACCAACGCCCCGACCTCGCCAGCCTCCCCCGGGTCGTCGCAGGCTTCTCCGCCGGAGCACTCATCACCCCAACAGGCATCGCGCGCGTTCGCGAGCGTTTCCCCATCGCCGCCGTCGTCATGGTCGGAGGCGGCGTCGACATGTTCTACATGAGCCAGGAAAGCACACTCACCGATGGAGGCCTCAAAGTCCTGTGCGAATCCAACCCTCCCAACAGCACCCGCGAAGTCCGGCCCTCGCCCACTCTACTCGAACGCGTCCACAACGCCTACCTCCGCAACTCCAAACTCGACCCGATCTACACCGCCGCCGCCCTTCGAGGCATCCCCGTTCTCCAAGTTCACGCCAGTTGGGACCAATGGGTGCCCTACGAAGCAGGCGAAGCCCTCTGGGAACAGTTAGGCCGCCCCGAACGCTGGGATCTGACTGGCTTACCCCCATTGAGCGGCCATTTAGCACTGTTTTATCTGGTACCGGGCAAGCGGAAAGACATCGCAGATTGGGTCGAACGCGCAGTTTTTCCTTGATGAACGCCCCAAAACGACGCATGATGACCACAGTTCAACACTGGTACACTTGTGAAACAGAACCCGCCGCAGAGTGAACACACTTCACACGGCGGGTCGTATCCGGGACACCGGTGGGGTGGAGTACGAACAACAAGTCTTTAGGACACCGAATTCTGAAACACGAGTTTGGGTTCAGGACACCACCCGCAAGCAGCCACCAAGCCGCGACTCTCTCCGCAACGGATGTGAGCCTTCGCGTGAGCAAAGACTAAAGGGAGCACACCATGATTTCGTCAACCGCCGCTCGTGTCAAGAAGGGGATCGCAGGCTTGGACATTCGCAACCTGCTCAGCCACGCCGGGCTGTCGCTCGACGCCACCCAATCCACCATCGACCGCCTCGAACAGCGCGAACTGCTCGCCATCGACTTCGCCCAAGGCTCGACCAACACGCTCTCGTCCTCCCCCAGCATCATCGCCGACCTCGATGGTGATGGCGATGGCGACCTCGCCGTCTCCAGTGGAGTCTCGGCGGACATGCTCCGCATCTACAAAAACAACGGCAGCGGCACCTTCGCCCTCAGCAACGCATACGACCTAGGCGTCGCCGTCATCGGCACCTTCCCCGCAAAACTCATCGCCTTCGACGCCGACAACGATGGCGACACCGACATCCTGAGCAATGGCCCCGCCCTCTGGCGAAACAATGGCGACGGCACCTTCGCCGTACCCGGCTCGCTCATCCCAGTTGGCCCCGCCCTCATCGCCCGCGACATCACCATCTTCGATTACAACAACGATGCCCTCCCAGACCTCATGGTCGTCGGCAGTTCAGGCCTGATCGCAGTCGTCATCAACGCCGGCGCCGGCTCTTTCACCGTCGGCCCATCCATCGCCGAAGACAGCGACAACCGCTTCATCGGCACCTGGCCCAACCGCGAAAACCCCAATATCGACGATGTCTACGTCTACGACTCCGGCACGCAGAAGGTCCAGCGCATCATCAATGAAGGCTCGTCCATCGACGCCGCCGAAGCCGCAATCAACGTCCCCGTTCAGCCCATGGTTTTCGGCTGGAACACCGACAACCTCCCAGACCTCATCAGCGTCGAAGGCTCGCTGGGCCAGAAGAACGTCACCGTTCGCAAAGGCACGACAGACATCTTGGGCGCCATTTCCTTCGACGACGCCGCGAACATCCGCAAGCGTTTTGACTTCGACTACTCGCGCCTCACAGGCTTCACCGACGTCGACGGCGACGGCAAGCGCGACATGATCGTCTTCCGCGAAAACGGCATCGTCCGCGAATGGGTCGCGCTGCTCAACAATGAAGGCACCGATGGCAACTTCGATGGCCTCGCCGCCCGCATCTACACCGTCACCGGCGCAGCCGACCCAGACACGCTGCTGCTGGGCAGAATCTCCAACGACACCCGCTCCGACCTGCTGCGCTTCTCGGGTGCAATCGTCCGACCGTACTTCTCCGTCACCGACGTTGAAATCACCTCAGGCAGTTTCACCGCCGCAGGCCCCAACGGTCCCTCACAGCCCACAATCCCAGGCGAAGAACTCGACCTTGCCACAGCAGTCACTGGCGGTACGGGCGCAACCAACCTCGTCACCTTCTACGTCGACAGCAATAACAACGGCCGCTTCGACGAAAATGATCGTGGCATAGGCCAAGCCACGGGAGCGAACGGCAACGACACAAGCGTGATCCTTCCCGACGGCTTGCCCGCAGGCTCCGCACTGCTCTTCGCAGTCGCCACCGAAGCTTCACCCGGCACATCCATCAGCAGCATCCGCACACTGAACACCACGTTCTGGACGCGCGTCTTCTACCCCGAAGGCTTCCGCACGCTGGGCAACGTCAACGAACACGTGCCGCTCGTGAACCCCAACAACGCGTCCGTGTCCTTCCGAATCATCCTGCGATACGAAACAGGCGAACGCGATCAGGTGTACGTCGAAGGCGTCCTACCCCCCAACTACCGAGGCGGCACGACGACCAGCCTGCGCACTTGGGCGCTCAACGACACCGAAGGCGCCGCACCAGTCCGCACCGGTGTTGGCTACGCCTTCGAAGTCCAAAGTTCTCTCCCAATCGGCGCTCAACTCGCCCGCTACGACACCTTTGGCGGCGTGCAAGCGGGCCCAGGCACAGGCGAGAGTTTCACAAACGTCACCGCGACGCAATGGGCCGTCGCTGATGTCTCCCAGCAAAACTACGACTTCATTCTCTTCTACAACCCCTATCCCGTCACCGCCAACATCACGATGACGTTCATCTCTAACACTGGGCAAGAAACCGTCATCACGCGCTCCGCCGAAGCCTTCCGCCGCAGCGGCATCGCAGTGCAGGAAGAGCCCACGCTCAACCCGCTCACCAGTTACTCCGTCGTCATCAGCAGCGACCAACCCATCGTCACCAGCCACACCCGCTTCAAACTTGGCGACCGCCGAGGCTTCACCAATCTCGCACAAGCACTCGACCCACAAGGCGTCAGCACTGCATCCAACAGCCTCGTGATCCCGTCAGTGGAACTGCGTGCAGGCGTCGTCAACAACGCATTCTTCTTTAACCCCAGCACGACCACCGCCATCAGTGTCTCCGTCCGTGGTCGCTACGAAGGCACCGCACAAGTCACGCTGCAAACCTTCACGCTGCAACCACGCGCCAGAACACAAATCAACCTCGCTCTCAACGCGCCCTCAGGCAGCACATCAGGCACCTTCCGCGTCACCAGCGACAATGGTGACGTCTTCGTCTCAAGCGAATCCATCGACACGCCTCGCCTCGACAGCAACGCAACCACGAGCGTCAACTACGCCTCCACGAAGTGGGGCTTCAGCGATGGCTACCTCGACAAGAACAGCCTGGGCAACCTCTTCATCGAGAACATCTCCCTCTTCAACCCCAACAACACCACCATCACCGTGCTCTTCACCTTCATGGACTCCAACAACGTCGTGACCACCGCCAGCTTCGACGTGCTCCCGGAAAGCGAAAGAAACATCGCCCTCCACACCCTCCCAGCCCTCATCAACCGCGAAACCCTCAACTGGTTCAGCACCACCGTCGAATCCACCGACGTCTTCATCGCCAACATGACCCACTGGGACCGCAGCCAACCCGGCGGCTGGTCCACCATCGGCTCCCCCTTGGGCGGCGTGTTCACCATCCCCGAATTCGACCCCGGCATCATTCCGTAAATTGCTGACACAAAAAGTCTGACGTGCCACCGACAGTGCTTTGACTGTCGGTGGTCGAGCGGAAAACACGGAACAAAACACCGGAACTTATTGGTAGTTCCCCACCGACAATCAAAGCATTGTCGGTGGCACGATTGGTTTACCCCCGCCCCAGATTCTCCCGCTGAATCATCACTTCCAGCGTCGTCGCGACAATATCCACATCCTTCTTCGTCATGTCGTTGTAGAAAGGCAGCGCAATCGTGCGATTGCTCACGCTCTCCGCAACCGGGAACATGCCGGGCGAGTGTGGCGAAAGATAACTCAGCGATCCGGTCGGAGTGCGGAAGTGCGTCTGCAGGTGAATGCACGGAAAGTAATCGCTCGCCCCGACATCATGCGCCCGCAAGCCACGAATGATGCTGTCGCGCTCTTCCGCCTTGTAACTGGGCGCAAGCCGCACCACATACACAAACCAACTCATCGACACTTCTTCTTCAATCGTGGGCAGCACAAGGTCCTCGTGCCCTCCAAGCCGATCCCAATACCACTGCGCCACCTGCTGACGCTTCTTGATCATCTCATCGAGCCGGCGCATCTGCGCACAGCCGATCGCCGCGTTGATCTCGCTGAGTCGATAGTTGTACCCAAGCCGCTCATGCCGCAGCCAACTCCCCGTCGCCGTCCCGCCATGCGTCGGCTCCGCGGCTTTTGGCGCACTCCATCCAAGCGGCCTTCCCTGATTCCGCAGACTGCGACACATATCCGCAATGCGCGCATCGTCCGTCACGACCATCCCACCCTCGCCCGTCGTCACTTGCTTGTTGGGATAAAAACCAAACACCCCCACACGCCCAAAGTGCCCCGCAGGCTGGCCCTTCAGCGTCGCCCCAAGCGCCTCGCAGCAGTCTTCAACAATCGGAATCTCATGCCGAGCCGCGATCTGCTGATACTGATCGAAGTACGCCGGATTGCCAAACGTCTCGACCGCCAAAATCGCCTTCGTTCGCGGCCCAATCGCCGCCGCAAGCTTCGCCGGGTCCATGTTCATCGTGCGTGGACAAATATCCACGAACTTTGGCGTCGCCCCCACCATCAAAATGCAATTCGCGCTCGCGACGAATGAGAAAGGCGAGGTAATGACCTCGTCTCCGGGCCCAACTCCAAGCGACAGCAGCGAAAGGTGCAGACCACTGGTGCCGCTGTTGACCGCGATGCCATACCGACACCCGGCCCGCGACGCAACCAAGTCCTCAAAGCGTTCAACCACCGGGCCAATCGATAATCGGCCTGACCGCAGCGTCTGAATGACGTACTGCTCTTCCAGTTCCGTGATGTCGGGACGAGAAAGAGGAATTTCCTGATGAGCCATGCCACGCTTCTATCGGCAACAAATGGCTTGATGGCACAGGCGGGGACGCCTGTCCCACCACAACAATCAAAGAAAAATGGGGCGCACGCCCGGGAGGGGAGGAAAGGGCGTGCTGCCCCGAGGAGGGAGGGACTTGATTGACGCTGCGTTGCGCAGCAACCAGCAGCATGTGGGCGGACGATCTCTACGATCTCGCTCCATGCGTGTTCCGCGGTGCTATCAACTACTTTCGCACCTTGGAACTGCCTGAAGAGGCCTGTAGGTTGTTGTAGTGGTTTGCTCTTCTTAGACGCCGTTTCGCACGTTTGGTGACGCGCCTTGGTCGCGTTCGCAAACCTAAGTCTTTGTACCTAAGACCTTATACGTTTCTTACCTGCTTGTGGATCGGATTTGCGACGCCAAATGCTGAAGTAATTCTGCAAAAGTGTTGCCCGGGTGCAGCGGAGCAAGATCATGCTCCACGATCTGCGACGATCCGGTTTCCAACTGCTTCTGCAAACGTCGCTGCGCCGTAATGATTGTGCTGTGGTTGGTTCTCCCCATCGCCCGCGCGATCTCCGGAAAACTCTGCGTCGTCAGTTGCCGGGCAAGGTGAGCCGCAACCGAACGGGCAAACACCACCCGCTTATGCCGCCCGTTCCCCGCAAACTCGCCAACATCCACGCTCAAACCTTTGCACACTTGCTCCACAATGGTTTGAATCGCGATCGGTCGACGAGGCATCCCGGGCGCGCCCGAAAGCGGCCGCAACTCAACCTGCCGTTCCTCAATCCCCAGCGCCCGCTGCACCAACCCCGCACGAATCTGGCTCCCACCCTCCGAGGGCAGCAGCCGAGACATCGCCTCAACCTGATTGAGCAAACCTTCCAATTCTCGAACCGAGCCGCCAAAGCCGCCCAAGCTGCCGATCGCTTTCGCGCTGCGCTGCACCATCACTTCGATTGCATCAGGATCAAGCATCAAGCCGCGCTGCACCGCGAGTTGCCGCACCAAGTCTCGCCGAAGCGACGCGTCGGGCGTCTCCAACTTCGCAACGCAGCACGCGAGGAAGCGCGACACCAACTTCTCCGACAGCTTGCGAATCTCGCGCGGGTGCTCATCACTCGCGATCAGAATCCGCGTGCCCGCCAAGCCCAGCGCATCGAACGTGTGCAGCAATTCCTGCTGCGTCGCGTCCTTGCTGGAGAGGAAGTGCACGTCGTCAATGCACAGCAGATCAACGCACTCGCCCGGATTCGTCCCGCGCCCGCGATACATCTTCCGGAACCCATCAACCTTGTTGTTGCGCACTGCCTGAATGAAGTCGTTCGTGAAGTTTTCGCCCGTCACATACCGCACGTTCGCGCCCGGGTGCAACTTCATATACAGCGCACACGCGCCCTGCAGCAAGTGCGTCTTCCCCAGCCCGCACGCACCATGCACAAATACCGGCGCACCCGCATGCGGAGCCTCAACCAGCCGCTTCACCGCCGTGTGCGCGAGTCGATTCGCATGCCCCACCAGAAACGTGTCCAACGAATACCGAAACTGTGGCTGAGGCGTCGCCCGCCCAACAGGCTTGGAACGCACAGGATGCGACGCCGCATCCCGGCTCACCATCGTGCTGTTCGCAACCGCCTGCGCTGTAAACACGCTGCGATCCACTTCAAACTTCACACTCGTCGCACCCGTCGCCCGGCGAAGCTGCTCCCCGAAGCGCCGATCAATCAACTGTGACAAGTACGTGCTCGTCACCGTCACGCACAGCGCCGACCCGCGCATCGCAAGCTTGACCTGACCCAGAAAGTACCGCTCAAAGACCTCTTCCCCCAACTCATCCGACAAACGCTTCATCAGCGCCCGCATGTCAAGCTGCGTGTTGCCTTGAACCTCTGCTCGCACTTCAGACGGCTCACGCGTGCCCGGGTGAAACGCACCGGGCACTGACGGAGCCTGAGGAAGCACAACATTGCCGCTCACCGACGACGAAGCAGCGATATGAGCAGGCCGGGAAATCTTGGGAACTCGAGACTCTGAAGTGGATCGTGCAAGCTGGGGAGTGCGAGGCAGGGTGGGAGCAGTCTCCACCCCAGCCTCACTATTCGTCGTGACGTCGTCTTCAGCCCGATCACCGGGACGACGCACGCCTTGCTGAGCGGAGCGCGACGTCTGTGCCGCGCTCACGCTAAGAGAGGTTTCGGAATTGGACGCGGCCTGCGTTGCGAAGCTGTCGATTGGCACTGCCCTGGCTCCAAGTGTCCACATTCTGCAGACACGTTCAAGGGGGGAATCCTCGCCGGTCTCCACCGACGGGTCGCCGAGTATTGAAACACGTCGCGCGACGCTCCCCAGGGTTTTGCTTCCGTTCCGATTCCTTCACACCCCACGTTGGCAAGCCATGGGACAGCCGACAGGATGCGCTGAAGCATCCCGAGAACCATCGCGCAATCGCTCACAATGATGAGTCCATCATCAATGGTGCCGATCACGACATGCCTTGCTTCCGACAGGTGGTCGATCCTTGACCAAGAGTCCCGAGCGTGCTGATCGCACATTCAGGTTCGCGTCGCATCATGCGTCGTGCACATGCGTCGCGAGGGGGACAAGATAGACGATTTTTCCTTCCTCCGCTAGCGCGTTTGCGCGACAAATTTTCGCACCCGCGCGCAAGCATGGAAGTGACAGCACTTGCGCGCAGGAGAAAAGTTCCGCACGTTTGATCGATCGCGAGTGAGTAAAGATTGTGCAAAACTCTGTTGAAGATTCTCGCCTCACACTAAGCCTCGCACATGCGAGCACTTGAAGCGCGCGTTCGATTTTTTTCAAACGCGCGCTTGACGATCATGTCTTCGAGTGTGCAATCTCTCGCAGCGAACACACAAGCGCCGCACGCCTCGAAAAGCCCCGAAATTGCAGAGATTCATACAGTTTTATCGCCGGCCCGTTGCGCTCATCAACCGCGCACGCCATGCTCCACGTCGAATTGATCTTCGCGCATTCCCCGATCCCGTGGCGCATGAGTTTGAGCCCCAATCCCTTGCCCCTCAGCGCGGGCGAAAGCCCCAGATACACGAGCTCAAAGCTCCGTTGATCCGGACACGGACTAAACAACGCGCACCCGTGCGGCTTGCCCTCATACATCACGATCCACCACAACGACGGATCATGGATGCCTGTCGCTTTGTGTGATGTGAGGATGTCGCTCGTCGAACGCAAGCCGCACAATTCTGGACAGTCGAGTGTTTCTATATAGCTCGCATCCATCGCTGCGATCAACGCCTCGTCAACCGTCCCACATCCATGGGCCGCCTTCGCCGCGACACCGCACGAACTCGCTTCCCACTGCCTCACTGACACAACTTCCACGCCACTGGGCCACTCAACCTTGCCCAAGTCAGACCCCAATGTCAGCTTTGCGTCGTTTGTTCGGGGCGCTCGACGCATGTACATCAGACTACCCACGCTCTGAAAGCCCGCATCGCTCAGCGCATCAATGCACCACCGCTCATCTAGCGCGGGCAACGATTGAACAAGTACCAACCGATCTTGCATCTCTCGCGCCAGAGCCTTACAACCTGTAGCGATGGCATGCGCGCGCTCAAGTCTCGCCGTTGCCGCGCCTCCCAAATCACCCGTCCGCACCGGCTCGCTCAAAAAGACCATCGCCGTGCGCCCGGCTCCCGGCACAATCAAACACGCCTGCCGAACGCGCAGAGAATTCCCCAAACCCCCAGTATCCGCCGTCGCCCATGCCAGCCGGAAGTCCACACCATGTGACGAACCATTCTCGACCAGCCGTTTCGCGGCTTCATCCAAGTTCGGATTACTCTGACTGACAATCCGCCGGGCGACATCATGGGCTAAGTCAGTCGTTGCGCGAATGACCTGTACCCCAGCCGGCAAAGACGGCAACTGGGCTGCCGATCGAGTCGAACCCGCCCTCGACCCTGCCAACGGGTTGCCAGATTCAGAGCGAGATGGAACCGGAGGGGTCAAAGTGGAGAAAGGTACGGAGGACGGGGGCTTTTGGTTGGGTAGTTCGTTGATTGTTGAAGTATCGGATCGTTGAATATCGGTTTCAGCGGTGCTCACACACCCCAAACACCTTCCATCGTGGCTTTTCGTAGGACGTTTTCTTCTGGCGAGGATGTCGACTAAACTCCTCCCCGCCTTCCCCCTTCCCCGACCATCGGGGTCGGGCGTGCGTCTCAAGTTCTGTTGCAGGAGTTCTTATGACCAATAGCCGAAAGAACGCTCTTGTTGCTCTTCGTTCCCTCGCGATGGGCGCTGTTGCGTTGTCCGCTGTCGGGATGGCAACGTTCTTCGCCGTCACCAGCAATTCGGCGGTCGCCGCTCCCGAACCAGACCCGGTTCCCCGCAAGTGGCAATTGACTCTTGAAACTGGCCCCATGCGAGTCATGAGCGTGGACGTTGACGGCTCAGGCCCCGAACCCGCCCGCCTCTATTACTACCTCACCTACAAAGTCATCAACAACACCGGTCAAGACATCCTCTTCACCCCCAGCTTCGATCTCACAACCGACGAAGGCGACCTCCAGCGATCAGGCCGAGGCGTTCCAGGCGCCGCGACCGAGCAAATCATCGCGGCACTCGAAAACAAGTTCCTCGAAGACCAGATCAGCATCGTCGGCATGCTCCTGCAAGGCGAAGAAAACGCCAAAGAAGGCCTCGCCGTATGGCCCGTCGGCACTTCGCACGTCCGCGACCTCAAAGTCTTCGCCCACGGCTTCTCAGGCGAAACCCGCGCGCTGGACGTCTTCGACCCCGCCACCAAAGGCACCAAGCGCGTCACGTTCCGCAAAACGCTGATGCTCCAATACCAAGCGCTGGGTGAAACCCGCGACATGGGCGCACAAGAACTCCCACGCATCAACGAACAGTGGATCATGCGCTAAACACGCTTCTCTCTACGAACCCCACCGCGCAAGCGTGGGCGAACATCAAAAAAGTTCTCGCCGTAACACACGACTCATGACCACCACGAAACCCAAAATTTCGTGCCTCGCCTACTTCCTCACTTGGTCCACCTACGCCCAACGCCTCCACGGCGACAATCGCGGCAGCGTCGACCTCGATCACAACAAACCCAACACACCAATGCTGAAGCCCAACGCCAAACGCGTCGAGGCAGAACAGTTCCGAGCAGTTCAAACGCCATTCGTATTGTCAGAAGACATGCGTCCCATCGTCAAGAAATCAATCGAAGACCACGCCGCAATTCGCAAGTGGCTCATCTGGGCACTCAACGTCCGCACCACCCACGTCCATCTTGTCGTGGACTGCACAGGAACACACACTCCAGAGCTAGCGCTGCAGCAGTTCAAGACATGGGGTACACGTCGATTAATAGCCGCCGGATTAGCGAAAAGCCATACGCGCGTATGGGCGGATCATGGAAGTACGAGATACTTGAATGATCAACTATCACTGCAAAGAGCGATTGAGTACGTGATGCTGGAGCAGTAACGAACCCCACCGCGCAAGCGTGAGCGAACATCGCGCGTCTCAATCTCGCACTTGTTGTTCGCCCACGCTGGCGCGTGGGGTTCGTGTGGTTCTTTGCTTATACAACTTGTGCAGCACCCAATCCGCCGTGTCGGGCATGATCGTCGCGCACCCAAGTGCGAATCGCGTCAGCGGACTCGTCCACACTTCGCTGTGTGGTTTTCTCAAGCACTTCACCACAGCGTTCGCGACAACTGTGGGTGATTGCATCGACGAATCCTTCGTCATGTCAATCAGTTCCGCCCCGCGCCTTTTCGCCTTCTCGAAGAACTCCGTCCGCGTGCCGATCGGATGCACGCTGGACACAAAGACCTGGCTGTCCCGCAATTCATGCCGCATCGCGCGGGCGTAATGGTCCTGCATCGCCTTGCTGGCGCAGTACGCGCTGTACTTGGGCACGCCGATCTTGCTCAAACAACTCGAGCAAAACAACACATGCCCGCGCTGCTGCCTGGGTCCGATCTGTTCATTCTTCAGAAGATGCGGCACCGCCGCCCGCGCCAAGTGCAAACTGCCCCAGAAGTTTGTCTCAAACATGGCACGAATATCTGCCTCGGGCATCTCCATCGCAGACTTCCCCCCGCCATACCCCGCGTTCGCAAACACGCTGTAAATCCGCCCAAACGCCTTCACCGTCTCCGCGACCAGCCGCTCGCAATCTTCCTTCTGCGCAACATCGCATACGACAACAATCGCCTTCCCCCCCGCCCTCTCAATCACCTCCGCCACATCACGCAACTTCTCCTCACGCCGCGCCGCCAGCGCAACCGGCATCCCCGCCTGCGCACAAGCGATCGCAGTCGCGGCACCAATGCCAGAACTCGCGCCAGTAATGGCTATGGGAAGATTCGTGAGCGACATAATGACTTCTTCAATGACAATCTACCGCGGCACGGGCTGCTCCGTCTGCTCACCCTTGTACTCAAAGTGCGGCTTGTACTTCCGCGCAGTCCTGCACCCGGCAAGCACACTGACGCACACCACCAAAAGCAGCACTGTTCGAACTGTCTGAGAACGATTCATGCCTGATGCTATCAAGGATTTTCGCACCAATCCGAAATGAAACACACGCTTTGGTGACGCCGGACCTGAGCGAGTCTTCGAGCGAAGGTCCGGGTCGAACATGCTCTTCAGTTTCATCAACCCAGGGCTTCGTCACAAAGCACATATCCAACCAATCCTTGATCTCAACGAAGTACTTCACTCCTGAAATAAAAAAAGTCCACGCGCAACGCGTGGACAGTGCAATCGTGATGACCGCCAAGGCTTAGTGAGCCGCGGCCTTCTTCTGACGCGTGTACCCAAACTTGCGCTTGAGAGCCTTCGTCACCATGCCCGTACGGATCGCCTTCGTGCTGACGCGAATGCGCTTCGCACGCTTCACGCCGCCCGACTCCACGACCGCGAGCACTTCCTGCAAGTTTGGCTTGAAGGTGCGGCGGGTAATGCCCGTGGGCTTCAGGCCGAAGCCGCCCTTAGCAATGGCCTGACCGCGCCACGCGCGCTTCATGCCACGAGAAGTCTTTTTGCCGGTCAGTTCACACTGGAAACCCATGATCCACCTCAAGTATCACGAACATGCATTCTCAACAAAACCCGAACAAACAACGCGGTGTGCCGGGCCTGAAGTATTGGCGCGAAGTCGGCTTTTGGCAAGGGGCCGAAAGCAAGTGAAAACCGGTCCGGAAAACCTTCTGCACCCATGAGTTCCTTATGTCTGCAGCCTGTTTTTCACGCGAAAATCGACGCAAACTTGAACGCCCGCCTCAAATCCGAAATCTGCCCGCAGTGAAACCCGTTGTGGAACGCCATCCGCGCCACCAGCAGATACGTCGGCGTCGTCATGCCCGCCGGGCCCCAGGGCGTTTCCGCGGCGAGTTGCTGGTCGCTCGCCCCGCGAGCCGCGGTTGCGAGTCGGTCACACGCATTCTCAAACACCTGCACACACCGAGCCAGCGGCGGGTAACTGGTCGGATCGTCCGCCGGCGCACTGCCAAACCCAACCGACTCCGGACTGAATCGCTGCGCATCACCCTTGGTCGTCCCCTGCGGAAAAAAGTCCGCGACAGGCAACGCCTTCCCATCCAATCGCTCCGCAACACGATGCATCGTGAGCGCAAGGTGCCCAAGATTCCACGCGACGTGATTGGGCACATCAGTCGACTGCTTCGTGTGATTCGCGTCGCTGAAACCCTTGAGGTATCTGCCCAGCAGCGTCTTGTTACTGACGATGAGTTCCGCAAGCATGTCCTGACAGCGCATGGAGACCTCCTTCAATATGCCTTCAACGGTATCTCGCTTCACGCCGCAAAGGCGCGTAGCCTGCCCAGCATGACGAGGCCAGCGAGCACACATCCGACGAAACAGAAACCCGCCGCGCGAAAAAACACGCGACAGCACCTCTACGCGGACCCGCTCATCTACGACATCCTCCACCAGGACGGCACGCTCGACGACGTCCGCCTCTTTGAACGCCTCGCCAAAAAGTTCGGCAGAAAAAACACCAGCAGTTGGCTCGAACCCGCCTGCGGCAGCGGCCGATACCTGCTCGCCCTCGCCAAACGAAACCAACTCGCCATAGGCCTCGACACGAGCGCCGACATGCTCGCATACCTGCGCAGCGAAGCGACGCAACTCGGAAAAGATGCCGATGCTCGCGTCAAAACGCTGTGCGGCACCATGGAACGCTTTTCCCTGAAAGGCCTCGCCCCCAACGCCAAAGTCGACGCCGCGTTCAACCCCATCAACTCCATCCGTCACCTCGCCACAGACAGAGCCATGATCTCGCACCTGCGATGCATCAAAGCCAGCCTGAACGATCGCGGCGTCTACATCGTGGGCATGTCGCTGTCGGCATACGGCCTCGAAGACATCACCGAAGACATCTGGAACGGCTCACGCATCATCGAACTTCCCGCACACTCGCCTCGCAACACACCACACAGCGAAACCACAAAGCCGCATCGCGTCAAAGTCCACGTCACCCAAGTCGTCCAGTTCCTCCCACCAACAACCGACTCCAAAGGCGCATGGAAACGCCGCGAACGAGTCCTGAGCCATCTCACGATTTCCGAATCACCAGTCAGCCCGCGCGTCAAAGCCACCGAGCCAACCACCCACCACCGAGACAGCGCCTACTGGCTGCGCACCTACAACAAAAACGAATGGGAAACCGTCGTCGCGAAAGCAGGCATGAAAATACTCCACACCTGCAGCAACACAGGCGAACCAATGCCCGCCAAAGAGCCCGGATACTACTTGTATGTGCTCGGCGCGAACCTCTGATCACTCAATCAGCACACTTCGCGTCAACCGATCCCCCTGATCCGGATCACTCACGCTAAACACCACATGCTGCCCCTTCAAAGTCGCCGCGGCTTGTGTGTACGTAAACCGCCGAATCGCCTGCGAGCCCGGCGCAACATCCGGAATCGTCGCACGTGAGCGAGGCGATCCCGGCGCGAGCGCCGTGATCTCCAACGTGATGGGCTTGTCACTCGTGTTGGTGACAATGCACTCCGCGATCAAGTCCTCGCCGCGGATCGAGTACGCGCCGTCAACTCGAAAATCCTTGAGCCCAAGTTCCAGTTCGCGTTCCACACGAAGCACGCCGTAAGGCAAGTCATTCGTCAAATCAACACCGAGCAGAAATCGCTTCGGACCCGACTCTTCACTGGGCCTGAACGCAACCGTGAACGGAAACTCCCGCTTCGCCCCCGCAGGCAACGCAAACGACACCGTGCGCGGATTGATGCGCCAGGAGCGATCTCGCTCCGCACTATCAAACCCGCCCGGCTCAAGAATGCTGAGTTTCCCCGAAATGCTCTGCGGCCACGGATTGCTGATCGTAATCTTGTGCTCGCCCAACTCCGCCGCCGCATCGAGCAACTGAGGCGTGATCGAAACACCCGCAAGAAACTTCGCGAGTGCAACGTCGATGCCACGAATGAACACCGGCTGTTCTGTCACCTCGATGTGAATCGTCCGCGAAATGCCATCGGGCCCCAGCGTCGTCGGCAGCAGTGTCGAATTCCCAAAAACATCTCGCATCTCAACCATGCCAGGCCCCACAGGCATGTCGATGACCGCCTTCGCCGGATCGCACGACTCGTTCCACGCGATCAGCCAACCCGCCGGCATCGCCTCGCCTTCCGAAATCTTCGGCGCGACAATGTGGCACATGATCCCTTCGCGAGCCGGGAACTGCCCCACGATTCTCGCATCCGCAAGCACCGATCGCGTGTGCAACATCGCCGCGAGTTCGGGCGTCGGACGAGGCAACTCGCGCTCAGATTCCGACAACCGCCACGGATTCGCAATCGCAATCGACATCGATGGCGACACGCCCGGCGCCGCACTATCACCCAGCAACCGCCACAATTCCGCAATCTGCTTGGTCATCCGCCCCGCACGCTGAAGAGGCGACGACAAATCATCCGTCGGGTCTGGCGTCAGCACCCACTGCACACCAGATTCACTCGTCACGCTCGCCGTCGGATTCGCAATCGGCCCCCCACCATCCACCGTCGTAGAAATCGGCACGCGCTGCGGACCCAAAAAACGAATCGCCTCAGGCCCCATGTCCCGCGGCACCTGCACGACAAATCGCGCCGCACCGGCAGACTTCGTCAGCGAATCCCGATTCCAATCCTGCGAAATACTCGTTGGAATCGCGAGCGTAAGCCCCGGCACAAATTTCCCGATCCCAGCCCGCGCACTCGCAAGATCATTCATCGCCGCTGCACGGAAGTACGCCGAAGTGTGCGGCATCCCCGTCGACAAAGGCAAACCAACCTGCCACCGCCCAGTCAGCGCACCAAGTTTTTCAAAGGGCTCCTGCGAGAAAGGCAACCATTCTTCCACGGGCCTCGCAAAAATCGCCGCGACGTCTGTCGTCGCAACGTTGCTGCGCTCACCAAGCGTGTCGGGCAAGCGCGGCACCGACAACGTCACATCAACGTAATCACTCACCAGTTGCCGCGTCACTGTCTGCAGCGACTTCGTATGCGCCGCAACATCGCGCTCCGTCAAGTCACGCGTCCACAAAGGCAACGTCACAACCTTCGTCCCCGCGCTCGCAAGCAGCGAAGGCATGTTCATGATGTGCCGCATCGGCGCTTCATCAATCGCAATCGCAAACCGCCGCAAGTCTCCCTGACTCACCGGAGCATTCTTCTTCGCAGTGCTCGACACGCCCGACGCGTCAATGCGCTCCTCGGCGACAAACTCCTCTTCCTTCTTCCCCTCAGGCTGAGGCAGCCACACCAAGTCAGTGAACATACCACCAACCGGCACGCCCGCCGTCGTCGCAAGTTTCATTCTCACGCGATACCAACCCGCAGCAGGCAACTCCGGAGTCCATCGCGTATTCACGCTGCCCGCATGCAGTTGCTGCGTCTTGCTGACAACACTCGCGCCCGTCGAATCCAGCGCATCCAGCGTCAGTGTCAATTCCTCATTCGCCAAGTCGCGCACCAACACCGAAAATTCCGGCGGCTTCAAACCAGTCGCAATATTCCCAGGCGTGTTGCAAGTAAGCCCCACTCGCGGCAACTGCAACACCGACAAGTCATCAAACCACGCCCGCGCCCCACGATCTTCCGAATTGATCTTGAACGCATCCGCCGGCCGCTGAGGCGTCGGGAACATCGCGCTGATCTGTTTGGGCTGCAACACAAGCAGTTCAAGTTGAATGAACGCTGCGTTCGCAACGCCAGTCGCCACGCGAACAGTCAGTTCGCGCCAAGCACCCTCCGACGTCACGAGGTTGCTGAATCGCTCCGATCCCGGGATCGGCTTGCCATCTGCCCCAAGCACCCTCGCCACCAGCGCCGCCCGCGCATGAACCATCTTCTGCGTCTGCACAACGCACGAAATCGAATAGTCCGTATCCGGAAACACCGGAATCGTCCCCGCATCCAGCAGCAGCGACGTGCTCCCGCCATTCGTCGGCAACAGCACGCTGCCTATCCCACGAAACGAAAGCACATCGTCGCTCTCTGCTTCGTTTCCAAAACCGACATACACCAACTTCGCCTGATTCCACGACGGGAACCCGGCACGAGGCCGCTCCGCACTGTCCTGCGCACGATACCAATACCGCGGCACGCTCCCAGGATTCGTCTCGCGTTCCTCAAAGTCAAACACCTGCAGCATGCGCCCCTGAATAGGCCCCTTCGCATTCTCGCGCGACGCCGCAACCGACGTCATCACCGGAGCAATCTCTTCCCCCGTCGCCACCGTCTGCCCACCCGCAGCCGCGCACAAAGACGCCGCCGTCAGCAGCGCCGAAGCGCGCAGACAACCAGACACTCGGCACAAGGTGTTGAGCCGGGACAGCATGCGCAAAAAGTATCGGTTCGTCAGGCAGTTGGGCTTTGGAGAACACCCCCCAAACACCGTGATTTGCGTCGATTCCCGCTACTTCTTCTCCGCCCTGGTCCTCAGAATCGCCGCCGACCATCGTAGGAAACCAAACGTCAGCCCCAAGTTCACAACCGCCACACCCAGCAACAGCAGGCAGAACTCAAAGAAACTGAGATGACCGCTCGGCAGATTCACACTGACCTGACTGAGGTTGACGTTGTTCGTCGAACGATTGGCAAACTCGGTCATCATCGGACCCATCAATAGAAACGGATTGGGCAGCACGGAAATATCTCGCAACCCCTCCCAGAACTTTGCGATCTCGGACATCACCGCAAGAAACAGCGGCACGCCCAGCCACATCGCTACCGCCGTGAGCAACGTGAGCACACTCGCCCGCGTCGACCTCTGCGTCAGCGTGCTGAAAAATGTCCCGATGGCGACCAGCAGACACACCGCCGGAAACAGAATCAGCAGCACCATGGGCAGCGCAACCACATGAATGCTGTCCCCCGTCCACAACCCGTTCTTCCCCCACGACTGCGGCACGAGGTAATCAAGGTTTCGAATCAGCATCGCGACCGGAAACCCCAAGATGAACAGCCCAAAGTGAATAAGCAGCGCAGGCACAAAGTACCGAAGTCGATACAACCCACCCAAAAACTTCTGCCACACAATCTGCCCGCTGCTGATCGGCGCACACAACAGCACATCCAGCGTCCGCCCTTCCCGCTCGCCCGCGATCGCCGTCGCATTCACATTGCTCGCCGCGATGACAAGGAAGAACAGCAGCACATACGCCATGAAGATGAACATGCCCTCGTTCATCTCGCTGACCCAATACAAAAACAGCGACAGCAACGCGATGAACACCGCCGAAATCCACTTCGTGATCCGCCCCGCCGCCATCACGCGAAACTGCATCTCTCGCCACTGAATCGACGGATCCCCCACCTCGCGCGACACCCCATCGCGCACCGCACTGGCGCGCCGCTTCTTCTTTGGCTCTGCCAAACCACCCGCAATATCAGGCGAGCCCGCCGCCGCGCCCGCAACTTGCTCCCCTCCCGCCTTCTCCATCGCTTTCCGCTGTTTCTTACTGAGTTTCGGCGCCGCCCCACCAGCCTCAACAAGCATCGCTCGCCTCAGCCGCGCCGTTGACGCAAGAAACAGCAAGAACCAGATCCCCAGCAGCGACGCAACGCACGGAATCCACGTCTGCGCACCCCAGCCAATAAATGGTGCATCCGGCGCGAGCAGTTCAATCGACATGAACATCAACACCGCAGGCGAACTCGACACAAAGATCCACTGCACCCACCAAGGAGGCGGCCCGTTCATCACCGGACCAAAAACGCGCGCAAACGCCATGCTTCCAGCAAACAACCCCAAAGGCAGCAGCACCAGCAACACCGCAATCAACACCATTGAACTAAAAAACGCCGTGCCGCTTCGTTTCACTCGAATCGAAATCAAAATCGACATCTGCGCCGCAATCAGCATCGTCGCCGCCGTCAACGCAAGCATCGCGATGATGAACGACCCCGGCACGCCGCCAAACGTGCGCAGCGAGAGCAGCAGCGGCGCACCAATCAGCAGCAATATCCCCAGCTCCACACACCGCCCCAGCAACTTCCCCAAAATAATCTGCCACGCCGTGACAGGCGTCGCAAGCAGCGTCCCCAGCGTGCCCGCCCTCTTCTCATCGCAGATCGCCGGCGCACCAAACGCGCACGCGATCAGCGTCAACAACACAAATTGCGTCCACCCAATCGTCACCGTCACAATCGGAGCAATCTGCTGATACTGCTGCAGTTGCCGAGTGACCTGACCCGGATACGCCATCTGCGTGCCGTTCACCTGATACGTCGTTGTTGAATAGTTATCCAGCGCGATCGACACAAACGCCAGCGTCACAATCCCCAGCAGCACCAACCCATACGCAAGCCGCACCCACGACGTGCTCAGCCGCTTATTCATGATCCAGACTTCCTTCTGGAAGACCGGACCCGGCACGCTCCCCATCCACGCGCGAGGCCGCAGCGCACCCACGATGCGCTCGACAAAAGTCGGCGCACGAAGCGCGGCTGCCGGAGCCGCAGGCGTCGTGTTCGGCACTTCGCCTTGGTTCATTGCAACGCCCCCGTCGTCAGTTTGAGGAACGCGTCTTCCAGTCGCACCTGCTCAGGCTGGAAGCTCTCAATCCGCCCGCCAATCTGCATGATCGCCTCAAGCAAAAAGTGATGCCCATGCTGCGATTCCGCAATCGGCGCAAGGTCGACCGTCAATGTCCGGCTCGCATCATCATGCTTCACGCCAGAAATCCGTTTGTCCCCAGTCAGCCGCGCAGCCACCGCGCTCGCAGGCATCCCCTCCACCTCCAACTTGATCGCAATCCGCTCCGACATATTCGCCGCGGCTTTCGTCCGCGCATACGCATCCTCAATGCTTCCCGCGTACAGCAACTTCCCGCGCTCAATGATGCCAATGCACGTGCTCATCTCGGCTAGTTCGCTTAAAATGTGCGAACTCACCATCAGCGTCTTGCCCATCTTCCCCAACTCAACCAGCAAACTCCGCATCTCAATCCGCGCACGCGGGTCAAGCCCGCTCGCAGGCTCGTCAAGAAACAACACCTGCGGATCATGCACCAGCACCCGCGCCACACCCAGCCTCTGCTGCATCCCGCGCGACAATCCATCCACGAGTGAATCCCGCTTCACGCTAAGGTCCGTGAGTTCCAACACCTGCCCGATGATCGACGAGCGGTTCTTTCTTGGTATCCCATAAATGCTCGCAAAAAACTGCAAGTACTCATCCACCGTGAGATCGTCGTACACCCCCAAAAAGTCCGGCATGTACCCAATGCACCGCCGAACCTCATCCGCGCGCGTCGCGATGTCAAAGCCGCACACCTGCGCCGTTCCGGAATCAGGCCGCAGCAGACACGACAGAATCTTCATCGTCGTCGTTTTGCCCGCGCCGTTGGGACCGATGAATCCAAACACCTGCCCGGGCCCAATCTCCAGCGTGAGATTGTCAAGAGCCATCAGCGATCCATACCGCTTCGTAAGCCCGCGCGTGACGATGGATGGAGTTGTCGACTTCTGATCGCTCATAGCGCTCCTTGATCTATTGGCATCGCTGGCAACACACTCACAGGCCGTCCATCCCCAGTGGAAGACACCACCGCCGACCTGGGCACAATGATGCGATACACCTCAAACCGCTGCGTCGCGAGCGAAGACTGCGTATCCACAGGCGTTGCGTCCACCAGCGACACAACCACCAGCGCCCATCCCGACTCCACCAAAATCTGCGTCGCATGCGAACGCCTGCACGCCCCAGGCAGCATCGCGCCATACCAAGGCAGCGCCGCCTGACCACTTTGTGGCCCTACGACAGTCGAGTAATACCCATTACTTTGAGCAGTCGGAGCAATCGCCAACCAATCACTCAGATTCTTAGGTAAGTTTCTTTCATCAACAACAATCTCCGCCGACGAACTCTCGCCCCGCGACGCATTCACCTTGTCAATCGCGTCCTTCGGTGCGTTGACTCCGCCACCCTCCGCATACAGCCACATCGCATCAAGCCGCTTATTCGCAGGAATGCCCGAGAGCCGCACCACACCCTCGCCTCGAAGTTCAGCCCGCAGCGTCGGCAAGTTCGTCGTCGTCGCCGGCAACTGCTGCGTCGCCGCACGAAATGTCCATTGCCCCATCGTGATCGGCAGCGCCGCCGCACTCCGCAGCGAGCCCGGCATGGAATTCATGTTGATCATCGTCAGCGGATCACCAAACCGCGTCGAAACCTCCGCCCCATGCACGCTCGACACCCCGCGCCACCAAGACCCTTCCACAAACTCAGGCGAATCCGGATTGATTCCATCAGCAGGCGACATCGACTCGGGCTTCCCCGAGAACATCGTGACCAGCCGCGTCGTCGCGACACGTACAGGCTGCCCCGCGCTGTCGCAGCGAATGTCGTGCACATCCAGCCGCCCCGTCATCGACTGCCCACTACGCACCAGTCTGGGCGCAAGAATACTGAGCACGCAAGCAACCCCGATAAGCGCCAGCGCAAATACCCACGACCGCGTGAGTAACTTCCGACGCTTGAGATAAATTCGCCCCACTGGCCCCACCAGCAGCGCCATGATGAGCACAGCAACAGCAGTCACGAAAAAGAACCACGGGCTCACAGGCCGCGCCGCTGTGATCCGATCCATGCACGCGCGAATTGCTTCCTGCTGCGTCTCATTCGCTCCCGACGAGCTGCGATACCACCCCCACTGGTTGTAATACCGAAACTGCGCAATCGCATCTTCCGGCAGCACCGCCGTCAAAATCGTCCGCCACGCCGACCCCGCAACGTTGTCACTTAAAATCGCCGCGAACCGATCCGGGTCCGCGCCAATCAAAATCACCGTCCCAAACCCCGCAGGCCCACCCACAACAAAGCTCGACTTCCCCCGCTGTCCGTTCTCGCTCTCCGCAAACAACGTTTTCCAACCCGAACGCGTCGCACCATCCCCAAGCGTCGCCACACGAGCAGAAATCATCGAAGCAAGTTCAGGCGTGTTGTCGACAACCGGCCCACGAGCATCATCAGCCGACTCTGCCATCTTCTCCGTCACAGGTCTTTCAGTCGCAGGCTCCGAAACGATCGGCACCTCATCCGTCGCCTCTTCCTCATCGCCCTCGTCACTTTCATCTTCACTCGGCCCCGACGGAACATTCGCCTGCTGACTGGGCAGAGGCGGAAACACCGACTTTGCTTTTGCCGCAGTGTTCTCCCGCTTCAGCGATGCACCAAACTGCCCCGGCAAAGCCACCTTCGTCTGTTCCCCAAACACAATCGCCTCTCGCGGCACTTCATTCCACATCGCTTGAGGCACCGCCCGCCGCCACCCCTCGCCCGCCGTCGCGACCTGCAAAACCAATCGCCCACCCGCAAGCACCCACGCATCAATCGCCTCACGCTGACGCTGCGGCATCGCAAGCATCTCATCTTCCGTGACCACGAGCACATCCACGGATTCATACGCAATCCATGTCGTGGGAAGATCCAAACGCGTCATCCGAATCACTTCCGCATTCGCGAACGCATAATCCCGAACCTCATCGCCCGCCAATTGCTTGTCCCAACTCGGCGCCTGCACATTCAGCAACCCCGTCGCAACCGCAGGCAAACTATTCACCCCAACCCCAATGATCCGCAGTTGATTGCTGGGTAGCGCAGGAATCCCAAGTTGATCTCGATTCGGAAACTGCACCACCGGAATCTTGAGTTTCGAATCGCCATCATCAATGGTGATAAAGAGTTGCTCCACCCCGCTCTTGGCACACACCGCAAACTCCACCATCGTGCCCTTGCCGGGCGTCGTCGCAAACTGTGCAACATGCTTCGCACTCTGACTCGCGTCCTGCGAATACTCAATCGAAATCGTCCCGCTCACCGCCTTGTCGCCCGAATCCAGCCACAGCCGCACCGGCGCATGCACCTCAACCGGCAGCGCATCCCCCTTCCATCCCCAAGAAACGTCCCGCAGCACCAACCCCGAATCCATCGCGCGAAACGGCAAGTTCGCCCGCGAATCCAGCGCCTGCGCCAACGCCCGCGGTGAAACAAATCCCAACACACAACACAACACCATGAACAACGCATGCCGCAACACATTGCCATGCGACAAACGACACAACAGTCTTGTCGCACACTGATCAGGCCGAAGGCCTGAAAGCCAGTAGCCGGGGGTGAAGCGAGGCTTTGCGAGCGCCACCCCCGGATGAGCACAAGACCGCGCGGCAGTCCGAAGGACTGCTCGTACGTTCCAACGCTGCGTTGTTCGTGAGTTCACAACCCGCGTCGCACCGTGCCATTGCCCAGAGAAAATGTGAACAAGCGCTCGCAGCATATCGCGGTTCAAACTATCCGGCCCATTACCAAAATCACACATACACCTTCTTGTTATACACAAACCACTCCAGCAACACAATCCCCAGCCCCAGCAAAATCAGGTAAGGCCACAGCCGCCGATCGCTCTTGCCGCTCACAGACGCCGTCGCTCCCGCAACCTTGTTCGCCAGTTCCAGTTGTTGGGCAGAAGGCACGTCGGATTCCTGACTATCCAGCATATTCGCCGCATACATCCGTAAAACCCGACCTTTATCGTCCTTCACATCCCCCGGAGCCGCTTGCCCCTCCCACGATACCTCATACACACCAGACTTTGGCGGAATGCGATACACAAACGACCCGTCCGCATTCGTCCGCACCGTCGCCCGCAACTCGCCCGGCCCATCAATCCGCGCCTCATTCACGCCGATCGGCAACCGATCCGTTAATTCCGCACCAGGCTCCAGCGACCTCGCATCCAACTTCCCGCCAATCTCGCCGCCAAGATAATTGACCGTCGACGCGACGAACACAACAAACGACAAATCGAGCGGCCACGTGCTCTCCATGTAATCAAACGGCACAATCAACGCGTGCGTATCCCCCTTCACCGCCTCAATGATCGCCGGCCCCTTCTCCGCATACGCAAGTTTCGTCATCCCCGCCGCCGGATCAACCACGACTTCGCGGAACGAAGAAATCTGCAGCGAGTCCATCACCAGATTCCGCGTGATCGGATGATCCCGACTCCAATCAATGATCGTCGCCGTACTCCCCGTGGGCCCCTTATCAGTCAGCCCCAACCCGCTCGGCACCATTCCAAACACCAAGTACTTACCAGGCGGCAAAGGCCGCGAAATCCCCGCGGCGTTCTTGCTCCCCTCCCCCTGGGAGGGGCTGGGGGTGGGTGCAGTCAAATTCCCCTCCCCCTGGGAGGGGCTAGGGGTGGGCGAGCCACCAGCTGCTCCTGGCGCCGCCGTCTTGACATCAACAATCTGCTGCCCCACATTCGGAATCACCCCATCCAAAATCACCACGTCATACGCCCCCGCGCGCCCCTCCTGCCACAACTTCTCCCACTCTGCAACCGAATATCGCTCCAACTTCGCAAGAGGCAATCCCTCAAGCGCAAGCCGCAGGAACATGTTCTCTCGCCCAACAATCGCAACACTCATCCGCTCCGCAGGCGGCACAACGACCCACGCGCGATCGTCCACGCGCAGCACATCATCCACAGGCCGATCACCCGACCCCGGCGCACGCAGCCGCACCTGCGCAAGCATCCCCTCCGCACGATCAAGCCTGAATGTCACGCCGCTCGAACCGGGCCGACGCTGTTCAAACACCTTTGTCTCGCGCTCAACCGACGGATCATTCGAAATTGTCTCCGCATCGCCCGGCTTCGCCGCATTCGTCACCGAAGCCCCCGGCACCTTCGCCGGCTGAATCTGCGCCGTCACGCCGTCAATCAACAACTCAACGTCAACATTCCGCTCCTGCGTGCTCGTGTTCGTGATCCCCGCATACAGCGTCACCTTCGAAGGCTGCTCATAATCGCGCTCCGCTTTGAGCGTGACCAATCCAAAGTTCGCCGCATCAGCCTTGCCAATCGCGTGATACTCAACCGCGTTCTCAACACCAGGCTTCGCCTGCGCAGACCCGGGCAACTTACCATCGCTGTACACGTGCATCGTGACAGTGCCTTCGTACAGCCCTTCAAGTTCCACGGTGTTCGTCGGCGCACCCGACGTATCGCCCCGCGTATCCACCATCTTGCGCTTGGGCAAGTCCGCCAACGCCAGCCGCACCGCTTCCACCAGCCCCGACTTCTGCTCATCCGCAATCTGCGACACCTTGTCGGTCGGCTGAATGCTCTCAATCGCCGCTTTCAGTTTGCGCTTGTCATTCGTGAACGTCTGCAGACTCTCGGCGGAATTGTCAAACACCACGACCTTCGCCTGATCCCCGCGCGACTGCCCAAAGAACGCATCGCCCTCCTTCAACGAATCCACCAACGCAATCGCCTGCTTCTTCGCTTCATCAAGACGCGAAATCGGCGCGCCCGAGCCACTGGGCGGATCAACATCTTCACTCATCATGCTCGCCGAGCGATCAATCAAAATCACAAACCGCTCACCCGACAACGTCTGCCCTTTAATCATGGGCTGCGCAAGCGCAAACAACACCGCACCAAGAATCAGCAACTGCAAGAACAGCAAAAGATTCTTGCGAAGCCTCTGAAACGGCGCATTGGCCTGAAGATCCTGCACGGCTTTCTTCCAGAGCAAGGTCGTCGAGACTTCCAAGTCGCGGCGACGCAGTTTCAGAAAGTAGAGGATGATCAGCGAAGGCACGGCGATAGCCGCGGCGATACCGGCGAGAAGAGGAGTCAGGAAAGTCATGCGGCACCTCCGGCGACACTTGAAGGCGTGCTGCTCACGTTGGGGACCACTGCACGTTTCTCAGACAACCGCACCTCCGTCCCACACTCCGGACACGCCGCCAACCCGCTCACTTGATACGCACAACTCGCGCACAACCCTCTGCGCCGCCGCATCGCTCCCCTCACCATCCCCGGCACAAACCACACCACCCCAACCACCCCCGCCCAAAACACACTGCACACCGCAAACCCCGGCCACACCGGCACGAGCGGCACAGGCCGATACGGCGAATTCAAACTGTTCCCCTCCAACGTCAACCGCATCCGCTCCCCAAGACTCGACGCCGGAATCTCCAACCCATCACACTGCGTCACATACGTGAACTTCGCATCATCCCAATCCGTCACCCGCCGAGACCGCATCGCCGCGACCGGCCAGCCGGAACGGACTTCGCATATCACCTCGCGCGGCACTCGCCACATCGAATCTTCTCTGAAACCCCATTCCGAATCGCCTGACCTCGTGTCAACCTCGAGTGGCCAACTACCCTCAATAGAAATCGGTGGATCGACAAAATACGACCAATCTATGGCGAGATCACCATTACGCGTCGGCGTTCCGATTCGTCCTTCCGTACTGGCAAGCCACGAGGTCTTTTCAACGCAGAACATCTCGTTGCGCCAAGTGACGACTTCTGTCGGCACCGGATCATTGATGCTGACGTCTAATCGTTTCCAAAACTGCACATTACTCGTCCACAACGCAGCAGCCCACGACACCCCCACCGCAACCACAACCCCACACCCCAACAAAACAAATCCCCTGCGCACCCACCGCGCCCCCCGCCCCCCTCGTTCGCTCGTTCGCTCCATCGCTCGTTCGCTCTTCCCGCTCACTTCACCACCCCCTTCCGCCTCAAATAATCAATCACCAGCGTATCAATCGGCGTATCACTCCGCACAGTCATGCACTGCATGTCGCGCTGCAGGCAGAACTTCTCCAGTTCCTTGCAGTACGCCGCGAGGTTGGCCTTGTATCGCTTGAGCAGTGGTGACGCGATCGTCACCTCCGCCATGTCGCCGTCTTCGACGTCGCGCAGCCGCAAATCTCCCGTCAGCGGCGGCTCCAACTCCTGCGGCGAGAGCACCTGTACACACAAAACGTCATACCCATGCCCCACCATGCGGCGCAGACCTTCTTCAAACCCATCCTTGAAGAAAAAGTCGCTGAACACCAACATCACACCCTTGCCACGCCGCGTCAGCGCGATGCGCTCCGCCGCCTGTCGGAACGAAAAACTGCCCTTGGGTTCCAAACCAATCAGGAACGACGCAAGATCATGCAATCGCCGCTTGCCGCGAAGATCGCGAACCGTCCCAACGACCCCGCCTTCCTTATCCCCCATCGCCGTCACCGTCACGCGATTGAGATTCACCAACCCCACATACCCAAGCGCCGCAACCGCCTTCTGCATAAACAAAAACTTGCTCGGATCGCCGCAATCACTGCTCATCGAACAGTCCAGCACCAGATGCAGCGAGAGGTCCTCTTCCTCAAGAAACAACTTGAGGACCAGACTCTCCATGCGTGCATAAATGTTCCAGTCGATATGCCGCGTGTCGTCCCCGACGGTGTAAGGCCTGTGATCCGCAAACTCCACCGACTGCCCTCGACGCTTGCTCCGCCGCTCCCCCTTGAGCTTCCCAAAGAACACCCGCTTGGAAGTCAGATCAAGCGGATCCAGCCGCGCGATAAGCTCGGCGTTCAAGAGATCGTCAATGACCTTGGGGCGGGATGGGTTTGGTGTGCGGAGCATTTGATTTCAACGCGAAGGGCGCGAAGGACTCGAAGGAGAAAGAGGAGTGAGTGAATGACCAAGGACTCGTTCGTTGAAGATTCGATCCAAGCCGGCTTTCAATAGCGTCGTATTGAAGTTGATCAATAAGCCAAGCGGCAGCCGAGCGGCCCGAAGGTACGAAAGCAACTGAGCGCGATGCACCTCCTGAACTTGGCTGATCGACTTCAGTTCGACAATGAGCACGCCGCCAACAACCAGATCCAAACGCTGTCCGCGAAGCGTGATGGTCTTGTACGGAACTTCGATTTCTACTTGCCGCTGAATCAACAATCCAGCTTGCGAAAGCTCGTACACCATTGCATCTTCGTACACGCTTTCCAACAGTCCGGGCCCAAGTTCTCTGTGTACAGCAAGAGCGCAGCCGATTGTGGTGTGGCTGATCTCTTCAACCTCCCTCGGCAATTCCCGATTCACAAGATTCGCAATCCGCGGTGCTGACATGACAATCTTTCCCAGCATTCTTTTCTTTTCTCTTCGAGTTCTTCGCGCTCTTCGCGTTGAAAACTACTTCCCCTCCGTCGGCGTCATCTCCAAAATCTGCTTCACCAGCCCATCCGTATCCAACTTATCCGCTTCCGCTTCAAAGTTCACAAGAATGCGGTGCCGCAGGCACAGCGTCGCGATGTGCTGAATGTCCTTGAAGCCCACGTGGTATCGCCCTTCGATGAGCGCCTTGACCTTGCCGCCCATCATCAGCGCCTGCGCCGCACGCGGGCTCGCGCCGCAGCGAACGTACTTGTTGACAGGCCCCTGCTGACCGCCCGCCGCAGTCGCCGCGCCCGGATGCGTCGCCAGCACAAGTCTCGCCACATAGTTCTTGACATGCGGCGCGACAATCACCCCTCGCACCAGTTGCTGCATCTCCAGAATCCGCGGCCCGTCCAGCACCTTCGTCGCTTCCGGATTCGCAGTGCCCGTTGTGCGATCCAAAATCGTCATCAGGTCATCAAGTTGGCTGTATCCAACCACAATCTTGAACAGAAATCGGTCCAACTGCGCTTCAGGCAGCGGATACGTGCCTTCCTGCTCGATCGGGTTCTGCGTCGCCAGCACCAAAAACGGCTGCTGCAACTTATACGTCGTCCCCGCGCTCGTCACGCTGCGCTCCTGCATCGCTTCGAGCAGCGCCGACTGCGTCTTGGGCGTCGCGCGATTGATTTCGTCCGCGAGCACCACCTGCGCGAAGATCGGCCCCTTCTGAAATTCAAACTTGCGCCGCCCAGTCGCCGGGTCTTCCATCACCACGTTCGTGCCGATCACGTCCGCCGGCATCAAGTCAGGCGTGAACTGAATTCGGCTGAACGGCAAGTGCAACGCCTGCGCCAGCGTGCGAACCAGCAACGTCTTGCCCAACCCCGGCACACCTTCGAGCAACACGTTGCCGCCCGCAAAGAGCGAAATCAACACGGCTTCAACAACATCGCCATGCCCGACGACAACCTTGCCGATCTCATCCTTCAAGGTCTTGAACGTCGAACGAAACTTCTCACACGCCTCACGAACTTCGGCGGGCGTTTCGAGGGCTGGTTGCTTGCTGACTGCTGACATGACGACTCCTTGACTATGTACGACCCGACTTGTTCTATCTTCTTTAGTTCGATTTCAGCACAGAGACACAGAGATCAGGAGGAAAAAGAGGAAATACTTGATGCCTTGATGCCGCATCCCTTATGCCTTCTTTCATCCCAACCACGACCCAACACGTTCTCTCTCCTCTTTCTCTTGATCTCTGTGTCTCTGTGCTGAAAAAAGTTCTACTACCGATCAACGATTTTTCAACGCTTCCGGAATACCACTTCACCGTCTCACCGTCTCACCGTCTCACCGTCTCACCGTCTCACCGTCTCACCGTCTCACCGTCTCACCGTCTCACCGTCTCACCGTCTCACCGTCTCACCGTCTCACCGTCTCACCGTCTCACGACCTCTGCCGACTTCGGATTGGCGGGGACCGCCAATCTACCAAAAACTACTGATCTTCCATTCCTTCTCGCGCCTTCTTCTTCGCCTGCATCAACCGGCTCATCCCCTGCTCCTCGCCGTCCTTCGCTCCGTCGATCGGCCGAGCCTTCGGCTGCGTCGGCGCAGGCTTCGCGTCCGCGCCACCGATCGCAACACTCCCGCCGCTCTCGCGCACCTCGCGGAGTTGTGTCGCCGACGCCTCAAACTTCGCCTTGCTCGTCTGCGCAAGCCGCGTCGCTTCTTCCTTCGCTTGCTTCGCGAGTTCATCCGCCGACAACGCCTGCCCCTTCGTCGCCGCACGCTCTGCGATGCGTGCCCTCGCCTGCTCGCGTGCCGCCTTGAGTCCGCCGATCTGCGCACTGCCAGCCGTCGCACCCTTGCCTATCGCGCGCTTGAAGAACGCTGCGATGACTTCCGGATCGATGCGCACGCGCCGCACGCCCACGTCCATCACGAAAATCCCCATCCCAATCATCGTGAGCGTGAGCCAAATAGGCGTCTTCGTCACGGGAGGCTCAAGAATCGTGCCGTCCGACTTCTCCCGGCTCCACAAGTTGTCAATCTTCGGATCACCTGTCAGCACACGCCCCTTGGTCACGTCAGCAACCTGCTGCAAAATCGCCGTGTTGTCCTTCAGCACGCGATATTCATCCGCAAACGGCCGAGAAATGCTCGCCTGCACGGTGCCTTCCAGCACACCCTTGCTCGCGTTCGCATCGGGCGCGAGATATCGCAGGTTGAGCAAGTAGTTGCCCGACAAGTCCGTTGGCACGCGCGCCTGATACCGCCCCGGCGCAACCTGCGTCACTTCAACATCAATCCCCTTGCCATCAGGCCCTGCAAGCCTGCCTTGAAAGTTCGCAAAGCTCAGCCGCTCACCCTGCGTGTCGAGCGCATCAATATTGATGAGCGTCGTCTCGCCCTGATTCTCCGTCGTCACGCGCATGTTCGCGCTGCCCTGAGGCCGCAGCACCCAGCGAACATGCTGCTCCCAGAACTGTCGATATCCGTCCCACCCAACCCACTGCGCACCCCAACGCGTGCTCGCGTCGCTTGTATACGCAACCACGCGCCCCAATCCATACTGCCACTGCGCGAGCAACGGGTCCGCAGTCTCCGGATCCGCGCCCTGCACCTTCGCCGTCACCAGCGCAAGCCCCTCGCGCTCCGCCGTGACCACATAGCCGTTGATGTTGGGCACGCCGCGAATCCCTCGCAGCGCATCGCTCGCACCCGGGAACAACGAAGGCACAATCCCCGTGCCAGGCTTTTCATAAATCAGCGACCGCTTCACCGTCATCGCTTCCTTAATGAAAATCTCAGGCAACTTCGCAAGCGCCGCCTGTGTGTTCACGTCATAATGCCGCCCGCCCGTCTTTCGGCTGATTTCCTGCATCTTCGACGTGTCCATCCCGCTATGCGGAAACACGCCCACCGTGCTCACCGTGATGCCAAGGTCCTTGTACTGCTTCAGCAAACTGTCCGGCGGAATCTGCGGATCGCCGTCGCTGATGACGATCATGTGCCGCTGCCCCGCATCACACGCCTTGAACGCGTCGAGCGAAATCTGAAAACTGGGCGTGAAGTCAGGCATGTCGCCAAACGTCAAACTCTCAACCGCGCGCTTCACCAGCACGCCATCTCCCACAGGCTGCAACTTGTACTTCCACACATTGGTGCCCGCCGACCAGTCGTACTCGTTGATGCCCACAAGGTCCAGTCGCGACAAGCGATTGATCGCTGCGAGCGCAACCTTCTTGCCATAGAACACGCCCTCGGGCATTTCCACGGAGTGAATGCACAGCACCAACGCCCCGCGAGGCATCTGCCGCTTCTGAGGCGGATCAAGCCGCAATGGCAGTGCTTCTTCGAGAGGCGAACCGATCCAACCACCCGCACCAAAGCTCTGATCGCCCCCGATCATGACGAGCCCGCCGCCCGCATCGCTCACATACTGCCGCAGGTCTTCCTGCTGCTTCTGCGAGAAGTCGTACGCCGACTGATTGATCATCACAATCGCGTCATACGTCGTCATCTCCGTGAGATTCGCCGGCGCACGCGTCGCGGGCAAAACCTCCGACTCGATCTTCGCCTCATTCAGCGCCTTCTCAAACGACTCAACTTCCTTCATCCCAGGCCCGCCGGGCCGATCGTTATACAACACCAACACCTTGCCCTTGCCCGACACAAACGTCACCGCAGTGCTCGTGTTGTTCTGCGCGAGGTTGTCCGCGATAGGCGTCCCGCCCGAATCCGTATCGGGCTCAAAAACCGCCTTGAATTCCTGAGGCCCGCTCCGCAGCGCAGTCACCGGCACCTGAAACACACGCTGCCCCGCAGGCAACTCAACCGCCTGCCCAAGCGAATTGCTCGACGGATCCAAGTCAACAGGCTGCCCATTCAGCAAAAGATTGATGCGTCCGCGAGCCGGCGAACTCGACACCATCACCATGCGCACGTTCATCGTCTCGCCCTCGCGCGCTGTCGAAGGCGCAACAAGACGATCCACCATCACCTCGCCGTCATACTCAAAGTGAATCGGCACGACATCAATCGGAATCCCCTGCGCGGCCGCCGCCTGTGCCGCTTGCATGAGATCACCCGTCGTCTGATTGCCGTCGGTGATCAACACATACCGAGTCGCCGCATCACGAGGCAGCGCATTCGCAAGCCGCAACCCAGCCGCGAGATTCGTCGCATCAAGCGTCCCCTGGTGCGAATATTCAATCGTGCTGAGCAATCGACTGGGCAGCGCACCCACAAACGCATCACGCGCCGTCGTGACGACGCCGAGCCGCTCATCGCTCTTCTTGAAGTTCTTGACAACGTCCTCGAAGTATCCCTGCACCTTGCGCTGCTCGCTGCGCGGAATCGACTCGCTCACGTCGATGATCGCAACGACCGACAGGTCTTTGCTCTCCTTGCGCCACAAAGGTTCTGCAATCGCGCCCGCGAGCAAAGTAATGACGATGAGCCGCACCAGCACCGCAAGAATCCGCGAACTCGCGCCCAACCCCGAAATGCTCTTTCGCGCCAGCACGATCGTCAGCACACCCAAAATCGGAATGAGCCACAGCCACATGGGCTGCTCAAACTCGATGGGCCCAACCACCAGCGAAGCAAGCGGCATTGTCTGCATCAATTGCCACCCCCCGTCCCCGAACTACCCGCCGCGCCACTGTGAGCAATTTGCGGCGAAGCCGACAACGGCTCAGGCCGTCCCTTCGGCGCATCAATCGCAAGAATCCTGCTGTTTCCAGAATCCAATACGTACACCTTGTCGTTCATGCGTGTGATCGCCCAAGGCGTCGACAACTGCGCCGCCCCGCGCCCGCGCTCGCCGAAAATCCCCAGCGACGCACCTGTCTCAATATCAATTCGCTGCAGCCGGCAGTTGCCATACTCCGCAACCATCACCGTGCCGTCGCCAAGATCGCACAATCCATACGGATACATAAACCCGCCCGGCTTCGTGCTTGGCCCCGCCTCATCGCGAATCCAACGAACTAGTCCACCCTCAAGCGTGAACACACCAACGCGATGATTGCACGCATCAGACACCAGCAACACACGCTGCGAGTTCTTCAGCGTCGCAAGCGTCATCGACTGAGGCCGACTGAACTGCACATTCTCCGCGCTCACGCCATCGCCAAATGTTCCAAACGACGATTGATACACAAACTCAAAATCCCCCTCCCCCTGGGAGGGGCTAGGGGTGGGCGAGCCACCACTTGCATCCGCTCTTCCACTCACCCTCGGCACCCACACCGAAATCCGATCATTATCCCCATACTCGCTGACAAACAACTTCTCAATGCCCCCATCCGCCGACGGCACAATGCACACATCCGTCGGATAAATCATCTGCCCCTCACCCGTGCCGTAACTGCCAAACGTCGTGAGCAGTTTCGGCGGATGATCGACCAACCCCGCCGCCTTGTCCTGCGATGTGGACTTCAGTTCGTACACCAAAATGCGATGCTCATGCGTATCCGCGACAAACATCATCGGCTGATCAAACGCATGCTTGCCCGTGCCCGACGTAGCACGGGGCGTCCACAACGTCACGCCAGTCGGCTTGCCATTATCAAACTTCGGCGTGCGCCACGTTTCCAGCGGGTTGCCCGTCTTCGGATCAATGCGCTGCACGCGCGCGAGTTTGTCAATCACCCACAGCGACTCGTCATCGTGATCCAGGCATCGCGGATATCCAAACTGTCCGGGCGACGATCCCGACTCGCCAATCTTCGCAACCACTTCAAGCGGCCCACCGACAGGAGCCTCGCGCGAGCAACCCCTGAGCGACGCGCACGCAAAAAGTCCAAAGGCGACCAGCCCGGCCCGGAACCAACGGTCCCGCTCCCGCTCATCACCCCGTTTGGACCATCGAAACGACATCAGGAAAATTCCGCAACCACCCCAGAGCCAATCCCACGACTTTCCGCCACGATCACCCAACCAGCGTACGACCGAAGCCCTCCTCACGCGGCAAACAAACCACCCGCCCCCCACCCCACCAAGTTCGGAATCTCGACTCCCATCTTACTTCGATACGCCAGTTTTGTTCCCAAGGCTGAGCAGAATCTTCTTTTGTCCCCGACACTTCTCGCGAATCAGCCGGAAAAAGGCCCCCGCTTCACGCATCCCTCTTTGTGTTCTTAGTGCCTTTGTGGTGAAGTTCTTCTTCCGCTCAGGAAATACAGTCCAACTCCCGCAAGCACCACCGCCGGGGTCAGCACCACAATCGCCGCAGCGGCCATTTCTTCCTGGCGGGCAAAGTGCAGTTGGGCGAGGATGGTCTGGGGCAGACTCGACGTGCCGGCTGGTTGAATCACAATGCTCGATTCGACTTCGTGCAGCGACAAACACGCAAGCGCTAAGCCGACGCCGATGGCGGCGGCCCACCCTCGCGCAAGTTCAGCGCGGCTCCAGGCTTTGAACATGCTCCACGGAGTTGTCGCGGCGAGCGTGCGGGCGTCTCGAAGGGACGCGGGCTCGAGCGTGGCGAAGAACGCGCCAGCGAGTATTGGGATGATCGCGAAGCGCGTGAGGTGTGCGAGGACAACGGGCAGGATGGTGTCGCGCAGATTTTCGAAGGAGGCGAAGTTGGACAATTGGTTGATGACCAGACTCCACGCGTGCCCGACCATGATGCCGGGCGTGAGTGCGCCGATCATGAGCAGCGCGGCGGGCAAGACGAGGCCAGAGAGTGAGTGTCGCTTCGCGCCCCGGCGCGATTTGCTCGCGGCGATTGCCCATGCGATGACGAAGAGCGCTGCGCCTGCGACGCCCACCAACGCGCCGACGGCCGCGCTCAATCCGACTGCGCCTTGACCCACGATCCAGAAATTGTGAACACTGGAGAAACGTTTCAGCGAAATGAGATACGTTGCGAGCGGCACCAGAACGGACATCGCGAGCAAGAGCAACGTCCACACGTTGCTCGCATGAACTTCTCGCGCGGCGCGCGAGAGCAACTTGCCGTCTTCGACTGGCGCCGCGTCTTCAGGCAACGCTGCGTCATCCGATGATGTTGAATACGACTCTTCGCTGCGTCCGGCGAAGCGCCACAGCACCGCCGCGAGCCCGAAAATCAGCACAAACAGCGGCCAACTCGCGATCCAAGGTGTCAGCAATGTTGGATCCAAAACAATCGATTGCCAAGCAGAAATCGCATATGTTGGCGTCTGCGCCAAGTGCATCGGTACTGCCGAACCAAGCATGAGCAGCGTGACCACGCCGAAGGCAATCACCACCGAACGCCACTGCAATCGCAGCACTTCGCGCTGCACACGAAGCCACGACGCGCCTTGCAACTTCGCGGCGTCGAGGACAGATTGATCGAGTCGCGTCAGTCCCGGCGCGAGCGCGATGACGGCGACCGGCCACACCCACAACGACAATCCTGCGACGGCAAGACCACGACTCACCAACGTCGGCAACTCGGTCCAACCTTGTCCGCCTTGCTCGATGGGTTTCGCGAACCACTCGATGACATCGCCCAACTTCGTGAGCGGCGCGCGATGAATGCCGAGCGAGTGGTACGCGAGGTAACTGGGCGCGAGCAGCGGCAGCAGCACGATTGGAAGCAGCCGAAGGCCGTGCCGACGAATGCACCATGCAACAGGCCAAGCGAAAATTGTCGCGAGCGCACTGATGCCGAGTGCCCATGCAAGTGATGTGAGGAGCAGCATCGGCTTGAGGCCGACGCCGTCGAGGCGGACTGAGCCCAGGCGGAGTTGCTGCGTGACGGCGACGACGACGCCCGTGATCGGAACGACGACCAGCAGAGCAACGGCGATCCACAGGATGGCACGCAGCCAGCGCGGCATCGGGGACGCTAGGCGGTGTTTTGCGAGTGGTTGTGCGCACAGAAATCACGACACAAGATTGCGCACAGCGTTCTGGAAAAACCATGACTGAGCGCACACGGCTGGATGATCGCCTTGGAGCGAGGGGCGATGGCGGAGATGGGTTGTTGGTTTTTTGGGACGGAGTGGAGACGACCATGACCGTGCGCAAGTTGTGGGCGATACCGATTTTCCGGGAGGGAGGGGGTTGACTTGAAACATCGAAGTCGGCTCAGAGCAGCCGACTTCGATGGCACGGCGTTACGTCGATGGCACGGGCTTTGGCTGGGTATCATCCCGTTCATGCCGACTGCTGTTGCATCCCGTAAGTCTGTCGCCCCCCGAGCCGCCAAGAAGGGTGCTCGGAAGACTGCAAGCCGTTCGTCCAAGGCGGGGTCGGGGTCGCCTGCGCTGGAGCGGATCGCTCGGCTGCGTCGATTGTTTGATCGCGAGGCGTTGTCGCATCTACTTATTACATCGCCTGAAGACGTTGCGTATCTCACGGGTTTCCACGGCGGGGATTCGTATCTGCTTGTGCCGTCACATGATGCGGCGCGGGCGATCATCTTGAGTGACTTCCGCTATGAGGAAGAATTGACGCCGCAGAAGGGTGATTTTGATATTGTGATCCGGACGCAGGGCATGCACGCAGCGCTCGTGCAACTTTTGCGCGATTGCAACGTTGCTCGGCTTGGGATTCAGAGCGAGGTCATGACGGTGCATGACCTTCGGGGATTGGAACACGCGTTGGAGGGGACGGGCACGACGTTTACGGAGACGAAGGGGCTGGTGTCGCAGCTTCGGGTTCGCAAGGACGCGTCGGAGATCGCCACGATTCGCAAGGCGATTTCGATTCAGCAGGCGGCGCTTAAGGAAGTCATTCCGACGATTCGGGTTGGGCAGACGGAACTCGAGATCGCGGCTCGGCTGGAAGCGGCGATGAAAACGCGCGGGAGCAGTGCTCCGGCGTTTGAGACGATTGTCGGGGCGAACGCGAATGGCAGTCTGCCGCACTATCGCCCGCATCCGGTGAAGCTCAAGAAGAACCAGCCGCTGCTGATTGACTGGGGTGCGGTGTATCAGGGGTATCGCGGCGACATGACTCGCACGTTCTGCATGGGCAAGTGGCCTGCGAAGATCGAAGAGATTTACAAAATCGTGCTGGACGCACACAAACTCGCCGCGGCTGGGCTGAAGGCCGGGACGACGACGAAAGCCGTGGACGCGCTGGCGCGGGACTACATCACCAAGTATGGTTATGGCGATTTGTTTGGCCATGGGCTTGGGCACGGCATTGGACTAAAGACACACGAAGAACCAAGCCTGTCGCACCGAGCGCCTGAGACCACGCTGGAGCCGGGCATGGTGGTGACAATCGAACCCGGGATTTACATCGCGGGCGTCGGGGGCGTTCGGATTGAAGACAATTACGTTGTGACGGAAGGCGGCAGCGAGAATTTGTCCTCGTTGCCGAAGGATTTGAAGTGGGCAAGTCTGTAAGAAAGGGACTGGGGGCTGGGCATTAGGCACTGGCAAAGACTCTCTGAGGTTCGAATGACTTTGCCAGTGCCCAGTGCCCAGCCCCTCGTGCCTCTGGAATTACTTATGATCGACCTATCCAAGCTCAAAGAACTCGTGGCCTTGATGAGCCAGAACGATCTTTCTGAAGTCGCCCTCAAGGATGGTGATGAACAGATCACTATTCGTCGGGGTGGGCAGCCTGTCATGATGATGGGTGCGGCTTCGCCTGTGCAGCATGTGGCGCAGGCGGCGAGCCATGCGCCAGTTCAAGCGGCGAGTGCTTCAACTGTGTCGTCTTCGTCCGCCCCCGCTGGCGCGGGGGGTTCGTCGAGTTCTTCGGCTACAGCCTCTATCGACAGCCCAATGGTCGGCACCTTCTATAGCAAGCCCAATCCGGATGCGAAGTCGTTTGTCAGCGTGGGGCAATCGGTCTCGGCGGACAGCGTTGTGTGCATCATTGAAGCGATGAAGGTGTTCAACGAAATCAAAGCCGAGAAGAGCGGCGTCATTGATGCGATCCTGGTGAAGGATGGGCAGTCGGTGGAATTTGGGCAGAAGCTTTTCGCGATCAAGTAATGTTTCTTTCTCAACGCGAAGTTCGCGAAGAACTCGAAGGAATTGATCGTTCAATCTTCGTGCCCTTCGCGATCTTCGCGTTGACTTCTTTTCTTCGGAGCATCCATGTTCAAGCGAATATTGATCGCCAATCGCGGCGAAATCGCCCTCCGCATCATGCGAGCCTGTCAGGAGCTCGGTGTTGAGACCGTTTGTGTCTACAGCACGGCTGACAAGGACGCTCCGTACCTCAAGCTTGCTGACCGGGCCATTTGCATTGGGCCCGGGCCGGCGAAGGAGAGCTATCTCAATATCGCTCGGCTGATCGCCGCGGCGGAGATTTCTGGCGCGGAGGCGATTCATCCGGGGTATGGCTTCTTGTCGGAGCGGCCAGACTTTTCGCAGGCTTGCCGGGATTGCAAGATTGAGTTCATCGGGCCTTCGCCTGAGGCGATGGGTGCGCTTGGCGACAAGGTTGAGTGCAAGAAGACCGCGAAGGCCAATGGCGTGCCGGTGTTTCCGGGCAGCGAGGACGCAATTGAAGAAGAAGACGAAGCAGTTCGCGTGGCGAAGGACATTGGGTATCCGGTGATCATCAAAGCCGCGGCTGGTGGTGGTGGGCGCGGGATGAAGGTGTGCCGGGATGAGGCGACGCTGCGGGCACAGTTGCGGGTTGCGAGTCAGGAAGCGCTGGCGGCGTTTGGCAACGGCGCGGTGTTTATCGAGAAGTTCCTTGAAGACGCGCAGCACGTTGAGGTGCAGTGCCTCGCTGACAAGCATGGGAACGCGATTCACCTTTGGGAACGCAACTGCTCGATGCAGCGGCGGCACCAGAAAGTCATCGAAGAAGCGCCTTCGCCCGGCGTTGATCGGGCGAAGATGCAGAAGATTTGCGAGGGTGCGGCGAAGCTGCTACCCAGCGTGAAGTATGCGGGCGCGGCGACGTGCGAATTCCTCATGGACCGCAAGCAGAACTTCTACATGCTTGAGGTCAACACGCGCGTGCAGGTGGAGCATCCAGTGACGGAGATGATCACGGGTGTGGACATCGTCAAGACGTCAATCCAGATCGCGGCGGGCGAAAAACTGCCGCATAAGCAGGCGGATATCAAGATCAACGGGCACGCGATGGAGTGTCGCATCAACGCGGAAGATCCGGATCATGGATTCCGTCCGAGTGCGGGCAAGATTGATACGTGGCAGACGCCGGGCGGGCTTGGTGTTCGCATGGATACGCATGTGAGCGCGGGCTATGTCGTGCCGCCAAACTATGACAGCATGATCGCGAAGTTGATCTGTCACGCGGAGACGCGAGACGCGTGCATGAACCGGACGCTGCGGGCTCTGCGGGAGTTCAAGGTCGGGCCGATCAAGACGACGATTCCACTGCAGGCGAAACTCATGCAGGATAAAGAATTCCGCAAGGGCGGGGTGGATATTCATTATCTTGAGAGGTTGTTGGCGGGGAAGGCACATTGAAATGAAAAACGTCGCCCTTGTGGGCGACGTTTTTGTTTCTTGGATGTAGTTCTCAATCAGCGACGACGACGCAGGCCCGCCAATGCTGCGACACCGATCAGGCCGACCGATGCCGGGGCTGGCACCGTGACTGTCGCGACGAAGTTTGCGACGCCGGTGATCGGGTCAGAGCCGAAGCTGAAGAGGCTCCAGCCCGAGCCATTGTTGAAGCTTGCATTGTTGGTGTAGAAGCCCAGCGGCTGCGAGAATCCGTTGGAGCACTGGAAGCCCAGCGAGCCGTTGCTGCTAAAGTTTGAGACACCGATGCTCCAGCCGATGTTATTGAAGCCGCCGCTGGTCACGACGCCTGGGAGCGGGATAGTGAGGTTGAACGCAGCGGAGCCGCCGGCTTCGCTTGCGTCGGGCAGGGCGACGTTGTGGATGGTGGTTGAGTAGAGCGTTGCGCCGGAGCCAAAGACGAGGCCGCTGGGGTCGCCATCGTTGAAAGTGAAGGTGATGTCGGTGGTGCCGTTGCTGGTGCTGCCGAACATGACCAGACCCAGCGTGATGTCGCAGAGTTCTGCTGGGGAAGATGCGCCGTTTCCGAACCAGCCGCTATCGCCGTAACGCACGGTGCTGGGCGTGCTGGCATTGAACGGCGTGAAGAAGCCGTTGTTGTACACGTTTTGGAAGACGGGGGTGACGCTTGCGACGGCGGGAGCCGCGGCGGCGCATGCAAGCGCCAGAGCACAATGAATGGCAGTCGTACGCATGTTTCTCTCTCTCCTTTGGCGAGCAATCGCGCGATCCTCATCGCACGTTTTTCGCAGAGTAATCCTACAACCAATGACGCGTGCGTGCCGACAGTTATGGGCCAGCGTGAAAAAGTTTGTTTTTGCGGGCTTTCAGTTGGTTTTGTTTCGTGAAGGTGAACGGAGCCCTCACTTCGGCAAACCAATGCCGAACGCCTACCTTTTGTCATGAGCCGCGCCGCTCCACAATCCGCGTTTCTATACCTTGCGACACGGCCCGAGGGCGGGTATCGCATGGGGGTGGTGCGGGGGAAAGACGAGCGACATGCGACGAGTCAACTTCGCAAGCAGCGATTGACGCCCGTCAAGACATTGCCGGTGCCTGCGGCTTTTGGGAAGATTGATTCGGGTGGGGAAGTGCCTTTGAAGGCGCAGGCGGAGTTGCACTTGCAACTGTCGCAGCTGACAGGGCGCGGCGTGCCGCTGGTGGAAGCGCTGGACGTGGTTGCGGAAAGCGTGACGGGCAGTGCGCAGGTGCGGGTGCAGACGGTGCGGGAGATGGTGGCATCGGGCACGAGTTTTTCTGAAGCGTGCCGCAAGACGCAACTCTTTGATGTCGTGACGACCGCGGTGTATGCGTCGGCGGAGCGCACGGGCGATCTTGCGGGCGCGGCGAAGCAACTCGCGACGACGACGCGGCGTCAACTCTCGCTGCGGGGCAAGGTCGCGACGCTGCTCATGTATCCGGCGGTAGTCGCGAGCATCAGTTTGATCGTTGCGTTGTTTTTGCTCACGTACATCGTGCCGAAAGTTGGACGCACGCTCGAATCGCAGTTGCAATCTGCCGGGCAGGGACTGCCCTGGTACACACAGGTGCTGATGGTGTGCGGCGAGTTTATTCGCGATAACTGGCTGTTTTTCCTGATCGGTCTTGCGATACTCGCGGTGCTTGGCATTGTCATGCGGGTGCGGGTCACGAAGTTTTTTCAGGCGTTGATGCACAAGATTCCGGTGCTGAAGGATGTTGTGCTGGCGCAGGAGTCGGCGCGATTCTTTACGGTCATGGCGGCGATGACTCGCAGCGGCATTAACCTTGCCGATGCGCTCAACGTTGGTGCGAATGCGATCAATCACAAGCTGCTGCGGCATCAACTCAACACGCTGCGGACGAAACTGATCGAAGGCGGCGTGCTGCGGTACTTGATTGATGGCGTGACTGCGCTGCCGATTGGTACTCGCAAGTTGATGATCGCCGCGGAGCGCAGCGGTGACTTGGAACAGGCGTTTGACACGCTTGGTCAGGACATGGCCGAGGAACTCGATCGGCGGACTGCACGATTGCTCGCACTGATTGAGCCCGGGCTCATCGTCATGATGGCGGTGCTTATCGGCGGCATGCTGCTGGCGATCATGGTGCCCATGCTCACGATTGCGAGCAGAATGGGCGGGTGAATCGCGAAGCGCAAGCTCGCGCCCGGCAAACAAATCGTGCCACCGACAAGGCTCTGCTTGTCGGTGGGAATGAGGTTGAGATTCTTCACGATGGCTGGCCCGTTGACGGTCCCCACCGACTGTCAAAGCACAGTCGGTGGCACGGATGAGGCATCACTACTTGTCTCGCCGATCATTACTACTCTTGCGTTGAACTTGCCTGAGTATTTCGGAGAATTGAATTATGAAGATTGCTTGTGTTGCTACAACTGATGCTCTCCTTGCCTCCCGAACTCGCCGCCTCCGCCGAGCCCCCCGAGCTGGCTTCTCTTTGCTTGAATTGACGCTGGTGGTTGCGATCATCGGCGTGTTGCTGGCGGTGGTTGCGGTGAACGTGATTGGGCAGGGGGAAAGAGCGAACATCAAGGCGACGCAGGCGAGCCTTGCAACGCTCAAGAACGCCATTGCGTCGTACAACCTTGAATACAAGGCGTATCCGACCGCTCTGAATGATCTGGTGACGACAAAGCTAGTTGAGCCGGGATTGAAGGATGCGTGGAAGCGAGACTTCTTCTACAGCAATCAGGGTCGGCCTGGAACTGAACAAGAGTACTTGCTTTCTTCGCTTGGCAAAGACGGGGCAGCGGGGACGGCTGATGACATCAGCGTGTGGGATCTCAAGAAGTAACGTGCGGGTGAATTCGCTCACCACAGAGGCACAGAGACGCAGAGCAAGACAGAGAGAAGACGTTGTGAGAATTGATTGTGAGTATTCCAGCCACTCCAACACCAGTCCGAGTTTCTTCTCTGTGTTCCTCTGCGCCTCTGTGGCTCTGTGGTGAGCGAACTTCATCAAGCAGTCGATTGCGCACGCCTTCGCGACCTTTTCGCGCCGGCCTGACTCTGATGGAATCCGTGGTTGCGGTTGCGATTCTTGCGATACTTGCGTCGACGGTCATTGGCGGCATCTCGATGGTGATGTCGCAGCAGGTGCGTCAGCAGCGGCGGCTTGCGTGTGCGGAGTTGTCGAATCGGTTGATCCTGATGTATCTTGATGATCCCGACACGATGCCTGATCAGTCGCTGCCGATTGGCTATGGCAACGAGAAGTATCGCTGGGAACTCGTCGAGAATCCTGTTCAGATCAATTCGGCTCGCGCGGACCTCGCGGCGGAGTTGCAGGACAAGACGTCGATGACGCTTGATCGCATCAACGCCGTCACCATTCGCGTGTGGCTCAGTGAGCAGAGCGGCGGGACGATTGCTCCGTCGCCTCAGGCTCCGACGTATGCGATTACGCGGCTGGTTGATCCGGTGTCGAACATCACGCGTAACCCGGATAGTTTGTCGTACGCCGCGAAGAGTGAGAATGGGCGTGCTCGACTGATCAATACGTTCCGCGGTGCGGACCGGGGCGGTGTGCTGCGTCGCAGCGGCTCGAGTTCGGGGACTCCTTCGGGATCGAACCCGGGCGACAAGAGCGGCGCGAAGCCGGGGCCTTCGGGCTCCAAGGGTGAGCCTTCGCGGCCTGGTAGTGGCAAGCCAGGAACGCGGACGGGTGGCGGTGGAACGAGCGGCACTGGCGGGACGGGTGGTGGGCGTTCGAGCCCGAAGTGAACTGTTCTCATGCATCAAGCACGCGCCATCAACTTCAGAACAAACTCGTGCCACCGACAAGGCTTTGATTGTCGGTGGAGAACGGGTACAGACGCAGCACCACTCCGCGCCGAACTGATGATCCACCACCGACTGTCAAAGCACAGTCGGTGGCACGAGTCAGTCCCGTGCCGTCGGCGCGCGTTTACTTTGCTTGAGGTCGCGCTTGCTGTTGCGATTGGATCGCTGGTGATGATCGCGGCGCTCACGCTGTTGTCGTCGGTGCAGCGCAGCGAAGCGATGCTCTCAACGCGCGCGGATGACTCGGGCGAATTGCAGCGATTGCGGCTGGTATTTCAGCGGACTTTTTCCACGATGCTGGTCTCGCAGTCAACGGTTGCAAACCGTGCGCCGGCGACGGCGGTGCCTGCGGATGGGTCGCAGCCGGCACAATCGACGCCGATTGATGACACGCCGCCACGCGTGCTGCTTGATCTCGATGAACGCTATGCGAGCGTGAAGAACGCGGTGATGACGATGCGGCGCGAGAATGGCGAGGTGGTGCAGACCATTCCGCAGAAATTGGAAGTGGTGTTGATTGATCCGCCAGTGCCGACGGCGGCGATTGATATTTTCGCCGCGGCGAAGGCAATCAAGAAAGACACGGGGCGGATGGGGTTTTTGGATCGTCAAAAGATGACGGGCGAGAACGGTGTGCCGGTTCAGTCAGATATTCCGCTGGTTGGCCAAGGTTCTGGCGATGGCAGTGAGGAAGAAGAAAGCGATGAGGGCACGGTTCGTGCGATTCGTGGGGTGTTTGAGCTCCGCATGCCCGATCCGATTCCCGGTCAACGCATCGATCCAAATGAGAAGCCCGTGTATGAATTGTGGTGGGTACCCATCGCCGCTCGCCGCACCGTTGAAGAAATCCGCGAGATGACGCGCACGCAGCGCCGCATCGAAGCAATCGCGGCGGGTGATCCGTTCATGATCGCGAAGAACATCACGTTCCTGCGGATTCGCATGTTTGATGATCGATCGAAGAAGAGTGTGTACAGCGCGATTTATCAGAAGGACTTGCCGGCGTACGTCGAAGTCGATGTCGAAACCAAGTCGGGGATGCGGGGTGAGTGGTTGTTTGAAGTGGGCTGGGCGATCGGTCCCGAGACTGGCAAGCAGGCGGAACTTGCTCGCAACGCACAGCGCACGCGGCTTGAAAATGCAGCGGGGACGGATGGCAAGCCGGGATCGGGAGGGACTGGGGGCACGGGCGGGACAGGTGGCACCGCTGGTGCTGGTGGTCTTGGTTCGGGGGCGGGTTCAGTTGATGGTGGAGTTCGACCGATGCCGGGCGGTCAAGGTGGCAAGTCGGGTGGAAAGCCGGGCGGCGGAAAGTCGGGTGGCAAGTGAAGTCAACACTGTGCCACCGACAATGCTCTGATTGTCGGTGGAGTATGCATAACTGTCCTGCAAAACACCGAGCCTCTGGGATCGTTCCCCACCGACTGTCAAAGCACAGTCGGTGGCACGACTCGTCGAGCGTACAACGCCGAGCCTTTGCTTTACCTTTAGTGCTGACCATCGTCATCCTTGGCACATTCATCATGATGGCGATTTTGGAACGCTACTCCGGGCAGCGGCTCATCATTGAGAAACAACTGGACGCGTATCAGGATCACCATATTTCGCGAGGCGTTCGTGAAGCGGTGGATGCGTGGTCTGGTGCGGCGTCTGCGGGTACGCCACAGCAAAACGCGAATGGCGAACAGACGCATGTGAAGACGCTGCAAGACTACTTGGGGCCTGAGGGGCATGCATTTGATCTTGCACCCAAAGACGGTGCGCCGGTGTCGGTGTACATGCAGGAGGCGCAGGGGACGTTGCTTGCCGACTTTTCGGGGTTGAGCGGGCAAGAGTTGCAAGCCGCGGCTGGGGCGCTGGCGGCTCTGGAAGATGTCGCGCCGGCGAATGTCAATCCGGTGAAGTACACGCGGAAAGAGGGGCCTTTGGCGGTCAGCGTTCGCAGCGCAACGCCCACGGTGTTGAATGCGATTTGTCGCAGCGCGTTGGGGCCGACCAAGGGGCGCGAGTTTGCGGAAGAGTTGATTCGTGTGCGGATGCAGATGGATTTTGATGCGACGAAGTTGAATGAGGTATACCAGCGAGTCGGGGTGAATGGCGAAGACGCCGCGAAACTGCAGTTGCTGCTCACGGCGTCGCCCGGTTTGTGGCTGGTGGTGGCGGAAATGGAAGGATCGAATCGGTCGATTGTTCGTTACAAAGGGTTGACGACGGTTCGGGGCAGTATGTCGGCTCGCAATCGTCAGAACGGCAATCGACCCGGGCAATTTCTGTCCTGGGAACGAGTGTTTGACACGACCCAGCCTCGCTTTGAGCGGCTGGAGTAGGCACGCGAGGCGATTGCGAAGTTGCGGCCTTCTCGCGACGCTTGCAATGAACACTGACGCTTCGCCAGCAAACAATTCCTGCAGAACACGGGGCCAGTCGCCCGAATCGAGCAAGGGAGTTTCGCGAGAGATTCCTGATTCGGATGCGTCTATGGACCTAACCTATCTGTGCTGAAAATGTGTGGCTGAGCAGGCGTCTGTTCGGCCCTCGATGGGCTTTGTTGGACGCGGAAGTTGAGACGTATGGCGATGGATCGTTCCAACGCGAAGAAGTGGACTTTGGTGGCCCAGGGGCTGCTCGGCGCGAGCGTGCTGGGGCTTGGGAGCGCGGCGTTTTTGAATATCACCGGGTCGCCAGTCGCGCAGCCTCCAGAGAATGTTGAACTGCCTCACATTGACTCCGGCACATCGAAGGACGCCGCGGCTCCGATTCCGCGTGGTGATGATGTTGGAACTGCGGCTCGGCTTGTGCGGGTTGCGAATACGCCAAAGTCGGCGGAAGTGCCGGTGGCGGTTGAAACGCCTGTGCCAGTCACACCAACTCCCGCCGCAGGACCCAGCATTTCGTACTTGGGCTGCGTACACATTGGTTCAAGCAAGCGCGGGCTCATCAAGCTTGACGCGAAGCAGAAGTTTGTCGCGCTCAAGCAAAAAGTGGGCGAAGGTGAGCATGCGAAGGAAGTTGAAGAGATTGAAGAAGACTACATCATGATCGGCGGACAGCGCTACGAACGCCCCGGGCGAGCAGGTAGTGCGCTGTCAAAGGCGACTCGAACAAATCCAAACGCAGCGCAGGCTCTCTCGCGTGTGAATTCAACGACAAAGATCTCTGCACTGAATCGCCAGCAGATGGACCCGTTCGGTTCGGGAGCGCCGCAGCAAGACCTGATGCTCGATGGCTTCCTGCGCGTTCCTGAATATGTCTCGCGTGAAGACGCGGAACTGTGGCGCCGCATCCGCGCCGAGCTGCTCGAATCAGGCAAGTTTGAGCCAGAGGAAGTCGGACGCATCGCGGCGAAGCAACTTGATACGCGTCGCGAAACGATGAAGGATGAAGATCTCAAGATCACTCCTGAAATGCGCGATGCTGAACGCCGCTTCCAGGAGATGTACGGCGACATCGAGCGCACCAAGAAAGGAAAGGGCGAGTGAGCGTCCGCGTCGCACTTCTTCAACGCTCCGCCCGGGGCGGCTTGCTGCACTCGCTGCGTCTGGTTGGCGCGACCAGCGATGAGACGTGGCAACTCAGCGGCGTCAAGATTGACAGCGAGCAGAACGAGTCGCAGTACAAGAACGCCGCGGAGTGGACACGCTCCAAACTCGACGGAGCGCGTACTCGCGACTCGCTGGAATTGCTGGTGCTTGATCCGACGGGCGGCGTATGTACGTGGCATTCGACGCGAAGCAGTGATCCCACGAAGATCGCGGCAGAAGCACGCATGGGGCATGTGACGGACGATGGCGATTCGGGCAGTTCGGGGCCCAACCTAGTTGAGTTTTACGCGAATTCGCCAGCCGAAAGCAGCGTGCAGGCGCTGGGCGTTGATGGCAAGGGCGGCACGAGCACGACAAAGGCACCCAAGAAACCTGCACAGGGCGAGACGCCCGCGCAGCGGCTTGCGGTGATTGCAACGACTGATGTTCCGGCGCGAGTGTTGATTGATGCGCTCGATCAGGAAGGCGTGCGGGTTGCATCGGTCGCGAGTTTCTGGCATGCGATGGCGATGGCGTGGTCGCCCGGCGCGGGAGCGGGCGCGAAGCGATCCACCAGCAGCGATCCGCTGGTGCAGTCCCCCACTGCAACAGGCACGTGCGCGGTGCTGGTGATTGAAAACACGGGCCGACTTTCGTGGTGCTGGTGTGAACAGGAACGATTGCTGTGCTCCGGTTCGATGCGTTGCACGCTGGTGCGTTCGCAGGCAGCGGCGGGAAGCCAGACGACGACTGACGAAGACGAAGTCTTGGTTGCGTTGGGCAAGGACGACGTCGCTCGCCTCGCGGCGGAATGGCTCAGTTGGAGTGTGCAGACGCACACGAACCCGACTCGCGTTGTGTGCGTGCTGCCCAAGAATCTCGCGCAGTCGATTGATACTGATGCAGGGCCTGCGGTCACCAGTGCATTGAGCGCGGGCGAGTTTGGCGAAGCGTTGTCGCATGCGTGGACGGGCGCAGTGGTTGATGCCGTGGTCCACGAAGACCCGATGGGTGCGACGCTGCGTCGGCTGGTGTCGTTCCTTGAGGCAACGCCCGCGTCGGCTGCTCCGGAATCGCGGTCGTCGATGGTCGCGCTGTCCAATCGCCCGGGTCGTCAGCATCGCACGATGTACTTGTGGACTGCGGGTGCATTGCTGCTCGCGTCCGCGGCTGCGGGTGTGGTTGGCTGGAAATTCCGCACGCAAGCGACGGAAGCGAAGGAAGCCGAACTGGGCTGGCGTAGAGGCTGGCAAGATATCGTTGGAAAGTTGTATCCTCCTGCGATGAGTCCGCGCCCGACGTTCACTCCAGAGATGGAATTGACCGACGAAGTGAAACGCCGCAAGACGCTGCTGCGCGGGCCTGAAAAGGTTGAACGCAACAAGCCCGTGCTTGCGGAACTCGAGGCGATTTCATTGGTGCTGGGCGCGCCGAACATCAAACTCGAATCGATTTTCCTCGACTCAACTGCAGGTCCGCAGCGCGTTGTTGTGACGGTGCCAACGACCAGCGAAGGCGAAGCGGTGCTCGAATCCCTGCGGCGCGTGGGTGGATCGACGCTGACTGACTGGACGCTCGACATCACGCAGAGCCCGGGCAGCGAGGAACGCCGCGCGACGTACTCAGGGAAGTGGCCCACGAAGCCCGTGACGCCGCCCGCGTCGACGCAGCCCGGAACAACAGGAGGCACGCGATGAGCCAGATGCCTTCCAATGCGTCCTTTGAAACCAAGGACTCGATGTCCGCCGCGCAGGACACGGTGTCGATGCTGAGCGTCGCGGCGGCGCGGGGCGAGCGGCGGAACAAGCCGACTTTTGTGGTTGCGTTGGGTGTGATCGCCCTTGTCGCGAGCGTTGCGTTCGCGGGGTGGAGCTGGTTCAACTTTGTGGCGGCTCGCAATGCTGCGGAGCAAGCGAAGACCGAGTCGGGCGTGATGCTTGAGCAGGCAGCGCAGTTGCAGGCGATGATCGATGATGAGACCAACGGGACGGGGCCTCGGGCGGCTGAGCCGGCGACCAATGTCCTCAGCAAGATCGAAGCGTCGGGCGCTCGCGCCGGTCTGAAAAAGGCTGTGCCGATCGGCTCGCGCACTGTGAATCCTGATCGCAACATTGGCTGGAATCAGGTGCGATACTCCTACAACATCAAGGACGAATCGCTCGACGCGTTGCTCCGCTGGGCGCAGTTTGTGCAAGACGACGTTCCGAGTCTTGAGGTGTACAGCGTGACGCTCCGACCCGAAGCAACCGAATGGTCGCTCACCATTGTGTTCTCTCGCTGGGAAAAGCCAGAGGGCTCGTGAGGATGTGATTCGATTGGTGCTGCGATTGCAGGCTGACAGGTGTGTTCTTTCGTTTCGTTCCTTTCTCTCTCCGTGCTCGCCATGAACAACAACTTCTCCATCTCGAACACACTCCGCGTCGCAGTGCTCGTCGCGATTTCGATTTCGATGCTGACTGGGTGCAACGCGACCGGCACGCGAGGCAACAACAACTACGCGGCTCGCATCAATGAATCGCGCGAACTCGCGGCGAGAGGGCAAGCCGCGCTTCGCTCGAAGGATTATGACGAAGCGATCAAGTACACGCAGCAGGCGGTCGCGGTGAATCCTGACTTCGGTGCCGCGTGGAACAATCTGGGCCTTGCGTTCATGCAGCGGGGCAAGGACACCGACTACATCGCTGCTCAGCAATCGTTTCAGAAGGCGGCAGGCCTGCTGCCGTCGGACCCCACGCCATATCGCAACCTGGGACTGCTGTATCAAGCCCGCGGCTTTGAAGATGACGCGCTGCGGAACTTCGAGAATGCGCTGCTCGTGAACGAGTACGACATCCAGAGCCTGCGCGGCGCGACGCAGAGCATCAAACTCCTCCGCAAGGCGGACCCGCTGACGCTGGATCGTTTGCGCAAGGCGCAGATGATCGAGACAGACCCCAAGTGGCTGGAGATCATCAAGCGCGAGCGGATCAGAGTGCAGAATGAGTTGGATGAGCGAGCGAAGAACTGAACTTCGTGCCACCGACAATGCTCTGATTGTCGGTGGAGAATGCGTGAATATCTGGCAAGAGTCCGCACCATATTGATGCTCCCCCACCGACTGTCAAAGCACAGTCGGTGGCACGCTGGCCCCTATCCTTTCCCCTTATGCCTCTAGCAGACCGCACGCCCGACGTTCCTCCGCAGCCCGCTCCAGAAAAATCGCCCGTCGCGCCTCGTGCGGATGATCCGCAGGTGCAGGCGCAGCTTGACACGCTGATTCAGCACATGCTGGGGTCGCAGCCCGCCAACGGTGCGTTCTCGCCTCGGCTTGTGAAAGACCTGATGACCAACGCGCTGAAGCTGATCGCAGATGAGCGCGAGGGCTTTGTTGGACCGGGCGACCTCAAGCTCATGACCAACTCGTTCAAGGAGATGCGGTACGCGTATCGCCTCTTTGGCAAGTACAAGGACCCGCACAAGATCACGATCTTTGGATCTGCCCGCACGCCCGAAGATCACCCGGATTACGCCGCGTGCGTGGAGTTCAGCAAGTTGATGGCGAACGCGGGCTGGATGAGCATCACCGGAGCAGGGCTTGGCATCATGAAAGCCGGGCACGTCGGGCCGGGCCGTGAAGCGAGCTTTGGTGTTGCGATTCGACTGCCGTTTGAAACCAGCGCGAACCCGGTGATCGCGGGCGACGAGAAACTCATCAACTTCCGATACTTCTTCACACGCAAACTGATGTTCGTGAGTCAGGCAGAAGCGGTGGCTTTGTTCCCCGGCGGTTTCGGCACGCTCGACGAAGCGTTTGAAACGCTGACGCTCGTGCAGACTGGCCGCAGCACGCCCATGCCCATCGTGTGCGTCGAAGGCACGCACTCGGGCCGGCCTGATCAACCGACCGGCTTCTCGTCGTACTGGCACAGTTGGGATCAGTGGATCAAGGAACAACTGCTCGCGCGAAAGTGGATCAGCCCGGAAGACCCGAGCATCTATTACATCGCGAAAGACGCGAAGGACGCGGCGGAACACGTGCTGCAGTTCTATCGCATCTATCACTCGTCGCGATACGTCAAGGACGACTTCGTCATCCGCCTCAAGACGCCGCTCAAGCCCCAGGTGGTGGAGCAACTCGAACAGGAATTCAAAGTCCTCATCAAGACGGGCGGCATGACGCAGCGCCCGCCAAACTCGCCGCTCGAGGGCGAGACGGACAACCTCAACCTGCCGCGACTTGTGTTTACGCATACGAAGCACAAGTATGGGTTGGTGAGGCGGCTGATTGATCGGATTAATGAGTTGGGGTAATGCGCTCTCGCAGCTAAGTATTTCGTCCGAACGCACGGTACTTTTTTCATAAGGACCCTCCATGAAAGTGTCAAAGTCAAAGCTCGTCGGATGGATTCTCAGCGGGCTGATTGCTGCATTTCTCATTCTTGGAAGCGGCGTCCCCAAGTTCATCGAATGGGAGGGCAAGGAAGCGATGATGAAAAAGTTGGGATGGTCCACCGACACCATCTTCAAGATCGGCTTCGTCGAAATAACGGTCGCTGTGCTGTTCCTCATTCCGAAGACTTGTTTCATCGGTGCAATTCTGCTTGCTGCATACCTGGGCGGCGCGACCGCGACTCACGTTCGCATAGGCGAGCCTTTCTTCATGCCGATCATTCTCGGCATCGTCGCGTGGTTCGCGCTGGGTCTGCGCGATGCGCGGATATTCACCTTGGCCTTTGGCAATCGAGCTGCCGAACCGAAGCCTTAAACGTGCTGGCAGGTTGAAACATCGATGTCGCAGGAATGAGTTGCTGAGTTGAACGATGTGTCGATACAAAGCCCTACTATTTTCGAGACGTTGGCGGTCGCGTGAAAACACTCCGCCAATCGCACACCAACAAGCCGTGCCCCCGATCCGTTTCCATCCTCCCTCGCGCCCCCTCCTCGCTCTAGGAGTCGTCGCCGCACTGCTCCCCGCCTGCACCCGCCACGCCAAGCCCGCACCCTCCGACCTCTCCCCTCCCGCCACCCTCTCCCTCACCAACGCACCCGACTCCGCTTCCTCTGGCCGAGGTGTTGATATCCGCCTCTGGGTCTTGTCGCCGCAGTCGCCCGTCGAGACCAACGCGAAGTCTGGTCCGTTCCGCGAGAGCAAAGGCACGAGCCGACCTGCCGCGGCTGCCGACGCGCTCGCGTCGCTGGTCGCGCTGGCGGATGAGTATGAAGCGAGTCTCGGCGTGCAGCCGGGTGATGGCGACGGCACGAGCACGCTGGATGCACTTAGTGCAACCGCCAACAAGCCGCTCGACGCACGCACGATTGCAACGCTCAAGCGAAACGGCTTCCGCGCGTTCACGATTCCGATCACAACGCTCGAACGCGTCCGCCAGCGCGTGAAGCTCGCACTCCCAGAGCAGCAGCAGATCATCGCGTTTTCCAACTCGCGCAGCGAAGTCGTGCGCGGACCTGCATTCGCGACGTCGCAGGCATTTGATCTGGACTCGGGCGTGTTCACGGTTGAAGCAGGACACATCCGAATGTTGCTGAGGTCCTGGCCTGTGCCGCTGGAAGCGAAGTCGGGTGCCTCGGCTCTCCGAGCCGAGCGAACCGCCAAAGACTCGCGGCAAAGCACAACAGAAACGACGCTGGAAGCCGCCGTGCGCGTGGAACTCGTGCCGCAAGCGGTGCCGAAAGTGGGACCGGCGTCGAAGTCACTCTTTGCGTTGCATGAAGCACAATCGATCGCGGCGGAGTCCGCTGGCCCGGTCTTCTCTCGCCTCACGCTTGAAGCCACGCTGCCTGCTGACCTCGCGCTCGTGATGTTTGCACCGCCCGAGCAATCGCAAGCGGAACAACAACCGGTGCAATCGCAGCCCGTGGATGAAGTTCCGCCAGAAGCGAAGATCGATGACGCGTCGGACCGACCTGCGGCGAAGATTGTGAAGCGATCTGACATTGGTCCAGAGGTCCCCACGTTGCCCACGCTGGGCCAGGCACTGCTGACGGACTCTCTGAATAATCCTGCAGCGAATGAGTTCATCGTGCTTGTGTTCATACCGCGCCCGCCGGCACAATTTTCGTTGCTGAAGTAATAACTTGGCTCGTCGCTCACCGCGGAGGACGCAGAGAGCGCGGAGTGATTTCAACATAAAGTCTTTTGTCGGTGCCTGTCGTTCTGACACGACCAGACCGCCGCTTGTATAGGAATACGAATCGTGTCGACTTCGTACAACATTCGCGAACTCTCCCACACAGCCATCCGCGAACGAGCGGACGAACTCGCTGCGATTTTGGTTGATGTCGTGCAAGGCGAGGCGTCGGTCGGGTTCATGCACCCGCTCGATCATGCACGCGCTCGCGACTTTTGGATCGGTGTCGCAACGAACGCGTCATCCGGCGATCGGGTCTTGCTCATCGCCGAAGATGACAGCGGCACGGCGGTCGGGACTGTGCAACTTGTCTATGCAGGACCTGAAAACCAGCCTCATCGCGCTGATATCTGCAAGATGCTTGTGCACCGCAAGGCACGCAAACAAGGCATTGGCGGCGCGTTGATGAAAGCGATCGAGCACGTTGCACGCCGTGAAAAGAAGACGGTGCTCGTGCTCGATACGGCGTCGCCAGATGCGGAGCGGCTGTATGAACGCTCTGGTTGGTCGCGGCTGGGAGTCATTCCGGACTTCGCGCTGTTTCCAGATGGCTCGTTCAGCCCGACCACGTACTACTACAAGTTGTTGAAGTAGTCAGCCCGTTTTCGCTTTGCACTTTTCGTTTTCCCCTCCCCCCCCCGCGACTCACCGCTCCATCACGAACTCGTCGGTCAACATCCGCCGAGTTCCGTCGCCTCGCGGCGTGACGAGCGTGACTTTCAGCACAACCGAGCCTCGGCCTTCTGTTGCACCAGAGTTTTGCGCAGTTGCCCACGCTTTCATCCAATCGGGCGCAGTGAGCGAGACGCGGTAGGTGCGCGTTGCGGGGTCAAAGCGACGCGAGTTAATCGTTGGATCGGCAAGGTCAGCAACGTCCCACGTCGCTGACTCGCCTGCGGCATTACCTGCGGTTCCAGTGCCTCTGCGTGTTGCTTCGACGCGCAGAACTCCGAGACCTTTGACGGGGTCGGTGAACTGGTCACGCAATTCATAGTGCAACGAAAGCGTTGTGGCTCGCGATTCAGGAACTTTCTTGCCGTTGTCGCTCGCTCCGTCTGACGCCGCTTCGAAATCCAAGTGTGTCAGCGGATGCACTCGCAGGCGGATTGGTTCAAACGCCGCTTCAGTGACGGCTCGCTCGCCTTCGGGCGAGTTCTGGCCAGACACTGATGTTCGCCGACCGGTGACGCTTCTATCAACTGTGCATCCGTTCATGGCCAGTGCGCATGCGCTCAGCACGAGCGTTGTGCGGGCAAGCCGAATCGCCTTTGAACATTTCATACCTGCACGTTGCAACATCGAAATCTCCACAGACAACGCGAGTGGTCACACTTCAGGGCACAGTCTAAGCCGCTCGCTCTCGATTCGTTTCATCCCGCGAGTCGTTTGGCATTCCTCGAGAGTTTCGCAGGGGTCGGCTGAATACTTCCATGATGATTCGCTGCCCGGCTTCAATCTGGCCGAGCACTTTAGTGTTTTCGCGGACTGCGCCGAGCAGGGCTTCGATGCCGACGTGCTGCTCCGCGATGCGAGCATGCGCTTCGTCGAGTTGTCGTTCGCGAGCTGCTGCGCCGCGGCGTTCGGTGAGCCACATCCAACCCATAAGCCCAGCGGTACCGAATTGCACGAGCGAACCTGCGATTTCTGTGTCGAGCATGGGGAACTCCTTGGGAAAAGTGACGAAGTGACTGAGTGACTTAGTAACGAAGTCGACTGGCGCGTATCAGCACTTTGTCACTACGTCACTTTGTTACTGCGTCACTTCTGCTACAACTTCTTGAAAACAACTTCGTAGCGAACTGAGAACACGCGGCCGCGATCGCGTCGGCCTCGTTCGGAATATGCAATCAGAGACATGCCGGTGAAGGTTCGGCCCTGAGTATCAATGAGAACTCCGACGACGGGCGAATTCTGCACCTGCGCGATGATTGCATCGCGCAACGCTGTCAGCGCGGACTCGTTTGTGGCAACCAAGCGGCCTCGGACCAATATTTCGTGATCGATGAGCCCATTGGCCGTGCTGCCGCCGCCCGAGCCGCCGTTGAAGAGATCGAACGTGAGCAGCTGCCCGCGTTTGCCATGAAAGAACCGGTGTGGGCCGGAACCGAAGAGATCCAATCCATTGAACGAACTCATGTGTCCCCCAAACTGCAAACTTGATCGCGGAGGTGCGGAGAGCGGCGGAGGAACGCTGAGAGCAGTGCGTGTGAAGAAGAAGCACCCTCTGAATCTCCGCGTTTCTCCGCTTCTCTCTGTCTCCTCAGCGATCATTCCGTAAAGTCGAGCGTTGCAAGCAACCGGTGCGGCAAACGGGCACAAGTGTGATAAGCTCCGATTCTCAACCTGCACCGATTACTTGCAACGCCCGACCAATAAGATAATTGAATTTGTTTACGCGTGGTCGTCGCTATTCCACCAAACATCAGGCATCCGTCACCACTACCGGGTCAGTCGCTCCACTCGAAGCGACAGCTTCAAACTTCAGCATTCGCGTCGCACCGCGCGAACCGACCTTGTGCGACACTCCCACGAGCACTGCGGTCGCTGTCAACTTTCGTTTCTGACCGTCCGACGCATTTGGCTGCGTCACGATGGTCAAAGTCGCTTGCGTGCCGACGCCAGGTGCACCGCTGCCAACAAAGGGCGTTGACAAGTCTGCACGAAACTCCTGCTGCAGCGTGAACGACACGTGCTGCTCCGGTGCGTCGATAAACCTCGCGTACGGCCCTTCATCGCTCCATTCACGTACAAGACGCGTCGCAGAACGATCCACCGCGATCCACATCACGCCGTCAAGTAGCGTCGTGCCGAATTGCACGCCGGTTGGATTCATGAAAATCATCGTTCACCCCCTCTCCGTCCGATGTCCTCAGCCCCGAACCAACTGTCCCACATTCATCCGCCGCAGCACATCGGCCTGGCCATCGCCATCCGTATCAATCTGTGCCACGACGCGCAGCCGCTCTTCACGGAACAACTGCTTGTACATCGCGGAACGCTGATTGATCGCGTGATCCGCGGCGAGCGCTGCACCAGCTGCGGCGTAAATCACGTGCAGCGCGCCAAAGACTTCCACTCGCACAAACTCCCACGGGTTCTTGATGCTCGTTTCGGGCAGCAGCACGCCATCATTGACCGCTGCCGGAGCAAGGCCCAGCATCGCGAGCACTTGTCGATGGACCCACTCAAGTTGCGGGCGGAACGTCATGACATGGAAGGGCGAACTGACAATGTCGACCGGCGGAATGATTCGTGCTTCAACGCCTTCTCGCAGCATAGCGACTTCCAAGAAGTTCTCGCTGAGCACGTCGATGACTTCCAGCGATTGTCCGCCAACAACTACAACATGCCCGAGTTCAATGCCCGAATCGGTGAACGCCGGCGTGACGGCACTTGCTTCGAGCATGGTGCCGTTGACCGTCGCGGTCCCGCGAGCCGCCAGCTGACCGACCCAAGTAATGTCTCTGAACACGCTGGGTTCGATCTGCGCGATGTCACGATCCAATGCGAACATATGTCCCCCTTTGCAAGTACTATGTGACTTAATCCGCGAGCCGCGCGTGTCCGCACGGCCCGCAGCCCCCGATCCCCACAAGCAACCAAGTCGCTCCCGCCCGGACGACTTAGTTGCCTCCGCCTAGACCTCCACTCTGACTGCCGCCAGAGCTTCCAGCCGCACTCTCTCAGCTGAGCCCACGAATCACAGCGTGCGCGTTTTCGTTGCGGAACTCCAGCGTGTACTCGCCCAGCATTTGCCCTGCGAGGTTGTCTCCCGTGCGCGCGAGCGGCAGGAAACCGAAACTGCGACCCGCAAGCGGCAGCACTCGCACGCGTTCCTTCGCGAGCAAGACAACGGTGTCGCTCGGCACCCAGCGGCTGGTAATGATGTTGCAGACGCCAAAGTCGCTCTCGTACACGCTCACCATCTCGCTGAACTTCTTGTCACCCGGGCTGTAGTGGCGTGCCGTGCTCGCGACGAACTGGTTAATGCGGCGCTTCTGCGAGCCATTCACCAGAATCGTGTCGACGCGACCGCTGCTCTGCTCCCACACTACTCGCATGGCCGTATTGAGCACAGTTTCGGAAAGATCCGTACCCGCGCCGCCGCCCGCCGGGAAGCCATTTTGCCCCGGCACAAACTGATTGGTCGCAATCTGCTTGATGATGCCGTTCATGCTGCGGCGGGTGCTCGAGTTACCCTGCGGGTTGCTCGCCGGAGCCGTGCCGTTGACGACGCAGTTCTCAAGATCGCGAAGCAGTTCGCGCAGGCGCTCCTGCTTCTGGTAATCAAGTTCGTCCGCGATGCCGTGCTTGCCCGCGGCTTGCAGCGAACCTGTGACTTCAACCGTCGCCGCGAAAATCTGGGTGTAGTTAGCTTTGCGAACGCGGTTGGTCGTGCGCGCCGGGTCTGCATCCGCGCCTTCCAGTTGTGCGTTGCCCAAGATCGTCAACTTCAGGCCGTTGGACAGGTTGCTCGTCGGCGTGCTGCCATATCGACGCGTCACTGTGAGCACATTGCCCGCGACCGCAGTCACGAACATCACTTCCGTCGCCGAGCCAGGCTTCACAAGATCGCCGACACGGAATCGCGAACCGTTTGCAACCGTGATCGCCGTCGCATCCGCCGCGTTGGGCGTGAAGGTCGTCTGGTTCACCGAATCCGTGTTGGGCAGCAGGCTGTCCTCGATCCATTCGTGTACCGTGCTCATCGCCGATCGCGCCGGATCGCCCAAATGGTTCAGCAAGGGCGTTTCATACGGGCTCACCAGCCCGATGATGTCACTCACATCTTCCATCAACTCCGGCAGGTCCGCCCCAGCCGCGAATGTGCTCTTCCCCGAGTACGTCATGTCAATCTCCTTTCGCTCGAAACACTCAACTCGTCACCACTTTGAAAGACCTATTCAACACAGAGAACACAGAGAGCACAGAGAATGTGCATTGATTCAGTTTTCTTTCTCTCTGTGTTCTCTGTGCTCTCTGTGTTGAACTCTTAAGCCAACACGCGCAGCAGCGCGATCACTGCCCGCCCCGCTTCACTCGCATGTAATCCGTCACGCTCCGCCGATCACCGCTCTGCAACGCACGCATCGCGGCTTTCTCCACTTCGCTTTCACCCAAAGGCTTGGGCTTGGCTGCACCAGTTGCACCACGCACGATGCCGCCTCGCCCCTCCGGAAACAAGTACGCCTGTCGCTTGCGAACTTCCGCGACCGCTGCTTTCACGCGTACTTTGATATCAGCCTGCTCGCCTGCCGCTGGTTGCGAGTTGAGATGCTTCTCCACGAGCAATCGTGCCGTCTCAAGATCCGCCGCGCCATTCATCAGCAACGCTGCGTCGACTTCGCGTTCGATCTTGATCCGCTCCAAAGCCGCCTCAGTCGCGGCTAACTTCCCCTCCAACTCAGCGACCACACCAACCTCCGCCAACTGTTCACTGACGTGTTCCTGCTTTGCTTGTTCACTCATCTCGATGCTCCTTGGTATCAGTTGTTTCACCCCCGCAGGAGGTCGGGGAGGGTGCGCGATTCATCCATCACAACGCCCAAGTCCCCGAACCTCCCCCCGTTCCATGCAGCTATTGACCGCTGCATCGCTATCGCACTCTCGCACCTTCGCTCTGTCGCACTTGCCTCACGTCACTCCCGCATCACCCTCACCCACATATCCCAACTCCGCCAGCACCTTCTCTTTCGACACGCCCAGTTGCTGCTTGACGCTCGCGGTCGCCACAACATCACGCTCATCAATCGGCAGCGGATCAGGCCAAATGAGTTTCACAACTCGCTCTGCTTCCGCCGTCTTGAACACGCCTGACTCGTGCAGCGCAACCAGCATCAGCCGCGACAACTCCGTGATGGCACGTCCATACGCCACGCGCTTGCGATCCGTCTTTGCGATCAGCCCCATCAACGTCACCTTCAGCGCATTCGCGCTGCTCAGGTTGCCGATGCGTCCCTGCACCACACCGCCGCTCAATGGCGGTACACCCGACACCTTGTCCATCGCCTCGCGCACCTCGCGGATATGCGTGTCCTCGCTCGGACTGCTTCCATCACCACCAAACGCCGTGATGCTCGCGTCCATGTTGTCCGTGTACCAGACTTGCCCAGGCCCAACCGCAACCTTGTCAAACCCCTCAATGCCCTTCGCAAGATACATCTTGAAACTCTGCATCGTGACGCGGCTGGCTCGATCACTGAGCCTCGTGTTCAGTTCATCCTGAAGAGGAATGAGAGCCTCAACTTCACTGATCCCCTCATACTCAAACGGCTGGCTGATGTTCTGCACATGCACGACAGGCAACTCGCCCCGCAACAAACCCTGCAAGCTTTTCCACACCAACTCGCCTTCCTCATACACATGCCAAGCGTCAGGCGTGATGATCTCCAACAACTCATTACTGCCACCAAGTTGGTTCGAGTCGCTCCCGCCCACGAGTTTCATGAGCGACGTCAACAAACCGAGATCGCTTGACGCCGGGGGGCGGGGTGTCCCCGCACGCGTCCGCACGATATACGCACGAATCTTGCGATAGTCTCGATCATCCAGAATCGCCACGCCGCGCGTTGGTTCAATGACTTCTACGCGCAATGCATCCCCAACCACACGCAGCAAGTCTTCAAACGCCTCGCTCTCTGAACTACCAGAACTACCCGCGCTCATCGCAATCGCCGCGCCCGCAGCCATCAATCGCTCTTCGTCGATTCGCATCGCGACATCAACGTGTCCATACACGTGGCCCAGCGTGCCCATGTCTTGCAGCAACGCGATCCCGCCGCTCCGCTCCCACACATGGTCCAGCAGCCGCTCGATCATTCGTCTCGTCGTGTTGTTCTTTGCTGCACTCTGAATGATGATGGGTTTGCCGAAGACGAAGTCCACCATCGCCTGCACGCGCCACGCGATGTCGTTCTCAATGACGATCTCCCGCGTCGAACGCGCCCGATCATCAACGATCTCGTTCCCCCGAACGCCAGTGATCCGTGCCGGCAGTCCTTGCTCCTGAGCCTGCGTGTAACCACGCCCCTGCTTTGGCGAAGTCCAACTCGACCTCGCCACACTCCGCGTCGGGTTGCGGTAGTACGCCCACAACCGCTCCAGCCGCGGCACAACCTTCGCCTCATGCTCCGCGACCGCCCGCTCAACCTCGCCCTTGCCAACTCCACCGCCAGACCCCGACGCCCCCGATCCCCCCGCAAGTTCATCCCAAGCAATCGCCATGTGCCGCTCCAGTTCGTTGCTGTGTGTGTTTCTGTCCCTGACACACTCTCGCCGCGCGGCAACAACTGTGCGCGCAACTCGGTTTTCGCGCAAGCAGACACATCACTTCTAAGTATTGAAAAACAAGCACTTATGAAACTTCGAAGCATTTATGTGTGGCGTTGGTTGAGCTCCAATCCGTGTGCGCACAAATCCAGTCACCACCCTAAACACCCGCAAAAACTGCCTCAAACGATACCCCAAACTAATCCCATACGACTACACTCCACTCAATCGCTCGTTGGATCAAGAAATCGCTTCGTGCCAGCGTCGCATGCTCGCATCGAAACCCGCTCTGCACATCTGCGCAGGAGAGAGGAACGTGTCCACCGTGAGTGCCCAGTCAAAAGCGTCGTCCGTCGTCGAAGGCAAGCACCCCCCCGACGCCCGCATTAACTCGTCCGGCATCGTCAAGTCCGACAGCAGGTCCATCCGCGTTCGCGGCGCACGCGAGCACAATCTCAAAAACATCAACCTCGAAATCCCTCGCGACCAACTCGTGGTCATGACGGGCCTCTCAGGCAGCGGCAAGAGTTCGCTCGCGTTCGACACCATCTTCGCCGAAGGCCAGCGCAAGTACATGGAGAGCCTCTCCGCGTACGCGCGACAGTTCCTTGACCAACTCAAAAAGCCCGACGTCGACGAAGTCGAAGGCATTCCCCCCACCATCGCCATCGAACAACGCAGCAGCGGCAGCAACCCTCGCTCCACCGTCGCAACCACGACAGAAATCTACGACTACCTCCGCCTCCTCTTCGCCCGCTGCGGCAGACCATTCTCGTGGGCGCCGACCAAAACAAAGAAAGACGGCACGATTCTCGAACGCAGCGGCCGCCCGATCACGGCTACGAGTTCAACACAAATAGTTGATGCTCTTCTGGGTACCCCCACGCTCCGCGTGGGGAACGGAGGCGCAGCCGACAAGTCGAACACAGTTGCACGTTCGCCCCACGCGGAGCGTGGGGGTACCCAGAGTCTCCGCGCCATCATCCTCGCCCCCGTCATCCGCGGCAAAAAAGGTTTCCATCGCGACGTCCTCGAAGACCTCTCCCAGCAAGGCTGGACCCGCGTCCGCGTCAACGGCGAGATGAAGGACATCCGCGAAGTCCTCAAAGAACCGGGCGAAAACCCGCTGAAATTGGGCCGCCACGAAAAGCACGACATCGACGCCGTGATCGATCGCTTGACGCTCGACGCCGAAAATCGCCAGCGCGTCGCCGAGAGCGTCGAGTCCGCCATCAAACTCGCAAACGGCGTTGTCGTCGTCAGCATCGAAAACGAATCAAAGCCCGGCGAGTTCATCGACAAGTCGTTCAGCACGAAGTACGCCGACCCCGAACACCCCGAAGTCGCACTCGAAGAATTGGAGCCCCGCCTCTTCAGCTTCAACTCCCCCTTCGGCGCATGCCCCACCTGCAACGGCCTGGGCACACTCCTCGAACTCGACGAACAACTCGTCCTCCCCGACGAAAGCAAGAAACTCAACGAAGGCGCGATCGAAGCCTACGCCAAAAACACCATGGTCAAGGCGTGGTTCAACAAAGGCATCCGCAAGTTCTGCAAAGCCTATCGCGTCCCCATCGACCTGCCCGTCAACACGCTCACGCCCGACCAACGCCGGATGCTGTTGCACGGAGCGACACCCGAAGAAGCCAAGAAGTTCGGCATGAAGTGGAAGGGCGTGATCCCGGAACTCACCGAATGGTGGAAGAGCACGGAAAACGAGTCCGTTAAGGAGTGGCTCAGCAAGTTCTTCACCGACAAACCCTGCCAAACCTGCCACGGCGACCGCCTCCGCCTCGAAGCCCTGCACGTGCTCCTCGAAAGCGAGTACGCCGTGGACGCAAGCGAAGTGTGCTCGACGAATGTGATTGGAAGGCCGCAGAAGAGTGACGAAGGAACGAAGTTACGAAGCAACGAAGTGGACGACAAGAAAAAGACGAAGTCTTCCCCCACTTCGTCTCTCCGTCTCTCGGTCTCTCCGTCTCTTTCTTTCCTCAACATCGCCGAATTCTCCCGCCTCGACATCACTGAAGCCGTGAAGTTCGCCGAAGCTCTGAAACTGAGCCAAGAACAGCAGATCATCGCTCAGCCCATCCTCAAGGAAATCAACAACCGCCTGCGCTTCCTGATGGGCGTGGGCCTTGAGTATCTGAATCTCTCTCGAAAAACCGCCACGCTCTCTGGCGGCGAAGCCCAGCGCATCCGCCTCGCCTCGCAAGTCGGCTCAGGCCTCGTCGGCGCGTGCTACGTGCTCGACGAACCCACCATTGGTCTCCACCAGCGCGACAACGACCGCCTGATCGCCACGCTCCGCCACCTCACCGACATTGGCAACACCGTCATCGTCGTCGAACACGACGAAGACATGATCCGTCACGCCGATCACGTCGTGGACGTTGGCCCAGGCCCGGGCGTTCACGGCGGGCGCATCGTCGCGCAAGGTTCTGTCGCTGAAATCATCGCAACGCCGAAGTCTCTCACTGGCGACTATCTCTCAGGCCGGAAGAAAATCGAAACGCCCACCAAGCGCCGCCCGCTCTCCGAGAAGAACGCCATCACCATCAAGGGCGCAACCGAAAACAACCTCAAGAACGTCGACATCTCCATCCCCGTCGGCGGCATGGTCCTCGTCACTGGCGTCTCAGGCAGCGGCAAGAGCACGCTCGTCAACGACATCCTCCTTCGCGCAGTACGAAAGGAACTCAACGGCTCCCGCGAGTTACCCGGCGCGCACACGAACATCAAGTACCCGAAGGGCAATCACACCATCGACCGCATCATCGAAGTCGATCAAACGCCCATCGGCCGCACCCCTCGCAGCAATCCTTCAACCTACGTTGGTTTCTTCGACGAAATCCGCAAAGTCTTCGTCGCGACCAAAGAATCAAAGGTCCGCGGCTACAAGCCAGGTCGATTCAGTTTCAACGTCACCGCACAAAACGGCGGCGGGCGATGCGAAGCGTGCCAAGGTCAGGGCCTCAAGAAAATCGAAATGCACTTCCTGCCCGATGTGTTCGTCGAGTGCGAAGTCTGCCGAGGCAAACGCTACAACCGCGAAACCCTCGAAGTAAACTACCGAGGCAAGAACATCGCCGACGTCCTCGACATGACGATCGAAGATGCACTCAAGTTCTTCGAGAATCACCCCAAAGTCCTCCGCCCCCTCCAATGTCTCCACGACGTAGGCCTCGACTACGTCAAACTGGGCCAGCCCAGCACGCAACTTTCTGGCGGCGAAGCCCAACGCATCAAACTCGCGACGGAACTTGCGAAGGGTCGCAGTTTGTTTGATGATGTAAGCGAGCAAGCGAACAAGCGAACGAGCGAACGAGGGCCAGAAGTGGAAGACGATGATGCAAACGAAGATGAGAGTGACTCCTCCCCCTCGTTCGCTCGTTCGCTCTCTCGTTCGTTCGCTCCCTCCACCCGCACGCTGTACATTCTCGACGAACCCACCACCGGCCTCCACTTCGAGGACATCAACAAACTTGTCAAAGTCCTGCACCGCCTCGCCGATCAAGGCAACTCACTCGTGATCATCGAGCACAACCTCGACGTCATCAAGTGTGCCGACTGGATCATCGACCTGGGCCCGGAGGGCGGCGACAAGGGCGGCACGATCGTGGCAACAGGCACGCCCGAGCAGATTGCGAAACACACAACGAGTCACACCGGGCGATATTTGCGTCCGCTCTTGCAAAATCGCTGATTTTCTGCACATTTCTCGATCATTGTGCCCCGCTTTCAGCAGTTTGTTTCGCGTTCACTTGACAAACCGCCACATTTCTGTTCTTCTATGTGCAGTTCCCATCCCAGTGCCTGGATCGCCGCGAACGACGATTAGTCACCGGTCGGAGAAAGTAATGGAAACAATCAGCCTCTATTGGAAGCCCATCCTCCTGTCCGCCGTGATCGTGCACTTCGCCAGCGCACTCGTCTGGATGGTCCTGCCCATCCACAAACACGACTTCAAGAATCCAGGCGAGAAGGAAAAGTCCATCCTCGACTTCATACGCAACCTCGCGCTGCCACCGGGCGTGTATTACGTTCCATGGTGTGGCCACGGCGCGGATCGCAAGAAGCCCGAGGTCATCGAGAAAATGAAAGCAGGTCCGTACGCGATGATCACCATCATGCCCGGCATGCCCAATATGGGCGTCAGCATGGGCCTGTGGATTCTGAACCTCATCGGCATCAGTTTCTTCGTCGCGTACATCGCAGGCAGCGCGGGCATGCACCCGGGCATGGCCTACATGAAAGTGTTCAAGGTCTGCGGCTTGATCGCCCTCCTCGCTCACGGCGGCAACGCCCTCACCATGTCGATCTGGATGGGCTCGCCATGGTCACACGTTCCAGGTCGAGTCATCGATGCCGTCATCTACGCATCGCTGACCGCCGGCACCTTCGCATGGCTGTGGCCCAAAGGTTAACCATGCCAGCAGCAACTGCTGGGCAATTCGTACAACCAACTTCGTGTGTGCTTGCAGCCCGTCGCAGGACGGGCTTTTTTCACGCCGCGTTTCGCATGTGCAGCGTCGTCGTCCCCGCAAGGTCCGTCACAACAACTCGATTGCGTCCGCCGTTCTTCGCGGCGTACAAGTTCTTGTCCGTCAACTCCACCCATTGCTCAGCAGAGATTTTGACAGGCCCGCTCGCGCCGACGATACCAATTGAGCACGTCACGCGTAAGTCAGGCGTTCTCGCCCAGCGAGATTCCATCACAGCCTGTCGAATGCGTTCGCACACCACCGCTGCTTCAATCGCGTTGGTGTCAGGCATGACGATGACAAACTCTTCACCACCATACCGGCACGCCAAGTCGCTCTCGCGCGTCGCTGACTGCTGCAAAATGCGTGCAATCGTCTGGAGAACGTGGTCCCCCATCGGGTGCCCGTAGTTGTCGTTGACGCTCTTGAAGTAGTCAATATCAAGGAACGCCATCGACAGCGCGTGCCCGTGGCGCTGACAACGCGAAAATTCTTCGTGCCAGCGTTTGTCAAAGTACGTGCGATTCCAAAGACCCGTCAATCCATCAATCTGCGCACGCTGTGCAAGCATCTGCACGAGTTGATACATCCGCAGCGCACTGCGAATGCGCACGCGCAATTCAATCAACTCAAACGGCTTCGTCACATAGTCCACTGCGCCCATGTCAAACGCCGCGACCTTGTACCGCGGTGCCTGATGTGCCGACAGCACGATCACCGGAATACTGCGTGTCCTCGCGTCTTCCTTCAAACGATGCAGCAGCACCAACCCATCCTCACCCGGCATGGACAAGTCCAGCAGAATCAGTTCTGGCTGCCACGAAATCGCTTTCGAAAAGCCCTCTTCGTCGTTGTACGCGGATTCAAAGTCCAGTTCGTCGTGCTTGAGGCGCACGCGCAGCAGCTGGTGCAGATCCGGGGAGTCATCCACGATCAGCACGCGAGAGCGGTTGTTTTCCGGGATGGACTTACTCTGCTGCATTCCGCTGAACTTTACTGCAATCGACGACTCACTCACTGCTTGAACGACACGCGCCGACACAAGTTGATCAGGTCATTGACTTGCTGCTGAATATTCGCCAACGCCGCGTCTTCCTGTCCACTCGCTGAACGAATAGTGTCCTCAAGTGTGCCCGCGACATCGCCCACGGATTGGAACCCGTGCCCGCCTGCGCTGCCGCGAAGCTTGTGCGCTTCACCGGCGAGACTCTTCCAATCCTTGTTGCTGAACGACGAGAGAATCATGTCCGCGCGGGCCGGCATCTCGTCCACAAACATCATGACAAGTTCGATCATGTCCGGGTCATCAAGAGCATCGCTGTAGATGGGTGGCCCGACACGCGGCAACTGGGACATAGTGCAACTCCCGCCTCTCACCACGCGCGCACACAAAGCACGCGCGATAAGACCAGCAGGTGGATCGTCCGAAATCGAACGCAGATTCAGCGCAACCCCGGGTTATTGACCAAAATCGCCATCTGTCCTGATTCAATCGCTCAGAATCTGCCGCTTCGCCCGCAAGTGCCTCCCCGACACGGTCTTAGCAGACCTCGAAATCGCCCCTCGCTTTGCATCTCACTCTTGCCCCCTATAATCACGTCGTTCGCGGTTGTAGCTCAGTTGGCTAGAGCGTCGGATTGTGATTCCGAAGGTCGCGGGTTCGAGCCCCGCCAACCGTACTTGTGCTGTTCGCCTCACCCCATCATCTGCATTGCACTCCTCCCTGCGCTCGCTAACGGATGAGGCCTCTGTCGCAGCGCACCATACCAAAATTGGAGATTGACCTATGGCTTCCGCTCGCCCCGAACCCCGGCTAGTGAAAGGTTTCCGTGACTTGTTCGCCCAAGACGCCTCGCTCAAACGCGAGATGATCGACACCGTGCGCGCCGTGTACGAGCGCTACGGCTACATGCCCCTGGAAACCCCCGCTCTCGAATACGTCGACGTGCTGGGCAAGTTCCTGCCGGAATCCGCAACTCCCGCTGGCGGCATCTTCTCCTTCCGCAATCCCGACTTCGCCGAAGGCCAAGGCGACGCCGAACGCTGGCTCAGCCTGCGCTACGACCTCACCGCTCCACTTGCACGCGTCGCCGCGCAGTATCAGCAGGAACTCGCCAAGCCCTTCCGCCGCTATCAGGTGGGCAGCGTCTATCGCTACGAAAAACCAGGCCCAGGCCGCTTCCGCGAATTCATGCAGTTTGACTTTGACGCCGTGGGCGTCCCCAGCGTGCTCGCGGACGCAGAAGTCTGCGCAGTCATCTGTGATGCGTTTGGCGCACTGGGCTTTGAACGCGGCGAATACAGCGTCCGCGTCAACGATCGAAAGATTCTCACCGGCGTCCTCGAATCCTGCGGCTTTGCAACAAGCCAATCAGGCACCCAAGCCGAACCCGACGATCGCGGCCTCGTCGTCCTGCGCGCAATCGACAAACTCGACCGCCTGGGCATCAAGGGCGTGTCCGAACTTCTGGGATCGGGTCGCAAAGACGAGTCAGGAGACTTCACTGCCGGCGCAGGTCTGTCTGCAAAGCAAATCGACGTTGTGATTGGCTACCTGCAAGCCGGAACGAACACAACATCTCGCGGAGAAGTGCTCGCAAACCTCGACAAACTCGTCGGCAACACCGCCACAGGCGCATCTGGCATTTCTGAACTTCGCCAAATCAACGACGCACTCAACACCATGGGCTACGACGAAGCCATGGTCGCCTTCGACCCCACCATCGTCCGCGGCCTCGCCTACTACACAGGCCCCGTCTTCGAAGGCGTCATCACTAAGCAAATCACCGACAGCGAAGGCCAGAAACGCCAGTTCGGCAGCGTCTACGGCGGCGGCCGCTACGACGACCTCGTCGAACGCTTCACGGGCGTAAAAGTCCCCGCGACCGGCGCATCCATCGGCGTTGACCGCATGCTTGAAGCGATGAAACTCATCCGAGGCCCACGCCCGCAAGCTACGGCCAAAGTCCTCGTCCTCGTCATCGATCCACCTCGCATGCCGTGGTATCTGCAAACCACCCAAAAACTCCGCCGCGCCGGCATCCCAACCGAGATGTACCTCGGCGAAGGCGGCTTCAAAGCGCAGCTCAAGTACGCCGACAAACTCGGCATCCCCCTCGCCGTCGTCGCCGGCGGCAATGAACTTGATAAGGGCGTTGTCCAAATCAAGGACCTGATCGCTGGCAAACAGCAAGGCGCATCAGCCAACAAAGACCAATGGAAAGCCGGCGCCTTCGCGCAGCGCGAAGTTCCCGAAGCCTCGTTGGTTGAGGAGATTCAAAAGACGCTTCGCTCCAGCGGAGTATGAACGAACCCCACGCGCGAGCGTGGGCGACCGCCTTGTGCATCAGTCATGTCAATGACGTACACCCACGCTTGCGCGATCGGGGGTGGGGCTCGTTAGGTACGCACAACTTCCGCAATCACCCCCGCTCCCACCATGGCCCGCACTTCCCGCATCAACTCGCTCAGCGCCGTCTCATCATCCCGCACCATCGCCTGAGCCGCATTCCGCACAAAGAAGTACACGCCCGCAGTCCCCGGATTCGCATTCGTCCTACCTCCAAGGAACTGCACCAGCGTCACGGCTCCTCGACCAATATTGGAAGAACGCGACGGACCATATAGGTGCTCAAACTGTGTCTCACGCGCAATCGCCCGCTCACGCACGCTTTCGCGTTTACCTGAAGCACTGACGTCTGCCGTCGCTGCAGCATCGCGTTCATTTGCGTTCGGACTCACTTCAATATCCAGCGTCGCCACCTTCGTCCCACGCATCGTCTCCACAAACGCCTGAGACTTATATCCGCACGATCGCAGTTCCTTCATACTTGCAGCATCCACCACTCTCGGCGTTCCCACCCGCCACTCCACTGCCTGCGCACCGCACATCAACTCAATCGCCAACACCGCACGCGCGTTGTTAACGACAGTCCGCGCCTTCCGCGCCGCCGTCGTCGCCATCGCGACATGATCCTCGCTGTTTGCCGACGTGGGAATCGAATCCACCGACGACGGATGACACAACACCTTGTTCTCGCTCACAAGACTCGCCGCCGAATACTGCGCGATCATGAATCCAGAATTGAGCCCCGGATTCGCAATCAAGTTCGCCGGCAACCCGCGATTGTGATGCGCATCCAGCATCAACTGCGTCCGCCGTTCAGAAATGTTCGCCAGTTCCGCAACCGCGATCGCCAAAAAGTCCGCAGCGAGCCCGATCGGCTGCCCATGAAAGTTCCCCGCACTGAACGCATGCGGCTCATGCACGCGATTCTTCTCGATGCGGCCCCCACCCGACATCTGGCCTGACAAGTCCTGAAAAAACAGCGGATTATCCGTCGCCGCATTGATCTCCGCCGTCGCCACGCCCGCCGCATACTCAATCGCATCCCTGCTCGCCCCATGCACCTGCGGCGCACATCGCAGCGAATACACATCCTGCACCTCGCTCGTGCGATCCACCAACTTGCTCCCCTTCACCAGCCGCAGAATATTCGCAGCACTCACCTGCTGCCCCTTCATCCCGCGCGCCTCATGAATCTGCGCCGTGAGCGCACGAGTCCTCCCGCACATCGCTTCCAACGTCAGCGCCGCCGCGGCGTCCGCCGTGTCCGCGAGCACTCTTGCATCATGCACACCAAGCGCAAGCAACGCCGCACAGAACGTCGCACCATTCGTCAGTGCGAGCCCTTCTTTATAACTTGGCTGCAATTTCTCTTCGCGCACTCCAAGGACCTTAGCAATCGCCCCGCCTTCTTTGATCGCTCCACGCTTGAGTGCCGCAAGCATCCCCTCCGCACACTCCGCCTCATTCCGCACAACATAAAACCGTCCATGCCCCACCAGTGGCAAAAATAAGTGCGACAACGGGCACAAGTCGCCACTGCTCCCCACGGACCCACGCGTCGGCACCAGCGGCACCACCCCCCGATTGACCATTCCAACCAGGGCCTGCACCATCTCCCAGCGAATCCCCGAATGCCCACGCAAAAACGCGTTGATGCGAATGACCAACGCCGCGCGCACAACCTCGGGCGGAAAGTAATTCACCGGATCATCCGGATTCTCATTCTCGCCCACACCAGTCGCGTGACTCACCAGAATGTTCTTCTGAAGCGCGAGAATGTCCTCTCGCTCAATCCGAATCGTCTTGAACTCCCCGAACCCCGTCGTCACGCCATACGCCATCGCAACCCGCATCGCTTCCGCGCTTGCGTTCTTCGCCAGCCGCTTGTATGCGCGAATCACTTCTTGCTCAAGAAACTCGCGACACTGTTTCACTCGCTTGATTGCCGCCGGCGCTATGACCAACTTCCGCGACGGATCTCGCGCGATGGACGCGAGGTCTTCAATCGAAAGGTCCTTGCCAGTCAGTACGAGTGATTGCGATAGAGTCATGGACTTGGTCGTTTCGAGAGATACAAACACGCAGAAAACGCCTGATTTGGCCGTCTTGAGCCAAAATCACACCCAAATCAGCTGACTTCCGCTTCTCTATGAAGAACTCAGAAACCCGCATCCGTGGGAGGCACGTACGATTGTCACAGATGGTATGGGAAGATGATCGACTGCAGGACGATTGATCGCAAATCGCTGACGACAGTTGCCCACGTCAGTGCAAGGTAGGTACTTGTGTTTGCAAGGCGGATCCAACAGATGAACCTCGCTCCGGGCGACGAACGCCCCAGCGACGGCACGTCTGGTGCTGGCACAAAACCCCCGCAAACCAACGCACCACCCAACAACCCTCCAAGTTTCGATGGCCCGACTCTCGACATGCCCAACGCGGACGCATGGCAAAGCAGTGTCAATCGCACCATCGACTGGCAAGCCAAGTCAGGAAGTCATTCCTCTTTCGCTGGCCCGGACGTTCCGACGCAACACGCCCTTCCCCAACCACCCAGCGGCTCAAACGCCCCGCCCGCAACACCCATCACGCGCCAGCCCGTCGCACACATCGGAAGCGTCCACGGTCAATCCACCACCGGCGCGCCCAGCGTCAGTTCCGATGGCTTGCCCATCATCGATGGTTACAACATTCTCCGCCGCGCCGGCAAAGGCGGGATGGGCGAAGTCTTTGAAGCCACGCAACTCGCCACGGGTCGTCGCGTCGCGATCAAGTTGCTTCCCGAAGCCGCGCTCATCAACGAACTCGCCCGCCAGCGATTCGCACGTGAAGTCGAAGTCATCGCACGACTGTCTCACCCCGGCATCGTCCCGATCATTGACTCGGGTGTTCGCAAGGGACTCTACTTCTACGTCATGGACTTTGTCGAGGGCGAAGCCCTCGACCAGGTCTTGCCGCCCGGCAAGTGCGATCATCGCAAAGCCATCGAAACGATGATCGCGATCTGCGAAAGCGTCGACTACGCCCACCAACGCGGCGTGCTGCACCGCGACCTCAAACCCAGCAACGTCATCGTCGACAAAAATGGTCGCGCCCACTTGCTGGACTTTGGTCTCGCAAAACAAACCGGCGAATCTTCCTCCGCCGCGCTGACACCAGAAAATACCAACATCACAATTGCGGGCGCAGGCCAACTGCTTGGCACCGTGGCATTCATGTCGCCCGAACAAGCCGCAGGCAACGCAAATCTCACAAGCGTGCGCAGCGATGTGTACTCATTGGGCGTGATGGGCTACCTGCTGCTCACCGGCAAACTGCCCATCAGCATGACAGGCTCGCTCCGCGAAGTGCTGACATGGATCGCGGAAAAAGAGCCAACGCCCCCATCAAAGATCAACGCCGCTTTCGGCCGAGACATCGACGCGATCTTCCTCAAGTCGCTCGAAAAGCAACCCGACGCGCGCTACGCAACTGCGGGCGAATTCGGCGCAGACCTCAAACGCTACCTCGCCGACGAACCAATCCTCGCTCGCCCCGTGAGCGCAACCGAGCGAGCGATTCGCTGGACACGCCGCAACAAGACGCTTTCGGCCACAATCGCCGCGGCGGTTCTCACTTTGACCATCGTCTCCGGTACACTCGTCTCTCGCATCATTAGCGAACGCGACCGGGCAAACGCCAACGCGATTGAAAGCGAAAAGAACGCAAAGATCGCACAGACGAAGGCTACTGAGGCACGCGAAAACGCAAGGAAAGCTAGCGAAAACGCCAAACTTGCGACCGAAAACGAGCAAAAGGCCCTCGCAAAGAATAAGGAACTGACAGCCGCACTGCAAGCAATGACCGACGTGCTCTCCCCGGTCGAGATGCGTGACAGGGGTGAATTTTCTGTTCTCCAGATGCTCGTCTATGCCACAAAGCGTCTCAACAAAACCCCGCTGGAAAGCAAGCAGACTGAAGCAGTTGTTCGAGAGAACCTCGCCACTGTGTTCCAACGCCTCGGTCGCTACAAGAATGCTCGAGAGAACTTCGAAAAAGCATTTGAATTGCGGAAGTCGCTCGTGACCGAAGACGCGGCAACACGCCTGCAACTCGCGACAACCATGCACTCGCTCGCCGCCACCATGTGGTGGCAGCGTGACTTTCAGAACGCCGAACCTCTCTACGTCGAATCACTCAAAATTCGCCGCGAGCTGTATTCTGGCGACAATTCCGACGTCTCCCAGAGCTTGATGCACTTGGGCGCGTGCCTTCTGAACATGGGGCGCACCGATGAAGCGTACGAATACTCGGCTCAGGCGCTTGCGATGCGTCAGCGCATCTTTGGTGAAAAACACGAACTCGTGGCTCAGGCTCTCAACAGCCTCGCCAAGAGTTACACCGAGCGAGAAGACTACGCCACCGCTGAAAAACTCTACCTGCAGGCCTTCGACATGATTGTCGAACTCAAAGGCCGCAACCACGGCGGCTCCGCAGCCACGGCACAAAATCTCGCACAGTGTCTCTTTGAACAAGGCAAGTTCGAGCAGGCCAAGGAACGCTTTCAGCAAGCCCTGGACATTCGCAAGGACCTATTCCAAACGAGCAGCCATCCCCTCATCGCTAACACCATGGTGGGTCTCGCCCGCACGGAAATCTCGCTTGGAACTCCAGAATTCGCCCTGCAACTCGCCAACGAAGCGATCAAAACCTACGCCGAAGTGCAGTACGAAGGCGACTTCGATCTTGCCGACGCAGACGCTGTACGAGGCGAAGCACTCGTCGCCACAGGCGACACCACGCAAGGCCTCGAAGTCTTGACCAAAGCCGTCAAGGACATGCAGGAATCAAACAACCCGCCCAAGGTCCAGCTCGCGCTCATCCGCGCGAAACTCGGCGAGGTTCTGGAAATCGCTGGCAAGCACGCCGACGCCATCGCCGAACTGACAGCCGCACGCAACATCGCCGTCGAAGCACGTGGAGCAAAGAGCATCGTCGTGCAACACATCGAACAACGTCTCGCCAAAGTGCGCGGCAAATGAAAAAGCCTCCCGCTGCCGGGAGGCTTGACGTTCATGTTCAATCAAAATGTTCGCTCAGCGCCGACGACGCGACATGCCAACCAAACCCGCTCCAAGAATCAACGCCGCACCCGGCGCTGGAACTTCAACGAAGCCGCAGCCGGTAAGTTCGATGTTGTACTCACCAACCGGTCCCGGCTGACCACCCCAGTTTTCAAGCGGATTCGTTCCGCCGGGTCCATCCGGACCAGAAATTTCCGGGCCATCAAAGCTGAAGATGTTCCCCGTTCGGCTCACAGGCCACCATCCGGGCACTGTGACAGCGATCGCGTACACGCCAGGATTGGACAACTGCGCTTGCGAACCGTCGTTTGACGAGGGCGTCAACACGTTGGGAAGATTGTCTGGAGCCTGAACGCTGCCAAGCAGGCCAAAGCCTTCACCACCAAGCGTCACGTTGAACAGAAACAAACCAACCGTACCAACACTGGAGTTCACTTGAATGCGGAACGTTGTTGGATTCAGCACACGAATCAGGTACAGGTCTTCATAATCCGGCAAGCCAAATCCCGTCGAGAACGCACCAGAAATCGAGTTAATATCCGTCACGCCGCGCGTGACTTGAGCAGTTGAAATCGACTTCCCTGCGTCACCTTGTTCCTGCCAGTCTGGCCCAGCGAACGCCGAAGCGCTCATCGCCAAGCCCGCGGCACCAACCACCAGCATCACGTTGTACTTCATCGCAAATTCCTTCTCTGCTCAATCCCAGGAAACAGCCACACCCAAGCCGCAGGCTTGGCGCGCATCACACATGGAACCTCCACACCCATGCTGGAGGTGCGCACATGCTCCGCAATCTCCGTGTGCCCAACAGGCGCACCGAGACCACGGATTCACGTGCTTGCTGAAAAGGAAGGTGCAACAAGAATCGATGAACGCCAACTCATTTGCGCGGAATATGTCGCAAACTCGACAGAAATCTCTTTGGTCGCACGCGCAGATTCTTCCGAGAACCATTCACAACGCACTTGCAAAATCGTTCGAGTTCCGATAGCCTATATGGACGTCGCCGCCGTTGGGCCTGTGTTGGGTGCCGCGGTTCGGGCGAAAGAAGGATTTTGTCATATGGCCAAACGCACGACGCACCGTTCTTCCAAGGGCAAAAAGCTCTACGCAGTCCGCAACTCCGACGGCAGCTTCAAGGACATCCAGACGCACGAAAACGTCTTCCGCGCCGACCTCGCCGTCCGCTCCAAGGCGGAAAAGGCTGCCAAGAAGAAGGCCGGAAAGAAGAAGGCCAAGAAGAAGGTTGCAAAGAAGAAGACCAAGTAATCAGCCTCTCGGGCAACAAACAACACCCCTCGCTCCGCCGCACACGTTCGTGCCGCCGAGCGAGGGGTTGTTCGTTTCTCTCGGACAACATAAGTCAATCAAGACCGTCTATCCGTTCATTCTAAGGAACAGCACTATAAAAACGCCCTGCTTTGCGCCACATCGTTCATCTTCGTTTCACACTGAACAAGGCACGCTCATTGCACTACATCAAGTGTCATGACACATGTTCAGACTCGGCATCACTCTGGCCCAAAGGCCGCGCTGATTCGCATTGCCCTGTGCGCATCCGCACTCACCACCTGCATGCTGGTCACAGGCTGCGCCAGCGAAGTCCCTCGATATTCACCCGGCATCGTCGTCGGTGATCAAGGCCACAGCGCCGAAATGGTCTTCGAATCCCCCACCATGCTCGCAATGGCACCGCAAGGCGCGCAATCCACGTATTGGCGCGACGACTCGCTCAACATTCGAACACTCCCCACGCCCTTCGATCGCGCGGCGTGGCCCGGCGCGCATCGCCCCTCGCTCGATCGCCTCCGCCGCCTGAACCTCAAGCAGCAGGACGAAAGCGTCTGGTACTTCCGCGAAGAGGGATACCAATACCGCGGCAGCCGTTCACGCTATTGACGCACGACAATCGTGCCACCGACAAGGCTCTGCTTGTCGATGGAAATCGGCTGAACACTCAGCAACATTCCGGGTCTATTTGAAGCCCAACGACCGACTCTCAAAAGCACAGTCGGTGGCATGATCATTTAGCGAGCCTTCTTGCTCGCCTTCTTCGCTACCTTCTTCTTGCTTGCAGGCTTGGCGCCGCTCTTCTTGACCGCTTTCTTTACCACACTCTTCCGCGACGTCGCCTTCGCCTTGGACTTCGCACGCGCAGGAGACTTCTTGACAGCTTTCTTCACGCCACCCGAACGAGCCGAACTCTTCTTGCGAGACTTGGGCGCTACTGCGGCTGCGGACTCGGCATCGTCACTCCCCTGATGAGACGACTCCTTGCCGGTCTCATCACTTGATTCGCCCTCGTCTCCAGCATCATCCGGTTCATCAACCCATGAACCGTCAGACGAATCCGAATCTGCCGATCCGCCCGAACGCGTCGTTGTTTCAGGCTCAAAGGTCTCGTCAGACACTTCGCCGCCGTGCGTTTCTTCCGTCGCCATGCTGTACTCATCGCTGAGCCATGCATCGTCGTTGTCCGCCAGCGTCTCGACGCGTTTGCCGCCCACGCGCTGCGACACGCCCTTGCGGCCCTTCGAAACGCGGATCGTCGCGCCCTCGCCGCCCTCGGCTGCTTCAACCAGATCATCCTCCTGCTGCCGGCGTGCACGCACGACAATTCGCATCGGCACTTCCGGGAACGGCAATTCCTCGCGGAATCGATTCGACAAAAACCGCAGGTAATTGGGCGTAAACATCTCCGGGTGATTGACCACCATCGTGATCGTCGGCGGCTCCACGCCCGTCTGTGCCACGTAATACACCTTCGCAAAGCGCCCGTGCAAGTCGCTTGGCCCGCGCTGCGTCACGATGTCGCGCACCAACCGATTGAGTTTGCCCGTCGTCACGCGCTGCGCCGACTGCTCGCGCAGTTCCATCGCCAGACGCATAGTCGCGAGCACGTTCTTCCCCGATGATCCGCTGATGAACGAAATCGGCGCGTACCACAAGCCGCGCAACTGATCCCGGATGTACTTCTCAAACATCTTCGGCGTGACGATCTGCCCCTTGGGCGTCCGTTGCCCCTGAGCCAAGTCCCACTTGTTCACCACGATGATGCAAGGCTTGTACGACTTCTGCGCCAGCATCGCCAGTTGCTCATCAACCTGACTGATGCCCTCAATCGCATCCAGCAGCAGCAGAATCACGTCCGCACGATCCACGCTCCGCTGCACGCGGTCATACGCGAAGTGCTCGATCATGTTCTGGAAACTCTTCTTCTTGCGAAGCCCCGCAGTATCAATCGCCAGAATGCTCTTCCCGTCCATCTCAAACCGCACGTCAATCGCATCGCGCGTCGTCCCCGGAATCTCGCTCGCAATCACCCGCTGCTCGCCCGCCAACGTGTTCACCAGCGTGCTCTTGCCCGCATTGCGCTTCCCGATGATCGCGAGCATGATGTCCGCCCGCGCTTCCTCGCGATCTTCATTCGTCGCTGCAGGCACGAGTTCATACACATGATCCTGAAAGTCCCGGCGCATGTAGTTGACCTTCGCCGACACCATCATGGGTTCGCCGAAGCCCAGCTCCGCCAACTCCATCGCATGCGATTCCCACTTTGGCCCGTCCACCTTCGTCGCCACGATCTTGACAGGTGGATTCTTCCGCGGCTTCCCATCGCCCTTGCTTCCGTCCCGATTGTCGCGCTTGAATCCACCCTGCCTGAGCAACTGCGCGATCTGGCGATCGTGAGGCGTCACCCCGTCCTGCACATCCACGCAGAACAAAATCAGGTCCGCACCCTCAACCGCCTGCTGAATCTGAAACTCAATACTCCCAGTCAACTTCGCAAGGTCATTGCCCACCTCGTCAAACCGTCCACCCTGCGAGACATACACGCCAAACCCGCCCGTATCCACAAATTCCACGGTCTTGGGCTCACCCATATCCCGAAATGGCGGCTGCAAGTCCACCACCGCCGACACGCGATCGCGCGTGACACCGGGCGTGGGGTCCACAATCGACACTTTCGCCCCCGCGATCATGTTCATGAGGCTCGACTTACCGACATTTGGGCGACCGACGATTGCAACACGAGGAATGGGCATGGAGAACCCTAGCGCGTATCCTTGCCACTTGCCCAATTCAGCAGTACTTCTCGCGTGATGGGAACAAAACCCGCACGCCTCAAAATGCCCCAAGGACGGCCCCTGACGCTTACCACGCCGGGTGGCGACGGAATCGCGAATGCCCCAAGAAAAAAACACCATGCTCCGGATCATCGTCCCCATCGCCGCAATCGGCTTGGGGATCGCGGTTGCAGCGTCGTTCTTCAAGACGTCTGGCAATAAGCCCGCCACGCCCGCAACTCCATCCGCGACGCAACCCGCACCAGACCCCACAACCACGGGCCAGACCAACCCTACCGCCCAGCCCGGATCGCAGGACGCCGCGTCCAACGCGACAACCACAACTCAGCCAACGCAACCGACGGCTACCCAAACCAATCCCGTCACAACCCCCACGACGCCAACTAGCACGATTGACTGGACCACACTGCGCGCACAAGTCTGGCCAACATCAACGGCAACCTCCGCCCCGCTCGGCTCGCTCGACAAAGATGCCAAGCAGGCCATGCAGGTCGCGTTCTCGAACAGCGGCGCAGGCATCGAATCCATCAGCCTCAGCGATCACTACACAAACATCAAAGAAAATCAGCACGTCACGCTGCAGTCAGCAGTGCCCGCTGCTCCCAGCAACCCCGCTTCGTTCATGGTGCCATTCTCCGCGATGTGGATGGACGTGACCCCAGTTGGACAAGGCACGATCCTCGTCCCGCTGATTGACGCTGCAGGCAGCCAGTTCTGGAAACCCGTTGATGGCAAGCCAGGTCACTTCGAAGCGCTGATCGTCGACGCCAGCAGCCAACCCGTGCTGCGAATCAATCGCGAATACACGCTCACGAACAACACAGGCACCATCGGCCTCGTGCAAAGCGTCACCAACCTGACCAACGTGCCCATGGCAATCAAGTGGCACCAGATGGCGCAAGTCGACTTGCCGCAGGACGCCGCGAGTTATGGTGGCGACAAGCGCCGCCTGCGCTTTGGTCACTTGCTCGATGCTGGTCGCGACCCCACTCGCGCCGCAGTCGTCTCAGATGATTACGTCATCCCGCACGAAAAAGTCCTAGGCTCCTTCGACAAGAAGACACAAGCCTACCCAGGCGAACAAACGCACTGGCCCAACGCCCTGTCATCAAGCGAAGGCCATTCGCTCGTGTGGGTTGGTCTCACCAATCGCTACTTCAGCATCGCCGCGTATCCCCAAGCCGACGTCAAAGCCATCGACGCCGCGAAAACCCTGCACTGGGTAAGCAACGTCGTCCGCGTGTACTCGATCGATCCCGCAACTAACAAGCCCGTCGTCGGCTTGCGCCTCGACAGCAATCCCCAACAACTCGATCCAAACGGCACCGCCAACTTCTGGATGAACATCTACGCAGGCCCCTCGCACCGCAAGCAAATCAGCGAGGATCCGCTCCGCAGCACCATGGGCCTCGATGGCCTCGTGCATTACAACTTTGGCGGCCCATGCGGCTTCTGCACCTTTGGCTGGCTCACCGGCATCCTCATCTGGCTGCTGCGAACCCTCCACGATTACGTCGTCTTCGACTGGGCCGTCGCAATCATCCTGCTCGTCGTGTGCGTGCGTTCGATTCTGCACCCCATCACCAAGTGGAGCCAGATCCGCATGCAGCGCTTTGGTAAGCAAATGGGTGCGCTGCAACCCAAACTCAAAGAAGTCCAAGAGAAGTACAAGGACGATCCCGTCAAGTCCAAAGCCGAACTCGCACGCCTGTATCGCGAAGAAGGCGTCAACCCCGCCGGGATGCTGGGCTGCCTGCCCATGTTCCTGCAAACCCCCGTCTGGATCGCCCTCTACGCCACGCTCTACTTCGCATTCGAACTCCGCCATCAGGGCGCGTTCTACGGCATCTTCCAGAAGATCCAACCCACGTCCTCACCCTTCTGGCAGTTCCTAGGCGACCTTGCTGAACCTGACCGCCTGATCTACTTTGGCAAGACGCTCGTCACGCTGCCCATGCTGGGCCCGATCGATAGTTTCAACCTGCTGCCGCTCATACTGGGCGTCGTGTTCTTCGTGCAGCAGAAGTACATGACCCCGCCCACCTCGGGCCCAATGACCCCCGAAATGGAAATGCAGCAAACGATGATGAAGTGGATGATGGTCATCATGTTCCCGCTCCTCATGTACAGCGCCCCCAGCGGCCTCGCCATCTACTTCACCGCAAACAGCGTCCTAGGCATCCTCGAAAGCAAGTGGATCAAACACCACATTGACAAGCACGGCCTCCTCGACCTCGACAAAATGAAAGCGTCCCGCAACGCCAAGAAGACTGGCTCCAAAGGAAGCGAGAGTTTCCTCGAACGCGTCCAACGCGTCGCCGAAGAACGCTCGAAGCAAATGCAGCGAGATCAGTTGAAGAAGAAGTAAGCAAATAATGAATTGATAACACGATGAAGCGATGAATAGCCGCATCTATTCATCGCTTCATCGTTTTTCGCTTCATCGCTTTCATACTCTACATTGTGTTCGCCCTCAACGACACCATCGTCGCCTGCGCCACCGCCCCACCAGCTTGGCAAAGCGGTCTCCGCGCCGCCATCCGCATCTCTGGCCCAGCAACGCATTCCATCCTCTCACAACTAAGCCCCCTGCCACCGACTGGCGAAGCCGGTCGGTGCCGAACCACCACAGACTCCAACAAAAGTGTCGCCCCATTCACCCGAGGCATCCACACCGCCTTCTTACCACTCACCAATTACACCCACCTCCCCCTCCTCATCCTCGCCTTCCCCACGCCCAACTCCTACACAGGTGAAGACGTCGCCGAACTCCTGTTCCCAAGCAATCCATACCTCGTTGATCGCGTGCTCGCGTGGCTCACTGCACACGATCACGTCCGCCTCGCCCATCCCGGCGAATTCACCGCCCGCGCGTTCCTTCGAGGCAGACTCTCGCTCGAACAAGCCGAAGGCGTCGGCGCGACAATCGCCGCGCAGTCTCTCGAACAGATCGACGCGGCAAAACAGCTTCTTTCAGGTCGCACGGGCAACGAATATCGCCTCTGGGCCGACGAAATCACAAACCTCCTCGCACTCGTCGAAGCAGGAATCGACTTCACGGATCAAGAAGACGTCGTCCCCATCGCACCAAACGCGCTATCAACGCGAATCGGTTCTCTCATCACACAACTGCAAAAGCACGCCGGCGCATCCGCAGGCCAGGAGTCTCAGTCCGACACTTCTCTGCCGCTAGTCGCGCTGATCGGCAAACCCAACGCCGGCAAGAGCACGCTCTTCAACGCGCTCTTGGGTCACCAACGCGCAATCGCCTCGCCTCTCGCAGGCACCACGCGCGACGTCATCATCGAGCGTCTCAATCTCTCACCAGATTCACCCGGCGCAGGCGAGATCCAACTCGCCGACTTCCCAGGCCTCGATGCTACCGCAGCCACCCTCAGCGACCAAGAAGCGCAGCGCACTCTCCACGAAACACTCTCACGCGTCGACCTCTTCGTCTGGTGCGACCCCACAGGCAAGTTCGACGAACGCGACCTGCCCACGCAATCCCCAAAACCAACCCTCCGAGTCCAAACCTTCGCCGACAAAATCACTTCTGACGTGCCACCGACCGGGGGGGCTGCTTTGAGCAGTCGGTGGAAAGTACTCCCGCTCCCCCTCTGCGCCCTCGACGGCTGGAACCTCGCGTCCCTCCGCCGAGCCATCGCAGATCAAGCCCTCTCCCGCTACGGCTCCAGCATTGCAAGCCTCTTGCCCCGACACCGCCGCGCCATCGACACCGCCGCGTCCGCCCTCCGCGCCGCCCACAACGACATCTATGCGCACGCCCACGCACTCGCCAACCCCGAAGCCCTCGCCGAACAACTCCGCATCGCTCTCACATCCATAGGCGAACTCGTCGGCACCATCACGCCAGACGACGTAATCGGCCGAGTCTTCGCCACATTCTGCGTCGGCAAGTAACCAAGACCACGACTGATTCAGAAATGAACTCGTCGCGTACATATTCAAGAGTTTCAAACCTCCGGCCTCATTAACGGAAACAACACCACATCCCGGATCGTCCGCTGATTCGTCAGCAGCATGGTCAGGCGATCAATGCCCAGGCCCATGCCGCCGGCGGGGGGCATGCCGACTTTGAGGCAGCGGAGGAAGTCGTGGTCCATGGTGCGGAAGGTGTTTTCTTCGGCGTTCTTCTCGGCGTCGAGGCCCTTGAGTTGTTCGCGGAACTTTGATTCCTGCACGTCCGGGTCGTTGAGTTCGGTGTAGTGCGGGGCGATCTCCATGCCGGCGATGAACAGGTCGGCGCGGTCGGCGATCGCGGGGTTCTGGCGATTGGGGCGTGTGAGTGGGCTGATGGCACTGGGGTAATACGTGATGAAGGTGGGCACTTGCGGATCAAGTTGTGCTTCGCCTCCCTTTTGCTTGTCTTCGAAGAGTTCGTTGATGAGCATGACATCATCCATGCCATCGACAGCCTTCTTCCATTCCGCCCCGCCGTGTGGCTTTGTCGCGATCAACAGATCGCGTGCCTTGCCGACATTGCTCATCGGGAAGCCGTAGGCCTTCTCGAAAAGATCGGCGTAGCTGCGGCGTGCGAAAGGCTTGGAGTAGTTGATTTGGTGGTCGCCGAAGGGCAGAACCACATCGCCGCTGCGACCGGGTGTCTGCACTTCGGCCACCATCGTCGCGGCGTCGCGGATCATGCCTTCCGTGAGGTTCATGACCGTTTCCATGTCGCCGTATGCGTCGTAGGCCTCAAGCATGGTGAACTCGGGGTTGTGTTGCTTGTCGAGACCCTCGTTGCGGAAGTTGCGGTTGATTTCGTAGACCTTGGGCATGCCGCCCACGAGCAGTCGCTTGAGGTACAGCTCGGGCGCGATGCGCATGAAGAGATTGATGTCCAGCGCGTTCATCTTGGTGACGAACGGGCGAGCCGCGGCTCCGCCTGCGAGGGTCTGCAGCATTGGCGTTTCGACTTCGAGGTAGCCTTGAGCCTCCATGTAGCGACGCATGCGCGAGACGATCTTGCTGCGCAGTTCAAACACGCCCAGCGTTTCGGGATTGACCCATAGATCGACATATCGCTGGCGATAGCGAAGTTCGACGTCTTCAAGGCCTTCATGCTTCGCGGGAGGCACGACGAGGCACTTCGTGGCGGGCGCGACGGATGACGCCCACACTGTCATCTCGCCCGTCTTGGTCTTCATCAACTTACCGGTCACGATGAGCACGTCCCCAAGGTCAGTGTGCTTTGCGAGTGTAAAGGACTTTTCGTCGACATCCTTCTGCGAGATTGCGATCTGCAGGTCGCCCGTGCTGTCGCGCAGGTTGGACCAGATGAGTTTGCCATTGTCGCGCAGCAGCATGACACGTCCCGACACCGTGACGATGGGTCTCGAATCGACAAACCCCGGCTCCTTGCCACGAGCCTGCGCGTCCTTGTCTGCGGCTTCGCCGTACTTTGCGCGCGCGGCAGAGATTCTCTCGACGCGCTTGGCGACGTCGTCCCGCACGCCGTAGGGCTCGAAGCCGAGAGACCGCACTTTTTCGCGGTTCGCGCGGCGTTGGAGTTCGTATTCGGAAACAGATGGAGTTTCGGCGGTCATGGTCAAGTATTACTTGCTTGCTCGTGGATTTCTTCGGGGGCGGGTAGAACGCAGAGGAAAACAGAGGGAGAAAGAGAGGAAAACAGAGATGAGAATGGGTGGCGTGGAGAATTTGTTGCGGTGCCGATACCGCATACAGCAAAACCACTCTATTTTGCTCTCTTCTCTTTCTCCGTCTTCCTCTGCGTTCAACACCGGCTCGTATCGCTCTTTGGTATCAAATCACAAAGACCCCGACGTTCACTCGGGGGTGTCGGGGTCTTTGCGGGTTCAAAGTTGAGATTGTGGGTTGTATGAACGAGCGATGGTCGGCGCTCGGTTCTTATGCTGCCTTGCGTGCCTTCGGTGCACGCTTGGTTGCGGTACCAACCTTGCCGATGACGGTGACTTCTTCGCGTGGCGAGTGAGCGATTGAGTCGCGCTGTTCGACGGGCATGGTGAGGAGTTCGACCATTTCCATCGGGTCGCGGCCGTAAAGGTTGCAGCCGATTTCTTCGGCGAGGCCTTCGGCGCGTGCGAAGACGCCGCCGCCGACTGCGATCTTGGTGTGTGGCACCGCGTTGATTTCGCGGAGCTGATCGATGATGCTGCGCACGCCCGGCAGGTCGCTGGCTGCGCTGGCGAACATCAGAAGGAAGTCAGGACGACGCTCCTGCACTTGGTTGAGCACTTCGTCTGCGGGGATGCCGCCGCCAGCGAAAGACACTTCAAAGCCAGCGGCTTCGAGCAGATCGCACGCCATTTGGCCCGCGAGTTCTTCGCCTTCGCTCGGGCCACAGCATGCGAAGATGGTTTCGCCATTGCGGGGCTGCTGTGAGAGTTGAGCCGTTGCCTGATCGACAAGGCTGCGGAGCAGGCGGGTGCCCAGGTGGTACGACACTTTGGTCATCTGGTCCTGCTTGTACAACTTCTCGATCATCATGTGGGTGGGCCAGAAGACGTTTATCAGCACGTCCTGCGGGTTGCCACACGTTTCGAACGCCTGCTGCGTCAGCTTGCGTGCCTGGTTGCGATCTCCGTTGGTGAGCGATTCGAACAGGCGATCAACGAGTACTTGCTGGCTCATGAGAGCATCCTTTTTCCTTCCCATGAGCCAATCCGTGGCAGCAGGGACAAGACAAGAGAGAAGGTCGCTGATCCTCAACGACCGGAGGAAGACGTACTACACCGACGGGGAATGAAGTCAGAATGAAACAGACCTCACCGGCGTGAGTTCGACCATCGGAACAAGCGAAAGAAAACAATGGAGATCGAGCGGGTCTAATTTGTGCCCGATAATGTTTTACGTCCTCTGTAACCGTTGTAACAGAGACCGAGGGCTGATGTTATGGGTCGTCAATTGGACTTCATTGCCCGATAACACACACAGATACCGCCCGTTAGATTCCATGACTCGACGCTTGAGAACTCGGCCTCGCGCAGCGTGCGTTCAAACTCGTGGCGGGTTGTGAAGGTCGTCACGGACTTGGGCAAGTACTTGTAAGCACCAGACTTGTCGCCAGAAATCCAGGTCGCGGTGCGGGGCATGATCTGGCCGCAATAGAAGTCGTTGAACCAGCGCATCAGCGGATTTGCGGGGTGCGAGAACTCGAGAACGATGAGTCTGCCGCCCGGCTTGAGCACGCGGCGGAACTCGCGCAAGGCCTGCATTGGATTTGCGACGTTACGAATGCCCCAAGCTATTGAGACCACATCAAATTGCGCATCGGGAAACGCAAGCTGTTGCGCATCGCCCTCGGCATACGTTATTTTGGCCGCGATTTCAGGGGAGAGTTTTTGACGTTTTTCGCCTGCAAATGACAGCATTGCGGGCGTGAAGTCAACTCCGGTGACTTTCGCTGCGGGCGAGAGTTTCGCGAACGCCTGCGTGAGATCACCCGTGCCGCACGCGACGTCCAGCACGTGCTCGCCCGGCTTCACTTCCGCCTTCCTGACCGCGAACTTACGCCAACGCACATCCTGCCACATGGAATGCACGCGGTTGTTGAGGTCGTACGACCCAGCGATCGCGGAAAACATGCCGCGAACCTTGGTGGGTTTGTCGGAGTTGAGGTGGGGGTTGGCGGCGAGGTCGGCGGGGGACCAGGCGGCTGCGGGTTGTGAAGGAGCATCCGACATTTGCCTAAGAATAGGAAACGCAACAGGCATTCAATGGCTAGATCAAGGGGGAATCGATGCAGTTCGTGGAACTTCCATGGTGGGGCTGGACGATTCAGGCGGTTGCTTCGCTCGGCATCCTTGTTGTGATGTTCAAAGTCACCTTTGAAGACCGCGACGACTTCATCGAGTCGGTCAAGTTCTGGTTTATTCCGGATTGGCTTTCGATTCTGCGTGGGCAGGGGCTGGAGGACTTCTGGGCAGAAGCAAAGTTGCTGTGGTTTTTCCTCGGGACGATTGTGCTTTCACTGGTTGTGTACTTTGTCCTCACAAAGATCGTGCCGTAAACACACTGTTTTCGCTGGCGTGCGAAATGCTCTACCGTTCTGAGGTAGGGAATCGCCGACAAGTTGCGTATTCGTGGGTCGGTGAGTGTGGTGCAAGTGAGAGGAATCTGTTATGTTCAAGGATTTGTTCGCGGCGGGATTGCGGAGTTTGTCTTTCACGAAAGCCCTTGCGGCAGTCACACTGTTGGGCTTGCTCATGCCGCTCTCGGCGTGCTCCACCAATCCCACCACAGGCCGCAGTCAGTTCAACGCGTTGTCGCCTGAGCAAGAGGTCGCCCTCGGGACCGAGGGCAAGCCTGAAATGGTCAAGGAATATGGCGGCGAGGTCGCGAAGGCCGAACTCCGCGACTATGTTCGCGAGGTAGGGCTCAAACTCGTCGTGACGACGGCGCAGGATGATCCCAATATCGTGCAACTGCCATGGGAATTCACGCTGCTCAACAGCAATGTCATAAATGCGTTTGCACTGCCGGGCGGCAAGGTCTTTGTCTCGCGTGGGCTCGCGCAGAAAATGACAAACGAAGCGCAGCTCGCCGCAGTGATCGGACATGAAATCGGTCACGTCACGGCTCGTCATATCAATGATCGCTACACACGCATGATGGGTGCGCAGTTGGGGCTTGGAGTGGTCGGCGTGTTTCTGGGCGGGGAAGCGGGTGCTGCCGACCTCTCGCAGTTGGGCGGACAGATCGCACAAGTCGCGTTGATGAGCTATGACCGCAAGCAGGAATTGGAAAGTGATTCGCTTGGTATGCGATACATGACGCGCGCCGGATATGACCCCATCGGAGCGCGGCAGGTCATGGAACTGCTCGCTCGCGAAGCAGGCGCGGGCGGCCAGCCCGAATTTCTCTCCACGCACCCGCATCCAGAGTCGCGTATCAAACAGATCGATCAGCTGCTTGCGGGCCCATACGCGGGAATGACAGGCACAAGCCAGTTCAAGACCGGCGAACAAGAGTTTCGCACACGATTCCTCGGCAAACTTGCTGCGGCGTTTGGCGATGAGGAAAACGAGCGCGATCGTGAACTGGCTATGCAGCACGCCTGCTGTTTGGTTGCAGCGAAACGCTGAAAACGCGTTGCAAGTTGCAATAGATCGCTATTCAGCCGCGGCGACAACGCGATCAAGCATCGCTCGCCATTCGCCGTATCGATATTCGATGTTGTGAGAATCATGCAACTCGCGGATCATGCCAAGTGCGCGTTCGCTGAGGTCGCGCTGCCATTCCTGTGCTGTTTCATCGCAGAAGTACACGCGACAACCGAGTGGTTTGATCGTGTGAACGCCGCAGAGTGTGCCAATCAGAAATGGACAATCGCCTTGTGCGCGAGCATCGTCGACTTGTGCCAGCGAGACAGTGCGGGTGCGTTCAATAGCCCCTCCCACTGGGAGAGGTCGGGGTGGGCGGACATCAAACGCTTCCGGTTTCTCGCGAAACTTCACAAGCGTGTATGCCACTTCGATGCCGGTCACGTACAAATAGTGGCCCCACTTTGTGAAGTTGCAGCAGCGGCCGCTGGCTTGGCAGAGCGGCTTTCGCTGCGCGGTTTCGCGGGCAACCAATGCATACACCTTTTCCAAACCCTCTTGAATGTCTGCGCGAGAAACAGCTTCTAGCCAAGATCGCGTCACGGCAAATTCGTCCTGCGAATGTTGCGGCAAGAAGGTCATGCTAAGACTTGCTGCTTTTCTTTCGGGTCGACCGGACTGTCGTTGCTTCCGGATCTGTCAACGTGCCAGATGGATCAGGCGGACCATCGAGGTGAATGCCGAGGCTCCAAACATCATGGATTGGTTCTTCAAACCAGATTTTGTACGCTGCGGCTATGTGATTCGGAGCATGAAGAAGAAAGCCAAGCAAAACCTTGTTCGCTTGAGCATCTGTGTAGTCATCGGGGTGAAGCAACAGATCGCGGAGCCGTTCAAGGTCATCAAACCAGTCCGTCATGTGAAAAGCGATATCGTCTGCGTATGAAATGGAAGAATCGCGAGCGGCAGCGAACACCTTTGATTCTGCATTTCTGTGAATATGAGGAAGTGCCCTAGTTGCAGCGCCACGGCGTCTCTTTGTCTTCTTTTTCATACGAAGTCTCACGGCGTAGCAGATCGATCTATCGACACTTTGATTCTATTTCATTGGCAAGCCTGCTGGCACTGCTGACCATCGCTACCGATTCGCGCATAACAGTCTCTCGTCGACTTGCGTCAGAGAGTGAAGGAGCATTGATCAACACATTCCAATGCGCGCTTCGAGTAGTTGCCTCCGCCAGCACCGCCGCGATCGCAAGATCGCTTCGCAAGTACGCGTTTGTCTTGCCACACAACTCGCGAAGCAGACGAAGCACATCAACGCCTGTCGCGCCGACCGCCATGGGCACTCGCACACTCGCCTCTTGCGCGGCGGGCAATTCCTTTATGCGACGAGCGTCGTTTTCCGGCAACTTTGAGAGTTCGTTCACGAGTCCATATGCGATGGCGTCTTCGTCTGCAAGTTCAAGCAGCATGGCACGCGCGCGTTCCAGTCGCTTCGCGGCATCTTCGAGCAAGGGCTGGTGCTGCGCGAGATTTTTCTTTCCCAGCGAATAACTCACCACCATTTGCCCAAGCGCGGCGGCCAACGCGCCGCACACGCCCGCGATTGCTCCGCCGCCGGGCGTTGGCTGCTTCGCGGCGGTGTGTGCGAGGAAGTCACGAACTGTCAACTGCGCGAATGACATGGTGAATCATAGAAACTCGCGAGGCAATACGATTATGCATGGCAAACACGCCGCGAGTGGTCATCATCGGGGGTGGCTTTGCAGGCCTCAAGTGTGCCCGTGCGCTGCGGCGTGCGAATGTGTCGATCACGCTGCTTGATCGCAGCAATCACCACGTGTTCCAGCCGCTGCTATATCAAGTCGCGACGGCTGGGCTCGCGCCGTCGCAGATTGCCGCGCCGATTCGTGGCGTGCTGAGTTCGCAGCGGAATTGTCGAGTTGAACTTGCGGACGTGACGCGGATTGATGCTGCGGCGAAGATGGTCTTCTTCACGCCAGTGGGCGGCGGTGAGCGTTCGGTATCGTTTGACTATCTCGTGATCGCGGCTGGAGCAACGCACTCATACTTCGGGCACGAAGATTGGGCGCGCGTCGCACCCGGGCTTAAAACAATCGAAGATGCTCTTGATATCCGCCGCAGGTTTCTGCTGGCGTTCGAGCGCGCGGAACAGGAGCATGATGATCGAACGCGGCAGTCGCTGCTCACGTTTGTGATTGTGGGAGCCGGTCCGACCGGCGTCGAAACGGCGGGTGCGATGAAAGAGATCGCGATTCAAACGCTGCGCAGTGACTTTCGGAGCATCGATACTTCAAAGGTGCGAGTCATATTGATCGAAGCACAGGACAAGGTATTGCCAGCGGGCTATCCGCATCCGCTGTCGAGCCGGGCTTTGCGTGATTTGCAGGAGATGGGCGTTGATGTGCGTCTCAATACTCGAGTTGTTGCGATCGACGCACAAGGTGTGAATATCGAAAGTGCATCGCGGTCAGAACGCATCGAATCCAAGAATGTGATCTGGGCTGCAGGTGTTCGTGCATCGACGATTGTCGAATCGCTGGGTGTGCCGCTCGACAAGGCGGGTCGAGTGATCGTCGAGCCTGACCTGTCTATACCAAACCATCCCACCATTTTCATCGCGGGCGATCTGGCGCACGCGAACAACACAAAGACAAACCAACTCGTGCCGGGCGTCGCTCCTGCGGCGATGCAGATGGGCACGTTCGTCGGCTCACTGATCGCACGCGAAACAAACTCAAGTCCATCACCCACTCGCCCGCACTTTCAGTACATCGATAAAGGCACGCTCGCGACCATCGGCCGATCCCGCGCTGTCGCCCACGTCTTCGGGATCAACTTCAGCGGATTCCTCGCGTGGGTATTCTGGGCGGGCCTGCACGTCGCATTCTTGATCGACTTCCGAGCAAAGTTGCTGGTGCTATTGGACTGGACGTGGTCGTACGTGACGTTTCGGAGGGGGTCGAGGTTGATTACGGGCTTGCGCGAATCGTAACCGGAGTAGAGCGAGAGGCGTACTTCGTTTCTACTCTCTTGCATGTCCAACTCTCACACCACTCCCTTCGCCTCCCGCACCACCGCGCTCTTCTCCCAACTCAAAAAAGACGGTCTCTGGAAAGAACTCCAGACTATCCAAGGCCCGATGGACGCCGAGATCACTCTGCTTCGCAACGGCAAGCCGCAGAAGGTCCTCTGCTTCTGCTCCAACAACTATCTCGGCCTCGCCAATCACCCTGAAGTGATTGAAGCGGGGCACAAGGCGCTGCGCGATTACGGCGCGGGCACGGCGAGCGTTCGATTTATCTGCGGCACATTCTCGCCGCACTGGGAGCTCGAGCAACGCATCGCGAAGTACATGGGCACGGAAGCGAGTTACTCGTTCGTGTCTGCGTGGACTGCGAACGAAGCGGTGTTTCCGACGCTGTGCGAGCCGGGCGACATCATCATCAGCGATGAACTCAATCACGCGTGCATCATTGACAGCATTCGACTTGCGACGACGATCAAGAAGGGCGTACACAAGGCCGTGTATTCGAACAATCGTCTTGAAGGAGAGCGCAGTCTGCGAGCCGCGCTTGAGGCGGCGAAGGCGAACAAGGAAGTGACGGGTCAGATCTGGGTCGTCACTGACGGCGTCTTCAGCATGGAAGGTTCGATCGGCGATCTGCCCGCGATGCGAAAACTGTGCGATCAGTACAACGCGATGCTTGTCGTTGATGACAGCCACGGCCATGGCGTGATGGGCACGCTGGGTCGCGGCACGCACGAACACTGGGGCATGATCGAAGGCGGATCACACTCGGGCCGAGTCGACATCTTCACAGGCACGCTCGGCAAAGCGCTCGGCGGCGGCGCGGGCGGATTCGTTGCGGCATCGCAGCAAGTAATCGACCTGCTCATTCAGCGAGGCCGCCCGACGCTGTTCAGCAACGCGCTTCCCGTCACGATCGCGGCGAGCGCGAGCAAGGCAATTGAGATCACGCTCCGCGAACCACAGCGAGTGCAACGCTTGAAGGACAACGTGCAGTACGCCCGCACCAAACTGAAAGCCGCGGGCTTCGACGTACTCCCAAGCCCCACCGCCATCTGCCCGATCATCGTCCACGACACCGCAAAGGCCATCGCGATGAGCAAGCGACTGCTGGACCTTGGCATCTTCGTCATCGGTTTCGGCTACCCAGTTGTGCCAGAAGGCCACGCAAGACTGCGCTGCCAGATTTCTGCGGCACACACGACGCAGCATATTGATGCGTTGGTGGAGGGGTTGAGGAAACTCTGAACTTGACGTTTGCGCAGCCGTATGGTTGTTGCGCCATGCACACACTCATGCTTGCAAACACAGGTGTCCCGATGTTCATCGTGTTGGGTCCGGTGTTTGCGATGGCGTTTATTCCGATTGTCGTCATTGAGACATGGATTCTTAGAAGACGCCTGTCGCTGCCGCTGCAACACTCGCTCGCGCACGCATTCGTTGCCAACGTGTTTTCAACTCTCATCGGCGTGCCGATTACATATGTTGTGCTGCTGATCCTACAACTTGCAACGGGAGGCGGCGGCGCGTACGGCCCAAGTTGGCTTTCCGTAACGTGGCAAGCGCCGTGGCTAATTCCCTACGAAGAACACCTGGGCTGGATGATTCCTTCCGCCGCGCTCTTTCTGTGTTTTCCCTTTTTCGTTGTGTCGTGGGCGAGTGAGGCATGGGTACTCAGGCGAAGACTCAAGGACAAGGATCGCAAGCAAGTGTCCAGGGCAACGTTGTTGGCCAACGCAACGACCTATGCGCTGATGGCGGCATTCTGGCTTGCGCGGTTGTACTTGAACACTTGATTAATGGCGCGACCAACGGGTGCGTGCTTGCAAGAGTCGTCACATTTTGCCGTTCGGCCGAGGGCTTGCGCCCTTCGGCTCTTGTTCTATACTTTTCTGCGACATTGTCGCACCGGGAGTCTCCACATGAGTTCACTTCGCTCCGCCGCTTTTGTCGTCGTCGGTTTCGCTTGCCTACTTGTTGGTTGTACGTCGAATCGCCCCGCCCCTCGCGATCCGCTCACTCGTACCGACACACCAACAACCGGCAGAATCATCGGCCGTCCGACGTTTGATTCCACCATCTCAGTTCCAGGCTCAAACACGCTCATCACACCGTTCGCTGTTCGCGGAGCGACGGCGATTTTCCAAGATTCAGATCCATACACGGCTGGAGGGGTAACGACCGCCTCGTCCATGAACAACTACTCGCGACGAGTATCCATGCCAGCATCTTCGACGTACTCGCAAAGCGTCCGTTGGCACAACGCCATTATCACCGACATCAACACGGGTTCCCAAAACACCCTGCTCTCGCAACGCGGCATCATCGGTTCGTGGCAGCCCGTAACGGTGAACATGCGCAACGCTGATCAGACATACCGCACACAGACGATGGCCCTGCTTTTCATCGCTGTGCTCAACGACACCAACCGCAGTGGCGAAATGGACAACCTTGATGCGCGAGTCGCGATCGCCACCGGGCCTGCGGGCGAAAACGCGCAGGTCATCAGCCCGGCGAACGCGCAGGTGTGGTCCATGTCGTACGATGATGAAAAGAAGGTCGTCCTCTTGACTGTCGCGCACGACACCAACACCGACGGTCGATTCGATTTCAACGACGTCGCGGTGCCCTATGTATGGAAGTTGGGTTCGCCTGAACCCGCGAAGCCGCTTATCCAGGATTCAGTCCGCGCTCAAGTTGAATCACTGCTCAAGTAACCAGCGAAAAACACTCTCGCGTTTCTACTTACTTTCGTCTTTGTGCAAGTTGTGCGTGCTCACACGAAATCGCCGAAGCAAACGTCCGCACAACTACGCAACATCAGTCACCATCACACGCTCCGCGAGTTCCTTCGCAAGCCCGATGCGACAACTGCCCATGCCGCAGCATTCGCGCCCGCCGCTGAGCACTTCGATGATGCACGGATGACCAAGCCGACACACGCGCACGAGCGCGGCGGGCCGAACGCCCATCGCACGCAAGTACGCCGCATCGCTGGAATCAAGCGTGCCCCCTCGCACGATCGCCGTCTGCCCAGGTTTCAACTTTGACAACGGAGTCGCCTGCACCCCGGCTTCAACCGGCTGCAAGGCAGTCATCGCATCCTTCCCAAGAGCCTGCGCGGCTTGCTTTTCGAGCGCACAGCCAGCGTTCTGGGGTACAAGGCCCTGATCTTGACAAGGACAGCCGGTCATTACAGAAGTTTAGGCGAATTGAGACTGGGTCTCAATTAGGCATTGTGTGCTGACTTCGCAGGTGAGAGTACCATGCGGAATGGTCAGAAAAGTTGCCATCTTCTGTTATGCAACCGTGTGTCTGCTTCTGCTGCCAGCGTGCAATAGCAGCCAAAATGAAAACTCAACTCTTCAATCCAACCCAAAACACCTCTCCACGGCTTCTGAACAAGTTGTTCTTGAAAAGCCCGAGACCTATTTCATAGCAAGCAAGGTAGAAGAAGAACGGCTCGCACCATCTCTCAATGGCTCTGTGACAAATCGCATCTACAGAGGACAAGCTGTAGTTGTATATGAAGTAAGGCCGGGCTGGGCAAGAATTTCACAAGGCTACCCTGTCGATAGCGAAATGGCTGACAAAGTTGCCTTTGCATCGGGCACCGTAGAAGTCACGGATGGAAAAGTCGCGAGGTGGGTTCGATCTACTTCGCTATCAAAGGTCAAGCCCGATCTTGAACAGAAGATTGTCCTGCCGGCGGACGCGCGAATCAAAGAGTTACCGAACGTAGGTGATCATGGCCTACGGGAACGGGATGTTCTAATTTTGCATGCGGCTGCGAGATATTTTCTTGATACCAACAAGTTGTCTCGCGTCGATTGGGGTGACAAGAGCGTCACCAAACCCGGAATGTACTACCTCATGGAAGATGCCAAAAACCACTTTTTCTTTCCGAACGACATTCCCGACTTGGAAAGCCGAATCGGATCGCTGCTCAGGAACAAGTAGCTACTTCGCTGCCGCATGCTGCACGCTTTGCTTCTCGTTCGCTGCGCCTTGGAACAGAATCTGCACGCGCGTCACGCGAGTTGGCTCTGCTGAAATCACCAAGACTGTGCCGCCGTCGTAGGTCAGGGTTTCGCCGGCTTCAGGAATGCGGCCCATCGTCACCGTAACAAAGCCCCCCACGGTTTCGTAGTCGCTGCCTTCTGGGAGTTGCACACCCAGTTCCTTCATGAGTTCGTAATTCACGTCCTCGATGCTGGCGCGGGCGTCGATTTCCGCCGTGCGAGTCGCGGCGTCGATTTTGACTTCCGCCGTGCTTTCTTCAGGCTGCTCGTATTCGTCCTGAATGTCGCCAAAGACTTCTTCGACGATGTCTTCGATGGTGATCAGACCCGCCGTGCCGCCGTATTCGTCGGCGACAAGCGCAATGTGCGTTCGCTTCGCGAGCAGTTCGGGCAGGAGTTCGCGGATCGTCTTGGTTTCAGGCACAAACACAGCGGGACGCAGCAATGCACGCAGATCAAATGTGCGGCCGCCGCGAGAGCCGCCGCTCGGTGGGACCGTTTGATTCGAGGCGTGCTGCGACGCAGCATGCGCGGCTTGCTGAGGCGTGTGCGATGAATCGGGATGATGCACGACTGCATCGCCCGCGAGCCACTTCATGAGGTCTTTGACATAGAACACACCCACGATGTGATCTAGGTCGCCTTCAAAGACCGGGATGCGTGAGTGCCCGATGGTGCGGATGGTCTGCGTGACCTTAGAGAGATCGTTGACAAGCGGCATCGCTTCCATTTCGGTGCGGGGTGTCATGACCTGCGCCACAGTGCGGTCGCGGAACTTCACCACCGCTTCGATCATGTCGCGCTCGGTGTCGTCAAACTTGCCTTCGCCCTGCGCTTCGTTGACGACGCTCAGCAGTTCCTGTTCGATCGCTCCGTGCTCGTCTTCACGCGACTTGCCCGACAAGCGGCGGATGATCTCGTCGATGAGTTTCGTGAGCGGGCGGAACGGAGCTGTCAACAAGTACACGAGCCGGATAAGCGTCGAGCCCGAGTAGACCGTTTGCTCCGCCGCGTGACGGGCAATGGCAGACGGGATCAACGTGCCGAAGATCCACAGAATAATTGACGCCACAGAGACGGCGATCGTCACTTCCACCCATGTCGAAGCCGCCTTGTCGCGCACCAGACTGATCCAGTTCACGAGTGCGACGACGAACAGGAGGTTGCACACGATGCGAGGGAATCCCATCGCCGCTGCGTGGCCTTCGATATCGCTCAGAATCCGGTCAACACGTTCTTGTGCTCCCCGACGCTTGCGGATGGTGGCGATTTCGTCAAGGAGCGAGCGGGATGTGTCGCGCAGGGACTGAGCCAAAGCCGAGAGCACGAGGCCCATGACCAAGGCGACCAACGCAATGATGATCCACAGTTCGCGCATCCTACCAACCACCTAATGGAGCCAGGAGGAAGGGAGCAAACGACTATTGCTCACCCCGCCGGAACACCGCACCCACACCAATCGCTTCCAGCACCGCGTCTTCAACCCGGTGCATGAGAGCCGCGTCCTGTTCCTCATGGTCGTCATGGCCCAAGCAGTGCAAGAGCCCGTGGACGACATAGAGCAAAAGTTCACGAGGGAAATCGTATCCACGTTGGGAAGCCTGCCTTATGGCTTCGTCAAGGCAGATCATGATGTCGGTATCCACCGTGTTCTGGGACTTATTTTGGTCCAATAACTTCAAATTCTCCAGCGGCTTGGTGATTTGGTCCGCGTCGTCGGGGTCGGTCATGTCAAAGGTGAGCACGTCAGTTGTGCCCGGAACGCCAGCGAATTCCTCGTGGGCCTTGGCCATTTCAACATCATCGATCACGCGGACCCGAAGGGAACCCGCGCAACGCAGCGTGTGCAGCGCGCGGGTGCATTGTTCGGCGAGCCAGTTCATCTGCGCCTTGGTCAGGCGATTCGTGGCGTCGGTGAGTTCAAGGGTGATCGGACGTTGGGATGGCTGTGGGCTCAAGCCTCTGACTCTACGCCGTCCGTGTCGTCTGTTACGACAACGGGAGGCGGGCGCAGCGCGACTTCGATCGCGTCGTGAGCCACGAGCGCGGCGTGGTATTCGGCGGGGCTGGTGGCGTTGCTGTCGCGAAGGCGGGCGAGGGTTTGTTTCGCCGGCACATAGGTCGCGGCGGCAAGACCCCGGATGATGAGCAGTCGGCACTTCTCATCGCGCTCAGCGTTTGATTCGAGACCGGCAAGTAGGGTTTGCAGCAACTTCTCACGCGCGGCTGCATCTTGGACGCGCAGGGCGTCCATGACAGCAACACGCCGGACGGCGGGGCCGGAGTCGTTGAGTCGTGCGATGATTTGGCTGATGTCCACGCTGACGAGAGTCTACGGAAGTTCAGTTGCCGTTGAGATCGTCGGGCTGCACCACAACCTCAGTCTGCTTCACTTCGCCTTCTTGCTTTGTCACAGGCGGCAGCGTCGAAGGCTTGCCATATTGCTCGCCCGTGAGCGACGCAGTGGCTTTGGCCTTCATTTCTCGTTGGGTGATGACAAACTGGTTGGCATCGTCGACCGCTGGCACGAATGAATACTCAGGCGCGGTGACTTGGCCTGCGGGCCATGAGCGGGCGTAGACGACGTTCCAGGGTTTGATGCCGCCTTCCAAGTGAACGGTGATCAGTTGGTACACGGGGTTGCCGTCTGGCCCCAAGCCCATTTCTGGCATGGGGCGGAGGATGTCGACGTATGCCTTGTTAAAGCGCATCCACACGCGGGTGACGTGGAACGTGGGCAGACCCAGCGCGACGTTGTCGGGTGTTGCGGGCAGGACTTGCGGGCCCACCTTGCCTGGAATGCGCTCGTAATAGATCTTCCGCATGCCTAGCGGCAGGTTGATGACGCACGGGTAGTTCACGTAGGGAAGGCCGCGGGGTTCGACGTTGGGGTCGTACATGCGCTGGCCGGGCGTCCAGCGAGAACCGACATATTGCAACGCGGCGACCATCGCCTGCTCAGTTGCGGGGCGATTGGGGTCCTCGGCGTAGCCCTGAGAGGTTGGGATTTCGGGGTAGTTGCCGCGCTGGTAGCAACCTGAAAGAGTGGCGGTGAGTGAAGCGGTGCAGACGAGGGCGGCGAGGAGAATGGATGCGGTGCGATTCATGTGTCCCTCCATGGACGATGAGGCTGGGTAGCACAGGCGTCCTCGCCTGTGGCGGACATCAACTTGCGTTCGAGCACAGGCGAGGACGCCTGTGCCAGCGCTGAATAAACAGCGGGCACTTTCTGCGCTTATCACAATATTAGTCGGCTATTTGTGCCCAAACACGAGAGCGACAGCGATTGTGATTGCAATGAACGCGATTCCCGCGAGGCGAAGGGGGTTGTCCTTCAGGAACATCTCTGTCGGGTCGTCATATGCGCCGCGTTCGATCAAGACCATGCTGCGGAGGAGGGCGTAGGTTGCGGGGAGGATGGTGAACCAGAGCCAGTTGATGCCTGCAGGGATGAGGCTGGTCGCGAAGACCGCCGCGCTCTCGCGGGATTGGACATAGAACGCGTAGGTAATCAATGTTGCAACAGCCGTGACCACGACGCTCATGCGGAGCAGTTCGTCGGTGTACTTGCCCTGAACGCTGCGGGCGGCGACGGCGTCATAACCCGCGGCTTCCGCAGTGCGGCGTTCGCCGAGTCGCTTCGCGAAGGCGAGGAACATCGCGAGGAACAGGGTGCAATTGAGCAGCCATGTGCTGGGCATGATGCCTACGGCGACACAGCCGCCAATGACGCGGAGCACAAACCCCAGCGAAAGGCTCAAAACGTCGGCGATGACGCGGTGTTTGAGCAGGGCTGAGTAGGCGAGCACGTTGAACATGTACAACCCCACCAGCAGCAGTGTGCCGGGTCGGTACGCGCTGTGCAGGAGGAGTGAGAGGGCTCCGCCGCCCAGCACGAGCGTGGCCATCATGGCAACGGCTAGTCCTGGCGAGACCGCACCGCTTGCGATTGGTCGATTGCGTTTTCTGGGGTGGTGGCGGTCAGCGTTCACGTCTCGCAGGTCGTTGTAGATGTAGCTGGCGCTGCTGGCGAGGGCAAACACACCCGCAGCGATCAGGCCTTGGACGATGACGTCCTGCCAACGCTCCTTTGGAATATCGCGCAAGCCATACAACGGACCCAACAGCACAAACACGCTCTTGACCCATTGGTGCGGGCGAGCGAGTTTGATCAGGGCCAGAAGCGAGAACGGAGCCGGCACGAAAGGCGTACTGGCGGCGTCCGCCGAGGGTTCGGGGAGGGCTGAACCGCCAGAAACTTGCGACGCAGGTTGGGGAGCGGGGGCGGACACGTCCGACAATCATCGGCTGGAAACCCCTTGAACCACACACCCCCCGAGCCAACGCCGCCAAAATCGACGCTCAACGCCAAACAGCGAGGCGTGGCGTCCTCGTTGCTGACCATCGCGGTGGTTGTGGGTGTGTTTCTGGTCGTTGCGGGGTCGTTCATCGTCGCGCAGGTCATTCCCAATCGGGCTGTCTTTGACCAGCGGCATTACCACCAGCCGACCATCGAGGCGTTTGCGAAGGACTGGCCCTCGATTGACGTTTGGGACTATCTCTCGGCGACAACGCCCGGGTATCACTGGGTCTTGGCGGGGTTCGTGAAGGTTTTTGGAGCGGGGGTAGCGGGGTTGCAGGTTGTGTCGATGACGATCAGCGCGGGGCTGTTCGCGTTGTTGGGGTGGATGGTGTCGAGGGGGATGGGAAGTCAGAAGTTTAAAAGCGGTACTCAAACGACGCTCACCCACCCCCAACCCCTCCCAGGGGGAGGGACTTTGAAGGCAAACCGGTTCACGTTCGCGGCGGCATTGCTTTGTCTGCCGATTTTGTGTTGCAGTTACTTCATGGTTGGCGGTATTGCGTTGTTGCCTGACAACGCCGGGTGGCTTGGCGTGTGCGCGATGCTCGCGTTGGCTCTGCATGCGAAGTCGATGCGGGTGTTGTGTGGTGTGGGCGGGCTCGCGCTGCTTGCACTAGTGCTCACGAGGCAGGTACATGTGTGGACGGGTGGACTGTTAGTGCTCGCGGCGTGGTTGGGTGTTGCGAGCGACGCCAATCAACGAGTGTCTTTTGACTTCTCCGCGAAGCGGTTCGCGCGAGCCGCGGTTGCTGTTGTGGCTTGTGTCCCCGCGATCATTGGTGTTGCACTGTTCGTGCGATACTGGGGTGGGCTTGTGCCGCCTCGGTTTCAGATGCAGTATCCGCCCAAGCCGGTCTCTCAATTCTTCGTGTCGCCATCGCCCGCGTTCATTCTGTGCATTTGTGCGATTTTTGGAATCGTTCTCTGTCCGTTCTGGTGGCGGGGGCTTCGTGCGTTGTGGGTGCGGATGAGCGGGGTGCTTGGTGTGGTCATCATCGCGTCGCTTGTCATTGCAATCGTGCCCGCGACGAACTTCGATTATCTCGGGGGGCGGCGCACGGGTTTGTGGAATCTGACGCAGCACTTTCCGGTGCTCTTTGACAGGACGAGTGTGCTTATAGCCGGGCTTGCGCCGATCGGAGGCGTCGTGCTTGCGTCGTTCTTTGTGTCTTTGCATGAGCGAGGCAAGACACGCGATGCGATTCTGCTTCTTGCGACGCTCGGCGGATACGCGCTCGTGCTCACGGCGAGCAATGAAGTGTGGCAGCGGTATGTCGAGCCGTTGGTGTTGGTGGTCATGATGTTGATGTGCGCGCGAGTTGGCTTCACGCCGCTGACTTCTGAACAAGTTCTCGAGAAGCAATCCTTCTGGCATGGCACGCTCGCGCGACGTGCGAGCGTTGTAGCGTTGTCCATCGCGTTGCTCGCGATCACGTTCAAGACCATGAGCGTTGGGCTGGAGAAGTTGAGCGATCCGCCGCCGCCGCCAATTACTGCGGATCACATCGGACCAACGCCGCCTGTGTTGCTGCCTCGACCCGAAAAGCCGGTCGGGAAGTTATTTTGGTAGGTGCAGTTCGACGAATTGTGCGGCGTGTCGGCCCATGAGCGGGTCGAAGGTCGAGTAGCTTGTTGCCTGCATGAGCGATGACTCACCGATGAACACGTGGTCAATGTGAAGCAGCGGGAGTGTTCTTGGATATGTGCAGTCCCAGCCTATTCCGCCCGTGCCTATTGACTGATTTTTGGCGTGTTCGAAGCTGCCAAGTGTCTTAAGAAAGTGTGCGAGGCTGGCGCTGTCGCGCGTGGTGTTGAAGTCGCCCGCGATGATGTCGGGGTGTTGCAGTCGTTCGAGCACTTCGGTGCGCTGGTCGGGGGGCACCTGTCGATCGAGTCCGTCGGCGGTGCGGCGCATGATTGGTGCAGCGAAGTTGGTCGACGCTGTCTGAAACTCTCGCATCATGCGAGCGCGGGGGATATCGGGATCGCTAGGGAGATCAACGACCCACAAGACCGTCGTTTTTCCGAGCGCCTTCGTTGTATCGAGTTCCACGCACATCAATTGTCCGGTATCGATGTGCTTCATGCCGCCGCCGACCCAAGTGAAGGTGCGTTCCTTTGCACCAGTGATTCCAAGCGACATCACGGCGTGATGAAGCACCGGAAATCTTGAAAACACATTTATGCGGACGGAACTTGCGGCGGATGTCGTTGGTTCTTTGTTGCTCGCGGCGGCAGCAGCGTTCATTTCGTCCCGTATGGGAACCAACGACGCGCTGAATGGAGTGTTGCAGAGGATGGCGATATCGGGCGCTTGTTCGCGAACCAGCGATGCCATTCTCTGAACTGGCACAGAGGTGGCGTTCCAGCAGAGGAGGCGGATGGTGGTGGGACTGGTTGTGGTGCCAAGTCCGAAGACGAGGGCCTGAACTCGGATATCGACAAAGATCAGCCAAGAAGCAAGCAGCGTCGTCGTGATCGCGGATGGAGAAAGCCTGGCAAGGAAACGACTTTGAGATTTTCGTGTCGCAGACGGAGATAAGTCCTCTCGCTTCGACGAAACCTGAAGTGCATGTCGCTTCGATTGCCACGAGACGAACCACAGGAACAATGCAGCAGCGAGCGGAACGAGTGTCGGAATCCACGAGAGAAACTGGCTCCAAAGGAAGCGGTCGCTGGCGATGCGGCCCACGACCCACGCGAACACGATTGCCCAACTGACGAATCGCGCGATGAGCACGAGCAACTTCAGCGAGAATGTGAGCCAGATGCGGTTCATTGACGCGGGCACCCTTGAATTCACGCGGCGTGCAGGCGAAGGAGTTTTTGAATCGGGACCCGGACCTTCTGAGGCGTGATGGACAAGCCGTCAACGAGTGCGTGAGTCAGGGCGAAGCGGATAATCACAGCGTAGATGAGTGAGAAGCAAACACCACCAACGAACAATCGGATGAGGTGGTAGAGCCGAGTGTCTTTTTCTGCGAGGCCTAGGCCCAACACGCCTTGCAACACATAGTTGTCAAGCGCCCACGCGGCTGCGGCACAGAAGAGCGATGCGAACCACGCGGGCAGCAATGCACCCAGCATGCGTCGACGCGACACACCGATGTTTTTGCTGATCCACAGGGACATGAGCAGACACGTGGGTCCAAACACAGCGCCGGCGCAGAGAGCGATCTTGAGCGGCGTGCCCCATATCAGGGCTCCGATGATGGCCGCAATCGGGAGCGAGATGCCGGCAGTGAAGACCGCCGCGAATACTCGTTTGAAGCGGCCCTGCGCGAGCAGCACTGCTGCGGGCGCGACGAAGACGATTCTGAATGCAAAGAACAAGCTGAGCGCCATCAGGCACAAAATCGATTCGTACCAGCGGCCGTGCCACCAGACAAACTTGATGAGCGGATCGGCGAGCGCGCCCAGCCCGAGCGTCATGGGTGCGCCGATGAGTACGAGTGCTTGGCTTGAACGCAGCATCGCGTCGCCAAGACGCTTCTTGTCGTCATTAAACTGTGAAAATGCGGGGAACAGCACCTGCGACGCCGCTCCGGAAATCGCCTGCTCCACTTGCATGACGAGCGAAACGGCGAAGTAATACACACCCAGCACTTTTGCGTCGACCAGCGGGGCGAGCGCGAGAGAATCTCCCGCGGCGGCGAGCGCGGTTGCGATGGCCAGCGCGATATTCCATCGCGTGAGATAAAGCAGGTTTGGCCAGCGAGCGAGTTGAGGTGAGTGCGACCACAGCGCTTCGCGGGTGCTGAACACCATTCCGCAGGATTCGATGATTGCGACTGCAACAAGTCCCCAGCCAAAGCTCATGGGTCCGAGTCCGGCGAACGCACACGTGAGCACGACGGCAACGCGCGACAGTGACGACACGAGCATGATCGCCGCGACGCGCGCGAATCGCATTTTCATGCGCAACCGAGCAAAGGCAGCCGCGGAAGGCGACAGCAGCAACAAAGCGAGTGCGCACAAGAGCATGGTGCCCTGCAGACCAACTTTGTCTGGCTGCTGCGCTGCGTATATCGGGGCGAGCGCGGCGAGCACGGCGGCGCCAAGCATGTGCAGCGACGCAGAGAGCCAGAAAATCGGACCGATCAAGCCGTCATACTCGCGTTCACCTCGTTGCACGAGCAGAGTGCCCAGGCCCCCGTCTCGCAAAGCAACCATGACTGAGTAGATGCCAAGCGTTGCTGACCAGACGCCCATTTGCTCTTGCGAAAGCAAGTGTCCGAGTACGACCGTGAGGACGATGCCCGCGCCTTTCCCTACCACATTGGCAACGAGTGTCCAAGCCAGCCCAAAGCCGACGCGGCTGCCGACGCTGGGCGCAGGGGCAGCAGCGTCTGCAATGTCCTCCGTAGCGACCGCCATTTCAGCGGCGTCCGCATCGATTCGAGTTTGAGAGTGCGCGTCCGACATTGACGTTCAACCACGATTCCTGAACAAATGTGCGAAGTGCATGTACGAAAAACCGCGTGCATTGTTCGGCACGCGGCGTACGCAAAGCACACGGGTGTATCGGACGAATCGTGCGGGTGCGTCTAGAACGTGAATCGGAACCCAAAGCCCACGCCCCACTGCAATTCGGGACGTTCATCAAGTTCTTCAATGACGGGTAGTTCGAGCATGGCTTCAAAGGCCCAAGTCCGGCCTTCATACATCACGCCGGGCAGGAAACGCAGTTCGTAGTCGCCGTTGGTTTCGTAGTGCTGAATGCCTTCGGCGGTGACGTACCAGCCGCCCACGGACTCAGCCGTGAACGCATCTGGCCAGACGCGATAGACGAATGCGGTGCCCGCCATGATGTGGTCATCGGGGCCGTCACCTCCAAGATTGTTCTCGCGCGTGCCGCCAGTATTCCATTGGTAGTGAATGTCCTGATTGAAGCCAAAGCGACCCCGGACAACAGTGATCACAGCACCGATGTGCGGGTTGACAGACTGGCTGGAGAAGCGTTCGCTGTCACCACTTGCGATTTCCGCGCCGAAGAGCACTGCGGCTCGGGTGGTATCGATGCCGCCGTGATCTTTTCGGTAGAAGCGCCACTTGAGGTACGCGTCGATGTCTTCAACACCGACAGCGGTATCAGTATCGCCTGCGGCATCTTTATCACGCTCCCATTCGAGTGGCACGTCAAACGACAACGACCAATCGCGCACGAGACCGTACTGAATACCCATGTCCGCAGTCGCGAGGAGAGTGTTGTCGCTCAATATTCCAGAGCCGTTTGCAACGTCAGGTCGTTGGCCGTAACTCTCCAGGTGAAACTGAGGTCTGAACGTCAGGATGCCCGGGCTCGGCATGGTCGCCGCGGCGGTTTCCATGGCTTCCTGAGCGAAGGCGGATGATGTGATACACGCAAGCACAAGGCTTGCGAGCAGTTTTTTGTTCATGGTGTGATCCTTGTCTTGAGGGTGTAGATTTTAGTTGGTTTCGATCTTCACGATCGTGAAGCCAGCGTCTTCGATCGCGTCCGACACACGCTTCGCGGTGGGATTTTTGTCCCCACCAAGCATCGAAATGCTGATTTTGCCTGTGCTCAGATCAGTTTGAATATTGCGAACGCCAGAGATGCGTTTGAGCTGAAGGTCAGCGTTGGTCGCACACTGCGGGCAGCCAAGGCCGTTGACCCACAGCACGGCAGAGGTGCCCTGGAGTTTTTCTTTCCGATGGGCGGCTTGCGTTTCCGCCTCGGACACGTGGTGCACGACAGCGTTCTCTTCCGTCACAGGCGTGCTCGCACAGCCTGACAAAAGGAGAGCAACGAAAGCAGAAGCCGAGAACGCAGCGATGGAGCGAGTGGTCAACATGAGAGTTTCCTTGCACACATGGTGCGGTTTAAGAATCTTTACTGGTACAACGACGCTTGAAAGCGAAAATACTCTCGCACTGCGAGAGTGACGGGACACCGCGCATTGAGCGCGCGGAACTCCCAACTACGTTGTCCAGCAACAGTGCAAGGAAAGGCGAGTGTGAGTCGAAAGAACGCGGGTCGTTTCGCAAACGACGAGGGAACGCTGATTGTCCGTTGATCGCCACACGCGATGATGGACTGTTCGACCAAACCCGTGAGTTTGAACAGTTTTTGCTTTGCGAACGACCTGACGATCCACGATCACCGATTGGCCGGTGCGTGTCGTGCAAGCACAGTTGTCAGTCGGACACGATCGTGCCGGCGCACTGGGCCTGCTTGCGGGAGCCGTTTCGCAGCACCCGCAATCGCAGCAGCAACTCGATTCCTTGGTCGGAGCCATCGCCTGCGCGTTGCAAGCGTTGATCCATGGTGCAACGAGTAGTTGCACCAGCATCACGATGGACAGCACAAGGGCCTTCACAGAAAAAATATACGCCGCAGCCGTTCGTGCGCTCGGCTGATTTGTCCCAAAACTCGTTGCAGTCACCGCATTTTGTGCGTGACTTGTTAGCCTTTGTGGATTTCCAATCGCGGATCGACGCTATCCTTTGACATATGAAACTTCCTGCGGACAAGGTCGCCAAACTACGCACTTATTACGAACGCCGAAAGGTGTGCGTGACTGGCGGAGCGGGTTTCATTGGCGGGCACCTGATTGACACGCTGCTGGGTGTGGGGGCGACAGTGTCGGTGATCGACGACCTTTCCAATAGCACGCTCGACCATCTCACGGGGCATATCGAACTGGAGCCGGATCGCGTCTCTTTCATCCAGGGCTCGATTCTGGACGAAGAGGCGTTGGACAAGGCGTTTGATGGTGCGCAGACGATTTTTCACCTTGCCGCGCTTGGTTCCGTGCCACGTTCGGTTGCTGAACCACAGCGAAATTGGAGCGTGAACGCAACTGGAACAGTCTGCGTGCTGGAAGCGGCTCGTCGCGCGAAGGCTGAGCGCGTCGTGTTTGCGGCATCGAGCTCTGCATATGGCGATTTGCTCGAGCTTCCAAAGGTTGAAACGCACTTGCCCAAACCCATGTCCCCATATGCAGCCACGAAGCTCGCGGGAGAGCAGTTGCTGGCAACGTGGTCCAGGTCGTATGGATTGTCCACTGCCTCCGTGCGATTCTTCAACATCTTTGGTCCCCGTCAGTCCGCCGATTCCGCTTACGCAGCGGTCATCGCCGCGTTCGCGAAGTCGCTTCTCAAGGGTGAGCCACCAAAGATTTATGGCGACGGCGCACAAACGCGCGACTTCACATATGTCAGCAACGCCGTACTCGCGACACTGCTTGCTGGCTCGGCTCCACAGAAGCTCATGGGCGAAGTGATGAACATTGGCACAGGTCGACGCGTCAGCGTCATTGATCTTGCCACGCAGATGGCAATCGCCTGCGGCGTGCCCCACATCCAGCCCACGTTTGCACCGGAACGGGCGGGCGACGTGAAACATTCGCTTGCGGATATCGGGCTTGCAAGGCAATTGATCGGGTATGAGCCGTTTGCTTCGCTGGAAACAGGGCTTGCGGAGACCGTGGCGTGGTATAAGCAGTCGCTGGCGACTGCCTGAAATCGCTTCGCGGTGCGGCAGTTTTTCTAGCCTCCCCGCCAGCCCGCTACACTTGCTCCACTGCGAGGATTACTTGGGGTGAGGCAGATGCGGCGCATGAGGCAGGTTGCATTCCATCCGTGTGGTCGAGACACCAGCGCCGCAAGCGTCGGTTGTGACGTCGCGCTCAAGCCTTGGCTTGTCCATGCGATGCGTTATGTCCGCGCGGGCGTCGTCCTTGCGATCGTGGGCACGACCTTCACACCCGCGCACGCAGACAGCACACCCCAAGTCACGTCCAACGCCGAATCCTCAATCGACATCACTTCCTACGTCACGGCACTGGATTCTGACGACTTCAGCATTCGCGAGAACGCTGAAAGGCAGTTGGACACGCCGGCCGTCACTGTGAAGACGATCGCGAAGCAACTTGCTCGCAAAGATCTCTCACTCGAACAGCGGGGTCGACTGGAGCGCATCGGCTTTGGTCGCTTCGAAAAGCAAGAACGAGCCGCGATGGGTGTGCAGTTCTCCCGCAGTTCATTCATGCCCGGCGCAGGCGTCACTATTGAACGCCCCACAGAAGGCTTCGATTCCGCACGAGTCCTCATGGCAGGCGACGTGCTGAAGTCCATTGATGGCCTCCCGGTGCTGAGCCAATCCGAAGCCCGGCCCATCATCGTGAGCTTCGAGCCGGGTCAAGAAGTGACCGTCGTTGTTGAACGCGGCACAGAAACCAAGACGCTGCAAATGAAACTCGGAAGTTTCAAAGACCTGCAGCGTGCGGGTGGCAATCTTTCGATATCTGACAAACGCCGGGCATGGGAATATCGCCTTGTACGCGAAGGCGCACGAACGGCTCCAGAGCCTGTAGTCGCTCCGTTTGAACCGGAGCAATATCGACGAGTTGTGGGGGAAGAACGACGCCGCAAGCGATCTGATGAACTCGAAGCTCGAAATCAGGCGCAGAATGGCGCACTGCCTGACACTTCTTCATTCCGCGCCCTGAACTTCGTTCGCGGCGGCTCGCAACGACAATTGACAGATGACGCGGCGACAACCTTTGAGCCCGAAACAAAGCGGCTCATCACCAAGTCGAAGGACGGCGGCGATCTCACGCTCGACATGCAGCGCCAGATTCGTCAACTTGAACTGGCAATCCGCGAGAACAGTTTGCGACTGAAAAACGCCGAGCTGCCAGATGAATTGCGTGCCAGGCTTGAAAGCTACAACCGCAGCAATCGCGTGCAACTCCAAAACTTGCGCGCGCAGCTGCGGAGTACGCAAGGTGACAAGCCTGAAGCACCCTGATACTCCGCTCGCTCAATTGATCGCTGCGCGACACTTCCCTCTTTCGTTCCCCGTATATTTAATATTGTGAAGTGCTCGATTTACTTGCGGCGACGACGCATCGCGAGCAAACCGCCGCCCGCGAGCACGCTTGCGCCAGCAGGACTGGGCACAGTCACGTTGAGGTGTTCGACTTGAACGTTGGCATTCGCCGTGCCGGTTGAGTCGCCGATGAATGCGTTCGCGGCCATATTCTGCCAATCCATGTTTGCTGTACGCACGAGGTTGTTGTCGACGAACATCTGGAAGGTGCCCGTCGCCCAGTTGCCGACCATGCGGTAATCGTGCCACTGCGTGGGATCAAAGGTTGCGGGCTGGTTGAGTAGGTCCGTGTACGTGAGCGTCGTGGTGGAGAGACCAAAGCCCATCCAGCGACCGCCGCCCTGCACGCTGACGCCAAAGCCATAGTGATACAGCGACACTTCGCTGGAGAGCACTCGGGCTCGAAGATCAATCGTGACGATGCTCGAAGGCGTGAAGAGGGATTCGTTGATGAAGTTGCGTGCACCAAGGTACGAACTGGTGAGGTTCATGCCTGCACCCATGGTGTTCATAGCGAGTGCGCTTGAACCTGGCGTGAAGGCGGAAACTTCTGCGGTGCCCGCGTGCAGGCCCTGTGCCTGATATGTCCAGCCCTGTTCGCTGGGGAGTTGGTTGCTGTGCAAAGTGATGGTGGCCTGTGCGAGCGCACTGCCACTGATGGCGGCGAGAGCGATCGCCGCTGCGATCATGCGAGTCTTCATGTGTCTTCTCCGTGTCTTTGTTTGTCCAACTGGATTCACCCGAAACACGCCGAGGCGTGTGGTCGAATGTCTCGTGCACACAACGTACACCAAGACGCGGTGGTTGCAAGCAAACAGAGCCACGTTGGGGGCGAGGTGCTGCGCACGGCAACGACTGTGACAGTGCGCCCGGAAACGCTTTTCCAGTTTGACGGGGTTATTGGAATTGTGCGCCTATCAGCCCACGACGCGCTGCTTCAAAGCCGCCGCAACGTTTTCCCAGCCCGCACGTTCATTTGGCTCGTTTTCAAAGGTCATGGGAGGCGTCATGGTGACACGGATCTTCGCCGGGCGTGGGAACTTCGTTTCAGGACGTAGTGCCTGGAAGCAGCCATCGATTCGACACGGCACAATCGGAATCTTGGTGCCAGCCACCATCATGCCGATGCCTGGTTTCCAACGCATCGCGTTGCCGTCGCGAGTGCGAGCGCCTTCCGGGAACAGAATGAACGCACACTCGCCGCTGTGCAGGCGATTCTTGAGATCGTCCAGCGCATGACCACCCACGCGCTTGCGCCAGATCGGAAGCGCATTGATCGTGGTCGCGGCAAGCACCATTCGCGCCGACGATTCAAAGAACACATCGCCCGCAGCGATTGGATACACCACATTCCGCAATGCGCGAGGCACACACGCCCCCAACACCAGTGCGTCCAGATGGCTCGCATGATTCGCAACCAACACAAAGGGCGGCTGCGACGGAACATGCTCCGCACCGATCACCTCAAGGCGGTTGTAGAGGCGAAAGTAACTCCGGAGCACGGTCCACGACACCGTGCTGATGACGTGCGACGTCAGCCCCGGCTCGCGCACCTCGCTGCGAAGCCGCTGCAGCGGCGGCAGGGCTGCATCCTTGGCGGGTTTGTATTCCCAGGTGTCCACGCGGAACGGTACACGGGTGAGTTGCTGAAGGTTTTGGTGCATCTCTTTTCAACACAGAGACACAGAGATCAAGAGGAAGAAGAGGGTGACGATGAATAAAGCCGATTGTAAAAAAACTGAAACGGACAGCCGTTTCAGTCTTCATATTACCTCATTTTCCTCTTGATCTCTGTGTCTCTGTGCTGAAAGCGATCAACCAACGCCTCACACCTTCACAGCGATCAATTCAAACACAGGCGGCATCAGCACGAATGCCGACGGGTTGTTGCTGGCTTCCTTCCATGCCGCCAACGCCGCAATTCGGTCGGATTCTTCGATGAATCCGGCCTGCACGAGCTTGGGCATGAAGACCTCAAAGAACGACTGAGGCCAGTGCCAGAGTTGTTCGCCCGGGCGAGCCATGCGCTGGATGACATTGATGTACTCGACTTTGAAGCCGTTCTGCTCGAGCATCGCGGGCAGTTTGGCCATGACGTCGGTATCGCCGCCCCGGCTGCGCCAACTCGCGGCGGTCGCCTGAACGACTTTCGTGAACGCTTCGCGACGTGGCGCGAGCGTCATGCTGCGTTCATAGTTGAAGTAATCCTGAATCGCGATCCGGCCGCCAGTCTTGATGAGCGGACGAAGGCCCTCGATCACGGCTTCTGGCTCCGGCAGGAAGCAGAACACCCAACGCGCGTACGCGGCGTCGATCGTGCCGTGCCCGTCTTCGATGCACTCGCCAAGATTCTGCACGTCACCAAGCACTCGCTCGATGTTCGTGAGTTTGCGAGCGACAGATAGATCGTGCAGTTGCTTCAGGAACGCGGCTGACTCGTCAATCGCGATCACGCGACCCGCCGGGCCCACGATCTGCGAAAGATCGAGCGCGGCGTGTCCAGGACCGCAGCCCACGTCCATCACAGTCATGCCGGGCTGGATGCGGGCCTTTTCCCACAGCGTGTGCGCGGCAGCAGACCACAGGCGATGCTGCAAGCCCAAGCGGAACGTTTCGTCATTCCCGGTGCCAAGCACATAGGGCTGCGCGTCGGTGTTGTCGGTGGAGACCTGCGGACGAGTGGGCTGTGGGTTTTTGGCGGTGGTGTTCATGGTGTTGAGCGTGCAATGATCCAACGAAACGCTCGTGTCCTTCTTGAGTGAAGCGGTCCCCGCTTCGCGTGCTTGAAAACATCCTACGGCTATCCAACCCCACAGTTCTCTGTTCAACTGTTTGATGCACTACTGACCATCCGTGTCACGCAGCATATCTGTTGCACAAGAAGCGTGCATCGCGTTCTTGTGAGGCGGTATGGTTGCACCGCTCTGTAGAGAATGCCAATTGCCGGTGTCACTGTCGGCAACTCTCTACGTCCGCTTTCCACAATGCCTTGCGCCAATTCAGGAGTTGAGTGCTGGGTAATACCTGTGTGAAGATGGAGCGAATATGTGCGAGTTTCCGGAATCAGCGCAAAGACAACAGGACCGAGAATATCGAACATCGCCGCCCGTGCTGTTTCTGTCGGTTGACTGTGATCGGATTGCGTGGATCGTTATCCATGAATTTCTGTGCCGGAGAAATCGAACTTCGCGAGAACGATTGCAACAGCATTGAGTGAAAACACTCGTTCGAAATCTGCAAGACTTCGCGACACCGACACATGGTGCGTGTTTCTTCCCATTGTGCATGTGCACGCAATCGCAGACAACGTTTCAGCAGAGCCACCTACTATCACCGACGCATTTTGACGCGCGGCACGCCGCGCGTCGCAGGAGTATTCGCCAAGGTGGGCGGCATTGTGGCTCGATTTCTTGATCCGGTCGCGTCGCTGGTTGACGCGTTTGTGGCATACCTGTGCGGAACTGATGTTGGCATGGTGCGTCGCGCTTTCGCGATCGAGTTTTTCGTGACGTGCCTGGTCATGATCACGATGGCGACGATCGAGGGCGGCGTCATCGCGGTCTTTGCGAAGCAGTCCTTTGCATCGAGCGTGCCCGAGTCGCAACTCAACGTGATCGTGGGACTGCTCGGCGCGATGGGGGAACTCGCGAACATTCTGAGTTTCTTCTGGAGTAGCGTGAGCCATGGCAGACCTAAGGCAAAGCTGCTGTCCGTCATGCTGTCGTTCATGGTGCTGGGCGTTGGCGTGATCGCACTCGTGCCCCGCAGTGGTTTGGGCGCGTTGCTCGTGCTCGTGGGCCTCGTGCTCGCGTCGCGAGTGTGCTGGAGCGGCTTTGTCACGCTGCGGCCAACCCTGTGGCGCGAAAACTATCCGCCCAGCGTTCGCACACGGGTCGTGGGCATTTTGTCATCGGTGCAGGTGCTGTGCGTCGCGACCATCGGGCCAGCGCTCGCCGCGACACTGGATTCCAATCCCGGTGCTTATCGCGTGTTTTTGCCGATCGCCGCACTGTTCGGTGCGTGCGGTGCGATTCTCGCGACGCGCATGAAGATGAGGCACGAGGCTCGCATCGTGCGCGAAGAACTTGAAGCAAGCGACGCAGGAACGGGCACGTCGACCAAGACCATGAAGCCCTGGCACGGGCCTCTGGTGATGTTCCGCGTGCTTCGGCAGGACCCGTGGTACGCCCAGTTCATGTTGTGGATGTTCGTGCTGGGGTTCGGAAACCTCACGATCACTCCCACACTCGTGATTTCGCTGAAGGAAGAGTTCAACTTCGGACACTTGCAAAGCGTGCTGGTGACAAGCACCGTGCCCAGCGTGTTCACGCTGCTCGCGATTCCGTTCTGGCGACGATTGCTGGATAGCGGACACGTGGTGAAGTTCCGCAGCATCCACAGCTGGGTCTTCGTCGCGGCGGGCATCTGCTATTGCCTCGGGGCTTGGATCGATTCCACGCTGTGGTACTTCGCGGGAGCCGCGCTCATGGGCGTCGGCTACGGCGGCGGCAGCCTCGCGTGGAACATTGGCCACGTGGACTTTGCAAGACCAAGCGAAACCAGCAGATACATGGCGACGCACGTCACACTCAACGGCATCCGAGGCCTGCTCGCGCCGATCGCCGTGACGACGATGTACGAGTTACTGAAAAAGAAGGGACTCGACGCGCACCTGTGGGTACAGCTTTCGTCGCTGATCATTTCAACCGCAGGCGCGGCGGGATTTGTACACCTCAGGTGGCGGATGGGGAAGTTGACAGAAAAGAGTCGGCGCTAACTGGTGATGCACTTTTCAGCACAGAGACACAGAGATCAAGAGAAATATGAGGAAGTTGAAGGATTTGGGAATGGTGAAAGCGTGAGAGTTACAGCAACTCATCACCTTCTCACGACCTCGTTTGCCTCTTGATCTCTGTGTCTCTGCGCTGGAAAGGCAATCTACAACTTTCGCATCCACTCCCAGTGCTTCGCCACGCCGTCAGCAAACGAAGTGTGCGGCTGATACGAAAGTTCCTGCTGCGAACGAGTGATATCCGCACATGTTCGTTCAACATCGCCCGGCTGCATCGGTTTCTGTTCAATCTTCGCCTGCTTGCCGACAACGCGCTCGATGGTGCTGATCATCTCCCGCAACGTGACGGGCTTGTTGTTGCCGAGATTCCACGTGCGAACGCCGTGCTTTGGAATCGCGTCGTACGACGCAAGCACGCCTTGCACGATGTCGTCGATGAATGTGTAATCACGAGCCGTAGAGCCGTCTCCAAACATCTGGATGGGTTCACCCTGCGAAATGCGTTTCAGGAACATGCCGATTGCAAGGTCAGGACGCTGGCGAGGCCCAAACACTGTGAAAAAACGCAGCGATGCGATCGGTAACTGCGTCAGATGATGATGCGTGAACGCAACCAATTCGCACGCACGCTTGCTCGCGGCGTACGGACTGATTGGGTTGCTGACATCAAGTTCTTCGTGAAAGGGCGATTGCTTCGCGTTCCCGTACACGCTGCTGGACGACGCCATCACCACACGCGAGCAACCAACACGCGTCGCGTTCTGAAGAATCAGCGTCGTGCCCACAACGTTCGTGTGCATGTATCCCGCGGGATCAGCGATGCTCGGGCGCACGCCCGCTTTGGCTGCAAGGTGAATGACGCCGTCAGGTTTGAAGCGATCAAAGACACTTGCGAGCGCCGCCGCGTTTGTGATATCAACATCGCACATATCCGCGTCGGGCAAACCCGCCTCGCGAAGGTTGCGGAGTTTGATCGGCTTGGCGTAGTACGAATCAAAGTTGTCCACACCCACCACGCGCACGCCCCGCTCAAGCAGCGCCTGCGCGACATGAGACCCAATAAACCCGGCGGCACCTGTCACGAGAATGGTCGAGGAGTGAGGCAAGGAGTGATTCTTGCACACTAAAACCGATGGAGCCGATGGCGCAAGCCATCGGGACAGAGACGTGTTCTTGAGCACACACTCTTCGCGTTGTAAAGGTGCAATGACCCTGCGACAACGAGCTTGCCAACGGCTTGCGCCATCGGCTCATCAAGCGAATCAACGCTCAATCAAATCAAGCAGGGCGCCATCTATTCGACGGCGCCCCGCTGGAGGAGAGAGAGATCACATTTACATTCTCCCGCATCGGTTGCAAAGTTGCCTAAACCCCCAAATATCAGTACATATTTATTTGAGTGCGTTGCGATGACGCGCAAGGTGCGTGCGCAACGTGACCGATTCTGGGTGTGAAGTTGCGAACACTTTGCAAACAGCGCAACAGAATCGATGCGCTCAGTTCACAGCCCTTTGAACACATTATTTCTGCCCGCGATTCGAGTTCATTCAAAAAAAGCGGAAGGCCGGGCAGGATGCCGACGACCTTCGCGCTATCGGGGTCTTGATGTCAATTCGTACTCGGCACAACGCTCAGGAAAAGGGCGTATTGCACATCATGCCGAAAAATGATCAGTCGCGCAACTCTCAGTAAAACAAGTTACTTAGGTTGCTTCCCGCCCTTGCCCTTGCCCGGCGTGATGCCCAATTCCTGAGCCTTCTTCCGCAGGAATTCGCGGCGTTCTTCGGGCTTCATGTTCTTGAGCGAGTCACGCTCTTCTTGAGTCAGTTTTTCCATGATCGCCGCGCCCGGACGCTCGCCCTCTGGGCCTCCTCGACCTTCCGGACCGCCCTTGCCTTCGCGGCGTTCTGAGCGTTCCTTCTCAAGCTTGTCGAGTTCTGCCTTCACGTGCGATTTCTGCGCCTCGGTCAAGATCGCCATGACCTGCTGCTGTGCATCCGCTGGCTTGGGCGCGCCTTCGAGCAGTTCGCGAGCCTTCGCACGGGCGGCTTCGACTTCCGCCGAGGGCTTGGCGTCGTCATTCATCATGTCGCCCTCGTGTGGGGGTGGTGGCGGGGGCTGGTCGCCTTCTGGACGACCCTTGGGACCACGTTCGCCCTTGCCCTGACTTTCGCCGCCGCGCGGACCGCGAAGAAAATCATCGATGCGACGTTGTTCCGGAGCCGGAAGCGCATCGCGGACTTTCTGAATCTCGTCTGCGTGCTGATCTTTGTACGCCTTGATTTTTGCTTCAAATTCGCTTCGAATCTGTGCAATCTTCGTGCGCTGTTCTTCGGTCAACGCGACATTGGCAGGAGCATCGCTTGATTCGAGTGATGCAAGAGCACGCATGAACGCGCCGGGCGGGAGCGGGCGTGCTTCGCCCTTTTGGCGAGCGACCGAGCCGCCAAACTGGCGCTGCTGACCGGGCACAGAATTGTCCTTGACCTTTGGACCTGCGAGCGGGTCTTTGTCCTGTGCGAGCACTGGCGTCGCAACTGCGCCGAGAGCGGTGCCTGCGATCAATGAGAGAGTGAGAATTGTGGAACGCATGTGAACTTCCTTATGTTTTGGCTTTACTTGTGGCCTTACTTATGGTTTGTTTCGTCCGCGTCAGGAGCGCCTTGCTGTCGTCCTCACTGACGTTTGTTTTCTACTTGATGATCTGTGCAGTGCCCTCCCTAACGGTCGGGCTCCATGTTGCTGGCTCAATCTTTCTATCGGCTTTCAACCGCGCACGACCCACGTGTAGCGTGCGGCGAAAGTCGAGCCTGGCGAGTCACCTTCCTCGTGGTGGATTGCGATCGCCAGACTGTGGTACAACGACGCTCAGAGTCGCGTATTGCAGTTGCAAACGATGAATTTCGGCATGCGTGATGGATATGCGGACTATGAAGCCATTCCGGCTGCCTTCAAGGCCGTGCTACAGATTGGCCCGTACCGTTGCGCATGGGACTTACAAAGGACAATGTTCGCGCGGCGTTGAGCAGCGTCGCCGGTGTCGCAGGCGAGAGCGTGGTCGCGTCGGGTGCGTTGCTGTGGACAAGCGTGTGCGATACGTACGCAAGCATCAAACTCGAAGCGGTCGGCGCTGCGAGCAAGAGCGATCTTGAAGCCGTCGCCAAGCGATGCTGGAACGCGGTATCACAACTGGCCGCGAAAGAAGGAACGCAACTCGATAGTTTCGTCGTCGAATTCGTCGACCACGGCGGCAAAGTCGTGCATCAAGTCGGTGCCGGCTGGAGCAGCGCGACCTGGAACGGCGGTGCGTCAAACTCGCCCAGCAAACCAAACACTCCGCCCACTCCCACAACGAGCAACCCGTCTAGCAGCGGGGGGGGCGGCGGTGGACACACGCCCATCGGCGGCCTTCGTCAGCAACCCACGCCTCAGCAAAATTCCAATCCGCTTCCAAATGTGCGCCACATCATCGCTGTCGGCGCGGGCAAGGGCGGTGTTGGCAAGAGCACGATCGCGCTCAACATCGCCGTGGGCCTCGCAAGGCGTGGCTACAGCGTCGGTCTGCTCGATGGCGATATCTACGGTCCCTCCGTGCCCACCATGCTCAACCTCGCGAGCATGGAAGCGATGGTTCACCAAGGCATGCTTCAGCCCTTCCTGACACACGGCATCAAGGCAATGACCATCGGCAAACTCGTCGACGCAGACAAGCCGCTGATCTGGCGAGGCCCGATGGCACACGGCGCATTCAAGCAACTCACGGAACAAACAGAATGGGGTGAACTGGACTTCCTGATCATCGACCTGCCGCCAGGCACGGGCGATGTCTCGCTGACGCTCGCGCAAACTCTCAAACTCACCGGCGCAGTCGTCGTCTGCACGCCACAGAAAGTCGCACAAGATGACGCCGTGCGCGCGGCGAAAATGTTCCAGCAACTAGGCATTCCCGTGCTGGGCGTCGTCGAAAACATGAGCGGCTTTGTCGCTGACGACGGCAAGCACTACGACATCTTCGGCCGAGGCGGCGCGGAGCAGATGGCCCAGCGGTTGAACGTGCCGTTCTTGGGAGCGATCCCGATCACGATGGCGCTGCGAGCGAATAGCGACACCGGCAATCCGACGGCGAACTTTGAATCAAGCGATGCGCCGGGCAAGAGACTGGTTGCATCGCTTGAGCAGATGCTGACGAATCTTGAGGGGCAGATTGCGTTGAGCGGGATGAAGGAGAAGAGGCCGACGTTGAGTATTTCGTAGCGTGATTCGGAGCCGGTGGTGCAAGCCATCGGGACGAGAGCGTGTTGATAAAGGATTGATCGCAGTTCAAACGAGCGATGCGACATCGTTCGTTCCGACGGCTTGCGTCGTCGGCTCCATAATCGCATGCACTAACTCGGCCTTCCACTCGTATTCGCCGCATTCCTTCGCGCCTCATCACTGCGCAGCGCCAACATCTCCCGATACTTCGCGATGCTCACAAACTCATACCACGCGAGCAGCCGGCACATGACCAAGCCCGGATAGCCGTCGAGGAAGCCCTTCTGGATGAAGAACGAATAGCAGAACCGCAGCGTCGGGCGGAACGGCAATTTTCTCGCAAATGCCTTGAGCCAGCGGCGGCGTTCAATCGGCTCGCCAAAGAACCTCGCTCGCACAGCGCCTTCGTCCTTGGCCTCCATCGCGTGCGCTTCCCACGTCGTGTAGCGATTGTGCTTCTCGATCCACGCCGAGAGATCAGGATAGGCGTAGTGCAGGAATTCGTTGGACAGATAGCCCGCAGAGCCAGTGCTCAGCACGATGTGTTCGTGGACTTCGTTGTCGCCGCTGCCTGTGTCGCCCAGCGTGCCGATGCGTTCGTATCGGCCCAGTTTGTGCTTGAGCAGACGCACGTTCCAACTCGGGTAATAGCCACAGCCCTTGATCCACTTCCCGAAGAACATGAATCGGCGGTTGACCCAGTAGCCATCGCCGCAGCCCGCTTGCGCGAACTTGCCCTGAGGTTTCCAAGTGCCTTCAACGACTCGCTTGATTTCCTGAGCGAGTTCGGGTGTCATGTATTCGTCTGCGTCGAGAATCATGACCCACTCGTTCTTCCAAGGCACCATTTCCAGCGCCCAGTTCTTCTTCTTAGGCCAGCCAGTTGAGCGGTTGTACTTGAACTGATACACATCCGCACCCATCGCCTGGGAGAGAGCGATAGTTTGGTCCGTGGACGCACTGTCAACGACAACCAGTTCGGTTGCCCATTGACAACGACGCAAGCACTCAACGATGTTGCGCTGCTCGTTCTTGACGGGTACAAGGATCGAGACTTTGACGCTACCAACAGGCGGGAAGTCGCCTGGCGGCATCTGTGTGGGATTGAGTTCGCCACGCAGGCGTTCTGAGTCCGGATGCGACCCATCTGGAACTGGCACTTCAGACGACGGAGAAGCCGGTTGTGCGAGAGACGCCACAGACTGAACGCGAGGCGTCGCGACAACAGACTCGCTTGTCGCAGGTGCGATACTCGACGTTTCCGTCAGCACAGTCTTGACCGCAGCGTATTGATTGAGCGGCACAGTTCCCGCTGCACCTTCCGCGACCGCGAGTCCTTGCACCGGTTTAGGTTGCACCGCCTGCTTGGGCGGAACGATCGCATTCTCGTCGAGACCCGCTGCGCGAATCTCGGTCATCTTCAGCGAGATGAAAAGGTCATACGCCGCGAGAAACAGACAAAAGCGAAAGCCCGTCGCGCCGTCCAAGATACCCGCCTTCACGATGTACATGTAGAGGAATCGCCACAGGGCCGTGAAGGGAAGGCGCGGAAGGACGTTTCTCTTCAGCCAGCGGCGTGTCGCGATGCCCCGCTCGAGCGGGCCGGCATCTTCGCCCTTGCGAAGAACTCGTTCGCGCGTCAGTTCGCGTGCTTCGAGCGTGCTGTAGCGATTGTGCTTGGCGATCAGGTGTTCAAGACCTCGGCGGTCTTCATGCAGCATGAGATGTCGAAGCCGGCTCGTCTGCCCCTCGACGATCATGTGCTCATGCACTTCACGTTCTTCGTAGCGTGCTTTTCCTTGCTTAAAGAATCGCAGGTTATAACTAGGAAAGTACCCGCAGTGGCGGATCGGCTTGCCCAAGAAGTAGGTCAGGCGATTCACGTAGTAGCCTGCGAACTGTTGCTGCGAAGCGTTGCCTCGCGAAATCATCAGCAACTCGTCGCGCAACGTGTCGGTGATGGCTTCATCAGCATCGAGAATGAAGACCCAATCGGTCTTGATCGGCAGATTGGCGAGCGCCCAATTTTTCTGACGCGCATATCCAAGCCACGACTGCACGACAACCTGCGCCCCATGCTGAGCCGCGATTTCCTGAGTCTTGTCTGTGCTCTCGCTATCAACAACGAAAACGGCATCAGCCCAATCGCGAACGCTTTCCAGTGCGTATCGAATGTTCGCTTCTTCGTTGTACGTTGGAATGATGACCGTGATGTTGCTCGGCAGGCGCGTAGCCCCAGTCTCGGGCGATGAAGGGCCCTGAGGGGAACGGAAGATGGCCGCGGCGAGTGTCATGCGTAGGTGATGTATCGGCTGACGACCAATATTGAAGCGTAAACCCTTACGCCCTTGTGGTTTCCGGAAGCCCTTTCAACATAATGTCGGTAAACTCGCCGCACAGGGCTTTCTTGGACAGGCTCGTTGCAACGACGCTCGCCGCACGTTCTCCCATCGCTCGAAGTTGTTCCTCGGGTGTCGTGAGCATGGCTCGCAACGCCTTTTCTGCAGCGTCAACGTCTCCATGGGGAATATGCCAGCCGATCTTGTGTTGTTCGACCAAGTCGCTGACATGGCTTGGCTTTGGGCCAAACGTCAGGACAGGGCGTGACACCGCCATCGCGCCGTACACCTTGCAGGGATGCACGATGCCCACGACGTCATCACCAATGCTCACCACATGCACATCCGCGGCGGACAGCGAGTACTTGATCTCGCTAAAAGGTTGATAAGGCAGGCTGACAATGTTCTTCGCGCCCTTCGCAATGCGCTCGTCAACTTCTTTCTTACCCCCCCCACCACCGATGCAATAGAACACCATTCGAGGTTCGTCTTGCAAACGCTCAGCTGCATCGAGCAGAGTCCTCAACGGGTTCGCCGGGCTGTGATTGCCCGAGTACATGACGACAAACTTGCCTTCGGGAGCAGAATTGGTCACGCCAAGATTGTGCTTGGCGCGGAACGGATTGTCCTTGTGCTCAATCCTGATCAAGTCATCATCGTGAGGCCAAGGAGGCGCGGCGACAGTCTTTTGACGTACTGGCACGCCCTTTTTCTCGATGCGATCCAGCATGAAGCGATCCATGACAACGATGTCGCTCGCTTGCCGAAGAATCGCACGATTGAAGAAGTCAAAGACGCGAGCCTGAAGGCTCGTCGGCGTGATCTTCTTCATCGCAATCATCTGGTCCGGGTTCAAGTCCATCAGCCAGTACTTGACGGGCACGCCCCGGATCTTCGAAATCCACGCGCCGGCATATCCGCAAAAGGGCGGGCTTGTACTGACCATCAGACCCACCAAGTTGCGCGTGAACAAGCCGCGAATGAAGGCTTGTGCAAGAAAAATCGTTTGCGCGAGCAGTCGAACAGCAATCGATGACTTGCCAAAACTACTCAGGGGCAAACGGCGCACATCCACGCCCTTGAGCATTTCTCGCGACGGATACTTCTTGCTCGGATCGTCATAGCCGCGAGCCGAGGCGTACACCACCACGCGATAACCCTTGTCAGCGATAGCCGCTGCAGCGTCGGCAATATGTTGCCCGACCGACGCGGGATCGGGAACGTAGACCTGGGAGATGATGAGGAAGGTGGGCTTAGGCACGCAAAAACTTCAACGATCAAATCAGCAGAAAATCAAAACATCACGACACCGCGCACTCATCGAGCATTACCGCTTTGCCTTCTTTGCAGTTTTCTTGCTCGCGGCTTTCGCCTTCTTCGCGGGCTTGATGGCTTTGCCATATCCCGCCGGAATGCCCTGTTTCCAAGTATCCATGTTCTTGGATTCGGGATTGAAGCCGTCGCCCGGGATGGGGTGGCTGCCCTTTGTGAAGGTGCTAATGCTGCTCTTGTGGGCTGTCTTGGAAGTGTACTTGGCGTTGAATTCGCCTTCGATCCAGCGGTACGTGCGTTCCATGCCATCGCGTAGACGCGTGCTGGGTTCCCAACCAAGATACTCCTGAATCTTGGTATTGTCGCTGTTGCGTCCCGCAACGCCCTTGGGCGCGTCGAGCTTGTACTTGCGCTCGAGTTTGATGCCCGCGATGTTCTCCGCGATCGACACTAACTGATTGATGCTCACCAGTTCGCTGCTGCCCAGGTTGATGGGTTCCAGAATCTGGCTGTGGGTGATCATGTTGATGCCGCGAACGCAGTCGTCGACGTACATGAACGAACGAGTCTGCGTGCCGTCGCCCCAGATTTCGATTTCGTGTTTGCCCGAGACCTTCGCCGCGATCACTTTGCGGCAGATAGCGGCCGGAGCCTTCTCGCGTCCACCTTCCCACGTGCCGTTGGGACCATACACATTGTGGAAGCGTGCAACGCGCGTGTGCATGCCAAAGTCTTCCCGGAAGTGGCGGCACATGCGTTCACTGAAGAGTTTCTCCCAGCCGTAGCCGTCTTCAGGCAAACCGGGATACGCATCCGCTTCCTTGAGAGCCGTGATATTCGGATCCTTCTGCTTGTCGGCGTTGTACACGCACGCAGAACTCGCGTAGAAGAATCGCCTCACACCAGCTTCCTGCGAAGCGAGCAGCATGTGCGTATTGGTGAGCACGCTGAGCATGCACAGGGCTTTATTGTTTTCGATGAAGCCCATGCCACCCATATCCGCAGCGAGTTGGTACACCTCGTCAGCACCCGTGCAAACCTTGCGGCACACCTTGTAATCGCGGCAGTCGCCCTTCAGAGGACCAGCGTGGTTTTCGACGTCACGATGGACCTGATACCACTCATCCAGCGGCTTGATATCCACGGCGCGAATCTTGCGCACGCCCATCGAGCGGAAGAAGTTGATCAAGTGACCACCAATGAACCCGCCACCGCCGGTCACAACAATCGTCTGCTTGGGATCGATCTTGACGCCGCCACTGAGGGAAGAATCCGCCATCGCACAACTCCTCAACGCATCGCGTTGGAAAAAGCCACCAATCCGGCACATCCCCAGCGCGACCACCATCGCGACCATGCCGACGACCCATTTCGCGAAGGCGAGGCAGGGTCGAAAAAGAAGGATCGGATAGTAGACGGCGCGACTTTGGACGCCGGTTCGGCTGTGGTTCAGAACAAAATCTGGCCCAGGCGCTTTTGCAATTTACATTGTCCAGCCTCGACTGGAACGATACCACGCCAGCGTTCGCGCAACACCCTGCAATAACGATACTTGCGGCTTCCAGCCGATTGTTCCGGTAGTTTTTTCGATACTAAGAACCCGCTTGGGAACGCCATCCGGCTTGGTCGCGTCCCAAGATACTTGCCCTGAATATCCAGCCGCGTTAGCGATGACATCCGACAGTTCGCGAAGAGTGGTTTCAACGCCGCTGCCCAGATTAAATGCTTCAGGACGACCGGCAAAATTCGCCGCCGCAACCACTCCCCTAGCGGCGTCTTCAACATGCAGAAAGTCTCGAATGGCTTTGCCAGTGCCCCAGTGCGAAATCGCAGGCTCATGGTTCTGTACCGCCTGCATCAAGCGATGCATCATCGCCCCGGCGGCGTGCGAGCGAGCCGGATCATCCAGCGCATCACCCTCGCCGTATAAGTTGGTGGGGATCACCATGACTGATCGCAATCCGACGGCTTCATGAAGTTGCTTGGCGTGCGCAAGCACTTCAAGTTTCGCCGTGCCCAGACGCTCCGTCGTGGGATCAAGCGGGCCTGTTCCGAGCGATGCTTCGCGCAGGGGCTGTGGTGCATCTGCTGGATAACTGGTCATGTGCCCAACCAGCACAACAACAGGTGGCACTTTCGAAATAGACGCGTACTTCGCCAATGAATCCAGAAGATTGTGGCCAAGCGATCGATTGACTTCGTACAACTCGCTTGCACGCGTTTTGTGCATCGCGAGTCCGCCGGACAAACCAGCACAGTGCAACACAACAGGATTGCTACTTGTTTCAAGAAACGACTTGACGAAGGCCTCGCACGTGTTTCTATCGCAAAGATCGACTTGCGATCTGCGAGGAATGGCAATCTGATCAGGCAAAACTCCCCGCCCATGCAGCACTCTCGCCACCCACGACCCCAAGAACCCGCCCCCACCCGTCAGTAGAACGTCCGCACTTACCCAGGAGATTGGTGTCGATGATGCCGTCATGCCTATTCGCGCCAGTACCGCGTCGTGGAAACACCGTACGCTTCCAACGTGCACCGACCCGGCTGCGATCCCGAATCCATGACCGAAGAAGACTTCCTCTGCGACTTCTGCGGCTGCACATGGACCAGCGCCAACCCGATGGTCGAAGGCCACAAAGGAAGCCTGATCTGTGGTCGCTGCCTGACTGCGGCGTGCAAAGCTGTGCTTGTTCAAAACGCGGGAGTCGTCGTGCCGCAACATATTGGTTGTGCGATGTGTCTGCTCAACAAGACTGGCGATTACTGGCAAAGCCCCGTGCGTGCAAGCGTTGTCGAAGGTGAGAACGGCGCGAAGGGCGAGGTCGATATCGAGCCAACTCCCGGCAGCGTCATCTGCCGATGGTGCATCGAGCGCAGCGCGGCGATCCTGAGCAAGGACACCGAGAGCGGCTGGAAAAGACCACAGTGATGGTTTGTGTGCTACGATCACTGACCAGCGCGTGTCTGGTGCGTGAACGTGAGATGTTCGCGAGTTGAAAATATCGATGCTTCCCGCGATGGCGACAGCCACGCGTGCGAGGAGTGTTCTCTGTATGTTGCCCAAACCGCCGCCCCGTGAGCAAAGCCTGGGGTTTTTGTATTGCCCGCCCTTCCGCATTTATGGCGAATCCGTCGCGGGCGAGGCGACCTGCCTCCATATCCCCGAACTCGACCTTGGCTTTGACATTGGCAGTTGCCCGCGCGCGATCCTGCCCGCCAAGCATCTCGCCATCACGCATGGTCACATGGATCACATCGGCGCGCTCGCGTACTTCTGCAGTCAACGCCGCTTCCAAGGCATGGGCACGGCGAAGATCGTGTGCGACGAGCGCATCGCCGGCGCGATCAAACGCATGATGGAAGGCTACGTCGAACTGGAACGCCAACGCACGCCCTTCGACCTCATCCCTCTCGCACCGGGCCAGCCCCTTGAGATCAAAAACAACATCCTGCTGCGAGGCTTCGAAACCGAGCACACCTGCCCAAGTTTCGGCTACACCGTCAGCGAACGCCGCACGAAACTCAAGCCCGAATTCCATGAATTCCCGCAGGAAAAACTCAAAGAGTTGAAGGAAAGAGGCGTTGAAATCACACGC